>NZ_CM181101.1:525000-2622948 GCF_059115405.1 Sandaracinobacter sp. T42
ATGGCGATGGCCGGGGACAGCGTCAACAGGTTTTTTCCGGCCATTTCGCCAAAACGTCATTTTTTCCGCGTCGCACATCGAAACCGGGGCAGGCGCGCCAATCCGCGCAATTTTTCGACAGTCTCAGGCCGTGGCGATGTAATCCTTCAGCGCCACCGCTTCCTGCTCCGCCTCCTCGATCCGGCGCTTCACCAGGTCTCCGATCGAAACAAGGCCCACCAGGCGCCCCGAATCGAGCACGGGAAGGTGCCGAATCCGGCGATCCGTCATCAATTCCATCGCAGACGGGATCGAATCATCCGGCGAAATCGTGATCAGCGGGGCCGTCATCACCTCGCGCACGCGCAGCTGCAGGGCAGATGCCCCATGCGCGCACAGGCAACGTACGATGTCCCTTTCGGAAACGATCCCCACCGGCTCGTTCTGTTCGATCACCAGAAGCGCCCCGATTCGGCGCTGCACAAGCAGCGCCACCACATCCGCCACCGTCGAATCGGGCCCAAGGCTCACCACCTCCTGCCCCTTGCCCCTCAGAATGGACGAGATTGCCATCAAACACCCTCCTCCCACGCACTCCCTTCTTGAATGTCGCGCAATTGGGGCGAATTGGAAAGATATGAGTCAAACCAAGAGAGAGCAGCGAATCGCCCATGCCCGGCTTCGATTCGTCCGGCTGATGAAATTCGCCGCCGTTGCCAGCCTGGTCGTCACGGCGCTGGCTTTCCTGTGGTTCCGCCACACCGGCACACCAACGCCCCTGCCCTTCATCGGCGCCATCGCAGTCGCGGTCGTCGGTTCGCTGATGCTGACCGCGGCACTCATGGGCCTCGTCTTCTTCTCCTCGGCAAGCGGCGCAGACGAAGACGCCGATCGCCACGAAGACTGACGCAGACCAAACATCCCGAAGCGGGAACGCCCGCCTGCCCGGTGGGGGCAGGCGGGCGTTCCGCAAACTCCAGTTCGATTCGGCCAGCCAGAGGGCGCCACTGGCTCAGGCTCCCGTGACTCAGCCCTCGGCGGGTTCAGCCTCGGGTGTCTTGCGCGGACGTCCACGCCGACGCGGCTTCGGCGCCTCGGTCGTATCGGCCAGGTCGACCAGATCGGGCGCGGCTTCCGGCGCTTCGCGCACGGGCGCGCCGCCGAATGCGACCAGCGCCGCTTCGCCATCGCTCAGCGGCTGGGCAGCGGGTTCCGGCGCAAGCCGTTCGTCCCGCTCCTCACGGGGACGGTCCGCCCGCTCCTCGCGGGGGCGGTCGCCCCGACGGTCCTGCCACTTCTGCCGGCCCTCGCCCCGATCGCCCCTGTCTCCACGCTCTGCGCGTTCGGCCCGGTCGCCGCCGTCATTCCGCTCGCGATTCTCGAACCGCTGGCGCCGCTCGCCCCGCTCCTCGCGCTGGGCCGGCTGACGCTCACCGCCCTCGGCCTGCTCCTCGCCGCCCTCGGCCTGCGAATCATCGGCGTCGTTGCCGGCGCTGTCGTCCTCGAACGGATCGAACACCCCGCGACGCGCGCGCATCTCTTCCTGCCGGATCCGGCCGTCGTTCAAAACGCGGAAATAATGATCGGCATGCTGCAGATAATATTCCGTCGCCACCCGGTCGCCGGACTGGTGGGCGTCGCGGGCCAGCTGCTTGTACTTCTCCAGCAGCTGATGCGCATTGCCGCGCACCTTCACTTCCAGCCGGTTCGCACTCTGCCCGCCCGAAGCCATGCCCATCGGGCGCGGATTGTTGCTTCCGCCCCCGCCGCGCCGCCTGCGACCGCTCTGCCTGTTCTGCATGCCTGGGTGTCGTCCTTCCAATATGCAGCCGGCCCGGCGGCCAGATCGCTGCCGCCGCCCTGCCGGGGCAGCTTCCGCCAACAATGCCAAAGGGCCCCATGCCCATGCCATTCGGCCGGAATATGCCAGCTGCCGGACCATGCCGAACCGCACGGCGGATCCAGGTCCGCCAGTCGCCTGCCCTCTTCGCACCCGCTGCATCGCGGCCAGATCAGGCGATCCATTCGCCCGCCCAGAGGTTTGAGGGAGCAGGCCGGCCGGCTCTTTGCCCGGCTGCGCTGCCCCTTCTTCCTAGACGCTGCGATTCGCGCTGCCAAGCGAAAATCCGTGCAGCGCGGATGCAGCCGGGAATCAGCCCGCCCGGATCCGCAGCACCCGCGGTCGCCCGGTCAGATCATCCGCCAGCGAAGCCGCCATCCCCAGCCCCGCCGCCATTTCCACCAAAGCCGGGCCCTGCCCCAGCCCGAACTCGAACAGCGCCACCCCGCCCGGCGCCAGCAGGCGCGGCACCTCCGGCAGCAGCAGCCGGTAACAATCCAGCCCGTCCGGCCCGCCGAACAAGGCGCCGGCCGGCTCGTAATCGGCCACATCCGGCATCAGCTCCGCCGCATCCTCGATATAGGGCGGGTTGCACAGGATCAGGTCGAACCGTCCCTCGGCCTTCTCCACCCAGTTCGATGTGTGAAGCTCGACGCGATGATCCATGCCCAGCCGCATGGCATTCGCCATGGCCACGGCCAGCGCATCGAAACTGATGTCCAGCCCCACGCCACGCGCATCCGGCCATTCCGAAAGGGCCGCCAGCAGCAGCGCCCCCGAACCCGTGCCGATATCCAGGATACGCTGTGGCGGGTCGCCCCGAAACGCGGCCAGCGCCTCGCTGATCAGCGTCTCGCTGTCAGGGCGCGGAATCAGCGTCGCCCTGTTCACCAGCAGCGGAAGCGACCAGAATTCGCGCTCGCCCGTGATATAGGCCACGGGCTCATGCCGCAGCCGACGCGCCACCAGCAACGCATAGCGGACAGGCGATTCCACCAACCGGTCAAGGTCGCGCAGCAACTCCCAACGGTCCAGTTTCAGATGATGCGCCAGCAACACCTCGGCATCCAGCCGGTCGATCTGCCGGGCGGCCTCTCTCAGCAGATCGCGCGCCCGGATCGGGGCCTGCGCGGACGGGCCGGCCTCATATTCGTCCCGCTCGTCACGCATCCAGCGCCGCCAGCCGCTCCGCCTCATCCTCGGCGATCAGCGCGGTCACCAGCTCCTCCAGCCCGGAACCTTCCATGATCTCCGGCAGACGGTGCAGCGTCAGGTTGATTCGATGGTCCGTCACCCGCCCCTGCGGGTAATTATAGGTGCGGATCCGCTCGCTGCGGTCGCCCGAACCCACCATCGCCTTGCGATCCGCCGAACGGGCGCTCGCCAGCTTCTCCCGTTCCAGCTCATACAGCCGGCTTCGCAGCACCTTCATGGCCTTGGCCTTGTTCTTGTGCTGGCTCTTCTCGTCCTGCTGGCTCACCACCAGGCCGGTCGGCAGGTGGGTGATCCGCACCGCCGAATCGGTGGTGTTCACGCTCTGCCCGCCCGGGCCAGAGGATCGGAACACGTCGATGCGCAGATCCTTGTCGTCGATCTGCACGTCCACTTCCTCGGCTTCGGGCAGCACGGCAACCGTCGCGGCAGAGGTGTGGATCCGTCCCTGCGCCTCGGTCGCGGGAACGCGCTGCACCCGGTGCACGCCGCTTTCGAACTTCAGCCGCGCGAACACGCCCTCGCCGTTCACGCCCATCACCACTTCCTTGAAACCACCCAGTTCGGCCGGCGAAGTGCTGATCGTCTCCACCCGCCAGCCGCGCAGTTCGGCATAACGCTGATACATGCGCGCCAGGTCGCCCGCGAACAGCGCCGCCTCGTCCCCGCCGGTCCCGGCGCGGATTTCCAGGATCGCCGGCTTCGCATCCGCCGCATCCTTGGGCAGCAGCTTCAGCGCCAGGTTCCGCTCGGCCTCCGGCAGCTTCGCCTTCAGTTCCGGCAATTCCTCCACCGCCAGTGCGCGCATGTCCGCGTCCGCCGAGCTGTCGGCCGCCAGCGCCTCCAGCTCCGCCAGTTCCCGCCGCATCGCCAGCACCGCGCGCGCGGCTTCGGCAGCGGGCGTCAATTCGGCATAGTCCTTCGAAAGCGCCACGAACCGCGAAGGTTCCAGCGCCGGGTTCGACATCTCCGCCGAAAGCCCTTCATGGCGCTGGATCAGCTGCGCCAGCCGCTGGTCAGGCAGATGCACCATCAGCGCCCGGCCCGCAGCATCGCCGGCAGCGCGTCGCGCGCCACCGATTGCTGCTCGCCCGTCCGCATGTCCTTCACCGAAACAGCGCCGCTCGCGATCTCGTCGTCGCCCAGGATCAGCGCAAAGAGCGCGCCCGACTTCGCGGCCCGCTCCATCCGCTTCTTCATATTGCCGCGATAGGCCTGCTCGGCCGCCAGGCCTGCCGCGCGCAACTCCGCCAGCAATCCGGCCGCCATCGCCTCCGCCGCTTCGCCCATCGGCACCACGGCCACATCCACCGCATCCGCCACGGGCTCCTCGCACAGCATCATCAGCCGCTCGATGCCACCCGCCCAGCCAACGGCCGGCGTAGGCGGCCCACCCATGCTCTCGATCAGCCCGTCATAGCGCCCGCCGCCGATCACGGTGGCCTGCGAACCCAGCGCATCGCTCACGAACTCGAACGCCGTGTGCCGGTAATAGTCAAAGCCCCGAACCAGCCGCGCGTTCCGCTCGAACGCCACGCCACTCGCCTCGCAGCCCTTCCGCACCGCCTCGAAGAAGGTCCCCGCCTCACTGCTCATATAGGCATCGATGGGGGGCGCCGCCTCCACCAGCGGCCGGTCCTGCGCTTCCTTCGAATCCAGGATCCGCAGCGGATTCGTCTCCAGCCGCCGCAGGCTCTCCTCGCTCAGGGCATCCCGGTGCGCGGAAAAATGGCGAACAAGCCCCTCGCGCCAGCGCCCACGCGTCTCCGCATCGCCCAGCGTGTTCAGCTGCAAGGTCACGCCGCCGACGCCCAGTTCCTTCAGCAGCAGGTCCGCGAACGCGATCAGTTCCACGTCCGCCGCCGGTTCCGCCGATCCGATCACCTCGGCATCGATCTGGTGAAACTGCCGGTACCGCCCCTTCTGCGGCCGCTCGTAGCGGAACAGCGGCCCGTGCGTCATCAGCTTGCACGGCGCGAACTGCTGCCAGCCTTCCGAAATATAGGCCCGGCAGATCCCCGCCGTGAATTCCGGCCGCAGCGTCAGCGATTCCCCGTTGCGGTCCTCGAACGTGTACATTTCCTTCGAAACAACGTCCGTCGTCTCGCCCAGCGTCCGCGCGAACACCTGCGTGAATTCCACCACCGGCACCTGCACGCCGCGAAAGCCGAACCGGCGGCCTACGTCGCGAAACCGGTCCGTCACATGCTCGAACCGCGCCGCCTGTTCGCCGATGAAATCCTGCATCCCGCGAACGGGCTGCGCCTTGGCGGGCTTCGACATCTTCACTTCGATCTTCACCTCATCACTCATGGCCCGCGCGCCTAGCAGGCTGCGCCCGCCCGCGCAAAGCCCGCTCCGTTCACCATGCTGCGCCGCACCATCGTCTTGACGCCCCGCCCGCCCGGCTGGCATGTCCCCCTCATCTGCCCGATCAGGGGGCCAGGGACAGGAAGATCCGATGGGGCTGTATCGATCGCTGGTCGACAAGGCGATGGTCCGCCTCAATGCAAAGCGCGAATATGAAAGCGCCGAACTCCGCGCCTATTTCAAGCGCCATTACGATATCGAAGTCGGGCTCTATACCATCGGCCCGTTCGATCGCTGGCGCGTGCCGCCCGGCTCCCGCATCGGCCGTTACTGCTCCATCGCGCGCACCTCGCGCCTGCTGGATGCCGACCATCCCGTCGATGCGCTCGGCACCCACCCCTATTTCTACCTCAGCGAATTCGGCGTCGTCCCGCAGGATCAGCTGAAGCTGAAGCCGCCCGTCGTCGAAGACGGTGTCTGGATCGGCCACAACGCGATCGTCACGCCCGGCTGCAACCGCATCGGGCGTGGCGCCATCGTCGGCGCCGGCGCGGTGGTGATGCAGGATGTGCCGCCCTACGCCATCGTCACCGGCGCGCCCGCCAGGCTGGTGCGCTACCGCTTCGATCCCGATACCATCGCCGTGATCGAGGCGACCCGCTGGTGGGAACTGGATCGCGAAGGCCTCGCCGCCGCCGTGCGCGCGGCCCCCGATTTCGCCCTCCACCCCCGCCGCGCCACGGTGGAGGCTTTCATCCGGGGGCTGCCCGGCGTCACCCTGCCGCCCCCCGCTGCCCTGTCCGCGGCGGCGGATGCCCTGCCCGGCCTCGAAAAGGCTCCGCTCCTTGCGCTGCTGAAATCGGAAATCCCCGATCTCGCCGATTCGAACCTGTCCACGCCGTTCACGGATCTCGGGATCGACAGCTTCGGCCTCATCACCCTGCGCATCGCGGTGGAGCAGCTCTCGGGCCGCCAGATCCCCGACAGGATCTGGGGCGCGCTCGTCTCTCCGGCCGATCTCCTCGCGCTGGCCGATGGCGCGCCCCTCGCCGCCCCGGCCGCGCCGAAGGCCAGGCCCGCCCCTGCGCCACGCCCAGCCGCGCCGGTCGCCCGCCCCGGCAACCGCCCGGCCGCGGAATCCCGCCGCATCACCATCAACATGCCGCAGATGGCGATGCGCGGCCTTTCCGAATCCTGGCTGTTCAAGGAAATGGGCGATCTCCACTGGCACACGCTGTGCAAGGGGCTCGAAACACCCTCATCCGAAATCGCCGATTCCGAAGGCTGCCGGCTCTACGCCACCTTCACCCGCATCCGCCTCGAACTCGGCGTCCCCCTCACCGACTTCCGCGAGAATGAGGACATCCTCATCGATCTCGCCCCCAGCCGCTTCGGCGCGGGCATGTTCTTCGGAGAGGTGGAACTCAGCGGCGCCCGCGGGCAGGGCCACGCCACGCTGATGACAAGCTTCTCCAAGTTCGGGGAGGCCGGCTCCAACACCTCGTTGATGAAGGGCCAGCCCATCATCCCCGAAGGCTGCGCGATCCCCGGCCTCGCCGCCGCGCCGGATTTCGCCGCCGGCTATCGCACCCTGCGCGCCACGGATCTCCCGCCGGCCCTCTTCGAAACCGAATATGAAATGCTCCCCGTCCACGACATCAACGGGGTCGGCCTGCTCTACTTCGCCGCCTATCCGATGATCGCGGATCTGTGCGCCATGCGCCACCTGGGGCGCGATCTGCTCAGCGCCCATTCCACCACCCTCCGGGACATCTGCTATTTCGCCAACGCGATGCCGGATGAAACCCTCGTCTACCGCCTGCACGAGCTGGAGCGCGCGGCAGACAGGATCCGCCTGCGCGCCACCCTGTCCCGCAAGAGCGACGGCAAGACCATGGCGCTGATCGACACGGAAAAGACGAAGGTCGATCTGCCGCCGATCCGGTAAAGCCGGCGCCTAGCTGAGCGCGACCACCAGGACGAACAGGGCGATCCCCGCCAGCGCACTGATATTGGCCGAGCGCCGGAATGCCGGAACGCGCCAGGCCATCAGGAAGCCGGTGGCAAGCAGAAGGAACAGGGCGACGGCCAGCGCAGCCGCATAGACCTTGAACAACACCCCGCCCTTGGCTTTGTGCAGCTGGACGAAATTGCGATACCAGCTGGCCTCCTTCACCGTCAGCGTCGCGCGCAGCGGCTCCGCGGTGGGCTCCAGCACGACATCGCGCCGGGAACCGGTCCACTCCAGCTGGAACCCATCCCCCATGGATCGCACACGCGGCTTGCCGGTCGGTTCGGCAACGCCCAGCCGGGCAAGTTCCGTGCGCGCCAGCGCGACAAGCGCCGCCTCGTCCTTTTCCAGCGGCGCCGTCAGCGCCACGGGATGCGCCATGCTGTCAGAAGAACCGGTGATGCCCCAAGTGTACAGGCCGCCGGTCACCAGGAACATCAGCGCCACCGGAAACATGAAAGCTGCCAGCAACATGTGGATCTTGGTCAGGGTCATCCGCTTCAAGGAAGTCTCCAGTCTGTCAAATGCCGCAGGATTTCAGGACTCAACCGATAATTGCGAAAGCCGACAACCGCAAATGCCAGATGCAGCAGGCGCTCGCCCAAACCCCACCCGTGCAGATCGCGCGAAGGCAATTCGAGCCAGGCCGCTGCCAGCCAGCCCCACCTCCCCGGCTTCCAGCACCCCGAAGCGGACCGGGCATGAAAGCCAAAGGGAAATCTTAAGCACCATCAAATAACGGCGAAGCAAGGAGTCTGCTGCAAACTTGGCCCGATCAGGCGGCCCATCGGATCAAGCCATCGACACCGTATTCGCTCCACTCGACGAGGGAATTCCCTGTCCCCGGAATTCCATGATCCTCCTATTTTGCAACTGGCTTCCATAGGTGCCGGTTGCACGACTCCGGGATTATAGATGCGCCGTTCTGTGCGAGTTCCGACCGGCACGCAGATGCCGCCTGGATATAACGGTGCGGGCTTGGCACATGCGCTGGAAGCTGGCAGCGGTTCTCTTTCATCAGGCTCAAAGCCATGTTCGCCGATGCCATCGAATTGGCATCTTGCGCCGCGCGCCTTGCTGGTCCGGAGGAACTGAAATCGGCTAGGCCCTTCACCCAATTGTCGGCCATATCCTTGGAAGCGTTCTCATAGCTGTCCATCAGCGCAGCACAGCTTGCCTTGTCCTGCGCACGGGCGGGCCATGGCCCTGCGACCGAAAAGATAAGTGGGCAGCCAAGAATCGTTATAAACGCAATGGCTCGCATCGGCATTATCCAATCTCTCTGTTTACGGCATCAGATTCCAACCCAAGTCTTTGTCCAGATTGGATGGAAGGGCGAATGTGGATTTCACAGAGCAAGTTCTGACAGTTATCGAACGCGAGCTGACTGCCAAAGAAGTCGTGCTGCGGTATCAGCCGCCGTTGCGGGATCCATGCCTTTTGCAGCAGCAGATCGCGCTTCTGCGAGAATGTCGGGCAGCAATTCAAGGATCTTCAGGGATTTCACCCGATCCAGGCCAGCAGCAGACAGCAGGGGCGAAAGTGACAATGTAAGAAGCTGCGCATCAAACCCGCTCTCTGATGCGACTTCATCATCAAGCCATAGTTTGCTGAACAGAACTGGCATTTCGTTCTGCTGGATTCGACGGCTTCCGCTGAAAATGTTGGATACAGCCGAACTCGGCAGACCAAGCCACGCGCTAACGTCGCGATTGCGCAGTCGTCCCTCGGACTTGCGGCGAATTAGCTCGGCCAAAATCTCGTCATGAGTCCATACGAACGATCTGTGCCACCCGGCTTCTGCGCTGTCCGCTATGGAAATTCCGGGGACAGTACAGTTATTTCCAGCACGTCAAACGGGCTTCCGCAATCCGGGGACGCCGTGCCGATTTGAAGGCAATAAGGATCCAGCCAGAACAATCCCGGACGACCGCATCCCCACAGCCGGGCTCCGCTTGGCCGGCAGCCGCCCCCAGAAAAGCGCAGCGGATTCAGAGCTATCCGAAATTATGAAACAATATCAAATGAATGGCGGAGCGGGAGTGTGCCGAACAAATGCGCCTAAAGTGCTGATTCATCGGCCTTTGCCGAAGTCATTTGAGAAGTGCCCCCTCACCCGCCCCCTCACTTGGCGCAAGTAACCGGAAGCAGTGTCTCGCGCGGCTGGCATCGCGAATCGTGCCTGCAGCCTCCCGTGGGTTGCACCATTGACGGCGCGGGTCCTTCTGGCGCGATCAATCGGGGGGATACGGTGGAGAACCGCGAACTTTCGGCGAGCCGCATTCTGCCCGGGGCATTTCGACTTGACGTTGGAGAGCCGCAGCCCCCCTTGAATGCGATGACGTTTCC
The DNA here is from genome assembly GCF_059115405.1 of Sandaracinobacter sp. T42. NCBI lineage: Bacteria > Pseudomonadati > Pseudomonadota > Alphaproteobacteria > Sphingomonadales > Sphingosinicellaceae > Sandaracinobacter > Sandaracinobacter sp. T42. The sequence goes on from NZ_CM181101.1 coordinate 534,702, forward strand.
GAAGGAATGGCGCGACTGACCGTTTTGGAGATGAGCGGCGCGGAACCGAGACGACAAGGCGATCCAGAATTTCTCGATGAACTTGGCGGATGATCGAACGCTCGCTAGGCCTAGCCTCGTGTTTGCGAGGAGTTTTGGCGCCATATGGATATCCCGGCCTACTTGAGCGAGATCCGCGCCCTGCACGCCAGCGGCCAATCAACGGAGCACAGTTTTAGGCCGGCACTGGCGAAGTTGTTTTCGTCGATTGATGCTGCAATCTCGGTAATCAACGAGCCCAAGCACATTACAGATGTCGGCGCGCCGGATTTCGTGTTCCAGCGTGACAATGTCGCCATCGGCTGGTGCGAAGCGAAGGACATCGGGAAGGACATCCGCAAGTTCGCGGCAAACGATTACAGCAAGGCGCAGAAGGAGCGTTACAAGAAGGGCCTGCCCAATCTGATCTACACCAACGGCCTGGATTTCGAGTTCATCCGTGATGGCGAGGTGGTGGACTTCGTCACGATTGCCGATCTGATCCCGACAATGCCCGCGCGGCCGGCAGCGTTCGCAACCCTCCAAGCTCGCCTGTCGGAATTTGCCAGCGTAACGCCGCTATCGGTCACGTCCTCAAGGCAGCTTGCGAAGCTGATGGCGGGCAAGGCCGCGCTCATCAAGGACATCATGGGCAACGCCCTGCTGGCGGACCTGAAAGCGAAGGAAGCAACAGGCAGCGCCACCGATCTGATCGGCCAGTATGAGGCATTTCGCGCCAATCTGATTGGCGACATCACCGTGGCCGATTTTGCGGACATCTATGCCGAAACCATTGCCTACGGCCTGTTCGCCGCGCGCCTTCATGATGCAAGCCCGCAATCCTTCAGCCGGGCCGAGGCCTTGGAGCTGCTGCCCAAATCCAATCCGTTTCTCCGTGAGCTTTTCATCTACATCGCCGGGCCGAACCTTGATGAACGCCTGCGCCGTGTGATCGATGATCTATGCGCCGTGTTCCGCGCCACCAATATGGGCGAGGTGCTCAAGCACTTTGGAAAGGTCACTGCCCGCCAGGACCCGTTCCTGCATTTCTACGAGGACTTCCTGGCCGAATATAACCCGGCCAAGCGCAAGGCGCGGGGGGTCTGGTATACGCCCGAACCCGTGGTGAATTTCATCGTTCGCGCGGTGGATGAGGTGCTGAAGACCGAATTCGGCCTGCCTGACGGTTTGGCCGATACCAGCCGCATTTCGATTGATTGGGATACCGGGCAGAACGATCCCAAGACCGGCAAGCCCGCGACTATCAGGAAGGACGTTCACCGCGTCCAGATTCTGGACCCGGCGACCGGCACGGGCACCTTCCTTGCCGAGGTGGTGAAGCTTGTCGCCGATCGGGTGAAGGGCATCGCGCCGGGGCAGTGGTCGCACTATGTGGAGCGCGACCTGATCCCGCGCATCCACGGCTTCGAGCTGCTGATGGCGAGCTATGCCATGTGCCACATGAAGCTCGACATGATCCTGACGGGTCTGGGATACAAGCCGAGCGGCAACCCGCCCCGGCTGGGGGTCTATCTCACCAATTCGCTGGAGGAAGGCGAGCGGGTCGATCAAACCCTGTTCGGCCTGTCCCGCGCCATTGCCGAGGAAGCCAAGGCGGCGAGCGACATCAAGCGCCAGACCCCGATCATGTGTGTGATCGGCAACCCGCCTTATGCGGGCGAGAGCGCGAACAAGGGGCCTTGGATCATGGGCCTGATGGATGATTACAAGCAGGAGCCCGGCGGCAAGAAGCGCCTGCAAGAGCGCAACCCCAAGTGGATCAATGACGATTACGTCAAGTTTATCCGCCTAGCTCAGCACATGATCGACCAGAACGGCGAGGGCGTGCTGGGGTTCATCACCAATCACGGATACCTCGACAATCCCACCTTCCGGGGGATGCGCTGGCACCTGATGAACAGCTTTGATCGGATTTACGTGCTCGACCTGCACGGAAATTCGAAAAAAAAGGAGGTCGCCCCGGACGGTTCGGCAGATAAGAACGTGTTCGACATCATGCAGGGCGTCGCGATCATTATCGCTGTCAAGCACAAGCGCGATGGCAAGCAGGCCAAGCCCTTGGCCGAGGTGCATCATGGCGACCTTTGGGGCGGGCGTGAGGGCAAATATCGTGCTTTATGGGATGGGACAGCCGAGAGCCTAAGCCCTCGTGTCTTGCAACATAAAGCCCCGCATTACCCTTACGTCGTCCGGGATTATGCCGTTCAAGCCGCCTACGAAGCTGGTTTTTCCGTAGCCAATCTGATGCCGGTGAATTCGGTCGGCATCGTTACCGCGCGTGACGCGCTTTCTATCGACAAAAGCAAAGATGCGCTTTGGCAACGGGTGCAGGATTTTCAAACCCTCGATGCCGAAGCGCTGCGTGAGAAATATGCGCTAGGGAAAGATGTAAGGGATTGGACGGTCGCCTTTGCCAAGGCAGATGTTGCGGCCAACTTTGGGCAAGAGCATTTGGTGCGTATTGCCTATCGCCCATTTGATACTCGCTGGACGTATTATACCGGGAACTCACGGGGGTTCCTCTGCTACCCGCGAGCAGAGGTCATGACCCATTTGCAATTAGGCCCGAATATCGCGTGCATGATTTGCAGGCAGACTATTCAAGATAAATGGCATCACGTGATGGCCTTTGAAAACGCCATTGACGACAGCTGTGTATCAAATCTTTCAAGAGAGAGGGGTTACGCTATGCCCCTCTACCTATACCCAGGCGAACAAGGCCTAGACCAGTCGGTCCGCGTCAATTTCGATCCCAAGCTCTACGCGAAAATCCGCGCGGCGGCCGGCCTCACCGGCAAGGCGGCTGCGCCCGATAGCGCCATGGTGACAAGCGGCGCGTTCCGCACGGCAACCGGCGATGCGCGGCCCGATGAGGTGAAGGTGTTCGATTACATCTACGGCGTGCTCCACTGCCCCGCCTACCGCGAAACCTACGCCGAATTCCTCAAGATCGATTTCCCGCGCGTGCCCTTCCCGCCCTCTCCGCAAGTGTTCCGCACCATCAGCGAACAGGGCGAAGCGCTGCGCCGCCTGCACCTGATGGAGGATGCCGCCGTCGGCCCCGCGCCCTATGCCTTCCACGGCGGGGGTGACAGCGTGGTGGACAAGCCCCGCTTCGAACCCCAGCCGGACGGCACCGGGCGCGTCTACATCAATGGCAAGGGCGATGAAGGCCAATACTTCGAAGGCGTGCCAGCCGTATCCTGGGGCTTCCCGATCGGCGGATACCAGCCCGCTCAGAAATGGCTCAAAGATCGCAAGGGCCGCACGCTGAGCTGGGACGACATCCGTCACTACCAGAAGATCATCAAGATCCTGGCCGAGACTGATCGCCTAATGCGTCAGATCGAAATGCCGATCCTTGCGGCTCAATGATCGGCGGCTGACCTCTCCCGGCTTTGATGGCATATTGCTGGCGGGGATAGGCTGGCCGGCCGACAAGCGTTCCTCCCGCGAATGCTTCCCCAGCGACTCAAAGGCCACAATTCTGAGGCGCCTATGGGCACAATCCAACTTGCGGCAACGCCCGGAAACTTGTAGGACGTTGCCTAAATAGTGGGTTCGTGCGTCTGGGACGCAAAGCCTGCGAAAAATACTCAAGCCGCTCAACCGTTTAGTCGGTGGGCGGCTTTGCTGTTTCTGAGCGCCCTCGGGTGCCCCCTTTGAACCTAATTCGCGCTCTCTGATGCGGCACCTGGTATGCCCTTCGGAGCGCTGAATCGCGCCCGCAGTCCGCGGCGTGAAATCGACGGGCCTGCCCGTCTCCCTCCAGAAAGGAAGCGCAATGCGTGATGGGCTACCCGGGTCTTCCGGTGCCGGAATGAAGCCGCTTGGGGTCTCGATCGTAGAGTCGGGCCGACTGCTAGGAGTGGGTCGCAATTCGATCTACCGGTTGCTGCGAGAGGGGAGGTTGACCTCGTTCCATTGCGGGGCGCGGCGACTGGTGACGCTTTCGTCGATCGAAAAGCTCGCATCCGCTGCCGCCGGCAAGGAGGGCTGACCGATGCGCGAGAAAAACGAAAGCGCCGGCGGGATCCAGCCGCCGGCGCCTCGAATCGCTGCTGAGCTTGCCGCTCTCGACACTGATACCGGCCCGAAATGGATGTGGGAAGGGCCAGGCGGCCCGGTATCGCTGGCGCAAATTCTGTCGGCCCGGCATGTGCTGGTGCAGATCTCGGCAAGCTCTGAAGTGCGGCGCTTCACAGGCCAGGACGCAAAGGCGGCTGTTGCGCTTGTGGCGGCTGGTGATCGGGGCGTTGCCCCGGACGATGCCATCGGGTGGACTGCACAGCTGGGAAGCCCAGTCCGCGACCTTCGGCGAGTGCTTGGAGATGGCGTGATCGAGACCTTTCGGCCGCGCGGAGAGCGATCCCGGTATCGATTGGCCGCCCCTGTGCGCCTGCTGAAGGTGTCGGCCCGATGAGCGGCAGCGACCGGCTTCTGTTCGACCTCGAGCGGCGCGGCGGCGAAAGGCTCCGGCTTGTCGTTTCCCGTTTCCGGGGCCGCCCGGTCATTGGCCTCCGCAACTGGTGGACGGATGACGCCGGAGTCCTCCGTCCGGGTAAGTCGGGAGTGAGTATCCCGGCCGCCGCCGTCGCGGAACTTTGCGATGCTCTCAGGGAGGCCGCCAGGTTGGCGGATAGCGCGTGAGGGCCGCGAACCCGAGGAAGGGAGGGGAGGGCCGGCAACGGCTCTCCCTGAGGCCCTAGTGGCTGGCCGCAAGCGGAGGCGGTCTGGGCCGCCCCACTTCCAGATCCCCCACTATCTGTTCGACAGCCCGGCTTATCGATCTTTGGGGCTATGTGCCCGAGCCTTGCTCTCGGAGATCTGCCGACGCTTCAATGGCAGCAACAACGGCCGGATCGGGCTTGGACAGCGCGAGGCCACAGAGGCGCTGGGACTCAAGAAACGCGCGACAGTCGCCGCAGCCTTCCGCGAGCTTGAAGCAAAAGGCTTTATCGTGATGATGCGAGCGGGCGCCTTTTCCTGCAAGCTGCGCCAGGCATCCGAATGGTATCTGACGTGGCATCCACCTGCAGCGGGTATCGCGACCCAATCGGAAAAGGGCTTCATGCGCTGGAAGCCGCCGGCCGACTGAGCATTTTTGACGGGATACCCGCAGTATCCGCGCGGGACACCCCAGGTATCCACTCCTTTCCTGAAAATAGCCTCACGGGACACCCTCGGTTTCCTGTCATGTCCATTTTCGGCACATGAACGGGATACCATAGGTAGACACATATATATCTAGCCATAGGCTTGCGCGCGGGCGTTGCGAGCAAGTCGCTTCCAGAGGCAGTTCGAGATCGAAATATGCTCAACTTGAATGGGGCGCGCGCGTGGATTTGTTCCGCGCGGCCGGGCCTTTTTGTGTCCAGCGCTCAGGTGGCGCGCCGGCGTGGGGGTGACGCATCAATTGCGCACGCTCGACATAACGGGCCGATCCCTCCTCGATGTTTTCGCGGGCGATCTTCGCCTGCGGCATCAGTTCGATAATGCAATGGACATAGACCACGGCGACAAACAGGAAGATGGCCGCCACGATCCCAAGAGGGACGGCCCATAGCAGCCAGGGATCATCCCAGACCTTCGCGAAGGCCACCAGCGCGGCGACGGGGATAATGAACCCCCACAGGAATGCGCGTCCGAACAGAAGGCCCATCATCCCTCTCCTGCAGAGCGCCAGCGCAGAAATCGCGGCTGGCGCAGATTGCCATTCATGGTGCGTTCCATCGCGCTGACTTCGGCCGCGATTTTGCCACTTGATACCAAGGCTGCGCGGTCCGCACCTTCTCCCTTTTTACAATCACCTGCGCGCCGGGCCGCCGTGACTCGACCCCGCATTGGAACAATCCCCTTGTGAGGCCGCATTGGCAATATGAGCGCTGTCAGTGCAGGCTATCCGGGCGTCCTCTACCAAACAGGCGCCCGTCTCTCCGCCATCCGCATTTTATCCTCCCGCTCTGGGTTGATGAAACTCAGCGCGCCGTTGCCCGCAGATTGATGACCTTCCCTGTCGCACTGCCCACCAAGAAGGCGGCCCACGCCTCCATGAGCTTGCGGCGCTTCTCCAGCATTGTGGAGCGCGCATAGGCGGCCTCTGTCTTGTCGCCCTTCATGTGGGCAAGCGCGGCCTCTGCCAGATCGGAGGGGAAATTGGTGGCATCGCTCACCCAGTCCCGGAAGCTCGACCGGAAGCCGTGGGGATCATAGTCCAGATCCATCCGCCTGAGCGCCATCTTCAACGTCATGTCGCTCATAGGTAGCTTGAGGCTCCGGCCCGGGAAGACGAGCTCGGAAGCCGCCACCCGCTGCGCCAGCCGGGCTTCCAGTAGTTCGATTGCACGCGACGGAAGGGGCACTGTGTGTGGGCGCCCAGATTTCATGCGGCTGGCCGGAACCTCCCAGAGTTTCGCTTCCCAGTCGATCTCAGCCCACGTCATACCCCGAACCTCGCCGCTTCGGGCGGCCGTCAGGATGAGGAACTCCAAGGCTTCCCGGACAAGCTGGGAGCCATCCTCGCCAGCGTGCAAGCGATTGATGAAGGTCGGCACCTGCTTCCAGGGCATAGCCGCATGATGCTCGATCGTCCGAGGCTGCTTGGGCAGGCTCAGAGCCTTCGCACTGAGAAGGGGTAGCCCGTCCCGGTAGCCGCTCGCCACGGCCCAAGTCAGGACCTCAACAACGCGCTGATGCACGCGTCGCGCCGTTTCAGGTTTCGCCGTCCAGATCGGCACAAGAAGTGCGCGAACGTCGGCCGCCGTGACCAGATCCACACTACGGCTCCCGATGAACGGGACGGCATAGGTTTGAAGGGTGGCGAGCCACTGCTTCGAGTGCTTTCCGTTGCGCCAGGTCGGCAGCTTCTCAGCGTGCAGGCGTTCGGCAGCCTTCGAGAATGTGGGAAGGGATGCGCGGCGCAGCTCCTCGAGCTTTGCAGCGGCCTTCTCGGCTACGGGATCCACGCCTTCAATCTTCACCTTCCGGCAAAGCGCGGTTGCGGCTTCCCGGGCTTCGGAGAGAGAGACGGCCGGATAGCCGCCCAGGCCGAACTCTCGCCTTTTCCCGTGACGCTGGACCCGCACAATCCAGGACTTGCCGCCTTTCGGCCCGACAAGCAGGAACAGGCCGGCGCCGTCCGAGTAGCGGCCGGGCTCCTTGATCGACTCAACACGCTTGAAGGTAAGTGAGGGCATCCCGCGTTCCTCCTGGCGTTCACCCCCTCACTTGCCCCCTCACAAACTGGCCGGAAGGTGAGGAACGAGGGGAAACGTCAGTGAACATATGCGGAAGCTAAGTGCTTGTGAAGACTCCGGCTTTCAAGACAACTGCGGACGCCTGAAAACGCGCACAAATCAGAAAATGGCGGAGCGGGAGGGATTCGAACCCTCGATAGGCTTTTGACCTATACACACTTTCCAGGCGTGCGCCTTCGACCACTCGGCCACCGCTCCGCGCTCTGGAAGCGGGGGCCCTAGCAGGGGGCCCCCCGGTTGACAAGGCGGGGTTGCGCGGCTTTCCCTGCCCGCCATGCCACACACCGTCGCGACCCTCATCGCCCAGGCCCTCTCGGCCGCAGGGATCACCCATGCCTTCGCGGTGCCGGGTGAATCCTACCTCCCCCTGCTCGATGCCATGCGCGATGTGGATGTCCGCCTCGTCACCTGCCGGCACGAAGCGGCCGCGGCCAACATGGCCGAAGCCGCCGCGAAACTCACGGGCTTCCCCGGCGTCGCCATGGTCACGCGCGGGCCCGGCGCCACCCATGCCGCCATCGGCCTGCACACCGCCCAGCAGGATTCCACCCCCCTTCTCCTCCTCGTGGGGCAGGTCGGCGATGATATGATCGGCCGCGAAGCCTTCCAGGAAATGGATTACGCCCGCGTCTTCGGCAGCATCGCCAAGCAGGTGGTCACGCTGCGCGATCCCGCGCGCGTCGCCGAACAGATGGCCTCGGCGCTCGCCACCACCCTGTCCGGCCGGCCGGGCCCGGTGGTGGTGGTCCTCCCGGATGACAGGCTCGCGCTGGAAGCAACAGGCGAAGCGTGCGCGCCCGCACCCCTGGCGCCGCCCGCGCCGTCCCCGCAGGCCCTGTCGGCCATCGGCGCCATGCTCGATGCCGCCGAACGGCCCATCCTGATGCTGGGCGGCCCGCAGTGGAGCGTGGAGGACAGCGCTGCCGCCGAAGCCGTCGCCGCCCGTCTCGGCCTGCCCGTCGTCACCAGCTGGCGCCGAAAGGACCGGTTCGACAATACCCACCCCCATTATGCGGGCGAACTGGGCCTTGGCGCGAACCCGGCACTGGTTCAGGCGGTGAAATCGGCGGATCTGCTGCTGGTCGTCGGCGCGCGCCTCACCGAAAACGCCACGCAGGGCTACACGCTGATCGATCAGGAATTCGCCACACGCGCGCTGGTGCATGTCTGCACCGATGCCGAAGCGCTGCGCCGCACCTGGCAGCCCCGCCTGGCGGTTCAGGCGCATGCGGGGCAGATGCTGCGGGCGCTCGCCACCCTGCCGCCGCGCGAACGGCCGGATTGGGTGGCGCACATGGGCGCGCTGCACCGGGCCTGGGCAAGCCCCACACAGGTTCAGGCCGGGGTGAACCCGGCGGCCGTGATCCGCACCCTGTCCGAAACACTGCCGGCCGATACCATCTACTGCAACGGCGCGGGGAATTTCGCCGCCTGGCTGCACCGCTTCCACCTGCACCGCCGGCCGCTCACGCAACTGGCCCCCACCTCGGGCGCGATGGGCTATGGCGTGCCGGCCGGCATCGCCGCTTCCCTGCTGTTTCCCGAACGGCAGGTCGTGGTGGTCGCGGGCGATGGCGATTTCCTGATGTCCGCCCAGGAACTGGCCACGGTGGCCCACGAAGGCGCAACCCCCCTGTTCGTGGTGATGGATAACGGCCAGTTCGGCACCATCCGCATGCACCAGGCGCGGGATTATCCCGGCCGCCCGTCCGCCACGCGGCTGACGAACCCGGATTTCGCCACCTTCGCCTGGAGCTTCGGCCTGCACGGCGAAACCGTGCGCGAAACGGGCGAATTCGCCGCCGCGCTGGAACGCTGCCGGGGCAAAGCCGCCCTCATCCATGTGCTGCTCGATCCGGACGAGATCGCGCCCGGCCGGCGGCTGGCCGAAGGGCAATGAACCTCTCCGCCGCCGAACGGGCCGCGCTCGCCGCCATCGATCCGGCCGCGATGCTGGCGCAGGTGGAAACATGGTGCGCGCTCAACAGCGGCAGCCGCAACCTCGAAGGGCTCGCCGCAACCGCCGCCCTCCTCTCGCAGGCGTTCGCACCGCTGGGGGATGTCCGCCTGATCGATCCGGCCGATGCCAGCCAGATGCTGCCCTCCGGCCAGGTCGCCCCGCTTGCCCATGGACGCAACCTCCACCTCGTCGTCCGCCCGCAGGCGCCCACCCGCGTCCTGCTGACGGGCCATTACGACACCGTCTTCCCCGCCGATCACCCCTTCCAGAAACTGGCCTGGCGCGAACCCGGCATCCTGAACGGCCCCGGCGTCGCAGACATGAAGGGCGGCATCGCCGTCATGCTCGCCGCGCTCACCGCCTTCGAAGCAAGCCCCTGTGCGGCGGATCTCGGCTATGAAGTCGTCCTCAATTCCGATGAGGAAGTCTCCTCCCCCGGCTCCGCCCCGCTGCTGGCAGAGGCCGCGCGCCGCGTCGATGCCGGGCTCACCTTCGAACCCGCCCTGCCCGATGGCACGCTGGCCGGCGCCCGCCCCGGCAGCGGCAATTTCGCCATCCACATCGCGGGCCGCGCCGCCCATGCGGGCCGCGAACCGGAAAAGGGCCGCAATGCCGTCGTCGCCGCCGCTGATCTCGCCCTGCGGCTCGCCGCCCTCGTCGCGCCCGATCTGAAGGTCAATGTCGCGAAGATCGAAGGCGGCGGCCCCAACAATGTCGTGCCGGATAACGCAGTCCTCCGCGTCAACATGCGCCCCGCCACGCCCCGGGCCGAAGCCCGTGCCCGCGCGGCGCTTGATGCCGCCATCGCCACCGTCGCCGCCGCCCACGATGTCGCCGCCCACCGCCACGGCGATTTCGCCCGCCCGCCCAAGCCGCTGGATGCCAACCAGCTCCGCCTGTTCGAACTGGTGAAATCCGTCGGCGCGGATCTCGACCTTCCCATCGGCTGGCGGGATGCCGGCGGCGTCTGCGACGGCAACAACCTCGCCGCCACCGGCCTCGCCGTGGTCGATACGCTGGGCGTCCGCGGCGGTGCGATCCACTCGGCGGATGAATATCTGATCGTCGAAAGCCTGGGGGAACGCGCCCGCCTCGCCGCCCTGCTGCTCATGCGCATCGCACAGGCCGGCTTCCGCCGCGCCGCCTAGCGCTGCAGCTGCGCCGCCATCTCTTCCCAGGCCGCGCGGATCTCCCCCACCGATCCCAGCGCCTCGCCAAGCCCATCGGCCCGGCCGTCCATCAACCGCCGCCGCAGCAGCGCATAGATGCGGTTCAGCGCCTCGGCCACACTGCCGCCGCGCGCCAGATCCAGCGTCATGTCCAGCCCGTCCACAATGGCCAGCGCCCGCTCCGTCGCCCGCAATCGCCTGACACTGTTGCCGAACCGCGCCGCCTCATGCGCCTCGCGCAGCAGCGCTTCCAGCCGCTGGTACAGCATCGCCACCAGCTGGTGGGGGGAGGCCCCCGCCACCCGCGCGTCCAGCGCGATCCGGCCATAGCTCTGCAGCGCCGCGCCGGCAGGCGCCGTCGGGGCAGGGCGGGCAAGCGTGTCCAGCATAAGTCACTCCTCGTCAGTCGTTCGAATTGTCAGTCGTTCGAGTTCGTCCACAGCGCGATCTGCTGCTCCAGATAGGTCATCAGCGACTTCGATTGCCCCACGGCCACGTCCAGCCGGCTGAACTGCCGCGTGTAAGTGTCCGTCAGCCGTTCCATCCGCTCGCCCAGCGCCATCCGCTCCTTCGCGATCGCCGCAGAGGCCCGCGCCAGTGCGGTCGGCTGGCCGCTTTCCCCGTCCACCGCCACCTTGAACATCGCCGCCATCTGCCGCAGCGGCCCCGCCGGCGTGTCGGCCGTCGCCCGGGCATTCAGCGCCTGGATCAGCGCCTCCACGGCCTCAGGCCGGGTCGCCACCGCCGCCGCCAGCTTCGACTCGTCCACGCCGAAGGCCCCCGTGCGATCCACCGTCAGCCCCAGATTGGCCAGCCGCGCCGCCCCGTCGCCCGCCACCAGCGCCCGGGTGCTCAGGCTGCCCAGCATCTGCAGCACCCGCCGCGTTGTGCTGTCCGCCGCAAGCGCGCCAGCGGATGCCACGCCACGGCCCGCCCCGGCCGAAAGCTCACGTCCGAATCCCACCAGCTGGTTCAGCGTCTCGGCCACATCGCGCACCGCCTGCGAAAGCTCGGCCGTGTCGCGCGCCGCCTCGATCGTCACCAACTGGCCCGGTGCGGCCCTTTTCAGCGTCAGCGTCGCGCCGGGCAGCAGGTCGCTGATGTTGTTGCTGCCGCGCCTCAGCTCCAGCCCGTCCACCGCGACCACCGCATCGGCTGCCGCCTGCGTCCGCGAAAGCCCGCCCGCCCCCACGCCGAAAGCAAAGGCGGCCAGCGCTTGATCGCCCGCCGCCTCGATCAGGAACCCCTGCGCCGCCCCGCTGGCCCCTTTGATCTGCAGGCGCGCGCCCGCCGAATCGGTCAGAATCCGCGCCTCGATGGCAACACCCGCGCTCGCGGCCGCATCGTTGATCGCATCGCGCAGGCCGCTCAGCGAATCCCGGTCCGGGCCGATCGTCACCACAAGATCGGCCGCCACGCCGGCCTCGAACCCGGTCGCCGCGTCGCCACCTTCAACCGTGCCGAAGCGGAACGTCAGCTGCCCCTGCCCGATCGCCGCCGCCGCATCCGCAAGGGGCGCAGATGACAGCGCCTGCCCCTGCGCCAGCGCCCGCACCTCGATCTGCTGGCGCGGCAGCGCCGCGCCGGATGCAAAGCGCAGGCCCAGCACCGACATGTCCGAAACGGTCGCGATCGCAGACAGCGCGCCCGACTGCAGCCGGCTGTCCAGCGCCGAAACCACCCCGTCCAGCCCGCTTCGGAACTGCGCCAGGGCGGATATCCGCGCGTCCACCTTCGCCTGCCGCTCGTCCAGCAGCTTCACGCGCGGGTCGCGCTCGGCCGCGACAAGCGCTTCCGTCAGCGCCTTCACGTCGATCCCGGAACCGGCATTCAGCGTCTGGATCACATTGGTCATGCAGGGAAAACGGCGGCCGGGCGCAGGGCTTTAACCCTGTTCCCCTTGCCGTGGGCCGCGGCGACTGCTAGCGGAACCCCACAGGCATGTTGGCCTGGAAGCCGGGGCGGGACCGCTGGGACTCGCAGACCGCCCGACGGCTTCCGGTTTGATGCCGTCCGGGCAGCGGTGCCAGTTTCGGCCGCCGGCTGCTTTCCCGGGCAGACCGTCGGGGTGGAATGCAGGCGAACAGAATCAGAATCAAAGTCGCAGGACGGATGGGCCCGGCCCCTTCCGCCGCAGACGCCGTGCACACCCATTCCATATTCACGTCGCGGGCGTCCCAGGCCCGGGCGGTTCCTTCATCCCATGGGCGCCGGCTGAACCGCAGCGTCCCGCCTTCTGGCGCGCTTCGCGCCGAACTTCATCGCGCCCCGCGCGCACCAGACAATTGCGCCCCCGGCGCAGGGAGACTTTTCAATGACAACAAGAATGCTCATCGACGGCCGCCACCCGGAGGAAACCCGGGTCGCCGTCGTCAAGGGAAGCCGGATCGAGGAGTTTGATTTCGAGGCGGCCGCCCGCAAGCAGATCAAGGGCAACATCTATCTCGCCAAGGTCACGCGGGTCGAACCGTCGCTGCAGGCCGCCTTCATCGATTACGGCGGGAACCGGCACGGCTTCCTGGCCTTCTCGGAAATCCACCCCGATTACTACCAGATCCCCAAGGAAGACCGCGACGCCCTCCTGCGCGAGGAGCAGGCCCTGGCCGAGGAAGGCCATGGCCATGACGACCATGAGGATGAGGACGGCGACGCCTCCGATTCCGCCGATCCGGGCGAGGGCGACGGCGAAACCCCCCGCGCCCGGCCGGAAGAACATGGCAACACCGAAGAGGCCGGCGCCGAGGCGCTGCGCCGTCGCCGCATGGCGCTGCGCCGCCGCTACAAGATCCAGGAAGTCATCCGCCGCCGGCAGGTGATGCTGGTGCAGGTCGTGAAGGAGGAACGCGGCAACAAGGGCGCCGCACTCACCACCTATATCTCGCTGGCCGGCCGCTATTCGGTGCTGATGCCCAACACCGCGCAGGGCGGCGGCATCAGCCGCAAGATCGCCAACGCGGCCGATCGCAAGCGCCTGAAGTCCATCATGTCGGATCTGAACCTGCCCTCTACCATGGGCGCGATCGTCCGCACCGCCGGGCTCGAGCGCACCAAGACCGAGATCAAGCGCGACTTCGACTATCTGACGAGGCTCTGGGACGAGATCCGCGAAAAGACCCTGACCTCCTCGGCGCCCGCGCTGATCTACGAGGATTCGGACCTCATCAAGCGCGCCATCCGCGACATCTACACGCGGGAGATCGACGAGGTGCTCGTCGACGGCCCCGAAAGCTATACCCAGGCCAAGAGCTTCATGAAGCTCCTGATGCCCAGCCATGCGAAGAAGGTGCAACCCTATGCCGATCCGGTGCCGCTGTTCCACCGCGCCGGCGTCGAAAGCCAGCTGGCCGCGCTGCTGAACCCGGTCGTGAACCTGCGCTCGGGCGGCTACATCGTCATCAACCCGACGGAAGCGCTGGTCGCCATCGACGTGAACTCGGGCCGCTCCACGCGGGAGTACAACATCGAGGAAACGGCCCTCAAGACCAACATCGAAGCCGCAGAGGAAGTCGCCCGCCAGCTCCGCCTGCGTGACCTCGCGGGCCTCGTGGTCGTCGATTTCATCGACATGGAATCCAATGGCAACAACCGCAAGGTGGAGCGCGCCCTGAAGGACGCGCTGAAGCAGGATCGCGCCCGTATCCAGGTCGGCCGCATCTCTTCCTTCGGCCTCCTGGAAATGAGCCGCCAGCGCCTGCGCACCGGCGTGCTCGAAGCCTCCACCCAGGTCTGCCCCATGTGCGACGGCTCCGGCCTCATCCGCACCGACGGCTCGGCCGCGCTCGCCGCGCTGCGCCTGCTGGAGGAAGAGGCCGTGAAGGGCCGCGCCTCCGTGTTCCGCCTGCGCGCGGATCGCTCGGTCGCGGTCTATATGCTGAACCGCAAGCGCGCCGAACTCGCCGAACTCGAAGCCCGCTACGGCGTGCTGATCGAGGTGGTGCCCGATGACGGCCTGATCGGCGGCCGCCTTGTCATCGACAGCAGCGGCCCGCCGCCCGCGCAGGCTCCGCGCATGGCGGCGCTCGCCGCGCCCCAGGCCTATGCCGACATCGACGAGCCCGAAGAGATCGAGGACGACGTCGAGGATGAGGACGAGGCGGACGAAACGCCGCGCGGCCGTCGCGACGACGGACAGGAGCGGGAGGACCGCAACGGCCGCACCGGCCGCCGCCGCCGCCGCCGCAGGGGCGGCCGGGACCGGGACGATCGCGAGCCGCGCGCCGATGAAGGCGCCGACACCACCGACAGCGAAGCCGAATCGGGCGACGTCGAAGCGACGGACGGCGAACAGGCGGGCCGCGAGGACGGCGAGCGGCGCCGCAAGCGGCGCCGCCGCCGCCGGGGCGGACGCCGGGATGGCGCGGATGGCGCGCCGGTCGATGGCGCGTCCATCGCAGAAGAGAGCGACGAAGCCCCCCACAGCGAGGCGGAATCCACCCCGGAAGCCGCCCCGGAAGCCGCCCCGGAAATCGCGGCTGCCGAAGTGCCCGCCGCAAAGCCCAGGGGCCGTCGTCGTGGCAAGGTCGTGACGGACAGCGAAGCATCGGCAGCACCCGTCGCGGATAGCGCGGCAGAGCCGCCCGTGACCGAAGCCGTCGATGCCGGGACGGCCGAGACCGCACCCGCAGAGGACGCGCCGGCAAAGCCGAAGCGGACGCGCAAGTCGCCTGCGAAGACAAAGGCGAAGGCCGGGACGGCCGCATCGGAACCGGTCGAAACCCCGGCGCCCGCCGAAGAGACCGCAGCCCCGTCCGCAACGACGGAGGCCCCGGCCGACGCAGACGCAAGCCCGGCCAAGCCGAAGCGGACACGAAAGGCGCCCGCGAAGGGGAAGGCAGAACCGAAGCCGGAACCGGCAGTGGAACCGTCGCCACAACCGGCAGAGCCCGCCCCCGAACCTGCGCCGCCGGCACAGGCTCAGGCGGAATCCGGCGCCGAACAGGCCCCCACGGAAGAGCCCGAGGGCGAAGGGCCGCCCCGTCGCGGCTGGTGGCAGCGGACCTTCGGGAACTGACGCTCAGGTGCAATCACGCCCCCCGCTTCGGCGGGGGGCCCTACAAACTGTCGCAAAAGACCCCTTATAGTTGTGGGTCATGAACGAGCGGCTTGCAGACCCCCCCTCGCTGGGTGGCCCGCCCCGACTGGAGGGTCACCTCCGGCTGGAGGCGGCGGCCAGCCCGGATCCCGGCCCGCCGGGCCGCATCGCCTATGCCGCCGAATTGCGGGCACTGGGTGAATTGCAGGCCTTCCGCCGCCAGCGGGTTCAGCTGATCCGCGAACTGCCGCACTGGCCCAGCCGCCATGTGCTGGTGCTGCCCGGCTTCCTCTCGGGCGACTGGGCGACCGCGCCGCTGCGCGGCGTCCTCGCGGCTATCGGCCACAAGGTCGAAGGCTGGCAACTGGGCCGCAACCTGGGCCTGCGCCCCGGCCGGTTCGAGGAACTGGAAGCCCGTTTCCTCGGCTTCGCCGGCAAGGCGCGTGAACCCGTCGCCCTCATCGGCTGGAGCCTCGGCGGCCTTTACGCCGTCGAACTCGCCCGCCGCCATCCGCAGGCCGTCCGGCAGGTCATCACCATGGGCTCGCCGGTGTCAGGCGCGCTTACGGCCAACAACGCCTGGAAGCTCTATGAACGGGTGGCCGGCCACCCCATCCACGACGCCCCGGTCGATTGGCAGCCCGGCGCGCTGCCGGCCGTGCCCTTCACCGCGATCGCGGCCACGGGCGACGGAATCGTCCACCCGCAGGCAGCCCAGGCCCGCCCCGGCCCCTCGGTCGAGAATCTGGAAGTCCCCGGCACCCATTGCGGTCTCGGCTGGAACCCCCATGCCATCCGCCTCGTGGCGGACAGGCTGGCGCGGCGCTGAAGCGCCCCTTCCCTCCGCCACCCCGCGTCGCTAAGTTCCCCGGCAAAGCAGACAAGGGGAATTTTTCATGGCATCCACCTGGCTCGGCGTCATCGTCATCGGCTTCTTCGCGGGGCTGCTGGCGCGCCTCTTCTCCAGCGATCCGCGCGATCCGCAGGGCTGCCTCCTCACCACCTTCCTCGGCATCGTCGGCGCCGCGCTGTTCACCTGGATCGGGCAGATCACGGGCATGTACAAGGAAGGGGAATATGCCGGCTTCTTCGGCGCCGTGATCGGATCGCTGATCGTGCTGGGAATCTGGCGAATGGTCGCGAAGAAGTAGGAACAGTCCTACACGGATTTCGGCTAACCGGCTGAAATCAGGGCAAATAGGATTGTTCCACGTGGAACAGGCCGGGCGTGCAACAGCCTAGAGCGCGGCCTGCTTTTCCTCCGCCCGCCGGTCCAGCTCCGCCCGGCTCAGCTTTTCGCTGCTGCTCTTCAGCTGGCCGCAGGCGGCCATGATGTCGCGTCCGCGCGGGCGGCGGATCGGGGCAGAAATGCCGGCGCGGTAAACGATGTCGGAAAAGCGCTGAACCTGCGCCTCGTCCGAGGTTTCATAGGGCGCGCCGGGCCAGGGGTTCCAGGGGATCAGGTTCACCTTGGCGGGCAGACGATACTGCTTGATCAGCCGCACCAGTTCCTGCGCATCCTCGTCGCGGTCGTTCTTTCCCTTCAGCATCACATATTCGAAGGTGATGCGCCGGGCGTTGTTGGCGCCCGGATAGGCCGCACACGCCGCCAGCAGTTCGTCGATGCCGTATTTGCGGTTCAGCGGCACGATCTCGTCGCGGATTTCCTTGGTGACCGCGTGCAGGCTCACCGCCAGGTTCACCCCGATCTCCTCGCCGGCGCGGGCCATCATCGGCACCACGCCAGAGGTCGAAAGGGTGATCCGCCGCTTGGAAAGCGCCAGGCCGTCGCCATCCATCACGATCTTCAGCGCATCGCGCACATTGTCGAAATTATACAGCGGCTCGCCCATGCCCATCATCACGATGTTGGTCAGCAGCCGCCCTTCGGGCTGGCTGGGCCATTCGCCCAGCGAATCCCGCGCCAGCATCACCTGCCCCACGATCTCGCTCGCCGTCAGGTTCCTGACCAGCTTCATCGTGCCGGTGAAGCAGAAACGGCAGTTCAGCGTGCAGCCCACCTGGCTGGATACACACAGGGTTCCCCGATCCGCATCGGGGATGAACACCATCTCATACTCTTCCCCGGCCGACCGCAGCAGCCATTTGCGGGTCCCGTCCGTCGAGACATGGGCTTCCACCACTTCGGGGCGGCCCACCACGAAACGGGCGGCAAGCCCCTCGCGCAGCGGCTTCGACAGATCCGACATCTGCGCGAAATCGGTGACGCCCCGGTTGTAGATCCAGCTCCAGATCTGCTTGGCGCGCATCCGCGCCTGCTTCTTTTCCACCAGGCCGGATTCGACAAGCGCTTCGGCGATGGCCGCTTTCGACAGGCCGACGAGGTCCAGCAGCCCGTCGGGCCGGGAAACAGCGGGGCGCGGCACGGCGACAGGGTCCGCCGCGCCCGCGATGGGCATCAGGTTGGTATCCATGAGGCCCCGCCCATAGCGCAAACCGTGCGAAATGCGAAGAGGTCGGGATTTACACTGATTCACTCGCCCTTCCCGGCCGTCCGGGGCAGTCAGCCGGCCACAAAAGGATGGGCCGATGTTCAAGCTTCTCTGTCTTTCCAGCCTGATCGGGCTGGCGATCCTCACAACGCCGTCGATCGGCTGGTAGCGCTCAGGCCGCGCGTGGGCCGGATGTGCCCGTGCCCATGTGCAGCGCCAGTTCCGCGCCATCCTTGATGCGAACGATGGTGCCCTGCGGCAGATCCGCCGCGATCGGCACGCCATGGAATTCGCGCCCGCCCGCCAGCAGCCCGCGCAGCACGCGGGCGGTCATGCCGTGGCTGATCACCAGCGCCGGCGCCGTGCCCGCATCGGCCAGCCAGTCCGTCAGACGTTCGGCGATGTCGGCATAATGTTCGCCACCGGGGATCGGCATCCGGAACAGCTTGTGCTCCATGTCCAGGATCTCGCCCTCCTCCTCGATGATCCGGGCATAGTCACGCCCGGTCCAGTGACCCACCTCGATCTCCCGCAGGCGCCTGTCGGGCCGGATCTCGAAGAAGGGGACATCCAGATGCTCCGCCACGATGGCGGCGGTCTGCAGGGTGCGCCCGGCGGGGGAGGCCCAGATCTGCGGGACCTTCTCGCCGTCGGGGGAAAAGTGCCGGGCCAGCGCCTCGCCCATGGCTTCGGCCTGGGCGATGCCGTCCCGCGTGAGGGGGGTGTGGGCGTCGTTGCCCTGCATCCGCCTGTGGCGGTTGTAGACCGTCTCGGCATGGCGGGCGAGATAAAGCGGCTGGGGGGCGAGCATGGGCATGGCAAGCCGCAAAGCTTGCCGCTAGACCCGGGTCAACAGTTTCATTAGAGGGTTCGGCGTAAGTCGATAACTGAATCAGGTTTCAACTTGAGGGAGGGTTTGTGGCGAACAAGGTCTATTCCGACGCCGCTTCCGCGCTCGACGGGCTGCTGTTCGACGGCATGACCATCATATCGGGCGGGTTCGGCCTGTGCGGCATTCCGGAAAACTCGATTGCCGCCATCCGCGCGTCGGGCGTGAAGGGGCTGACAGTGGTGTCCAACAACGCCGGGGTCGATGGCTTCGGACTTGGGCTGCTGCTGGAAACGCGGCAGGTGAAGAAGATGATCTCGTCCTACGTGGGGGAGAACAAGGAGTTCGAGCGGCAGTATCTGTCCGGCGAGCTGGAGCTGGAATTCGCGCCGCAGGGCACGCTGGCGGAACGGATGCGCGCCGGCGGCGCGGGCATTCCAGGCTTCTATACCCGCACCGGCGTCGGCACGCTGGTGGCCGAGGGGAAGGAACACAAGGACTTCGACGGCGAGACCTATATCCTGGAGCGCGGGATCGTCGGCGACCTCGCCATCGTGAAGGCCTGGAAGGCGGACCGCTTCGGCAATCTGGTGTTCCGCAAGACGGCCCGCAACTTCAACCCGATGGCCGCGACCGCCGGCAAGGTGACGGTGGCCGAAGTGGAGGAGATCGTGGAAGACGGCGCGCTGGACCCGGACCTGATCCACACCCCGTCCGTGTTCGTGCAGCGTCTATTCGTTGGGCAATTCGAGAAGCGCATCGAGCAGAGAACCGTTCGCAAGAGGGAGGCCGCCTGATGCCCTGGACTCGGGATGAAATGGCCCTGCGCGCCGCGCGGGAGCTGAAGGACGGTTTCTACGTGAACCTGGGAATCGGCATGCCGACGCTTGTCGCCAACCATGCCGGCGATCTGGACATCACCCTGCAATCCGAAAACGGCATGCTGGGGATGGGCCCCTTCCCGTGGGAGGGCGAGGAGGACGCCGATCTGATCAACGCCGGCAAGCAGACCGTCACCGAACTGCCGCGCACCGCCTATTTCAGCAGCGCCGACAGCTTCGCGATGATCCGCGGCGGGCACATGAACCTGTCCATCCTGGGCGCCATGGAAGTGGCCCAGAATGGCGACCTCGCCAACTGGATGGTGCCCGGCAAGATGGTGAAGGGGATGGGCGGCGCCATGGACCTGGTGGCGGGCACCCCCCGCATCGTCGTGATGATGGAACATTGCGACAAGGCCGGAAACCCCAAGTTCGTGCCCCAATGCACCCTGCCGCTGACCGGCCGCAACGTGGTGGATGTGATCATCACCGATATCGCCGTGTTCGAACGGCCGGATCGCAAGGGCGCCCCCTTCCGGCTGGTGGAAACCGCGCCGGGCGTTTCAGTGGCGGATGTGAAGGCCCGGACAACGGCCGCGTTCCTGGCCTGAGCCAATCCACCGGAAAGCCGACCGGCGGAAACAGCACCTGCACGACCGGGCTTGGCCTGAGGCCATCCGGCTTCTAGGGTTTCGTATACGAATCCGAAATCCGGGAGCATTTGATGAAGAAATTGCTGGGCGCGCTGGTTCTGGGGCTTTCGAGTCCGCTGTGGGCGCAGGCTGCCGACAAGCCCAAATGGGATGTGAATACCGGCGGCGGCGCCCAGCTGAAGGATGTGAAGATCGACGTCAGCGAAGGCAGCTGGCTGGATGTCGATGTGTCGCCCGACGGACGGACGATCGCCTTTTCGCTGCTGGGCGACATCTATCTGCTGCCGATCGGCGGCGGCACGGCGACCCGGATCGCGGAAGGGCTGGCCTGGGAAGTGCAGCCCCGCTTTTCGCCCGACGGCAAGCGTATCGCCTTCACGTCGGACCGGGGTGGCGGTGACAATATCTGGGTGATGAACGCCGACGGATCGGACAAGCGGCAGGTGACGAAGGAGGATTTCCGCCTTGTCTATCAGCCCTCCTGGTCCCCGGATGGGCGGTTCATCGTGGGCAAGAAGCATTTTTCCACCCAGCGGTCGCTGGGCACCGGGGAAATCTGGCTGTGGCATGTCAGCGGCGGCGGCGGGCAGCAGCTGCTGAAGCGGCCTTCGGAACAGTTCCAGAAGGAAATCGGAGAGCCGATCTTCGCGCCCGACGGCAAGACCATCTACTTCACGCGCAACGCATCGCCCGGGCCGATCTTCGAATATGCGCAGGACAGCAATACCGAACTGTTCGCGATCGA
Organism: Sandaracinobacter sp. T42; assembly: GCF_059115405.1. NCBI lineage: Bacteria > Pseudomonadati > Pseudomonadota > Alphaproteobacteria > Sphingomonadales > Sphingosinicellaceae > Sandaracinobacter > Sandaracinobacter sp. T42. Next base: position 555,659 of record NZ_CM181101.1, read on the forward strand.
CCGGATCAACCTGACGACGGGCGAGGTTTCCAACGCGATTTCGGCACCGGGCGGCGCGGTGCGGCCGACGCCATCGCCGGACGGCACACGAATCGCCTTCATCCGGCGTGAGCGGGACAGTTCCAGCCTGTTCGTGCGCGATCTGAAGACGGGCCGCGAGACGCGGCTGGCATCCGGGTTCGACAAGGACATGCAGGAAACCTGGGCGGTGACGGGCGTTTACCCGAACATGGCCTGGACGCCGGACAGCGCGTCGCTCGTCTTCTGGGCGAAGGGACGGATCAACCGGGTGGCGGCAACCGGCGGCGCGGTTCAGACCATTCCGTTCCGCGTGACCGACAGCCGGCAGGTCATCCCGGCGGCGCACCCCGCAGTCGAGGTGGCGCCGGACCGCTTCCAGACGCGGATGGTGCGGTTCGCCAGCCTGTCGCCCGACGGGCGCACCCTGCTGTTCGAAAGCCTGGGCAAGCTGTGGCTGAAGCCGGTGGCGGGCGGCGCGGCGCGGCGGCTGACGCCCGGCAATGACGGTTCGCGGGAGCTGTTTCCCGCCTGGTCCCGCGACGGGAAGCAGATCGCCTTCGTGCGCTGGACGGACGAGGGCCTTGGCACCATCCGCCTGACGGGCGCGGGCGGTGGCGCGGGCCGCGACCTGGTATCGGCGGGCGGCCATTACGGGCGGCTGGCCTTTTCGCCCGATGGCCGCACGCTGGCCTATGAAGTGCGGGGCAGCGGCGGACTGGTGCCGGGCTGGGGCGTGGATGAGGCCGGCATCTGGCGGGTTGCCGTGGCCGGCGGAGAGCCGGTGAAGGTGGCGGGCGGCTTCGGCGCGCCGCACTTCGGCGCCTCAAACGACCGGATCTTCGCCAACGGACAGGCATCGGGCAAGCAGACGCTGGTTTCGATGGACCTGAACGGCGAGGCGCGGCGCACCCATGCCGGTGGCGAGATGGCGAGCGACTTCCGAGTTTCGCCCGACGGCACCGCGATGACCTTCCGGCAGAATTACGAGGCGCATGTGATGCCGCTGCTGCCGGGGCCGCAGGACGTGCCGGCGGATGCGCGGGCAACCGCGCTGCCGGTGGTGCGCGCCAGCGTGGGCGGTGCGGATTACATCGGCTGGTCGGCCGACGGGCGGACCCTGACCTGGAGCAACGGGGCGACCTTCTTCCGGGCGGACAAGGCGCAGCTGTTCGCCGCCGCACCGGCCGCGAAGGATGCACCGAAGTTCGCGGCGCCCACGAGCGGCGTTTCGATGGCGATGGAAGTTCCGGCGGACAAGCCGGCGGGCACGATCGCCCTGGTGGGCGCGAAGCTGCTGACCATGACGGGCAACGGCGCGGGCGCGGTGGACGACGGCGTGGTGGTGATCCGCGGCGACCGCATCCTGGCCGTCGGGCCGCGCGCGTCCACCGAAATCCCCGCCGGCGCGACGCGGATCGACGCCACGGGCAAGACCATCATGCCCGGCCTGATCGACGCCCATGCCCATGGGCCGATGGGCACCGGCGATCTGATCCCGCAGCAGAACTGGGTGCAGGTGCAGGCGCTGGCCCTGGGCACCACCACCATCCACGACCCATCCAACCGGGGCAGCGAGATCTTCGCGGCCAAGGAATATCAGCAGGCCGGGCGATTCCTGGCCCCGCGGATCTTTTCCACCGGGGAGATCGTCTATGGTGCGAAATCGGCCCGGGTGTTCGCGGAAGTGAACGGGCTGGACGACGCGCTGAACCATGTGCGGCGGCTGAAGGCGAACGGGGCGCTTTCGATCAAGAACTACAACCAGCCTCGGCGCGAGCAGCGGCAGCAGGTGATCGAGGCCGGGCGGCGCGAAAACATGCAGGTGGTGGCTGAGGGCGGTTCGCTGTTCGGGCTGGGCATCACCCACATCGTCGACGGCAATTCCACCTTCGAGCACAATCTGCCGCTGGAGAATTTCTATGACGATGTGCTGCAGCTGTGGGCCGGGACGACGGTGAACTACACCCCGACGCTGGTGGTGAGCTTCGGCGGGCTGGGGGCGGACCCCTACTGGCGGTCGCACACCAACATCTTCGACCAGCCGCTGCTGAAGGCGCACACACCGCCGGGCGTGCTGGCGGAAAGCATCCGCCGGCCGATCGCGCCGGAGGACCAGTATTTCGACGGCATCACCGCGCGCGAGGCGAAGCGGGTGGCGGCGACCGGACGGCTGGTTTCCATCGGTGCCCACGGCCAGCAGCCGGGGATCGCCGCCCACTGGGAACTGTGGAGCTATGTGAAGGGCGGCTTCACGCCGGTGGAGGCGCTGCGCGCGGGGACGATCGTGCCGGCGCAGTCGCTGGGCATGGCGAAGGACATCGGTTCGCTGGAGCCCGGGAAGCTGGCCGACCTGATCGTGCTGGACGCCGACCCGAGCGCGGACATCCGCAATTCGGAGAAGGTCGCGCAGGTGATGCTGGGCGGGCGCCTGTATGATGCGGCGACGATGAACGAAGTGGCCCCCGCAAAGGCAGCGCGCCCGGCGCACTGGTGGGTTGGGGCGCATGGCGACCCGAACGCCGGCAGCGGCTGGCGCGAAGGCGACGCCGGGCGGCACAACCACTGACCGCCGGGCCGCCCGCACCGGAGGAGCCGCCGCCCGCGCCCGCCGGCCGGGCGGCCCGGCCCTTCTGGCTTGCGGCGGGCTTTGCCTGCCTGGGGCTGGGCGCGGTGGGGGCAGTGCTGCCGCTGCTGCCCACCACCATCTTCCTGATCCTGGCGGCGGGTTGTTTCGCCCGATCCTCCCCCAGGCTGGAAGCGCGGATCCTGGCGCACCCGCGGTTCGGGCCGCTGGTGAAGAACTGGCGCGAACGGGGCGCGATCCCGCTGCGCGGCAAGCTGTTCGCCATGGGCGGAATCGCGGGCGGCTATGCCGTGTTCCTGCTTTCGGCTTCGCCCCCGCCGGCGCTGGCAGTGGGCGTGGCGGCGGTGATGGCCGGCATCGCCGGGTGGATCGTCAGGCGGCCATCCTGAGGATATGCGCCCATTCCGCATCGGTGACGGGCACGACGGAAAGGCGGGACTGGCGGATCAACTGAAAGTTCGCGAGCGCCGGATCCGCCTTCATCTCCGCAAGGGTGACGGGGCGGACGAGCCTTTGCACCGGCTGTACCGACACCGCGACCCACTGGCCGCTTTCATCGGTGGGATCGGGATAGGCGGGCCTGCTGATCCGGGCGATGCCGACAATCTCTTTCCCGATGTTGGAATGATAGAAGAAGGCCTCGTCGCCGGCCTGCATGGCGCGCAGGTTCAGGCGCGCCGCATTGTTGCGAACGCCGTTCCAGACGGTTTCGCCTTCCTTCACCAGATCGTCCCAGGAATAGACGTCGGGTTCGGATTTCAGCAGCCAGCGCGCGGTCATTCGGCCGCCATCGGCAGATCGAGCTGCTGACAGATGCGCCAGATCTTTTCAGGGGTCGCGGGCATTTCCAGCTGGGTTCCTTCCAGGGCGTCGATGATGGCGTTCATGACCGAGGGCATGGCGCCGATGGTGCCTGCCTCTCCGCAGCCCTTGGCGCCCAGCGGGTTGGTGGGGCTGATGGTGGGCAGGGTATCGAAGCCGATGTGGGCGGGCATGTCGTCTGCCCGGGGAATGCCGTAATCCATGAAGCTGCCGGTGAGGAGCTGGGCGCTTTCATCATAGACGATATTCTCGGTCAGCACCTGCCCCAGCCCCTGCGCGACGCCGCCGTGGATCTGGCCAAGCAGCAGCAGCGGATTCACGATGGTGCCGAAATCGTCGACGAGGCTGTAGCGGGCGACGCGGACGCCGCCGGTTTCCGGATCGACCTCCACCTCTGCCACATGGCAGCCGTTGGGGAAGGTGGGGCGCGGATCGGGCGGGGCGAAGCGGGCGCGGCCGTCGAGCTTGCCGGGGTGCCTGGCGTTCAGCTCCTCGATGTCGAGCGTGGCGTTGCTGTTGCGGCCGCGGAACAGGCCGTCTGAATAGTCCACCTCGTCACCGAGATCCTGCTTCGCCAGTTCGAGGCCGCGCGCGATCAGGCCTTCCGCCGCCTCCAGGCAGGCGGCGCCGCCCCAGGCCATGGAGCGGGAGCCACCGGTGCCGTTGCCCTGATCCAGCCTGTCTGTATCGCCCTGGACGACGCGCACCTGCGACATGGGGATGCCCAGCCGTTCGGCGGTGACCTGGGCATAGGCGGTTTCATGACCCTGCCCGTTGGACTGGGTGCCGACGGCCACTTCGACGATTCCGCCGGCAAGGATGCGGATGTCGGCGAATTCATCGCGGGAGCCGCCGCCGGCGATTTCCACATAATAGCAGAGGCCGCGGCCATAGCGCTTGCCGCGCGCCTGCGCTTCGGCCCGGCGGGCGGGGAAGCCGGCCCAGTCGGCGTTGGCGAGGGCCTTTTCGAGGACGGCGGGAAAGTCGCCGATGTCGAAGCTGAGGCCGAGGCCGTTCTCGTGCGGGAGTTCGGCCGGGGTGAGCAGGTTGCGGCGGCGGATCTCATCGACCGTCAGGCCGGTTTCGCGGGCCGCGGCCTCGACCAGCCGTTCCATGATGTAGGCGCTTTCGGGGCGGCCCGCGCCGCGATAGGCATCGACCGGCGCGGTGTTGGTGACAATGCCATGGACGATGTTGTGGATGGCGGGGATGCGATAGACGCCGCCGAGGATCCGGCCGCCGGCGAAGGTCTGGATCGCGGGGCCGAACTGGGACTGGTAGGCACCGAGATCGGAGAGGGTCTCGACCTTGAGCGCGAGGATGCGGCCCTGGTGATCGAGCGCCAGCTGCGCATCCGAGATCATGGCGCGGCCGTGCGTGTCGGTCTGGAAGGCGTCCGAGCGTTCGCCCGTCCATTTCACGGGGCGGCCGAGCATCTTCGCCGCGTGGAGGACGAGGGCGTATTCGGCGTAGAGGAAGCTCTTCATGCCGAAGCCGCCGCCGACATCGCCGGTGACGACGCGGAGTTCCTCTTTCGGGCATTTGAGGACGAGGCTGGCGAGCATGTCCCGCATGCCGGCGACGCCCTGGCTGCCGGTGTGGAGGGTATAGCCCCGATCCGCCGCCCATTCACCCACGGCGGCGCGGACTTCCATGCTGGTGGGGGCGACGCGGTTCTGCACGATGCGGAGCCGCGTGACATGGTGCGCGCCGGCCAGCGCGGCATCGGCCGCCTCGCCGTTGCCGGCCTGCCAGGTGAAGAGGCGGTTGCCCGGCGCATCGGGCCACACGAGGGGGGCATCGGGCGCCGTCGCGGCCTCCAGGCTGGCGACGGCGGGGCGGTCATCGAAATCGACCCCGATCGCGTCGGCGGCGGCCCGGGCCTGCTCGCGCGATTCGGCGACAATGAAGGCGATGCCGTCGCCCACGAAGCGGACGCGATCCTTCGCGAGCAGGTGGCGCGGCGTACGGATCGGGCCGGACAGCGGGACGGCGCAGGGCAGTTCGCCCAGATGCGCGATATCGGCGTGAAGATAGATGGCAAGGACGCCCGGCATGGCGCGGGCGGCTTCGACATCGACGCCGAGGATGTCCGCATGGCCGTAAGGGCTTCGCAGGGTGACGGCATAGGCCATGCGATCCAGACGGATGTCGTCGGTGTAGCGGCCGCGCCCCGTTAGCAGGCGGGCGTCTTCCACCCGTTCGACCGACGTGCCGACACCGGTGCCGCTGGAACCGAATTTCATGGCCGCTCTCCTGCTAGGATGGCTGTGAGACCCGCCTTATAGTCCGGATGGCGCAGGCGATAGCCTGTCTCTCGTTCGAGGCGGGCGCCGGCGACACAGCGCCGTTCCGTCCAGAAGGCCCGCGCAACCGGCGACAGGCCGGCAAGATCGACCGGGGCGAGGGGCGGCAACGGCATGCCCAGCAGGCCGCAGGCATATTCGGTGACATGGCGGGGCTCTGCCGGCAGCCTGTCCACGATGTTGAACACGCCGGTGGCGCCCACCGATGCGGCCGCCAGCACAGCGCCGGCGATGTCATCGACATGGATGCGGCTGAAGCGATGGCCCGGGCGATCGATTCGCCGCGCCGTTCCGGCGCGCACCTGATCCAGCGCGGATCTGCCCGGACCATAGATGCCGGGCAGGCGGAAAATGGCGGCGCCCAGGGCCTGCCAGCCCAGATCCGCAGCCGTCCGGGCGGAACGGCGACCGGCGCCGACCGGCGCCGCTTCATCGACCCAGGCGCCGCCGGTGTCGCCATAGACGCCGGTGGAGGACAGATAGCCAAGCCATCCGCCATGCCGCGCCAGCAGCGGCCCGAAGCGGGCGCTTACCGGATCCTGGCCGGTGGCGGAATCGGGCGGAACAGACGAGAGGATATGGGTGGCACGGCGGATGACATCCGGCAGACGGGGATCATCGAAGCCGAGCTGCCCTTCGGCGGGTGAACGGCGGACGCCCAGCACTTCGTGCCCGGCGGCGCGGGCGGCGCGGGCGATGACCGTGCCGGAATAGCCTTGCCCAAGGATCAGCAGCATGGTTTCGATGTTAGGGACGAACTTCGAAGGGAGGAAGCCATGACCGATCGTCTGCCGGAAACCGAGAACTGGGTGCGCATGTCCGCCGTGAGCCGCCGCGCCGCGCTGGGGGGCAGCGCTGCGGCGCTGGGCTATGCGCTGGCTGCACAGCCGGTGCAGGCCGCCGCCATCCGCACGCCCGACGACGGGCTGGACGCCGGGATGATCCGCTTCCCGGCCTCCGGCGGCTTCACGATGAACGCCTATCGCGCGAAGCCGAAGGGCAAGGCGCACGCGCCCGTGATCCTGGTGGTGCAGGAGATCTTCGGCCTACACGAATGGATCCGCGACATCGTGCGGCGCCTGGCTGCCGCCGGCTATTATGCGATCGCGCCCGACATGTACCAGCGGCAGGGCGACCCGACCACCGCACCCGACATCCAGACGCTGTTCAAGACCATCGTTTCGCAGGTGCCCGACGCGCAGGTGATGGCTGACCTGGATGCCGCTGCCGCCTTTGCCGCCACCGACGGCGGCGATTCGAAGCGGCTGGGCGTGACCGGCTTCTGCTGGGGCGGGCGGATCACCTGGCTGTATGCCGCGCACAATCCGGGGGTGAAGGCCGGCGTCGCCTGGTACGGCCGGCTGGTGGGCCAGCCGACGGACTTGCAGCCGAAGCATCCGATCGATGTCGCCGCGCAGCTGCGCGCGCCGGTGCTTGGCCTTTACGGAGATCTGGACAAGGGCATTCCCGTCGCCGACGTGGAAAAGATGCAGGCCGCTCTGAAGGCGGCCGGCAGCGCCAGCCGGATCCTGCGCTTTGCGGATGCGGACCATGGGTTCCTGGCGGATTACCGGCCAAGCTTCCACGAACCTTCTGCCAGGATCGCCTGGGCGGAAACGCTGGGCTGGTTCGGCCGGCTGCTGTAGCGGGGCGCGGTGGCGCCGTTGCGGGCTGGACGACGCGGCCGCAGTGTCAGCCGCGCAGTCCGGAAGGCCGCCGCCGCAGCTTAACGATCCTTGAGGAAACCGGCGATTGCCGCGGCCAGTTCGGGCCGCGTCACGCTGCCCATGTGGGTGCCGGGGATTTCGGCATAGCGGGCGTTCGGCAGAACGGTCGCAAGCTCAGGGGCCGAGCCATTGTCCTGATCGTCGGCGCCGCAGACGACGAGGCTGGGCAGGGCGAAGCCGCGAAGCGTTTCTTCCGGCGTGCTTTGCTGCCCCTTCAGCAGGTGGACGATGCAGTCCGGGTTCTTCACGCTGGATTTCATGAAGGCCTCGGCCACGAATTCCGGCGTGCCGCGCGGCCAGGTGCCCCGGTTTTCGATCATGCGGATGAAGAACTGCGCGCGATCGCCACCACGCGTGAGGCCGCGCAGGCCCATGCCGGCAAAGATCGCCGCACGGGGCTGCATGCCGCGCGCCAGCAGCCGGGCGACGGTGCGCGCGCCCAGCGAATAGCCGCCAAGGACAAAATCCCCGCCGAGGCCCAGATGAGCAACGAGCGCTTCGATATCCATGGCAAGGACGTCCGCCGGCCAGGCTTCGGGGCCTTCGGGCGCGTCGCTGAGGCCATGGCCGCGGAAATCGGGGAGGATCAGGCGATAGCCGGCTGCCGTCAGCCGGCGGGCGGTGCCGTAGCGGATCCAGTTGGTTTCGGCGCTGGAGAAAAGGCCGTGCAGCAGCAGCACGGGCGGCCCTTCGCCCAGATCCGTGACGTGGAGGCGCGTGCCGTCGAAACTGTGGAAATCCATGCCGGGGACGTAGCGCCGGGCAGCGCCCGCGCGCAAGCCTTCGGGCCGGCACTTGCGATTGGCGCGGCATGGGGCCATTTTGAGCGCCGAGAGAGGCCCACTAGCCTGAAGGTTCAAATGGCAACCGAAACAAAGCTGAAGCTCGACGCCCCCGAAGCCGTGGCCGTCGTGGCGCCCGAAGCGGCCGCAGGCCTCGTGCCGCTGACGGAAACGCAGACATCCGAGTTGGAAAAGCGTGTGGATGGCTTCATCGCCAATCTGATCGCGAAGGATGCCAACAGCCCGGAATTCGGCAAGGAGGTGGACCGGCTGGCGAACCTTGGGCAGGCGCAGATCGCCGAAGCCGCCGGGCAATCCAACCGCTTCCTCGATCGCCCGGTGCGCGCGATGGACAAGGACAACGGCATCGGCGCGGACCTGACGCAGCTGCGGCGCACGGTGGAGGATCTGGATCCATCGAAGCGCGGCAGTCTGACGACGCGCAAGAAGCTGTTCGGCGTGATCCCCTTCGGCGACAGCGCCCGCAGCTATTTCGACAGCTACAAGAGCGCGCAGGGCCATATCAGCACGATCCTGAAGAGCCTGTCCAACGGCAAGGACGAGCTGCTGCGCGACAATGCGGCGATCGACACCGAGCGCAAGGCGCTGTGGAAATCCATGGGCGACCTGGAGCAGATGATCCACATGTCGAAGCTGCTGGACGCCAAGCTGGAGGCGGCGGCGATCGAGCTGGACACGAGCGATCCGGCCAAGGCGAAGGCGATCCGGGAAACGGCGCTGTTCTATACCCGCCAGCGCACCACCGACCTTCTGACGCAGATGGCGGTTTCGGTTCAGGGCTATCTGGCGCTGGATCTGGTGAAGAAGAACAATATCGAGCTGCTGAAGGGCGTGGATCGTGCATCGACCACCACCGTTTCCGCGCTGCGCACGGCCGTCACGGTGGCGCAGGCGCTGACCGGGCAGAAGCTGGTGCTGGACCAGATCACCGCGCTGAACACGACGACGGCGAACGTGATCGACGCGACCGGCACCATGCTGCGCGTGCAGACGGCCGAGATCCACAAGCAGGCGGCTTCGTCCACGATTCCGGTGGAGACGCTGAAGCGGGCGTTCGAGAACATCTACCAGACGATGGATTCGATCGATCAGTTCAAGCAGCAGGCGCTGGAATCGATGAAGACCACGGTGAACACGCTGTCCACCGAAGTCGAGAAATCGAAGGGCTATATCGCCCGCGCCGAAGGCATGGCCCAGATCGAGGGCAAGGGGGCAACAACCGATCCGCTGCTGCCGGTTTCGGGCTGACGGCATGACCATGCGGCCCGAAACGCGCGAGGCGCTGGCGCGATACGACGAGTGGCTGGTGCGGACGGTGAAATCCCGCGAGGGGATGACCCGGCGCGCGAAGCGGCTGGAACGCGGCGCGCGCAACGTGGGCCGCCGGCTGCGCAACATGGCCCTGGCCGTGCTTGCGGTGCTGGTGGCGGCGTTCCTTTATGGCAACATCGTCGCGCCGCTGGGCTTCCTGGGGGTGATGATGACCTTCCTGGCGGCGATCTGCGCGATGGTGATCTTCGCCAACTGGCCGTCCGCGCCGGCGCCCCGGCTGGAAAAGCTGCCCGAGGCGCCGCTGGGCGCGCTGCCGGCGCAGGTGGAAGTCTGGCTGGACGCGCAGCGCCCGGCGCTGCCTGCCCCCGCCGCGCGGGAGATCGACCTGGTGATGGCGCAGCTGGACCGGCTGGCCCCGGAACTGAAGCAGCTGGATCCGGCCACCCCGCAAGCGGAGGACGCGCGCAAACTGCTGGGCGACCATCTGCCCCGGCTGGTGAAAAGCTATGCCGAAGTGCCGGCTACCCACCGCGGCACATCCGAGGCGCAGGCCCATTTCCGTGAGGGCCTGCGCGTGGTGGGCGGCGAGATCGACCGGCTGACACAGGAGATCGCGAAGGAGCGGCTGCGGGCGCTGGAAACCGAGGGGCGGTTCCTGGAAAGCCGTTACGGGGCGAAGAAGGACTGACAGTTCCGCAAGGGGCGGAATCGGCCTAGTCCCGGCCGGCGCCCGTTGTGGGCCGCACGCGCAGGCTGGTTCCATCGCGGAACACGGTGGCGACCTTCAGTTTCCGGGCCTGCGCCAGCGCGGATTCCGACAATCCGGCGATAGCGGCGGTTTCGCTGTCCGGCAGGGCGGCGGGCTGCGGACTGGTCAGGGCCCGCCTGCGCCGCCGGCGGCTGAACAGGGTGGCGACCGACAGCATCGCGATCAGCCCGCCGGCGACCCACATCAGCGGCCGCATCCGCCGGAAGAACAGCGCCAGTTCCGCATCGATTTCCGCATCCGACCGGCCCAGCAGGACCTCCAGCGAGGCGAATGCGAACGCCAGTTCGGTGTAGAGGATCAGGAACAGAAGCCCCCACATCAGACTGGTCAGCAGCAGATCGCGCCAGAAGATGGCCTTCGGCCGCCGCGCGGAGCGGATGATGGGCGGCCAGTCCGCGAAGGGATCGGTCATCGGAACCCCCTGTCCGGGCTGACCCAGGTGCCGCGCACTTCCCCGGGCTTGCGCAGCAGGACCCTGGGAATGGCGTAGAGCGTGGTCAGCGTGGAAATCACCCAGAAGGCGAGCGGGTACCAGACGATCCAGAACAGCGAGCGCATCATGCCGCGTTCGTAGCGCTGCTCGACCAGATGGCTGACGGCGGCCTGGACCAGGTAGGTGACGGCGAGGACGGCGCCCCACCAGCTGGGCAGCAGAGAGACCCCGGCGGCCACGAGCGGTGACTGCCAGCCGAGCCAGTGCGCGACCATCAGCATCACGCCGAGCAGGATCGCGAAGCTCCAGATCACGCTGAACACGTAATTGACATAGATGAGGATGAGCCTGGGCTGCCGGAACAGGATCATCGGGCGGAAGTAATCGAGCATCATCTGCACGCCGCCTTCGGCCCAGCGCACGCGCTGCTTCCACAGGCCTGTCAGGGTTTCGGGCATCAGGATCCAGACCAGCACGCTGGGCGCATAGGTGACGCGCCAGCCGGCCATCTGGATCCGCCAGGTGACATCGATGTCGTCCGTCAGCGTATGCGAGGACCACCAGCCCGCATCGGCCAGCGCGCGCCGGCGGAACCCGGCGATGACGCCGGATACGGTGAACAGCGTGCCATAGGCGGTCTGCGCCCGCTTGATCAGGCCCACGATGGACGAGAATTCCCCGACCTGCAGCCGGCCCAGCAGCGAGGATCGGTTGCGGATGCGGGGGTTCCCCGTGATCGCGCCCACATCGGCGCGGCGGAAGTTGTAGGCCGTCCAGCGCAGCGCCATCCTGTCCAGCAGCGCATCGCCGTCGATGCACAGCAGAAGCTCGTTCGCGGCCAGCAGCGCGCCGGTGTTCAGCGCGTTCGCCTTTCCGCCGTTTTCGGCCAGGTGGATGACGCGCAGGTTCGGCAGTTCGGCGGCCAGCCGATCCAGGATGGCGCCGGTGTCGTCGCTGCTGCCGTCGTTGATGGCGATCACCTCGAACGCGGGATAATCGACTGCGCAGGCGGTGGTCAGCGTCTCGATCGCGGTTTCGCTTTCGTTGTAGCAGGGCACCAGAATCGAGATCGGGGGCCATTGATCGAGCACGGGCGGGTCATCCGGTGCGTGAAAGTCGCGTTCGCGCCACCACCAGTAGAAGAGGCCGCCAGCCATCCAGTACCAGGCCATCACGAAGGGATAGGCGAAGCAGAAGATCGGCAGGCCGATGATGAGGATGTCCAGCAGGCGCTCCATCAGGGACGATGCGGGAAGGTTGCCGCCGAGAAGGCGGGCGCCAGAACAGAAATGCCGGCGGGATTCCAGGGGCAGGCCAGGAATGCGGTTGCGCCCGTGCGCTGGGCATCCCGCAGGGCGCGGGCCTGTTCCGCCGCGCTGCCGCCCGACAGGGGAAGCACCACCCGGCCGACTGACGTGGGGGACAGCCAGCCGGACGCGCGGATGACCGCCGGATCCGGGCTGTCGGTGACTGCCCGCCGGTCTGCATCGGCGGGCGGGCCGCCGGCGCCGGCGGTGATCAGGCGAAGGCGCGGATCGATGGCGGCGGCGGGCGCGAACAGGCGCGCGGCGCGGCTCTCCTGTTGTGCGCGCGCCGCGCGGATTTCGGCCGGAGAAGGCGGAACCGCCGGCGGCGCGGCCGCCGATGCGGAATCCGCGATCAGCAGGCCATCGATGGGAGCGACGCGTGCGGCATCGGCCGCCAGCTGCATCAGGGCTGCATCCCCCAGGCGATCCGCCCGGTCCATCGGCAGCCGCGCGAAGACCTGCACGCCCGCGCGCACGCCAAGCTGTCGGGCGGCCCGGCCGAAGATGTCCTCTGCCAGGGGCAGGGCGGCCGTTGGCAGCCAGGCGCCCGCGGAATCGCCCGGGCCGACCAGATCCAGCACCACCCCGGTCGGGCCCAGCGCCCGCACCTGTTCGATCAACTGGCCAAGACGACGATCCGACTCCTCGGCGGACTGGCCCGCAAGCGGGGCGATGTCCACACAGGCCAGTCGCACTGTTTCCGCGCGGCGCGGCGGGAAGCCGAGGTTCCACGCCACCACCCCCAGCGAAGGATCCTGCGTGGGATAATATCGATGCAGGGCCATCGGGCTGCGGGCGTCGGCCATTTCCGGTTCGAGTGTCAGCGCCTGATCGAAGCCGGCTGCGCGCGCCTCTTCGGCCGCCGGGCCGCTGAAGCGGCCGAAGGGCCAGACGATCACCCGGGGGCGCCGGCCGGTTTCGGCGGCGATGCGGGCCGCGGACCGTTCGAGATCGGCCCGGATGCGGGCCCGATGCGCGGCGTCGCTTTCCCGATCGCCCGTGGGCGCAACGATTTCCCAGCTGCGCGCGGCGGGCCCGCTGTTGCCCTGCGGGGTGGACTTCACCACCCGATGCAGATCGTGGCTGTGGCTGGCGATCTCCACCAGGCCAGACTCCTGCATGCGGCGGACGGACTCCCACGAGAGGAAGCGGCTGCGCGGCAGGGGCCTGCCCCCGTAATCGACCGTGCCGCCGGCCGGCACGTCCATCCAGTTGGTAACAAGCGCGAGGACGGCCGGATAGCGATAGGCGAGCAGCAGCGGATAGACGCGATCGTGGAAGCTCTGGAGCCCGTCATCGAAGCTGAGAAGAACGGCCTTGTCCGGCAGCGGGGGGCCGCCCTGCCCCGCAGCCCTGACCGCCGCCAGGGAAACCGGGGTCCAGCCTTCGGCCTTCAGCCAGTCGAACATCTCCACCAGGCTCTGCGTGGTGACGGCGTCGTCTGTGCGATCCTCGCGCCGGTCGACGACGTCGTGATAGGCGATGGCGGCGAAAGCCGTGCCCGCCGCCGGCTGCGCCCAGAGCGGGCAGGCCGGCGCAAGCGCCGCCAGCAAGGTCGCTGCGAACCGCCGACTCATCCGAACCGCTGCCTGAGACCGACGGACAGAGACAGGCCGCGTTCCGCTTCCCCGTCGTAGACGCGCCTGTCGAAGCCGATTCCGTAGAAGATCTCTGTCCAGGGATCGTGCCGCCACCGATGTTCGTAGCGGGCCACGGCGATCCAGTCCGCGCCAAAGCCCTTCTGGGCGTAGACGCCGCCATCGATCGAAGCGATTTGGGTGAAAACCCGTTCATAGCGCCGCCAGGCGACATGCTCGACCGACAGGCCGGTGGCGGCGGAGAGATCCTGTTCGGGGGCGAAATAGGGGCCGCCCGGACGACTGTTGCGCGAGCCGTAGAGATCGAGCCGGCCGCGCAGGCTGAGGTGCGGCGCGGCATGGAGCAGCGACACAAGGCTGGCGCCGGCCGACAGTCGGTCGTTGCCATCCGACAGGCCGAGCCAGTTGACGGAGGCGGAGACCTCGAGCCGCTCATCGCGGCGCCACGCGATTCCGGCGCGCACGGCATCGCCGCTGATGTCGGCCAGCAACGCCCGGATGGGCGTGTCCAGCGCGTTCAGTTCGGCTGCGCCGGTCAGCGTCCACTGGTCGTCCGGCTGCCAGGACAGATCGAGGCCGACGGAGGCTTGCGGGCTGCTGCCCCAGCCAGGGCCGCCGAACAGGGTGGCTTCCACATCCTGCCCGTCCAGCCGGAGCCCGCCGACGACGCGGTGGCGGGCGACACGGCCTTCGGGCGGTTCGGCAACGGCGGAATCGAGGCGGCCGACGAGACGCCAGGGGCCGCTGACGGGGGGCGAAACGACCGACGCCGCAAGATCATAGCCTTCGCCGCGCGCGAAACGTCCGCCGCCCTGATTGAAGGATGGCTGAAGATTGACATCGACCAGCCACCCCCGCCGGGCTTGCACTTCCTGCGCGAGACGCCTTGCCGACAGGTTTTCGGGCGCCAGCGCGATCAGCGCCCGGCTGCGGTCCCGGGCTTCATCCAGCCGGTTGCGCGCCAGCGCCATGTCCGTCAGCAGGGCCTGGCTGGCGATGCTGTCCGGGTCCAGGCTTGCGGCCACCTCGGCCTCTGCCCGGGCCGCGCGCGGCCAGCCGCGGGCGGAATAGGCCCCGGCAAGCGCCTGCCGCAACGACGCGCTGGCCGGCGCGGCCTGCGCGAGCGCGCCGATTCGGCCGGCGCCATCCGCCACCCGGTTGGACCAGAGCCGGACCTGAGCGGCCAGTTGTGCGGCGTAGGCATATTCGCTGTCGGGCGTGGTGGCCGGCCCGCCCTGGTACCCGGTGAAGCGGGGACGGGCGGCAAGGATGGCGTCAGCCGCCGAGACGGCGTCGGAGAGGCGCTCCGCCTCGAGCAGGGCAAACACCCGCCCATAGGCAGCCTGGATGTCCGAAGGGTCGGCCGCCAGAACCCGCTCATAGGCCGCAAGCGCCTCCGCGGGACGGCGGCCATACAGCAGCGCATCCGCATAGGCCTGATCCGCGAACGGGGGCAGCGGTTTCAGCGCCTCGGCCTCCGCCACGGCCTCCGCCATCCGCACCCTGTCCCTCAGCGCCACGATCCGGTCGATCCGCACCCGCCGCACGAGCGCCGGATCGGCGGCCGGATCGGCAGCCAGCCGCGCAAGAAGCGCATCCAGATCGGCGAGCGCACGATCCGTGCCTTCGAACCGCCGGGCCGGATCTTCCGGGCGCACCTCTGCCCCCCATCGCGTGCGGGCCGCCGCCATGTCCGCCGCGCGCCGTGGCGAAACGCCATCCAGCGCAGCCGCGCCATGCGGCCCCCGCTGCCGGTCGAGGATGGCGGCCATCGCCGACCGCGCCTCCCCATGGTCCGGCTGGCGCAGCAGCAGTTCACCATAGGCCCTGAGGGCCCCCCAGTCGTCGCCGCCCTTCAGCCGGGCGTAGCCTTCCGCCGCAAGCCGCTCTCCGGCGGGCAGCGGCGGATTTCGCGGGGCATCGAGAAGGGCCAGCGCTTCGTCTGATCGGCCCTGGTCCCCCAGGATGAGGGCGAGGGTGAGCGGCCAGACGGGGTCGGTGGACAGGGCCATTCCACGGCGGGCCTTCGCCTCTGCCGTGGCCCATTGCCCGGCATCCCGCGCGGCCCGGGTTTCCGCCAGCAGCCCGGCGTCCGAAGGCGCGGCGGCAATGGCATGGGCAGGCAATATGCTGGCCGCTGCCGTCACTACGCCCCAGACTGCCGCGGTTGCCGGATTCATCACGGCCAGAGAGCATTGTTTGGCGGCTTTGTCGATTGGCGCCGCGCAGGATTTCCCGGCCGGGCACCGGGCTAATCGCCCAGCAGATGCTCCACGATCAGGTCGGCCGCCTGCTCCGGGGAAAGCGACTGGGTGTCGATGCGCAACTCCGGCGATTCGGGGGCTTCATAGGGGCTGTCGATGCCGGTGAAGTTCCGGAGCTTGCCTTCGCGCGCCTTGCGATAGAGGCCCTTCACATCACGCGCCTCGGCCACATGCAGCGGCGTGTCGATATGGATTTCCAGGAACTCCCCTTCGGGCAGCATGGCGCGCACCATGTCCCGCTCGGCGCGAAAGGGGCTGATGAAGGCGGTGATCACGATCAGGCCGGAATCGGCCATCAGCCGCGCGACTTCGCCCACCCGGCGGATGTTCTCGATCCGGTCGGCCTCGGTGAAGCCCAGATCCTTGTTGAGGCCGTGGCGCACATTGTCGCCGTCGAGCAGGAAGGTGTGCCGGTTCATCCGGTGCAGCTTCTTCTCGACGAGATTGGCGATGGTGGATTTGCCGGAGCCGGACAGCCCGGTGAACCACAGCACGGCGGGCTTCTGGTTCTTCAGCGCAGCGCGCGCCTCGCGCGTGATGTCCAGCGCCTGCCAGTGGACATTCTGCGCCCGGCGGAGCGCGAAGTGCAGCATGCCCGCCGCGACGGTGGCGTTCGTCAGCTTGTCGATCAGGATGAAGCCGCCAAGCGCGCGGCTTTCGGCATAGGGTTCGAAGATGATGCGCCGGTCCGTCGCCACCTCGACGACGCCGATGGCGTTCAGCTCCAGCGTCTTGGCGGCCAGATGTTCGAGGCTGTTGACGTTCACCTGATATTTGGGCGGCTGAACGGTGGCCGACACCGTCTGCGTGCCGAGCTTCAGCCAGTAGGCGCGGCCGGGCACCAGATCGGCCTCGTCCATCCACACCAGCGTCGCCTCGAACCGGTCCGACACTTCGGGTGGGGCGTCTGCAGCGGTGATCACGTCGCCGCGCGAGCAGTCCACTTCATCCGCCAGGGTCAGCGTGACGGACTGGCCGGCGACGGCGACATCCAGATCGCCGTCCATCGTCACGATCCGGCTGACACGGCTGGTCTTGCCGGAGGGGAGGATGCGCACGGCATCGCCGGGGCGGACACTGCCGCCGGCGACGAGGCCGGCGAAGCCCCGGAAATCGAGATCGGGGCGGTTGACCCATTGCACCGGCAGGCGGAAGGGCCGGGCCTGATCGGCGACGGCGTTCACCTCCACCGTTTCCAGGTGCCGGATGAGGCTGGGGCCCTGATACCAGGGGGTGTTGGGGGACGGGGCGGCGGTGATGTTGTCGCCCCGGAAGCCGGAAATGGGGATGGCGGTGAAGCCCTCGATGCCGATGCCCTTCGCGAAGGCGGCGTAATCGGCCACGATCGCGTCGAAATCGGCCTGGCTGTAGCCGACGAGGTCCATCTTGTTGACCGCCAGCACTAGGTGGCGAATGCCGATCAGGTGGGCGAGCCAGCTGTGCCGGCGGGTCTGGGTGAGGATGCCCTTGCGCGCATCGACGAGGATCACCGCGAGATCGGCGGTGGAGGCGCCGGTGACCATGTTGCGGGTATATTGTTCGTGGCCGGGCGTGTCGGCGACGATGAACTTGCGCGTTTCGGTGGCGAAGAAGCGATAGGCGACGTCGATGGTGATGCCCTGTTCGCGCTCCGCCGCGAGGCCGTCCACCAGCAGGGCGAAGTCGATCGCCTGCCCCTGGGTGCCGACGCGCTTCGAATCCGCCTCCAGCGCGCTCAGCTGATCCTCGAAGATCATCTTCGAATCATAGAGGAGCCGGCCGATCAGAGTGGACTTGCCATCATCCACGGACCCGCAGGTGATGAAGCGCAGCAGCGACTTCTGCTGGTGCAGGCTGAGATAGGCCTCGATATCCTCGGCGATGAGGGCATCCGCCTGATAGGCCGGGGCGGGGGCGTCTGCGGGCATCAGAAATAGCCCTCCTGCTTCTTCTTCTCCATGCTGGCGTCGCCAGCGTCCCTGTCGATCACGCGGCCCTGCCGTTCCGACGTGGTGGTGAGCAGCATTTCGCGGATCACGTCGTTCAGCGTGGCGGCTTCGCTTTCCACCGCGCCCGTCAGCGGCCAGCAGCCCAGCGTGCGGAAGCGGACAGCGCGTTCGACGAGATCGGGCCGGTGGCCCAGCACCCGTTCCAGCCGTTCGGGATCGTCGGCCATGAAGAGCTGGCCATCCTGCACATAGGTGAGGCGCGGCGCCGCGAAGTAGAGCGGCACGATCTCGATCCCGTTCAGCTGGATATATTGCCAGACGTCAAGTTCGGTCCAGTTGCTGATCGGGAAGACGCGGATCGATTCGCCCTTTGCCTTGCGGGCGTTGTAGAGGTTCCACAGTTCGGGCCGCTGCGCCTTGGGGTTCCAGCCGTGGGCGCGATCCCGGAACGAGAAGATGCGTTCCTTCGCCCGGCTCTTTTCCTCGTCTCGGCGGGCGCCGCCGAAGGCCGCATCGAAATTCCAGTTGTCCAGCGCCTGCTTCAGCCCCTCGGTCTTCCACATGTCGGTGTGGAGCGAGCCGTGATGGAAGGGGTTGATGCCGCGCGCCTTCGCTTCGGGGTTCTGCCACACCAGCAGCTCCATGCCGGCTTCCTTCGCGGCCTTTTCGCGCAGGGCGTACATGTCGCGGAATTTCCAGCTGGTATCCACATGCAGCAGCGGGAATGGCGGCGGGGCCGGGAAGAAGGCCTTTTTCGCAAGGTGCAGCATCACGGCCGAATCCTTGCCGATGGAATAGAGCATCACCGGGCGTTCGGCTTCGGCCACGACTTCGCGGAAGATGTGGATCGCTTCGGCTTCGAGCCGTTCGAGGTGGGTGAGCAGGCGGGTCAAATCGGTCTCCTGTCCCGCGACATAGACCCGCCCTGCCCGGACGGGAAAGAAACTTCCCCCTTATCCCCCTAAAGACCTGATGGCACGGCTTCTAATGGAGCGTGAGCACGCCATCGACAGTGCGGATTTCAGCCGGGCCGACAAGATCCCTGTGCGCGACCCGGATGGCGTGGATCGTCGCCTCGATCTCCCGCCGCCAGTGATCGAGGAAGCGCGACAATTCCGGAAAGGCCGGGGCCAGATCCCAGGTCTGCCACACATATTGCTGCAGCAGGCTGGGGTGATCGGGCATCCAGTAGCTGATTTCCGCCGTGAGCAGGCCATAGCCCGCCATCTGGCGCCGGAACCCTTCGTCGACTGTCGCCTTTCCCATGTGTCGCATGCCTGTCTCCCTCTGACTGGAATGCCATGGTTCCCTGAATTTTGGTTCAGTTCAAGATACTGATTTCATGTGATAAACTGGCAGCACTCGGGCTGGGTGAGTGCCAGCCGCCGCGACTTCAGCGCGCGGCGCGGACCATGTCCACGATGTCGGGCAGGCCACGGCCCAGGGCCACGGCTTCGTCCTCCCGTCCGCTGATCTTCATCCAGAACATCCGCCAGTCGCCCATGAAGCTCCACCAGGGCTTCACCCAGGTGGCCGGCCGGTTGCGTTCGAAGCGGAAATGGCCGATCCAGGCGCAGGCGTAGCCGAAGACGATCCCGGCGGGCAGGAACCACCCGTTGCCGGTGACGAGAAGCGCCGCGAGTGCGGCAAGCCCCCCCGCCGAGCCGACATAATGGATGTTGCGGTTCCGCCGGTCCTGGTGGGCCGCCATGTAATAGGGCCAGAATTCCGCGAAGCTCTGCGGGATGGGGGGCTGGTTCGTGGACATGCCCGAAGTCTGCCACATCAGCCTGTTGCGATGAAGGCCGCGATGCGATCGAACGCCTGGTCCAGCGTGTCAGCTTCGGGGGTGAGGCTGATGCGGACATGCCCGCGCCCGCCCGCGCCGAAGCCGCTGCCCGGCACCACGCCCACCTTCGCTTCCTCCAGCAGCCTGCGGGCGAAGCGCTGGTCGTCGGGCTCCACGCCCCGGCAATCCAGCATCACGAACATGCCGCCTGCGGGCATCGCTGCCTTCAGACCCTGCAGGGCATTGGCGCGGGCCACCACCTGTTCCGCGCGAGCGCGGAAGGCAAGGCGATAGGGGGACAGTTCCGCATCTGGCAGGGAAAGCGCCACCACGGCGGCGTCCTGGATGAACTGGCTGACCCCGAACAGGGCCGCCGCGCTCCAGTCCGCGAGGGCCGCGATCAGACGCTCCGGGGCGACCGCCCAGCCGACGCGATAGCCCGTCATCGCATGGCTTTTCGACAGGCTGTTGAGCGAGACGGTGCGGCCCGCCGGACCATGCCGCCAGGCGCGCACATCCTGCCCGTCGAAGCGAAAATGGGAATAGACCTCGTCCACGACGAGCCACAGATTGTGCCGTTCGCACAGCTGCGACAGGCGCTGATAATCCGCCACCGTCAGCGCCGTGCCGGACGGATTGGCCGGGCTGTTCAGGAACAGGCAGCGGGTGCGCGGCGTGATCGCGGCTTCGATCGCATCGACATCGGTGGAAAGATCTGCGCGGGCAGCCACGCGCACGGCACTGGCCCCCGTGGCGGCGACCACGCCGGGATAGGTGGCGTAGAAGGGATCGGACAGGATCACCTCGTCGCCCTCGCCCACGATCAGGGTCAGCACGGCGAGGCCGGCGTGCTGGGCACCGGGCATCACCATCACCTGATCCGCAAGGCAGCCCTCGGTGCGGGCGATGGCGGCGCGCAGGGCCGGTTCGCCATGGAGGGGGGTGTAGTGGGTGCGGCCGGCATCCAGCGACGCCTTCGTCGCGGCGACGATCGCCGGATGCGGCGGACAGACCGGATCGCCCAGCGTCAGCAGCAGGATATCCTCGCCGGCGGCCACGCGGCGCAGGCCTTCATCCGCGATCGCCCAGCTGCTCGCCTGCCCCACGGCGGCGAGGCTGCGGGCCCGGGTGGACATCAGCGGCTCAGTCATCTGCGACCTCGGCCTCGGCTTCGATCTCGACCCGCCATTCCGGGCGCAGCAGCACGGCGCCCGCGACCATGGTGGCGGCCGGGCGGATGGCCCCGAACACGGCGCCATGGGCGCGGCCGACGGCTTCGGCGTCTGCTGCGTCGGTCAGGAACATGCGGGTCCGCACCACATCGGCCGCCGTGCCGCCCAGGGCCTCCACCGCCTGCACGATGATGGTCAGGCAGCGGCGGGCCTGCGCCTCTGCGTCGCCGGGCGTGCTGCTGCCATCGGGCTCCACCGGGGCGGTGCCGGACACGAGGATCCGGTTGCCGACACGAACCGCGCGGGAAAAGCCGATGCTGGACTCGAAGGGCGAGCCGGAGGAATGGGTGGTGCGAGGCCTGCTGGTCATGGCCGGCGGTTTGGACGTGGGGGAACGGGGATGCAACAGGCCGATCTTGTCTTTTCGATCGCCAACTGGATCGTGATGGCCGGCTGGGCGGCGCTGCTGTTTTCACCGCTTCGGCGGGAAGCGCTTGTGATTGTGGCGCGAATCGCGTCGGCGGCGGTCTGCGCCATCTATCTTCTGCTGCTGGCGCGCGGGCTGATCGCCGGGCCGGGCCTTCCCGAAGGGGCCGGATTCGGCACATTGGATGGCGTGGTGGCGCTGCTCTCCCGGCGGGAGGCGATGCTGGCCGGCTGGGTGCATTTCCTGGCGTTCGACCTGTTCGTGGGCAGCTGGATGGCCGAGGACGCCCCGCGCGCCGGGGTTCCGCACGGGCTGCTGGTGCCGCTGCTGGCGCTGACGCTGATGGCGGGTCCGGTCGGCCTGCTGCTGTATCTGCTGGCGGCGGCCGTGGCGCGGACGCGCCGGCAAGGCTGAACGGCCAAAAAATCCCCTCTGTGCTTTTGCGAGTGAGTTGCATTTATCCCAGTGCAGCGATAGCAGGCCTGCATGCACGGGACATCCGCCCCACCTCCTGAAGTCGTGACGCGCCCGTCCGCGCCGTCCGCGAAGGCGAAGCGCGCCTTCTGGCTGAAGCAGCTGCACACATGGCACTGGATCAGCTCCGCAGTGAGCCTGGTGGGCCTGCTGCTGTTCACGATCACCGGGATCACCCTGAACCACGCCGGCCAGATCGAGGGCCGGCCCGTCACCACCGAGCGGGCGGCGCAGTTGCCCGAGGCGCTGATGCCGCTGATCGCGCCGAAGCCCGACGAAAGCGCCGACAGGCAGGAACGGCCGCTGCCGCCCGCGCTGGACGACTGGCTGAAATCGGACCTGTCGGTGAAGTCGCGCGGAACGGCCGAATGGTCGGCGGACGAAATCTACCTGTCCCTGCCGCGCCCCGGCGGCGACGGCTGGGTCTCCATCGACCGGGAAACCGGCGAGGTTCTGGCCGAACGCAGCTCCCGCGGGGTGGTTTCCTATCTGAACGATCTGCACAAGGGCCGGAACACCGGCCCGGCCTGGAGCTGGTTCATCGACATCTTCGCGGTCGCCTCGCTGGTGTTCGCGCTGACGGGCCTCGTGCTGCTGTGGCTGCACGCGCACCGCCGGCCTTCCACATGGCCGCTTGTGGGGCTGGGGCTGCTGATCCCGCTGCTGCTGGCGATGTTCTTCATTCACTAGGGGAATTTGATGCGAACAGACCTGCTTTCCGCCCCCGTGCTGCTGCTGGCGACCTCGCCCGCGCTTGCGGCCGGGCTCGATCTCTCGCTCACCATCCCCACGCTGAAGGTGGCGGAATATCATCGCCCCTATGTGGCGATCTGGATCGAGCCGCAGGGCGGCGAAGCGAAGACCCTGGCGGTCTGGTACGATACCAAGCTGAAGGACCGGGAAGGGGAGAAGTGGCTGCGCGACATCCGCACCTGGTGGCGGAAATCGGGGCGCACGCTCAGCTTCCCGGTGGATGGCGTCTCCGGCGCGACCCGCGCGCCCGGCACCCACCGCATCAGCTTCACCGAAGGCCAGGGCCCGCTGGGGAAGCTGGCGCCCGGCCAGTATGAGCTGGTGATCGAGGCCGCGCGCGAAGTGGGCGGCCGGGAGCTGATCCGCCTGCCCTTCCAGTGGCCGCCGAAGCCGGGCGCGGTGGCGAAGGCCGCCGGCACCGCCGAACTGGGCGCCGCGACGCTCACGCTGAAGCGCTGAATCCGAACGGGAGAGAGACTGATGTTCCGCAAACCGATGCTCGTCGCCGCCCTGCTGGCCGGCCTTGCCGCCACCCCGTCGCTGGCGCACCGCCAGTGGCTGCATCCGTCTGCCACGGTGCTGTCGGGCGAGAAGGCCTGGGTGACGGTGGACGCCGCCGTTTCCAACGACCTCTTCTATTTCGAACATGTGCCGATGCGGCTGGACAATATGAAGGTCTGGCAGCCCGACGGCACGGAGGGGAAGATGCAGAACCCCGCCACCGGCCGATACCGCAGCGTGTTCGACGTGGAGCTGAATCAACAGGGCACCTGGAAGATCGGCACGTCGATGGCGGGCATCATGGGCAGCTACAAGCTGAACGGCGAACAGAAGCGCCTGCCGCGCGGCGCCGCCGCCGCCGACCTCGCGAAGCTGATCCCCGCCGGCGCGACCGATGTGCAGATCAGCGAGAACAGCAGCCGCAACGAGATTTTCGTGACGGCGGGCGCGCCCACCACCACCGTGCTGAAGCCCACAGGCAAGGGGCTGGAAGTGGAATGGCTGACCCACCCCAACGACCTGGTTTCGGGCGAGCCGGCGAAACTGCGCTTCCTGGCAGACGGCAAGCCCGCCGCCGGGATCGACGTGGAAGTGGTGCCGGGCGGCGTGCGCTATCGCGACAAGCTGAACGACCGCACGCTGAAGACAGATGCGAACGGCGTGCTGACCATCGAGTTTCCGACGCCGGGCATGTACTGGCTGGAAGCCCAGCTGCAGGACGGCAACGCCAGCGTGCCGGGCGCGACGCAGCGGCGGTTGACCTACATCACCACGCTGGAAGTGCTGGCCCCCTGACGCTGGATTTCGAACCCAGGGTCGCCATTGCGCCCGATCTTTCGCCCGCCCTGTTCCGGGCGATGGCGGCCGGCGCGACCGTCAGGCGGCTGGGCGGCGAGACGATGGGCACGGACTGGTCGCTGGCGGTTGCCGGCGGCCCGGCCGATCCGCGGCCGCTGGTGCAGTCTGTTCTGGATGCCGTGATTTCCGAATCGAGCCTGTGGGCCGCGGATTCGGAGATTTCGCGCTTCAACCGGGCGGCGGCCGGAACCGTGATGCAGCTGTCCCCCGGGTTCGCCGAGGTGGTGGCGACCGCGCTGGACGTGGCGCGGGCAAGCGAAGGCGCCTTTGATCCGGGGCTTGCGGCGCTGTCCGACCGGTGGGGATTCGGCCCCGGCGGCGCCCGGGAAGGGGCGCGGGCCGGGGCCTGGCGCAGCCTGAGGATGGCGGGCGACAGGCTGACCCAGCCGGGCGACGTCGCGCTGGATCTGAACGGCATCGCCAAGGGGCAGGCGGTGGACCGGGTGGCGCGCGCGCTTCTGGACGCGGGGGCGACGCAGTTCCTGATCGGGATCGGTGGCGAATATCGCGGCGAAGGCGTGCGCCCCGACGGCCAGCCCTGGTGGGTGGAGGTGGAGCAGCCGCCGGGCACGGCCCTTCCGCCCCTGAGGCTCGCGCTGGCCGGACTGAGCGTGGCGACGTCGGGGGACTACCGGCGGGCGATTCTGCGCGGCGGGCGGCGGCTTTCCCACAGCATCGATCCGGCAACCGGCGCGCCGTCAACGCAGGGCGTCGCTTCGGTGGCGGTGCTGGGCCCCGGCTGCATGCGGGCCGATGCGGAGGCGACGGCGATCATGATCCTGGGGGCAACGCGCGGATATGAATGGGCCGCGCGCCGGGGCCTTGCCGCCCAGATCATCCTGCGCACAGCCGGGGGCTTCGAGGAGCGGATCACACCGGCGCTGCAGGCGATGCTGGGCTGAGCCCGGCCCGCGCTAGACGACCG
Organism: Sandaracinobacter sp. T42; assembly: GCF_059115405.1. Classification (NCBI taxonomy): domain Bacteria; kingdom Pseudomonadati; phylum Pseudomonadota; class Alphaproteobacteria; order Sphingomonadales; family Sphingosinicellaceae; genus Sandaracinobacter; species Sandaracinobacter sp. T42. The sequence continues at coordinate 580,392 of NZ_CM181101.1, forward strand.
CCCAGCGACGCAGGAGATTGTGGTAGATGCCCGTCAGCGCCACCACTTCGGGATCGCCAAGGCCAAGGCGGGTGGCGAGCTTCTGGATGGAGACGTCGAGCTCGTAGAGCGAGCGGCGGGCGGCATCGTCCTGCACCATGGACTGCATCCACATGAACGAGGCGATCCGTTCGCCGCGCGTGACCGGCGTGACACGGTGCAGGCTGGACGAGGGGTAGAGCACCATGTGCCCGGCCGGCAGCTTCACCCGCTGTTCGCCGAACTGGCCTTCGATCACCAGCTCGCCGCCGTCATATTCGTCTGGCGCGGCGAGGAAGAGGGTTGCCGAGAGATCGGTTCGGATGCGGAAATCCGTGCCGGGCTTCGATCGGATGGCGTTGTCCACATGGGTGCCGAAGGATTCGCCGGGGCGATACCGGTTGAAGAGCGGGGGGAAGACCTTTGCGGGCAGGGCTGCGGCAATGAAACCGGGCGCGCGCGAAAGGGCCGACAGGACGCGCTGGGAAAGCTCGCGCGCGGCGGGGCCGTCTTCCGGCAGTTGAAGATTGGCCTTCGCGAGCGCGGATTGCGGGCCGGAGGTGGCATTGCCATCGACCCATTCTGCGGTGGCCATGATGGCGCGAAAGTCGGCGACTTCGTCGGCCGTGAGGATGTCTGGAATGGCGATCAGCATGGGGAGGCTAGCGCGCGGGCGTGAGGGTGAAGGGAATCTCGACGAGGCCGCGAACCGCCACGGCCTGCCCATCGCGCAGCATCGGGGACCATCGCCAGCGGCGCACGGCGTCCAGTGCGGCCTTGTCCAGCCGGGCGTGGCCGCTGGAGGTGCGCACGGCGATGCGCTCCACCCGGCCATCGGGGCCGAGGAGAACATCCAGGACAACCGTGCCCTGTTCCTTCAGCCGCCGCGATTCATAGGGGTAACGCGGAGGCACGGCCTCGATCATGCTGGCGGAAAGATCGCCCCCGGAAACGGCGGAGGGTGCGCGGGCCGCAACCGGCGACGGCGGGCCTTCGGCCACGGCAACGGCGGCAGGCGCGGCCGGCTGCGGCGCGGGCGGCGCCTCTGACACGACGGCGGCGATCGCTGGGGGCCTGTCCTCGAGCAGGAGGACGGGTGGCGGCACCACGACGGGCGGCGTTTCCAGCAGCTGTTCAGGGCTTGAAGGTGGTGTTGAGGGCGGAGCGGCCGGAATGGACAGGAGCTGGATCGCCACCGGCTCCGGCGCGGGCTTCATCAGCTGACGCTGGGCGATGAGGGCGGCGAACAGCAGCAGGTGCAGGGCAACGACGGTGATCGCCACCAGCGCGTTGAACGACAGCGGTCGCCGGGCCGGGGCCTGCGCATCGGCGGACCCGGCGGGCGCGCGCGCCACGACGTGCAGACGCGGTGTGCGCACCGGCCCGTCAGGGGTGCGAAAGCCGCCGTCTCCGGCCGGAAGTGCGTGGGTCGCCATTGCCTTGGGCCAGTCCTAACAAAGACGGAAATGCGAAGCAATTGCAGAAACGCCGCCGGGGCGCCCATGCGACAATCCGGCATGGGCGCCCACGGGCCTGTCTCGTCAGTAGGTAAAGGTCAGCGTTCCGATGATCTTGCGCCCTTCGCCCGGCACGCCGAACGCATAGGTGTCTGTCACGCGGGGGCGCTGGATGTAGAATTCATCGAACAGGTTGGTGGCGTTCAGTTGCAGGCTGACCCGATCCGAGAATTTGTAGGAAGCCATCGCGTTGACGATGGTGACCGGATCGAAGCTCCAGGCCGCGATCGTCGCGGAGCTCTGCCGCGCCGGGGTTTCGCCCACATATTGCAGGCCGCCGCCCAGCGTCAGCCCGAAGGGCAGTGCATAGGTGGTCCAGAGGCTGCCGCTGTGCTTCGGCGTCGCCGTCAGGGATTCACCCTCCGTCAGCTGGCCCGCCACCGTTGCAGAGGCCCGGAGGATCTTCGAATCGAGGAAGGCATAGGCGGCGAAGACCGACCAGTCCGGCGTGATCTGGCCGGATGCGCTGAGCTCCAGGCCCTGCACACGGCGCTTGCCCACGAATTCCGTGTTGCCGTCCGAATTGGTGATCGCCTCGTTCGTGCGCTCGGTGCGAAACAGCGCCGCCGTCAGGCTGAGCCCGCCACCGGCCACATCCCACTTGGTGCCCAGTTCGAAGTTGCGGTTCATGAGCGGCGGGTTGACGGCCGTGCCCACTGCACCGGTTGCAGTCGACGCCAATGCCTGCGGCTGCTTCGCATCGGTGTAGCTGAGATACAGCGTGCCGTTCTCAACAGGCTTGAAGATCGCCGCGCCCTGCCAGCTCCACAGATTATTCACCTGCCGATTGGCGACGAGTGCGGTTCCACCATAATCCGCCACGAAGCGTTCCCAGCGCACCCCGCCGTTCAGCTGGAAGCGGTCCCCGAACTTCAGCGTGTCGAAGGCCCACAGCGCGCCGCGCGTGGCGCGGACATCATATTGGCCCGGCGTGCGCGTCCAGGTGAGCGGGCCTGTGAAGACCGGGTCCGGGGCGTAGAGGTTGACCAGCCGGTTGGCGAGGCCGCCGACGTTGATCGTGCCGCGCTCGAAATCCTCCCGGCCGATCTCTCCGCCGAGGACGATCGTGTGGGCGACGGGTCCTGTCTCGACATTGGCCGTCAGGTTCGTCTGGTTCACCAGCACGCGGTTTTCAGACATGCGGCCCAGCCCCTGCGGCCCGGCTGTGATATAGAGTGCCTGCGCATAGCGGCCCTCCTCGATCGCCTGGACAGCGCTGGCGAAGGTGCAATCGGAGTTCGGCGCGCAAAGGCCCGGCGCGCCCGCCGTGTTGCGGTTCTGCGGCGTGGTCCACACGGCCTCCCGCGTGACCTTGCCCCAGCGAGTGACGTTGGCGATGCGGACGGCGCTGCTGAAGTCATGTTCCAGCTTCAGCGTGGCGATCTGGGTGACCTGATGTTCCTGATCGACCCCCAGCACGCCATAATAGTTGGCGCGGGAAATCGGGAACCGCTCCCCCGTCAGGCCGAAGGGGATGCCATAGTCCAACCGGTTGTCGTCGGATTGCCACATGTAGGACAGGATCGCCCGCGTCGGCGTATCCAGCCCGAAGGCGATGCTGGGGGCGAAGCCCATGCGGCGCTGGAACACCTCGTCGCGGCCGGCCATGCCCTGATCGTGCCATACGGCGTTCAGGCGGATCGCCGCATTGGGCACCAGCCCCTTGAGCGCCAGATTGGCATCCCCCTGGAGGCGGCGATAGTCCGCCGACCCGAGTGATCCGTTCAGGATCACCCGGTCTTCCAGTCGCGGCGCCTTGCTGACGAGATTGATCTGCCCGGAGGCTCCGCCGGCCCCGCCCACGGCCGAGTTCGGGCCCTTGATCACCTCGATCGCCTCATAGTTGAAGAGGTCCGATCGGGTCTGCTGCAACCGGTCGGCGAAGCCGTCGATCGTGACGTCGGAGGAGGCATCGAACCCGCGCAGGGTGATGAAATCGCCGGACCCCGCGCCGCCTTCGCCCACGCCGATGGTGATGCCCGGCACATTGCGCAGCGCATCCGCGAACGAGACCACCGCCTGATCCCGCAGCATCGCTTCTGGCAGCACGGTTATCGTGCGCGGCGTGTTCAGCAGCGGTTCCGTCAGGCGGGCGTTCGATGCAGCCTCGGTGCGGTAGCTGCCCTCTGCCACTTCGCTGTCCGTCACCGTGACCCGGCCCAGCGTTTCGGGCTTTTCGGCCTGCTGCGCGGCCACCGGCTGCGCTGACGCGATGAAGCCCACGCAGCCCATGGCGAGAAAGGCCGGAACGGAAACGCGACGATCTTGATCCTGCATTCGGTATCCCCTTTGTGAACGCCGGCGTCGCTATTGCAAGTGATTTGCACTGTCAACGCATAACCGGGGCATGGCAGATACCAGCGACCATGGCCGGCACGTTGAGGAGACCGGGGCCGGATGGTGGAAAGCCCGCGTTGAACAATGTTTGAAGGCTATTGGCCAGGCGCTGGAGCGGGTGAAGGGAATCGAACCCTCGTCGTAAGCTTGGGAAGCTTCTGCTCTGCCATTGAGCTACACCCGCATTGTGTTGCGGCCGTTCGGCGCGGCGCGTCCCTGCCATGATCGGGGGTGGGCGGTCAACCGAGAGACGCAGCGCCCGCTGCACTGCTAGCCGGGCACCACGATCTGGCGGATGGCGCGGCCGTCAGCCAGATCGTCCATCAGCGCATTGATGTTCGACAGCGGATTGACGGAGGTGAGCAGCCGTTCGACGGGCAGCCGCCCGGCCTTCCACAGCGCCAGATAGCGCGGAATGTCCCGAGCGGGGATGGACGAGCCCATGTAGCTGCCCGTCAGCGTCTTCGCATCGGCGACCAGCGACACCGCCGGGATCGACAGCATTTCCGCCGGGTTCGGCAGGCCCACCGTGACGATCCGGCCACCACGCCGGGCCGCGCCATAGGCCTGCGCCAGAACCGCGGCCCGGCCCACCGTTTCGATCACGATATCCGCCCGGGGCAGGTCAGCGGCCTGATCCGGGGCGACGGCGACGGCGGCGCCCAGTTCCAGCGCCAGCGTCCGCTTTTCGGGCGAAGGGTCCACCGCCATCACGGGCTGCGCCCCGGCCGCGACGGCGCCCAGAAGCGCCGACAGCCCCACGCCACCCAGCCCGAACACCAGAAGCGATTCGCCTGGCCTGACCGCCGCCGTGTTGAAGACGGCGCCGACGCCAGTCAGCACGGCGCAGCCGAACAGGGCGGCGATTTCGGGCGGAATGTCCGCGTCGACCTTCACGGCGGAGCGGCGGTCAACCACGGCATGGGTGGCAAAGGCGGAGACCCCCAGATGATGCCGCACCGGCTGCCCGCCCTCGTGCAGGCGGACCCCGCCATTCAGCAGCCGCCCTTCCCCATTGGCGACCGCGCCGTTGGGGCACAGATAGCCCTGGCCAGAGGCGCAGACCGGGCATTCGCCGCACGCCGGCAGGAACACCAGCACCACGCGGTCCCCCGACCGGAATGTGCCGTCTGCGGGATCGCCGGCCTTAAGGACCGTCGCGGCGGCTTCGTGCCCCAGCGCCATCGGCATCGGCCGGGGTCGGTCGCCGTTGATCACGGACAGGTCGGAATGGCAAAGACCGGCGGCATCGATCCGCACCAGAAGCTCGCCGGGCTTCGGCGGATCCAGTTCCAGCGCCTGCAGGCTGAGCGGCGCACCGGCGCCATAGGGCCGCTGATGTCCGCCGCATTGATGCAGCACTGCCGCGGTGATCTTCATATGCCAGCCCCTGCAACGGATGCCGGACGGGTTGAGCAGAAATGCGCTATTCTGAAAAGAGAGGCCTGAAATGACCGGGCCGAAGCGACCGATCCCGGCCCGTGGCGCGCCGGGCGGGCTCAAGGCGGGCGCTCTTTCGCCGTGATGCTTGTGGACAACTGGCAGCATCCGCTTGCGCTGCACCAGATATGGTATCAGTAGCTAAGGTTGCGACAACTGGTTGTTGGTGTCTGCGCAATTGGTCGTGGCTTTCGCCAAAAGGCGGCGGTGCCATGACGGGAGCGAATGTCGGATGAGCCACTCGGCGTCTGGGTTTGAAGCGAAACGGCAATGGCCGCTGTGGGCGCTTGCCGCCGCCAGTCTGGCCTGGTTCCTGATCACCATTTCCGCCAGCGCCAATGTGCCGATCGCGCCGGCGGGCCAGCTTCAGGATCTGGCCGACCGTGCGACGATGATCTTTCCGCCGCTGATCGTGCTGTTGCTGATCGCGGCCTTCCTGCCCGCCGGCCGCAGGGCGATGGATATCGACGAAGTCGAGACCCGCGTGGACAATGCGGCGCGGGCGACCGCCGAGCTTGAGGCGCAGCTGACCCGTGTCCACGCCTCTCTGGCGGCCTGCGCGGATCGGGTTGAATCGCTGCGCCAGTCGGCCTCGGCCGAAGCCGACGGGCTGGCGGGGCAGGCGCAGGTGCTGGAAGTGGCAGCCGGAACCATGGCGATGTCGGCCGGCGACATGGGCAAGGCGGCTGGCCAGCTTCAGGAACTGATCCCGACGCTTTCGCGCCAGGCGCAGGAATCCGAAGCCGCGCTGAAGATTGCCGGCAGCGAGGCGCGGCGCAACATCGAGACGATGGAGGAAACCCTGGCCCGGATCGCAGCGCATGGGCGCGATGCCGGACGCGAGGCAGAGGCCATGCTGTCGACGATGCAGGGCCTGATCGCCCAGATCGACCAGAGCGCCGCTGAAACGACCAAGACCATCGCCGGCCGTGCCTATACGCTGGACGCCGCTGTGACGGGTGTTCTCGACCGGTCGGCTGAAGCCTTCGCCTCGATCGGTGAAACGCTGTCGGCCCAGTCGCGCAGTGTCGAGCAGATGGTGGCTGCGGCCCGTGCAGATCTGGATGCCTTCGGCGCCGAAGGAACCCGCGTGATCGGACAACGGCTGGACGTGCTGCTGGGCGCGGCCGGCCAGCTGAAGGGGCAGTTCGCCGACCAGATCGCCATTTCGCAGCAGCTGCAGCAATCAGCGGCGGCCGCGATCGCCGATATCGAGGCCCGGCTGGCCGCGCTGGCGCAGGCCCAGCAACAGGCCTCGGCTGCGATCGCCGGCGAGACCGAAGCGCGCGCGCAGCAGTTCGAAAACCGCCTATCCGATCTGGCGGAGCGGCAACGCGCTGCCGACCTCGCCCAGCAGGAACGGGTGGCGTCGGGCCTTTCGCAGCTGGAAGCGCAGTTGGGCGAAGTATCGAATCGGCAGGCGGAGGCCGCCCAGCGCATGCAGGCCGCGCTGGCCGACACCATCAGCCAGGTGGAAGAGCGGCTGGAGGGGCTGAAGGCCCGCCAGTCGGCGATGGGGCAGGAAATGGAGGCGGAAGCCGCGCGGCTGGTGACCGGCGTGGAACTGCGGCTGGAGGAGCTTCGCCTGCGCCAGCAGCAACTGGCCTCCAGCATGGCGGCGGAAGCCAGCGCCAGCCTCGATCAGGTGGAAGGGCGTTTCGTCGATCTGGGGGCGCGGGCGGCGGAAAGCCATGCCGAGACCGTGGAGCTGCTGGGCCGCACGCTGAACGCCGTGGCGGCCCTGGGGGATGCCCTGGACGACAAGCAGGCCGCCGTGGGTGGGCTGGAACAGCGGATCGCGGGGCTGGCCCCGGCCTTCGCCGGATTTGCCGAGGCGAGCGAATCCCGAATGCCGGCGCTTCTGGGTGGTTTCGAAGCCCTGCAGGATCGGGGGCGTTCGGTTCAGGATCAGCTGGATGCGCTGGCCGACCGGATCGAAAGCCAGGTGGCCCTTCTGCGCGACAGCGCCGCCCAGTTCGAACGGGATCATGGCGCCGTGGTGAACCTGACCCGCTCGCTGGCAGGCGAATTCGATTCGGCCCGTGGGGTCGTCAACGAGATCCGGGAAACGACCGAACAGACCGCGATCGCAGCGGCCGCGCGCATGGTCGAGAATGTGATGCAGGTGCGCGCCAGCGTGAACGCCACCGCGACCGAGGTGCGGGAGCTGCTGACCTCCGTGGTGGCGGAGGCCGAGCAGAGCCTGAACGAATTCGCCACCACGCGCGCCGAAGCGGCGTTCGGCGCCCCCATCCGCCTTCAGATCGCCTCGCTGGAGGACGCCTCGACCAAGGCGGCCGATGCGGCCGGCGATGCATCTGAGCGGCTGACCGCCCGCCTGGTCGACCTGATGAAGGTGATCTCGGAAACGGAGGCGCGGATCGACGAGGTGGACACGCGGATGGACGTGCGCGCCCGGGACACGCTGGCCGCCCGGTCGCAGCGCCTGCTGGAAAGCCTCAACTCGGCCTCCATCGATGTCGCCCGCCTGCTCTCGGTCGATGTCGGCGAAAATGCCATGAAGCGCTATCTGGATGGCGATCGCAGCCTGTTTGCGCGTGCGACGGTGCGGCTGGCCGACAAGGAAACGTCGCGGAAGATCGCCCGCCATTTCGTGCACGACACCGAGTTCGAGACGGAAGCCTCGCGCTACCTCGACCAGTTCGAGCAGCTGATCCGACGCGTGCTGAAGGATCCCGATGGCGAAAGCTTCGCCCTGGTTCTGCTGTCGTCGGATATCGGCAAGCTGTATGTGCTGATCGCGGACGCCATCGGGCGCCCGGTGGCCCGCAAAGACGACTGAGCGCGGCTCAGCCCAGCGGAAGCGTCTTCGAAGCCCACCAGAAGGCGCCGCCCGCAATCGCGATGGCATAGGGTAAAGGCGCGCCGGGTTTAAGGGGTCCGGGCATGCGCTCCGCCTCGAACCCGGCCAGGCTGAACCCCCTGCGGGAAAGAAGCAACACCCCAGCCAGCGCGCCGCCGGCCAATACGGTTCCCAGCAGGAAGGCGGGCAGACCGAACAGCCCGGTCCAGGCCGACATGCCCACCATCAGCTTGATGTCGCCGCCGCCCATCCAGCCGATCGCGAACAGGCCAAGGCCCAGCGCGAACATCATGCCAAGGCCGGCTGCGTGCCAGCCCCAGGCGAAGCCGGGGGTGACGAGACCGAACAGCACCGCCGTCGCCAGCAACAGGATGGACAGGCTGTCGGGGATTTCGAAACGGCGCAGATCGCAGACACAGGCGACCAGCAGGGACAGGCCTGCGATGCCGGCGAAGATCAGGCCCAAGTTCATGGCCGCTCGTCCCCGCTGCTTCCGCCCAGTTCCGGCGCGATCGACTTCAGATAGGCGAGGTTCGCGCTGGCGGTTCTGTCGAAGCGGGTGTTCATCTCGATGGCGCGGGCGAAATAGCTTTCCGCGATCCTGTGGTCGCCCCGAAGCATGGCGGCAACCCCGATGGTGTTCAGATCCCGCGCCAGTTCATCGCGGTTGTTGCTGGTGAAGGCCTCGGCGTAGCGCCCCTGCATGGCCTTCGCCAGCTTCAGGTTGGTCTGCGCGGGCTTCAGATCGGGTCTTGCCTTCAGCGCGGCGTCGAAATCGGCTTCCGCCTCGGCATGGCGGCCCTGCAGCAGGCGGGAATAGCCCCGGTTGTTCAGCACCTCCGGCGCGTCCGGCGCGGCCTTCAGGGCGGCGGCGTAGAACCGTTCGGCCGATGCCCAGTCGTGCCGCCTGTCCGCCAGGACGGCGCGCGCCGACCAGGCCCTTGCCTGTGAAGGATCCCGGCCGACGGCATCGGCCAGCAAGGCCTCGGCTGCCTCCGGATGTCCGGCGCGGATCGCGGTGATTCCACGGCCGACCATCGCGCGGACGCCGACGACGGGGTCCGCCTCAAGCTTCTGAAAGGCCGTCGCCGCCTCGGCAAAGGAACCGGCCGCCAGCATCAGTTCGGCCTGGCGCAGCATCAGTTCCGGCCCCGGAAAGCGCTTGTCCGCGCGCAGGATCAGGTCCCCCGCGCTCTTGAGGCGGCCTTCCGCGATCGCCTTGTCGATGAATTCGAAGGTGAGCGCCTCGGCGTTCAATTGATCCACTGCCGGGAAGACCGCCTCGGCCGCGCGAAGCGGTTCATCCACCGTTCCGCTCAGAACCGCAACGGCCGCCAGCCCGGCCAGCAACCGCACCCCGGCCGCCCTCATGCCGCGCGCACCCGTTCGATCAGCGCTTCCAGCCGGGCGACCTTTTCGGCGACCGTCAGTTCGACTTGCGCTTCCGCCTGATCATCAGGCCGGCCGTGGAGACGCGCCGCAAAGCCGTTCAACCGGTCGTTGTCGCTGGCGAACGGCGCCTCGAACGGGCGCCGGGTGCCGGCTTCATCCAGCGCCTGCTGCGCGGCGGCGGCCAGCGCCTTTCGCCGGGCATCCCGCGGCGGGGCAAATCCCGCCGCCAGCAGCGCCATGTTCAGGCTGGCCCTGTCAACGGACCTGCGGAATGGCCCGCCGGGCGCCGGTGCGATCGCCAGGATCTGGTCCTGGTGCCAGTCTTTCGGATCCGGCGCCTGGAACGCGGGGCCGGCAGGTTCATCCCAGGGAGAGGCAGGCGCCGCATCGGCCCGGGGGTTGGCGACGGCCGCCTTGCGGGCCGCCTCCAGAAGGGCGGCAACCTGCATGTCGGCGGGCACCATCGTCCGCGCCTCGGCCATCAGGCGCGCGGCTTCCCGCCTGGCTTCGGCGCGGGCGGCGGCTTCGGCTTCCGAGAGGGCGGCGGCACGGTCGAATGCAGCGATGCGGGCATCATCGGCCTCGGACAGCCCGCCGATCGCAGCGATCTCGGCCATTCCGGCCACCGGCTCGACGGCCGCGAACCGGGCGCCTGACTTCGGCTTCGCGGGTGCCAGAACCAGACGCTGTTCATGGCCGCTGGTGCGCACGATCGTTGCACCGGATGCGGGCGCCGGCTCGACCGCCGCATAAGCAGCTTGCGGCCTTGTGTTCGATGCCTGATCGATCTTCGCCAGCGTGCGCAGGGCCGCGGCCTGCACCAGCGAATCTCCGGCCGAAGCGGCGAGCCGCAGGAAGCGCGCGGCTTCCGCGTGCGCGCCCTGCAGATAGAGCGACAGGCCGTAATTGTTCAGCAGGACTGGCGACGTGGGATCGATGCCCAGCGCGGCCTCATAATGGGTACGGGCATCCTCGAACCGGCCAAGCCGATCGAAGCAGACAGCAATGCCGTTGAGGGATTCAATGGAATCCGGATCCTGCGCCAGTGCCTTGCGATAGGCCTGCAGCGCCTCGGGCAGCTTGTTGGCGGCCAGATAGGCCTTGCCCATCTCGCGCGCGGCCTCTGCGGTGGCCCCCGCGATCGGGTCCGGCCCGGTCATGCGGGCATCGCCCAGATCCGCCGTCTTCGCGTCAGCCGCCGCATGGCCGGCCAGCGCCGCCCCCAGCGCCAGGGGGGCAAGCCGGTGGATCGGGTGCGGCCTCATCGTCATTCACCGAACTGCGAGTTGGAGATCTGAATAACAGCCGGCAGGCCGAGCGAGCCCACCACAACCGGCAGCAGGAAGACGACCATCGGCACAGACAGCAGCACGGGCAGGCGGTGCGCCTTTTCTTCCGCGCGCATCCGGCGACCTTCGCGCATTTCGGCGGCATAGACCTTCAGCGCCTGGCCGATGCTGGCGCCCAGCTTGTCCGACTGGATCACGAGGGTCGCGAACGACTGGATCTCCTGCACGCCGCTCTTGCGTGCCATGTTCTTCAGCGCATCGGCCCGCGGACGCCCCGCGCGCAGTTCAAGCGACACGCCCGCGAACAGCTCCGCCAGCCGGGGGTGCAGGTTCACGATTTCCTCGCCGACACGGGCGAAGCAGGCATCGATCCCGAGGCCGGCCTCGACACAGACGAGCATCAGATCCAGCGCGTCTGGAAATCCGTTCAGGATCTCGGTCATGCGGCGATCCGCGCGCCCGCTGACGATCACATTGGGAAGATACAGTCCCAGGAAAGCCGATCCGAGGACGACCAGATAGAATTTAGCTCCCGTCATGGTCGAGCCGGTGGCGACGAGGAAGCCGTAGGTCAGCAACGGGAAAAGAAGCGTCAGCACAGTCCGGATCAGAACGAAGGCGCGAACGGCATAGGGCTGGCTATAGCCCGCCAGCGTCAGCCGCTCTTCCAGGACGGCCGCCTTGTCGTCGTTGAGGGAAATGCCCCGGCTTTCCACTTCGGTGACCAGCCGCGCCCACAGATTCTTGCTCGAATCGGCCCGCAGGGTTGGCCCGCCGCCGACAGCGCCGGCCGCGACGGCGCCCGGCCCGCCAAGGCGCTTCGCCAGATCGACCTTGCGGGTGAAAAGCGGCGCGATCGCAAGCACGCCGAGAACCACGGCGCCGAACACCAGGGCGAGCAGCAGGTAAGTGATAAGATCCTGGCTCATCGTTCAGACCTTCAGGGTGACAAGCTTGCGGATGATCATCATCCCGATCGTGTACCAGCCCACGATGCCCAGAAGGCCGGGCATGAACATCGGATCATCCGCCACATCCAGATAGAAGCCCGGATTCGAGATGAAGATGAAGCCGAAGACGCAGACCGGAAGAGCGGAAAGCACCCAGGCCGTCATCTTTCCTTCCGACGACAGGGCGCGCACCTTCAGCACCATCGAGTTCCGCTCGCGGATCACATTGGCGAGGCCATCCAGAATGTCGGCCAGATTGCCACCCGTTTCCGCCTGGATGGCGACGCAAACGGCAAACATCTGGACATCCGTCAGCTGCATGCGCTGGGCGAGACTCTCCAGGGCTTCGCGCAGGTCGCTGCCATAGGAGACTTCCGCCATGACGATCGCGAATTCCGACCCCAGCGGATCGGCCATTTCCTCCACCAGCAGATCCAGCGCGCCGGTGACGGGGTGGCCCGCCCTGAGCCCGCGGACGAAGATGTCGAGGGCGACAGGAAACTGCTCTTCGAACTTCTTCATCCGCTTCGCCGCCTTGCGATCGACAAAGGCGAGCGGCAGCACGATCCCGACGCCCACCGCGAATGCCAGGACCACCAGCACCGCACCGGCGGAATTCAGCATGTTGGCAACGCCCAGAACCACAGGCGAAGCAACCGCCAGACCCAGCGTTGCAACCCCCATCAGCGTCACGAACCGCTGCGGCGTGACACGGATGCCCGATTGCGTCAGCTTGGTTTCCAGCTGGGTCATGAAGCGGCCCGCAAGACCGCCACCATGGCTGTTCTGCCGGACCTTGAGCGAAGCCTCGACCTGCTCTTGCATCATGCCGGATCTCAGCGTCTCCATCCGGCGGCCCACGCGCGTGCGGGGGGCATAGACGTCCTTGTAATAATACCAGGCGCCCTCGACCAGAAGGACAACGGCCAGGAACAGCAGGCCGAGCAGCAGCATCGTGCCGTCGCCGGACATCATGCCGCCGAATCCAGCTTGCGATAGGGATCGAACAGGTGCGGCGGCAGATGGATTCCGCGGGCGCCCAGATATTCCATGAACTTCGGGCGGATGCCCGTGGGCTTCAGCTCGGCGATCACATTGCCGTGGGCGTCGATGCCCTGGCGGTCGAAGCGGAAGATTTCCTGCAGCAGCACGGTCTCGCCTTCCATGCCGGTCACTTCGGCAAGCGAAGTCAGGCGGCGCTTGCCATCGGACAGACGTTCCAGCTGAAGCACGACATGGATGGCGGACGCGATCTGCGAGCGCGCGGCCTTGGGGCTGATTTCCAGCCCCGACATGCCGATCATCTGTTCAAGGCGCGACAGCGCGTCGCGCGGGGTGTTGGCGTGGATCGTCGTCATCGAACCGTCGTGGCCGGTGTTCATGGCCTGGAGCATGTCGAAGGCCTCGCCGCCCCGGCACTCGCCCAGCACGACCCGGTCCGGTCGCATCCGCAGGGAGTTCTTCACGAGATCCCGCTGGTTGATCTCGCCCTTGCCCTCGATGTTGGCGGGGCGGGTTTCCAGCCGGATCACGTGGCGCTGCTGCAGCTGAAGTTCGGCTGAATCCTCGATGGTCACGATCCGCTCATGCTCGCCGATGGAGGCGGACATGGCGTTCAGCATCGTGGTCTTGCCGGATCCGGTACCGCCCGAGATCAGCACGTTGCGGCGGCCCCTCACGACGGCGCGCAGCGTCTCGGCGCAGGCTTCCGGCATGGCGCCGAAGCTGACCAGCTTGTCCATGTCGATCGGCGTCTTGGAGAATTTCCGGATCGTCAGGATCGGGCCGTCCACCGCCAGCGGCGGGATGATGGCGTTCACCCGGCTGCCGTCCGGCAGGCGGGCATCGACCATGGGGGAGGATTCGTCGATCCGCCGGCCCATGCCGGACACGATCTTCTGGATGATCCGCAGAAGGTGGCGGTTGTCCGCGAACTGCGCCTTTGTTTCCTCGATCCGGCCGGCCCGTTCGATGAACACGATGAAGGCCGTGTTCACCATGATTTCGGTGATCGAGGGATCCTTCAGCAGAGGCTCCAGCGGCCCGAGGCCCAGAAGCTCGTCGAGGATGTCCTCGACCAGCTGCTTGCGCTCCGCGAGGTTCAGCGCGTGGTTCAGTTCCTTCAGCATCTCGGCGACGATGTCGCCGATGTCGCGGCCGACCTGCTCGCGGGTCATGCTTTCCAGCGCCGCGAGGTTGATCCGGTCCAGCAGCTTCTGGTGCAGTTCGACCTTCAGATCGGTCTTGATGTCGCTGCGGGACGGCTCCGGCGCGGCGAGGATCTTGGGCGCCGCCTTCGCCACAGGCTGGGCGACGGGATCGGCCGGGCGCGCGTCCGGGGCGGGGGCGACCCCCTGCTTGCGGTTCGGCCAGATCATTGCGGGCCTGCTTCCGCGGCAAGCGACTCGGAAAGCTGCGCTGCCAGTTCGTTGATATCCTTGATCAGGCGGGCAGACGCGCGTGCATCCTTCAGGACAACACCTTCATCCCCGGCGGCGCTCATGCCCGGATAGTCGTTCGCGACGGTGAAATCGATCCTGCGGCCCAGAACGGCCTCGGTTTCCTTGGTGCCGGCCTTGCGCCCCAGCAGCGAGACCGGAACCCGGTTGGCCAGGATCCGCAGCCTGGCGGCTAGGCCGTTCGCCTCGATCAGTTCCAGCTGCCGACGCGCCTGATAGACGCCCGGCACCGACAGGTTCATCACCATCAGGATGATGTCCGCCCGTTGCAGCGCGCGGACGCTCCATTCGGTCCAGACCTGCGGCATGTCGACGAGGACGACATCATAGACCTGCGTCGCCGTGCGCATCAGCTGGTCCACGAACTCCGGCGCCACCATGTCCATCGGCATGATGTCCGTGGGGCTGGCCAGCACCTCCAGCGAGGAGGAATGCTTCATCGCGACCGACTGCAGAAGCTCGGCATCGAGCCGCTCGGCATCTTCGATCAGGTTGGCGATGGTCAGGCTGGGATGAAGATTGAGATAGAGCGCCGCGGCGCCGAACTGGAGATCGAGATCGACGAGGCCGACCCGGCTCGAAGCGGCCCATGCCGCGCCAAGCTGAACCGCGATCGAGCTGGTCCCGACACCGCCAAGCGCCCCCATGACTGCCACGACCTTCCCCTGACGCCGCTGCTGCGGCGCCAGGCGGCCGGCCGGGCGGGCAGGCCGCCGCGCAGGCTCGACAGCCTGCTTCAGCTCTTCGGCGGAAAAGGGAACGGGAAGCACGTCCAGGGCGCCGGCACGCAGCAGCGTGCGGGTCGCGCCCACGGTGAGGCCTTCGACGGCCGCGATCACGGCCACATTGCCGGCCGAGAGGTGGATGAGGCGGTCGAATGCATCAAGGCTGGCCGGATCGGAGGGCACCACCTCGACGACGAGGGCGTCCGCTTCGGTCAGCAGGGGCGAATTTTCCGCCACGGCGGAAAGCTCGGCGACTTGCTCGTGAAGCGCGATGCCGACTTGCGCCAGCGCCTCGGGATCCGGTGCGCCACCTGCCTGCCGGGTCACATAGATCAGCTTCATCGGCCCTCCAGCGACGCCGCGTGTTTCAGCCCGGCGCCAGGGTTCCACGCCTTGTGCATGGGCGCTGGCGCCAAGTCCCGCCTGTTCAACGCCCATGTCATTTGCCCCCGGTTGCCGGATCCGCACCGGCCGCGCCACCGCCGCTGGCCGCGCCGAGGTCGGACCGGCCGCTGATCTGCACCAGCGGCTTGATCTGACCGTTCATGTAGCGCCCGACGGCGGCGGCGCTGCGCTTGCCGATGCCGCCTTCCATCAGCGTACCGGCATAGCGGGGGTTCATGTCCACGGTCTGGACCGTGACATTCTGCGTGACGGTGCAGCCGAAGTCCTTGTCCTCAGAAGCGACAGCCGGAGAGGACAGCGCCACGGCCAGCAGCAGGCCGGACGCCGCGAACGGCAGGATAGTGATGATGCGGCGACCCATTTTTCACCTCACGATATGTCCCGCTTCGCCGTCGATTCCGCCGGGCGCCGGGGTGTTCACCCCTGTTGACGACGGCCTGGCGACGGACTTGCGGGTTTCTGTTTTGCCCAGAAGGAAAAGATCGGCCGCGCCCGGGGCATGAACGCGGTCGGTTGGAACGGCGATCTGGTCAGGCCGGACGGGGCGGACGATCCGCGGCGTCACGGTGATGACCAGTTCCGTTTCCTGCTTGTTGAACGAGGTGGAACGGAACAGCGCGCCGATGATCGGCAGCTTACCGAGCAGCGGGATCGCACGGACGGAGTCCGTGAAATCGGACTGGATCAGACCGGCCATCGCGAACGACTGGCCATCGCGCAGCTCCAGCGAGGTGACCGCCCGCCGGACCTTCAGGCCGGGAATCGTCGCCCCGCTGAGTTCGACAGAGATTTCCCGGTCGAGCGAGCTGACTTCCGGCGCGACGCGCAGGTTGATGAGACCGTCGGCCAGAACCGTCGGCGTGAAGGCCAGGCCGACGCCGAACTGCTTGAATTCGATCTGCACACGGCCATTGTTGTCCACGCCGCTGGGGATCGGGAATTCGCCGCCCGCCAGGAAGTTGGCGGTTTCGCCCGACAGCGCGACAAGGTTCGGATTGGCCAGCGTGCGGACAAGGCCCTTGCGCTCCAGCGCCTCGAACTGGATGTCCAGCGTAGAGCCGAACATGTTCGACAGGAAACCGATGAACGGGCCGGCGCTGGTATCGCCGTTGCGCGCCATCGAGCCATCCTTCCAGGTGGCCTGGGTGATGCCCAGCTGCTTCACGGTGCCGCGCGACATCTCGGAAATCCGCACTTCCAGCAGCACCTGCTGGGGCGACCCCACCGACATCATGTTGACGATCTTCTGCGGCGCATAGGTTTCCGCCAGCGCCACGATGCGTTCCACCGCGAGCCCGCTGGACACCTGCCCGCGGATCACGATCGAATCATTGCTGTTGCTGATCTGGACATCCTCGCCCGGGAAGGTTTCGGAAATCTGCCGCTTCAGGCCCTGCGTATCGGGGCCGACGACAACGTCCACCACCGCGATCAGCCCGCCGCTGCGATCATAGAGGGCGAGGTTGGTGGATCCGGTGGCGCGGCCCAGCACATAGACGCTGTTCGCGGACAGCGGCATCACATCCGCGATTTCCGGATTGCCCACCATCGCCTTGGAAAAGGCGCGGTCCAGCTTCAGCACCTGCGACTTGTTGACAGGCACCGTCATCACGGCACCCGCCTGCGAGCCCGACTGGCTGACGACCTGCGCGGATGCCGGCTGAGCGGCCAGGGCAGCCACCGAAACAAGCACCGCGGCGGAAATCCTGGTTCCCAGGGCAGTGGCGATCGGCACGAGCCGTTGATCGGCTTTCTTCATCTTGATCATCCTCACCATCGAGCTCTTTACCGGGGGACCTGGTAGACGGAGGTTTCGGTTCCGCGGACAATGCGGACTTCCGTGCCGCCGGGAACGGGGCGCGGCCGGGGCGCGCCGCCCGCGCCCGCCTGGGCCGGGCCGGCCGGCGCAGCCGCACCGGCATCCGACTTCGCCGGCGGGCGCATGCCCAGCGCCTCGAAGGCGCTGGCGGTCTGCAGCGGAACGCGGGATTCATCGCCCGTGGCGCGCAGCGCCAGGTGGATGGTGCCCACCGTTTGGGCAAGGGCGATCCGCTGTGCCTCGGCGGGCGTCACCTCGATCGTGGCCGACTTCACGATGGTCGGCTCGCTGGTGGAGGTGTCCGTGACCTGGCCGGTGGCAAGCACTCGGGCGCCCTGCACGACGGCGCTGGTATAGGCCGCGCCTTCATCGAACGTCCGTGTCACGAAAACGTCGACACGGTCGCCGGGGGCAAGGAAGCCGCCCGCGCCGGACGCTTCGGTGACGGGAACGGAGACGGCCCGCATTTCCGGGCCGAGCAGGGTGGACGATGCCAGACGCCCCGCGCCGCCGGTGATGGCGGTTCCAAGGATCACTTCGCCTTCCTTGATTTCACGCAGCGCGGTGCGGTTGCCGTCGCCGACGGCGTCCTGGGTCTTCCCATAGGCATCTGCGGGCAGGGCACCGGGCCAGGGCTGCGTCTTCAGCATGTCAGGGGTCAGCTTGTCGCCGAACTTCAGCGGCTTCGAAGCGACGACCACGTAGGTCTTCGGCGCCTCGGCCTGCTGCGAACCCGCCTGGTTTTTGTTCATCACCATGCGCGCGGCAAGCACGGCCAGCAGGCCCAACAGGACCGCCCCGAGCAGCAGGAAAATGGATGATCGACGCATGGTTCCCCGACACCTTGCAGTTGGCGTCCGGCCGACACTCAGGGGCCCGCTCGGGACGCTAGGATTATTTTGTTATGGTTAACGGACCTATGGGCAAAAGATCAGCCGACGATCGCGGCCCGGTTCTTCAATCTACCAATCCGGCATTTTTCCAAAATCCGAGCCCTGTACCAATCAGCACGAGGGCCCGGACCTTTGGTTCAATCAGGCGAGGCTTACGGAGCCACCGCAACCTTGCCGGCCGCGTCATTCACGGTTGCCGTGATGTTGGTGCCGAGCAGGCTGAAGGCGCTGGCCACGCCGATGCCGATAACAGCCAGGATCAGGGCGTATTCGGCGGCCGAAGCGCCGGCCTTGTCACCAAGGAACTTTTGCATGAACTTTTTCATTTCGCGACCTTCCTATTAATTATTGGCCATCTTCAGCCAGCACATCTCCATTTGGCAACTGAGCTGCCCGGAATGTGGGAGACTGGCCTCGTTTCAGACCAGGGTATAGCCGGACCTATGCGCCCTCAGGCACAAAGGCCCGGATCTTTCAGATCAAGGAACGTTACGGAGCGACCGCAACCTTACCCGCGGCGTTGTTCACGGTTGCCGTGATGTTGGTGCCGAGCAGGGTGAAGGCGCTGGCCACGCCGATGCCGACAACGGCCAGGATCAGGGCGTATTCGGCAGCCGAAGCACCGGCCTTGTCGCCGAGGAACTTTTGCAGGAACTTTTTCATTTCGCGACTTCCCTCTATTATGATCCGGACGTTGCCGGACTTGTTTTCCCGCGGGCCATTCGCCCACCGGCTTTTTCGAGATCGGAACCACCCGCGACTGGGCTGCCGCAAGGTCATCACCTCTTGGCCGGTTCATGTCTCATCCATAGTGGTAACCATGACCCGCTTTGGATGCAACCACAAAAAATAGTGAAAACCCCTTAGGAACGCTGAACTTTTGCATTCATTAACATTGTGACCCTGCGGCCACAGCCCTTCCGGACCGGGCGGGACTTGCACGGCAAGTGCCGGAATCACACCATATCCGGTGCGGTTCGGCAGGGCCGATCCACTGCATCTTGCATTTCCGCACCCGCCCGCCCCTTCACCCAATTCCGCCGGGGAAAATCCGCCCGGCCCGCCAGTAAAACGGCGGCCGCGCCGAGGAATTCAGCCAGAATCGTCCGAATCGGATGTGCTGGCCCGGCGATGGCCGGGCGCGGCAGGCCCCGTGCGGGCCTGCCTGCGGGCGTCCGTGGGAAAGGCGTGCGAATCGGGATGGCGGCGAATCGGCAAGGCCCGCCCCATGTGACAAGGGACGGGCCCGGTGACGAACCGATTCGGAATGGCGGAACCCTTGTCGCGCGGCGCGGCCCGGTCAGCCAACCAGCCTGGACATTCCATCGCCCAGCGTGCCGGTCTTGGGGCAGCGCATGGTGATGCGGATGTCGTCATAATCCTCGTCGCTGCCGCCGCCGCTGGGCGGCCGGTCTTCCCAGCCGAAATACATGTATTTACCCGGCAGGCAGGGCACGCCCGCCACACGCAGCGGTGTTCCCTTCACATGCTTCGATGGCGCGGTGCAGGCCGAAAGCGTGTCGCAGCGAATCGTTTCCACCAGCTTTTCGGAACCGAGGCCGGGAAAGGTTTCCACCCCGCCGGAAATCACGGTGTCCAGATAATGGTTGAACAGCTGGGTCGACTTGTTCTTGTCGAAGGTGCTCCACAGCGTCTTCGTTGTCGAGGAATTGGAGATTGCCTGCTTCACATTCTGGATGTTCTCCAGCCGGAAGCTCAGGCTCTCCCCCTTCTCGCACTTCGGCCAGACAAGCGGGTTGGGCACCTTGCCGAACCCGCGCTTGCCGGCCTCCGTCCAGAAATTGCTGACGCCGGTGCCGCTTTTCGGCACATTGTCCGCCACCAGCGCCATCTGGGTGCGACGCGAGGCGGCAGAGCCGCTTCCGTTATACTTGAAGCAATAGGCGTAGATGCGGTTGTAATCCCACGCCTGGTTGTCGAGGTCGGTCTTTTCCGGCGGCTCATACTGCACCACCAGATGCCGCGCCGCGATGGCGGTGGCCTGAAGATCGGGCGCGGAGTCGCTGAAGAACTGCATCAGGATCATGGGCACGCCGTTCTGCCGCGCCCGGGACCGGATTGCCGATACGCGCACCGCATTGATCTGGCTGACGTCGTTCGAGGTGGTGAACGTGCCGGCAACAGGATCCCAGATGCCGATTTCGACATCGGACGGCCTGGTGACGCCACCAAAGCCGTCGGGCACGTTGCGGCCCGCATAATCGACAGCCGCCGCCTTCGCATCCGCCGGCACGTCCAGCTTTGCGATGGCCGCCAGCGCGCCGGCATCCGCTGCGGATTGCATGCGCCCCTGCACATAGCGGTAATTCGCGATATCGATGGTCAGCGCGGCCGCGCCCACCAGCATCGGCAGCGACAAGGCCACCAGCATCGCCACCACGCCGGACCTGTCCTTGCGCAGGCGCCGCAGATTTCGGGACATGCCAATCATCCTGAACAACCCCTGTCTTTTTCTGTTTCTTGCCGCTTTCGCGGATTGCCGCCACGCGGCCTACATGAACGGCAGTTCCTGCTTCATCTCCACCTCGGTCTGCAGCGTGAACGGTGCGGCCCGGGTGAAGAAGGTGAGCGGAGTCGCCTTCGCGGATGAGACGGAGACCGTCGTCGTGTAGACGTTCGTTGCCGCATTTGCGGGCGTGGTCTGCGTGACGGAGATCGTGGCGTCGTTCCGCATCCAGCCCGGCAGCCGGCTCTTCAGTTCGGCCTGGGCGCTGCCGATGGGGAGCGTGTTCACCGCCACCTGGCGCGTCACATCGCGCGCGGCGGCCTGCATCGAACTGTAGGAATAGAGCATCAGCCCATATTCGACGGTGCCGAACATCAGGCCGATCAGAATGGGCGACACCATCGCGAACTCCGCCGCGACAGCCCCACCACGGTTGCGCCTGAGCCGGCCGAGAAGGCCCGCCACACCCCGCGCACGCGTCTTCGAATCCGCGCATTGGAGGGGATGCGCGCCCCCGGTTTTCTCAAGCGACATATCACGGCCCTTCTTGCTGCCGTTCTTTTATAGCCAGACGCCATACCCCGAATGCAGCAATCAAACAACTATTTACCAGATTCGGGCACAGGATTCTGTCAATCATCATGAAATAACCCCGAGTCCAGATTGTTTCAAGGCTGCAATGTTCGTGTATTTGCGCAATCTGGCGCGGCCGAATGCCTGTTGTTTTTTGCATATCTGTAAAGTCGGTGCTGCGAGCCGGACGAATTCTTCTTTTATACTTGCCTGTCAAAAAGCTGTTGCGCGACTTTGTGCCGCAATGGTAACAGCCTGCGAAACAGGTCGCCAAACAGGAGGCTCAGTCAATGAGTCCAATCATACGGTTGCTGAAGGATCGCAGGGGCGCAGTCGCCCTCGTCATGGCCGCCGCCACCCCCGTCCTCGTGGGGGGACTCGGCCTTTCCATCGATACCATCCAGTGGACACTGACGAAGCGGCAGATGCAGCGTCAGGCCGACTCGGGCGCGATTGCCGGTGCCTATGGGCTGGCCCAGGGGCAGGATGTCGCCTCGGTCGTCGCCAATGATCTTTCGCGCAACGCCCATGTGACGCTGACGAACGCCCCCATTGTGGAAAATGCGCCGACAGCCGGGCCGCAGGCCGGCAACAACCGCGCCGTCCGCGTCGTCCTCTCGACAGACGTGAACCTGCCTTTTACCGGCTTCTTCCTGAACGGGCCGGTCACGATTCCCGCCGAGGCCACCGCATCGCTGGTGGCGAACGGCGAATTCTGCGCGCTGTCGCTTGAACAGGGCAACGCCACCGGCATCACGCTGTGGGGCAGTTCCACCGTGAACCTCGGCTGCGGCATGGCCACGAACGCCACCTCTGCCAATGCGGTGGCGGCGGGCGGCTCCAGCACGGTCAGCGCCTCGCCGATCGCGGCCGTCGGCGGCGTGCCGCAAAGCAACAACTATGCGCCGGGCACTGTGCTGATTCCCTATGCGGTGCCCCAGCCGGATCCATTCAAGGCCCTGCCGGACCCGACCGTTTCGGGCGGCGCGCAGAACGGCAACGTCAATTCGAACCAGACGCGCACGCTGAACCCCGGCACCTACAGCGGCATGGATCTGAAGGGGACTGTCACGCTGAACCCCGGCACCTATGTGATCGACGGCGGCGACCTGTCCATCGGATCGCAGGCCAGGGTGACGGGCAATGGCGTCACCTTCATCCTCACCAGCAAGACCGCCGCCAACAACCCGAACAGCATCGGCCAGATCAAGATGAACGGCGGCGCGCAGGTGAACCTGACGGCGCCCTCCAGCGGCACCTACCAGGGCGTGCTCATCTATCAGGATCGCCGCGCCGTCCTGTCGAACCAGTCCAACAAGGTGAACGGCAACAGCGCCTCCAAACTGCAGGGCGCCATCTATGTGCCCAGCCAGGAGGTTGAGTTCACCGGCACCACCGGCCTGAACACCAACTGCTTCCAGCTGGTGGCCCGGCGAATCACCTGGTCGGGGAACAGCGCGATCAGCAATGTCTGCCCGGCCGGCTCCGGCGCCCAGTCGTTCACCGGCACCGCCGTGAGGCTGGTGGGATGAGCACGCTGATCCTGAAAGAGGCCGCCGGGCTGCTGCGAAGGATCCGGGCCGATCGCCGTGGCGCCGCAGCGGTGGAAATGGCCCTAGTGGCCCCCATCCTCACCCTGGCGCTCGCTGCCGTCTATGATCTGTCGCAGGGCTTCGCTGCCCGGCTGGATCTGGTGCAGGCTGCCCAGCGCTCGGCAGAGCTTGCCACCTCTCTGGGGCAGGTGCGCACCAATTACAGCTTCCTCCAGACCGAAGCCGTGACGGCCGCAACGACATCCGGCGCGAAGAACCCCTCCGCCGCGGTTGATGCCTGGCTGGAATGCAATGGCGTGCGGCAGGCGCAGTTGAACGCCGTCTGCCCGGCCGGGCAGCAGTTCGCGCGCTATGTCTCGGTGGAAGTCAATGACACCTATTTCCCGCTGTTCACGGGCGCGGGCCTGCTGAACGCGGGCGGCGTGCCCATCCGCGGGGCAGCCACGGTGCGAATCCAATGATCCGCCCACTTGCACGACTGGCCGGCTGCCGATCGGGTGCGACGGCGGCGGAATTCGCGATCGTCGCGCCGATCCTGATCTTCGCCATCTTCGCCACATTCCAGTTCGGCACGCTGTTCTTCGCGAATGCCGGCCTGCAGAATGCCGTCGGCGAAGGCGCCCGGTTGGCCACCTTGTGGCCGCGGCGCACGCAATCGCAGATCGCGGCCGAGATTCAGGCCGCCCAGTTCGGGCTGAACCCGCAGAATCTGGCGACGCCGCAGTTCACCTATGGCCAGGCGGGGGGGCAGGATTTCGTGGACATCACGATGACCTACACCGTCGATCTCGACTTCCTGATGTTCAAGGTGGAAGACGTGACGCTGCAGGAAACGCGCCGCGCCTACCGGCCCTGAACGCCTCTAGCTGCCCTGAACACGCGAGCTGGAAGACGGATCGATTCGCGGCGCGCGCCGGCGCAGCGCCAGGCCCATGAAGCCAAATCCGGCGACCAGCATCACCCAGGTATCGGGCTGGGGAACACCGGGCGTGGGGGAAGGATCCGGCAGACCGCCGCCACCACCGCCGCCGCCACCGCCGCCACCGCCGATCCCGCCGCCGCCCAGGGGCCCGGTCGCGGTTTCACGGAAGCCGGTCAGCGGCTCCGTCGTCTCCATGGCGATCATGGGCGACAGATCCGCCGAACCCACCGGCCCGACAGTCGGGCATTCGGTGATGCTGGCCGTCTGCGTCTGGGTTTGAACCGCCTTCTGCACCTTGGGCTTCGAGGCCGCCGGGCGCGGCTTGCTGATCGCAGGTTTCGCCTTTTGCACCGCCACCACAGAGCCGGCGCCCATCCCGCCCGCGAGCAGCAGCGCGCAGATTTCCTTCGTGCCAATCATGATTCTGACTTCCGACCGAGAATTCAAGCAAGGAGTTGTTGCCCCGGGCCTTCGTGGGCCCGATGATTTCACGACCGAATTATTTCTTGTTTGCGCTCTGGCGGCGCTGCGACTGCTGTTATTATTGGTTTAGCGACGCAAAGTTCAAATGGCCACTTGGTAAACGCAACAGTGGTTAACATTCCCGGCAGCCGGCTGCCGCCGGGCCGGCTCAGGCCCGATCGCCGAACAGCGCCGAGCCCACGCGGATGTGGGTCGCCCCCAGACGGGCGGCGATGTCGTGATCCTGGCTCATGCCCATGCTCAGGCCGGGCAGCCCGTGGCGGCGGGCCAGCTTCGCCAGCAGCGCGAAGTAGGGGGCGGGATCGCGCTCAGCCGGGGGCACGGCCATCAGGCCCGCAACGGGCAGGCCGGCCGCCGCGCAATCCGCCAGAAGCGCGGGAAGCGCCCCGATCGCCACGCCGCCCTTCTGCGGTTCCTCCCCGATGTTCACCTGCACGAACAGTTCGGGCATGCGGCCAACCGCCGCCGTCGCCTTCGCCAGCGCGGCAACAAGGGACGGCCGATCGACGGAATGGATCGCGTCGAACAGCCGGACCGCTTCCTCGGCCTTGTTCGATTGCAACTGACCCACCAGGTGCAGTTCGATGTCCGGAAACGCGGCCTTCAGCGCCGGCCACTTCGCCGCCGCTTCCTGAACCCGGTTCTCGCCGAAGCAGCGCTGCCCGGCGTCGATCAGCGGGCGGATCGCTTCCGGCCCGAAGGTTTTCGAAATGGCGATCAGGCGCGGCGGCCGGTGTCCGCCGGCCTGCGCCTCCGCTGCAGACAGGCTCAGGATCTGCTGAAGCCGCCGGGCCGCGGAACCTTCGGGGCGCGGGGCGGGGGATGCAATGGCCTTCTTCATGGCGATGCGGTAAGCCGCCGCCATGCGCCGGGCAAGAGTGCCGACCCAATGGCTGTTCACGGACGAGCGGCTGGGCGGCCCCGCGCCGGACGATCCGCTGTGGGCCGCGATCCGGCGGATGCCGCGCGGCGGCGGCATCGTCTTCCGCCATTACAGCCTGCCATCCGAACATCGTCGGGCGCTGCTGAAGGCGGTGCTGGCGCTGGCGCGGCGGCGCGGGCTGCTGGTGCTGGGCGCAGAGATCGACGGCACGCCGGACGGCCGGCACCTGCCCGGACATGCCCGGAACCGGCACCGGCCCCGCCGCGGCCTGCTGGCCGCCGCCGCGCACGACAGGCGGGGCCTTCTGCAGGCCTTCCGCGAAGGGGCGGATCTGGTGTTCCTGTCACCCGTCTTCCCGACGCGCAGCCATCCGGGCGGCCGGGTGCTGGGCCCTGCGCGCTTCGGGCTCGCGGCGGCCGGGGCGCCGGGCCCCGTGATCGCGCTGGGGGGGATGAACGCAGATCGCCTGCGCCGGCTGGGACCGCTGGGGGCAGCCGGATTCGCCGGAATCGACTGCTGGCCGGGCTAAAGCCGCACGCCGTTCACGACCCCTGCCCCCGGATGCCACCGGTCGATATGGGCCAGCAGCGCCTTCACATTCTTCGTGTTGGACCGGTAGACGAAGTCCAGAAGATCCCCCACGACAGGGATCGCGCCGATCGCCGCATCAACGCCCACCCGGCCAAGCATCCGTGTGCAGGCCCAGCGGGACATCCCCAGATTGCGGGCTTCCCACACCAGATAGGCACCGATGCTGGCGGAAACGATGTCGCCCACCACGGGCACCAGCCCGATGAAGCCGTCCATCCCGATTCGCACATTGCCGGGCAGGCGGATCACGCCTTCCAGCAGCCGCTCCAGAAGCAGCAGCCGCTGGCGCACGGCGCGCGGATCGCGCGGCAGGCTCAGCACCGATGCCAGCTGGTCGAACCCCTGAGAGGTGGTTGCAATCAAGACGGCGATCCTTTCGGTGGGCGCAGATGGCCCCGGCCGCGCCGGATTCAAGAGGGGCCGCCCGAATAGCGGCCCCGCGCAGGGCCTCAGCCCGGGATCTCCAGCGCGCGCTGCTGATAGGTCAGCCGCCATTCGGCCAGGTCCACCAGCATCACCGCCGCTGCCGCATTGCCGATGGCGGCGGTGCGGCTCAGCACGGGATATGCTTCCAGTTCCGTCAGCAGCCCGTTCAGCGCGTCCGCAGTCGCGGCGGACCGGGCCGAGCTTCCGGCAAAGTCGCCCTGCACCCGAAGGCCGTAGGCGGCGGTTCCGAACGCCGGCAGCGTCGCCGTCGCCACGGTGAAGTAGATGGCGGCCGTGTGCGCGGCCGATTCGTCCAGCACCAGGTTGGTGAACAGGAATCCGATGCACAGCAGCACCGTCGTGACGAAGCAGACGGAGCCGAACTGGTGGAGGCGGTGGTTCACATGGCTCATCCGGTGCGCATTGCGGTGGTGATAGGCGATCTCGGGCGCCAGCTCCTCGCGCGTGATCAGGTCGGTCAGCCGCGTCAGTTCCGCCTGGTCGATGCGGCCGGCGGGCATCGCCATCTGGCGCCAGATGCTGCCCGCATACCAGTCGATCCAGCGCCGGTTCCCCGTGCGCGAGGAGGGGCTGACAGCCGGCGGGCGGGCAACGCCCAGCAGGCGCAGGGTTCGCATCGGCCGCAGCCGTTCGGCCAGCTGCCGGTAATCCAGCCAGCGCTGCTGCCAGCTTTCCGCATGGCCCACGCGCGTGTTCGTCACGATGGCGGCGATCAGCAGCAGCTCCATCACCACGAACATCACCTTCACCTTGCCGCCCAGCAGATAGCCGAACAGCGCCAGCGCCACGGCCAGCGCAGAAAAGACGAAGTTCACCACATGGCCCGACCGGAAGCACTGCGCGAAGCGATTGGCCAGGTTGTCGGCCCAGGCATAGCCATGTTCCAGCAGGTTGAACCGCCGGGGCTCCACCCGGCCCTGCCAGTAGGAATCGAACCGCGCCCAGTCCTGCCGGGTCGCGGGAAGATAAGCCTGCTTGCGCCAGGCGCCCGATGTCAGCTTCTGCGCGCCCGTCAGCGCCAGCAGCAGCGGATATTCGATCCGCCGCAGCAGCAGTTCCTCCCGCTCGGCCAGGAACGCGTCCAGCGCGCTGCGCTCGCCCGGTTCGTCGGGCGGCAGAAGCGTGGCTTCCAGCGCCGCCGACAGCCGCGCCGCATCGAACGGCGCCGAAGGCGGTTCCATCACCCCCTGCCAGCCGCCCCCCTCGGGGCCCTGCCCCGTCCACAGCAGCTGCACCTCTTCCCCGGCACCCAGGGGCACATGGATCACAGGCTTGCCCATCGCCAGCGCATTGGCGACCACCTCGCCCGTGCCCCCGCGCCCACCGCTTCCCTTGCCGTCCCAGATGGCGATCAGGATGTCGGCGGATCCCAGGATGGCGCTGCCCGCCATCGCATAGGCCGCCGGCTCGTTCGCGCGGTCGCCGGGCAGTTCCAGAATCCGGTCGGCCCGGCCGCACAGCGCCCGGAAGGCCTCACGCGAGGGGCCTTCGGCGAAATCCGCCATATAGATGTCGGCCGCGAACGGCAGCGGACAATCCAGCCGATACCCCTGCGCCAGCGCGGCTTCCGCGCACAGGCGGTCCGCGCCTTCCGCAAGCGCGGAAATGGCGCGCAGTTCCGGCGCCTCGCCGGTGAACCAGCTGGCGCCTTTCAGGTGAATGTCCCGGACCGCTTCGGCGATCAGCCGCAGCGCTTGGTCCACCTGGGCCTTCACCGAAACCGCATGCGTCGCCGTCAGCCGGTCGGCCCGGTGGCCGGTGAACCCCACATTCAGCACGCAGCGCGGCCGGGGCGGATGCACCATGTGCTGCGGAACCGCCAGCGGCGCCCCACCCCCCGCGGCTGTCGATACTGGTATCATCGTCCCCATGGGGCCGGACAAGAGCGCAACGCCCGGTCGCTGGCAAGCCCCGCACCCATCGGCAGAGGGCTTGCGCTTGTGCCGCCGGGGCCTTACTCTCTGCTCTGATGCCGGCCATCCCTTGCGGGGTGGCCGTTTTAATATCGGGCGCTGCAAGGCAGCGCGACAGATCAGGGACACGCACATGGCCAACAGCCCCAAGCCGGTGAAGCAGGCGCAACCGCTGATGCCGCACGCAACCGCCACCTGGCTGGTGGAAAACACCGGCCTCACCTTTTCGCAGATCGCGGCCTTCTGCCAGATCCACGCGCTGGAAGTTCAGGCGATCGCCGACGAAACGGCCGCCACCAAGCTGACGCCGCGCGATCCCGTGCGCGCCGGCGAACTGGCCATGGCCGAGATCGAGAAGGGCCATGCCGACCCGGCCTACCGGCTGAAGATCTCGCCCGGGCCGGCGCAGGTGCGCCGCACCTCCGGCCCGCGCTACACGCCGCTCGCCAAGCGGCAGGACAAGCCCGACGGCATCGCCTGGATCATCAAGCATCATCCGGAAATCACCGACGCGCAGATTTCCAAGCTGATCGGCACCACCAAGACGACCATCGCCGCGATCCGCAACCGCGAGCACTGGAACATCGCGAACATCACGCCGAAGGATCCCGTCACGCTGGGCCTGTGCGCCCAGCGGGAACTGGACGCGCTGGTGGCGGCCGCCGCCAAGAAGGCGGGCGTGCAGCCGCAGGAAGACGGCCGCCTGGGCGCCGACCGGGAAGCAATCATCGCCGAACTGCGGGCCGAGCGCGATGCGCTGGGCAGCGATACGGAGGCCCCGCGCGAGCACACCGCCGAATCGCTGTTCCGCCAGCCCTGATTCAATGACGGTTCCGCCCGCCCCCGACGAAAAGCTGGAGCGGCGCGGACTGGTCTATCCGCACGGGCCGCATGTGCCCGAAGGCGGGCGGCTGCTGCGGGTGGCCGACGGCATCTTCTGGCTGCAGATGCCGCTGCCCTTCAGCCTGGACCATATCAACCTGTGGGTCCTGGACGGCGGCGATCACTGGGCCATCGTCGATACCGGCTTCCCGCTGCCGGCGGTGAAGATGCACTGGCGCACCCTGTTCGAGGGGCCGCTGGCCGGCAAACCCGTCGGCCGGTTGATCGTCACCCATTACCACCCGGATCATATCGGCCTGGCCGGCTGGCTGGCGGCCAAATGGCAGGTGCCGCTGGAAACCAGCCGGGGCGAATTCCAGCTGGCGCGTCTGCTGACGCTGGACGTGGCAACGCAAACGCCGGACGATGTGGTGGCGTTCTACGCCGCGCAGGGCTGGCCCGACGATGCGGTCGCAACCCTGCGCACCGCCGAATGGGGCCGCTTCGGTCGGGGCGTGCACAGGCTGCCCACCGGCTATCGTCGCCTGCAGGCCGGGGACCGGCTGGCGATCGGCGGCCGTCGCTGGGACGTGGTGATCGGCGCGGGGCACAGCCCCGAACATGTCTGCCTGTTCGATGCCGAAAGCCGAATCCTGATCTCGGGCGATCAGGTGCTGCCGCGCATCACCTCCAACGTCTCCGTGTATCCGGGCGAGCCTGAGGCGGATCCGCTCGGCGAATGGCTGGACAGCATCGCGCGGCTGAAGACGCTGCCGGACGATACGCTGGTGTTGCCCGCCCACAACGAACCCTTCTTCGGCCTGCACACCCGGCTGGACCAACTGGCGGAGGATCATCATCGCAAGCTGGAAGCGCTGCTCGATGCCTGCGAAACCCCGCGTTCCGCCCATGACAGTTTCGAAACCCTGTTCCGCCGCCGAATCGGTGACAATGACCTGCAGATGGCGACGGGCGAGGCGCTGGCGCACCTGCGCTGGCTGCACCGCAGGGGTCAGGTGCGGCTGCTGAAGGACGGCGTTGTCGACCGGTATCTTCGTTTGAACTGAATGCGTTCAGCGGTGCGCGCATGGGTGCGGCACTGGATGGCCTTGAAATCCCCGATGGCCGGATCCAAATATCATTCGTCGGTGGTGTTATCCCCCTTTTCCACCGACACGGGCATCGCCTGCCTTCGCGGGCGCGGTGTCCCCTCCCTGAACCCTGGCCGCTGCGCCGTAAGGCGCAGCGGCTTTTTTTTCGCCCGGAACGCCGGCGGTCCGCGCGGCTGCCCTATTTCGTCACGAAGCAGGGGCGCCCCGCTGCCGACAGCTTCGCGCAGAGCTCCGCGGCCGGCGCGCGGTCCTCAAAAGGCCCCACCTGCAGCCGAACCAGGCCGCCGCGCGGCGCATAAAGCGGCTTCCTGCCCTTCAGCAGCGCGGCCGATTGCGACACCAGCGTCGCCCAGGCCGTGCGCGCCGTCCGTTCATTGGCATAGGCGCCCAACTGCACCTTCCACCCCTCCGCCGGCGGCTCCGCGCGGGCTTCGGCCTTTGCGGGCGCCGGCTTCACGCTCTCTGTCTTTCGCGGCTGATCCGCCTTCGCGGGCGCTGCGCTTTCCGCCAGCGCTTCCTCAACCGAATCCACGCCCACGCCGGCGTCTGCCGCCAGTTCCGGCGCGGGCGGCGGCGCGGACATCGCCGCCAGCACCACGGCGACGGGCCGGCCCTCGGCCAGCGCCTGCGCGGCGGCCTCGCCCTTGGCGCGGTCGTCGGCGGACATGCGCGTCGCCATGCGCGCTGCCTGCGCCGAAGCAAGAGAAAGCCCGCCGTCCCGCGCGCGCACCACATAGGCATAGCCCAGCGCCGGATTGCGGGGCGCCGTGTCCCCCTCGAAGGTGGCGACGCCCAGCACATAGGCGGCGCGAAGGTCGCCCTTTTCCGCTGCCGCCCGAAGGCTGGTCAGCGCCTCCGTCTTGCGGCCTTCCTGCCACAGTGTGATGCCCAGATTCGCCGCCGCCGCCGCATGCCCCTTGTCGGCGGCGCGGCGATAATAGTCGATTGCGGTGATCCGATTGAGCGGCACGCCCCGCCCCAACCGATAGGCCTGCCCCATGTTGAACAACGCATCGGCATCGCCACGGGCCGCCGGCGTCACCCATTCGGCAACCGCGCCCTCCCAGTCCCCGGCCCGCCATTTGCCGACGCCGGCGTCCACGCTGGCCTGCGCCTGAGCCGACAGGAACAGCAACCACAGACAGGCGAGGCGACGGATCACAGGAGGCGCTCCCCACCCTTCAGCAGCAGGCGCGGCCGGCCCTGCACCGGCAATGCGTCGAACGGGGTGTTGCCCGCGCGGCCGGGCAGGGTATCGGCGTCGATCCGCCAGGGCGTGCCGGGATCGAACAGCAGCAGGTCGGCGGGGGCCCCAACGGCCAGCGTTCCGCCCGGCAGGCCGAACCGCCGCGCCGGGCTGGCAGACAGCAGCGCCATCAGCTGCGGCAGACTGATGAGGCCGTCGTGTACAAGGCCGAGGCCCAGCACCAGCAGCGTCGCCGCACCGGCGGCGCCGGGGGCGGCGTCCGCGAAGGGCAGGCGCTTTTCCTCCTGCGTGCGGGGATCGTGGCGGGATGTCAGCACGCCTATGGTGCCGTCGGCCAGCCCGGCCCGAACCGCCAGCCGGTCGGCCTCCTGCCGAAGCGGCGGCGACAGGCGGGCGAAGCTGCGATAGCCCGCCAGCGCCGTGTCAGACAGCAGGGCATAGGCTGGCGCAGTGCCGGCCGACACGTCCTGTCCGGCCGCACGGGCGGCGCGGATCAGCGCCACGCCCTCGGCAGTGCTGACACAGGCGAAGTGCAGCGCCGCGCCGGCTTCCTGCGCCAGCCGCAGATCCCGCGCGATCTGGATGGCCTCCGCCGCAGCGGGCGCGGCCGGAAGGCCCAGCCGGGTCGCCATCTCGCTGTCGGTCGCGACGGCGCCGGCCGTCAGGAACGGGCATTCCGCGTGCGAGACCACCACCAGCCCCAGCCCGGCCGCATAGCGCAGCAGCCGCAGCATCACCTGCGAATCCGCGATCGCCTGCCGACCCGTGGCGACGGCGACGGCACCGGCCTCCTTCATCAGCGACAGTTCGGCCAGTTCCCGCCCGTTCAGCCCGCGCGTGGCCGCTGCCAGCGGGCGCACCCACAGGCGCGGCTTGCCCAGCCGTTCGGCCCGCTCGATCAGCGCCGGGTCATCCAGCGGCGGGGCTTGATCCGGCATCAGCAGCACGCTGGTGATGCCCCCGGCGACAGACGCCTCCACATCGGTGCGGAACACGCCCGCATCGATCAGGCCCGGCGCCAGCGGCAACCCTGCCGCCTCCACGATCTCCGCACCGGGCGGGACGTCCAGCCCCGGCCCGACCGCCGCGATCCGCCTGTCGTCCACCAGCAGATCGCCGCGCAGGTCGGTGCCGGCCAGCGGATCGATCAGCCGGGCGTCGCGGATCAGGATCGGCCGCATCACCAGGCCCCCCGGCGTGTGCGGGTCAGCACGTCCAGGCAGGCCATGCGCACGGCCACGCCCATTTCCACCTGTTCGGTGATGGCAGAGCGCTGGATATCGTCGGCGACCGCCGATTCGATTTCCACCCCCCGGTTCATCGGGCCGGGGTGCATCACCAGAACATCGTCGCCCGCCGCCGCAAGCCGCTGGCGCGTCAGTCCGAAGGTGCGGAAATATTCCCGGGTCGAAGGCACATAGGCCCCGTCCATCCGTTCCAGCTGCAGACGCAGCATCATCACCACGTCCGCGCCCTTCAGCCCGGCCTCCATGTCGGTGAAGGGCTGCGCCCCCAGCCGCTCCACGCCCGTCGGCATCAGCGTCGGCGGCGCAACCGCGCGCACCTCCGCCCCCAGCGCCGACAGCAGGTGAAAATTGGATCGCGCCACCCGGCTGTGCAGGATGTCGCCGCAGATGGCGACGGTCAGCCCCTCGATCCGGCCCTTGCGGCGGCGGATCGTCAGCGCGTCCAGCAACGCCTGCGTGGGGTGTTCATGCCGCCCGTCGCCGGCGTTCAGCACGGGGCAGTCCACCTTTTCCGCGATCAGCCCCACCGCGCCCGAACTCTCATGGCGGATCACGATCACGTCCGGCCGCATCGCGTTCAGCGTCAGCGCCGTGTCCAGCAGCGTCTCGCCCTTCTTCAGGCTGGACTGGCCCGCCGCCAGGTTCACCACGTCGGCGCCCAGCCGCTTGCCCGCGATCTCGAAGCTCAACAGCGTGCGGGTGCTGTTCTCGAAGAAGGCGTTGATCTGCGTCAGCCCGCGCAGCCGGTCGTCATGCTGGCGCTGCGCGCGCCCGGCCTCGGCCCATTGCTCGGCCTCGTCCAGAAGGAACAGGATTTCCCATGGCTGCAGCCCCTCGATGGCGAGGAGATGCGGGTGCGGAAAGGGATGGGCGCCGGCCGGGATGCTCACGACCCAAGGGCCTTAAGGTGCATTTCCCAGCGCGGCAAGCCGGGCAAGGGCCCCTTCCAGGATATGTGCCGCCGCCAGCGCGTCGACCCGTTCGGCGCGCTTCGTCCGGCTGACGTCCTGGGCGATCATCGCCCGTTCCACCGCCGCGGTCGACCAGCGCTCGTCCCACAGCAGGATGGGCAGTTGCAGCGCCCTGGAAAGATTGCGCGCCTGCGCCCGCACGGATTGGGTGCGTTCGCTGTCCGTCCCGTCCATGTTCAGCGGCAGGCCGATCACCAGCCCGCGGATCTCCTCCTTCGTCGCCAGCGCGCCCAGCGCCGCGATGTCGGCGGCTGGCTTGCTGCGCTTCAGGGTTTCCCGTGCAGAGGCGAAGCGCCAGTCGGCACTGGCGGTCGCAAGGCCGATGGTCCGGGTGCCGATATCCAGCCCCAGCAGCCGGCCCAGCCGGGGCAGGGCCCCGGCGAAGGCGGCCGCATCGGTGGTGATCATGATCAGGCGGCGTCCCGCAGCACGACCGCTCCGCCCAGCTTCTGCGCGGCATGCGCCGACAGCCGCGCCTCGATGTCGGCGCGGATGTTCGCCCAGAACAGCCCGAAATCATAGACATGGTAATTGCCGCCGGGCAGCACGAACGGCCCGATGTCGCTGGGCGCCGGGTTGATCAGCAGCAGCCCGCGCGGATTGCAGGATGCCCCAACCGCGCGGGGCCGCAGCGCTTCGTCCACCAGTGTCCCGGCGTTGCGGTCCGGGCCGGCCGCTTCGCCGCCGCCCGTCAGCGGATTCACGCACAACATGGCGCGCCCGCCCAGCGGTGTGCCCGACACATCCGGAACCGAGGCGAGGCCCTTCAGCGCCTCCGCCAGATCCCCGTCCGCGGCATAGCTCTGCCAGCTCGCCACGCAGCCGGCCTGTTCCGGGCGCGTGCAGGCGGGCAGCCCGATCACCGGCAGATCCTGCGGCAGGGCAACCGGCCAGCCGATCACATAGGCCGCGACCAGCCGGCCGTTCAGCGCGGCCTTGCGCGCCTTCAGCAGATGCAGGATGTGCAGCGCGCCCTGGCTGTGCCCGGCAAGGTAGATGGGCCGATCGGCCGGCTGCGCAGCCAGAAAGGCGTCGAACGCACGCTCCACATCGGAATAGGCAAGTGCCAGGGCCCGCGCGGCATCCGGCCCGGGCTTCAGGAAGCTGCCGAATGTCGCCTGCCGGTAGCGGGGCACCCAGATGTCCGCGACACCGTTGAAAACCGTCGCCTGCCCGCGGGTGAAACGATCCAGCCGGTCGTTCGTTTCCGGGTCGTCGATCGGGGCGTTCCAGCGCGTCCGGCTCAGGAAGGCGGTGGGGCTCAGGAAGAACACCGCAGACGCGGGCTTTGGCGCGGGGGTGTAGCCCTCGGGCGTCCAAAGCGCGGGGTTGTCGGCGATGTCGGGCCGGGCGACCCAGCTGGCCGGCGCGGCATAGTCCGGCGCGGGCGGCGCGGATGTCTCGGCATAGCTGTCGCCCGGCACGAAGGCCATCCGCATCAGGTCTGCAGCGAACAGCCGCCAGAGGATCGCGGCCAGGATCACCAGCCCCGTCAGGATCGCGACAACCCAAAGGAATTTCCGTGCCATTCAGGCCTCCCGGCGTGAGGACGCGGCTTCCCAGCGCGCCCTGATTGTTTCCGATGTCTCACCCTGTCCGTCGGGCTGCCAGCCGGGCGGGCCGAACAGCCGCCCGCCAAGTTCCGCAGCAGATCGGCTCTGCACGGCATCGCGCCCGATCGCCACCCATTCATGGATCGCGGCCCACAGCGGGTTCAGCGTCGGCAGCGCCTTCACGATGCCATAGCGCGGCCGGTCGTCGTCCCGCTCGGGCTCGAAGGTGCCGAACAGCCGGTCCCAGATGATGAACACGCCGGCATAGTTGCGATCGAGATAGCGCGGGTTCACCGCATGATGCACCCGGTGATGCGAAGGCGTGTTCATCACTGCCTCGAACCAGCGCGGCAGGCGACCCACCTGCTCGGTATGGATCCAGAACTGATAGACAAGGTTCAGCCCCGCGCAGAAGAACAGCATCGCCGGTGGAAAGCCGATCAGGAACAGCGGCAGGCGGAAGATGAAACTCAGGCTGAAGAAGCCCGTCCAGGTCTGCCGCAGCGCGGTCGACAGATTATAGTGCTGCGACGAATGGTGGATCACATGGCTGGCCCAGAACCAGCGCACCCGGTGGGCGCTGCGATGGAACACATAATAGGCAAGGTCATCCAGCACGAAGCACAGCAGGAACGCCCACCAGCTGAAGGGAATCTCGAACAGCCGCCAGGAATAGACCCACAGGGACATCGCCAGCACCGCGCCCGCCGTCAGCGCGCCCGCCACCGTGCTGCCGAAACCCAGGAACAGCGAAGCGCCCGCGTCGCGCCAGTCATAGCGGCCCACGCCGCGCAGGCGCGTCAGCAGCATCTCAAGGATGATGAGGCCGACGAACGCCGGAATCGCCAGCTGGACGGGATCGGGCAGGGTCATGCCGCCAGCCAGTCGGGCCGGGCCGGCAGGTTCAGGGTCGCGCGGCGCATCATCGGTTCGTCCAGCCGTGCCACCAGCCCGCCGCCGGTCCAGTCCAGCGCCGAAGGTGGCAGCCGCCGGGCAATCCATCCGTCCGCCAGCGGTAGCAGCAGGCCGACGCTGCCGTCCATGCCGCGCAGAACTGCGCCGTCGCCCCCCGTCGCCAGCACCACCTCCGCCGCGCGGAAGCCCGCCAGCCGCGCTTCGGCCTCGGCAACGGCGTCCGCCTCGGCCAGACGGGGCCGGCCGCGAAAGCCAAGCATCCAGGCAAGGCCCGTCAGCAGCAGGATCGCGGCGAGGGAAGCGGCGTAGATCATTGCCCCCGGCCTAGCCCATCGTCCGTTGCCGCGAAAGATGCGGGACAACGGATGGCCGCAACAATCATCACTCCGGATGCCGGAACATGCCGGCCGGGCATCAGCTGTCCGAAAAGCCGAAGGGGGCGCTGGTGCGCCGGTAATCGTCCGGCAGCACGTCGCGGCCGATGGGCGGGGCTGCGCGCGATGTGCAGGCCGCCCGGTGGCACAGGCGGCAGCTGATGCCGATCGGCGTGGCGCTGGCGGGGACGGGCGCGTTCGGCACGCGGGTATAGATCAGCCGCTCCGCATGCTCTTCCGCGCAGACGAGCGCGATGGCGCGTTCGGCGCGCGGCGTGCCGAAGCCGCCGATCCCCTGCGTCACCGTGCGGGCGATGGAAAAGAAGCGCTGGCCGTCCGGCAGCTCGATCCACTGGGTGACGATCTGGCGCGGCGTGCGGAACACCAGGTGCACCGTCCACAACGGACAGCCGCCGCCGTGCCGGGCAAAGGGGAAGCCCGCGCCGTCCAGCCGCTTCGAGACATTTCCGGCCGGATCGACCCGCAGGAAGAAGAAGGGGACCCGCTCATGCCCCGGCTTCTGCAGGGTGGTCAGCCGGTGCGCCGCCTGCTCGAAGCTGGCGCCGAACTGGCGGCCCAGCGCCTCCACGTCATAGTGCCTTTGATCCGCCGCGCGGGCGAAGGCAGTGTAGGGCATCTGGATCGCCGCCGCCGCATAGCTGGCGAGCGCGCGGTGCGTCAGCCGACGGCCGTTGTCGCTGCTGAAATGCCCCTCCTTCAGCTGCGCCTCGATGTCGGACCTGAGCTCCAGATAGGTCAGTTGCAGGGCCAGCTGGAAGTTGCGGCTGGCGCTGTCCAGCTGGTCGTCCAGCTGCACTTCCCGGCCATGATGGTTCAGCCGCCGGATCGCGCCCATCATCACGTCCGCCGGCAGCCGCCGCACCCGCAGGCCGTGGCGCGCCCGCAGATAGCCCTCCAGCCCCTCGGCCTGCGCGATGGTCGCCGCCATCCGCTCGGCGGCGTCGTCCAGCGCGGGAAAGCAGTTGCGCCGCGCGGCGAGGAAGCGGCGGGATTCGGCCACCGGATCGGGAAGGTCGCTGCCCGCGCCTTCGCGCGCGGCGCCCTCCCGCTCGGCCGTGCGGTCGGCCAGCGCCAGCTGCTCCTCCCGCCAGGCGGTATGCAGGCGCAGCAGCGCTTCGGCGAAGCCGGGATAATTGGCCGCCACATCGGCCGCTTCCATGGGCGGCAGGTCGATGTCGGCGAAGATCGGATCCTTCAGCACCGCGGAAAGGCGGCCCTGCTGCTCGGCCCCGCCGTCCCCCGCCAGCCGGGCGATGTCCAGATCATAGGTCTGCGCCAGCCGGATCAGCAGGTCGGCCGTCAGCGGCCGCTGGTTGCGTTCCAGCAGGGCGACATATGAAGGCGATATTTCCAGATCGGCCGCCATGTTGGCCTGCGTCAGGCCCAGGTCGCGCCGAAGCCGCCGCAGGCGGGGGCCGATATATCTGCTGTCCTGCGCCATGGTGTGAAACCTTACAACATTACAATCCAGATTTGTAAAGTCTTACAGCTGAACGAAACAGCCGTTCGGTGCACGGGGGCAGGCGCCGTAAAACGGGCGCATCCGAAAGTCCCGCCCGCAAGGAGCCCGAAGATGAAGACCTATTCGCAAGCCATCGCCGATGCGCAGAAGCTGATCGCCTCCAAGGGCGGCACCTGGGATGGCATCAGCGCCGAAGCCGTCGCCCGGATGCAGCTGCAGAACCGCTTCCATTCCGGCCTGGATATCGCCCGCCACACCGCCGCCGTGATGCGCGCCGACATGGCCGCCTATGATGCAGATCCGGCGCAATACACCCAGTCGCTGGGCTGCTGGCACGGCTTCATCGGCCAGCAGAAGCTGATCGCCATCAAGAAGCATTTCGGCAGCACGAAGCGCCGCTACCTCTACCTCTCCGGCTGGATGGTCGCTGCGCTGCGCTCCGATTTCGGCCCGCTGCCGGATCAGTCCATGCATGAAAAGACCAGCGTGCCCGCGCTGATCGAGGAACTCTACACCTTCCTGAAGCAAGCCGACGCGCGCGAACTGGGCATGATGTTCCGCGATCTGGATGCCGCCCGCGCCGCCGGGGATACGGCCAAGGAAAAGGTGCTGATCGACGCGATCGACAATTATGAAACCCATGTGGTGCCGATCATCGCCGACATCGATGCCGGTTTCGGCAACGCGGAGGCCACCTACCTGCTGGCGAAGAAGATGATCGAAGCCGGCGCCTGCGCCCTGCAGATCGAGAACCAGGTGTCCGATGAAAAGCAGTGCGGCCACCAGGACGGCAAGGTCACCGTCCCGCACGAGGACTTCCTGGCGAAGGTCCGCGCCTGCCGCTACGCCTTCATGGAACTGGGCATCGAGGACGGCGTCATCGTCACCCGCACCGATTCGCTGGGCGCGGGCCTGACGAAGCAGATCGCCTATTCGAAGGAACCGGGCGACATCGGCGACCAGTACAACAGCTTCCTCGACTGCGAGGAGATCGACCCGGCGACCGCCCGCAACGGCGACGTGGTGCTGAACCGCAACGGCAAGCTGCTGCGCCCGAAGCGCCTGCCTTCCAACCTGTTCCAGTTCCGCGAAGGCACCGGCGCGGATCGCTGCGTGCTGGATTGCATCACCAGCCTGCAGAATGGCGCGGACCTTCTGTGGATCGAAACGGAAAAGCCCCACATCGAGCAGATCGCCTCGATGGTGGACCGCATCCGCGAAGTAGTGCCCAACGCCAAGCTGGTCTACAACAACTCGCCCAGCTTCAACTGGACGCTGAACTTCCGCCAGCAGGTGTTCGACGCCTGGAAGGAAGCCGGCAAGGACGTCTCGGCCTATGATCGCGCCAACCTGATGAGCGTGATCTATGACCAGACGGATCTGGCCGCCGAAGCGGACGAGCGCATCCGCACCTTCCAGCGCGACGCCGCCGCCCGCGCCGGCATCTTCCACCACCTGATCACGCTGCCCACCTATCACACGGCGGCACTCAGCACCGACAATCTCGCCCGCGAATATTTCGGCGAGCAGGGGATGCTGGGCTATGTGAAGAACGTGCAGCGCGCCGAAATCCGCCAGGGCATCGCCTGCGTGAAGCACCAGAACATGTCCGGCTCGGACATCGGCGACGACCACAAGGAATATTTCGCCGGCGAAGCCGCGCTGAAGGCCGGCGGCGCGCACAACACGATGAACCAGTTCGCCTGATCCGCATTTCCGGGGAGGAGGGGAGGGCCGGCGCCGTTGCGGTGCCGGCCCTTTCCCTTTCTGGCCCAGGGCCGGCGGGCGCAAAGTCCCCGAATGGAGACATTGCGCAGACCCTGTCCGGGCCGTCATCGATGGCCTTGGGCGCGATGAATTGACATCGCGCAATGCAGGCGCCCACATCGCGCGCCATTGCCGCAGCACATCAGCCAGGGAGTGCATCATGAAGGGTTATGTCGACAATATCGAGAAGGTGACCGAAGAGAACGGCGACTTCCGCCGTGTGCTCTACACCGGCAGCCGCCTTCAGCTCGTCGTCATGTCCCTGCTGCCCGGCGAGGAAATCGGCGAGGAAGTGCATGAA
Source organism: Sandaracinobacter sp. T42 (assembly GCF_059115405.1). Classification (NCBI taxonomy): domain Bacteria; kingdom Pseudomonadati; phylum Pseudomonadota; class Alphaproteobacteria; order Sphingomonadales; family Sphingosinicellaceae; genus Sandaracinobacter; species Sandaracinobacter sp. T42. Next base: position 620,044 of record NZ_CM181101.1, read on the forward strand.
GACGGTGACCAGTTCTTCCGTTTCGAAACCGGCACCGGAGAGGTTCTGATCGACGAAACCTGGCACAAGGTGGGCCCGCACTTCGGCGTGGTCGTCCCCGGCGGCGCCCGCCACAATGTGCGGAACAGCGGCGCCACACCGTTGAAATTCTACACCATCTACGGCCCGCCCGAACATGTGGATGGCACCGTCCACAAGTCTGCCGCCGAAGCCCATGCCGCGCACGAACATTGGGATGGCCGCACGACCGAATAATCCGATTTCAGGGCCGGGCCGCGTCGCCCCACCCTGCATGTTCCGTTTCTGGCGGCATCAGCCATGCCGCCAGATGGGCTGGCGCAGGCGGGGAACAAGCCGCTAGAAGCCCGCCTCGCCCGCGACGGGATCGGGACAGGGAGTTTGAGACATGCTGAGTGGCGACCTCTTCATCGACGGCGAATGGCGGGCGGCCGCCGCGCGCTTTCTCGCCCGGAACCCGTCCGAAGGGACATCCATTCCCCAGCCGGCCTTCGCGGAAGCAACGGCAGAGGATGTCGCCGCCGCCTGCGCGGCGGCCGAAGCCGCATTCGGCGACTATGCCGCCCGGCCGCTCCCCGAACGCGCGGCCTTCCTGGAAGCGGTGGCCGATGAAATCGAGGCACTCGGCGACCAGCTGATCGAGCGCGCGCACCGGGAATCAGGCCTTCCGCTGGCTCGCCTGCAGGGTGAGCGCGGGCGCACCACCGGGCAGCTCCGCCTGTTTGCGAAGGAAGTGCTGCACGGCGGATGGCAGCAGCTGCGAATCGACACGGCCGATCCCGCCCGCACCCCGCCCAGGCCCGATATCCGCCTGCGCACCGTGCCGCTTGGCCCGGTGGCCGTGTTCGGCGCCTCCAACTTCCCGCTCGCCTTCTCCACTGCGGGCGGCGATACCGCCTCCGCGCTGGCCGCCGGCTGCCCCGTCGTGGTGAAGGGCCATCCCGCCCACCCGGGCACATCCGAACTGGTCGCCCGCGCCTTCGAGGCCGCGATCCGCCGCACCGGCATGCCGTCGGGCGTGTTCGGCCTGTTGCAGGGCACCTCCAACGATGTCGGGGCCGCGCTGGTGGCGGATGCCCGCATCGCCGCCGTCGGCTTCACCGGCTCCCGCACGGGGGGCACGGCGCTGATGAAGATCGCGGCCGCCCGTCCGGTTCCCATTCCCGTCTATGCCGAAATGTCCTCGGTCAATCCGGTGATCCTGCTGCCGAATGCACTGAAGGCACGCGGAGCGGCGCTGGCGCAGGGCTTCGTCGCCTCGCTCACCCTGGGGGCCGGCCAGTTCTGCACCAACCCGGGCCTGCTGCTCGCCCACGCCGGGCCGGAGCTGGACAGCTTCCTGTCCGAAGCCGCCGCGCTGGTCAGCCGTGCCGCGCCGCAGGTGATGCTGACCAGCGGCATCCAGCAGGCCTACAACAGCGGCAAGGCCGCGCTCGCGGCCCGGGCGACCGAAATCGCCCTTGCCCCCGAAGCGGCAGAGCCCACGCGCGGCAGCGCCGGCCTGTTCACCATGACGGGCGCGCAGCTGCTGTCCGACATCGGGCAGGCGCACGAGATCTTCGGTGCGACCTCGCTCATCGTCGCCTGCGCCTCAGCGGCAGAACTGGCGGCCGTGCTCGGCGCGCTCGAAGGCCAGCTCACCGCCACGCTCCATGCGGACCCGGCCGATCTTGAATCCGCCCGTGCGCTGCTCCCCGTCCTCGAACGCAAGGTGGGCCGCATCCTCGCCAACGGCTGGCCCACCGGTGTGGAGGTCACGCACGCCATGGTCCATGGCGGCCCCTTCCCCGCGACGTCGGACGGCCGCAGCACATCCGTCGGCACCCTGGCCATCGACCGCTTCCTGCGCCCCGTCTGCTATCAGGATCTGCCCGAAGATCTGCTGCCGCCCGCCCTGCGCGGCGAAGGCGCCGGGGGCGTGCCGCTGCGCCTGAACGGGGTGTCCAGGCTCTGAGCCCGGGCTGGCCCCGCCAGCCCCTCAGCCCCGCATCGCCTCAAGCTCCCGGCCCTTCGTCTCCACCACAACGGCGCGGACGAAGAAGAAGGAGAGCAGGGCGGATGCCGCGTAGAAGCCATAGGTGACGGGCAGGCCGACATGCTTCGCCGCCCAGGGGAAGCTCAGCACGATGGCGAAGTTCGCCATCCATTGCGCCAGCCCCGAAACCGCAAGCGCGGATCCGCGGATCTGGTTCGGGAACATCTCGCCCAGCATCACCCACATCACCGGGCCCCAGCTCATGTTGAAGAAGATCACATAGAGGTTCGCCGACAGCAACGCGATCAGCCCGAAGCGCCCGGGCAGGCTGAGATGGCCATCCACCATCACCGCATTGGCGAACGCGATCACCATCACCGAAAGCGTCGCCGCCATGCCCAGCGACCCCAGCAGCAGCAGCGGCTTGCGGCCGATCCTGTCGATCATCAGCACCGTCGTCAGGCAGGCCAGGATCGAAACCGTCCCCGACAGGATGTTGATGAGCAGCGCATCATTCTCGGAAAAGCCGACGGACTGCCAGAGGACGGACCCGTAGTAGAAGACGATGTTGATGCCCACCAGTTGCTGGAACACGGCGATGCCGATGCCTGCCCACAGGATCGGGCGGATCCGGCCCGTCGCCGGATCCTTCAGGTCAGACAGCCGCGGCTGGTGATCTGTGGCCAGCGTATGGCGGATTTCCGCCACCTTGGCGTCCGCCGTTTCCGCCCCGAACAGCCTGGTAAGCACATGCGCCGCCTGTGCGTCGCGGCCCTTCATCACCAGATAGCGCGGGCTTTCCGGGATCAGGGTCAGCGCGGCAAGATAGATGGCGGCCGGCACCATCTGAAGCCACAGCATCCAGCGCCAGGCCGGAAAGCCCAGCCAGAATTCCGCCGTTGATCCGCCCGCGGTGCGCGCCAGCACATAATTGGCGACAAATGCCCCTGTCAGGCCGGTGATGATCATGATCTGCTGCACGGTGGAAAGCCGGCCCCGCACCGCCGCCGGAGTCACTTCCGAGATATAAACGGGCGTCGTCACGGAGGCCGCCCCCACGCCGAGTCCGCCGATGAAGCGCGCCAGCACGAACAGCCAGGCCGAATCCGCCGCGCCGGCGCCAAGCGCGGAGATCAGGAACATGACGGCCGCCAGCATCATCATGTTGCGGCGCCCGATCAGATCGGAAATGCGACCGGCCAGGAAAGCCCCGACGGCGCAGCCGATCAGCAGCGCGCCGACAAGAACTCCCTTGCCCAGTTCGGAAACGCCGAAGGCAAGCTCAAGCCCCTCCTGCGTGCCGTTGATCACCCCGCTGTCATAGCCGAACATGAAGCCGCCGATCGTGGCGACCGCCACGATCATCGCGATGAAGCCGAAATTGGCCCTGCCGCCCGCATCCGTCATCCGTCTCTCCCCGAACCGCGCTCTGCCGGAACCGGCGGCGGCCACATCCGGGTTCACGCCGGACGGGGCCAGTCTTGGCAACAGGCGAACCGCCCTGCAATTCGCATTCGTATGCGAAGCCCGGGGCAGCGGGGCGAAAGAGTTCTGCTGCAGCCCATGCTGCGCAGCATGGCGCTCGTGTCAGGGCTTCCCGCGGCGGCGCGTCACGTCCGCGCGGATCTCGTCGCCATGCTCCCCGGCCATCGGCGGCTGGGCCGGTTCAGGCCGGAAGGCGGAAAAGCTGACCGGGTGCTTAAGCTGGAACCAGGCGCCTTCGCTGGGATGCTCGGTCCGCTGGAAGAAGCCCACGGCCTTCAGGTGCGGATCGTCCGGCACGTCCGCGATGTCGCGCGCGATCATCGCCGGGATCCGCGCGGCTTCGCACCGCGCCAGGATCTCGGCGCTGCTGAAGCCCGGGGTCAGCCGCGCCACCTCGCGGTACATCTCCGCCATGTTCGCCACCCGAAGCTTGCGGGTGGCAAAGCGCGGATCCTCCAGGAAGGCGGGGTTGCCCAGCGCCGCGAACAGGCGCGGCCAGCTGTCGTCGGTGTAGGGCACGATGCTGACATAGCCATCGGTCGTGCGGAACGGCTGGCGGTCCGGATCGATCTGCCGGAAATAGCAGATCGGCCCCACCGGCGGATCGAAGGTGCGCCCCCCCAGATGCTCCAGCAGCATGAAGTGGGCGAAACTCTCCAGCATCGGGATCTCGATCTTCTGCCCTTCGCCCGTGCGCAGACGGTGGATGATGCCGGCAAGCACGGCATAGGCGGCGTGCAGCCCGGCCACCTTGTCCGCGATCAGGCTGGGCAGGTAGCGCGCCGCCGGGTTTCCATCCACGCGCGAAAGCAGGCTGGTCGTGCCCGTCGCGGCCTGGATCACATCGTCATAGGCCTGAAGCCCGGCATAGGGCCCTTCCTCCCCGAAGCCCACGCAATGGGCATAGACGATGTCGGGCTTCACCGCCGCCACGCTGGCGTAATCAAGCCCCAGCTTGTCGGCCGCCGGCCCGCGCACATTGGTGATGAACACGTCGGCCGTTTCCATCAGCTCGCGCATCAGCGCCCGGTCCGCATCCACCTTCAGATCCAGCTCGATGGATTTTTTGCCGCGGTTGATCGCCATGAACCCGGGGCTCATCCCCGGCGTCCTGGCCGCCTTCGCCGTCCAGCGGAACTGGTCCCCGCCGCCCGGCGCCTCCACCTTGATCACCTCCGCCCCCAGGTCCGCCAGAATCTGCGTGGCATAGGGGCCGAACACCACCCCCGTGCAGTCGAGTATGCGGATTCCCTGAAGCATCGGGGCAGCGTCGGCGATCATGGCAGCTCCTTTCATCCGCCCCATGCCCAATGCAGGGGCCGCTTCACCATCGGCACAAGAACTAGGCCGTGAACGCATGATCCTGTCCATCCTCCGAGTTCGACAATCGCGGCCATCGGGTGCATCCCCGTTTCGCGCGGGCCACCCGATCCACGGCGCCCGCCGAGGGGAGTAGTCAGATGTTCAGCCACATCATGCTCGGCGCAGACGATATCGACGCGTCGAAGACCTTCTATGATGCCATCTTTGCTGCAACCGGCGTCGGCCCCGGAATCACCGACGACAAGGGCCGGGTATTCTGGATGACACCGACGGGCGTGTTCGCCATCACCCGGCCGATCGACGGCAGGCCCGCCTCCTGCGGCAACGGCTCCACCGTCGGCTTCGCGATGAAGTCCCCGGCCGAGGCGGATGCCTGGCATGCCGCCGGCCTCGCCAATGGCGGCACCGCCTGCGAGGATCCGCCGGGCGTCCGCACCGGCCCCACGGGCAGCCTCTATCTTGCCTATCTGCGCGATCCGTCCGGCAACAAGCTCTGCGCGCTGCACCGGATGTAGGCAAAGGCGCACTGCCTTCCACCTGTCGGGGCGGGCACATGACAGAACAATACAGCGCCCGGCTTGACGTCACGTCGGGCCGGGCGCAAGCGCCTGCGCGATCCGACAGACAGGAAAACCGACATGCCGATTTCCGCCGGGCGCGCATTCGTTGCCATTCTCGCATCCAGCGTTGCGGCCACGCCCGCCTTCGCCTCCGCCTTCGCCCTTCGGGAAGCCTCGCCCGGCAGCCTCGGCCGTGCCTTCGCGGGCGAGGGCGCAATCGCCGATTCCGCCGCCACCATCTGGTACAACCCGGCCGGCATGACGCAGCTCCAAGGCTTCACCGCCAGCGCGGGCGTGCATCTGCTGTCGGTGCAGTCCAGCCAGCGGGATCTCGGCACCACCCGCACCGTGCCGGGCCTGCCTGCGCCCGTCGCCACCGGCGGCGGCAACGGCGGCAATCCCTTCCACCCCGTCGTGGTGGTGCCCACCCTCTATGGCTCGATGCAGCTCAGCGACCGTCTCTGGGCGGGAATCGGCGTCAATGCGCCCTTCGGCCTCGTGGTCGATTATGACGATGGCTGGTTCGGCCGGTACGACAGCAAGCGTTCGGTCCTGAAGACCTACAATGTCCAGCCCTCGCTCGCCTGGAAGCTGGATGATCGCTTCGCCATCGGCGGCGGCGTCAGCATCCAGTATATCGAGGCCGATCTGCAGAACGCGATGCCCAACCTTTCGCCCCTGCTGGCGGATGGCAGCGCCCGGGTGAAGGGCGACGACATCTCGGTCGGCTGGAACATCGGCGGCCGCTTCGAATCCGGCCCCATCGCGGTCGGCCTGCACTACAGGTCGAAGGTGAAGCACCAGCTGAAGGGCCGCTTCACCCTCGAAGGCCTGCTCGGCCCGCTGGCAGGCTCCAACGGCGTGCGCGACGCCCGCGCCCCCATCACCCTGCCTGACAGCCTGTCCGCCTCGGCCGTCTTCAGGGCCGGCGAAAAGACCCGTATCCTCGCCGGCTGGGAATGGACCAACTGGTCCGTGTTCGATGCCATCCGCATCGAATCCGCCGGCGGCAATCCGATCAGCACCTCGCCGCAAAACTACAAGGACAGCATGAGCGTCCATCTGGGCGGCGAATATGATGTCTCCGACCGCCTGACCCTGCGTGCGGGCGTCGCGACCGATTCCACCCCCACGGTCGATGCCTGGCGCACCAGCCGCGTGCCTGATGGGGACCGCATCTGGCTATCGGGCGGCGCCGGCTGGAAACTGTCCGAAACTCTGGCCGCGCGCCTGTCCTATGCCCATGTCTTCGTCTCGACCGAGCAGCTGGACCGGGCAGACGAATTCTACGCGGGAACCCCGGCAAGGATCGTCAGCACGCTGCGCTCGGAAAACCGCGGCAACGTCGACATCATCGCCGCGGATTTCACCATCCGCTTCTGAAGACGGCCCGGCAGAAGCAGGGCGCGTGATGGCGCGCGGGCGTGCGGCGCTGCCGGTGATTCCGGCGGCCCGGCGCTGAACCGGCTTCAATCCGGCCGCAGCACCATCTTCAGCGCGCCGGCCTCGCGCGCCTCGAACAGCCGATAGGCTTCCGGCCCCTCGCTCAGCTTCATGTTGTGGCTGATATAGCGCTCCGGCCTCAGCCGCCCGGACCGCACCAGCGGAAACAGCGCCGGCAGTTCCTCCGGCACCGAACAGGTGCCTACGCGGAAGGTCAGGCCGCCGGCGAAGGCGCGCTCCAGCGGAAACGGGAAGCGGCGCGACTGCTGCACACCGATCACCGAAACCGTGCCCCGCGCCCGCACCAGCCGCAGCGCGAAATCCACCGTCGCGTCGCTGCCCACCACTTCCACCGCGCAGTCCAGCTTGCGGCCGTGCGTGTCCTCCTTGATCCGCTCCATCGCCTCGTCGGGGTGCAGCGCCACCGCGCCTGCGGCTTCCGCCAGCGCCCGCCTCTCCGCCACCGGGTCGATCGCATAGACCACATGCGCGCCCATCACGAACGCGCTCTCCACCGTCATCAGCCCGATCGGCCCCAGCCCGATCACCGCCACGCTGCTGCCCGGCCGGATGTCGGCGTTGCGCGCGCCGAACCAGGCGGTCGCCAGCGCGTCCGTCAGCATCAGCGCCTGTTCCTCGGTCACGCCCTCGGGAATGGGCACGGCGTTCATGTCGGCGGCCGGCACGCGGAAGGCCTCTGCCTGCACCCCCTGCAGGTGGGCGGAAAGCCCGTAGCAGCCGCTGCCGTTCCGCTCGCAATTGTTCACCACGCCCGAAAGGCAGGGCCGGCATGCGCCGCAGCCCACGGCCGCCGGCATCATCACCTTGTCCCCCACCTTCACGCGCGTCACCTGGCGGCCCACCTCCACCACTTCGCCCACGGCCTCATGCCCTACGCAGAAGCCGATATCCCCGGAAAAGCCGTGGCCGTGATAGATGTGCAGGTCGCTGCCGCAGATGGAACAGGCGGTCACCTTCACGATCGCGTCGGTCGGCGCCTCCAGCTTCGGATCGTCCATGCTCTCGTGGCGGATATCCCGTGCGCCATAGTAGCGAAGCGCCTTCATGCCAGCCCCTCCAGTCGATAGAAGCGGGCGGCCGTGCCCGCGAACAGGTCGGCCTTTTCCGCCGCCGACGCGCCCGCCGCGATCCGCTTGAAGGCGTTCCACAGCGTGGCGTAATCCGCCCCCCAGCGGTCGACGGGAAAATTGCTCTCGAACATGCAGCGCCCCGCCCCGAACAGGCCGATGCATGTCTCCACCCAGGGACTCCACATCGCCGCGAGCGCCTCTGAGCCCGGCCTGGTCTCAGGCCCCATCCCCTCGAAACCGGGGAAGGGCATGCCCAGCCCGCCCAGCTTCACATGCACATTGGGCAGCGCCGCCAGCCGCGCCATCGCGGCCTTCCACGCGCCGAAGCGCTCGTCGCGCCGCCCGGCATAGCTGCCCAGACCCAGCGGCGTGCCCACATGATCGATCACCATCGGCACATCGGGGAAGGCGCGCGCCAGCGCTTCCGCTTCGTCCAGCTGCGGCTCCAGCACCCAGATATCCAGCGAAAGCCTCCGCGAAGCGAAATGCCGCAGCGCGGCATGCACCCGCGCATCCCCGGCCAGCCCCGGCGCGGCATGCGCCAGCGGCCCCAGCACCGCCGGGTCGGCATCATGCGCCATCATGTGCCGGATGCCGCGAAAGCGCCCGCCGCCTGCGGCCAGATGCGCGTCCAGCACGGCGGCAACCCCGTCGCCCAGCGTCAGGTCGGCATGGCCGACGATCCCGGCGCAGGCCTTCACCGGGCCGTAGGTGCCGCTGGCTGCCATCGCCGCCACGCCGTTCACGAACGCCGTCTCGCCCACCGGCTTCAGCGCTTCGGGGCCGTCGGCCCGGTAAAAGGCCCCGCACTGGACAAACACCGTTCCGATCACATTGTGGCCGCTGCCGCAGTCGGCCAGCAACTCGTCCAGCAGATATCTGGGCGTCTGCGGCAGGATGGCCTCGAACGGGTGGGTGCGCGCGGCCGGCAGGAACGGCAGCCGGCTCGTCCAGTCCCACAGATGGTGGTGCGGATCGATGATCGGCAGATCCGGCTCCAGGATCGTCTCGCGCATGCCCGCCTCCCTCAGCGTTCGTTCATCGCCACATATTCCTGGATCTTCTGCTTCCCAAGCTGGCTCATGTGCACTTCGTCCGGCCCGTCCGCGATGCGGATGAAGCGGTTCAGCGTGAAGAAGGCCGCGATCGGCGTGTCGTCGCTCACCCCCATGCCGCCATGCACCTGGATCGCCCGGTCGCACACCGTCTGCGCCATCTGCGGGGCTACCACCTTGATGGCCGCGATCAGGTCCTTCGCCTGCCGGTTGCCATAGCGGTCCATGGCGTCCGCCGCCTTCAGCGTCAGCAGGCGGGCCATCTCGATCTCGCAGAAGCTCTTCGCCACATCCTGGCGGATGCTGGACTGATCCGCCAGCTTCTTCCCGAACGCCACCCGGCTGTCCGCCCGTCGCGCCATGATCTCCAGCGCGCGCTGCGCCTGCCCGATCGATCGCATGCAGTGGTGGATCCGCCCCGGCCCCAGCCGCCCCTGCGCGATCTCGAAGCCCCGGCCCTCGCCCAGGATCAGATTTTCCTTCGGCACCCGCACATTGTCGAAGCGCAGCTCGCATTCACCGCCCGGTGAATTATGCGATCCGAACACCGTCAAGTGGCGCACGATGGTGATGCCGGGCGTCGTCGGTTCCACCAGGATCTGCGAATGCTGCGTGTGGCGCGAACCGTCGAACCGGCTCTTGCCCATCACGATCCAGATGTCGCAGCGTGGATGCATGGCGTTGGAAATCCACCATTTCCGGCCGTTGATCACATAATCGTCGCCGTCGGGCAGGATCGAAAGCTCCAGGTTCGTCGCATCGGAAGAGGCGACCTGCGGCTCCGTCATCACATAGGCGGATCGGATCTCCCCCTCCAGCAGCGGCTTCAGCCATTTCTGCTGCTGGGCCGGGCTGCCGAACTTCGCCAGCACCTCCATGTTGCCGGTGTCCGGCGCGGAACAGTTGAACACCTGCGAACACCAGGGCGAGCGCCCCATGATCTCCGCCAGCGGCGCATATTCGAGGTTGGTGAGCCCGGGGGAGAATTCGCCATATTCATGCGGCAGGAACAGGTTCCACAGCCCTTCGGCGCGCGCCTTCTGCTTCAGCGCCTCCATCCCCGGCCATTCCTTCCACAGGTTCGCCGGGTCATGCACCCAGTCGTGATAGGCCTGCTCGTTCGGATAGATGTGCGCGTCCATGAAGGTTTCCAGCTGCGCCAGCAGCCCCTTCACCTTGTCGCTGTGCTCGAATTGCATGGGTCGTCCTTTCTCAAAGGGAGAGGCCGCCATCCACCACCAGCGTATGGCCGGTGACATAGGAGGCGAGCGGGGAAGCCAGGAAGATGGCGGCGCCCGCCATGTCGGCCGGAAGCCCGGCGCGGCGCTGCGGAATGGCGGCCAGCGCGCCCGCCATCCGCTCGGGGTTCTGTGTCGTCACCCGGGTCAGCTTGGTGTCCACCAGCCCCGGCGCCAGCCCGTTCACGCGGATGCCTTCCGGCCCCCAGGCCTGCCCCAGCGTCTTGGTCAGGCTGATGGCGCCCGCCTTGGATGCCGCATAGGCCGGGTTGCCGATGTTCGCCTTCAGCCCGGAAATGGAGCTGACGATGATGAGGCTGCCCTTCGAAGCGGCCAGTTGCGGCCGGAACTTGCGGGCGCAGTGCATCAGGCTGTCCAGGTTCACCGCCATCACCCGATCCCAGCCGGGCCGCTCGAACTCGCCCCGCTTGTACACCACCGTGCCCTGGCACAGCACCAGAACATCCAGCGTGTTGAAGGGCGGCGCAGCCGCCTCGATCGCATCCGGGTCGCCCACGTCCACCTGCGCATAGCCAAGCCCGGAAAGGTCGGATCCGTCGGCCGGGTCATAGTCCGCGGCGGACGGTTTCGTCCCCCACACGGACACCGCCGCCCCCCGTTCGCGGAAGCCATGCGCGATGCCGTTGCCGATCCCGCTCGATCCCCCCACCACAAGCACCCGCCTGCCGGTGAAATCCGTGTCGTCAACCAATGTCAGCCTCCCTCAGCCGATGCGCCGCAGCGCACGTTCGAACAGGTAAATCGTATGGGCGTGCAGCCGGTCGCCCACCTCGCGCGGGGCCTTGCCCGCGCAGGCCCGCGCATGCGTGCCTTCCAGGATGATCCCCAGCTTGTAGCAGGCCAGAACCGCGAACCAGTCGAAGTGCGCCAGATCCCGCCCCGTCCGCGCCGCATAATGGGCGATCAGTTCGTCAGCCGTCGCGAACCCCTCCCACGGCGTCACGGCCACATCCGTCTCGTGCGGGCGGTCCCCCTCCGGCCAGGTCGCCACCAGCCAGCCAAGGTCCAGCAGCGGGTCGCCCAGCGTGCAGAGCTCCCAGTCCACCACGGCGGCCAGTTCGCCGCTGTCCCGCCGGAACAGCACATTGCCGAAGTGGAAATCGCCGTGGATGATCCCGGCACGGAATGTCTCCGGCCGGTGATCTTCCAGCCAGCGCGCCACCTTCGCCACGCCGGGTATGGCGTCCGGGCCCGTCCAGCCGGGCATCTCGGCATAGCTCGCCAGTTGTGAAGCCCAGCGCCCCACCTGCCGCTCAAGCCAGTTGTCCAGCTTGCCGAAGCCCTCCAGCCCCACCGCCTGGTAATCCACATCGGAAAGCGCCGCGATTGCGTCCACCATCGCCAGCCCCATGCGGTGCCGCATCGCCGCGTCGCCGGCATGGGGCATGGGCAGCCCCTGCGCCGCGTTGAAGCCATCCACCGGCTCCATCAGGTAAAAGGCCGCGCCCAGCACCGCCTCGTCCGCGCAGGCGGCGATCAATCCCGGATGCGGCACCGCCGTTCCCGCCAGCGCCGCCAGCACCCGCGCCTCACGCCGCATCGTCTCGTTGCTGTTCGCCCGCAGCACCGGCGGCGGCCGCCGCAGCACATAGGCCCGGCCGGCCCGCTCGAATCGCAGCAGGATGTTCTGCGTCCCGCCCGAAAGCCGATCCACGCGCGCCAGCGGGCCATGGCCCAGCCGCTGGCCATCCATCCACGCCGTCAGCGCGCCAAGGTTCACACCCGGCTCCAAGCGATCCTCCCCGATTTATCCACATGGATAATGCGTTTGACGCAAACGCCCGTCAAACTATGAATAGCGCCATGGTCCCGCCCCGCACCCCCGCCGAACAACTGAAGGCCGCCGCCCTCACGCTGTTCGCGCAGCGCGGGGTGGATGGCGTCACCGTCCGCCAGATCGCAGAGGCCGCCGGCCAGAAGAACCATGCCGCCGTCGGCTATCATTTCGGCTCGAAACAGGAACTGGTCCGCCAGGTCATCATCCACGGCGCCCGCCTGATCGACGACCTGCGCAACACCCTGCTCGACGAGCTTGAGGCGCGGGGCGGCCCGGCCAGCCTCTTCGACGTCACCGATTGTCTCGTCCGCTCGTCCCTTCCCGCCGCGGACCCGCCGTGGAGCGATTGCTACAACCGCTTCGTCGTCTCGCTGCAACTCTCGAACCGGCGGCTGTTCATGGATGCGATGGAGGGGCGCTGGAACTCCGGCTACCAGCGCTGCCTGGCCCATGCCCGGCGCCTGCGCCCGGATGTGCCCCTGGATGTGATGAACCAACGCCTCGTCTTCATGGGCGCGGCGCTCGGCGGAATCCTCTCGGCCCGCGAAGGGGAACTGGCGGATCGCTCGCGTCCGCACCCCACATGGACAGCGCCCGAAACGCTCGACCATGTGGCCCGCGCCCTTGCCGCCATCCTCGCCGGATAGCAGGCCCGAAGCCCCGGGCCCGGCCGGATCCAGCCTTGCACAGGATCGATCCTAGTCGGCGTGCATCCACAGCGTGTGGCTGTCGATCCGCAGCCGCGTGATGGCGTGCCAGGCGTCCGTCCGGGCCTCGACCTCCGCCAGGGCCGCCTCCTGCGCGATCCGCTCCGCATAAAGCCGGTCGGTCAGGTCGAGACCGCCCAGCGCATGTCCCCGCGCCGCGCGGGTTGCGGCCGCCTCGCTTGCATCGGCGGCCTGTGCGGCGGCCTCCCAGGCGGCAAAGGCGGCCTTCGCCGTTTCCACATCGCGCGCCGCGATCTCCGCGACTTCCTGGCGGACAGCCACGGCCCTTGCGCGCGCGGCGGATGCCCGCGCGCCGGCCTCCTCGGCCAGCGCCGCGCGGTGGCGCCCGCCGATCGGAAGGCTCAGCAGCAGGCCGACGCCACGCTCGGCGCCGTCCCGCTCCGAAAAGCCGCGGATGCCGACGGAGGGGTCGGCAAACCGATCCCGCCTCATGCGATCCGCCTGATAGCCCGCCTGATCGGCGGTGGCGACAACCGCGCCGATTTCATGGCTGCGCGCCAGGACGTAGCCGCCCAGCACATCCAGCCCTTCCGGCGGCAGCTGCGGCGGCGTCAGCGCCGGCGCTTCGGCCGGCAGGGCAAGGTCGGGAAAGCGGCTTGCAAGGGCAGCCCGGGCCGCCCGTTCCCGCCCCTCGGCCTGGCGGGCCGCCGCCCGGGCGAGTGCAAGCGCGGATGTCGCCTGATCGAGTTCCAGCCGGGCAGCATCGCGCAGGGCCAGGCGGCGCCCGACCGCACCTGCGGCAGCCGCATGGGACTCGACGGACCGGTCGAGAACCCGGCGGCCGGCGGCGGCGCCCAGCCATTCCCACCACAGTTCGTTCAACACAATGGCGGCCTGGTGCCGGGCGTCGTCCGCCCGGTTGTCAGCCAGACGGATACCCGCCTCTCCGGCCCTGCGATCGAGGGCCGATTTGCCGGGCAGGCGGATGGCGCGCGTCAGGCTGGCGTCATATTCGGCGAAATCGCCTTCCCGATCGACCCGGCGGCTGTGAAGCGAGGCGCTGGCGACGAACTCGTGCGGCCCGGTCGAAAGGGCGCGTGCGGCGGCCCTTGCGGCAGACAGTTCGGCCTGGGCCGCCAGAACGGCCGGGTTGCCATCCAGTGCGCGGGTCACATCGGCTGGATCCGGAAGCGGCGATTGCGCCCGGGCCGATGCGCCGAACAGCAGAAGAAGCAGGAACAGGGGGCGGTTCATCCGGCGCTCTCCATGTCTTCCAGGGCTTCGGCCCGGCTCTCACCGAACCGCGCATAGAGAAGCGGCAACAGGATCAGCGTCAGCAGCGTGGAGGTGATGAGGCCGCCGATGACGACGATCGCGAGCGGCTTCTGGATCTCGGATCCGGGGCCGGTTGCGAACAGCAGCGGCACCAGACCAAATGCGGCGATGGTCGCCGTCATCAGCACGGGGCGCAGCCGCCGCTGCGCGCCCGATGTCACGGCCTCGCCAAGCGGCAGGCCCTCCTCTCTCAGGTGGCGGATGTGGCTCACCATGACCAACCCGTTCAGAACCGCGATTCCAAGCAGCGCGATGAACCCGACAGAGGCCGGCACCGACAGATACTGGCCCGAAATCCACAGCGCGAGGATGCCGCCGACCATCGCGAACGGGATCATCAGCAGGATCAACACCGAGGGGCGAAGCGCGCCGAAGGTGGCGAACAGCAGCCCGAAGATGAGCGCGAGCGCGATCGGCAGCACCACCGACAGACGCGCCGCCGCGCGCTGCTGGTTCTCGAACTGCCCGCCCCAGACGATCCGGTAGCCCTGCGGCAGCGGAACTTCCGCGCTCACCCGAGCCTTGGCTTCCTCGACATAGCCCACGATATCGCGGCCGGAAACAAATGCCTGAACCAGCGCGAAGCGCGAGCCCAGTTCATGCTCCAGCTTGACCGGGCCTTCCGTGCGCTCAATCCGGGCGAGGTCGCCCGCGCGGGCCTGGGCGCCGGTGGGGCTGACGAGCAGCTGGTCGGTGAACAGGGTCGCATCGGCCGCAACGGCCTCGGGCCCGCGGATGATCACAGGCACGCGGCGCAGACCATCGTTCACCGAACCGGCGGGCAGGCCCTCGACCTGGGCGCGAAGGCTGTCCTGAAGGGCGTCCACGGGAAATCCGGCACGGCCCGCCGCCAGCCTGTCGATCTCGAGCGACAGATAATCGACATTGTCGTTGGCGACGGTCAGCACCTCGGTCGCGCCATCGATGGCCGCGAGCCGCTTCTCCACCTCGCCGGCCAGCCGCCCGAGTTCGGCGAGATCCGGGCCGAAGATCTTCACCGCCAGGTCGCCCCGGCTTCCGGTCAGCATTTCCGACACGCGCATCTCGATGGGCTGGGTGAAGCTGGGCTCGATTCCGGGATGGGCGTGCAGGACACGGCGCAACTCGGCAAGCAGCCAGTCCTTGTCGCCGCGCCATTCCGAGTGGGGCTTGAGAATCAGGAAGCTGTCCGTTTCGTTGAGCGACATCGGATCCAGCCCCAGTTCGTCGGAACCGACGCGTGCGATCACCGCCTTCACTTCGGGCACATTCGCCAGAATGGTGCGCTGGACGGCCAGATCGCCCTCCACGCTGTGATCCAGCCCGATCGAGGGATGCTTTGCCAGCTGGATCAATATGGTCCCCTCGTCGAGGGTCGGCAGAAAGATCTTGCCCACCTGCGTATAGGCGAAGGCCGCGATCAGCAGCGATGCCGCGGCAATGCCCGAAACCAGTTTCGGCCGCGCGAAGGCGCCCCCCAGAAGCCGGGCATAGGCCGGTGAAAGCTTGCGCATCAGCCAGGGTTCATGGTGCGCGGCGTTCACCTTCAGGCCATAGGAGGCCAGCACGGGGATCAGCGTGAACGCAATCAGCAGCGAGCCGAACAGCGCCATCACGATGGTCAGCGCGACCGGCGCGAACAGCTTCCCTTCCAGGCCCTGCAGGGACAGCAGCGGCAGGAAGACCAGCATGATGATGAGAATGCCCGACGTGACAGGACGGATGACCTCGCTCGTGGCCACCAGGATGCGGTTCAGCCGGCCCGTTCCCCGGTGCCCCGGATCGGACAGGCGTTCGACGATATTCTCGACCACCACGACCGCCCCGTCGACAAGAAGCCCGATCGCGATCGCAAGCCCCCCCAGGCTCATCAGGTTCGCCGAAAGCCCGAAGCCGCGCATCAGGATGAAGGTCATCAGCGCGGCAAGCGGCAGGGCCGCGGTCACGATCAGCGCCGCGCGCCAGTCCCCAAGGAACAGAAGCAGCAGGACGATGACAAGGATGACCGCCTCCAGAAGGGCCTTCTCCACCGTGCCGACGGCGCGGCCGATCAGGTCGGACCGGTCATAGAAGACAGAGATCGAGACGCCTTCGGGCAGGGTCGGCTGCAATTCGGCCAGACGCAGCTTCACGCCCTTCACCACCTCGGCGGCATTGGCGCCGCGCAGGCCGATGACCAGCCCCTGCACGGCCTCCGCGCCGGCTTCGCCGGAATTGGTCCGGGTCACGGCCCCGTACCGCGTGAGCGCGCCCGTGCGGACCGCCGCCACATCGCCGACCCGGATCACGCTGCCGTTCCGGGCCTCCAGCGGTATCGTGGCGAGATCCTCGAGCGAGCGCACCGCCCCGACCGCCCGCACGATCAGCACCGATTCGCCATCCGCCAGCCGGCCGGCGCCATCGTTGCGGTTGCCGGCCCGCACGGCTTCGGCAAGATCCGACAGGCTGATCCCGGCGGCCGCCATGGCCTTCAGATCCGGAACGACCTCGAAGGTTTCGACATACCCGCCCAGCGCATTCACATCAGCGACGCCCGGAACGGTGCGCAGGGCCGGCCGGATCGTCCAGTCGAGCAGGCGGCGCTTTTCGGCGAGGCTCAAGGGGCCCTCGATGGTGAACATGAACATATCCGACAGCGGGGTCGAAATCGGGGCGAGGCCGCCCTCGACACCCGCCGGCAGGTCCGCCTGGGCAGCCGCGAAGCGTTCGGCGACCTGGCTGCGCGCCCAGAAGATGTCCGTCCGGTCCGTGAAATCGATCGTGATGTCGGCGATTGCGTATTTGGCGACCGAACGGAGCATCCGCTGCTCGGGAATCCCCAGCATCTGCTGCTCGATCGGCGTGATCACCTTCGCCTCGACCTCCTCCGGTGTCATGCCGGGGGCCTTCAGGATCAGTTTGACCTGGGTGGGCGCGATGTCCGGAAAGGCATCGATCGGCAGCGTCAGGAACGACCACAGCCCGGCTGCGGCCACCAGCAGCGACATGAGCAGCACGACAAGCCGGTTGGACAGCGACCATTCGACAAGGCGGCGAAGCATGTCAGTCGGCCGCCTGCGACTTCAGTTCGGGAAGGTTCGAGATCGCGACCGTGGCCCCGGGCTGCAACCCGTCGATGATGTAGGTCATGCCGTCCGCCGTCGCGCCGACGACGACAGGCGCCGGCTGAAAGCCCTTCGCGGCCTTCACGAAAACCACGTCGCCCCCCGCGAGTCTTGCAACGGCTGCGGAAGGCACGGCTGTCGAGCCGCTCTTGCCGTCCCCCAGTATCGTGACGTTGACGGAACCGCCCGCCAGAAGTCCCGGCGCCCCGTCCAGGGCGGCAATGGCCTGGGCAGACCGCGTGGCCGGATCAAGCCCCGGCGCGACCGAGAGGATCCGCCCGCGCGTTCCATCGGCCAGCAAAACCGCCATGCCCGGCCGGACCTGCCGCACGAGCCGCTCCGGCAGTTGCAGATTCAGCGTATAGCGGCCGCCACCTTCGATCACGAACGGCGCCGTCATGCCGTCCAGCGGGCCGCCCGTCTCGACGGCGATCTTCGACACGCGACCGGCGATGGGCGCGACAAGCCGCACCATCCCGTCGGTGCCGGCGCCGGCGCGGGCCAGCGCACGCGCTGCTTCCGACTGGTCAACCAGCGCCTCGCGCAGGGCCGCCTTCGCCTCGTCCGCACGGGCGCCCGCCACGACACCCTCCGCGGCCAGCTGGCCGATCCGGTTCGCATTGGCCCGCGCCAGATCCACGCGCGCATCGGCGCGGGCCCCATCGGACGCGAGCGACAGCGCCTCCCGGCTGACGACGGTGGCGAGAAGCTGCCCCTTCCTGACGTCCTGGCCCTCGATGACGTGCAGCTGGCGGATCGCCCCGGAAAAGGCGGCGGTCACGGCGACCCGCGCAGCAGGCGGAAAGCTGATCGTGGCGGGCACGATGCCCAGCGGCACCTCGTTCGCGGCCCGCGCAACTGCGGTCTTCGGCTGCTGGGGGGTCACCGGCTCCGGCGGCGCGGCATCCTGGGACTTGCCACATGCCCCCAGCGCGAGTGGCAGCAGCGCGATTATGCAAAGATGGCCCGGCTTAATCATGCCGCGTCGATGCCCGATGAATCTTGCACGAACCTGTCAATCTGTCAGCTTGCTGCAAGGGATGGCGGCTAAGCTGCCCTTCAGGAGGATCGATGCGCCTGCTTCTGGTCGAGGATGATGCGGAACTGTCGGGCCGGCTGAGACGGCGGCTGGAAGCGGCTGGCTTTTCGGTCGACCAGGCCTTCGATGGCGAAACGGCGGCCGACTGGCCGGATCTGGGGCAGCTTGCCGTACTGGTGCTGGATCTCGGGCTGCCGGCCCTGCCAGGCATCGATGTGCTGCGGCACTGGCGTTCCAGGGGCGTGCGCACGCCGGTCATCATCCTCACGGCCCGGGGCAGCTGGCAGGAAAAGGTGGAGGGGCTGAACGCGGGGGCCGATGACTTCGTCGTGAAGCCGGTCCAGTCGGAAGAGCTGATCGCGCGCATCCATGCGCTGGTGCGACGGACACAGGCCGGCGGCGCGCCCCTGCTGCAGGCCGGCGGCATCACTTTGGATCCGGTGGCGCGCACCGCAAGCCGGGGCGGGCAGCCGCTCGATCTCAGCCGGCAGGAATTCCGCCTGCTGGAACTGTTCCTCCGGCGACCCGGCCATATCCTCTCACAGGAAAGCCTGCTGGAACAGCTCTATGCGCTTGAGGAGGAGCGCGACCGGAATGCGCTGGAAGTGCAGGTGAGCCGCCTGCGGCGCAAGATCGGGCGTGAGGCCATCGCGACCATGCGCGGGCTCGGCTATCGGTTTCAGTCATGAAGCCCGCACACGCCGCAGGCAGCCTCAGGCTGCGCTTCCTGCTGGCGATGCTGGTCTGGATCAGCGCCGGGCTGGTGGTGATCGGCCTCAGCACGTCCGCCCTCTTTCGCCGGCATGTGGAAAAGCAGTTCCACGAGGAACTTGAGGTGCACCTGACCGAGCTTGCGGATCTCACCCGGCTGGATGCGGACGGGCGGCCGGTGCTGGAACGCCCCCTCTCCGACCCGCGCTACGCACAGCCGGATTCCGGCTTCTACTGGCAGGTGGTACGGGATGGTCACCCCCCGTTGACATCCGCGTCCCTCACCTCCGGCGCGCTGGAAACGTCGCTGGCGCATCAGCCGAATATCGTGCACCGGCTGGCGCCGGGGCCGACGGGCCCGTCGATGACCTACGGCTTTGCCAGGCCCGTGCCGGGCGGCGGCAGTCTGCACTTCCTGATCGCGACGGACGAGCGGCACCTGGATTCGGTGATCCACGCCTTCGACAGGGAATTGCGGCGCTGGCTCCTGCTGCTGGCGCTGGGGGTTCTGGGCACGGGGTTCCTGCTGGTTGTTTACACGCTGCGGCCGCTGGGCCGGCTGGGCCAGGCGGTCGCGGATGTGCACGCCGGGCGCGCCCGCCGCATGGACGGCGAATGGCCGACCGAAATCGCACCTCTCGTCGCCGATCTGAACGGACTGCTGGACATCAACGAGGACATGGTGACGCGCGCCCGGATTCAGGCGGGGAACCTGGCCCACAGCCTGCGCACCTCGCTCGCGATCCTCACCGACGAAGCGGAAACGCTGGCGCGCAGCCGGGCCGGGGACAGCGCGGTGACCCTGCTGGAACAGTCCAGACGGATGGCGCGACAACTGGACTGGCATCTGGCCCGGGCCCGGGCAGGCGTGCGCCACGGCGCAAGGACAGAACTGCCCGATGCCGTCCGGTCGATTGCCGGCGCGATGGAACGCCTCCATGCCGGCAACGCCATCCGCTTCCATGTTCAGGACGGAACGCCCGTCGCCCTGGCCATCGAGCCGGAGGATTTCGCGGAGATCCTTTCGAACCTCGCCGACAATGCCGGCAAATGGGCCCGAAGCGAAGTCCGCATCAGCTGGGCGGTCGCGCAGGGCAGGGCCCTGATCCATATCGAGGATGACGGGCCGGGCATCGCGGAGGCGCTGCGAAACCAGGTGTTCGACATCGGCAATCGCCTGGACGAACAGACGCCCGG
The DNA here is from genome assembly GCF_059115405.1 of Sandaracinobacter sp. T42. Taxonomy (NCBI): domain Bacteria; kingdom Pseudomonadati; phylum Pseudomonadota; class Alphaproteobacteria; order Sphingomonadales; family Sphingosinicellaceae; genus Sandaracinobacter; species Sandaracinobacter sp. T42. The sequence continues at coordinate 640,063 of NZ_CM181101.1, forward strand.
CCACGGCCTGGGGCTTGCGATCGCAAGGGATCTCGCCGTCCTGCACGGGGGCGAGATCCGGCTTGGCGCCCGCACGGACGGGCAACCGGGCCTTTCTGTCCTGCTCTCGCTGGACATCAGCGGCCAGCCAGACACACGCATCACCGAGGCGTGACACCCGCGGCCGGGCCGGCGGGCTCGGCCGGAACGAGCCCCGCATCTCAAATTGTCAACCAAATAGATTAGCTTTCTTTCCGGCTGATCGCCGATGCCATAATCCTGTGCGCAGACGGCCGATCCGGCCGCGTTTCCCGCTGAGACGTCATCGTCAGGCCCCATGGCAAATCTTCCAGGAGGTGCTTCAGACGATGCCGTGCCGGATCCCTTTCCACACCCCCGACGCACCGATGGCTGACGCCTTGCGCAGAGCCTGGATGCGCCCGCCGCCATCCTGAGGCCGCGCCCGCCGCCTGACCGACACAGACCTGATGAAACGACCGGCGGGAAGCGCCCTTTCCCGAAGGCGCCCGCGTGCGCGCGTCGCACATCGCCGAACAACGACAACCGATCCGCATGGGAGAAGCCGACATGTTCACACAAGACGCCGCAGGTCGCAGCGGCAACAGGGGGAAAATCCGGTCCGCAAGCCGTCGGCGTGCGCTGCTGGTGGCTGCAACGGCCGGGCTGGCGCTGCTGGCAGGCACACCGACGGCGTTCGCCGCGGCCGGCGTCTCTCCGCTGAGAGAGGTGCAGGCGAAGAAGCGGGCGGCCCTGCAGCAGCCGGCGGCGCAATCGCACTTCGAGATCAAGGTGCGCACCACGGCGGAAAGCCGGTCCGGCGTCCGCCGGCTTCGCATCGGGGATTTCCAGTATCTGAGCGACAGCGACCGCGACTATGCCGGCTATGATCTGGGCGCAGGATCCTGGGACACCTTTGCCGCCATTGTCGCGAGCGCGCTGGCGGATGAATTCCTGATCCAGGCGACGGCGGCGAACATCCCCGTCGACGCCATCGACGTGATCTTCACCAGCACGCCCGACACGCCGGAAGTCGCGAAGACACGCAAGGTCTCCTACCCGCGCAACCTGGCCTATGTGGCGCATATCGATTCGCCCGCCACCGATGCGCAGCTGGAACAGTTGCGCCAGACGGTCGAGCGCGTCTCGCCGGTGCTGAGCATCGTGCGCGACAGCCAGCAGATCGGCCATGGCCCCGTGAAGCTGACGGCCAGCCCGGCCCTGCGCGATCCCGATCTGCCCCCCGGGCTCCGGGACTTCCTGGTGGAGAAGCGGCAGGCGATCCTGCGGCGGCAGGCGCGGCGGGAAGCGGCGGCGAAGGCGCCCGTGCGGTCCGGGGCGCAAGCGGCTGGGCTCAGGGCGCATGCCCATGTCGAGCCGAACACCGGCATCCGCAACACGCGGACAGGCACGGGCAACTACCAGATCGTGCACGACAGCCGGGCCGGGCAGCTGGGCTATGGCCTGGCGCCGACGGTGGAAGAACATCAGATCGGCGTGCTCGGCACCTGCCTGACGCACATCTTCGAGATCGAGGCCGCGAAGCGGCAGGTGATGCTGGATTCGTTGGAACTGCGCACAGAAGCGACGCTGTCGCCTCGCGTGGACGGAGGAGCAGCGAACCCGCCGCGCTTCCGGAACATTTCCTATAGCGTCCACATCGAATCCCCGGCGCCCGCGCCGGTGATCGAGGAACTGCGGACCGCGGTCGAGGGCTCATGCCCGATCTACAACCTGCTGAAGGATTCGCAGCCGATCGACGGCCGGGTCGTTCGCGGACGCTACGCAGGCTGAACCGCCTGCATCCGAACGGGCGGCCGTCGCCGCCCCCTCAATGCATGAAATCCAGGGGATATCTGATGACTTATCGTTTGGCCCTGTCGGCCATTGTCCTGGCGACCCTGCCATTCCCGGCCACGGCCGCATGGGCCGTAAAGGACGAAGACCCGCGCGAGGCCGGTGGCGAAACGGGCGGCGAAACGGGCGGAGAGACTGCCGGTGCCGGGGATGCCGGAGACTATGCCGACACGATCGTGGTGACCGGCCAGGCCGAACGGGGCGGCGGCGAGATCAGCTCCGGCGCGCTGGGCACGCGCACCAGCCTGGACACGCCTTTCTCGCTGTCGGCGGCGACCGCCGATGACATCGAAAAGCTGCGGGCATTCACCACGGCCGACTATTTCGTGGCCGACGCAAGCGTCTCCCGCGATGGCGGCAGCCGCTACAATATCCACGCGCAGTGGGTGACGGTGCGCGGGGCTGCCGTTCGCACGCACCTCTACAACGGCGTGCCGCTGCGGGATTCGCAAGGTGCGGATACCCCGCCCGAGTTTCTCGAACAGGTGCAGCTGCTGAAAGGCGCGGGCGGCTTCATCTATGGCTTTGCGGCGCCCGGCGGCATCATCAACTATGTCACCAAGCAGCCGACCGAGAACCAGCTGCTGGACTTCAGCTTCGGCTATCAGTCCAGATCGCAGTTCCGCCAGCATGTCGATGTCGGGAATACGCAGGGCCCGTCGGCTATCGGGTGAATCTGGTGCAGGAATTCGGCGACACCTATGCCGGCAGCAACGTGCTGCGGCAGGGGGCCGCCGTCAGCCTCGCACTGAAGATCAGCGAACAGCTGACCTGGCGCGGGGACGCCTTCTACCAGCACAACCGGATCAATCTCGCCGAGCCGAGCTGGGTGGTGGGCGGCAATGCCGCGCCCTTCGTCCCCAGCTACCAGGACAGGAACGTCCCGGCCCCCGTCAGCGGCCGCACGCGCTTCGCATCCGACGACACCTATACCGATGGCCGGCTGCATTCGGCGACCACAAGCCTGACCTGGCAATTCGATCCGGACTGGCACGCCCGCGTCAGCGCCGGCACGGTCGGCAGCAACCACCGGCTCCCGTACGAGCGCATCCTGCTGATCAACCAGCAGGGTGACTATGCGCTGCGGCTGTTCAACGGCCTCAACATCTACAAGAACAACATGATCTCCTTCTATGCGGAAGGGAAATTCGAGACAGGGGGGCTGTCGCACCAGCTTTCGGTCGGCGCGGACTGGCGCGACAGCGAGGGCAAGCATGGGCAGAACCTCGCCACCGTCCAGCCGGGCGGCAACATCTTCAACCCCGTGCCTGCGACCTGGACCTTCGACAACAGGCGCGACCTCGAAGCGCGCAAGACCGGCTGGAACGAAGAGAAATCCGCCTACGTCAGCGACACCGTCACCCTGGTCGACAAGCTGAGCGTCCTCGCCGGGCTGCGCTACACCAGCTACAAGTCAAAGTCGTGGAACTGGCTCTCGCAGGCTTTGACCAGCGACTACAGGACCGACGGCTTCACCCCCACCTTCGCGCTGCTGTTCAAGCCCGATCCCGGCACCACCATCTATGCCAGCTACATCCAGGCGCTGGCGGAAGGGACCATCGTCGGCGACGTCTATGCGAACAAGGGCGAGATCCTCCCCGCGCTGACCAGCAAGCAGTATGAGATCGGCGCAAAATGGCAGCGCACCGACTGGGATGCGACCGTGGCGCTGTTCCGGCTGGACCGGGGCGCCAACCTGATCACCGACGACAACCGCCTCGTGCAGGATGGCGTCGAACGCTATCAGGGCCTCGAGGTCGCCGGGCGCTACCGGGTGAACCCCGCATGGTCGTTCGGCCTTTCCGGCGTCTATGTGGATGGCACCCATCAGAAGGCCGCCAACAGCTGGCTGATCGGCCGCCCGCTGCACGGCACGGCGAAGTTCAGCGGTGTTGCCGATGTCGCCGTCTCGCCGGCCTTCCTCGAGGGGCTGAGCCTGCGCGGGCTGCTGCGCTACCAGGGCAAGGCCGCCATCTACAACAATCAGGCGAAGAACTGGACGGTCTATACACCAGACGTGCTGCTGGCGACGGCGGGCGGCGAATATGCCTTCGAGCTGGGCGGCCGCGAACTGACGCTGAGGGGGCAGATCCAGAACCTCTTCGACACCCGCTACTGGAACAGCGGCACCAGCACCTGCTGCTACTCGCTGTCGCCCGGGCAACCGCGCACCATCAGCCTTGATCTGAAGATCAGCCTTTAATCCCCACCCGCCCCCTGTCCCCCTCTCCCAGCGGAGTTGCCAACATGGTCACGACGTATCCCTCGCGCCTGCGCAAATCCCACCTGCTGGCCGTGCCGGTCGCCCTTCTTTCATCGGCGCTTGCCCTGCCCGGGTGCGGGAAGTTGCAGCCGGAAAAGACCGCCACCAGCCAGCAGGCGAGCGAAATCGCCTGGCGTCAGGGCGATGTCGCCGATGCCTTCGCCGAAGCCGTCGAGCAGAAGAAGCCGGTACTGCTCTACTGGGGTGCTGTGTGGTGCCCGCCGTGCAACCGGCTGAAAGCCGGGCTGTTCAAGGACCCCGAATTCGTTGCCCGCACCCGGGATTTCATCCCCGTCTATCTGGACGGGGATTCAAAGGGCGCACAGGCTTGGGGGGAACGCTTCGCCATCAAGGGCTATCCGACGCTGATCGTGCTTCGCCCGGACCAGAGCGAGATCACCCGGCTTTCGGGCGGGGGCGAACCCGATCAGGTGGCCGCGGTTCTGGCAGCAGTGCAGAAGGGCACCGGCAGCTTCGCGGAACTGGTGCAACGGGTCCGGACCGACCCCGGGAGCCTTTCCGACGCAGACTGGACACTGCTTGCCGGCTATGGCGGCTGGAGCAACGAGGAAGGGTCTGGCGGCCCTGCGGCCGTGCTGCCCAAGCTGGCCGCGGCCGCCCCGACGCCGGAACTGCGCCGGCAGTTCGCGCTGCAGGCGCTGGCACGCCGTTCGCCGAAGGATCCGCCGCCGGCGCCCGCCGCGCAGGCCGTGGCAAGGACCGTGCTGGAAGCGGTTCTGGCGAACCCCGCGGAACTTCGGGCCAATCGCGCCACGCTGGCGCAGAATGCCGTTCCGCTGGTGCAGGCAGCCGCCCCCGCCGGCCCCGCGCGCTAAGCGCTCGCGCGCAGGCTGACGACCGCGCTGGAGAGCTTTCAGGGCGACGAGGGCCTGACAGCTTCGGATCGACTTTCCGCGGTCGGGGCCGAGATCGCGCTCTTTCAGGCGGCGGCCGGAAAGGAAGCGTCGCTGCCGGCCGAACTGGTGCGGAAGGTGCACGAACGTGTGGCCTGGGCCGACAAGGCGGCGCGCAACCCCCACGAGCGGCAGTCGCTGATCAGCACAGCCGCGCGGCTGCTTTCCCAGGCCGGGGACAGCAAGGGCGCGGAAGCGCTGCTGAAGGCCGAACTCGGGAAGTCGGCGGCGCCCTATTACTATATGCCGACACTGGCGAAACTGGCCGAGGAACGCGGCGACAGGGCGACAGCGGTGGACTGGTTGCGCCGCGGCTACGAGACGTCCGAAGGGCCGGCAAGCCGGGTGCAGTGGGGCGTGACCTATGTGGAAGGCCTGCTCCGGCTGACACCGGAGGATGACGCCGTCATCGAGAAGGCGACGGGCCAGGTAATCGGTGAACTGGCTAGCCAGCCAGATGGATATCGCCAGCGGACCCGCCAGCGGCTGGAGGGGCTTGGAAAATCCCTGCAAGAGTGGAGCAACACGCATAACGGGGCAGGAACGCTGCAACGGCTGCGCGCCCGCACGGCAGAGGCCTGCGCGGCACAGGCCGACAGCAAGGTGCTGGACGCGTGCCGGAACTGGCTGAACGCCGCCTGATCAGCTCGGCCGCCCGTATGCCGGGAAGGCGCCACAATCGCTCTGTCGGGAAATTCTGGCGCCCCCGAAAGGGGGCGCCTGGTGCCCAGGAAAGGACTCGAACCTTCACGGCCTCGCGGCCACAGGTACCTGAAACCTGCGCGTCTACCAATTCCGCCACCTGGGCACTGGGGCGTCACCCGCAGCCGGCCATGGCTGACTGCGAGGCGCGCTCGTTATTGGGCGTCCTCGCGATTGTCAACAGGCCAATCGCCCGGCTAAGGGCTGCGGCATGCAGATCGCTCCTTCCCCAGGCCTCGCGGTGCTCATCGGTGGCGCCGGTTTCATCGGAACCGCAGTTGCGGAATCGCTCGCCCGCGCAGGCTGGCAGCTCCGGATCGCCAGCCGCAATCCGGAACGTGCCCGTCGGCTGAAGCCGCTGGGGGATGTGGGCCAGATCAGCTTCGCCCGCGCCGATCTCAGGGTGCCGGCCAGCGTCGCGGCGGCCGTCCGCGGGGCGGATGTCGTGGTCAACCTCGTCGGTATCCTCGACGAAAAGGGCGGCCAGCGCTTCAGCGAAATCCAGGCACAGGGCGCAGGCGTCGCCGCGCAGGCCGCAGCCGCAGCCGGTGCGCGCGCCTTTGTCCAGCTGTCGGCCATCGGCGCAGATCCCGCCAGCCCGTCGGCCTATGGCCGCACCAAGGCCCAGGGCGAAGCGGCGGCGCTTGCGGCCTTCCCGCTGGCCGCGATCGTCCGCCCCAGCCTGGTGTTCGGCGCAGAGGACGGCTTCACCAATCGCTTCGCGTCATTGATCGCATCCGCGCCGGTCGTTCCGGTGATTGCCCCTGAAACCCGCTTCCAGCCGGTCCATGTGAAGGATGTGGCCGCGGCGGTTCATGCCATCATCGCCGGTGGGCGCAGCGGCGTTCACGAACTGGGCGGCCCGGAAGTTCTCAGCATGCGCCAGATCATGCGCTTCATCGCCGATGAAACAGGGAATGCGGCAAAGGCCCTGGTCGATACACCCGATATCGCCGCACGCTTCATCGCGGGGCTGGGCTTCCTTCCCGGCGCGCCGCTCACGCAGGATCAGTATCTGATGCTGAAGGCCGACAACATCGTGTCCGGCGCCTATCCGGGGCTCCCCGATCTCGGCATCGCGCCCGTATCGCTGCAGGCCGTCGCCGGCCAGTGGCTCGCCCGCTATCGCGCGGGCGGCCGATTCGCCGCCTGAGCCGCGAATGGATCCCACAGCCATCCTGCAGGCCCTCCTGCTCGGCCTGCTTGAAGGCCTCACCGAGTTCCTGCCCGTCTCCTCCACGGGGCATCTCATCCTCGCCTCGGAACTGATCGGGTTCAGCGGCGAAGGTTCCGTCGCGTTCAAGATCGCGATCCAGCTCGGCGCCATCCTCGCCGTGCTGGTCGCCTACCGGGACCGCTTCACCCGCATCGCCATCGGCGCGCTCCGCCGCGAACCGGGTGCCGTCGCCTTCGTGCGCAACATCCTTCTGGGTTTCCTGCCCGCGATGCTGGTTGGCGTCGTCGCCTACTCCGCCATCCGTGCGCTCCTCGAAAGCCCGATGGTCGTCGCCGTCGCCCTCATCGTCGGCGGGTTTCTGATCCTGCTGATCGAACGGCTGGTGAAGCCGCGAGTCCCCGGCACGGTGGAGGACATGCCCTGGAAGACAGCGCTCGGCGTCGGCGCCGTGCAGTGCATCGCCATGATCCCCGGCGTCTCACGTTCGGGCGCCACCATCATGGGCGGCCTGCTGATGGGGCTGGATCGCAAGACGGCCGCCGAATTCAGTTTCTTCCTCGCCGTGCCCACCATGGCGGCCGCCACCGTCTATTCACTCTACAAGGAACGGCATCTCCTCAGCTTCGACGATCTCGGCCTCATCGCCATCGGCTTCGTCACGGCCTTCCTCTCGGCCCTGCTGGTGGTGCGCTGGCTGGTCGGCTTCGTCGGGCGGCACGGCTTCGCCCCCTTTGCCTGGTACCGGATCGCCCTGGGCAGCCTCGCACTCGTCTGGCTCCTCGCCAGATAATACCGGATCGGAACTAATGGCGGGTCGCAATAATGAGAAAGGCCTGAAATCTGTTCTCAAGCAGGAAAATAAGGTCAGTATAGCTGACCCACCCACTGGCAAGGCATGAAAATGGCTGTTATGGCCCACCCCGCTTTCCGATTCTGTGGGGAACAAGGCCCGTGGCGAACAGTCGAATGCTCAGCTTCATCCATACGGGTCAGGCGTTCCCGGAAAAGCGCTCGCCCCAGGATCGCGCGCACGATTTCCACGAAATCAGCCAGGGCTTCCTCGTCGCCAAGGCAGAAGAGCAGGCCTCGCGCTGCTCCCAATGCGGGGTTCCCTTCTGCCAGGTTCACTGCCCGCTCAACAACCATATCCCGGATTGGCTGAAGCTCGCCGCCGAAGGCCGCCTGCAGGAAGCCTATCAGCTCTCCGCCTCCACCTCCACGATGCCCGAAATCTGCGGCCGGATCTGCCCGCAGGATCGCCTGTGCGAAGGCAGTTGCGTGATCGAACAATCCGGCCACGGCGCCGTCACCATCGGCTCGGTGGAAAAGTTCATCACCGACACCGCCTGGAAGGAAGGCTGGGTCGAACCGCTCGTCCCCCTGCGCGATCGCTCCGCCCAGTCCGTCGGCATCATCGGCTCTGGCCCGGCGGGGCTCACCGCCGCCGAACTGCTGCGCGTGCGCGGCTATGATGTCCATGTCTATGAACGGGCGGATCGCGCCGGCGGCCTCCTCATCTATGGCATCCCCGGCTTCAAGCTCGAGAAGGACGTGGTGGAACGCCGCACCCGCCGCCTGGCCGAAGGCGGGGTCCACTTCCACTTCAACACCGAAATCGGCACCGACATCCGCTTCGCGGATCTGCGCAGGCGCCACGATGCGCTGCTGATCGCAACCGGCGTCTACAAGCCGCGTCCGCTGGGCCTCGCCGGTTCCGGGCTCCCGGGCGTCACGAAGGCGCTGGATTATCTCATCGCCTCCAACCGCAAGGGTCTGGGCGACAGCGTTCCCGCCTTCGAATCCGGCGAACTCAACGCCCAGGGCCGCCACGTCGTCGTCATCGGCGGCGGCGACACGGCGATGGATTGCGTGCGCACCGCCGTCCGGCAGGGGGCCGCCAGCGTCACCTGCCTCTATCGTCGGGATCGCGCCAACATGCCCGGCTCCCAGCGCGAAACCCTGAATGCCGAGGAAGAGGGCGTCCGCTTCGAATGGCTCGCCGCACCAGCCGCCTTTGCGGCCGGGCCGGATGGCCGCGTCGCCTCCGTCACCGCGCGGCGCATGCGCCTGGGCGCGCCGGATGCGTCGGGCCGTCGCCAGCCCGAACCGGAACCGGGACAGGAATTCACCCTCCCCGCCGATCTCGTCATCGAAGCGCTGGGCTTCGATCCAGAGGATCTGCCCGCCGCCTTCGCCGAACCGGCGCTCGCCACCACGCGCTGGGGCACGCTGAAGGCCGATGGCGCGCGCCTGTCCACCAGCCTCCCCGGCGTCTTCGCTGCCGGGGATATCGTTCGTGGTGCCAGCCTCGTCGTCTGGGCTGTTCGCGAGGGCCGGGATGTCGCACAGTCGATGCACGCCTGGCTCAAGGCCCAGGCGGGCACAGCCGCTGCCGCAACCGGCACGGCCCTTGAGGAGGTAGCATGACGATCCTTACCCGCGCCCTTGTGGCGCTGTCCGTCCCGGCGGTGCTTGCCGCCGCAACCCCGGCACTTGCGCAGGCCGATGCCCGCACGGCGGCGGCCGCCGTGGCGGATGTCACCAATCCGCCCGTACGCTCAAAGGCGCAGCTCGATGCCCAGATCGCCGCGATGCGCAAGGGCGAGGTGATCCGCGCCGTGCTCAGCCAGAACCCCAATTTCCGCGCACTGGCGCAGAAGAATCCGGCGCAGGTGAACGCCACACTCGCCCGCGTCGGCGCGCTTCAGGCCGATGCGCTCGGCCCCATCCAGCGCGAGATGCTCACCGCTTCCCGCCAGGCCGCGATCGACGCCTATGCCCGCGAATTCACCGCGGCCGAACTGAACGACATCCTCGCATTCTACAAGTCACCGGCCGGTGCCAAGCTGCTGGCGCGGCAGGGCGCGATCAACGCAGAAGTCGGCAAGGCCATGCAGGCGAAGTTCGGCCCGCGCGTCGCCGCCGCCGAAAAGTCCGTCGGTCCCAAGATCGACGCCGAACTGCGCAAACTCGGCCCGCAGCAGGCGCCCGCGAAGTGATCCGCGCCGCCGCCATCGCCCTTCTTCTGGCCGCAAGCCCGGTGGCCGCCGGGCAGCCTGCGACTGCCGCCGCCATTTCCGCGGAAGACAAGGCGGAGCGGCTTGCCGTCGCAGAGGAACTGATCGCCGACAGCGGCATGGCGGACATCCTCGACAAGATGACGCGAGCCATCATCGCCCAGGTCCTGCCCGCCCTTTCGTCCGCCAACAACGGGCGTGAATCCGAAGTCAGGGCCATCCTCCTGGACGAACTGACCAGCGCGATGAAGAAGGCCTCCCCGGCCATCATCGAGAATGCGCGCAGCCTCTATGTCGAAAGCTTCACGGCAGGGGAAATGCGCGAAATGCTCGCCTTCAACCGCTCGCCCACCGGACGGAAGGTGATGAAGGTCCTGCCCGACATGCAGCTGCGCATGATGGCGTTCGGCCGCGATGCGGGCCAGGCGGCAGTCGCCGCCGCGCTGCCCCGCATCATCGACAGGCTGAAGGCCGCCAACCTCAGCGTCCCAACCACCTCCTGACACCCGACGGGATCCGACCCATGCACCACCCCGCCGACATCCTGCTTCCCGAACATGCCGCGCGCCGCCGGCTGGCCGAAGAAGGGCTCTACCGCCCGGATCTTGAATCCGATGCCTGCGGCGTGGGCCTTGTCGCCGCGATCGACGGCAAACCCAGCCGCCGCGTGGTCGAGGCCGGGATCGAGGCGCTGAAAGCGGTGTGGCACCGGGGCGCGGTGGATGCCGACGGCAAGACGGGCGACGGCGCCGGGATCCACCTCGACCTGCCGATCGCCTTCTTCCACGATGCGATCGACCGCGCCGGCCAGCGCCCGCGCCCCAACCTGCTCGCCGTCGGCATGGTGTTCATGCCGCGCACCGATCTGGCCGCGCAGGAAACCTGCCGTTCCATCGTCGAATCCGAAATCATCGCGGAAGGCCATTTCATCTACGGCTGGCGGCAGGTGCCGGTGGATGTCTCGGTGATCGGCACCAAGGCGCAGGCGCTCAGGCCCGATATCGAGCAGATCATGATCGCCGGCCCGTCCGACACGTCGGAAGAAAGCCGCGAGGCCTTCGAAAAGCAGCTCTACATCCTCCGCCGACGGATCGAGAAAAAGGTGATCGAGGCCCAGATCCAGGGCTTCTACATCTGCTCGCTCAGCTGCCGCTCCATCATCTACAAGGGCCTCTTCCTCGCGGAGAGCCTTTCGGTCTTCTATCCGGACCTCACCGACGCGCGCTTCGAAAGCCGCTTCGCCATCTATCACCAGCGCTATTCCACCAACACCTTCCCGCAATGGTGGCTGGCCCAGCCCTTCCGCTGCCTCGCCCACAATGGGGAAATCAACACGATCCGCGGCAACTCCAACTGGATGAAAAGCCACGAGATCAAGATGGCCGCCAGCGCCTTCGGCGACGCCAGCGAGGACATCAAGCCGCTGATCCCGGCGGGCAGCTCGGATACCGCCGCGCTCGACGCCGTGTTCGAGGCGATCGTCCGTTCGGGGCGCGACGCCCCCACCGCCAAGACGATGCTCGTCCCCGAAGCCTGGGCAAAGGACGCGGACATGCCGCCCGCCCACAAGGCGATGTATGCCTATTTCGCCAGCGTGATGGAGCCGTGGGATGGCCCCGCCGCGCTCGCCATGACGGACGGGCGCTGGATCGTCGCCGGGCTCGATCGCAACGCCCTGCGCCCCATGCGCTACACTCGCACGAAGGATGGCCTGCTCATCGTCGGCTCGGAAACCGGCATGGTCTTCACGCTCGAGGAGAATGTGGTCGAAAAGGGCCGCCTCGGGCCGGGCCAGATGGTGGGCGTCGATCTCGCCGAAGGCCGCCTCTTCCACGACCGCGAACTGAAGGACCGCCTCGCAGCCGCCCAGCCCTATGCGGACTGGGTCGGCGATTTCACCGGCATCGCGGACATCGCCGCCGCGAAGTCGCCGCCGGCCTATCCCTCGGGCGCGGATCTCCGCCGCCTGCAGATCGCGGCCGGCCGCACGCTGGAGGACATGGAACTGATCCTTGGCCCCATGGTGGAGGATGCCAAGGAAGCCGTCGGCTCCATGGGGGATGATACTCCGCTTGCCGTCATCAGCGCCAACTCCCGCTCGATGGCGGATTTCTTCCGCCAGAATTTCAGCCAGGTCACCAACCCGCCCATCGATTCCTTGCGCGAATCCCGCGTGATGAGCCTGAAGACCCGTTTCGGGAACCACGGCAACATCCTCGATTCGCACGAGCAGCAGAAGGGCGTCATGGTGCTCGACAGCCCGCTGATCACATCAACGGAATGGGCCGCCCTCAAGGACCATTTCGGCAGCGCCGCCGCCGAGATCGACTGCACCTTCGATTATGCAAAGGGCGCAGACGGCCTCAGGGCCGCGATCACCCGCATCCGCGCAGAGGCGGAGGCCGCCGTCCGCTCCGGCAAGACGCAACTGTTCCTGACAGACGAACACCAGTCGCAGGATCGCTGCGCCGTCACCATGATCCTCGCGGCCGCCGGCGTGCACACGCATCTGGTCCGCAAGGGGCTGCGCACCTTCGCCTCCATCAATGTCCGCTCGGCGGAATGCCTCGATACCCATTATGTCGCGGTGCTGATCGGGGTGGGCGCCACCACGGTCAACGCCTGGCTCGCCGAAGCCTCCATCGCGGATCGCCACGCGCGCGGCCTGTTCGGCCCGATCAGCCTGGGCGACTGCATCGCCCGCTACCGCAAGGCCATCGACGACGGGCTTCTCAAGATCATGTCGAAGATGGGGATCGCGGTGATCTCCTCCTATCGCGGCGGCTACAATTTCGAAGCCGTCGGCCTCAGCCGCGCCCTCGTCGCCGATTTCTTCCCCGGCATGCCCACCAAGATCTCGGGCGAAGGCTATCACAGCCTCTTCCTCTCGGCACAGGAACGGCACGAACGCGCCTTCGACGAAGCCGCAACCGCCCTCCCGGTCGGCGGTCTCTACCGCTTCCGCTCCGGCGGGGAGCCCCATGTCTGGCAGGCCGGGCTCATCCACACCCTGCAGGAAGCGGTCGCGAACGACAGCTACAGCCAGTACAAGCGCTTCTCCGAAGGCCTCAGGAAACTGCCGCCGATCTTCCTGCGCGACCTGCTGGAGTTCAACTACGCCCAAAAGCCGCTGCCCATCGAAGAGGTGGAAAGCATCTCCGAAATCCGCAAGCGCTTTGTCACGCCGGGCATGTCGCTGGGCGCCCTCAGCCCCGAAGCGCATGAAACGCTCGCCATCGCCATGAACCGGATCGGCGCCAAGGCCGTGTCGGGCGAAGGCGGCGAGGATTCGATCCGCTACAAGCCCTATCCCAACGGCGACAACGCCAATTCCAATATCAAGCAGATCGCGTCCGGCCGCTTCGGCGTCACGGCGGAATATCTGAACGCCTGCACCGAGATCGAGATCAAGGTGGCGCAGGGCGCAAAGCCCGGCGAAGGCGGCCAGCTCCCCGGCTTCAAGGTCACGGAAATGATCGCCCGCCTGCGCCACGCGACGCCGGGCGTCACCCTCATCTCCCCGCCGCCGCACCACGACATCTACTCGATCGAGGATCTGGCCCAGCTCATCTACGACCTGAAGCAGATCAACCCGGATGCGAAGGTCTGCGTGAAGCTCGTTTCCTCGGCGGGCATCGGCACCGTCGCGGCCGGCGTCGCCAAGGCGCATGCGGATGTCATCCTCGTCTCCGGCAATGTCGGCGGCACAGGGGCATCGCCGCTCACCAGCATCAAATATGCGGGCACACCCTGGGAAATGGGCCTCTCGGAAGTCAACCAGGTCCTCACCCTCAACGGCCTCCGCCAGAAGGTGAAGCTCCGCACGGATGGCGGCCTCAAGACCGGCCGCGACATCGTCATCGCCGCCATCCTTGGGGCAGAGGAATATGGCATCGGCACCCTCAGCCTTGTCGCCATGGGCTGCATCATGGTGCGCCAGTGCCATTCCAACACCTGCCCCGTCGGCGTCTGCACCCAGGACGAGTCGCTGCGCCGGAAGTTCAGCGGTTCGCCGGAAAAGGTCATCAACCTGATGAGCTTCATCGCCGAGGAAACCCGCGACATCCTCGCCCAGCTCGGCGTCCGCTCCCTCGACGAAGTGATCGGCCGCACCGAACTGCTGCGGCAGGTCAGCCGGGGCGCCGAACATCTGGACGACCTGGATCTGAACCCGATCCTCGCCAAGGTCGACGCCGCAGATTCCATGCGCCGGTCCACCAAGGATGCCCCTCGCAATCCGGTGCCCGACAGCCTCGACGCGGACATCCTGCGGGATGCAGCCCCCGTCTTCGATCGCGGCGAGAAGATGCAGCTCACCTATTCGGTGCGCAACACCCACCGTGCCGTCGGCACCCGCCTCTCGGCCGAAATCACCCGCAAATACGGCATGCGGGGTCTGGCCCCCGGCCATGTCCATATCCGCCTGCGCGGCTCGGCCGGCCAGTCGCTCGGCGCCTTCGCGGTGCAGGGCGTCCATCTGGAAGTGTTCGGGGACAGCAACGACTATGTCGGCAAGGGCCTGTCCGGCGCCACAATCGTCGTGCGGCCGATGGTTTCCTCGCCGCTCGCCACGCAGAAGAACGCCATCATCGGCAACACCTGCCTCTATGGCGCAACGGCCGGCGAACTGTTCGCGGCCGGCCAGGCCGGCGAACGCTTCGCCGTCCGCAACTCCGGCGCCGTCACCGTCATCGAAGGCTGCGGCGCCAACGGCTGCGAATATATGACCGGCGGCACCGCCGTGATCCTGGGCGCAGTCGGGGACAATTTCGGCGCCGGCATGACGGGCGGCATGGCCTTTGTCTATGACGAACAGAACCTGCTGCCGAACAAGGTGAACCCCGAATCGATCATCTGGCAGCGCTTCGCCAGCCACCATTGGGAAGATGTCGCCAAAGGCCTCATCGCCCGCCACGCCAGCCTCACGGGCAGCACATGGGCCCGAAGCCTGCTGGAAGACTGGGATCGCGCCCGCAACCACTTCTGGCAGATCTGCCCCAAGGAAATGGTCAGCCGCCTTACCCACCCGCTCAGCGACGAAGTCGCCGTGGAAGCAGCCGAGTAAGGGCCTGCTTCCCGGCCTCCGGCGGGCTTGTCTCTCGCCTCCGGCGGGCAGGGAAATGATTTCCCTGCACCCTCCCTGCTGGCGTCGCGCGCAAACCCGCAAAGCTGCGCGCGTGAACAGATTCGATTGCCTGCGGCGCAGGCAGATAACCCGGTCGTCAGCACAACCTGGACGACCGGCCTGAGAATGTGGGTGCAGGGAGCACGGCTCCCTGCCCGCCGGAGGCAAGCGACATGCCCCGCGCCAAACCCCTAGCCGAAGCGGATCACCTCATAGCGGCTGCCCAGCCGCAGCCGCCGCAGTTCCTCGCGCGCGCGCCGGATCACCCGTTCCAGCCGCCCTTCGCGCCCCGGCGCGGTCGGCCCGCCTTCGGCGAAGCGCGCCATGATCGACCCGGCCGCCCATTCGGGTTCCGCGGTTCCGCTGTCGCTGCGCTTGCCCTGCACGGCAGGCGCGGGCTGCATCTGGTAGA
Source organism: Sandaracinobacter sp. T42 (assembly GCF_059115405.1). Lineage (NCBI taxonomy): Bacteria > Pseudomonadati > Pseudomonadota > Alphaproteobacteria > Sphingomonadales > Sphingosinicellaceae > Sandaracinobacter > Sandaracinobacter sp. T42. Next base: position 655,527 of record NZ_CM181101.1, read on the forward strand.
TCGTCGCGGTGGGGAAGAACGCCAGCCTCTCGTTGAACAGCAGTTCGTCCACCGGATCCGCGAACCGTTCCGTCATCGCCAGCAGCCGCTTCGCCGTCGCGGCCGTCAGCACATAACAGCCCGCCCCAATATGGCTGGAAAGCAGCCGCCCCAGGTGCCGCCCGCCCACCTTGCGGCCCGCCTTCGAAACATGCGCCCGCGTGCCCCAGGTTTCCAGCTTCACGAGGTCGGCGTCGGCCGGAATCCAGCTGGCGTCGGCCACCAGCGCCCCGAAGCCGGGTGCCAGGATCATGTCGTCCTCCAGCACCATTCCATGCGGCTCCCCGCTCGCCACGATGGCGGCCCAGGCCGCGCGATGGCTGTGGAAACAGCCGAAGGCGCCCGCGCTCATCCGGTGGCCGTTCGCCATGGGCAGCACGCCAGCCGCCGCGGCGGCGATGGCCGGGTCCTGCGCGTCGGTGGCGCTGATCCGCACCAGCTCGAAACCGGCCCCGGCCGCCTCGCGCTGCATATGGGCCCAGCGGTCGGGCCGGCGATCCAGGTTCAGGCAATAGGCCTTCACCCCCAGCCTCAGTCGAACAGGGAGGAGACGGAGCTTTCGTCGGAAATGCGCCGGATCGCCTCACCCAGCAACGGCGCGATCGTAAGCAACCGGATCTTCTTCGCTTCGGCGACCGGCGGCGTCGCGCCGATGGAATCGGTGATCACCAGTTCCGTCAGCGCCGAGCCTTCCACCCGGGCCACCGCCCCGCCGGAAAGCACGCCGTGCGTCACATAGGCGGCCACCCCCGCCGCGCCTGCGTCCATCAGCGCCTGCGCGGCGTTGCACAGCGTGCCCGCCGAATCGACAATGTCGTCGATCAGGATGCAGAAGCGCCCGGAAACATCGCCGATGATGTTCATCACCTCGGATTCACCGGCCCGTTCCCGCCGCTTGTCCACGATGGCCAGCGGCGCATTGCCCAGCCGCCGCGCCAGCGCGCGGGCGCGCACCACGCCGCCCACGTCGGGCGAAACCACCATCAGCTTGCCGGCATGATCCGGATAGCGCGCCTGGATATCGGCCGACATCACGGGCGCGGCATAGAGATTGTCCGTCGGGATATCGAAGAAGCCCTGGATCTGCCCGGCATGCAGATCCACCGAAAGCACGCGCGACGCGCCCGCCACGGTGATCAGGTTCGCCACCAGCTTGGCCGAAATCGGCGTGCGCGGCCCGGGCTTCCGATCCTGCCGGGCATAGCCGAAATAGGGAATCACCGCCGTGATCCGCTTGGCGCTGGAACGACGCAGCGCGTCGATGCAGATCAGCAGCTCCATCAGATTGTCGTTGGCGGGCGCGCTGGTGGATTGCAGCACGAACACATCCTCGCCGCGGACATTCTCGTGGATCTCCACGAAGATCTCCTCGTCGGCGAAGCGTCGCACGGACGCCTTCGTCAGCGGAATTTCCAGATAGCGGGCGACATCGGCCGCGAGCGTCGAGTTGCTGTTGCCGGCGAGCAGTTTCATCAGGTCATCACCCCTTTGGATTGCCCCGCGCCTAGCGGATGCCCGCCGCTGCCGCAACGGCTTCGCATCCACCCCTTGCGCAGTCCCGTCCGCTGTCGGACAAGTCCGCCTTCCCGGCCGGAGCATCCCCGCTGTCCAGACTCGTGAAAATCCTGCTTGTCCTTGCCCTTGCCGCCGGCGCCGCCGGGCTTGCCGCGGGCTGGCAGTGGCGCAGTGAAAAGCTCGTACGCCTGCATCCTGCCCCCGGGCCGCTTCCGGCCCGCCCCGATCCGGGCAACGCCGTCGGCGGGGTCCTCCTGTTCGGCGACAGCCGCGTCGCCCAGTGGCGGCCGCTGCCCGATCGCCCTTATCCCGTCACCCGCCACGGCCATTCCGGCGAAAGCGCCATCCGCCTCGCCTTCAGCTTCGAAGCCGCGCTCGATCGCCACCGCCCCGAACTCGCCATCGTGCAGGCCGGCGTGAACGACGCCGTCGCCGCCAGCCTCGCCGGCCCACGGGATCGCGAACGCGCGCTGGCGGACAGCAAGGCCGCGTTCGCCCGGATGGCCGCCGCCGCGCAGGCGCGCGGCGTCGCCCTCGTCCTGCTGAAGCCGATCCCGCCGATCCGCCCTGATCCGGCGCGCCGCCTGCTGTGGCGCGGCCACGTCGGGCCCTATCTCGAAAGCCTCTCCGCCGCGCTGCCGGCCATTGCCGCCGCCCATGGCGCAACGGTTACGGATCCGCTCCCCCTGCTCGGCCCCGATGCCGCCTCGGTTCCATCGGCCTACCGGGCCGATGCCCTGCATCTCACGCCTGCCGCCTATGAACGGCTTGGCGTCCTGCTGCCGGAAACGCTCAGCCCAGAAACGCCGCCACCCCGAAGCTGACGCCCACCATCAGCAGGATGCCCAGCAGGTTCACCAGGAATCCGGCCCGCACCATCTGCCCGATCGAAACATGGCCGGTGGCGAACGCGATCGCATTGGGCGGCGTGCCGGACGGCATCATGAACCCCCAGGTCGCTGCAAAGGCCGACGCCATCACCAGCGGCAGCGGCGCGGTTCCGGTCTGCACTGCCACGGCCGCCACCACCGGCATGAAGGCGCTGGCTGCGGCCACATTGCTGGCGAACTCCGTCACCAGCACCACCAGCCCCACCACCAGCAGCGCCAGCAGCAGGGTGGGCAAGGCTTCCAGCGCCGAAAGCTGCGCCCCGATCCAGGCCGCCAGCCCCGAATCGGTAATCGCCCCCGCCAGCGCAAGACCGCCGCCGAACAGCAGCAGGATGTCCCAGGGCAGCCGCGCCGTCGTCGCCTTCCAGTCCAGCAGCGCCCCCTCCCGCTCGGCGGAAGGCACGATGAACAGCAGCAGGCTCACCGCCATCGCCACCATCCCGTCGTCCGTCGCCGGCAGCCCGAATGCAACGGCCACCAGCGGCCACACCACCCAGCCCAGCAGCAGCAGCGCCAGCAGCGGCAGCAGCCGTTTCTGATCCGGCGTCAGCGCGCCCTGCCGCCCCAGCAGCGCCACCAGCTCGCCCCGGTCCAGCCGCCCGCCCGGCACGCGGAACAGGGCGATCAGGATCAGCGCCGTCGCCGGGATCGCCAGCAGCACCAGCGGTACGCCAAAGGCCAGCCAGGTCAGGAAATCCACCTGCAACCCCAGGGACCGCTCCACGATCCCGGCCGAAATCGCGTTGGTCGGCGTGCCCACCAGCGTGCCCAGCCCGCCGATGTTGGCGGCATAGGCCACGCCCAGCACCATCGCCGTCACCAGCCCCGCGCCGCCCGAAGCCGGCCCGGCCAGCGCGCCCGCCACGGCCAGCGCAACGGGCATCATGATGAAGGCCGTCGCCGTGTTCGAAACCCCCATCGAAACCAGCGCTGTCGCCGCCATGAACGCCACCACCAGCCCGCGCGGAGAGGCGGGCGCCCGCGCCACCACCGCCAGCGCCAGCCGCCGATGCAACTGGTGCGTCTCCACCGCGACCGCCACGATGGCGCCGCCCAGAACCAGGAAGATCACGGGGGACCAGTAAAGCCCCGCCACCCCGGCGGGCTTCATCACACCCGTCAGCGGCAGCAGGATGAAGGGCAGCACCGATGTCAGCGCCAGCGGCAGCGCAGCCGAAAGCCACAGCATCGCCATCACCACCGCCAGCGCGGCCACGGCCCAGCCCTCTCCGGAAAGCCCGGCCGGCGCCGGCAGCAGCCGCATCAGCGCGAACAGCCCAACCGCAAGCGCCAGCACCGACAGGCGCCTTTCATGGCCGGTCAAGTCCGGATTCCCTGCGCGGCCGTCATTCCCGTCCCCCTTCTTCGTCCCGCCGCCAGCCGAACGGAATCGACCGGGCAATCAGGGTCATTGCAGTCCGCCGTCGGGCAGGCCCGGCCTCAGGCCGGCCCGGCCACCTTCCGCTGTTTCGCGGCCTTCCCGTTGAACAGCAGCGTCAGCAGCGGGCTCGGCGCGATCACCCGTTCGTGGATCAGGAACAGGGCCGGAAACCCCGCGGCCAGGATCACCGCGAAGGTCAGATACACATTGTCCGTGAAGGGCCGCAGCAGATTTGCGATGATGTAGATCAGCAGGAAGTGGAAGATGTAGAAGCTGTACACGCCGTCGGTCAGACGGCTCAGCATCGGCGTCCCCCGTGTCACCAGCCGCCTTGCAATCGCCATCAGGCCGCACACGATCAGGAAGATGAAGCCGGCCCGCGGGATCCAGTAGGTCACCCGTTCCAGCGCGCGGGGCAACTGGTCTTCGAACAGGGGGTGCAGCAGATAGGCGGCGCCGAACAGCAGCAGGCCCGGCCAGAACAGCCGGTGCATCAGATCGAACAGATCGCGGTGCCGAAAGGCCAGCACGCCGATCGCGAAATAGGCCAGATAGTTCAGCGTCGCCATCGGCAGGAAGGCATTCGGCTGGAAGAACAAGGGCGTCACCACGGCGTCGTTCAGCCCTCTCAGCAAGGTCACGGCCACGCCGAACAGCAGGGTCAGCAGCAGAAGCCCGGCCGATCCCGGCAAACCCGTCAGCCAGCGCACCGCGCGGGAAACGGGCGCGCTGCCCGCTAGGGCAGAAAGCAGGGGCGTCAGCAGGGCATAGAGGAACAGGGAAATCAGGAACCACAGGTGCAGGTGCCACACCATCGGCCCGGGCAGCGGAAGCCGCCAGCCCCCGTCCAGGAAGAAGCTGGAAAAACTCTCCCCCCCGCCGTGATAGCGCTGGATCAGCCACAGCGTCAGCGGGTTCAGCAGCACCAGCCCGGATACCAGCGGAATCAGGATCAGCCGCCCCCGATTCACCAGAAAAGCCTGCACCCCGCTGCGCAGGAAAACCATGGTCGTGAAGAAGCCCGAAACCAGGAAGAAGGTCGCCATCCGAAAGTGGTCGGATACCTCGGCAATTGCTTCGAACAGCAGGCTGTTGCCAATGGTCGCCCCGTGAACGGCCAGTCCCACCAGCATGCAGAAGCAGCGCAGGGCATCCATGTGGTGCAGGCGTTGGGCGTTTCCGGTCACGATGCCCCGCCTAGCCCAGCAGGGCGGCATCCTCCACCGCTTTCTCGCCTCCGCATCGCGCTCAGGCCGGCACGGCCCGCCGCACGATCTTGCCGTTGAACAGCAGCATCAGCAGCGGACTGCGCGCGATGATCTTCTCATGGATCGCAACAAGGATGGGAAAGCCGGCCAGCAGGATCGCCACGAAGATAAGGTACAGATTGTCCGTCAGCTTCAGCATCAGGTTCGCGATGATGTAGATCACCAGGAAGTGGAACATGTAGAAACTATAGACAAGGTCCGTCAGCCGGCTCAGCCAGGGGCTGCCCTTCGTCACCAGCCGCCTTGCCAGCGCCATCAGGCCGCACACGATCAGGAAGATGAAGCCGGATCGCAGCATCCAGTAACTCGCCCGCTCCAGCGCATGGGGCAGCGCACCGGCCCACTGGCCGTGCATCAGATAGGCCGCCCCCACCAGCAAAAGGCCCGGCCAGAACAGCCGGTGCATCGTCTCGAACAGCTCGCGGTGCCGGAAGCCGATGGCGCCGGCTGCGAAGAAGGCGAAGTAGGTCATTGTCGCGCGCACAAGGAAATGGGTCGAATCCGGCAGTCGCGGCACCAGGATCTGGTCGGAAACAGCGCGCATCACCGTCACGCACAGGGCGACGGCCGCTGTCATCAGCAGCAGGCGGAACCAGGCCGGCAGCCGCCCCAGCAGGGCGGCTGTTGCGGATCCGCCGCGCGTATCCGCCAGCCACAGCAAGGCCGGGCTCAGCAGGGCATAGACGAACAGGGTCGCCAGGAACCACAGGTGCAGAAGGTTCAGCCCCCAGAAGTCCGAAGGAGAGATCGGCAGCCGCCAGGTCCCGTTCACATAACCGCTGGCCAGCGGATCCCCCAGGTGGAACAGCCGGATCAGCCACAGGGTCGGCGGATTCAACAGCAATGTGCCGATCAGCATCGGCAGCAGCAGCAGTCGCGCCCGGTTGCGAATGAAATCCCGCGTGCCGCCACGTGACAGCACCATCGCCGAAAAGAAGCCGGAAACCAAGAAGAAGGTCGCCATCCGAAAATGGTCGGATGCGTCCTTGATCGCGATGAAGAACCAGCCGTTGCCGATGGTCGCCCCGTGCAGCGCCAGCCCGAACAGCATGCAGAAACAGCGCAAGGCGTCCAGGTGATAGATGCGCTGCTGCCCGCCCATGGAAACAAAGGATAGGTCAGCCCGCACGCTTGCTCAAGCCGCCATTGTCCGCCATCCAGCCTTGTAATGGTTACTCTTGTCACAGGCGCAGCCGGCTTCATCGGATCGGCCGTCAGCCGGGCCCTGCTGGCGCGCGGCGAAGCCGTCGTCGGGCTGGATTGCTTCATTCCCTATTACCGCCTCGATCTGAAGGAAGCCCGCGCCGCCTCGCTCGAAGGCCCCGGCTTCACCCTGCTGCGACAGGATTTGGCCGATGCGCCCGGCCTCGAAGCGGCGCTGGCCCCCCATCGGATCGACCGGATCATCCACCTCGGCGCCCAGCCCGGCGTGCGCTGGTCCATCGATCATCCGCTGGATTATGGCCGCTGCAACCTCTCCGGCCATCTGAACATGCTGGAACTCGCCCGCCACAGGCAGGTGCCGATGGTCTACGCCTCCTCCTCCTCCGTCTACGGGGCCAACAGGAAGCTGCCCTTCGCCGTGGAAGACAGGACGGATCAGCCCATCTCGCTCTACGCCGCCACCAAGAAGGCCAACGAGCTGATGAGCGAAACCTACGCCCATCTCTATCGCACCCCCTTGACCGGCCTGCGATTCTTCACCGTCTACGGCCCCTGGGGTCGCCCGGACATGGCCGTCTGGAAGTTCACCGAGGCCTGCCTAAAGGGCGAACCCATCCCCTACTACAATGGCGGCCGGATGCGCCGGGATTTCACCTACATCGACGATATCGTCGCCGGCGTCCTCGCCTGCGCCGATCGCCCCCCGGCGGACGACAGCGCCCCGAAGCCGGGCGGCAGCGTCTCCCCCCACGCCATCTACAACATCGGAAACCACCGGTCAGAGGAACTGTCCCGGCTCGTCGCCGTGATCGAGCAGGCCTGCGGGCGGCCGCTGCGCCTCGATCACCAGCCGATGCAGCCCGGTGACGTGCCGGATACCTATGCCGACATTTCCGCCATCGCGGCGGATCATGGCTTCGCCCCCACCACCCCCATCGATGTCGGCGTGCCGGAATTCGTGCGCTGGTACCGGGGGTGGACGGGGGCGTGATCCGTCAGGCCGCGCGCGCCCTGCGCGTCTGAAGCCGTCGCCTGCGCCACGCCTCGATCGGCCGGTCGATCCACAGGTTCACCGCAAGCGTCAGCGCCAGCGAAACCGCCAGCGCCAGGATCTTCATCAGGGGCGTATCGCCCAGAAACTGCGTCAGCGCCCAGATCAGCGGGAAATGCAGCAGGTAGAAGGGGTAGGAAAGATCCCCCAGCCAGCGGTCGCGGGGGCCGGATGGCTGGTGCACGTTCCACGCGACGAAGGGAATGGCCAGAACCGCCACCAGCAGTGTCGCCAGGCTGAAATGCTCGACTCCCAGCGCCATCGCAGCCTCCAGATCCGGCGGGGTCAACCGCGCATAGACGGCAAGTGCCGCCAGAAAGGCCACCAGCGACAGCATCGCCGCCCCGCGCCCCGGCGTCCATTGACTGCGCTCCATCCAGATGCCGGCCGCGAACGCCGGCGCGAAGATCAGCGCCGTCAGCCAGCCCATGCGGCCCAGCCAGATGCCGGCGAAGAAGGCCGCCACGGCGCCGGCCGCCAGCGCCAGCTGCCAGCGCCGGCCGGCCGCTGCAAGGCCCGCCATCACCAACGGCAGCAGGATGTAGAACTGCAGCTCGATGTCGAGCGACCAGACAGTCCCGACCACATCGTCCCCGCGCGATGCGATGCCCGGAAACAGGATCGTGGAAACCAGGCTGCCCATGGGATAGCCCCGCACCGCCATCTGGATCGCCCAGGCCGTCAGCGCGGCCACGATCACCAGCGGCCACAGGCGCATCACCCGCCCCGCCAAATAGTGGCCCACGCCGTCATAGCTGCCCTGCAGATAGATACGGGAAACCCAGTAGCCGCTCAGCATCAGGAACAGCACCACGGCAGCCGTCCCGATGTTCCACACGCTCACATGGCTCACGAACACCATCAGCGCCAGGATCAGGCGGACCGCGCCAGGGCCCAATGCAAGCCGTGGCGCTGAAACCATCCGCAATTCCCCCAGCTCTGCCGCCTGACAACCCCATCCATGCCGCCTGCGGTCGGCCCGATCAAGGCATGACGGCCGCTGATTCAACAATCTGTTTCAACGCGCCCCCGCGCCGGGCATGACAGGCGCGGCGCAGTCGCCTATCACCGGTTGCCATCAGCAGGGGCAGCGAAGGCATGGCATCCACACCGTCCATTTCGGTCGTCATTCCGGCCTACAACCGGGAAGCCACGATCGAAACGGCCATCCGCAGTGTCCTCGGGCAGACGGTTCCGCCCCTCGAAGTGATCGTCGTCGACGACGGCTCGGCCGACGGCACCGCCGCCCGCGTCGAAGCCATGGCCGATCCGCGGGTCCGCCTCCTCCACCAGCCTAACGGCGGCATTTCCGCCGCCCGCAACAGCGGAATCCGCGAAGCGAAGGGCGATTGGGTCGCCTTCCAGGATTCGGATGACGAATGGCTCCCGCGAAAGCTCGAGCGCCAGCTGGAAACGCTCGCCGCGGCGTCGGAACCGCCGGTCGCCTTCTATTGCGGCCTCCTCATCACCGGCACGCCGGACGATCCCGCCGCCGGCCCGGGCGGCAGGCTGAAGATCGCCTACCACCCCGATCCCGCCGTGCGCGCCGTTTCCGGCCACATCCTCCCCACGCTGATGGCCACGAACCCCATCAGCACGCAGACCCTCGTCGCCCGGCGCGAAATCCTGCACGAAGTCGGCCTGTTCGACACGGGGCTGAAATCCCTCGTCGACTGGGACATCGCCATCCGCCTCGCCGCGCGCGGCGCCATCGCCTTCACGGACGAGCCGCTGGTGATCCAGCGCTTCACGCCGAACAGCGTCACGCGCGATCGCGCCAAGCGCATCGAAAGCTGGATCGCCGTCCTCGAAAAGCACCGCTCCCTGTTCGAGGCGCACCCGGCAGCGCACCTGACCCATCTGCACCGCATCGCGGGCAACCTCCGCCAGATGGGCGAACATGCCCGGGCCGCCCCTTATTTCCGGCAGGCCGTCCGGCTTGATCCCCTCGGCCCGCGAACACGTCTGCTGGCGCTTCTCAATGCCCTCGGCATCGCGCGCTGAGCCGCAGCGCCCAAGGAAAGGATTTCGCGTGCCCCCCCATGTCCGTGCCATCGCCCTCTTCGCCTTCCCCTTCCTCGTGCCCGTCTGCGGCAGCGCCGAAGCCCGCACCATCAGCGTCGCCACCGATGCCCAGCTCGCCAGCGCCGTCGCGGCGGCCAGGCCCGGTGACAGGATCCTGCTCGCGCCGGGCAGCTACCAGGCGCTGCGCATCACCGGCCGCAAGCTTTCGGGCGAACCCGCCGTCCTCAGCGGCAAGGGCGCGATCCTCGCCTTCGTGCAGATATTCAACTCCTCCGGCTGGTCGCTCGACGGGCTGGAGATCGGCGGCGGCTTCGACGAGCGCGGCCGCATCCTCCGCATCGAGAACAGCGCCGATATTCTGGTCCGCAACAGTCTCATCCGCGGCCAGAACATGAACAATGACGCCTGGGACGACGGCGGTATCGGAATCGGCCTGCGCAACGCCGACGGGGTGGAAATCCGCGGCAACCGCTTCCGCGAGATGAAGGTGGCGATGTCCGCCGGAAGCAGCCGCAACATCCGCGTCACCGGCAACAGCTTTGCCTACATAAGGGAAGGCATCAACTGGGTCGCCGTCGATGGCGGCGTGATCCGCTGCAACCGCTTTTCCCACTTCCAGCCCAATTATGCGAAGCGCGAACATCCGGATGCCCTCCAGTTCTGGCAGAACAACGACGGCTCCGCGAACAACACCCTGATCGAAGGCAATTTCTTCAGCCTCGGCGGGCCCAGGGCGGTCCATGGAATCTTCGGCGGCGGCACCCAGTCCGCCGAAAAGGATCCGAAGTTCCGGATGCGCAACACCACCATCCGCGACAACATCTACTATGGCTCCGCGCTCCACGGCATTTCGCTGGGCGGCGCGGAAAACACCGTCGTCGAACGCAACACCGTGATCGGTTCCGATCACACGGAAACCTCGCCGCCGCCTGTCCGCTCGGCCGACGGCCGCGATTCCGCAGCCCTCATCCCCAAGATCCGCATCGTCGGCACGAATTCCAGCGGCCGGATTGTCGGCAACATCGCCTCCTCCTTCACCATCCCCGCCGAACTGCCCATCGAAGGCGCGAACAACACGACGGCGCAGGTGCGCGGCGGCAAGGGTGTGCCGCTCAGGAAGATCTTCCTGAACCCGCCCACGGGCCCCAACCCCCCGCCGGAAGCGTTCCTCGTCAATCCCGCATCCGCCGCCGGAAAGGCCGGGCAGGGCGCCCGCCTCGTCTGCGGGGCAGAGCTTCCGCCCGCCCCTTAAGCATGGTTTCGCTTGAGCCCCGCCCGGAAGGCCGTCATGAAGGTCATATCGCAGGTGCAGCAAAAGCGGGGCAATCCAGCCGGGATCCGATGAACATGCCGTCTCCCCCACCCACGGCAGGCCCACGGCAGAAAACTGGCCTGGCCCGTGCCGCCCTCATGGGGTCGGGTGCGGCGGCGCTGTCGCGGGGCCTCCGGGCGGTCATCGGCATCGGCACCATCAGCCTCCTGTCGCGCTTTCTCGGCCCGGCGGAATTCGGGCTGTTCGCCCTCATCTTCTTCCTCATCAACTTCATTCAGGTGTTCGCCGATTTCGGCCTCCGCGTCGCCCTCGTGCAGCGCAAGGACGTCAGCGACATCGAACTGAACAGCGTCTTCTGGGCCTCCGTCGCCCTGGGGGTCGCCGCAGCGCTCCTAGTCTTCGCCCTCGCAAACCCGATCGCCTCGCTGTTCGACGAGCCGAAGCTCGCCCCCTATGTGCAGGCCATCGCCCCCCTGTTCCTGCTCATCGCGGCGCAGGGCGTCCCCAATTCCATCCTTGAACGGCAGTTCCGGTTCCAGCGCCTCGCCACGGCGGAACTCGCAGCCGGCATCGCGGGGGCCGTCGTCGCCGTCGGCCTCGCGGCGGCGGGCGCATCCGTCTTCGCGCTGCTCGCCCAGCAATATGTCATCACCTTCGTGATCTTCGCCGTCTATTTCGCCTCGGCGAAATGGCGCCCGCGCCTCGCCTTCTCGTGGGAGGCGCTGAAGCCCCTCATCGGCTACGGCAGCTATGTCACGCTGGCGGGCGCAGTCGGAATCATCTCCGGCTACGCAGACCGGCCGATCGTCGGGAAAAAACTCTCGGCCGCCGATCTCGGCTATCTCACGCTCGCCCAGCAGATCCTCATCTCGCCCCAGCGCACCATCACCCAGGCGATCCGGCGCACCACCTTCCCGATCATGTCGTCGATCCAGTCCGAACCGGAACGCGTCGCCAGCGGCTATCTCACCACGCTCCACGCCACCTTCCTGGTGATGGCGCCCGTCACCTTCGGAATCTGGGCGCTCGCCACCCCGATCGTCCGCCTGCTGCTGGGGGATGGCTGGTCGATGGTCGCGCAGGTGCTGGGCGTCCTCTCGGTCGTCGCCCTCATCAGCACCATCAGCGAACTCAACGCCGCAATCTATTCCGCCCATGGCAAGGCCCGCTTCCAGTTCCGCTGGAGCCTGTTCTGCGCCGCGATCAACATCGGCTTCCTCTGGGTCGCCGCCAGCCACGGGCTGATGGCGGCCGTCTGGGCAAAGGCCGCGGCCGTCTGCATCCAGATCCCGCTCAACTGCTGGTTCCTCAGCCGGCTCCTCGGCCTGCGCTATGCCCGTATTCCCGCTTCCGTCTGGCGCCCGGCGCTCGCCGCCGCGCTGATGGGGGTGGCCGTCGCCTCACTCGATGGCTGGCTGGCGCTTCAGGGCCTCAACAGCATCGCGCGCCTGCTCGCGGGCGTCCCCGCCGGCGTCCTCGTCTATGTCGGCCTCATCGCCCTCCTCGACCGGCGCGACAGCCTCGCCCTTCTTCAGAAAGTCCGCCGCCGGTGAAGGTGAAACCCATCGGAACCGACCTTCGGGCCCCGGTGGCGCTCACCTTCGTGATTCCCGTCCGCCACCCGGAAAACGCCGCCAGCTGGCGCGACCTGCAGGACAATATCGCCCAGACCTTCGCTTCCGTCGCCGGCCAGCTGCACCCGTCGTGGCGCGCCTATGTCGCCGTGCAGGAAGGTGCGGATCTGCCGCCGCTGCCGCCCGGAATCCAGGATGTGCGGGTGCGCTTTCCGCCGAATCCCGCCTACAGCCCACACGGGCAGAGCCGGCGCGAATTCCACGAGGCAGCCCGGCTCGACAAGGGCCGCCGCGTGCTCGCCGCCCTGCTGGCCGCCGGCCCCACCAGCCATGTGATGGTGGTTGACGATGATGATTTCGTCAGCAACCGCCTGGCCGGCACCATGGCGGAAGCCGCGCCCGGCACCGCCTTCCGCTTCGATGAGGGCTTTGTCTGGTCGCCCGGCAGCCGGATGCTGATGACGCACCAGGATTTCAGCAATCTGTGCGGCACCTCGGCCATCCTGCCCTTCGCCGCGCTCGGGCTTCCGCATTCGCTGGAGGCCGCCTCGCCCGATTATGTGAAGACAATGCTGGGCAGCCATGTGCTGGTGAAGGCCGCGTTGGAGCAGCAGGGGCAGATCTTCACCCCGCTGCCCTATCCCGGCGCCGTCTATCGCGTCGGCCATGTCAACGCCCACAGCCGCTCGCAGGGCGTACTGCGCGCCCATCTCGCCAATGGCGGCATGATCCGAAACCCGCGCCGCATGCTTCAGAACGTCCAGTTGATGCGCCGCTACGGAAAGCTGGAACGCGCCGAATTCGGCCTGCCCTAGAAGGCCAGGCCATCACGCCGGTTCCGCTAGGCGGTGGCGTCCGCCGCCATTTCCGCCGAAAGCCCGGCGAACCGCGCCCGCAGCCGTGCCTGCGCATCCGCCAGCCGCGTGCGGTCGCTCAACTGGCCGGGCTGTCGCGCCAGCGCCCCGATCTTCGGCTCGACAGACATACGCTCCAGCGCCAGCCGCAGACGCCCTTTCCAGCTCGTCCCCGGTCGCGCCGGCGCACCACGTCCGCCATCGCCGGCACCCGAGGCCACCACGCGCGCCGGCGCCCGCCGCAACCGCCGGATCAGCGGTTCCAGCGCAGAGGCAAGCGGATGGATGCGCACGTCAACCCCCAGGCTCTCCCCCCAGTCGGCCCATTTCCAGCCGTTGAACTGCGCGTTGATGGAAACCGCGTGCCAGGGCACGCCGAAGGCGTCGGCCAGGATCGCGCCATGCATGCTTTCCGTCACCACCAGCCTTGCGCCCGCGATCCGGCGGATCACGCCCTTCGCCTCGCCACAGGGCGAAAGATAGGAAAGCCCCGCCCGAGCGCACAGGGCGGCCCAGTCCTGCCGGTGGACGGACCGGTGGTGCGGGATGAACAGGGTTTCCCCATGGCGCTCGATATCCGCGAAATCCGGCAGCAGCGGAATCAGCGCCGCCGGATCCAGGATACCCAGTTCCGGCGCGATCCCCAGCGCGGCCGCTGATCGCGGCCCGCGAACGCTGACGAACCGGCATTCCGCCAGCATCCCGGGCGACGGCAGCTCGCCATAGCCCACGCCGGATCCCATCACCATCTTCGGCGCGCCCGCCGGCATCTTGCTGTTGATCAGCGTCCCCACGCCCACCAGCCAGGTGTCGGGCCAGGCCGCCCGCCATCCGGGCAGCAGGGCATCCCACAACCAGTGGTTCAGATCGTCCCCGAAATTGCCTTCGGGGTCGTGGAAGTGGTGAAGCTTCACGATTTCAGGCGAGGCGGCGGCGCGGCAGCCACTGCGGCAGCCGCACGGGCTTCAATGCGGCCGGCTGTCCCTGCGATGCCATCTGGCGCTGACGGAAGGCATAGATTCCACCCACGATGATCATCAGCAGCGGCAGGTTGCCTGCAAAGCTGATGGTGTAGGTCGTCAGGATGAACCCGCCAACCGCGATCGCGGCCGGTCCCATCAGCTTTGTCGTCGGATCTTTCGCGGTCAGGTACATGCGCACACCATAATACATCGTCACACCCAGGAAGAGCATGAAGGCGCCGAAGGCGAGCACACCGAAATCCAGCATGAAGTTCAGCCACAGGCTGTCGATAATGTAGCGGTCACCGGCCATCCGGCCCGCCAGCGGGCCCGAGTTGCCGCCGCCGTAACCGAATGGGTTTGCCTTGATGGCGGCCGTTCCCTTGATCCACTGCATGTCACGGCCAAGGTCGCTGGACCGGGTCTGCGCCCCGCCGATCGTCATGGTCTGCAACCGGGGGCTCAGCGCCACCAGCACGCCGAACGCCATCATCCCGACAGGGGCGGCCAGGAAGATGCCGGGCGCCACCATGTCACCCTTGTTCGTCGGGTTCAGGAACCGGCGAAGCGCGAACAGGCCGATCATGCCCGCCGAAACCAGGATGAAGCCCGACATGCCGGTCCGCGTGTTGGTCATCCAGATGATCAGCAGCGTGAACGCCATCAGCGCCCAGGCCCAGAAGCGTTCCCAGCCCCGGCTTTCGATGGCCCTGTGCAGGATGAAGGGGACGACCAGCAGGATATATTGCGCGAAATACAGGTGGACCGCGAACACGCCCCGCGCCCGATAGCGGTTGTCCCCCACGCGGACCTGTTCCTGCATGATGGCATGATACAAGGGCCCGTCGATCTTCATGAACGAAGGGATGTAGCCGAACCAGATCGGCTTGCGCTGGAGATATTCGAAGATCGTCATCACGAAGATGAAGGCCGTCGCCCAGATCAGCGCCGTCACGAAGCGGGAAAAGGCGTCCTGGTCCCGGAAGACCAGACACGCCACAAGGAACGGCATGTTCCACAGCAGGAACCATTCGACCAGCATCACGAACGAGGCGCTCGGCGTGCGGGAAATCAGGCAAGTCGCAAAGGCCGTGGCCCAGAAGATGCCCAGGAACCAAAGCGCCAGCTTGGCCGCACCGCACACCTCGATCAGGTCACCGCGCGCACGCGCCGATTGCGCGAGCTGAAGCGTCACCACGAACATCATGACGGCCAGCAGCATGCGCGGTGGCGTCAGCCAGGGCAGCCCGGGTATGTCGACCGCCACATAAGAGGGCCATGTGGCCTCCAGCACGACATACCAGACCAGGAGTGTGGTGATCTTCGCCCGGTAGTCGGGTTCGGTATCGTCCATCATCCACAGCGCCACCACGAACAGGATGCCGACAAGGAGGAAGAAAGGCTGCGCCACCAGCGTGCCGAACACCGCCAGCCAGAAACCCATGAACATGGCGGTCATAATCAGCAGGCACACGGCCAGCATCTTCAGCAGGCTGTGCCGCAGATCATGCACGCGCCGCGTATAGGGGCGAAGGATCCGGTCGCGGGCGCTGATCATGCCATCCCTATAGCGAAGGCGGGGCGCGGCCTCCAGAAGGAAACCGGTAAACGACTGTCCGCTGCTGCAACCCGGACATGCGAAGGGGCGCGCAGACCTTCCGGTGCCGCGCGCCCCCGCATTCCAGGCTCCGCCTCAGGCGCCCTTGGCGTGCGCCGCCAGTGCATCCAGCAGGGCGTCGGTCGCCCCCAGATTGCGGCGCCCGTGCGGGAACGCCTCCAGGATGCCACCCTTCTTGGTCCGGGTCAGCGACGGGTCCTTGGTCACGAACTCGGAAAGCGCGGGCTTGTCGGATGTCATGCGCCCGTTCACGAACACATCAGCCCAGGGCAGCCCGCCATAGAAGGCGTCCACAATATCCCAGTTGTCATACTTCAGCTCGCCATCGGCCAGCAGCGGGGTGGTCATGCCCACATTGTTGTAGGCTTCGACATTGGTGGACGTGGTGGCGCGCATGCGCGGGCTGTAGCCCCCGCTGCACTTCCCGTCGGCCGAGCGGTCGCTGTTGTTGCGATCGCCGTTGGGCGAGGCAACGACCACGTTGTTGGCCAGCTTCAGCCCATTGGTGCGGGTCACCGAAATCCCGTGTGGAGAAGATCCATAGTAGACATTGCCCCGGATCTCCAGGTTCGAATGCCAGTAGGCCGCACGCTCGGCGCCCAGGAAGAAGCCCTGAACCGCCCGGCAACCACCGTGGATCATCACATTCTCGATCAGCTTCGAGTTGGACACGCCGGCCGTCTCGTTCACGTTCCAGAACTGCACCGTGTCGGGATGTTCGCCCTTGGCATAGTTGGGATGGAACTCGGTGAAATAGTTGCGGTACAGCAGGAAGCGGTCCGTCGCGGCCACGTTCATGCCCTCGCGCAGCCAGTTCATGGTGTTGTAACGCACGATCACGTTGCTGGACCGCTGCACATAGATCGCCAGCCGCAGATCCTCGAAGGTCACGTCCGAAACCGTCACGCCGGTGGCGCTGCGGATATGGATGCCCGTGTTGCCATTGTCCCAGGGATTGCGGTCGTTGTTGGCGCTGGTCAGCATGGTATCGGTCAGCAACATGTCCTTCGCACTGGCGAAGGAGATCAGCACCGATTCCCCGCTGGCCACCTTCACGCCGCTGATCGCGATGTTCTGCGAACCGCCGAAGTCCATCTTCGTGAACACCGGCTTCTCGGCCGTCGCGGCGACAAGGAACACCCGCCCCTTGGTGTGCAGGCGCTTCTTCCAGAGCAGGGAGCCATAGTTGCCCGGATGGATGCGGATGATCGCGCCAGACAGATTCAGCGATTCCGTCAGCGCCGTCCACAGCTGGGCGCGGTCATACACGTCGAAGGTCTTCTCCACGGCGGGCAGCTGGCCCGTCGGCAGGCTGGGCCCGGCCGGCGCCGAATTGTCATCGACAGCCGGCGGCCCCGCCGTCACGACATCGCGCGGCCCCGCCACCTGGATGTCGCCGGCTGTCGGGATCGTCACGCCAGCCGTCGAAGTCGATTGCGACGGACCGGTCACGGCATCGACAGCCGCGTCCACCACCGCCACCACCGTATCGACGACGGCGTCGACAGCGTCGGTCACCGCTTCCACGACATCCCGAACCACCTCCGTCACGGTTTCCACCACGCCCGCGTCACCCGGGGAGGCGGTATCCGTCACGGTAACCGGCATGTTGGACGTTGTGGCCGTCAGCGAAGACAGCAGGGACTGCAGCGATGCGACGCTCAGGCTGTTGAACCATTCGCCGCTCAGGAAGGTGGAGGAGTTGAAGGTCGTGGTCGCGGGCGCCGTCGTCGTGGTCGCCGCCGGGGCGGGGGCCGCAATCAGGACATTGCTCACCTTGATCGACGAAAGCTGCGTCGAGGTAAGTCCAGCGGTCCGAACCGCCGCGCCAGAGGAAGTCCCGCCCAGCGAGACGCCGCTGTCCCGGGCATCATCCTCGACCAGTTGAAGTGTGGATTGCGCCATCGCCGGATACGGAACGGCAGCCAGCACCATCGCGCCGCACAGCGCGAGACCCTTGTTAAACAACATTTAGCAACCCTTTGTTTTATAGTTTTTTACGACTTTGGGGATCAATCCCTCGTCAACGGCCGGGCCACAAGAAAATTCGGCAATTTCATCGACGAGCCGTGCTTAAATATCGACGAACCGTTTATCGCGCCTCAAGCACGATCTAACGGTTTTCAAACAAGTGGCTGCATTTAAAAAGAAATCAGTTTCGCAAATATCTGAATGACGTCCGCGCGACTCGCGGCAGCTCGCCGGAAGGTCGAATCAGCCCCGCCCGCCCCCGTGCGTCGGCACGGCCAGCGCGCCCCAGGCGCCGGAAACATCCTCCAGCGTCGCGTCGATCGCCTCGATCTCCAGGCGCAGCGCCGTCCCGCCTCCGAACGAAAGGATCAGCGCACACTCGCCCTCCGGCGCCACCGCCAGCAAGGGCAGCACCGCATGCCGCTCCTCCGGCCACTCGCGTCGCGCCACCTTCAGCACGCCGTCGAACCGCAGGGCGCTTCGCACCCGCGTCGGCTGCCGGGCCTCCCAGCGATAGCGGTTGCCCAGCAGCACCAGCCGCCGCCGCGCCGGTTCCCAGGCCACGTCCAGCGCCTTCACCGCCATGTCCTGCACGCAGGCGGACAGGATCTTCAGGTCGTCGGCATCCTCGGCCCGCAGCAGCAGAAGCTCGGTCATTCCGGTCAGTCCCCGTCCACCCGCTCGATATCGGCGCCCACGGCCTGCAGCTTTTCCTCCAGCCGCTCATAGCCCCGGTCCAGGTGATAGACGCGGCGCACGATCGTTTCGCCTTCGGCCGCAAGCCCAGCGATCACCAGGCTCATCGAGGCGCGCAGGTCGGTCGCCATCACCGGCGCCCCGTGCAGCCCGGCCACGCCCCGCACCATGGCGGATCGGCCCTTCACCATGATGTCCGCCCCCATGCGCGCCAGTTCGGGCACATGCATGTAGCGGTTCTCGAAGATCGTCTCGGTCAGCATCGAAGCGCCGTCCGCCACCGTCACCAGCGCCATCAGCTGCGCCTGCATGTCGGTCGCGAAGCCCGGCCAGGGCGCGGTCGTCGCCGTCACCGCGTGCAGCCCGTTCGCCCGGCTCACCTTCAGCCCGCCCTTCACATCCTCGAAGGAAACCCCGGCCTCTTCCAGCACCGGCAGGGTCGAACCCAGCAGCTCCCGGCTCGCGCCGGTCAGGATCACCTCGCCCCCCGTGATCGCGGCCGCACAGGCATAGCTGCCCGCCTCGATCCGGTCGGGCATCACGGCATAGGTCGCGCCATGCAGGCGGTCCACGCCCTCGATCACCAGCCTTTCGGTGCCGATGCCCGAAATCCGCGCGCCCATCGCGTTCAGGCAGTTCGCCAGATCCACGATCTCGGGCTCGCGCGCAGCATTCTCCATCACCGTCTGGCCCTTCGCCAGCACGGCGGCCATCAGCACATTCTCGGTCGCGCCCACGCTCACCACGGGGAAGATGATGTGGCCGCCGTGCAGCCCGCCCTTCGGCGCCTTCGCCCGCACATAGCCCGCCGTCAGCTCGATCTCCGCCCCCAGCGCTACCAGGCCTTTCAGATGCAGGTCGATCGGGCGGTTGCCGATGGCGCAGCCGCCCGGCTGGCTCACCGTCGCGATCCCCTCGCGCGCCAGCAGCGGCCCCAGCACCAGGATGGAGGCGCGCATCTTGCGCACGATATCATAAGGCGCCGTGGTCGATGTCATCCGGCTGGCCGAGATCGTCATCACCCGGCCGAAATCCTCCGGCCGCGACCCCTGCGTCTGGGTCGAGGCGCCCAGCACGTTCAGCAGATGGCCGAAGGTGTCCACGTCCGCCAGTCGCGGCAGGTTGCGCAGGGTCAGCGGCTCGTCCGTCAGCAGCGCGGCCGGCAGCAGCGTCAGCGCCGCGTTCTTCGCCCCCGAAACCGGGATCTTCCCCTTCAGCGGGCGTCCGCCCGAAATCCGTATCTGGTCCATAAGGTCAGGGTGATTAGCGCCTGCCGCCCCGCTAGGCGAGTGGCAATAGGAAAGCCGCCAGGGGAGACAGAGGTTGATGGAATTGTGGCATTGCGCAGACGCCCGCTCGTTCCGGCCGCTCTGGATGCTGGAGGAGATGGGGCTGCCCTACACACTCCACCTGCTGCCCTTCCCACCGCGCTGGCAGCAACCCGACTATCTCGCCACCAATCCGCTCGGGACCATCCCCTATTTCAGGGACGGCGCGGCCGAACTCACCGAAAGCACGGGCATCCTCCACTATCTCGCCGCGACACACGGGCCCACCCCGCTCGCCGTCACCCCTGAGGAACCCGATTTCGCCGCCTACACCAACTATCTCTTCCAGTCGGACGCCACCTTCACCTTCCCGCAGACGCTCGTGTTGCGCTACCGCCTGCTGGAACCGCCGGAAAAGCGGCTGCCGCAGGTGGCGGACGCCTATGCGAAATGGTTCCTCGCCCGCATGTCCTGGGTGGAATCCCATCTGGGCGGCACCGAAGGGGCAGGCGACCGCGAATGGCTCGTCGCCGGGCGCTTCACTGCCGCCGACATCGCCGTCGGCTACGCCTGCCTGCTGGCCGGCACGCTGGGCCTCCTGCCGGAACTCGGCCCCCGCACCCGCGCCTGGTGGGATCGCTGCCAGCAGCGGGATGGCTACCGGCGCGCCCGCGCCGCCCAGTCCCGCTAGCGGAATCTCCCGAACAACGCCCCAGGGCCCTGCCGCCTGCCAGCGGCGGGGCAATGCCGTGCGCGCGGAAACCCTTCCAATCCTTCACCTATTTTCCGGCTGAACCGCCCGCGGGCGCGGCCGTCTCCTGCCATGGGCCGGGTCACAACTGGGTCGCTTTCAACCCAACTCCTGCAACAGACCCGGCCGCCACACAGGAGACAGAGCCAAATGCCCACCGCCCCAGCCGTTCGCGGCGCGCTCTTCGGCGGCGCCCTCCTCGCATCGCTCGTCGGCGCGTTCGCAAGCCCCCTCTCCGCAAAGACCTTCGCCGTCGCCACCCGCGGCGAATTGTGGTCCGCACTCTCGGCCGCCACCGCCGGAGATGTGATCCTCCTCGCACCCGGCGACTATGGCGACTTCAACTTCACCAAGTTCCGCTACACGGGCGGCCACGTCTTCCTCCGCTCGGCAGACGCCGCAAACCGCGCCCGCTTCGGCCAGATGAGCCTCGGCGGCGCGCAAGGCCTCTCCGTCAGCGGCGTCGATGCGCAGAGCGCGAAGAACCCCGTCGTCTCGATCGCGGGCGCCAACATCCGATTCACCGGCAACCGCATCCGGGGCGGCACCGCCAACCAGGACGGCTTCGACGACGCGCAGGGCGGCCTTCATGTCCGCATGGCCACGAACGTGCTGGTCGGCTCCAACGAGTTCCAGGATCTGCGCAGCGCCGTCTATGTCCAGCGCTCCAGCCGGGTCGCCATCGTCCACAACAGCATCGGTTTCGTGCGCGAAGGCATCAACATCGCCGCCGTGGCCGATTCCGAAATCAGCAACAACCACTTCCACGATTTCAACCCGAACTATGGCAAGGGCGAGCATCCCGATGCCATCCAGTTCTGGACGAACCAGGAAGAAACCGGCGCCACAAATTTCCGCATCCGGAACAACTTCTTCCAGCTGGGCCTGAACGGCGCGGTGCACGGCATGTTCATCGGCGGCGAACGCACCGGCATCTATCACCGCAATCTCGAGATCAGTGGCAACGTCTATTATGGCTCCGCCCTGCACGGCATCAGCCTCTACCGCGTGATCGGCGCGCGCATCCTCAACAACGTCATCGTCGCCTCCCCCTGGGCCGACAACAACAACAGCAAGCTGCGCACGCCAGACGGCCGCACCGGCGGCGCGATGCAGCCGCAGATCCGCGTCTCCAGCGCCGAACAGGTGGAAGTTGCACGCAACATCACCATGAAGGGCATCCCGGTGGGGCCCCAGTCCACCGCCGCCGACAACATCGACCTTTATGATACCGAACGAAAGATCGGCGAAAGCTGGGTCTCGGTTTTCGGGAGCCGCCCCGTGTCAGCCGCCCCCGCCCTGAATGCGTTCCTCACCCTTACCCCCTCGGCGGCCCGCACCCGCGGGATCGGCCTGCTCGCCCCCTTCGCCCACGGGGTCGTCACCCTCGATCCTGTCCGGGCCGAAAACTGGGCGGCATCGCTGGGCGGCAGCGGCACCGCGCCGGCGCTCAAGCCGATCACCGCGAACCTGCCCACGCCCGCCGGCGCCTCGTTCGATTGACCCCCCGCTGTGGCGCGGCGGCATCCGCCCTCGGCCCGCCGGCCGGGGGCCCCCGCTCAGCGCAGCTCATGCCCCAGCAGATCGCCCTGCTCCAGGGGCCGGAACAGGTGCGGAAACAGCGCCCCGCCGCGCGAAACCTCCCACTTAAGCGCCGGATCGTCCGCCACGGACACTTCAGCCACCACCAGCCCGCTCTCGCCCGCGAAGTGCCGCCGCAGCGTGCCGTCCAGCTGCTCGCCGGTCGAAAGATGGATGAACCCGTCACGCAGATCGTCCGCGGATCCCGCGAACAGCCCCGCCGCCTCGAACGCCGCCCATTCGGCGGCCCTGAAGATCTTGAACAGCGCCATTTCCGCCATCTGGCGCGGCCAAAGGCCCTTCGCAAGCTTTCACTCCCAAGCTGCAACGGCTAGGGGCCGCCAATGGCCCCTGCCCGCTGGACAATCGTGATCCCCTATTTCAACGAGGAAAAGTGGCTTCCCGCCACCCTCGCCAGCCTGGCCGCGCAGACGCTCCGCCCCTTCCGGGTCGTGCTGGTGGACAATGGCTCCACCGATTCCGCCCCGGCGATCGCCCGCCGGTGGGCCGCCGGGCAGCAGGGCATCGAAACCACCCTGCTCACACAGCCCGTGCCCGGCCAGGTCCATGCGCTGAACATGGGCATCGCCGCCGTCGAAACGGAATTCATCGCCATCTGCGACGCGGACACCCTCTATCCGCCCCATTATCTCGAAACAGCCACCCGCCGCCTCGATGCCGCCCCGCCCGGCATCATCGGGTTCATCGCCCATGATACCGGCCCCAACCCGGACAGCCTGTGGGAACGCGCCGGCCGCTGGCTCTACACCCATGTCATTCCGAACCTCCTAACCCACCAGGCGCACGGCGGCGGCTATGCCCATCTGTTCCGCACCGCGCCCTACAAGGCAT
This sequence comes from Sandaracinobacter sp. T42, assembly GCF_059115405.1. Lineage (NCBI taxonomy): Bacteria > Pseudomonadati > Pseudomonadota > Alphaproteobacteria > Sphingomonadales > Sphingosinicellaceae > Sandaracinobacter > Sandaracinobacter sp. T42. The sequence goes on from NZ_CM181101.1 coordinate 678,260, forward strand.
CGGGCGGCTATGATCCCGCGCTGTGGCCCTATGTGCTGAAGGATCATGAACTGGTGCATCGCCTGTGGAAGCAGGGCCGCATCGCCTATGCCCGCGATCTCTGGGTCCAGCCTTCGCCCCGCCGGGCAGACCGCACCTCGGTCCGATGGACACTGCCCGAACGCATCCTCTACCACGCCACGCTGCCGTCTCAGAAGGACTGGTTCTTCTACGACTATCTCAGGCCCCGCTTCATCGCGCGCGGCCAGAAGGATACCGTCCTGCGCCAGCAGAACTGGGCCGCCCCGGAAAATAGCTGACGCGATGACCGCAGGCGTCCTTCTCCTTCACGGCCATGGCCGCACCGGCCTGTCCATGTCGTTCCTCGCGTCCGAACTGGCGGATGCCGGCTTCGCGTCCACCGCGCCCAGCTACGGGATGCGCCGCTCGATGGACGAGATCCTCGGCTATCTGAAACCCCGCGTCGCCGCCTTCGAAGCCACCCTGGATGGCCCGCTCCACATCGTCACCCATTCGCTGGGCGGCCTTGTCGCCCGCGCGCTTGTGAACAGCAGCCGCCCGAAGCGCCTCGGCCGCATCGTGCAGCTCGCCCCGCCGAACCAGGGCTCCGAACTGGCGGACACCCTGTTCGATTTGAAGCTGTCCGATGCTGTCCTCGGCCCGGTCGCCCCGATGCTGCGCACCAACCGGCTGCGCGCGCACGAAGCGATGTTCGGCCCGGTCGATTATGAACTGGGCGTCGTCGCCGGCGATGTCAGCGTGAACCTGGTGCCGGAAAGCATCCTGCCCCGCCCGAACGACGGAAAGGTATCAGTCGCCGCCACCCGGCTTCCCGGCATGGCCGATCACATCGTCGTCCATGTTCCGCACAGCCTGATGCCCTTCCACCCTGACAGTGTCGGGCAGGCTCTCGCCTTCCTTGAAGCGGGCCGGTTCCGCCACAAGGGCTGACGCACGGGCCAGCACGGCCGGCAGCCGCGCCTCGTAATCGGGCGGGAACACCCAATAGGCCAAGCCGCTCGTCCCCGGCCCCGGGGCAAGTCCGCGATCCGGCGCGCCCAGCCCGAACATCAGCTGGATCAGCACGTCGCTGGCAGCCCAGGGGTCCATGTACCAGAAGCCGTGCGAGCGCGGACCCACGCCCTGAAGGTCGCCGGGCCGCACCCGCACGATCTCCAGCCCCAGATCCCGGTTGGCCTGCTGCAGGAAGCGGATGTCGCCCGGCGACAGCTCCTTCAGGTCGGGCCGGCCCGCGCGGGATCCCCGGTTCAGCACCTCGGAAAGCCGCAGCGCCGAATCCTCCATGTTCAGGCCCACCGTCACCCGGTCGGGCAGCCCGGCATAGTCGCGCAGGTCGCCAACGAAATCCCTCAGGTCGGCGTCCGGCGCGGAATGATGCACCTGCCCCAGCCGCGGATCATAGTTGCGCTGCCGGCTCAGCGCGCCCACCCGCGCCAGCCCGTCGGATGCAACCGTGCCGCCCGCCGAATAGCTCAGCACGTCGATCTTTCGCACCCGCGTGTGCGTCGCCAGCAGCTCCACCAGCCGCGCAAACTGCGGCGCCGCGCCAAAAGCCGTTTCGATGTCGCGCGGATAGACCAGGAAATTTTCCGCCGTCGGCCAGGCGAACAGCAGCACCACCGCGTTCTGCCCGGTGAAATGGCGCAGCTGCGCTGCCTGCCCCGCCGCCCGCTCCACCGTGGAATTGGCGCCGTGCACATAGATGATGATGTCGGGATCCGGGCTGCGCGCCAGCGCCTCGTCCACCAGCCCCAGCCAGGCCCGCAGCGACGCATCCATCACCGGCCCCGCCGGCGGCACCTCCTCGTCACCGGGCAGGGACGCCAGCTCCGCCATCCGCTCCAGGATCAGCTGCGGGCGTCGCTCCCCATCCTCTCCGAACGACCATTCATAAACCCGGTCCCACGCCGTCCCCTCGTCGCCGATGCGGATGGTCGTCACCCCCAGCAGCAGGTCGCGGCCCGGCGTGATGACGTGCGTCCGGTCGTTGCGCGGCCCCAGCGCCAGCCGGTTGGTCGCATAGAACAGCTCGATCCGGTTGTCCCGGCGCAGGTTCGGATTCGCCTCGAACAGGGCGGATCCCGATTTCACGAAGGCCGCCGGCACCGGCATCAGCCGCATCGGCGGGTTGTGGAACGCCATCAGGATTGTCACCAGCAGCCCGATCAGCGCCAGGAATCCCGCCCAGCGCAGAATCCGCCGCCGCAGGCTCCGCGCCTTGCGCGGCTTTTCCGAACCAGCTGTTCCAGTCATTCCACCTGCATGCCGCAGCGCCGCGCCCCCCACAAGGCAGGCCGCGCCACATCCGCCGTCGATTCCGTCGATTCCGTCCAAGACCGCGCCGCCCGCATCCGGCAAATCCCACGGCCGAGAGGGGTACACCCGCAAACCACATCAGGAAGTGTACCGAACATGCTGTTTCATCTGTCCACAGACGCCGAAAACCCCCAGCGCGTCGCAACCGTCCTCGCCGAAATCATGGGCGGCAAGGCCACGCCCTTCCCGCCCGTCGCAGACGGCAGCTGGGTCGCCCACGCGAACGACGCCACCAACACCCTGGTAGAGGTCTATCCTGCCGGCACCCGCCTCGTCGAAGGGCCGGATGGCACCGTCGGCCTGCCCGGTCCCGCCCGGCAGCGCTCGGCCGTCCACTTCGCACTGGGCACCCGGCTCTCCCGCGATCAGGTCTACGCCATCGCTGCCCGCGAAGGCTGGCCCGTCGAAACCTACAGCCGCGGCGGCATGTTCCGCGTGATCGAACTGTGGATCGAAGGCGTCCGCCTCGCGGAAATCCTCACAGAGGAGATGCAGCAGGAATATCTGGATTCGGTCCGCCTCGATCGCTGGGAACAGGCCCTCGCACAGGGGCCCGCGCCGCACGCGAAGGCAGCCTGAAAAGTTCGTCACGCGCGCCCCGCCATCCGGCGGGGCGCCAGCGTGGCCCCATATCCTTTCCGTCCCGCAACCCATGGGGGCATCACCATGCGCGTCATCCGGTTCTGGGCCATCCTGCTGATGGCCACCTTCGTCACCACGTCCGTCCGGGCCAAAACCCCTCTCAGCGACGGAGCGCAGTCCGAACTGCTGCTCTGGGCCCTGGCGAACGTCGGTGTCTGCCTGCTCGTCACCTGGCTCAGGCGGCGGCCCGGCGACATCCGCACTCTGGCCTGAGGGCAGGGGCGCACCCCACGCGCCCCCCTCACGGCCGGCGAACGGATCTGGAAGGGCGGCGGGGAATCTCCCGGCCGCCCTTCTCTTTTCCCGCAATTGCCCCCACCTGTGCCGCCGTCGCCCGACCCCTTCCAACGCGCACGGAACATAGGTAGAACGATCCCCCATGAGCCTCACCCACATCTCCGTCCGCGGCGCCCGCGAACACAATCTGAAATCCGTGGACATCGACCTGCCGAGAGACAGGCTGATCGTCATCACCGGCCTCTCCGGCTCCGGCAAATCCTCCCTCGCCTTCGATACCATCTACGCCGAAGGCCAGCGCCGTTATGTGGAATCGCTGTCCGCCTACGCCCGTCAGTTCCTGGAACTGATGCAGAAGCCCGATGTCGATCATATCGAAGGCCTCAGCCCCGCCATCAGCATCGAGCAGAAGACGACCAGCCGGAACCCGCGCTCCACCGTCGGCACCGTCACCGAAATCTATGATTACATGCGCCTGCTCTGGGCGCGCACCGGCGTCCCCTACAGCCCCGCCACCGGCCTCCCCATCTCCGCGCAGACGGTCAGCCAGATGGTGGATCGCGTCCTCGCCCTACCCGAAGGCACCCGCCTCATGCTGCTCGCCCCCGTGGTGCGCGGCCGCAAGGGCGAATATCGCAAGGAAATCGCGGAGTGGAAGAAGGCCGGCTTCCAGCGCCTGCGCGTCAACGGCGCGGTGGTCGACATCGAGGAGGCGCCGGCGCTCGACAAGAAATACAAGCATGACATCGACGTCGTCGTCGACCGTCTCGTCGTCCGCCCCGACATCGCCGGCCGCCTCGCGGAATCCTTCGAAACCGCGCTGAAACTGGCGGACGGCCTCGCCGTCGTGGAACTGGTGGATGGCCCGTCGGCGGAGGACGACAAGGCAGAAAAACGCGAGCCGATCACCTTCTCGGAAAAATTCGCCTGCCCCGTCTCCGGCTTCACCCTGCCGGAAATCGAGCCGCGCCTTTTCTCCTTCAACGCCCCCCAGGGCGCCTGCCCCACCTGCAACGGCCTTGGCGAACGCCTCTTCTTCGATCCCTTCCTAATCGTCCCGAACGAGGCCGTTTCCCTGAAGGACGGCGCCGTCGTCCCCTGGGCGAAGTCCTCGCCGCCCTCGCCCTATTACATGCAGGTGCTCGGCTCCGTCGTCCGCGCACTCGGCGGCACGCTCGATCAGCCCTGGGCCAAACTGCCGGAAGAAACCCGCGAAGCCATCCTCCACGGCACGAAGGGCAAGGCGATCCCCCTCGTGTTCGAGGACGGCCGCAAGCGCTACGAGGTGATGAAGCCGTTCGATGGCGTCATCGCCAACCTCGACAAGCGCTTCCGCGACACCGAAAGCGCCTGGATGCGCGAGGAGCTGGGCCGCTACCAGTCCTCCGCCCCGTGCGAGGCGTGCGGCGGCGCGCGGCTGAAGCCAGAGGCGCTCAGCGTGAAGATCGCCGGCGAAAGCATCAGCGATTCAACCCGCCGCTCCGTCGCGGAGGCCGCGCAATGGTTCCAGGCCCTCCCCGCCCGCCTCACGCCGAAGCAGAACGAGATCGCCGCCCGCATCCTCAAGGAAATCAACGAGCGCCTCGGCTTCCTCGTCAACGTCGGCCTCGGCTACCTCAGCCTCGATCGCACCTCGGGCACGCTGTCAGGCGGCGAAAGCCAGCGCATCCGTCTAGCCTCGCAGATCGGCTCCGGCCTGTCGGGCGTCCTCTACGTGCTGGACGAACCCTCCATCGGCCTCCACCAGCGCGACAACGACCGCCTGCTCGAAACGCTGAAGCGCCTGCGCGATCTCGGCAACACCGTGCTGGTGGTGGAGCATGACGAAGACGCCATCCGCACCGCGGACCATGTGGTGGACATGGGCCCCGGCGCCGGCCGCAACGGCGGAACCGTCGTCGCGCAGGGCACCCTCGCCGACATCCTGAACAACCCCGCCAGCCTCACCGGCGACTATCTCACCGGCCGCCGCCGGGTGGATGTGCCGGCCACCCGGCGCAAGGGCAACGGCCACCGGCTCACCGTGAAGGGCGCCCGTGCCAACAACCTCAGGGACGTCACCGCCTCGATCCCGCTCGGCACCTTCACCTGCGTCACCGGTGTCTCGGGCAGCGGCAAGTCCAGCTTCGTGATCGACACCCTCTATCCCGCCGCCGCCCGCGCGCTGAACGGCGCCCGCATCCACGCCGGCCCGCACGACAGCCTCACCGGCCTCGAACATCTCGACAAGGTGATCGACATCGATCAGTCCCCCATCGGCCGCACCCCGCGCTCCAACCCCGCCACCTACACCCAGGCCTTCACCCACATTCGGGACTGGTTCGCCGGCCTCCCCGAATCCCTGGCCCGCGGCTACAAGCCCGGCCGCTTCAGCTTCAACGTGAAGGGCGGCCGCTGCGAAGCCTGCCAGGGCGACGGCATGCTGAAGATCGAAATGCACTTCCTCCCCGACGTCTATGTCCAGTGCGACGTCTGCCATGGCAAGCGCTACAACCGCGAAACGCTGGAAGTCACCCACAAGGGACACTCCATCGCGGACGTGCTGGACATGACCGTCAGCGACGCGGTGAAGCTGTTCGAAGCCGTCCCCCCCATCCGCGATCGCCTGCGCATGCTGGAGGAAGTCGGCCTCGGCTACGTCCACGTCGGCCAGCAGGCAACCACGCTCAGCGGCGGCGAAGCCCAGCGCGTGAAGCTGGCAAAGGAACTGTCCCGCCGCGCCACCGGCCAGACCCTCTACATCCTCGACGAACCGACAACGGGCCTCCACTTCGAGGATGTCCGCAAACTCCTCGAAGTCCTCCACGCGCTGGTGGATCAGGGCAACACGGTCGTCGTGATTGAGCACAATCTCGAGGTGATCAAGACCGCCGACTGGGTAATCGACCTCGGCCCCGAGGGCGGCTCCGGGGGCGGGGAAATCGTGGTGGTCGGAACGCCCGAGGAGGTGGTGGCGTCAGGCCGGGGGTTCACAGGGGGGTATCTGGCACCGCTACTGTCTGCCGCCAAAGCAGCGGAATAGGCGGCGTCCCCGACCCGGCGGCAAGGCGCCGCCATCGCCTGATCGGCCGGCAAACGCAAAGCGGCGCCGCACCCTCCGCGACGCCGCTTCCTGCCACCGCCGGCAGTAGACCCTACGCAACACAACAACACAATCCAGCGACAGTCGGGCTATCCCCGCTCTTCTTATCACTCGAAAAGTGTCAATCAGGCTGTCAGCTGTCAACGCATCCGCCAACGCTTCGTCGCAAAGCCATGCGAGGCGGGTGGAAACCGCCGGCCTCTGTGGCCCGAAAACATCAGACGGCCCGGCGGAGAGGGGGTCCGCCGGGCCGTCCTTCTGTGCTTCGCCGGGGTTGAGAGAGGGGGGATACCCCGGCGAACTCGAGAAGCTCTGTTACCGCGAAGCCAGCTGGGTCCGCGTCGAAAGGGCCGAAATCTGGATGCGGGCGTTCGCCACCGCATCCGAAACGCAACGCTTGTGGGCGCTCGCCTCACCCAGGTTCCGCCAGTCGACACCGCCCTTGGCGCAGACCGCGTCGGCCACGGCCGCCACCCGCGCTTCCGCAGCCTTGCGGCCGGCCGGGGTGCCCAGTTGATACTTCGAAACCTCCACCTGCACGCTCGCGGCTTCGGCCGGGGCCGCCGCGAAGCCCAGCATCGTGGCCGAAGCCACCAGCGCCAGAACCAGGCTCGAGATCGGGTTGGTCATCGTCGTCGTCATCTTACAGCTCCTGTTGAATGTGTGATGCCAGAAGCAATGCATCCCGCGTGCCAAGTGCGGCTCCGCTATTTATATATCTATATTTCAATGAGTTGAGCTAATCCATCGACGAACCGATCTTTCTGCAAGATGAATATATCGCAAATTTGCGGCACATGATGCCAATAATTCGGAAATTTCACATGGTCGCTCAGGCCCGTGCCAACTGCCAGGTGGACTTGACGGGGATCAACGACGGGCCAACCCTCATCGACCACGATCATCCGGCAACAAGGAAGCAGGCATGACAAACACAGATGAACTCCGCACCCGCCTTCAGGCCCGGTTGAAGGAACTCGGCGCCGAAGTGGAACGGCTCGAAACGGAAAGCGCCCAGCCCCTCGATGCCGACTGGTCCGAACAGGCCAACCAGATCGAGGATCTCGAGACCTCGGAAGGCCTTGAACAGGTCCGGCTTGAAGAGGCCCGCGAAATCCGCGCCGCCCTGCAACGCATCGCCGACGGCACCTATGGCACCTGCGCCAGTTGCGGCGCGGAAATCGCCCCTGCCCGGCTGAAGGCGCTGCCCACTGCCACCTTGTGCATCAACTGCGCGCCCTGAAGTCCACGAGGGGCGGCATCCATCCTTGACTTGGACGCGGCGAAACCCCAGCCATGGCGCGATGTTTCCGCTGAACGATCCGAATATCCCGGTGCTCTCGCAGACGATCCAGCTTGCGATCGCACCGGTGTTCCTGCTCACCGCGATCGGGTCCTTCCTGTCGGCAATCACCACCCGTCTGGGCCGTGTGATCGATCGCGCCCGCAAGCTGGAATCGGTGGAACCCGTCAACGATCAGGAACGCACCCTCATCACCAATGAACTTGCCGTCCTCGATCGCCGCATGCTGCTCGCCAATCGCGCCGTCGGCCTGGCGGTCGCCTCCGCGCTCACCATCTGCTCGCTGATCACCGTCCTCTTCATCTCCGCCGTCAGCCCGTTGCACCCCGATCAGCTGGTGCCCATTCTCTTCATTCTCGCGCTCATCCTGCTGATGGCCTCCCTGTTCGCCTTTTCACTGGAAGTGCGCATCTCGATCCGCACCGTCCGTGTCCGCGCGGAACTGATCCGCCACGCCCCCCGCCCACCCGGAGACATCAGCTTCCGGGCCTGACCAAAGGGAAAGCCAGATGAAATTCGAAGTCGAAATCGAAGCCACCCCGGCCGAAGCCCGCGCCTTCCTTGGCCTGCCGGATCTCACTCCCCTGCACGAAGCCTGGGTCGAACGCATGAAGGCCTTCACCATCGATGGCCCTGCCCCGGAAGACTGGCAGAAGCTGATGAAAACCTGGACCAGCGGCGTCCCCGGCATGAACGAAGGCATCGAAGCCTGGGGCAAGATGATGATGACCGCGATGACCCCACCAGCCGCAAAGCCCGAAAAGAAGGACTGAAGCGCCCTGTCCACCCCGATCTTCGCGCTGTCCTCGGGCCCACCGCCCGCCGGCGTCGCCGTCATCCGCCTCAGCGGCGCGGGCGTGTTCGACATCGTCCGCCGCCTCACCGGCTCGCGTCGCCTGCCCCCCTCGCGGGAGGCGCGGCTGCGCACGCTTTATCGCCCGTCCGATCATGCTCCGCTGGATCAGGCGCTGGTCCTGATCTTCCCCGGGCCCAACAGCTTCACCGGCGAAGATTCAGCGGAACTCCACTGCCACGGCAGCCCGGCGGTTGTCGCGGGCGTCCAGGCCGCCCTCTCATCGCTCGGCGCCCGGCCGGCCGAAGCCGGCGAATTCACCCGTCGCGCCTTCCAGTCCGGCCGCCTAGACCTCACCCAGGTCGAGGCGCTGTCGGACCTGATCGTGTCAGAAACCGCACTTCAGCGCGATCAGGCCCTTGCACAGGCGGGCGGGCGGCTCAGGGATCTCGCGGAAGGCTGGCGCGACCAGTTGGTCGCCGTCATGGCCGGCATCGAAGCCCAGCTCGACTTTTCCGATGAAGGCGATGTCGAAGCCGCCGTCGAATATGCCGAACGGCTCCGGTCGGGCCCGCTTGCCGCACTTGCGTCCGGCATGGAAACGGCACTCGGGTCAGCTACCGTCGCGGAACGTGTCCGTCACGGCCTCACAATTGCCGTCACTGGCCCGCCAAATGCCGGAAAATCAAGCCTGATCAATGCTTTGGCTCGTCGGAATGTTGCGATCGTCACCCCCCATGCCGGCACGACGCGCGATGTGATCGAGGTGCATCTGGATCTGGATGGCCGCCCGGCCATCCTGTTGGATACAGCCGGCCTGCGCGACACGGATGATCCGATCGAAGCCGAAGGCATCGCCCGCGCCCGCGCCCGCGCCGCCACCGCGGACCTGGTCCTTGATCTCGGCCCCGGCGGCAATGTCGTGAACCGGATCGATGAAAGCGGGCACACCCCCGGCCTCCACGACGGCCGCCTTCATATCTCCGCCCGCACAGGCGCCGGACTTCCGCAGCTCGAAGCCTGGCTGGCGCAATGGGCGGCCAGCCAAATTCCGTCAGGCGAACCCCCGGCCATCACTACGTCCCGGCAAAGGCATCTGATCGAAGAAGCACTCACCGCCGTCCGTTCGGCACTCACCCAACAGGACCCCGTCCTGGTCGCAGAGGATCTCAGAACCGCCGCTCACGCCCTCGGCCGCCTCTCCGGCCGCATCGACCCAGAGGTCGTTCTGGGGGCAATTTTCGCCCGCTTCTGCATCGGAAAATAGGGCGTCCGCTCCGGATTGTTCCACGTGGAACAATTGCCCGCACCCAAATTGTTCCACGTGGAACATTTCGACCCCAAGAGGGACCCCACCCGCTCAGGACAATTGTTCCACGTAGAACAATCGGCTATGGCGAAGCCGTGATCCCCTATGATGTCATCGTGATTGGCGGCGGCCATGCCGGCTGCGAAGCGGCCTGCGCGGCAGCGCGAACCGGCGCACGCGTGGCGCTCATAACCTTCCGCGCAGACAATATCGGTCAGATGAGTTGCAACCCGGCAATCGGCGGGTTGGGCAAGGGGCATCTTGTTCGCGAAGTCGATGCAATGGACGGCATCATGGGTCGGGCTGCAGACGTGGCCGGCATTCAGTTCCGTTTGCTGAATCGCAGTCGTGGGGCAGCCGTTCAAGGTCCCCGCGCCCAGGCAGACCGCAAGCTATATGCCGCAGCCATCCGAAAACTGGTGGCAGAAAGCGGGGTCCATATTGTCGAGGCGGAAGCCACCGATCTCATCGTGCGAGATGGACGTTGCTGCGGTGTGGAAACGACAGTTGGCCGTATAAGCGCCGGCGCAATCGTTCTAACAACCGGAACATTCCTTGGCGGCGTCCTGCATATCGGGGAAAAGCAAATTGAAGGCGGGCGCACTGGCGAAGCAGGGGCCACAAGGCTTGCCGCCCGACTTCGGGCGCTGGGCCTGCCAATGGGTCGCCTGAAAACCGGCACGCCGCCCCGTCTTGATGGCAGAACAATCGACTGGGCGAATCTGGAACGCCAGCCGGGTGACGACACGCCCGCCTTCTTCTCGGCTCTTACCAGTGGGACCAGCACGCCGCAGGTCGATTGCCACATCACCCGAACCACGCAGCAGACGCACGACATCATTCGGGCAAATATTCACCGCTCGCCGATGTATGCCGGCCGGATCGAGGGCGTGGGGCCGCGTTACTGCCCGTCCGTCGAAGACAAGGTGATGCGCTTCGGCGACCGGGACGGCCACCAGATCTTTCTGGAACCGGAAGGGCTGGATGACCCACTGATCTATCCCAATGGGATCTCCACCAGCCTGCCAGCCGAAGTTCAGGCAGATATCGTCCGATCGATACCCGGTCTGGAGCAGTGTCGCATTGTCCAGCCCGGCTATGCCGTGGAATATGATCATATCGATCCACGCGCGCTCGATTCGACACTTCAGCTTCAGGCCCTCCCCGGCCTCTGGCTGGCTGGTCAGGTGAACGGCACGACAGGCTATGAAGAAGCTGCTGCCCAAGGCCTGGTCGCCGGCCTGAACGCGGCGGGCCGTTCGTGGACGCCCGATCGTGCAACAAGCTACATTGGCGTGATGGTGGATGATCTCGTCACCCACGGCGTGTCTGAGCCCTATCGCATGTTCACCTCCCGTGCGGAGTATCGGCTGAAGCTTCGCGCGGACAACAGCGACCTCCGCCTTACCCCGATTGCCGCGAAGCTTGGTTGCGCGAGCGCCATGCGACTGGAGGCCTATCGGGCGCGCGAAGCCGAGGTTCATCAGTTGACACGGCAGATGCAGGAGGTCCGGGTGCCGGCCTCCGCCTTCCCTGAGCTGAAGAGTGACGGCCTCGCCCGGACATTGTGGGAATGGGCCCGGTTTCCCGGCGTGGACTGGGCGGCCATCAGCCGAGCCGCGCCACAGCTCGAGGCCTCAGAGGCCACGATCGAAACGGTCCTGACCGATGCATCCTACGCCGTCTATCTGGAGCGCCAGGCACAGGAAGTCGCCCGGGTTCGCCAGGATGAAGCGGTAATTGTTCCACGTGGAACAATTTTCCGTGAGATCCCCGGATTGTCCAACGAGATGGCGGAACGTCTGCAGCGGGCAGAGCCTGAAACGCTCGGTCAGGCATCACGCGTTCGCGGTGTCTCGCCTGCCGCGATCACCGCCCTGCTTGCCTGGATCCGGAAGCAGCAACTGGCAGCCGCCTGAAGCTGAAATCTGTGGATGGCCGGGAGAAAGGCCTTTCCTCAATCCGGCAATTGTTCCACGTGGAACATTATGGACCGCGGGGCTTTCGAAACTGAGTTCAATGTTCCACGTGGAACAATGGCCCGGCTCGACCGCTATGAATTGCTGCTGCGTGAATGGCAGGCGCGGATGAATCTGGTGGGCCCGGCGACACTGACAGACGTCTGGGGTCGCCATTTCGCCGACAGTGCGCAGCTGGTCCGGCTAATTCCCAAGGGAAGATCCTGGCTAGACATGGGTGCTGGCGGGGGATTCCCGGGTATGGTTCTGGCCGCAATGGACTGGGGCAGAATCACCCTTGTCGACTCCATCGCCAAAAAGTGTCGCTTTCTTGAAAGCGTCCGAGAGGAACTGGGGCTTCAGAGCGCCGCCACGGTGATCAACGCCCGTGTCGAACAATTGCCAACCCTGGGCGTCGATGTCGCAACAGCCCGCGCGGCGGCGCCGCTGACCACCCTGTTCGATTGGGCAATTCGTCATGTCCGGCCTGGGGGGCAGTTCGTCTTCCTGAAGGGGCGTCGATGGGCGGAAGAGGTTGACGCCGCCGCAGAACAATTCGTCTTCGATCTGGAAACACACGCAAGCCTGACAGACCCGGAGGCCCGGGTTCTCGTGGCACAGAATGTAAAGAGGCGCTGATGCGAACCATAGCCGTCGCAAACCAGAAGGGCGGGGTCGGCAAGACGACGACTGCCATCAACCTCGCGACCGCATTGGCGGCCAGCGGGCACAGGGTGATTCTTCTTGATTTCGATCCGCAGGGGAATGCCTCCACCGGCTTCGGCATCCCCCGCGACCGCAGATCGCCTTCCAGCTACGACTTGCTGTTCCAGCCGGAACTGGCGACTGACGCAGCGCAGGATACGCTGGTGCCCGACCTGAAGATCGTGCCGGCCGTGGATTCGCTGGCAGCGGCCGAAATCGAACTGACAGGGCAGCCCAATGCGGCCGGCCGTCTCAAGGCGGCGATCCAGCAACTTCCAGCCTGCGACTGGCTGTTCATCGACTGCCCCCCTTCCCTTTCACTTCTGACGCTGAATGCGCTTGTCGCGGCGGATGGCGTGATGATCCCGCTTCAGACGGAATTCTATGCGATGGAGGGGCTGTCGCAGCTTCTGAAGACGGTTGAACAGGTTCGGGCCCGTCAGAATCCCAGACTCGACATCGAAGGCGTTGTGCTTACGATGCATGATCGGCGGAACCGGTTGTCGGACCTGGTTGCAGCGGATGTCCGCGCGGCGCTTGGGGCCCGCGTGTATGATACGATGATCCCGCGCAACGTCCGATTGTCGGAAGCCCCGAGCCATGGGATGCCGGCGCTTCTGTACGATATTCGTTGCCCGGGGTCGGAAGCCTATATGGCGCTGGCGCGGGAAATGATCGGTTCGGCCGCCAAGGCGGCCTGAGGCAATGCAGACTGGGGGTCAGGGGGATATCATGGAAGGTGGTTTCATGACGGCACGCCGTGCAGGACTGGGTCGCGGACTTTCGGCACTTCTGGAGGAAATGGGCTCTGCCCCGCCGGCGCCGGCATCGGAGGGCAAGGCCGCGAGCCTGTTGCCGATTGCCTCCATCAGTCCGAATCCAAATCAGCCGCGGCGGATGTTCGATGAGGTCGCGCTGAGCGAACTGGCCGATTCCATCCGGATCAAGGGCGTGCTGCAGCCCATTCTTGTCCGCCCTGTCGGCGAGAACCGCTATGAGATCGTGGCGGGTGAACGGCGCTGGCGGGCGACCCAGATGGCTGGCTTGCATGAAATTCCGGTGGTGATCCGCAGCTTCAGCGATATCGACGGGTTCGAGGCCGCCATTATCGAGAATGTCCAGCGGACAGACCTGAATCCGATTGAAGAAGCACAGGGTTATCAAAGACTTATATCCGATTTCGGGCATACGCAGGAGATGGTTGCATCTGTTACCGGAAAGGCGCGGAGCCATGTGGCCAATCTGCTGCGCCTGCTGGACCTGCCGGAAGACGTGCAGACACTGGTGAAGATGGGGCTGCTTTCGCTGGGCCATGCCAAGGCGGTGATGCAGGCGAAGGATCCGAGTGCGCTGGCGAAGGAGATTGCGGCGCAGGGCCTGACTGTCCGCCAGGCTGAGGAAGCCGCGCGCAGGAGCCAGGGGATCACCGCGTCGAAATCGGGCAGCCCTGCCCGGCGCGATCCCGAGCTGGATGCCCTGGAGTCCCAGCTTTCGGAAGCGCTTGGTCTTCAGGTTGCGATCGAGGCGCGCGGGAAGCGGGGCACCGTGACCCTGCGCTTTTCCGATCTGGATCAGCTGGATTCGATCATCGCCCGCCTGCAGGGCTGAGCATCTTCGGCGGATTGCGGGGGCCGATCAATCCGCCTTGCAGGGGCGGATGGCTGCCGGATCTGGCCGGAAGGCGGGCTGGAACACGGCCAGATAGCTGCCATTGTCCAGCCGGCTGAAGCCGATCTGCCGGTAACCGACCGCCGCGAGTTCGCAGCGCAGAAGTGACGGCGGCGTACCGTGCCGCGAGGTGGGCCTGTCGGAATCGATGATCGCCACGCGGCCGCCGGGCTTCAGATCGTCCTGAAGGTGCCACAGAAGAGCGAACGGATCGGCAATCTCGTGATACATGTGAACCATCAGCGCGAGATCAACACTCTGCTGCGGGAGGTTCGCATTCCCCTGATCACCCAGCACGAATTCGATGTTTGACAGGCCGGCCTGCGCCGCGCGGCGTTTCAGCCGGGCGAGATAATCCGGGATGATGTCGTTCGCATAGATCCGGCCTTCCGGACCGACCACGGGCGACAGGCGCACCGCATAATAGCCAGATCCCGCCCCGATATCCGCGACATGCAGACCCGGACGGATGCCCAGGCGTCGGACGATGTCAGCCGCCTCCCCCACGTTGTCGCGCGTGGTTTCATCGGACCAGCTTGCAGAGGCGATGTCGGCCACAGGCCGATCCGGAGCCGGGAACAAAGGCCCCAGCGGCGCCTTTTGCTGTTGCCGCGCATCCACGGCAGGTGTGGACCGGACAGCGGCCTCTGCCGAGGGAACCGCATCGCAGCCGGCGAGCAGGAGGATTGGAAGGAGGCGCCACATCGAAACGGCAGGTTGGGCCGCCGCGCCCGAAGGTCAAGCCGCTTTTCGACGGATGCAGTACGCAGAAGCGGGCTTGATCAGCCCTTCTGCTTCGAAAGCTTCGCTGCCACAGCCTCGTTCGCGCGCAGAACGCGCAGGAAATTGCCATTGGCGAGCTTCTTCAGATTTGCATCCGACCAGCCGCGACGGGCCAGCTCTGCGAAGAGCGCCGGATAGGTGGAGACATTCCCGAGCCCGACTGGCAGATCCGGGACCCCATCGAAATCGCCGCCGATCCCGACATGATCATGTCCGGCCACCCTGGCGACATGATCGATGTGATCGGCAACCATCGAAAGGGTGGAAACCGGCCGGGGATTGGCCGCATCCCACGCCTTCATCGCGGCTTCGGCATCAGCGCCGGCGGCCTGCCGCGCGGCATCCCGGCGAACCTGCCAGTCTGCCCGGGCCTGATAGATGAAGGCTGGAACGAAGGTGACCATCACGATCCCGCCATTTGCGGGCAGCCGCTTCAGGACATCATCCGGCACGTTGCGCGGGTGATTGGTGATCGCCTTTGCCGAACTGTGCGAAAAGATGACGGGCGCCCGGGTGATATCGATCACCTGGCGCATCACATCGGGGGAGACGTGGGAGAGATCCACCAGCACGCCAAGCCTGTTCATCTCGGCGATGAAGGCCGGTGCTTCGGGGGCGATTCCGTTGTGGCGCGGCGCATCGGTGGCGCTGTCGAACAGCCGGGTGCTGCGGCTGTGGGTGAGCGTGAGCGAGCGGACGCCGGCCGCATGGGCCTTTCGAAGGGTTTCGATGTCATCGTCGATCTGGTTCGCACCCTCGATCGCGACGAAGCCGGCGAGGCGGCCGCCCTTCACGGCCCTCACGGCTTCATCCGCCGTGAGCACATTGGCGAATATATCCGGGCGGCGTTCCGCGAAGCCTTTGGCGATTCCGATCTGTTCGAATGTCTGCTTCACGGCTTCGGCCGGCGCGAGGCTGGCCGGGACGTAGACAGACCAGAGCTGGATGCCGAGATGACCTTGGCGGATCCATGGAATGGAAGTGTGCCCCACAGTCTTCCCGCCGGTGGCGAAGGCGCTGGTGGAAACGACGGTGACGGGATTTTCAAGATCGGCCCGCCCTGCCCCTTCGACACCATGCGCGCCGCGAAGGGCATAGGGCCAGTCGTTGTGGCCATCCGCAACCGGGGCTGATTTCAGCAGGGCCTCGACCCTGGCTTCGGGAGAAGCCGAGGGGGCTGCGGGCTGGGCCTGGGCGCAGGCGGCGGCGAGAAGGGCGGTTCCGGCGAGGAGGATCTTGCGCATGGACAAGTGATGAGGCGGCGGCCGGTCGAGGTCAAGCCGGACGCAGCGGCTGAGACCTTGTGTGAAGCGGCCGGATTCGCGTGATGTGCGGAATCGCGACTGCAAGCTGCGCCAGACAAAGCGGAATTCGTGCCGGAAGGCCGCAACCCGGCGCATTCCCGCGACGCATGTGGAGCTGGTGGCGCAGGCTGTCCGGACTGGATCACCGACTGGTGACTTGCGCAGATCAGTCTGCGACGAAGCCTTGCCAGTTGCCCATGTAGCGGATGAACTTCGCCGAGAGACCTTCAGCGGCGAGCGTGGTGGAGCGGACAGGCAGCGGACGAGCGGTGAAGGCCGGATCCGCAATGGCGAGGCGGGGGAAATCATGGTGCAGGATCGCGCCGCGCCCGATCAGGACGAAATCCGCGCCGGAATCCAGACAGGCCTGCGCCGTGACGGCCGTGGTGATCTTGCCCGCAACGCCGAGTGCGGTTGCGTGACGAGGCAGATCGACGAAATGATCGATGAGTCGGGTTCCGGCATATCCTTCCCCCGCGGGTTCCTTGAAGACGTCCCACAGGGAGAGGTCGAGATAGTCCAGCTGCCCCGTTGCAAGGAGGCGACGGGCAAGCTCGCGCGCTTCCGCCAGCGGGATGCCGAAGCGTTCCGGACTGATCCGCATCCCGAGCTGGAAATCCGGCCCGGTGCTTGCGCGGATGCCATCGATCAGTTCGAACAGGATGCGGCAGCGGTTGTCGAAGCTGCCGCCATAGCTGTCGGTGCGGTGGTTGTTTTCGGCGTCGAGGAAGCTGCAGAGCATGTAGCCATGCGCGCCGTGCAGTTCGACACCATCGAACCCGGCCCGTTCAGCACGGACTGCTGCTGCGATGAAATCGTCCCGAAGACTTTGCACTTCCGACGTGGTGAGCGCTGTTGCCCCGGTTTCCGCGTCGTCGAACGGCGCCCTTCGCGGCTCTCCGCAGAGGGCGGGCTCTGTTCGGCGGCCGCCGTGATGAAGCTGCACTGCGGAAAGGGAGCCGTTGGCGCGGATGGCGGCGGCGAGCCGGGCAAGGCCCGGCAGATGCGCATCCGACCAGATGCCGAGCTGGCCTTCGAAGGCCTGTCCGCCCTTCTGCACATGCGCCGCGCACGTCATGGTGAGCGCGAAGCCGCCCTGGCTGCGCATGGTGAGCCAGTGGAACTCCTCGTCGGAGAGGGTGCCGTCTGCATGGCTCTGCTGGTTGGTGAGCGGGGCGAGCATGAAGCGGTTGGCGAGCGGCGCGCCACGACGCAGCGGAAGCGGATCCGACAGACGGGCCGTCATTGGGGGGCGATCAGCTTGATGCGGGTCTGACGGCCATCGATGTAGCGCACCGTCTTACCGTCGAAGAAAGCATCCTCCTCTGTGCGGAAGGGGATCTTCTGGCCGCCCCATTCCGGAACGGCATGGTGATTGCTGAGTTCGATCGACCAGGCGGTGTTCGGCCGCAACTTGTGGTCACCGCGCGGTGACGGAGACTGATCGTCCCAGAAGCCGATTGCAGCGCCCGCCGCATGGCCATGGGTTCCGATGGGGTGGGAATAGATGGTCGGCTCAAGCCCCTGCGCCAGCGCCTTGCGGCGGGCTTCGAGCAGGATTTCATTGCCGGTGAGGCCGGTGCGGAAGCTGGAGGTGACGGCATCCTGAACCTTGTTGGCGGCGGCAAGGCCGGCCTTCAGGCCCGCCGGGGCATCGGTTTCGCCGGGCTTCAGGATGTAGGCGATGTGCTGGGTATCCGTGTTGAGGCCGAGATAGGTGATGCCGAAATCGAGCCAGACGAGATCGCCCGGCTGGAAGACGGTATCACCCGACAGTTCCTTTGCTTCCCCCTGACGGAAGATGGCGATGCCGGGGTGGAACCAGGTTTCCAGACCCAGTTCCGCGATCCGTTCGCGCAGCCACCATTCGAGATCGGCCACGCTGGTGGCGCCCGGCCGGATGGCCTTGTTCGACAGGCCTTCGGCCATGATGGCGTGGGCCGTCCGGACGATCATGGGATAGAGCGCCATTTCGCTTGCGGTGCGGGTTTCGAGCCAGTTCACGGCCAGAGGGCCAGCCGGAACGAGGCGATCCGCATAGGCTGCCGGAAGGGCTGCGCGCAGTTCCTGATACTGGCCGGCGGTGAGGCCGTCGGCGAAGGCGGTTTCGGTGCCGACGTTGATGGCGATCCGTTTCGGATCACGTTCCGCCACAAGTTCTGCGAGACGCGCCCATTGATCGGGCTGCTTTTCCGGATTCCAGGCCGGTTCGAACAGGCCACCGAGGCCGTAGCGGCTGACGGTGAGGCGTTCGAGCGGCTTTCCGGGCCCCGGATCCGAAAGGATCAGGATAGTGCGCCGACGGGCGGTGAAGCTCTCTCCGTCGAGCATCGTCTTGAGGACGGGATCATCGACATATTCCCGGGCGACGAGAATCCACATGTCCACGCCGGCTTCGCGCATGATCGGAAGGGCGATCGTATCAAGCCGTTCGGCCAGCCAGCGATCCTCGATGCGGGCGCGTTCGCGCAGGGGCAGGACAGGCGGAACCGCCGGATCGGTCTGCTCCGTCTGGCTGAGGGGCCAGGGTTCGGGTTGCCGGGCGGGTTGAGGGCTGGACTGGGCGGCGAGCGGAGTGGCGGCGAGCAGGGCCGCGAGGATCAGGTTGCGCATTGATCGAACGTGGCGCGCAGGCTGCGGCCGGTCAAGCTTGCGTGCTTTGGGAGGGTGAGGCATCCGGGGCAAGAAGAAGGAGAGATTGATGCGCCACCTGCTGCTTGTGTCTGCCCTGCTGTGTGCCACCCCTGCGCTTGCCGATGCGGCAGGCGACCGCTGGATGCACCATGTGAAGGTGCTGGCGGACGACAATATGGAAGGACGGCTGACGGGAACGGCCGGCTATGACCGGGCGGCGGCCTATGTGGCCCAGGAATTCCGCAAGCTGGGGCTGAAGCCGGCCGGGACGGATGGCTATCTGCAGCCGGTGGCGCTGACGGAACAGTCGCTGGATCTTGGCGCCTCTCGGCTGGCGCTGGGCGGGCAGCCGCTGGTGCTGGGGGAACAGGTGCTGCCGGGGACGCGCGTGCAGCAGATGAAGGGGCCGTTCGACGCGGAGCTGGTGTTCATCGGATCCGGCCTGCACCTGCCGGAATCCGGCCATGACGATTTCGCCGGGATCGACCTGAAGGGGAAGATCGCCGTCGTTCTGGCGAGCGGGCCGAAGCGGCTGTCGGGTGCGCTGAAAAGCCATGCGCGCAGTGCGGAACTGTGGCCGGCGATGAGCCGCGCAGGCGCGATCGGGCTGATCAACATCGCCAATCCGAACCAGATGGACGTTCCCTGGGCGCGGCAGAAGCTGTTCGCATCCACCCCCGGCATGCGGCTGGCCGATCCGGCGCTGAACGATGCGAAGCAGCCCTTCTTCACGGCAACCTTTTCGCCGGCGGAGGCCGAACTGCTGTTCGCGAAATCCGGGCACAGCTTTGCCGACATGGTGAAGCTGGCGGATGCCGGCGAGGCGCTGCCGCGCTTTGCCCTGAACCAGCGGCTGTCGGGCGAGATCGTGGCGCGCGAGCGTGCGTTCACCTCGCCCAATGTGGTGGGGCTGTTGCCGGGCAGGAACCGGAAGCTGAAGGACGAATATGTGCTGCTTTCGGCCCACCTGGACCATGTGGGCGTGGACAAGCCGGTGAACGGCGACAGCATCTACAACGGGGCGATGGACAACGCATCCGGCATCGCATCGATGATCGAGAGTGCGCGCGATGTGGCGCGCAAGAAGCCGAAGCGGTCCGTGCTGCTGGTGGCGGTGACGGGGGAGGAGCGGGGCCTTCTGGGCAGCCGCTATTATGCGAACCGGCCCACTGTTCCGGCGGACGGGATCGTCGCCAACATCAACATGGACATGTATTTGCCGCTGTGGCCCTTCACCCATGTGACGGCCCTTGGCGCGGAGGAATCCGCCCTTGGGCTGGTTTCCGCCCGCGTGGCGCGGGACATGGGCCTGTCGCAGGTGCCCGACGAAGCGCCGGAGCGGAACCTGTTCGTGCGCAGCGACCAGTACAGCTTCGTGCGCACCGGGGTTCCGGCGCTGGCGCTGAAGTTCGCGGCCAGCACGCCGGAGCAGCAGGCCATCCAGAAGGACTGGCTGACGAACCGCTATCATGCGCCGTCCGACGATCTTTCCCAGCCGATCGAGCCGGCTTATGCGGTGGCGTTCAACAAATATCTGGTGAACCTGATCACCACGGTTGCGAACCTGCCGGAACGGCCGACCTGGAACGAAGAGAGCTTCTTCAAGCGCTTTGCGAAGACCGCCGATGCGGGGGCGCCTGTCTCTGGCAGGTGACTTCTGCAGGGATACGTGCCAGAGTGAAGGCATGACGGAGGACGGGCAGACGCGCGACCGGGCGCGGACCGAGGCAGCCATCCTGGCGGCGGCCGAGCGGCAGCTGGCCGAAGGCGGGTTTACCGCCTTTGGGGTGAATGCGATCGCGCGGGCGGCGGGCTGCGACAAGCAGCTGATCTATCGCTACTTCGGCGGGCTGGACGGGCTGGCCGAGGCGATCGGCCGCCGACTGGCCGGGCGCGGGCACGAGAGTTCCCCGCCGCCTGCGACAAGCTATCTTGAGTTCACCGAGCATGTGCTGCTGACTTATCTGGAGGCCCTGCGCCGTGATCCGCTGGCGCAGAAGATCGCGGCCTGGGAACTGGTGGAGCGGTCCCCGCTGGTCGACAGGCTGGCGGCGGCGCGGCTGGCGGGGCTGAACGAACAGCTTTCGGCGCAACCGACGCTGCAGCCGCCGCTGGGTGTGGACGGCCCCGCCATCAACGCGCTGCTGCTGGGCGCGATCCAGCAGCTGGTGCTGGCCGCAGGCGTGCGCGGCGAATTCGCGGGAATTCCGCTGAACGAGGACCGCAGCTGGATCCGGGTGCGGCTGGCGCTGCGTTCGCTGGTGCGGTCCGCCTATCGCGTGGGGCGGATCGGGGCTGAAGCGCCAAAAGGCTGAGGCGCGGGGCTGCGGCGGCCCCGCGCCTGGAGCGTTACTTCGCGTAGGCGATGACGAGATCGTGGAGGTAGGCGCGCCCGTTCAGGATGGACGAGACACGGATACGCTCGTTCAGGCCGTGAACCCCGCCGCCATCGGCTTCGTAGAGGATACCGGGCACGCCATAGACGGGGATTCCGACCGCGGAGAGGAAGGGGCCGTCCGTCGCCCCGACAACCATGGTGGGGAAGATCGGCACGCCGGGAAAATGGACCTTTGCCAGCGCCTTCGCCGGGTTGACGATGGCGGGCGTCATCGGCGGCTGGATTGCGATCTTGTTGCGGGTCGCCTTGGGAACGACCTTGACGGCCGGGTTGCCGATGGCCGCCTGCAGCGCCGAGAGCGTGGTTTCAACGGTTTCGCCGGGGATGATGCGGCAGTTCACATTGGCGACGGCGCGTTGCGGCAGCGCGTTCTGGGCATGGCCGGCGGCGACCTGGGTGGCGACGCAGGTGGTGCGCAGCATGGCGTTGAGCGTTGGATCCTTCGAGAGGATCGTGGAAGCGGCAGAGTCTTCGCCGTTCCTGGCGATCGCGGCCATCGCATCGCCGACCTCGCCAGGGCGGGTGGGCGCGACAGCGGCGAAGAAGGCGCGGGTCGTCTCGTTCAGGCGGACGGGGAACCGGTGCGCTTCCACGGCCTTGAGGGCGGCCGCCAGTTCGTAGATGGCGTTATCCGGCACCGGGCGGCTGCTGTGGCCGCCGGGGTTCGTCGCGGTGACCTCGTAATCCTGATAATGTTTCTCACCGACCTGCAGCGCCAGCATTTCGGGGGTGCCATCCGGGTTTGTCCGGCCGCCGCCGCCTTCGTTCAGGGCGAATTCGGCGTCGATCAGTTCCCGGCGGTTGTTCGCGAGCCACTCGGCGCCGTTGAAGGCGCCCGAGGTTTCTTCCCCGCAGGTCAGCGCCAGCTTCACTGTGCGCCGCAGCTTCGTGCCGGACTGCTTCAGGCGGATGAGGCTGTCCGCAAAGATCGCGGCCATCGCCTTGTCGTCTGCCACGCCGCGCGCGGTGAAGAAGCCGTCGCTTTCGACCAGGGTGAAGGGATCCTGCTGCCAGTCTTCCCGCTTCGCCTCCACCACGTCGATGTGGGCGAGGAGGAGCATGGGCTTCTTGCGCTTGTCTGTTCCGGGAAGGATGGCGACAAGGCCGCCGTCTTCCGGATGTTCGGGAACGGCGAACTGCACCAGCTGATCATCGGTGAAACCGGCCGCCTTCATGCGGGCGGCGACCTGGGCCGCGGCCTTCGTGCAGCTGCCGCTGTTCACGACGGTGTTGGTTTCGACCAGTTCCTTGTAGAGCGCGCGGAAGGCGGGTTCCGTGGCGTCTGCCGCGAGGGCGGGAAGGGCGGTGGTTGCAGCAAGGAGGACGGCTGCGGCGTGGCGGATCCTGATCATCGCCCGGCATCGTGCGCCGCCCCGACGCGGCAGGCAATAGGCCGGGCGAGCCATTCCGGAAGATTTTGCCTCCCCCCTCTGTTTTGGGGAAGGGGAGAGGCGCTTGAAACTGCTGATCGCGGGTGCGCGGACCTGTGCGCCGCCTGTCAGTGCGATCAGGACCGGGTGACGGTGAATTCGACGATCTGGGTCGGCGTCGCGCGGCAGAAGGCGTTGTACTGGCGCTGGCCGTTGGGCCAGGTGCCGGTGGCGCGGAAGCGGAAGCGCCAGCCGCCGTTTCCGGCCACGATCTCGTCCACGGAATCGAGGCGGACATGGGTGCCGCCGCTGACGCCCGTCTGCCGCGCGGCTTCGAACAGGCAGGGCTGCATGCTGCGCTGCTGATCCGGGGTGAGCATCTGGATGTTCGCCTCGATCGCGGCAGGCGGAAGCGCCGGGAAGGGCGGCTGGGGCAGTTGCGGTTCGGGCTGGGGCGCGGGCGCCGGGGCGGGCGCGGGAACCGGTTCCGGGGCTGGCGCGGGCCGGGCCTCTTGCTGGGGCTTGCTGTCGTTGCCGCTGTTGGCGATCGCAACGATGCCCGCCGTCGCGCCTGCGCCGGCAAGCAGCCATGGCAGGGCATTGGGGCCGCTATCCGCCCGGGGACGGACATTGCCATAGCCATAGGCAAAGGTCGCCCGGCAGCCATCTGAAACGGTTATCCCGTTTGAATCATAAGAGAAGCTTCGGTTGCGCTGGCAGGATCCGCCATGCACCTGCACGATTTCCACCCGGTTCTGGGTGCGGGCCCGGCAGGTGCGGGTGCGGTGGTTCTGGCTTTCGCAGCGCGTGGTGCCGGCGAAATATTGCGGCAGGTTGTGCGACTGATCCCAGCTGTGGCCGGGGCCGGATGGTGGAACAGGCGCGGGCAGCGGCTGCGCGGGCTGCGAGGGACGGGTGGGAACAGAGGGACGGGCAGGAAGGGTCTGCGCGATCTGGGCCTGGGCGGCCTGGGCGGCCAGCAGGATCACGGCCGGTGCAGAAGCCCGGACGAAGGCGCGCGCTGAGTGGAGATTGGTCAAGATGCGGTTTCCCTGTGCCTGTTGTTCAGGGCATCTTCGCAGACGGGGCATCAGCCGTCCATATCATGTGCGGCGAAGCGGGAAGGCCCAGGCTGTTGCGGCCCGTGGCGGGCGATCCGACGTGCTCCGGACGACCGCCCTGCGGTCTTCCGGAGAAGTCAGGACCGGTTCTGCTACTGGTTCATCGAGCCGAAGAAGTCTTCGTTGGTCTTTGAATCCTTCATCTTGTCGAGCAGGAACTCCATCGCGTCGACCGTGCCCATCTGCATGAGGATGCGGCGCAGCACCCACATCTTGGAGAGCGTCGCCTTGTCGACCAGCAGTTCTTCCTTGCGGGTGCCGGACTTGCCGACGTCCATCGCCGGGAAGATGCGCTTGTCGGCCACCTTGCGGTCGAGGACGATTTCCGAGTTGCCGGTGCCCTTGAACTCTTCGAAGATGAGTTCGTCCATTCGGCTGCCGGTGTCGATGAGGGCGGTGGCGATGATGGAGAGCGAACCGCCTTCCTCGATGTTGCGCGCGGCACCGAAGAAGCGCTTCGGGCGCTGCAGGGCGTTGGCGTCGACGCCGCCCGACAGCACCTTGCCGGAGGACGGCACGACCGAGTTGTAGGCGCGGGCGAGGCGGGTGATGGAATCGAGCAGGATCACCACGTCGCGCTTGTGCTCGACGAGGCGCTTGGCCTTTTCGATGACCATTTCAGCGACCTGCACGTGGCGGGCGGCCGGTTCGTCGAAGGTGGAGGAAATCACTTCGCCCTGCACCGAGCGCTGCATGTCCGTCACTTCTTCCGGACGTTCGTCGATGAGGAGGACGATCAGATAGACTTCCGGGTGGTTGGCGCTGATCGCCTTGGCGATGTTCTGCAGCAGCACCGTCTTGCCGACGCGTGGCGGCGCGACGATCAGGGCACGCTGGCCCTTGCCCTGGGGGCTGATGATGTCGATGACGCGGCTCGACTTGTCCTTGTTGGTCGGGTCGGCGCTGTCCAGGTTCAGCTTCTCGTCCGGGTAGAGCGGCGTCAGGTTGTCGAAGTTGACGCGGTGGCGGAGCGTTTCCGGATCATCGAAGTTGATCTTGTTCAGCTTCACCATCGAGAAGTAGCGCTCGCCGTCCTTGGGCGCGCGGATCTCGCCCTCGATCGTGTCGCCGGTGCGGATCCCGAAGCGGCGGACCATGGAGGGCTGGAGGTAGATGTCGTCCGGGCCGGCGAGGTAGTTCGCATCCGCCGAGCGCAGGAAGCCGAAGCCGTCTGCCAGCACCTCGATCGTGCCGGAGCCGATGATCTCCTCCCCCGCATCCGCCTTGGCCTTCAGGATACCGAACAGCAGATCCTGCTTGCGAAGGGTGGAAGCCTGCTCGACGCCAAGTTCCTCGGCCATGGCGACGAGATCGGCGGGGGTCTTCTTCTTGAGTTCGAGGAGATGCATGAGCGCTTTCCGCAATTGGATTTCGCAACCGCCGACGCAATGGGTTTTGGATCTGGCGGGAAAGGGGCGCACCAGGACGGGGCCACAGGCGGGCGGTAGGCCCGCGGCGGGGGGACGGTCAAGCGAATTCTGGCGCGGTCCGGGGGTGCTGTTGGATTCCCGGGACGGATATGTTAACAGTTCGTAACAAATAAGAATGAGGGAGAGGTCGCATGATCGAAGCCTTGCGGACATTGGGCTGGCTGTGGCTGATCGCCGGGATCGCAGCCATCGGTTCGCTTCAGCTGACCCACGCGGGCAGCCATTCCATCATTCCAGGCTGGCTTGCCCCGACCCTGTCGCTGCCATGGAGCGGGCTGGTGCCGATGCTTGCGCTTTCGACGAACGGGGCCACGCTGCTGATGCTGGCGGGGATGATCGTGAACAGCGCGATCCTGTTCGTGATCGCCAATGTGGCCAGCCGCTGAAGCCTAGAAGGGCTTCAGAACGGCAAGACCCACCATCAGGATGGTGAACAGGGCGGGAACCTCGTTCCAGATGCGGAGCGTGCGTTCGGCAACCGGACGCTCGCCATTGGCCATGCGGCGGCCGACGCCCGTGAGCCAGCCCTGATAGCCGGACAGGAGGAAGGCCAGCAGCAGCTTCGCATGAATCCAACCCGCCTGCTGGAAGCCGTAGCTGGTGGCGATCGCAAGGCCCAGGATCCAGACGAGCAGGATGCTGGGAAGCAGGATGATGCGGCGCAGGCGCGCCGTGCGCAGGCGCCAGTTCAGATCCTCTGGCGAGCCGACGGGCACACTGGCCTGATGCACCAGATAGCGGGGGTAGATGAACAGCCCCGCGATCCAGAAGAAGGTGACGATCACATGCAGCGCCTTGAGCGGCATGTAGGCGGAACCAAGCCAGCCGATGAGGTTTTCCATAAGCCGGAGTCTAGCCGGACGTCCCGCGGCTTCCTAGCCCCTGAGCCGTTGCAGCAGCCGTTCCACATGCGCGATCGGGGTGAAACGATCGATGCCGTGGCCGAGGTTCAGGATATGAGGCCGCCCGGCCATGACTTCGAGGCAGACGTCGAGGGCGTTGTCCAGCGCTGGTCCGCCGGCCTTCAGGGCGAGGGGATCGATATTACCCTGGAGCGGGAGCGTATCGGGCGTGTTGGCCAGGATGTAGCCGAGATCCGTTGATTCATCGATCGCGAGTGCGCTGACCCGGGTTTCACGGGCATAGGCCGGCGCCTTTTCGCCGGCGCCGCGCGGAAACCCGATGAGCGGCGTATTCGGATGCCGTTGCCGAAGCTCATCGACCAGCCAGGCGGTGGGCGCGATGACCCAGCGTTCGAATTCGGATGGCGCGAGGCTTCCCGACCAGCTGTCGAACAGCATGAGCGCGTCGGCGCCTGCTTCGACCTGGCCCGAGAGATAGGCGAAGGTTTCTCTCGCGATGGCGTCGATGAGGGCCTGGAAGCGCGCCGGATCGGCATAGGCCATCAGCCGGGCGTCGGCCTGGTCCTTCGAGCCCTGCCCGGCGACCATGTAGGTGGCGACGGTGTAGGGGGAACCGGCGAAACCGAACAGGGCCTTTTCCGGTGCGAGGCCGGCGCGGACCTTTCGGACGGTTTCCCAGATGGGGCGATAATGGTGTGGGGCGGGTTGCAGCGATTCGAGCGACGCCGTCGCCAGCGGCGGCGCCAGACGGGGCCCCTCACCTTCGGCGAAGCTGAGCGCCTGCCCCATGGCATGGGGGACGATGAGAATGTCGGAGAAGAGGATGGCGATGTCGAAGCCGAAGCGGCGGATCGGCTGCAGGGTGATTTCAGCCGCCGAGTCGCTGTCGTAGCAGAGGTTCAGGAAGCTGCCCTTTTCGGCCCGGAGCGCGCGATATTCCGGCAGGTAGCGGCCGGCCTGCCGCATCAGCCAGACGGGCGGCGGCGTGAGGGCCTGGCCTTCGAGGACAGCAAGGGCGCGGGGTTTCGGGGCACGGGGTGAGGGCTGAGTCATCGGGGTGCCTGTATCGGGATGGGGGAAGCCAGGCAAATGGGCGGGAACCAATCCATTTCATGACTCTTTCAAGACTCGGTAGCCATTGAAGTGGGGCGGTGAATCATGGGGATGGATTCTTGTCCACAGGTGGACCCACAGGGCTGGGGTTGGCCAAAGGCTTCTGACAGCAAAAGGATTCCCGGTTGTTCCCGGCATGTGGACAGGCGCAAGATGCTTGTCCACAAGCGGATAATCAGGCCTGAACGGGTGGGATGCGAGCGGGCCGCGCCGGGCTTGACGGGTGCCGGGGCGGGAATTCATCGATTCCTGCCCAGATTCCCCGGCTTTATCCGGTGATTTTTCCACAGGGCGGACAGACGGGGTTGCGTCGGCTCTGCGTGACGCTTTGATGAGGGGATTGTGACGAGACTGCATCTGCACCTGGTTTCGGACTCGACCGGCGAGACGCTGGAGAGCCTGGTGAAGGCCGGGCTCGCCCAGTTTTCCGGTGTGGATGCGGTGAAGCATTACTGGCCCATGGTCCGGTCCGAGGGGCATCTGGACCGGGTTCTGGACGAGGTGGCGCGCACGCCGGGGCTTGTTCTCTATACGCTGGTGGCACGCACCGTTCGCGCTCGGCTGGAAACGCGCTGCGCGGCGCTGGGGCTGCCGGTGATCGCGGTGATGGATCCGGTGATCGAGGGGCTGGAGCGGATGCTGGGCCGCCAGGCGGCCAGCCGCCCGGGTGGCCAGCACCGGATGGACGAAGCCTATTTCGGGCGGATCGAGGCCATTCACTGGACGATGGAGCATGACGATGGGCTGCTGCCGCACGAATGGGAGCAGGCCGATCTGGTGCTGGCGGGCGTGTCGCGCAGTTCGAAGACGCCGACATCCGTCTATCTCGCCAACCGGGGGTACAAGGTGGCGAACATCCCGCTGGTGCCGAACCGGCCGATCCCGCCCGAACTGTTCCGGCTGGAATCGCCGCTGATCGTGGGGCTGACGGTGGCGCCCGAGCGGTTGATGCAGGTGCGCCGCGCGCGGATCCTGGGGCAGGATACCGCCGGCATTTCCGCCCGCTATGCCGATCCCGATACGATCGCGGAGGAACTGAACGCCGCGCGCCGGCTGTTTGCGGATCGCGGCTGGCCGGTGATCGACGTGACCCGCCGGAGCATCGAGGAAACGGCCGCCGAACTGATGAACCTGCTGGGGATGCGCCGTGACAAGGGCTGAGACATGGGCTGAGACGTGGGCTGAACGGGTAGGCGAGGAGGCATTTGCCGATGATCATTCTGGCCAGTGAAAGCGCTTCCCGCCGGGGGATGCTGGAAGCGGCGGGTGTTTCGTTCGAAGCCGTGCCCGCGCGCATCGACGAGACCGGGGTGACGGAGGCGATGCGCGGACAGGCCGTGCGGGACGTGGCGGACCGGCTGGCCGAGCTGAAGGCGGTGAAGGTGAGCCTGCTTCATCGGGGGAAGATCGTACTGGGCAGTGATTCCATGCTGGAGCTGGAGCGGGGGGTGTGGCTGGAGAAGCCCGGGACGCCGGACGGGTTGCGGGCGCAGCTGCGGCTGCTGCGGGGCCGGGCCCATCGGCTGGTGAGCGCGGTGGTGGCGGCCCGGGACGGGCAGCCCCTGTGGCGGCATGTGGAGGCGGCGACGCTGACGGTCCGGGATTTCAGCGACGCCTGGCTGGAGGAGTATGTGGCCGCCTGCGGAAATGATGTGCTGTCCAGCGTGGGTGGTTATCATGTCGAGGGGCTGGGCGTGCAGCTGTTCACCCGGATCGAGGGGGACCAGTTCGTGGTGCGGGGCCTGCCGTTGCTGGCGGTGCTGGGATGGCTGCGGGAAGCGGGGGAGTTGCGGATTTGAGAACGGCAGGCGTGATCGGGTGGCCGATCGCACATTCGAAGAGCCCGGTGATCCACCGTTTCTGGCTGCGGGTGCTGGGGATCGACGGCGATTATTCCCGGTTCGCGGTTCGGCCCGATGAACTGGGCGCGGCGGTGCGGGCCCTTCCGGCGCTGGGGATCGCGGGGGTGAATGTGACGGTTCCGCACAAGGTGGCGGTACTGGACTGGCTGGACGATGTCTCGCCCGAGGCCGCCGCCATCGGGGCGGTGAACACGGTGGTGGTGCGCGACGGCCGCTTGTGGGGCACGAACACCGACATCGCCGGATTTGCCGGAGCGCTTGCGGGGCGCCATGTGGAACATGCCGTGGTGGTGGGGGCAGGCGGCGCCGCGCGGGCGGTGCTGCCGGCGCTGGAGCGTCTTGGCGTGCGCCGGATCACCGTGATGAACCGGTCTGTCGACAAGGCGCTGGCCCTGCTGGAGGAATTGGGAATCGAAGGCGATGCCGTTCCGCTGGCGACCATGGCGCCGGACGCGGATCTTCTGGTGAATGCGTCAAGCCTGGGGATGAAGGGGGAGCCGGCGCTTCGGCTGGATCTTTCGGCCCTGCCGGACGGGGCGACGGTGTATGACATCGTCTATGCGCCGCTGGAGACCGCGTTGCTGGCGGCCGCGCGGGCCCGCGGGTTGCGGACGATCGACGGCCTGGAGATGCTGGTGGGGCAGGCCGCGGCGGCGTTCGAGCTGTTCTACGGCGCGCAGCCGCCGCGCGGGCGGGATGCGGAGCTGCGGGCATTGCTGATCGGAGGTGCTGGATGAAGCGAAGGCCGGTGGTGATCGGGCTGACGGGTTCGATCGGGATGGGCAAATCCAAGGTGGCGTCCAAATTCCGCCACCTGGGCCTGCCGGTGTTCGATGCCGATGCGGCTGTGCGCGCGGTGCAGGGCCCGGGAGGCGCTGCGCTGCCGGCGATCGAGGCGGCGTTTCCGGGAACGACCGGGCCAATGGGGGTGGACCGGGCGAAGCTGGGGGCGGCCGTGTTCGGCGACAAGGCGGCGCTGAAACGGCTGGAGCGGATCGTACACCCCGCCGTGGGGCGGATGCAGCAGGCGTTCCGGCGAAAATATCGCAGCCGCCGGGCGATCGTGCTGGATATTCCGCTTCTGCTGGAAGGCGAGGGCTGGCGCGGGGTGGACATCATTGCCGTCGCTTCTGCGCCGTTTCATGTGCAGCGGGCGCGGGTGCTGGCGCGGCCGGGCATGACCGAGGCGAAATTCCTGAACGTGCTGAAGCATCAGATGCCGGATCCGGAAAAGCGGCGGCGGGCGGATATCGTGATCGAGACGGGGCGGGGCCGGTTGCAGACATTCCGCACCGTGCGCGGGATCGCGCGGATCGCGACGGGAAGCCGGATCCGCTGACGGCGAGGCCTGGCCTGTGCGGGGGGCTGAGGCTTGCGCCCCCGGCCAAAGCGGCGGATAAGGGACAAAATGCGCGAGATCGTGTTCGATACCGAGACGACGGGGCTTGATCCCCGGGACGGGCACAGGCTGGT
This sequence comes from Sandaracinobacter sp. T42, assembly GCF_059115405.1. Taxonomy (NCBI): domain Bacteria; kingdom Pseudomonadati; phylum Pseudomonadota; class Alphaproteobacteria; order Sphingomonadales; family Sphingosinicellaceae; genus Sandaracinobacter; species Sandaracinobacter sp. T42. The sequence continues at coordinate 708,645 of NZ_CM181101.1, forward strand.
GGAATTCGCCGGGATCGAGCTGGTGGAACGGGTGCCGACGGGGCGCCATCTGCATGTCTATGTGAATCCTGGTCGGTCGATGCCGGCCGAAGCGCAGGCCGTGCATGGCCTGACCGAGGATTTCCTGGCCGACAAGCCGCGCTTCGCGAGCGTGGCGGGCGAGTTGCAGGCCTTTCTGGAAGGCGCGACGCTGGTTGCCCACAATGCCGCCTTCGACATGCGCTTCCTGAATTTCGAGTTCGAGCTGTGCGGCCGGCCTGCGATCGGTTCGGCGCGGGTGGTGGATACGCTGGAGCTGGCCCGCAAGCGCTTTCCGGGCGCCAAGCACACGCTGGACGCGCTGTGCCAGCGCTTCGGGATCGACCGGTCGCACCGGGTGCTGCACGGCGCGCTGATCGATGCCGAACTGCTGGCCGACGTGTATGTGGAACTGACCGGCGGGCGGCAGATCGGCTTCGATCTTTCGGTGGCGGCCATGGCTGAAGAAGAGCTTGCCCGGGCCGAATGGCCCGAGCGGACATGGGAAATCCCCCTTGCGGATCAGCAGGCCCATGCCGACTTCCTGGGGAAGATGAAGGAACCGCTCTGGCTGAAACAGGCCTGAGCGGATGACAGCGAAAGGAGACTGACGATGGATATCCGGGTAGCAGGCCATCAGGTGGAGACGGGCCAGGCGTTCCGGGTTCATGTGGGCGAGCGCCTGCAGGCCATCGCAGACACCTATTTCAAGCGATCCATCGGCGCGACGGTGACCCTGAGCCCCGGCCCGCATGACAGCTTCCAGTGCGATATCGTGATGCATGTGATGCAGGGGCTGGTGCTGAAGGGATCCAACCGGGCGGCGGTTGCCAATGTCGCGTTCGACGGGGCGGCCGACAAGATCGAGAAGCAGCTGCGCCGCTACATGCGCCGGCTGAAGGACAAGTCTGGCGGCGTGACGCTGGACGCAATGCCGCTGGCGGAACTGCCGGACAATGCCGAATATCGCGTGTTCGAAGGCGTTGCCGAGGAAGTGGAGGCGCCGGACGCGCCGCTGACGATCGCCGAGACGCGGGTGGACATTCCGGAGGCGAGTGTGTCTGACGCGGTGATGATGCTGGACCTGCGGAACACGACGGCGTTGCTGTTCAAGAACAGCCGCACGGGGAATCTGAACATGGTCTATCGTCGGGAGGACGGAAACATCGGCTGGGTCGAGCCGCGCGCATGACCCCGGACGGGATCCGCCGTGTATGAGGCGGATCGGGAGTGAACGGACGAGTATAGATGGATTTTCAGGAATTGCTGGCCCCGTCGGCTGTGGCGCTTGATGTGCCTGCCGCGACGAAGAGGGCCGTGTTTTCGACGGCGGCCAGTTTGCTGTCTGACGAGATAGGCGTTTCGGAGGAAGCGATCGTCGCCGCGTTGAGCGAGCGCGAACGGCTGGGGACGACCGGCTTCGGGGACGGCAATGCCATTCCCCACGGGCGCGTTCCGGGGCTGCAGCGGATGGTGGCCGCCGTGGTGCGGACTGCGGAGCCGGTGGACTGGGCTGCGGTTGACGCCATGCCTGTCGATCTGATCGTCGCGCTGCTGGGACCGGCGGAAGCCGGGGCCGATCATCTGAAGGCGCTGGCGCTGGTGAGCCGCACCCTGCGCGACCGGACGCTGGTGGAGAAGATGCGCGGCGCGGTGGAGCCGGGCGCGCTGTGGACGTTGCTGGCCGGGCCCCGGCGGCGGGCGGCATGAGCGCGCCTGAGCATCTGCGAGGCCTGGAGCGGCTGTATGCGCAAGCGCCGGTGAACCGGATCTTCCGCTCAAGGCTGACGATCCCCGAGGCCGGCAAGGCGGAAATCCGGTTTGAGGTGACGCCGGACATGTTCCATGCGGCGGGCGCGGCGCATGGCACCATCTATTTCAAGATGCTGGACGACGCGGCCTTCTATGCCGCCAACTCGATGGTGCCCGACGCCTTTGTTCTGACGACCCAGTTCAACCTGTTCCTGACCCGGCCGGTGAAGGCGGAGCCGCTGGTGGCGGTGGGGCAATGGGCTTCGGGCCACCGGCGGGTGCTGATTGCCGAAAGCCGGTTGCTGGATGCCGACGGCGAGGAAGTGGCGCGGGGGCAGGGAACCTTCATGCGATCCCGGATCCTGCTGAAGGATCTGCCCGGTTATCTGCATGGACCTGCCTGAACACCGGCTGCCGGCCAGCACCGAAGTGCCGGTTCTGGTGCGGCAGGTGCAGGCGGCGGGCGGCTTCGCGACGGTGCTGCGCAAGGGCAGCCAGTGGGGATCCGCCCTGTTGCTGGTGCACCGGAATGGGCCATTCGTGGGGGCCTTTGAGAAGGTGCCGGCGGCATCGGGCGAAATCGCCTGGCGCCTGGCGGCGGAAGGGGAGGAGGCTGTCTCTGCCTTTGTGGCGCGGCAGGTGCGATTCGACCCGGATATCTGGGTTCTTGAACTGGATATCGCTGACCCGGCACGTTTCGTCCCGGGAATAGCCGGAGGCCGTTGACCCTTTCGCCTGGATGAACGAACGGCCCTTCCGTGCACTGTGACGGGCCTGTGACACCCCATAGAAGGGTCGGCCGGTCTGGGTTCCTCCAGGAAATGGAAGGAGCCCGGCAGGGCACCGGCCATTCCGGGCAGGATGGCTGGATCAGCAGGCGCGGTTCGCGCGGGTTCCGACACCGGATGGCCATGTTTCTTCATGGCTTACGCTCTCGGCCCGCAGCCCCAGGAACCGCGGGTATCGAGCCTTTGATGCGAAACAAGTTCCGGGTGGCCGGCATTACCGCGGCCGCTGTTTTCCTTCTGGCTGCGGGCGAAGCGCCCAACAGCGACATTTCCTTTCTGAACGACATTCCCCCCGCCCCCACCGAGACGCAGTACGCGCCGGCGCTGGAAATGGTGGAGGAACCCCATGAATTCGCGGAGCCCGACCTGGGCCTGGTGCTGCCGGAAGCCGGCACGCTGGCGCAGCTGGTGCGCGAAGTGCGCGACCAGCATTCGGCCGAGATGACGGACGAACTGACCTGCCTTGCAACGGCGGTCTATTTCGAATCCAAGGGCGAACCGCTGGACGGCCAGCTGGCCGTGGCGCAGGTAATCCTGAACCGCGTGGAAGACGGCCGTTTCGGCCGCGATCTTTGCGGCGTGGTGAAGGCGCCCAAGCAGTTCAGCTTCGTGCGCGGCGGGACGATGCCTGCGCCGACCAACATGACACAGTGGGAAACGGCGAAGGCCGTGGCGCTGATCGCTATTTCCGGCAGCTGGCCCGAAGTCGCGCCGGACGCGACCCACTTCCACGCCACGCGCGTGAACCCCGGCTGGAAGCTGCGCCGGGTGGCGACCGTGGGGCAGCACATCTTCTATCGCTGAGTTCCCGGGGGAGGGAATGGAGGCGGGGCCGGGACCGAGGGGGTTCCGGCCCTGTTTCCGTTTTGGGGGTTAGCGCACCCCGGCCCAGTACATGATGCCGCCGGTGGCGCGGGGCCAGCCGTAGCCGTTGACCCAGACGGCGTCGATGTCGGATGCGCGCTGGGCGATGCCTTCGGCGAGGATCTTCTTTCCTTCGTCCACCATGGGTTGCAGCAGGCGATCCAGGATTTCGGCCTGGGTGTGATCCCTTGGCGTGCCGCCTTTTTCCTTCACATAATCGCGGATCAGCTGTTCGACGACGGGGCTGGGGGTTCGGCTGCGGTCGGGGCTGTAATCATAGAAGCCGGCGGCGGTCTTCTGGCCGCGGCGGTCCATTTCGCAGAGGCGGTCCCGCAGGGTTTCGCCCTTCGACGTTTCCTTCGACCAGCCGATGTCGAGGCCGGCGAGGTCCGACATCTGGAAGGGGCCCATGGGGAAGCCGAAGTCGGTCAGCGCCCGGTCAACCTCCCACGGCATGGCGCCTTCGAGGAGCAGGGCGTTGGCGGCCTGCTGGCGCTTCGAGAGCATGCGGTTGCCGATGAAGCCGTCGCAGACGCCGGAAACGACGGGAACCTTGCCGATCTGGACGCCGATTTCCATGGCGGTCTTCAGCACGTCCGGCGCGGTTTTCGCGCCGCGCACCACTTCCAGCAGCTTCATGACGTTGGCGGGGGAGAAGAAGTGCATGCCGAGCACGTCAGCCGGGCGGCTGGTGGCGGATGCGATTTCGTCCACGTTCAGATAGCTGGTGTTGCTGGCGAGGATGGCGCCGGGTCTGGCGACCTTGTCGAGTTTGGCGAAGGTTTCCTTCTTGATCGCCATGTTCTCGAAGATCGCCTCGATCACGAGGTCGGCATCCGCGAGGTCTGCGAGGTCGAGGCTGCCGGTGAGAAGCGCCATGCGCTGATCGACCTGGTCTGCCGTCAGCTTGCCGCGCTGGGCGGAGCGTTCGTAGTTGGCGCGGATCACTTTCAGCCCGCGATCCAGCGCGGCCTGTTCGCGTTCGACGATGGTGACGGGGATGCCCACATTGGCGAAGTTCATCGAAATGCCGCCGCCCATGGTGCCCGCGCCGATGACGCCCACCTTGCGGACGGGGCGGGTGGGCACGTCCGGGCCGATGCCTTCCACCTCTGCCGCCTTGCGTTCGGCGGCCTCGATATGTGCCAGGGCCGCCGCGCTCTTATCTTCTCCGCTCATCTTTTCCTCCCCATATGCTTCGCCTACAGATCCATTCTCTAGGAGGCGGACCCATGGATGCAAGGCTGAGAGATTCGCTGAAGGGGCTGGACCTTCGCGCCGAGATCGAGCGTCTGCGAAAGGAACGCAACGCCGTGATCCTGGCGCATTATTACCAGACGCCGGAATTGCAGGATCTCGCCGACTTCGTGGGCGATTCGCTGGAGCTTTCGAGGAAGGCGGCGGAGACGAACGCGGACGTGATCGCCTTCTGCGGTGTGCGCTTCATGGCGGAAGTGGCCAAGATCCTGAGCCCGAACAAGACGGTGATCCTGCCGGACATGGACGCGGGCTGTTCGCTGGAGGATTCGTGCCCGCCGGACGAATTCGGGGCCTTTCGGGCAGCGCACCCGGATCACATCAGCCTCACCTACATCAACTGTTCTGCGGCGGTGAAGGCGCATTCGGACATCATCGTGACCTCTTCCAGCGCGGAGAAGATCATCAACGCGCTGCCGAAGGACCAGAAGATCCTGTTCGCGCCCGACAAGCATCTGGGGGCCTGGCTGGCCAAGAAGACCGGCCGCGACATGCTGCTGTGGGACGGCACCTGTATCGTGCACGAGGCGTTCAGCGAGACCGAACTGCTGAAACTGAAGGCGCAGTATCCGCAGGCGCCGGTGGCCGCGCATCCGGAATGCCCGGCGCACATCCTGGACCATGCCGACATGATCGGATCGACCAGCGCCATCCTGAAATTCGCGCTGGAAAGCCCCAGCGAGATCATCATCGTGGCGACCGAGCCGCATATCATCCACCAGATGGAAAAGCAGGCGCCGGGCAAGACCTTCATCGGCGCGCCCGGGGCGGACGGGAAGTGCAGCTGCAACATGTGCCCCTACATGGCGCTGAACACGGTGGAGAAGCTGTATCTGGCGCTGCGTGACCTGAAGCCGGAACTGACCGTGCCTGAGGATCTGCGGGTGCGCGCGCTGCTGCCGCTGAACCGGATGCTGGCGATTGCGAGCGGCGCGGCGACGGATCTGACGCCGGCGCAGACGATGCCGCCCGTGACGGGGGATTGAGCGGGCAAGGGAACAAAGTCGACCGAAAGGGCTTGCCGCATCATTGCCGCGCCCGCTAGCCATGCGGTCATGAAAACGCTCATTCTGGCCGCCATGGTTGCCGCCGCCGCCCCCGCAATTGCTGCCGAGGATCCGCACCTGTGGCTGGAGGATGTGACCGGCGAGAAGGCGCTGGCGTGGGTGAAGGCCCGCAATGCGAAATATCTGCCCGAGCTGGAGGCGGTGCCGGGCTTTGCCGAGTGGCGCGCGAAGGGGGAGGCGATCCTGCAGGATCCGCGGCGGATCGCCTATCCCGGGGGGACTTCGCCTTCCGGGGTGACGGCGACGCAGGTGTTCAACTTCTGGCGTGACAAGGACCATGTGCGCGGCATCTGGCGGGTGAGCCCGCGCGCCGCGTTCGATGCGGGGAAGCCGGAATGGGCCACGCTGATCGACATGGATGCGCTGGACGCGGCCGAGAAGAAGAATTTCCAGTGGCATGGCGCGACCTGCCTGCCGCCTGAATATCAGCGCTGCCTGATCGGGCTTTCCGTGGGCGGCAAGGATGCCGAAGAGCTGCGCGAGTTCGACCTGGTGGCGAAGCGCTTCGTGCCGGTTTCGGAAGGCGGGTTCGCCAGCCCCGAGGCAAAGCAGGGCGTGGCCTGGCTGGACAGGGACCATCTGCTGATCGGCACGGCGGCCGGGCCGGCGACGACATCGGGCTATGCGCGCGAGATGCGGCTGTGGACGCGCGGCACGCCCTTTTCGCAGGCTAAGCTGCTGCTGCGCATTCCCGAAACCGACATGGCGGTGAACCCGGCCGCCTTCGGCACGGGCGCGGGCCGGCGCGCGGTGCTTTTGCAGGCGCTGACCTTCTGGACGGGCCGGGTGCATCACCTGGGGGCCGATGGGACGCTGACGCGTTCGCCGCTGCCCGAGGATGCCGATTTCCGCTTCATCGCCGACACGGGCGACGGGCCGCGCGCCTATGCCCTGCTGCGCAGCGATTTCAACGGAATCGCCAAGGGCAGCCTGGTTTCCTATGCCGTGCCCGCGAGCGGGACGCCGGGACCTGTTGAGGCGGTGTTCACGCCCGGCGTGACACAGGCGATCGAGAATGTCGATGCGACGGGCCGGGCTGTCTATCTGAGCCTGCTGGACAATGTGGCGGCGAAGCTGGTGCGGCTGCAGCGCGGAGGCGGAACCTGGGCGAGCCGGGAGGTGCCGGTGCCGGCCAACAGTGCGCTGGGGCTGATCGCGACGGACGAGGCCGATACGCTTTATGCCAATGTGGTGGGCTTCACCGAGCCTTCGCGGCTGATGAAGAGCGTGGACGGCGGCGCGCCGGTGGTGCTGGCGTCTGCGCCGGCCTTTTTCGACGGATCGAAGATCGAGGTGAGCCAGCGGTTCGCGACCTCGAAGGACGGGACGAAGGTGCCCTATTTCGTGGTGCGGCCGAAGGGGGCGAAGGGCCCGCTGAGGACGCATTACTGGGCCTATGGCGGGTTCGAGATCTCGATGCTGCCGGCCTATCTGACGCCGGAGAACCAGATGTGGGTGGAGGCCGGCAACCAGTATGTGCTGGCGAACATCCGCGGCGGCGGCGAGTTCGGGCCGCGCTGGCACCAGGCGGCGCTGCTGGAGAAGCGGCAGACCAGTTATGACGATCTGCATGCAGTCGCCGAGACGCTGAAGAGGGAGGGTCTTGCTTCGAAGATCGCGGTGCATGGGCGATCGAACGGGGGGCTGATGTCGAGCGTGGCCTATACGCAGCGGCCGGACCTGTACGATGCGGCGCTGGTGGGTGTGCCGCTGGCCGACATGAAGCGGTATCATCTGCTGCTGGCGGGCGCTTCCTGGATGGCGGAATATGGGAACCCGGACACCAGCGACTGGGATTTCATCCAGAAGTACAGCCCGTACCAGAACATCCGGAAGGACAGGGATTATCCGCGGGTGTTCTTCTATACCTCCACCAAGGACGACCGGGTGCATCCGGGCCATGCGCGCAAGATGGCGGCCGAGATGGAGGCCCAGGGCCACCCCATCTATTACTACGAGAATATCGACGGCGGGCATGCGGGCGTGGCGAACCTGAAGGAGGCGGCCTATCGCTATGCGCTGATGCTGGCCTACATGACGAAGGAACTGAAGTGACCGGTTTCGACCTGCCCGGATTCGACCTTGCGGCGTTCGTCGAAGCGACGCTGGCCGAGGATCTGGGCGGGGTGGCGGATGCCGGGCGCGACCTGACGGCGAGCGCCTGCCTTGCGCCGGATGCGCGGCTTTCCGCCGTTCTGGACAGCCGGGATGCGGTGGTGGTGGCCGGATTGCCGATTGCGGCGGCCTTCTTCCGGCGACTGGACCCGGATTGCCGGGTGGAACTGCTGGTGGCGGATGGCGACGCGGTTGCGGCCGGGGCTGATCTGATGCGGGTGGAAGGTAATGCGCGGGCGCTGCTGGCGGCGGAGCGGTCTGCGTTGAACACGTTGCAGCATCTGTGCGGCATCGCGACGCTGACGCGGGCTTATGTGGACGCCATTTCCGGGACCGGCGCGACGCTGCTGGACACGCGCAAGACGCTCCCGGGGCTGCGCATGCTGGAAAAATATGCCGTGCGCATGGGCGGCGGGACCAACCACCGGATGGGCCTGTGGGATGCGCCCATGGTGAAGGACAATCATATCGCGGCGGCCGGTGGCGTGACCGAGGCCGTTTCGGCCTGCAAGGCGGCGGGGCTTCGCCACATCACGGTGGAGGTGGACCGGCTGGATCAGATCGAGCCGGCGCTGGCGGCGGGGGCCGACAGGCTGCTGCTGGACAATATGAAGCCGCCGATGCTGCGCGAGGCGGTGGCGCTGGTGGCGGGGCGGGTGCCGACCGAAGCATCGGGCGGGGTGAACCTGGAGACGATCCGGGGGATCGCCGAAACGGGTGTGACCTTCGTGAGCGTGGGGCGGATCACGCAAAGCGCGCCGGCGGCGGACGTGGGCATGGATTATCTGAGCTAGCCGGCCCTGTTCGCCGCCGGTGGCGGGACCGGGTTCGGGCGAACCGCTCTCTAGTGCGAGTGCAAGACATGGGCGCCGGCCACTAGGCTTGGCACATGGCGCTTCTGGACAGCTTTGCACCGGCCCGGATTCCGGCGGAGGCCGAGGCCCTGCGGGCCCCCGTGCGTGCGTTCCTGGCCGATGCGCTGAAGGACCGGCCCCCGGCCCTGCGGGCGCGCACCTGGACGGCCTGGGATGCGGATTTTTCCCGGGCGCTTTCGGCACAGGGCTGGGTGGGGCTGACGATGCCGGCCGCCTATGGCGGCGCGGGCCTGACGCCCTGGCACCGGTTCGTGCTGGTGGAGGAGCTTCTGGTGGCGGGGGCGCCCGTTGCCGCGCACTGGATCGGCGACCGGCAATCGGCGCCCCTGCTGCTGAAATTCGGATCCGAGGCGCAGCGGCGGCGCTTCATTCCCGCCATCTGCCGGTCGGAGCTGTTCTTCTGCATCGGCATGTCGGAGCCCAATTCCGGATCCGATCTTGCGAGCGTCCGCACGCGGGCGACGCCGGACGGCGCGGGCTGGCGGCTGAACGGGCGCAAGATCTGGACCACCCATGCCCATCGGGCGGACTGGATGATCGCGCTGGTCCGGACATCCGGCGGGCCGGAGGACCGGCAGACGGGATTGAGCCAGATGCTGGTGGATCTGCGCGCGCCGGGCGTTTGCGTGCGCCCGATCGAGTTGATGACGGGCGATTCCGAATTTTCCGAAGTGAGCTTCGAGGATGTGTGGCTGCCGGCCGAGGTGCTGGTGGGCGCGGAGGGCAATGGCTGGGCGCAGGTGAACGCGGAGCTGGCGTTCGAGCGGGCCGGGCCGGAACGCATCTATTCCTCGGCCATCCTGCTGGACCTTTGGGCGAAATCGCTGGGCCCGGATGCGGACGCCCGGGATCTGGAGCTGCTGGGCCGTCTGACGGCCCGGCTTGCGGCGCTGCGCGCGATGTCGGTTGCGCTGACGGCGCGGCTGGCGGACGGGCAGAGCCCGGTGGTGGAGGCCGCGCTGTTCAAGGATCAGGGCACCGGGTTCGAGCAGGAGATCCCGGCCCTGCTGGCGGACCGGATCGCGGCCGCGCCCGGGCAGATGGCGGATGACGAGCTGATCGGGACGCTGACCTTCCTGCTGCGCCTGGCGCCGGTGTTTTCGCTGCGCGGCGGCACGCGGGAGATCCTTCGCGGCATGATCGCGCGTGGGCTTGGTCTGCGCTGATGCTGCTGGACGCCTTCACCCGCCTGCTGGACGGCCATTGCACCCCGGCCTTGGTTCGCGCCTGCCGGGCGGATCCGGCGCTGGCGGCGGCGCTGGCGGCGGAGATCGAGGGGGCCGGCTTCCATGCCATCCTGCTGCCCGAGGAACAGGGCGGCGCGGGGCTGCCGCTGCCCGGGCTGGCCCCGTTCCTGATCGCCTGCGGCGAGCGGCTGGCGCCGGTGCCGTTCGGGGAAACCGCGCTGCAGCGCGCGGGCTATGGCGAGCTGCCGCTGCATGCCCGCGCCGCGCTGCGCGCCGCGGAGATGGCCGGGATGGCAACGCGGTTGCTGGCAATGACGATCGCGCATGTGACGGTGCGTGCGCAGTTCGGCCGGCCGCTGGCGGCGTTCCAGGCGATCCAGCAGCAGGTGGCGCTGATGGCGGAGGATGTGGCGGCCGCGACGCTGGCCGCCCATATCGGCCTTGGCGGCCCCGGCTTCACGCCGGCGCGAAGCGCGGCGGCGAAGCTGCGCGCCGGGGAGGCGGCTGTGCGAATCGCCGCCACCGCCCACCAGTTGCACGGCGCGATCGGCGCCACGGCGGCGCATGATCTGCAGCTGTGGACCGGTGCGCTGACCGAGGCCCGCCTGGCGGACGGCAGCGAAAGCCACTGGGCGGTCGTGCTGGGCCGGCACCGGCTGGACGACTGCCCGGCGGACGGGGCCAGCTATGTCCGCACATATCTTCAGCCAGGGGAAATGCCATGAGCCTGTTCGACACCCTTCCCGTGATGGGCAAGGGCCCCACCTGGGAGGATCTGAGCCCCGGCATGGTCGGCCGCACGCTGCGCCGCACCGTGACCGAGGCCGACCTTGTGAACTTCATTGGCGCGACCGGGATGGTGGAGGCGATCTTCATCGATGCCGACTATCCCGGAAAGGCGATTCCCGGCCGGCTGGTGCCCGCGGCGCTGACGCAGTGCCTGATCGAAGGCCTGCTGTTCCAGTCCGTGATCCAGGGTGTGGGGCTGGCGCTGCTGGAAGTGCATCTGAAGGCGCTGGCCCCGGTGCGTGTGGGCGACAGCATCTGGGCGACGCTGGAGATCACCGATATCCGCCCCACTTCGAAGAACAACCGCGCGGTCGTGACATCGGACGTGCGGGTGTACAATCAGGCGGAGGAGCCCGTGCTGAGCTACAGTGTGAAGCGGATGGTGGCGGGCCGGAGCTGAGGGACGTCCCCCCTCAGACCCTCATTTCGGGGGCGCGGGCACCGGGAATTTCGTGAACGCGGCCGAAACGGCTGAATCCAGGGCGGCGTTCACATTCTGCATGTCTTTCGTCGTCACGCTTTTCGTCACGGTTCCTTCCCACAGCATCTGCTTGCGGGCGGCATCCACCACGTCGATGGTCAGCGTGCCTTCGCTGTATTGCGTGACTTCGGTGCGTTCGCTGTACAACGGCCAGGGGCTGTAGAAGCCACGACGGTAGCCATAATAGCCATATCCGCCCATCACCGGTTCCGGCACGGTGGTGATGCGCATCTTCTCGTTCAGGTTGGCGCTGAAGTTCACCAGAAGCTGGGGGCTGGCCGGATCATAGCGGAAGCCGCGCGCTTCCATTTCCCGCCGCGTCGAGTCGCTGAGTTGCTGCGACACCACGGAGCGGTAGCCCGCCCTGTCGGTTCCGAGCGGGCTCATGAAGCCGAAGGTCTGATACTGGGTGAAGTTGGCGGACGGATCCGAAAGCGCGCGCACATCCGGCCCGCTGGAGCAGGCGGCCAGGGCCAGAAGCGATGCGGCGAGGATTGCAACCCGGCTTGCGCGTTTCATGTCTGTCACTCCCCTGAGAAGACTTTGCCGAATCTAGCAATTCGACCGGGGCACGGCCAGCCTGTTGCATGCGGCTTCGACACGTGGGCCAAGGGTGCGGGCTTCAGAAGGGGGCTTCAGGAGGTGAAGGCGCGGCCCAGATAGGCGGTGATCGCCTTCGCGTCGGCGGGAGGGATTTCCGCGCCATGGGTGTCGATCATGCGGGCGATGTTTCCGGCCCAGAAGGCTTCGTCCCGGCCCCTGGGCTGTTTGGTGATGAAATCCAGGCCATGGCAGCTGGTGCAATGCGCCTCTACCAGTTGCAGGCCCGCGCCCGGCGGGAGCTGAACGGGCGCGCCGGTTGCGGCCTGCCCGCCCGATGCCACCACCCCGGCCGCCAGCAGCACGGGTCCGAAACCTGCCATCCATTTCATGCGATCAGCCTTTCCCTGCGCCGCCTGCCGGCCGCCCATAGCCGCGCCGGCATCAGCCCGCCAGCGGCCTGCGCGGTTGCGGCTGGCGCTGCGATCCGGCTGCGGGCATAGAGGGGGCCGATGCGCAGCCTTGTCGCGATCCTTCTTGCCGCCTTTCTGGTCTCTCCGGCCTTTGCCCAGCCGTCTTTGCCGACGGACCGGCCCCGGATCGGGCTTGTTCTGGGGGGCGGCGGCGCGCGCGGTTTCGCCCATGTCGGCGTGCTGCAGGTGCTGGAAGAGAACCGCATTCCCGTCCATGTCGTCGCAGGGACCAGCATGGGGGCCGTCGTCGGCAGCCTTTATGCGTCCGGCAAGTCTGCGCAGGACCTGAAGGCGATCACCGACGAGATCCCCTGGCAGACCGTGTTCGACGATTCCATCCCGCGCGACCGGCTGAGCTTCCGCCGCAAGCGCGACGAGCGCGACGTGCTGATCGATTACCGCATCCGCTTCGATGACAGGGGGCTGGTTCTGCCCAAGGGGGTGTTGCGCGGGCAGGACCTGTTCCTGACGCTGGCGGAATATCTGGCGCCCGCGCGTGGTACGCAGGACTTCGACGATTTCGCCACCCCGTTCCGCGCCGTCGCCACCGATATCGAGACTGGCGAGACCGAGGTTATGGGCGACGGCGACATCGCCACCGCCGTCTTTGCCTCGATGGCCGTGCCGGGGGGTCTTCCGCCGGTGGAGCGCAACGGCAAGCTGCTGGTGGACGGGATGGTCTCGGACAATGTGCCGGTGAATGTCGCACGGGAAATGGGGGCGGACCGGCTGATCGTGGTGGATGTGGGAACGCCGTTGCAGACGCGTGACCAGATCAACAGCTTCGTTTCGGTGCTGAACCAGATGCAGCTGCTGCTGGGCCACAAATCCGTGCAGCAGCAGATCGAGAGCCTGTCGGCGGCGGATGTGCTGATCCGGCCGGACCAGCCCGACATCGGATCCACGGCGTTCGACCGCAGCGTGGAGGGGATCGCCGCCGGACGCGCCGCCGCGCTGGCGGTGATCGGGAAGCTGCAGGCCTATGCCCTTCCGGAAGCGGAATGGCAGGCCTATCTGGCGGCCCGCAAGGCGCGCAGCCCGCGCTATGCGCCGACGCTGGCGTTCGTGAAGATCGACAACCGTTCGGATCTGCCGGACCGGGCGATCAAGGATCTTGTTTCGGCCCAGCCCGGCAGGCCGCTGGACGCGCCGCAGATGACGGCCGACCTGCAGGATGTCTATGCGCTGGGCGGCTTCCGATCCGTCAGGTACAATGTGGGTCCGGCCGAGGGGAAGGCTGGCGATGGCGTCATCATCACCGCCGACGGCGATCCGACATCAGCCAACTGGCTGCAGCTGGGACTGGGGATTTCAACCGATTTCAACCGCACGTCGAGCGTCCGGCTGGGGCTTGCCTATACTGACCGCAACTTCCTGGGAACGGGCGCCGAATGGCGCACGGATGTGCGGGTGGGGACCAACCTGCTGGTCGAATCGGGGCTGTATGCGGAGTTCGGCAAATATAATCCGCAACCGGGCCATACCGGCCGCGCGTTCGTGGAGGTGACGCCCTACTGGTCGCGGGTGGACAGTTCGCTCTATCTCGATGACCAGGCTGTCTCTGCTGTCCGCGACTCGCGGATCGGGATTCGCGCGGACGGCGGGCTGCTGTTCGGCAACTGGGGCGAACTCCGCCTTGGCCTGGGGCTGGCGGGTGTCGATCTGGATACGACGATCGGCGTGGGCGGCTTCGTGGATGACAGGCTGACCGACACGGAATGGCATGCGGCCTTCACGGTGGACCGGCTCGACAACATCCGTTTCCCGACGGAGGGATTGTTCGTGCGCGCCCGCTTCGTCGACCATGTCCGCTGGCTGGGCGGGAATCTGGACTATGCCGTCGGCGCCCTCGATGTGCTGAAACCGATCAGCTGGAACCGGAACACGCTGCTGCTGTCGGGTTCGGCGGGGCTTACCTCGCAGGGGGACGGCCGTTCGCTGGGGGATTTCCGGCTTGGCGGGTTCCTGCAGCTTTCGGGCCTGGACGACAACCAGCTGATCGGCCGCCACAAGCTGCTGGGCCGGGGCATCTTCTACCACCGGCTTTCCGAACGGGCGCCGATCGTGGATTTCCCCATCTACCTTGGCGGCAGCATCGAAGTCGGCAACACCTGGGACGATCTGGGGGATGTGTCGTTCGGCAACCTGCGCACCGCCGGCAGCCTCTTCATGGGTGCGGATACCCCGCTTGGGCCGTTCATCCTGGCCGGTGGACTGAGCCGCGGCAACGGCGCGCTGTATCTGATCCTCGGCCGGGTGTTCTGACACCGGCGCGAATGGCACGCCTGTTCGCCCTGCTGTTGCTGCTGATGTCGGCCCCGGCACTGGCGCAGGCGCAAGTTGCCGCCGCCGCGAGCCTTCGCCATGCGCTGGACGAGGCGGCCGCTGCCTTTGCGCGGGCGACCGGCGAGCAGGTTCGCATCAGTTACGCCGCTTCGGGCAATCTGGTGCAGCAGATCGAGGCGGGCGCGCCCTATCAGCTGTTCCTGTCGGCCGACGAGGCGCATGTGTTCCGGCTGGCGGACAAGGGGCTGACACGTGATCAGGGAACGGCCTATGCCGTTGGCCGGCTTGTCGTGATCACCCCGGCGGGCAGCCCGCTGATTCCCGATTCCGGCTTGCGTTTCCTGCGCGACGGGTTGGCGGACGGGCGGGTGAAGCGCCTTGCCATCGCGAACCCCGGGACCGCCCCCTATGGCGCGCGGACCGTGGAGGCGCTGAAGGCCGCCGGCCTGTGGGAGGCGGCGAAGCCCCGGCTGGTGACGGGCGAGAACATCGCCCAGGCGTTCCAGTTCGTCGCCAGCGGCGGCGCGGATGCCGGCTTCGCGTCTCTGAGCCTGGTGAAGAGCCCCGGATTCAGCGGACGGTATGCCGTGGTGCCTGCCAGGCTTCACAAGCCGCTTGTCCAGCGCATGGTGCTTCTGAAGACGGCCACCGCCCCGGCGCGGCGGTTCCACGACTGGCTGTTGTCGCCGCCCGGGCAGAAGCTGCTGGCGCGGCATGGCTATCTTCCGCCCGCCTGATGGACTGGCAGGCCCTCGTCCTTTCTCTGCGGCTGGGCGCGGCAACCCTGTGCGTGCTGCTGCCGCCCGCGATCCTGCTTGCCCGCTGGCTGGCCACGACGACGAGCCGCTGGAAGCCGCTGGTGGAAACCCTGGTGATCCTGCCGCTTGTCCTGCCGCCCACGGTTCTGGGCTTTTACCTGCTTTCCGCGCTTGGCCCCCGATCCCCCGTTGGGCGTTTGTGGGAAACGCTGACGGGCGGCAGCCTGGTGTTCAGCTTCGAGGGCCTTGTGGCGGCATCGGTTCTGGTGAACATCCCGTTCGCCGTGCAGCCGGCGCAGCGCGGTTTCGAGGCAGTCGGCGCCGATCTGCGGGCGGCGGCGGCGACCTGTGGCCTTTCGCCGTTCGCCGCGTTCCGCCGCGTGGATCTGCCGCTTGCCGCGCCG
The DNA here is from genome assembly GCF_059115405.1 of Sandaracinobacter sp. T42. Taxonomy (NCBI): domain Bacteria; kingdom Pseudomonadati; phylum Pseudomonadota; class Alphaproteobacteria; order Sphingomonadales; family Sphingosinicellaceae; genus Sandaracinobacter; species Sandaracinobacter sp. T42. The sequence continues at coordinate 724,299 of NZ_CM181101.1, forward strand.
GGGCTGCTGACCGGCGCGATCCTGGCCTTTGCGCACACGCTGGGCGAATTCGGCGTGGTGCTGATGGTGGGCGGGGCGATCCCCGGCGAGACGAAGACCCTTTCGCTGAGCATCTATGACCGGGTGCAGGCGCTGGACAACGCCGGTGCGTCCGCGATGGCCGCCCTGCTGCTGGTGATCGCGGTGGTGTCTGTTGGCCTTGCCTATCTGCTGACGCGACGGAAGCCCGATGTCGGGGCTTGAGGCCCGCCTTCGCATCGACCGGCCGCTGCGACTGGCGGTGGACCTGGCTGTTGCGCCGGGCGAGATCCTGGCGCTTGTCGGCCGGTCCGGTGCGGGCAAATCGACCGTGCTGAAGGCGCTGGCCGGGCTGATTCCCTGCGAAGGCGTGATCCGCATCGACGGGGAGGACTGGGCGGATCTGCCCGCCCACCGCCGCGCGATCGGGTTCCTGTTCCAATCCTACGCGCTGTTCCCGCATCGCACGGCCCTTGCCAACCTGATGATGGCGATGCCCGACCCCGACGAGGGCCGCGCCCGGGCGCTGCTGGCCGCCGTTCATCTGGAGGGCTTCGAGCTGCGCCGGCCGCACCAGCTTTCGGGCGGGCAGCAGCAACGTGTCGCGCTGGCCCGCGCGCTGGCGCGGGGGCCGAAGTTGCTGCTGCTGGACGAGCCCTTTTCGGCGACGGACCGCCCGACACGGCGCGCGCTGGCTGCCACCATCGGCGAATTGCGCGCGGATCTGGCGATGCCGACCATCCTTGTGAGCCATGACATCGAGGATATCGCGGCGCTTGCCGACCGGATCGCCGTGCTGGATGGTGGCCGCATCGTGCAGCAGGGACCTGTCGCGGAGGTTGTTGCGAACCCCTGCTCGGATCTGGTGCGCGACCTGGTGGCCTGATCCCCTTTGTGGCCTAGCTTTCCGACAGCTTCATCAGCACCAGCCCGCCGACGATCAGCGTCGCGGCTGCGATCCGCATGGGTGTCGCCTGCTCGCCCAGAACCAGGACCCCCACGAGGAATGCGCCGACGGCGCCGATGCCTGTCCAGACGCCATAGGCCGTGCCCAGCGGCAGGGCGCGCATGGCCAGCGAGAGCAGGCCGAAGCTGGCGAACATGGCGAGCAGGGTGATGACGGACGGCCACGGCCGGGAGAAGCCGTCGGACAGTTTCATCGTGTAGGCCCAGACCACTTCGAGCAGGCCGGCGACGAGCAGATAGACCCAGGGCATTGTGCTGACTTCCTGTTGATCCGCCGGGCTTGGCGGCCTTCCCGTGACCGGGCCTTCAGCCCTTCAGACGTTGCGCGTGCCAGGCCAGCTGGCCGGCCATGAAGGTGGAAATGAAATAATAGCTGTGGTCGTAACCCGGCCGGAGGTTCAGCTTGAGATCGATCCCGGCCGCTTCGCAGGCGGCGGACAGGAGCTGCGGCTTCAGCTGGGATTCGAGGAAGCTGTCCGATTCGCCGACATCCACCAGCAGTTCGGGCGCGCGCGCGCCGTCTTCGATGAGGGCGACGGCGTCGTGCGGGCGCCAGGCGGCGCGATCCGGCCCCAGATAGGCGGCGAGCGCCTTCTGCCCCCATGGCACCTGTGACGGGGCGACGATGGGGGCGAAGGCGGAGAGGCTGCGGTAGCGGCCGGGGTGGCGCAGGCCGATCGTGAGCGCGCCGTGGCCGCCCATGGAATGGCCCATGAGGCCCTGCCGCGCCGGGTCGACCGGGAAATGGCGGGCGACGAGATCGGGAAGCTCGGCCGTGACATAGGACCACATGCGGAAGCGCGGCGCCCAGGGCGCCTGCGTGGCATCCACATAGAAGCCGGCGCCCTGCCCCAGATCATAGGCGGGGTCGTCGGCCACATCCTCGCCCCTGGGTGAGGTATCCGGCGCGAGGAAGGCGAGGCCGAGCCGGGCGCAGGCCTGGCGGTATTCGCCCTTTTCCATCACGTTGGCGTGGGTGCAGGTGAGGCCGGACAGCCAGGTGACGAGGGGGAAGGGGCCATCGCCGGGCGGCAGGAAGATGGCGAACTGCATCGGCGTGCCCGTTGCGGTGCTGGCATGTTTCCAGACCTGCTGCCGACCGCCGTGGCACATCCACTGCGACATCATCTCCATCCGGCATCTCCTTGCGCACACCCGCCCTGCCCCGCCATAGAGCCGGGGGACGAGGCGGCACAAGGAGGGGAGGCCATATGCCCGCGATCAGTCACCGGAACGGCATGGATCCGGAGGTCTTCGAGGCGTTTGCGGAACAGCTGGACCGCTATGTGCGGGAGCGGCTGATCCCGGCCGAGCCGGCGCTGATCGAGGCGAACGCAATTCCCGCCGACATCCTGGCCGAGATGCGCGCCATGGGGCTGTTCGGGATCACCATCCCCGAAAGCCATGGCGGGGCGGGCATGAATGTCTCCCAGTTCGTGGAGACGATCCGGCGCCTTGCCTATGCGGCGCCGGCCTATCGCTCCACGATCTCCATCGGTGTGGGCATGGTGACGTCGGCGCTGAGGACCGGCGGGACGGCGGCGCAGCGGGATCGCTGGCTGCCGAAGCTGGCGGCCGGGATGATTGCCAGCTTCGGCCTGACGGAACCCGGTTCCGGATCGGATTCGGCCGCCCTGCAGACGCGCGCCGTGCGGACCGGCAACGGCTATGTTCTGAACGGCACCAAGCGCTACATCACCAATGCGCCCAATGCCGAACTGGCGCTGATCATGGCGCGCACCAGTGCGGAGAACCTGCCGAAGAATGCGCATGTGTCGGCCTTTCTGGTGCCGATCCCCACTGCCGGCGTGACGGTGGGGAAGCCGGACCGGAAGATGGGGCAGGCGGGCGCGACCATCGCCGACATCATCCTGGAAGATGTGCATGTACCGGACGACGCCCTGTTGGGGGCGGTGGAAGGCAAGGGCTTCGAGCATGCCATGCGCAGCCTGGACAATGGCCGCCTGTCTGTCGCCGCGGCGGCGACAGGCTATGCGCGGCGCGCGCTGGACACGGCGCTGCGCTATGCGACGGATCGCAAGGCCTTCGGGGAGCCGATCGCCAGCTTCCAGCTGATCCAGGCGATGCTGGCGGATTCGCAGGTGGAGATCTACGCGGCGGAATGCATGATCGCGGACGCCTGCCGGCTGGCGGACGAGGGTGTGCGCACGACCATCCAGGCGTCTGCCGCGAAGATCTTCGCGACGGAGATGTGCGGCCGGGTGGTGGACCGCTGCGTGCAGATCCATGGCGGCGCGGGCTATCTTGCCGAATATGAGGCCGAGCGCTTCTTCCGGGATGCGCGGCTTTACCGGATCTATGAGGGGACGACCCAGATCCTTCAGCTGCTGATCGCGCGGAACATGCTGAAGGCGCTTGCCGCCACGGCCTGATCAGCCCGGCCCCACGATCCCCACGGCGAGTTCCACCCAGACAAGCAGCCCGGCGCAGAGGACGGCGAGCGCGAGCGCCCGGCGGATGGACGGCCGCGTGCCGAAACGCATCGCCGCCTCGATCCCGGCGCAGGTGGCGAACAGGAGGACGCCGAAGGCCAGGAAGTCGCCCGGCCCCCAGCTGACTTCTGACGTGAGCCGCATTGCAAGCGCGGGCGCCAGCAGCAGCGCCCCTGCCAGGATCCACATCGGCCGTCGCCAACGTGGCGGCTGTGCGGGTGAGACATCGGCCATGATCTACCCTTCCGGATCTGGAAAGGCAGATCTAGCCGATTTGCCGGGCGGCCGCATCAGATATCGACGACGATCTTCCCGAAATGCTTTCCCGATTCCTGGTGGCGGAAGGCGTCGCCCAGCCGCGCCAGCGGGAAATGATCGGAGATGACCGGCCGGATGCGATTGGCTTCGATCGCCCGGATCATGTCCTGCTGCTGGCGGCGGGTGCCGACGGTGATGCCGATCACGCGCTGCTGCTTGCCCATGATCTGGACCGTCGGGATCGGGCCGGCATAGCCCGCCAGGACGCCGATCAGGCTGATGTGCCCGCCGATGCGGGCCGCCGTGATCGATTCTGGGAAGGTGCCCGCGCCGCCGATTTCCACCACATGGTCCACGCCCCCGCCTGTCAGCCTGGCGGCGGCTTCGCCCCAGTTGGGCGTTTCCTTGTAGTTGATGAGGTGATCGGCCCCCAGTTCCTTCAGCCGTTCCAGCTTTTCGCCGCTGGAGGAGGTGGCGATCACCGTGGCGCCGGCCGCCTTGGCGAACTGAAGCGCGAAGATGGAGACGCCGCCGGTGCCCTGCACCAGCACCGTGTCGCCCGCCTTCATCTGCCCTTCGACGACGAGCGCCCGCCAGGCGGTGAGGCCGGCGCAGGTGAGTGTCGCGGCTTCGGCATGCGAATAGCCCGCAGGCTGGCGCGTGAAGGAAGTTGCCGGGGCGATCACCTCTTCGCGGGCATAGCCGTCTGCGCCGTCGCCGGGGACGCCGGCGAAGCCGCCCGGGATCGGCGCGCCATCCAGCCAGTTCGGGAAGAAGGTGGAGACGACCGCATCGCCGACGGCGAAATCGGTGACGCCCGGCCCCACCGCCAGAACCTCGCCCGCGCCATCCGACATCGGGATGCGGCCATCAGGCGTCGGGATGCCGCCGACGACCACGATGTAATCATGGTAGTTCAGGCTGGACGCACGCAGGCGCACCCTGATCTCGCCGGGGCCGGGATCGCCCGGTGCGGCCATGTCCTCGTGCTTCAGATTGTCGAGTCCTGCCGGATGCCGCAGTCGAATTGCCTTCATGGGACGCCTCCTTCCATTCCGGCATCCCCATGCCACAGGGCGGTGCAGGCCGGTGTCCTCGCGATTCGCACAGTAGAGTGATCGGCGCCACGGCCTATCGCTTCCGTCCCGAAGGAGATCATCATGGCCGAAGCCTATATCATCGACGCAGTCCGCACCCCGCGCGGGGTGGGCAAGCCCGGCAAGGGCGCGCTTTCGCACCTGCACCCGCAGCACCTGGCCGCGACGGTGCTGAAGGCGATCGCCGAGCGCAACAAGCTCGACACCGCCACCGTGGACGACATCATCTGGTCCACCAGCACGCAGAAGGGCAAGCAGGGCGGCGACCTGGGCCGCATGGCGGCGCTGGATGCCGGGTATGACATCCGTTCGTCCGGCATGACGCTGGACCGCTTCTGCGGCGGTGGCATCACGTCGGTGAACCTGGCGGCGGGCATGATCATGTCGGGCCTGGAGGATTGCATCATCGCCGGCGGGACCGAGATGATGAGCCTGACCACGACGATGGCGCAGGAAGAGCGCGCGGCGGGCATGGCCCCGATGATGATGGGGTCGGGCAACGCCCACCTTCAGAAGATCCACCCGCAATCGCACCAGGGTGTGTGCGGCGACGCCATCGCCAGCATGGAAGGCATCAGCCGCGAAGCGGTGGACGCGCTGGGGCTGGAGAGCCAGAAGCGCGCGGCGCGGGCGATCGCGGAAGGCCGTTTTGCCAAATCCGTGGTGCCTGTGTTCAACGAGGATGGCTCCGTCGCGCTGGACCATGAGGAATTTCCCCGCCCGCAGACGACGGCGGAAGGCCTGGCCGCGCTGGAGCCCAGCTTCACCAAGCTGGCCGACATGCCGCTGGACGAGCGCGGCACCACCTTCCGTAGCCTGATCAACCAGAAGTATCCCGATCTGAAGATCGAGCATGTTCACCATGCGGGCAACTCCTCTGGCGTGGTGGATGGCGCGGCCGCCGTTCTCGTCACTTCCAAGGCCTATGCCGAGAAGCACGGGCTGAAGCCGCGTGCACGCATCGTGACCATGACGAACATGGGCGACTGCCCGACGCTGATGCTGAACGCGCCGGTGCCGGCCGCGAGGAAGGTTCTGGAAAAGGCCGGCCTGACGGTGGACGACATCGACCTGTGGGAGATCAACGAGGCCTTCGCCGTGGTGGCGGAGAAGTTCATCCGCGACCTGAAGCTCGACCGCGACAAGGTGAATGTCAACGGCGGCGCCATTGCGCTCGGGCATCCGATCGGGGCCACCGGATCCATCCTGATCGGCACCGTTCTGGATGAGCTGGAGCGCCGCGACCTGAAGCGCGGGCTGGTGACGATGTGCGCCGCCGGCGGCATGGCGCCCGCGATCATCATCGAACGCGTCTGATATCCGAATGGCCCCTTCCCCGTTCAGGGGGAGGGGCCAGGATACGGATTGCCCCCTAGACAGATGCGGCCGTCATGCTTTGATGGGCGGATGGAAATCGGCCCGACCTCCCACAGCTATATCTCGCAGCACCTGCGGCTTCACTATGATGACTGGGGCAACCCCGATGCGCCGCCGCTGCTGCTGCTGCACGGCGGCCGCGATCACAGCCGCAACTGGGACTGGACGGCCCGCGCGCTGCGGACGGACTGGCACATTATCGCCCCCGACTGGCGCGGCCATGGTGACAGCCAGTGGTCCGCCGACGGCGAGTACAAGACGCTGTCCTACGTCTATGACCTTGCCCAGCTGATCCACCAGCTGAAGGTGGAGCCTGTCACCATCGTCGCGCATTCCATGGGCGGCAACATCGCGCTGCGCTATGCCGGGCTTTACCCCGAGAAGGTGCGCAGGATCGTTTCGATCGAGGGACTGGGCCCGAGCCCGAAGATGCTGGCGGAGCGCGAGGCGATCGACTTCGCCGAACGGACCCGCGCCTGGATCGAGAAGAAGCGCGCCGCCGCCGGCCGCACGCCGCGCCGTTATCCCACGCTGGAGGCCGCGCTTCAGCGGATGATGGAGGAGAACGGGCATCTGACCGAAGAGCAGGCCCGACATCTGACCATCCATGGGGTGAACCAGAATGAGGACGGCACCTACGGCTGGAAGTTCGACCCCTATCTGAACATCTGGGGCGATGCCGACATGACGCAGGCGCAGGTGGAAGCGCTCTGGTCGCGCATCACCGCCCCCACGCTGCTGATGTATGGCGCCAACAGCTGGGCTTCGAACCCCGAGCGGGACGGCCGCATCCGCCACTTCCGCAACGCCCGCGTCGTTGAATATGCCAACGCGGGCCACTGGCTGCACCATGACCAGTTCGAGCGGTTCATCGCGGACCTGAACGCCTTTCTGCAGGGGGCGGGCCCGGCGGGCTGACGGCCGCGCTAGCGCTGGATCCTGAGTCCGACCCACAGGGTGCGCGGCGTGCCGAGATCGATCGAGCCGCCGGCATTGCGGGTGACGACCTCTTCATCGAACAGGTTTTCAGCCCGGCCGAAGAGGGCGAGGCCGCGCACGAGTTCGAACTGCCCGTAAAGATCGAGCGTGGTGGCGGGCGGCAGGCGGTCCGTTTCGAGATCGTCCTCATACTGCGCGCCCACATGGCGAAGCGTGGCGGCCAGACGGGTTTCCGGCGCCGGCTGCCAGGCGGCCGTTGCCGACAGCATCAGATCGGGCACCTGCGCGGGGCGCAGGCCATCCAGCGCGGTGCCGTCTGCGCGGACCCGGCTGTGGGTGTGGGCGAGGCTGCCCGACAGGCTGAAATCGCCGGCCGCGAGCGACGCTGTCGCTTCCAGTCCGCGCGCGGCGATGGCCCGGACATTGCGTCGCTGCCGCAGGTTCGGGGCAATGGTGACATTGGCGATGGCGTCGCGCACGCGGTTGTCGAAGGCGGTGAGGGCCAGTTGCAGGGTGGGCAGCGGCTGGAATTCGACCCCGGCTTCGATTCCCTGCAACCTCTCGGGGCTGAGCGCGGCGTTGGCCTCTGTCGTGACGGGGAACACCACGAAGGGCCGGTACAGTTCGTTGAGGGTGGGCAGGCGGAAGTTGGAATAGGCCGCCGCGCGGAGGCTGATGGCCCCGACCGGCCGCCACAGCAGGCCGGCGCGGCCGCTGGGCTGCCAGCCGCTGCGGTCTGCGAACTGGTTGGCGACAGTTACCGCGCCGGCCGCGTTGCGGCTTTCGTAGCGACCGTTGCGGATGGCCCAGTGATCGAGCCGCAAGCCGCCTGTCAGGACCAGATTGCCGAGCGTCCAGTCGTCCTCGACAAAAAGGCCGGTGGAAAGCTGGTCTCCGCCGGCAAGTCTGCGCGCGGTGACAGCGCCTGTGGCGGCGTTGAAGGCGGTTTCGGCCATGGTGCCCTGCGACCAGCGCAGGTCCGCGCCGAGACGCAGAAGATGCGCGGAATCGACCGGCGGGCGCAGTTCCAGCTTGCCGCCCGCACCCGTCGCCGGCGTGTTGCGCTGATCGAGGGTGGGCCGGAAGGTGGTGGCGCTGACGACGATGTTGGTGAAGTTGCGCGCCTGCACATAGGCGAGCGCATCCACCTGCCAGTCCCCGCGCGACACGAGGCGGAGGCTGGCATCCTGCCCTTCGCTCGATGAATCGGCCCCCTTGAAGCGCAGCGTCCGCGCGTCGCGGAAGATCAGCACGCGGGCCTGAAGCTCTGCGTCGCCAACAGGCACGACCGCGCGGCCGCCAAGGCTTAAGCTGTTGCTCGCGGCAGGCACGGAGGCCGCCACCCGCTGGTCGGCAGGCGTTGTCTGGAAGCCATCGGATCTGTCCCATCGGCCGGACAGGCTCGCGTGGCCGCCGCCCAGATCGGCGGTCAGCCCGGCCTGCAGGCCGATGGAGCCGTGGCTGCCGACTTCGGCCCGGGCCGCGAAATCGGGCAGGGCGGCCCGATCCGCGCTGAGCAGTTCGATCGTGCCGGCGACCGCGCCGGCGGCGAATGCGCCGGAGCCGCCGCCCCGCGTGACACGGGCCGCCCCCAGCCGTTCGGGCGCGAGGGCGGTGAAGGGGACGTAGCCGAAGAAGGGATCCGCCACGGGCACGCCGTCCAGCGTCACCAGTGTCCGGCTGGCGGCATTGCCACCGAGTGCGCGCAGGGTTGCCCCTTGCGCGGACGGGTTGGCGGATCGGCTGTCTGACCGGCGGAACTGCTGGAAGCCGGCCACATCCTGAAGGGCGATTTCCAGCCGGCCGACTTCGGCCAGCCGGGGCGCATCGATCAGCACGGAGCCATAGGCCGGCAGGCCCGGCCCGGCCGGCAGGCCGCGCCCGAGCACGAGGATTTCCGCCGGTTCGGCCGCCAGCGCAGCCGCCGGCGCGAAGAGGGACAGACAGGAAACAGCCAGGATGCGCATGCCGGCCTCCTGCGGGGATCGTGCCGCCCGCGCAAGCAGCGGAAACGTCAGGCCGCCGGCTTAGAAGAGGATGACGCTGCGGATGCTTTCGCCGCGGTGCATCAGATCGAACGCCTCGTTGATCCGCTCAAGCGGGAGGCGGTGGGTGATCATCGGATCGATGGCGATCTTGCCGTCCATGTACCAGTTCACGATCTTCGGCACGTCTGTCCGGCCCTTGGCGCCGCCGAACGCCGTTCCCTTCCAGATCCGGCCCGTGACGAGCTGGAAGGGCCGCGTGGCGATTTCGCGGCCGGCTTCGGCCACACCGATGATGATGCTTTCGCCCCAGCCCCTGTGGCAGCATTCGAGCGCGGTGCGCATCACTTCCGTGTTTCCGGTGCAGTCGAAGCTGTAGTCCGCGCCCCCATCGGTGAGTTCCAGCAGCTTCGCGATGATATCCTCGCGGCTGAGGCCCTTGCTGTTCAGGAAATGCGTCATGCCGAATTTGCGGCCCCACGCTTCGCGGTCAGGGTTGATGTCTACGCCGATGATGCGATCCGCCCCCACCAGCCTTGCGCCCTGGATCACGTTGAGGCCGATGCCGCCAAGGCCGAAGACCACCACATTCGCGCCCGGTTCAACCCGGGCGGTGTTCACGACCGCGCCCACGCCCGTGGTCACACCGCAGCCGATATAGCAGCTGGTGTCGAAGGGGGCGTCCTCGCGCACCTTCGCGACCGCGATTTCGGGAAGGACGGTGTAGTTGGAGAAGGTGGAGCAGCCCATGTAGTGGAAGATCGTCTGCCCCTTGTAGGAGAAGCGGCTGGTTCCATCCGGCATAAGGCCCTTGCCCTGCGTGGCGCGGATGGCGGTGCAGAGGTTGGTCTTCCCGGAAAGGCAGCTTTTGCACTGGCGGCATTCCGGGGTGTAGAGGGGAATGACATGGTCACCGGGCTTCACGGAGGTGACGCCTGCGCCCACCTCAACCACCACGCCCGCGCCTTCATGGCCCAGGATGGAGGGGAAGATGCCTTCGGAATCGAGCCCGTCCAGCGTGTAGGCATCGGTGTGGCAGACGCCGGTGGCCTTGATTTCCACCAGCACTTCGCCCGCCTTCGGGCCTTCGAGATCCACCTCCACGATTTCCAGCGGCTTTTTCGCCTCGAAGGCGACGGCGGCACGAGTCTTCATGGTCTAATCCCTTTCCCCGGCGGGACGGCCGGCCGGTCAATGAGCCGGGACTAGCCACAGAAGGATGGCCGGGGCAAGGCCGAAGGGCCGTGGCGGCAGAGGGTGAAGGAGACTTTCGGGAACTCCGGGCCCGTCGCCGTCGCGTCGCAGCCGCGGCGCTTGCTACCGATTGCGAGGTCGAACAGGGCTAAGGCCCGCACACGCTCGTCGCGCTCGAGGTGGAAGGGCACCTTCCAGACTTTCTTGGGCGTCTGCGGCCGCTTCGCACCTACGAACGTCCCTGCGTTCCAGGGCCTGCGGTTGTCGTGGCCCAAAGCGGAGATGGTGCGGCATCTTCAGATGCGGATGGGGAGGAATCGCCAGTCGTCGCCTGACCACTTTCCGCCAGGCGAGAAGGGGTAGCTGCCAAGCCATCGGCTTTGCGCGGTCTTTACGCTCGCTTTACGCGCTGACCCCGCATTTCCCGGCGAAATTCTACAGCCATCGGTGCTCTTGGGGTCAGACCAAAGCATGAGGCCGATGTCCCGATGTTTCCTGATCTTCTGCTCGGCGGAGCGGCGGCTGCCGCCTCTTTCGTCTTCCTGATCGCAGTCCTCTGGCGGCCGGAGCTGTTCTGATGGCTGCGACCGCTCCGCCCCTTCTGACCGGCGCGCTGGCCCGCGAGGCTGCCGGCGACGTGTTGCGCAAGCTGGATCCGCGCCAGCTTGTCCGCAACCCTGTCATGGCTGTCACGGCTCTGGCGGCCCTGCTGGCAACGCTGCTGTGGGTCCTGAACCTCGCGCGCGGCACCGGCAGCCCGGCGTTCGAGGGACAGATCGTCGGCTGGCTGTGGGCGACCGTGCTGTTCGCCAATTTCGCCGAGGCGGTCGCCGAGGGGCGGGGTAAGGCCCAGGCCGGATCGCTGCGCGCCGCCCGAGCCGAGCTGACTGCCAAGCGCTCCATCGGGGTCGCCGGCGCCTGGGAAATCGTGCCGGCTTCCGCCCTGAAGGTGGGCGAGGAGGTGATCGTCGAGCCCGGCGACCTGATCCCCGCCGACGGCGAGGTGATCTCGGGCGTGGGCTCGGTGAACGAGGCCGCGATCACCGGCGAATCTGCACCCGTCATCCGCGAGGCCGGTGGCGACCGCTCGGCCGTGACGGCGGGCACCCGCCTTCTCGCCGGCGACATGGTGGTGCGCGTGACGGCGGGCCCCGGCGAGAGCTTCCTCGACCGCATGATCTTGCTTGTCGAAGGCGCCGAGCGGCAGAAGACGCCGAACGAGATCGCGCTGACCGTGCTGCTCGCCGGCCTCACGCTCATCTTCCTGGTGGTCGTCGCCACGCTTCCGGCCTTTGCCGCCTATGCTGGCGCCACCATTCCCGTGCCGCTGCTGGTCGCGCTCTTCATCACCCTCATCCCCACCACCATCGCAGGGCTGCTGTCGGCGATCGGGATTGCGGGCATGGACCGGCTGGTGCGTTTCAACGTACTTGCGAAATCCGGCCGCGCGGTCGAAGCTGCGGGTGATGTCGACACGCTGCTGATCGACAAGACGGGCACCATCACCATCGGCGACCGGCAGGCGACCGACTTCCTGCCGGTTCCGGGCGTGTCGCGGGAACGCCTCATCGCGGCCGCGCGCCTCGCCAGCCTTGCCGACGAGACGCCTGAGGGCCGCTCCATCGTGGCGCTTGCCGGTGACGGCCCGGCGCTGGGCCAGGATGCGGAGATCATCGCCTTCTCGCCCTCCACCCGCGTGTCCGGCGTCATCTCCGGCGACCGGGAAATCGTGAAGGGCGCTGTCGACGCCGTGCTGAAGCGGATCGGCCTTGCGAGCGCCCCCGAGCTGAAGGCGGTTGCCGAGAACGGCGTCCCGCTGGGCGTCGTGCAGCTGAAGGACATCGTGAAGGCCGGCATCCGCGATCGCTTCGGCGAGCTGCGGCGGATGGGCATCCGCACCATCATGATCACCGGCGACAACCCGCTGACCGCCGCAGCCATCGCCGCCGAGGCCGGGGTGGACGATTTTCTTGCGGAAGCAACCCCCGAAGACAAGCTCGCCCTCATTCGCCGCGAACAGGCTGGCGGGCGACTGGTCGCCATGTGCGGCGACGGCACCAATGATGCGCCCGCGCTCGCCCAGGCCGATGTGGGGGTGGCCATGAACACCGGTACCCAGGCGGCGCGCGAGGCCGGGAACATGGTCGACCTCGACAACGACCCGACCAAGCTGATCGAGGTGGTCGGCATCGGCAAGCAGCTGCTGATGACCCGCGGGGCGCTGACCACCTTCTCGGTCGCCAACGACGTCGCGAAGTATTTCGCGATCCTGCCGGCGATCTTCGTGGTGCTCTACCCCGGCCTGGGGGCGCTGAACCTGATGGGGCTCGAAAGCCCGCAATCGGCCGTCCTCTCGGCCATCATCTTCAACGCCCTCATCATCCCGGCGCTCGTGCCGCTCGCACTGAAGGGTGTCGCCTATCGCCCGGCGTCGGCCGCCCAGCTCCTCAACCGCAACCTCCTCGTCTATGGGCTCGGCGGCCTCGTCGTGCCCTTTGCCGGGATCAAGCTCATCGACCTCGCGGTCTCCGCGCTCGGTCTGGCCTGAGGCAGACATGCTCGACACGATCCTCTTTCCCTCGCTCGTCATCGGCGGCACGGCGCTACTTTCCGTCCCGCTCGGCGCCTGGCTCGCCCGCGCCATGGACCCGGCGCCCGCCGACCTGGCCATGGCCCGCGCCACCGGCCTGTTCACCGCCATTGCCGGCGCCGGCGCGGGGCCCGGGCAGGACTGGAAGGCCTATTCGCTGGCGCTGCTGGCCTTCAACGCGCTGGCTTTCCTGTTCGTCTTCGCGATGCTGATGTTGCAGCAGCACCTGCCTTTGAACCCGGACGGCATGGGCCCGCTCAGCTGGGACCTCGCGTTCAACACCACGGCGAGCTTCGTCACCAACACCAACCTGCAGCATTATTCCGGCGAGCAGGCGATGAGCTATTTCTCGCAGCTGGCGGCGCTGATGTGGCTGCAGTTCGTGACGCCTGCGGTCGGGCTCAGCGCCCTCACCGCGATCGCACGCGGCCTCGCCGGCCGGCCCGATCTCGGCAACTTCTGGCTCGACCTGCAGCGCGCGACCTTCCTGGTCTTGCTGCCACTCGCCATCTTCTGGGCGATCGCGCTGGTGCTGCTGGGCGTTCCGATGGCGCTGCGGGGCGCCGCCACCGCGACCACGCTCGAGGGCGCAGAGCAGCTGATCGCGCGCGGCCCGGTGGCGGCCTTCGTCGCCATCAAGCAGCTCGGCACCAACGGCGGCGGCTTCTTCGGCCCCAACTCGACCCATCCGCTCGAGAACCCGAACCTATGGACCAACTTCCTGCAGACGGTCGCCCTGATCCTGGTGCCGATGGCCCGCGTCTGGATGTTCGGCCGCATCCTTGGCCGGCCCAGGCACGCCCGCCTGATCTTCATCGTGATGCTCGGCCTGCTCGTCACCAAGGTCTCGCTCGCGATGTGGGCGGAGGCTGCGCCGACAGCCGCCTTCGCCGGGCTGCCGATCACCGCCGAGGCCAATCTGGAAGGCAAGGAGATGCGCTTCGGTGGGGCGGCCAGCGTCACCTGGGCGGTGCTCACCACCTCCACCTCCAACGGGTCCGTCAACGCGATGATGGACAGCCTCAACCCGCTGACTGGCCTCGTGCCGATGGTCGACATGTGGCTGAATGCCACCTTCGGCGGCATCGGTGTCGGCCTCGTCAACATGTGGCTCTACATCCTTGTCGCCGTGTTCCTGGGCGGCATGCTGATCGGCCGCACGCCCACCTACATCGGCCACCGGATCGAGGCGCGCGAGGTGCGGCTCGCGATCCTTGCCCTTGCACTCCACGGCATTCTGATACTTGGCGGCACGGCCCTGTTTGCAGCAACCGACTGGGGCGCGGCCACCACCAGCAACCCCGGTCCGCACGGCTTCAGCCAGATTCTCTACGAGTTCACCAGCGCAAGCGCGAACAACGGATCGGGCTTCGAGGGGCTGGGCGACAACACGCTGCCCTGGAATGTTGCAACGGGCCTCGTGATGCTGCTCGGCCGCTATCTCCCGATCCTGATCCCGCTTGCCATCGTCGGGATGCTGATGGCGAAGCCCCGCGCCGCCGAGAGCGAGGGCACGCTCTCGCCAAACGGCGCCACCTTCGGCGGGCTGCTGACGGCCACCCTGCTGATCTTCGGCGCCCTCACCTTCCTGCCTGCCGCTGTGCTTGGCCCCCTCGCCGAGCACCTGGGGCAAGGCTGACCTGTCAGGACAATACGGATGCTGATTGCTCCTTCCCTCCGCACCGCCGCCACGACCCTGCTGGTCTGCTCCGGCCTCTACACGGCGCTCATCCTGGGCGTCGGTCAGGCCCTCGTGCCGGACTCCGCAAACGGCCATCTCGTCGAGCGCGACGGGAAGGTCGTCGGCTCGCGGCAGGTCGCGCAGAAGTTCGAGGCGCCACATTATCTGTGGCCCCGCCCTTCGGCTGCCGACTACAATGGCGTCGCGGCCAGCGGCTCCAACAAGAGCCCCACCAATCCGGAGCTCACCGAACGGGCGAAGGGCGAGATCGAACGCCATGGCGCAACTGCCGAACGCCCATTGCCGGCCGAGCTTGCAACGACATCTGGCGCCGGCCTTGACCCGCACATCTCGCTTGCCGCTGCGCTTTACCAGGCGCCCCGCGTCGCCGAGGCCCGCGGCGTGTCCGCGGCGCAGGTGAAGCGCGTCATCGCGGCGCAGGCCACCATGCTGCCGCTGGCTTCGGGCACGCGCCTTGTCAACGTGCTCGAAACCAACCTCGCGCTTGACCGGGCCTTTCCGCTAAAGACGGCAGGTGGCTGAGAAGGACCGTCCCTCCCCCGATGCGCTGCTGAAGCAGGCCGCCCGCGAAAACCGCGGGCGGCTCAAGGTGCTTCTGGGCGCTGCCCCAGGTGTGGGGAAGACCTATGAGATGCTGCGCGAGGGCGCCGACCGGTTGAAGGCAGGCGACGATGTCGTCGTCGGCGTGGTCGAGACCCATGGCCGCACAGACACCGCCGCGCTGACCGCCCCGTTCGAGATCGTGCCCCGCCGCCGCATCGGCCATGGGGGCCATGTGCTTGAGGAAATGGACCTCGATGCAGTGCTGGCGCGGCGTCCGATGATCGCGCTGGTTGACGAACTGGCGCACAGCAACGCGCCCGGCAGCCGCCACCCGAAGCGTTGGCAGGACATCGAGGAGCTACGCGACGCGGGCATCGACGTCGTGACCACCGTCAACATCCAGCACATCGAGAGCCTGAACGATGTGGTGGCAAGCTTCACCCACGTGCGGGTGAAGGAAACCGTACCCGATCATGTGCTGGAAGATGCCGAGATCGAGGTGGTCGATCTGCCGGCCGACGAGCTGATTGCCCGGCTGAAGGCCGGCAAGGTCTACAAGCCGGGCGAGGCCGAGCGGGCGCTCGGAAATTTCTTCGGCAAGACGAACCTCCAGGCCCTGCGAGAGCTGGCGCTGCGGCGTGCCGCGCAAGTGGTCGACCGGCAGATGCTCGACCAGGTGGAGGCGGCGGGCACACCTGGCACCTGGGCAGCCGGGGAACGGCTGCTCGTCGCAGTCTCCGATGCGCCCGGCTCCGACGCGGTCGTGCGCGCCGGCAAGCGCCTCGCCGACGCGATGAAGGCGCCCTGGACGGCTGTGGTGATCGAAACTCCTCGGCTCGAAACCATCGACTCCTCAGCAAGGGACAGGATTGCCCAGGCCCTGCGGCTCGCCGTTTCGCTCGGCGGCAGCATTGCGGCGGTTCCGGCCGCATCGGTTGCCGAGGGCCTTATTGCGCACGCGGTCGAGACCCGCGTCACCCAGCTTGTCGTCGGCAAGTCCCGCCGCAGCTGGTGGTTCGAGCTCCGCCACGGCTCGGTCGTCGACCGGCTGGTCCGCGATCTTGAGGGTGTGTCGGTGCATGTCGTCCCCCTCGGCAGCAGTGACACCCTCTCCAAGACCGGCGCAAGGCTCGGTCCCGTCGGCTGGCGCTGGGCGCTCGCGCCTGCGCTTGTTGCCCTCACCGTGCTCCTCGGGCTCGGCCTTCAGCCCCTGGTCGGCTACGGCGCGATCGACCTCCTGTTCCTCGTCCCCGTCGTGCTGTCGGCGAGCCTGCTGGGACTGGGAGGCGGTCTGTTGGAGACCCTGTGTTCCGCGCTTGCGTACAATTTCTTCTTCCTGCCCCCGATCCACACATTCACGATCACCGATCCCCGCAACGTCGTCACCCTGTTCGTGCTCGCGGCCGTCGCTGTGGTCGTCAGCGAACTTGCCGGCCGCCTCCGTGCTCGCGCCTCGATCGGTAGCCGCCAGGCGCGCGAGAATGCGGCCATCGCCGCCTTCGGCCAGCGCCTTGCCACCCTCTCGACCGAGACGGACACCGCTCGCGCCATCGTCGACGAGATGTCGGGCCTTCTGGGGGTGAGCGCGCTTGTGCTGGTGCGGGACGGCGCGGACCTGAAGGTCGCCGCCTCCGCCCCGCTTGGTGCGCGCCTCGATTCGATCGACCAGGCCTCGGCCGAATGGACGCTGGACCGCTGCACGCCGGCTGGCGCCTTCACCGACACGCTTGCCGCGAGCGAATGGCAGTTCCACCCTCTCAAGACATCCCTCGGCGTCCTCGCAGCGCTTGGCGTGAGCAACCCGGACGGCGGCCACCCGGTGCCGTCCGATCGCAGCCTCCTGTTCACCACCCTCCTCGGCCAGGCCTCCCTGGCGTGGGGACGCATCCGGCTGGAGGCCGATGCACGGACTGTCGGCGAACTCCGCTCCCGCGACGAGCTGCGCTCAACTCTTCTTGCCTCCATCGGCCACGATCTCAGAACCCCGCTGACGGCGGTGGTGGGCGCGGTCGAGGCGCTGCGGCAGGATGGCGTCAAGTCCCGGCAGCTGGACCTGCTGCACCGCGAGACACGTCGCCTTGCCCGCTTCTTCGCGGATCTCGTCGACATGACCCGAGTGGAGGCGAACGCGCTCGCGCCACGGATCGAGCCGGTGGACCTGACGGACGCTGCGGCAGCTGCGCTCGCCGACATGGAGCCGGATCTCGCCGGCCACGCGGTCTCGCAGGAGGTGCCGGCCACCTTCCCCTCGTGCGGACCGATGCGCGCCTGCTCAACCACATGCTCATCAACCTGCTTTCGAATGCGGCGGCCTACACGCCGCCCGGCACCTCGATCCGGCTGACCGGCACGATGGAGGGCGCCGACCTCGTGCTCGCGGTCGAGGACGAGGGGCCCGGGCTTCCGGCAGGGCTTGCGGAACGCCTGTTCGACCGATTCCAGCGCGGCGATGTGTCAGACCGGACGGGCGGCACCGGGCTCGGCCTCGCCATCGTCAAGGGCTTTGCCGATGCGCTTGGCATTGTTCCCGGCGCGGGCAACAGGTCGGGCGGCGGCGCCCGCTTCACCTTGCGGTTCCCGTCTGAGCTGCTGGTCGAACCGTCCGGGCTGTCAACGCCCGGGGAAAGCCTCGCATGAGCGCGCGGATCCTCTGCATCGATGATGAGCCCGCGATCCGGCGCCTGTTGCGCACGGTGCTGGAGCGCGGCGGGCACATAGCCCTCGAGGCCGCCGACGCACGTACTGCGCTCGAGGAGGCACGCCGCGGCCGGCCCGATCTGGTGCTCCTCGATCTCGGCCTTCCCGATCGCGACGGTCTCGAGCTGGTGCCGCAGCTGGTCACGGATGCTGCGGTCATCGTCCTCACGGCCCGCGACGCGACCGACGACAAGGTGGCCGCGCTCGACCTGGGCGCGGTCGACTATGTGGTGAAGCCATTCGACAGCGAGGAGCTGCTGGCCCGCGTCCGCGTCGCGCTTCGCAACAGGGCACGTGCGACGGCGGGGCGCGAGATCGTCCAGGCCGGCTCCGTGCAGATCGACCTCGCGTCCCGGGAAGTCCGGCGCGACGGCCTCTCCCTGCACCTCCCGCCCCGCGAATTTGCAGTCCTCCTCGAGCTCGCCCGCCACCCTGGTCGCGTGCTTACCCACCGCCACCTGCTGACAGCGGTCTGGGGCGAACCGCACGCCGACGATGTCGCCTATCTGCGCGTGGCAGTCCGCTCTCTCCGCGCCAAGCTGGAATCAGACCCCGCCAAACCGTCGATGATCCTGAACGAACCAGGGGTCGGCTACCGGCTTATCGCCGTGGACTGACGTGCAGGGTCGTCCAGAGCGTCTGCTTGTGGGCTCCCAACGAGCGTCGCCGAATGTCCGACTTAGGGGCGTTGAGCGGACGATCTTCCTGGCAACCACGGCCAATCCCAGGTTCGAATCCCGATTCATCCGCCAGATCATGTTCTCGCTTGGCAGGCTGGGGCCGGTTGCTGACTTCCAGCCTTAAGGTGCTGGACCACGAAAGCGGACGCTGGTCGATCGACGACCTGGACTGAAGCTGGGCCGACAACGGTCAGACCGCCTCAGCTGCAAATTTTCAGGAAGCGGCCAAGTGCCGACAAAAGGTCGAGTATTACACCCGGCCAACAGCGACCGGCATGCCCTCCTTGAAGGTGTCCGTCACTTTAATCCCGGCGAGACGATCAGGCTCGATCGTCAGCGGATTATCGGAGAGTATGGTGAGATCGGCGAGCTTGCCGGGGCGCAGCGACCCCTTGCGATCGTCCTCGAAATGCTGCCATGCGGCCCACAGCGTCATCGCCTTCAGCGCGATATCGACAGGTACGCGCTGATCGGGCCCCAGAATGTCACCCGATCGCGTGCGGCGCGTGACCGTTGCCGACAGCACACGCATCGCATTGGGGTTCGCGACCGGCGCATCGTGATGCGACGTAAAGCGCATCCCGCGCCGGAGCGCCCAGCCACAGGGCGAGATATTCTCGGCACGTTGCGGCCCCAGCACCGAATCGCGGTGCCAGTCGCCCCAATAATAGGTGTGCATCGGAAAGAAGGACGGGACGATGCCCAGCGCCTTGAGCGCATCAACTTGATCCTCACGCGTTACCTGTCCGTGGACCAGCACCGGACGGCGATCGGCGGCACCATGTTTCCGGGTCGCCTCGCGCACCGCAGCAATGAGCAGATCAACCGCGGCATCACCGTTGGCGTGAACCTCGATCTGCCACCCACGCGCAAATGCCAGGTCGATCGAGTCCAGCGCTTGCTTCTCGGTAATGGCAGGATAACCGGTATAGGCTGCCGACTGGCCTTCGGGCGGGATATAATATGGCTGCGACATCCATGCCGTCTTGGCCTGCGGCGAACCATCGATGGTGAGCTTGGCCCCGCCAATCCGGAAGCGGCCAACATAGTCGCGGCGATAGGCAGGCAGCGCCATCGCCTCGGTCGAGGTCAAGATGTCGGGGAACGACAGAACATCGATCGGCAGCAAACCCTCGCTGGCGACGCTTTCGATAAGCCGGCAAGTTTCGGTCGACGAACGGCCGTCCTGGCAGGTCGTGTAACCGAAGCTCGCGTAAAAGGCCGCGCCTTCGCGGAGCATTTCCCGGTTCGCCGCGGCATCCATGCGCGTGAAGAGCGCACCCATGACAGCGAACAGCGCGGTTTCTTCGAGAACGCCATTGGGCTCGCGCGATCCCGTTTCGCGGCGATAGACGCCGCCGCTGGGATCGGGCGTTGCAGCCGTGACTCGCGCGGCCACTAGTCCCGGCGTGTTGACCACGCCGATATGTCCCGACTGGTGGAGGAACAGGATCGGCACCTCGTCCGAGATCGCATCGAGTTCGGTCCGCGTTGGATGGCGTCGTTCCTTGAGTTGTGAATCATCATAGCCGAAACCGATCACCAGCTTGCTCTTGCGCACGAGCGCCGCGTGCTGGCCCATCCAGTCGCGAGTGATCCGCTGCAATGACGCTATGGCATCGCCTTCACCGTCCGGAGCGGGTAAAAGATTGGCATAGCGCGCCTGCAACCCGACCATCGATACATGGCCGTGCGGGTCGAAGAAGCCCGGCAGTAACGCGCGTCCGTCAAGGTGAAAGCGACGAGCACCGCGCCCGGCAGCCGCGACCGCTTCGTCCAGAGTGCCCGCCGCCACGATCAGGCCGTTGCGCACCGCAAGCGCCTCGACGCTGGGCGCCGCGTCCTCCATTGTCAGGATCGGGCCGCCATGAAAGATCGTCGCCGGCCCGGTTTCCTGCGCCATCGATCGCCCGCCCATTGCAATCATACTGGCGGCGATGCCCCCCTGCGCCAACAGGGTGCGGCGATCGAAGGCGCGGTCGAACAAGGACATGACACTTTCCCCTGCTAATAACTCACAATCAGATTGGCGAAACCGCCAGTCCACAGCGGCGCGTCGACCGACGGCACGATTGAGTCGATCCCTGCACCCGGCTTGGACAGCGAAATCCCGCTGGTGAAATAGATGTTCCGCGTCACCACGCGCCGATACTCGAGATAGATGTCGTCAGAGAGGTGACGGCGCGTGACGCCTGCGATTGGATTGGCGATACCGTCCTCGAACTCGAGACGCGTCGCCTGGCCGAACTGGATCGGGCTGCGCAGTTCGTTGGCCCTGATCCGCGCGAGCCGCAACGTCACCGTATCGCGTTGCCCGGGGGTGACGCTCATCACGATCTGGTGGGCATTCACGTTCGAATTGATGAACACCATCGACGATTTCGACCCGGTCGACCAAGCGCTGGGGTTGCCTTCATAATAGAGCGGGTCAAAGCGTTCGAGTTCGGGCGTGTCGGGATCGTCGCCAGAGAAGCTCTGATAGACATATGAAATCGTCGGCCGCCAAGGATGTGATGTGAAGCTGTAGCCGATCTGCACGCGGCCCGCCCACGCCTTGAGGTCGATACGGCTGTTGCGCTCAATCGCGAGGTCGAGGCCGATCCACAGGTTTGCGAGCGGGCCGGCGGTCGGCGCCATACGTCCGTATGCGGTCACAAAGCGCAGACCGTCGCGCCCGCCATCAATGAACCGGGGCCGGCCGGTGCCGCCCGCGGCCGCCTGCGGATAGGGTGCGGACGAGCTCAGCACCTTGCCTGCCGTCACGCCGACGAAGCTGCCCGCGTCGGCGTCGTAGCGCACATCGACGCCGGCCATGTGCGTGCCGGTGTCATTATCGGGAGCCTCATTGGGATCCAGGTAGAAAGCGGTGCCGGACAGCCGCCCGGTCGTTGCGGACACGAGACCTGCGATGCGCCAGGCATGCCGCGGACCGAGTTTCAGCGCCCCGCGCGAAAAGCCGCTCGCTCCGCCGTTGGCAAGCAGCATGCCCGTCCCGGCTTTCCACTCGCGCGCGCCGAAGGACAGATCAACCCCGGGCGCATTTTTCTCGCCACGCCGCAAACCCAGATACATTTCTTCCACAGTCACGTCGCCGGCATTGCTTGCATCGAACGCGTCGGTTCCCTCCGTCGCCGAGGCGACGATGGAAACACCGCCGTATAAATAGGTCCGATCATCCAGCGAATGCCTGAAGGAAACACCGGGCCTAAAGTAAAACTCTGCCCAATCGGCGTCAGAATTAAACTGAGCATTTTCGGCGACGCTCTCGGCGAATTCCCAGAAGAGATTCCGTTCTGCGACGAGGTTGATGCCCGCCTCGACATGGGCACGCAACTCCCAGTCATCCGAACCGGCGATCAGAAGCGGATCGTTCGTCTGCCCACGCACGGACTGGCAGCTATCGAGCCTGCGCATAATGCAACAATCACGTAGGTTGCCGGGCGCATTATCCGCATCCCCTCAATCGACAATCATTACATTGCGGCCAAGAAAGTTAACGAAGTCCTGCCTTATCGCAGACCGGCAACAAATTTTTTGCCGGTCGTAGCCCGGGCCGAGATGAGGGCCCCTTCGACGCCGCCTGCCAAAATGGCGCTGCGGCCCTTTCACAGAATAGCCTATTTGTCCTTCGCCCAACAGCCGCTTTCGGGCATCGCGTGACTACAGCCGGAACGGCCGACTTAGGGGCGCTGAACGGACGATCTTTCCGGCAACCACTGCCAATCCCAAGGCGTAATCTGTAGCAAGAAAGGTGACAGAGCAGCCAGTGTCGCAATAATCACCATTTTATTGCTTTAATGCAATGGCTTGGCAATAGTTGGCGGAGAGGGAGGGATTCGAACCCTCGATGAGCTTACACCCATAACGGTTTTCGAGACCGCCGCATTCGACCACTCTGCCACCTCTCCGCGGTGCCATGCCCCGCCAGTGGTCTTGGCGTGGGACGCGAGGGGCGGGCCATAGCCGCGCTGTCGGCCAATGACAAGTCTGTCGCGATGCGGCCCCTTCCGCTTGGGTGACGGGTGCCTATATCCTGCACATGGAAGGCTGGAACATGAGCAGAAACCAGAGCAACCCGACAGAGGGCGGCGCGTTTCGTTCCCCGGCAGGGATTGAGGACGCGCGGCCGGGCGAGATCCGTACGGCACGGTTCGGCATCGGCGATGTGGTGAAGCACCGCATCTTCCCGTTCCGCGGCGTGGTCTTCGATGTGGATCCGGAATTCGCCAATACGGAGGAATGGTGGCTTGCCATTCCCGAGGGGGTGCGGCCGGCGAAGGATCAGCCCTTCTACCACCTTCTCGCGGAGAATGAGGATTCGTCCTACGTTGCTTATGTCAGCCAGCAGAACCTGCTGCCCGACAGCGGGGGCGAGGTGCGGCACCCGGCAATTCCGCAGATCTTCGGCGCCTTCCGAGACGGGCGGTACATCCTGCTGCCTTCGGCGCGGAACTGAGAGGCGGCGCGGAACCCGAACGGGGCCGCGCCGGACATGACCGGCGCGGCCCTTTCGTGATGAACCGAACCTAGAAGCGGTAGGAGATCCGCCCGTAGAGATAGCGGCCATTGAAGCCGAAGGGCGAATAGCTGCTGAAGGGGAAGTAGTAGTTGTTCGCGGAGTAGTTGCGGGTTGCGCCCGTCACCGGATCCGTGCCCTGCCCGGTGGGGAAGGCGGTGGGGTATTTATCGAACAGGTTGTTCGCGCCGATGGCGACTTCGATCCCGCTGAGGGAGCCGGACGGCCGCGCGCGGATTTCGGCATCCGCCACGAACGCGGGGCGGATTTCATGATCGGTGAAGGCATCGGCGCCGGCCGCCAGCACCTTGCCGTAGCGGTTGCCGCGCAGCGTGACGCCCAGCCATTCCCAATCATAATCCATGCCGATGCTGATCTTGTCGGCCGGGGTGCCCTGGGTGATCCGCAGCGATTCCTGCCGCCCGAACAGAACGATGCCCGGCACCTGGTTCAGGGCGCCCGGCGCACCCTTCAGTTCGGTGATGTCTGTCTTGTTCCAGTTGTAGCCCAGGGTGAACTGCAGCGCGCCATAATTGCCGAAATCATGGCGGTAGGTGGCGATCGCGTCGAAGCCGCGTGTCTTCGTGTCGATGCCGTTGATGAAGAAGCGGGCGGCCGAGATCGTGTTGAACCCGGCGGTGTTCAGGATCTGGGCGATGCCGAAGCCGGGGTTGGATCCGGAGGGTTGCCCGGCCGCATTACGGCTGGCCACCAGATTTTCCGTCAGTA
This sequence comes from Sandaracinobacter sp. T42, assembly GCF_059115405.1. NCBI lineage: Bacteria > Pseudomonadati > Pseudomonadota > Alphaproteobacteria > Sphingomonadales > Sphingosinicellaceae > Sandaracinobacter > Sandaracinobacter sp. T42. Next base: position 748,043 of record NZ_CM181101.1, read on the forward strand.
CGATGCGGTCATCGATCCGGATCTCGTAATAATCGAAAGTGAAGTTCAGCCCGCTGAACGGCGAGGCTGTGAGGCCTGCGGACCAGTTCACCGCCGTTTCCGGCTTCAGCGGCGTCGCGCCGAGCGCCTGCGCCACCGGGTTGTTCACCGGCAGCGTGACGGTATCCAGCAGCACGCCGTTCACATTGTTGGTGGCGGCCGCCGCGAAGAACTGCTGCGCCACGCCCGGGGCGCGGAAGCCGGTTGAGACGGAACCGCGGACCGCAACCCAGTCCGTCACTTCGAAGCGTGTGGCCGCCTTCCAGTTCCAGTCGCTGCCGAAATCCGAATAATCCTCGAACCGGCCGGCCAGCTGCAGGTTCCACACCGGCAGCAGGTCCATGTCCAGTTCGGCATAGGCGGAGACATTCTCGCGGGCGTTGGTGCCCGTGACGGAGACGCCGCCGATGGATGGCTGGAAGCCGGGGAACACCTGGCTGCCCGGCGCCGCGCCCACGTTGGCAGAGGCCGTCGCGCACCATTGCGGGTTGTTCTGACACAGGGTGGCGCCGCCCGAGCGGTAGCTGTCCGGCTCGCCCGCGCGGACGCGGAATGTTTCCCGCCGGTATTCGAGGCCGAACGAGAGCGTCGTGCGTTCGAGAAGGTCGAAGTCGCGGCTGATATCGAGGTTGTTCACCCATTGGGAGTAGGTGAGGCCGCCGGCGTCGAAGCTTTGCTTGCTGGACGGACCGATGGACGCGTTCAGCGTGTTCTTGATGGTGTAGTCGAGCTTGTTCTGGCCATATTGCATGGACAGATCCCAGTTCCAGCCGCCGAAATCGCCCTTGAGGCCGCCGGTGATGGCCAGATCGTCGGATACCGACGTGATCAGCGGAAGGAAGCCATCCGGATAGATGGAGATCACGTTCCGGTTGTCGCGGCTGGTGCGGTAGAAGCCGGCCGATTCCCCGTGCCGCTTGCCCCAGGTGCCGAAGGCGTAGAGGTCCACATTGTCGTCGAGCGGGATGCCCGCGTTTACCGCGATCTGCCCGTCTTCGGTCTTGGGATCGCCGATGCGGTGGCTGCGCCTGTCGAACGCCTGTTCCGCCGGCACGTTCCAGTTGTTGGCCGTGACGTTATACTGCTGCCGCCGGTCGTAGCCGGTGCGGTTCGTTCTGTCTCGGGTCCGATATTCCCCGGTGATGTTCACGAAGCCTTCCGCGCCGAGAGGCAGGCCAAGATTGCCCGTGACCGTGACGGTCTCTCCGTCGGTCACGTGCAGCTTGCGGCCGCTGTCCTCGAGCGTGAGCACGCCATCCGGCGTGAGCTGCGGGAGGCCGTTGGCGCCAAGCACCAGACCGCCCATGCGGTTGACGCCGCCGATGTCGGTGACGTTCTTGCCGTAGGTGACAGAAACGCGGCCGCCTTCGCGCGCATCGTTCAGCTGGAAGTTGATCACGCCCGCGATCGCGTCGGAGCCATATTGCGCGGCCGCGCCGTCGCGCAGGACTTCGACGCGGCTGAGTGCTGCGGTCGGGATGAAGTTCACATCCACCGCCTGGCTGCCCCGGCCCACCGAGCCATTGATGTTCAGCAGGGCGGACAGGTGGCGCCGCTTGCCGTTCACGAGCACCAGGGTCTGATCGGGGCCCAGCCCGCGCAGGGAGGCGGGGCGAATGACATCCGTTCCGTCCGCGACGGTCGGCTGCGGGAAGTTGAAGCTGGGGATGAGATCCCGAAGGGCGCGGGCCGTTTCGGTCTGGCCGCTGTTCTGGATGCTGGTGAGCCCCACGACATCGACCGGGACGGGCGAATCCGCCACTGTCCGGTCGAGCCGGCGGGTTCCGGTGACGATGATGGTATCGGCATCGGCAGTCGTCGCGGCCTCCTGCGCCAGCGCGGGCGCCGACGGGATGGCGATAGTTGCGAGAAGAAGGGTTCGGAAGCGCATGGAAAGTCCCCTGTTTTGAACCTGCTGCAATGCAGCAAGAATGCCCTGCGCGACGCGTTGCGCAACGAGACTTCGATCAACACCATACAGGATTGTCGGACCTGTTGCAGAATAGTGACATGCTGGCGCCCTGTCTTTGCCCGCGCTAGGGTTCGCCGCCATGAAATTGTACGGCTATTTCCGGTCCGGCGCTGCCTGGCGGGTTCGCATCGGCCTCCACTGGAAGGGGGTGCCGTTCGAGACTGTTTCCATCGACCTGAGGACCGGCGCGCAGGGCGCCCCCGAGTGGCTGGCACGCAACCCGCAGGGCCTGGTGCCTGCACTGGAGCTGGCGGACGGGACGCTGCTGACCCAGTCGCTTGCGATCCTGGCGTGGCTGGAGGAGACCCGCCCCGCGCCCGCCTTCCTGCCGGAAGACCCCATCGACCGGGCGAGGATCCGGGCCGTGGCGCTGGCCATCGCGGCGGATACACACCCCGTCCAGAATCTGGGCGTTCTGAAGCGCATCGAAGCGCTGGCCGGGGCCGAGGCCGCGCGCCGCTGGGCGCAGGACACGCTTGTCAGGGGGCTGACGGCCGTCGAGCAGCTTGTTGGCCGGACTGGGGGGCCGTTCGCCTTTGGAGGGGCGCCGACGCTGGCGGATATCCTGATCGTGCCGCAGCTGTTTAACTGCCGCCGCTTTGGCGTGGATCTTTCGCCTTTTCCACGCATCACCGGGATTGAATCCGCCTGCGCGGACTTGCCCGCGTTTCGGGCAGCCCATCCGGACGCGCAGCCCGACGCCGACTGAATCGGGGGGAGCCCGACGGCCGGCGCTGGCCGGGGATCAGGCCCTGACGGGCTTTTTCCCGCGGCGCATGGACAGGCCGACGAGGCCGAAGCCCATGATCAGCATCGCCCAGGTGTCCGGTTCGGGGATGGCGCCTGGCGCGGTGAAGCTGAAATTGCCGTTTTCATCGATGTTCCCGATGTTCAGCACATAATTGCGCTTCTGGTCGCCGCCTTCGCGGAAATCATCGCAGGTGGGATCGGCCAGCGAATTGATCAGCGGAATGATCGAGCTGGTGCTGCCGCGGCCGACCGGATCGGCGAAGCAGGAAAAGGCGATGATGGACCGGCTGGATTCGTTGTTCCCGGTGAGGGAGTCGCCGAAGCTGTAGGTGGTGATGCGGTAGCCGATGCTGCCGGATCCGACGATGGGCTGATCGAAGTTGACGGTGAAGTTCGACTGATCCCAGCCGTAGATCAGGCCGTAGCCGTCGTTCTGAAGCAGTTCGAAGCCGGGCAGCACACCCGACAGGGCGCCCAGCCCGCCGACGACGCCGTCGATCTGGCTGTAGCTGACGAGGGTGGGCGGGTTGGCGCCATTGTCGACGAGGGTGAGGCCGCCGCCGATGCTGCGTTCGACCTGGCCGTTCACCAGCACTTCGAACAGGAAGCTGCTGCCGGCGAGACCGGAGGTGAACAGCGGGCTGCCGCCATCGACCATGCTGGCGAAATCCACCGCGCCGCCGATCGCGCCCTGGCAGGTCGGCAGAGTCGCGCCGGTGCAGACCGGCGGGTTGTTGCCGAACGGCGCCATGTAGAAGCCGAAGGTGGACTGGAAGATGGTGGAGGTGACGCTGTTGATCTGCTGGCCGCCGAGGTTGGCGAAATCCAGGGAAACGCCGACGACGGACAGGGCGGCGTTTCCGCTTCCCGCCGACATCGAGCCGGACGAGAAGAAGACGCTGTTGCCGTTCGAGGTGACATTTGCGGCGTATCCGGCGCCCTTGCCGGCCGAATCCGACTTGTAGAGCACGGGTGGCGAGACGCCGCTGCTGTCGACTGCGTTTTCGAGGATCAGCAGATGACCATATTCCGGCGTGACGCTGATATCGACTGCCCCGGCGGCACTGGCCCATAGACCCGTGGCGGCGGCGAGCAGGATGCTGCTTGCACTGCGCATGACAAAAACCCCCAGAAAAATGCCCCAATTGAGATGAGCATATCTGTCGGCGACCCGATTGTCGAGTTGGCGTTCCGGGTTAACTGTCTTTCGAAGCAAGGCCCTCGCAGGTCTTGCGCAGACCTTGGGTGAAGCTGCTGTCAGGGCCCATTGTGGCTTCGAGCATCCGGATTCCCGCCCCGCATTGGGATCGGGCCTGATCCCGCTTTCCAAGCTTGAACAGGAGGGCGGCACGGGTGACGAGGACTTCGCCGATATTTGCGTGCTGCTTTCCGTAGCTTGCCTCGTAGTTGCGCTGCGCCTCGTTTAGATGGTCAATCGCAGATTGCAGCTGCCCGCGCTGTTCGGCCACCTGCGCGCGATAGAATTCGGCGATTCCGATATTGTAGTGCGGGCCCTTGTAGACGGCGCGATAGGCGTCGATCGATTCCGCGAGTGCGCGGTCGGCGAGATCGAGTTTGCTGCGGGCCTGGTAGATGGAGCCCTGCAGCGACAGAACGTCGGCGCGGATCGGGTTTGTCTTGTCCAGCACGCGGGAGACGATGGCGAGGGCGCGGCCGACCCGTTCTTCCGCGAGTGGATACTTTCCCGCGCTGTAGGCGGCGAGGGCGAGATAGTAGAAATTGTAGCCGGTGTTGATGTGCTGTTCGCCGCGATAGGTGGCGTAGAGCCGGTTGGCCGCCTGGAGGGCTGCTTCGGCTTCGTCGAACCGGCCGAGATCGATGAGGATGCGGCCGCGGCCTTCGAGGATGTCGGCGCGGAGCTTGGGATCCACATCCTGTTCGCGGGCCAGATACCGGACGGCTTCGTCGAACTGTTTCAGCGCCTCGTCCGCTTTGCCGTTGATGTAGGCGATGTTGCCGCGCGCGGCGGAGAGCTGGGCGCGCAGGGAGAGATGATCCGCAGGGTCTGTTCCCAGCATGCGGTCGGCGCTGGACAGGATGCTGAGGGCGCGTTCGGGCCGGCCCTTGCGCAGGTAGTTCGTCGCGAGCGCGATGAGGGCGGGGGCGCCATCCGGGCCGGCGCGGCGGATCGCCGGCATGGCGCGGGCGAGCGCGGTTTCAGCTTCGTCCAGCAGGCCGAGATTGGTGTAGGCGCGGCCCACGGCCGTGACGAGGCGCGCTTCGATCTCGGGCTGGTTCCGGAGTTCGGTGCGGGCGCGTTCCGCCCCGCGCGACAGGATGGTGACAAGACTGACGGTGCGGGGATTTTCCGTGGCCGGATCGGACAGTTCGAAAGTGCCGATCAGATAGTCCGTCGCGGCGCGGGCGGCGGCGGTTTCCCGCTCTGCGATCTTGCGCTGTTCGACGGCGACGATGCGCTGCTGGTTGGCGTAGAAGGCGAGGCCCGAGGTGAAGAGCATTCCAAGCGACGCGCCCGAGGCGATCCAGGTGAGGCGGCGGGCGCGGCGCTGGGCTTCGCGCTGCACGAGGTCATCGAGGCGCAGCCCGGTGAGACCGGCGACCAGCTTCCGCAGCGCCAGCCGGCGGCCATCCTTGCCGGGCCGGATGTCGGCGGCGATCGGTTCGGCGGGCGTGGCGCCGACGGTGCCGTCCGGATCGATGCGGAAGCGCAGCGCGGGCGGGAAACATTCCTCATCTTCCCGGCCGGGCATCTGACTTGCATAGGGCTCTCCGTCGACGATGAGGGCGAACACCCGCTCCTCCCCGTGCATCGCCTTGAAGGTGCGGATCTCCTCCTGCACGTAGGTGGAGCGCGCGGAGGCGGGGGAGGCGATGACGATCAGATGGGCGGCGTTTTCGAGTGCCGCCTTCAGTTCACCGCCGAGGTTGGAGGAGACGGCGAGTTCGTCGCGATCGCGGAAGATGGGAATGAGGCGGGCGGGCACCTTTCCCTTGGCGGTTTCGCGGCCGACGAGCTTGCGTGGAATGCTGTAGCGTTCGAGGGCCCGATGGAGCCACTCGGTCTCAGCCTTGTTGCGGTGGCTGTAACTCAGGAACGCGACATAGCGAGTCATCGGCTTCCGGCGGCCTCCTGCCGGGATGGTTCCTAGGTAAGTCGCACGAGGGACGCAATTGGCATCATGGCTGCCGGATCCCGGGGGATCCCGATCAGCCCCTGGATTCGATAAGGGCCCTGGCCCCGCGCAGCACCGCCTGCTGCGCTTCTGCGACGGACAGGCCCTGCTGCTCGCGCAGGCGTTGCCACGCTTCCAGCGAGAGGAGGAGCGAAAGAAGCTCGAACATTTCCCGGTCCGCCAGAAGACTGGAGGGGACGGAGGCGGCGAGCAGGTCCCGGCTCATCACGTTGATGCGGCGGTATTGGGCGGCGATGGCGCGACTGCGGTGGCGATGCACGTCGATCGCGCTCTTGAAGGGGGCCATGATCTCGAAGAATTCGGCCCGGCGCTCGACGGATTCCGCGAGGCTTTCGGGCCATTCGCGGGCGCGCATCGGGCGTTCGAGGATGGGACGGACCCGCTCGAAGACCATCGCCGCAATCTCGAGGTGGAGGTTTTCCATTTCCTCGAAATGGCGGAAGACGGTGCGCAGCGAGACGCCGGCCCGGGCGGCGACCGTTTCAGCGGTGGGAGCGGGCTGGCCGGATTCGATGAGATCGACCATGGCATCGAGTATGCGCCGCCTGCTGGCGGCCGACCGTTCCCTTCGGCCATCGGCCTTTGGAGCCGGTGAAAGACTCTCTGCCATGCCCATTGCCATTAATTAATCCATCCGCAGACTGGTTCCAATTCAATTCGGACGCATGTTCCGCATACGCACCTTAATATCCACGGATCGGCTTCAGTGCCTGTCCTACACTATCCGAAGTGGATATGTTCAGGGTGATGACAAAAGCTGAACCCATTCTGAACCCTGGTCTCTGCCCGATGCGGGCTCGACTTCCGATTGCGGGGGGGCGTGCGCAGATCCGGCTTGTCTGGCGTCGGCGGACCCGCAGATCCGAAGAGGGGCGCCGCTTTCTGGACGGGCTGATCGGGGCCGGGCTTGCGGCCGCGCTGGAGGGGAGCGGGCTGAGTTTCGGCGATGTGCTGGAGTTGCGGCGGCGCGATCCGTCTTTCGCGCGGCTGTGGGCGCGGGTGGATGCCGCGCGGCTGGCGGCGGTGGAGACGCTGCTGATCGATCATCTGGTGACACGGCTGATGCCGGGCGCGGGCGCCAAGGCCGGTGAACTGGACCGGATGCTGCTGGGCCTTTGGCAGCAGCTGAAGGACGCCACACCCGCGAAACCGGCCAGGGCGAGGCGCGATGCGCCCGCTGCCCCGCCGCCCCCGGCCGCAGGCGGCGATCCCACTGCGGACGAGGACGCGGAACTGGATCAGCTGATCGCCCGCGTGGAGCTGGCGATGCGCGGGATGGAGGCTGAGCTGGGTCTGGGGGCGCCGCCGCCTCAGGGCTGAGGAATCTCCAGCTCGCGGATGAGATCGTAGAGGGTGGGGCGGCTGATCCCCAGCAGCTTCGCGGCGCGGCTGATGCTGCCGCTGGTCGCGGTGAGGGCGGCGGTGATGGTGCGCCTGTCCGAGATCATGCGGGCATCGCGCAGGGTCTGGATCGCGGCTTCCGGCTGGTCGGCAAGATCCAGGTCCGCCGCGGTGATCTGGTTATCGTCTGCCATGATGACCGCGCGCTTCACCCGGTTTTCCAGTTCCCGGACATTGCCGGGCCAGCTGTGCAGGCTGATGGCGGCGAGCGCGTCCGGGCCGTAGCGGAGCGCCGGACCGGCACGGCCGCTGCTGAACTTCTGCAGGAAATGGTTGGCGAGGAGTATCGCGTCGCCCTCCCGCTCGCGAAGGGGGGGGATGCTGATCGTGACTTCGGCGATCCGGTAGAAGAGATCCTCGCGGAAGGTGCCTTCGGCGATCATCCGCTTGAGATTGCGGTGCGTTGCGCAGACGATGCGGGTGTCCACCTCGATCGGTTTGCGGCCGCCGATGCGTTCGATGATGCGTTCCTGGATGAAGCGCAGCAGTTTCACCTGAAGGGCCAGCGGGATGTCGCCGACTTCGTCGAGGAAGAGGGTGCCGCCCTGCGCCAGTTCGATCTTGCCCTCTGTCGTCTTGACGGCGCCGGTGAAGGCGCCGCGCTCGTAACCGAACAGCTCCGCCTCGAGCAGGTTTTCGGGAATGGCGCCGCAGTTGATGGCGATGAAGGGCCCTTCGGCACGGCGGGAAACGGCGTGCAGACCGCGCGCCAGCACTTCCTTGCCGGTGCCCGATGCCCCCAGCAGCAGCACGGAGACGTCGGTGGGGGCGACCTTTTCCACCATGGCGGAAACCTTCAGCATTTCCGGCGCCCCGGTGATGAGGTTCGCAAGCGGCGAGTCCCGGCGTTCGCTGGCGAGGCGGCGGTTTTCCGTTTCCAACTGGGCGACATGGAAGGCGCGACCGACGAGGAAGCCGAGTTCGTCGATGTCGATCGGCTTCTGGTAGAAATCGAAGGCGCCGAGCGCGATGGCGCGGCGGGCGCTGTCTCTGGCGCCGTGGCCCGAGGCGACGATGATCTTGGTATGGGGCGCGATGAGGAGGATTTCCTCGAGCGTGGCGAAGCCTTCGGTCGCGCCGTCGGCGTCGGGCGGGAGGCCGAGATCGAGGGTGACGACGGGGGGGCGGCGGGCCCGCACCGCGGCGACCGCGCTTTCCCGATCACCGGCGATGATGACCTCGTAATCCTCGTAGGCCCAGCGCAGCTGACGCTGGAGGCCGGCGTCATCCTCGACGACGAGGAGAACGGGCTTTTCGGACGCCGGTTGCGCGGAATTCATGTGCGATGGACTTTCTGTCGGTTGCGATCCGGCACCTTGCCGGTGCGTGGGAGGATGAGTGTGAAGACGCTGCCTTCGCCGGGGCGGCTTTCGACTTCGAGGCGCCCGCCGTGCGCGCGCGCGATTTCCCGCGCTTCGAAGGCGCCGATGCCGAAGCCGCCGTCCTTGGTGGAGCGGAACGGCCTGAACAGTTCTTCACGCAGGAAGGCGGGCGACATGCCATGGCCGTTGTCTGCGATGCGGATGCGGACATCGGTGCCGCCGGCTTCGAGGCCGAGGCGGATGGGGGCATCCGGCGCGCTGGCGTCGATCGCGTTCTGGATCAGGTGGGTCAGCATTGCTTCCAGACGGCCCTCGTCGCCGGGGATCCGCACGGAGCCTTCGGCTCCTTCCAGTTCCAGTGCGCTGTGCTGACGGCGCAGCGCGGCGGCGACGATGGTGAGGACGCGGGCGATATCCACCAGCTCGCCCTGGGTTTCCTCCGCCCCGCCGCGCACTTCCGGTTCCCGGCCCATCAGCTTCAGAAGGTCCGTCATCTTGGAGACGCTGGCGTTCAGCGTGGCGATCATGTCGGCGCGGAATTCCGGTTTGTCCGCATGGCGTTCGGCGTTGCGGGCGAGCAGGCCGAGCTGGCTGACGACATTCTTCACGTCGTGCATGACGAAGGCGAAGCGGCGGTTGTATTCCTCGAAGCGGCGGGCTTCTTCCAGCTGGGCCTGGGTTTCGGCCTCTGCCAGATAGGAGGCGGACTGGCGGCCCAGTGTTCGCAGGAGATCATAATCCTCCCAGTTGAGATCGCGGGCGGCGAGGCTGCGCTGAAGGAGCAGGATGCCCGCCAGCGTGTCGCGGTGGATGAGCGGCACGCCGAGCCAGATCGTGCGGTCTCGGGCGGCCCATACAGGCAGGGTGAGGGAGCCGTGACTGCCGCTGGTGCCGCCGGACGCGTCCGCGCGGAGCTGGTCGAAATCCGCGATCCGGCCGGATTCCATGAAATAGAGGGTGAGCGCGGCGCTGTCGGCAATGGTCGGTGCGTCGAGATCGGGCCAGTTCCAGCGGCTGGTGAGTTGGAACGCATCGCCGTCGACCGGTTCGAACAGCGCGCCGCCGGGGCATTCGAGGACGGTTGCGATCGCCTCGATCAGCCGCTCGCGCACCGGGGCGACGGGAAGGCCGGGAACGGCGGGCTCGGCTGAATCGATCTTGTCGATGAAGCGCAGCCATTCCACGCGATAATCGTAGCGGTAGCGATAGAAATTGCGGGCGATGCGGACGCGGAGTTCGGCCCGGAAGCGGGGGCTGAGCATGACCAGTGCGCCGGCGATCATGGTGGCGGCGAGGAAGGTGACCTGCAGCAGCTGGCCCCAGTCCCCGCCGGTGATCTTCAGGCCATAGGCGAGAAGCGACATGGCGATGAGGTAGAGGCCGATGATCGAGAAGCTGACCGTCTGGAAGGCGGCCTGGCGGGACAGGTGGAAGCGGCCGTCGCTGTCCTGGCGGAGCGCCAGGTAGATGAGCGGGACGGCGAGCGCGTTCACCGCGCCGCGGATGCCGAGCAGCGACTGGTTGATTTCGCCCAGCAGGAACTGGAGCGTGTAGAGGTTGAGATCGTAGGCGAAGATGACGCCGAGGCCGACGGCGAACATGCGGAACGAGAGGCCGCCGCTTTCGGGACTGTTCACATAGAGATTGTGCAGCAGCACAAGGCCGGAGATGGCGAGGATGAGGCGGCCGGCGACGAACAGCATGGCCCCGAAGGGCTGATCGGCGAGGGATGCGGTGCTTGTGCCGAGGTTGAACATGATGTCGAGCGCGAGCTGGAGGGCGACGATGAAGCCGATCCCGACCGCGAGGGCGAATGACTGGGAGGGGCGTTCGGCAAGGCCCAGCGAGCGGCGCTGCAGCAGAATGAGGACGCCGATCCAGGCGGCTGTGCGCAGGGTTTCCGCGCGCGAGAGCCAGGGCGCCACTTCTGCGCCATAGGCCGACGCCAGCATGTGGCTGCCGGCCCAGAAGGCGGTGACGAAGGACGCGAGGGAGACCGCGAGGCGGACGCCCGTGGGCGCCCGGCGCAGCGCGAGGGCGAGACCCAGGATACCGAAGGCGATGGTCGCCACCAGATGACTGAGCAGGCCGATTGTTCCCAGCATGGCCGGCATGTATCGCGCGCACCCCTCCCGAGCCAGCGGCCGCGGTGATGAACGGCGCGCCTGTAAAGATACTTTACACCATGCGGCAATATTGCCGACAGTGGATTCGCGGGAAGCGCCTTACCCCATGGACCCTTGTGGATCCCCGACCCTTGCATGTGGCGCAGGGGGAGCTATCGCCAAGCCGTCACGGGAAAGCAAGACGGATGGCGGAACGGAAAGCGGATCGGGCGGCGCGGCTGAAGGCCGCGCTTCGGGACAATCTGAGAAAGCGCAAGGCGCAGGACCGGGCACAGACCGGGCCCGCCGACGCAGCGGCAGGCCCGGACGAGGACGGATCAGCGCCAGCCGAGGGCTGAGGCGATGATGTGGAAGATCGTGTTCTGCTCGATCGTACCCGAGGCGAGCGCACTGCCGGGGCCACCCGCGAACAGGCCCACATCTTCCCCCCCATGGGTTTCGGATCCGAGCAGGAAGGCCTTGGGCTGAAGGAAGTTCGGATCGGTCGGCGCGCGCTGGGAATTCAGCACCCGGCCGCCCGAGCGCACTTCCAGCGGGCCATTCATGTAGCCGAGCGTCGTCATCGGCCGGCCGAGCTGGTCGACGATATTGCCGTTCGCATCGGTCGCCGAACTGCCTTCGCCGCCTTCGATCGGGCGGTTGAAGCCCAGGATCGGATTTCCGCGCGGGGGATAGCCGGCCATGGTGAAGACATGGCTGTGATCGGCGGTGACGAGGACGAGCGTGTCCTTCAGATCGACGGTCTTCAGCACTTCCGCGATGGCGTTCGAGAATTCGGCGGTTTCATCCAGCGCGCGATAGGCGTTGGAGATGTGGTGGCCATGATCGATGCGGCCGCCTTCCACCATCAGCACATAGCCCTTGCCGGAGCGTTTCGAGCCGGCCTGGAGCTTGCGCACCGCGAACAGCGCCAGTTCGGCGAGCGAGGGTTCCTTCGTGCGATCGGCATCGACGTTGAAATCGAGATGGTCGGCATTGAACAGGCCGAACACCTTTTCGGGCGATGCGGGATCCAGCTGGCGGAAGGGGGCGGCGGTGTCGACGAAGCGGCCCGTGGGCCAGGCCTTCTGCCATTCCGCGATCAGGTCGCGGCCGTCATCGCGGCTGCCGCCCGCCGAGGTGGGGCGGAAGCGGGCGAGCCCGCCGCCCAGCACGACGTCTGCGCCGCCCCGGAACTGCACCAGCTGGGTCGCGATGTCGGGGCAGCCGGACTTGCGGTCCTCGGCGGAATAGTTGCGGTCGGCGCCTTCCCAATCGCGCGAGGGCGAATGGGCGTACATGGCCGCCGGAGTCGCGTGGGTGATGCGGGTGGTGGTGACGATGCCGAGCCCAAGCCCCCGATCATTGGCGATCTCCCCCAGCGTGCGGGGGAAGGCGGCCGGCGTGCGGCAGGTATCCGCCCCCTGCCCGGGGCGGATACCCAGCACCCCGATCCGGGTTTTCGTGCCGGTGGTGATTGCGGCGGCGGTTCCGGCACTGTCGGGCACCTGGGCGTTGGTGTTGTAGGTCTTTACCAGGGCGCGGTTGGGCAGCTTTTCGAAGCTGAGCAGATTTTCTTCGCCGCCTTCGAAGCCGGGGTAGGTGCCGCCGGCGGCCCTGGCGCGCTTCTGCGCTTCGTAGATGCGGCCCGCCGCGATGGTGGAGACACCCATGCCGTCTCCGATGAAGATGATCACGTTCTTCGCCCGTGCGCCGGCGCCGGGGATCGACCGGCGCGCGGCGATTTCGGCTTCGGCCTTCTTCCAGCTCGGCTCTTGCGAGGCGGTGGTGGTGACGGGTTGCGCGGCCAGCGGCGCCGCGGCCAGCGCGGCCGCGATCAGGATCATCTTTGTCATGCGAGCTTTATCTCTGCCAATCGTTGCAGGAGGAAGTCATGCGCGGTGATGGGGGGCATCGCCGCGTTTTCGACGAAGGGGGTTATCAGCCAGTCCGGCCGGTAGTGGAGGAAGAAAGGCATGGAATAGCGCGACAGGTGCCGCCGTTCGGCCGGGGGGTTCACCACGCGGTGGGTGGTGGACGGCAGCTGTCCGCCCGTCTGCCGCTGCAGCATGTCGCCCACGTTGATCACGAGGCAGCCTTCGGGGGCGGGCACTTCCAGCCATTCGCGCAGATTCGACTCATTGGGCCGCGAGAGCAGCTGGAGCCCGGCTTCCTCTGCCCCCAGCAGTAGCGTGATGACGTTGATATCCTCATGCGCGCCGGCGCGCACGGCGTCGGCATCGGCCGGAACGGGCGGATAGTGCAGCAGGCGCAGGATCGAATTGCCGTCCTCGACCGGGCTTTCGAAGAAATCCTGCGGCTGGCCGAGGTGGACGGCGATCGCCTTCAGAACCCGCAGGCCGGTGGTTTGCAGCGCGGCGAACAGGGCCTGGAAGGCGGGGCGGAATTCGGGCAGTTCCGCATCGGGCCAGATGTTGGGGGCCATGATGTCGGCGAAGCGGTGGCCGGCGGGCAGGTCCCGGCCGACGTGCCAGAATTCCTTCAGGTCCGACAGCTTCGCGCCCTTGGCGGTTTCCACGCCGAAGGGGGTGTAGCCGCGCTGGCCCGCGCCGCCGGGCAGGTGGTAGCGGCGCTTCACATCCTCTGGCAGGGCGAAGAAGCGTTTCGCCGCATCCCAGGCCGTGTCGATGGTGTCCTGCGGGATGCCATGGCCTTCGACCACGGCGAAGCCGGTTCGGCGGAAGCTGTCCCCGAAGCGGTCGGCGGCCTGGGCGAGATCCGCCTCGACGAGGGAGAGGGGGACGGGGGTGATGTCTGCGCGAGTCGGCATGAACCTGCCTTAGGCCGTGAACGCATAAATGGAAGGCGTTTTGACGTGGATTGCAGCCCCGAGGTGAGTGAGTGAGCGCAGACCAGCTACCTGAAGGTAGCTGGCAAGCGAGGCGAGCGCTGGATCGGGGCTGCAATCCACGCTTTCAGTGGGCATTGCAGGGGAAATCAACGCCGTCGCGCCGCTCGCCGGGGGGCAAAGCCCCGCCTTCGCATCGCGCCAACGCCGATTTCCCCTGCAATGCCCATCAAATCGCCTTCCATTTATGCGTTCGCGGCCTGGACCTGTTTCCGCCCCATTGAAGGGACAGCTTTGAAGCAGGCGCATCTGCCGCCACAGTGGCGGCTGGAGGAGAGGTGCATGCTGGAGTTCGATTATATCGTGGTGGGCGCAGGCTCTGCCGGCTGCGTGCTGGCCAACCGGCTGACGGCGGACGGGCGGCACCGGGTGCTGGTGCTGGAGGCCGGGCCGAAGGACTGGAACCCGTGGATCCATGTGCCCGTGGGCTATGCGCAGACGCTGAAGGACCCTTCGGTCAACTGGCTGTACGAGACGGAGGAGGATCCCGGCTCAAACGGTCGGAAGCATGTGTGGCCGCGCGGCAAGGTGCTTGGCGGCTCGTCCTCGATCAACGGGCTGCTGTATGTGCGGGGGCAGATGGCCGACTATGACGGCTGGGCGCAGCTTGGGGCGCGGGGCTGGGGTTCTGCCGACGTGCTGCCCTATTTCCGGCGCGCCGAAGGGAATGAACGGCTGCACGACGAGTTGCACGGCAGCGACGGGCCGCTGAACGTGAGCGATGCGACGACGCACCACCCGGTGTCGGATGCGGTGATCGAGGCGGGGGTGCAGGCCGGCCTGCCCTTCAACGACGATTGCAACGGCGAGCAGCAGGACGGCATCAGCTATTTCCAGCTGACGGTGAAGAATGGCCGCCGCTGGTCGGCCGCCCAGGCCTATCTGAAGCCCGCCATGACGCGGCCGAACCTGCGGGTGGAGACCGATGCCCATATGGCGGCCATCCTGTTCGAGGGCGCGCGCGCCGTGGGTGTGACCTTTCGGCAGGACGGGCGGATGGTTTCGGTGCGCGCCACGCGCGAGGTGATCCTGAGCGGCGGGGCGGTGAATTCGCCACAGATCCTGGAAGTGAACGGCATCGGCGATCCCGCCGTGCTGAAGGCCGCCGGGATCGAGGTGCGCCACGCGCTGCCGGGCGTGGGGACCAATTGCCAGGATCATTATGTGGTGGGCGTGCAATACCGGCTGAAGGACGGCACGGTTTCGGTGAACGAACTGAGCCGGGGCTGGCGGCTGATCGTGGAGGCGGCGAAATATGCGACGACGCGCAAAGGCCTGCTGACTCTGTCTGCCGCGCATATCCAGGCCTATTACCGGACGCGCCCCGGCCTTTCCGGGCCGGACGTGCAATATCATATCCTGCCCGCGACCGCCGATACGAAGAAGCAGATCGAAGAGCAGAAGTGGGAGCTGGAGAAGCTGCCCGGCCTGACCATCGCGCCCTGCCAGCTGCGCCCCGAAAGCCGGGGCACGATCCATGTGCGTTCCGCCGATCCGTTCGCGCCGCCCGTGATCCGGCCCAACTATCTGTCCGATCCGATCGACCAGGTGACGATCACGGAAGGGCTGAAGTTCGCCGACGTGCTGGCGGGGCAGGAAGCGCTGAAGCCCTGGGTCGTCGGCCGCAGCCTGCCGGAAGCGGGCCCCATGAGCGACGCCGACTGGCTGGCGTATGCGAAGGAGAATGGCTCCACCATCTATCACCCGGTGGGGACATGCCGGATGGGGCAGGCATCCGATCCGGGCGCGGTCGTGGATCCGGACGGGCGCGTGCACGGCCTGGCTGGCTTGCGCGTGGTGGACGCCAGTGTGATGCCGCGCCTGGTGAGCGGCAACACCAATGCGCCGACGATCATGGTGGCGGAAAAGATCAGTGATTCGATCCTGGCTGACGCACGGGCCGCACGGGCGGCCTGAGCGGGTGATTGCGCCCGGGCCTATCGTTCGATAGGCTGGCAGCGACGGGGGGTTCCCCCGCCGGGAGGTGAGAGATGGGGCTGACGGTCGCCGAGGTTCGGGCGCGGGTGGAGCGGCAGAAGCTGCTGGTGCCGGCCATGTATGGCGGGATCGACTTTGACCTGCGGGCGGAGCGGTTCGCGGATCCGGACGGCGGGAACAGCGTGCTGAAGCGCCTGCCGGCCGAGGACCGCAGGCGCCTGTTCGCGGACACCGAACTGATCGCGCGGCTGGAAGCCTATACCATGCTGGGGGATACGGTGGCGGACGCCTATGCGGCGCTGATGCCGGCGTATGGATTCCGGCGGCTGGTGGACATGCTGGTGGAGGCCTGTGACCGGGGCGTCGATGCAGTGGAGGGCGCGCCCCCTGAACTGGTGGCGCTGATCCGCGCGATGGAGGCGACGCCCGACTGGGTGGACATGGCGAAGGTGGAGCGCGGCGCGGCACTGCAGCGCAATGCGACGGCGCACCTGGCGCCCTATGCCGTGCGCGGGGCCTTCATCGCCACCTTCATGAACAAATATGCCGCCCTGCCCATGGCGCTGACGGGCACGCTTTCACACAAGACGGCGGCGCGGCGGGTAAAGGAAACCGCCACCTTCTTCGCGACATCCGTGCTGCCCGGCGCGATGGAGCGGCACGGGCCCGGCTTCAAGGCGGCGGCCATGGTGCGGCTGATGCATTCGATGGTGCGCTTCAACGTGCTGTCTCGGGGGCGGTGGGACCAGGCGACCTATGGCATTCCCATCCCGCAGGTGGACCAGATGCCCGCGGGGCTGATCGGCGACTATCTGATTTCCGCCAGACTGCTGAAGCAGGGGCGTACCGGGTTCACCGCCGACGAGCGGGCGCAAATCGAGCTGAGCCGCTATCGCTGTTTCCTGCTGGGCCTGCCCGAGGATCTGCTGGCCGATACGCCGCAGGGGATCGTGGACGCCTGGATGGCGCGGCTGGGCACCCTGCGCGATGGCTTTGACGACGCCACCTGTGGCGCATTGCTGCGCGCGACCATGGCGGCCTGGCTTGAACCGGACACGCGGTTCTGGAACCGGCTGAAGGCGCGCTACGAGCAGAGCTTCTCCAAAGTCTATTTCGTGACGAACTTCTATGACGGCAATGTGGAGAAGGCCGCCGAGGTGGGCGTGCCGCTGACGATCGCGGACCGGGCGCGGGCGCTGGTAGTGACCGGCCTGATCCTGGGGTGGATGATCGGCTATGATCTGGCCTTGAAGGTGCCGGGGCTGCGTGGCGTGGCCGACCGGCGGATGATCCGGACCATCCGCCGGCGGCTGGCCGCGATGGGCCATGCGGAGTTCACCACGGACGCGGCGCAATATCGCCCGGCCCATGGCGAGGCGGCCCCGGCCTGACGGGGCGCGGGGCCCGGCAGGCCAGCGCCCCGCAGGTCAGCGCGGGCCCTGGCCGTCGTCGATCTTGATAACGGTGCCGGTGACGGCTTCGCTGGCGGGCGAGGCGAGGAAGAGCAGCGTGGAATCCATCTGCGCCGGGTTGCCGATGCGCTTGCGCGGGAAGTGCTTTGCGATATCGCCCACGCGGCTGAGCATGCCATCCATCATTTCGGATTCGAACGCGCCCGGCGCGATGGCGTTCACGTTGATGCCGGCCGAGGCCCATTCCATCGCCAGCGCTTCGGCCATGCGCGCAACGGCGGCCTTGGAGACGGAATAGAGCGCTGCGCCGTTGCCGCTGTAGACGAAGCCCGCCATGGAGGCGATGTTGATGATCCGGCCCGGCTGCCTTGCGGCCAGCAGGCGGCGCGCGACTTCGCACGACAGGATGAAGGGCGCCCGGACGTTGATGTCCAGCACGCGGTCGATCAGTTCCAGCGACATCTTGTGGGCGCGTTGCGCATCCGGGATGCCGGCATTGTTGACGAGGATGGTGACGAGGCCCAGCGCCTGTTCGGCCTGTTCGACGGCCGCAACGAGCTGATCTGCATCGGTGACGTCGAGCTGGATGGGATGGGCGGTGCCACCGGCCTTGCGGATTTCATCTGCGAGCGCTTCGAGCCTGTCTGCCCGGCGGGCGGCGATGGCGACCTTGGCGCCCGAGGCGGCGAGCACCTTCGCGAAGCGCCAGCCGAGGCCCGAGGAGGCGCCGGTGACAAGCGCAACCTGGCCGGTGAGATCGGTGCTGGCGTTGGGAAGCGGATAGGTCATCTGGCTGGTCTCCTCAGGTGTCGTGCGTCCCTTTCTAGGGGGGCTTTCCGGCAAGGAGACCTGTGCAATGCGCCTGCTATCAGAAGTCGATGGCGGTGGCTGCCTTCCTGCGCGCGATCCGGCCCGGCGGGCCTTCAGGCGAAGGCGGAGCGGAGGATGCGATCATAGATGCGGGTGAGCGCCTGCACGTCGGCCACGGCGGCCAGTTCATCCACCTTGTGCATGGACTGGCCCGGCAGGCCGAATTCGACGACGGGACAGAGTCGGCGAATGAAGCGGGCATCCGAGGTGCCGCCCGATGTGCTGAGTTCCGGGGTACGGCCGGTTTCCGCCTGGATCGCCGCCGCGACGAGACCGGACAGGGCGCCGGGTTCGGTGAGGAAGGCTTCGCCCGAGATGCGGATGACGACATCGGCCGAAGGGGCATGGGCGGCGACTGTCTCGCGGATCCAGCGGGCGAGATCCTCCCCCCGGTGCGTATCGTTGAAGCGGATGTTCAACCGGGCCTTTGCCTGGGCCGGGATGACGTTGGTGGCGGGGTTGCCGACTTCGAGATCGGTGATCTCGAGGTTGGAGGGGGTGAACCAGTCCGTTCCGGAATCGAGGTGGCGCGCCTGAAGCGCGTCGAGGATGGGGACAAGCCGGCGGATCGGATTGTCGGCCCTGTCGGGGTAGGCGACATGGCCCTGTGCGCCGTTGATGCTGATCCAGGCGTTCAGGCTGCCGCGGCGGCCGATCTTCATCATGTCGCCCAGTTCGAGGGCGGAAGTGGGTTCGCCGACGAGGCAGGCGTGCGGGCGGTGTCCGTTCGCTTCCATCCAGCGCAGGAGTTCATCGGTTCCGTGGGTGGCGGGGCCCTCTTCGTCTCCGGTGATGATGAAGCTGAGCGTGCCCGGCGCGCCGCGGCGGACATGGGCGGCGGCTGCCGCGACCATGGCCGCGAGCGCACCCTTCATGTCTGCCGCGCCGCGCCCGACCAGATGGCCGTCCTGGATTTCGCCGGCATAGGGATCGACCGACCAGCCGCGGCCTTCGGGCACGACATCGGTATGGCCGGCGAAGGCGAAATGCGGGCCGCCGCTGCCGATCGTGGCGAACAGGTTTTCGATCGGGCCGTCTGGCGCTGCGCCGAAGGTGAGGCGGTGGCAGGTGAAGCCGAGGCCTTCCAGGGCCAGGGCCAGGACGCCCATCGCCCCGGCGTCGGCAGGGGTCACGGAGGGGCAGCGGATGAGGGCCTGGGCGAGCGCGATCGGATCCATGCCCGCCCTGCTGGCAGCTTGGGCGGGTGGGGGCAAGCCGGTTGCGGCCGGATCGCCCCCTTCCGCCTCAGAACTCATAGTCCGGCTTCAGCACCGTTTCCGCAGCCGCGTCGGCCACCCATTGCGCGACATGGGGATGGGCCATGACACGCTGGCGGTAGGCGTCGGCCTCTGGGCTGAGCTTTGCATCATAGGTGGTGAGGCGGCTGGCGACGGGGGCGAAGAGGATGTCGGCCCCGCCCCACTGATCGCCGCCGAGCCAGGGGCCGCCGAACTGGCGGAGGCCCGTGCGCCACAGATCGTCGACCCGTGCGATGTCGGCTTCGGCTTCGGGTGCGATCGCGTGGCCACGATAGTGGCGCATGCAGTTCATCGGGCAGGCCTGGCGCAGGGCAAGGAAGCCGGCCTGCATTTCGGCGGCGGCCGAGGTGGCGAAGGCGCGGGCCGGGCCGGCGGCTGGCCAGAAGCGCGTGCCGCCCGACTTGCGGTCGAGCCAGTCGATGATGGCCAGCGCGTTCCAGATGACGGCTTCACCATCAATCAGGATGGGCACCTTGCCGTTCGCCTGCGCAAAGACGCCGCTGGCCCGCCGGACGGGCCAGTCGGGCGCGTAGATGTTCACCAGTTCCGCTTCGAAGGCGAGGCCGGACTGTTTCGCCGCGAGCCATCCGCGCAGCGACCAGGACGAGTAGCGGCGGTTGGCGATGATCAGTTTCACGGGCGGGCCCCTTCGGACTTGGACTGACGCGGGCATAGCGGGCGAAACGCCGTCTTGAAATGGGGTTGGGGATGTCGGAGGATGAAAGGCGGGCCAATGAGAGATGCATTTTCCATCCGCTTTCGCGTGCCGCAGCCGGCACTTACCCCCCATGTGACCTCTTTCTACCTGCTGGATTGCGCGGCGGACGGTGTTGACGACTGGCTGCACCCGGAATGGGCGAACATCCGCTTTGCGATCGAGGGGAGCTGGGCCTGGGGGGCGGCCGGCGAGCGGGGGCCGCCGCAATGGTTGGGCGACGCGACGCTGTTCGGCCCGATGGCGAAGGCAGCGCGAATCATCGGCTCGCCGGGCGCTCGGGTGATTGGCGTGGGGCTGACGCCGCGGGGCTGGGCGCAGCTGGTGGGTGAGTCCGCCATACGCTTCGCCAATCGGGCCGTGCCGCTTGCCGGACTGTTCCCGGAAACGGCCGAACTGCTGCTGCGACTGCGGGCGGCGGCGGATGATGACACGCGCGTGGCCATGCTGGGGGACTGGCTGGCGGCGCGCCTGTCGGACCCGAAGCCCTGCGATCCGCATGCGGACCGGCTGCACCGGGCGCTGGTTTCGGGGAATGTCTCGACCGTGCCGGCCTTTGCGGACGAGGTGTGCGTTTCGGAGCGGACGCTGGAGCGTCTGTGCCCGAAGCTGTTCGGCTTTGCGCCGAAGAGGCTTTTGCGGCGACAGCGCTTCCTGCGGACGCTGGACAAGATGCAGCGCAATCCGGGGCGGACATTCACCGACAGCCTGGACGGCCACTACACTGACCAGTCGCATTTCGTGCGGGAGTTCAAGGCGCACATGGGGATGAGCCCGAGCGCCTATTTCGGACTGGCGCGACCGTTGATGCAGGCCGCCGGGCGAGCACGGGCGGAGATGCTGGGCGAGACGATGCAGGGATTGCACGCGCCGCAGCATGGCTAGTGGGGGAACCGCCGAGGCCTGAAGGGGCCCCTTCGGACCGGATGTGAAAAGGGGGCCTTTCGGCCCCCTTTCCGGATCAGTCGTCGTTGCCGGTCAGGAAGGACGGCAGCGGGCTGTCGCCTTCCGGTTCCGAGCGTTCCCGGCGGGGGCCGCGATCCCGGCCGCCATCCCGGCGGGGGCCGCGATCGCCTTCGCGACGGGGGCCGCGGTCGCCATCCCGGCGGGGACCGCGGTCGGAGCGCTCGCCGCCTTCACGCGGTTCGCGCGCGGGGCGCGTGTCGGGCAGTTCCTCGCCCGTTTCCTGATCGACGAGGCGCATGGAGAGCTTCACCTTGCCGCGATCGTCGACGCCGATCACCTTCACCTTGACCTGCTGGCCTTCGGTGAGGACGTCGGAGACCTTCTGCACGCGCTCGTTCTTGATTTCCGAGATGTGGACGAGGCCGTCCTTGGCGCCCAGGAAGTTCACGAAGGCGCCGAATTCCGGCATGCCGACGACCTTGCCGGTGTAGATCTTGCCGATTTCCGGTTCGGCGATGATGCCGATGATCCACTGGCGGGCGGCTTCGATCTTGTCGAGATCGGACGACGCGATCTTCACCGTGCCGTCGTCCTCGATGTCCACCTTGGCGCCGGTGGTGGCGACGATCTCGCGGATCACCTTGCCGCCGGTGCCGATGATGTCGCGGATCTTGTCCTTCGGCACGCTCATCGTTTCGATGCGCGGGGCGTGGGCCGACATTTCGGTGCGGGTTTCGGTGATGGCCTTGGCCATTTCACCGAGGATATGCGTGCGACCGTCCTTCGCCTGGGCGAGTGCGACCTTCATGATCTCTTCGGTGATGCCGGCGATCTTGATGTCCATCTGCAGGCTGGTGATGCCTTCCGACGTGCCGGCCACCTTGAAGTCCATGTCGCCGAGGTGATCTTCATCCCCCAGGATGTCGGACAGGACGGCGAAGTCCTTGCCTTCCAGGATCAGGCCCATGGCGATGCCGGCCACCGGGCGCTTCAGCGGAACGCCGGCGTCCATGAGGGCGAGCGATCCGCCGCAGACCGTCGCCATCGAGGACGAGCCGTTGGACTCGGTGATGTCGGACAGCAGGCGGATGGTGTAGGGGAACTCCTCTTTCGCGGGCAGCATCGGGTGGATGGCGCGCCAGGCGAGCTTGCCATGGCCGATTTCACGGCGGCCGGGGGCCCCGAAGCGGCCCACTTCACCGACCGAGTAGGGCGGGAAGTTGTAGTGCAGCATGAAGCGCTCGTACTTCAGGCCGTCGAGACCGTCGATCATCTGTTCCGCATCGGCCGTGCCGAGCGTGGTGGTGACGATCGCCTGGGTTTCGCCGCGGGTGAAGAGGGCGGAGCCATGGGTGCGCGGCAGGAAGCCCACTTCGCCCAGGATCGGGCGGACGGTCTTCAGGTCGCGGCCGTCGATGCGGCGGCCTTCCTTCAGGATGGCGCCGCGCACGATGTCGGCTTCCAGCTTCTTGAAGGTCTTGATGGCCTTCATCTGGGTCTGGCCGTCCTCGTCCGCGAAGAGCGCCTTGGCCTTGGCCTTGGCGACTTCCAGCGCTTCGCGGCGTTCGGTCTTGCCGAGCATGCGGTAGGCGGCGTCGATGTCGGCGCCGACTTCGGCCTTCAGCTTCTTGAGGATGGCGGCATCGTCGGAGATCTTGAGATCCCACGGATCCTTCGCGGCCTTTTCGGCGAGCGCGATGATCGCCTTGATCACCGGCTGGATCGAGCGGTGGGCGAACATGACGGCGCCCAGCATCTCGTCTTCGGAGAGTTCCTTCGCTTCGGATTCGACCATCATCACGGCATCGTTCGTGCCGGCGACGACGAGATCGAGGCGACCTTCCTTCAGCTGCTCCTTCGAGGGGTTCAGCTGGTATTCGCCGTCCTTGAAGCCGACGCGGGCGCCGCCGATCGGGCCCATGAAGGGCACGCCGGACAGCGTGAGGGCTGCGGATGCGGCGATCATCGCGACGATGTCGGCTTCGTTTTCGCCATCATAGCTGAGGACCTGCGCGATCACGTTGATTTCGTTGTAGAAACCTTCCGGGAACAGCGGGCGGACGGGGCGGTCGATCAGGCGGCTGGTGAGCGTTTCATGCTCCGTCGCGCCACGTTCGCGCTTGAAGAAGCCGCCGGGGATGCGGCCGGCGGCCGAGAATTTTTCCTGGTAATGGACGGTCAGGGGGAAGAAATCCTGGCCTTCCTTCACCGACTTGGCGGCCGTGACGGCGCACAGCACCACGGTTTCGCCATAGGTGGCGAGAACGGCGCCGTCAGCCTGACGGGCTACGCGGCCGGTTTCAAGGGTCAGCGTGCGGCCGCCCCATTCGATGGATTGCTTGGCAATGTTGAACATCAGTGTGCTTTCTCAAGCCTCTGACCCATTGCCAGAGGCAGTTCGGACATGAGGCGGAATGCCTCGGTTGCCTCGGATGCGAGGCGGCGCTGTTCGCGCCAGGTTCCCGGATACGCCGGGCCGGTCGGAGGGGGCCGGTTAAGGAGAAGGGCGCCCTTTGGGGGCGCCCTTTCCGGTTACTTGCGGAGACCCAGCTTGGCGATCAGCGCCTGGTAGCGGGCTTCGTCCTTGCGCTTCAGATAATCGAGAAGCGAGCGACGCTTGTTCACGAGCATCAGAAGACCGCGGCGGGAGTGATTGTCCTTTGCGTGGGTCTTGAAGTGCTCGGTCAGATTCTGGATCCGCTCCGTGAGGATGGCGACCTGGACTTCCGGGCTGCCCGTATCCCCGCTGGCGCGGGCGTTTTCGGCGATGACCGCAGCCTTGCGGTCGACAGTGATCGACATCGTGGATCTCCTACGTCAGGTTGAATCCCCGCACGACGCGAACGTCATGTTCGGAAACCGCGACCAGCGCCACCGGAACAGACCCGTCGGTGGCGAGATATTGGCCGGGCTTCACGCGGGGCCCATCCAAGCGTTTGCCCTGTTTCAGGGCAGCGGCTTCGCTGGGGTCGACTGCCAGGGCCGGGATGTCGTCCAGTCCGGCAGTCAGCGGCAAAAGGGCCTGTTCAGGCGCGGGCCCATGCACGAGTTCCACGCATTTGTCTAGGCTGAGGGCCTGATCCAGCGTGAACGGGCCGGCGGCCGTGCGGCGCAGCAGGCTGACATGGCCCACCGTGCCAAGGGCTTCCGCGATATCCCGCCCGAGGCTGCGGACATAGGTGCCCTTGGAACAGCGGACATCAAGGGTGGCGCTGTCGGGCCCGCTTTCCACCAGAGACAGGGCGTGGATGAAAAGGTCGCGCGCTTCGAGCTCGACCGATTCGCCGGCGCGGGCCCGCGCATAGGCGCGCTCCCCGTCCACCTTCAGGGCGGAATAGGCGGGCGGGCGCTGGCGGATGGCGCCGGTGAAGTGCGGCAGGACCGCGCGGATCGCCTCTGCCGTTGGGCGGGCGGGGCTTTGCGCCACCACATCGCCTTCCGCATCATCCGTGCTGGTGGCGGTGCCGAACGAGATGGTGAAGCGATAGGCCTTGGGCCCGTTCAGCAGATAGCCGGACAGTTTCGTCGCCTCGCCAAGGGCGATGGGCAGCACGCCCGACGCCAGCGGGTCAAGCGTGCCGCCATGACCGATCTTCACTTTGCCATGGCCGCCCGATTTCAGCGCCCATTTCAGCTTGCCCACGACCTGCGCGCTGCTGGGGCCGACCGGCTTGTCGACCACCAGCCAGCCGTGAAGGCCCGTCATTGCCGGCCGGTGCGGACCAGCATCAGCTCGATGGGCGAAGGGGCGGGGCCGTCGGTGGGGATCATGTTCGCCGTGTCGGTTATGTACATCAGTTCGCCGGCGGCGGTTTCGATCCGCGCCTGCAGACGCGGACTGGCGGGCGGCGCGACGCGGGCCGGATCGTAGCGGATGAGGAAGTGCAGCGGCACCTGGTTGCCGGCCGTGGTGATCAGCGTGGAGCCGAGCTCGATGGCAGGTGCATCCGCGCGGGCGGCATCCACCAGCAGCACCTTGGCGCGCGTTCCTTCGCGCAGGGCCATGCGGTCCAGTTTTGTCAGCGTGCCCCAGACCGTGCCGGCGACGGGTTCGGCGGGAACGCGGGCGCAACTGGCGACGACGGGCGACTTGCGCGTGACGCCGAGCGTGATGGTGGCCGTTTCCTCGCCCAGGTCGACGCGAACGGAATTCTGCACGAAGCGCGGCGGCGTGTAGCCGACCTGTTCCTGCAGCACATGGGTTTCACCGCCCCGCACGACGCGCAGGATGCCGGCGGGCTGATCCCGATCCGTGGTGACCAGATGGCCATCGTTGCAGATGTAGCTTGCGGCATTGGCAAGCGGCAGGACCGGCGCCTGCTGCGCGGGCTGCGAGGTGGCGGTGGTGGCGCAGCCGGCAAGGCCGAAGGCTGCCAGGGCGGCGAGTGCGTGCTTCAATGGGCTGCTCCCCAGTTTGCGCCGGTGCCGACTTCGACCCCCAGCGGGACGCTGAGTTCGAGGGCTGGCCCGGCCGCGGATTCCATGACGGTGCGGATGATCCCGGATGCGACTTCGACTTCCGATTCGGGGACTTCGAACACCAGTTCATCATGCACCTGAAGCAGCATGCGCGTGCCCGTCAAGCCGGCGTCCTGAAGGGCGGCTTCCATGCGGATCATGGCGCGCTTGATGATGTCCGCCGCCGTGCCCTGAACGGGGGCGTTGATCGCGGCGCGCTCGGCACCCGCCCGTTCGGACTGCACCTTCGAGCGGATGCCCGGCACATGGATCCGGCGGCCGTAGAGGGTGGTGACGAAGGCGTCCTCGCGCACCTTCGCGACCGTTTCCGCCATGTAGCGGCGGATGCCGTGATAGCGATCGAGATAGCGTTCGATGAAATCGGCGGCTTCCGGGCGACTGATTCCCAGCCGCTGGGCCAGGCCGAAGGCGGAGATGCCGTAGATGATGGAGAAGTTGATGGTCTTGGCGCGGCCGCGCAGGTCGCGGTCGACCGGAGCGTCGGGCGCGAGGCCGAAGATCTGCCGCGCGGTCAGGGCGTGGATGTCCTGGCCGGTGGCATAGGCTTCCTTCAGTTCGGGCACGTCGGCGATGTGGGCCATCAGCCTCAGTTCGATCTGGTTGTAATCGGCGGACAGGATGACGTTGCCGGGTTCCGCGACGAAGGCATCGCGGATGCGGCGGCCCATTTCGGTGCGGATCGGGATGTTCTGCAGGTTGGGATCGGTGGAGGCCAGCCGGCCCGTTGCCGCGACCGCCATGGAGAAGCTGGTGTGGACGCGCCCGGTTTCCGGGTTGATCTGCTGTTGCAGCGCTTCGGTGTAGGTGGACCGCAGCTTGGAAACCTGCCGCCAGTCCAGCAGCTTGCGGGCAAGTTCGGTGCCGGGAAGATCCAGCGCGGCGAGCCGCTCGAGCTCTGTCACGTCGGTGGAATATTGCCCGGTCTTGCCCTTCTTGCCGCCGGGCAGGCCCAGCTTTTCGAACAGGATCTCGCCCAGCTGCTTGGGACTGCCCAGGGCGAAGGTCTGGCCGGCGATGCCGTGCACCTCTGCCTCAAGGCGCGCCATTTCGCCCGCGAATTCGGCGGACATGCGGGCCAGTTCGGCCCGGTCCACCTTCACGCCGTGCCGCTCCATCCGGGCCAGCACCGGCACCAGCGGCCGATCCTGCCATTCATAGGTGCGCGTCACCTTTTCCCGCCAGAGCCGGGGTTTCAGCTTCTGCCACAGCCGGAAGGTCACGTCCGCGTCCTCGGCGGCATAGCGGGTGGCCTTGTCCAGCGGGACTGCCGCGAAGCTCAGCTGCGTCTTGCCGCTGCCCGCGACATCCTTGAAGCTGATGGGGGTGTGGCCCAGCAGCTTCTCCGAAAGCTCGTCCATGCCGTGCCCGTGCAGCCCTGCGGATAGCGCATAGGACAGCAGCATGGTGTCGTCGAATGGCGTGATGGCGATGCCGTGGCGGGCCAGCACGAGCATGTCGTATTTCAGGTTCTGCCCGATCTTCAGCACCGCCGGATCCTCCAGCAGCGGCTTCAGCAGCGGCAGCGCCTGTGCCACGGACAGCTGATCGACCTTTTCCGCGAGGAGTCCCTCTCCGGAGACATGGGCGAGCGGCACATAGCAGGCCTTGCCCGGCGCCAGCGCCAGCGAGAAGCCGACGAGATCGGCCGAGATGGCATCGAGGCTGGTTGTCTCCGTGTCGAACGAGACCTTGCCCAGACGCCGCGCCTCGTCGATCCACCAGGCCAGCCGGTCCTTAGTGGTCACCGTTTCATAGGCCTCCAGATCGAACGGCACGTCCGGCGCTTCATCCGCGTCCTGCGCCTTCGGCCTGGCGATGGTGGTTGCAGCAGTCCGCCCCAGTTCGCCCAGCTTCGCCAGCAGCGTGCGGAAGCCGTGCTTTGCCAGAAAGGCGGCCAGACGTTCCGGATTCTCGTGATGGTCCAGCTTCAGCGATTCGAGCGGCGGTTCCAGCGGCAGGTCGCGCTTCAGCTCCACCAGCACCCGGCTCAGCCGCGCGTCTTCCGCGTGGCGTTCCAGATTCTCGCGCAGTTTCGGCCGCTTGATCGCGTCGATGTTGGCGAGAACGGCTTCCACGTCGCCATACTGGTTCACCAGATCGGCGGCCGTCTTCGGGCCCACGCCGGGCACGCCGGGCACATTGTCCACGCTGTCGCCCATCAGGGCCAGGACATCGGCGAGCCTGGACGGGGGGACGCCCCACTTTTCCAGCACCTCGGGATCCGAGAAGCGCTTGTTCTGCATGGTATCCAGCAGAGTGAGCCCTGGCCGGATCAACTGCATCAGATCCTTGTCGGAGCTGACGATCGTGACTGTCATGCCTGCCGCCAGCGCGGCTTCGGCGTAGGAGGCGATGAGGTCGTCCGCCTCGAACATCGGCTTTTCGATGCAGGGGACGCCGAGCGCGTTGACCGCATCGCGGATCAGCGGGAACTGGGGCACCAGATCTTCCGGTGGATCTGGCCTGTTCGCCTTGTAGGCGGGGTAGAGATCGTTGCGGAAACTGTGTTTCCCGGCATCGAGAATGACGGCGAGATAATCATCCTCCGGCGAGTTTCGCGCCGCTTCGATGAGGTTCCACAGCATCGAGGTGAAGCCGAATACCGCGCCGACAGGCGTGCCTTCGGGATCGGTGAGCGGCGGCAGGCGATGGTAGGCGCGGAAGATGAAGCCCGAGCCATCGATGAGGGTAAGGTGCGGGGGCTTCGCCATGGGCCGATCAGTAGCCGTCAAATCAGGGGATTGCGAGGGGGCGCGCGGCCTGCTTCTGAGGCTGCGGGAGGATTGCAGATGATCAACCACTGGCCGTCGATGTCGATTGTGGAGGCGACCGCGCTGCTGACGGCGCCCGGTGCCCCGTTCGAGATGGAGACGGTTGCGATCCGCGGCCGGCCCACGCGCACCTGGAAGAATGTGCCGCCGACCTTGCAGCATTGCTTCGCGCTGGGGCGCGCGCACGGGAGCCGCGTCTTTCTGGTGCATGAGGATGAGCGGGTGACGTTCGAGGCCTTCGCCCGCGCGGCCATCCGGCTGGCTGAGCATATGAGGGCCTTGGGCGTGAAGCCCGGGGACAGGATCGCGATCGCGATGCGCAACGTGCCGGAATGGCCTGTCGCCTTTTATGCCGGGCAGCTCGTAGGGGCGATCGTCACCCCGCTGAACGCCTGGTGGACGGGCGCGGAGCTGGAATATGGGCTGTCGGATTCCGGCGCGAAGCTGTTGCTGGCCGACGGCGAGCGCTGGGACCGGATCGCGCCGCACAGGGGCGTGCTTCCCGACCTTGCCCATGTGCTGGTGTCGCGGGGCGGCGACGGATCGCTGGAAGCGGTGATCGGGACGCCGGACGGCTGGCACGCCCTTCCCGACCTGCCAACGCCGGCGCCCTTCCTGGAGCCGGATGACGACGCCACCATCTTCTATACCAGCGGCACCACCGGGCGGCCCAAGGGCGCGCTGGGGACGCAGCGCAACATCTGTTCGAACATCATGTCTGGCGGCTTTTCCTTCGCACGGAGCTTCCTGAGGCGGGGGGAGGCGCCGCCGCAGCCCGATCCGGCCGCGCCGCAGAAGGCGACGCTGCTGAGCGTGCCCTTCTTCCACGCCACGGGGTGCCACGCCGTTCTGAACCCCAGCCTGGTTTCGGGCACGAAACTGGTGATGCAGCGCAAGTTCGACGCGGGCGACGCGCTGCGGCTGATCGAGGCGGAGCGGATCACTTCTGCCGGTGGCGTGCCGACCATCGCCTGGCAGATCCTGACCCATCCGGACCGGGACAAGTACGACATCTCGAGCCTGGAGACCATTTCCTACGGCGGCGCGCCGTCCGCCCCGGAACTGGTGCGGCAGATCGGGGCCGCGGGATCCGCCCCCGGCAACGGCTGGGGGATGACGGAAACCAGTGCGACCTTCAGCCACCACATGGCTGAGGATTATCTGAACCGGCCCGACAGCTGCGGCCCGCCCGTCGCCGTGTGCGACGCCCAGGTGCGCGGTCCTGACGGCGAGGTACTGGGGCCGGACGAGGTGGGCGAACTCTATGGTTTCGGCCCCAACATCGTGAAGGGGTACTGGAACAAGCCCGAGGCGACGGCCGAGACCTTCCCGGACGGGTGGGTGCGGACGGGGGATCTGGCCCGGATCGACGCGGAGGGCTTCATCACCATCGTCGATCGCGCCAAGGACATGCTGATCCGGGGCGGGGAGAACATCTATTGCGTGGAGGTGGAAGGCGTTCTGTGCGAACACCCCGCCGTGATGGACGCGGCGCTGGTGGGCAAGCCGCACCATGTGCTGGGTGAGGAGCCCGTGGCCTTCGTGAGCACGAAGCCGCACATGACGGTGAGCGAGGCGGAGCTGCAGGCCTTTGTTTCGGAACGGCTTGCGCGCTTCAAGGTGCCGGTGGAAATCTTTGTCCGGCATCAGCCCCTGCCGCGCAATGCCAATGGCAAGATCCTGAAGAACGAACTGAAGAAGGAGGTCGCATGATCGCAGCGGAGGCCCTGTCGCAGCTGAAGGACCGGCTTGCGGAGGCGTTGCAATCCCCCGTGGAGCTGGGCGACGGCGACATGGGACCGGGGCCGGGCCTGCGCATGCGGATCCATTCCATGTTTCCGGTGCCGGACGTTTCCAAGATGACGGGGCGGCATGTGGCGGACCAGACGGCGACGCTGTCCTGGGTGTTCCAGCTGATCCTGAAGGGAGAAGCGGAAAGCCAGCTGGCCGCGATCCGGCTGATCGAGACGGCCGCCGGAAACATCGACGCCCGGCCCGTGCTGGGGGGCGAGGGCTGGCGCGCGGACATGGCCCTGGAGGATGGCCCCGAGTGGGCGAAGGGGAATGGCGCCGCGATCGGAATCCGGCTGCGCGTGGCCGCGACGTGACGGATGCCGCCGCGCGCCGCCCGGCATCTGGCTTCAGCCCTTCAGTTCGCGCGCCAGGGCCTTGCGGGTCTTTTCGCCGTAAGGCGGCTTGAAGCCCGCCAGTCCGGCGAGATCGATCTTCGGCTGGCGATACACGCTCTTGGGGTGGCTGAATTCCTTGAAGCCGTCGTGGCCGTGGTAATTGCCCATACCCGCCGGGCCGATGCCGCCGAACGGCAGATCTTCGGCGGAGACGTGGAAGATCACGTCGTTCACGGTGACGCCGCCGGAAATGGTGCGGTCCAGCACGGTCTTTTCCTCTGCGCCGTCGGTGCCGAACCAGTAGAGGCCCAGCGGACGGTCGCGGCGGTTCACATAGTCGATCGCTTCCTCGATGGACTTGTAGCTCTTGATGGGGAGGACGGGGCCGAAGATTTCCTCCTGCATCACGGTCATCTCGTCCGTCGGGTTGCGGATGAGGGTGAGCGGCATTTTGTTGGTGTTCTGCTTCGAGAAATCCTCGTTCGCGGGGTTCACCTCGACGATTTCGGCACCCTTGGCGCGTGCGTCGTCGATGTGCGCCTGAAGCCTGTCTCTGTGGCGACGGGAGATGACGGAGGTGTAGTCGTCGTTGGCGAGGAGCGAGGGATACATCTTCGCGGTGGCGGCCTTCAGCCCCTCGACCACCTCGGCCTCCTTTTCCTGCGGGACAAGCATGTAGTCGGGCGCGAGGCAGATCTGCCCGGCGTTCATCAGCTTGCCCATGGCGACGCGTTCGGTGGAGGCCGCGACATCGGCGGACCGGGAGAGGATGGTGGGCGACTTGCCGCCCAGTTCCAGCGTGAGGGGGACGAGATTCTTCGCCGCGGCCGCCATCACATGGCGCGCGACCGAGGTGGCGCCGGTGAAGATCACATGATCGAAGGCCAGTTCGGAGAAGGCCTTGCCGATTTCCGGCCCACCCACGACGACCGCGACTTCGGTTTCGTCGAAATACTGGGCGATGGCCTTCGCCATCAGTTCGGACGTGGCGGGGGTGAATTCGGAAGGCTTGATCATCGCCCGGTTGCCGGCTGCGAGGATGTTGGCCAGCGGCGCGAACGTGAGGTTCACCGGGAAGTTCCAGGGCGAGATGATGCCGACGACGCCCTTGGGCTGCCACTGGACCTCTGCCTTCGCGCCGAGGAGGCCCAGCGGGAAATCGAGCTTGCGTCGTTCCGGGCGCATCCATTCGTCGACATGCTTCAGGCTGTGCTTCAGCGGCTTCACCGAGGCCATGATGTCGGTGACGAGCGACATTTCCGAGGACCGGTGGCCGAAATCGTCGCTGAGCGCCTTCACGAAGCCGTCCTTGTGTTCCAGCACGAGCTTCAGGGCGCGCTGGAGCCTGTCCTTGCGGATGGCGGCGCCGACGGGAAGTTCCGCGGTGAAGGCGGCGCGCTGGCGTTCCAGCAGGGCCTGCATGGCGGCGGTGTCGCGGGCGATGGCGTCTGCGGCGATGGTCATGTGTGAAGGTCCCTCTTGTCCCTTTTGGCGGGAGAATAGAGGCTGAGGCGTGCTGCGGAAACCTGTCAGTGAAGAGCGGCTAGATCCGTTCAAGCGCCTGCGCGTGAACGCGAACATCGCCGGCCGCCAGAACATGGCCTTCGCTGCCGAGCGTGAGGGGGCGGCCGTGCCAGTCGGTGATGATGCCGCCGGCCCCCTCGATCACCGGAACCAGGGCGGCCCAGTCGTAGGGCTTCAGATTTTCTTCCATCACCAGATCGAGCTGACCGGCGGCGAGGAGGCCGTAATTGTGGCAATCGCCGCCGAAGAGCATGTCGGCCACGGACCGGCCGACACGCTGGAAGGCGGCGTGGCCGGCGGCGGAGAAGGCCATCGGGTGGGTGGAGCCGGCGCGGGCCTGCGCCAGGCTGGCGCAGGGGCGGGCCCGGATTGGCCGGCCGTTGAGGACGGCGCGGGGCTGGCCCACGGTGCAGCCGAGCCACCGGTCTCCGGCGGCGCCGGCCGATATGATGCCGAGCACGGGGCGGCCATCTTCCACCAGGGCGATGAGGGTGCCGAAGAGGGGGCGGCCGGCGACGAAGCCGCGCGTGCCGTCGATCGGATCGATAATCCACATCCGGCCGGACTGGCCGTGGCTGATCCCATATTCCTCGCCGTAGATGCCGTCCGTTGGCCTGTCCGAGGCGAGGATGGCGCGGATCGTCGATTCCGCGGCCCGGTCTGCGGCGGTGACCGGCGACAGATCTGCCTTCTGCTCGACGGCGTTCTGCGCCCGGAAATACGGGGCGATCGCACGATCCGCGGCCGAGGCAAGGCGCTGGATCAGGATGATGTCGGCTTCGATCGTCATTCGGGGGCCTGTAGGCGGGGGCGCATCGCGCAGCGCTAGCGGCTTCGTGGCGGCCCGCAAAGGGGCGTCGGAAGGTTAACAGTCAATGAACCGCTTCGACGAACGACGGGGCGGGATCGACAAAGGGCGTCGCGCCGCGGCCGATGTTTCAGTAGGGTTGCACGCATGAACCAGCCCTTCAGGCCCTTGTCGAAGGCGGATCCGCACGCCGATTCCGGCGCCGGGCCCCGGCGTGACGGCGAACCTTCCGGCCGCATGGCCCTTCTGTCGATCGTCGGCTTCTGGCTTGTCTATTTCACGCTGGCGACGGCACGGGCGCTGATCAACCACCTGCCCGCACAGGACGAGATGCTGATTCGCCGCGCCATCGTGACGCTGGCGGCGATGGGCCTGACGGGGCTGCTCTATGGCCTGCTCAGGCGTTTCGACGATGCGCGGACGGGCAAGCTGCTGACCATCGCGTTCGCGGCTTCGGTGCCGCTGGCGTTCGCCTATGCGACGGTGAACTACATCGCCTTCTATGGTTTTCCGATCGCCGAGCATATCGAGCTGGAAATGGGGAAGGCGGGCCCGGGTGAGCGGCTGGATCCCGTCTTGCTGATCTCCTCCACCGCGACGGAATGGTATTTCTTCATCGCAACCTGGGCGGTGATGTGGGTGGCGCTGTCCTATGCGGCCAAGGTGCGGCGGGTGGAGCGCGAGGCGGCGGAACTGCGGCAGGCGGCACAGGCGGCGGAACTGAAGGCGCTGCGCTATCAGGTGAACCCGCATTTCCTGTTCAATACGCTGAATTCGCTGAGCTCGCTCGTGATGCGGGCGCGTGGGGAGGAGGCGGAGCAGATGATCCTGAACCTGTCCACCTTCTTTCGCGCCTCGTTGACGCGGGAGGCGAGCGAGAATGTGCCTTTGTCGGAAGAAGTGCGGCTGCAGCTTCTGTATCTGGATATCGAGAAGGTGCGCTTTCCGAAGCGGCTGATCGTGAAGGTGGCGGTGCCGAAAGCGCTGGAGGATGCGCTGGTGCCGGCGCTGATCCTGCAGCCGCTTGTGGAAAATGCGATCAAATATGGCGTGTCGCGCAGCCAGCGCCCCGTGACGGTGACGATCGCGGCCGACCAGGTGGGCGACAGGCTTGAGCTGTGGGTGCGCGACGACGGCGAAGCTTCGCCCACGGCGGCCGAGGCCGGGTGTGGCGTGGGGCTTGCCAATGTGGAGGCGCGGCTGAAGGCCGCCTATGGCGACGCGGCCGACTGCGTTTCGGGTCGCCCTTCGGCGGGGGGCTGGCTGGTCCGGCTGACGCTGCCCCTGCAGCGGGCCTGAAGGCGCGCCGGACAAGCGCTTGCGGAACCGTCGCGGCCGGGGCAATCCTGCCGCGCATGGCCCTGCTGAAGACCCTGATCGTCGACGATGAACCCCTGGCCGTGGAGCGGCTGCAGATCCTTTGCGCACGTGTGGAGGGGCTGCAGCTGGTGGGCACCGCCGCCGATGGGGAGGCGGCGCTTCGGATGATCGAGGCGCTGGATCCCGATCTGCTGTTCCTGGACATCGCCATGCCCGGCATGACGGGGCTGGATGTCGCAAATGTGCTGGAGGGGCGCGCCAAGGCGCCGGCGGTGGTGTTCGTGACCGCGTTCGACCAGTTCGCCGTGGCGGCCTTCGATGCGGCGGCGGTGGATTATCTGCTGAAGCCCGTGGCCCCGGAGCGGCTGGCGAAAGCCGTGGCGCGCGTGGCCGAGCGGTTGCGGCTGGCGACGGACGCCCCCCCCGATTCCGGGCAGCCGGCGGCAGCGGCGCGCTATGCCCAGGAATTCTGGGTGCCGAACCGGGGCGAGCTTGCCCGGGTGGCCGTGGCGGACATCGAGCGGATCGAGGCCGAGCGCGATTACATGCGGCTGCATGCGGGCGGGCGCAGCTGGCTGATCCACGAGACGATCGGGGCGCTGGAGGCGCGGCTGGATCCGGCCCAGTTCATCCGCCTGCACCGATCGACAATCGTTCGGCGCGACCGGATCGTTCGGCTGGCGCATGACGGCCAGGGCAACTGGACTGCGGAGCTATTGGGCGGGCAGCAGCTGCGGATCGGCCGGACCTATCTGGCGAGCGTGCGTGCGAGCGTGACACGCGGCTGAGTGGCCGGGCGGCCGCAACAGGAAGTGGCCCGCCCCTTGTGGAGGGCGGGCCAGTTGGGACTGACCGGATCCTGGCGCAGGAAATCAGTCGGCGGTCGCTTCGCGCTGCACCGCGCTTGCGGCGAGTTGTTCGCTCTGGGCGCGGGCGACCAGCACGTTGCGCCGGGCATCGGCCGAGGCGCGGGCCGCCTTTTCGCAGGCCGGCCGCTCGGCCATGGCGCGCAGATCGCGATAGTCGGCCGGGGCGCAGACGCTGCGGACGGCGCGCTGGATGCGGGCGTCGAGCTGGGCCTGGACATCCGGGCTGGCGAGATTGAGGCCGGTGACGGAGATGGTTTCCATCCTGCCGTTGGCTTCAAGGGGAACTGTGCCGGCGAAGACGGCGCCTTGCAGGCAGGTCATGGCGACGGCGGCCAGAAGGGCCAGCGGCATGATGGTGCGGGAATTGGACTTGGCGAACATCGGGGGTCTCCTGTTGGGGGATGCTGCCGGAGCCGGTCGAGAGGGGTTGTCCGTCCCCGGCAGCACCATGTGTCCCTTCTGGCGGAGGCCGTTCCCGCTGTCGTTCGCGGCTCGATGGGGGGCGGCTGATGTTCGGCGGGCGCCACCTGCTTCGACGAATGCCACGGATGGATCGACGAAGTGCAGGTGGCGGGCCGTTTCTTCAGAAGCGAATCGAGAACTCCACGCCGCCAAGGCGCGGATTTCCGCGGATGAAGGTAGGGACTCCGAACGAGCCGCCGGTGTTGCCGGCGTCGATGAGATAGGCTTCGTCGAAGAGATTGCTGACGAAGCCCGTGAGCTGCCAGCCGCCATCGCGGCCCGAGAAGCCGGCGCGCAGGTTCGCCAGCGTGACGGGCCCCTGCGAGATCAGATCCTTGTTGGGCACTTCGAAGAAGATCTTGGAGCGGTAGGTGACGCTTGGGGTGACGAACGCTTCGAGCCCGTTGCCGAGCGGCATGCGGGCATCGAGCCCGGCTGCCGCCTGCCATTCGGGTTGCAGGCGGAAGCGGTTGCCGGCGAAGATGCCGTTCGACGCCTTGTCGTCGATCTTGCTGTCGATCCAGCCGAAGTTGCCGAAGAGGTTGAGGCCCTGCATCGGCCGGACGCTGGCTTCGCCTTCGACGCCGAAATTCTTCGCGGAGCCGGCGTTGCGGGTGACGGACTGGCCGTTTTCGATGATCGAGACCTGGAAGTTCTCATAGGTCTGGTAGAAGACGCCGAGGCTGCCGCTGAAGATGCCGGTGCTCGCTTTCACCCCGCCTTCATAGTTCCAGACGGTTTCGGCCGGGATGTCGGTGCGGTTGGCGACCGGGCCGGCGGCGGTGTTGCGGGCGTTGAGCTGGATGACAGGGCTGCGGCGGCCCTTCGAAACGGTGGCGTAGCCGTTCAGCCCGTCGGCGAAGCGGATGAGCGCGTTGAAGCGCGGCAGGAAGGCGCGGTTGCTGCCGCTGGCGCGGAAGGTCTGCCCGCCGGTGCCCGCGAAGGGGAGGAGCGGGGCGCCGAGGAGGAGCGAGTTGGGCTGGTTGGCGAAATAGGAGGAGGTGCGATCCTCCCACAGGTAGCGGGCGCCGGCCGTGAGTTCGAGCCAGTCGGCCGCATCGAAGCTGACGTCGGCAAAGATCGAAATGGTTTCGAATTCGCCGCCGTTGCGGAAGGTGGAGCTGTAGGGGATGCGGCTGAGCTTGCCGCCGGTGAGGATGGAGGTGGCCTGGGCGGCCGTGACGACGCCGGCGGCGTTCACGCAGGGCAGGCCGGGGATCACGCCGGCGGCGCATTGGACATAGGTGCCTTCCTCTGTGCTGAAGGGCACTTCCTGTGTGCCCTTTTCCCAGAACCAGTTGAAGCCGGCGAAGGCGCGCAGCCGGCCGCCATCATAGTTCACCCGGCTTTCGTGGCTGAGTTGTTCGCCCTTTGAATCCTCGGCGAATTCAAGGAACCAGGCGCCCGAGCCGTCGGCGTCGAACACTTCGTAGCTGTCGAACCTGCGGTAGCCGAAGATGTGGACGGTGGACCACTGGCTGCCATCGGGCTGGTAGCGGGCAGTGAAGTTCAGATCATGCACGTCGCGCCACAGGCCCAGTTCTTCGTGCCGGAACACGCTGGCGGCGACCGGCGATCCGCCGAGTTCCGCGAATGTGTAGGGCGAAGTGGTGCCGCCGTAGGGCGCGAGCTTGCCGGACTTGAAGGCGGTGCCGGGATTTCGCTGGCCATCGTAGGTATAGACGAGATCGGTGCGGATCGGCCCTTCGGGATCGAACCTGAGGGAGACGCGCACCCCGCGCTGATCCTGACCGTTCAGGTCGCGCTGGTCGGTTCCGCCGTTCGGTGTTTCGCCGGCGATGTTTTCCACGACGCCGTCGCGCTTCTTCCAGGCAAAGGCGATGCGGGCGCCGACGATGTCGTTGGCGATGTTCAACATGCCGGACAGCTGGCGCTGGTTGAAATTGCCGAAGGCGGCGCGGGCTTCGCCGCTGATACCCTCTTCGACGGGGTTGGAGATGACGCTGACCGCGCCAACGGCGGCGGCGGTGCCGAACAGGGTGGCCTGCGGGCCCTTCACCACTTCTACCCGCTGGATGTCGAACAGGTCGAAATAGGAGCCGCGCGAGCGGCTGACGTCGACGCTGTTGTAATAGATGGTGACCCGGGCGGCTTCCTGGGCCGATCCGCTGTCGGATGTGATGCCGCGGATCACGAAGCCGGGATTGTTGGCCGACTGTTCCTGGATGTTGAGGCCGGGCACGAACGCGGACAGTTCGTTGAACTGGCTGACGCCGAGACGCTGCATCTGTTCACCCGACCATGCAGTGACGTTGACGGGGACGTCGACGAGCTTCTGGTCGCGTTTCTGTGCGGTGACGATGATGTCGTCTGCGAGATCGGCGGCGGCCTGCTGCGCGGCTGCGGGGGTGAGGGTGAGGGCGGAGGCAGTAAGGAGGAACAGGTTTTTCATCGAAGGGCTCCGTCAGCGGGGTGGGCGCCCTGCTGCCCTGACATTGTTGCGGCGCGAGGAAATTTCTGTTGCACTGCAATGAAACGAAGCCGGATGACGGACCGGGCTTTTCGCGCGGCGCGTCGCCCGCTAGAAGGCGGGCCATGTCGACCATTCCGCAGCCGCCCGAAACCCGCATCGTGCATAGCCGCCGCGTGGCCTGCGACGGCGATGAAGGCCCCCTGGGGCATCCGCGCGTGTGGCTGCAGATCGACGAGCGGAATTTCGTGGATTGCCCCTATTGCGACCGGCGCTTCGTTCTGGAGGGCGAGGGCGGCGACGACCACCACTAGTCGATCGGCGCCGAAGCCCCTATTTCGAGGGGATGGACAGCCTTCTCTATTCCGAACTGGATCCGCATGAAGCCGAGCGCCTGACGAAGCAGGCCTTGGATGGAATGGAGGATGGCGAACTGTACCTGCAGGTCGCGGCATCCGAAAGTTTCGCCTTTGACGACGGGCGGCTGAAATCCGCGAGCTTCGACCAGAGCCGGGGATTCGGCCTGCGTGGCGTGGTCGGCGAGGTGAGCGCCTATGCCCATGCCAACGAGATTTCGGCGGCGGCCATCCGGCGGGCGGCGGAGACGGTGGCCGTGGTGAAGGCGGGGCATGGCGGGGTTGTCGCGGCGGAACCGCCGCGCGGAACCAACCGCCGACTGTACACCGATGCCGATCCGCTTTCGGCCGTGCCGTTCGCCGAGAAGGTGAAGTTGCTGGAGCAGATCGACGCGGTGGCGCGGGCGAAGGATCCGCGCGTGGCGCAGGTGACGGCGAGCCTGGCGGCGAGCTGGAGCCATGTGGAGATCATCCGCGCGGACGGGGTTCGCGTGACGGATGTGCGGCCGCTGGTGCGGCTGAACGTGGGGATCGTGGCCGAGAAGGATGGGCGGCGGGAATCCGGCAGCTGGGGCTTTGGCGGCCGGCAGCTGTATGACCGGCTGTTCGAGGCCGCTGAGTGGGAGCGGGCGATCGATCTGGCCCTGGCTCAGGCGTTGATCAACCTGGAGAGCGTGCCGGCGCCGGCTGGCGTGATGCCGGTGGTGCTGGGGCCCGGCTGGCCGGGTATCCTGCTGCACGAAGCAGTGGGTCACGGGCTGGAAGGGGATTTCAACCGCAAGGGAAGTTCCGCCTTTTCCGGACGCGTGGGCGAGCGGGTGGCAAGCCCCGGCGTGACGGTGATCGACGACGGGACGCTGGCGGACCGGCGCGGATCGCTGAGCGTGGACGATGAGGGGACGCCGACGGAACGAACCGTGCTGATCGAGGACGGCTATCTGCGCGGTTACATGCAGGACCGTATGAACGCCCGCCTGATGGGCGTGGCCGCCACCGGGAACGGGCGGCGGGAGAGTTTCCGCCATCCGCCGATGCCGCGCATGACCAACACCTTCATGGCGGCTGGAACGGAAGATCCCGGCGAGATCCTGCGCAGCGTGAAGAAAGGGCTGTTTGCGAAGAGCTTCGGCGGCGGGCAGGTGGACATCGTTTCGGGCAAGTTCGTCTTTTCCTGCACCGAGGCCTATCTTGTGGAGGACGGCAGGATCGGCGCGCCGGTGAAGGGTGCGACGCTGATCGGCAACGGGCCCGAGGTGATGCAGAAGATCGCGGCCATCGGCAACGACATGGCCCTGGATGAAGGCATCGGCACCTGCGGCAAGGGCGGGCAATCCGTGCCTGCGGGCGTAGGGCAGCCGACCCTTCTGGTGGAAGGCCTGACCGTCGGCGGAACTGCCTGAAAATCAGGCATCCGCCAATCGGCCACGCGACGCCTGCCGAGAAAATGAGCAACCTCTGATCTGATTTGCTGCACTGCGGCGAGTGCTGGAACTTGGCATGGTTCCTGCAATAGGCTCTGATTGCAGGTGCTTCGTGCCTGCCCAGCAGAAAAGGGGTTCGGCAGCCGTGAAATTCATCGTCGCCGTGATCAAGCCGTTCAAGCTCGACGACGTCCGGGAGGCGCTGACCGCGCTGGGCGTGACGGGCCTGACCGTGACCGAAGTGAAGGGGTTCGGCCGCCAGAAGGGCCAGACCGAGATCTATCGGGGTGCGGAATACACCACGAACATGGTGCCGAAGGTGAAGATCGAGACGGCCGTGCCCGCCGATCTTGCGCCGCGCGCCGTGGAGGCCATCCAGCAGGCGGCTCATACGGGGGCCATCGGCGACGGCAAGATCTTCATCTTCGACATTGCCGGGGCGGTTCGCATCCGCACCGGTGAAACCAACGAGACGGCGCTCTGATGCGTCCGCGCTCTGAATTCGAGGCGGGCGGAAAGCCCGGCCTGTTCAAGGAAGGGTCCCACATGGAATTGCGACACCTGCCCTGGGGCAAGATTGCCCTGGGCCTGGGGATGGCCGGCCTATTCGCCGCGCATCCCGCGCTTGCGCAGGAGGCCGCGACGGCCGCTGCGACCGCCGCCGACGCGGCTGCAACGGTTGCGGCCGAGGCGGCCGCCCCGGTTGCCGCCGCGGCGGCCCCCGTGGCCGAAGCCGCTGCCGTGCCGGTTCCCGACAAGGGCGACACGGCGTGGATGATGGTTTCGACCGTGCTGGTCATGCTGATGATCGTGCCGGGCCTCGCGCTGTTCTATGGCGGGCTTGTCCGCACGAAGAACATGGCCTCTGTCCTCACCCAGATCGTGGGTGTGGCAAGCCTGGCGATGATCATGTGGGTCATCTTCGGCTATGCGCTGGCGTTCGGCGGCGATTCCAACCAGTTCGTTTCCACCGGCAAATTTTTCCTGGCCGGGGTGACGGCCGATTCGACCGTGGCGACCTTCACGGACGGCGTGGTGATCCCCGAGTTCGTGTTCATCGCCTTCCAGATGACCTTCTCCGCGATCACGGTCGCGCTGGTCGTGGGCGGGCTTGTGGAACGAATGAAATTCTCGGCCCTGATGGTGTTCGCCATCGTCTGGCTGACGATCGTCTATTATCCGATCGCGCACATGGTGTGGTATCTGGGCGGCGACGATGCCGCGACCGGCCTGATCTTCGGCTGGGGCGCGCTGGACTTCGCCGGCGGCACCGTGGTCCACATCAACGCCGGCATCTCCGCGCTGGTGGGCGCGCTGATCCTGGGCAAGCGCATCGGTTACCAGAAGGAACTGATCGCGCCGCACAGCCTGACGATGACGCTGATCGGCACCGGCCTGCTGTGGGTGGGCTGGTTCGGCTTCAACGCCGGCTCCGCGCTGGAGGCCAATGGCTCAGCCGGGCTGGCGCTGATCAACACCTTCACCGCGACGGCGGCCGGGGTGCTGTTCTGGATGCTGACGGAAAAGCTGCTGGGCCACTCCGGCTCTTTGCTGGGGGCCTGTTCCGGTGCGATTGCGGGCCTGGTGGCGATCACGCCGGCGGCCGGCAATTCCGGGCCGTTCGGCGGCATCCTGCTGGGCGCGATCGGCGCAACGGTGGCCTGCATCTTCGTGATGAAGGTGAAGCCGAAGCTGGGCTTCGACGACTCGCTGGATGTGTTCGGCATCCATGGAGTGGCGGGCATCATCGGCTCGATCGGCACGGCCTTCACGATGCTGACCGTACTGGGTGGGCCGGCCGGCGACGACTATAACCTGGGCGCTCAGCTGTGGATCCAGGTGAAGTCGGTTGGTGTCGCCATCGTCTGGTCCGCCGTCGGCGCCGCGATCGCCTTCTATGTGGCCAAGGCCCTGACCGGCCTGCGCGTGAGCGAAGAGGTGGAGCGCGAAGGCCTCGACCTCGGTGAACATGGCGAGCGCGCCTACAATTACTGAGTTCGGTTGCGCCGGGTGAACCGGCGCAACCCCTGATTTCCTCCCCAAGGAACCAACCTCCCCCGGCAGGCGACTGCCGGGGGATTTTTTGCAGCAAGGGAGATCCGCCCGGCGTGCAGAGCGGATCAAGTCCCGGAAAACCGGGACTTGATGTTCAGGCCATGGCCTCGGGTGTCGTCTTCAGCGGGGGCGCGGGAGGTTTGGGCCGAAGGGCCGGGGCGGACCGCCGGGCCGGTCGCGGCGCGGCATCTGGGCCTGATAGGCGACCAGGCAATGTTCGCCGCAATAGGGGAAGCCGGGGTTCACCGGCTTGCCGCAGAAGTGGAAATCCGGCTCGTCCGGGTGGCCGATGGGCCATTTGCAGATGCGATCGTTGAGATCGAGCAGCGTGACCTTGCCCCCCTTGCCGCGCGGTGCGGCGGGCCGGGGTGCGGATTGCAGGCCCGCCGGCGAAGGCGCCGGGGCCGCCGGGGCGGGGGCTGGTGCGGCGGGCGCGGGCTGGACGGGAGGGGCCGCCTGGGCCTGCGGCGCAGGCGCGGCAGGCGCTGGCGCAGCTGTCGGGGTGGGGGCGGCACGCGCGGCCGCCCTGGGCGCTGCGGGTTTGGCTTCGCCCTTGGCAGGTTTCGCGTCTGCCTTGGGCTCGCCGGTTTTCAGCGGGGAGGGACGCGAGGCGAGGCCGAGGCGGTGGGCCTTGCCGATCACCGCGTTGCGCGACAGGCCTTCGCCCAGAACTTCGGCGATCTGGCTCGCCGAGCGGCCTTCTTCCCAATATTGCTTCAGGAGCGCGATGCGCTCGTCAGTCCAGGCCATGGTTCCGCTTCCGGTTTCACGGCTTGCAGGGCATGCCGGGCGCCATTAGACGCGGTGGCAGCCATGCAAGCGCAACAATCACCCCAGTCCACCGCGCCGACGTTCCCGGAACCGGGCGTTCCGGTGATCCACGGCATCAACTGGCTGGGAATTCGCACCCTCTATGTGAAGGAAGTGCGGCGCTTCTTCAAGGTTCAGATGCAGACGGTGTGGGCGCCGGCCATCACGACGCTGATGTTCCTGGCCATCTTCACCCTGGCGCTGGGCGGCGCGAAGGGCGAAGTACTGGGCTTTCCCTATGCCACCTTCCTGGCCCCGGGCCTGATCATCATGGGGATGACGCAGAACGCGTTCCAGAACAGCCTGTCGTCCATCATCATCGCCAAGGTGCAGGGCACGATCGTGGACGTGCTGATGCCGCCGCTGAGCCATGGCGAACTGCTGTTCTGCTATGTGGCGGGGGCGGTGACGCGGGCCTGGGCGGTGGGGCTGGCGGTGTGGGCTGCCATGCTGCTGTGGCCGGGCGTGGACGTGTCGGTATCGAACCCGTTGCAGGTGCTGCTGTTCGGCACACTGGGCGCGCTGATGCTGGGGCTGCTGGGGGTGCTGACGGGCATCTGGGCCGACAAGTTCGACCATGGTGCGGCGGTGACCAATTTTCTGGTACAGCCGCTGACGCTGCTGTCGGGCACCTTCTATGCAATCGACCGGCTGCCGCCGGCGATGCAGTCCGTTAGCCGCGCAAACCCCTTCTTCTACATGATCGACGGCTTCCGCGCCGGCTTCATCGGGGTCGCGGAAGCGCCCGTGTGGCTGGGGGCCGTGATCGTGGGCGGGCTGTGCCTGATCCTGTGGGTGGCGGCCTATGCGCTGCTGAAATCGGGGTGGAAATTGCGCGTCTGACGGGTTATGCCTGATCGCATATGGGAGGCGGCGTTTCGCCGCCTTTTTTTATTTCGCCTGCTTAGACACCACAGGAAGAGGTAGCCATGGCCATTTCCCCGCTGATGCCCGTTTACCCCCGGTGTGAAGTCGAGCCGGTGCGCGGGGAAGGCGCCTATCTGTTCGACAGCGCCGGGAAGCGCTGGCTGGACTTTGCTTCGGGCATCGCGGTGAACCTGCTGGGCCATGGGCATCCGCACCTGACGCAGGCCATCCAGGAGCAGGCCGCCACGCTGATGCACACGTCGAACCTTTATGGTTCGCCGCAGCAGATGGGGGTGGCTAAGCGGCTGGTTGAGCTGACTTTCGCCGATACGGTGTTCTTCACCAATTCCGGCGCAGAGGCGCTGGAATGCGCGGTGAAGACGGCGCGCGCCTATCATTATGCCACCGGCAACCCGCACAAATACCGGCTGATTACCTTTTCGAATGCCTTCCACGGGCGGACGCTGGCGACGATTTCCGCGACCGACCAGGAAAAGCTGCGCAAGGGCTTCGAGCCGCTGCCGGACTGGTTCCATGTGCTGCCCTTCAACGACC
The DNA here is from genome assembly GCF_059115405.1 of Sandaracinobacter sp. T42. Taxonomy (NCBI): domain Bacteria; kingdom Pseudomonadati; phylum Pseudomonadota; class Alphaproteobacteria; order Sphingomonadales; family Sphingosinicellaceae; genus Sandaracinobacter; species Sandaracinobacter sp. T42. The sequence continues at coordinate 791,634 of NZ_CM181101.1, forward strand.
TGAAGGCGGCGGAAGCGGCGATCGACGAGTCCATCGGCGGCTTCCTGGTGGAGCCGATCCAAGGTGAGGGCGGCATCCGCCCGGCGACGCCGGAGTTCCTGCAGGGCCTGCGCCGACTGGCGGACGAGCGCGGGCTGCTGCTGGTGCTGGACGAAGTGCAGACGGGCGTGGGCCGGACCGGCACGCTGTTCGCGCATGAGCAATATGGGATCACGCCAGACATCATGGCGATCGCCAAGGGGATCGGCGGCGGCTTCCCGGTGGGAGCCTGCCTTGCGACGGAAAAGGCCGCGCAGGGCATGGTGATCGGCACGCATGGCTCCACTTATGGCGGCAACCCGCTGGCGATGGCCGCCATCAACGCCGTTCTGGACATCGTGGCCGAGCCGGACTTCCTGGCGGAGGTGCGGGCGAAGGGCGAGCGGCTGCGCGCGAGCCTTGAGCAGATGATCCCGAACCACGACCTGTTCGACCATGTGCGCGGCAGCGGGCTGATGCTGGGGCTGAAGCTGACCGGCGACAGCCGGGCGTTCGTGGCGCACGCGCGTTCGAATCATGGGCTGCTGACGGTGGCGGCCGGGGACAATGTGGTGCGCATCCTGCCGCCCTTGAACATCGACGAGAGCCATATCCGCGAGTGCGTGGAGAAGCTTTCGGCAGCCGCCGCCGCGTTCGAAGCACAGGCTGCGGCATGAGCGGGGTGCGGCACCTGCTGAACCTTGCGGATCTTGGGCCAGGCGGGTTGCGGCGCGTTCTGGACCATGCGCACGCTCGGAAGGCAGGCCGCGATGGCCTGCCGCAGGGCGCGGCGGATGCCGATGCGCCGCTGGCCGGGCATGTGCTGGCCGCGATCTTCGAGAAGCCTTCGACGCGGACGCGGCTGAGCTTCGACATCGCCATGCGGCAGCTTGGGGGCGAGACGATCACGCTGTCCGCCGGCGACATGCAGCTGGGGCGGGGCGAGACGATCGGCGACACGGCCCGGGTGCTTTCGGGCTTCGTGGATGCAGTGATGATCCGCGCTAACCGTCATTCCGACGTGGCGGCCTTTGCCGCCGCGGCGACAGTGCCGGTGCTGAACGGGCTGACGGATGTTTCGCATCCCTGCCAGATCGTCGCCGATCTGCTGGCGGTGGAGGAGCGGCTGGGCCGCACCGCCGATGGCACGCGCTGGGCCTGGGTGGGCGACGGCAACAATGTCTGCAACTCCATCATCGAGGCGGCGGGCCTGCTGGGCTTTTCGCTGACGGTGGCCTGTCCGGCAGGCTATGAGCCGGATCCCGGTTTCGTGGCCGATGCGGTGGCGCGGGGCGCGGACATCCGCATCCTACGCGAACCGGACGAGGCAGCCGCCGGGGCCGATGTGGTGGTGACCGACACCTGGGTTTCGATGGGTGATACGGATGTGGCCGAGCGGCAGGCGGCCTTCACGCGATACCAGGTGAACGAGGCGCTGATGGCGAAGGCGGGCGCGAATGCGCTGTTCCTGCACTGCCTGCCCGCGCATCGCGGCGAGGAAGTGACCGACGCCGTGCTCGACGGGCCGCAATCGGCAGCGTGGGAAGAGGCGGCAAACCGCGTGCATGCGCAGAAGGCGCTGCTGCTGTGGGCGCTGGGCCGGCTGGGCTGAGGGCGGCATGGCCGAAGACAGGATTCTGGGCTTTACCATCCCCGGGCGCGCGGCGCGGGGCCGGGTGGTGCGGCTGGGGACGACGCTGAACGAGATTCTGGCGGCCCATGCCTATCCGGAGCCGGTGGCGCGGCTGGTGGCGGAGACGCTGGCGCTGACGGCGCTGCTGGGTTCACTGTTCCGGCCGGACGACGGGCAGATGACGGTGCAGGCCAAGGGCGAGGGCGGGCCGATCCGGTTGCTGGTGGCTGACTGGCGGCAGGGCGAACTGCGCGGCTATGCGAGCCAGGATCTGGACCGCCGTTATCCGCCGGTGGAAGAAGGGCGGTCCGCCGGGCTGGAGGCGATGCTGGGAAGCGGATATCTGGCGATCACGCTGGACCAGACGGCTTCGGCCGAGCGCTATCAGGGAATCGTGGCGCTGGGGGGCGATACGCTGGAAGCGTCGGCGCAGGGCTATTTCGCGGACAGCGAGCAACTGCCGACGCTGGTGCGGCTGGCGGCGCGGCGGAACGGGGATGGCGTGTGGATGGCGGGCGGGCTTGTGGTGCAGCATCTGCCGCGCGCCGAAGAAGGCGTGGCGCGGCTGCACCTGGACAGCGGGCTGGCCGACTGGGCGCATGTGGAGGCCCTGGCCTCGACCGTGACGCCGGACGAACTGACCGATCCTTCGCTGTCGCTGGAAACCCTGCTGTGGCGACTGTTCAACGAGGATGAGGTGCGGGTGCTGCCCGATGTGCCGCTTTCACGGGGTTGCCGCTGTTCCGTCGAGCATATCCGGAACGTGCTGGAGCAGTTTCCGGAGGAGGAGCGCGCGGGCATGCGCAATGCGGACGGTGTGATCGCGGTGGATTGCGAATTCTGTTCGCAGCAGTTCCTGCTGGCATTGTGACCCTGGCGGCGGGCCTTTGTTTTGCCCGCTTCGCTTCCTAGGTGCATGACATGCGCCTGATCCCGCCCCTTGTCGCCCTGCTGGTGCCCATGGCCGTCTGCGCGCAGCCGGCGCCCGAATTGCAGGCACTGCGCGGCTTTGCCCCGGGCGCCTGGCAGGTGACGCCGATCGGCGGGCAATCGGGCAGCAGCCAGTGCCTTCAATCCGCCGCACCCATGCTGATGGGGGGGCGGCCTGGCGGAGAATGCAGCTTTACCGTGATTGCGGACGGGCCCGATGGCGCCACCTTGACCTATCGCTGCGCCGGGGGGCGTTCCGGACGGACCATGGTGCGGCGTGACGCCAAGGGAATCTTCACGGTGGATGCGCAGGGGCTGGAGGGTGGAAGGCCCTTTCAGAGCCGGAGCGAATGGCGGCGCATCGGCACCTGCTGAGCCGGGTGCTTCATACTGGCCAAGCGGCGAGGGTTTGCAGCCGGGTCTGAGCGGCTATGCTGGCGCCCATGGGATGGGAAAACGAGATTGGGGAACTGCGTCGTCGGCAGGAGCTGGCGCGGCGCATGGGTGGGGCCGAGAAGCTGGCGCGGCAGGCGGCGGCGGGGCGGATGGACGCGCGGGCGCGGATCGCCGCCGTGGCGGACCCCGGCACCTTCCGCGAGATCGGCGAGCTTTCCGGCTTCGCAAGCTATGCCGACGACGGGGAGATGGAGGCGTTCCTGCCGGCCAATTTCCTGTTCGGACGGGGAGAGATCGACGGCCGGCCGGTTGTGGTGACGGCGGACGATTTCACCGTGCGGGGCGGGGCGGCCGACGCGGCGCTGCATCGCAAGCTGCTGGAGGCCGAACGGCTGGCGAGCGAGTATCGCATGCCGCTGATCCGGATGATCGAGGGGACGGGCGGGGGCGGATCCGTCCGCACGCTGGAGGCGATGGGCCATACCTATATCCCGGAGATCCCCGGCTGGGAGGTGATGGTTGCCAACATGTCCGCCGTGCCGGTGGTGGCGCTGGGGCTGGGGCCGGTGGCGGGCCTTGGCGCCGGACGGATGGTGATGGCGCATTACAGCCTGCTGGTGGACGGGATTTCGCAGATGTTCGTGGCCGGGCCGCCCGTGGTGGCGGCTGCCGGCGAGGTGCGGACCAAGGAGGAGCTGGGCGGAGCGGCCATCCATGCCAAGAACGGCGCGGTGGACGACCGGGTTGGCAGCGAGGCCGAGGCGTTCGATCGGTTGCGGCGGTTCCTTGGCTATCTTCCGGCAAGCGTGGATGAACTGCCGCAGCGGGTGAAGGGGCGGGACAATCCCGCGCGGCGGGACGCCTGGCTGAACGATGCGGTGCCGCGGGATTCGCGGCGGCTGTATCCGATCCGGCCGATCGTGGAAGCCATTGTGGACAAGGGGAGCTGGTTCGAGATCGGGCGGGAGTGGGGACTGGGCGTGGTGACGGGGCTGGCCCGGCTGGATGGCTATCCGGTGGCAGTGATCGCATCCAACCCCGAAGCACTGGGCGGTCTGTGGACGGCGGCGACGGCGCGCAAGGTGGAGCGGATGGTGGACCTGGCGGACACCTTCCATCTGCCGGTGGTGCATCTGGTGGACAATCCCGGCTTCCTGATCGGGCGGCGGGCCGAGGACGAGGCGACGATCCGCTGGGGCAGCCGGGCGCTGGCCGCGATCTATCAGGCGAGCGTGCCCTGGGCGAGCGTGATCCTGCGCAAGGCCTATGGGATGGCGGGATCCGCCCATGCGCCTGCCGACCGCTTCCGCTGGCGCATGGCCTGGCCGAGCGGGGACTGGGGCAGCCTGCCGATCGCGGGCGGGCTGGAGGCGGCCTACAAGAGCGAGCTGGAGGCATCCGACGACCCGGCGGCGAAGCTGAAGGACATCCGTGCCCGCCTGGACCGGGTGCGCAGCCCGTTCCGCACCGCCGAGCGCTTCGGGGTGGAGGCGATCATCGCGCCGGAGGAAACGCGCGCCGAACTGTGCGCCTTTGCTGCGATGGCACAACGGGCGCTGAAGCCGGGGCGGAAGGGGCGGGGCCTGCGGCCCTGACGCATCTGCCGGGATCCTGACTGGCCGTGATGCGGCGATCGCCGGGCCTATTCCCTGCGCACCATCTCAAGCCGTTCCCGCGTGTAGGGGTAGCCGATGCCTTCCGGGATGGTGAGCCAGCCATCCGACGAGATGTCCGGCTGGATGAAGGGCGGATCGGTGGGATCGGCCAGCAGCGCCGCCACGGATGCGAACTGTGCCAGACGGGCGATGTTGCACCGGGTTGGGAAGAGCAGGCTGATGCGGCCTTCATCCGCTTCGGCCAGGAGATGTTCCGGCCGCGCCCATCGGGCGTGCACGGCTTCGTAGCCATCCGCCAGCATGATTTCGCCATCCGGGAGCGCGGCGACGTAGAAGTGCGTGTCGAACCGCTTGTGAAGCCCCGGCGGCGGAAGCCAGCGGGCGAAGGGGCGCAGGATTCCGGCATCGAGACTGTGGCCGATCTGGCCAAGAAGTTCCGCGAAGCCGATTTCGTGCCGATCCGATGCGGGGCGCAGGCGGGCGCGGGTTGCGGCATCCACAGGGGGGCCGGAAGAGAGCAGGATACCCGATTCCTCGAACGCTTCGCGAGCGGCGGTGATCCGGGCCGTGGCGTCCTCTGTCGCAAGGGCTGCGAAGCCGCAGAAGGCAGCGCTATCGGGAACGTCGGTCGTGTCCACCTTGCCGCCGGGGAAGGCGACTGCGCCGCCGGCGAAGCCCATTCCCTTTGCGCGTTCGATCGCGAGGACTTCAAGACCATCCGGCCCATCGCGTGCGATGATGACAGTGGCGGCGGGGGTGGCGCCCGTTGGATCGGGCCTGTTCGCGGTGGGGGCGGTTTGCGGCATGAGATGATCACTGTAGGGACAATCGGGCGGCCGTGTCGCCGCCGATTTTTTGGGGGTGCCGATGAACGAACGCGTGACCGGATCGACCGAAGTGCTGGACTGGGACGGCCGGGATGCGCGCGCGCTGCTGACGCTGGAGCGGCTGGACCGGGATCTGTTCCGCAACCGGTTGAACCAGCGCAACGCGAATGACGCGCTGTTCGGCGGGCAGGTGCTGGCGCAGGCGTTGACCGCAGCGACGCATACGGTGGAGTCCGACGGGCCTTCGGCGCGCGCGGTGCATTCGCTGCATGGCTATTTCCTGCGGGCCGGACGGGCCCATGCGCCGGTGATCTATCAGGTGGATCGGACGCGGGACGGCGGGCGATTTTCGACCCGGCGGGTGATCGCCATCCAGGAAGGCGAGCCGATCTTTCACATGGAATGCGGCTTTCATGCCGACGAGGCGGGTTATTCGCACCAGACCGGTCTGCCCGAAGGCGTGTTGCCGCCGGACCAACTGCAGACCCTGCCGGAGCTGGCCGACAGCATGGGCGCGGAGCTGCCGGACTGGGTGCGGGCGCGCTGGCGGGCGCAGAACCGGCGGATCGAGGTGAAACCGGCCGACCCGATGAGCTTCCTGCACCAGCCGGGGATTTCCCGGCGGGCGATCTGGATGCGCCTGCCCAGCGGGGCGGGCGCTGGGGCGGCGGAACAGGCTGGCCTGCTGGCCTATCTGTCGGACTATTGGCTGGCGGGGACGGCGGCGCTGCCGCACACGCTGCCCATGCCGAGCCCGACGCTGTTCATGGCGAGCCTTGATCATGCGATGTGGTTCCACCGGCCGGCGCGGGTGGAGGAGTGGCTGCTGTTTGCGTGCGAGAGCCCTTCGGCGCAGGCGGGGCGGGGGCTTTCGCGGGCGCTGATCTATGCCGCCGACGGGACGCTGGTGGCGAGCACCGCGCAGGAGGCGCTGCTGCGGATCCGCGAGGCGTGACCGGGGCCGCGATCCGGGTGGAAGGTGGCGACCTGCTGCTGTGCGTGAAGGCGCGGCCCGGCGCACGCGCCGACCGGATTCGCGGCGTTAAGGGTGGATTGTTGCAGGTGGACGTGGCGACGGTGGCCGAAGACGGCAAGGCGACCGAGCGGCTGCTTGCGTTCCTGGCGGCGGAACTGGGCGTGGCGCGGCGCGATGTGGAGCTGCTGTCCGGCGGCTTCGCGCGGTTCAAGCGGGTGCGGGTGAAGGGGCTGGGCATGGTGCCTGGCAAGCTGCTGGCCGAACAGACGGGGAATCGCTGAGCCCTTACCGGCCCGAAGGGCCGCAAGCGCGACTGCGCGCCGGCGCAAGTGCGCCGAAGCCAAGGCGGGCGGATGCCCGCCGCCCGGCGCCTGAGGGACAAAATCAGGAAAGGGCCTGGTGGAGACGAGGGGGATCGAACCCCTGACCTCAGCAGTGCGATTGCTGCGCTCTCCCATCTGAGCTACGTCCCCGTTTCTCGTGAAACCGAGGGCCCAGGCCGCTGGGAAGCCGGGCCTATACCGGCGAGTCCGCGCGGATGCAATGGCCTGCTGACGGCCTTCCTGTTTGCGTGCGTCCGCCTTTTGTCCCCGGGGGGGCGCGCCGGCAGCCGGCCACTTGTGAAATGGCCTTTCCGTGCTAGCTTGAGTTCAAGTGCCTGAAGCCTATCCGGCTTCTGGCGGGACAGGACGATGACGATGGCGGAGATGCGAGCCGGCGGCCTTGCCGGCGCCGGCGAGCGGCCGGGTGCGGCACGCCCCCAGGGGGCCGAGCGGCGCGGGTTGCGGCCGGCCGATGTGCGGGGCGGTGGGGTGAAGGGGCCGTTTGCGGCGCTGGATCTTGGAACCAACAATTGCCGTTTGCTGATCGCGCGGCGCGTGAACGGCAGTGGTGGGGCCGCCGAATTCCAGGTGATCGACGCCTTTTCGCGGATCGTGCGGCTGGGCGAGGGGCTGCTGCAATCCGGGCGGCTTTCGGATGCGGCGATGGACAGGGCGATCGCCGCCCTTGGCGCCTGTGCCGAAAAGCTGCATCGGCGCGGTGTGACGCAGGTGCGCAGCGTGGCCACCGAAGCCTGCCGGCGGGCCGAGAATGGGCCCGAGTTCGTGCGGCGGGTTTATGACCAGACCGGTCTGGCGCTGGACGTGATCACGCCGGCCGAGGAGGCGCGCCTGGCGGTGCTGGGCTGCCAGACGCTGATTGATCCCAAGGCGCGTCGCACGCTGGTGTTCGACATCGGCGGCGGATCGACCGAGGTGGTGCTGCTGGAGCGGGTGAACGGCGGGCGCAACCAGTTCCCTTCCATCCGCATGGACTGTTGGGTGAGCGTGCCCTGGGGGGTGGTTTCCCTGGGCGAGACGGAGCCGCTGGATGCCGGTTCGCCGACGCATCGGCTGGAGGCCTATGGGCGGATGAAGGCGCGGGTGGCCGAGCATCTGGTGCCGTTGAAGGCGCGGCTGAAGGGCGAGGTGCAGTTGCTGGGCGCATCGGGAACGGTGACGACGCTGGCCAGCCTCAACATGGGCCTGCCGCAATATGACAGGCGGCAGGTGGACGGATCGCTGGCCTCCACCTCAGAGCTGGTGGCGTTGAGCCATGACCTGGCCGTGAAATCGCCGGACGAGCGGGCGTTGATCCCGGGAATCGGCGCGGACAGGGCGGATCTGGTGGTGGCGGGCGCTGCCATCCTGGAGGCGTTGATCGATCTGGGGTGCGCGCCGAAGCTGCGCGTGGCCGACAGGGGAATCCGGGAAGGAATATTGCGAAGCATGATGGCGCGGGACGACGGCCGGAAAGGCGTGCGGCAATGACCGGCAGGAGTGGTTCGCGCGGTGGCGGGCGTTCCCTGGGTGGGCGGACACGCCTGAAATCGCGGCGTGGCCGATCCGTCAGCTCTGCGCGCTGGCTGGAGCGGCAGCTGAACGACCCGTATGTGAAGCGGGCCCAGGCGGAGGGCTGGCGTGCACGGGCGGCGTTCAAGCTGATCGAACTGGATGAGCGCTTCGGGCTGCTGAAGGATGTGGACCGCGTGGTGGACCTGGGCGCGGCGCCGGGCAGCTGGAGCCAGGTGTTGCTGAAGCGGCGCCCGAAGGCGACCGTGGTGGGCATCGACCTGTTGGAGGTGGAGCCTATGGCCGGGCTGACCTTCGTGCAGGGTGACTTCCTGGAGGACGGGATGGACGAGCGGCTGATCGCCCTGATGGGCGGGCCGGCGGATCTTGTGATGTCGGACATGGCGGCCAATACGGTTGGACATCCGCCGACGGACCATCTGCGCACCATGGGGCTGGTGGAGGCGGCTGCCGACTTTGCCGTTCGGGTGCTGAGGCCGGGTGGAACCTTCGTGGCCAAGGTGTTGGGCGGCGGGGCCGAGGGGCCGTTGGTGGCCGAACTGAAGCGGCGGTTCGAAAGCGTGCGGCATGCAAAGCCGCCCGCGAGCCGGAAGGAATCGAGCGAGACCTATCTGGTTGCAATGGGGCGCAAGGCGGACGGCTGAGGGAAATCCGCCCGCCTGCGCAGGAATCAGATGAGCCCACCGCCCAGCGACAGGCGGACGAGAGCGATGGCGATCACCACGAGATTCAGGATCTGGCCTTCCTTGCGGCGGGAGATCAGGCCGAGCACCAGACCGAGGCCGGCGATCGGGATGACGAACCAGTTGGCCCAGCCGACGAAGGGAATGATTCCGAACAGGGCGACGATGCCGGCGACGATGCCGATCAGCAAGGACAGGACATTGAGCATTTTGTAGCTGGTCTTTCCGTATCTGGTGTCCCGCTCTCTCGATCCGGCGATATGGGACGGCGAGGTGGAATTGCAATGGGTTGGGTTGTAGGGCTGGGTCATGAGCCGAATCCCCCCTGCCGAATGGGCCCCGCAGCGCGCGCTGTTCGTGGGCTTTCCGTCTGACCCAAACCTTTGGGAGGATGACCTTGCGCCGGCGCAGGCGGAAGTCGCCGCCCTTGCGCGGCGGCTTTCGGACACGGTGACGGTGCGGCTGGTTGCGAGCGGTTCGACAGCCGCGGCGACGGCGCGGGCCATGGTGCCGGCGGGGGTTTTGATCGACGATATTCCCTTCGGTGATATCTGGCTGCGGGATACCGGGCCGGTGTTCACCGGAGCCGCGCATTGCGTGCGGTTCCGTTTCAATGGCTGGGGCGGCAAATATGACCTGCCGGGCGATGACACGGTGGGGGCCGGGATGGCGGGGCTGATGTCTGCCGCTGTCGACCGGCATGATTTCGTGCTGGAAGGCGGCGCGATCGAATATGACGGCGGCGGCTTGGTGCTGACGACCGAGCAGTGCCTGCTGAACCCCAACCGGAATCCGGGCTGGACGAAGGATACGGCCGAGGCCGCGCTGGCCAGGGCCATCGGCGCGCGGCGCGTGGTGTGGCTGGGTGACGGGCTGCTGAACGACCATACCGACGGACATGTCGACAATCTCGCCCGGTTCGTGGGGCCGGGGACGGTCGCTGTGCCGGATGTCGGTGCCGACGACCCCAATGCGGCGGTGTTCGCCGATGCGGCCGAACGGGTGCGGGCGGCCGGGCTGGTGGCGGTGACCATCCCTTCCGTCGGGGCCTACGAGATGGATGGCGAGCTGGTTCCAGCTTCCTACATGAACTGGATCGTGGCCAACGGGCAGGTGATCGTGCCGCTGTATGGCGCGGCGAACGACGAGGCGGCGGTGGCGGCGGTGGCGCGCTGCTTCCCCCGGCATCGGGTTACGGGGCTGAGGGCCGACCATATCCTGACCGGGGGCGGCAGCTTTCACTGCTTGTCGCAGCAGGTTCCGGAGAGCGAATGATGCTGAATGTGGGCGCGGTGCAGATGGCGATGAGCGGCCGCCGCGATGACGACATCGCGAAGGCGATGCGGCTGGTGCGCGAGGCGGCGGCGAAGGGGGCGAAGGTGATTCTGCCGCCGGAGCTGTTCGAGGGGCATTATTTCTGCACTTCTCAGGATGAATCGCTGTTCGCGACGGCTGCGCCGGTGGCGAGCCACCCGGCGGTTGAGGCCGCGCGAGAGGTGGCGCGGGCCGAGCGGATCTTCATTCCGACGAGCTTCTTCGAGCGGGACGGGCATCATTACTACAACAGCCTGGCGTTCATCGGGGACGACGGGATGGTGCAGGGCGTCTATCGCAAGAGCCATATCCCGGACGGGCCGGGCTATATGGAGAAATTCTATTTCCGGCCCGGCAACACCGGATTCAAGGTGTGGCCCACGCCACACGGGGTGATCGGCGTGGGCATCTGCTGGGACCAGTGGTATCCCGAAACCGCGCGTTCGATGATGCTGATGGGGGCGGACCTGCTGTTGTTCCCGACGGCGATCGGCAATGAGCCGCACGATCCCGAGCTGGATACGCGGCGGCTGTGGGTGCGGGCGATGATCGGCCACGCCGTTTCCAACGTGGTGCCGGTGGTGGCCGCGAACCGGGTGGGCACCGAGCCGACAGCGGACGGCGCGGGCGCGCATTTCTATGGCAACAGCTTCATCTGCAACCAGAGGGGCGACATGGTGGCCGAAATGGATCAGGTGAGCGAAGGCGTGATCACGGCGGAATTCGACCTGGACGTGATTGCGCGCCACCGGGCGGCGTTTGGCTTTTTCCGGGATCGGCGGCCCGGTCTTTATGGCCGGATCGCGGAGGATATCTGACGTCAGCCGCGCTGGGCGATGGCCGTTTCGACGGCGACGCGGAACATTTCGGCCGTGAGGCGGCCGGTGTTCTGGTTGTAGCGCGAGCAGTGGTAGCTATCGACCAGCGTATACCCCGTGTGCAGCCGGTGAACGGCGGCATGGGCAAAGGGGTGTTTGGGGAGCTTGCCGCCCAGCGCCTTCACGGCGGACTGATGGGCGACCTGGCCCAGCGCGAGCACGACCCGGAGATTGGGCATTGCCTTCAGCTGATCGGCGAGGAAGGGGCGGCACTGGTGGATTTCGGACGGCTCAGGCTTGTTGGCGGGGGGCAGGCAGCGCACGGCGTTGACGATGAGCGCGCCGTTGAGTGTGAGGCCGTCTTCCGGGGTGCCGGCGTAGGCGCCCGAGGCGAGGCCGGTTTCGAGCATCGTTGCGTAAAGCAGGTCTCCGGCGAAATCGCCGGTGAAGGGCCGCCCCGTCCGGTTGGCGCCGCGTTCGCCCGGTGCGAGGCCAACGATTGCCAGCCAGCCGGATTCGTCGCCGAAGGCGGGAACCGGCGCGTTGAACCAGCCCGGTTCGCGCGTACGGAGCATCGCCCTGTGGGCGACAAGGCGCGGGCAGAGCTGGCAATCGGGATCGGGCTGCATGGCTGATGCGGGTAGCAGCGCGTCGGCGCGGACTCCAGTGCTGGTGGCGCTTGGCAGCAATCGCTGCCACGGCCGGCATGGCCCACCGCGGGCTGTGCTGGAGGCCGCGTTGAGGGCGCTGGACGCGGGCGGGGCTGAGCCGCTTCATGTTTCGCGCATACTGGAGACGGCCCCGCTGGGGCCTTCGAAGCGACGTTTCGCGAATGCGGTCGCCGAAGTGCGATGGGATGGATCGCCCGAGGCGTTGCTGGATCTGCTGCAGCAGATCGAAAATGCCTTCGGGCGGCGGCGGTGGCGGCGCTGGGGTGCGCGGGTGCTGGATCTGGATCTGCTGGCCTTCGGGCAGCTGAGGCTGGATGGCCGGCGCCTGCAGGTGCCGCATCCCGATCTGCACCGGCGTGACTTCGTGCTTCGGCCGCTTGCGGAGGTGGCGCCGGACTGGCGGCACCCGCGGCTGGTGTTGCGTGTGCGGCACATGGCCAGTCGACTTGCGCGGGCGCGGCCGCAGGATTGAGCGCGACCGATTTGACGGCGCGGGCAGGCCGCCTTACAGGCCGCGCGACAGAAGGCGTGTGGGCTCGTAGCTCAGTCGGTAGAGCAACGGACTTTTAATCTGTAGGTCCCGGGTTCGAATCCCGGCGAGCCCACCAATTTTCTCAACAGCTTGTTTCCAATTTGTCTGTGCCAGTGTGCCGGTTCAGGCACTGCGCAGGCGAGGCTGGTTAGCAGCGGTTCGCCTGAGCGGTTCGCCTGAGCGGGGCGGTTGAAGCTCGGCAGCGCTGCCTGGTTTGCCAGTACGCACTTGAGCCTGACTTTTCGCTTCCGAGCTTCTTCACAGGCCGGGTCAGCGGCGGATGTCAGGGGCGAGGCGTTTGCTGCGATGTGCGTTGCTGCATCATCTTCTGCATGGCGGCGCGTCCCTCTTCCCGGGTGACCTTTCCGTCCTTGTTGGCATCCATCATGGCGAAGCCTTCGGGGCGTCTGCCGGCGGCTTCCCATTCGGCCTTGCTGAGAGAGCCATCCCCGTTGGTGTCAGTCGCGTCGAAAAAGCGGCCCGGCTGGGGCTGCTGGGCGGCGGCCGGGGCCGCGAGAAGGGTGGCAGCGAGGGTGGCAATTATTATGCGGGGCACGGGATTCTCCTTCTTGCTGGCGAATGTCCTACGCGAAGTGTGGCGGAATTCCCACGCGCCGAGGACCCCATTGACGGCGGGAGGTGCGGATTGCTTGCCATTGAACGCGCGGGCTTTAGGGTTTGCAGGATGGCGGACGCTGGCGGAGATCATCGCATCGTGGCGGTCGAGCTGGATGAACGCACCGTTCTCTGGCGCAACGCGGACGTGGAGCAGGAGCGGCGTGTCGCCATCTTCGACCTGCTGGAAGGCAATATGTTCCGTCCGATCGAGATCGAGGGGCGTGGCCCCTGGCGGCTGCTGCTGCGTGTCGAGGATGGGCGGCTGGCGATGGATGTGGTGCAGGATGGCGGGGATGCGCGGGGCAGCATCCTGCTGGGGCTGGCGCCGTTCCGCCGGATCGTGCGGGAATATTTCGCAATCTGCGACAGCTATTACAAGGCGATCCGCAATGCGTCCCCCAGCGCGATCGAGACGATCGACATGGCGCGGCGGGGAATTCACAATTCCGCCGCGGAACTGCTTATGGAGCGGCTTGACGGGAAGGTGGAAACCGACTTCGACACGGCGCGCAGGCTGTTCACGCTGATCTGCGTTTTACACATCAGGCAGTAATGAGGTGATTCATGGGCGTGATGCCCGATAGCTGGATCCGCGAGCGGGCTTTGCGTGACGGCATGATCGAGCCCTTTGTCGAAGCGCAGAAGCGCGACGGCTGCATATCCTATGGGCTTTCGAGCTATGGGTATGACGCGCGGGTTTCCGACGAGTTCAAGATCTTCACCAATGTGGACAGCGCGGTGGTGGATCCGAAGCAGTTTTCCGACGCGAGCTTCGTGGACCGCAAGACGGACGTGTGCGTGATTCCGCCGAACAGTTTCGCGTTGGCGCGGACAGTGGAATATTTTCGCGTGCCGCGCGACGTGCTGGTGATCTGCCTGGGCAAGAGCACCTATGCCCGCTGCGGCATCATCGTGAACGTGACCCCGCTGGAGCCGGAATGGGAAGGGCATGTGACGCTGGAGTTTTCCAACACCACGCCCCTGCCGGCGAAGATCTATGCCCATGAAGGAGCGTGCCAGTTCCTGTTCCTGAAGGGCGAGGGCGTGTGCGAGACGAGCTATGCCGACCGGGCAGGCAAATATATGGGCCAGCGGGGCGTAACGCTGCCGAGGCTTTAGGCGGGCTGTTCAGAAGCGGCGGATGAGGGCCTGTACGCGGCCGACCCACGGGGCATCCGCCACGACGGTCTGCCGGGCGCCCGGCCGGGCGGGGAGGATCTGGAGCCGGTTGCCTTCGGTGGCGACGAGGCGGCCGAAGACGAACCGCCCCACCGAACGCGGGATCAGGACATCGGTGTTGACCGCTTCGGCGAAGCGATCCGGCGGAAGCTGTTCGAGCCAGAGGTGATCGCCGGCGCGATAATCGCCCTGCGAATCGCGGACGATCAGACCGATCGTGACGGCAAGCGGCGTGGGGGCGTGGATCTGAAGCTGTTCCGAGAGGGGCTGCGCGCCGTCTGCCGTGAGCTGGGCGGCGACGGCGATGGTGGAGTCGCCTTCCTGCGCGATGAGTTCCCGCGGTTCGATCTGCAGGGCGACGGCAAGCTTTTCAATCCAGGGAACGGTGAGCTGGCGGGTGCCGGTTTCGAGGCGGCCGATGGTGACGGCCGTTGTCGGCGGCGTGCACAGGGCGGCGACTTCGGCAAGGGTGAGGCCGCGCGATTTGCGGATTTCCCTGAGGCGGCTCATCATTTCAAAATCTCCGGCAAATTGCTGTCCTACAGAATGACCAATATGGCAATTCCGTTGTTCTGTCGAGAGGAGAGCTGCCATGGTGGATGCAATTGACTATCCGAATCGGGTGATCGGGCGACGGGTGCTGGCCCCCTCGGATGCGGTGGACCGGCAGCTTGTGGCGGTGAATCTGACGGAGTCGCCCGTCGGCTGGCTGGCGCGGCGGGGACTGCTGACGGCGGTGCAGGTTGCGGCGGCGGAACGGCTGCGCGGGGATCATGCGAAGGCCGGCCTGGGCGCGCGGGTGACGATGCGCTGGGATGCGGCACCTGGCGGGCGCAGCCAGGGCTGGCGGGACGGCGCGCATGCGCAATCGCTGACGGCGATCGACGCACGGCGCCGATTCGATGCCGCGCTTGCGGCGGTGGGGCCGGGGCTTTCCGATATCCTGTGGCGCGTGGCGTGCGAAGGCGAGGGGCTGGCGGAGGCCGAGAAGGGACTGGGCTGGCCCGTGCGGGCGGGCAAGCTGGTGCTGGGCCTGGCGCTGGACCGGCTGGCGACGCATTATGAAAACCAATATGGTAGAATATCTATTGACAATCGTGACGATGTGGACTAAAGACATTGGCATGCTCCGGAATTGCGGCTGAGGGGCGGGTTCCGGGCGGATGCGGCGGCCAGAGGCGAAAGGTGGGCGTTCCAATGCGCGAGCTTTCGCTGATGGAGCGGTTTGTCCGGCTTCCGGCCGAGCGGCGGACCGCATTGCTGTCGGATCTGGATGCATCCCGGCGGCTGCGGCTGATGCGGGCCTGGCGCTGGACGGCTCGCCCCGCGCAGTTGGCGCCGCCGGGGGATTGGGGCCTGTGGCTGATTCTGGCGGGGCGGGGCTTTGGCAAGACGCGCGCCGGGGCGGAATGGGTTTCGGCGATCGCGCGCAGCCATCCGGGGGCCCGGATCGCGCTGGTGGGACAGAGTGCCCGGGACGGCCTTGCGGTGATGATCGAGGGCGATTCCGGATTGCTGGCGACCGGGCCGGATTGGTTCCGGCCCCAGTGGAAGGGCACGCGGCGCACCCTTGTGTGGCCGAATGGTGCGCAGGCGACGCTGTTTTCGGCGGTGGAGCCGGATCAGCTGAGGGGGCCGCAGTTTCACTTCGCCTGGTGCGATGAGCTGGCGGCCTGGCCGAACGCGCGGTCCACATGGGACATGCTGAAAATGGGGTTGCGGCTGGGTGGGCACCCGCGGGTTGTGGCGACGACGACGCCCAGACCCGTGCCGCTGCTGAGAGCCCTGATGGAAGCGCCTGGCACGGTGATGACCCGGGGATCGACCTTCGACAATCGGGCCCATCTGCCCGAGCGGTTCCTTGCCGATGTGGCACAGGACTATGGCGGATCGGCGTTGGGCCGCCAGGAACTGATGGGTGAACTGCTGGAGGCGCGCGAAGGGGCGCTGTGGACGCCGGATGGGCTTGACCGCTGTCGGGAGGCGGAGGCGCCCCCACTGACGCGGGTAGTGGTGGGGGTGGATCCGCCTGCGGGACCGGGTGGCTGTGGCATCGTGGTCGCCGGTGTGGACGCGGCCGGCATCGCCCATGTGGTGGCGGATGCCAGTGTTTCGGCCATGTCGCCAGATGGGTGGGCAGCGGCGGTTTCGGCCGCCTTCCACCGCTTTGGAGCGGACCGGGTGATCGTGGAGGTGAACAATGGCGGGGCGATGGTGGAAACCACGCTTCGGGCCTCGTTCGGGGGACTGCCGCTGAAGCAGGTTCGTGCGAGCCGGGGCAAGGTGGCGCGGGCTGAGCCCGTTTCCGCGCTGTATGCTGCGGGTCGGGTGAGGCATGCGGGCGGATTTCCCGAACTGGAAGACGAGATGTGCGGGCTGATCCAGGGTGGCGGGTATGTCGGCCCCGGGCGATCGCCTGACAGGGCCGACGCGCTGGTTTGGGCGCTGACGGAGTTGATGCTGGTACGGCCCGGTGCGGGCCCTGCCCTTCGGATGCTGCAGGACTGAGGGAGACAAGCGAGATGCAACCCTTCTGGACGCGGGAGCCCTGGGCTTCCGCGATGACCTGGGCGCGCCTGCGCCTGACCGAAAGTTCCACCTGGGTGGGTTTCGCGACGATCGCGGTGGTGCTGGGTTCGGACCCCATGCAGGCCCATGGGCTGGCACAGGCCGTGTCGCTGATCATCGGCGGCGGCCTTGTGACGATGGGGCCCGCCGGGCGGCCGGAGGATGACCGGTGAGTTGGGCGCGCAAGATCATGGGGCTGGGCGAGACGAAATCCGCGCAGATGCCGCGCCCCTGGCTGTTGGCGGACCCATCCGGAGCCGAGCCGCCTGCCGGATATGCCGGACAGGTGCGGGCGGCAATGGCCAACCCTGTGGCGCTGCGGGCGATCCGTGTGGTGGCGGAGGGGCTTTCCAGCGTGAAGTTGTCGGCGGGCGGGGAGGCGCATCCAGCGGCTGCGCTGCTGACCCCGATTGTGCTGGAAGAGGTGGCGACGCATCTGCTGCTGCATGGCAACGCCTTCCTGGAGACCGGGCTGGACCTGGCCGGGCGGGCCGCGACGCTGTGGACCCTTCGGCCCGAGCGGATCCAGCTGGAGACGGACACGCGGGGCTGGCCAGTCGCCTGGCTGTACAGGGCGGGCGGCCATGTGCAGCGCCATCCTGTTGGTGGTGATGCTTCCCGCCCCGGACTGCTGCACCTGCGGGCCTTCGACCCGCTGGATGATCATCTTGGTATCGGCTGCGCCGGCGCTGCAAGCGAGGCTGTCGCGCTGCTGCAGGCGGCCGGGCGCTGGAACCGATCCCTTCTGGCGAATGCTGCGCGGCCTTCCGGGGCCCTGGTGCTGGACGGTGCAGAGGGCCCGCTTTCGGCCGAGCAGTTCGCGCGGCTGAGGGACGAGATCGAGGCCGGGTTCCAGGGTGCGCGGAATGCCGGGCGCCCCATGCTGCTGGAAGGCGGGCTGAAGTGGCAGCCGCTGGCGCTGACCCCGGCCGAGATGGATTTCCAGAAGGCGCGGGAAGCGGCGGCGCGCGACGTGGCGCTGGCATTCGGGGTGCCGCCGATGCTGCTGGGGCTGCCCGGCGATTCGACGCACGCCAATTATGCGGAGGCCAATGTGGCGCTGTGGCGGCTGACCATATTGCCGCTGCTGAACCGGATCCTGGACGGGGTTTCGCGGCACCTTTCCGCCTGGTGGCCGGGGCTGGTGCTGGAACCTGACCTGGATCTGGTTCCGGCCCTGTGGGCCGATCGCGAACGGCTGTGGCGGCATATCGGCGCGGCCGGCTTCCTGGACGATGACGAGAAGCGTGAAATGCTGGGCTGGGCGCCGCGAGCGGGAGGGAGCGGACAATGACCGAAGGCGTGCGGATCAGCGGCTATGTGAGCCGGTTCGATACGGCCGACCGTTGTGGCGACATTGTTCGCCCGGCAGCCTTTCTGGGCGCAAGGGCTGATGTGCCGCTGTTGTGGCAGCATGATCCGGCCCGGCCGATCGGGCGCGTGGTGAACCTGACCGAGGATGGCATCGGCCTGAAGATGGTGGCGGCGCTGAGCCCGGATTGTCGTGATGGACGGGATGCGCTGGCGCTTCTGCGCAGTGGAGCGGTGGACGGGCTTTCGTTTGGCTATCGTGTGAAATCGGCGCGTCCCAGACCAGCCGGAGGGCGGGAGTTGCTGAAGCTGGAACTGATCGAATGCTCGGTGGTGACGCTGCCGATGCATGGAGAGGCGCGCATCGAGGCGGTGGGCTGAGGCGCCTTGGAACTGGAGGAACCCGATGGACGGGTTCCGGTGAGGAGATGGACAGCATGGGGTATGAAACCAAGGCTGCCGCGGTGGTGACCGCGGCGGAAGCGCCGGCGCATGTGGACGCTGGCGGCATGGCGCTTCGCGGCGAGATCGAGGCGCTGCGCATGGAGCTGAAGCAGGATCTGGACGGATTTTCGCGGCGGCTGGCGACGGCGCCGCCGGCGCTGGCCGCCGGTGGGGCCGGGCGGGGCAGCGCGTTCGGTGACGCCTATCTGCGCAAGGGACTGGATGCGGGGTTCGAAAGCAAGAAGCTTTCGGTCGGGACCGGCAGCGAGGGCGGCCTGGCGGTGCCGCTGGAGATCGACCAGCGGATCGAGACGATGCTGAAGCAGATCTCCCCGATCCGGGCGCTGGCGGACGTGGTGAAGATCGGCTCCTCCAGCTATCGCAAGCTTGTGGCATCCGGTGGCTTTGCATCGGGTTGGGTGGCCGAGACGGCCGCGCGTGCCGAGACGGCGACGCCGACCTTCACAGAGGTGATGGCGCCGATGGGTGAGCTTTATGCCAACCCTGCGGCGACGCAGGCGATGCTGGACGACGCGCAGTTCGACGTGGAGAGCTGGCTGGCGCGGGAAGTGGCGGTGGAATTCGCGCGGGCGGAGGGCGTCGCCTTCGTGTCCGGCACGGGGACGTCGCAGCCCAGGGGTTTCCTGACCTATCCGGTGGCGACGGCGGGGGATGCAAGCCGGCCGTTCGGCACGCTGCAATATGTGCCTTCGGGTGCGGCAGGCGCCTTTGCCGCGAGTAATCCGCAGGACCGGCTGATCGACCTGGTCCATTCGCTGCGCGCGCCATATCGGCAGGGGGCCGTGTGGGTGATGAACTCCAACAGCATCTCGACCGTGCGGAAGTTCAAGGATTCGACCGGCGACTTCATCTGGAAGCCGGGCCTAGCCGACGGCCAGGCTTCGACGCTGCTGGGTTATCCGGTGGTGGAAGTGGACGCGATGCCGGACATTGGGGCCAACAGCCTGTCCATCGGCTTCGGCCAGTTCCGCAGCGCCTATGTGATCGCGGACAGGGGCGAAACGGGGGTGCTTCGCGATCCCTATTCGAACAAGCCGTTCGTGCATTTCTATGCGACGCGGCGTGTCGGCGGGGCGCTGGTGAACAGCGAGGCGCTGAAGCTGATGCGCTTTTCCGCGACCTGAGGCCTGAGGGCTGAGCGACTATCCCGGGGGCAGCTGCCCCCGGGTATTATTCCTGTGTTTTCCCGATCGGGGCGGAGCCGGCGATGACGATAGTCTCGACTGCCGTGGAGGCGAATGGCTGGGTGCTGGCGGTGACCGGCGACTGGCCTGCGACCGGTGGCGCCTGGGAGTTCGGCGGCGCCGACCGGCCGCATGGGCGCTTCCTGTTGGGCGGAATCGACCAGCTTCCGCTGGATGCCAATGGATCGCAGAAGGTGCAGCTGTTGGTGGATACGCCGGGCTTCGACCGGGTGGGCGGGCAAGCCCTGACCAATCCGGCCCGGCGGCGAACGGTTGTCGCCACCAAGGCGTTGCGCCGGCCGCATGGCGCGGCGACTCAGCTGGATGAACGGGACAATGGCGATGGCACGCGGACGCTGCGACTGGCCCTTTCCGAGCGGATCCACGCATCGGCTGTGGTTGTGGAAGCGCGCTTCGCCGCGGGTTGGAAAGCGGGCCACCCCGGGGGTGTGCTGACGACCGTTTCCAACCTGAGCAGCCGTCAGCCTGTGCCGCCCATTTCCCGCTGGGCCGTGCCGCCCTATGGCATCGTCGGCGGGACGGTCGATGCGCCTGCACATGTTGCGCAGGTGGACGTTCTGATTGCGTCCCATCACCCCGAGCATTGGGAAAGCGATCGCAACCAGGCCTGTGCGGCCCTGAAACTGACGGCGACCGACGGGACGACCAGTAAGGACTTCTGGTTTGCCGCGCCCCAGACCTCGCCGCTGTACGGGGACGAGCTGCGATGCTGGGGCGGCGGCATCGATCTTTCCGGGCTGAATCCGGGGATGATCACGATCCACCGGACGGTTTATCCCTGGCTGGGCAATGCGCGGTCGAGCGGGAGCGGGCACAACAGCAGCATCACCGGCTCGCTTTCGAGCGCGCACGATACGCCGCTGCAGCTGCTGTATGACCCGGATGGTTCGCGGTATCTGACGCGGCGGCGGTTCCTGTTCGTGGATGCGACGAGCCCGCTGACGACGACGGCGCAGGCGGGGCAGGTTGTGCTGCATACGAGCATCAACGCCGCGCGGGCTGCCGATGCGGGGACGAAGCCGGCCAATCTTGCCGTTGCGCTTCAGGCCTTCCGGAGCTTCCTGGACGCAAATCCGGCCCTGAACCTGCCGCAGGCGAACGGGGTGACGCAGGCGGGGACGCGGGCGGCGGATTTCTGGGAAATCCTTCTGACGGACAACCAGATTCATTCGACAGGCCCGGCCGTGACGGGATCTGGTTCCAGCATCAACGGCCGCGAGGGACTTGTGATCGTGCGATCCGATCCGGACGCGCCGAACCCCCGGGCGACGACCATTCTGCGGAGCGGATCTTCTGCAGGCGGGTTCCTGCAGTGCACGCGCTGGTGGTGGCGGAATTTCCGGCTGGAACTGGGGCAGGCGACGCTGACATCCGGCAGCGCATCGGTGCTGGTGCTGGACAACATGACCGTCACGGGAAAGGTCGGCTTCGAGGCCTCCACGAACCTGTTCTTCAGCTCTGGCGGGGAGACCCGCTTTGTTCTTCAGGGCGACATGCGCGCCTATGGCAACCAGCCGGGCGGACAACTGGTGCGGAACAGCCGCTATACCCGGACCATCGGCGGATCGACGCTGGTGAACTGCCGCATCGAGCGGGAGGCGGGCACCAACCGTGGCGTGCAGGCCTTTGCCCTGCCCAATGACACACCGGATTCGATGCTGTGGAATTGCCGGGTCTATGAATGGACCGGGCCGATCTTCAGCGCGCTATCGGGCAGCGGGGGCCACGGAAACCCGGCCACCCTGCGGCGGCTGGCGATCATGAACCTGCTGATGGAAGGCGCGGCGGGCGAGGCGGCGCTGCAGATAGGGGAATATTTCCATACCCAGATGCAGGATTGCATCTGGGAAGGATCGACCCTGCTGGGCAGCCGGTACAACTGGCACAACGAAACGCCGATGCCCTTCCAGGCAAGTGGAGCCACCGTGACGGCCGGTCTTGTCGGGCATGGGCTTTCGGCCGGGAGCGCGGTGATCATTTCGGGACTTTCGCCGGCAGCCTTCAATGGAAGCTTCACGGTTGTCAGCGTCCCGGACGCCAACCGCTTCACCTATGTGGCCGTGAGCGCGCCGGGCCCCCTTGCCGCTTATCAGGGGGGGACAGTGACG
This sequence comes from Sandaracinobacter sp. T42, assembly GCF_059115405.1. Classification (NCBI taxonomy): domain Bacteria; kingdom Pseudomonadati; phylum Pseudomonadota; class Alphaproteobacteria; order Sphingomonadales; family Sphingosinicellaceae; genus Sandaracinobacter; species Sandaracinobacter sp. T42. Next base: position 813,355 of record NZ_CM181101.1, read on the forward strand.
CGCGTGAGCGACGGCAAGATATTCGCTGTCGAGCGGCCATCGCTGGAGCATGGCGGAAACTGTGTGCGGAACATGGTGTTCGACCGCAATGCGACGAAGCAGGATCAATGGGTTGCGGACGGCACGCAGACAGGCGGCTGGGAGCTGCTGTATGGCGTGGGGCAAAGCTGCGTGTTCCGGGCGAACCGCGGGGTGAACAGCCCCCAGGACTGGCAATATGCATGGGCCGGCCTGGGTTCGGAGACGGACACCGCCTATGCTGTCCAGACCAGTCCGGCCGACTATGTCGATTATTATGGGCTGGTGAACGACGCGACCAACAGCGGGAGCGGCACCTGGGGCGGGGACTATCGGCCGAGCGGCGCGAAGGCGAGCAGGCTGATCGGCAAGGCCAGCCTGGCCTGTATCGATCGGGACATGGATGGGCGCGCACGGGCCGCGCACTTTGCCGCCGGCGCTTTCGAGGCGGATTACCTGCCCGCCCCGCCGGAAACGGTTTCGCCTTCGGCCGGGATGCATGGCCATCTGGCCGGACAGGCGATGCTGCATTGGCGGGGCGTGCTGAGCCCTTCTTCAACGGTGTTGATTCACGCCGCGGACGAGCCGGCGGTGACAGGATCCGCGCCCGGCCCGGATCCCGGCGCCGGGGTTCGGACGCTGGTTGTGGAATTCGAGGATCGGGGCCTGCTGGCCCCGGGCGATTGAGGCGGCACAGTTCGGGAGACGATGCATGGGCAAATGGGTGGCAGCCGGGATTCTGGATGGGGCGCTTCAGGCGATCGCGGCGGCGGACACGATGATTGCGGTGGAGGGGCAACCGCTGGACTTCGGTTCGGCAATGAGCGGGAAGCTGGCCGCAACCGCGATGACAGCGGGCGATTTCAACCTGGTCGACGGCGTCGCCGGCGGGCGGCGGCTGCTGATCCCCGCGAAGGGGGAAGTGCCCGTTTCGGCTGCAGGGGTGGCGGATCATATTGCGCTTGTCGACACGATCGGCGGGTCGCTTCTGTATGTGACGACCTGCCCACCGCGGTCGCTTTCGGCGGGTGGGAGCGTGAGCTTCGAGGCCTGGACAGTGGAGATCGGAGCGCCGGTCTGACGCTGCGGTCGGGGGAGACGAGCATGTTCCTGAAAGATGCGGAAGCAACACTCGACTATCGTGTGGACTGGTCGGCTGCGACGGGGGGCGGGCTGACGATCATGGCGAGCAACTGGGCTGCTGGTCCGGGTGGGCTGGTTGTTGCGGATTCGGGTTTGGATGGGGCTGTCGCCTGGGTGCGCCTTTCCGGCGGCACGCCGGGCGATGTCTGCCTGGTGCGGAACCGGGCAGTCTTTTCGGACGGGAGCGCAGATGAGCGCAGCCTGACGATCCGGGTGGGGGAGCGCTGATGGTGGCGATCGATCGGGCGCCGCCGGCGGCGGCACTGGCGGAACTGAAGGCGTTCCTGCGCATCGAGACCAGTCTTGAGGATGCCCTGCTGACGGGATTTCTGCGGGCGGCGACCGAGGCTGTCGAGGCGTTGCTGGGGCAGCTGATGTTCGAGCGGCCTGTGGCGGAGCGAGGGGTTCTGTCTGACGGGGGGCTGCGGCTTGCCGCCGGGCCTGTGCGCAGCCTGGTTTCGGTTGAGACGATCGGCACGGACGGCATGCTTTCGGTGGCGCCGGACGGCGCAGCGAGACTGTTGATCGGGGCCCATGGCGAAGGGCGGATCGATGCGCCGGAGTTGCCCGAGGGCGTCGGCGTTCAAGTCCGCTATCGGGCGGGACTGGCGGGGGACTGGAACGGGGTGCCGGAAGTGCTGCGGCTTTGCGTGATCCGGACGGCGGCGCATTTCCATACGCATCGGGATGCGCCGGATGATCCCGGCATTCCGCCGGCCGTGCAGCGAATGCTGGGGCCCTGGCGCGCGCGCCGCATCCGATAGGAGAGGATCATGGGCGAAGTTGCCGGACGGCTTTCGGAGCGGGTCTGCTTCGAGAGCAGGGACAAGGTGCGCGGATCCGCCGGGGAAATCGACGGCGCCTGGCGCCGGCGGTTCGAATGCTGGGCGAAGGTGGAGCCTGTTTCACGGTTCGAGACGCTGACGCCGCGCGCGGACACGCGGCAGACGACGCGGCGATGGCGACTGGAACTGCGCGCAGAAGTGCGGCCTGAGCTGGACATGCGGATCCGCTGGCGGGGCGAGACACTGCTGCCGACCTCTGTCGAGGTGGATCCGGCTGTGCCCGGGCGCATCATCCTGTGGGCCGAGGACTGGGCGGACTGAACATCGGTTGGAGGCGAAATGAGGGCTAGCCTTGAATTGCAGCGCCGGGTGGCGGCTGCACTGGCGGACGATGCGCATTTCCAGGCGCGGGGGATTCCGGTTTTCGACGGGCCCCCTGCCAATGCCCGGCCGCCCTATCTTTCGATCGGGGCGGACAGCATGGCCGGGCGGACCTGGCAGGGTGGGGCGGGAACCGAGCATCGCTTCGCGGTGAGTCTTTGGGACAATCGGGAAAGTCTGGCGGCGGCGAAGGAGATCCTGGCCGATGTCGAGCGCGCAGTGCTGACCATGCCGCCTTCGCGGGGCGGGTTGCGCCTGATCGGGCTTCGGCTGGTTCGGGCAAGCGTGCGCCGGACCTCCCGGAACTGGCTGCTGGGCCAGCTGGAATTCAGGACGCTTTCAGTGATGGAGAACTGACATGGCAGTCGAGAGTGGGGCGGCGTTTCTGCTGAAGATCGGTGACGGCGGCACGCCGGAGGTGTTTCAGACAGTGGCGGGACTGCGGACGACGCAGATGAGTCTTTCCGCGGAGCCGGTGGTGGTGACCCACAAGGGATCCGGCGGGTGGCGCGAGCTGTTGCCTTCGGGCGGTGTACGGTCGATTTCGATCAGCGGTGCGGGGATTTTCACGGGATCTGACGCCGAGGCGCGACTGAAGGGCCAGCTGCTGTCCGGTAGCCTTGACCGGTTCGAAGTGAGCTTCGAGGGCGGGGAGCGGTTCCGGGGCCGCTTTCAGGTGACGCGGCTGGATTATGCCGGCGATTTCAACGGGGAGCGGAGCTATACGCTGTCGCTCGAGAGCTCTGGCCCGGTGGACGCACTTTGAGTGCCGGGCGTGCGAATGCGCATCGCGGGGAAGTCGACCTGCCGCTTGAGGGCGACGTGCGCCTGTTGCGCCCCAGTTTCGAGGCGCTGGTGGCGGCCGAAGCGGAAGCCGGTAGCCTGTTCCGGTTGCTGGATCGCGCGGCAGCCGGTGAAGTGCGGCTGTCCGACATGGATGCGATGTTCTGGCATTGCCTGGGCGACAGGCGATCCGGCGAGCGGCGCGAGGCCTTTCAGGCGAGCCTGGTGACTGAGGGGATCTGTGCGCTTCTGCCGGTGTACAGGGCGCTGCTGTCGGCCGTGTTCAGGGCCGCGGGATGACGGGCTTTTCGGACATGGCAGTGCGCGCGGCACAGGTGGCGACAGGCGTGCTCGGCTGGAGCCCGGACCAGTTCTGGCGGGCGACGGTGGCGGAACTGGCGCAGGCGCTGGAGGGCCGGGCGGGACCGGCATCGCCCGCGCCGCTGGATCGGGGCGGACTGGAGCGGCTGGAAAGGGGAGCGGACGATGGACGATGAGCTGGATGCGCTGGCCCTGCGGGTGCGGGCCGGATCCGACGAGTTTGCCCGCGACGTGGCGGAGATGCGGGGCGTTCTGCGGGACGGACTCGGCCGGGAGGCCGCCAGCGCGGGCCGCGCGATCGAGGATTCACTGAGGCGTGCGGCGCGGAGCGGGCGGCTGGAATTCGAGGATCTGGGCCGGGCTGCTGCGAAGACGCTTGGCGAGATCGCGGGCGCGGCCCTGAAGCTGGATGGCGCGGGCCTGGCCGGGCTTTCTGCCGGTATGACCGGCCTGCTGGGGCTGCCCGGGCGCGCAACGGGTGGACCAGTGGCGCCCGGCCAGGCCTATCTGGTGGGGGAGCGTGGCCCGGAAGTGTTCGTGCCGACTTCCAGCGGGCGCATCGAGACTGGCGCACCCGCGAGACGTTCGGTGCAGCTGACGGTGAACATGCGCGGCGAGCAGCGTGCAGCAAGCCCGTTCATGGCCCCGACCGCGCGGCAGGTAGCGCATGAGATTCGCCGGGTGCTGGAGCGGCTGGATGGCTGAGGTGCCGCCCTATCTGGCGGCCCGCGGGGACCAGGCGCGGACGGGCTGGGCAAAGCGCTTCCGTCCGCAGCTGTGGACCGTGGATTTCGCCCGGCCGATGATGGCGGCGGCGACCGCGCCGGCGCCGGGCGTGCTGCGCCTGGATCTGGATTTCCTGACGCGCGCCGATCTGGCGGGGTTGATCTGGGAGAGCGAGGACAGATGGTCTCATCCCCTGCTCGCCTATGAAACGGACCGGGATTACCGGGGGTGCAGGCTGCGCTTCCGCTGGGTTTCCGGACCCGGCGTCATGCCGCTGGACGCACTGAACGGGCCCGTTCTGACCATAGAGGGCCGGGATTCAGCGGGCGTGGGGCGGACCTGGTATGTCAGGTTGTGGAACCATGCCGCGGGTTCGCCCACGGACGCGGTGATCGAGCTGGTGTTCGACGAACTGCGTGCCGGCTTCGGCCCGCACGGGGATGCCGTGTTCGCGGGTGATATCGACCGGATGTTCATTTCGATCGTGCCGGAGGGTTTCGACGGATCGGTCGATGCGCTTCCCGCGCCGGTTTCGACCTGGGTCGAACTGAGGGATCTTTCGGCCGACGGACTGCGAAGCGTGGTGCGCGTGGGGGATGCGTTCCTGCCGCCGCACGGGCTGCGGATGGCATCTGGCTATGACGACAGCTATCATCAGCCGCCCGAGCGCCTGGTGGAGCAGTGGGAGGCGCTGGGATACCGGCGGCTTGTCAATCATTATGTCGGGATGAGCCATTACCCGGCGCTGGCGCATGCGGGCGGTGGCCGGTTCGAGGTTTCCGGCGGGCTGTGCGCCGCAGCGACGGCCTGGCACCGGCGGCTGTTCGAGATTGCCGGCGACCATGGGTTTGAACTGATCCTTTCATTGTCGTTCGAACTGTTCGACGCCCATGCGCCGGACGACTGGGCGCAGAGGGATCTGGAGGGAGCGCGGGCGCTGACCGGCTGGTTTCCGCCATCCACGCTGCTTTCGCCCTGCAATGCGGCGGCGATGAGCTGGTTGCAGGAAATCGCGCGGGCATTCGCTTTATTGGCCGCCGAAGGGGGGCGAGATGTCTCCTTTCAGGTCGGGGAGCCCTGGTGGTGGGTCGGGCCATCGGGGCGGCCCTGTTTCCATGACGCGGCAACGGTGGCGCGATGGATCGCCGAGACCGGGACGGCACCGCCGGAAATGGCCGATGTGCGGGGCGTGCGATCCGAGACGGAGCGGGTGTGGCTGGTGTGGCTGGGCGCGCGGCTGGCGGAGGCGACACTGGCGTTGCGCGACGCGGCTTCTGCGGTTTCCGGGGCCGGATTTCGTTCCCACCTGCTTTTCTATGCACCCCAGGTGTTGGACGAAGCCACGCCGGACCTGGCGCTGGCGAATATGCCCGACGGCTGGGCGAGCCCCGCATGGGATCGCCTGCAGCTTGAGGACTATGAGTTCGTGACCGGCGGGAACGAGGCGGGATTGGCACGGGCGACGACCGCCGTCACGGCCCGGCTGGGATATGGCGCGGCGCAACAGCAGTATCTGGCCGGATTTGTGCCGGATGCGGGGCAGGCACAGGCGCAGTGGCCAAAGATCGCCGCCGCCGTGCGGTCCGCCCGTAGCCGGTCGGTTCCCGAGATATTCGTGTGGGCCTGGCCGCAGGTTGCACGCGACGGATTCACCTGGGTGGAACTGGGGCCTTCACCGGATGAGGAGATGGGCGTGGACGAGTTTCATGATGTCCGGTTTCCGCTGGATGTGGGATTTGATGCAGTGGGCGGGCCCGCCTTTTCGACGCAGGTCGCGATCCTGGCTTCCGGCCACGAGCAGCGCAACAGCATGTGGCAGGGCGCGCGGCTTTCCTATGACGCGGGGCTTGGTCTTCGATCCGAGACCGATCTGGCCTTGCTGCTTGCCTTTTTCCGGGCACGGCGCGGGAAGGCGGCCTCTTTCCGCTTTCGCGACCCGATGGACTGGACGAGCGGATCGTTCGGTGCGGAAATCACGGCGGTCGATCAGCTGATCGGCATTGGCGATGGCACGACGCTGAGCTTCCGGCTGGTGAAGCACTATGGTTCCGAGGCCGGTGCAGAAATTCGGTCCATCACGCGTCCGGAAGCAGGAACGGTGCGCATTGCCATCGGCGGAGTCGAGTGCCTTGCGGGCTGGGTGCTCGAGGATCGAGGCATAATCCGGTTCGACGATCCACCCGCATTGGGGATGGAGGTGCGAGCGGGCTTTGCGTTCGATGTGCCGGTTCGGTTCGATGTCGATCAGCTGCAGATTTCGCTGAGCGGTGTGCGTGCGGGCGAGGCGCAGTCGGTTCCCCTTGTCGAGGTATTCGAATGAGTGGGCCCGAGGCCTGGCTGGGCTGCCCTCTGACGTCCATTGCGCTTTGCTGGAAGCTGATCCGGACAGATGGCGTGGCGATGGGGTTCACAAGCCATGACCGGGATCTGCGGTTGGGCGGCCTGCTGTATCGCGCCCGACCGGGCATGACCCCTTCCGCCGTGAGCCAGTCGAACAGGCTGGAGCCCGATGCGATGGACGTGGAGGGCGTGCTGCAGGACAGTGCGATCCGCGGATTTGATCTGGAGGCCGGACGCTGGGCCGATGCACGGGTCGAGCTGTCGGCATGCGACTGGGCGGATTCTGCGGCCGAGCCGCTGGTTCTGCTGCGGGGCAGGTTAGGGCAACTGAGCCATGCGGTTGCAGGCGCCGGCGGGCAGTACCGGATGGAGTTGCGCAGCGGTTTGGATGGCATCGACGACAGGTCGGCGCCGGTGCTTTCGCCGACGTGCCGGGCTTCGCTCGGGGATGATCGCTGCGGCGTGGACATGGCGCCAAGGACCTGTCGCGTCGTTGCAGCGGGGGGGGCGGGGATGGAAATCCGGCTCGAACAGCCGCTGGATTTGCCGCAGCGCTATGCCGGTGGCCGGGCACGGGTGCTGGATGGCAGCCTGGCCGGTCTGGATCATCGGATCGAAAGGGCGGCTGGAACAACGCTGTTGCTTGACGAGCGGCTTGCCGCCGATCTGGGGCCTGGCATCCGTATCGAGCTGCGCGAGGGGTGCGACAAGCTGTTCGCAACCTGCCGGGATCGTTTCGGCAACTGCGCGGCATTCGATGGAGAGCCGCATGTGCCCGGCGCGGATGCGTTGCTTCGCTATGTCGATCCCTGACGTGCATCCGCGTGCGGCCCTGATCGTGGATCGGGCGCGCGGCCTGATCGGCGTGCCATTCAGGGCGCAGGGCCGCAACGAGGCCGGCGTGGATTGTCTGGGCCTTGTGTTGCTTGCGGCCGAGGCCGCAGGCGTTCGCCCGGTGATTGGGGCTCAGCCTTTGCGCGGACTGGCCATGAGGGATGTCAGCGACATGCTGCGCGTGGTTGGCTGCCATGAACAGGCATTGGCTGAATCGCGGGCCGGAGACGTGCTGATATCCGTACCCGGGGCGCGGCAGGTCCACCTGGGCATCTGCACCGACCGGGGCGTCGTTGAGGCGTGCGCGCGCATTCGGCGGGTTGTCGAGCGCAACACCATCGAGGCCGGAAGATGGCGAACAGCCTGGCGGCTTCCCGCAGGAGATGCATGATGGCATCGGTATTGTTGTCGACGGTCGGGCAGGCCGTGGGCGGCCCGTTCGGAGCGGGGATCGGGGCCGCGGTGGGCGCCAGCCTGGACTCTGCCCGCGCACAGCGAACGGGTCGGGCAGACGATCTGTATTTGCAGCGATCCGCCTATGGCGAGACAGTGCCGAGGCTCTTCGGAACAATGCGAACCGCCGGGCTTCTGATATGGGCACTGCAGCCCGAGGGCGGCGGCGGGCGCAAGGGGGACGGGCGACGCGAGGCAGAGGCCAGCTTTGCAATCGCCCTGTCCCGGGGGCCGGTACGGGAGGTGCGCCGAATCTGGGCGGATGGCCGCGAGATCCGGTGGGGCGACGGTGTATGCGCCTTTGAATTCGAGATGCGTCTGCACAGTGCGCCAGTGCGCGTTGCCGATCCGTTGATAGCGGCTGTGGAAGGCGCGGGTGGCGCGCCGGCATTGCGGGGGCTGAGCCATGTGGTGTTCGAGGGCTTTCCGCTTGGCCCGTTCGGAAACCGGATCCCCAGCCTGAGTTTCGAACTTGTCGCAGACCACGGGCGCGCGGATCAGTGGGCAGGCGTGCTGGCTTCGGACGCCGGCATGAGAGCCGGGGCGCTTTCCGCTCCGCCGGGTGTAACGGGTTTTGTGGAGTCTGGCGCGCGTCTGCTGGATGATATCGAGCGGCTGTCATGGATCTGCGGCGCGGAAATCCGGCTTTTAAATGGCGCCTATGCCCTGGGTGGCCCGGAGATGACACATGTGATCCGGCCCGTTGATGTGCTGTTCGATCCGGGAACCGAGATGGCCGGCGCGCGCTTCGTTCGGGAACGGCGCCCTGTCGGCCTGAGCCTGACCTATATCGATCCGGACAGGGATTATCAGCTTGGTCTGCAACGGCGGCAGCTGGAGCGCAGCGGCCAGTCGATTGAACTGAGCTGGGCGATCGGAGCGAGTGCCGGCGCGGCGATGGCGCTGTGCCGACAGGCCTTGCGCCGGGAGGGTGCACGACGCGAGCACCTGAACCTGTCTCTGCCCCACAGGTGGATGCATGTTTCCATCGGTGACCGCGTGGAGTTCGGTGAGAGTGGTGGCTGGCGGGTCGTTCGCCGGGATGTTCGCGGATTGAATATCCATATTGAGGCCGAACGGATCGAGGCATTGGCTGATCAGGGGGGCGTAGCCTCTGATCCCGGACGCAGCCTTTCCGATCCCGTGGTTCCCGCAGGCTCCACGCGGGCGCTGGTGTTTGAACCGCCCGTTCCAGCCGGATCCACTGGGCCCGTCGTTGCCGTGGTTGGCGGCGGGGGCCCGGGATGGCGGGGGGCTGACCTTTCAGTGCTGGATGCAGGCGCATCCGTTCCGATCGGCAGGTTGCCGACAGGCCGCGGGGTTGGCGAGTTGCTGGCCCACTTGCCTGCCGGGCCTGAGTCGGTCTGGGATGAGCATAATTTCGTGCTGATGAGACTGGTTGGACAGGATGGGTTGGCCAGCCGGGATCATGCCGGAGTCCTTGACGGCGGCGGGCTGATTCTGGTGGGGCGCGAACTGATCCAGGCGCGTCAGGTCGAACGTCTTGGCGAGGGCGTCGTGCGACTGACCGGATTGCTGCGGCGGCGCTATGCGACCCCCTGCGAATCGCAAGGCTGGCCCGTGGGAACCGGGGTGGCGGAAGTGATCCTGACGGATCATCCGGAATTTGCTGTGACGGGCGACGCGCCGGGCCGGGAGATCGTTTTTCTGGCTGAGGGACGGGGGGATCCGCCTGGCGGCACCGAGATCGTGTACAGAATCGAGGGAGCGGGACTGGCCCCGCTCGCGCCTGTCCACCTGCGGGCTGAACGGGATGCTGGCGGCGCGTTGAGGTTCCACTGGGTCGAGCGTCGGCGCGGTTCGTGGACATGGACCGAGGGAAGCGTGGCGTCAGAGCAGAAATATGTCTGGCGGTGTAGGCTGAGCCACGGGCGCATGCACGAGTTCCGGGTGGACGCGTTGGAGCTGACGCTGAGCCTGGCCGAGCAGCTTTCCCTGCTGGGCGAGGAACTCACCGCCGGCGAGTTTCAGGTGGAGGCTGTCGGGGATGGACCGAAATGGGTTCGTTGTTCGGCATGGGCGCGGATTTGAAGATGGGGGAGTGCCAATGACGGAACGAACGGCCCGGTTTGGCTTGCCGCTGCTGCTGGCAGGGCAGGGGCAGAAAGACGTGACTCACAACGAAGCCCTACTGGTGGTGGATGCGTTGCTTTGCCCGGTGGTGGAACATGTCGGGCTGGCGACCCCGCCTGCGGATCCCGTTGTCGGGCAGTGCTGGCTGATACCCGCAGATGCAACGGATGTGTGGGCGTCCCGCAGGGGACAACTTGCTGCATGGACTGAAGGGGGGTGGCGTTATCTTGAACTTCCAGTTGGTGTTTCGCTGTTTGACAGGCACAGCGAGCGGATGATCCGACGATCCGATTCGGGCTGGACGATCGACCGATGGCGGGGTGCGGTTGCGCCAGCCATCTCAACACCTTCGGGCGGGCTTGTGGCCGACACGGAGGCCAGGGCGGCGATTGATGGGTTGATCACCAGCCTGGTCGACATCGGGCTGATCTCTACATAAGGTTTGCAATCCGTTTCCATTGAATGGGCCATGTGGCTCTTGCAACACAGTTTTCGCGCCTGTCCCCCTTGCTAACGTATGGCCCCCTCGTTTACATGGCCCGGCCTGAGTGCGTCATTACGTAGAAGGGGATAGTCATGGGGAAGTTCGCCGTAGCGGTCGCGCTGGCGACCACGGTGCTGGCAGGAGCCGCGCAAGCGCGCGATAACTCCTGGTATATTGGGCTCGATGCCGGCGGCTTCATCGCCGAGACGAAGAGCTGGGATATTGAAACTGCAGCTGGTGCTGGTGTTTCGGGCGCTCTGCGCAACAAGTACGAGCCGGGTTGGGAACTCGGTGGCGTTCTTGGCTACGACTTCGGTGCGTTCCGCACGGAATTCGAAGTTGCCTACAAGAATGCCAACCTTGACGCGGTCACGGTTGCGAGCGGTATTCCGCCGATCAACTGGGGCTTTGGTCAAAACAGCTCCCCGCCTGCCGGGCGTTATGATGCCGCAGACGGCAACGCGCAGATCCTGAGCTTCATGCTGAATGGCATGTTCGATTTCGGCGCCGAAGAGGGTTCGCCCTTTGGCGGGTTCGTCGGTGGTGGCGTTGGCGTTGCTCGCTTCAAGGCCGACATCTGGCAGCTTTACAAGTATACGGCGGCTTTTGCTGACGACAGTGACACCGGCTTTGCTTGGCAAGCCCTTGCTGGCGTTCGTTATGCGCTGTCCGAAAAGGTTGATCTGTCCCTGAAGTACCGTTTCTTCAACATGAACGGTATCGATCTGCAGACGACCAATGGTCACGATCTGTCGGGTAACTGGCGTAGCCACAGCCTGTTGCTGGGCGTTAGCTTCAACCTGTTCGAAGAAGCCGCTCCGCCTCCGCCGCCTCCGCCTCCGCCTCCGCCTCCGCCTCCGCCTCCGCCTCCGCCGCCGCCGCCGGCGCCGGTTGTGCCTGGTCCGTTCCTCGTCTTCTTCGACTGGGACAAGTATGACATTACGCCGGAAGCGGCTGCGATCCTCGATCGTGCTGCGGAAGCCTATGTCCAGACGGGTCAGTCTTCGGTGGTGATCGACGGTCACACTGACACGTCGGGTTCGGCGAAGTATAACCAGGCTCTGTCGGAACGCCGGGCGAATGCTGTGAAGGCCTACATGGCTGGCAAGGGCATTTCCGAAGCGCAAATGACCACGCGTGGTTTCGGCTTTAACCGTCTGCTGGTCGACACGCCGCTGGGCGTGCGCGAGCCGCAAAACCGGCGCGCTGAAATCATCTTCGGTCAACCGGCTAACTGATGATCATCTGGCGGGGGCTTCGGCTCCCGCCAGACACCAATAAAGAGGCCCTGCATCGAGCGCGATGCAGGGCCTCTTTTCATATGTGGCGTCTAATTGAATCGTTCCTGCTGCGACGGAGCGAAAGCGATGCCACCGCAGGAGGGATAGGCTGGTAATCAGCCAATCAGCGAATGAATAATCGGTGCAACCTGTTTGAGGATTGACCGGCCTATCGGCAGCGGGACTTGCCTTTGCAGGGATCGGTCAACTGGGGAACAATGGCCCATTCGAGCTTGGGGGCAAGGATATGGGCCTGCCTCACGCCAAGGCTCTCGCGGAGAGCCGGGAGTTCCGCAGCGGCAAATTCGGCGAACTGTCCCTTGGGGACAGCTAGTGCACGCCGGCCGACCAGTGCTGCCATATTACAAAAACTGACCTGGCCATCGAAGCTGGCCCAGCTCTGATTGGATCTGGTCGCGTAGGTATCGAATGCACGCTGACCGGCCTTTGGCCCCTTTGTCCGCACGAAATAGCTTGTCATCTGCTTGAAGGCATCCGCCATCTCGTCCGAATGTTGTCGAAGCAGTGCATTGTATGTTGGCACAGTGGCCAAGAAAGGCGAGAACTGACACTGAAGTGCCGCAACGTTGAGCCCCGACCTGAGGCTCCAGACCTTCTCGGCCTTGTCTTCCCTTGTATTGAGGCCGGCCAGAGGCGTCGGGGCGGTTGTTGCCCCGACGCTCGTGCCGGCAAGCATTCCGCCAAGCAAAAGAGCTGTAGCCTTTACGGCAACCCCGATCGGCGAAACCTTCCTAGAAGCCAACATCAGCCCAGGATCTTCCCGAGTTGCATGGCGATCCCCATGTCACCTTCGACCTTCAATTTTCCCATCATGAAGGCCATCTGGGCATTCTGCTTGCCATCTGCAATGTCGATGAAGTCTGACATTGTCACCTTCACACGGCAGTCCGCAGGGCCATTGTCGTTGCTGACGGCTGCAGGGTTGCTGGTGCCATCGATACGGACGGCGCCATCATCTCCGAAGTCGAAGGTAACGACCTTTCCGGCAATCCCGCCATTCTTGGCGACGCGCTCGGACATTCCCTGGGTAATCTCATGCAAGCTCATGCTCTTCTCCCTCCACTTGCAAGAAAGGCCGCCTTTTTGAGGCGGCCTTTCCGAAACCAATCGACCTGATGGTCGAAACTGGACAACTTACTTGGCCGGAGCTTCCGCCGGAGCAGCAGCGGCCGCATCAGCAGCGGCAGCGGCCGCATCGGTCGCAGCGGCGGCCGCATCGGTCGCGGCAGCGGCAGCGTCAGCCGGGGCAGCAGCGGCATCAACGGGGGCCACATCAGCCGGAGCGGCTTCCACGGCAGCCGCTTCGGTCGGGGCGGCAGCTTCTTCGGCCGGCTTGGTGCCGCCGCAAGCAACAACGAACAGAGCAGCGCCGGTCACGAGCGCGGCAGCCTTCACCTTCTGGAGAACGTCACCCATTATCTGACTCCTGATTGGTCATTTTCGAAAGTTCTGGAGCTTTCGATCCCTACCGACCCCGAACCGGGCGGGAACCTAGCGGCAATCCCGGTGGGCCTCAAGCGTCTTGATACGTGGCGGCTCCGCTGCCGACAGGAAGTGCATCAAAACAGGCAGGTTGAGGTGCAATGCCTCATCCAGATGCGCCATCGTCAGGCCGGGCACCAGATCGGCGGCGCGTGTCACGCCGAACTCCGAGATACCGCAGGGTACGATCGCCTGATAATGTTCGAGATCGGTCGTCACGTTGAGTGCCAGCCCATGGAAACTTATCCACCGTCTGACACGAACGCCGATGGCACCAATCTTGTACAGGCTGTTGCCGGACAACACCCAGATGCCGGTTCCCGCATCACTGATCCCGGCCTCGACACCGCAATCAGCCAGTGATGCGATCGCCCATGCCTCAAGTGCCGAGACATAACGTCTCACGTCGCGCCCGCGCATCCTGAGATCCAGCATCGGATAGACAACCCGCTGGCCGGGCCCGTGATACGTGAAACGTCCGCCACGACCGACAGCGTGCACCGGAAAGCGTTCCGGCATCAGCAGGTCGGCGGGATTGGCGCTGGTACCTGATGTCAGCAGCGGAGGATGTTCGACAAGCCAGATCTCTTCGTGCGCCGAGCCGTTCGCCATCCGCTCGACATGGGCCTCCATCGCGGTGACAGTTTCCGCATAGTCCGACAATCCGGCGATCGGGCGCCAAAGGGGGTCCGGGGCAGGTGCCATGATTGCGCCAGATAGAGCCTTGTCAGCGACAATGCCACCGGCAAGGCAAAGTGGACTCTGGCGTAGCGAGTCCGCGCTGTGATATTCGCTCTGTAATGTCGGTACGTTCCCTCGTAGCAGCCGCGCTGCTGATTGGCATTGCAGCACAGGTTCATGGCCCTGCGCCGGCGCAGGCTCTCAGCCTTTTCGACCAGCAGAAGTATGCGGCCTTCGTGGCGGATGCTGAGACTGGCGAGGTGCTCTATTCGCGACGGGCCGATATGCAGCGGTTTCCCGCGTCCATCACCAAGGTGATGACGCTCTATGTGGTGTTCGAGCAGCTTGCGTCCGGAAACCTGAAGCTTGACGACCGGGTTGTGGTGAGCCGCAACGCGGCAAGCCAGCGGCCATCGAAGCTTGGGCTGAAGCCCGGTGAGAGCCTGACAGTTGATCAGGCCATCCGCAGCCTCGCGACCAAGTCCGCCAATGATATCTCGGTTGCACTGGCGGAACATATCGCCGGCAGCTCGGAGGAGTTTGCGCGGCTGATGACGGTGCGCGCAAAGCAACTGGGGATGACGAACAGCCGCTTCGTGAATCCGAACGGACTGCCGGATTCCCGCCAGATCACGACAGCGCGGGACATCTTCATCCTGTCGCAGGCAACGATCCGGAATTTCCCGCAATATTACAGCTATTATCAGCAACAGCAGTTCGTGTTCGGCAACCAGGTACTGCCCAACCACAATCATCTGCTGCGCACCATGCCCGGCGTGGACGGCATCAAGACAGGCTTTACAAATGCCGCGGGCTTCACGCTCGCTGCGTCGGCCGTACGGGATGGGCGGCGCCTGATCGCGGTGGTGCTGGGCGGCCCCACGCGGGTCGCCCGTGACAGCAATGTGGAAAGCCTGCTGTCTGCCGGGTTCGCCGTGCTGTCTGCCCGGGATCGCGGCCAGCGGGTTCAGGTGGCCGACCTGCTAGCGGAACCCGGCGACCTGAATGACGAAACGCTGCGCCAGCTTGTCGAGCAGGGCAGCGGAGATGCACCGCCGCGCAAGCGCTGACAAACCCGCCGCCGACTGCATTGCGATGCACATTGGGGCTACATTTCATAGCCCGCCTGTTCTACCACGGCCGCATCGGCAACTGAGCGGCGAGGAGAGCGGGGCATGACAGCTTTCGAAGGTGGGGCAGAAGGGGCCGATGCCGGCCGCCGTTCATCGATCTCGCGCCGCTCCCTTCTGGCCGGGCTGGGCGTCGCGGCTGTTGGTTTTTCACTTCAGGCCTGCGGCAAGGGCGGCGGGGATGCCGGTGGCGACAAGCTGAACTTCTACACATGGGATACCTACATCGGGGAAACCACGCTCGCCGATTTCCAGAAGGCCAGCGGCGTCAAGGTGCAGACCAGCTATTTTTCCACCAACGACGAGCTGTTCGCCAAGCTGAAGGCCGGCAACCCCGGCTATGATGTGATCGTGCCTTCGAACGAATTCGTGACGCGGATGCGCCAGGCCGACATGTTGCTGCCGCTGGACATGGCTCTGATCCCCAACATCAAGAATATCGCGCCGGAATTCCTGGGGAATGATTATGATCCGGCGCCCAAGCATAGCGTGCCCTACACCTGGCTCGTCACCGGCATCGGTTACCGCAAGTCACGCGTGAACGGCGTGCCCGACAGCTGGAAGTGGCTGTACGACAGCGAGCTTTACAAGGGCCGCATCGCGCTGCTTTCGGAGGCGGCCGACCTGATCCGGCTGGGGGCGAAATATCTGGGCAAGTCTCTGAACGGGATCGACGCCGCCACCGTGAAGCAGGTGGAGGAGATGCTGATCCGGCAGAAGCCCAACATCAAGACCTTCCACGAGGACAACGGGCAGGATCTGCTGCTGGCGGGTGACGTGGACCTGGTGATGGAGTTCAACGGCGACATCGCCCAGATCGCGGCGGAAGACCCCGACATCGGATTCGTGGTGCCGAAAGAAGGCTCGCTTCTGAACGCGGACACGCTGGCGATCCCCAAGGGCGCGCCGCGGCCGGAACTGGCGCACAAGTTCATCAACTTCCTGCTGGACGCCGAGGCCGGCAAGCATATCGCGGAAACCATCCTCTATCCGACGCCGAATGCGGCGGCGAAGGCGCTGATGCCGGAATCCTACCGCGACAACCCGATCGTCTTCCCGACCGGCGCGGGCATGGACAACAGCGAATGGGGCAAGTTCGAGGGGCCCGATCAGCAGCGCATGTTCGAGGACGCGATCACCCGCGTCCGCGCGGCCTGATGCCTTAGCCGGGGGCGGGTATTTGACCGACGGGGTGGACTGGCGGCGCGCCAAGACGGGACTTGCCGCCCTGCTGGGGCCGCCCCTGGGCTGGTTCCTGCTGTTCTTCGCCGTGCCCATGGCGGTGGTCTGGGCCTACAGCTTCGGTTCCAACGTGGGTGTGTCGGACATCGACATCTCCGGCACCTTCGCCAACTATGCCCGCGCGCTTGAGCCCCTTTACCTTGGCATCCTGATAAAGTCGCTGGCGTTTGCCGCGCTGGCGACGCTGATCTGTCTGGTCGTCGGATTTCCGGTCGCGCTTGCGATCAGCTTTGCGCCGCCGGGTCTGAAGACCTGGCTGCTGATCGGCGTGATGTTGCCCTTCTGGACGAACCTGCTGATCCGCACCTACGCGCTTATCGCCATCCTGCGCGACGAGGGGCTGCTCAACAGCGGGCTGGAGCTGGCGTTCGGCTGGGCGGGGTTCGAGCGGCTGCCGCTGATGAACAACAATTTCGCGGTGATGGTCGGCCTGGTCTATGTCCATTTGCCCTTCACGGTTCTGCCGCTCTATGCTGCGCTCGACAGGCTCGATCGCTCCCTCCTGGAAGCCAGCCTCGATCTGGGCGCCGGGCATCTGCGCACCATCTGGAACGTCGTGCTGCCACTTGCCGCGCCCGGGATCGTCTCGGCCGTGCTGCTCACCTTCATCCCCGTGCTGGGCAGCTATCTCCAGCCGGATCTGCTTGGCGGGCCGGACAGCCAGATGATCGCCAACGTGATCGAACGGCAGTTCAAGCGCGCGAATGACTGGCCGTTCGGCGCCGCACTCGCCTTCATGCTGATGTACCTGACTCTGTTCGGAATCGCGGTGCAGTCGCTGCTGAAGCGGCGGGAGCGCCCGGAATGAGGCGCCGGACATGAGCGAAAAGCCCGGCCTTCTCGATTATTCCCGTCGCTGGCCGCTGCGGCTGTGGATGCTGCTCGTCGGCATCTTCCTCTACGCGCCGCTTGTCGTCCTTGTGGTGATGAGCTTCAATGACAGCCGCCGGACCACCAAGTGGCAGGGTTTCACCTTTGATTGGTACCGAAAGGTGTTTGAGGACACGGAACTCGTCCAGTCGCTTGCCAACTCACTTACCATCGCGGCCCTGTCCACCATCTTCAGCCTTGTGCTGGGCACGCTGGCCGCCATCGCGCTCTGGCGCTTCCGTTTTCCGGGGAAGCCGCTGGTCGACGGCGCGTTCTCGCTGCCGATCGTGGTTCCGGAAATCTGCATGGGCGTCGCCATGCTGATCTTCTTCGCCCGGGTGATGCCCTGGCCCTCGGGCCTGCCATGGCCGCTGTCTCTGGGTGCGATCGTGATCGCCCATGTCGCCTTCAGCTTTCCCTTCGTGGCGGTCGTGGTCCGCGCCCGGCTGCACAGCTTCGATCGATCGCAGGAAGAAGCCGCACGCGACCTCGGCGCCAGTGACTGGCGGGCGCTGTGGGACGTGGTGATCCCGCATCTGAAGCCCGCCCTGCTGGCGGGCGCGCTGCTGGCCTTCACCCTCAGCCTCGATGATTTCGTCATCACCTTCTTCACGGCGGGGCCGGATACCGTCACCTTCCCGGTGAAGGTCTATTCGATGGTGCGCTTCTCGGTGACGCCGAAGGTCAACGCCATCTCCACGCTCCTCCTCGTTTTCACTGTCCTCCTCACCTTCATCGCGCTCAGGCTGCAGGCCCGGGC
Organism: Sandaracinobacter sp. T42; assembly: GCF_059115405.1. Lineage (NCBI taxonomy): Bacteria > Pseudomonadati > Pseudomonadota > Alphaproteobacteria > Sphingomonadales > Sphingosinicellaceae > Sandaracinobacter > Sandaracinobacter sp. T42. Next base: position 831,183 of record NZ_CM181101.1, read on the forward strand.
AGAAGCCGAAAAGACCAGCTGATGCCCGATCCGGCACCCCAGGCCCCCAGTGGGCGGACCATCATCGAGTTCCGCAACATCACCAAGCGCTTCGGCCCCGTCGTCGCGGTGGACAATGTCTCCCTGACAATTCGCGAGGGTGAATTCTTCGCCCTTCTCGGTCCGTCGGGCTGCGGCAAGACAACGTTGCTGCGCATGCTCGCCGGCTTCGAAAGCCCTTCGTCCGGGCAGATCCTGATCGACGGGCAGGATGTGACGAAGGTGCCGCCCAACAAGCGACCGGTGAACATGGTGTTCCAGAGCTACGCTGTCTTCCCCCACCTGTCGGTGCTGAAGAACATCGAATATGGCCTGAAGATGGAAGGCGTGCCCACCGTCGAGCGGCGCGAGCGCGCCAAGGCCGCCCTCAGTCTCGTCCAGCTCGAAGGCTATGGCGATCGCATGCCCGATCAGCTCTCGGGTGGCCAGCGCCAGCGCGTCGCGCTGGCCCGCGCCATCGTGAAGCGCCCCCGCGTGCTGTTGCTGGATGAACCCCTCTCCGCGCTGGACGCCAAGCTGCGTGAGGAACTGCGCTTCGAAATGTCCGCCCTGCAGGACAGGCTCGGCATCACCTTCGTGATGGTGACGCACGATCAGGACGAGGCGCTGGCGCTCGCCAGCCGTTGCGCGGTGATGAACAAGGGCTCGCTGATGCAGGTGGCGACGCCGGCCGATCTCTATGAATTTCCCGCCACCCGCCTCGTCGCCGATTTCATCGGCAGCGTGAACCTGTTCGAAGGCCGTGTGGAAGTCGACGACAGCGATCATGCCGTCATCGAACTCCCGGAAATCGGCATCAAGGCCTGGCTGGATCACGGCACGGGCGCCTCGGAAACCGTGCAGATCTGGCTCGCGCTGAGACCGGAGAAAGTGGAGATCCACAAGCGTAGCAATGGCGAAGCCCCCCCCGAGATGGAGGGGACGCCTGCGGGCTACAATGTCGTCGGCGGCACCATCCTGGACATCGCCTATCTCGGTTCGGAATCCGTGTTCGATATCCGCCTCAACGCACCCGAAGGCCGCGAGCCCAAGCGCGTCCGCGTCATCCGCCCCAATCTCACCCGCTGGGATCAGGAAGATTTCACCTGGGATGAAAATGTATGGCTTGGCTGGCATGCCGAAGGCGCACATGTGCTGCTCGCATGAGCCCGCAAGAGATTCTCATCGACCTGCCGGATGGGCAGATGTTCACGCTGCAATGGGGCAAAGGGCCGCTTCTGGTCTTTGCCCACGCGACAGGCATGTGTGCGCGCACCTATCTCCAGCTGCTTGAACCGCTGGGCGAACAATATCGAATCGTCGCCTTCGATGCGCGCGGCCACGGCCGCACCACCCTCCCGGCAGATCCGGCCATCATTCCGGCGGACTGGAAGCCCTACCGTCGGGATATCGCAGCCCTCGTCGCGGCGCTGGGCGGCGGCCCCGTCCGCCTTGCAGGCCACAGCTTCGGCGCCACCTCGGCCTTCGAAGCTGCAGTCGAAACGCCCGGTCTTGCCAGTTCCGTGCTGCTGATTGATCCGCCCTTCATCCCCTTCGATCAGGTGCAAGCCTACCGGGGAAACCCGGATGCCCCGCACCACATGGCCGAACAGGCGGCTCGCCGCCGTGCGCACTTTGCCAGCCGCGAATCCATCTTCAAAGCCTACCACAACCGGGGCGTCTTCACCGGCTGGCCCGATCGCGCCCTCAAAGATTATATCGAAGGTGGCACTCTGCCGGATCCGAACCCCAGCAACGAATGTGGTATCCGCCTCGCCTGCACGCCAGCATGGGAAGCCACCAGCTTCCGGGGCGTCAGCACCACCATGCAGCAGAGCATGGAGGCATGCCGCATTCCCTTCACCCTGCTGGCCGCAGAGATCGGCAGCACCGTCCCGCCCGCCGCAGAAGCCGAAATCCGCCGCCTGCACCCCGAAGCCACCGTCAGGCGCTTCCCCGGCACCGGCCACTTCCTGCCGGTCACCCACCCCGATCTGGTGCGGCCCTATCTCGCCGGGCTTTCCTAGGCCTCAGGGGCGGGCCGCCCGTCTCTTCTAGGGGGCCTTGGCGGACAGATACAGGATCTGCACAGTCACCGGCGTCTTGCCGTCTGCCGCGGCATCCTGCGCGAACAGGGCTTCCGCCGTCGCCCAGCGCCTTGGCGTCATCAAGCCGCGCGCCCGGCTCGTCAGCCAGCCGCTGTCACCATGCGCTCGCACATCCTGCGCCAGGTCGGCCAGGCTCCGATAGCGAAGCGTCAGCGTTTCCACCTCGGCGACGGGATCCAGAAAACCCGCCCGCTGCAGCAGCCCGGCCACCTCCGCCGGATCGACAGTCGGCCCCACGCGCGGCGCAACCCCGCCGCCAGCCGCCACATCGGCTTCCAGAAATGCCTCGCGCACGGCCCCCAGCGAGAAGCCGGCGGGGAAGGCCGCCTGGAACCGGCCACCGCGCACAAGCGCCCGCCGCGCCAGCAGCAGCGCACCGGGCAGGTCATTCACGCCATGAAATGTCATGAAGGCGGTGATCCTTGCGAACCGCCCGTCCGCGAAATGGCGCTGATCCTCGTCGCCGGCGATTCCACCATGCGCCGACGCAAGGCGGGGCGAAGGGTCCAGCCCCGCAACGCCAGGCGGCGGCAGCATCAGTCCGATCCACAATTCCTCGCCTTCGGGTGTCGCGCCCAGCAGACGTCGTCGTTCCGCCAGTTCGGCCGCCACATGCCGCAACACCTGTTCGCGCCCCGGGATCAGCCCGGCGGCCCGGTCCCGCGCCCGACGTCGCGCCGCCCTGTCGAAAGGCTCGAATTGCGCCATGGCGCGCCAGTCCCATCTTCATGCTAGGGTGCCGGCAAATGGTCGCCGCCAACCCGTTCCTTGATGCCGCCCGAACCACTGCGCGCGGGCTTGTCGATCTGCTGATGCCCCCGGCCTGCATCGCCTGCAAGTCCCCGGTCGCCACCCCGCTCAGCTTCTGCGCCGATTGCTTCGCTGCCCTGAAGCCCATCGATGCGGGCCGATGCGTGCAGTGCGCGATTCCCCTGCCGATGGCATGGCGCACCGAAAGTCACTGTCTCGGCTGCCTGAGGGATCCGCCCCGCTTCGACCGCACGGCCGCGCCCTATCTCTACGACGGCCCGGCCCGTCAACTCGTGCTGGCCTTCAAGAACGGGCGCGAGGCCTATGCCACCCCCATGGCCGCCGCAATGCTGCGCGCGGCGCCGGACTGGGTTGGGCCCGACACGCTGGTTTGCGCCGTCCCGCTCCACCGATGGCGACTGGCGGCGCGCGGTTACAACCAGGCGCTGGTGCTGGCGCGCGCCATCGCCCGCGCATCGGGCGCACCGCTCCATCCGGATCTGCTCGTCCGCGTAAAGGCGACGCCGCGCACGAAGGGCCTCAGCCGCCGGCAGCGCCAGTTGAACGTGAAGGGAGCGTTCCGGCTGGCACTCGATGCAGGGGCACGTATCGCCGGGCGCGAGGTGATCCTTGTGGACGATGTGATGACAAGCGGCGCCACGGCGTCCGCCGCCGCCCGGCTGCTGAAGCGGGCCGGCGCGGCCCGGGTATCGGTTCTTGTTCATGCCCGGGTTGCAGCAACCGATGCTGCTCCATATGTTGCACTTGCACCCAGTCAGGATGGTCATGGTCAAGGTTGAAATCTACACCAAGTTCCTCTGCCCCTATTGCACGCGCGCCAAGTCGCTGCTGGCGTCGAAGGGCGTGGAGGTTGTGGAGTATGATATCAGCATGGGCGGACCGAAGCGGGCTGAAATGATCCAGCGCGCCAACGGCCGCACCACGGTGCCGCAGGTTTTCATCGATGATCGGCATATCGGCGGCTCAGACGATCTCGCAGCCCTCGATCGGGCCGGCGGGCTCGACCCGCTGCTGGCGGCATGACGAAACTGGGTCTCGTCCAGACCCGGACTGGACTCGATCCTGATGCGAATGCAGCCAGCCTGGCCGAGGCGGCCGAACGGCTGGCCGCCGAAGGGGTGGAAATCGTCTTCACGCCGGAAATGTCGGGGCTTCTGGATCGAAACACCCGGCGCCTGCTGGCGGCGGCCCGAACCGAAGCGGACGATCCGGTGCTCGCCGCACTTTCCGATGTCGCCAGAAGGCGCAGCGTCGCCATTTCCATCGGCTCGCTTGCCATCCGCGACCCGGCGGCCTCCCCCGAAGGTCGGCTCGCCAATCGCAGCTTCCTGATCGCAGCCGACGGCCGCATCGCCGCTCGCTACGACAAAATGCACCTGTTCGACGTCGATCTCCCGAACGGAGACAGTTATCGCGAATCCGCAAGCTTCCTGTCTGGCGGGCAGTTGCAACTCGCGGATCTGCCCTGGGGGCGCCTCGGTCTTGCCATCTGCTACGACCTCCGCTTTCCGCAGCTGCACAATGCGCTGGCGCTTGCCGGCGCGCAGGTCATTGCCCAGCCGGCTGCCTTCACCGTCCCCACAGGAGAGGCCCACTGGCACGTGCTGCTGCGGGCCCGCGCCATCGAAACTGGCGCCTTCGTCGTTGCGGCCGCGCAATCCGGCCTGCACCAGGACGGCCGCGAAACCTATGGCCATTCCCTCGTCGTCGATCCCTGGGGTCGCGTCCTTCTCGACATGGGGACGGAACCGGGCATCGCGACCGTCGATATCGATCTGGGCGAAGTGGCCGATGCCCGCGCCCGCATTCCGAACCTGCGCCATGCCCGCCCGCTGGCCGATGCCCGGATCGCAGACGCGCGATGATCGTGTTCGACCTGAAGTGCGGCCAGTCCCACATCTTCGAAGCCTGGTTCGACAGCAGTTCGGATTATGAGGCGCAGAAGGCGCGCGGCCTCGTCGCCTGCCCGATGTGCGGCACGGCAGAGGTGGACAAGGCCGTGATGGCGCCGGCCGTGTCGCCCAAGGGGAATCGCCTGGTGACTGCGGCCGAACGCCAGACAGAGGCCGCCCGGCTCAAGGCCCTGCGCGCGGAAGTCGAAGCGAACTGCGATTATGTCGGTCGGGAATTCGCAGCCGAAGCCCGCGCCCGCCATGAAGCCGCCGACACAGGCGAACCGGCCCCGCGCGGCATCTATGGCGAAGCCAGCCTCGCCGAAGCGGCGGAACTCATTTCCGAAGGTATTCCCGTCGCGCCGCTTCCCTTCCGCCCCCGCCGGCTGGCAGATGCCTGACGCTTGCGATTCGGATGCCGATGCCGCAAAGCGCGCGCATGGTCCCGTAGCTCAGCAGGATAGAGCGGCGGTTTCCTAAACCGTAGGCCACAGGTTCGAATCCTGTCGGGACCACCATTTCCGGAATCATCCAGTGCCGGAATCCCTTTAGCGAGCCGGCGGCAGCTGATCAGTTCGCCAGACGAAGCCGACACTGCAGCGCGCCCGGATACATCCCCTCATTGCCCGGCCCCGATCCGGTTAAGCACCGTTTAGCCCTCCAGATTGTCGTGGAGCCGCTCCAGCAGCGACAGCAGCTTGTCGAATTCGTTGCGGTCCAGGCCGCGGATCACCCGGGCATAAACCGGCGCCGTCGCCCTTCGCGCCTGCGTCAGCTTCTCCTGCCCCAGCGGCGTGAGCGAGACCAGCGTCACCCGCGCGTCGGTGGCGCTTGCGGCCGTCGTGACCAGCCCGGCGGCCGCCATGCGCTGGATGATGCGGGTCATGGTCGAGATCGGAATCATCGCCGCCCCGGAAATGTCGCGCGTGCCCGAGGGATCCTTCTCCCCCAGGATCATCAGCACCCGCCAGGCCGGTATCTCCAGGCCGATGGCGCGCAGCTCGCGTTCGATCACCTTGTTGTACAGCCCGACCAGCCGATTGAGCAGGTAGAACGGATACTTGCGCACCTGGAATGCCGGTGTGCCAGGATCCCCCAGGATACGGGTGTCGATATCAGCCATCGTCTGCGGAACGGTAACGACGCAGCGCTGCTGCATCAATTGGGCCGCCTCAACAAAAAGGTTGCATATGCAAGTTTCTTGCATCAACCTGAGCCCATAACGGGAAAGGGAGAAATAAGGTGGCGCAATCATTGCTGCAGCAGTTCGCGGCCGGGCTCGCGAGCGGAAAGGTCCGCATCATAGACCTCACCCAGCCGCTGTCCGAGGAAACGCCGCTGCTTGTGTTGCCGGAACCGTTCGGCCAGACGGCCGCGTTCAGCCGCCAGCAGATCTCGCGCTATGATGACAAGGGCGTGGCCTGGTTCTGGAACAACTTCACCGTGGGCGAGCACACCGGAACCCACTTCGATGCCCCCGTACACTGGGTGACGGGCAAGGATCTGCCCGACAACAGTGTCGATACCGTCCCGCCATCGGATCTCGTGGCGCCGGCTGTCGTCATCGACATTTCCGACAGGGCCGAAGCCGATCCGGATTATCTGCTCACCGTCGATGACATCCTTGCGTTCGAGGCGCAGCACGGCCGCATCGCGCCGCGCCAATGGGTGCTGCTGCGCACGGACTGGTCGAAGCGCCAGGGTGATGCCTATACCAACCGTCGCGAAGATGGCGCGCACACCCCCGGGCCTTCGGCCGAGGCTGTCCGCTTCCTGGTCGAGGATCGGCAGGCGCTGGGCTTCGGTGTCGAGACGATCGGAACCGATGCCGGTCAGGCGCACCTTCTGGAGCCGATGTATCCCGCCCACGCGCTGTTCCACGGGGCCGGGCGCTATGGCCTGCAATGTCTCGCCAACCTCGATCAGTTGCCGCCGACAGGCGCCATCCTCCTTGCCGCCCCGCTGAAGATCGTCGGCGGCTCGGGCAGCCCGCTGCGCGTGTTGGCGCTGGTCGAGGGCTGAGACTGTGGCGGAGCGCTCGTTCCGGGAAGAGGTGGAGAAGCTTCGGCTTGGCGAAGGTGAAACCTTCGAAGGCGAGGGCATTCTGGCGGTTACCAAGGCGCTGCTGCAATCCGGCGTTGCCTATGTCGGCGGCTATCAGGGCTCGCCCATCAGCCACCTGATGGACGTGTTCGCAGACGCCGACCCGCTCCTGCGCGAGCTTGGCGTGCATTTCGAATCCAACGCCAGCGAGGCAGCGGCCGCTGCCATGCTGGCGGCTTCGGTCAATTATCCGCTGCGCGGCGCCGTTGCCTGGAAATCGGTGGTCGGCACCAATGTCGCGTCGGACGCGCTGTCCAATGTGGCGAGCGGCGGCGTGACCGGCGGCGCCCTCGTGATCGTGGGCGAGGACTATGGCGAAGGTTCCTCGATCATGCAGGAACGCACGCATGCCTTCGCCATGAAATCGCAGATGTGGCTGCTGGATCCACGCCCCAACCTGCCCAGCATCGTCGAGATGGTGGAACATGGTTTCGCCCTCTCCGAGGCGTCCAGCACGCCGGTCATGCTGGAACTGCGCGTGCGCGCCTGCCACGTGACCGGCAGCTTCATCGCAAAGGACAACCGCCGTCCGCCGCTCACCGTCGGGCAGGCGGCAGCAAGCCCCAGGCGCGATCTCGATCGCATCGTCCTTCCGCCGGCAAACTTCCTCCACGAACGAGAAAAGATCGAACGGCGCTGGCCGGCCGCGCAGCGCTATATCCAGGAACACCGCCTCAACGAATGGTTCGGCCCGGATTCCGGTGAAATCGGCATCATCGTTCAGGGCGGCCTGTTCAACACGCTGAACCGGGCGCTGGAACTGCTGGGCCTCTCCGATCAACATGGCGCGGCCCGGCTTCCGGTCTATTGCATGAACGTCGCCTATCCGCTGATTCCGGAAGAGGTGGCCCGCTTCTGCGCCGGCAAGTCGGCAGTGCTCATCCTCGAGGAAGGGCAGCCCGAGTTCGTCGAGCATGAGCTCAACACCCTCCTCAGGCGCGCCGACATCAACACCCGCGTGGTCGGCAAGGAACTTCTGCCCCGCGCCGGCGAGTACAGCGGGCAGGTGATCCTTGACGGCGTCCGTTCCTTTCTGGCGCAGTGGGCGCCGGCGCTTGCGCCCGCCGCCCCGCCGCCCCCCATGCCGGCAGAGCCCGAGCTTGCCTCAACGGTTCCGCAGCGGCCCGCCGGTTTCTGCACCGGCTGCCCGGAACGCCCCATCTTTGCTGCAATGAAACTGGTGCAGCAGGAACTGGGCGATCTGCATGTCTCGGCCGATATCGGCTGCCACCTGTTCTCGATCCTGCCGCCCTTCCACATCGGCAACACGACAATGGGCTACGGGCTTGGAACCGCGGGGGCCTCCGCGTTCAAGCCGGCCCCGGGGCCCGGTGGCCGGCGCGCGGTCGCGATGATGGGCGATGGCGGATTCTGGCACAACGGCCTCACCTCCGGCATCGGCAACGCCGTCTTCAACCAGGACGACAGCGTGACGATCATCGTCGACAATGGCTATTCGGCCGCGACGGGCGGGCAGGATATCCTTTCGTCCCGGGCGGAAAACAGCACCCGGACCACCTTTCACCCGATCGAGCAGGCCGTGCGCGGGATTGGCGTCAGCTGGGTCCGCACGTTGACGCGAACCTATGATGTCGCCCGCATGCGCGACACCCTGAAGGATGCGCTCACCAGCCCTGAGAAGGGGCCGAAGGTGATCGTCGCCCAGTCGGAGTGCATGCTGAACCGGCAACGCCGCATCAGGCCCCAGCTTGCTCAAGCCGTCCGCGAGGGGAAGCGGGTCGTCCGCGAACGCTTCGGCGTCGATCCCGAGACCTGCACCGGGGACCATGCCTGCATCCGCCTCTCCGGCTGCCCCTCGCTCGGCATCAAACCGAATCCTGATCCGCTGCGCCAGCATCCCGTCACCCATATCGACAACAGCTGCGTCGGCTGCGGCAATTGCGGCGAGGTGGCGCATGCGGCCGTGCTCTGTCCGTCCTTCTACAAGGCGCAGATCATCAGCAACCCAACGAAATGGGATCGTCTCCGCAACTGGGTCCGCCGCACGACGATCACATGGCTGCAGGACCGGCATGCCCGGGCCATTGCGGCCCGCGCCTTCTGAAAGCGAGCTGCTGAGATGAGACCGGATCGCGACCGCATCACAATCGCCATACTGGCGCTGGGCGGCCAGGGCGGCGGTGTGCTGGCCGACTGGATCCTCGATCTGGCCTCGCACAACGGTTATGTCGCGCAGGGCACTTCGGTTCCGGGCGTGGCGCAACGGACCGGCTCCACCGTCTATTATATCGAGCTGGTGAAGAAGGGTGCGTCGGGTGACAACCGGCCCGATCCGGTGCTGGCCCTGATGCCTGTTCCCGGCGACGTCGACATCGTCATCGCTTCCGAACTCATGGAAGCCGGACGCGCAATCCTGCGCGGCTTCGTCAGCGCGGAACATACCACGCTCATCGGTTCGACTCACCGCATCCACGCCATCTCCGAGAAGACCGTTCCAGGGGACGGAATCGCATCCTCGCAGCGGATCCTCGATGCCGCCGTGCGGCGGGCGCGCCGTTTCATCGGCTTCGACATGGACGCCGTCTCGGCCAGCTCGGGCAGTGTCATCAGCTCTGTCATGTTCGGCGCGCTGGCAGGGGCCGCTGTTCTGCCCTTTGGCCAGGAAGCCTTCCGGGATGCGATCCGGCGCAACGGCAAGGCGGTGGCGTCCAACCTGAAGGGCTTTGCGGCCGGCGTTGCGGGGGCAGAGGGACAGATCACCGAAGTCGGTGGGGATAATAAGGCGCCCGCCACCCCCGTCAGCGCCGCCGGCAAGGCGCTGGCCGCCAGATCCGGATCCGTCCTGCCGGAACCGGCGTGGCCGATGGCGAACGAGGGGCTGAAGCGCCTGATGGATTATCAGGGCAGGGCCTATGCCGAACTCTATCTCGACAGGCTGGCTGCGATCGCCGCGGTCGACGATGGCAGCGACGATCACCGGCTCACTGTTTCAGCGGCAAGGCACCTGGCGCTGTGGATGGCCTATGAAGACACGATCCGGATCGCGGATCTGAAAATCCGCGGCACCCGCGCGAAGCGCATCGCCGGCGAAGTGCAGCTGGCTGACGGCCAGATCCTAGAGGTCACCGAATATATGCACCCCCGCGTGCAGGAAATCTGCGATACCCTTCCCGCCGGACTGGGCCGCCGCATCCTGGAAAGCGACGGTCTGCGCCGGATGCTCGAACGCGCCTTCAGTCAGGGCCGTCATGTCGAAACGACGAGCCTGCGCTGGTTTCTTGCGCTCCGGCTTCTTGCCAGCCTGCGCCCGATCCGCCCCCGGACATTGCGCTATGTGCATGAACAGGCCCGTATCGAGGACTGGCTGGAACTGGTGCGGACGACCGCCCGGCGCGACAATGCGCTGGCGGTCGAGCTGGTCGAAACACAGTCGTTGCTGAAAGGCTATGGCGACACCTTCGATCGCGGGCTCGCCAACTTCAACCGCATCATCGCGATTGTGCGCGCCACGCCCGACGCGCCCGGAATGTCGCAGCAGGTGCGCGCGCTTCGGGAATCGCTGCTGGCCGGGGACTGCCCCACCGGCTTCGTGGCCGCAGCCTGATCCGTAGCAGCCTGATCCGCAGGCGCGGCCAGCGCCTGTCGTCAGTCCGTTTGATCTTCCCAGCGGGGGCGGACCATCTGGAACAGATCCGTCTGGCGGCTGTACCAGCCCGTTCCGTGGAGCCGCGCGATCAGCTTCATCGCCGGGGTGTCGATGTGACAGCGCTCTGCATCCAGCACGCAGTCGTCACGTACATATCCATGCACCACTTCGCCGATCACCAGGCGCTGCCGGGGCCCGGTGTCGATGGCCTGAAGCAGCCGGCACTCGAAACTGGCTGGCACGCCTGCGATGCGGGGCGGTGCAACCAGCCGGCTGGGGGTGGTTTCCAGTCCGGCGAACGCGATTTCATCGACCTCTGGCGGGGCGTCAATGCAGGTCAGGTTCATGGCCGGGCCATGCGCCTCATCCACCAGATTGATCACGAACTCGCGCGTTTCGACGATGTTGGCGGCTGTATCCTTGAACCGCCCCTCGGCATGGCCCAGGATTCCCAGAACGACGGTCGGCGGATCATCGCCCACCATGTTGAAGAAACTGTAGGGTGCGGCATTGGGCACGCCTGCACCCGACAGGCTCGTCACCCAGGCGATGGGCCGTGGCGTGATACAGGAAGCCATCAGCTTGTAGCGGTCGGCCTTCGCCAGTGTGCGAAAATCCCACTCCACCGGTCAGGAGATCCGCTCGACGGGCGGGCGCGGCCGTTCGTCGACGATCAGCCGGAAGACATCGGGCCGCGCATAATGCCCGACGACATCGAAATCATATTTGCCGCGCACCACTTCGCCCAGGTCGATGTCGGCATAGAGGATCGTCTCGCCGCTGAAATCCGGCCCCGCCAGGATTTGCCCGTGCGGGCTGACGATCAGGCTCCCGCCGCGCATCAGCAGCGTTTCCGGATCGTCCCCCAGCGCGCATTCGAAATCCGCCGGAAAGGCGCCGCGCCGGATATGCTGGCAGGCCGAAAGCACATAGCAGCGCCCTTCCAGCGCCACATGCTGCATGGAAGGCGCCCAGGTGTCGCGGTCGTCGGCGGTCGGCGCGCAATAGATGCTGATCCCCTTGTCGTACATCGCCAGCCTCAGTGCCGGCATGTAGTTCTCCCAGCAGATGACAGCCCCGATCCTGCCGAGTGACGTCTCGATCACCGGCATGGTGGAACCGTCGCCGAAGCCCCAGATCAGCCGCTCGGCGGCTGTGGGCATCAGCTTGCGGTGCCAGCCGACAAGACCGTTGGTGCCATCCAGAAACAGCGCCGTGCAATAAAGCGTTCCGCCGTCGCGCTCCAGGCAGCCCATCACCACGAACAGCCCGGTCTCGGCCACGGCCTGCAACACATGGGCCAGTTCCGGCCCGTCCAGGTCGATCGCGCCCGCATGATAGCGCCGATAGGCATCACGCCCCTCGGATTTGCGCATGCCCACGGGCGTGCCAAAGCCGGCCCCCTTCGGATAGCCGCCCAGAAACACTTCGGGAAATACGGCGAGCCGCGCCCCCGCGCCTGCGGCTTCGCGGATCAGCGCGGCCGCCTTTTCAGCCGAGGCCATCGGATCGAACGGAACCGATGCGGCCTGCACGACTGCTGCCCTGTACTGGCCCGCATATCCTTCCATCGGCACGTCTCCATCGTCTGCATGATCGTCCGCTTGCGCCTTCGCTGGCGCCCTTCGATCCACTCTTCCGCACTATGCCGCGCGTTGACAATCCGGCGCAAGATATTTTAGGCTTAGAATAATTTCCGAGCGGAGGCCCTGCATGGCAAGCGAGAGCTACGACAGCTACCGAGAGGAGGTCATCGGCCGTGCCAACGTCGCCGATACCGACGAGCTGGTGGCCTTCTACAAGGATCTCGAAAAGCAGGGCGCCGGTGCGCTCTGGACGGTCGCGAACAAGATCGAGCCCTGGGAGCCGGCCTCCACCTCCGTTCCGTTCGTCTGGCATTATGACCGTCTGCGTGCGCATGTGCTCCGGGCGCTGGATCTCGTCACCCCGGAACAGGCCGGTCGGCGGGTGGTCTATCTCGCCAATCCCGGCCGCGCGGATGTGACCGCGGCGGTCGGCTGGCTTTATTCCGGAATCCAGGTGATGCGCCCCGGCGAATGTGCGTCCAGCCATCGTCACTCCGCGTCCGCGCTGCGCTTCATCATGGAAGGTTCCGGTGCCTTCACCAATGTCGACGGCCACAAGATGACACTGGGCGCGAATGATTTCGTTCTCACCCCGAACGGAACGTGGCACGAACATGGCGTCAGCGAGGACGGCACCATCTGCACCTGGCAGGATGGTCTCGACATTCCGCTGATGAACGCGCTGGAGGCCAACTTCTACGAAGTGCATCCCGATCTTCAGCAGGCCGTCTCTTTCCCCATCGACGATTCCACCGCCAAATGGGGAAATCCCGCCCTGCGGCCAGCGGGCGAAAGCTGGTCCAAACGCTATTCCCCGCTGCTGAAATATGAATGGGGGCCCACCTACGAGGCGCTTCAGCGCCTCTCCCGCGTCAGCGACGGGTCGCCCTATGACGGGATCCACATGGATTATGTGAACCCCTTCACCGGCGGGCCGCCGATGCTGACCATGGGCGCTTCGATGCAGATGCTGCGCCCTGGGGAGCACACAAAGGCCCACCGGGAAGTCGGCAGCTTCGTCTATCAGTGCGCAAAGGGATCGGGCCATTCCATCGTCGGGGGCCGCAAGCTCGCCTGGAAGGAGCGCGACATCTTCGTGGTCCCCTCGTGGATGTGGCACGAACATGTGAACGGCTCCACGTCCGAGGATGCCTGCCTCTTCTCGTTTCACGATCTGCCGACCATGCGGGCGCTTGGCCTCTACCGTTCCGAAGGCCTCGCCGAAAACGGCGGCCACCAGCCCGTCCATTCCTGATACCCGACTTCCGAAAGGATATTCATGCGTCTCGTTACCTACCGCGCGTCTGTTGAAGCGGAGGCCCGGCTGGGCGTCCTGGTCGATGATCTCGTCATCGACGTGGCGAAGCTCGGCGCGCGCGCAGGCGTTCCCCTGCCGTCGCGGATGCTCGACCTCATCGATCTGGGCCCGGCTGCCCTCACGGAAGTTCGCGCTCTGCTGGACGAGGCCCGGGGCCGCTGGCCGGTGGATGGCGCCCCGCCGCTCGCCAATGTCAGGCTGCTCGCGCCCATCCCGCGCCCACGCAAGAACATCTTCGGGATCGGCCTAAACTATGTCGAACATGTCGCCGAAAGCGCGAAGTCGCTCGACACCTCGAAGGATCTGCCCAAGCAGCCGGTGATCTTCTCCAAACCGCCGACGACGGTGATCGGCCCGGACGACCCGATCGTGCATCGGGCGGACATCACGCAGCAACTGGATTGGGAAGTGGAACTGGCCGCCGTCATCGGTCGCACCGCCCGCCGGGTTTCGGTCGATCAGGCGCTGTCCCATGTGTTCGGCTATTCGCTGCTGATCGACATGAGCGCCCGCGACTGCCGCCGGGCCGGGCAATGGATCTACTCCAAGGGGCAGGACAGTTTCGCCCCGATGGGGCCATGCATCGTCACGGCAGACGAGATTCCCGATCCGCAGACGCTGGACCTCTGGCTGACCGTCAACGGCGTGGAAAAGCAGCGGTCCAACACCCGCCACATGCTGTTCAAGGTGGACGATCTGATTGCGGACATCAGCCAGGGCATCACGCTTGAGCCGGGCGACATCATCGCGACCGGTACGCCCGAAGGGGTCGGCGCCGGCCGCGACCCGCAGGAATGGGTGTGGCCCGGTGACGTGATCGAAGCCGGGGTGGAAGGCATCGGCCGCCTGCGGCACGCCATCGTCGCGGGCTGAAGCGAAACGGCCGCCGGCCCTTCCGCCGGCGGCCGCGTCTCAGGTCGCGGCGGAGTCCACCCGGGGCCGGATGTCCGCGGGCCATGGGATGGACCGGCCCGAATCAAGCTGGACGCAGACAAGAACAACCCGGGCGCTGAAGCGCAGTTCATCCCCACATGTAACCACCACGCGGACGGTCGCAGAACTGCTGCCGACCTTCTCGAATGTCAGTGCATAGTCGAGGTCGTCGCCCAGTCGGCTGGGGATGGCGAACTCCGCTTGCAGGCTCACGGTGGGCACGCCGATTCCGCGTCCCACATGCATGGCTGCAAAGTCGACGCCGATGAAATCCGCGAAATAATCCTCGACGGCCGCATTCAGCAGCTCGAAGTAACGCGGATAGAAGACGATGCCTGCCGTGTCGCAGTGGGCGAAGCGGACTTTCTGGCGCGAAACAAAGCTCATTCGATTCGGTCCGATCCGTTCAATTGCCTGCGGTGCGGCGCTGGAGGGTCCGGGTGAGCTGTTCCAGTCCGATGGACTGCAGGGGCGATATCTGCAGGCCGTCATAGCCTGCCTCTGCCGCCGCGCGCAGGGTCCACGAAGGATCCGCCAGGTGCGGGCGGCCAAGCGCCACCAGATCCGCACGGCCTGCCGCCAGGATGGAGTTCACATGATCCGGCTCGAAGATGTTGCCGACAGCGATCGTCGCCAGCCCGGCCTCGTTCCGGATCTGGTCGGAGAATGGCGTCTGGAACATCCGGCCATAGGTCGGGCGCGCCGCTGAGGTTTCCCCGGCCGACACGTCGATCAGGTCGGCGCCGGCCTCCGAAAGCGCCGCCGCAATCTTCACCGCCTCCTCCGGCGTCACGCCGGCCTCACCCGCCCAGTCGTTCGCCGAGATGCGCACCGCCAGCGGCATCGTGTCGCCCAACGCCGATCGCACGGCGCGGACAACCTCCAGCGGAAAGCGAAGCCGGTTTTCCAGCGATCCGCCATAGTCGTCGGTCCGCTGGTTCATCAGCGGCGTGATGAAGCTGGACAGCAGGAAGCCATGGCCGGCCTGCAACTCGACAAGGTCGAAGCCTGCGGCGCGCGCATTGGTTGCGGCCAGCACGAAGGCGTCGCGCACGCCGTCCATGTCCGCTCGTGTCATCGCGCGCGGCGTGGCGTTGCGCCGATAGGGAAGGGCGGAAGCCGCAAGCAGCGGCCAGCCCGCGTCAAGCGGCCTGTCCGGCCGCATGGCATCGGCCTCTGTCGCACCCCGCGGCCCGGCATGGCCCAGCTGGATGCCGATCTTTGCCGCACTGTTCGCATGCACGAAATCCGTCAGGCGTCTCCAGGCAGTGACCTGCGCATCGGTATGGATGCCCGGACAGCGCGGGGTGATGCGTCCATCGCCCGAAATGGCCGTCATTTCCGTCATCACCAGCCCGGCGCCGCCAGTGGCCCGCGCACCATAATGAACCAGATGGAAATCGCCGATCAGGCCGTCCTCTGCCGAATAGGTCAGCACCGGTGACACGACCACCCGGTTCGCCAGCTCAAGTCCGCGAAGCCGGAAGGGCGCAAACATCGGCGGCACGGGCTTATCCGCCTGCGCGCCAGCCTGGGCGAAGAACCATTTCTCGATATGGGCCAGCCACGCCGGATCGCGAAGACGCAGATTCTCGTGGCTGATCCGCTGGGAACGCGTCATCAGCGAATAGGCGAACTGCTCGGGCGCAAAGCCCAGATAGCGGTCCAGCGTTTCGAACCATTCGGTGGAATTCCGCGCGGCATTCTGGATCTTCAGCACTTCGGTGTGCCGCTCTTCCTGATACTCTGCCAGCGCCGCCGCCATCCCCGCCCGGCTGCTCACGCTCTTCCGGCTCATCACCTCGGCCAGCTTGATCGCATCCTCCAGCGCCAGCTTCGTTCCCGAGCCGATGGAAAAATGCGCCGTGTGGGCCGCATCCCCCAGCAGAACCACATTGTCGAACGACCAGTTGCGGCACAGCACGCGCCTGAAATTGATCCAGGCGGCGGATCCGCGAAGGTGGGCGGCATTGGTCAGAAGCGCCTCACCGCCCAGGTGCGCGGCAAACACGCGCTCGCAGGTGGCGATGATCTCGGCCTGCTCCATGTCCTCGAAGCCGAAGTTCCGCCAGGTTTCCTCGGAACATTCGACAATGAAGGTGGAGTGCGTCCTGTCGAACCGATAGGCATGCGCCCACATCCAGCCGTGCTCGGTCTTCTCGAACAGGAAGGCGAACGCCTCGAACAGGCGTTTCGTGCCCAGCCAGATGAACTTGTTGGCGCGGGTCTCGATGTCCACCCCGAACCGCTCGGCATGTTCGGTGCGGATGCGGCTGTTGATGCCATCCGCCGCGACGATCAGGTCATAGTCCTGATAGCGGGACAGATCCGCTTCGAACTCCGTCTCGAACACCAGCCTCACGCCCAGTTCGAGCGCCCTGTCCTGCAGGATCTGGAGCAGCCGCTTGCGGCCGATGCCGATGAAGCCGTGCCCGGATGAGCGTTCCACATGGCCGCCGATCACCACTTCGATGTCGTCCCAGTGGGCAAATTCCCCCGCGATCGTGGCCGCGCTCACAGGATCATTGTCGCGCAGGTTTTCGAGCGTCTGGTCGGAAAAGACCACGCCCCAGCCAAATGTGTCGCCCGCCTTGTTCCGTTCCAGCACCACGACATCATGGCCCGGGTTCCGCAGTTTCATCGAGATCGCGAAGTAGAGCCCGGCAGGCCCTCCGCCCAGACACAGGATGCGCATCAAATCCTCCATTTAATTTAGACCTAAAATATTATCCCCCTGCGTGCAACCCGCCTCGCCCGGCCCGGACGCGTCTTCCAATGGCATTGCGCGCGCGCATCCCCTTCTTTAGGCATGAAGCAATTCCGCAAAGGACAGGCGACGACAGGATGGCAACGAAGATCAGGGAAAAGCATGATGGCGCCCTGACCCGCCGGGTCGATGTCCGCCTGTGGCTGCGCCTGCTGAGCTGCTCGACCATCATCGAGAAGCGCCTGCGCCGCCGCTTCGCGGAGCAGTTCGGAACAACGCTGCCCCGCTTCGACATCCTCGCCACGCTCGATCGTCATAGCGACAGCCTGAGGATGAGCGAGCTCTCCCGCTCGCTGCTGGTCTCCAACGGCAATGTCACGGCCGTGGTGCGCCAGCTGGAAGCGGATGGCTATCTCACCATCCGCACCGCCCCGGATGACCGCCGATCTTCACTGGTTTCGATGACACCGGCCGGCCACCGGCACTTCCAGGAACTGGCCGCCGCGCATCACGGCTGGATCAAGGGCATGTTCGAAGGCATGGACCGGAACCAGCAGCTCGCGCTCTTCCACCTGCTCGACCAGTTGCGGCAGTCCATCGGAACGGAGGCCTCGGACGAGGGCTGACATCCGCCCGACGGACGCCGCTAGGCTATTGCCGCAAGGCGCGGATCTCGTCGTCCAGACCAGTCATCTCCCACCGGATCAACGAGATCGGGATCGAGCCCGCCGCGCGGAACCTGTCGTGGAAGGCCTTGATGTCGAACTTGTCGCCCTGCTGCATGGCAACATCGGAGAGCAGCTTCTCCAGCTCCACCTTGCCCATGTAATAGCCGATGCCATAGCCAGGCTGGCGCAGATATAGCTCGATATCGAACTGCGCGACGGCATCGCCGGGTTTCATCCATTTCGGAGTCCGCGCGATCAGCGATTCATTCGCCTGCTTCCAGGTCCATTCATTGGCCTGCATCTTCAGCTCGGGCAGCACGCGGGCCGCGCGCTTCGCGCCCAGGATATAGTCGATCTCGCGCGTTTTCGGCAGCTTTTCCAGCATTCCGGCCTGCAGGATCAGCTCCTCAAGGTAGAACGCCCAGCCCTCGTTCCGCAGGCCGTTGACGAAATAGAGCCGCGGCGCACCGCGTATCGGCCGCGTGTCGCGCGCGGCCTGCAACGAATCAAAGGCATGTCCGGGCAGATTGTGCGCGCGCAGCGGGCGCCCGTCGCGGAACTCCGCCTGGAAAAAGAAGTGAAGGTCCAGCGGCGGATCGAACAGGCCGGGCCTGGACGGATCCTTCTCGAACGGGAACTGGTAGGGCCCCTCTTCGGGGTCATGCTTCACATAATCGGGGATGGTCACCCAGTCGCCGTCGCGAAGGAACCTCAGCAGATCCTCGTCCTCCACCTTGCGCTTGGCGTCGAACTCGGCGCGCGTGGTCACGGGCTCCGGCATCGGGATGTCGCGGTTGCGATGCTCCTCGATCTTCAGGAACGCGACCTGCCGCTGATATTCACGCTCACCGATCAGGCCCACTTCCTCAGGCGTATAGGGCAGCAGCAGCACATTCTTCAGATACCAGGCGTAATTGTCCCGCCCGACCCCGCCATGCGCCGGCAGCCCTGCCTCGATTCCTTCCAGCCACGCCTTGAATTCCGCGGCCGCGGCCTGCGCCCGGCGGGCCGGTGCAGCAAGCTCCGGCTGCACCGCCGCCGCCCGTTCGGCCAGTTCGCCATAGACATTCACTTCCACCTGCTTCTGCGCGATCGCCAGGCGTGCAAGGTCGCCGCGTGCGTCGGTCAGGTTGGCCCGCGCCTGCTTCAGCGCCTCGGGCACGGCCTCAAGCCGCGCCTTGAACAGTGCGGCCTTGTCGGCCGACAACGGCAGCTTCGGGATCGGCAGGGCGCCATGCATCTTCGGGCCAAAGCCCAGGTTGGTCGTGCTGTAGAAGGCCGGGTCGCGCTTCCATGGCTGCACCACCCGATGCTGGAACTCCATCCCCCGCATCTCCGCAAGGACCAGCATGTAGTCGACGCGCTGTGAAACCGGCCAGCCACTGTCGTCGATCGCCTTCAGACGCGCCTGAAGCTGCTGCAGCCCTGCATATTGCCGGGCCATAGTGGCCGGGGAATAATCCGGCACACCATCCCGCATCGGCGGCACGGTGAAAGCCCGAAACTCCTTGTAGAGGGCCAGCAGCGCCGGATAGCCGGATTGCGCCTCCGCCTGCGCGGCCACAGGGGCCGCCATGGCAGCCGACGTCAGCGGCGCAGCCAGCAGGGCGGCCAGAACAAGCTTCATCTTCACGGCTATTCTCCCACTTCCGGCCACGCGGGGGCGGCCCGGCCCTTCAGGGCGAACTGGATCAAAGGGCGTTGAAGAAGCGACCCAACCGCTCCATCGCCTCGATGATCCGCGCCTCGGATTCCGATCCGAAGCAGATGCGCAGATGTCCCTCCCCGCCCGGTCCATAGAAGCTCCCCGCTTCCACGACGACATGCGCGTCGTTCAGGATGGCGGTGGCAAGTTCCTGCGACGATCGCCCTGTCCCGCTGATGTCGGGAAAGGCATAGATGGTGCCTTCGGGCTCGGCGCAGCTGACACCGGGCATCTGGTTCAGCGCCTGCACCACGATGTCCCGCTTGCGCCGGTCCGCCTCGACCATCGCATGCATGGCGTCCTGTGGCCCTTCCACCGCAACCCGCGCGCCTTCCTGGATGAAGACGTTCACATGGGTCACATCGGTCATTGTGATCCGCAGGATGGCGGGCATCAGCCGCGCATCGGCCGTCAGATAGCCAATGCGCCATCCATCCATCGAATAGGCCTTGGTAAAGGCAAAGCAGGTGATGGTCCGCTCGCGCATTCCCGGCAGGCTCGCGATGCTGATATGCCGGGCCTGCCCATAGGTGATGTGCTCGTAAACCTCGTCGGACAGCACCAGCAGATCATGTTCGATCGCAAGATCGGCGACATGCTGAAGTTCCTCGCGGCTATAGACACGGCCCGTCGGATTGGCGGGATTGATCAGCACGATCATCCGCGTCCGCTCGCTGATCCTGCTCGCGATTGCCGCCCTGGAGATCGCGAAATTATTGGCCTTGTCCAGCTCCGCGATCACCACCTTGCCGCCGGCCAGTTCGGTCTTGCCGATATGCTGGGGATAGTAGGGGTCCAGCAGGATCACCTCGTCACCCGGATCGATGGCGGCCATGAAGGCGGCAAAGGACCCGTGCGTCAGCCCGTTGGTCACCAGTACCTCGTCGACACCATAGTCCAGTCCATTGAAGCGCCGCAGCTTCTCGACCAGCGCCTGCCGGAACGAAAGGGTTCCGCGGAAATCCCCATAGTGCACGATTCCCGCGTCAAGGGCCGCCTTGGCCGCCTCCTTGATATGGGCGGGCGTGTCGGCGTGCGGCCGCCCGAATTCCAGGTGGATCAGGTCAACGCCCTGCGCCTCCAGCTTCGCTGCTTCCTCATACATGCCGAAGCTCTTCTTCGATCCCGCCGTCAGGCGCTGCGCCGGCCACTTCATGCCCAGGTCTCCGATAGGTTAAACAGGTGATTAATTGCGTGATAACAGGAATTACAAGCGAAAAGGGCCATACCCTCTCCGGCCGGCCGCTACTTCACCAGCAGGATGCGGCTGTTCGCGGGATAGACCCATTCAAGTCCCCGCTCGGTGACCACCCCATTGTCCTCCAGCGGGATCTTGATCTTGCGTTTCCCCCATTCGGGCACGGGCGTGTAGAGGAACAGTTCGATCGACAGGAAGTTGCTGGGTTTCAGCGTGTAGGTCATCCGCAGCGGGTTGAAATCCGCCATCGACGGCCCGGATCCATGCCCCCAGTCGCCAACGGAATGGCTGCCGATCACCACATCGGAAACGGCCGGGTCTGCGCTGGGGTCATCATAGCGGCCAAGCACAAGCCCCGGCGTTGCGGCCACCCGCCGGTTCACTTCGGCCAACGCGTCCCCGGCCGTAATGCCCGGCCGGATCACATCCAGGATCATGCGGCGCACGGCCAGCGCCTTGTCGAAGGCCCGCTGCACGCCCGGCGGGGGCGCCGTCTCGCCCGGCTTCAGCACATAGGCCATGCGTTTCATGTCGGTATAGGACAGCAGGTAATTCACCCCCCAGTCCATAGTGAGGAGATCGCCCGGCTGGATCACATGATCCCCCGAAACTGGGCCGCGATCGCCCGGCCCCAGCACATAGATGCTGGGAAGCCCGAAGCTGTTGCCCAGCCCTTCCTTGTGCAGCTGCTCCATCATCCACCAGGCCACATCGCCGGTGGTGGTATGGCCCGGCCGGATCACTTCGCCGGAAAGAGCCCGCTCGGCAATCCTGCGCGAATATTCGCCGGCACGCGCAAAGGCCGCGATTTCGGTGGCGCTATGACGAGAACGGAAATCCGATACCAGCTTCTCGGCCGAGACCATCCGCGCGGCAAGGTCCGGCCCCAGCGTCTGCTGCAGATGCCTGTGCAGCGAATGGCTCAATCCATCGGCGGTGCCGATCTCGGTCGCCACATTGATCCCGATCCGCTTCGGCGCCCGCTTCGCCACGAAATCGCGCAGGCCGGATGGCGATCCCTTCAGATCATAGAGTGGGCATTGATCGAAGGCGGCGCCGCCAACCCCCAGCGCCGCGCGCTCGATGCGGTCGCCACCCCGGTCGGTAAAGATATAATAGCCGATGTCGCCCACATAGCCGCCGCCAAGCATTGCGGCATTGGGGTCGTCATGGCCTTCGCGCGATGCGACGATCCACATGTCGATGCCATTCTCGCGCATGGCGCCCGGTAGGATCAGGTCCAGCTTGTCCTTGCGGATCTGGCACAGCTGCTCCCAGCGCTGGCGCGCTTCCTGTGCAGCCGCCGGCGGCGCGGCAAACGACATCTGCGCGGCCAGAAGCAGCAGCAGCATTCCACGGCGATTCGCCACCATGCGCATTCCCCTTCCGCCGCGCAGGCGCACCGCATGAAACCATCCGGCGAGTCTGCCGGGGCAGTCGGGCTGCGCGACGGCTCAATATATCCATAATCACAGGATTTCTGTCAAATAGCCATCATGTCGCCTCACCCTTGCGCGCACTCCAAAGCCGCCGGAGGCGGCGACATGTCTCAGGATTGCAACATTTTTTGCCGCGTAATGCAGGAAGTGCCCCAAAGCGGCGGACGCAATCGGCCAGGATTGCCGAAACAGGCGCACGAACTAAGTGCAAATACATATGTTTTCGGCTAGTTCGACGGGAACGCCACCCGCGCAAGACGGAACGGCTTGATTGAATTGGGGTTTTGAGGAACAGATGAGCGAACGGTCGACGAGTAAATCGACGGGGATGCGTGGGGGGATCATGGAGAATCGCGGCGACTACGACCCGAGCAGTCCAACCTTCCGGCTGGAGAATTCGCCATTCTATCTGATGGCGCACGCCGATTTCAAATATCATGAGGACATGGACAAGGTGCTGCACAAGCACGGCGTGTCCAAGCCGGTCTATCGGGTCATGACGGTGCTGCGCGAACGTCAGCCAGCCAGCATCGGCGCAATCGCGGAAGCCGCGCTGACCAAGCGGTCCACCATAAGCCGCATCATCGACCGGATGATCGAACAGGGCCTGGTGACGACCGAGCCCAACCCGGAGGACCACCGCATCACCGAGGTCACGCTGACCCCTGCCGGCCAGCAGACCCTCCGGAAGCTCACCCCCATCGTCGGGCGCCAGTTCACGCGCGCCATGGACGGTGTCAGCAACCGGGAGATCGCCCAGCTGCTGCGCACCCTCCAGAAAATCAGCGCCAACCTCGGCAAACTTCCGATCGAATAAGGCCTGCGCTATCGCGCGGGCCTTTCGACAACCACCTTGCCGTCCGCGACGACATAGCGAACATCGCGAAGATTCTTCAGGGAATCCAGCGGATTGGATCCAAGCACCAGGATGTCGGCGATCTTCCCGCGCTCCACGGTTCCCAGCTTGTCGCCCATCTTCATGATCTCCGCGCCCACCCGCGTCGCAGAGGCCAGAACAGCGGCATTGCTCATCCCGGCCTCCTGCAGATACGTCAGTTCCCGGAAGTAGGCGTCGGGATAGCGGGCTTCATTCTCGAACGGAATGTCCGTGCCCACGCCGATCGGAACCCCCGCGCGATAGGCCTCGCCCACGCGCTTCAGATGTTCCTTCTGGTCGATCACGAACCGGCGAGAGTGCGTGTGGTAAAAGCCGCCGCTCGGGATCCCCGCGGTGGGATAGCCCCCGTTCAGCAGATTGTCGAAGGCGCCGATGGTGGGCACAAAGGCCGTTCCATGCTTCTTCATCAGCGGCACGGCATTGTCGCTCATCGCCAGCGGATGCTCCAGCGTGTCCACGCCCGCCCGGATTGCCCGGTCGGTGTAGATGCCATAGCTGTCGATCGCGACCGGAACGCCCAGCGCGTGCGCCTCCTCGATTGCCGCTGCAATCTCCTCCTCATTCGCAGGCGCGCCCAGCTTGATCCAGTCGGCAAGGTTGCGCACCTGGCTCCTCACGGCCGTGCGCCACTCCCAGGGGCCGTTGAAGCCATTGCTCGGGCCTCCGAATGCCGGCTTCTGCCGCCCGGTCGCCGTAGATGTCACCTCGTCGCCATGGCCGCCTGTCGTTGAAATGATACGCCCGCTCCAGAACACGCGGGGGCCGCGGATGATGCCGCGATCGACGCCCTCCTTGATGCGAAGCGCGACGTCATCAACCGTGCCGACATCGCGCGCAGCGGTGATGCCTGCGTCGATCAGTTGCTCGGCCAGCGCAACCCCGCGGATTGCGGCGGCCGCCGGGCTGTCGGCGTAACGGCCGAAATCATGGCAGCGCTGCTGCGTGAAATGGATGTGCAGGTCAATCAGGCCGGGCATCACATAAAGGCCCTTCGCGTCGATCGTGCGCGCCGCGCTCGCCGGCATGGCAACAGTCCCGGCGGGGCCGGCGGCCAGGATTCGGTCGCCCTGCGTGATCACGACGGAATTGGGGATGGGCGCGCCCCCCCGCCCGTCGATCAGCGTGCCGCCCGCGATCACCACCAGCGGCTCCCGGCTCCGGTCGATGGGCGGGATGGGCAGGCGGCGGACATCATCCGTCGTCTCCGACATGGGGCCTGCCGCCGCCTGCGCCGGAACCGACAGCATGTTGAAAGAAGCGAGGATGCCAAGGCCCAGCAGACCACGGGTCAGGAAGCGATGGGCCCTGGCGTCGCATGTCCCCCTGCGGGTTGCAGAACGGCGGGTGGCGGGCATTTGCATCACTGCCTCCAATTACATGTGAAATTACACATGAATTAAAGCGAGACTTGCTTGACTGCACAAGGCGGATTTGCTTCGCTCGTGAACAAGCCGGATCGGCAGGCGATCCCGCCAGCCGGAGGCGCG
This sequence comes from Sandaracinobacter sp. T42, assembly GCF_059115405.1. Taxonomy (NCBI): domain Bacteria; kingdom Pseudomonadati; phylum Pseudomonadota; class Alphaproteobacteria; order Sphingomonadales; family Sphingosinicellaceae; genus Sandaracinobacter; species Sandaracinobacter sp. T42. The sequence goes on from NZ_CM181101.1 coordinate 855,621, forward strand.
GCATGCACCTTGACCCTTCACAAAGCCAGGCGCGGGAAATCGGCCATGCCATGGCGCTTGCCCGGTCAGGTCAGCTCGATGCGGCCGAAACCAGTCTACGGGCCATCCTGGCAGGCACGCCCGACCAGCCAGACGCGCTGCAGCTGCTGGGCATGGTCGCCCGGCGCCGCGGCAATCACGAAGCGGCGATCACGCTGTTCCGCAAGTCGCTCGATGTACGGCCGAATCAGCCGCATGTTCTCAACAACCTGGGCAACAGCCTGGCCGATACGGATCGCCACGCCGAAGCCGCTGCGGCCTATCAGCAGGCGCTCGAACTGGATGCCGCCCATGACGACGCGCGGCTGAATCTCGCGCTGGCGCGCATCAGTCTTGGTCAGCCCGCCAGCGCGGAACAGCTGCTGCGCCCCTTTCTGGTCGCGCGGCCCGATCAGGCGCGCGCCTGGGCGATCCTCGGCCAGGCGGCCAGCGCGCTGAAGCAGAATGCCCAGGCCATCGAAGCCTACCGCGCCGCCCTTCGCCTGCGGCCGGGGCACCTGCCGTGGATGCACAATCTGGCCGTCGCGCTCCGTCTGTCGGGTCGTCCCGCCGAAGCGCTGCCGCTGCTGCACGAATGCGCCGACCGTTCGCCGACAGAGGCAAGGATCCGCTACAATCTGGGCCATTGCCTGCAGGATCTGGGGCGGATCGACGAAGCCGCGGCTGCCTACCGGCAAGCCATCAGCCTGGCCCCCACCGATACTGCGATGCACGAATCTCTGGGCCGGCTGATGTGGGAACATCATGGCGGAGACAGCCATCTCGACAGTTTCCGCGCGGCATTGGCCCGGCACCCCCGCAATCCCGGGCTGCTGGAGGGCCTCGCCAATCGGCTCACTCTGGGCGGCAGGCCGCACGATTCAGTGGCCCTCCTCGCGCCGGCGGTGGCGCAAGGCATCGGCGGTGTCCGGCTTCGGTTCGGGCTCGCCCGCGCGCTCTGGTCCTGCGGGCGCACGGATGATGCGCTGGCCGCCTACGATATGGCCCTCGCAGCCGATCCCGGCCATCTGCCGAGCCTGCGGGAGCAGGGCAGGGCCCTCCTCATCCTTGACCGCCCGCAAGACGCACTGCTCCGCATCGAGAAATGCCTTGCCGCAGACCCGTGCGACCAGCAGGCCCTTGCGCTGCAGGGGATTGCATGGCGCCTCCTCGGGGATCCCCGGGCGGACTGGCTGAACGATCCGCGGCTGGTCGGAACGCTGCGCCTGCTGCCGGAAGGCGATCCCGCCGAAGACTTCAACCGCCGGCTCGACACGGCGCTGGACGCGCTGCATCTTGGCCGCAATCATCCGCTCGAACAGACATTGAAGGGCGGCACCCAGACGTCCGACGATCTCTTCACCCGTGATCTGCCCGAAGTGCAGGCGGTGCGGGCGATGATCGAACAGGCGGTCCACCGTTACATCGCCGCGCTGCCGGATGATCCCACCCACCCGTTCCTGAATCGCAAGACATCGGGCTTCGCCTTTTCGGGTTCATGGTCTGTTCGGCTGCATGATGGCGGCCACCACAGCAATCACATCCATCCGGAAGGCTGGATCAGCGCCGTCTACTATGTCGCGCTGCCCGATGCCGTCGCCAGCGGCGAACAGGGCTGGCTGACCTTCGGTGAAACCGGCCTGAAACTCGGCGCGCGGGAACGGATCGACCGGAAGGAGCGACCGGAACCGGGCCTGCTCGTGCTGTTCCCTTCCTATTTCTATCATGGCACGATCCCGTTCGCGGACCAGCGGCATCGAACCACCATCGCCTTCGATATCGTGCCGGCCGGCGACCACTGACCGGTCCCGGGCCGGGGCTTATCGGGCGGCCGCGATCCAGGCGTCCAGCTTCGCCTCCAGCATCGTCAGCGGCAGCTGCCCCTGCGCCAGGATCATGTCGTGGAATGCGCGGATGTCGAAACGGTCGCCCAGGGCCGCTTCGGCGCGACGGCGCATCTCGATGATCCTCAACTCGCCCACCTTGTAGGCGACAGCTCCGCCCGGCGCGCCGATATAGCGGGCCAGCTCGGTATCGATGTTGATGTCGGCGAGCGCGGTATTCTCCGCCAGGCAGCGCCGCGCCTCGGCATGGCTCCAGCCCTTCACATGGATGCCGGTATCGATCACCAGCCGGCAGGCCCGCCACATCTCGGTCGAAAGGCTGCCGAACTTTTCATAGGCGTCGCGATACACCCCCATCTCATGGCCCAGCCGCTCCGCATACAGCGCCCATCCCTCGCGGAAGGCGAGCAGGTCGCGCGCCCGGCGAAAGCCCGGCAGGGCCTTGTTCTCGTTGTTGAGCGCGCCGTGCGTGTGATGCCCGGGCGCTGCCTCATGCAGGCTCAGCGCCGTCACTTCATAAAGTGGCCGCTGATCGAGATGCGACGTGTTGACGATAAACGTGCCGGCAAAACCTTTCTCGAAGTCGCCGCCGCCGCCGCCGCGGGCCGTCGTATAGCCTTCCTCCAGCTCACGCGGAACGGGCACGATCGTGAACGGCTGGCGCGGCAACATGGAAAAATAGCGCGGAAGGACGCCGTCGATCCGCTTGGAGGCCGCCGCATATTTCTCGATCAGTTCCTCCCGGCTGGTCGCATAGAAGCGCGGATCGGTCCGCAGAAAGCGGAGCCAGTCGGCAAAGCTGCCCTTGAAGCCGGTCGAAGCGATCACCTCGTCCATTTCGGCCCGGATCCTGCGCACCTCCGATACGCCCAGCGCATGTATCTCTTCAGCCGTAAGATCCGTCGTCGTGTAATAGCGCAGCAGGAAGTCATAATAGGCCCGCCCGCCCGGCACGCTGGAAATGCCGAGTTCCCGGCGGGCTGTGGCGCGGTAAGGCCCATCGATATAGGCCAGCGCCGCCCGTTGCGCCGGGCGGATCTCGCCCTCGATCAGACGCTGCGCCTCGGCTGCCACGGCAGGAAAAGCCCGCAGCGGCTCCAGCATCGGATCCTCGGCGACTGGCCGGGCCAGCTGGTTGCGCAGGATTGCCACGGCCACGTCCACCACGATCGCCGGCTGCGTCCAGCCGGTCGCGACGCCGCGTTCCAGGTTCGCCTTCTGCTCGGCGAAATAGCGCGGAATGCCGCGCATCCGCTGAAGCCAGGCCCGGGCCTCCGCCTCGTCGCGCAGCTTCAGGCTCCGCGCCAGCGAATAGGGTGTATTGTAGAAGCCCTCATGCGCAACAAAGGCGAAGCGACGTTCGTCGAAATCGATTCCCTCGATCCGCCATCCGATCAACTGGCGCAGATAGGCGCGATTAACCCCCGCTTCCCCTGCCAGGCCCGCCCCGTCCAGGCCATCGAGAGCGGCGGCAATCCGCTGCAGTTCGGCCCGGCGATGCGCCATTCCGGCGGGGGTCTCGTCCGGCCAGCCCTCGCGCGACCGTGCGGGATCCGATCGGCCCGCCTCCATCGGATAGGCCTCTGCAAAGCGCTCATAGCGCTCGATCAGGTCCGGCAGTTCCTGCGCCTTCGCGCCGGTCAGCAGCAGGGCGGCGGCACACAGGGCAGTTGCCCGGCAGAAGCTTCGCGGGATCGCGGCAGAGGTCTCGGCAGCCATCCCGGTCAGTTCGTCAGATAGGCCATGGACATCATCAGCCTCGGCAGCAGGGCCGCGCCGGAATGGAAGCGAACCGGCGACGGCGCGCGCGGACACACCGAAAGCAGGTCGGGGTCGCCCCTGGCCAGCATAAGGGCCACTTCGCTGCCCAGCAGGCTGTTGGTCGCAATCCCCCGCCCGTTGCACGCCTGGATGGCGATCGCGCCATCGCCCAGATCATAGATTTCCGGCAGGAACGAGGTATTCACCCAGGCAAGGCCCCGCCACAGATAGTCGATCTCGGGATCGGGCATGGCTTCGAAATGCTGCCGCACCCGGCGCCGCGCCTCCCGGAACAGGGCCCTGTCGCCCCGGACGAGGAAAGAGGCCGGGAATGCGGAAATCATGTGCCCGTTGCCGTCCAGCCGGGCCGTGAACAGATAGGGCAGCTTGTCGGTAAAGGCGCCGCCGCGGGGCAGGATCGCCTGCCGCTGCGCCGTGTCCAGCGGCGCGGTCGCGAACTGAAGCACGTGCAGGGGCAATGTCGTCCGGCGCATCGCCGGATGCAGCGCCGCATTGCCGCCATTCGCCGCCAGCACAACGCGCCCGGCCCGCACCGCGCCACCCGGCGTCCGGCAGATCCAGCCGCCATCCTGCCGCGCAAGCGAAAGCGCCGGGCTGTCCGCATGCAGTTGCGCGCCCGCGCGCACGGCGGCCCGGGCCAGCCCGCGGACATAGGCCAGCGGGTTCAGGCTGCCGCCATCGGCAAAGTGCAGCGCGCCGCAATAGCGGTCTGCGCCGAACAGTCCGCGTGTTTCCGCGCCATCCACAAAGTTCACGTCAAAGCCGCGCGCGCGCCACTGGCTGGCATAGCCGCGCTGGCTTTCCGCCAGCGCCTCGGTATGGGCAGGCGTGTAGAATCCGTCCTGCCGCGCGTCGCAATCGATCTCATGGCGACGGATCAGGTCGAAGACATGTCGACCTGAAGAGCCAATCATCCGCGTCAGCCGCTCGCCCGGAACAGGGCCCAGCATGGACTGGATCGATTCCGGCGAATGGCGAATATAGTCGGGCGCGACAAGACCGCCGCTCTGGCCTGTGGCCCCGTCGCCCGGCTGTCCCGCTTCCACCAGCACGACGCGAACGCCCAGTTCCGCCAGATGCAGGGCCGTCGTCGTCCCCGCGATGCCGCCCCCGATCACCAGGATGTCGGTTTCGATCTGGCCGGAAAGCGGGGCGAGCTCGGGCCCTGTAGCCGACGTCGCCGTCCACAGCGGGCTGGTCACGCTGTCCCGATGCCCGCCGGCGCGTGCAATGCTTTGCTGCTGCATCACCGCTCCGTCACGGAAGCGAAGGAGGAACATATCGCGCCGGGGGGCTGGAAACCCGCCGCGATGCCCTCGACACGGGACATGGTCATAAACGCGAACTTTCCTGTTCACCCGGCTTGCGGGTGGTGAATCCTGTGTTTCAGATCGTGGATGAAACAGCCTGCTCCGTCCGGCCGACCCGTCGCGCGACGGCGACGAACAGCAGAACGAAACAGAGTGCGACTGGCGTGTTCATGATCATCGGCAGCGACATCTCGTTGTTGCCGACGATGGAAACGGCGATGAAGATGGCGGTGCCTTCCTGCCGCATCAGATGTTCGACCCCGATCGCGACATTCTCGCGCCGCGTGAAGCCGGCAAAGCGCACGATGGTCATCACCACCACCAGCATGATCAGGTTCAGCGACACCGTGATCCAGAACAGCGCGCCCAGATTCTCGCGCAGCACCGGGATCTGGTCATAGAGGATCACGCCGAACGAGCTGAACAGCACGAGGGTCGCCGCATTCTTCAGGTAGCGCTTGATCCAGATCGCGAAGTCCGGCTTCCAGGCGCGAACCGCGAAGCCGACCGAAGCCGGCAGCACGGTGATCGAGAAGATGTCCCAGAAGAAAGAGGCAAGCGGCACCTGCACATCGGCCTCCATCCCCATGAAGTGCAGCAGCGCGAAATGGGCATAGAAGGGGACGACGAAGATGTAGATCATGCTCAGGATCAGCGTCATCGACATCGACAGCGCCAGATCGCCCTTCGCCATGTCGGTGAACAGGTTCGAGAGCATGCCGCCCGGCGTTGTGGCAAGCAGGACAAAGCCGACGGCCAGAGCCGCCGTGGGCGCAACCGTCACCGCCAGCCCGATACCGATCAGCGGCGGGATGATCAGCATCGAACACACGCCGAAAACCAGGGCGCGCCTGTTCCGGAACACCTGGCGGAAATCGTCGGCCGTCAGCGAAAGTCCCATCGAAACCATGATCGCGACAAGCGATCCCGGCAGAAGCCAGTTCCCCAGCAGGGCCATCAGGCTCTCATAAGTCATGCCGGTATCCTCAGGCTGCTTCGATGGTCAGAAGGCAGGCGCCATTGCGCCGGATGGTCCGGCAGTCGGCCTGCGCCTTCGCCAGATCCTCGTCCAGGATGCGGGCGCACACATTTGCCTGGATCAAGCCGAACGGCATCAGCAGCCGGCCTCCCCCGCCATAGAACAGCCCGATGTCGTAGAATTCACCAGGCGGAAGCCCCTTGGTGCTGCCGGCCGCCAGATAGGCCAGAACGATGTCCCCCGCCTCGGGATAGGCAGTTGCGTTCTCGGCCGGGATCGCCGGTGTCGCCATTCCGGCCGGCAGTGCGCCCGCCGGCATCGGCACGGAAATTTCCGGTCCCGTCCATATCGCGTGCATCGCCTCGAACGTCGCCTTGCGTTCGGCCAGGTCCCACAGGAACGCGGTCGAGGCAGGCGCCGCCTCATCAAGCAGGCGGCACCGCGCCGACAGGCCAGACTTCGGCTCAACCAGTCGTATGATGCGCATGTCGCCCTCTATTTCCTGTCCGCCATCGCCAGATATTCCTCCTTGAGGAGCGCGATCGGCACATTTCCGTTCAGCCAGAGATAATCGTGGAAGCGCTTCAGATCGAAATTGCGGCCTTCGCGCACCCGGGCTTCCGCCAGGAATTCGGCGGTCTGCATCTTGCCGATCTGATAGCTGATCGCCTGGCCGGGCGAGGCCGCGAAGAACACGGCTTCCTCTTCGGCCGTGGCGCGGTCCATCGGCACCATCTTTTCCAGATAGTCCGCCGCCTGCGCGATGCTGAACTCGCCCAGCGCCAGCTTCACATCCACCTCGACACGCAGCGCGCGAAGGCGGGCGAAATTGTAGATGATTTCACGCGTCTTGGGGGCATCCGCCCAGAAGCCCGCCTGCAGCATCATCTCCTCGGCGTAGAAGCCCGTGCCCTCGTTGGCGCCGCTGTCATAATAGTGGCGGCGCAGCGGGTTCGGATGCTTCCAGCCAAGCGTCAGCTGGAAGAAATGCCCCGGCACGCCTTCATGCACGATGATCGGACGGGGATCGCGCGTGATGGAAAGGTTGAAATAGCCCAGCTTGGGCGAGGGCTCGGGCAGATAGACCGTCGCATTCTGTCCCACGCGAACCCGGCTGGTCAGATCGAACGTCCGCCCCAGCCAGCCGATCGGCGCCAGATAGGCGGGGAACGGCTGGGCGGTGTAGTGCCCCGCCCAGTCGGGAACGGTCAGCAGATTCTGGTCGCGCAGAAAGGCGCGGACTTTCAGTTCATCCGCCTCCAGCCTGCGGATCACGGCGTCGAGGGAATCGGCAATCGGCAGTTCGGGCAGGCCCGCATTCCGGTTGCGTTCCAGCTCCTCGAACAGAACGGATCGGGCCCATTCCTGCCGTCCCATCACCAGCAGTTCTTCAGGCGAATAGGGATAAAGCGCGACGCTGCCCAGGAAGTAGCGGTAGCTGTCACGCCCAACCGCCGTGCCCGTGGCGAGCCCGGCGCGCTTCGCCAGCAGATGCGCCCTGAAGTCTGCAAAGGCGGAAAGGGCCTTGGCCGAAGCCTTTCTCAACCGCCTGCGCTGATCCGGTGTGGCGTACGGCTCCAGCCCCGCCACCATCCCGTTCAGGCTGGCCGGCACCTCTGCAATCTGCTGCAGCGCCGCATCGACGAACGGACCGCGCATGTCGGTCAGGTTGGTCTTTCCGGCCGCAAGAACGGATGGCGCATTGTCCAGCAGCTGGATCACATCGTCGATGCGGGCCTGCTCCACGGGCGGCGGCGGCAGCAGCAGTTCGAATATGGGGTTCAGCGCCTGCGCCACATAGAAGTGCGGCTGGCGGCGCCATGCCGCCACATGGTCCAGCTCCCACCGCACGCGCGCAAGCGCTGATCCGACGAGCCTGTAGTCGACCTTTTCGGAGACGGATTGCGGCGCGCCGGAAAGCGAATTCCAGCGCGCCTCGAAGTCGGCCAGCTGCTTGCGCTGCCTGTCAACGGCCGCCGGAGACCAGTCCGGAACCCAGTCATCGGGCCGCACGATGCGTGGAATGTCGTCCGAAGTGGCAGGCTGCGTCGTCGCGCGCCATGCCCAGAACTCGGCGCCCAGCTGCTGCACGGCCTCTTGCGCGACCGCGACATGCGCGGTCAGCAATGCCGCCGTTCCGGCCAGAAGGGCAATCGACTGTCGCAACATCCTATTTCCTGTTTTTCACATTGCGGTCGAAGAAATCGATCATCTTCTTGAACGCGAACCGCGCCTGCGGAAGGCTGTCGCTCGCCCAGGCATGGTTCCCGCCCGGGATCGTCACCAGTTCGAACATCTGCTCGCGCTGGATCATGTCTTCGACAACGGCGATCGTGTCGGAATAGAGCACGACGGGATCGCGCGATCCGTGGATGATCATCAGCGGATCCCGGATGCCCTTGGCCTGATACAACGCCGACTGCGCCTCATAGCGCGCCGGCATGTCGGCGCCTTCCGGCGGCCCCATGATCCACATCTGCGAAGGATAGGCGTGCCACACATTCGTCGCCGGCGCCCCGGCGATGCCGGCGGCATAGACACCGGGCTTCTTCGCCAGCGACATCATCGTCATCAGGCCGCCATAGCTGGAGCCCCAGATCCCGATCCGCCTGGGGTCGGCATACCCCTTCTCGACCAGGTGCCTGACGCCGCTTTCCAGGTCGTTGATGTCCATCTCGCCATAGCTGTGATGCTGCGTCTGGTTGTGCTCGCGCCCCTGGCCCCAGGATCCGCGCACATTGACGTTCAGGACGATATAGCCCTGCGAGACGAAATACTGGTCAAGCCCCCAGGTCGGGTGCGCTCGGCGCCCCCCCCACTGGTTGCGCACCGCATCCGAATAGACCGAACCCACGATCACCGGATAGCGCTTCGAAGGATCATAATTGGCCGGCAGGCTCAGCCGCCCGATCAGCGGCATTCCGTCCACATGGCTCGGAAACTCGATGTAGCCGATGTTCGCCCAGGTCTGCTTGTGGAATTCCGGCTGCGGAGAGTTCGTCAGCCGGGTCGCCTTGCCGGGCTTCCCCGTGCTGATCAGGAACAGCTCGGGCGGGGTGTCGTCGTCGCTGAACCAGTCGGCGATGTGCCGGAAGTCAGGCGAATAGACCGGCTGGTGCGTGCCCGCCGCAGGGCCGCTCAGCCGTTCGACCTTCCCGCCATCCACGGCAACCCGATAGATCTGACGCTCGGGAATGTAGGATTCGTTCGCCGTGAAATAGAGCTGCCGCCCCTTGCGATCCACCTCGAAGGATTCGATCTCCCATTTGCCGCTGGTGATCTGCCGCGGGGCTTCGCCCGCCTGCCGCTGGTGATAGAGGTGCAGCCAGCCGTCACGGTCGGTCAGGATGATCAGGCCGTCGTCGCCGGGGGCCCAGGCCACCTTCCAGTCAGGCCTCAGATGCTTCGGCTCGCGGTGCTGATAGAAAGTCTCGCGCGCGCCGGAGGCCACGTCGAAGACATGGATGCTGTGCTCCTTGGCCTCCAGGTCAGAGCCTGAAACGAACAGCCGCTTGCCATCGCCGGACAGGCCATAGTCCCACACATGGTGCTTGGCATCCGGGCGTTCGAAATAGCGGACCTGCCCCGACGCCAGATTGGCAACACCGACTGTCGTCTTCGATGTCTCGTCGCCGGGAAAGGCGCGAATGACGCGGTTGTTCTGCAAGCTGCGCTTGGCATAATAATAGATATCGCGTTCGGGCATCGCCCTGTCGTCAGACTGCTGGAAGGCAATCGCCCCGCTGTCGTCGGACCATTGGAAATCCTGAACATAAATCTTGGGGTCGTCGCTGCCCACAATGCGTCGCGCGGCCTGATCGGCCCCGGCGGCGACATCGCGCACCCACAGCGTCCCGCCCAGGGTCACGCGATTGCGGGTGTCGACGGGATTGCCGGAAATGAAGGCAAGCCTCCGTCCGTCGGGCGAAACGGCCAGCCTGCGGACCGCCTGCTTGTCCGTCTCGACCTTGCGGATTGTGCCGTCCGCTTCCAGCAGGTGCAGTTGTCCGCCAAGGGTGAAGGCGGCCCGGCCACCCGCCAGGGCCACCGCCTGGGCGATGCCCTTCTCCTCCGCCTCGGGTTTGCTGTCCCGCCCCAGGAAGGTCAGCCGGGTCTTCTTGCCGGTCCTGATCGAATAGGACCAGATATCGCGGAAGCTGTAGCCTTCGTCATTCCACAGGAACAGCAGGGTGCCGCCATCCCGGGACCAGTTGTAGCCTTCGGGCGTGGTGCCGATCAGGCTCTTGTAGCGATACAGTTCATCGATCGAAAGCGAGGTGCCCGGCACCTTTGCGCCGCCATGAACCGGCGCATGCGGCCAGGGCCGGTCCTGCGCCACCCCGGGTGCGGACAACAGGGCCAGCGCCAGGGCGGCTCCGGCTGACCGAAGAAGGAACAGCTTGTTCATCTGGCGCAATCCTAGCTTCTCTCGACGTCACGTGCAGCCAGTGGCCGCAGCGAACGATGCCGCTGCGGCCACTGCATTTCCAATCAGAAGTTCGCCCGGAACCCGACGGTGAACCGGCGACCGATGGCGTCGTAGGTTTCCCGCTCATACAGGTAGAAGGGCGGTTCCTGGTCGAACAGGTTGTCGATGTTGGCGTAGAAGGTGACGTTCTTCTGCACCTCGACGCTCGCGCTCAGATCCAGATAGTGGATCGCGCCGGTTTCCGGAACGGCGAGCAGGGGCGGGGTTGCGCCAGAGGCAATCGCGCCGGCGATGCGGCCGTCCTTGGCCGAACCGATGAAGCGATGGCGCAGCGAAACCTGCAGCTGTTCGATGTCCCAGGTCAGACGCTGGGTGAACCGCCACGTCGGGTTGGCCGTCGAGCAGCTGCCGCCGCCGATGTAGCCCGCGCAGTTGACCGGGTTCGCGATCGGGCTGCCCTGCGTGATGGAATCGATCAGGTAGGTGCCCGCCAGGAAATAGCTGAGATTTCCGGCCGTCCCCAGGTCGTGGCGATAATCCAGACGGAAGTCGACGCCTGAGGTTTCCAGCTTCGCGATGTTCGCATTCAGCAGCGGCACGTCATACAGCTGACCATCCGGCGTGCGGTTGCGCAGCGGCTGGCAGAAGATGTTGCTCAGCGACAGGTTGGCGTTGCACGCGTTGATGACCGATTGCAGGCCACCACCGAACGAGCCGATCGCGTTGTCGATCTTGATGTTGTAGTAATCGACCGTCAGCTGCAGGTTCGGCACGAAGGCCGGCCGGATGACGGCGCCCACGGACCAGGTATCGGACGTTTCTTCCTTCAGGTTGGGATTGCCGCCCGTGATGGCGCGGATCTGCTGGTTTTCCTGCTGGAAGACATCGATGACCGTCGAGGGAACGCCCAGCGAGCTGATGCAGAAGTCGCGCTCGGCAGCCGTCCGGCCCGCGCCGGCATTGCAGAAGTCAACCGCTTGCGGCGCCGTGTTCGTCGCACCCGAATAGAGCTCGACCACGTTCGGCGCCCGAACAGCCCGCTGGTACAGGCCGCGGAACTTCAGGCCCTGGATGGGCGAATATTCCCCGCCCAGCTTGTAAGACCACACGCCGCCGGCCGTGGAGTAGTCCGAGTAACGCAGACCACCCTCGAAGGCGAGCAGCTCGATGCCGGGCCGGTCCGCCAGGATCGGCACATAAAGCTCGCCATAGACTTCCGAGACGTCGAACGATCCGGCCGTCGGGCTCAGGCCCGCCGAACGCGAAAGCGCCTTGCCCTGGACATAGAGCTGGTCCGGATCGAAGGACGAGCTTTCCTTCCGGTACTCGGTGCCGATCGAGATGCCGACATCACCGGCCGGCAGCGTGAAGAGCGTGCCGGTCACGCTGGCGCCAAGCTGCCTCTGCCGGATCGTCGTGATGTTGGTGAGATCGGTGGAGATATAGTCGATCATCGCGGGCGTCAGCGAATTCAGCCCGAACGGATTGAGGACGACACACTTGGGATCGGCCACGGCGCATTTGTACGGATTGTTGGGATCGGTCAGGAAGCCGTTGGCGAAGTTCTCGATCAGCACGCCGCCGCCCTGCACGTCGACAACGCGGGTCTGGCCTTCGTTGTAGAAGACTTCCCACTTCAGCCGGTCGGTCAGACTGCCCTTCAGTCCGGCCACGAAGCGATAGAAGTCGCGCGTCTGGTCGCTGGTGCGCGACCCGCCGTCCAGCAGGCGCCGGTTGATGTTCACAGGCACCAGATTGTTGCCGTCGGCATCCATGTTCGCGCTCAGGAAGCTGCGCAGCGTCGGATCCAGATAGGGGTTGCGCAGGTCAAGCTGGAAGCCCGGGATGAAGCCGGAGCTGCTCATCGGAACTGCACCCAGCGTCGAATTCAGCTTGCTGTGGACGTAAGAGCCTTCCCAGAACGCGGTGACCGCGTCGGAAATGTCATAGTGCCCGATGATCGAACCCTGCCAGCGCTGCATCGGCATCTGCAGATTGGTGTAGGGGCGGTCGTTGAACCCGTCGCTCGCGCGGTAGGCGCGCCAGCCTTCGGGCGCAAAGAAGATGCCGGCCGTGCCGATCGTGTTGCCATAGGGATCCCTCAGGCCGACAAGCTGCGGGCTGAAGATGGTGCCCTGCGGCGTCACGCCGTTGCCCGACGGGATCAGCGTCGGCTGGCCGTTCACGATGGCATCGGCCAGATAGACGGTCGCATGGGCCCGCTCGGAGCCCTTCACCTGCGCGCGATCGAAATAGCTGCCGTGGAACACGAGGTTGCCCCGCCCGTCGGCAAAATTGCCGCCGGCGGTGAATTCCATGTTGTAGCGCTTTGCGTCGCCCTTGCCGCTGATCCCCATCGATCCGCCGATTTCGAGCCCTTCGAAATCATCCCGCGTCACGAAGTTCACGACGCCGGCCATCGCGTCCGAGCCATAGACGGCGGACGCGCCGCCGGTCACCACCTCGACCCGCGAAATGAGGGACGGCGGGATCATGTTGAGGTCGACGACGCCATCCTGTGACGCGCCCACGATGCGGCGCCCGTTCTGCAGAACCAGCGTGCGAACGGTGCCCAGGTTGCGCAGATTGACCGTAGCGGACCCGTTGCCAGCGTTGGACTGCGCGCCGGCCCCCGCCACCGCCTGCGGCAGGGCATTGAGCAGTTGCTCCGTCTCGACGGCCGCAGACAGCCGGATTTCTTCCTGACCGATCACGTTGACCGGGCTGTTGGATTCCACGTCCGGCCGCGGAATGCGGGATCCGGTAACGACGATTGCCTCGTCATCGGCCAGCGCCGGCGCCGACTGGGCGTTGGCCGCCCCGATGGCCGCCATTGAAAGCAGCAGCGCCGTGCCGCCCTTCAATCCCGCTCGAATATCTGCAACCCGATTCACACCCATCATTCAATCTCCCTGAACTGGCACGTCCGCCCGAGACACCCATGGCAAGTCGACGTTGGTCGTCAATCAAACCGTGAACAGTCGCGTGATTTTGAGCATATCGTCCGAATGTCGTCAATTCCATTCTGTCAAAAATGTGAAATGGGGCATTTCGGACCTGTCGCGGCGCGGTATCCGCACGGCAGGAAATAACCGATCCCGACCACATTCCGATGCATATGACGTTGAATTAAAAACAATAAAAACTGATCCCGGACGGCGTTCGGTCCGCCTGTTCCGCGCGGTCCTTTGTATCCCCGGCCCCTGCGAACCCCGGCGCATCGGGGTCCGGACAGCCGAATTTAGCGCTTGACCGGGCGAATATGGCGACACATCATAACCATAATCACGCTTTTTTTATTATTTGTGCGGCCAGGAAACAGCTTCAGGCAAGCTGCACGAGGGAGGGATTATCCATGCGCAAGGCATCCATTCTGGCGATCGCGGCCCTGCTCGCGGGCGCTGCCGGCCTTGGTCCCCTGGCAACGGCGGCCGTTGCTGCTCAGGCGGCCGCCCAGCCTGCCGGACCGCCCGATGGAAAGGGCAGCTATCAGGATCTGGTCGCCCTGTTCGGCACGTTCAACAGCTGGAAAACCCCGCCTGCGGTGAACGGCGTGGTGGATTACAGCCCGGCCGCCGTGAACAGGCGCCGCGCCGAGCTGAAGGCCATGCAGGCAAAGCTGCCGGATTTCGCCGTCGCCCGATGGGATCGTCATCAGCAGGTCGACTATCTGGCGGTCCGAGCGCAGATGGACCTCGCCGATTTTACCCTCAACGTGACCCGGCCTTGGGCGCGCGATCCCGGCATGTATGTCGACGAACTGCAACGCCTCGCCTATGTCGATCTGCCGCTGAAGGGCGATGCGCTGACAGCCTATCAGGCGCGCCTGCGAACGATCCCCGCCTATCTTGCACAGGCGCGTGTCAACCTTGATTCGGTGGCCGCCGATTATGCCGATCTTGCCATCCACAGTCTCTCGAACGGCGATGGGGTCGGCCATGGAATGCCCTACCGCGCCACCGAGCCGGAGGGGCTTGTCGGCTGGTTCGATGATCTGCGTGCGCGTGCAGTCGTGCAGCAGCCGGAACTTCTGCCCGAGATCGACGCCGCCCGGCAGGCGATCGCAGGCTTCCGGGACTGGCTGATCGCCTCGCGCCCCGCCATGACGGCGCCGGCAGGCGTCGGCAAGGCCGCCTACGACTGGTTCCTCACCAACGTCCGCCTCATGCCCTATGATTCGGACGAGATCGTCACCCTGGCCGAGCGCGAACTCACACGGCACTGGGCGAACTACACGACAGAGCGGCACCGCAATCGCAACCTGCCCGAACTCCAGCTGCCGAAATCCGCGCAGGAATATGAAGCGCAGCTGGCGGGCACCGACGCGAAGATCCGCCAGTGGCTGCAGGCGGAAGAGATCATCTCCATCCCCGCCTACATCCCCGGCACCTATCAGGAGGTCGGCTTCAACGCGCCGTGGATCGTCCGTCCGAACGGGCCGATGTTCTGGGAGCAGGTGCAGTTCCGCGACGCATCGCCCGATCACCTCCACGCCACATTCCCCGGCCACCGGTTCGACGGCCTCACGGGGAAGCGCGTGACGCACCCGATCCGCCGTTACATCAGCGACAGCGGCCGCACGGAGGGCTGGGGCTTCTACCTCGAGGAAAGCGCCCTCCAGCTGGGGCTGTTCGATGATCGTCCCCGCACGCGCGAGCTCATCTACATCTTCGGCCTGTTCCGCGCCGCGCGCACCATCGGCGATGTCCGGATGCAGCGCAATGAAATGGGCGTCGGGGAAACGATGAAGTTCTGGAAGGAGTGGACGCCCTATCTCGACGATGATGTCGCCCGGGTCGATGCCGGCATCTACCTCCGCCGCCCCCCCGGCTACGGCATGACCTACACGATCGGATCAATGCAGCTGCAGAAGCTCCTCGTCGACCGCAAGCGCCAGCTCGGCGACAAATTCTCGATCCGGGACTATCATGATTACCTCATGAACACGGGGCGCCTGCCGGTTTCGTTGCTGCGCTACGACCTGACCGGATATGATGATGAAATCCGCAACTTCTGGTCGCATGTGCCCTTGGAAAAGGCGCTCGCCTCCGATCGCTAGCGGGCTTTCGCTGCGAAATAGCCACGCGGGAAGCGCCCCGCACAGGCATGGGGCAGGCCGAATCCGGCCACCCTGCCGATGCGGGCGCCCGGAATTCCCGCTGCCCCCCAGCGCCGGCCCCGTGGATGTCGTGCAGCCACAAGTTCCAAAGGGGGCTCAACCGCAGTGTCATATCCGGCGCATATGCGTCCGGGCCGATGGCCAGCTCCGCTTCCCAGCTGCGTGCGCAACGAACCGATCTGCTGCAATATGTCGGGCGGCGGGTGCGTGACCGCACCATGCCAGCACGGCATTGCTGGTGAGCTCGGCGCCATTGTCGCTGACGATCTTTCCGGGCTAGCCGCGTTGGGCGATCAGCCGGGTCAGCTCGCGCACGACACGGTGGCCCGAGATCGAGGTGTCCGGCACCGCTGCAACCATTCCCTGGTCACGTCATCGACTAGGTTGAGAACCCGGAACCGACGGCCCGGCGCCATCTGGTCATGAACGAAGTCGAGGCTCCAGCGCTGGTTCGGCAGGGCCAGCACCGGAGCCGGCGCTCTGGTGCCGACAGCCACGCTTGCGGTTGCGTCCGCCTCGGCCCTCAGCTGGCGGCCTGCTTGCTCAGCACCTGCAACAGCATCCTGCTCCACCCCTGCCAGCTGGCCTCCAGACCTGCCGCATCGATCACCTGTGCGTCGTCGCGGCGGCTGTGGTGCAGGCGGTGGGCGCCGACCGTGCTGATCATCCGGGTATAGCCGCGCTCCATGATGTGACGCGCCTCCCCGGAACTGTTCTCAACCGTGGCCGGGTAGGGGACTTCGTAGCCGGGAAGCCCACGCAGCGTCGGCCTGATCTGGTCGATCCAGCCTTCGGGGGCCAGCAGATAACGCTGGGCGTCGGTGGAAGGCAACGGCATCAACTGAGTGTCGGAAATCTCGTGCCAGTCCCGCGCGGCGAAGCCCGCGCCGATATGCACCCAAAGGCGAACCCGGTCGCGCGGGGGCGCGCGCTCCTGCATGAACTGGTCGCCGCCGACATATTCGCGCTCATGGCCGACAAAACCGGTGAACAACAGGTCGGCATCGGGCTGGGTATCCGCCAGCAGCCTTGCAAGCCGCAGGAAGGCCGCCACGCCCGACCCGCGTTCCCCGGCGCAGGAAAACCAGCCGGAAAGCGGCGTGCTCACGACGATGCTGCGGCCCCGCCCGGGGCGATGCGCGATCAGGTTGGCGGATTCCGCCTGAACCGGGGCGGCATCGATCACCAGCTGCGCTTCGTCCCCGCGCGCCGCCGCCGCGATCAGCGGCCGCGCATCGCGTGGCGCCACCACCAGTGTCGGAACGGCCGAAATCGGATGCTGGATCGGCGCATTCAGCGCCAGCGCGTCGGCGGAGGGGCCGCGCGTGATCAGAACCAGCCCCGCGCAGCCCGCCTCGAGCGCGGCGCGGATCGGCCCGGCCGTGCGGCCTTCGAGGATGGATGAATGGCGGGCATAGGGCAGCCGCACCACCGCGATCCGGCCGCGAACGGGAATCCGCCCGGCCTGATCGTCGGCCAGAACCAGCGGCGCACGCAGACCGTCCTTGCCGGTCGGGCAGGCGGGGTGCTGGGGGATCCCCTCGATCGTCGTGTCGGCAACGCGGATCAGGGCCTGCCGCACCGCATGATCGGGATAGCGGATCTGTTGACGATCGACCTTGAAGCCGAGTGCCGAGAAGCGACCCTCCATCCAGTCCACCGTGCGGAAATTGCCCGGCGAACCCGTGCGATGCGGGCCGAGCGAGGCATAGTGCAGGGCATCTTCCAGCAGGGAGGGCTGTGCCGGGCCGCTAACAGGTGCGGCGGTTGCGGCCCCGGCCAATGTCGAGGCCAGTCCCAGTGCCAGTGTCTGTCGTCGATTGAAATCGGCGGGCATACATCTTCCTTTGCCGGGTATATTCCATCAGGGCGTGACGCGCTTGTCCGTCCTGAAATCGAGGTCGGGCCGCTCGCCCACGAGAATGCTGCGCATCTGCGTCGCAGGATAGCCGCCCTCTGCGCCGGTTTTCGGCCGCGTCGCGGCGAAGGCCTGCATGGCGTCTCGCCAGGATGTGACATCGTCATACCAGGCGACCACGACATGGCTGTAGGCGCGCGGGATGGCCGCCGGATAGATCTCAACGCGGCGGCTTTGCCGCGCATCCGCAAGCGGCGCGGCGAAGGTCTGCCGCACCCAGGCCTCGGCGTCGGTCACACCATCGGGCGCACGGACGAATGCCACCCAGCGAACATAGGGGACGGCCTTGTCCGGCGTTTCTCCATCCTTCAGCTTGTCTGGCGGCAGCTTGACCGTCACCGTCTGCGTTTTCAGCCCCCTTGCCACGGCAGGGTCCGGCGGGGTGGGGGGATGCGCGGCCATCGCTTCGGGCGTGACACCAGCCCGGAACGCCGCGACGCTGGCGAAGCCGATCTCTGTCAGGCGGCCGTGCACCATGTTCAGCTGTCTCGCCTCCTCCGGCGTGACGCCATAGGTGCGGAAGCTGACATAGCGCGTCTGCCGGTTATCGGCGCGCGCCAGCGTTTCGGGCGCATGATAGGTGATGTACCAGCGGTCGATCGCCAGCAGGTCCACGCCATCCTGCGCTTCCACCATCACGAAATGCTGGATTGGCTGATCCTGCGCGCGCAGCGGGGCGGCCAGCAGGGCGATACAGGCGATCAACGCGGATCCGATGCGTTTCATGGTATGACCTTCATCGCGATCAGCCGCTGCGGCAGGCGGCGATAGCCGGTGGAAAACAGCAGATATTGTTCGCCGCCAGCTTCATAGGTCATCGGCGCGCCCAGCATGAAGTCGGGCAGCTCGATGGTGGCGATCACCTCGCCCGTCGCCTTGTCCAGCGCGCGCAGGCGCGGTTCGGCGGTCAGCCGGTCCTGCGGCCCCTCGCCCACGAACAGCAGGGTGCTGGTCGCCAGAATCTGGGCGCGGCCGAACGAGCCTGCATCGCCGGGATGATGGGCGCGGAACGCCGGCAGGCGGCTCATGCCCCGGCCGTTGGGTGTCATCCAGCGATGCTCGCCCGTGTGCATGTCGATGCAGGTGGTGCGGCCATAGGGCGGCTTCAGCAGGGGCATGCCGCGCGGGCCGCGTGCGATCACCCGTGCGCCGGCCACCTCGATCTCGGCATTTCCGGCCGTGCGAATGTCCCCCTTTTCATCGAGAGCGATCTGAAGCGGCACGTTGACAGAGGGAATGAACAGCCGGCCCGTTTCCGGATCGAAGGCCGCTCCGTTCCAGTTCGCCCCGCCGACAAAGCTGGGCATGATGATGGTCGGCATCATGCCGGGCGGGGTGAAGATCTCGCCATGGATATAGCCCGCCAGCGCGGTTTCCGCCTCGCGCCGAAGCTCGGGCGTGAAATCGATCAGATCCTCCGGGCGGACCCCCTGCCTGTCGAACGGCAGCGGCCACACGGGGTGCGGCTGCGTCGGGCTGGTGCGTTCCCCCGGCAGGGTGGAGGGCGGCGCGGGCCGTTCCTCCACGGGCCAGATCGGCTCGCCCGTTTCCCGATCGAACACGAACAGATAGGCGTGCTTCGTCACCTGCATGACGATTTTGCGCGGCCGTCCGCCGATGGTCACGTCGCCCAGAATGGGTGCGGCGGGCAGATCATAATCCCAGATGCCGTGGTGGACGGTCTGGAAATGCCAGCGCCGCTTGCCGGTCTCCAGGTCGATCGCGACAAGGCTGTCGCCGAACAGGCCGTCGCCGGGTCGGTCTCCACCATAGAAATTGTTGGTCGGCGTGGAAACCGGGGCATAGACGATGCCAAGCTCTGGATCGGCGCTCATCGGCGCCCAGACATTGGTGTTGCCGGTGGTGCGGTTGGAGCCGTCCTTCCAGGTGTCGGCCCCGAATTCACCGTCGAGCGGGATCGTGTGGAACACCCATTTCAGCTTGCCCGTGCGCGCATCGAAGGCGCGGATGTCGCCGCGCGGCATCAGCCGCCCGTCGGCGCGATCGTCGATGTATGAGCCGATGACAATCGTGTTGCCAGCCACCAGCGGCGGCGAGGTGACGCCATAGATACCCAACTCATCCGGCACGGGGCGGACCATGCCCACGCGGCGCAGGTCGACTTGGCCACCGGCGCCGAAACTGGCGATCGGCTTTCCGGTGTGAAGCGCAAGCGCCATCAGCCGCCCGTCGCCGGTTGCCAGGATCACGCGCGCGGACCGGCCCTTGCCCCACACCGCGACGCCGCGATGCACGAAGCCTTTCGTCGTCGTCGGGCCGCGCTTCCAGCTTTCCGGATCGAAGCGCCAGACCGTTCGCCCGCTGAGCGGATCGAGCGCAGCGACCTGCGACATCGCCGTGCTGGTGATCAGCAGCCCTTCGGCCAGCACCGGCGTGGACTGGAACTCGCCCGGCTTCAACTGCGGGTTGGCGGCCAGCACCTCCGCATCGGGAGACTCCCATGTCCATGCGACGCCCAGCCGGGCGACATTTGCCGGACCGATCCGGCTGAGGGGGGCATATTTTTGCGCGGCGAGATTGCCTGCGTAATGCCGCCACGGATAGGCCGCTTCCGCCGCGGATGTCCGCGCAGACAGTGGCAGGGCGAGAAGGGACGATCCGGCCAGTGCCCCGGCCAGCACACGGCGGCGGGAGAAACGGCTCTGCACGCCTTAAAGCCTCTCGATCGCGGGCGGCACCCAGTTGCCCGAGCGAATTTCCGCGCGCGGCACATAGGTCCGCAGCGAAACGCGCATCGGGCCATCGGGCATCGGCAACCAGTTGCCATCCGCCTCGCTGACGGGGTCGCGCGACAGGATGATGTCGATGGAGCCATCGGGGCGGCGCTTCAGGCCAGGCGTCCGCTCGGACACGGAATAGCGCCGGATGGGGTTCTCGACATAGAAATAGCGCCCGTCCGGTTCGGCAGCATACATGGTGAGCGACCAGAAGCCGTCGACCGGGATTCCGGCGGGCGGGATGCGGATGCGATAGCGCTTTGCTGCATCGAGCGGATCTCCGTGATTGTCATGCACGGAACTGAAATACATCGCCTCTTCCGGGGGCAGCGCGGCAAGGCCGCTGAGCGCGACGGCGGCGCGCAGCTTGTCGTTGCTGCCGAACGTGCCGACTTCGCCGGTGGATGCGGCCCAGCCGTTCACCTGGCGCACGGCGCCGGTGAATGCGGCGCGCAACCGCTCGATCGCAGCCGGGGTTTCCGCGCGCCACGCCGCCTGCAGAGCGGGCGAAAGCGCCGCGAAGCTTCCGGCGCCGCCGGGCCGCACACCCGCCTCGGCAAAGTCGCGCCAGCGCTTCGCCTCGCCCACCTTGTCGCTTGAACGGCTGAGCATTTCACCAGCGGCATCCAGCACCTGTGCCGGATCCGTGCCATCCACCGCGCGAACTTGTGGCGGGCGGACAGGGCCGCGCCCCGGGGGGGCGATGATCGCAAACTGATCTTGCAGTGCGTGCACGGCAGGCAGGTCTGCGGCCCCGCTGACCAGGATGCGGATCAGCATCCAGACGTCGTTCGTATCCGACCGTATCAGGGTTGCGCCGGCCGGCACCGTGCCGGACCAATCCGGCCCCACCAGCCAGAAATCCCCGCCTTTCCCGCCGGTCGACCGGGTGCCGATGGTGCGGAAATTGTCGGTAAAGGCGTTCATCAGCGTGACGGAGAAATAGCGATCGGTGATATCGGGAACGCGCAGCAGCAGCGGCCCGCCCGACAGATCGAAGAAGGCGGAACTGTAGATCGTGTCGTTGTTCGGCGCCGTCACCTGGCGCGCCGTCGCGTTGGCGAGCACACGGCGGTGGTAAATCCGGTTGAGCCTCTGATCGAGCGGCAGGTCGGGCGTGGCGTTCATGCCGATCCGCTGCATCGCCCGGCTGAATTCGAACAGCGCGTAAACATAGTCGAACGCTGGCGAGATCGGCCCTTGCGCGCTGCCCGCCGCCCATGCCGGGAGCGCAACGGCCAGCGCCGCGCCGCCGAGGAATCCGCGCCGACTGGCCCGCAGCCAGTCGTCGCTGCTGTTTGTCCACTGCAAGAAACGGCTCATTGCTTCACACCTTCTTCCGGATTTGCAGCCTTCAGGGCCAATTGCAGGAATGTCGCATCCGACCATCCGTCGCCCCCCTGCCGCGCCCGCAGGTCATCCAGCGACAGGCGGGCGAACCGCACCACCGTGATGCCCATGCGCTTCGACACATAGAGCCGCTGGTTGCCCGCGCCAGCCGCCATCAGCAGATCCGCGGGCAGTTCCGGCGCAGCGGCGAAATCCAGCCGGCCTGCCGCGCGCGGCAGGGCTGTCTGCCCGCGCAGGTTCGCCGGCAGCCACCAGCCAAGACCATAGCCCGGAAACACGGCAGAGGATTGATGGAACGCCGCCAGCCGTTCAGGCGCGATCAGCCGCTTGTCGCCGGCCGCGCCGTCCAGGCGAACCCATTCGCCAAAGCGCGCCCAGTCGGCAGGGGTCAGCGACAGGCCCTGCGGCATCAGCGGGTTGCCGTCAGGCGTGCGCCGCCACTGCTGCCCATTCAGGCCGATGGGATTGAATAGCCTGCGCGTCAGCCAGCTGGCCGGGTCATCGCCCGGCTGGCGCTCGGCAAGCTTGCGCCGCAAGACTTCCCCGAAGATCTGGAAGGGCGCGGGCCCATAGGCAAACTTCGTGCCCGGCGGCGTTTCCGGCTGCAGCAGGATGGCCTCCGCGAAGGAGGGGGGGAGCCCCACGACGCCCGAGATGCCCGACACGAGCGTCAGCAACTGGCGGATCGTGATAGACTGGCGCGCGGTACCGTCGCGCCATTCGCCGATCGTCTTCGAGACCGGTTCGTCCAGATCGAGCAGGCCATCCTCTGCCGCCAGCACCGCCATCGCGGCCGCGAAGCTCTTGGAGCCGGAATAGAGCGGATGCGCATCGCCCGCCGCCACCCCATCCGCATAGGCCGCACAGACCGGCCGCCCATCCTTCAGGATGAGAACGGCCAGCCCTTTGTGCGCATCCGAATAGGCGGCTGCGGCGGCGCAGGCCGGGCTGCGGTCGGCCGCAACCGCGGGCACTGCCGACACCGCCGCCACCGCCAGCAAGGCCATCCCCTGCACGACGGTGGTCAGCCGCGCGATCACCAGCGATAGCCGAGCTGGAAGCCCCAGTTGCGCGGCGGATTGAGACGCCGCGAACCGGCGGCGCGGAACACGTCATAGGTCGTGTCGAACAGGTTGGTTGCGAACAGGCCCGCCTCGATTCCGCTGAACTTCAGCGCGATCCGTGCATTCACCAGGTCGATCTTGTCCATGTTGAACGGCGCCGGGGCACCGGGCGCGACAAGATCATGAACGCCGCCGCGCTGACCGTTGTAGTTCAGATTGGCAAGCCCATCGACCTTGTCCGACAACGGGATGTTCAGCGTGGCATTGGCCGCGAACGTCCAGCGCGGAATCTGCGGCAGCAACTGGCCGTCGAACGGGCCGGAGGTGACCCTGCCCTTCTGATAGGAGCCGCTGCCGGACAGGTCCAGATTTCCCGCGCCAAGGTCGATCCGGGATGCGATCTCGGCTTCTGCACCCCATGTGCGAGCCTTGCCGGCGTTGGTGGAGAAGGTGACGGGCTGGCTGCTGCACACGGTGCTGCCGATGAAGCAGCCGTTGTTGAGCGGCACGATGATGTCGGAACTGTAGGTCTGGTAAGCGGCGACCCCGAAGGTGGTCGCGCGGCCCAGCCGGCCCTTCACACCAGCCTCGATCGAGGTGCTCTGCTCGTCATCGTAGGCGGCCGGAATCGGGATGGGCTGGGTCGTCGGGCCGAGATCCTGGTTGAAGCCGCCCGCGCGATAGGAACTGCCCACCTTGGCATAGACCGTCATCGCATCGCGAGGGCGCCATGACAGCGTGCCATTGTAGCTGAAGTTGCGCGTCGCCTTGCTGAAATCCACGACAAAGCCCGCCCCGCCAGAGGGCAACCCGGTCGCCAGATCATAGCGGCGGGAAGTCGCGCTCTTGTCGTCCCATGTCTGGCGGACTTCGCCGATTAGGTTGAACTGATCGTTCAGCGCATAATCCAGCGATCCATAAACCGCCCAGCTATCGAACGTCGTGCGCAGGGGCTGGCGATTGCCGGGCGAGGCATTGGCGACGGTGGGTGTGCGCAGGACACGCTGTTCCGAATTGGCGCGAAGCTGAAAATACTCGACGCCCGCCAGCCAGTTCAGCCGGCCGTCCATCGTGTCACCCGCCAGGTTCAGATCCTGGGTGAAGAATTGCGCATCTTCGTTTCGCAGCTGCGCCTGCCCCGGATCGACGGCAGCGGTGATCGTGCCATTCGCCCTCAGTTTCGCCAGAAGGACGGGATTGAGGCCATCCAGATCGAGCGCATAGTCGGCCTTGCGCTGGCGATATTGGGTAATGGAGCGCAACTGGGCGAATCCGAAGCGGTGCGTCACGTCGAGCAGGCCGCTGTTCACCTCCTGTCGGGAGAAGGCGTCGGTTGACCAGGGATAGGTGCGTTCGGGCTGGATATAGCCGACCGGGAAGCCCGCGCGGGGTGGATCGATGTAGGCCCGGAAGGAGATGGCTGGCACGATGCCGCGCCAATGCTCGCCGCGCACGACGATATCCGTATCTTCGTGCTTCCAGCGCAGCTGGCCCCGCACCCCGGTCGAATCGTTGCGGTCGAAATATTTGTCGAGGAAGTCGTTGTAGAAGAAGCCGCCGTCCTGGCGGACATAATCCACGCCCAGCCGGATCGCGACTTCGTCCGACAGCATGGAATTGACCGCGCTCTGGACCTGAAGCTGCTCGTTGCCCACCGCATAGCGCAGGGTGGCGAAGCCGCTGTTCTCGAACTCGGGCCGGGCAGAGACGATGTTGACGGCACCACCCACCGCATTGCGGCCATAAAGCGCGCCTTGCGTTCCGCGCAGCACTTCCACGCGGCCGACGTCGAACATGTCGATCCGCGCGAAGCTGCGCCCGGAAAAACCGCCGCCGCCGATATAGGCGCCGTCGCGGAACAGGCCGACACTGGGGTCGCCAGAGGTGCCGCGCGTGGTGGGCGAACCACGCAGCGAGATCTCGTTGGTCATCGCCGAACCGGTATCCAGAATTCGCACGCTCGGCTGGCCGCCCAGCAGCTCGACCGGTGTGGTCGCGCCGCCACGATCGGCAATGGCCGCACCATCCAGCACTGTCGCGGCCGCGGGAACGTCGATCAAACGCTCGGACCGCTTGCGCGCGGTGACGAGGATGTCCGCGGTCGCATCCTCCTCACTGGCGATCCTCGGCTCCGGCGCGGATTGCCCATAGGACGCCGCTGGGGCGACCAGTGCCGAAAAGACAAACAGCCCCGCACGACGAATCATGTTGTTTTCTCCCCAATGCTCCCTCTGCGCGCTTGGGATCTGTGCCACTTTACACGCAGGTTACCGACCGGTAGGTAACCAACTGGATTTAACTTGTCCAGCCCGGTAAGACAGGAAGCCCCGCGGCCAGCGGGAAGTGGCCGGCCGGATGAGGGAGGCGTGATGGACGGCGCGATGTGGCAAGACCGATTCCGGGGTGCGAGTGTGCCGATCGGTCGCCGGGAGCAAATCTACATCCGCGCAGCCGAGCTGTTCTGTACGCGGGGTTTTGCCGCGACATCGATGAGCAATATTGCCGACGCCGTCGGGATCACGAAGGCCGGCCTCTATCATTTCGTGCAGAGCAAGGAAGAATTGCTCTACACGCTGATGTCCTTCAGCATGGACCGGCTCGAACTTCTGGTGATCCAGCCCGCGAAGCTGATCGATGATCCCGTGCAGCGGTTGATCGCAATCGTCAGATCGCATTTGCAGATCGTGATGCAGGTGACGACACCTGTCGGCAATCCGCTGACGATCATCCTGGAGGAAACCGCCAGCCTCAGCCCGGAGAATGCGGCGAACCTGAAGGCACGCAAGGCAGGCTATTCCAGTTTCCTGCGCCAGACGCTGGAAGAGATTCGGGCAGAGGGAAGCCTGCGCGATGTGGACACGCGGATGGCCACCTTCGCCATTCTGAGCATCATCCTGCGGGTGGCGCGCTGGCACCGGCCGGATGGCCCGCTCTCGGTCGACGAGATCATCGATCAATTGTCGGCAATCGCCCTCAACGGCGTTCTGAAGGAAGAGCGGCTGACGGCACAGGCTGTTTTATCGTCATCAAACTGAACGCATCGCCCCATTCCGCAGGAGACCGGTCAGCTTTCGCCTGGTGAAATATCGGATCTTCTGAACGATTGTGCCCGCCTGGTGAGACCGCATTTGTATGTGGTTTAAGCATGAAGTGCGCGCGTGGCGGAACACGTATTCTGGCAATCCTAAACAGGAATCTTCCAGATCAAAACTGTCCAGGAAACGGGATGCAGGTCAAGTGCCAACTCGGGCCTCATCTTTCCCTCGACTCACGAGGCCCCCAAAAAGGGCTCACTTTCGGCCCAAATAGGGGTTTATTCAGGTGGCTTCCTCGGCAACGTCGAGGCATTTTTGCCATGTTTTCAGTATGTTTGGAAGCGTCGACGGACCCTGCCGGACGCGCTGCTGGTGACCCCTACGGGACTCGAACCCGTGTTTTCGCCGTGAAAGGGCGACGTCCTAGACCGCTAGACGAAGGGGCCGTACTTGCGGGAGGCGGCCGATTAGCGGCGGGCGGCTGCCGCGTCAAGCATTGTTCACGCGGCTTTCACGCCCGCGCCGCATCCTCCAGCTGCAACTGCGCGCGCGCACGGCCCTGCCATTCGTCGGCCGTCACCCGCCCGGCCAGGTGCAGCGGCTCCGTTCCGGCCCCCATCAGCATCTGCCCCAGCTCCCCTTCCAGCGCGCGAAAGGCGATTCCTTCCACCCGGCCGCCGTCCGGGCCGCTCGCCACGAATCGCAGATGTGTCTTCGGCTCCGTCCGGCCGACAGGATCGCACTTCAGCAGCCTGACCGGGCCCACGGCGACCCGCGGTGCCGGCCAGGCCTGGCCGTAGGGGCCGCAGGCTTCCAGCGCATGGGCAAGATCCGGCGTCACCGCGCGGGGCGCGACCGCGAGGTCGATCGAAAGCGTCCGCTCGCTCCCGGCGGCGGCCACGGCTTCCGCCAGATGCTCGGCCAGCCAGCCCGAAAAGCGATCCAGCTGCGCGGCCTCCACCGTCACGCCGCAGGCCATTGCATGTCCGCCGCCTTCGCGGATCAGCCCGTGTGCCTTCGCCGCCAGGATCGCAGCGCCCAGATCAACGCCGGGAATCGATCGGCCCGAACCCTTGGCGATCCCGTCCTCGCCCAGGGTCAGCACCAGCGCCGGCCGATGCAGCCGCTCCTTCACCCGCGCCGCCACGATGCCCACAACGCCGGGGTGCCAGCCCTGGCCGGAAACAACCGCCACCGGGCTGTTCGCCTGCGTCTCCAGCGCCTGCGCCAGTGCTTCCGCCGTCACGGCGGCCTCGATGGCGCGCCGTTCCTGGTTCAAACGGTCCAGCTCCAGCGCGATGGCGCCCGCCTCGTCCCGGTCTTCGCTCGCCAGCAGGCGCACGCCAAGGTCCGCCTGTCCCACGCGGCCGCCCGCATTGATGCGCGGACCCAGGTGAAAGCCAAGATCATCCGCCTTCGGCGCCCGGTCCAGCCTTGCCACGTCGGCCAGCGCCGTCAGCCCCACCGATTGCCGGCCGGCCATGCGCCGCAGCCCAAGCGCAACCAGCGCCCGGTTCAACCCCAGCAGCGGCACCACATCGGCCACCGTGCCCAGCGCCACGATATCCAGCCATTCGGAAAGATTGGGCTCAGCCGCGCCCGCGAAATGTCCGCGCCGCCGCAGTTCCCGGTTCAGCGCCACACCCACCAGAAAGGCAAGCCCGGCGGTGCACAGCATGCCGTGCGCCGAGGCGTCCGCAACTTCGTCCAGCCGGTTCGGGTTCACGATGCCCAGCGCCGGCGGCAGCGCGGTGGAGGCCTTGTGATGGTCCACCACCAGCAGGTCCAGCTTCGCCTCGCGCGCGGCTTCCAGCGGGCCGAATGCCTGGGTGCCGCAATCCAGCAGCAGCACCAGCTGCGCCCCCGCCTGCTGCAACGCCAGCAGCGCGCCGGCAGACGGGCCATAGCCTTCCAGGATGCGGTCAGGGATATAGGGCGTCACATCCGCGCCCAGCGCCCGCAGATGCCGCCACAGGAAGGCGGCCGAGGTCGCGCCGTCCACGTCATAGTCGGCGAACAGAACGATCTTTTCGTGCCGCTGCACCGCGTCGGCCAGCCGCCCCGCCACCACATCCATGTCGCGGAAGATGGCGGGATCCGGCAGCCAGTCCCGCAGGGTCGGCTTCAGCGTCCGCGCGATGTCGGCGGGCGCGCAGCCCCGGCTCAGCAGCAGTTGCGCCGCCAGTTCATCGACGCCCAGCCGGTCGGCCTCGCCCAGCGGCAGCGGGCGCGCGCGCCATGTCCAGGACCGGCCCGTGGCCGAACGCGATACATTGAAGACGGAATCCATCGCCTTCAAGTCGGCGGCGCGCCGCCGGGTGTCAAGCGCGGCTCAGGCCGGGTCGCCGCGCCTGTCGCCCTTCACCCGCCGCACGGTGCCGCTGCTGGCGCGCATCACGATGCTTTCGGTGGTGATCCGTCCGGTCTTGTAGCGGCGCACGCCTTCCAGCAGGCTGCCGTCGGTCACGCCCGTCGCCGCAAAGATCACGTCGCCCTTGGCCAGGTCTTCCAGGCGGTAGATCCGGTCCAGGTCCGTGATGCCGATCTTGCGGGCGCGGGCCTTCTCGTCCTCGTTGCGGAAGATCAGCTTGCCTTCGAACTGCCCGCCCACGCAGCGCAGCGCAGCGGCCGCCAGCACGCCTTCCGGCGCGCCGCCCGATCCCATGTAGATGTCGATGGTCGTATCTGGGTTCGTCACCGCGATCACGCCCGCCACGTCGCCGTCGGGAATCAGGTGGATTCCGCAGCCGATCGCGCGCAGTTCCCGGATCAGCGCTTCATGGCGCGGCCGGTCCAGCACGCAGGCGTTGATCTCGGAAGGGGCCACGCCCTTGGCGGCCGCCAGCGCCTGCACATTTTCCGTCGCCGTCTTCTTCAGGCTCACCAGCCCGTCGGCATAGCCCGGCCCGATCGCCAGCTTTTCCATATAGACGTCGGGCGCATACAGAAGCCCGCCCTCCTCCGCGATTGCCAGCACCGCCAGCGCGTTCGGCCCGGCCTTCGCGGTGATGGTGGTGCCCTCCAGCGGATCCAGCGCGATGTCGAGCTTCGGCCCGGTTCCCTGCGCCGATCCCACCTTTTCCCCGATGAACAGCATCGGCGCCTCGTCCCTCTCGCCCTCGCCGATCACCACCGTGCCGTCGAAGGCCAGCTTGTTCAGCGCATCGCGCATGGCCTCAACGGCGGCGGCATCGGCAGCTTTCTCGTCGCCGCGGCCCACAAGGCGGCTGGCCGCGATGGCGGCATATTCGGTCACGCGCACCATCTCCAGCACGAGAACGCGGTCAAGAACCTGGCTGGGCTTCAACTGGGAGCGGTCGGTCACGTGCGGTCTTTCCTGCTAGGTCGTTTCGGAATCAGCCGTCTGCGTCCAGGATCGGCATGAACAGGGGGGCGCCGGTGCTCGCCGGCAGGGCGGCCATGGTGTCGATGGCATGGCGCACGGCCTGCTCGCCCACATGGTGCGTCAGCATCACCACCAGGGCGGTGCCGTCGGGCGCGGGTGCGGGCTGGATCAGGCTCTCGATCGAAACGCCCGCGTCGCGCAGCGCGGCCGTGATGTCGGCCAGCACGCCGGGCCGGTCCTCCACCGTCAGCCGGATATAGAAACGGCCCTGCCGCGCCCCCGGCCCGGCGGGGGCAAGGCCGGCCAGCGCCATCGCCGGCATGGCGAAGGCGGGGCCACATTCCCCGCGCGCCACGTCGATCAGATCGGCGACAACGGCGGATGCGGTCGGCCCCTCGCCCGCGCCCCGGCCCATGAAGAACAGGCGGCCCACGAAATTGCCCTCGGCCGAAACCGCGTTCAGCGGGCCTTCCACGGCCGCCAGCGGATGGCCCATCGGAACCAGCGTCGGGTGAACGCGCTGAACCAGCTGATCGCCCAGCACCTGCGCCAGCCCCGTCAGCCGCACCTTGAAGCCCAGGGCCGCCGCCTGCCGGATGTCGGCCAGCCGGATGTCGCGGATGCCTTCCACCTCCACCGCGACGAAATCCGGGCGCGTGCCGAACGCCAGGCTCGAGAGGATCGAAAGCTTGTGGGCGGCGTCGATGCCGTCGATGTCGAACGTCGGGTCCGCCTCGGCATAGCCCAGCCGCTGCGCGTCCGTCAGCACGTCGGTGAACTCCAGCCCCTCCTTCTCCATCCGGGTCAGGATATAGTTGCAGGTGCCGTTCAGGATGCCGGTCACGGCCGAAAGCTCGTTCGCGGCCGCGCCCTCGCGCAGGCCCTTGATCACCGGGATCCCGCCCGCCACCGCGGCCTCGAACTTCAGCGGCACGGCGGCCGCCTCGGCCAGCTCCGCCAGCAGCAGGCCATGATGCGCCAGCATCGCCTTGTTCGCGGTCACGAAGGGCTTGCGCGCCTGCAGCGTCGCCCGCGCCAGCGTCAGTGCCGGGCCATCGGCCCCGCCCACCAGCTCCACCACCACATCCACATCGTCGCGTGCGGAAAGCGCGGTCGCGTCATCCTCCCAGGCGAAGCGCGCAAGGTCCACGCCGCGCTCGCGCTGGCGGTCGCGCGCGGAAACCGCGCTGACCACGATCGGCCGCCCGGCCCGGCGCGCGATCAGCCCGGCATTGGCGTCCAGCAGCTTCACCACGCCAGCGCCCACGGTCCCAAGCCCGGCAATCCCGACTTTCAGCGGCTCTGCATTGCTCATGCTGGTGCGGCGCCCCACATTTTCCGTTCGTTCATGTCAGCGGGCCTTGCCGGAAGTTGCCGCCTTAGGGAACCCCCCGCCATGGTGAAGAGCCATGGCGGAGACGCAACGGGCCGCCGAAGGGTCAGCCGTTCGCCTGGGTCGGCGTGTTCACGCCCATGGACTGCAGATACCTGCGCACGTTGCGCGCCGCCTGCCGCAGCCGCTGCTCGTTTTCCACCATGGCGATCCGGACAAAGCCTTCGCCCTCCTCGCCATAGCCCACGCCCGGCGCGACGGCGACACCCGCATGCGTCAGCAACTGCTTGGAAAATTCCAGGCTGCCCAGATGCGTCAGCGCCGGCGGCAGCGGCGCCCAGGCGAACATCGAGGCCCGCGGCGAGGGGATTTCCCAGCCCGCCCGGCCGAAGCTCTCCACCAGCACGTCGCGCCGCTTGTGATACAGGGCGCGGTTCTGCTCCACGATGTCCTGCGGCCCGTTCAGGGCGGCGCAGGCGGCCGCCTGGATGGGCGTGAAGGCGCCATAGTCCAGATAGGATTTCACCCGTGTCATGGCGGCGATCAGCTTGCGGTTGCCCACCGCGAATCCCACCCGCCAGCCGGCCATCGAATAGGTCTTGGAAAGCGAGGTGAACTCGATCGCCACATCTTTCGCGCCCTTCACCTGCAGGATCGAAGGCGTCGGCTTGCCGTCGAAGTAGAGCTCGGAATAGGCAAGGTCGGAAAGGATCCACACCTTGTTCTCCCGCGCCCATTCCACCAGCCGCTCATAGAAGGGCAGCTCGACGGTTTCGGCGGTGGGGTTCGAAGGATAGTTCACCACCAGCACCGACGGGCGCGGCACGGTGAACTTCATCGCCCGGTCCAGGCTCTCGAAATAGCGCTCGTCGGGCGTGGTCGGCACGGCGCGGATCGTGGCGCCCGCGATGATGAAGCCGAAGGTGTGGATGGGATAGCTGGGGTTGGGCGCCAGCACCACGTCGCCGGGGGCCGTGATCGCGGTGGCCAGGCTCGCCAGCCCTTCCTTCGAACCCATGGTGACGACGACTTCGGTTTCCGGGTCCACGTCCACCCCGAAACGGCGGGCATAGTAATTCGCCTGGGCGCGCCGCAGGCCGGGGATGCCCTTGGATGCGGAATAGCCGTGCGCATCCGGTTTCATCGCCACTTCGCACAGCTTCTCGATCACATGGGGCGGCGGCGGCAGGTCTGGGTTGCCCATGCCCAGGTCGATGATGTCCTCGCCCCGGGCCCGCGCGGCCGCGCGCATCCCGTTCACTTCCGCGATCACATAGGGCGGCAGGCGACGGATGCGATAGAAGTCTTCGTCCATGTTCATGTCCATCTGGCAGTGGGCCCTGTTGCCATGGCCCCAAAACGGAAAAAAGGCGAGCCCGGTTTCCCCGGGGCCCGCCTTCATCCATCCACATGGACATGGCAACCCGGGGCAAGCCGCCCCGGGCAGGGCAGCTCAGCCGGCCTTGGCGGCGGCCTTCGCGCGCTTGACGTCGGATTTCTGGATGCAGCGATCCTTCACCTTGGCGCTGCAATAGGGCAGCCCCGTTGCCTCGTTGGTCGGCGGCGGTGTCTGGGCGGATACGGCCATAGCAAACCCGAGGGCGGCTGCCGCGACGGCGCCCATGGCGATCATTTTCTGCATGCTACATGCTCCCACCTGTGCCGATCCCCCCCGGAGCGGCTTTGCACATTTAGCGCAGATACCCGCAGGCCGCCAAGATGAATCGGAGACTGCGGCGCTTGCGCCGCCCGCATCGCCGCTGCAATCTGCCCAGGCGGGAGACAGCGGATACCATGAAACAGTCAGACGACGGCGCACGGAATCAGGCACAGGGCGGGGCGGATGCCGTCGATCAGTTCGAACGGATGACGGAAGTGGCCGGAAAGGCCCAGCAGATGATGCTGGAATTCTGGACGGGTCAGGGCGGCGCGCTGTCCGCCGCCACGCCCGACGCAGAGGCGATGGCCCGCCTGATGGGGCAGTGGGAAGACTGGGCCCGGGCCTGGTCCGCCGCCGATCCGGCAAAGCTGGCGAAGGTCGGCATCGATTACTGGACGGATGTCATGAAGCTCTGGTCGGGCTTCCTGAAGCCCGCTGACGGATCCGCCGCTGATTCGGTGCCGCCCGCCGCCCGCAAGACCGACAGGCGCTTCCAGGGAGAGGCGTGGGAGTCCGCCCCGGTGTTCGATCTCGTGCGGAAAAGCTACCTGCTGTTCAGCCACTATGTCAGCGAAGGGCTGGGCGCCTTCGAGGCGCTGCCGGAACCCGAGCGGCGCCAGCTCGCCTTTCAGGCCCGTCAGTTCGTCGATGCCATCAGCCCCGCGAATTTCGCCGCGCTGAACCCGGAAGTGCTGGCGGAGGCCCGCGCGACCGATGGCGAAAGCCTGCTGGAGGGCCTCAATCACCTGCTTGACGACATGAAGCGCGGCAAGCTGACCATGACGGACGAGGCCGCCTTCGAAGTGGGCCGCAACGTCGCCGCGACACCGGGGCAGGTGGTGTGGGAAGGGCGGCTGTTCCAGTTGATCCACTACGCCCCCACCACCGAAAAGGTGCACGAGATCCCGCTGCTGATCTTTCCGCCCTGGATCAACAAATTCTACATCCTCGACCTGACGGCGGAAAAAAGCTTCATCCGCTGGGCCGTGGAACAGGGCCTCTCGGTCTATGTCGTGTCCTGGGCGCAGGGCTCCGAAGACCTGAAGGACATCGGCCTCGAGGATTATGTGACCGAGGGGGAGCTTCAGGCGATCGATCTCGTGCTGAAGGCCTCCGGCGCGCCGGCCACTCATGTCATCGGCTATTGCGTCGCCGGCACCGTGCTGGCCGCCACGCTCGCCTACATGGCCGCCACGGGTCAGGCGGAAAAGGTGCGCTCGGCCACCTTCTTCACCGCGCAGGTTGATTTCACCGACGCGGGCGACCTGCTGAACTTCGTCACGCCCACGATGCTGGATACGGTGGACCAGCTCGCCTCGAAGCAGGGCTATCTGGATGGCCGCTGGCTGGCCACCACCTTCAACCTGCTGCGTCCCACCGATCTCATGTGGAATTATGTCGTCAACAACTATCTGAAGGGAAAGGAATATACCCCCTTCGATCTGCTCTACTGGAATTCCGATCCCACCAATGTCCCTGGTCGCTTCATGCGCGAATATCTGGGCGGCCTCTACCGGGACAACAAGCTGATCCAGCCCGGCGGCATCGTGGTGCATGGCGTGCCCATCGATCTCAAGGCCGTGCAGACACCGGCCTACATCCAGGCCGGGCGGGATGATCACATCGCGCCGCTGAAAAGCTGCTTCAAGCTGACGAAGGCCTTCTCGGGGGAACATCGCTTCATGCTCGCGGGCTCGGGCCATATCGCCGGGGTGGTGAATCCGCCGGCCGCGATGAAATATCAGCACTGGATCCTGCCCGCGGGCGTCGAAACCCCGGATACGGCGGACGCGTTCCAGAAGGCGGCCACCGAAGTGAAGGGCAGCTGGTGGCCCGACTGGATCGCCTGGATCGCCCCGCGCTCCGGCGGGCAGGTGAAGGCCCGCGTGCCGGGCAAGGCGAAAGGCTTCCCGGCCATCGAACCCGCGCCGGGCCGCTATGTGAAGCAGCGCATCGCCTGAACGAGGTCCCCGCTGGCCCGCGCGGGAAATCCGGCCTAGGGCAGCCGCATGTCCGCCGGCCCCATCCTGTTCCTCGATTCCGGCGTCGGCGGCCTTTCCGTCCTGTCCGCCGTCACCGCGAAACTGCCCGATGCCCCCATCGTCTATTGCGCCGATTCCGCCGGCTACCCCTATGGCACCAAGGGCGAGGCGGAGGTGTCCGCCCGTGTCGCCGGGCTGCTCGGGCGGCTGGCCGAACGAATCCGCCCGTCGCTCATCGTCATCGCCTGCAACACCGCCTCCACCATTGCGCTCGGCCATGTCCGCCCGGTTCTCGACGTGCCGGTGGTGGGCACCGTCCCCGCCATCAAGCCCGCTGCGGAACTTAGCGAAACCCGCGTGATCGGCGTTCTCGGCACCGAAGCCACCGTGCGGCAGCCCTATGTCGCGGATCTCTCGGCCCGATTCGCGGCCGATTGCACCGTGCTGAAGCACGGCTCGTCCGCCCTCGTCGCCGCGGCAGAGGCGAAGCTGCGCGGTGAATCCGTGCCCGCGTCCGTCTATCGTGCCGCCCTCGATGGCCTTCTCGCCCAGTCCGGCGGAGACAGGATGGACATCGTCGTGCTCGCCTGCACCCATTTCCCGCTGGTCGAAGCCGAACTGGCGGCCGTCGCCCCCCGCCCCCTGCGCTTCGTCCACGGGGCAGCGGGAATCGCCCGCCGCTGCGCCCATCTGCTGGACGGCGTCGAATGGCCCCGGCCCCGGCCGCCCGGCCGCGCCATCTTCACAGGCGGAACAGAAGGGCTTGCGCCGCTCGTCCCCGCATTGCACGGCTTCGGCCTCACCAGCATCGAAGGGCTCTAGATGGACGACGCCGAACTGCTTCAAAGGATGCGATCGAGAAAGGCGCCGACCACGGCGCTCCTCGGCCTCGAACTGGAAGCCATCAACCAGGAAGCCGGCACCACCCGCCTCCGCATGGTCGCCCGGCCCGAATTCTGCAATCCGATGGGCAACCTCCAGGGCGGCATCATCACCACCGCGCTGGACGACGCCGCCGCGACCGCCGTCATCGCCAGAAGCGGCCGCCGCGTCGGCGTGCCCACCATCGAATTCAAGGTCAGCTTCTTCGGTCCGGCCCGCGTGGGCGAAACCTTCCTGTTCGAAGGTCGCGTCCTGAAGCTCGGCCGCACCATCAGCTTCGCGGAGGCCGACATGCTGGATCAGAAGGGAAAGCTGCTGGCGCGGCTGACCACAAGCTGCATGGTGATCGACGTGGACGGCCCCGGCCTGTTCGCAGGCGCAGACGGAAAGGTGAAACCCGAATGACCGACGAAATCCTGTTCGCGAAGCAGGGCCGCATCGGCCTGGTCACGCTGAACCGCCCGCAGGCGCTCAACGCGCTCACCCGGACCATGTGCATCGCGCTGCACCGCCAGT
The DNA here is from genome assembly GCF_059115405.1 of Sandaracinobacter sp. T42. Lineage (NCBI taxonomy): Bacteria > Pseudomonadati > Pseudomonadota > Alphaproteobacteria > Sphingomonadales > Sphingosinicellaceae > Sandaracinobacter > Sandaracinobacter sp. T42. Next base: position 890,926 of record NZ_CM181101.1, read on the forward strand.
TGATGGACTGGGCGATGGACGATGATGTCCAGGCCGTGGTCGTCGAAGGCGCGGGCGGCAAGGCCTTCTGCGCCGGCGGAGACGTCGTCGCCATGCACCGCGACGGCAAGGCGGGCTCCCCCGATTTTCAGGGCTTCTTCCACGACGAATATCGCATGAACCAGGCCATCGCCCATTATCCCAAGCCCTATGTGGCGCTGGTGGATGGCATCAGCATGGGCGGCGGCGTCGGCATTTCCGTCCACGCCCCCTATCGCGTGGCGACGGAACGCACGCTGTTCGCCATGCCCGAAACCGGGATCGGCCTGATCCCGGATGTGGGCGGCACCCATGCCCTGCCGCGCTTCCCCGGCGAATTCGGCACCTGGGCAGGCCTCACGGGCGCGCGGGTGAGGGGCGGCGACTGCGTCGCCATCGGCTATTGCACCCATTTCGTGCCGTCCGCCGAAATCCCAGCCCTGAAGGAACGGCTGGCGAACAGCCATGAAAGCGTGGCCGAAGTGCTCGCCACGTTCGACAGCGATCCCGGCCCCCTCACCCTGCCGGCCCTGCGCGACGGCATCGATTACCTGTTCAGCCAGAACCAGGTGGAAGACATCCTCTCCCTTCTGGATGACGGCGACGACTGGGCGCAGGAACAAGCCGCCACCATCCGCCGGATGAGCCCGACCTCGCTGAAGCTCACCCTCCACGCCCTCCGCGCGGGGGAGGGGGCCAGCATCGAACAGTGCCTGAAGCTCGAATATCGCATGGTCTCGGCCATCAAGCAGGGCCATGATTTCTACGAAGGCGTCCGCGCCCAGCTGATCGACAAGGACCGCTCACCGAAGTGGAGCCCGGCCCGGCTGGAGGATGTGGACATCGCGCCTTATCTGGTCGAGCCCGAATGGGGCGATCTGCGCTTCGACTGAGGGCGGCTCAGTCCTCCTTCCGGTTCGCCGCCGGCGCCGTCACCCCCAGCGCCTTGAACACCCGCGTCAGGAAGCGTTCCTGATCCCAGGCGCTCCTGTCCGGCTGGAAGCCCAGCCGCACGATCACGGTGCGGGTTTCGGGCACGATCGTCACATACTGGCCGCCGAACCCGGCCAGTTCCATCGTGCGCGCCTTCTGCCCCGGCACCCCGCCCCGGAACCAGGTCTGGGTGGAATAGCGCCCGGCTGACAGCGCCGTGGGGGTGGACATGCGGGCCACCCAGTCTGCCGGCACGATCTGCCGGCCCTGATACTGCCCGCCGTCGGCCAGCATCAGGCCAAAGCGCGCCCAGTCCAGCGCGCCCATGAAGACGAAGGTGGACCCGATGAAATCGCCTTCCGCGTCCTGCTCGAACAGGGCGGAGCGCAGGTTCATCGGGGCGAACAGCGCGGTCCGGGGAAAGGCGTTCCAGGCGTCGGCCGGCAGCCCGGATTTCAGCCGGGCCACCCGCATCAGGATGTTGGTGTCGCCGCTCGAATAATACCAGCGCGCGCCCGGGGCCTCCCGCTTCGGCTTGGCGGCGGCGAACAGCGCAGCGGAATTCTCAGCATAGAGCATCCGCGCCGGATCGCCGCCCGCGCCATAATCCTCGTTGAAGTCCAGGCCCGATTCCATGTTCAGCAGATGATCGATGCGGATCGCCCGGCGCGGGTCATCCGGCGTTGCGCGCCATTCCGGCAGCAGGTCGGCGTCCGCCGGATCCAGCCGGCCCTCCGCCGCCAGGATGCCCACCAGCGCAGCCGAAACCGTCTTCGCCATCGATGCGGAATATTGCGGCGTCAGCCCCGTGAAGCCCCGCGCGCTCACCGACCGGATCAGCCGGCCCTGGTGAACGATGATGACGGATCGCGTCACCGGATCCACGGCCGGATTGCCATAGCTGCCCGGCCTGAAGGCGTCGGCGATGGCAAGATCCAGCGCCTTTGCATCGATGATTGCGGGCGGGTCGGCGGAAAGGGAATCGCCGTCCGGCCAGGGGCGCGGATCGGGCGTCAGCTGAACCGGCCGGCCCGCTCCCTTGCCGGGCCGCGCCACGGCGCAGCCAAGGCCCGGCGTGTGGCCCGCCATCATGAAATCCAGGCCTGCAAGGCCGGCGGTCACCTCGCCCTTTTCCCGGTCGATGCGCGTCTTGAACCAGCCCAGCCGCTCGTCCAGCGTGGATCCCAGTTCATGGGGGCGCACATCCTCCTCCGTCCGCCCCTGCACGAACACCGCCGTGCACATCGTCCGCGCGACAAGCCCGGCGGCGATGGGCGCGGCCTCCATCGTCTCCTTCACCTGTCCGCATCCGGTCAGCAGCAGAAGGGCGATGGCGGTGGCGTGGGGGATCAGGCGCATGCGCAGAAGCCTAGCGGCGGGGCAGCCGCCACGCCAGATGCCGGATCGCCCGTTCCGCCGCAAAGTCGCCCCTCGGTCAGGCCGCACCTTGCAATTCGGGCCCCGAACGTCCATGTAGGGCATGCCGACGTCGTTGAGACGAAGCTTTACAGTCTGTCGGAGCGCGCGATTCCCTCCGGAATCTTCCGCCTCCCCCTAGCCGCATCGCCTTCCTTTCATCGCATCAACTGCTGCCGGATTGTCCGGTCGCATGGCTATGTCTTGAAAGGACAGAACATGATTACGGGTACCGTGAAATTCTTCAACGCCGACAAGGGCTATGGTTTCATCGCCCCCGAAGACGGCTCGGGTGATGCCTTCGTGCACATCACCGCGCTCGAACGGTCGGGCATCGCAACCCTCGATCGCGATCAGCGCGTGACCTACGAGCTCGAGCAGGACCGTCGCGGCAAGACCGCGGCCGTGAACCTGAAGCTCGCCTGAGGATCAGGATGGCGAAGGAAGAACTTCTGACCCTGGATGGGGAAATCGAGGAAGTGCTGCCGGACGGACGGTTCGCCGTCCGTCTGGAAAACGACCATCGGATCATCGCCTACACGGCCGGCAAGATGCGGAAATTCCGCATCCGCTCGGTCGTGGGCGACAAGGTGATCGTAGAGATGACTCCCTACGATCTCGAAAAAGGCCGGATCATATTCCGGGAAAAGACGGTTGGCGGCGGCGGCCCCAGGCGGGGCAATTTCCGCCGCTGACCCCAACGTGAAAAAACAGGCGCGAACAGGCGCCATTGAAAGATCTATGCAGATTCAAATGACCCGCCCGGCCCTGGCCGGGCCCCGCGCGCCGGCCAAACTGGCCGCGCCGCGCTCGTCCCTCCCGCTGATCAGCCGCCGCGACCTGCGCCGGCTCGTCGCCGAGATGGTGGACTGAACCGAAAGGGCCGGGGTGCGAACCCCGGCCCTTTCTGCATCGGCGGGCAGCAAACGCCGCCGGACCCGCAAGCACCCTCGCATTCCTGCGATTGACACTTTTTCCCCGCGCGGGCCATGGCCGTGCGCGACAGGAGCCCCGCGCGGGCCAAGGCCGTGCGCGACAGGAGATTGTGTGATGGCGAACGAACCCACCCTTGCCGATTGGGAAAAGCTGGCCTCGAAAGAGGTGAAGGGCAAGGATCTCAACTGGCACACGCCCGAAGGCATCGTCGTGAAGCCGCTCTACACGGCCGCCGATGTCGCCGGCGATCCAGGCCTTCCCGGCTTCGCCCCCTTCACCCGCGGCGTCCGCGCCAGCATGTATGCCGGCCGCCCCTGGACGATCCGCCAGTATGCGGGCTTCTCCACGGCCGAGGAATCCAACGCCTTCTACCGCCGCAACCTCGCCGCGGGCCAGAAGGGCCTCTCCGTCGCCTTCGATCTCGCCACCCACCGCGGCTATGATTCGGATCACCCCCGCGTGGTCGGCGATGTCGGCAAGGCAGGCGTCGCGATCGACAGCGTTGAGGACATGAAGATCCTGTTCGACGGCATCCCGCTCGATCAGATGTCCGTCTCGATGACGATGAACGGCGCCGTGATCCCCATCCTCGCCTTCTTCATCGTCGCCGGGGAAGAACAGGGCGTCGACAGGAAATTGCTGGACGGCACCATCCAGAACGACATCCTGAAGGAGTTCATGGTCCGCAACACCTACATCTACCCGCCCGAACCCTCGATGCGGATCATCTCGGACATCTTCGGCTACACCAGCCGGGAGATGCCGAAGTTCAACTCCATCTCCATCTCCGGCTACCACATGCAGGAAGCCGGCGCGACGCAGGTGCAGGAACTGGCCTTCACCATCGCCGACGGCGCGGAATATGTGCGCTACGGCGTCGCCTCCGGCCTCGACATCGACCAGTTCGCCGGCCGCCTCTCCTTCTTCTTCGCCATCGGCATGAACTTCTTCATGGAAGTCGCCAAGCTCCGCGCCGCCCGCGTGCTCTGGCACCGGGTGATGACGAACCTCGGCGCGAAGGACGAACGCTCGAAGATGCTGCGCACCCACTGCCAGACGTCAGGCGTCTCCCTGACGGAGCAGGACCCCTACAACAATGTCATCCGCACCACGGTGGAGGCGATGGCCGCCATGCTGGGCGGCACCCAGTCGCTGCACACGAATGCGTTGGATGAAGCCATCGCGCTGCCCACCGATTTCTCCGCCCGGATCGCCCGCAACACCCAGATCATCCTGCAGGAAGAGACGGGCATGACGAAGGTCGTCGATCCGCTCGGCGGCAGCTACTACATCGAGGCGCTCACGCAGGAACTCGTCGACAAGGCGTGGGAGATCATCGAACGCGTGGAAGCCGAAGGCGGCATGGCGAAGGCCGTGGCGGCGGGCTGGCCCAAGGCCATGATCGAGGAAGCCGCCGCCGCCCGCCAGGCCCGCGTGGACCGGGGCGACGACGTGATCGTGGGCGTCAATAAATATCGCCTCGCCAACGAAGACCTGCTGGAAACGCTGGAGGTGGACAACACGAAGGTCCGCGAAGCCCAGATCGCCCGCATCAACAAGGTGAAGGCAAGCCGCGATCAGGCCGCGTGCGACGCCGCGCTCGAAGCGCTGCGCCGGGGCGCCGCCGCCCCCGCTTCCCTCGAAAACAACCTGCTGGCGCTCGCCGTCGAAGCCGCCCGCGCCCGCGCGACCCTGGGCGAGATTTCCGCCGCGATGGAAGACAGCTTCGCCCGCTACGCCACCGTCCCCACCCCGGTGAAGGGCGTCTATTCCGCCCCTTACGAAGGCGACAGCCGCTGGGCGCAGGTGGTCGAGGGCGTGAAGGCCGTCGAACGCCGCCTTGGCCGCAAGCCGAAACTGCTCGTCGCCAAGATGGGGCAGGATGGCCATGATCGCGGCGCCAACGTCATCGCCTCGGCCTTCGGCGACATGGGCTTCGACGTCGTCTCCGGCCCTCTCTTCCAGACGCCGGACGAAACCGTGGTGCTGGCGCTGGAATCCGGCGTGGACGTGGTCGGCGCCTCCTCGCTGGCGGCCGGCCACAAGACCCTGATCCCCGAACTGATCCGCGGCCTGAAGGCCGCCGGCCGCACCGACATCAAGGTGATCGCCGGTGGCGTGATCCCGCCGCAGGATTATGATTTCCTCCGCGATGCGGGCGTGCAGGGCATCTACGGCCCCGGCTCCAACGTGGTGGAATGCGCCGCAGACGTGCTGCGCCTGCTGGGCCACAACATGCCCCCCGCAGGCGCGACGGCGGAAATCGCGCAATAGGCCCGGCCTCGCCCCCCGCGCGGGGGGCGGGCAGACAGCCGACGGAGGAGGATCGACCATGTTCAGGATCGACAGCAAGCCCCGGGATCTCGGCGGCTTCACGGTCGGCCGCCTGCTGCCGCACCATAGCCGTCGCATGGTCGGCCCCTTCATCTTCTTCGATCATATCGGCCCGGCCGATTTCGCGCCCGGCACCGGCATGGATGTCCGCCCGCATCCCCATATCGGTCTTGCCACCGTCACCTATCTGTTCGAAGGCCGCATCCACCACCGCGATTCGCTGGGCTCCGATCTGGATATCGGCCCCGGCGCGGTGAACTGGATGACGGCCGGGCGCGGCATCGCGCATTCGGAACGCACCCCGCCCGATCTGCGCGCCGCCGGCCACAGGCTGCACGGCATCCAGAGTTGGGTGGCCTTGCCGAAGGCCGACGAGCAGGGCCCGCCGGACTTCGTGCATCATCCGGCTGATACGCTGCCCTCCATCGCCATCGACGGCGCGCGCCGCACTCTGATCGCAGGCACCGCCTTCGGCGCCGTCTCGCCGGTGAAGTTCGGCCACCCCTGCTTCTACATCGATGTGGAGGCGGCGCCCGGCGCCACCGTCCACCTGCCGCCCGAACATGCCGAGCGCGCCATCTATGTGGCGCAGGGCCATGTCACGCTGGGTACGGGCGAGGATGTGCGGGCGGGCACGATGATCGTCCTGCCCGACGGGGGCGGAGAAGCCAGTTTCCGGGCGGTCGAACCCAGCCGGGTGATGCTGCTGGGCGGCGCGCCGATGGATGGTCCCCGCCTCATCTGGTGGAACCTCGTCGCCAGCGAACAATCCCTGATCGACGCGGCAAAGGCGGAGTGGAAAGCGGGCCCCTTCGGCGGCCGCTGGCCCGAAATTCCGGGCGAGGTGGCGTTTATTCCCCTGCCGGAGTAGGGGCGGCCTTTGCTTTGCCCCTGCGATTCTCTACATTGGGGGTTCAGGAATCACCTTCGAGGAGAGACGACCATAAGACCGCCGATGTCGAGGCGCCCGATCGGGCCAGCCCCCCAGCCGTTGAACGGACCGCGCTACAATGAATGGATCACCGTGCCCAAGGTGCGCGTGATCGACGAGAATGGCGAGAATATCGGGGTGATGTACACCCGCGAGGCCTTCGCCATGGCGCAGGAAGTGGGCCTGGATCTTGTGGAAGTCAGCCCCAACGCGGACCCGCCGGTCTGCAAGTTTCTGGACGTGGGCAAGTTCAAGTACGAAACCCAGAAAAAGGCCGCCGCCGCGCGGAAAACCCAGCGGGTGCAGGAGATCAAGGAGATCAAGATGCGCCCCAACATCGACGATCATGATTATGAAACGAAGATGAAGTCGGTGAAGAAATTCATCGAAGAGGGTGACAAGGTGAAGCTCACGCTTCGCTTCCGCGGCCGCGAACTGGCCCACGGCCAGCTCGGCCTGAAGCTCCTGGAACGTGTCCGCGACGACAGCATCGAATATGCGAAGATCGAAGCCCTGCCGCGCATGGAAGGCCGGCAGATGCTCATGATCATGGCGCCCAAGCCCGTCTGAGCGCGCAAGCACACCCGGTTTGAGGGAGGGAGGCCGGCTCGGGAAACACCGGGCCGGCCTTTTGCTGTCCCCCTCAAACCCGGAAAGAATCGGTCCGGAACGGATCGGGGAAAAGGCCGATCCCCGCGCACAGCGCCAGCGGCAGCAGGATCGCGCCCTGCCGCCAACGGCTTGTCCGCTCCCGCGGCAACAGCAGCACCAGCCCGCCCGTCAGCATCGCCTTCAGCGCCAGTGGCGGCGTCAGCGGCGTGCCGTGCCGCAGCGAAGCGGCCCCCAGCGCGATCCACAGCGCGCCCAGCGCCAGTGCCGCCAGCGCGCCGGCGAACCGGCGCGGCAACAGCGCCATCAGCAGCGAAAGCAGGATGATCGCAGCCTCGGCCTTCCGCGAAAGGTCGGGCCAGTTGCCGCTTTCGAACAGCAGCCGCGGGGCAAGCGCCGACAGCAGCGCCACCAGCCAGATCTGCATCCGCAGCAACGCCCGTTTCGGATGGCGGAACAGCCCGCCTGCCAGCGCCAGCCCCAGCACCCCCAGCGACAGGTGGATGATCAGATAGGGCAGGGCGGGATCGGTCATTCGCTCTCCGGCGGCGGCGGCGGCCCTGTCTGACTTGCCGCTCGACATTTGTGAAGGGCTGGGGCAGTCCGCCGAAGCCGCTTCACCCCGGGCGGGCCCCTCACAGGCAGGAGTATCCATGCGTCAGCTCTGGCTCGGTTCCATCGCCCTGCTTGCCGCCGGCCCCGCACTCGCGGCCGAAGCATCGTCGCCCCTCTCCGCCGTCGCCAGCTTCACCGGCGACGATCTCGTCCTTCGCGGCGATCCCTGGCAGCTGGTCCCCGAAGCCCGGATGCCCGCCCTCCTCGAAGCGCGCGTCCCCGGCTCCGGCGCGGCTGCGCGCGGCATAAGGGGTGTCGCTGACAGCCGCACCCTCGCCCCGCTGGATCCCGCGGTCGGCGTCTTCGTCGATGGCGTGCCGCTCGGCCGGCTCGATGGCGCCGCCTTCGCCCTGTTCAATCTCGAAAGCGCGGCCCTTCATACCGGCGGGCAGGGCGCCGCCCTCGGGCGCAACAGCAGCGCCGGCGCGCTGGAACTCCGCCTTGCCGCGCCCGCTGGCGAATTCGGCGGCTTCGTCGGCGGCGCCTGGGGCGCCTGGGACCGCAAGATGGTGCAGGGCTCGGTCGATGTGCCGCTCGGCGCGCTCGCCCTCAAGGTCTCGGCCTATGTCTCGGATGACGACGGCACCGCCCGCAACCGCGTCACCGGCGAAAAGCTGAACGACGAGGACCGGGCCGGCGTCCGCCTCGCCGCCGCTCTCCGCCCGACGGACCGGCTGGGGTGGACGATCGCGGCCGCCTACACGCAGGACAAGGGGGAGAACATCCTCGCCTTCACCTGCAACCCGCTTGATCCGTCCGCCTGCGGCGGCCGCAGCGCCACCACCGGCATGGTGAAGGCGCGAATCCGCGGCGGCGGTCCGCAATATGGCCTGCCGGTCACCGGCGAAAAGGCCGATCAGGTGCTGGGCCGTGTGCAGGCAAGCACGCTCGTCACCTCCCGCCTCGCCTGGGCGACGGAGCCGCTGGAAATCGCCCTGATCTCCGGTTTTCTCGATTCGACGGACAGGTCCGGCCTCGATTTCGCGGACGGCCGCGGCCTGCCCGCCCCCGCCCTGCCGGATCCTCCGGTGCGCGGTTTCGTCAACGGCGGCCAGGCCCGCCTTGCCGACGCTTCCGCCCGGCAGATGAGCCAGGAACTGCGCCTCGCCGGCAAGCTGCTCGGCGGCGCGCTCGACTGGTCCGCCGGCGGCCAGCTCATCGACGGAGACGACCGGCTCGACGCCGCCGATCTGCAGACCGAGGAGGACGGCACCCCCACCGGCACGCCGCGTCTGCTGGCGGATCGGGTGATCCGCACCAGCCACCGCGCCCTGTCGGCCCATGCGAACGCCGCCTTCGCCAGCGGCCCGTTCCGGGTTGAAGCAGGCATCCGCTACACAGACGAGGAACAGCGCCTCACCTCGATCGCGCAGGCCGCCTGCGGCCCGGCGGGCTGCCTGTCGCCCGTGGCCGTCCCGCAGAAGCTCACGGCCGGGGTCTGGACCCCGCGCGCCGCCGCCAGCTTCGATCTTGGAAAGGGTGTCTCGCTCTTCGCTTCCGCCGCGCGCGGCTATCGCCCGGGTGGCTGGAACCTCGCCGCCGTCACACCCGCCGCCTTCGGCGCCTACGCCCCCGAAACCAGCTGGACCTACGAAGCCGGCCTCTCCGCCCGCGTGTTCGACGGCGCACTCACCGCCCGGCTTGCCGGCTTTTACCTCGTGGTGAACGACATGCAGGGGTCGGGCGCCGCCGTGATCGACGGTGTGCCGCAGTTCTGGGCCGGAACGCTGGCGGATTTCCGCAACAGGGGGGCGGAACTCGATCTGGAACTCCGCCCGCTCGAAGCGCTCAGCCTCACCGCCAGCCTCGCCCTGCAGGATGCCGGCTACCGGCGCACGGCGGCGGTTGACGCCCAGATCGCGCAATGCCTGGCGGGCGTGTCGGCGGCCTGCGGCATCGGCGCCGTCAGCCCGGCCGGGTCGCTGGCCGAACCCGCCTTCGCGCCCGATGTCTCGCTGGGCGTGGGCGGCCGCTACGACTGGCCGCTGCCCTCGGCGGGCATCATCCTCTCGCCGCAGCTCGATCTCCTGTGGCGCAGCAGCTTCCGCACCGATCCGGCGAACCTCGTCGAAGGCGCGGGCGCGCACCTGCTGGTCGATGCGGCGGTCGCCATCCGCACCGATGATTCGGCCTGGCTCCTCACCCTCAGCTGCCGCAACTGCCTCAACGAGGATCAGGCCCAGGCCAGCCTGTTCGGCTGGGCCTATCCGCAATCGCCCCGTAGCTGGATGCTCGCCGCCCGCCGCCGCTTCTGACAGCCCGCTTGTTCCGACAGCCCGCTTGGCGGGCGGCAGCGGCGGCGCTACGCTCGCACGCGTGACGAACCTGCTCCTTTGGGCCGCCATCGGCTATCTTCTCGGCTCGATTCCCTTCGGGCTGATCCTCACCCATCTGTCCGGCGGCGGTGACATCCGCTCGATCGGCTCCGGCAACATCGGCGCCACCAATGTGTTGCGCACCGGCAAGAAGGGCGTCGCGGCTGCCACCCTCCTGCTCGATGCCGGGAAGGGCGCGCTCGCCGTCTGGCTGGCCGGGCGCTACGGCCCCGAATATGCGGCGCTTGCGGCGGGCGCGGGCGCGTTTGCGGGCCATGTGCATCCGGCCTGGCTGAAATTCCGGGGCGGCAAGGGCGTCGCCACCCTTCTCGGCGTCGCCTTCGCCTTCAGCCCCTGGGCAGGGCTCGCCTTCGCCGCCGCCTGGCTGGGCGTCGCGGCGGCCACGCGAATATCCTCGGTGGGGGGCATGTCGGCGGGCTTCGCCGCGGCCGTCGCGCTCGGCATCGCGGGCCTTCCCTATGCGGGTGTGCTGGTCGCGTTGCTCGCGCTCTGGGTGTTGTGGACCCACCGGGAAAACATCGCCCGCCTGAAGGCCGGAACCGAACCCCGGATCGGCCGCAAGTCTTGAACCTGCCGCCCGCCGAACGGCTGGCCCGGCTGCGCCTCGCCCGCACCGAGGGCGTCGGCCCCGTCAGCTTCCGCCAGCTCCTCGCCCGCCACGGCAGCGCACTGGCGGCGATGGCGGAAACCACGCGGTCCTGGCTGCCCGCCGCCGAGGCCGAAGCGGAACTGGAAGCCGCCGCCGCCGCGGGTGCGCGGCACGTCCTTCTGGGGGAGGCGGATTACCCGCCCTTGCTCGCGGAACTGGCGGACCCGCCGCCCCTGCTGCTGATCGCGGGCGATGCCGCGCTCGCCGCCCGCCCGGTGGTCGCCCTCGTCGGCGCGCGCAACGCCAGCGCCGCCGGCCGGGCGCTGGCCTTCGAACTGGCACAGGCGCTGGGCGAAGCGGGCTGGGTGGTCGCCTCCGGCCTCGCGCGCGGCATCGATGCGCAGGCGCATCGCGGTGCGCTGCCCACCGGCACCATCGCCTGCGTCGCGGGCGGGGTGGATATCGCCTACCCGCCGGAAAACGCCGCCCTGCAGGATGAAATCGCAGCCGGCGGTCTCCTCCTCTCCGAACTGCCCCCCGGCACCGAGCCGCAGGCCCGCCACTTCCCCCGCCGCAACCGGCTGATCGCCGGCGTCGCGCGCGGCCTCGTGGTGATCGAGGCGGCATCGGGCTCGGGCAGCCTCATCACCGCCCGCCTCGCGGGCGAAGCCGGGCGAGAGGTGATGGCCGTGCCCGGCCATCCGAAGGATCCCCGCTCGTCGGGCGGCAACAACCTCATTCGCCAGGGCGCGACGCTCGTCGAAACGGCAGACGACATCCTTGCCGCCCTCAGCCCCTTCGCCGTCGTGGCGCGGGCGGAGCGCCCAGCACCGCGCAGCGCCAGAGCTTCACCGCGCAGCGCCAGAGCTTCACCGCGCAGCGCCGGAGCTTCACCGCGCAGCGTCGGGACTTCCCCGCGCCGCGCCACGGCGTCCCCACGCAGCGCCGCCCCGTGCGCCGACGGCTCCGAAGGCGGGCTCCTCGAGTTCCTCTCCGTCAGCGGGGTCGCGGTCGATGAAGTGGTGCGCGCATCCGGCCTTCCGGTTTCCGCCGTGCAGGCCGCGCTGGCCGACATGGAAATCGAAGGCCGGGTCGTCCGGCTGGCCGGGGGCAAGGTCGCAAGAGTCGCATAGGTTGCACACAGGGGCCCGGCGCGGCTATGCGCCCGTCCCCAGCACGGGGGTGTCCCCAGGAAGGATGGCAATGGATCTGGTCATCGTCGAGTCGCCGGCAAAGGCCCGGACGATCGAGGGATATCTCGGCGGGGGCGCCAGGGTTCTCGCAAGCTTCGGCCATGTGCGTGATCTGCCGCCGTCCGACGGCAGCGTCGATCCCGCACAGGATTTCGCCATGCGCTGGGAAGTCTCGGTGGATCGGCAGAAGCAGCTGAAGGCGATCACCGACGCCGCGAAGAGCGCCGACCGCGTCATCCTCGCGACCGACCCGGATCGCGAAGGGGAAGCGATCAGCTGGCATCTGGCCGAAGTGCTGCGCGCCAAGAAGGCGGTGCCGAAGGGCGGCATCTCCCGCATCACCTTCAACGCCATCACCAGGGATGCCGTGCAGGCGGCGATGGCGAACCCCCGCAGCATCGATCAGCCGCTGGTCGATGCCTATCTCGCCCGCCGTGCGCTCGATTATCTGGTGGGCTTCACCCTCTCGCCCGTGCTGTGGCGCAAGCTGCCCGGCGCGAAGAGCGCGGGGCGCGTGCAGTCCGTCGCGCTGCGCCTCATCGTCCAGCGCGAGCGCGAGATCGAGGCCTTCACCCCGCAGGAATACTGGTCCGTCGAAGCCCAGATGAAGGCCGCCTCCGGCCATCTGTTCCCGGCGAAGCTCACCGCACTGGCGGGCCGCAGGCTCGACAAGTTCGCCCTCCCCACCGAGGCGAAGGCGGAAGAAGCCCGCAGTCTCGTCGAGGCCGCCACCTTCTCCGTCTCCGCGATCGACCTGAAGACGGTGGTGCGCAACCCGGCGCCGCCTTTCACCACCTCCACGCTCCAGCAGGAAGCCTCGCGCAAGCTGGGCCTCGGCGCACAGCAGACGATGCGCACCGCGCAGACACTCTATGAAGCCGGCCACATCACCTACATGCGCACCGACGGCGTCTCCATGGATGGCGGCGCCATCGCTGCCGCGCGGGACATGGTGATGGAACGCTATGGCCGGGATTATGTGCCCGAACGCCCCCGCGCCTACACGGCCAGGGCCAAGAACGCGCAGGAAGCGCACGAAGCCATCCGCCCCACCAGCTTCGACAAGACGGCGCACGCCCTCCACCTTTCCGACATGGAGGCAAAGCTCTACGACCTCATCTGGAAGCGGGCCGTCGCCTCGCAGATGGCCTCTGCCCAGCTGGAACGCACCACCGTCGATCTCGTCGCGGACGACGGCAGCGCCGAACTCCGCGCAACCGGGACCGTCGTTGTCTTCCCCGGCTTCCTCACGCTTTATGCCGAAGGCACCGACGATCTCGATGACGAGGATGGCGCCCGCCTGCCCAAGCTGATGGCCGGCGAACGCCCGCACACGCAGGCCGTCACCAAGGCGCAGCATTTCACCCAGCCCCCGCCGCGCTATTCCGAAGCCAGCCTGGTGAAGCGGCTGGAAGAGCTGGGCATCGGCCGTCCTTCCACCTACGCCTCCATCATCCAGGTCCTGAAAGACCGGGAGTATGTGGAGCTGGCGCAGAAGCGCTTCCGCCCGCAGGAAAAGGGGCAGCTCGTCACCGCGTTCCTGGAACGCTTCTTCGAACGCTATGTCGGCTATGATTTCACCGCCGGGCTCGAAGGCCAGCTTGACGACATCTCGGCGGACAAGGCCAGCTACCTCCAGGTGCTGCGCGACTTCTGGGCCGATTTCCAGCCCCGCGCCGAAGACGTGATGGCACAGAAGCCCTGGGACGTGGAAAAGGCGCTGGACGAATATCTGGGCGATCACCTCTTCCCGCCCCGCGCCGATGGCGGCGACCCCCGCACCTGCCCCGGCTGCGGCACCGGACGGCTGGCGCTGAAGGTCGGCAAATACGGCCCCTTCATCTCCTGCTCCAACTATCCCGAATGCCGCTTCACTCGCCAGTTCGCCGGCGCGAACGGAGAGGATTCGGGCCCGCAGTCGCTGGGCGATGATCCCGCCACCGGGCTTCCGGTCGAGGTGAAGTCGGGCCGCTTCGGCCGCTATGTGCAATCAGGCGACAAGCGCAGCACCATCCCGAAGGACATGGCCGATCTCGATCTCGAAGGCGCGCTGAAGCTGCTCAGCCTGCCGCGCGAAATCGGCCTTCACCCCGAAACCGGCCTGCCCATTGTCGCCAATCTCGGCCGCTACGGCCCCTATCTGCTGCACGACGGCAAATATGCGAACCTGAAGGACACCGCCGACCTGTTCGAGATCGGCATGAACGCCGCCGTGGTGAAACTGGCCGAACCAAAGGGCGGGCGCGGCCAGCGCACGCCCGCCGAACCGCTCGCCCTGCTGGGCGCCCACCCGGAAACGGGCGTGGAGGTGAAGGTGCTGAACGGCCGCTTCGGCCCCTACATCACCGACGGCAGCGTCAACGCCAATGTCCCCAAGGGCACGGATCCGAAGGCGGTCACGCTGGAACAGGCAGTCGAACTGCTGGCCGAACGCGCCGCCCGCGCCCCCGCCAAAGGCCGCAAGGCGCCGAAGAAGACCGCAGCCAAGAAGGCCCCGGCCAAGAAGGCCGCTACCGGCAAATCCCCGGCGAAAAAGCCCGGGCCGGGCAAGAAGGCCTCCGCTTGAGCCTGCGGGGCAGCTTCTGGATTCATCCGGCATGACCAAGCCGGACAGGCCCCGGAATCCTCCGGCATGACCATGCCGGACAGGGAGGCGATCCTCGCCTTCATCCGGCAGACGCCGGGCGCCGTCGGCAAGCGGGAAATCGCCCGCGCCTTCGGCTTGCACGGCGACGCGCGCGAGGCGCTGAAACAGCTCCTGGCCGAGATGGAGGAGGAGGGCCTGCTGGAATCGGGCCCGGGCCGCACGCTCCACCGCGCCGGGCATCTGCCGCGTGTCGCCGTCCTCGTCGTCCAGTCGGCCGATGGCGCCCGCGTGATCGCCACGCCGGAAAAATGGGAAGGCGAAGGCCCCGCGCCGCGCGTCCTCATCGGCACGGGCCGCGGCAGGCCGGGCGCCGGCCGCCGCGAACGCCACGAGGCCGGAGACAGGCTCCTCACCCGGATCGAGGGGGAGCCGCCGAAATATCTCGGCACCATCATCAAGAAGCTGTCGAAGGGCCATGCAACCCTCATGGGCATCGTCCGCAAGGACGAGCGCGGCGCGCTGCTGCTCCGCCCGCTCGACAAGCGCGAGCGCCGCAGCTGGCCGATCCACCACGGCGCGGATGTCCAGCCCGGCGAACTCGTCCGGGCGGAACTGAAAGGCGCGGGCGCGCGCACCGCCGCCCATGTCACCGCCCGGCTGGGCGACCCGTTCGCCGCCAACGCCTCCCTGTCCGACATCGCGATCGCGGAAAAGGGAATCCCCGCCGAATTCCCGGAAGACGCCCTCAGGGAAGCGGAGCGCGCCGCCCGCCTCTGGGCCGGGGTGCAGCAGGGCGAGGATCCCAAGCGCGAGGACTGGCGCGACATCCCCCTCATCACCATCGATCCCGCCGATGCGCGCGACCATGATGACGCCGTCTGGGCCGAAGCGCAGGATCACGGCTGGACATTGCTGGTCGCCATCGCCGACGTCAGCTGGTTCGTTCTGCCCGGCAGCCCGCTCGACCGGCAGGCCTTCGATCGCGGCAACAGCGTCTATTTCCCCGATCAGGTCGTCCCCATGCTGCCAGAGGCGCTGTCGGCGGATGCCTGCAGCCTGAAGGCCGGCACGGACAAGGCCGTGCTCGCCGCCCGGATGGAGGTAGACCGCGAAGGCGAGATCATCGGCGCCTCCTTCCACCGCGCCCGTGTCCGGATCGCGGCCAACCTCGCCTACGAGGAAGCACAGGCCGTCATCGACGGCCGCGCCGACAACGCGCTGAAGGGGCCGGTCCTCGAACCGCTCTGGGCCTGCTGGGCCGCGCTGTCGAAGGCCCGCGCCCGGCGCGAGCCGCTGGAGCTCGACCTGCCGGAAAAGCGGGTGATCCTCGATGCCGAAGGCCGGGTGAAGGGCATCGCCGTGCGCGAACGCTTCGATGCCCACCGCCTCATCGAAGACATGATGATCGCCGCCAATGTCGCGGCCGCGAAGGCGCTGGAGGCGAAGAAGGCCCCGGTCATGTACCGCAACCACGAAACCCCCGGCCGCGAAAAGCTCACCAGCCTCAAGGATTATCTGGGCACCATGGGCATCAGCTTCGCGCTGGGCCAGGTGGTGAAGCCGGCCACCTTCAACCAGATCACGAAAAAGGCCGAAGGCCGGCCAGACGCCACGGAAATCGCCGAAGCCGTGCTGCGCAGCCAGACCCAGGCCTATTATGCCCCGCGCAACGAAGGCCATTTCGGCCTCGCGCTCGGCTCCTACGCCCATTTCACCTCGCCCATCCGCCGCTATTCGGATGTGCTCGTCCACCGGGCCCTCGTCAGCGCCTACAGGCTCGGCGCGGGCGGCCTGCCCGATGGCGCGGACCAGCGCTTCGCCGCCATCGGCGAACATATCAGCTTCACCGAACGCCGCGCGATGGAGGCGGAGCGCGAGACGCTGGACCGCTACATCGCCCGCCACCTCGGCGCCCATGTCGGGCAGGTGGTGCGCGCCCGCATTTCCGGCGTGCAGGCCTTCGGCTTTTTCGCAACGGTGGACGGCATCGGCGGCGACGGCCTCGTCCCCGTCAGCGCGCTGGGCGAGGAACGCTTCCGCTTCGACGAGGCCGGCCGCTATCTCGAAGGCAGCAACAGCGGCACCCGCTACGCCCAGGGTCAGCGCCTCGACCTCCGTCTGGAAGAGGCGGACCCCGTGACAGGTTCGCTGCGCTTCTCCATCCCCGGCGTGGAGCCCTCCGAACGCCACGCCCCCCGCATCCGCCGCGACGGCGGCAGGGGCGGCCCGAAGCGGGGCGGTCCGCCGCCCGGCGTCCGCCGGGGCCGCAAGCGCTGAGGCCCGCCCGCCGCAGCCCCTTCCGGGGTTGACCTCCGGGGTGATTCTGCCTTAAGGCCGCGCCCTTTCCCGGAAGGCGTCGCCTGCCGGGCCCGATTTTTTGTTTCGAGGACATCATGGCGAAGCCGACGACGGTCAAGATCAAGCTCGTGAGCACCGCAGACACGGGCTACTACTATGTGACCAAGAAGAACCCGCGCACGCAGACCGAAAAGCTGCTGTTCCGGAAGTATGACCCGGTCGCGAAGAAGCACGTCGAGTTCAAGGAAGCCAAGATCAAGTAAGCCCTCTGCGGGTCGGCGCCCAGCGCCGGCGCGCACGTCCGGCGAAACGATCGGCCGTCCTGCAGCCCCATCGGCCGGTCGGCAGGCGGTGAACGGCGCGGCACTGCCGCGCCTTTTCTTTTTGCGTCCCCCGCGCGCAGTCCGCGGCTTGGCCATCGGCGCCAGTCCGGCTACAGCCTCCCGCATGGATTCCACGCTCGCGCTCCAGGCCCTTGCCGCCATCATCGCGGATGATCCCCTGCGCGATCGCTTCCTCGGCCTCACCGGCTATGATCCGGCCACGCTGCGCGCCCGTGCCGGCACGCCCGACATGACGGCGGCCATCGCCGAATTCCTTTCCGGCCACGAGCCGGACCTGCTGAAGATCGCCGGCCAGCTCGGTGTCAGCCCGCAGGCGCTCCTGGCATGAAGCCGCTCCTCATCCTCGACTGCGACGAGGTCATCCTCGAATTCGCCGGCCCCTTCCAGCGCTGGCTGCATGACGCGCGCGACATCGAACTCCGGTTCGACAGCTTCGCCCTCCACGGCAACATGCGCCACCTGTCCGACGGCCGGCTGGTGGACATGCCGGAATTCCCCCCCCTGCTCGATGGTTTCTTCGCCGAAGGTCAGCATCTGCAGGTGCCCGCCGAACAGGCGCTGGAAACGCTGGCGGATCTGCGCCGCGCCATGGACATCGTCGTCCTCACCAACATCCCCGCCGCCTACCGCGACATCCGTCTGCAGATGCTGCACGGGCTCGGCCTCGATGTGCCGGTGCATGCCAACGACGGCCCCAAGGGCCGGATGGTGCAGGAACTGGCCGGCGGCCGCCGCGCCGTCTTCGTCGACGATCTCCCCCCTCACCACCAGAGCGCGGCGAAACATGCGCCGCAGGTGGGCCGCCTGCACATGGTGGCGGATGAACAGCTGCGCGGCCTGATCCCCGCCGCGCCAGACGCGCATGTCCGCATCGATCGCTGGGCGGATGCCCGGCACTGGATCACGGACTGGATGGAAGGAAACACCCCATGAGCATCGAAGCCCGAATCGCCGAACTCGGCCTCCAGCTGCCGGCCGCCGCCGCCCCGGTCGCCTCCTATGTGCCCACGGTCGAGGCAGACAACATGCTCTACGTCTCCGGCCAGATCAGTTTCGCCGCCGATGGCAGCCTGATCACCGGCCGCCTCGGCGCGGACATGGACGTGGCCGCCGGCCAGGCCGCCGCCGAACGCTGCGCGCTGATGATCCTCGCGCAGGTGAAGGCGGCATTGGGCGGCAGCTTCGGCCGGGTGGAACGGGTCGTGAAGCTCGGCGTGTTCGTGCAGTGCACGCCCGAATTCACCCAGCAGCCCGAAGTCGCCAACGGTGCGTCGGATCTGTTCGTGAAGGTCTTCGGCGAAGCGGGCAAGCATGCCCGCGCCGCCGTCGGGGTGCCCGCCCTGCCGCGTGGCGTGGCGGTCGAGGTGGATGCCGTCCTCCAGCTCCGCTGACGTGCCCCCCGCAGGCGGCGAAGCCACAGCCCGTCTCGTCGGCGCCGCGAAGGACATCGCGGCCGCCGATTGGGACAGGCTCGCCGGGCCCGGCAACCCCTTCGCTTCCCACGCCTTCATGACCAGCCTGGAGGAATCGGGCAGCGCAGTCCCGCGCGCCGGCTGGCAACCGCTGCACATCGTGGTGGACGGCCCGGATGGCCGCCCGGCCGGCATCCTGCCCGGCTATCTGAAGGCCCACAGCCAGGGCGAATATGTGTTCGATCAGGGCTGGGCGGATGCCTGGCAGCGCGCCGGCGGAGACTATTACCCGAAGCTCCAGCACGCCACGCCCTTCACGCCCGCCACCGCGCCCCGCATCCTCGCCGCTGATGGCGAAACCCGCGCCCTGCTCGTCGCCGCCAGCGAAACCGTCGTCGCCCGCAACGCGCTCTCCGGCGCCCACGCCACCTTCCTCGCCGATACCGACGCCGCCACCTTCGAAGCGGCCGGCTGGCTGGAACGCAACGACATGCAGTATCACTGGCTGAACGACGGCTACGCCGGCTTCGACGATTTCCTCGGCGCGCTCGCCAGCCGCAAGCGCAAGGCGCTCCGCAAGGAACGCGAAGCCGCCCTCGCCGCGATCGACGGGATCGACTGGCTGACGGGCAGCGATCTCACTGAATCCGCATGGGACAGTTTCTGGGAATTCTATCAGGATACCGGCAGCCGCAAATGGGGCCGCCCCTATCTCACCCGCCGCTTCTTCAGCCTGATCGGCGAACGGATGCCCGATCGCATCCTCCTCATGATCGCCCGCCGCAACGGCCGCCCCGTCGCCGGCGCGCTCAACTTCCTCGGCGCGGACGCGATCTATGGCCGCCAATGGGGCTGCACCGAAGACATCCCCTTCCTGCATTTCGAACTCTGCTACCATCAGGCGATCGACTATGCCTGCCGGCACGGCCTCGCCCGGGTGGAAGCCGGCGCACAGGGCCAGCACAAGCTCGCAAGGGGCTATCGCCCCGTCCTCACCCGCTCCATGCACTTCCTCCAGGATTCCGGCTTCCGCGAAGCCGTCGCCGGTTTCCTCGCCCGCGAACGCCCGGCCATCGCCTTCGAAGCGCAGGCGCTGGCGGAAAGTCTGCCCTTCCGCGAAGCCACGCCCGGCCCGCTTGCCTCCGGCACCGGCGGCCCCTAGCGTCCGCACACACCAATCAAAGGGGGGAATGTCACCATGGCCCGGCATCAGGGGGATTTCCGCCGCTTCGGCGCCATCGCGGCGCTCGCGCTGCTCGGAGCCTGCGCCACCACCGCCCCGCCGCCGCCCACCAGCATCGCGGTCGTGGGCGAACTCTATCCCGGCCTCGGCCTCGCCAAAGGCTATCTGCCGCGCGCCAGCCTGCCGGACAGCGCGGCCCTCCTGCCCGCGCCGCCGGCCCCCGGCACGGCCGCCCTCGCCGCAGACGAGGAAGCGTTTCGCGCCGCCATGGCGGCCACCCCCGAACGCCTCCAACGCGCCGCGGCGGATGCGGATCTGCGCTGGCCGCAGGCCGTCACCGGCTTCGAAGCGGTGCTGGGCGTCAGCCTCTCGGGCGAATCCACCCCCCACACCGCCATGCTGCTGCGCCGCGTCGCGGCGGATGCCGGCGGGGCCACCTCGGCTGCGAAAAAGGCGCACATGCGCACCCGCCCCTTCGTCGCCAACAAGGTTCCAAGCTGCACCCCGGCGGATGAAAAATTCCTCCGCGATGACGGCTCCTATCCGTCCGGCCATGCCGCCATCGGCTGGGTCATCGGCCTCATCCTCACCGATCTCGTGCCGCAGAAGCAGGATGCCCTGCTGAAGCGCGGCTATGATTTCGGGGAAAGCCGCGTCATCTGCCGCGTCCACTGGCAAAGCGATGTGGCCGCCGGCCGGCTGATGGCATCGGCCGCCTATGCCCGGCTCCAGTCCGATCCCGTGTTCGCCGCCCAGCGCGAACGCGCACGGGCGGAACTGGCAAAGCAGTTCTCCCGCTGACAGCGCACGCCATGGCCGTCTTCGATTTCAACCGCGCCATCGTGCGCCTGCCCGCCGAATCGGTCGTCAACGGCCTGCGCGCGGGCGATGGGGAAAGCCCCTCCTTCGAAGGGGTCCGGCGCGAACATGCCGCCTATCTGCAGGCGCTGCGCGCGGCCGGGCTCGATCTCACCATCCTCCCGCCGCTTCCGGACTATCCCGATTCCATCTTCGTGGAGGATCCCGCCCTCGTCTTCCCCGAAGGCGCGATCCTGCTGAAGCCCGGCGCCCCCACGCGCGTGGAAGAGCCGGCGTATCTCGCCCCCACCCTCCGCGACCTGTTCGAAACGGTGCTGGAACTGCCCGAAGGCCATGCCGATGGCGGCGACGTTCTGGCCCTGCCGGACAAGGTGTTGATCGGCCTCTCCGCCCGCACGGACGCAATCGGCGCCAGGGCCCTGATCCGGCAGCTCGCCCGTCTCGGCTACAAGGGGGAAATCGCCCATACGCCGCCCGGCACCCTGCACCTGAAGACAGCCTCGTCGCTGATCGACGCGGAAACCATCCTGTCCACCCCGGCCCTCGCCGAAACCGGCCTGTTCAGCGGCTACCGGCTGCTCCTCACGCCAGAGGGGGAGGAGGGCGCCGCCAATGTGCTGCGCGCCAATGCCTGCCTCCTCGCCGGAAACGCCTGGCCCCGCACGCTCGATCTGCTGGCCGCCCACGGGTCGGCCACGCTCGTCCCGCTCGAAACGGATCAGATCCGCCGCATAGATGCGGGCCTTACCTGCATGTCCCTGCGATGGCGCGCCGCAGCATAGGGCGCCCGGCCTCTACAGCCCGATGCACAGATATTTCATCTCCAGATACTCATCCAGACCGTACCTCGATCCCTCGCGGCCGATCCCGGATTCCTTCACACCGCCGAACGGCGCGACTTCGGTGCTCAGGATGCCGGTGTTGATCCCCACCATCCCATAGTCCAGCGCCTCCGCCAGCCGGAACACCCGGCCCAGATTCTGCCCGTAGAAATAGGCGGCCAGGCCATATTGGGTGGCGTTGGCCGCGGCGATCACGTCGGCGTCCGTCTCGAAACGGAAGATGGGCGCCAGCGGCCCGAACGTCTCCTCCCGGGCAACGGCCATGTCCGCCGTCACGCCGGTCAGCAGCGCAGGGCTCAGGAAGGTGCCCCCCTTCCGTTCGCCCCCCGTCACCAGCACGGCGCCCTTCGCAACCGCATCGGCGATGTGCGCTTCGGTCTTCTCCACCGCATCCATGTCGATCATCGGCCCGATATCGGTTCCGGCCGCCGCGCCGTCCCCGATCGTGAGCGACGCCACCCGAGCCGCCAGCCGCGCCACGAAGGCGTCATGGATTCCGGCCTGGGCATAGATGCGGTTGGCGCAGACGCAGGTCTGCCCCGCGTTGCGGAACTTGGAGGCGATGGCGCCTTCCACCGCCGCGTCCAGATCGGCGTCGTCCAGCACGATGAAGGGGGCGTTGCCGCCCAGTTCCAGGCTGATCTTCTGCACATTCTGCGCGGCGGCGGCATAAAGCTGCTTGCCGATCTCCGTGCTGCCGGTGAAGCTCAGCTTGCGCACCGTCGGGTTGGCGGTGAACTCGGCGCCGATCGCAGATGCGCTGCCGGTGATCACCGAAAGCAGGCGCGGATCCAGCCCCGCCTCCACCGCCAGCACGGCCAGCGCCACGGCAGACAGCGGCGTCGCGCTGGCTGGCTTCACGATCATGGGGCAACCGGCGGCCAGCGCCGGGCCCGCCTTGCGCGTGATCATGGCCGCCGGGAAGTTCCAGGGCGTGATCGCGGCTGCAACGCCAACGGGCTGCTTCAGCACCAGGATGCGCCTGTCGGTGGCATGGGGCGGAATCACATCGCCATAGGCGCGCTTCCCTTCCTCCGCGAACCATTCGATGAAGCTCGCGGCATAGGCGATCTCGCCCCGGCTTTCCCCCAGCGGCTTGCCCTGCTCGGCCGTCATGATCCGCGCCAGATCCTCCTGGTTCGCCAGGATCAGGTCGAACCAGCGCCGAAGGATCAGGCTGCGGGCCTTCGCCGTCTGCCCGGCCCAGGCCGGCATCGCGGCGGCCGCCGCCTCGATGGCCTCCGCCGCCTCCGCCCGCCCCAGCTTCGGCACATGCGCCAGTGTCGCGCCGGTCGCCGGGTTGCACACGGCGATGCCCCGCTCGTCCCCCTCGATCCATCGGCCGGCGATCAGGTTCGCCCCGCGCAGCAGCTCCGGGCGGGTCAGGGTCAACGTCATGGCAGGGCCTCCTCGCATCGGTTCCGGAAGGGGTGGAGTGGCCCATCCCCTTCGCGCAGGCAAGGCTGGCGGTCACGGCGCATCCCGCCGGGCAGGGCTATTCGGCCTGCTTTTCCTGCGTGGCCGGCAGCGTCTCGGCCGTTTCGGCCTTCCGGTCCGTGAAGCGGATGGCGATCAGGCTCAGTTCGTACAGGATCACCAGCGGCACGGCCAGCAGCAGCTGCGAAACCACATCGGGCGGCGTGAAGATCGCCGCGATCACGAAGGCGACAACGATGAAATAGCGGCGGAAGCCCACCAGCTGGTCCCGCGTCACGATTCCCGCCCGGTTCAGCAACACCAGCAGCACCGGCAGCAGGAACGCCACGCCAAAGGCGAACAGGAACTGCATGATGAAGGACAGATACTGGCCGACGGAGGGCAGCGCCTCCTGGCTCACCCCGCTGTTGCCCAGATCCCCCTGGAACCCCAGCAGGAACTTCAGCGCCGTCGGGATCGCCAGGAAATAGGCGAAACAGGCCCCTGCCACGAACAGGAAGGGCGTCGCCGCCAGGAAGGGCAGCAGGGCCGCCTTCTCCTTCCGGTAAAGCCCGGGCGCCACGAAACGCCACATCTGCGTGGCGACAACCGGGAAGCTCAGCATCAGCGCCCCGAAGAAGGCAACGCGCACCTTCACGAAAAAGGCCTCGAACACCTGGGTGAAGATCACCCGGTCCTGCCCGGCCGCCGCCAGCGGCCGCACCAGAAGGGCGAAGATCTGCTCGGCAAAGGCGAAACAGATGAAGAAGGCCAAAAGGATCGCCGCGACGGACCACAGCATCCGGGTGCGAAGCTCGATCAGATGATCGATCAGCGGGGCCTTGCTGTCGTCGATGTCGGGAATCATGGCAGCGGCCGTTCGGCCGGGGGAATGTCCGCGGCAGGCTGCGCGGCCGGGGTCTCGGCAGCCGGCGTTTCGACGGCAGGCGTTTCGGCGGCGGTGGCTTGTGCGACGGGTGCTTCGGCGGTGGCGGTTTCGGCCATGATCCGGCGGTTATGTTCCGCCCACTGCTTCTCCATTTCCTCCATCTCGGCCTGCCGCATCATCTCGTCGAAACCGGCGCGCAGGTGGCGCGTCATGGCGCGGGCCTTGCCGGTATAGCGCCCCAGCGTGCGCAGGGCGTTCGGCAGGTCCTTCGGTCCGATCACCAGCAACGCCACGATCGCGACGAGTAGAAGCTCGGTTCCGCCGATCTCGAACATGGGAAAAGCCGGTCAGGCGCCTCAGCGGGGCGCCTGATCCTGTGCCGGTTGCGGCTGCGCCGCGCCGGTCTGCTGCGTCACCTGTGCGGCCGGGGGTGCGGGGGCGGGCGGGGTTTCCTCGTCCGCAAGCCCCTTCTTGAAGCTCTTGATGCCCTTCGCCAGGTCGCCCATCATCTCGGAAATGCGGCCCCGTCCGAAGAGAAGCATGACAACGAGGGCCACGATGACCCAGTGCCAGATGCTCATGCTGCCCATGGTTACTACTCCTCGTCACGCCGCGCGGGGCGCTCGTTCGCCTATCTAGTCGTTCGATCCATCCGGCGCCAGTGCGTCAGCGTCCGCGTCACCCGCAAAGGGCGGATGATCCCCCTCGATCGGATCGGGCAGCGGCTCCAGCAGGCCGGCCGCCTTCAGCTCGGCAAGGCCCGGCAGGTCGCGCCGCGTCTCCAGCCCGAAATGCGCCAGGAAGGCGGGCGTTGTCGCATATTGCATCGGTCGACCGGGCGTCTCGCGGCGTCCGGCCGGGCGGATGAAGCCCGCCTCCATCAGCGTGTCCAGCGTGCCGCGCGCCGTCTGCACGCCCCGGATCTCCTCGATCTCGGCACGTGTCACCGGCTCGTGATAGGCGATGATGGCGAGCGCTTCCTGCGCGGCGCG
The DNA here is from genome assembly GCF_059115405.1 of Sandaracinobacter sp. T42. Classification (NCBI taxonomy): domain Bacteria; kingdom Pseudomonadati; phylum Pseudomonadota; class Alphaproteobacteria; order Sphingomonadales; family Sphingosinicellaceae; genus Sandaracinobacter; species Sandaracinobacter sp. T42. Next base: position 915,618 of record NZ_CM181101.1, read on the forward strand.
GCCCAGCTTCCTGGGCACGTCACGCGCCCGTTCCAGCACATGGGCGCAATCGGGCGCGGTCTGGAACAGAAAGCGGCCGCCGCGCTGGACCAGGTTCACCCCGCGCGGGGCGTAATCGGCCACAAGCTGCTCGATGGCGGCCCCCAGGTCGCCATCGCCGGCATAGGTTCGGATGTCGGCCGGCGTCAGCGGCTCCGCAGCGGCGAACAGCACGGCCTCCACCCGGCGGACATAGCCGGCGGAGTCCGCAGTCGCCTCTTCAGTCGACATCTTCGACGTCAGCCTTCTCGCCCGTCACCCGCTGGCTCAGCGCCGCGGCCATGAAGGGGTCCAGCTCGCCGTCCAGCACGTCCCCGGGGGATGTGCTCGTCACACCAGTCCGCAGGTCCTTCACCAGCTGATAGGGCTGCAGCACATAGGATCGGATCTGGTGGCCCCAGCCGATGTCCGTCTTGGTGGCGTTGATGGCGTTCGCTTCCGCCTCGCGCCGGGCCAGTTCCGCCTCGTACAGGCGCGCGCGCAGCATCTTCCAGGCGGTCGCCCGATTCTTGTGCTGCGACCGTTCCGTCTGGCACGAAACCACGATGCCGGAAGGCAGGTGGGTGATCCGCACCGCCGAATCGGTGGTGTTGATATGCTGCCCGCCGGCGCCCGATGCCCGGTAGGTGTCGATCCGGCAGTCCGATTCCTTGATGTCGATCTCGATCGAGTCGTCGATTTCCGGATAGACCCAGACGCTCGAGAAGCTGGTGTGCCGCCGGGCGGAAGAATCATAGGGGCTGATCCGCACCAGCCGGTGCACGCCCGATTCGGTCTTGGCCCAGCCGAAGGCGCCTTCGCCCTTCAGCAGGATCGTCGCGGACTTGATGCCCGCCTGCTCGCCTGCGTTGTAGTCGATCAGCTCGACCTTGAAGCCGCGCCGTTCGCCCCAGCGCATGTACATGCGCTGCAGCATCTCGGCCCAGTCCTGGCTTTCGGTGCCGCCTGCGCCGGAATTGATTTCGATGAACGCGTTCAGCCCGTCGGCCTCGCCCGACAGCAGCGCCTCCACCTTGTCATGCTCGGCCTTGGCTTCCAGCTCCGCCAGGGCCTTCACGCCCTCGTCGACGAGCGCCTCGTCGCCTTCCATCTCGGCCAGTTCGATCAGCTCGACCGTGCCTTGAAGCTCGGATTCGATCTTCTTCGTGGCCGTGATCGCCTCGTCCAGCTTGCGCCGTTCGCGCATCAGCTCCTGGGCTGCTTTCGGATCGTTCCAGAGCGCGGGATCCTCCGCGCGGTGGTTCAGCTGGTCGAGCCGTTGAAGGGCGCGATCCCAGTCAAAGAAACCTCCTCAGCAGGGCAAGCGCCTGCTCGATCTTGTCGATGTGGTTCTGGGCTTCTGCACGCATGATGGCGGCCGTTTAGGGGGCAGGGGCGGCTTCGGGCAAGTTCTTTCCGTTCGTGCCGTTCCACAGCATCAGCCGGAACAGCAGGAAGCCCGCGCCCGCCGCCGCCGCGATGCCTGCATGCAGCAGCCAGAACTGCACCGGCGCCATGGTGGAAAGCAGCCCGCCGATCCGCCCCACCAGCCAGTTCCCGGCCGAAAAGGAAAGGTAATACAGCCCGATCACCGTCGCGTTCAGCGGCGCGGGCGCAACCCGCGCGAACAGCGCCAGCGTCACCGGCATGATGTGCGCGAAACCGATGGAGTTCAGCACATGGAACAGAACCGGCAGCAGCAGCCCGATCCGGCCATCGCCCTGCGTTGCCGCCGCCAGCGCCAGCACCAGCATGCCCGAAGTGGTGAAAGCGCTGCCGATCAGGATCTTCCCCAGTTCGTCAGGCTCCCGGTGGCGCTTGCTCCACCAGCGCCAGAACAGCGCCACGCCCGCCAGGAACGAAACCGACACGATCGCATCCAGCGTCACCAGCCAGGTGGTCGGCAGCCGGGTGTCCCCGAACATCAGGTTGAACTCCGAATCGCCCCACACAAGATAGGCGTTGAAGATCTGGTTGTTGGGGATGATCGCCAGCGCCAGCACCGGGATCAGCGCCAGCAGGCCGAAGGTCTGCTTCCATTCGGCGGGGGTCAGCTTCAGCTTCGCGCGCGCGCCCCTCTCCAGCGCCGGGTCCGCCGGCAGGTGGCGCTGCCCCGCCACATAGATGGCAAGCCCGATCAGCATTCCGATCCCGGCCGCGCCGAAGCCCCAGTGCCAGCCGACCTTCTCGCCCAGCGTCCCCACGATCAGCGGGGACGCGATGACACCGGCGTTGATCCCCAGATAGAAGATCTGGAACGCATCCGCCCGGCGGTTGTCCTCGGGCCCGTACAGCCCGCCCACCTGGCTGGCGATATTCCCCTTGAACAGGCCCGTCCCCACGATCAGGCACAGCAGCGCCAGAAGGAAGGCCGGCTCGAACGCCATCAGGAAATGGCCCGCCGCCATCAGGATCGCCCCGGCAAGCACGGTCCGCCGCCGCCCCAGCCAGCGGTCCGCGATGATCCCGCCAGCGATCGGCGTCAGATATACAAGGCTGGTGTAAAGTCCGAAGATGGCGCTCGCCAGCGGCTGCCCCTCCAGCCCGCCCAGCATCCCCTGCAGTGCCTCCAGCCCCCAGACCTTCTCGAAACGGCCCGGCAGCAGCAGGTATTTCACCATGTAAAGCACCAGCAGCGCCTGCATCCCGTAATAGGAAAAGCGCTCGAAGGCCTCCGCGAACGACAGATAGCCAAGTCCCCTGGGGTGCCCCAGGAAGGCGCGGTCGTCGCGGCTGCTCCGCTCGGTCGTGCTCAATAGATTCCGCCTTGCTGTCTCAGGAAGTCGCTGTCCGATTTCACCCGCGCCTTCGGCTGCACCGGCTGCAGCGCCTTCAGGTCGTCGGCCGTGCGATAGATCCGGCGCGGCTCGCTGTCGGCCTTGAACGCCTCCCAGATCACCGCCGCCTTCGGCTCCGAAGAGGGCCACGCGCCATAGACCCGCCTGCCAGAGCGGCGATCCACCCGCACCATGCGGATGCCCGCCGGGGCGATGAACGGCATCGGCTCCTGCGGATTGTCCTTGTAGGCCTCGGTATAGAATTGGCGCCAGATCGGCGCGGCGAAGGTGCCGCCCTGCAGGCCGCCCAGGTTCCGCGGCTTGTCATGCCCGATATACAGGCCCGCAACCATGGTGGGCGTGCCACCCACGAACCACACGTCCTTCGGCCCCGTCGTCGTGCCGGTCTTGCCGGCGATCGGCACCTCCAGCGACCGCAGGACCGCCGCCGTGCCGCGCTGCACCACCCCTTCCATCATGTGAGTCACCTGATAGGCGGTGCGGGCGTCCATCACCTGCCGCCGCGTATCGCGCGGGCGGGGCATGGCCTGCCCCTGCCAGCGCGCAGCCAGGCAGCCTTCGCAGGGGCGCGGATCGGCGCGGAACAGAATCTTGCCGTTCCTGTCCTGAACCAGGTCGAACAGCAGCGGCTCCACCGCCTTGCCGTTGTTCAGCAGCATGGAATAGGCGTTCACCAGCTTCATCGGCGTGGTTTCCCCCGCGCCCAGCGCGATGGCCAGAACCGGCTGATAGTCCCCGATCCCCAGGTCCTTCGCCAGCTTCACCACATTGTCCATGCCGCTGTTGTAGGCGATGCGGATGGTCATCAGGTTGCGCGATTGCTCCAGCCCCCAGCGCATCGTCTGCGCCCCGGCATAGCCGCCGGAAAAGTTGCGGAAGCATTTGGTTCCCAGGCTGCGCGACTGATACACGCAATAGGGCGCGTCCGAAACGATGGAGGCAGGCGTCATCCCGTTGTCGAGCCCCGCCGCATAGACGAAGGGCTTGAAGCTGGAACCCGGCTGCCGCATCGCCTGCGTCGCCCGGTTGAAGCTCGATCCCTTCACGTCGAAGCCGCCCACCATCGCCAGCACCCGGCCGGTCTGCGGCTCCTGCACCACCATCGCGCCGGACACCTCGGGGATCTGCCGCAGGCCATAGCTCCGGCCGCCGATCGGGGCCACGGGGATCACGTCCCCCGCCTTCAGCAACTGCCAGGCCGGAACGCCGCCCTTGGCGCGCATCGCGTCTCCGTTCGCCAGCCGTCCGCGGGAACCGTCGGCAAAGCCCAGCGTCATGCCGGATCCGTCCTTCGCCAGCACCACCGCGACCTTCCATTCCGGCACGCCCGCACCAACCGGGGCCGCCCGCAGCCGGCCTTCCCAGCCGTCGCCCGTCTCGATCGTGGCGGCCGGCCCGCGCCAGCCACGGCCCGAATCATAGCGCAGCAGCCCGTTCCGCAGCGCCTTTTCGGCCGCCGCCTGGATCACGGGGTCGATGGTCGTGCGAACCCACAGCCCGCCCGCATAGACGCTGTTCGGCCCGTCCTCGGCATCCTCGCCGAACTTCTCGATCAGCTGGCGGCGGACCTCCTCGATGAAGTAGCCGCCCACCGCCGCCTGCCGGTTGGCGACGCCGCCCGTGGTCGTCTCGATGGGGGAGGCCTTCAGCGCCTGCGCCTGCGCCTGCGTCAGGAAGCCATTGTTCGCCATCTCGCCCAGCACATAGTTGCGGCGCTCCAGCGCCCGGGCATAGTTGGTGCGCGGATTGTAATTGGAAGGCGCCTTCAGCAGCCCCGCCAGGAATGCCGCTTCCTCCGCCCGCAGTTCGGCGGCGGGCTTGCCGAACCAGCTCTGCGCGGCGGCCTCGATCCCATAGGCGTTCCGGCCCAGGAACACCTCGTTCAGATACAGTTCCAGGATCTGTTCCTTGGTGAACTGCTGCTCGATGCGCTTTGCCAGAATCGCCTCGCGCACCTTGCGCGCGATGGTCACGTCATTGTTCAGCAGCAGGTTCTTCGCCACCTGCTGGGTGATGGTGGAGGCCCCCACAGGCCGCTTGTCACTCCCAAGTGACCGCACATTGGTCCAGATCGCCGTGAGGATCCCGGCATAGTCCAGCCCGGAATGCTCGAAGAAGGTCTTGTCTTCAGCCGAGGTCACCGCCTGCACCACTACCGGCGGAATCTCGGCATAGGGCAGGTAGATTCGCCGTTCCCGCGTGAAGCTGTGGAAGGGCGTCCCGTCGCTGCTGCGCAGAGTCGTCGGCAGGGGGGACTGGTAATTGGCCAGGCTCGCCGCGTCGGGCAGGCCCCGGCCCACCAGCAGCCAGATCAGGAACAGCCCCGCCAGGCCCAGCGCCAGCAGGCTGCCCAGCAGGATCAGGGTCTTTCTGGGCAGGCGTCCCACCAGGGCCCGGGCACGTTCGAACAGGCCGGGGGTGGGGGCGCCGGCCCCGGAGTTTGCGGCATCCATGCCCCGCCTTTAGCGCGTGCCCGGGCCTTCGCACAGCCCATCTTGCGGGGCAGGCGCCGCGAAGGCGCCGGGCCGATCGCCCTGCGGCACTGAAAGCCGCGCTTCATGGGCCACAAGCTTTCGCTTCTGGCCCGAAAGCCGCTTCGGGCGCATCTGCCGGGCCATGGAACAGACTGGTGAATTGTGGCTGGTGGGCGCAGGGCCGGGGGATCCGGATCTGCTCACGCTGAAGGCCGCCCGCCTGATCGCCCAGGCCGATGTGCTCGTCCATGACGGGCTGGTGGGCGAAGGCATCTTTGCGCTGGCTCGCGCGGATGCCCTGCGCATATCGGTCGAAAAGCGTCGGGACCGGCACGCCATGCCCCAGCAGGATATCAACGCGCTTCTGGTGCGTCTGGTGCGCGAAGGCCGCAGGGTCGTCCGCCTGAAGGGCGGGGATCCGTTCGTGTTCGGCCGGGGCGGCGAAGAGCTGGAGGCCGCGCGCGCCGCCGGAATCGCCTGCGGGGTCGTGCCCGGTATCTCGGCCGCCAACGGCTGCGCGGCCGAAGCGGGCCTTCCCCTCACCCACCGCGCGCTCGCCAGCGCCGTCAGCTTCGTGGCCGGCACCTGCCAGGGCCTGAAAGAACAGGACTGGCGCGGCCTTGCCGGTCCGGGCCGCACGCTCGTCATCTACATGGGCGTGACCACGGCCGCCCTCATCGCCGAAAAGCTGATCGCAGACGGCGTCTCGCCCGACATGCCCGTCGCCGTCCTTGAGCGCGGCACCCTGCCCGGCGCCCGCGCGATCCGCACCCTGCTCGCCGAACTGGGCGATGTCGTCGCCCGCGAAGCCGTGCGCAGCCCCGCCGTGCTGGTCGTCGGGCGCGTCGCAGCCCTCGCCGACGCGGAGGATGTCATGGCGCGCGACGCCGTGCGCGAACTTCAGGAGTATGTGTCGTGGTGAAGCTGCTGACGGGCAATGAACTGGTGCGCGGCGACGTGCTCTGGTGGACCGGCGCCGGGTGGAGCCTCTCCATCGGCGATGCGGTTCCCGTCGAGGACGGCGATGCGATCATCGCGCGCGAATCCGTCCACGAACGCGTCAGCGATCTCACCCTGATCGACGCCGAGCCCGTGGCCGGCGGCGTCCGCTGGCGTCCGGTGAAGATCCGCGAGCGTATCCGCAGCTATGGCCCCACGGTCCGCGCCGATCTCGCGCGCGAAGGACAGGACTGGAACTGATGTACCGCTATGACGAAATCGACCAGGCGATCGTCGACGCCCGCGTCGATGAATTCCGCGACCAGGTCGGGCGCCGCCTCGCCGGCCAGCTGGATGAGGATCACTTCAAGCCGCTCCGGCTGAAGAACGGCCTCTATCTGCAACTGCACGCCTACATGCTCCGTGTCGCCATCCCCTATGGCACGCTGTCATCGGCCCAGCTCAGGAAGCTGGGCCACATCGCCCGCCGCTACGACCGGGGCTATGGCCATTTCACCACCCGCCAGAACATCCAGTACAACTGGATCCGTCTGGAAGACGCCCCCGACATCCTTGCCGAGCTCGCCACCGTCGAGATGCACGCCATCCAGACCAGCGGCAACTGCATCCGCAACATCAGCTCGGATCAGTATGCGGGCGCCGCGGCAGACGAGGTGGACGACCCGCGCATCTGGGCGGAGCTTCTGCGCCAGTGGTCCAGCTTCCACCCGGAATTCAGCTATCTGCCCCGCAAGTTCAAGATCGCCGTCATCGCCTCCGCGGCGGACCGCGCCGCGCTGAAGCTGCACGACATCGGCCTGCAGGTCGTGCGCGATGCGGCGGGTGAAACCGGGTTTCGCGTGTTCGTGGGCGGCGGCATGGGCCGTACGCCGATCATCGCCCCCGTCATCCGCGAATTCCTGCCCGCCACCGATTACCTCAGCTATGTCGAGGCGATCCTGCGCGTCTACAACCGCTACGGACGGCGCGACAACATCTACAAGGCCCGGATCAAGATCCTGGTGAACGAACTCGGCGCCGCCGAATTCGCCCGCCAGGTCGAAGCCGAGCACGCCATCGTGAAGACGCTGGGCATCGACGCCCCCCAGGCAGAGCTTGATCGCATCCGCGCCTTCTTCCAGCCACCGGCCTTCGATACCGGCCTGCCGGATACGGTCGACAGCAGCGATCCGGCCTTCGCCAGCTGGGTGTCCCGGCAGGTCGCCGCGCACAAGGCGCCCGGCTACGCCATCGTCAACATCTCGCTGAAGCCGGTCGGGCAGATCCCCGGCGACGCCTCGGCCGAACAGATGGAGGCCATCGCCGATCTCGCCGAACGCTACAGCTTCGACGAGATCCGGGTGACGCATGCCCAGAATCTGGTGCTGCCCCATGTGCGCAAGGCGGATCTGAAGGCGGTCTGGGCGGAACTGGTCCGGATCGGCCTCGCGGATGCGAACCTCGATCTGGCAACCGACATCATCGCCTGCCCGGGCCTCGATTACTGCACCCTCGCCAACGCCCGATCGATTCCCGTCGCGCAGGATATCGCGAAGCTGCTGGCGCCGCGCGAAGCCGAACTTGGCGAACTGAAGATCAAGATTTCCGGCTGCATCAACGCCTGCGGCCACCACCACGCGGGCCACATCGGCATCCTCGGGGTCGATCGCAAGGGGGTGGAAAACTACCAGCTCCTCCTCGGCGGCTCCGGGGCCGAGGATACCAGCCTCGCCCAGATCCTGGGCCCCGGCTTCGATGAAACCGGCATCGTGGCCGCCGTGGACCGGCTGACCACCGCCTATCTGGCCCGGCGCCAGCCGGGCGAACGCTTCCTCGATACCTATCGCCGCCTCGGCGCGGCTCCCTTCAAGGAGGCGGTCTATGGCTGATCTCTTCGTGCTCGACGACCGCGCCCGTCCCGGCGCCGAACCCGATGTCATACTCACGCCCGAAGAGGATGTCCGCGCCCATGCCGGTCTCGGCAACCATGGGGTCATCGGTCTCGCCTTCCCGAAATGGCGCGACGGCCGGGCCTATTCCTCGGCCCGGATCCTGCGCGAGCAGGGCTTCCAGGGCGACATCCGCGCCATCGGCGATCTCACCGTCGATCAGCTCGTCTATCTGAAGCGGGCAGGCTTCTCCTCGCTCGCCCCGGAACGGCCCGTCGATCCCAAAGTCGCCGCCCGCGCCCTCGCGCGCTTTCCCTTCGTCTACCAGCGCGCGACAGACGACACCCAGCCCGCCTGGGCGCTGCGCCACGGGGGCCCCGCCCGATGAGCGCCGGCCCCTTGAGCGCAGGCCTCTTGAGCGCAGCCCCCTTGCGCGCCCTGTCATGAGGGCAGCCAGGTGAGCACGGCCCCGGCCCCCCGGACCGATCCCGTCTGGACCGTCGCCGATGCCGGCGCGCTCGACGCCCGCTACGCCGGCGACGGCCTCGCGGCGCTGGCCGACGTGCTGACGGATCCGGCCTTCGGCGATGTCGCGATCGTCTCCTCCTTCGGGGCGGATTCCGCGGTCCTCCTGCACCTCGCGGCGCAGATCCGGCGCGACACCCCCGTCCTGTTCGTCGAAACCGGCTGGCTGTTCCCTGAAACCCTTCGCTACGCCGAGGATCTGTCCGCCTGGCTCGGCCTCACCGACATCCGCTGGCTCCATCCCGATCAGGCCACGCTGGATGCGAAGGATCCGAAGCGCCTGCGCTGGTCCTACGATCCGGACGGCTGCTGCGAAATCCGCAAGGTCGAACCGCTCGATCGCGGCCTCAGGCCCTTCAACCTCTGGATCTCAGGCCGCAAATCCCACCAGAACCGCGCCCGGGCCCAGCTCTCCCTGTTCGAACAGCAGGACAGCCGCCTGAAGCTCAACCCCCTGCACGACTGGAGCAACGATCGGCTTCGCAGTTACGCCGCCACGCATGGCCTGCCGCCGCATCCGCTGGTGGCGGATGGCTATCCGTCGATCGGCTGCTCGCCCTGCACCTCGCGCGTGCAGCCCGGCGAAGACCCGCGCGCCGGTCGCTGGCGTGGCTGGGACAAGTCCGAATGCGGTATCCACAAGGCGCCCGATCCGGGCAATGAACCGGTGTTCTAGCCGCCCGAAGGCCCTACACCCACAGCCGCTCGAAACGCGGACCAAGCCGGGTCAGTAGCTCATATTGCGAAACCCCGGACGCGGCCGACAACGTCGGCAACTGCCAGTCCAGCGCCAGCCAGTCGCCTTCCGCCAGATCATGACCGGTCACGTCGGCGGCCAGCATGTCCATGGAAATCAGGCCCACCGCGGGAATGCGCGTCCGCCCGTCCGTCAGGGTCAGGTGGGGCGCCACGGCGCGCGGGATACCATCGGCATAGCCGATGTTCAGGATGGCGATCCGGCTGTCGGCAGGCGCGATCCAGGTCGCGCCATAGCCCACCGCGCGGCCGGCCGGAACAGTGCGGATCTGAAGGATTCGCGCCTCGGGTGTCACCATCTGGTGAGGGGCCGCTTCCGGATGCGCCTTGCCACCATAGAGGCCAAGTCCCGGCCGCACGGCGGAAAAGCTGAACGCAGGCCCCCAGTGGATGCCCGCACTGTTCGCCAGCGCATGCGCCTGTCCCGGCGTCGCGGCGGCGATGGCGCGGAACCGCGCCAGCTGCTCCATCGTCAGCGGATGCGCCGGGTCGTCCGCGCAGGCGAGGTGGCTGTGAATGGTGCGGACAGGCACGGCCGCAATCGCACCGGCCACGTCCGCGGCGTCGATTCCCAACCGGTTCATGCCCGTATCCACCATCAGATCGGCTTCGCGGCCCGGAAAGGCATCGGCCCATGCCCGGATCTGCGCCGCGCTGTTCAGCACCGGCCGCGCCCCCGGAAGCGCGGCCGCCGCCGCGGCGCAATCGGCGGTGAAGCCATGCAGCACCAGCAGCGCGCGATCCACCCGCCCCAGCGTCAGCGCCTCCGCCCAGGTCGCCACGGCGAACCCGGCCGCCCCGGCCGCCGTCAGCCGGCTCACCACGTCCCGCGCGCCCAGCCCATAGGCGTCCGCCTTCACGGCAGCATAGGCAGGCACGTTCGCCCGCCCGGCAAGATCACGGAAGTTCGCCGCCATCGCCGCGCCGTCGAGCCGAATTCGAAGGGGGGCAGGGGCGGCAATCATGGCCCCGCTTTCGCCCAACCCGCCCTGCGGCGCAACCCGCCAGGCGGAATTCGCGCCCGCCGGGTCGCGCCGTCCGGGCCTCCCGGGGTCAGATCCGCAGCGCCATCGCGTTCAGGAACCGCATCGTCTCCAGCGGGCTCAGCGCCGAATTGTCCACCTCGATCCGCACCCGATCGATTCGCCCGGCAAAGGGGAAGGGCGCCGCATAGGCCGGCGATACGCGGTTCCCCAGGTCCGCCCCCACCGAAAAGCCGTCATAGCTGGTCGAAAACAGCGCATGTTCCAGCGCCGCCTCCGCCCGCTTCTGCCCATTCACGAAGAGCGCGCCCGTCCCGACGAAGGGCCGGCTCTTCATCGCCTGCACATAGCGCAGCTCGGCCTTGCCTCTGGGCACCGGCCCGCCGTCGATCAGCACCCGCCAGGGCAGCAGCGACTGCTCATAGAACAGCCGCCCGTCCTTCACATACAGGGTATAGCCCGCCGGCTGGCTGCCGTGCGCCACCAGCACCCCGTCGCCTTCCACCCGGCAGTCCACGATGATCTCGTGCGGCAACCCGCAGCACACCGGCGCCATCTCGCGCGAAAGCCGCTCGATCGGCGGCCGCAGGTCCCAGCTGGGGCGGATGCCGCGCCCCTGCCGGTCCTGCACCATGCGGATCACCATCTGCCGGTCGTCCAGCGGGAACACCCCATTGGCCTCGGCCGCCGCGCGCCATTTTCCAGCCAGCTCGGCCACCTTGTCGGGCATCTTCGCGGCAAGATCCTCCAGCTCGTTGGGGTCCTTCGAAAGGTCGTAAAGCGCCCACCGGTCCTCTGCGAACGGGCGGCCCCGCTCGTGCCGCGCCACCAGCCGGAACGGGGCCGCGTAAAAGGCCCGGTGCCCGCCCAGCTCGAAATATTGTTCGGTCCGCGTCGGCGCACCGGCTGCCCTGAAGGTGCCGGCGATGGATTTCCCCTGAACCGGCTTCAGCTTCATGCCCCGGCGCGTCGCAGGCGCGGGCACGCCCGTCACCTCCAGGATGGTCGGCAACAGGTCGATCACATGCACGAACTGCTGCCGCACCGCGCCCGCGTCCGGCTGTCCCTTGGGCCAGCTGATGATCAGCGGATCGGCCACGCCCCCCAGATGGGTGAACTGCTTGTACTGCCGGTAGGGCGTGTTCGATACATTGGTCCAGCCGATGGGATAGTGGGGAAAGGTCGGGTCCTCGCCCATCACGTCGATCAGCTTCTGCGCCTCCGCCACCGGCACCGGCCGCCCGAAGGCAGCGGCGAACACATTTGGCGTGCCGGTCTCGGTGCCTTCCGCCGATCCGCCATTGTCGGAAAACAGCAGCACCATCGTGTCGTCCGCGATGCCCAGATCGTCCAGCCGCCGCATCAGCCGCCCGATGTTGGAATCCAGGTTCGCCAGCATCGCGGCATAGATTTCCATGTAGCGGGCATAAAGCGCCTGCTCCCCCGGGCTCAGGCTGTCCCAGGGCTTCGCGCCGGATGAAAGCGGCGGCAGCTTCGTGTGCGCGGGCACGAGCCCCAGCGCCTTCTGCCGCGCCAGCCGTTCTGCGCGGATGGCATCCCATCCCTTGTCATACAGCCCCTTGAAGCGGTCCCGTTCGGCGCCGCGCACCTGCAACGGCGAATGCACCCCCGGAAAGGCCATCTGCAGAAAGAAGGGCCGCCCCGGGTCCAGCGCCTGCTGCGTCCCCATCCAGCTGATGGCGCGATCCGCCAGATCGTCCATCACATAATAATCCTGCGTGCGCGGCGGCTCCACCGGGGCCACCCCGTCGAACAGCTCCGATGGATGGAAGAAGTCCGTCGAATGCCCCTGGAACCAGTAGGCCCGCTCGAACCCCCGGTTCGTCGGCCAGTTGTGATAAGGCCCGTTGGCGCCGGTCGAATGGCCGGAATTCACATGCCACTTGCCCACCAGCATCGTGTTCCAGCCCGCGTCGCCCAGGATTTCGGCGACCGTCGCGGCCTCGTGCGTCAGGTCTCCGCGATAGCCGGGGTATCCGGCGTCCACGTCCGCCAGCCAGCCCATCCCGGCCGCATGATGGTTCAGCCCGGTCAGGAAGGAGGCGCGGGTGGGGCTGCACATCGCGGTGGTGCGGAAATTGGCATAGCGCAGGCCGCGCCCTGCCAGCGCATCGATGTTCGGCGTCGGGATCTCCGATCCGAAGCAGCCCAGGTCGGCAAAGCCCACATCGTCCAGGATGATGGCGATCACGTTCGGCGCATTTGGCTTCCAGGCCTGTTTCGTCACGTCGATCGGCCGGCTGTCCTGAAAGCTCTCCGCGATTTGGGCCGGTCCGTCGGCCACGGCGGCGGGCGTGATGAACTGCTTCGCCCGCTTCTCCACCGCCCGCGCGCCCACTGCGGCCGCGCCGGCTACGCCCGCACCCACCGCGCCGCCCACCAGCAGCGATCGCCGGTCCAGCCCCCGGCGTCCGCTCTCAGGCTCATCCGTCATCCGCGTCCCTCCAGATAAGGCAGGCAATCCGCCGCCGAAAGCCGCCCCAGAATGTCCGCCGCACAGTCCGGCTCCAGCGCGGCGAAGGCAGCGCGCAGCGCGGCCAGGCACTTCGCCTGGTACCGGAACGGCGGCTGCACGAATTCATGGCCCATCGCCTCGAAGCGCACCTCGGCATCTCCGGCTTCCACGGCCGCTGCATTGGCCACCAGGAACGGCAGGTAAACTTCCCCGATCACCTTCAGGATCGCGTCCACCACGGGCCGCCCCGGCCCCCACTCGCCCTCCACGCCCGACAGGTCGTCCACATGCGCCAGCCAGCGCATCGCCATCGGATAGTCGGCGCGCAGCATCGCGGCGGGCGTCGGGTCCGTCGCCAGCTGGGAAAGCTGGCCGTAAAGCGCGAACTCCGCCTCGCTCGGGCGGCTTCCGAACAGGAAGGGCGTATCGGGCGTGTGCGTCTCCAGCGCCGCCAGCACGGCGCGGGTGCTGGCTTCGATCAGCGGGAAATTCGCCGCCGTGCAGCCCACCAGCGGCATCCGCCCCACCTGCCGCTCGCGGAAGGCGGCGGCCATCTGCTGCTGCGCCAGCCGCCCCGCGCCGGGGAAGGCGTCGAACATCAGCCACTCGCTCATCTGCCGTTGATCGGCCTCGAACAGCCAGCGGTATCCGAACATGGCCTTGGTCAGCCACTCATCCGCGAAATCCTCGATCAGGAAGGCCAGGAAGGCCAGACAATCATCATTGTGGATCACGCTGCGGTCGGTGTGCCGCGCTTCCAGCTCGCGGGTCAGTACGGTCGAATCATTGGCGACACGGCCGTCCGGAAACTGCAGCAGCGGGATCACCGGCGCCTTCACCTGCGCGAACAGCCGCGTCCGCTCCTCATGGTCCTGCACCCAGGCAAAGGGGATACGCCGGTAACGCATCAGCGCCCGCATCTTCATGGAATAGGGGGAGCCCAGGGCCCCGTGCAGCCGGTAAAGCCCGTCGTCAGTTGGCCCAATAGACATAGTCCTGCCCTTCCTTCCAAGGCGCATCCAGCGTCACGTCGATGCGCACCGGCCCTTCCAGCAGGGCCGGCCACAAGGGCTTTGGCATGGCGGCGGCCTGCGCGTCGATCCGCGCGCGCAATTCCGCCACCTTTTCCGGCATCGCGGCGGAAAGATCCCGCCGCTCCGTCGGGTCGTCCGCCAGATTGTGCAGCCACACCCGCTCGGGCCGGGCGGAAACCTGCAGCTTCCAGTCGCCCTCGCGCACCACCCGGTAATCGCCGGATCGCCAGAACAGCGTGCGCGGCGGGATGCGCGCGCCCGATGTCAGCTGCGGCAGCAGGTTCAGGCTGTCGATCGCCCGGTCGGTTGGCACGGCGGCGTTCGCAGCGGCGGCGGCGGTGGCGAACAGATCCAGGTGGCTTCCCACGCCATCCACCCGCGTTCCCGCCGCGATCCGCGCCGGCCAGCGCGCGAACAGCGGGGCGCGGATGCCGCCTTCGAAGAAGGTCGCCTTCCAGCCGCGATAGGGTTTGTTCAGCCCCGGCATGCCCACATACCAGGCGCCGCCATTGTCCGATGTGAACAGGATCAGCGTGTTGTCCGCCAGCCCCTCGGCCTCCAGCTTCGCCTGCACCGCCGCCACCGATCGGTCCAGCGCCACGATCATCGCAGCATAGACCCGGTCCCGATGGTCGGGGATATGGCCCAGCCGGTCGTAATCGGCCTTCAGCGCCTGCAAGGGCGTATGCGGCGCGGTATGCGCCAGATACAGGAAGAAGGGCCGGTTCCGGTTGGCATGGATCGCCTTCACCGCCTGGTCGGTGAAATAGTCGGTCATGTACCGGTCGGGCGCGAAATGCCGGCCGCCGTTCCACCGCACCGCGTTCGGCAGGTTCGCCCACAGGAAGCGGTCGATCGGGTCCCACGGCAGCTTCGCATTCACCACATCGGGCGAATCCTCGGGCAGGAACTTCGCCCCGCCCGCCAGCACCGCCAGCGATTCGTCGAACCCCTGGTTCTCCGGCCGCAGCCCGTCGGCCTCGCCCAGATGCCATTTTCCGATGTGCAGCGTGCGGTATCCGGCGGCCTTCAGCACTTCGGGCAGCATCACCTCCGTCGCCGGCACGCCCATCTGCGCATAGGGCATGATCCCCGCCACGCGGTCGGCATGGAAGATGGCCTTGTGCGGCCCCACGCCGTCGCCATGCGCCAGATTCTTCGCAAAGATGGGCGGCACCGCGGTGAACTCGAATCCGAATCGCGTCGGGTATCGCCCGGTCATCATCGCCGCGCGCGAAGGGGAACAGGTGGCGTTCGCGGCATAGAAGCTGGAAACGCTCGCCCCTTCGCGCATCAGCCGGTCGATGGCGGGCGTCGGCACCAGCCCGCCGCCAAAGGCGGAGATATCGTTGATCCCCAGGTCGTCGGCCACGATCAGCACGATGTTGGGCGGCCGCTGGCCGGGCGGAACGGCGGCCTCGGCCGGGCCTTCCGCCCATGTCACCGGCTGGGTCGGCTGAACCGGGTTGGTCACCCGCGCGATCAGGCCGGGTGTGTAATACCAGTAACGCTGCCACCCGGCATAGGCCGCCACGCCCAGCGCCGTCGCCGCGCCCAGCAGGATCCAGCGCTTCTTCATCCCCGTCCTCCCAGCCGCGTCCGTGTCATCCCGCCCGCGGCAGGCAGGCTCACCAGCTCGCGATCCTCCGCGATCCACAGTTCGCCCTCGAATCGCCCGCGCGCATCCCCCAGGAAGGCGGCCTCCAGCCCCGGAACCCGCAGCGGCGGCACGATATGCGTCAGCACCAGCGCCTTCACCCCGGCGTCCTGCGCGATCCCGGCGGCCTGTTCCGGGGTGGTATGATAATCTTCGATATCGGCCAGGATCTTCGCCAGACCCGCGTTGCCTGCCGCCTTCGCCGCCGCACCCGGCACCCGCGTCAGGCGCGGCTGCAAGGCTTCATGGATCAGCAGGTCACACCCCTTCGCCGCCGCCGTCAGCGCGGGCGACGGCAGGGTGTCACCCGAAACCAGCAGGCACCGCCCCTTGTAATCGAAGCGATAGGCGACGGCCGGCGTCACCGGCCGGTGATCAACCGGCACGGCTGTAATTTTCAACCCGCCTTCGTCCAGCACCACGCCCCCGGTCACGGCAAAGGCGCGCGGCGAAAATCCGAACCCGGAAGGCGGCACCACGGCCGCGCCATGATGTGCCGTGCGATAGGTCGAATCCTGCCGATAGGCCGCGTTCAGCCCGGCCGCCACCTCGCCCACGCCCACCGGCCCCTGCAGGATCAGCGGAGTCGTCGCGGCCGATCCCACCCAGCGCTGCAAGGCCAGCGGCGCCAGCCCGTCGATATGGTCGGAATGAAAATGCGTCAGCAACACCCGGTCGATCCGCCCCGCCGGCAGCCCCATCAGCGAAAGGTTGCGCGCCGCGCCTTCGCCGGCATCCACGATGATCAGCCGCTTGCCGGCGATCACCGCCAGGCACGGCCCCGCACGCGCCGGATCCGGCATCGGGCTTCCGGTTCCGCAGAACCCCGCGTGCAACCCGTCCGGCAGGCCCGAGATCGTGTCGGCGCCGATCGCCCGCGCCGCCCCGCGTTCATACAGCCCCATCGCGATCCGCTCACGCAGGGCATAGCCCAGCACGCCCGCCGCCAGCAGCAGCAACGCCAGTCCGCCCAGCCAGCGCCTCATCCCGCCTCTCCCGCAATCTCCGCAAGGTCCCGCTCCACCGCCCACAGACGGTCCTGCCCCCACTGCGCCGGGTGGTCGCCCACGCGGAAACTCGGCACCCCCCACAGCCCGGCGTCGAACATCTCCGCGCGATTGGTCTCTGCCACCGCCCGCCAGCCGTCGTCCGCCAGCGCCGCCCGCACGTCCGCGTCCGTCAGCCCGGCCCGCGCGGCCAGCATTCCCAGCCCGGCGTCCGTCGTCGCGTCCACCGCCTCGGCAAAGGCCCCGGCCAGAAAACTCTCGGCGAAGTCCGGCCCCCGGCCCAGCGCAATTGCCCGGTGCAGCACCGCCAGCCCGCGCGCCACGCCCGCGCCCACGGGGTCGCAGATCCGGCCGAAGCCGATCCCCAGCCGCGCCGCCTCCCGCTTTGCATCGCGCACGATATACATCCGCTTCGCCAGCGGCACGGGCAGTCCGCGCATCACCATCGGCAGCACGGGGCGCAGCACCAGCCGCGCATTCCACCGATCCGCCAGCGCCCGCACGCGGCCCGCCGCCAGATGGGTATAGGGGCTGCGGAAGCTCAGGAAGAAGTGCAGCTCCGCCCCCCGCGCATCCCCCCGCAGTTCACCCGCCTCCAGCTGCCGTACCACCGGGTCACCGCGCCGCATATCCGCCAGCCGCGCCTCCAGATGCGACAACCGGTCCACCCCCCAGTAACATTCGCCCTCGAAGGCGAACACGCCCGGTAGATAATGCCCGGCCTTCGCCAGCGCGGCAGCCCCCTCGGCCAGCGCCGCCGCCCGGTCACCGCCGCCCGCGACCGCCCGCCCGGTCCACAGGGCCTCGCCCACCTCCCGCGCCCGCGCCGCAAAGGCCAGCGGGTCGTCGATCCCGGCCAGCGCCGCCTCGGCCCCCGCCACCGCTTCGGCGCCGGGCGCCCCCGCACCGCCCGGAAAGGCCAGCCCGTGCGCCCGCGCCAGCTGCGCCGCATCGCGCAGCCCCCAGCCCTGCAGCCGCCCCGGCTCCGGCGCCGCGGCCTCCGAAGGCGCGGGCACCAGATGCGGCACGATCCGCAGCGGATAGGCCGCCGCCAGCGCCGGCAGCAACTGCGCCGTCAGGTGCGACCAGGGGTCAGCCGCGCCGTGGAAATAATGCAGCGTCGGGGCAGAGCCCATCAGCCGCCGCCGCGTCGCATGCATCCGCCGCACCATGTCGCGCAGCCGCACGCTGGTGATGATGCCGCTGATGCCGCCTTCAAGCCGCCCTCGCACGGCGCGGCCGCTCCCTGTCCCCGAATGTCGCCACAAGACCTCCCCAGGATTGCGCGGCGCGCACTTTTATGGCACTTCAAGAGCCAATAGTGCCATGTCAAACCACCCCGGTCAACGGGGGCTCGACGAGGCCGCCACGCACAGGCAAGAGGCCAGGATGAATTCCGATCCCAAGTCCGATCGTTCGGGCGAACCGCTGGAAACGGATGGCCGCCGCCGTCGTTCCGCCAGCAGCCGCCGCCGAATCGTGGAGGCAATGCTGGAACTGGTGCGCGCCGGCCAGATCACCCCCAGCGCCGATGATGTCGCGGTTCGCGCCGGCGTCGGCCGCCGCACGGTGTTCCGCCTCTTCTCCGACATGGAGGGCGTCTACACTGAAATGCAGGCGATCATGCGCGCCCATATCGCCCCGGTGCGCGCCATGCCACTTACCGGTGACACGCCCCTTGAACGCCTCCATGCCCTGATCGACCGGCGCGTCCGCTTCTTCGAAGAGGTGATGTTCGTCACCGTCGCGGCCGCCATCCATCGCCACCGCTCGCCCCAGCTGCAGGCGGATCATGCCGCCATCCAGATGGAACTGCGCGCCATCCTGTTCGATGTGCTCGGCCCGGATCTCGCGCCCGATCCTGCCACGCGGCAGGCGCTCGATGCCGTCCTCAGCATCGACATGTGGCGCCGCCTCCGGCTGGAACAGGGGCAGGATGCGGCGGCCTCGGCCCTCATCCTCCACCGCCTTGCGGATGCGCTAGTGCAGGGCGGCTGACGCAAGGGCCGTCAGCGCCGCCAGCAGCGCCAGCAACAGGGCAACCCACAGGCGCGGCCCCGCGAACAGCCTCAGCACGGGGCGCGTCGGGAAAGAAAAGGTCTGCATTGTTCCCAGCGCCTTGAAGGCATGGACTGCGGCGAACGAAGGATCGGCCGCCAGCGCCAGAAGATCCCGGCGGCTCCGGTATCGCATGAACCCCACGATCGACCAGCCGGGGTCCGGCTGCACATCACCCCAGGCGTCCACATAGGGGCCGATCTTGCGCGCCACCATCGCCGGATGCCCGCCGCGCAACAAAAGCCGCCGGATGAAGTGGCGGCTGTATTGATCCAGCATCGCCCGGCCGGGAACCGGCTCGCCGGTCTCCGGATGCGGCACCAGCCCCGGTGTCACCTTCACCAGGTTCAGCATCACGAACTCGCGCCCGTCATCCGATTCCAGGAACGCCCGGAACTGAGCCCGGTCGGTGCCGCCGCTGCCGCCGCGCGCGGCGATGGCCGCCAGCCCCGCGTCGATCTCGGCCGGCTTCAGCGGCCCGCGCCAGTTGTCATACCACAGCCTGAACAGCAGATAGGCGCCCAGCGCCACTCCGAACGGCCACCACATCCCCGCGAACCCTCCAGCCTTTCGGCACTATGGGTATCATTAGTTTGCGGGGCTGCAAAGCCTCACTCCGCGCGCTTGCGCTTCCAGCGGTTCCACATGATCACACGGTACAGATACACAGCGAAGCAGCCCAGGATCACCGCCGTCGAAAGCGGCCCCAGCACCTTGTCGATCTCGCTGAAGTTGCGGCCCAGAAAATAGCCCGCCAGCGCCAGCCCCATCGTCCAGATGAAGGTGCCCAGCGTCGAAAAGATCAGGAAGGTGCGAGTGTTCATCCGCACCAGCCCGGCCGGCACCGAAATCAGCGAACGGATGGTGGGGATGATCCGCCCCACGCCCACCAGCCCCGCGCCATAGCGGTCGAACAGCGCCCGGCCCCGGGCGATCTCCGTCTCGTCCATCGTGAACAGCCGGCCATATCGCACCAGAAAGCCCTCGAACCGGTCCAGCCCCAGCTTCCAGGCCAGCGCGAACCAGAAGATGTTGCCCGCCATCGCGCCGGCGGTTCCCGCCAGGATCACGCCCAGGATCGATCCGCCCTGCTGTGCGGCGTTCACCCCGGCCAGCGGCATGATCACTTCGGATGGAATCGGCGGAAACACCGTTTCCACGAACATCAGGAAGGCAACCGCCAGATAGCCCCAGCTTTCGATCAGCTGGCCGATCCACGCATTCACCGGCTGCCCCTCATCCCGCTCACCCGGTCCCAGAACAGCCCCGGCGTGTTGGTGCCGTTGAAGCGGTCGATCGCGACAACGCCGGTGGGCGATGTCACGTTGATCTCCGTCAGCCGCCCCGCGATCACGTCGATGCCCACGAAGATCAGCCCGCGCGCCTTCAGGTCGGGGCCCAGCCGGGCGCAGATGGCCTGCTCCTCGGGCGTAAGTTCGGTCGCATGGGCACTGCCGCCGGCTGCCAGGTTCGAACGGATTTCGCCCTGCTTCGGCAGCCGGTTGATCGCGCCGGCGGGCTCCCCGTCGATCAGCATGATGCGTTTGTCGCCCTTTGAAACATCGGGCAGGAAGGCCTGCACCATGAAGGGCTCGCGCCACACCTGCCCGAACAGCTCCACCAGTGCGGGCAGGTTGGAATCGCCCGCGGGCACATGGAACACCGCGGATCCGGCATTGCCGTACAACGGCTTCACCACGATCTCCCCATGCCTGGCGCGAAACGCCTGCGCCGCCGCCAGCGACCGCGTCACCAGGGTGGGCGGCATCAGGTCGGCATAGTTCAGCACGAACAGCTTTTCGGGCGCGTTCCGCACGCTCGCCGGATCATTCACCACCAGCACGCCCGCCGCCTGCGCCCGCTCCAGCAGGTGGGTTGCGGTGATATAGGCCATGTCGAAGGGCGGATCCTGCCGCATCAGCACAACGTCGATGTCGCTGGCCAGGTCCAGCTGCTGCGGCTCGTCCAGCCAGCGATAATGCGGTTCGCCGGGCGCCGAAGGGCGCATCACCTCGACAGCGCGCGCGGTGGCCACGACGCGCCCCTCCAGCCAGTCCAGCTGGTCCGGCAGATAGTGCCACAGCCGGAATCCGCGCGCCTGCGCCTCCAGCATCAGGGCAAAGCTGGAATCGCCCGCCACATTGATTCCGTCCAGCGCGTCCATCTGGACCGCGATGCGCATGCTCCGTGCCATGACGCTGCTGATAGGCGGTGAAGGCCCCCAGTGAAAGGCCTGCGTGAAAGGCCCCCAGTGAAAGGCGCGGTCAGCGCGTCAGCGCATCATAGGCCTGGCGAATGCGGTCCTTCAGGGCGGGATCCCGTGTCGTTTCCCGCATGGCCGCCAGGCTGCGCCGGGCAGCCGCCGTATCGCCGGATGCCTGTTCCAGCCTGGCACGCTCCCACCATATCGGCGGCAGGGCGGGGGCGATCAGGGTCAACCGGCGATACAGGGTCAGCGCGCGCACATCGTCGCCAGCGGCCCGCGCCCGGCTGGCCTGGTTCATCAGCAGCCGCACCAGCGTCTCGCGATTGCCCAGCAGCGCCGCGTCGCCCGCGCGCAACGCGCGGCCCATCGCCAGCGTCGTCGGCAGCCCGGCCAGTTCGGAAGGAACCAGCAAGCGCCCGCTGGCGAAGACGTCGATCAGAACCAGTCGCTCGCCACCCTCCAGGGCCACCACCACATGCCCCGGCAGCCCCATCACCCGGGCATCCCAGCCCGCGCGCCGCGCCGTCGCCACATACAGGATCGCCAGCGCCACTGGCAGCCCGCGCCGGCGCGAAAGGACGGAAAGCATGTCGGCGTTGCGCGGCGAATCATAATCCTCGCGATCGCCGGTGAAGCCTTCCGTGCCGGCCAGAAGGTCGGCCAGCGCCTGCGCCCGGCTTTCGGCCGTCGGCAGCGAAGGGGGCAGCCGCGTCGCCAGGCCCCGCACATAGGCCAGCGAAGGTTCCAGATCAGCCCGTGTGCGGTCGGCGGCGGCAAGATGAAGCGCGGCCTCGTCGATGCGGATCTCCACATCGTCCTGGCATCCGATGGCGGCGAGAGCATCCATCTCCGGCTCCTCCCGGCAGCTGCACTTCGAACCTGCAGGCGCCTGCCTTCCTACACACCCGCACTGCTACACGTCTGCATTGCTACACATCCGCAATATGCCTCGGCCAGCGGCCGGGCGCCAGTGCGATCAGATCCACCCGTCCGCAAACCTCCGGCCCCGCCTCCGCGGCCAGCTGGAAGGCGGCCGCGCGCAGCCGTTCCGCAGCCCGCGGGGTCAGCGCCAGCGTCGCCGCCTCCAGCGTGGCGCGCCGCTTCACTTCCACCACCGCCAGCATCGCGCCGCGCCGGGCCACAAGATCCACCTCGATCATCGGCATCCGCCGCCGCCGCGCCACGATCCGCCAGCCCTTGGCCATCAGCAGCAGCGCGGCCAGCTGTTCGGCCCGCCGCCCCCGCTTCTCGGCCGCCTGCCGGCTCATGCGTCCTTCAGCGCCATCGCCCGGGCATAGGCCTCGCCGCGCGGCACGCCCAGCGCAGCGGCCACACTCGCCGCTGCCTTGCCCGGCGGCATGGTTCGCAGCGCCGTGCGCAGGGCCTCGTCCAGCGCATCCGCGCCCGAAACCTCTCCGGCTGGCGGCCCCACCAGCAGCACGATCTCGCCTTTCGGCGCCTGCCCGGCATAGCGCGCCGCCAGTTCGGGCAGCGGGCCCGCCACCAGTTCCTCGTGCCGCTTGGTCAGTTCCCGCGCCACCACGGCGTCCCGCCCGCCCAGCGCCGCCGCCAGCGCCGCAAGGGACGCCGCCAGGCGCGGCCCCGTCTCGTGGAAGATCAGGGTCGCCGGAATCCCCGCCACGGCCGAAATGGCCTTGTCGCGCGCCACCGCCTTCGCCGGCAGGAACCCCGCGAACAGGAAGCGGTCGGATGGAAGCCCGCTGATCGAAAGCGCCGCGATTGCCGCCGAAGGCCCGGGCGCCGTCGTCACCGCGATGCCCCGCGCCCGGGCCTCGCGCACCAGCGAATAGCCGGGGTCGGAAATCAGCGGCGTGCCCGCGTCCGAAACCAGCGCAACCGATTCGCGGGCAGCCCGGTCCAGCAGCCGGGCTTCCACCTCCGCGCCCGAATGCTCATGATAGGGCAGCATCGGCCGCTCGCTGCCTGCCGCGCGCAGCAGCTTCGCCGTCACGCGCGTATCCTCGCAGGCCACCACATCCGCCGTGCGAAGGATGCGGGCCGCCCGGGGCGACAGGTCCTCCAGGTTGCCGATCGGCCCCGCCACGATATACAGCCCCGGCGCCAGCCGGTCTCCGGATGGTTGGGTATCGGGTTCATCATCAGGTGGAGCATCACGCATGCAGGCAATCTGGGCGAGTGCGGGCAATGCGGCAAGCCAGCCGCGCATCGCGGCCAACAGGCGCATGCCGCGCATCGCGGCAAAAAGGCACATGCCGCGAATCGCAGCGGCGGGCACGCTCCTGGTCCTGACCGCGCTGGCGGCCTGTGCGCCGCGCCAGAAGGCCCCCGTCGCCCCCGTCGCGCCCGCGCCCGTCGAAAAGCCGGTCGCCGTGAAGCCCGGCGAAGTGCATCGTGTCGCCATCCTCGTGCCGCTCACCGGCCCGAACGCGCCCGTCGGGATCAGTCTCGCCAACGCCGCCACACTCGCCCTCGTCGACACCGGCAAACAGGGCATCCGCCTTACCAGCTATGATACCGCGGCGCTCGGCGCGGGCGGTGCGGCGAACCGTGCCCTTTCGGATGGCGCGCAGCTCATCCTCGGCCCCCTCCTCGCCTCGGATGCCGCCGCCGTGAAGGCGGCCGCTGAAGCGAAGGGCGTCACCATGCTCAGCTTCTCGAACGATTCGGGCATCGCGGGGGGGCGCCTCTATGTGCTCGGCTTCCAGCCCGCCCAGTCCGTCAGCCGCGTCGTGGAATATGCCGCGGGCCGTGGCACGAAGAAGTTCGCGGCTCTCGTCCCCGATGGCGTCTATGGTCAGCGCACCTCCGTCGCCTTCACCCGTGCCGTCAGTGCCGGCAACGGCCAGGTCGTGGCCCTCACCAGCTTCGCCCGCACGCCCGCCGCGCTGCCTGCCGCCGCCCGCAAGGTCACGGATTATGATGCCCGGCTGAAGCAGGCCGGCAGCACCACTGCGGCGAAGCGGCCCGATGGCACCATCGCGCCTGCCACCCGCACCACGCCGCCGGTCGCCTTCGAAGCGCTTCTGGTCGCCGATTCGGGCGCCATCGCCGCCGCCTTCTCGCCCCACCTCGCGAAATTCGGCGCACAGCCCGGCAGCTATCTGATGATGGGCACCGAATTGTGGAACACCGAACCCGGTCTCGGCGCGTCCCCCGCGCTGCGCGGCGCCGTCTTCGCCGCCGTGCCGGATCAGCGCTTCCAGTCCATGGCGAAACGCTATCAGGCCCGCTTCGGCGGCACGCCCTCGCGCCTCGCCAGCCTCTCCTACGATGCGATGCTGCTGGCGATCAGCGCGACGGGCCAGCAATGGCAGCCCGGCGCCAGCTTCCCGCAAAAGCTGCTGGAGGATCCCCAGGGCTTTGCCGGCGTCGACGGAATCTTCCGTTTCAAATCCAATATCGCCGAGCGCGGGCTAGAGGTGCAGCAGGTCGGCCCGCAGGGCTTCACCACCGTCAGCCCGGCCCCCGCCGCCTTCTAGATCAGACTAGCGGCTCGCCTTCGCCTTCAGCTCGGGTGAATCGGCGCCAACGTCGATGCAATGCACGCCGTTCACGGCGGGCCGCAGCCGCCAGTCGCGCACGGCCAGCGCCTTCGCCGCGTCCCGCCGCCCGGCGGCGCGGTGCGCCTCCATCGTCGGGCGGCTGAACTCGTATCCGCGCGCCTTCCCGCTATAGGCCTTGTCGCGATAGATGATCTGCGCGATCTCGATATGCTGCTCGCAGGCGAACCGGCGCAGCACCTCCAACTCGTCGGGCGTCAGCAGGCTCAGGTCGGGCGAACAGCTGTCCAGGATGCGGCGGACAACAAGCCGCGCCGGGCTCAGCGCCATTTCATGGTTCGTCCCCAGCCGCGTCCGGCTGGCATAGCGGATGTCCTGCGCGCGGGTTTCAGCCGCCAGCAGCGTTTCGGGGAACGTCCCTTCGGCGGGGAACAGGTCCACCTGGAAGATGTTCTTGTCGAACTCCGTGCCTTCATCCAGCACATGCTGAAGCGGCGCGTTGGATGCGATGCCGCCATCCCAGAACCAGTCGTCCCCGATCCGCACCGGCGGGAATCCGGGCGGCAGCGCGCCGGACGACATCACATGATCGGCCGTGATCCGGCAGTGATCAGGGCCGCCCTTCGAATCGAAGAAGTGCATCCGCCCGGTCGTCACCGAAACCGATCCGACGGAAAGCCGCACCGGCCCGTCGTTCAGATAATCCCAGTCGATCAGCGCATCCAGGGTCTGGCGCAGCGGCTCCGTGTCGTAAAAGCTGATGGCGCCCACGCTGCCGTGCGGCTGGAATTTCGTCGGCGGAAAGCGCGGGCTGAAAAAGCCCGGCACCCCCGTGGCCGCGATCCACAGCGCCGCCCCTTCAGACCACATGTCCCGCGCCGTCCCGTCGGGAATGTCGATAATCGGCACCAGCGCCGAAGAGATGGTTTCCCAGAACCGCACCAGCGCCGGAATCCGGTCGCCCGGCCGGTTGCCCGCGATCAGCGCGGCATTGATCGCGCCGATGGAAATGCCGCAAACCCAGTCCGGCGCCACGTCCATGCGCGCCAGTTCCTCGCACACGCCCAGATGATAGGCGCCAAGCGCCCCGCCGCCCTGCAGCACCAGCACATTCATGTGCGGCGGCCGCGCATCCGCCGGCGTATCCCGGCACGGGATCAGCGGCTGCCCTCTGCCTTGTCTGCCGCCCATCAAATCGTCCCCATTTCAGCCCAGTGCGGCCAGCTGTTCCATCGCAGGCCGCAGGGCCCGCACATCATAGCCCGCGGCCAGCGCCTTATCGATGATCGTCTCGATGTCGCCCCCGCGGCTTGCCGACGCAAGCGCCCACAGGTTGGTGGAACGCGTGCCCGAACGGCAGTAGGCCAGGATCGGCCGGGGGGAGACCATCAGCGCCGACAGCGCCGCCACCTGCTCCACCG
The DNA here is from genome assembly GCF_059115405.1 of Sandaracinobacter sp. T42. NCBI lineage: Bacteria > Pseudomonadati > Pseudomonadota > Alphaproteobacteria > Sphingomonadales > Sphingosinicellaceae > Sandaracinobacter > Sandaracinobacter sp. T42. The sequence goes on from NZ_CM181101.1 coordinate 941,341, forward strand.
TGAACCCGCTCTGGTCGATCGGGATCGCGCAATAACCCAGCCCCGCCGCCAGCGCCGCCGCCTCGATCTCGTCGCCCGCCGGCTGGTCCGCCGCCTCGCCGTCGGGCCGGTTGTTCACGATGAAGCCGAACCCCGCCGCCTTGATCTCGGCGACATCGGCCGGCGTGATCTGCGGCGCGGCGGCAAAGCTGTCGGTCAACCGGCGAATCTCGGCCATCAGTTCTTCCTCTTCAGGTCCGGCGCCAGCGCCTCGGCCCGCAGGCCTTCCAGCATCTCGCCGAAGGCCGCCACCTGCTGCCGTTCCTCGCCCAGCCGGCGAACGGCAACCGTGCCCTCCTCCGCCTCGCGCCGGCCCACCACCAGCATCACCGGCACCTTGGCCAGCGAATGCTCGCGCACCTTGTAGTTGATCTTCTCGTTCCGAAGATCCGCCTCGGCGCGGATTCCGGCAGACCGCAACTGCTCCACAAGACCCACGGCATAGTCGTCCGCGTCGGAAACGATCGTCGCCACCACCACCTGAACCGGCGCCAGCCACAGCGGGAAGCGCCCGGCATGATGCTCGATCAGGATGCCGATGAAACGCTCGAACGTCCCCAGGATCGCCCGGTGCAGCATCACCGGTCGGTGACGCTCGCCATCCTCGCCCACATAGCTCGCATCCAGCCGCTCGGGCAGCACCCGGTCTGACTGGATCGTCCCCACCTGCCAGGTCCGCCCGATCGCGTCCGTCAGGTGGAACTCCAGCTTCGGCGCATAAAAGGCGCCTTCGCCCGGCAACTCCTCGAACCCCGCCTTGATCCCGTCCGGCAGGTTCGATGCCATCACCGCCCGGCGCAGCTCATCCTCGGAAAGATCCCACATCGCGTCCGAACCGAACCGCTTCTCCGGCCGCAGGGCCAGCTTCACAGCATATTGGTCGAACCCCAGGTCGGCATAAACCGAATGCAGCAGATCGATGAACCCCGCCACCTCGTCCACCAGCTGGTCCTCGCGCACGAAGATGTGCGCGTCATCCTGCGTGAACTGCCGCACCCGCATGATGCCATGCAGCGCGCCGTGCGGCTCGTTCCGGTGGCAGCAGCCGAACTCCGCCATGCGAAGCGGCAGGTCGCGATAGCTCTTGATGCCCTGGCGGAAGATCAGCACATGCGCCGGGCAGTTCATCGGCTTCAGCGCCATCCACTCGGCGTCATCCGAAACGATCGGCCCCTCGTCCTCGGTGTTGGGCACTTCGTCGGGGATCACGAACATATTCTCGCGATACTTGCCCCAGTGGCCGCTCTGCTCCCACTGCTTCGCGTCCATCACCTGCGGGGTCTTCACCTCCACATAGCCCGCCGCATCCAGCCGGCGGCGCATGTAGGCCTCCAGCGTCCGCCAGATGAGATACCCCTTCGGGTGCCAGAACACGCTGCCATGCGCCTCGGATTGCAGGTGGAACAGGTCCATCTCCTGCCCCAGCTTGCGGTGGTCGCGCTTGGCCGCCTCCTCCAGCATCAGAAGATGCGCATCCAGCTGCTTCTTGTTGAGCCACCCCGTCCCGTAAATCCGGCTCAGCTGCGGATTCTTCTGGTCGCCCCGCCAATAGGCGCCGGAAACCCGCGTCAGCCTGAACGCCGCCGGGTCCAGCTTCCCCGTGCTGGGCAGGTGCGGCCCCCGGCACATGTCCATCCAGTCGTCCCCCGACCAGTAGACGCTCAGTTCCTCGCCCTCTGGCAGTTCCGCCGCCCACTCGGCCTTGAACGTCTCGCCCTGATGCTGCCACCGTGCGATCAGGTCATCCCGGCTCCACACCTCGCGCCGCAGCGCCTTGTCCGCCGAAATGATCTTCCGCATCTCCGCCTCGATCAGCGGCAGTTCGTCATCCGTGAACGGCCCGCGCCCGGCCGGCGGCGCCAGATCATAATAGAAACCGTCGTCCGTCGCCGGGCCAAAGGTGATCTGCGTGCCCGGAAACAGGGCCTGAACCGCTTCCGCCAGCACATGCGCGAAATCATGCCGCACCAGCTCAAGGGCGTCGGCCTCGTCCTTTGCCGTCACGATGGCAAGCGCCGCATCCCGCTCGATGGGCCGCTCCAGGTCGACAAGCTCGCCATCCACCCGCGCCGCCAGCGCCGCCTTCGCCAGCCCCGGCCCGATGGCCCGCGCCACATCGCCCGCAGTCGTTCCAGCCGCGACTTCGCGAACCGAGCCATCCGGAAGCGTCAGGTGAATCAGCGCGGACACGTGGCGGTCACTCCTCAGGAAATCAACGGCGCTCCCTAGCGCCGCCAGGGGGCGAACGGCAAGGGAAGAGGGCAGGGGGCAACGCCCGGCCCCCCTTTGCACAACCGCCGGGCCCGCAAGCCCCCGTTGTTCATCCCCCGTTCGGCCGGCATGATCAACCGTCCCCGGGCCGGAACATCCGTCCCGGCCAAACCGTTCAGAACTCCGCAACCGGGCCGCACGAAACAGCAAAGGAGCAGAACATGCTGAAACACACCATCGCCGCCCTCGCCCTCACGGTCCTCGCCGCCCCGGCACTGGCGGATCCGCCCCGGCACGCCCCCGCCCACGGCAAACGCGCCAAGGACGCCGCCCGCTGGGACGCCCGCTACCCCGAACGCTATTATGTGGCCGACAGCCGCTACAAACCGCGCCGGCTCAGCAGCAACGACACGATCTACCGCGGCTCCGATAACCGCTACTATTGCCGCCGCTCCGACGGCACCACCGGCCTCGTCGTCGGGGCGCTGGCCGGCGGAACACTCGGCAACGTCATCGCCCCCAACGGCTCCAAGACGGTCGGCAGCCTGATCGGCGGCAGCCTCGGCGCGATCCTGGGCAAGGAACTGGACGACGGCATCGAATGCCGGTGATCGGCTAAGAGTCGGGGCCTCCGGCGGGGAGGGCGCCGCCCTCCACCCGGCAGGGGCGTGACGCCCCTGCACCCCCAATAATCAGGACCGCCACAACAATCATCCCAGCAGCCCAAAGAGCTGGCGAGGCCAAAGTCGGGTTAACCAACCGCAATCGCCCACAAGCCAGTTATTCGTGTTGAACATTAGAATAGGGGTGCTGCGCGATTCTCTGCAATGTCTCGGCTCGTGTCGCGTGGGCGTTTTGCTGGCGAGTGTAATAAATAATTTCGAAGGACATAGAGGTTTCTCTTTTTAGCCGATTCACTGCTGCCTCCGAATGCCTATCAACCGGAATCACTAATTTCGGCTGCAACTTCAGCATGGTTTCGACAAAACCCAGTTGATACGCTCGATCAACTATTTCCTGCTTAAGCGCACTTCCATTGTCGCCCCGGGTTCGGAAGGGTACCAGATACGGATAAGCCAGCTGCCGCACGCTGCTGTTTGTTGCTGTCAGGATAGCGTTGATGTGGCGCCACTGCGCTCCCCATGAAGGCATCCCCAAACAGTATGCCTCGTTCATCCGCTCAAATGATTGAACATCATCAGACTGGCGAACTGCCTTCGCGGCTTCATAAAGTTCAGCGTCGCCCGAAGTAGGGCGGAAATCATCTTTTCCGCCGGCCGGGTTGATCGAGACGATAGCCAGCCCATTAATCTCGTAATTCTCACCTACCATGCCCGGCACCGCCACGTCAGCTTGAGCTGATATCGAGACAGGCCGCAAAAGTTCGTCTGCTGGCCCAAAAATCTCATACCGCATGACGTTCGAACGTTCATGCCAGAGCTTCGCCAATGCATTCCGATCGATCATATGTTGTCACCACCATTGGAAATCAGGGGGAAGTATACCCAATTCAATGCACCCCGCCTCCTCCCCCGCTCAGCCAGAGCTTGTCGAAGGCCGGGGGGGCGTCAACCTTGTCGCCGTACGCGAGGGTGTTGGCGTGGAGCGTCATGTGGATCCGAAGGCACCAGCGCGTCGGGGCCTTCGACAAGCTCTGGCTGAGCGGGTGGTGAAAGCGGAGGAAGATGCCTCCAGAATTCCGGGGACAGTATACTTAAATGCGACGCACTGCTCGACATCGTGCCAAGTTCGGAAAGTTTCGCGGCCTTATCTGTTTCGGAAAACCAGAAAACATTGGGGGTGCAGGGGTTTCAAACCCCTGCCGGGCGCCGGGCAGGGCCCGGCCCGTCGGAGGCATAAACCTCAGCTATCCAGGGCCCGGCGCAGCTGGTTGATGTCCCGGTCCAGCTCATGATCCGTCGCGCGCAGTTCCTCGATCCGCTTCACCGCGTGCATCACGGTGGTGTGGTCGCGGCCGCCGAAGCGCCGGCCGATTTCGGGCAGGGACCGGGGCGTCAGCATCTTGGCGAGGTACATGGCCACCTGCCGCGGCCGGGCGACTTCGCGGGCGCGGCGGGGCGAGATCAGGTCGTTGATCTTCAGGGCGTAATGGTCGGCGACGCGGCGCTGGATTTCGTCGATGGTCAGCTTGCGGGAATGGGCGCGCAGCACGTCGGCCAGCACTTCGCGGGTGAAGTCCAGGTCCAGCTTGCGGCCGACGAGGTTGCCGTAGGCGATCACCCGGTTGAGGGCGCCTTCCAGTTCGCGGACGTTGGCGACGATCTTGCGGGCCAGGAACTGCACCACGTCGTCGGGCACCTGCGCGTCGGGCATGGCGGCCAGCTTGGCGCGCAGGATGTTGTAGCGCAGCTCGAAGTCGGCCGGGTTGATGTCGGCGACAAGCCCCCAGGCGAGGCGGGAGAGGATTCGCGACTCGATGCCCTCGAGGTTCTGCGGGGACCGGTCGGCGGAGATCACCAGCCAGCGCCCGGCCGAGATGATCTCGTTCATGGTGTGGAAGAATTCTTCCTGCGTCGAATCCTTGCCGGCGATGAACTGCACATCGTCCACCATCAGCAGGTCGGCGGAGCGCAGACGCTGCTTGAAGGCGATGGTGTCCTTGGCACGCAGCGCGGCGAGGAACTCCACCATGAACTTCTCGGCCGAGAGATAGACGACCTTCGCCTTCGGGTTGGCCGCGAGCACCTGAGAGCCGATGGCGTGCATCAGGTGGGTCTTGCCGAGGCCGGTGGGGCCGTGGAGGAACAGCGGGTTGAAGCCTGCCGCCTTGCCGGAGGTGACGGCCGAGGCGAGCGCCTGCGCGGCGTTGAAGGCCAGTTCGTTGGATTTGCCCACCACGAACGAATCGAAGCTGTAGCGCGGCTCGAAGCCGGGCATGTCGGCCGGCGTGGCCGGGGCTGGCGCGGCGGCGGACTCGCTGTCGGCTTCCACGATCGAGGCGGCCGACACGTCGATCGTCACCTGCCGGATGCCGGGGATGTGCTGGGCGAAGGCGTGCCGCAGGCGGTCCGCGAAGTGATTCTTCACCCAGTCCGCCATGAAGCGGGACGGCACGGCCAGGCGGACTTCACCGTTCGACACGCCGGAAAGCTGCAGCGGCTTCAGCCAGCTGTTGAAGGTCTTTTCGCCTAGGTCGGACAGAAGGTGGGCCCGCACCAGCCCCCAGGCCCGCAGCGCCTGCGAATCCAGGCTGCCGCGATGGGCAGCGGGGTCCAGGCCGCCCGCCAGCAGGCCATGGTCCGCGTCCGTCTCCGGCGTGGCGCGCAGGACGTCCGGCGCGGCCGGAAGGGCGGGGCGGCTGGAGGAAGGCGTTGCGGGAAACATACTGTGCATGGAAGCGAAAACCTGCCGTCTTTTCTGTGCGGAGTCGGGCGCTGTCTGCGACGTCTCCGGCTGATTCGGACCCCGGATCACAAGGTGTCTGGCGGAACGGGCCGGGGACTAGTCCAGCCGGGGGCGGGATCGCGGTGCGGGCAGCCGGGCCGTTGCACAGCTTCCGGCTTCAGGCTCCGGCACGTTGCTGGCCGGTGCGTGATAGCTTCGGAATGCGAACTGACCCATGTCTTTTTGCCCTCCCGTACGCCCATGGTTCCACCAGTCCCGGAAAGCTGTCTTTCCGGGTTCCGGCCATGCGAAAGGCTCCGGCGGAACCGGTCGCCATGCGCTTGATGTCTGGTCTGCCGGCCCTGATCCGGAAGCGAATCGGGCTGTTGCCCTTACCCTCTTCCTGATGCCGTCTGGCCGGCTTGCAGGCTGACTAAATCAGCCCCGACGCCCCGGCACAAGGCCGCAAAATTGATCCGGCCGCAAATATTTCGATTGACAGCGCAACCAGCAGATTCTGCGGCACTTTTCCATAACCATTTGAAAACCAACAATTATATATTGACGCTTTTGTTGCAATTACGCGAATCAATTGTTGCCCGCCTTGGGCGTGCCGATCGTCAGGTGTTCGCCACACATGGCAAAGCGGGCGACGCATGCGCCGCCCGCTGTTGCAATTCGATCACGCAAGAAAGGCGCCCGGCTGATACCGGGGCCGGGAAGGCTCAGGCCAGGGCCGAAACCTGCTTGGTCAGACGCGAAAGCTTCCGCGACGCCGTATTCTTGTGCAGCACGCCCTTGGCGACGCCACGGGCCAGTTCGGGCTGGGCGGCCTGAAGGGCGGCGGCTGCGCCGGCCTTGTCACCAGCGGCGATCGCCGATTCGACCTTCTTCACATGGGTGCGAATCCGCGACAGACGCGCCTTGTTGACCGCTGCGCGACGCTCGTTGCGGCGGATGCGCTTTTCGGCCTGCGGAGTATTCGCCATGTCGTCCTGTCACTTTCGAAGAATCAAGGAATACCACCGGCAAGGCATATTACCCGCCGGAAAGGCGGCGCACATAGCTGCGGGGCGGGGGTGCCGTCAAGGTCGGGCTGCCCTTATCGCTGGCAGGCCGGGCAATCGAAGGTGGACCGCCCGGACTGGATCCGGCGGCGGATGACGCCCCCGCAGGCCGGACAGGCCTGCCCTTCGCGGCCATAGACGCGGAAATTGTGCTGGAAATAGCCGAGATCGCCCGAAACCTGGGCGTGATCCCTCAGCGTGGAGCCGCCGGCGGCGATCGCGCGGTCCAGCGTTTCCTTCAGCGCGGCCACCAGCGCCGACAGGCGCGGGGCTGAAACCGCGCCCGCCTTTCGCGCCGGGTTGATGCGGGCCTGGAACAGCGCCTCGCAGGCGTAGATGTTGCCGATTCCCGCCACCGTCTGCTGATCGAGGATCAGCGCCTTGATCGAAGTGGACCGGCCGGCTGCCTTCCCCGCGAGCCAGCCGGGCGAAAAGGCATCGGACAACGGTTCGGGCCCCAGCCTTGCCAGCAGCGGATGGTCGGCCGCGCCTGATGTGGGGACGAGGTGCATGGAGCCGAATCGGCGGTGGTCGTTGTAGGCCAGAGTCAGGCCGGGCAGTTCGAACAGCACATGATCGTGCAGGCCCGGTTCGCCGTTCAGCTGGTGAAACTTCCCCGACATGCCCAGGTGGAAGATCAGCGTATCCCCGCGATCGGTTTCCATGAGGCCATATTTGGCGCGGCGGTGAAGGCCGGTGACTGTGGCGCCCGACAGGCGCTGGGCAAGATCATCCGGCAGCGGCCAGCGAAGATCCGGCCGCCGGGCGATCACGCGGGTGAGGCGCCGGCCCAGCAGCAGCGGCGAAAGGCCGCGCACCACGGTTTCGACTTCGGGCAGTTCGGGCATGGGTGCCAAGTGGCACTGCCGGCCGGTTCGCGCTAGGGGGTGGGTATGGCTGAGAGCGAACAACTGGTTTCCCTGGGTTTCAGGGATGTGGCGCCCGAGGAAAAGACGCGGGCGGTGGGCGACATCTTCCGCCGGGTCGCGTCCCGGTACGACCTGATGAACGACCTGATGTCGGGTGGGCTGCACCGGCTGTGGAAGGACGAGTTCGTGCGGCTGCTGAAGCCGCAGCCGCACGAGACCATCCTGGACCTGGCCGGCGGCACGGGGGACATCGCCTTCCGGATCGCGAAGCGCGGGGCGAAGGTGACGGTGGCCGACATCAACCCCGGCATGCTGGCGGTGGGCCGGGAGCGGGCGGAGAAGCGCGGGCTGGAGCTGGATTTCGTGGAAGCCAATGCGGAGGAAATGCCCTTCGCGGACGCCGGCTTCGACGCGGTGACGATCGCGTTCGGAATCCGCAACGTGACCGACATTCCGAAAGCCCTGCGCGACATCCGGCGGGTGCTGAAATGGGGCGGGCGTTTTTACTGCCTGGAGTTTTCCAGCAGCGAATGGCCCGGATTCGCGAAGATCTATGATCAGTATACGCTGAAGCTGGTGCCGAAGGTGGGGGCGGTGGTGGCTGATGACGAGGAGGCCTATCGGTACCTTGCGGAATCGATCAAGCGCTTCCCGCCGATGCCGGCCTTCGCGAAGATGATCGAGGAAGCCGGGTTCCGGCAGGTGAAGGCGCGGCCGATCCTGGGTGGGGCGGTGGCCATCCACAGCGGCTGGAAGATCTGACCGGCGGATGCCCGGTTTCGCCCATGGCTGGCGCCTGCTGGGCGATGCCCGGCGGCTGGCGGGGCATGGGGCGCTGCGGCCGTTCGAGACGCATCCCGACGTGCCCGGCCCGGCGCGGCTGGGGGCGAAGCTGCTGCGGCTGGGCACCAGCGCGCCGGCGGTGCCGGATTATGCCGGCGGGCTGAAAAGCTGCGGCCCGGCAGCGGTTAAGCTGGGGCAGGCGCTGGCGACGCGGCCGGACCTTGTGGGGCCGGCGGCGGCGGCCGACCTGAAGCGGTTGCAGGATGATCTGCCGCCGGCGCCCTGGGCGCAGGTGGAGGCGGAGCTGAACGCGGCGCTGCCGGGCGGCTGGCGGGCGCATCTGGCGCAGGTTTCCGAGGTGCCCGCGGGGGCGGCCTCCATCGCGCAGGTGCATCGGGCGGTGATGCCGGACGGGCGGCCGATCGCGCTGAAGCTGTTGCGGCCGGGGGTGGAGCAGGATTTCGGCCGGGCGCTGGCGAGCTATGCCTGGGCCGCGGCGCAGGTGGAGCGGCTGGGGGGCGAGTTCGCCCGGCTTAAGCCGCGCGTGGTGATCGAGACCTTCCGGCAGTGGACGAACGCCGAACTGGACCTCAGGCGGGAGGCGGGGAACGCGAGCGAGCTGGCCGAGGCGGTGCGGGGCGAGCCGGGCATCCGCGTGCCGCGCGTGATCTGGGAGCTGACGACGCGGCGGACGCTGGCGCTGGAATGGGTGGACGGCGTGAAGCTGACCGATCTTGCCGCGGTGGAAGCCAGCGGGGCGGATCGTTCGCGGCTGGCCGCGACGCTGGTGCGCGGGTTCCTGAAGCAGGCGATCGGCGGCGGGTTCTTCCATGCGGACCTGCACCAGGGGAACATCCTGCTGACGCCCGGCGGGGAGCTGGTGCTGATCGATTTCGGGATCATGGGGCGGCTGGACCGGCGGGCGCGGGTTTACCTGGCGGAGATCCTGTATGGCCTGATCACCGGCAATTATGCCCGCGTGGCGGAGATTCATTTCGAGGCGGGCTATGTGCCGCCCCACCATGACGCGGGGGCGTTTGCTACGGCGCTGCGGGCAGTGGGCGAGCCGATCCGGGGGCGGAGCACGCGGGACATTTCGGTGGCGAACCTGCTGGACGGGCTGTTTTCCATCACGCGGCAGTTCGACATGCCGGTGCAGCCGCACCTGCTGCTGCTGCAGAAGACGATGGTGATGGTGGAGGGCGTGGCGCTGAGCCTGGACCCGGACGTGAACATGTGGGACGTGGCGGCCCCCTATGTGAAGGGCTGGATCCGCGACGAACTGGGGCCGGAAGCGAAGGCGGCGGACGCGCTGATCGCCAATGTGCGGCTGTTGCGAAAGCTGCCGGGGCTGGCGCAGCGTTTCGTGCGGGCCCTGCCGCCGGAAAGCGCCGCCCCGCCGCTGCCGCCGCTGCCGCCGTTGCCGGAACCTCGCCCCTCTCGCTGGCCGTGGGTGCTGCTGGGCGCGGCGCTGGGGGCGGCGGGCGTGCTGCTGGCGGGGCTGTTCTGACCGTTATGGTTTGTGGAACATTTGAAATTGTTCCACGTGGAACAATTACCTACACTTTGTTTTCAATGGGTTGATGGCATTTCGTGTAGGGTTTGTTGGAAATGTTCCACGGGCCGGAGGTGGCGTGACATGGTGCCTTCGGGGTTGATCATGACGAAGCGGGGTTTCTGCCCTGCCATTGCGAACTGGGGCGGGGCTTGAATTGAGGAAACTGTCCTTGGAATTCCCCGCTGTCCCCGGAATTCTTTAGTCAGTTTACAGTATGGCTATCCGTATCGATACGCAGCACAGTGGTGTCGAACATCGATCTAGTGGCGTGCGGGGGCAACAGAATGATAGAAAGCGTCAAGCTCACCCGATTCAAGCGGTTCGCAAACTCGTCTTTTGAATTACAACCGACCAGTATCTCATTCCTCGCAGGCGGTAACAACTCAGGTAAGTCTACCCTGCTACAGGCAATAGCCGTTTGGGAGTTTTGCCGCTTAGTGTTGGAAAACGAACGCGGCCGTGGGAGCCTGAGTGCCGGGTACGCCGGGCAAGGTCTTGGCCTATCGGACGACGAGTTCTCACCGATAGCTGTTGCTAGTCTTAAGCACCTGTGGACCAACCTCAAGAGCCAAATCCCCGGTCACGACGGCTACTCGCTCTCAATTGAGTGCGGCTGGAAGACCGCAGGCTTGGCCAAGCATCTCCGCCTATCCTTAGCGCTCACCAACGACCGGTTATTCGTCAAGGCGTCGGATTCGAATTTGTCGAATGATGATACCCTTCCGGCGGTCGCCTATCTGCCGCCGTTCGCGGGAATTGCGCAACGCGAGAACAAGATGACTGGTGCCGAGCGGCGCGGATTGATTGGACGAGGACTCGCTGGAGGCGTCATCCGCAACCTACTCCTCGATATGCACGAGACCAACCTAGCGGCACGCGCCCGGCTCAAGGAAGGTCGTGCGAAGATTAAGTCGTCCGACCTCAAGCGGCTCCGCGAGGAGGATCCGTGGGAGATTCTCCAGGCTACAATGGGCCGTATTTTCGGAATGCAGCTCGTCGTCGAGCCGTTCAATGAGCTGTTTCACAGTTACATCAGAGTCAACTGCGTGAAGGGCTCACTCAACGGGACTACATTCACGCGCCATCCCAACTTTAACGCACGCGACCTTATGGCCGAGGGCAGCGGTTTTCTACAGTGGCTTAGCGTCTACGCGCTCGCGCTCAGCCCGAGCACTTGCACACTGCTCCTCGACGAGCCGGACTCGCACCTGCACCCATCGATGCAGGCTCAGCTCATCGAGGCGCTTGAAGAGATCATCGATTCCTCAGGGAAGCAGGTACTGCTCGCAACCCATAGCACCGAGATCTTGCGCGCCGCTGAGCACACGCAGATCATGGAGTTTAGGGGCGCATCGGCCAAGTACCTCCATCGGGATGAGCAGAAGGTAAGCCTGTTCGTCGGGTTGGGCAGCGAATACGCGCCGAAGCTAGACCCCCTTCGCAAGTCGAAGCGGATGCTGATCGTGGAGGCTGAGAGCGACGCGAGACTCTTACAGGCCTGGGCGAAGCAGCTCGGCGTTCAATGGCCGAAGAAGATAGTTATCTGGCCGTGGACCGGCGGCGCGACCGAACGCAAGCACCTCTTCCTCCAATTGAAAGCGGAGATACCGGATTTGGTCGCGGTGAGTCTGCGCGACCGCGATGACATGGCGATCGGCCAGATAGACAAGGCCACGCTTTCCGACCGATCGCAAAACAATGTTGAACCGAACTTGCACCTCAAGATTTGGCGTCGTCGCCATATTGAGAACTACCTGCTGTGGCCCCCCGCAATTGCGCGGGCGAGCGACCGGCCCGAGGCCGATGTCGTGCAACTAATGGCCGGGCACGCCCTTGCCGTGCCTGCCGACTTCGCTTCGCGGGATGTCGTTGACGCGATGGTCGATGCTCGCGGCAAAGAGATCACCCACGAACACCCCAATTCCGTGAAAGCCCAACTCGGTGTCAGGCCGATCGACATTGCCAATGCCATGCTAGCCGCAGAGGTGCCTGAGGATGTGCGCTATCTTGTCGAACTCATCCGCGGACTTTGCGAACCCTAGGATACAGGACACATTGAGCGAGGAATATGATGACCGCCGCGGCGATGATGCAGATAGCCGCGAATATGGCTTACGGCGCTGGGCCCCGGATCAGGTCCGGGGCGAAGGGGGGGTGGGGTGCGGTGATGGCCGGTGCGCGACGGCAGGGTTGGCGGGGGCTCTGCGCCCCCACCCCTGCCCCTCCCCTGAAGGGGAGGGGTGGTTGGGTGGCGGGTTATTTGTAGAGGGCGTCCAGCCTTGTGCCGTAGGTTTTTTTCAGGACGTGGCGGCGGATTTTCAGGCTGGGCGTCATCTGTTCGTTTTCGACCGTGAAGGGTTCGTCCGCGAGGATGATGCGGCGGACCTTTTCGATGACGGAGAGCTGGGCGTTGACCCGGTCCACCGCGGCCTGGACGGCGCGGTGGAATTGGGGGTTTTCCCGCAGTGTCTTCACCTCTGCGCCGTGTTTCGCGGCCCATTCCATCATGAACTCGGCGTCTGGCACGGCGACGCCGACGAGGTAGGGGCGGCGATCGCCATAGACCATGGCCTGGGCGATTTCGGGCTGGAGGGTGAGGAGGCCTTCGACGCGCTGGGGGGCGATGTTGTCGCCCTTGTCGTTGACGAGGATGTCCTTCTTGCGATCGGTGATGACGATGTGGCCGTCCTCGTCGAGGAGGCCGATGTCGCCTGTCATCAACCAGCCATCCGGGGTGAGGACCTTGGCCGTATCCGCCGGGTTGTTCCAGTAGCCCTTCATCACCAGTTCGCCGGCGACGAGGATTTCGCCGTCTTCGGCGATCTTCACATCGGTATCGCGGAGCGCCGGGCCGACGGAGTGCATCTTGATGCGCGCGGCGGGGCGGTTGCAGCTGATGATGGGACCGGCTTCCGTCTGGCCGTAGCCCTGGAGGAGGGTGAGGCCGATGGCATCGAAGAAGAAGCCGACATCGGGGCTGAGGGGCGCGCCGCCGGCGACGAGGGCCTTCAGGCGGCCGCCGAAGCGGGCGCGGACCTTTTTCCGGAGGGTGCGTTCGATGAGGAAGTTCATCGGCTTGTCGAACAGGGGGACGGCGCCGGTTTCGTAGCGCTTGCGGCCGATGCGTTCGGCGGCGGCGAGGAGGCGGGGGGCGAGGCCGCCTTCCTTCTCGATCGTCTTGAGCATGCGGGCGCGCAGCACCTCGAACAGGCGGGGGACGACGACCATGATCGAGGGGGAGACTTCCTCGATGTTGGCGGCGAGCTTTTCGAGGCCTTCGGCATAGTAGATTTCGCCGCCGAGGCCGATGGGGAAGAACTGGCCCGCGGTATGTTCGTAGGCGTGGGAGAGGGGGAGGAAGGAGAGGAAGGTTTCGCGCCGGGGTTCGGGCGGGAAATCGGCCTGGACGATATCGATGCAGCCGGCGACGTTGTGGAGGATGGCGCCGTGGTGCTGCATGACGCCGCGCGGGGTGCCGCCGGTGCCGGACGTGTAGATGAGGCAGGCGGTGTCCGAGCGTTTCATGGTGGCGGCGGCGCTGATCGCGGCGACGTTTCCGGGCTGGGCGGCCATGAGGCTGTCCATGTCGTGCAGGTCGATGCGATCGGATGTCTGCCCCAGTTTCAGCGGTTCCATGCCGATGATGAACCGGCAGGCGTCGGACTGGTAGGCGGCTTCCATCAGCGGGCGGGCGAGTTTGGTGCTGGAGACGATGGCGCCGGCCGCGCCGGAGTTTTCGAGGATGTGGAGGTGATCGCGCGGGGTGTTGGTGGTGTAGGTGGGCACGGTGATGCCGCCGGCGGCCATGATCGCGAGATCGAAGAGGCAGAATTCGGGGCGGTTTTCCGAGACGAGGACGACGCGCTCGCCGGGGGCGAGGCCGAGGGCGGTGAGCGCTTCTGCCAGTTTGGCGACGCGGACGGCGGCTTCGGCCCAGCTGAGGCTGACCCAGCGGCCGTCCTTCTTCTGCCAGAGGAAGGCGGCGTCGCCCAGGCGGGCAGCCTGGCCGAAGAACATCTGGACGAGGTTCTTCCACTTTTCGACGCCGGTTTCGAGGACAGCGCGTTCGGCTTCGCGCAGGCGTTCGGCGCGTTCGATGTCGGCAAGGCTCATTTCGGTTTGGTCCCCCCGGTGGAATAGGCCTGACCTTCCGAGCGCGGATCCGCCGCGCCGCGCCAGCCGCCGGGAACGCGGGCGAGCGCGTTGGCCTTGAGCGGGAGCGGGGCGGGGCGGACATCCGCATGGCCGAGCGCCTTGAGGGCGGCGGCCTGCTGGTCGAGGCGGGTGCCTGCTTCGTAGCGCAGGCCTCTTCTGTCTGCGATGATCTGGGGGGCGGCGAGGGCGTCCTCTATGCCGAGGCCCCAATCGAGGTGGGCGATGATGGCCTTTGCGACCTGGGCGATGATGGTGGCGCCGCCGGCCGCGCCGAAGGCGGCGACGGGCTTGCCTGCGCTGTCGTAGACGATGGCGGGCGCCATGGAGCTGCGCGGGCGCTTGCCGGGCTGGACGGCGTTGGGCGCGGCTTCGCCGTCTGCGCGGACGGGGGCGAAATCGAAATCGGTGAGCTGGTTGTTCAGCAGGAAGCCGGCCGCGACGAGGCCGGAGCCGAAGGGCCCCTCGATCGTGGAGGTGAGGGTGGCGACATTGCCGGCGGAATCGGCGGCGGCCATGTGGCTGGTGGCGGGAATGTCGGCCAGGCGCTGCGCGGCGCGGGGGGCGGCGCCGGCCGGCGTGCCGGGCGGGGCGGCTTCCATCGCGCGGTCGATGCGGATCAGGGCGGAGCGGGCGCGGATGTAATCGGGCGCGAGCAGGCCTTCGACGGGGACGGGCGCGAAATCGGCATCCGCGCCGAAGGCTTCGCGATCCGCATAGGCGAGGCGCTGGGATTCGGCGAAGAGATGCTGGGCCAGCACATTGTCTGCGCCCAGTGACTTCAGATCGAAGCGTTCGAGCTGGAGCAGGATCTGCAGCACCGCGATGCCGCCGGCCGACGGCGGGCCCATGGTGCAGACATTCCACTGGCGGTAGGGGCGGCAGAGCGGTGCGCGATCCGCGACCTTGTAGGCGGCGAGATCTTCCGCGGTGAGGGCGGCGGGGTTGGCGAAGGCGTTGGCGACGGCCGTGGTGACGGCGGCGCCGATCGGGCCCTTGTAGAAGGCGTCGGGGCCCTTTGCGGCGAGCGTTTCCAGCGTGGCAGCGAGTTCCGGCTGGCGCAGGACATGGCCGACGGGCCAGGGTTCGCCCTGCGCATCGAGGAAGATGCGGGCGGCGGCGGGATCGGCGCCAAGCATCGCCTTGCGGCTGGTGGTGAAGAGGTTGAGGCGCGGCGTGACGGGGACGCCCTGCTTCGCCGCCGCGATTGCGGGCGCGAAGAGTTCGGCCCAGGGGCGCTTGCCCCAGCGCCTGTGGGCATCGGCGATGAGGGCGATCGTGCCGGGGACGCCCACCGAATAGCCGCCGGGGACGGCCTGCTGGAAGGTCATCGCTGTGCCGTCCGGCTTGAGGAAGCGCGCGGAGCCGGCGGCGGCGGGGGCCTTTTCGCGGCCGTCGATCGTGTGGGTCTGCCCGGTGGCGGCATCGTGCCAGACGAGGAAGCCGCCGCCGCCGAGGCCGGACGACTGCGGTTCGCTGACAGTGAGCGCGATCATCATCGCCAGCGCGGCGTCGGCAGCCGAGCCGCCCGCTTCGAGGAGGGTGCGGCCGGCCGCGGTTGCGATGGGATCCGCCGATGTGGCGACGGCCGGGCCTGTGGCGGCCGTGCTGGCGGGGGCGCGGCGGCTGGTTTCATCCGAGGGCTGGTAGAAGCGGGTGGTCGGTGCGGTTTCGACCGCCTGGGCCAGCGCAGGCGAACCCGGAACGAGCAGGGACGCGACAAGGGCGGCCGTCAGGAACGGATGTTGCATGGGCTTCCCCTACGGAAGGGCAGGGCGCTGCTCAAGGTGGTGCCGCGCTAATTCCGCAGGTCTGCGCCGACGGCGTCCGCCACGGAGCGGAATCCATCGCGGCGGAGGAGGAGGGACAGGCCCTGTGCGATCCGGCGCGCGAGGCCCGGGCCCTTGTAGATCATGGCGGTGTAGAGCTGGACGGCGGAGGCGCCGGCGCGGATCTTGGCATAGGCCTGTTCGGCCGAACCGACGCCGCCCGCGCCGATCAGCGCCAGCCGGCCTTCGAGGCGGAGCGCGAATTCGCGCAGGATCGCGGTGGACGGCTGGAACAGGGGCGCGCCCGAGAGGCCGCCGGTTTCGGCCGCGTTCGGGCTGGCGAGGCCGGCCGGCCGGGCGATCGTGGTGTTGGAGACGATGAGGCCGGCGAGCGCGCTGTTCCGTGCGGCGCTGACGATGCCGTCGATCTGTTCCGTATCCAGATCGGGGGCGACCTTCAGGAAGAGCGGCGGGCCGTCCTGCCCCCGTGCTTCCGCGGCGGCGGCGAGCAGTTCGGGCAGGGCATCGCCCTGAAGGCCGCGCAGGCCGGGGGTATTGGGCGACGAGATGTTCAGCGTGATCCAGGCGGCCGTGTCGCGCACGGCCCTGACGCCGGTGACATAATCCGCGATTCGATCCGCCGAATCCTTGTTGGCGCCGACGTTGACGCCGAGGCGGCCATGCGGGGCGAGGCGGGGCAGGGCCGCTTCGAGCCCACCGTTGTTGAAGCCCAGCCGGTTGATGACGGCCTCATCCCGGGCCAGGCGGAAGATGCGGGGGCGGGGGTTGCCCGGCTGCGGGCGCGGGGTGAGGGTGCCGACCTCTGCGAAGCCGAAACCGAGCCCGAGCATCTGCCGCCAGACGCGGGCATCCTTGTCGAAGCCGGCGGCGAGGCCGACGGGGCTTGGAAAAGCGAGGCCCGCGAAGCGGGTGGCGAGGACGGGATCGGGCGCGGGGCCTCGGCCGGCGGGCGCAAGGGCGAGCGCCGCGAGCGTGAGTTCATGCGCCGTTTCCGGCGAAAGGGTGAACAGGGCAGGGCGGAGCAGCCGGAACATCACGTGATCCCTGATTAGGGGCGGGGGCGCGCACGGGCAAGCCGGGATGGGCGCGGAAATCCGCCGGAGTGTCGGAATTATTTACACAGGCGGGATCGGGGCCTGGTGACGAAACTTTGATTCACAGCGGCTTGGGCAGGCGGCATGATTCTTGCATGGTTCGGCATGCGAGCCGTCGAGGGTCGGCGGTTCTGTAAACAGAGGGAGTTTTCGATGGGCATCAAGACAAGGATCGGGCTTGGCGCATTCGCGCTGGGGCTGATGCTGGCGCCGGGGGCGGCGTCTGCGCAATCCTGTGTGGGAACCTGCGGCGTGCTCGGCGCCGACGGCGTGGTGACGGCGCCGCCGATCGGCGGCAGCTATCGCTATGTCTCCACCCTGGGTGGAACGTCGGGTGGCGGCGCCATTCCCGGCAGCGTGACCGGCACCAACGGGTCGCGCTACACCAGTTCGCAGTTCACGGCGGCGGCCGGTTCGAAGCTGGAATTCTATTTCAACTACGTCACCTCGGACGGGGCCGGCTTCTCGGACTTCGGCTGGTCGGCGCTGAACAACGGCTCTGACGACCTGATCCTGTTTACCGCGCGCACCACGCCTTCGGGGAATACGGTTCCGGGCTTCGGGCTGCCGGGCCTTGCGCCGGGTGTCGTCCTGTCGCCGGGCAGCACCCCGATCATTGCGGGCGGACCGGTGTGGTCGCCGCTGGGGTCCTATTCGGGGCGCTGCTATTCGACCGGTTGCGGCTACACGGGCTGGATCAAATCCACCTACATCATCGAGACGGCCGGCACCTACACGCTGAAGCTGGGTGTGGCGAACAATGTCGACACGATCTGGGATTCGGGCCTGGCTTTCGCCGGGCTGGTGATCGACGACAAGCCGATCGATCCGACCCCGGGCGTGCCGGAGCCGGCGACCTGGGCAATGCTGATCCTGGGCTTCGGGCTGGTGGGCCATGCCGCCCGCGCCCGTCGGCGGAAGTCGCAGTTCGCGGCCTGATCCGGATCTGAGCTGAGCGGGCGCCGCGCGGATGCACAGGGCATCCGCGCGGCGCTTTGCTTTGCGGCTGGAAGCGGCGGATTTCCGCTGGTTCGGAATCATGTCGAATTCGTCCAATACAGAAGCCGCGCGGCGGCCTTATCAATGGCTTGCGACCCAAGGGATGGTCATTTCCGCCGCGACCCGGCGGGACTGCGCAGTGCGCTGTCCCGCGGCTTCGAGGTGGCGCCATCCTTACTTTTCCACTCCGGGGCCTGGGCCCCGGAGTGGCTTTTCCGCTGGCAGAGTGGCGAGGGTTGCTTTTCGGCCGGATTCGATGGACACTCCTGCTGTTTACCGGCGTGCGACGGCAGGGATTAATCCATGCCGGGGGCTTCATCTTTCCGGGCTTTGCGAAGCATGTCGGACTTGAGGAAGCGGTGCAGCGCCGGTGCGGGCCCTATCCAGGGCGAATCTGAGCAGGTGTTCGCATGCTGGCTGTGCAATCGA
Organism: Sandaracinobacter sp. T42; assembly: GCF_059115405.1. Lineage (NCBI taxonomy): Bacteria > Pseudomonadati > Pseudomonadota > Alphaproteobacteria > Sphingomonadales > Sphingosinicellaceae > Sandaracinobacter > Sandaracinobacter sp. T42. The sequence continues at coordinate 959,677 of NZ_CM181101.1, forward strand.
TGCTGCCCCGGGGCGGGCAAATGCGGCAGTGAGGGCGCCGCAGTTCTCTCTGCGCTATTTTTCCCCGGCCGCGCCGCTGCGCGCCTGGGTTTCGAGCTATTATGTGTTCGAGGCCGATGCCCCCGCACTTTCGGATACGCTGCGTGCGGAACTGCCGCAGGTGCGGTTCCTTTATGCCGGGTCGGGCTTTTTCAACTATGGCGACGGGCCGAGCGTGCCGATGCCGCAGGCTGCCCTGTGCGGGCCGACAAATGTGGCGGTGCAGTTCCGCGCGCTGGGCCCGCTGAAGATCTTCGGGGCGGGGCTGCTGCCTGCCGGCTGGGCGGCGCTGGTTGGGGCGGGCGCGAGCGCGTTCGCCGACCGCCTGACCGACCTGGAGGATGTGGCGGGGCCCGTGGCGCGGCGGGCCCTGCAGCGCATGGGCGAGGCGCGATCCCACCGCGAGGTGGTGGCGGCTGCCGATGCCTTCTTCCTGCTGCTTTCGATGCAGGCCAAGCCGCCGCCCATGTGGTTCACGCGCGCGGCGGACGAGTGGCTGGCGGGCTCCATCAACCCCGACGTGAATGACCTGGTGAAGATGACGGGCATGTCGTCGCGCCAGATCGAGCGGCTGGCGCTGAAGGTATATGGGGCGAGCCCCAAGATGCTGGCGCGCAAGTATCGCGCGCTGCAGGCGGCCGTGCGGCTGGGGCTGGCGCCCGAGGCGGGGTGGGAGCAGGCGGCCGCCGGGGCCTTTTACGACCAGTCCCACTTCATTCGGGACTTCAAGACCTTCGTGGGCATGACGCCAAGCCAGTTCACCGACAAGGAGAGCCCCTGGCTGACGCGCCTGACGATCGCGAAGCGGCAGAATCTGGTGACGATGCCGAAATTGAACCTGGTAAGCTGAAGCGGGCTTCTTCGGGCCCCTGCGGGCGGGCCGCGGCCCTTGCTTCGGCGCACAGGCGCAGGCGGCCGGACGGCCTTGCGGCGCCAGGCGCCAGAGCCGCAACGCGTTGACTGGCGGACCAGCGAGCCCGGCTTTGCCGGGCTCGCTGCCTTGAGACTCTAGCCTTCGATCGCGCGCGGATCGTTGCGGGTTTTCCACAGTGAGAAGCCGACGCCCGCCGCGAGGATGGCAAAGGTGATGCCGAGGCTGATCGACGGCGGCACCTTTCCACCGGCGAGGCCGAGCAGATCGCCGAGGAAGATCTTCGATCCGATGAACACCAGCAGGATCGCGAGGGCATATTTCAGATAGTGGAAGCGGTGCACCATGGCGGCGAGCGCGAAATAGAGCGCGCGCAGGCCGAGGATGGCGAAGATGTTCGACGTGTAGACGATGAACGGATCCGTGGTGATGGCGAAGATCGCGGGGATCGAATCGATCGCGAACACGAGGTCCACGAACTCCACCATGACAAGCGCGAGGAACAGGGGCGTTGCCCAGGTGACGAGGCGGCCGGTTGCCGCATCGGGCTGCTTCACGAAAAACTGGTTGCCGTGCAGTTCTTCCGTGACGCGCATGTGCCCGCGCACCCATTTCAGCACGGGCGAGCCGGCGACGTCATACTCCTTGTCGGCGTTGCGCCACATCTGGATGCCGGTGACGATGAGAAAGGCCGCGAAGAGATAGAGCACCCAGGCATATTGGGTGACGATCGCCGAGCCGAAGCCGATCATGATGCCGCGCAACAGGATCACGCCGAGGATGCCCCAGAACAGCACGCGGTGCTGATAGAGGCGGGGGATTGCGAAATAGCCGAAGATCATTGCGATGACGAAGACATTGTCCATCGCCAGGCTTTTTTCGACGACGAAGCCGGTGACATATTCGATGGCCGCCTGCTGGCCGAGCTGCCACCAGACGAAGCCGCCGAAGCCGAGGCCGAGCGAGATGTAGAAGGCGGAGAGCCAGAGGCTTTCCTTCACGCCGATTTCATGATCCTCGCGGTGGAGGACGCCGAGATCGAGGGCGAGCAGCGCCACCACGATCCCCAAGAAGCTGAGCCAGAGCCAGAGTGGCGTGCCCAGCCATGCCGTTGCCAGCAGATCCATATATCCCCTCTTTCGAACAGCAATGCGCCGCGTCAGCGCCGATTTTCATCTGCGCTTCCGACATCACCGCGCGCGCCCGCGCGGCCAGAGGGGCCCGGAATTGAGGGCGAACTAGGGCCGCGGCCGGATTGTTTCAAGAGGGACATGCAAAATCCCCGACGCGAAGGGGTGGGCGCCGGGGATCGAATTAGCCTGTTCGCGGGGTGACGCCTGCGTCAGGTCGCGTAGCTGGGGTCGAGCCGGTCCATCTTGCGGCGGAGCGCCGGCCAGGCGAGCAGGTTGCCGACCATCTTCAGGCCGGTCGCGCCCTGTTCCTTCGTCTTTTCCGGGGTGCCCTGCGGCGGGTGGTTGACGAGCTGGGTGCCACCGGCCAGCGCGTGAATCTGCGCTTCGCAGGCGCGTTCGAGGAAGTAGAGGCGGATGAACGCCTCGCCGACGGTTTCGCCGACCGCGAGCGTGCCGTGATTCCTGAGGATCATCGCGTTCTTGGTGCCGAGATCGGCGACGAGGCGTTCGCGCTCGTCGAGGTCGACGGCGACGCCCTCGTAATGGTGGTAGGCGACTTCGTCGCGGATGAGCATCGCCGTCTGCGTGAGGGGCATGAGACCCTCGGACTGGGCGGAGACGGCCTGGCCCATGGGGGTGTGGAGGTGCATGACGGCGTGCGCGTCCTCCCGCGCCATGTGGACGGCGGAGTGGATGGTGAAGCCGGCCGGGTTCGTCATGTAGGGCGTTTCCATGACGGGGTTGCCCTGAACGTCGATCTTCACCAGCGACGAGGCGGTGATTTCATCGAACATCAGGTTGTAGGGGTTGATGAGGAAATGATGTTCGGGCCCGGGCACCCGGACGGAGAGGTGGGTGAAGATGAGATCATCCCAGCCGTAGTGCGCGACGAGCCGGTAGGCGCAGGCGAGATCGACGCGGCGCTCCCATTCCTCTGCCGAAACCTGCGCGCGCACGTCCGTCGGGGTTTTCAGTTGGGTTGCCACGTTTTCTCTCCCTCTGCGGACCCCTTCCCGGCCCGGCATGCATCCGAACAGTAGCGCACATTGGCCCAGTCCCGCGACCATTTCTTCCGCCAGCTGAAGGGGCGGCCGCAGCGCGCGCAGATGCGGGTGGGGAGATCGGACTTCTTGCGCATCCTGGGCATGGGCGGGCATGTGGGGTGGGCGGACGACGGCTGCAATGCGGCGGTCATGAACCGGGGCTAGCAGCGTTCGCCGAGGAGACAGAGATGGCAGGACGGGATTTCGATCGGCGGACATTGCTGGCGGGGGCCGCCGCAGCGGGCGCCGGGCTGCTGATGCCGGGCGCGGCCTGGGCGCAGCGCCGCAAGGCCGTGACCGTGGCCCCGCTGGGCGGGTTCACGCACGGGGTCGCATCCGGGGAGCCATCCCAGACATCCATGCTGTTCTGGACGCGGTTCGAGGGCGTGGGCGGGCAGGCCGTTCCGCTGGAGCTGGAGATTTCGACCGATCCGCGCATGGCGCGTGCCCGGGTGATGGGCCAGGCGCTGGCGGAGCCGGGGCGGGACTGGACGGCGCGGGTGACGGTGCAGGGGCTGGCGCCGGGCCGGACCTATTATTACCGCTTCATCGGGCCGGGCAAGGCGGTGAAATCCGTGACCGGGCGGACGCATACGCTGCCGGAGGGGAGCCCGGCGGCGTTCCGCATGGGGGTGTTTTCCTGTTCCAACCTGCCGTTCGGCTGGTTCAACGCCTATGCCCATGCCGTGGCGGCGGACGATATCGACCTGTTCGTCCATCTGGGCGATTACATCTATGAATATGCGCGCGGCACCTATCCCGGTGCGAAGGAGGCCGTGGCCGGGCGGGGGATCGAGCCCGCGGGCGAGACGATCCGGCGCGAGGATTACTGGGCGCGCTATCGCGGATACCGGGCCGACCCGGACTTGCAGGCGTTGCATGCGCGGGTGCCCGCAGTAACGATGTGGGACGATCACGAGATCGCCAACGACGCCTGGCGGGGCGGCGCGGAAAACCACGGGCGCGACGAAGGCGACTGGGCCGCGCGGGTGGCGGCGGCGAAGGCGGCCTATCGGGACTGGATGCCGGTTTCGGATGCGCTGTGGGCGAGTTACGACATCGGCCGGCTGGCGACGCTGTACCGGCTGGAGACGCGGGTGAGCGGGCGGGACCAGCCGCTGGATTTGGGCGCGGCGATCCGCAAGGGGCCCGATACGATGACCGCGCTGAAGCGGCTGCGCGACGAGCAGTGGGTGGCGGGCAACCGGCAGCTGCTGGGAACCGAGCAGGAGCAGTGGCTGTTCGGGCAGATGCAGGCAACCGCGAAGCGGGGCGTGCGCTGGCAGGTGCTGGCGCAGCAGGTGGTGATGGGGAAGATCCAGATGCCGCAGGGCGCCTCTCAGCTGGCGGGGCCGAACCCGAGCGGCGAGGTGGCGGCCTTCCTGGGGGCGGCGGAACTGGCGTCCAAGCTGGGGCTGCCGCTGAACATGGACAGCTGGGACGGCTATCCGGCGGCGCGGGCGCGGGTGCTGGGCATGGCGCAGAAGGCCGGGGCGGACCTGGTGGTGCTGGCGGGCGACAGCCACAATGCCTGGGCGAGCGACCTTGTGAACGACGGCCGGCCGGCCGGGGTGGAGTTCGCAGGGCAATCGGTTTCGTCCCCCGGGTTCGAACATTATCTGCGCTCTGCCCCGCCGGGGCAGGTGGCGGGCGCCCTGACGGCGGCCAATCCCACGCTGCGCTGGGCCGACACATCCGGGCGCGGATACATGCAGGTGGTGCTGACGCCGGCGGAGGCGCTGTGCGAGTGGCGCTTCACCCAGCCGGTGACGGCGCGATCCGACCGGTTGGCGCGGGTGCAGCGTGCGCGCGTGGGCGCCGGGCAGAGGCGGTTGCAGATGGGCTGACGGTGGCGTAGGGGCGCGGCCATGATCCAGCGCTATTCCCGCCCCGAAATGGTTTCCATCTGGACGCCGGAAGCCCGCTTCCGCATCTGGTTCGAGATCGAGGCCCATGCCACCACCGCGCTGGCGAAGCTGGGCGTGGTGCCGCAATCGGCGGCGGACGCGCTGTGGGCCTGGTGGGCGACGAACCCGTCGATCGACGTGGCGGCGATCGATGCGATCGAGGCGGTGACGAAGCATGACGTGATCGCCTTCCTGACCTGGGTGGCGGAGCAGGTGGGCGAGGAAGCCCGCTTCATGCACCAGGGGATGACGAGTTCCGACGTGCTGGACACCTGCCTTTCGGTGCAGCTGGCGCGGGCGACCGACATCCTTCTGGCCGACATGGACGCGCTGCTGGCGGCGCTGAAGCGCCGGGCGTTCGAACACAAGTTCACGCCGACGATGGGCCGCAGCCATGGCATCCATGCCGAGCCGGTGACCTTCGGCTTCAAGCTGGCCCAGGCCTATGCGGAATTCGACCGCTGCCGGGCGCGGCTGGTGGCGGCGCGGGACGAGATCGCCACTTGCGCGATTTCGGGCGCCGTCGGCACCTTCGCCAACATCGACCCCGCCGTGGAGGCGCATGTGGCGGCCGAACTGGGGCTGAAGGTGGAGACGATTTCCACCCAGGTGATCCCGCGCGACCGGCATGCGATGTATTTCGCGACGCTGGGGGTGATCGCCAGTTCCATCGAGCGGCTGGCGGTTGAGATCCGCCACCTGCAGCGGACCGAGGTGCTGGAAGCGGAGGAATATTTCGCGCCGGGGCAGAAGGGCAGCTCTGCCATGCCGCACAAGCGCAACCCGGTGCTGACGGAGAATCTGACGGGGCTGGCACGGCTGGTGCGGTCTGCGGTGACGCCGGCCATGGAGAATGTGGCGCTGTGGCATGAGCGGGACATCTCGCACTCGTCCGTCGAGCGGGGGATCGCGCCGGATGCGACGATCACGCTGGACTTCGCGCTGGCGCGGCTGACGGGCGTGGTGGACAAGCTGCTGATCTATCCGGAGCGGATGCTGAAGAACCTGAACCGGATGGGCGGGCTCATTCATTCGCAGGGCGTGCTGCTGGCGCTGACGCAGGCGGGGGTGAGCCGGGAGGACGCCTATGCCATCGTGCAGCGCAACGCGATGAAGGTGTGGGAATCGGACGGCGCGCTGCAGCTTCGCGATCTGCTGGGCGCGGACCCCGAGGTGGCGTCCAGGCTGACGCCCGCGCAGCTGGACGGGCTGTTCCAGCTGGACCATCATTTCCGGCAGATCGACCATCTGTTCGAGCGGGTGTTCGGCGCGCAGGGCTGACCGGATCGCGCGCGGAATGCTGCGGCGCAGCGGATAGCGTTAAGCGTGTAAAGAATCCTTACAGATTCCCGACTCTGCGTTTGGGTAATCTGTTGAATCACTTCATATTATCGTTTGGCACAGGGTTTGCATGTTTCCCGGGGCTGGGTTTCTTGTCTCGAGGAGCAAAACATGAACTTCAAGTTTGCCATTCCTGCCCTTGCGGTGGCGGCGGCCTTTGCGGCCCCGGCATCGGCCGCGCTTCCGGTCTATGCCCCGATCGGCACGCCGAATGCGACGACCTACAGCTTCGCGGCTGGTTCGACCGGTCACATCACGCTCTACTATCTGGGCGGGATCACCACCGGTTATTCCACCGAGCTGACGCTGCTGGTGAACGGCGTGGAGCGCAACGCCATTCCGGCCGCCGCCGTCAACCCGAAGGCCGTGGGCTGGGATGCGACCTGGGGTTCGGTCTATGACTTCGGCGCCGTCTATGCCGGCGACGAGCTGGTGTGGAAGCTGACGCACATCGCGCCGCCGACCGTGGCCGGCACCGAAATCTATTCGGATCCGTCGCTGAACCCGAATCCGGGCCCGGGTGGCACCAAGAACAATATCTTCAGCGCGGCCTATGGCGGCGGTGATTTCGGCGTTGCCGCCGGCAGCTACACCTTCGTGGCATTCGAGGACATCTATGGCCGGTCGGATCCCGCTCCGCACCGTCCGGGCAACCTCTACAACGACTATGACTACAACGACTTCCGTTTCGCATATTTCGTGAACGGCGCTGCGGTGCCCGAGCCGGCGACCTGGGCGATGCTGATCACCGGTTTCGGCCTGGTCGGCTTCGCGATGCGCCGCCGCAAGGCGACGCTGTCGTCCGTCGCGGCCTGACGGTTTCGAACAACAGGGGGAAGGGGCGGGGCCGCGAGGCTCCGCCCCTTTGCTTTGGGCGTGTCCGGCCGGGTCCGGCTGGGCGATCCGGCGCAGGCTTCGCGTGCCTTGGCCGCCCATCCGAGGGTGGCTTTTCTTGACTCTGGCGGCGGGCTGGGCCATGGCGCGACGCACACGCACCCGAAAAGCTGTTTTCGAGTGTCCAAGGATGCACGCCGGTCAGCGATTTTCGCCCGCCGGCGCGTTTTGCGTTGGGGCTGGGTTTCGGAAGCGGCGCCCCCCTGGAAGCGGAGTGACGGATTGCCCATGGCGAGGATGACCGCCTGATGTTCGAGAGCCTGTCCGAACGCCTTGCCGGCGTGTTCGACAAGCTGCGCGGGCGCGGTGCGTTGAACGAGCTGGAAGTGCGGGCCGCCATGCGCGAGGTGCGCGTGGCGCTGCTGGAGGCCGATGTCGCGCTGCCGGTGGTGAAGGACTTCGTCGACCGGGCGACGGCGCGGGCGGTCGGCGCGGACGTGCTGAAGTCGGTGACGCCGGGCCAGCAGGTCGTGAAGATCGTGAACGACTGCCTGGTGGAGACGCTGGGCGGCGAGAATGCCGACATCGAGCTGAACGTGGCGCCGCCGGCCGTCGTGATGATGGTGGGGCTTCAGGGCTCAGGCAAGACGACGACGACCGCGAAGCTGGCGCGGCTGCTGAAGGAGAAGCGCGGCAAGAAGGTGATGATGGCGTCGCTGGACGTCAACCGCCCGGCCGCGCAGGACCAGTTGAAGGTGCTGGGCGAGCAGGTGGGCGTGGCGACGCTGCCGATCATCGCCGGGCAGCAGCCGGTGGATATCGCGAAGCGGGCGCTGCAGGCGGCGAAGCTGCAGGGCTTCGACGTGCTGATGCTGGATACCGCCGGGCGGCTGCATGTCGACCAGGGGCTGATGGCCGAGATGAAGGCAGTTTCGCAGGCTTCGCAGCCGGCTGAAACGCTGCTGGTGGTGGACGCGCTGACCGGCCAGGATGCCGTGAACGTCGCCGAGAATTTCGGCCGTGAAGTGCCGCTGACCGGCGTTGTGCTGACCCGGATGGACGGCGACGCGCGTGGCGGCGCCGCCCTTTCCATGCGGTTCATCACCGGCAAGCCGATCAAGTTCGTCGGCACCGGCGAGAAGATCGACGCGCTGGAGGCCTTCCACCCCGAGCGGGCTGCGGGCCGTATCCTGGGGATGGGCGATGTCGTTTCGCTGGTGGAGCGGGCGGCGGAGACGCTGGACGTCGCCGAGGCCGAGGCGATGGCGGCGAAGCTTGCCAAGGGCAAGTTCGACATGACGGACATGCTGGCGCAGTTCCGCCAGATGAAGAAGATGGGCGGGCTGGGCGCACTGACGAAGATGCTGCCCGGCATGGCCAAGGCGCAGGAGGCGATGGCCGCCGGCAAGGTGAACGAGAAGTCGCTTGCGCGGCTGGAAGCGATCATCCTGTCGATGACGCCGAAGGAGCGGGCGCGGCCCGACCTGCTGAATGCGCGGCGCAAGATCCGCATCGCCAACGGATCCGGTGTGACCGTTCAGGAGGTGAACAAGCTTCTGAAGATGCACGCCGACATGGAAACCGCGATGAAGCGGCTGAAGAAGATGGGCGGCCTTGGCGCCCTTGCCGGCATGTTCGGCGGGGGTGGCGGGATGCCCGGGCAGATGCCGGGCGCGCCCGGCGAGATGCCGGCGCTGCCGCCCGGGATGTTCCCCAAGCTGCCGGGCGGATTCAAGTTCAAGAAGTAATCACCGAAACATCAAAGAGTCAGAGAGCAAGGAAGAAGATCATGGCACTTTCCATCCGTCTGTCGCGCGGTGGCGCGAAGAAGCGCCCGGTTTACCGCATCGTGGTGGCCGACAGCCGCGCCCCGCGCGATGGCCGCTTCATCGAGAAGCTGGGCACCTACAACCCGCTGCTGCCCAAGGATTCGGCCGAGCGCGTAACGCTGGACACCGAGCGTGCGAAGCACTGGCTTTCGGTTGGCGCGCAGCCGACCGACCGTGTGGAGCGGTTCCTGGATGCGGCCGGCCTGCTGAAGCGCAGCGCGAAGAACAACCCGAAGAAGGGCCTGCCCGGCGAGAAGGCCAAGGAGCGCCTGGAGTTGAAGGCGCAGAAGGAAGCGGAAGCGGCTGAAGCCGCCGCTGCTGCCGCCGCCGCGCCGGCGGAAGAGGCTGCTGCGGACGAAGCGCCTGCCGTCGAAGCCGCCGAGACGGCCGAGGGCTGAGCCCCGTGGGTGCCGGCCGGCCTGTCGTGATGGCGGCCGTGGCCGGCGCCCATGGTGTTGCCGGCGAGGTGCGGCTGAAGCTGTTCACCGCATCCGCCGACGGGCTGAAGGCCCACCGGACATTCGATGCAGGGGGGCGGACGCTGACCCTGCAGAGCCTGCGGCCGGGGCCGCAGGGCGCTGTCGCCCGCTTTGCCGAAGTGACGGATCGCACGGCGGCGGAAGCGCTGCGCGGCACGGTGCTGACGGTGCCGCGCGAGAGCCTGCCCGCTTTGCCCGAGGGTGAATATTACTGGCACGACCTGATCGATCTGCCCGTGGTGGACGAGACGGGCGCTGCGGTGGGCACGGTGGTTTCCGTGGAGAATTATGGCGCGTCCGACGTGCTGGAGATCGCCCTGGAGGGCGGCCGGCGCGTGCTGCTGCCGCTGGTTCCTGATGCCGTGCGCGAAATCGGTGAAAAGCTGTGCGTGAGCCGGGCCTGGATCGATGCCGCATGAGCTGGCGCGCGCAGGTGGTGACCCTGTACCCGGAGATGTTCCCGGGGCCGCTGGGCCAGTCTCTGGCGGGGCGGGCGATGGCCGAGGGGCGCTGGGGGCTGGAGACGATCCAGCTTCGGGATTTCGCCGAGGGGCGGCACCGCAATGTGGACGACACGCCGGCGGGCGGCGGACCGGGCATGGTGCTGCGGGTGGACGTGCTGGCGCGGGCGGTTGACGCCGCGCGCGCGCGGCTGCCCGGTGCGCCGGTGGTGGCGATGACGCCGCGCGGGCCGCGCCTGACGCAGCGCCGCGTGCGGGACCTGGCCGCCGGACCCGGCGTGACCATCCTGTGCGGGCGGTTCGAGGGGTTTGACGAGCGCATCTTCGAGGGACGCGCGGTGGAGCCGGTTTCCATCGGCGATTTCATCCTTTCCGGCGGGGAGACGGGCGCGCTGGTGCTGCTGGATGCTTGCGTTCGGCTGCTCGACGGCGTAATGGGCGCCGCTTCCAGCGGAGTCGAGGAAAGCTTCGAAAGCGGCCTTCTTGAATATCCGCATTATACCCGGCCCGCCGTGTGGGAGGGACATGGGATACCCGAGGTTCTGACATCGGGTGACCATGGGAAGATCGAGGCCTGGCGCAAGCTGAGGGCAATCGAGGACACGAGGCTATGGCGGCCTGACCTGCTGACGGATGAAGCCCGGAAGGGCCAAACCTGACGCATCCGCCCTCTGGCGACATCAACCGGCCCGCAAACAAGGGCATGGGGCGACGGAGGCGACACTCCGGACGTATCCCGATGGAGCGAAGAATGAACCTGCTGCAGAAGATCGAAGCGGAACAGATCGAAAAGCTGAAGTCCGCCCGCGCCGTTCCCGAGTTCCGCCCCGGCGACACGCTGCGCGTGGGCGTGAAGGTGAAGGAAGGCGAGCGCACCCGTGTCCAGCAGTTCGAAGGCGTGTGCATCGCGCGTTCGAACAAGGGCATGGGATCCAGCTTCACCGTTCGCAAGATCAGCTTCGGCGAAGGCGTGGAGCGCGTGTTCCCGCTGTATTCGCCGATCATCGAGACGATCGAAGTGGTTCGCCGGGGCGCCGTGCGTCGGGCGAAGCTCTATTATCTGCGTGGCCGCAGCGGCAAGTCCGCCCGGATCGCCGAGCGCCGCGATGCGCGCCCGGTGGCGGACAAGGCGGGCGCGTAAGACATGGCAGCCGGCGCGGCCTCCGCGCCGGTTTCCGGCGCCGGTCGGCTTGCGCCGGTTTCCGGTATTATCGAGGATGGCGTGCACCGGTTTCCGGTGCGCGTCTATTTCGAGGACACCGACCTTTCCGGCATCGTCTATCATGCCAATTACCTGCGCTACATGGAGCGGGCGCGGAGTGACCTGCTGCGTGTGCTGGGCATCGACCAGCGCGCGGCGTTCGAGAGCGGCGAGGGCGTCTATGCCGTGGCCGATCTTCAGCTGAAATATCTGCGCCCGGCGAAGCTGGACGATGATCTGCTGATCGAAACGCGCTGCCTGGCGCTGGGCGGGGCGAGCGTGCGCATGGAACAGCGCATCTTCCGCGGCGTCGACCTGCTGGTGGACGCGCAGGTGCGCGCCGGTTTCCTGACGCCTGCCGGCCACCCCCGGCGGCAGCCCGCCGCATGGATCGCCGCTTTTGCCCGGCTGTTGCCCGCGCACCCTTGAGCCGGGCCGTTCATTTCCCGTAAAGCCCTGTGACCTATTTCCGGGGTGAGACGAAACGCCCCAGCCGGAGAGTGATTTGGACCAGCTGATGGTGAAGACGGCGGAGACCATGTCTCCGTGGGCGCTGTTCCTGCAGGCCGACATCGTTGTGAAGGTGGTGATGATCGGGCTGTTGCTGGCCTCGATCTGGTCCTGGGCGATCATCTTCGAACGATCACGGCGGCTGCGGCAGATCGACGGCGAGGCCGAGGCGTTCGAGGAGCGCTTCTGGAAGGCCAAGACGCTGGACGAGCTGCAGGCGAGCAAGGGCACCCATCCGACCGCCGACCTGTTCCGGGCCGGCATGGACGAGTGGCAGGCGAGCGTGGAGGGCCGCGCGAACGTGGACCGGGAGGGTGTGCGCGCCCGGCTTCACACGGTGATGGCGGCTTCCATCGATCGCAGCGTTTCCGACCTTTCCGACCGGCTGAGCGTGCTGGCGACCATCGGGTCCGTTGCGCCCTTCGTGGGGCTGTTCGGCACGGTGTGGGGCATCATGCGCGCCTTCATCGCCATCGGGGCGACCCAGAACACCAGCCTGGCCGTGGTGGCGCCGGGGATCGCGGAGGCGCTGTTCGCGACCGCCATCGGCCTGTTCGCGGCGATTCCGGCGGTGATCGGTTACAATCGGCTGCTGCACCGCATCACCCGGCTGGAAGACCGGCTGCAGGGCTTTTCCAGCGCCTTTCACGCGCTGATGTCGCGCGAGCTGGACGGGGTGCATTGATGGCGGCCCCGGCAGGATCGAACTGATGGGCATGGGTGTCAGCGGGGGTCGCAGAGGCCGGCGCCGGCAGCCGATGGCGGACATCAATGTGACGCCCATGGTGGATGTGATGCTGGTGTTGCTGATCATCTTCATGGTGGCGGCGCCGCTGCTGGTGACCGGGGTGGCGGTGGACCTGCCGAAGACGGCGGCGAAGGCGCTGCCGAGCGACAATCAGCCGATTTCCATCACCATCGACGGGCGCGGGCAGCGCTTCATCGGGGACGAGCAGTTGCGTGACGCGGCGTTTGCGGCGCGGCTGGCGGCGTTGCTGGATGCGCGCGGCGCGGAGGCGCGGGTGGTGATCCGCGCCGACGCGGCGCTGCCCTATGGGCAGGTGGCGGCGTTGCTGGCGGACGTGACGGGATCGGGCTTTACCAGGGTGGCGCTGGTGAACCAGCCGCGCGCGTCGGAAGCCGACGCCGGATGACGGAGGGGCGGGCCCTTCTGATTGCGGCGCTGCTGCATATCGCCCTGCTGGGGGCGCTTTCCCTGGGCCTCGCGCAGAGCCTGCAGATGACGGCCGAACCGGATGTGACCCCGGTTGAGTTCGTGGACATTTCCGACATGGCGCAGGTGACGACCCCGCCGAAGCCTTCGATGGATGCGGCCCCGCGCGAAGCCGAGCCGCTGGCCGCGCCCGAAGCGATGCCCGAGGCGCCGCCCGCGCCGGAGGTGCCGGCCCCGCCCGCGCCGAAGCCGGTGAAGGCCCCCGACGACACCGCCGCGCAGGATGCGATCGCGGAGGCCGTGGCGGCTGCGCAGCCGAAGAAGCAGCCGCCCGTGAAGGCGCCCGTGAAGGACAAGGCCGGGCAATCCGCGCAACTGGTGGACAAGAGCAAGCCCAATGCCGCGAAGCCGCGCGAGGCGAGCGATTTCGCGAAGACGATCGAGGACGCCCTGCCGAAGCAATCGCGCCTGTCCGCCATTCAGGCGGCGACGCTGGAACAGGCGATCCGGGCCCAGATTGCGCCCTGCTGGAACCCGCCCATCGGCGGGGCCGATGTGGCCGAGATGACCGCCGTGCTGCGCATCCGGCTGAACCGGGACGGCACAGTGGCCGCGCCGCCGGAATTCGTCAGCCAGACCGGCGCGACGGCGGGCAACCAGGCCTATGCCCGCGCCTTCGTGGAAACGGCGAGGCGCGCCGTGCTGCGCTGCGCCCCGCTGGACCTGCCGGCGGATCTTTATTCCTACTGGCGTGAGTTCGAGCTCAATTTCGACCCGAGGCTGATGACATGATTGCAAGACTGGCCCTGTTCCTGTGCAGCCTTTCGCTGGCCGTGCCCGCCGCGGCGCAGTTGCGGATCGACATCACCAGCGGCGTCGCCGCGCCCATGCCTGTCGCCGTGCCCGACTTCCCCACCGGGGCCAGCGTGGGGACGCCGGCCGGGACCACGGCCGAACTTGGCCGTCAGGTGGCGACGATCATCGGCAACAATCTTTCCGGCACGGGGCTGTTCCGGCCGATCGACGCGGCCGCCTTTCCCGTGCCCGGCATGGCCGAGGTGGAGGCGCCGCAGTTCGCGGCCTTCCGCACGGCCGCCGCACAGGCGCTGGTGACGGGGTTCGTGACGGCGAATGCCAATGGCACGCTGACCATCGGCTGCCAGCTGTATGACGTGTTTTCCGAAGAGCGGCTGGTGGCGCAGGGCTTTACCGTGACGCCGGCCGGCTGGCGGCGGGCCGCGCACAAATGTTCCGATCTCGTCTATTCGCGGCTGACGGGGGAGAGCGGCTATTTCGACAGCCGCATCGTCTATGTCGCCGAAAGCGGCCCGCGCACGAAGCGGGTGAAGCGGCTGGCGGTGATGGATCAGGACGGGGCGAACCACCGCTTCCTGACCAGCGGGCAATCGCTGGTGCTGATGCCGCGCTTTTCCCCGGTGAACGAGACGCTGAGCTACATGAGCTTCGCCAACGACCGGCCGCGCGTGTGGATCTACAACATGGGAACCGGCCAGCAGCAGGCGGTCGGCGAGTTCGACAGCATGAGTTTCGCCGGGCGCTTTTCGCCCGACGGGCGAACCCTGGTGTTCAGCGTGACCAAGGCCGGAAATGCCGACATCCATGCCTATGACATCGCCAGCCGGACGACGCGGCGGCTGACGAGCGGCAGTTCCATCGACACCTCGCCCAGCTTTTCGCCCGACGGCCGCAGGATCGTGTTCGAGAGCGACCGGGGCGGATCGCAGCAGCTGTATGTGATGAACGCAGACGGATCCGGTGCGCAACGGATCAGCTTTGGCGAAGGGCGCGCCGGTTCGCCGGTGTGGAGCCCGCGCGGCGACCTCATTGCCTTTACCCGGATGCAGGGGGGCAAGTTCCGGATCGCGGTGATCCGTCCGGATGGCACGGGTGAGCGTCTGCTGACCGACAGCTGGCAGGATGAAAGCCCCAGCTGGGCCCCCAATGGGCGGGTAATCCTGTTCAGCCGGACCGAGCGCAACGGGCGGTCGAGCCTGCGGTCCATCGACCTGACCGGCCGCAACGACCGGCGAATCCCGACCCCCCTGGAAGCGAGCGACCCCGCCTGGGGCCCGCTGCTGAAATGATGGCCAAACGGCCCACCACCGCTTAAGGAGACAGGCATGAACCCCAAGATTCTTCCGCTGATCGTCGTGGCTGGCGCCGTGGCCCTGGCCGGCTGCAAGAGCAACCGCGACGTGCTGCCGCCGGAGGCCTGGCAGCCGGCGCCCGCCCAGCCGCAGGCCCCCGGTGCGATCGACCAGGCCGGCACCGTGCCGCCGCCCGAGCCGGTTGGATCGACCGCCCTTGCCGGCAGCCAGGCGGCGCTGATCGAGGCGGCCGGATCGGACACCGTGCTGTTCGCCTTCGACAGCTATGGGCTGGACGAGCGGGCGCGGCAGATCCTGGGCGGCCAGGCCGAATGGCTGCTGCGCAACCCCAATGTGCGGGTGACGATCGAGGGCCATGCCGACGAGCGCGGCACGCGGGAATATAATCTGGCGCTGGGCGAGCGGCGGGCGAACGCCGCCAAGAATTTCCTGGCGGCGCAGGGCGTCGGGGCCGAGCGGCTATCGATCATCAGCTATGGCAAGGAGCGGCCCGCGGTTGACGGCTCCACCGAAGAGGCCTGGGCCCAGAACCGCCGGGCCGTGACGGTCGTGGTTTCCGGAGGACGCTGATGTCGCATCGCCCGTGGAGGGACATTGTCCGCCGCAAGTCGCGGCAGATCATGGTGGGCAATGTGCCCGTGGGGGGCGATGCGCCCATCGCGGTGCAGACGATGACGAACACGCCGACCGAGGACGCCGCCGCCACGATCGACCAGATCCGTCGCTGCGAGGAGGTGGGCGCCGACCTGATCCGGGTGAGCTGCCCGACCGAGGAAGCGACGGCGGCGATGCCGCTGATCACCCGCGCGGCGAAGGTGCCGATCATCGCGGACATCCATTTCCACTACAAGCGGGCGCTGGAAGCGGCCGATGCGGGGGCGGCCTGCCTGCGCATCAACCCCGGCAACATCGGAAGCCCCGAACGGGTGAAGGAAGTGGTGCGCGCCGCCAAGGCGAATGGCTGTTCCATCCGCATCGGGGTGAACGCCGGCAGCCTGGAACGGCATCTGCTGGAGAAATATGGCGAGCCCTGCCCGGAGGCGCTGGTGGAAAGCGCGTTCGAGCATGCGAAGATGCTGGAGGATGCGGACTTCCACGCGTTCAAGATTTCCGTGAAGGCGTCCGACGTGTTCCTGGCGGTGGCGGCCTACAATGAACTGGCGGCGCGCTCGGACTATCCGCTGCATTTGGGCATCACCGAGGCCGGCGGACTGATCGGCGGGACGGTGAAGAGCTCCATCGGGCTGGGCATGCTGCTGTGGGGCGGCGTGGGGGACACGATCCGCGTTTCGCTTTCCGCCGAACCCGAAGAGGAAGTGAAGGTCGGCTATCACATCCTGAAATCGCTGGGCATCCGGGCGCGGGGCGTGAAGATCGTGAGCTGCCCCAGTTGCGCGCGGCAGGGGTTCGACGTGATCCGCACGGTGGAGACGCTGGAAAAGCGGCTGTCGCACATCACGACGGAGCTGAGCCTGAGCGTGCTGGGCTGCGTGGTGAACGGGCCGGGCGAGGCGCGGGAAACCGACATCGGCCTGACGGGCGGCGGCAACGGCAAGCACATGGTGTATCTGAGCGGCGTGACAGACCATCATGTGGCCGATGACGCGATCGTGGACCATATCGTGAAGCTGGTGGAGGCGAAGGCGGCCGAGATCGAGGCCGCGAAGCTGGCGGCGACGGCCGCGGCTGCGGAATGAGCGCGCCAGGCAGCAGCGCCGGCCCGGTTTCCATCCGGGCCGCGACGCCGGATGATGCCGCCGACATCCGGGCGCTGGTCTATGCGCTGGCGGTCTATGAGAATGAGCCGGACAAGGTGAAGATGACCGACGAGAGCGCGCGGCACGCGCTGGCGGCGGGGCATGTGCAGGCGCTGCTGGGCTTTCAGGACGGCAAGGCCGTGGCGATGGCGCTGTATTTCTTCAATTTCTCGAGCTGGACGGGGAAGCGGGGGCTGTTCCTGGAGGATCTGTTCGTGGCGCCCGAGGTGCGCAAGCAGGGCCTGGGGCTGGATCTGCTGAAGCGGCTGGCGGCCATCGCGGTTGCGAATGACTGTGGCCGGATGGAATGGAATGTGCTGGACTGGAACAACAGCGCCAAGGGCTTCTACGAGATGCTGGGTGCGCGACACGCCGCTGGCTGGGAGGTCTGGCGGCTGGAGGGCGAGGCGCTGAAAACGCTGGGCGGTTGAACGTCCGGCCGGGGGGAGGGACGATGTGTTCGAACTTTATGGGCATCCCTTTTCGCTGTTCACCTGGAAGCCGCTGATCGCGCTGTATGCGCGACGGGTGCCGTTTCGCTTCCGGCAGGTGGATGCCGGCCATCCCGACAATATGGCGCGACTGGCGGCGATGTCGCCCACGGGGCAGTTTCCGGTTCTGGTGCATGACGACCGCGAAATCTGCGAAAGCAATGTGATCATCGAATATCTGGATCTGCATGCGCCGGGCGATCCGCCGATGTTGCCCGAGGATCCCCGGGCAGCGCTGGAGGCCCGGATGATGGCCGATGTGTTCGACGATTATGTGAGCGCACCGATGCAGCAGATCGCCTTTGACGCCCTGCGGCCGGAAGCCGAACGCAATCCGGGGGACGTGGCGCAGGCGCGGGCGTTGCTGGATCGCAGCTATGGCTGGCTGGAGCGGAAGCTTTCGGGGCGCGAGTGGGCCTCTGGCGGGGATTTCGGGCTGGCGGATTGTGCGGCGGGGCCTGCGCTTTTCTATGCGGACTGGGCGCATCCGTTCGCGGGGCGCTTCCCCGGGCTTGCCGCCTATCGCGCGCGGCTGCTGGCGCAGCCTTCGATCCGGCGGGTGGTGGACGAGGCGCGGCCCTATCGGCGGCTGTTTCCGCTGGGGGCGCCTGACCGGGACTAGCGCGCCCGGCCAGGGCTGGCGCGCCGGGGCGGAACGGAAAGGGCGGCGCCGGTTGCCCGGCGCCGCCCTTGCTGTTCGCGGATCCGCCGACTTCAGGCCGCGATGGCCTGGGCATCCGGCTGCGGCAGGCGGATCATGTAATCGAAGGCGCTGAGCGCGGCCTTGGAGCCTTCGCCCATGGCGATGATGATCTGCTTGTAGGGGACCGTGGTGCAGTCCCCGGCGGCGAACACGCCGGGCAGGCTGGTTTCGCCGCGGGCGTTCACGACGATCTCGCCGTAGCGGGAAAGTTCGAGCGTGCCCTTCAGCCATTCGGTGTTGGGCACCAGCCCGATCTGCACGAACACGCCTTCCAGATCGACGGTGTGCAGGCTTTCGTCGGTGCGGTTCCGATAGGAAAGGCCTGTCACCTTTTCGCCATCGCCCCGGATTTCCGTAGTTTCCGCCGAGGTGAGGATGGTGACGTTGGGCAGGCTGCGCAGCTTGGTCTGGAGCACTGCGTCGGCGCGGAGCTGGTTGTCATATTCCACCAGGGTGACATGGGCGACGAGGCCGGCGAGGTCGATCGCGGCTTCGACACCGGAGTTTCCGCCGCCGATGACCGCGACGCGCTTGCCCTTGAAAAGCGGGCCGTCGCAGTGCGGGCAGAAGGCCACGCCCTTCGTCAGATACTGTTCCTCGCCGGGCACGCCCAGCTTGCGCCAGCGCGCACCGGTGGACAGGATCACGGTGCGGCTGTGGAGCGACGCGCCATTTTCCAGTTTCACCTCGATTAGGCCGCCGGGCGTGGCGGCGGGGATCAGCGCGGCGGCTTTCTGCAGCGGCATGATGTCCACGCCGTTCGCCTTCACATGCGCTTCGAGGGAGGCGGCAAGCTTCGGGCCTTCGGTATATTCCACCGAGATGAAATTCTCGATCCCCAGCGTGTCGTGCAGCTGGCCGCCGAAGCGTTCGGCAGCGACGCCGGTGCGGATGCCCTTGCGCGCGGCATAGACGGCGGCTGCCGACCCGGCTGGGCCGCCGCCCACCACCAGAACATCGAAGGCGGGTTTCTGCGCGATCTTCGCGGCGGCGCGGGCGGATGCGTTGCTGTCCAGTTTGGCCACGATCTGCGCCAGATCCATGCGGCCGCTGCCGAAGGGCTCCCCGTTCAGGAACACGGTGGGCACGGCCATGATCCGGCGGGCTTCCACCTCTTCCTTGAACAGCGCGCCATCGATGGCGGTGTGGCGGATGCGCGGGTTCAGCACGCTGGCGAGGTTGAGCGCCTGCACCACATCCGGGCAGTTCTGGCAGCTCAGCGAGAAATAGGTTTCGAAGTGGAAGTCGCCGTCGAGCTCTTTCACCTGATCGAGCAGATCCTGCGCTTCGCGGCTGGGGTGGCCACCGACCTGCAGCAGGGCGAGCACGAGGCTGGTGAATTCATGGCCCATCGGAATGCCGGCGAAGCGCACGGCGATATCGGTTCCGGCCCCTTTTTGCGCGCCCTCCGGCGCGACGCGGCGGATCTCGAAGCTGGGCCGGCGCGCATCGTCGTCTGTGCGGGCGTAGCTGACCAGCGGAGAGAGGGTCGCGATGTCCTGCAGCAGGGCTTCGAGCTCGGCCGACTTGGGCGAGGAATCGAGGGATGCGTTCAGGCTGATCGGGTGCACGACCTTTTCGAGATAGGCCTTCAGCTGGGCCTTCAGGGTCTGATCGAGCATGTCTCTCTCCGCAATTGGGCAGGTGGGTTGCGCGCCGCCCCGGGTTCGGGGGTGGGGCGGCGCGCGGGGGGGGTCTTAGATCTTGCCGACGAGGTCGAGCGAGGGGGCGAGCGTCTTTTCGCCTTCTTCCCACTTCGCGGGGCAGACTTCGCCCGGATGCGAGCGGACATACTGCGCCGCCTTCACCTTGCGCAGCAGTTCGGACGCGTTGCGGCCGACGCCTTCGGAGGTGATTTCGACATACTGGATCACGCCGTCGGGATCGACGACGAAGGTGGCGCGGTCGGCAAGGCCGGCGCCTTCGCGCATCACGCCGAAGTTGTTGGTGATCTGGCCGGAGGGATCGCCCAGCATCGTGTAGCGGATCTTGCCGACGGCCGGGGACGTTTCATGCCAGGCCTTGTGGCTGAAATGCGTGTCGGTGGAGACCGAGTAGATCTCGACGCCGAGCTTCTGGAACTCGCCATAGAGGTCGGCCATGTCTTCCAGCTCCGTCGGGCAGACGAAGGTGAAGTCGGCGGGGTAGAAGAAGAACACGGCCCACTTTCCGGCCACGTCGGCTTCGGTGACCTGGATGAACTTGCCTTCCTTGAAGGCCTGCGAGGTGAACGGCTTCAGCGTGCTTCCGATGATCGGCATGGGAACTCCCTTGGGTTGAATGGTTCGGGCGAGGCTGAGATAGGCAGCCGCGCGCCATGGGACAAATTGATATTGTGCAACCGCACAATCGATAAAATCGATCAATTCGCCGTTTGCATCGGCGGACTGCATCTGCGGATGCCTAGGCCGGCCGGCCGGCGGTTGCTTTGCGCTAAGTCATTCACTCGAACAAAGGCGGGTATCGCGCGCGGATTCTTGTGCAGCGCAGAAGTTTCTGGCGGGGCAGCTATGCGCTCAGTGCATGGAAAGGGGGGTGCCCGGTTGCCCGGGCACCCCCCTTTCGAATCCGGCGGTCGGGCCCGTCAGGCCTTTTTGAGGTGGCGGCGGCCCAGCAGTTCGGCGATCTGCACGGCGTTCAGCGCCGCGCCCTTCCTGAGATTGTCGGAGACGCACCACAGCGTCAGGCCGTTTTCGACCGTCGGGTCCTTGCGGACGCGGCTGACGAAGGTGGCATAGTCGCCCACGCATTCGACGGGGGTGACGTATCCCCCGTCCTCGCGCTTGTCGACGAGCATCACACCGGGGGCTTCGCGCAGCAGGCTCTGCGCCTTCGCGACCGAGATGGGGCGTTCGAACTCGATGGAGATTGCCTCGGAGTGGCCAACGAACACGGGGACGCGCACGCAGGTGGCGGAAACCCGGATATCGGGGGAGAGGATCTTGTTCGTCTCCTGAGCCATCTTCAGCTCTTCCTTGGTGTAGCCGTCGTAGCCGGTATCGGCGCCGACGAAGACATCGATGTGCGGGATCACGTTGAAGGCGATCTGCTTGGTGAACTTCTCGACCGTCTTGTCTTCGCCCACGAAGATGGAGCGGGTCTGGCTGAACAGTTCGTCCATGCCGGCCTTCCCCGCGCCCGAGACGGACTGGTAGGTGGAGACGACGACGCGGGTGATGCCGGCTTCATCGTGCAGCGGCTTCAGCGCGACGACCATCTGCGCGGTGGAGCAGTTGGGGTTGGCGATGATATTGCGCTTCTTGTAGCCGTCGATCGCATCCGGGTTCACTTCCGGCACGATCAGCGGCACGTCGGCTTCCATCCGGTAGAGCGAGGAATTGTCGATCACGACGCAGCCGGCCGCCGCCGCGCGCGGGGCGTGGATCTTCGTGGGGCCGGAGCCGGCGGCGAACAGGGCGATATCCCAGCCGGTGAAATCGAAATGCTCGATGGACTGGACTTTCAGGGTGCGGTCCGTCTCACCGAACTCGATGATGTCGCCCTGGCTGCGGGGCGAGGCCACCGCGGCGATGTCCGCCAGCGGGAATTCCCGTTCCGCCAGGATGTTCAGCATTTCGCGGCCCACATTGCCCGTGGCCCCGACGACGACGACCTTGTATCCCACAGTCATTCTCCGGCTTCATGCGGCTGCCATATGGCTGCGCCAAAGGGCAGCGCGGCGGATTGCCTTGGTGCGGCCCGCCCGTCAATGTCGCAATTTCCGTACGTGCAGGAGAATTCATGCGTTGGGTTGTTGTGACGGGTCTGGCCGCGTTGGCGCTGCTGATCCTGTTCTTCCCGCTTTCGGCCGCCACATCCTATCTGGCACCAGGGCTGGAGGCCGAGAGTGTGTCCGGCTCGATCTGGAACGGGCGGCTGCGCAACGCCCGCTATGCCGGGTTGCCGCTGGGCGATGTGGATGTCGGGCTTGATCCCGGCCGGCTGCTGAAGGGCGAGGCCAGCCTTCGCTTCGAGCGGCTGGGGCCGCGCCTGCAGGGCCGGGCGGGGGGCAGCCGCCAGTTGCGCCGGCTGGACGAGCTGAGCGGCGAGCTTCCGCTGCAATTGCTGCCCGCGCCTGCGCCCGCGATGGCGATCCGCTTTGATCAGGTGCATGTGGCCATGACGCCGCGCGGCATGTGCCGGTCAGCGGGCGGGCATGTCGCTGCCAGCCTCACCGGAATTCCCTTCCTGGGCGAATCCCCGCCGTTGAGCGGCACGCCGGCCTGCGACGGAGACAGGCTGTTCACGCCGTTGCGGATGCCCGGTGATCGTGCCGGGTTGGACCTGTGGCTGGCGGCGGACGGCAGCTGGGAAGGCCGGTTGCGCGTGCGGCCGGACAACCGCCTGGTGCTGGCGGCGCTGGCGGTGGCGGGATTCGCCATCGAAGCCGGCGACGCGACCCTTTCCGCGAGAGGACGGCTGCAACAGGGCGACATCCGGTTGTCACCCGCAGGTGAACCCATCGCCGATCCCGCTTGACCGCGGCTTCGCAACGGAGTCTTGTGCGGCCGATCACGAGAGGTGGAGGTTGGGGATGGCGTCTCAGCGCATGGTGGACGGTCTGGCGGAAATGCTGGAGCAGCGCTGGTGGCTGGTGGCCCTGCGCGGCCTTGCGGGGATCCTGTTCGGCATCCTCTGCTTTGTCAGCCCCTCGGTGGCCGGCTTCTCCCTGCTGTTCGTGTTCGCCATCTACTCCATCGTGGATGGCGGCTTCGGGCTGGCGGCGGCCTATGGCAAGGCGCGACGCGGGGAACGCTGGGTCTGGCTGGCGATCGAGGCGGTGGCCAACATCGTGATCGGTGTGCTGATGTTCGCGATGCCGGGCTTCGCGCTGACCTTCGTGTTCCTGCTGATCGCCATCCGCACCATCGTTTCCGGGCTGTTCCTGTTGCTGGCCGCGATGAAGCTGGACGGGGAACATGGGCGCGGGCTGCTGATGGTTTCGGGCCTGCTGAACCTGGCCTTTGCCGTGCTGCTGTTCGCGGCCCCGATGCTGGGGCTGAAGATCCTGATCTGGTGGATCGGGGCCTGGGCGATCCTGTTCGGGATCCTGCTGCTGGCGCTGGGCTTCAGGCTTCGGACGGCGGCGCAGCGGATGCGGGGCTAGCGCCCGCATCCCCTTCGGCCTGGTCGGCCGGATAGACGACGAGCTGCTTGATCAGGGTCTGCCCCACGACCGTCAGCGGAACGGCGAGGATGACGCCCATCGGGCCGAGGACGACGCCGGCGGCGATCAGCGAGAAGATGGTGAGCGCGGGCGGCAGTTCCGCCATGGTGGACTGCACCAGCGGGGTGACGATGTTTCCCTGCACCTGCTGCACCACGACGATGGCGATGATGGTCCACACGCCGGTTTCCGGGCTGATCGAGAAGCCGATCAGGATGGACGGAATGGCGACGACGATGGTGCCGAGATAGGGCACGAACTCGCACAGGCCGGCGACGAGGCCGATGGCGGGCGCGGCCGGGATTCCGACGAGCGACAGGGCGATTCCGGTGAAGGCGCCGACGAAGATCATGCTGACGCCCTGCGCCTTCAGCCAGCCGGAGATGGCGTCGGCGACGGCACGGACGACCTCCACCGTCTTGTGGCGGGCATGGGGCGGCACCAGGTGCAGGACGCCGCGGCCATAGAGGCGCGGCTGGGCGGCGAGGTAGATGCCCGCCACCAGCACCACGACGAGGCTGGTGAGGACGGTGCCGAGACTGGAAAACACCGTCTGCAGGATCGCGACGATCCGGCTGCCTTCCGGCACGAAACTGCCGGCGCTGGCGATGACCTCCCGGCCGAAGGGGGTTGTCTGCATCCAGGCCTGCAGATCGGCCCAGGCCTGGGGAATCTGATCGAAGAGGATGGCGAACTGGGCGGCCATCATGTTGCCGAACAGGGCGAAGGTGAAGACCAGGAACAGACTGGGCAGGAGCACAGCCAGCGTGAGCGCGGCCGGGAAGGGCAGGCGGAAACGGTGCTGCAGCAGGTTGGCGAACTTGTAGAAGATGAAGGCAACGAGCGCCGACGCCAGCAGCAGCAGGATCAGATCGGTCAGTCGCCACAGGATCACGGCGAAGCCGATGCCCGCGGCCACGACCAGTGTGCGGCGGAAGATGGTGAGATCCGTCACTGGCGCGCCTTGCCCCTTCATGCCCTGCTCCTGCATCTGCCGGTTCCATAGCGGGACTGGGGCGCTTGACCAACTGCCGCGCGACGGCTTTGTTCGGGCGCATGAGCCGCCCGGACTGGATCGGACAATCGCTGCGCTTCGGCCTTGTCGCGCCGCTGGTGTTCGCCGTGGACTGGGGGGTGCTGACGCTGCTGGCGGGGCAGGGCGTGCCGCCGCTTGCCGGGCGGGTGGGTTCGCTGGCCGCTTCCGTCTGCGTGGGCTTTGTCGCCAACAGATTCTTCACCTTCCGCGCGGCCGGACGGCCCGGCCTTGCGGAATTCGGCCGCTATCTGCTGGCGGCGGCGCTGGGCATGGCGGTGAATTACGGAACGTTCGCGCTGCTGCACCGGGCAGGCGCGCCAGACGCGGCGGCGATCGCGGGCGGCATGGGGGCGGCCGCGATCGTCACCTTCACGCGGTTCCGCGCGATCTTCAGGGGCTGATCCGTCAGCCCTGCCGGTCGCGCTGGCCCAGCAGCCGCAGGCGCAGGGCATTGAGCTTGATGAAGCCCTTGGCGTCGCGCTGGTCGTAGGCGCCCTGGTCGTCCTCGAACGTCACGATCTTCGGGCTGTAGAGGCTGTAGGGCGACTTGCGGCCCACCACCTGCACGCTGCCCTTGTAGAGCTTCAGGCGAACCGTGCCCGTCACCTTTTCCTGGCTGTGATCGATGGCGGCCTGCAGCATTTCCCGTTCGGGCGCGAACCAGAAGCCGTTGTAGATCATTTCGGCATAGCGGACGGCGAGTTCGTCCTTCAGGTGGGCGGCGCCGCGATCCAGCGTGATGGATTCGATGCCGCGGTGGGCGGCGTGCCAGATGGTGCCGCCGGGCGTTTCATACATGCCGCGCGACTTCATGCCGACGAAGCGGTTTTCCACCAGATCGAGGCGGCCGACGCCGTGCAGCTTGCCGAGGTCGTTCAGCTTTTTCAGCAGGGTGGCGGGGGAGAGGCCCTCTCCGTTGACGGCGACCGGATCGCCGCGCTCGAAATCGATGGTGATGTATTCGGGCGTGTCTGGCGCGGTTTCGGGATTGTCGGTGCGGGAATAGACATAGTCCGGAACTTCTTCCCACGGATCTTCCAGCACCTTGCCTTCGGACGAAGTGTGGAGGAGGTTCGCATCCGTCGAGAACGGGCTTTCGCCGCGCTTGTCGCGCGGGATCGGGATCTGGTGCGCTTCGGCGAAGGCGATCAGCGCCTCGCGGCTGGTGAGATCCCATTCGCGCCAGGGGGCGATGATGCGGATGTCGGGCGCGAGGGCGTAGTAGCCCAGTTCGAAGCGGACCTGATCATTGCCCTTGCCGGTGGCGCCGTGGGAGACGGCATCGGCGCCCACCATCTTCGCGATCTCGATCTGGCGCTTCGCGATCAGCGGGCGGGCGATGGAGGTGCCCAGCAGATACTGGCCTTCATAGAGCGCGTTGGAGCGCATCATGGGGGCGACGAAATCCTTCACGAATTCCTCGCGCAGATCGTCGATGAAGATCTGTTTCACGCCCATCAGTTCGGCCTTGTGGCGGGCGGGCTCCAGCTCCTCGCCCTGGCCGAGATCGGCGGTGAAGGTGACGACTTCGCAATTGTAGGTGGTCTGCAGCCACTTCAGGATCACGCTGGTATCGAGGCCGCCCGAAAAGGCCAGCACCACCTTCTTCACCGAATCGCTCATGTCTGTTCGCGCCTGTCTCGTGAAAGGGAATGGAAACGCGCCCGCGCATAGGGGGCGCGGGCCGTGCGCGCAATCGGGGCCTGCCGCGCGGGCCGGCGTGAAGGTCCGGCGGCTGCGGCGAAGCGTTGGCGCCCTGCCTTGTGGTGGCCACAATGGCGCTTTATCAGCGCAGCCTGCCGATGCACGCCCCCAGCAACAAGCGAAAACCCCCGAAGAAGCGGCGTTCCGCTTTCGCCCGCCTGATCACCGGCCTGATCGGCTGGGGCGTGGCGCTTGCGCTGCTGGGCGTGCTGGGGCTGGCCCTGGCGGTGGCGCTGACCATGTCGTCGCTGCCGACCTACCAGGAACTGATGAAGAGCCCGCAGGGGCAATCGGTGGTGATCCGCGCGGCGGATGGCACCGAGCTGGTGACGGTGGGCCCTAGCTATGGCCGCTGGCTGCCCTATGCCGAGATCCCGACCGAGATGGTGGAGGCGATGAAGGCGGTGGAGGACCGCCGCTTCGACTGGCACCCCGGCGTGGACCCGATCGGGATGGCGCGCGCGCTGAAGGCCAATATCCAGGCGGGCGAGACGGTGGAGGGCGCCTCCACCATCACCCAGCAGCTGGCGCGCAACCTGTTCCTGACGCGGGACCAGACCTTCATCCGCAAGATCCGCGAGCAGATCGTGGCGCTGGCGATGGAGCGCAGGTTCACCAAGCAGCAGATCATGGAACTGTATCTGAACCGCGTCTATTTCGGCGGCGGGGCTTACGGCATCGATGCGGCGAGTCGCAAATTCTATGGCCATCCGGCGACCGAGCTGGATCTTGCCAAATCCGCGATCATCGCCGGGCTGGTGAAGGCCCCCAGCCGATACGCCCCGACGGCCGACCCCGAGCGCGCGCGCGGCCGGGCGAAGATCGTGATTTCGACGATGGTGGATTCGGGCGCGATCGGCCCGGCGGAAGCGGCGGGCGCGAATGTCGATCTCGTCCGCTTCGTGGTGGACAAGGATCAGGGCGATGTCCGCTATTTCACCGACTGGGTGCTGACCCAGCTGGAAACGCTGACCGACGAGGCGGTGGAGCCGCTGGACGTGACCACCAGCCTGAACCCCCGCCACCAGGCCGCAGCCGAGGCTGCCGCCAAGGCGCAGCAGATCGGCGGCACGCAGGTGGGCATCCTGGCCATGCGCACCGACGGCGCGGTGACGGCGATGGTGGGCGGCCGCGATTATGCGACCAGCATCTACAACCGCGCCGTGACCGCCCGGCGGCAGCCCGGTTCCAGCTGGAAGCTGTTCGATTATCTGGTGGCGCTGGAAGAAGGCATGACGCCGGACAGCCGCGTGGTGGACGAGCCCGTGCGCATCAACGGCTGGAGCCCGCGCAATTCGAACGGCCGTTATCTGGGGGGGATGACGCTTCGGCAGGCGTTCGCGCTTTCGGTGAACACGGTGGCGGTGCAGCTGGGCCAGCGCTTCGGCTTTGAAAGCGTGGCGGCGATGGCGCGGCGCTTCGGCATCACCACGCCCATTTCAACCCAGCCCGCCATGGCGCTGGGGGCTTCGGAAACCACCCTGCTGCAAATGACATCCGCCTATGCCGCCATCGCGGGCGGCGGGGTGGAGGCGCGGCCCTGGGCGATCCAGTCGATCACCAGCGCATCCGGGCGGACGCTGTACAACCGGGAGCCGGAAAATCCGCGCATCCTGGTGGCGCCGTTCGTGGCCCAGTACATGACCGACATGCTGCGCGCTGCGGTGGAAACCGGCACCGGGCGCGCGGCCCAGATCGGCCGGCCGCTGGCGGGCAAGACGGGCACGACCAGCAGCAACAAGGACGGCTGGTTCATCGGCTTCACCCCGGAGCTTGTGGCGGGCGTGTGGATGGGCCGGGACGACGCGAAGGCGGTTCGCGGGCTGGCGGGCGGGCAGGCGCCCGCGCGGGTGTTCGCCGCCTTCATGAGCCGGGCGCTGACGGGCGTGGCCCCCACGCCGCTGAACGACCAGGTGGAGCTGCCCGAATTCGCCACCGAGCCGGACGCCGAGGCCTATGGGCTGGCGCCGGACGGGGCGTTTGGCGCGGACGGCGCCGCCCGGCCCGATCCGGGCCGTCTGGACCCGAGCCTGGTGCCCGATGCCGTGCCGCCGCCGGTGAAGGAGGAGCCGCAGGTGCTGACCGACGGCTGGATCGAGGACGTGACGGCCGGCGCGGCGAAGCAATAGCTTGGCAAGCGCGTTGCCCGGCCTCTAGATGGTTGAAACCATATCAGGGGATATCCGCCATGACACGCCCGGCTTTCGCCGCTCTTCTGCTCGCCGCTTCGCCCGCCGGCCTTGTGCTGGCCGCTTCGCCCGCCGCCGCCGAGGTAACCGTGATCCAGGCGGACCGGGTGCTGGCCGAGCCGGGGAAGGCGCCGCTGGGGCCGACTTCCATCGTGGTGGACAAGGGGCGGATCGTGGCGCTGCTGCCGGGCCGGCAGGCGCCCGCGGGCGCGAAGGTGATCGACCTGGGCAGCCGCTTCGTGCTGCCGGGCCTGATCGACAGCCATGTGCATCTGGACAGCGACGCCGGCGGCGAGGCGGCGCTGGTTGAAAGCGTCACATCCTCTGCCGGGACGAGCGCGCTGAGGGCCCAGTGGAACGGGATGAAGACGCTGAACGCGGGCTTCACCACTGTGCGCAACCTGGGCGACGGTTCGGGCGCGACGCTGGCGCTGCGCGACGCGATCGCCGCGGGCTGGGTGCAGGGGCCGCGCATCGTGGATGCGGGGCGGTCGATCTCTGTCACCTCGGGCCATATGGACGCGACCAACAGCATCGCGGAGGATCTGCACGGTTCGATCGGGCAGGAAAATTTGTGCGACGGCGTGGATGCCTGCCGGCAGGCGGTGCGGATGCAGGTGCGGCGCGGGGTGGACGTGATCAAGATCGCGACGACGGGCGGCGTGAACAGCCGCATCGGCGCGGGCCTGGGCCAGCAGATGTTCCCGGATGAGGCGAAGGCGGTGGTGGAAACCGCGCACCTGCACGGGAAGAAGGTGGCGGTGCATGCGCATGGCACCGACGGCATCAACGTGGCGCTGGCGGCCGGCGCCGACAGCATCGAGCATGGCACGATGCCCAACGACGAGACGCTGAAGCTCTTCAAATCGTCTGGCGCCTATTATGTTTCGACGCTCTCCACCATCAACGGCTACAAGGAGCGTCTTGCAAAGGACCCGAACGCCTATCCGCCCGCCGTGCTGGAAAAGGTGAAGTGGCGGCTGGAGATCACTGGCAAGGCGCTGGAAAAGGCTGTGCCCGCGGGCGTGAAGATCGCCTTCGGCACCGATGCGGGCGTATCCAAGCACGGTCGCAACGCCGACGAGTTCGAGCTGATGGTGCAGCACGGCATGACGCCTGCGACCGCCATCGTTGCCGCCACCACCAACGCGGCGGACCTGCTGGGGGTGAAGGACATCGGCGCGCTGCGCCCCGGTTATCATGCCGACATCATCGCCGTGGCCGGCGACCCGCTGGCGGATGTGAAGGTGCTGAAGACGGTGGATTTCGTGATGAAGGGCGGGGATGTGGTGAAGGGCCGCTAGCGCGCGCCATCACTTTCCCTTCGCGCTTGCAGCAATAATCCGCTAGGGCGCGCGGCATCATGCTCAACATCTCCGGCATCACCGTGCGCCTTGGCGGGCGCACCATCATCGATCGCGCGACGGCAGCCCTGCCGGGCAGGAGCCGCATCGGGCTGATCGGGCGGAACGGCGCGGGCAAGTCCACGCTGATGAAGGTGATGATGGGCTTCATCGAGCCGGATGAGGGCCGGCTGGAAATGCCGCGCGGCACGCGCATCGGCTATATCGCGCAGGAAGCGCCCGACGGGGCAACGACGCCGATCGAGCTGGTGCTGGCGGCCGACACCGAGCGCGCGGCCCTGCTGGCCGAAAGCGAGACCTGCGAGGACATGGACCGTTTCGGCGAGATCCACGAGCGGCTGATGGCGATCGACGCCTATGCGGCGCCTTCGCGGGCGGCGCGGATCCTGGTGGGGCTGGGCTTCGACGAGGAGATGCAGAACCGGCCGCTTTCCAGCTATTCGGGCGGGTGGAAGATGCGCGCGGCGCTGGCGGCGCTGCTGTTTTCCGAGCCCGACCTGCTGCTGCTGGACGAGCCTTCGAACCACCTCGACCTTGAAGCGACGATGTGGCTGGAGAATTTCCTGAAATCCTATCCGGCCATGATGGTGGTAATCAGCCACGAGCGCGATCTGCTGAACAATGTGGTGGACCAGATCCTGCACCTGGAGGGCGGCAAGGCGACCCTTTACACGGGCGGCTACGACAGTTTCGAGCGGCAGCGCGCCGAACGGCTGGCGCAGCAGGCGGCGGCGAAGGCCGCGCAGGATGCGCAGCGGGCGAAGCTGCAGGATTATATCGCCCGCAATTCCGCCCGCGCGTCCACCGCGAAGCAGGCGCAATCCCGCCAGAAGGCGCTGGCGAAGATGCAGCCCATCGCCGCGGTGGTTGAAGACCCGACGCTGAGCTTCGACTTCCCCAGCCCCGACGAACTGAAGCCGCCGATGATCACGACCGACGGCGCGGCAGTCGGCTATGAGCCGGGCAAGCCGATCCTTTCGAAGCTGAACGTGCGGATCGACCCGGACGAGCGGCTGGCGCTGCTGGGCCGGAACGGCAACGGCAAGACGACGCTGGCGCGGATGCTGGCCGGGCAGCTGAAGCCGATGGAGGGCGAACTGCACGCGCCGGGCAAGCTGAAAGTGGGCTATTTCACCCAGTATCAGGTGGAGGAGCTGGACGGCGCCGACACCCCGCTGGAGCATATGACCCGCGCCATGCAGGGGGCTTCGCAGGGGGCGGTCCGCGCGCAGCTGGGGCGGTTCGGCTTTTCCGGGCCGCGCGCCACGCAGAAGGTGGGCGAAATGTCAGGGGGTGAACGGGCCCGGCTGGCGCTGGCGCTGATCACGCGCGACGCCCCGCACCTGCTGATCCTGGACGAACCGACCAACCACCTGGACGTCGACACGCGCGAGGCGCTGGTGCAGGCGTTGAACGGCTTTGGCGGGGCGGTGGTTCTTGTTTCCCACGACCGGCACATGCTGGAACTGGCCGCGGACCGGCTGCTGCTGGTGGACAGCGGCACCGCGAAGGAGTTCGCGGGTTCGCTGGACGACTACACCGACTTCATCCTGGGCCGGAAGCCGAAGGGCGCCGAAAAGCCGAAGCAGCCGGCCGCGCCGCCGCCGAAGCAGGCGCAGAAGAAGCAGAAGGGGGTGCGCTGGTAGGACGCACTGCCTATCCGGCAGGCGTTCCTTCGGCTTCAGCCTCGATCCTTTCCCGCAGCTGCTGCAGGCAGGCGCGGGAAAAGCGCAGCATGTTGTGCAGGCGATCCGTTTCGCCCGTTTCCAGCGTGTGGGAAACGGCGCCTGCGGGCCCCGCGACTGCGTGGCAGCAATGGCCCGGCGCGTCGCCATAGGGGTTTCCCGAAGGGCCTGTGGCGCCGGTTTCGCCAAGGCCCCAGGTGGCGCTGAATCGCGTGCGGGCGCGATCCGCGAGCACACGGGCATAGGCTTCGGTCGCGCCGCGCAGGCCGCGCACCTCTTCCCGTTTCAGATCGAGCAGGCGGTGGCGGGCGCGGGGCGTGTAGATGACGCCGCCGCCGAGATAGAAGGCGGATGCGCCCGGCACCGCGAGCAGGGCGGCGGAGATCAGGCCGCCGGTGCTGCTTTCGGCGACCGCGAGCGTGTGGCGGCGGGCCATCAGCAGCGCGGCGACCTGCCGGGCGTCGGCCAGAAGGTCGTCGAAGGTCAGGGGATGTCGCCTTTCCACTGGTCGCGCAGCTCGCGCTTCAGGATCTTGCCGATGGCGCTGCGCGGCAGTTCATCGACCAGTTGCACGGCGGCGAGGCGCTGCACCTTGCCGACGCGTTCGTTGGTGAAGCTTCGCAGATCCTCGGCGTCTGCGCCGGGGGCGACGACGAAGGCGACGGGGCTTTCGCCCCAGGCGCGGCTGGGGATGCCGACAACGGCCACATCCTTCACTTGCGGATGTTCGGCCAGCACCTGTTCGATATCGATCGGATAGATGTTGAACCCGCCGGAGATGATCATGTCCTTGGCGCGGCCCATCAGCTCGACGAAGCCGTCCTCGTCTCTTCGGGCGAGGTCGCCGGTGCGGATGAAGATTCGGCCATCGGGGTGGATCCACTGGGTGGCCTTCGTCGCCTCTGGCCGGTTGGCGTAGCCCGACATGGTGGCGCCGGAATAGCCGATGATCTCGCCCACTTCACCCGGCGCGGCCTCTGTGCCGTCTTCCTTCACGATCAGAAGTTCCACCCCGGGGAAGGGACGGCCGATGGTGTGCAGCTTTTCCGGATGTTCATGCGCGACGAGGGCGGTGCCGCCGCCGCCTTCCGTCATCCCCCAATATTCGATGAGCCCGCCCGGCCAGCGCGCCAGGACATCCGCCTTCAGATCGGCGGCGAAGGGGGCCGAGGTGCAGAATTTGCAGCGATAGCTGGAAAGATCGAAGCTGCCGAAATCGGGCAGGTCCATGATGCGGCGATACTGCACCGGCACCAGCATGGAATGGGTGGCGCGCACCGCCTGCGCCAGTTCCAGGAACTGGCGGGCCTCGAACTTCGGCATCATCACCAGATGCCCGCCCCAGGCCAGCGTGGGCAGCGCGGAGACGAGAGTGGTGTTGGAATAGAGCGGGGTTGCAAGGAGGGTGACGCTGTCGGCCGCATAGCCGACGGCGGCACCGCCCAGAAGCTGCGACCAGCGCATCGCCCAGCTGTGGATGATGCCCTTGGGAACGCCGGTCGTGCCGGAGGAATAGATGATGTTGAAGGGCAGCTTCAGCAGCGCTTCATCGGGGATCGTCAGCGGCGCGGGCGGGCCATCGGCCAGCCAGTCGTCCAGCGCCTCGATCATCTGGATGCGGGCCGTGAAGGCGATATGGGCGAGCGCATCGGCGTTGGCCTGATCGAGGAACAGGAGCGGCGCGCCGGAATCGGATACCATCGCCTGCAGCTGATCCGGCGTGGCGCTGGGCGGCATGGGCGCGACGGCGACGCCGGCCATCAGGGCGCCCATGTAGAGCGCGACATAATCGGTGTTGGTGTAGCTGATGATGGCGATGGCCTGGCCGGGCGCGATGCCGTCGCGCTGGAGGCTGGCGGCGACGCGGCCCGCGCGGTCGGCCAGCTGCGCCCAGCTGAGGGTGGCGCCGGATACGGTGATGGCGGGCGCATCGGGCCGGGTGCGCGCATGGTCGCGGACGAGATCGCCGATGCGGCGGAAGGGTGGTTCGGCTGTCATGCGAGGAAACCCCTGAGCGCCGACACCAGCGCCAGCGGCTGATCGGCCATCACATGGTGGAAGGCTTGCGGGATGGGAATGAGCGGGCTGCCGGCGGGCAGCCGCCGCGCCATGTCGGCCACGAGGCCGCCATGCACCAGATCCGACTTTTCGCCCCACATCAGCGCCGTGGGGCATTTCGGGTTCAGCAGCAGATCGACCCCGGCGTTCATTTCGAATTCGCTCCACAGGAAGGGATCGAATTTCCAGGTGAAGCCGCCGTCCGCCGGGCGGATGGAGTTGCGGGCGATGAAATCGGCGATGAAATCGTGGGTGGTGGGTTGCGGCGGCGCCCAGCGGAAGCGGGCCAGCGCGTCGGCCTCCGTCGGGTAGATGGTGTGCGGCCTGGCATCCCCGCCGCTGCCGCGCGGACGGCGGCGCTGCTGCAGATCGAAGGGCGTGTCGAGGATGATCGCCTGGCGCAGCGGCGCGCCTTCGCGGTTGGCGAGCGCCATCATCGGGAAGCCGCCGAAGCTGTGGCCGAGGATGGTGAAGGGGCCGGTTTCCATCAGGCC
Source organism: Sandaracinobacter sp. T42 (assembly GCF_059115405.1). Taxonomy (NCBI): domain Bacteria; kingdom Pseudomonadati; phylum Pseudomonadota; class Alphaproteobacteria; order Sphingomonadales; family Sphingosinicellaceae; genus Sandaracinobacter; species Sandaracinobacter sp. T42. The sequence goes on from NZ_CM181101.1 coordinate 993,276, forward strand.
GGCGGCTTCAGCCACGGCGAGGATTTCGGCCACGAACAGATCGACCGTGTAGCGCGGGCGGTGATCGGATCCGCCCATCCCGCTCCAGCTGAGGGTCGCCACGCGGTGGGTTTCGGCGAGGAAGGGGGCGATGAAACGCCACCAATCCGCATGGGCGCCGTTGCCGTGGAGCAACAGGAGGCCCGGCTTGCCGCGCGGCCCCCAGGCCAGCCATTCGATGCCGGCGCCTTCCACCTGGAGCCGGTGGCGTTCATGCGGGGCCTCGACCGCGTCGATGAACCATTGCGGCGCCGGCGGCCGCGCGCCGGCATAGGCGGCCAGCGGCGGCGCGAGCGCGGGATCGGCCGCCTGGGCGGCCTTATTCATAGGGCCGGTCTGCCCACCAGGGGAAGAAATCGGGCATGTTCGCCGAGACCTTGTCCGGATAGACGGCCGGGCGCTTTTCCAGGAAGCTGACGACGCCTTCCTTCGCATCGCCCTGCCGCCCGCGCGCGTAGATGGCGCGGCTGTCGATCTTGTGCGCCTCCATCGGGTGATCCGCGCCCAGCATCCGCCACAGCATCTGCCGGGTGAGCGCGACCGAGACGGGCGCGGTGTTGTCGGCGATTTCACGCGCGAGGGCGATGGCCGCGGGCAGCAGCTGATCGGGGGCCACCACCTGCCGCACGAGGCCGCCTTCGAGCGCCTCCTGCGCGCCGAACACCCGGCCGGTTGCGCACCATTCCATCGCCCGGCTGATGCCGACGAGGCGGGGCAGGAACCAGCTGGAGCAGGCTTCCGGCACGATGCCGCGCCGGGCGAAGACGAAGCCAAACTTCGCATCGGTGCTGGCGATGCGGATGTCCATCGGCAGCTGCATGGTGACGCCGATGCCGACGGCCGCGCCATTGATGGCGCCGATCACCGGCTTCAGGCTTTCGAAGATGCGCAGGGTGCACAGGCCGCCGCCGTCGCGCACGGCCGGATGGCTGTAATCCACCGTGCCGTCCGCGCGGACGGGGGAGCTGCCCTGCGGGCGCGTGCTCTGATCGTCGGTGCGGGCGTCATAGTCGAAGGTTTTCGCGCCGGCCGACAGGTCCGCGCCGGCACAGAAGGCGCGGCCCGCCCCGGTGACGATCACGGCCTTCACATCGTCGTTCGCGTCCGTCTCGTCGAAGGCGGCGATGATCTCCTGCATCATGCGGCCGGTGAAGGCGTTGAGCTTGTCGGGCCGGTAGAGGGTGAGGATGGCGATGCCGTCCGCGATCTCCAGCTTCGTTTCCTGCCGTTCCATGGCAGCGCCGCCCATCACAGCCGCTCCACGATGGTGACGTTGGCGAGGCCGCCGCCTTCGCACATCGTCTGCAGGCCATAGCGGCCGCCGCGCGCCTTCAGCGCATGCACCAGCGTCGCCATCAGCTTGGTGCCGGAGGCGCCCAGCGGGTGGCCCAGCGCGATCGCGCCGCCGTTGACGTTCAGCTTCGCCGGATCCGCGCCCAGTTCCTTCAGCCAGGCGACGGGCACGGAGGCGAAGGCTTCGTTCACTTCATAAAGGTCGATGTCGTCGATCTTCATGCCGGCCTTCTTCAGCGCGGCGCGAGTGGCGTTGATGGGGGCTTCCAGCATCACCACCGGATCCTCGCCGATCACCGTCAGCGAATGGATGCGGGCGATGGGATCGACGCCGAGCTTCTTCAGCCCCGCTTCGTTCACGACCAGCACGCCCGAGGCACCGTCGCAGATCTGCGACGAGGTGGCCGCCGTGAGTCGCCCGCCCTCGGACAGCAGCTTCACTGCCTTCGTGGCCTCAAGTGTGGCTTCGAAGCGGATGCCTTCGTCCACGATATGCTCGACGGGGTTGTTCTCGGCGTCGAGGCCCTGCACCGGCACGATCTCGTTCGCGAAGGCATTGGCCTTTGCGGCGGCCGCGCCGCGCTGCTGGCTGAGGAAGCCGAACGCATCCAGTTCATCCTTCGAGAGATCATATTTCTTCGCGATCATCTCGGCGCCGGCGAACTGGCTGAACTGGATGCCGGGATAGCGCTTCTGCATGTTGGGCGAGACATAGGTGCCGGCGCCTGCGTCCATCGCCGCCTTGAACGGCAGCGCCATGGGCACGCGCGTCATGCTTTCGACGCCGGCTGCGATCACCACATCCATCACGCCCGACATCACGGTAGCGGCGGCGAAGTGCAGCGCCTGCTGCGAGGAGCCGCACTGGCGGTCGACCGAGGTGCCCGGCACCGATTCGGGGAGCTTCGAGGCGAGCACGGCGTTGCGCGCGACGTTCGTGCTCTGCTGCGCGAACTGGTTCACGCAGCCCATGATCACATCCTCGAACAGGGCCGGATCATGATCCCCCACCAGATCGTTCAGCACCTGCGCGGCGAGATCCGCCGGGTGCCAGTCCCTCAAACGGCCGCCCTTGCGACCGCCCGCCGTCCGCCGCGCCTTCACGATATAGGCCGTGCCCATCCTGCATCTCCCGCATGGTTCCAATGTTCTGCCGACCTTGCGCCTTGTGGCAGGCCCGTGTCCCCTCGCTTTCTTGGGAAGGCGGCGCTTGCCTTTGGCGGCGCGGGCGGCGAGGATTCGGGTGCAATCGGGCCGGGGGAAGGCCTTGGGGGAGGGCGGACGGATGCGGAAGCTGTTGCTGGCGCTGGTGCTTCTGGGGGTGCTGGCGGGGGGTGCCTGGCTGTGGCTGAAGGAGCCGGTTGCCGAGACGCGCGAGGCGGCGCTGAAGGCGTTCCCGATCTACAGCATCGTTCGCGCGCGCAACGAGCAGCTGCTGCGCCTCGCCCATGACGGGCGCAACGGTTCGAACCTGCTGGTTCACCGCACCGGCCTTTCGGGCCCGCGGGACCGCACGATCACCACGCCGAACAATGACACGCTGTATTCCACGGCCTTTCTGGACCTGGCATCCGGCCCGGTGACGCTGACGATCCCGAAGCTGGACGGGCGCTATGCCAGCGTGGCGGTGATGGATGCCCGCACGGACAATGTGTTCATCCTTCGGGAGACGGACGAGGGGCGCGTGACCATCGAGTTCGGCAACGGAAAGGCGGGCGCAGTTCCGCCGGCGGGCGCTGTTTCGCCGGCGGGCGGAGAACCTGATCGGCGCTATCGCGTGCCGTCGAAGGAGGGCTGGCTGCTGATCCGCACGCTGGTGGATGGGCCGGCGGACCTGCAGGCCGCCCGCGCGGCCCAGGCGGGCTTCTTGCTGGATGTGCCTGAATCCAGCCGCCGACCGCAGCGGGAGGCCGTCGTGCTGCCTGTGCTGCCGGACCCCGCGACCCTGCTGCGCGGGGTGAATCCGGTGATTGCGGAAAACCCCTATCTGGCGGCGCCCGCGCTGGCCGCGACGGGCTATGGCGGCGGGACGGAGGCGTTCGACGAGCTGCCCTTATGGCTGCAATGGCTGTGGCGGATCCTGCTGCCGCGGGTTTTCGACAGGCTGAAAACCGGGCTGAACGAGGGGGCGCGCACCACCGGCGACGGATGGTCCAGCCCGCCGCCCGCAATCGGCACCGCCGAAGCGACGGATGCCGTGCGATCCGCCGTGGCGCTGGGTGGGCTTGCGGCGCTGCCGAAAAGCGAGGCGGTCTACTGGATGGCGGTTCTCGATTCCGGCGGGCGTGACCTGGATGGCGCGGGGCGCTATCGCCTGACCATCCCGGCCGATGTGCCGGTGCGGGCCTTCTGGAGCCTTGCCCTCTATGAGCGGCTGCCCGACGGGCGATTGTTCTTCGTGGAGAATCCGATCGATCGATACGCCATCGGCAACCGCACCCCGGATCTGAAGCGCAATGCCGACGGAAGCCTGACGATCGCCATCCAGCCGACCGATCCGGGGCCGGGGGCGAACTGGCTGCCCTCCCCGCCCCGGGGGCCGTTCAGCCTGGCCTTCCGCGCCTATCGGCCCGAGGCCCCGATCCTTTCGGGCGGGTGGCGGCTGCCGGCCGTGGAGCGGGTGGAGTAGGCAAACGAACGGAGCCGTTCTAAGGCTGGGCCATGGCCGACATGCTGAAGATCGCCGCCGCCCAGCTGAACCCTTCGATGGGGGATCTGGCGGGCAATGCCACCGCCATGCTGCGCGCCCGGGCGGCCGCACCGGGGGCCGACCTGATCGTGACGCCCGAGCTTTCCATCATCGGCTATCCGCCGGAGGATCTGGTGCTGAAGCCCGCGCTGCATACGGCCGCGATGGCGCAGCTGACGCGCATGGCCGAGGCGACGGCGGACGGCGGGCCGGCGATGCTGGTGGGCACCAGCTGGGCGACGGACCGGGGCCTGCACAACGGCTTTGCCCTGCTGGATGGGGGCAAGGTTGCGGGCGTGACGCTGAAGCACGACCTGCCCAACTATGGCGTGTTCGACGAGAAGCGCGTGTTCGTGGCCGGGCCGCTGCCCGAACCGCTGGACTTCCGGGGTGTGCGGCTGGGGGTGCCCATCTGCGAGGACATGTGGACGCCGGACGTTTCGAGCCATCTTAAGGCGCGCGGGGCGGAGCTGCTGCTGGTGCCCAATGGCAGCCCCTATGAGCTGGGGAAGGAGGACCGTCGGCTGGCGCTGGCGCGCGCGCGGGCGGCCGAGACGGGCCTTTCGCTTCTGTATGTGAACCGCAGCGGCGGGCAGGACGAGATCGTGTTCGACGGCGGCAGCTTTGCGGTGAATGCCGATGGCGCCCTGATGGTGCGCCTGCCCGACTGGGACGAAGCGGTGGTGACGCTGGACTGGGCGCGGGGCGCGGGCTTTGCGCCCGGCACGACGCAGATGCCGGACAGCTATGAGGAGGAAATCTACCACGCGATGCTGGTGGGCCTGCGCGACTATGTGGGGCGCAACCGCTTTCCGGGCGTGGTGCTGGGGCTTTCCGGCGGGATCGACAGCGCGCTTTCGGCCGCCGTCGCGGTGGACGCGCTGGGGGCGGAGCGGGTGTGGTGCGTGATGCTGCCCAGCCGCTTCACGGGGCGCGAAAGCCTGGACGATGCGGCGCTGTGCGCGCAGATGCTGGGGGTGCGGCTGGACAATATCCCGATCGAGCCTGCGGTGACCGCAATGGAGATGATGCTGGCCGGGCAGTTCGCGGGCAAGCCGAGGGACCTGGCCGAGGAAAACGCCCAGTCGCGCCTGCGGATGGTGACGCTGATGGGGCTGTCCAACAAGTTCGGCCACATGCTGCTGACGACGGGCAACAAGAGCGAGATGAGCGTGGGCTATGCCACCATCTACGGTGACATGGCGGGCGGCTACAATGTGCTGAAGGACGCCTACAAGACGACGGTGTTCCGGCTTTCCCGCTGGCGCAACGCGCAGCGGCCGCGGCTGGGGCTGGGGCCGGACGGGCCGGTGATGCCGGAGCGGGTGATCACCAAGCCGCCGACGGCCGAACTGCGCGAGAACCAGCGCGACGATGATTCGCTGCCGCCCTATGATGTGCTGGACGCCATCCTGCACGGGCTGGTGGAAGAGGAACTGGCCGCCGCCGACATCGTGGCGCGGGGCGTCGCCGACCTGGAGACGGTGAAGCGCATCGAGCGGCTGCTGTACATCGCGGAATACAAGCGCCGGCAGGCCCCGCCGGGGGTGAAGATCGGGCCGCGCAACTTCGGGCGGGACCGGCGCTATCCGATCACGAATGCGTTCCGGACGGGGGTGTAGGGGTGCGGCGGCGAAGGAAGATGATCAGTCCGCCTGAGGCATGAACCCCTAGAAGCCGTTGCCGGCCTGGCCGGGTTGCAGTTCGTCGATGGTTTCGAACAGGCGGGTCAGCGCTTCGCGTTCCGCTTCCCCGATCTCGGGCCGCCAGATCTCGAACAGCAGGATCACGCGGGTTTCGGTGCCGCGGTTCCAGGCTTCATGTTCGAAGCTGTCGTCGAAGACGAGGGCCTTGCCCGGTTCCCATCGGCGGGTTTCCGGGCCGACGCGCAAGCCGCAATCGGCATTGGTGACGAGCGGAATGTGCACGATCAGGCGGGTGTTCAGCATGCCGGTGTGCGGCTGGATGTGGGTGCCGGGCTTCAGCAGGCTCCACAACGCCATGGGGGAACGGCCCCTTATGCGCGGGATGGGGGCTGCGGCGAGGGCTTCCATGGTGGCGGGGGCGGCGGCGGCGTGTTCGGAAACCACTTCGCCGTTGTTCCAGAAATAGTGCGCGCCCCAGCTTGGATCGTCTTTCAGGGGGTTGTTGGGGGCGGGGCGGTCGGTGCGGGTTTCGACATAGGGGCGGAAGTCGGCGCCGCCTTTCATGCGCTCGGCGAGTTCTGCCTGCATGGCGGGTGTTGCGGCTTCCACCTGGGGCAGCCAGTCGAACTCTTGCCGTTCGTAGAAGGCGCGCTGCGGCAGGCCGGGGAAATAGAACATGCTGGGCTGCTGCAGGTAGAGCTGCGTCTTGCCCGTGAGCAGGTCGATCGCGTGGGAGAGGCGGGGGAGCGACGAGACATCGCCCAGCGCATCCCGGAGGTGCGATTCGAAGCGGGCCGAGGACCGGGCGATCCATTGCTGGGCGCGTTGCAGGAAGGGCCCCAGTTCGGGCGGCTGCGGTTCCACCATCGCCTGGTTCAGCGCGGCGCGGAAGAAGCTGGTGGCGGCGCGGTCATCCCCCACGCGGCTTTTCACATCGCCCATGGCAAGCAGCGCGCCGACATGGCGCGGGTTCGCCGCCAGCGCGCGGGCGAGGGCCGCCTGTTCGCCTTCGGCATCGCCCGACAGCTGGGCGACCTGGGCCGCCAGCAGCGGCGGCGCTTCGGGCCATTCGCCGAGGATGGCGCGCGCCGAGGCGAAGTCCCGCCGGCCGAGGGCGGCGCGGACCTGATCCATCCGGGGATCGGGGCGGGTCTGGGTGCTCAGAGCTGTCCCTCCGGCACGGAGAAGGTGTCGCAGACGTTGGGGTCGCCCGATTCGAAGCCCTTCTTCAGCCAGCGGATGCGCTGTTCGGCGGAGCCGTGGGTGAAGCTGTCGGGCACGACGCGGCCCTGCATCTGGCGTTGCAGCGTATCGTCGCCGATGGCCTGCGCGGCGCGGACGCCTTCGGCGAAATCGCCTTCGTCGAGCAGGTTGCGGTTGTTGGCGGCCCAGACGCCGGCGTAGCAATCGGCCTGGAGTTCCAGCCGGACGGAGAGGGCATTGGCCTCGCTCCGGCCGGCGCGCTGCTGGGCGCGGGTGACCTGCTGGGAGGTTCCCGTGACCGTCTGGATATGGTGGCCGACTTCGTGGGCGATCACATAGGCGGCGGCGAAATCGCCGGGCGCGCCGAACTGGCGGGCCAGCTGGTCGAAGAAGCCGGTGTCGAGATAGACCTTCTGGTCTGCCGGGCAATAGAAGGGGCCGGAGGCCGCCGAGGCGCCGCCGCAGGCGGAGCGGATGCTGCCGTCGAACAGGACCAGACGGGGGGCGGGATATTGCTGGCCGCTGGCGGCGAAGATCTTGCCCCAGCTATCTTCCGTGGTGGCCAGCACCTTTGCGACGAAGCGATCCGTTTCGGTCTGCAACTGGGAGCCGCTGCCGGCCGGCGCGCCGGGGGCCTGGGCGGAAACCTGCGGCGACTGGGCCGGCTGGTTCGACTGGCCGCCCATGTTGCTGAACAGGAAGATGGCGCCCATCGCCACCACGATCCCGATGATGCCGAACTTCGAGCCGATCAGCGGCAGGAACAGGCCCAGCAGGCCGCCCAGCCCGCCGCCCATGCCGCCCGCGCCCTGGCCGGCACCGCCGAAGCCGATGCCGCCTTCATCCCGCCGGTTTTCGATGTTCCCGCTTTCGCGCTGGTCGTCGAGCCGCATGCCTGTCCCTCCGTTTCGGGATGGCACGATAGGCGAAGCGACCGGCGGATGCGAGCAAAAGGGCACAGGCCGCGGCTTCGCACTTGTGCCGGAAGGCCGTTGTGCGCGAGATGCACCCGATTCACGGACTGGACGGGAGCGATCGATGCGCAAGTTGCTGGCGGCGGGGCTGATGGGGGTTGCGGGCGCCTGTGCGCAGGCCGGGTCCCCGGGTTCTGCGCAATCCGGGCCGCCCGTGGTTGCCTTCGAGGTGCCGGACGAGCCCGGCATCGCGCAGGAGGTGTGGGCGACCGGGCTGAACCGCCCCTGGGGCATCGCCTGGCTGCCCGACGGGCGGGCGCTGGTGACGGAGCGCGGCGGCACGCTGCGGATCCTGGGGGCCGACGGCAAGCCGGGCGCGCCGGTGGAGGGCGTGCCGGCGGTGGCGGCGGTGGGGCAGGGCGGGCTGCTGGATGTGGCCGTGCATCCGCGCTTTGCCGCGAACGGCCAGGTTTATCTGAGCCATGCCGTTGGCGACCCGAAGGCCAACATGACGGCGCTTTCGCGCGGGGTTCTGAAGGGCAATTCGCTGGTGGAGGTGACGGAACTGTTCCGCAACCCGCAGGCGAAGACGGGCGGCGCGCATTTCGGATCGCGGCTGCTGTGGCTGCCCGATGGCACGCTGCTGATGAGCGTGGGGGATGGCGGCAACCCCAATATCCAGCTGGACGGCCAAAACATCCGCAACAATGCGCAGAATCCGAACGCCTATTTCGGCAAGGTGCTGCGGCTGACGGCGGACGGCACGCCGGCGCCGGGCAACCCCGGCGCGGATGCATCGAAGGGCTGGGACGCGCGGCTGTTCAGCATCGGCCATCGCAATGTGCAGGGGCTGGCGCTGGATTCGAAGACCGGCGCGATCTGGGCGACGGAACATGGCGCGCGCGGCGGCGACGAGCTGAACCGCCTGTCTGCCGGCGGCAATTACGGCTGGCCGCTGGTGACCTATTCCATGGAATATTCGGGCCAGCCGATCACTTCCGAGCGATCCCGGCCTGGGTTCCGCGACCCTGTTTCGGTATGGGTTCCCTCCATCGCGGCGTCGGGACTGGCGGTCTATCGCGGCGCGCGGCTGAAGGCGCTGGACGGCGCGCTGCTCGCGGGCGGGCTGATGAGCCAGGATTTGCGGGTGATCCGCATCGGCAAGGACGGGCGGCCGACGGGCGAGACGCGGATCCGGATCGGGGCGCGGGTGCGCGACGTGGCGCAGGGCCCGGATGGCAATGTCTATGTGCTGACGGACGAGGAAGCGGGGCGGATCATCCGGCTGACGCCAGCGCGGTGAGCGCCGGCCAGCCGCTGGCCGTGACATAGAGGCCGGTGCCGATCACGACGAGCGCGAACAGCTTCGTGAGGCGGTCCTTCGCGCCGGCCATCCGCTTGCCCAGTCCGATTCCGGCGAACGCGCCCGCCGCGCCGCCCGCGACCATCAGGCCGGTCAGCGCCCAATCCACATGGCCGGCCAGCGCATAGCTGGCGGCCGTGGTGGCGCCCAGCGCGAACACCACCACCAGCGAAGTGCCGACCGCGTAGCCGATGGGCATGGCCGTCGCCAGCATCAGCGCCGGCACGATCAGGAAGCCGCCGCCGATGCCGAAGAAGCCCGCGAAGAGGCCGACGAGTAGGCCCAGGGGCACCAGCCGCGGCAGCAGCAGGCGCGCGGTTCCGCGCGTGAGCCGGACATCGGGGTTCGGGGCGGACCGCCGCGGGCGCAGCATCGACAGGCCGACCGCCAGCATCAGCAGGCCGAACAGGGCGAGCAGCAGATCGGGATCGGTCGCCTTTCCGGCCTGCGCGCCTGCCCATGCGCCGAGGCTGCCGCTGGCCGCGAACACGAGTGCGCAGTTCCATTTCACATTGCCGGCGCGCGCATGGCCCGCCAGCCCCAGCAGCGCCGACAGCGAGACGGCGACCGCCGCCGTGCCGATGGCGGCATGGGCATCGGGCACACCCACCCCATAGACGAGAAGCGGCACGGCGATGATCGAGCCGCCCGCGCCGATGAGGCCGAGGATGAGGCCGATGGCGGCACCGGCGCCGAGCGCGGGCAACAGGAAGGCAGGCATGACGGCTTGACCTTTATATTAGATTTTCCTAATTTAATTGGATTGCCGACCCTGTCAATCCGCGAGACCAGCATGACCGCCGAGATCAAGGCCTTCTTCGACGAACCGACCAACACCGTGAGCTATCTGCTGTGGGATCCGCAGACACGCGACGCGGCGATCCTGGATTCCGTGCTGGATTTCGATCAGCCTTCGGGGCGGATCGCGACCCGGTCGGCCGATGCGGTTCTGGCGGCCGTGGCGGAGCGGGGCCTTGCGGTTCGCTGGATCCTGGAAACCCATGCCCATGCCGATCATCTGTCGGCCGCGGGCTATCTGAAGGCGAAGACGGGTGCGCCCATCGGAATCGGCGCCAACATCGGGGCGGTGCAGGCCATCTTCCGGCCGCGCTTCGGAATCGAGGGCGAGGCCGACCGTTTCGACCGGCTGCTGGCGGACGGAGAGCGCATCCCGCTGGGCGGGCTTTCGATCGAGGTGATCGCAACGCCGGGGCATACGCCGGCCTGCGTGAGCTATCGGGTGGGGGATGCGGTGTTCGTGGGCGACACGCTGTTCATGCCGGATTACGGCACCGCGCGCTGCGATTTCCCCGGCGGGGATGCGAAGGCGCTCTATGCTTCAATCCGCAGGCTGCTGGCGCTGCCGGGCGAAACCCGGCTGTTCCTGTGCCACGACTACAAGGCCCCGGGCCGGGACCATTTCGCCTGGGAAACCACCGTTGCGGCGCAGCGGGCGGCGAATGTGCATGTGCACGACGGCGTGGGCGAGGCGGATTTCGTGGCGATGCGGGCCGCGCGCGATGCAACACTGGCCGCGCCGAAGCTGATCCTGCCGTCCATCCAGGTGAACATCGAGGGCGGGCGGCTGCCCGCACCGGGCAGGGACGGGGTGAGGCGACTGGCCCTGCCGCTGAGGGTGCCGGCGGATTACACGGAATTGTAGGAAGCTTTGGGCACTTTACTTGTAGGAGATAATTTGCCCTAATCTTCCTATGGATCCGGTTCGCAACCCCTTCGCGCCCGGGGCGGGCACGCGCCCCCCGGAACTGGCCGGGCGTGACGAGCTTGTGGAACGGGCGGCCGTGGCGCTGGATCGCATCGCGCTGGGCCGACCCGCGCGCAGTTTCATCCTTTATGGCCTGCGCGGCACGGGCAAGACCGTGCTGCTGGGCGAGATCCGCCGTGATGCGGAGGCGCGGGGACTGCAGACGGTGCGGATCGAGGCGCCGGAGGGGCGATCGCTGCCGGCCATGCTGGCGGCCCCGCTGCGGGCGCTGCTGCTGAAGCTGGACCGGATGGAATCGGCGAAGGCGGGCGCGCGCAAGGCGCTGCGCGCGCTGGCGAGCTTCGCGAAGCTGAAGGTCGCCTATCAGGACATCGAAGTGACCATCGATGCCGAGCCCGAGAAGGGCGTGGCGGATTCGGGCGATCTGGAAGTGGATCTGACCGAGCTGCTGCTGGCGGTGGGCGAGGCCGCGAAGGAGCGCGGAACGGCGGCGATCCTGACCATCGACGAAATCCAGTATGTAAAGGACACGGAGATGGCGGCGCTGATTTCGGCGTTGCATGCGGTTGCGCAGGCGCAGCTGCCGGTGGGAATGGTGGCGGCCGGGCTGCCGCAGCTGCTGGGGCAGATGGGGCGGGCGAAAAGCTATGCCGAGCGCCTGTTCGAATATGTGGAGGTGGCGGCGCTTGCCCCCGGCGCGGCGCGCAACGCCATCGTGATCCCGATCGAGCGCGAGGAGGAGGCGATCGAGCCGGCCGCCGTGGATGCCATCGTGGCCGCGACTCAGGGCTATCCCTATTTCCTTCAGGAATGGGGCAAGCATGCCTGGGATCTGGCCTTTGCTTCCCCCATCAGCATGCTGGATGTGGAAAACGCCGGCGTCACCGCGCTGGCGGAGCTGGACGCCAGCTTCTTCCGGGTGCGGTTCGACCGGCTGACGCCATCCGAGAAGCGCTACATGCGCGCCATGGCCGAACTGGGGCCCGGGCCGCACCGGTCAGGCGACATTGCCGAGATGCTGGGCAAGCAGGTGACCCAGCTGGCGCCGATCCGCAACAGCCTGATCCGCAAGGGCATGCTGTATTCGCCTGCCCATGGCGACACGGCCTTCACCGTGCCCATGTTCGACCAGTTCATGAAGCGGATCATGCCGGACCGGGGCTGAACGGGCGACTCCGGCCTGTCATAAATCTGTCGTAAGGGCCGGGGCCATGCTGGATGCGCGAAAAGGCTTCAGGGGCGACGATCCGATGCGGGCGCTGGGGATCCGGCCGCCTGCCCCGGCGGTGACGGCCGATCAGCAGGCGCGGATCGCGGCACTGCTGCTGGACGGGCTGTCGCCGGACGCCATCATGCCGCTGATGCTGCGCGAAGGTGCGCCGCTGGCGGCGCTGACGGCGGAGATCGAGGCGGCGCGCGACCATCCCTATCTGAAGGCGGCCAGGCTGTTGCAGGCGCGGCTGGCGAAGCGGGACTGGCTGCTGGAATCGCGCGCGAAGCTGGAGCGGATGGGGGCGGCGGACATTCCCGTGCGCGACCGGCTTTCGCCGGAGGCCTTCTTCGCCGGTCATTACACGACCCTGACCCCGGTTGTGCTGACCGGCCTGACCGATCATTGGCCAGGGCGCGGCTGGACGCTGGAGACGCTGGCGCAGAAAGTCGGCAATCCGGAGATCGAGGTGCAGATGGACCGGGAGGCGGACCCGGACTTCGAGCTGAACTCCATCGCGCACAAGCGGCGGATGCGCTGGCATGATGTGCTGGCGAAGCTGGCCGCCGATCCCGACACCAACGATTTCTATGTGACGGCGAACAATTCGGGGCTGAACCGGCGGGCGCTGGATCCGCTGTGGCGCGACGTGGGCGATCTGCCCGGCTACCTGGGGCCGAGCCATCTGGGCGACGGCTTCTTCTGGATGGGGCCGAGGGGCACGGTGACGCCCTGGCACCATGATCTGACGCAGAATCTGCTGGTGAACATGGTGGGGCGCAAGCGGGTGGCGATGGTTTCGCCTTCGGAAACGCACCGCATGCGGAACCACCGCCACTGCTTCAGCCGCTTTGGCGCGGATGCCGGCCTTTCGGACGTGCCGGCGGCGGAACGGCCCCGCATCCTGACAGTGGACATCGGCCCGGGCGATATCCTGTTCATCCCCGTCGGCTGGTGGCACCATGTGACGGGGCTGAGCCTGACGATCGGGATGAGCTTTACCAACTTCGTCTGGGACAATGGGTTCACCGGCTTTTACGCCAGCGAAGGGCCGCTCTGACGGAGGCGCTCTGGCGGGGGCGGCGCGCGATCCGCCGGAATGCCGGTGGACGGCCATCATTGTATACAATAGAGGAGCCTGACACCGCCCCGGGGATCGCCGGAGCGGTGCTGCGGGACGAGGATGATGTCCAAGGCTTCTGATCATGCCTATGCCCGGATCCGGGCCGGCATCACGGGCGGCGAGTGGGGGCCGGGAACGCCGCTGCGCGAGGCGGAGCTGGCTGTCCTTTGCGGTGTTTCCCGAACGCCTGTCCGCGAGGCGCTGCGGCGGCTGGAGGCGGAATTCCTGGTGCGCCGGAGCGACGGGGCCCGCAGCTATGTGGCGGACTGGTCGGCCGATGACGTGGCCGATCTGTTCGAGTTGCGCGCGATCCTGGAAGGGCATGCGGCCGCGCGGGCGGCTGCGCGGATCACGCCGGCGGAACTGCGCGAACTGGACGGGGTGAACCGGGATCTTGGGCAGGCGATCGCCGCGGGCGACCCCGAAGGATTTCTGGCCGCGAACCGGCGGTTTCACGCAACGGTGCTGGGGGCCGCCCGTTCGCCCCGGCTGGCGCAGATCCTGGGCGCGCTGGTGGAGCAGCCCGTGGTGCGCCGCACGGCGCGGCACTATGGCCGCGACGAATTCGCGCGCAGCCATGCCGAGCATGCCGCCCTGATCGACGCCTTCCGCGCCCGCGACGCACAATGGGCGGAAAGCCTGATGACAGGGCATGTCCGCCGGGCTTTCCATGCCTTTTCCACGGCCGCAGACGGGCGTGGCGGCAACGATTTGTGACAGTTCGGGGGGTGGCGCGGGCGGCCTGAGTCGCGTTAACCAGACGTCAGGGTCGGCAACCAAGAGCCAAAAAGGTGTTGGTCGCCATGAATAATGTCGCGTCGGACTGGAACTCTGCCGAATTTCGTCGCCAGCGCAACGCGCGCGAGGCGCTCGAACGTCTCCTCGATAATCCGGAAGGCCTGCACCACGGCCGGGCTGCCGAACTGCTGCGGCAGGCTGCCGCGCAGGATGAGCGCATCGCCATCCGCTGCGAGCGGATGGCGGCGGAACGCGGCCGGCTTCAGAATGTGGCCGGCTGGATGGCGGTGGCCGGCGCCCTGGTGGCGGTGGTGCTGATCATCTTCGTGTCCATGGCGCGCCTGCCGATGATCGATCAGGCGCTGCTGATCCTGGCGGCGGGCCTTTCGGTCGCGATGTTCCGGCTGGTCGTGCAGCCGGGGCGGCCGGTGCTTGGCACTCAGATGATGCTGCAGCTGATGCTGACCCTGTTCCTGATTCTGGCTGTCGGCGCCGAACCCTTCGGCGCGGCGGTCGCCCTGCTGGGCTGGGCAGCTGCGTTCGGCCGCGGCTGGGTGGAGGCCCGCGCCCGGCGGATCGACCTTGCCGAGATGGAACTGGCCATGAAGGTGCGCGGCGCCGACGCCCGCCGCGCCCATATGCAGATGCGCCGCGCCGCCGCGATCTGATCCGACAGGATCATCTGACCGGACAGGATCAGAAGCCGGATCAACCGGCCACGATCCGCCCGCTGCCGGACCCGGCAGCGGGCGGATCCGTGTGTCAGATCACGCCTTCGCGCGACAGGGTCGCCAGTTCGTCGTCGCCGAGGCCGAGCATGTTCCGGTAGATTTCCTGGTTGAACGCGCCCGGCGGCGGACCCGGCCAGTTCACCTTGCCCGGCGTTTCCGACAGCTTCGGAAACACATTCTGCATCACCAGATTGGCGAATTCCGGATGGGCGACCTTCACCAGCGCTTCCCGCGCGGCGAAATGCGGATCGGCCAGCATGTCGGGCGCCTTGTAGATCTTGCCGGCGGGAACGCCGCTGGCTTCCATCGCGGCGAGCACCCCGGCCGAAGTCTGCGTGCGGGTCCAGTCCGCGATCAGCGCGTCGAGTTCGGCCTGGTTGCGGCCGCGTGCGGCGTGTGTGGCGAAGCGCGCATCCTTCGCCAGTTCGGGCCGGCCCATCGCCTGCGCCAGCCGGGCCCAGATACTGTCCTGGTTGGCGCCGATCAGGATGTCGCCATCCGCGCAGGGATAGACGTTGGACGGGGCAATGCCGGGCAGGATCGAGCCGGTGCGTTCGCGGATCAGGCCCGCTTCGCTGTATTCCGGCACCGTCGATTCCATCATCGCCAGCACTGATTCGTAGATGGCGGAATCCACGACCTGACCCTGCCCGGTGCGGTGGCGGTGGTGCAGCGCCATCATCGCGCCCAGGCAGGCGAAGGTCGCGGCGAGCGAGTCGCCGATCGACAGGCCGACGCGGCTGGGCGGGGCCGAGGGATCGCCCGCGAGGTTGCGGATGCCGCCCATTGCTTCCCCGATGGAGCCATAGCCCGCGCGCGGGGCGTAGGGCCCGGTCTGTCCATAGCCCGACACGCGGATCATGATGAGGCCGGGATTGGTAGCGGCGAGCGTTTCATAGCCGAGGCCCCATTTTTCCATGGTGCCGGGGCGGAAATTCTCCAGAACGAAATCGGACCGGGTTGCCAGCCGCTTCAGCAGCGCCTGACCGCGTTCGTCGCGCAGGTTCAGCGTGATCGTCTTCTTGTTGCGGCCGATGACGGGGAACCAGACAGGCTTGCCCTGGCCCCACTGGCGCATCGGATCGCCCTGTTCCCCATCGCCCGGCTGCGCCGGCGCCTCGATCTTGATGACCTCGCAGCCGTGATCGGCCATGAGCTGGCCGCAGAAGGGCCCGGCGATCAGTTGCCCCATCTCGATCAGCCTGAGGCCGTCGAGCGCCCCCTGTGCCATTGCCTGAACCCTTCCATCTGCCGGCTTGCCGCCTGTTGCGGGCGGTCCTATAGCCGAATTCGGCAATTGTATACAATTGAGTTGGTCCAATGCGGGGCGAGGAGAAGGCGATGGGGCCGGTTGAAGTGGTCGAAGTCGGCGCGCGGGACGGCCTGCAGAACGAGCGCGAGATCATCGGGACCGACGGCAAGCTGGGCCTGATCGGGCGGCTGGTGGCCGCCGGCATCCGCCGCATCGAGGTGGCGAGTTTCGTGAACCCCGCGCGCGTGCCGCAGATGGCAGACGGCGAGGCGGTGATTGCGGCGCTGCCCGACCTGCCGGATGTCAGCTACATCGGCCTGTGCCTGAACAAGCGCGGCGTGCTGCGGGCGCTGGCGACGCGCGAGGGCGGCAAGCGGGGCGTGGACGAGGCCGGCTGCGTGCTGGTCGCTTCCGACAGCTTCGGGATGAAGAACCAGGGGCAGACCATCGAGGAGGGCATCCGCGAGAACCGGGAGATGCTGAAGCTGGCGCGCGAGGGCGGGCTGGTGCCGCAGGTGACGATCTCGGCCGCGTTCGGCTGCCCGTTCGAAGGGCATGTGCCGCCGGAAACCGTCGCCCGGCTGGCAGGCGAGATGGCCGATGCGGGCGCGGTGGAAATCGCCATCGCCGACACCATCGGGGTGGGGGTGCCGGCACAGGTGGCCGATCTGGTGGGCCGGGTGCGCGAAGCCGCCCCCGGCATCCGCCTGCGCGCGCATTTCCACAACACGCGCGGCACGGGCATCGCCAACGCCTGGGCAGCCTATGAAGCCGGTGTGGAGGTGCTGGATTCGAGCCTTGGCGGGCTTGGCGGCTGCCCCTTCGCGCCGCGCGCCACCGGCAACATCTCGACGGAAGAGCTTGTCTATCTGATGGATCGTTCCGGCGTGGCGACGGGGATCGACCTTGAAGCCCTGATCACGGCCAACCACTGGTTCGAGACGGTGCTGGGGCGCACGATGCCATCGCTGGTCGCGCGGGCCGGAAACTGGACCGGGGCGCCGACGGCCTGACCGCCCCCGCCTGAGGGAACACCCCCCGGCCTTCAGGCGGTGGTTGCGTAGCCGCCGTCTGCGGTGACGGTGGCGCCGCAGAGGTAGCCCGACGCCTTGGAGCCGAGGAAGAGGGCGACGCCGGCCATGTCCTGCTCGCTGCCCCAGCGGGCCATGGGGGTGAATTTCAGGGCGTTGTTGTTGATTTCGTCGGCGATGCCGGCCGTCATCTTCGAGGGGAAATAGCCGGGCGCGATGGCATTCACCTGGATGTTCCGGGCGGCGAGATTCTTCGCCATCATGCGGGTGAGGTGGAGGACGCCGGCCTTGGAGGCGGCGTAGCTGTAGGTTTCGATGGGGGAGACATGCTGGCCGTCGATCGAGCCGATGTTGATGATCTTTGCGTTGTCTTCGGGCGTGGCGGCGGCCTCCAGCAGGCGGATCAGCTTCTGCGAGAGGAAGAAGACGGACTTCAGGTTGATGTCCATCACCTTGTCCCAGCCGAGTTCGGGGAACTCGTCGAAGGTGCCGCCCCAGCTGGCGCCGGCGTTGTTGAAGAGGACATGGACCTTGTCTGTGTGCTTTGCGACTTCGGCGGCGAAGCGGTCGATTTCGGACATCTGCGAAAGGTCTGCCGGAATGGCGATCGCGGCATCGCCCAGCCGGGCGGCGAGGCCTTCGACATCGGCGGCCTTGCGGCTGGTGAGGATGACCTTCGCACCGTTTTCGACATAGGCGCGGGCGATCATTTCGCCGATCCCGCGGCTGCCGCCGGTGATGACGACGATTTTTCCGGCGACGGAGAAGAGATCGTTGATCCTGAGCGACATGTGCGGGTTCCTCTAGACGGGTTCGCCCGCCGCGCGCGCCCGTTCGAGGCGGGTCGCTTCGGCGGTGGGCAGGTTGCGATAGACATAGAGCATGCAGGCGAGTGGCAACGGCGCCAGCAGGGTGGTGGCGATGAGGGCATGGCCCAGATCGCCCAGCAGTTCCGACATCCGGCCGATCAGGAACGGCCCGAGGCCCAGCCCGATGACGGTGGTGCCCAGGAAGAAGGTGGCGGTGGAGGCGCCGCGCATGCGCGGCAGCACCAGATCCTGCGCGGTGGCGCCCGCGACACCGACCCACAGCGAGCCGAAGAGCGAGACCATGAAGGCCCACAGGTAGAACAGGGTGATGGACGTGGTGGTGTATTGCAGCAGGATGAAGGGGATCGGCAGCAGGATGGTCGCGAAACCGATCAGGATCCGCCCGGCCGGGTTCTTGCGGCGGAAGGTGTCAGCCAGTTTGCCGCCGATGATGATGGAGAGGAAGCCGCTGAGTGCGCCGCCCCCGCCCAGGAAGAAGCCGGCGACCGCCTTGTCCACGCCGAAGGTGCGGATGGCGTAGGCGACGCCCCAGAAGCCATGGGCATAGCCCGTCATGGAGATCATGCCGAAGCCCAGCACCAGCGCAAGGAAGGTGGGGGTGCCCCAGATGAGGGCGTGGGTTGGCCTGTCGCGGTGCTTCAGCGACTGCGACCAGGAAAAGACGGCATAGCCCGCCAGGCCCAGCGCCAGCCATTGCGGCCAGTTGCCGGTGAAATGGGACATGCCCGCGAAGAACAGCGCGGCGACGGCGAGGCCGACGAGGTTGGTGATCACCGCCTTGCGGCCGTGGGTGGCGGCGTGGAAGATGGTGAGCGGCGGCAGCACGCTGGACAGTTCGTTCAGGAACTTGGGGAACGGGTTCGGCTCGGACGGCATGACGATGCCTTCCGAAAGCCCCCGGATCGGTTCCTTCAGCGTGGCGACCCACAGCGCCAGCAGCAGGCCGGGGATGCCCACCGCCATGAAGGCCGCCTGCCAGCCGACGAGGCCGAGCGGCCCGCCATCGGGGAAGGCCGCGTTCCAGCGTTCCACCGTGAGGCCGCCGACAAACAGCGACAGGCCGCCGCCGATGTAGATGCCGGAGGAATAGATGGAGAGGGCGGTGGCGCGCTGTTCCTTGGGGAAATAATCGGACAGGACGGAATAGGCGACGGGCGAGGCGGAGGCTTCGCCGACGCCGACGCCGATGCGGGCGGCGGCGAGCTGGGCGAAGTTGCCGGCGAGGCCGGACAGCGCCGTCATCCCCGACCAGAGCGTGAGGCCGATGGTGAGCAGGCGCATGCGGTGCCACATGTCTGCCAGGCGGCCCAGCGGGATGCCGAACAGCGCATAGAAGACGCCGAACACCGTGCCGTAGAGGAAGCCGAGTTCGGAATCGCTGACGCCCAGATGGGCCTTTATGTCCTCAGCCAGGATCGCCATGATCTGGCGGTCGATGAAGTTGAAGACATAGACGAGAACCAGGACGCCCAGGACGTACCAGCTGTAGGGGCCGCCGACACGGGCTTTTGCTTCGGCGATTTCGGCTTCCGTCGGCTGCATCACGTCTCCCTCGTGTCCCTTGAGCCCGGGCCTAGCAGGCGGTTTCCGCCAGTCAAACGCCTATTTTTCGGGGATTCAGGTTCATGCGAACCGGCGGGGGGAGGGCCCGGCCAGCCGCTTGCGCCTAGGCCGGGCGCGGCCGGCGGATGAACCGGGCATCAGGGCGGCGCCGACAAGCCGCTGTCGAAAGCCGGACGGCCGCGCTAAGAAGGTCCCCATGCCTGGCCTTTACGACCATGTGCCCCAGCGGCGCGCCATCATCGATCGACGCAAGATCGTGGAGGTTCTGGACAGGGCCGTTGCGGACGCCGCGCCGGAGGGGCGGCGCGCGGCCGTGTCCGCCGTGCTGAAGACGGCGCTGGACGAGGGGCGGGCGGAAATCCGCCGGCGGATCGCCGCCACGCCGGGGCGCGGGCTGGAGATCGCGAGCGCGCAGAGCTTCCTGACCGACCAGATCCTGCGGCTGGCCTATGACGCGACCGTCGGCAGCCTCTATGGCCGGGACAATCCCTCTGCCGCCGAGCGCATCTGCCTGGTGGCGGTGGGTGGCTATGGCCGGGCGGAAATGGCGCCCTATTCCGATGTGGACATCATGTTCCTGTGCCCCCTGCGGCAGACGGCCTGGGTGGAACAGGTGGTGGAGGCGATCCTCTACATCCTGTGGGATCTGGGGCTGAAGGTGGGGCATTCCACCCGCACCGTTGACGACATGATCCGCATGGCGAAGGGCGACCTTACGGTGAAGACGGCGCTGCTGGAGGCGCGCTACCTGTGGGGCGACCAGCAGCTGTACGACGAGGCCAGCCGGCGTTTTGCCACCGACATCATGGCGGGCGAGGCGCGCGCCTTCATCGCGGAAAAGCTGGCCGAGCGGGACGAACGCCACCGCCGGATGGGCGACAGCCGCTATGTGGTGGAGCCGAACATCAAGGACGGCAAGGGCGGCCTGCGTGACCTGCAGACGCTGTTCTGGATCGGCAAGTTCGCCTTCCAGGTGCGCGAGGCGCACGAACTGGTGGCGAAGGGCCTGTTCACCGCCCAGGAATATCGCCAGTTCCAGCGCGCGCAGAACCATCTGTGGGCGGTGCGCATCAACCTGCACGACCTGGCGGGGCGCGCCGAGGAGCGGCTGACCTTCGACATGCAGCGCGAGCTGGCGGTGCGCATGGCCTATGCTAACCGGCCCGGCATGTCGGCGGTGGAGCGTTTCATGCGCCACTACTTCCTGACAGCGCGGACGGTTGGCGGGCTGACGGCCCTGTTCCTGGCGCATCTGGAGGAGCGTTTCGCGCGCAGCGCCTGGATGCCCAAGCTGAAGCGCCGCCCGCGCCGGCTGAACGGCTTCCGGCTGGCGCGCGGCCGGATCGAGGCGCCGGGCGACGATTTCTTCCAGGCCGATCCGGTGCGCCTGATCGAGCTGTTCCAGCTGGCAGCGCAGGAGGGGCTGGAAATCCATCCGATGACGATGCGGCAGGCCGCGCGCGACGAGGGGCTGATCACCGAGAAGGTGCGGCAGGACCGGCGCGCCAACCAGCTGTTCCTTGAGGTGCTGACCTCTCCGCGCGATCCGGAGACGGTGCTGCGCTGGATGAACGAGGCGGGCGTGTTCGGCCGCTTCGTGCCCGACTTCGGCCGGGTCGTCGCCAAGATGCAGTATGACATGTACCATCATTACACGGTGGACGAGCATACGATCCGGGCGATCGGGCTGCTTTCCCGCATCGAGAAGGGCGAGCTGAAGGACGAGCATCCGCTGTCGTCCGCGATCATCCGGCAGATCGTGTCGCGCCGGGTGCTGTATGTGGCGGTGCTGCTGCACGACATCGCCAAGGGCCGCGGCGGGGACCACAGCATCCTGGGCGAGGAAGTGGCACGGCGGCTGTGCCCCCGGCTGGGCCTGACGGCCGCGGAGACGGATACGGTCGCCTGGCTGGTGCGGCAGCATCTGCTGATGTCGGCCACCGCCTTCAAGCGCGATCTGGCGGATTTCAAGACCATCCTCGACTTTGTGGAGGTCGTGGCGTCTGCCGAGCGGCTTCGGCTGCTGCTGGTGCTGACGGTGGTGGACATCCGGGCCGTGGGGCCGGGCGTGTGGAACGGCTGGAAGGCGCAGCTGCTGACCACCCTCTACAATTCGGCCGAGGAAGTGCTGCGGCTGGGCCACAAGCAGACCGGGCGGCACGAGCGGGTGCAGGCGCGGCAGCGTCGCCTGCAGCAGGTGATGGGGTGGAGCGACGACCGCTTTTCAGCCTATGCCCGCCGTTTCGCCGACAGCTACTGGCTGGCGGAGCCCGCCGACGTGCTGGCGGCCAACATGGCGCTGGTGGACGATGCCGACCGGGCCGAACAGGCGATCACGATCCGCTCTCAGCCGGATGTCGCGGCGGGCACCACGCTGGTCACCGTCTATGCCATGGATCACCCGGGCCTGTTCTACCGGATCGCGGGCGGGATCGCGCTGGGCGGGGCGACGATCGTGGATGCGCGCATCCATACCACGCGCGACGGCATGGCGCTGGACAATCTGACGATCCAGGATCCGCTGGGCGGCCCCTTCGACGAGCCGGAGCGGCTGGCGCGGATGGAACAGGCGATAAGGGATTCGCTTGCCGGCAAGGTTCGGCTGGCCGACCGGCTGACGGCGAAGCCGCTGCCGCGGCGGCGGCAGGAAGCCTTCCGCGTGGTGCCGCAGCTGTTCATCGACAACAAGGCTTCGAACCGGTTCACCGTGGTGGAAGTGAACGCGCTGGATCGCCCCGCGCTGCTGTATGCGCTGACCTATGCGCTGTATGGTGCGAAGGTGACGATCCATTCCGCCCATGTCGCGACCTATGGCGAGCGGGCGGTGGACACCTTTTATCTGACGGACCTGACCGGCGAGAAGATCGACGGCGGGGCGCGCATGAAGGCGCTGGAGAAGCGGCTGCTGGAGGTGGCGGCCGCGCCGGGGCAGAAGGTGCCTGAGCCGGCCTGAGGCGATCGCCGGGCCGGGAAAAGGAAAGGCGGGCGTTCAGCCATGTGCCGAACGCCCGCCCTCTGTCGGTCTTGCGGGCGAGAGGGTCGCCCGCGCAGCCGCCTTAGAAGCGATAGTTCACGCCGACCATCACGCGGTCGCGGTTGACGCGCGACTGGGCCGTGGAGCCGAGGGCGGCATCAAGCGCCGAAGAACCGAAGCTGTTGAACTTGGTGTGGCGATATTCGACGCGGGCCGACACATTGTCGGTCAGCATCTGTTCCACACCGCCGCCCAGCGACCAGCCGTCGCGGTTGGTGCTGACGCCGATGCCGTTCACCTGATAGGTGAAGCGGCCATTTTCCCAGCCGCCCTTGCCGTAGATCAGGGTGCGCGGGCTGGCCAGCACGCCGGCACGGGCCAGCAGGCCCAGCGAGCGGCCGCCATCGAAGGTGGTGTTGCCGTCGCGCACCTTGTTGGTGTCGCCGGTCAGGAAGGCTTCGGCGCCGAGGACGAAGTTGTCACCCGTCTTGAAGTCGTAGCCGAGTTGCGCGCCATAGGCGAAGCTGGAGCCCGACTGGCGATCCGAGGCGGTGCCGGTGGCGCCGCGCAGGGTGAAGCGGTTGTTGTCGTGCTGCCAGCCGGCCTGGGCACCGACATACGGCCCGTTGAACGGCTCGGCGGCAGAGGCCTGCGTCGCCACGAACAGGGCCGAAGCGCCGGCGATTGCGAGCGCGAGATTGGTGGCACGTGCCATGAATGGAACCTTTCCTTATTATGAACTTGGCCGGCAGGCGCTGAGGCCTTCGACGTGGCGCCAGAAAGGCCCGCGCGGTTGAAGACTTGCTGAATCCCTTGTTATGCTGAGGTTAATCTTCGGCGTTTCGGGCGGACGAAGTGTGGGTTTTCGTCTGCGGGCAGCGGCAGGCTTCGGCAGACGCCGTCTGTCGATTTCCGGGCTTCGGGGCTGTCGTTGCATATTCCGCCGGGTTCAGCCGGCCGTCCCCGTCAGCGTCCGCCGTGGCGAACTTCGCGATGCCGCTTGCGGCATATTCGCTGAATTGCAGCACCCCGTCTCCGTTGCGGTCCAGCTTGTCATAGTTGCGTCGGCGGGCGTGGAGATATTCGGCCTGGGTGATGCGCCCGTCATCGTCCCGATCGGCGCGGGCAAATCTCTGTTCTTCCTTGTTTTTTTTCTTCCCTGGCGGCGGGAGCGCCAGACTCCCGACAGCCTGGGCGGCCTCGTCCGGGGCCGCCATGACCGCAGGCGTTCCGGTTGACGCGAGGGCGGGTGCGGCATCCGCCCGCCCGCGATCCGCCAAGAGCCACAGCGTGCCGGCCCCAAGCGCCAGAAGCAGGGCGCCGACGATCGCGGCATAACGGCTCGGCCGACCGGAAAACATGCTGTTCGGATCTCCTGCAATGTGGCGCGACATGCGCCATCCGGATCCGACCCCGGCGCATGCCTAGCATGTGCGCCGCGCATGGCAAATATCGGGAAAAGGCTGATTTACGATGCGCGATGCCGGAATGCGGCCAGCGCCATGCGCCACAGGCGGCCTGTACCCGCCCGTCTGGCGAGCGGTTTTCCGGCTTCGAGTCGCTTCCAGTCGTCTGCGGCCAGACGATCAAGCTGCAGAAGCGGCAGCGGCAGGGGATCTTCCGGCGCCGGGGGGAAATCGGGCGGTATCAGGCTGGACAGGCGGGCATCGGCCTGACCCCATCCACCGCGCCACAGCTGCGCCAGCGCCCAGCGCGTGCCGGCGCGGGCGGCGGAGTCGGCCTGGCCGGTGGAGAGCGGCCGGCCGAGGCAGGCGGTCGCCAGCGCCTGGAACAGGGGGCGGCCGCGACCTTCGGCCATCGCGAGCGGATCGAGCGCGCCTTCCGTCAACAGGGGGAGGAATGCATCCTCGATCTGCGACAGTGCGCCCAGATCGACCCCGCGCGGGCGGGCCTCCTGCCGGAGCGCGCGCAGCAGCGGCTGGGGCGGCGCGAGCCGGCCGGCCGAGAGAAGCTCCAGCTGTTCCCGCCACCAGGCGAGGCGGATTTCGGCGAGCATCGGTTCGCGCGCGTCGGCCACCACCCGCATCTGTTCGAGATCATAGGCATGGATGGCGATCAGCGCCGGACGCGCTGCGGCCGGCGCCCACAGGATGGACAGATAGCGTTCGCGGTCGCGGGCCTTCAGATCCGCAAGCAGGCTTTCCGTGTCGTTCAAGCGGCCCGCATCCTGCCGGCGCATGCGCAGGCCGCGCACCTGTCCTGCGTATTGACGACAGTCTGCGGGGCTGTGGGCATTACAAGCTTTCCGTTGTGAACGACCGGGGCGACCCGGTGAACGGGTCGGCATGGTGCGGAGTCTAGCCGCCTGCCCGGGCGGCGAACAGCGCCGAATCAGTTGCCGGACGACAGGGCGATCCCGGCCGTGCGCGCACGATCCCGCGAGAGGCGGGCGAGTGCCTGGATCTGTGCCACTTCTGTGGGATGGGCGGCCGCATACCGGGCCCGCCCCTGCCGTTTCGCCATCAGCACCAGCCCCAGGTTCGCCGGTTCCAGCCGGACGCCGAAATCGGGATGCCCGCCCGGATCGTCGGCCAGGATGCGCCGCATCACGACTTCGCCGAGTTGCGGCGTGAAGATCGACGAATTCCGGTACCAGCGCATCCGGCCATCGGTCTGGCCGGCCGGCACCCGCTCGGTGGTGATGGAGGAGTAGCCGGTGAAATCCCACAGCCGGATCGGGGCAAGGCTGTCCGGATGTTCATTGGCATCCGCGATCGCCAGCGTCAGATCCGTGAGCCAGCGTTCATGGACGGGGTAGAGGCCGGCGGCGCGGACCGCCTCCATCTGGTGGGCGTGCACGGGGGCGGTGAAAATATCGACCTGAACACCAGCCGCCGCCAGGTCGCGTGCAAGCCGGCCGAGCTGTTCGACCCGGCGCGGATCATAATCGAAATCGGCGTAGTGCCAGGGCGCGACCAGATAGCTGCGCACCAGCGCTTCGTTGAAGTTGCGCACGGGCGCCGCCTCGCCCGGGGGGCACTGGTGCAGGCCGGTTTCATGGTCGCAGCTCCGTGCGCCGGACAGGTTGGCCTTCAGGGTCTTCAGAGAAGCCGTGACGGCTTCGGGGCCGACGAGCGAGCGGAGCAGCACCAGCGGCATCCGGTCGCCGTCGAAGCCGGATCGCTCGAAATCGCCCACATGCGCGCGGTCGGCCTCGAACATGGAGAAGCTGATCCCGATGACGACGCGGCGCGGCGGAGTCTCGTCCAGCAGGAAGCGGCCGACCGCCACCAGTTCGGGCGCCGTGGCATCGCGCAGGGCGGCGTTGTAGGCATCGCGCCGGGCGAGGACGGGTGATTGCGGATCGATCCCGGCCCAGGTGCGGGTGCCGCCCAGGATCACCAGATCATGATCGGACCGCCACAGCGCGATCGAGCGAGCGACGCGGCCACCGTTGTCGACGCGATGGGTCTTTTCATCGTTGAAGCCCGGTATCCGGACGAACCCGGTGATGCCGTACGGATCGATCAGCGCCACGAAGGCGGCAACGGCCGCCGTCGCGAGGGTGGCGGCGGCCGAAGCGCGGAAGGACAGGCGCAGGATCGCCGGGGCCTTGCGGGGCCCCGGCATGACCGGCACCGCGCCGATCCGGCTGCCCTGGAATGCAGGCATGGTCGGATGCCCTTCGGCGGAGATTCCATCCTGCGTGACCACGCGGACGATGGTGAGGAACAGGATCTTCAGATCCAGCCACAACGACCAGTGGTCGATATACCAGACATCGTAGCGGAAACGGCGTTCCCACTTCAGTTCGTTGCGGCCATTCACCTGCGCAAGACCGGTGATGCCGGGCTTCACCTCGTGGCGGCGCGCCTGGCGGGCGGTGTAGAGAGCGAGATATTCGACGAGGAGCGGCCGCGGCCCCACGAGGCTCATCTCGCCCTTGAGGACGTTCACCAGAGTTGGCAGTTCGTCGAGGCTGGTGGCGCGCAGGAAGCGCCCGAGACCGGTCAGGCGCGCGGCATCATCGGCGCCGGCAGCTGCGCCGTCCATTGCGGTCATGGTGCGGAATTTCAGGATGGTGAAGGGGCGGCCATGAAGGCCGGGCCGCACCTGCCGGAACAGGACCGGTTCGCCAAGGTGCCACCAGACGGCGGCCGCGACCAGCAGCATCAGCGGAGACAGCAGGACGAGCAGCAGGGCCGCGGCGACGCGATCAAGCACAGCCTTCACCTGTTGCGACAGCTGCCTTCGCATTTGATTGCCGTGCATGGCTCAGCCGCCGCAACAGCGCGGCCGGGCCGATCCTTCGGCAGAATAAGGCGCGCTCCGACCCCGCATGCCAGACCCCTCGATATGCGTCGAGTGATCGCACAAAGCGCTGGGCTGCGCATTTGTTCTTAGGGGTTAGTCGGCGGGGCGGGCCGCAGCCCCTCGCAGGGCTGCGGCCGCGCCGGTCAGCGCGTCAGGCGCTTGTATTGCAGCCGGTGCGGGCGTTCGGCGGCGGGGCCGAGACGGCGCAGCTTGTCGGCCTCGTACATTTCGAAATTGCCCTCGAACCATTCGACATGGCTGTCGCCCTCGAACGCGAGGATGTGGGTGGCGAGGCGATCGAGGAAGAAGCGGTCGTGGCTGATCACCACGGCGCAGCCGGCGAAATTCTCCAGCGCTTCTTCCAGTGCGCGCAGCGTTTCCACGTCGAGGTCGTTGGTGGGTTCGTCGAGCAGCAGGACGTTGCCGCCCTCCTTCAGCATCTTGGCCATGTGGACGCGGTTGCGTTCCCCGCCCGAAAGCTGGCCCACCTTCTTCTGCTGATCCGTGCCCTTGAAGCCGAAGGCGCCGACATAGGCGCGGCTGGACACTTCCTGCTTGCCGAAGCTGAAGCGTTCGTTCCCGCCCGAGACTTCTTCCCACACGGTCTTGTTCGGGTCGAGCGCGTCACGCGACTGGTCCACATAGCCGAGGTGCACCGTCTCACCGATCTTGATGCTGCCGCTGTCGGGCTGTTCCTGGCCGGTGATCATGCGGAACAGCGTGGTTTTGCCCGCGCCGTTCGGGCCGATCACGCCGACGATGCCGCCGGGCGGCAGGGTGAAGGACAGGTCCTCGAACAGCAGCTTGTCGCCATAGGCCTTGGAGAGGCCCGTCGCTTCGATCACCGTGCTGCCCAGCCGTTCCGGGTTGCGGATCAGGATCTGCCGGTCCGAGCTGCGCTGGGCTTCCTGCTTCGCCACCAGTTCGTCGAAGGCCTTGATCCGGGCCTTGGACTTGGTCTGCCGCGCCTTCGGGCTGGAGCGGATCCATTCCAGTTCCTGGTTGATCGCCTTGGTGCGGCTTTCGCTCTCGCGCTCTTCCTGCGCCATGCGCTTGGCCTTGGCTTCGAGCCAGGCGGAATAATTGCCTTCGAAGGGGATGCCCTGCCCGTAATAGAGTTCCAGCACCCAGTTCACGACATTGTCGAGGAAGTAGCGGTCGTGGGTGACGAGGATGACGTTGCCCTTGTATTCCTTCAGATGCTGTTCCAGCCAGCTGACGGATTCGGCGTCGAGGTGGTTGGTGGGTTCGTCCAGCAGCAGGATGTTGGGCTTTTCCAGCAGCAGGCGGCACAGCGCGATGCGGCGCTTTTCCCCGCCCGACAGATTTTCGACCGACCAGTCACCCGGCGGGCAGCGCAGCGCGTCCATGGCGATTTCCAGCTGGTTGTCGAGCGTCCAGCCGTCGACCGCGTCGATCTTTTCCTGGAGGGTGCCCATTTCCTCCATCAGCTTGTCGAAATCGGTGTCGTCCTTCGGATCGCCCATTTCCGCCGAGATGGCGTTGAAGCGGTCGATCATGTCGGCGATGGGACGCACGCCGTCCTTCACATTTTCCAGCACCGTCTTGTTGGGATCCAGCTGCGGCTCCTGCGCGAGATAGCCGACGCGCACGCCTTCGCCGGGCCAGGCCTCGCCCTGGAATTCCGTGTCGATCCCCGCCATAATCTTCATCAGCGTGGACTTGCCCGAGCCGTTGATGCCGATGATGGCGATCTTGGCATCCGGATAGAATTGCAGGTTGATGTTGTTGAGGATCGGCTTGGCGACGCCGGGGAAGGTCTTGGTGAGACCCTTCATCACATAGGAATATTGCTGGGCCACGGTGGTCCTTTGGGGCGGGTGTTCGGGAAGTCGGGGAGGCCCTTAGCGCATCGGCGGGCAGGGTTCAAACGGGTGCTGTGCCGCAGGCCGCTATCGTGATTTCGGCTTTGGCCCGCGCCTTTGCGGGGCCAGCGGCCTGCCTGCCTGTTTTTCCATATCGGCAACCCATTCCTGAGGGCCAAGTGGGCGCCCCGTTCTCAGGCGGGCTTCGATCGTGTCGGCCAGAGCCTCGCCCTCGTCGTCCAGTTCGGCGGCGTTCCAGCCGCGCTTCAGCATCGAACGCCAGTTGCGCACCGCCCGGGATAACCCGGTGATGTCGGTGAGCGGGTCGTCGTCGACGCGCCTGCCAGCCATATGGCTGCGGGCGCTGGACCATTTCCAGTCTTCGGCGCGCTCCACCATGCCTGCGGCGACGGGGTTGTTTTCCACGTAACGGATGGCGGCCAGCAGGTGCGCGCCGCTCATCGGGTAGCTGGCGAAGCGGGACTGGAACAGGTGTCCGCGCCAGCCTTCGCGGAAGTTGATGTGGCGCGTGTAGCGCCGATGCGATTCCGCCAGGGCGGCGCGCAAACCATCCTGATCCCGTGGGAGGAGGACCAGGTGGACGTGATTGTCCATCAGGCACCAGCCGAGGCAGGAAACGCCGGCTTCGCGGCAGGATTGCGCGAGAAGCTGCAGATAGAGCGAGCGATCCTGATCCGTGAAAAAGACCGGAAGCCGGCGATTGCCGCGCTGGGTGACATGATGCGGAACATGCGGGAGAACGATGCGGGCGAGTCTGGCCATCTGGGTGGATTGGCAGAGCGGAAACGATTTGCCTAATTAGTATACTGTCCCCGGAATTCCCGTGTCATTTGCCTAATTAGTATACTGTCCCCGGAATTCCCGTGTCCAATTAGTATACTGTCCCCGGAATTCCCGTGTCCAATTAGTATACTGTCCCCGGAATTCCTGCTGCTCCTCGTCGGAGTAGCTGACTGTCTGAAGCGGGCGTGTGATGACCCGCCAGAGAGTCAGCGGATAATAGATGATCCATGACAACAGCTCGAATAGGAATTCCTCGAACGAGCGCAGCATTTTGATGAGATCCATGGCGTGCTGTTAGCGCATCGGCCCCGGGCTGGCCATGGACCGCCTTGCGCCTGGAATTCCGGGGACAGTATACTTAATTACGATGGACGCCATAGGAGGGTGGCCGGGATGTTTTCCGATGCGCTGCGCGATGTCATTCACTTGGACAAACCCCTAGGTGATTGAGAGCCCAATTCTAGAAATTGAGTATACTGTCCCCAGAATTCGCTGTCCCCGGAATTCCGGGCCACGGTGTCCTTGGAATCTGTGTGTCAGGAGTTGGGGAGGCCCTTAGCGCATAGGGGCCTGCGGTTCGAACGGCAGCGCGCGGCTTGTGCGCGGGCGTGCCCGTGCGGGCCGGGGCAGCAGCAGCGCGGAGGAAGCGGCGGCGGCCCCCGTATCCGGATTTACCGGACTTGCTATTGTACACAGTGACGCTCTCGGGAGAGCGTCACTGCTGTCCGTGAAAGAGGCGCGCTCAGCGGCGGGGGACGGTGAATAGAATCCAGCCATCGCGCCGCGCCACTTCGCGGCCGCCGGTTTCGAAGGCGAACAGATTCGGGTCTGTTCCGGGCGGGCAGGCGACGAGATCGCTGCCCGCACCGAGGAACGGGTTGGTGAAGTCGCTTTCGCCGGCCCGGCGGCACAGATCGTCCGGGTTGCGGAAGCCCGGCCCGAACAGGTTGATTCCGGCCGGGGGAACCGGCGCCTGGGCGGCCTGCTGGGGCGGGACGGTGAACAGAATCCAGCCATCGCGGCGCGCGACTTCCTTCCCGCCGGTTTCGAAGGCGAACAGCCGCGGATCGGTGCCGGGCGGGCAGGCGACCAGAACGCCCGAGCTGCCCATGAACTGGCCGGTGAAGGCGCTTTCCCCGGTGCGGCGGCACAGATCGCCATCGTTGCGGAAGCCGGGGCCGATCAGCGGGAAATCAGGATGCGAAAGCCCGGAGGCGGGCGGCACCGGGGCTGGCGCCACCGGCGGGACCGGGGCTGGCGGAACCGCCGCGACCACGGTCGGCCTTGGGCTCAGATGGTTGGCCGAAACCCAGCCATGCCGGTTGTTGAACACAGTCTGGCACCAGGTGACGGGATTGGTGCAGCCGAAAACCTGGAACAGCTGATGCTGCGGCACCCAGCCGATCACCGGATGCCCCGTGCCCGGACCGCTGCGGATGTTCAGGCCTGACGTGGCCTTTACGGTTTGCGTCTGCTGGGCGGCGGCCGGCATCGCCATTCCAAGTGACATCGCCAGCGCAACAGTCGAAAATCGCATCATCACATTGCTTCTCCTTGATCTTTGGCGACCTAGGAGAGAAATCGAGCCTGGACAAGGCGAACCGATGGCCGATGCGACCAACTGCCAGAACCAGGGCCGTTTCAGACGCGGAGCAGGCGGTTCGGCAGTTCGTCCGGGTTGTCGTCTCTTGGGGGGAAGTGGGTGGCCAGCACGCCGCCGGCCAGACCAATCGCGTCCACGAAGCCTTGCGCGATGTCGCCCCGGCGGATGCCGGCCAGCAAGGCGGCGGCGGTTTCGCCCCAATGCTCGTCCGGCACGCGGCGGTAGATTTCCTCGTCTGCGATCACCTCCACCACATGGTCTTCCAGCGAGACGTGGAGGAGGACGCCGGTGCGGTCCTGCGTGAGGTGGATGCCGCGGGTGAGGAACTGCTTCAGGGCGATTTCATGGACGCGCTCGCGCCGCATGGAGAGCGGGGCGTAGCGCTGGGCCAGCGGGGACCACCAGAGCGCCAGCGTGGCGAGGATCAGCAGGCAGACCTGCACGAGGGCATAGATCTCAACCGTCTGCACGTCCGTCAGTGGCTCGGCCTGCCAGATGCCGGCGAGCGCGGCCCATGCGCCGGGGCCGAAGCCTGCCAAGGTGGCAACGAGCGGGACCAGGAAGGCGAAGGCGGCCGCCAGCGCCAGCACCCATTCCACATAGCGGTGCCGTTCGGTGGAGAGGGTGCAGACGATCTCGCCCGAACTGTGCGCCTCGGCCGCTTCGATGGCGGCTGCGATGCGCGCTTCATCCGGCTGGGTCATGGTCACCATCCGCCGCTGGCCCCCCCGCCGCCGAAGCCGCCACCGCCGCCGCCGAAGCCGCCGCCGCCGCCCCAGCCGCCGCCACCGCCGCCCCAGCCGCCGCCCATGCCGGGGCCCCAGATGACGATCGGGCCGCCGCGCCGGGCGCGCCGCCCGCCTTTCGAGCGGCGGGAGGCCATGATCATCCAGATGGCGAGGATGATGAGGAAGAGGATGAGGCCGAAGGGAAAGCCTTCGTCGCCGCTTGCCGCCTGCCGTTCGGCGTTGGCGACATTCTGCGCGGCTTCGTCCGCGGGCAGTTCCACCTGCTTCGCGATGGTGTCGAACCCGGCCAGCACGCCCGCGGGCATGTTGCCGGCCTTGAATTCGGGCAGGATGGCGCGCTGGATGATCACCGAGGACAGCGCGTCCGTGAGGATCGGTTCGAGGCCGTAGCCCACCTCGATCCGCACCCGCCGTTCGTTGGGGGCGACGAGCAGGATGACGCCGTTGTCGCCGGTGGCGGCTCCGTCCTTGCCGGCCGTGCGCTTCTGGCCGATGCCCCAGTGGCGGCCGAGGCGGTAGCCGTAATCCTCGATCTCGTAGCCCTGGAGGCTGGGCACCGTCGCCACCACCAGCTGGGCGGTCGTCTGCTTCTCGATCGCTTCGGAGCGGGCGGTGATTTCAGCCTCCACCTCGGGCGGGAGGATGTTCGCGGCGTCCACCACGCGGCCGGTCAGGGCCGGAAACTCCTGCGCCGCAAGCGGCGCGGCGAGGAGCAGCAGCATCAGCGCCAGCAGGCGCCGCATGGTCAGAACTTCACTTGCGGCGCTTGTTCGGCGTTCGCGGCGGTGGCCTTGAACGGCTCCTTCGGGGTGGCGCCATAGATGGTCTTGGCGGCGATGATCGAGGGGAAGGTGCGAATTTCCACATTATACTGGCGCACCGCCTCGTTATAGTCGCGCCGGGCGACCGAAATGCGGTTTTCCGTGCCTTCCAGTTGCGATTGCAGGGCGAGGAAGTTCTGGTCCGACTTCAGCTCGGGATATTTTTCCACCACGACCATCAGGCGCGACAGCGCGGAGGACAGGCCATCCTGCGCCTGGCTGAAGGCGGCGACCTTGGCCGGATCGGAGAGATCCTGCGCGTTGAGCTGGATGGAGGTGGCCTTGGCGCGCGCTTCGGTCACGCCCACCAGCACGTCCTGTTCCTGCTTGGCATAGCCCTGAACGGTTGCGACCAGGTTGGGGATCAGATCCGCCCGGCGCTGATACTGATTCTCCACCTCGCCCCAGGCGGCGTTCACGCCTTCCTCTTTCGTGGGGATGGTGTTGATGCCGCAGGCGCTGAGCGAAAGGGCGGCGACGAGAGGCAGGCCGAGACGGACGATGCGCATGATGATGAACCCCCGGAACGATAATTCCGGCGGGAGTTAGCCCCGGAACGGCCGCCGGCGTCAAGAGACGGATTTCCGCCCGGCGGTTTCCGCTTGCGCTTGCGCGGCAGCTGGGTTCAGTAAGCGCGGAAACGCAAGAGGGGTGCGGCATGCTCAACGAATTCAAGGCCTTTATCGCCCGGGGCAATGTGCTCGATCTGGCCGTCGGCGTGATCATCGGGGGCGCCTTCGGCACCATTGTGAAGTCGCTGACGGAAGATGTGATCATGCCGCTGCTGTCTCTGGTGACGGGCAGCGCGGATTTCACCGAAAATTATCTGCGGCTGGGGCCTATACCGGCCGAACTTCAGGGCAAGGCGGTGGACTATGCCGCGCTGAAGGCCGCTGGCGTTCCCATGCTGGGCTATGGCGCCTTCCTGACGGCGATCATCAATTTCCTGATCCTGGCCTTCGCGGTGTTCCTGATCGTGAAGCATGCCAACCGCTTCTTCGAGAAGGCCGCGCCTGCCGCACCCGCCCCGGAAACGCCCGAGGATGTGCTGCTGCTGCGGGAGATCCGTGACAGCCTGAAGAAGTAGCGATGGGCGTGCTGATCACCACCCTGGAAGCCATGCCGCTGTGGCTGATGGGGATCATGCTGTTCGCCCTGTTCTGGCTGGCGGCGCTGGCCGGACGCTGGCTTCGCAGCCGGACCGCGCCGGACGACAGCAAGGATCCCGGCCTCATCGTCTCCTCGTCGTTGGGGCTGCTGGCTCTGCTGCTGGGCTTTACCGTTTCGATGGCGGTCGCCCGCTATGACAACCGGCGGACGGCGACCGTGGACGAAGCCAATGCGATCGGCACCTTCCTGTACCGCACGGACCTGATGCCTGCCGATCTGCGTGCGACAACGCTGGACGAGCTGGACCGCTATCTGACGGCGCGGATCACCGTGGGCGCGCACGGGGAAACCGCCGACGCTGTCGCCGCCGCGCGGGAACAGACCGGCAAGGCCGCCGCCCGCATGTGGCGCCACATGATGGAGGTGGGCCCGCGCGTGCCGGATACCGCCGTGCGCATCCTTTTGGTGGAAAGCGCGAACGAGATGTTCGATGCCGCAACCAACCGTGACGCGGCGCTGGGCAACCGGCTGCCGGGGACGCTGGTGGTGCTGCTGATCCTGTTTCCCATCGCGAGCCTTGTGCTGATCGGCTATGTCGGCGAGCGCAGCGTCGGGGTGCATTTCATGGCCTCGACCGAGCTGATCCTGTTGCTGACCCTGGTTCTTCTGCTGATCGCGGATCTGAACAGGCCGCGTTCCGGCACGATCCTGACGCCGATGACGCCGCTGCTGGATCTGGAACGGCAGCTGCACGAAACCCGGCTGACAAGGCCGCAATGATCAATGACATGAGCATGAGCAGGAGACAGACATGCGCCTACAGATACTCGCCGCCGCCGGGCTCGCCCTCGCCACGATGACGGGCTGCGCTTCTTCCGGAACGCCGGAAACGAAGCCGGCCGCGCCGGCCCCCACGGGTGGCGCCGCACTTCAGGGCCCGGAATGGGGCATCTTCGAGATCGGGGGCGCGCCAATCACCCCCGGCTCGAAGCCGACCATCAATTTCGAGGACGGCCGCGTGTTCGGGGCTGGCAGCTGCAACCGCTTCATGGGAGGCTACACTGTTTCGGCGGACGGGCTGAAGCTGGAATTTTCCCAGATGGCCTCGACGATGATGGCTTGCCCCGATCCGCTGATGCAGCAGGAAGGCCTGTTGTTGAAGACGCTGGGCGACGTGAAGGCCTATTCCGTGGCCGACGGCGTTCTGACGCTGTCCACGGCTGACGGGCGGACGATCAAGGCGAAGCGTTGAGAAGCGGCCGGCGGCGCCCGCCCTTCGGGCGCCGCCGGCCAGCCATCAGGCGCTGCGCATCGACACGATCTTGCCGGGCGCGCGCGGCGGCTCGCCCTTGGGCAGCGCGTCGATATGATCCATCCCTTCGATCACTTCGCCCCACACCGTGTATTGGCGGTCCAGGAAGCGGGCGTCGTCGAAGCAGATGAAGAACTGGCTGTTGGCGCTGTCCGGGTTGGACGTTCGCGCCATGGAGCAGGTGCCGCGCACATGCGGTTCGGCGGAGAATTCCTGCTTCAGATCGGGCAGGCTGGAGCCGCCGGTGCCGCGCCCGTGCGGGCAGCCGGCCTGGGCCATGAAGCCGGGGATCACGCGGTGGAAGACGATGCCGTCGTAGAAGCCGCTGTCTGCCAGTTCCACGATGCGCGCCACATGATTCGGAGCCAGATCCGGGCGCAGCCGGATGGTCACCTCGCCGGTTTCGGTGGTGAGCTTCAGCGTATCGGCCATGGTCAATCCTTTCCTCTGAGGTCGGGCGCTGCCTAGCTGCGCCCGCGCCCGCCCGCCAGCCCCGCCCGTCGCAATCTGCCGGAGATTCCGGGCCGAACCCCTTGCCTTTGCTTCAAGACCCGTCTTTGTCTTTGTGCGTGAGATCGCGCCGCCTGCCTGCTGCACGGGGTGTCCCCGCCGTTGTGGCGGGGTTTCTGGCCGTGGCCGCGCCTGCGCTGGCCCAGCAGGCGCCCGCGGATGACGACCTGTTCGCCCCGCTGCCGCCGATTCCCGAAATGGACGAGGGCGCACCGCCGGAGACCGCCCGGCCGATCGTGCTGCCGCCTGCCGAACCCATCGATCCTGCGCTGATGGTTCCGCTGCCGCCGCTTGCCACCTTCGATCCCGCGCCGCGCACGGATTTCATCTTCAAGACCGTGCATGAGGACGGCGTCCGCTATCGCGTGACGGTGGAGGGGCTGGCGGAAACCGGCCTGGATTCGAGCTTCCGCCGCCTGTCCGCCCTGTATCGCGGCCAGAACCGGCCCGCGACGGCCGCCCAGCTTGCATCGCGCGCGAACGCCGACAAGCTGCTGATGGAGCGGCTGCTCTTCTCCGAGGGCTGGTACAGCGCGACCGTCGAGGTGGCGAGCGACTTCGAAACGGCGGGCCAGGCGGCGATCCGGCTGATCGTGGTGCCGGGCACCCGTTACAGCTGGCGGCAGATCGTGCTGGATCTGATCCCCGAGGACCGGCCGCATCTGGCCGAGGGGTTCGGGCTGCGGGTGGGCGATCCGATCCGCGCCGCAGCCGTGGAGGAAGCGGAAGGGGCCTTGTTGCTGAAGCTGAACAGCAGCGGCTATCCGTTTGCGGAGATCGGCGTGCGCGACGTGGTGCTGGATGCCGACGCGCCGACGGGCACCTATCTGCTGACGGGCCAGACTGGCCCCGAAGGCGTGTTCGGTGACATCCGGCTGACCGGCTACAGCCCGTTCGACGAGGCGCATGCCCGGGTGATCGCCCGGTTCAAGCCCGGTCAGCCCTATGACGCCCGGCTTGTCGACGATTTCCGCCGCGCGCTGATCGCGACCCAGCAGTTCGGCGGCGTCACCGTGAAGGCTGTGGACACCGGCGTGCGCGATGCCGAGGGGCGCGCCGTGGCGGAGATGCAGGTGCAGGGCAACCGGGGGCCGCTGCGCATGCTGACCGGGCAGATCGGCTATGCGACCGAGGAGGGCTTCCGGCTGGAGGGCAGCTGGCGGCATCGCAATTTCCATCCGCCCGAGGGCATGCTGACCACCCGGGTGGTGCTGGGGACGGAGGAGCAGCGGGCATCGGCCGAACTGCTGAAAAGCAACTTTGGTCAGCGCGACCGCAGTTTCGAGCTGTCCGCTGAGGTGGCGAACCTGGATCCCGCCGCCTATTCCGCGCAGCAATTCGTGGTCGGCGCCGGCATCGGCCGGGCTTCCACCCCGATCTGGCAGAAGCGCTGGACCTGGCACGCAGCCCTTGGGCTCGGCTTCTCCCGCGAGCGGGGCAAGGGGATTACGAAGATTGTGGATCCGGACGCCCGGCGGCGCGATTTCCTGTTCGCGAGCCTGCCGGTGTGGATCGGTTATGACCGGTCGAACGACCTGCTGGACCCGGCATCCGGATATCGGTTGCGGGTCGACATAAGCCCCGAAATCTCTCGGGAGGGGGCGCAGATCGAGACCTATGCGCGGACGTTCCTGGAAGGAACCGCCTATCAGAGCGTGGCCGACAGCACGGTGCTGGCGGGCCGGGCGCGCGCCGGGGCCATCGTGGGGGCCGACCTGTTCAGCATCGCCCCCACAAGGCGCCTCTATGCCGGCGGCGGCGGTTCGGTTCGCGGCTATGACTATCAGTCCGTCGGCTCGCTGGGGGTGAACGGGCGCCCTGTCGGCGGGCGCGGGCTGTTCGAATCCAGCGTGGAAGTGCGGCACCGATTCGGCGATTTCGGTGTCGTCGGCTTCGTGGACGCCGGATCGGTCAACCCGGGGGTGGGGCCCAGCTTCAGCGACATGCGCTTCGGCGCCGGCCTTGGCGCGCGCTATTTCACCAGCTTCGGCCCGATCCGCATCGACGTGGCGCGCGCCCTGAACCGCAGCCCGCTGGATCCGCCGTTCGCGCTGTATATCTCGATCGGTCAGGCCTTCTGATGCCGGGCCTGCCCGACAGCGAGGCGATGCCGCCGGCGCAGGCAGGCGACGACCCGTTCGATGCGCCCGCCCCGCGCAGCTGGTGGGCCTGGCTGCTGGGCGCCCTGCTGCTGCTGACGCTGGCGGCCGCCGCCACCGTTCCGCTGGGGCTGTGGTGGCTGGCGGAAACCCCGGCCGGCCGGGCGTTCGTGGCGCATCGCGTTTCGGGCCTGCAGCCCGAATCGGGCATCCGCTATGATGTCGGTCGGATCGACGGGTCGCTGCTGTCGCGCTTCGAGCTGGTCGACGTGGTGGTGAAGGATCTGGACGGCCCGCTTGCGGTTATCCCGTTGGCGAAGGTGGACTGGGAGCCGGTCACGCTGATCCGCCGCGTGGTCTCCATCAACCGCCTGGACGTGCCGGAGGTGCGCATCCTGCGCATGTGGCGCATCAATCCGCGCGACCCCGACGAGCCGATCCTGCCCGACATCGACGTGCGGCTGGGCCGGTTCGATTTTCCCAAGGTCGTGCTGGAAGAGCCATTGCTGGGCCGTCGGGAGGAACTGGCGGCGACGGGACGGGCCGATATTCGCGCTGGCCGGGTGCTGCTGGACATGCAGGCCCGCGCCACCGCCGGTGACAGGCTGCTGCTGCTGCTGGATGCCGAACCCGACAGGGACCGGTTCGAGCTGGAGGCGGATCTGCGCGCGCCTTCGGGCGGACTGGTGGCGACGGCGGCGGGGCTGGACAAGCCGCTGGTGCTGACGGCGACCGGCAATGGCAGCTGGAGCCGCTGGCGCGGCGAACTGGAGGCCCGGATCGGCGAGGGCGAGGCAGCGGCCCCACTGGCCGATCTGTCCCTTTCGGCGGACGACGGCCGGTTCCGCGCCAGCGGCCGGCTGACCCCGCAACCCCTGTTGCCGGCCGGATCGCCGATCGCGGCGCTGGCGGCGCCCGCGATCACCCTGGACGCGATCGCCAGCCGCGACGGTGACTGGCTGGACCTGAAGCTGGCGGCGACATCGGACGCACTGGCGCTACAGGGCGGCGGGCGCATCGACACGACCGACAATCTGCTGGACGGTGCAAGGCTGGCGCTTTCGCTGAAGCAGCCGCAGGCGGTGTCGCCCGCGCTTTCCGGGCAGGGGATCACCGCGACGCTGACAGCGGACGGCCCCCTTGCCGACCCGGACATCCAGTGGCGCGCGACAGCCGCATCCGTGCGGTTCGCGGGCGAAGACGGGCCGATCGGGGCGGATGGGCTTGTGGCGGAAGGCGGGTTGCGGCGGGCGACGGATACGCGGCCGATGCAGATGCCCTTCACCGCGCGCGCGGTGCGTCTTGTGGGCCTGCCGCCGGAAACGGCGGCGCTGCTGGACGCGCCGCGTCTGTCGGGCACGCTGGCGTTCGCCAATGGCGGCCTGTCGGCGACGGGCGTTCAGTTGCAGACGACCCGGCTCAGCGCCAGCGGCAGCGGCGCGCTTGCGGCCGACGGCCGGGCCTCGGCACAGGTGAACGCCAATGTCGCGCGGATCCAGGTTCCGAACCTGGGGCCTGTCTCGGCGCAGATTTCGGCTGACATCCTGCGTCCGGCGGGTGCGGCGCGGCCATCGGTTTCCGGCCGGTTCGATGCCCGGGCGCTGGGGCTGGACAATGCATCGGTGAAGAATTTTCTGGGCGGTCTGCCGGCCGTGCGCGGCGGGTTCGCACTGGCGGCGGACGGCACGATCGCCGTCAGCAACGCGGCGCTGAACAGCCCCAACCTCAGCGTTGCGGGCGCGAAGGCCGGCTATGATCCGGCCACCGGCCGCTTCCGGCTGGATGCCGCAGGGCGCAGCCGCGCCTATGGCCCCTTCACGCTGACGGCGGCCGGCACCTCCGCCGCGCCGCGCGCGACGCTGTCGATGCCGAACCCCGGCTTTGGCTTCGGCGTGACCGGATTCGTGGCGGATATCGTGCCCGCGCCCGGCGGGTTCCAGGTGACCGCGCGCGGCGACAGCCCGCAGGGCCCCATGGATGGTCGCGCGGTGATCGGCTTCGGTGAGGGCCGGCCGCTGCGCATCGATCTCGAACGGGCCGCCATCGGCGGGCTGGAAGCGCGCGGGCGGATGGAGCAGACACCGGCGGGGCCGTTTGCCGGCAGGCTGACGGTGGACGGCCAGGGTCTCGACGCGACATTCGACCTTTCGGCCAGCGGGGCGATCCAGCAGGTGGACATGGCGGCGCGCGCCCTGAACGCCCGGATCCCGCTGGTGGAGCCGATCGCCATCGGAAAGGGCGCGGCGCGCGCGACCATCCTGCTTGTTCCCGACAGGCCGGAGATCCGGGGCAGCTTCACGGCAACGGGCGTCCGGCGGGGAACGCTGGTTCTGACCGAGCTGAACGGCGCCGCCAATCTGAAGGGGCAGAGCGGGGTCGCCACCGTGAACGCCAGCGGCCGCACCGGCGATGGCCAGCCCTTCAAGGCAGGCGGCCGGGTGCAGTCCGTCGCCGACGGTTATCTGTTCTTCCTGGACGGACGGGTGGGCAGCCTGCCGATGAAGCTGGACCGGCCGGCGCGACTGGTTCGGGGGGACGGCGGCTGGCGGCTGATGCCCGCCCGGCTGATCCTGCCGCGCGGCCAGGTGGATATGGAAGGCCGGTTCGGCGACGAGCGGGAGATCCGGGTTGCGCTGAAGGATGTGGACCTGTCGATCCTGGATCTGGTGTCGGACCGCTGGGGGTTCGGCGGCAAGGCGAACGGCCAGATCCTGTTCCGGGGCAATGCGAAATCGCGCATTCCCTCAGGCGAGGCGAATCTGACGATCGTCGGCCTGCAGCGCGCGGGTGTGACCGGCATTTCCATCCCCATCGATGTGCGCCTGTCCGCCACCTCGGATGGTTCCGGGCTGCTGCTGGGCGCGAAGATGTCCTGGCAGAACAATGATCTTGGCCGGCTGGTCCTTCGGGTCGATCCCGGCCCGGGCGAAACCCCTCAGGAACGGTTCGAACAGGGGCGGCTTTCCGGCGGAATCCGCTATAATGGCCCGGTCGAGCCCTTGTGGGCGCTGGCCGGGCTGGAGGGGCAGGAGCTGAAGGGCTCGGTCGCCATCGGGGCCGATGTGTCGGGAACGCCGGCGGATCCGGTTCTGACGGGCATCGCCCGGGGCACCGGGCTGGTCTATCGCAACGCCGCCTTCGGCACCGAGATCGTGGATCTTGCCTTCGACGGCCAGTTCGGCGGCAGCGTGCTGAAGCTGAACAGCATCACGGGCCGGGCGAACGGCGGCACCATTGCCGGTTCGGGTTTCGTGCGGTTCGGTCTGGAACAGCAGGTCGATCTGAGGGCCGACCTGAGCCGGGCCAGACTTGCCAATTCCGATACGCTGGAATTCACCCTGTCGGGCCCGCTGCGGCTTTCGGGCGAGGGGCGCAAGGTGACGCTGTCGGGGGATCTGACGGTCGACACGGCGCGGGTGCAGCTGGTGCAGGTTGAAACCAGCGAAATTCCCCAGCTTCAGGTGCGGCGCGCGGGCGAGGTGCGGCTGCCCGAGCCTGAGCCTTCGTTGCGGATCTCGGACATCGCGCTGGATGTGCGGGTGCGCGCCGACGACCGGGTGCTGGTGGAAGGCATGGGGCTGGAAAGCACCTGGCGCGGCGATATCCGTGTGCGCGGCACGGCGGCGGCGCCCCAGTTCATCGGCACGGCCACGCTGGTGCGCGGCGAGTTCAGCTTTGCCGGCAGCACCTTCGACCTGACGAGCGGCCGGGTCGGCTTCAACGGGAGCCCACTGGACAGTTCGCTGAACATCCAG
Source organism: Sandaracinobacter sp. T42 (assembly GCF_059115405.1). Taxonomy (NCBI): domain Bacteria; kingdom Pseudomonadati; phylum Pseudomonadota; class Alphaproteobacteria; order Sphingomonadales; family Sphingosinicellaceae; genus Sandaracinobacter; species Sandaracinobacter sp. T42. Next base: position 1,034,465 of record NZ_CM181101.1, read on the forward strand.
GCACAGACCCAGGCCGAGGAAGTGACGGCGTTCGTGACGATCAGCGGGACGGCGGGCAAGCCGGACATCCGCTTCAGTTCTTCCCCCTCGCTGCCGGAGGACGAGATCCTGTCGCGGCTGCTGTTCGGCTCGTCTGTCGCCGACCTGAGCGTGACGGAGGCTGTTCAGCTGGCGACCGCCATCGCGGGCCTGCAATCCGGCGTGGACACGATGGGCAAGATCCGCCGGTCCGTCGGGGTGGACCGGCTGCGGCTGGTGGGCGACAACGCGCAGACCGGCATGGGAACCGGCATCGCCATCGGCAAGCGGCTGACGCGGAACATCTATGTCGAGGTGCTGACGGACAGCCAGGGCAATACGCTGACAACGGTGCAGCTGACGCTGAGCCGGATCTGGAGCGTGTTGCTGGAAGTCAGTTCGCTGGGGAATTCCAGCGTGAACCTGAGGTATCAGCGGGAGCGATAGGCAGGCGGCCACAGCAGCCCGGCCGGGAAGCCGGGCGCTGCCTGCATCAGTCGTCGACGGGTTCGGTTGCCTTCTTCACGCCTTCGACGACGGTCTTCGCGGCGCCGACCACATTCAGCCCCTGGGTGCAGCCGGTGATGCCACCAGCGCCGGCCGCCGAGCAGCTGCCGATGCCAGTGGCCGCCGTGCGGCCGCTGACGATGGCCGCGCGGTTGGCGGCAACCTGGTCTTCGCGCGCGATCTGGGCGGCCTTCTCAGCCTCCCGCAGGTCCTTGGGGATTCGGTAGCGCTCTTCCTCTGGCCGGCGGGCGCAGACGATGATTTCATCGGGATTGTCGGCCTTCGGGCAGGGATCGTTTCCGAATACCACCACCGTGCGGGACCGGTAGCCGGAATCCTGCGCGGCAGCCGGGCTTGCGGCAAGCGGCGCAGCCGCAAGGGCAAGTGCGAGGATCCAGCGCATCGATCGTCCTTTCCGTGGGATGTCTGTTCAAGGAAACACCAGTGCGTATGAACCGAGCCTGACATCCGCGCAACCATCCCTCTCCATCTGATGTCTTGACCGGGCATCCTTCGGACCCGCACGAAGGGGCAGGGATGCAGGCGGAGAGCGAGGTTGGCGGCCGGACTTCACAGACTGGGGGTGAAAGCCCTGCGCGCGGCCTGTGCGGCCGGGCAGGTCAGCGTGGTGGCGGCGATCGACCATCATCTGGCGCGGATCGAGCGGTTCGACGGGGCGCTTGGGGCCTTTACCTTCGTGGACGCGGCAGGCGCGCGGGCGGCCGCCCTGGCGAGCGCTGCCCGGTTCGAGGCCGGAACGGCGCGGCCGCTGGAAGGCGTTCCCATCGCCATCAAGGGGAATATCGACGTGGCGGGCTGGCCGGTCGCGGCCGGGACCGGGGCCTTGCACGACCGACGCGCGGACAGGGACGCCGCGGTTGTCGGCCGCCTGCGGGCGGCGGGCGCGATCCTGATCGGCCTGACCAACCTGCACGAAGGCGCGCTGGGCGCGACGACGGACAATCCCTTTTATGGCCGGACCCAGAATCCGTATCGCGCCGGCTACACGCCGGGCGGATCTTCGGGCGGCTCGGCCGCGGCTGTCGCGGCCGGGCTTTGCACGGCGGCGCTGGGAACGGACACGCTGGGATCCATCCGCATTCCGGCCAGCTATTGCGGAATCGCCGGGCTGAAGCCGGGCCCCGGCCGCGTGCCGGCAGACGGCCTGATGCCGCTGGTGCCGGAATGGGACGTGATTGGCCCGCTCGCCCGATCCGTGGCGGATTGCGCCGCGCTGTTCGATGTGCTGGCCGACGGCGCCCCGGCCGCGCCCGTCGCGCGGGTCGCCACCCTGACCGGCTGGCGCGGCGCGGCGACGGATCCGGCGGTCGATGCGGCCGTCAGGCTGGCGGCTTCGCTGCTGGAGGGGCTGGGGATCGAGGTTCGGAGCCGCAGCGCGCCGCTCGACTTCGATCGCCTGCGTCTGGCGGGGTTCCTTGAAGCGTCGGCCGGTGCGCGGGCGCATTTCGGGGCCCTGGCGGACCGCGATCCTTCGGGCTTTTCCGAAGCCTTCCTTGGTTATCTGCAATTCGCGGCCGGGATCGACCGGACCGCACGGGCGCAGGGCCAGAAGGCGATCGGCATTGCGACCATGGAGATTCGCGGGCTGTTGCGGCTGGCGGATGCGATCCTGCTGCCGGCCACGCCACAGGCCGCCTTCCCGCATGGCACGCAAGGGCCGGCGACCCTTGCCGACTTCACCTCGCTCGCCAGCTTCGCGGGGCTTCCCGCGCTGGTTCTGCCCGCCGGGTGGACATCGGACGGCCTGCCGATTGGCGTGCAGCTGATCGGGCGCGAGGGTGGGGAGGCTGCGCTGCTGTCGCTGGGGCAGCGGCTTGAAACGGCGTTGAATGCCCAGCGGCCACCGGCCGCCTATACTTAGACAGCGGCCACCGGCCGCCTGTTCCTGAACCGCAGCCGGTGGCCGCCTACCAGAACGGCTCGCAGTTCGTCGGCCCGCGCGGTGACGGCGCGCCGTCCACCCGCACGGTGGCGTTGTAGTGGCTCCAGGCATTGCCGGTGGGCGCCGTCCGTTCATAGACCGTGAGATCGAAGGGGGCGCGCCCCGTAAACGCGACAGACCAGCTGCGTTCCCCTTCGCCCACGCCCATCTTCTCGCAACGGGTGAGTGTGAGCTTCGCGCCGCGCGCGGCGAACGCTTCCGGGATGTTCAGCGGGATCATCTCCCCCACCTGGGACCAGCCGACGCCGACCTTTTCGGGCCGGGCGCCACCTTCGATCCCCATCGTGTAACCGCCGAGCCGGCCTGACGCGAGCTGCCCCTTTTCGGGCCGGGGCGCCCAGCGGACGCCTGCCATGCGCTGGCGCAGTTCGGCCAGGGCGGGCGCGGCGCCCGCCCCGCCCGGCACCGCCTGCAGCAGGGCTTCCGCGATCGTCTGGCTTGCGACGACGCGGCCCCATTCATCTGCGCAGGCGGGATCGATCCAGTCTGTCTTTGCCGGCTTTTCGGCGAGCAGCCGCTTGCGGCAGGCGGCCTTGAACCGCGCCTGTGCATCGGCCGCCACGCGTGGAATGGCCGCCGCCGGGGCAGATGCCCCCCCGGCCGCAGGGGCTGCAGGGGCCGCAGCGGGCGCCGCAGCCGTCTGGCCGCCTGTCGCCGGACGGGCCGCGATCCTGCGGCCGTCTGTCGGGACTTCCTCGAACCCGCCTGCGGCGGCATTCCATCGAATCTCGTCGCCACAGCGCGCCGTCCCGCCGCAGGCCGGGCCGGATCTGGCGATCTGAAGTTTCGCGGGACTGCCGGCGAGCACGCGGTAGGCGATCACCCGGTCAGCGAAGGCCAGCCGGGTATTTGCGCCGTCGCCCACCCACAGTTCCAGCCGGGATTTGCCATCCGCGCGGAACAGGGTGGGCCGGCCCGCACAGGGCACATTGCCTTCCGAAACCAGGAAATCGCTGCGGCCGTCGCCGCTGAAGTCGGCCGGGATCACGAACCGGCCCTGGCCCGTCATGCTGCCCAGCGTTCCGCCTGCCTGCACGCAGCGCGCGACCAGTTCGTTCACACGCGCCTTGATGGCGTCCGGCACGCCGGTCTGCGCACTGGCCGGTGCGGCCATCATCATTGCCGCAAACAATGCCGGACCTCTCATCAGCCGCCCTCCCGATCTGGTTGCCCCGCGCCAGTCTGGCGTCAAGGTGAAGGCGCTGCAACCCGTCAGTCGAGCCGGTCGAGGAAATCGGCGAACGCCTGCGGATAGAGGCGGTGTTCCGCTTCCAGCACGCGGGCGGCGAGCGTTTCGGGCGTGTCGCCGGGCATGACCGGCACGCGCGCCTGCGCCAGGATGGGGCCGGCATCCAGTTCTTCCGTCACCAGATGCACGGTGCAGCCTGCCTCGGTGTCGCCGGCCGCCAGCGCGCGGGCGTGGGTGTCGAGCCCGGGATAGCGCGGCAGCAGCGAGGGGTGGATGTTCACAAGCCGCCCCGCCCAGCGGCGCACGAAGGCAGGCGAGAGGATCCGCATGAAGCCCGCAAGCGCGATCGCCTGCACCCCGTGCGCTTCCAGCTCGGCCGAGACGGCCGCGTCGAACGCCTCCCGGTCGGGGTGAGACTTGCCGGGGACAACCGCTGTCGGCAGGCTGAGCTGCCGGGCGGCCTCCAGCCCCGGCGCGGCGGCACGGTTGGACAGCACAAGCACGATCTCTCCGGGATAGGCGGGATCCTGCGCGGCCCTGGCGAGCGCCAGCATGTTGGAGCCGCGCCCGGACAGGAGCACGGCGATCCGCTTCCTAGGCATCGTGGGCGGCAACCCAGCCTTCCGCCTGACCCCAGTGCCCCGCGCTGCCGCGAACTTCGCAGCCCTTTGCGCCCGGCACGATCCGGCCGACGGTGAAGACGGTTTCACCCGCCCCCGTCAGCGCGTCCGCCACCGCCACCGCATCGGCAGGCGCAACGGCCAGGATCATGCCGATTCCGCAGTTGAAGGTGCGGGCCAGTTCGGCCGCCTCCATCCGGCCCTGCTGCTGGAGCCAGCCGAACAGCGGGGGCAGCGGCCAGCTTGCGGCATCGATCAGGGCGCGTGTGCCGGCAGGCAGCACGCGCGGCACATTTTCGAGCAGGCCGCCGCCGGTGATATGGGCAAGCGCATGGATTCGACCCGCCTTCAGCAGGGGCAGCAGCGGCTTCACATACAGGCGGGTGGGGGCAAGCAGGGCGTCGATCAGCAGGGTTTCGGGATCGAAGGGGGCAGGGGCGTCCAGTGCCGCGCCCTCCACCAGCCGCCGCAGCAGCGAATAGCCGTTGGAATGCGCGCCCGACGATCCGATCCCCAGCAGCACGTCGCCGGCCGCGACCCGATCCCCCGTCAGAAGTTCGTCACGCTCCACCGCGCCCACGGCGAACCCGCCAAGATCATAGTCGCCCGGTGCATACATGCCGGGCATTTCCGCAGTTTCCCCGCCGATCAGCGCGCAGCCGGCCTGCGCGCAGGCGCGGGCGATGCCGGCGACCACTTCCTCGGCAACGCCTGTCTCCAGCTTGCCGGTGGCGAAATAGTCCAGGAAGAACAGGGGTTCGGCGCCCTGAACGATCAGATCGTTCACGCACATGGCGACCAGATCCTGCCCGATGGTGCCGTGACGGCCCGTTTCGATGGCGAGCTTCAGCTTGGTTCCGACCCCGTCGGTCGCCGCGACCAGCAGCGGATCCGTGAAACCGGCCGCCTTCAGGTCGAAGAGTCCGCCGAATCCGCCGATCTCGGCATCGGCGCCGGGGCGCCGGGTGGCGCGCACCAGCGGGGCGATCATCTTCACCAACTGGTTGCCGGCTTCGATGGAGACACCGGCTTCTGCATAGGTGGCAGGCTTTGCGGGGCGTTCGGGCGTGGTCATTGGCGCGCTCTAGCGCCTTGGGCCTTGGAATCCCACCCTGCATGCGCCAAAGGCAGGGCAAGATGAAGCTCTCGCGCGGGTTCGCAGGTGGAATGGCAGCTTTGGCGCTCGCGGTTGCGGCGCCTGCGGCCGCGCAGGCGGGGCTGAAGGCGGCCGACGCCCGGCCGAAGACCGCCGCGGCCGACCCGGACGTGCCGACGGCGATCGGCGGAAGCGGCGGTCTGGTGGTTTCCGGAATCGATGTGGATGTGGGCGGCAAGAGCCCGTCTGACGCGCGGCTGAATGGCTGGCGCGAGGCACAGCGGCTGGCCTGGCCCGCCCTGTGGGCCCGGATGTCGGGGCAGACGGCGTCCAGTGCGCCGCGCCTGCCTGACAGCGCGCTCGATTCGATGATTTCCGCGATCGAGGTGGAACGCGAGCAGATCGGCCCGGCGCGTTATGTGGCAAGGCTGGCCATCGTGTTCGACAGGGCGCGGGCGTCTTCCTATCTGGGCAAGTTCGCGGCGCTGAGTTCGTCGCCGCCGTTCCTTGTGATCCCGGTGCTGCAGGACGCGGCGACCCGGATGGCGCACGAACCTGCTTCGCCCTGGCTTGCGGCCTGGGCGCGGCTGCGCGCCGGGGAAAGCCCGATCGATTATGTGCGAATCCAGCCGACTCCGGGCGATACCATCCTGCTGAACGCCTGGCAGGCGGAACGGCGGCACATCTTCCTGTGGCGGGCGCTGATCGACCGCTACCAGGTGGCGGACGTGCTGATGCCGGAACTGATCCTGGACCGCAGCTGGCAGGGCGGGCCGGTTTCCGGCCTGCTGGTGGTGCGCTTCGGCCCCGCCGGGCGGGAAATCGGGCGGGTGCGGCTGACGAACCGCAGCGGCGATGTTGCTGGCCTGATGGACACAGCCGTGCGCGAATCGGACAAGCTGTATGTGGCAGCCCTGCGCGCCGGCAACCTGCTGCCCGATCCCAGCCTGATCGAACCCGACGTGCCGGCGACCGCGCTGGAGGACACGGGCCCCGAGATCGGCGGCGGATTCGAGGGCAGCGGCGGCATCCGGGTGCGCGTGGCGACCCCCGACGACGCGACATTGCAGGCGATCCAGGCCCTGGTCGCCGGAACGCCCGGCGTGGAGGGGGTGCGTCTGCAGAGCCTGGTGCTGGGTGGCGAATCGGTGCTGGAGATCGTCTCTTCGGTGCCGCTGTCGGACCTGCGCTATGCGCTGGACACGCGCGGCCTGCGGCTGGAGAGTGGTTCTCTCAGGCGCCGCGGCGCCGGCGAGGCGGCGCTGCCGCCGCCGGCGCCCGAGGTGCAGGAAGAGCAGCTGCAGGAATCGCCCGGCCCGCAAGGTGGCGCATGACGGGGGCGCCGCCGAAGCCGCATGAGGAGCAGATGGTGCTGCCGCTGCGCTGGCGGGCTGCGCAGGGCCAGAAGGACTTCTTCGTTTCCACCGCCAACAGCGAGGCGGTCGCCTTTCTGGACGGATGGTCCACATGGCCGGTTCCAGCGGCCCTGCTGATCGGTCCCACGGGCAGCGGCAAGAGCCATCTGGCCGCGATCTTTGCGCGCCGCGCCAACGCCCGGCTGTGGGACGATGCCGACCGCACCGCATCCGAGGAGGCGCTGTTCCACGCCTGGAACGCGGCGATGGAGGAGCGGCGGCCGCTGCTGATGACGGCGCGTTCCGTGCCGGCTGACTGGAACCTGACGCTGGCGGATCTGAAGAGCCGCCTGGCGGCCACGCCGCGCGTGCAGATCCGGGCCCCCGACGACGCCCTGCTGGAGGCGGTGTTCCGCAAGCAGTGGCGCGACAGGGGCGTTGATGTGCCGGCCGATGTCACCCGTTATGTCCTGTCCCGGATCGAGCGAAGTTTCGAAGGCGTGGCGCGAACCGTCGATGCGCTGGACAAGGCGGCGCTGTCGCAGCAGCGGCCCGTTTCGATCCCGCTGGCGCGGGAAGTTTTCATCGATCTCGACTTCGACGATCGTTAACCCCGCCCGTGATGGCTTCGCAGGCGCAGCAATGCTAAGGACCTTGCGATGGCCAGCGTGAACCGACCATTGCCGATCCAGCCCGTCGAGCCGCACCGGGTGCTTGGCGCCGGCCGTTATCTGAACCGCGAACTTTCCTGGCTGGCGTTCAACACGCGGGTCCTTGAGGAGGCGATGAACCCCGCGCATCCGCTGCTGGAGCGGCTGCGGTTCCTTTCCATTTCCGGCAACAATTTCGATGAATTCACCATGGTGCGCGTGGCGGGCCTGCGCGGGCAGGTGGATGAGGGCATCGAAACGCCGTCGCCCGACGGGCTGACGCCGGCGCAGCAGCTGGCGGAGATCGCCGTTGCGGCCGAACGGCTGATGACGGAGCAGCAGCGGGTCTTCGGCGTGTTGCGCAAGGCGCTGCGTTCGGCGGATTTCGCCATCCTCGATCATGAGGAGCTGGCGCCGGCGGAAGCCGAATGGCTGCAGGCCCATTTCCTGGATCAGATCTTCCCCGTGCTGACCCCGCAGGCGATCGATCCGGCGCATCCCTTCCCGTTCATTCCGAACAAGGGCTTCAGCCTGGTGTTCGACATGAAGCGGCTGGCCGACGGGGAACGTCTGAACGCCCTGCTGATGCTGCCGCAGATGCTGCCGCGCTTCGTGCGCCTGCCGGGCCGGTCGGCGCGCTATCTGGCGATGGAGCAGGTGCTGACCCGCTTCTTCGGGCTGATCTTCCCCGGCTTCGAGCGCATGGGGCAGGGCAGTTTCCGCATCATCCGCGACAGCGACATCGAGATCGAGGAAGAAGCCGAGGATCTGGTGCGCTTCTACCAGACGGCGATCAAGCGCCGCCGGCGGGGGCAGGTGATCCGGCTGAAGATCGAGGAGCACACCCCGCGCCGCCTGCGCACGGCGGTGAAGCAGGCGCTGGCGGTGAACGACCGCGACGTGATGGTGGTTGACGGCATCCTGGGCATCGCGGATCTTGCCGGGCTGGTGGACGAGGACCGGCCCGATCTGAAGTTCGAGCCCTATACGCCGCGCTTTCCGGAGCGCATCCGCGAGCATGGGGGCGACTGTTTCGCCGCGATCCGCGCCAAGGACATCGTCGTCCACCACCCGTATGAAAGCTTCGACGTGGTGCTGGCCTTCCTGCGCCAGGCCGCCGCCGACCCGGACGTGGTGGCGATCAAGCAGACGCTCTACCGCACCGGCAAGAACAGCCCGATCGTGCGGGCGCTGATCGACGCCGCAGAGAACGGCAAGGCCGTCACCGCCATCGTTGAGCTGAAGGCCCGGTTCGACGAGGAGCAGAATCTGACCTGGGCGGCTGCGCTGGAGCGGGCGGGTGTGCAGGTCGTCTATGGCTTCATCGACTGGAAGACCCACGCCAAGGCCTCGATGGTGGTCAGGCGCGAGGGCGGCGAGCTGAACACCTATCTCCATCTGGGCACGGGCAACTATCACCCGGTCACCGCCCGCATCTACACCGACCTCAGCTTCTTCACGGCGGACCGGGATCTGGCGCGGGATGTCGCGCAGGTTTTCAACTACATCACCGGCTATGTGGAGCCGCAGGGGTTGCGGCGGCTGGCGATGAGCCCGCTGAACCTGCGATCCACCCTGATGGAAGGGATCGACGCGGAAATCGCCCATGCAAGGGCAGGCCGCCCGGCGGCGGTGTGGGTAAAGATGAACAGCCTGGTCGATCCCATCATCATCGAGAAGCTGTACGAGGCGAGCGAGGCGGGCGTGCAGGTGGACATGGTGATCCGCGGCATCTGCTGCCTGCGGCCCGGCGTGAAGGACCTGTCCGAGAATATCCGCGTGCGTTCCGTGATCGGGCGGTTCCTTGAACACAGCCGGATTGTCGCATTCGGCAATGGCCATCCGCTGCCCAGCCGCGAGGCGAAGGTGTGGATCACCAGCGCCGACTGGATGCCCCGCAACTTCGACCGGCGGGTGGAATTGCTGATCCCCATCCTGAACCCGACCGTCCATGCCCAGGTGTTGGACCAGGTGATGGTCGCCAACCTGAAGGATGACGAGCAGAGCTGGGAGATGCAGGCCGACGGCAGCTATCGGCGGCTGACGCCGGGCACGCCCAGTTTCAACCTGCACCGTTATTTCATGACCAATCCCAGCCTGTCCGGCCGCGGACAGGCGCTGAGGGGCGGGACCGCGCCACGCCTTCTTGTCGGGGACGGAACGGACGGAACGAAGCCCTGACCACCATGCACAAGGGATCTGATCTGATCACCGCGCCCTGGGGGGTGCAGCCATGGCCGGCCGACGCGGCGGGCGATGACGAGGCCTGGGCCCCGCCCGCGCCCGATCCCGTCGCGCGGCTGGGTGTGGTGCTGGTGAACTACAAGGGCGCGGCCGACACGCTGGAGTGCCTGGAATCGCTGCTCCGTTCGGACATCCCGCTGCGCGTGGCGGTGGTGGACAACGCCTCTGGCGACGGATCGGACCGCACGATCATCGACTGGGCCTCCGGCAACCGACCCTACCTGCCGCCGGACGGCCCGCTGGGCGCGCTTTCCACCCCGCCGCTGGACAAGCCGGTGGCGATCGAGGTGCTGGATGCCGAGGAGGCGCTGGCCCATGCCCCCGGCGAGCGGCGGCTGACGCTGATCCGGTCGGCTGGGAATCTGGGGTTCGCGGGCGGCAACAACCTGGGCATCCGCCACTTGCTGAAGGACCCGGCGATCGAGGCGGTGTGGCTGCTGAACAACGACACGGTGGTGGAGCCTGCGGCGGCGCGGTCGCTGCTGGCGCAGATCCGGTCAGATCCGGCGCAGGGCATGATCGGCACCGTGATCCGCTATTATGCCGCGCCGGAGAAGGTGCAGGCGCTGGGCGGGATGACATTCAACCCGCTGACGGGCGGCAATGCGGGCATCCATGGCAACAAGCCGTTCAAGGCCCCCTGGGATGGCCGGGCGGCGGCGCGCAGGGCCGCCTGCGTGCTGGGGGCGTCGCTGACGGTCACGCGCGCGTTTGTGGAAACCGTGGGCCTGATGGGCGAGGATTATTTCCTCTATTTCGAGGAGATGGACTGGGCCCGCCGCAACCGCGGCCGCTTCTCCATCGGGCTGTCGCGGGGGTCTGTCGTCTATCACAAGCATGGCGGCTCGATCGGATCTTCCGCGAAGAAGGGGGGCAGGTCTGCGCAGTCGGAATACTGGCTGCTGCGGGCACGGCTGCTGTTCTACCGGAAATATCATCCGCTGCTGCTGCCCCTGATCTGGGTGCAGGGCCTGGCGCAGACGGCGCGGCGCGTGCTGCGCCGCCAGCCGGAGAGCGTGAAGGCCATGATGAAGGCGCTGTTCTTCCGCCCCCTCTGACACGGTTGGGAGGCCCGGGCGAAGGATCAGGCCTTCGTGGCCTCCCGCGCGAGGCGTTCGGCCTCCACTTCCAGGAAGCGCTTGTCGAAGATGTCCCAGCGCCCCGTTTCCACGCCGGAACGGATGATCTTCGCCGGGTTTCCGGCCACGATGCTGTTGGGGGGGACATCCGCGATCACCACCGATCCCGCCCCCACCACGCTGTGGTCGCCCACGCGAATTCCGGCGAGGATGATCGACCGCGCACCGATGAAGCAGTTGCTGCCGATGTAGGTGTCCAGATGGCGGTTGCCGACGAAATCATGCGTCAGGATCGCGGCATCGAACGAGATCAGTGTGCTGTCCCCGATGTGGATTCCCCGAGGGTTTGTCTTGTCCAGCTTGGCGGAGCGGGAAATGCGGCAGTCGTCGCCGATGGTCATTCCCCAGACGCGCCGGTAATACCAGGTCTGCACCGCGCTGGACGTGCGGTAGAGCCGCGTGCGCAACCGGGCCAGCCTTTTGTGCATGCAGCCTTCCCCCCAGTGACCCGTGCCGTTCGGGCACGGACCTTTCCGCTGAATGGCAGATAGTTAGCGCAAGGAAGGCAGGGCGGCAAACGCCTGTATCGTTAAGGGGCGCAACCGGGCCCCCGGTCTGCCCGGGGCTTGCGCGGGGTGCACCAGCCGTGCGGGCAGGCGCTTTCGCTGGCCGGCCTGCGGTTCTGGCCACCTTCCAGATCCACCCATTGCGTTCCGCTGGCGGAACAGACCGGCACCAGCCCGCGCGCGAGCGCGGGCGATGTGGCGTCCAGCAGCGCCAGCAGCAGCAGGGCGGGCATCATCTGCCTCAGCACGGGCCGTCATCCTCGTCTGTCAGGATGCGCTGCGCCGCGCCGTCCAGATCGTCATACTGGCCTGACCGCATGGACCAGAGGAAAGCAGCAAGTCCGCCAAGGCCCAGCAGCAGGGCGATTGGCAGCAGGATTCCGATCGTCGTCATTTCGGCGCCTTCAGCCTGAGCGCATTGCCCACCACCAGGATGGACGACAGCGACATGGCGACCGCCGCGATCAGCGGAGTCGCCAGGCCCGCCATCGCGATGGGCACGGCGAGGATATTGTAGCCGATGGCCAGCAGGAAGTTCTGCCGCACATGGCGATCCGCGCCGCGGGCGGTTTCCACGGCCTGCGGCACCGCCATCAGGCTGTCGGCCAGGAACAGCAGATCGGCTGCAGTCTGCCCCGCATCCGAGGCGGTGGCCGGGGCGATGGAGGCATGGCCTGCCGCCAGCATCGGGGCGTCGTTCAGGCCGTCGCCCACGACCAGCACCTTCCGGCCCCCGGCGGCCAGTGCTTCGATGGCGGCCAGCTTTCCGGCGGGCGACTGCGCCGCAGCCCAGCTTTCCACACCCAGCGCCAGCGCCGCATGGCGGACGGCGCTTTCCCGGTCTCCGGAAAGGATGCGCACGTCGAAGCCGTCTGTCTTCATTCGGGCGATTGCGGCGGCTGCGTCGGGGCGGAGCGGATCCTCGAACGGGATCAGCGTGGCAGGGGCTTCGCCGCGCCGGAACGCCAGCGTCAGCAGATGGCCATCCGCCGTGTCGCCGGTTCCGGCCCAGTCGGGCCGTCCGAGGCGGAGGGTTTCGCCCCCATGGCTTGCTTCCAGCCCCAGGCCTGGATGTTCATGGACATCGGCGAGCGCGACGGGCGTGACGCCGTCGGCCCTGGCGGCCGCCAGCAACGCGCGCGAGAGGGGGTGGCTGCTTTTCGCGGCGAGACCGGCGGCCAGCGCCAGCGCCTCTCCGGACAGGGGCAGCCGACCCGCCGGCACCGGGCGGCCCAGCGTCAGCGTGCCGGTCTTGTCCAGCACGACAGTGTCGCATTCGGCCAGCCGTTCCAGCGCGCTTCCGTCCTTCACCAGCAGGCCGCGCTTCATCAGCACGCTGGCCGCGCGCACCTGCACGGCCGGCACGGCAAGGCCCAGTGCGCAGGGGCAGGTGATGATCAGCACGGCGATGGCCGTCACCAATGCCTGATACAAGCCTGCCCCCGCGATGAGCCAGCCGATGGCCGTCAGCAGGGCCGTCAGGTGCACGGCGGGTGCATAGAGGCGCGCGGCGCGGTCCGCGATGCGGGTATAGCGGGCACGGCCCTGTTCGGCCGATTCCATCAGGCGCACCACCTGCGCCAGGAAGCTCGCCTCGCCCACGGCGGTCGCCTTCATGGCGAGCGGCGCATCCAGATTCAGCGTTCCCGCCAGCAGCAGGCCGCCGGGGGCCACCGGCTCGGGCAGGCTTTCGCCCGTCACCAGGCTGCGGTCGATGCTGGAACGGCCTTCCAGCACCAGGCCATCCACCGGAATGCGCGCGCCGGCCGCCACCAGCACCGTCATGCCCGGCGCGACGCTTTCGATCGGCCGCCATTCGGTTTCGCCCGACGGGGCGCGGATCAGCGCGCCGGGCGCGGATTGCTTCAGCAGCGCGGCGACGCCTGCCCGTGCCCTGTCGCGCATCAGGCTGTCGGCCACGCGACCCATCAGCAGGAAGAACAGCAGCATCACGGCTGCATCGAACCAGGCCTCGTGCCCGCGCGTGAATGTCTCGTAGAGGCTGAGCGCGGTCGCCAGGATCAGGCCGATGGAGATCGGCACGTCCATGTTGGTCCGGCCCTGCCGCAGCGCGCCCCAGGCCGAACTGAAGAAGGGCATGCCGGAATAGGCGATCGTCGGCAGGGCGATCGCAGCGGAGATCAGGTGGAACAGATCCCGCGTTGCGCCATCCGCCCCGGACCAGACCGAGACGGACAGAAGCATGATGTTCATGGCGGCGAAGCCCGCAACCGCCATCGCCTTGATGAGACGGCGGGACGCCGGATCGGATCCCTGCGCCGCGACATCCGAGGCGGAGAAGGGCCGTGCTTCGAATCCTGCCCCTTCGACGGCGGAAAGGATGGCCTCCGGCGTCAGTCGGCCCTCCTGCCATTCTGCCGTCAGGCGGCGGGTCGTGAAGTTGACGCGGGCGTGGGTGATTCCCGGCAGCCCGCGGACGGCGCCTTCCACCTTGCGGATGCAATTGGCGCAATGAAGCCCCGGCACGTGCAGGTCGATCCGCCGCCGGCCCGGCGCGGTTTCGGCCACGAACAGATCCAGGCCGGACATATCCTGACCGGACGGTGCGGCCGGTGGCGCGATCGTCGCCATGGTCAGCCCGGCACCACCAGCCGGGTGGGGAGATAGAATTTTTCCCCCCCGCGCGCGAGGCGCACTTCGGCCAGCCACTGGCCCGGCGCCAGCCCATGCGGCGCGGCATAGCGGCCGGGCGCGATTTCCCGGAGTTCGATATCGCGGGACGGCTCTGCCCCCAGCGGATGCTCCAGCGTGGCGATCACCTTCAGCCCCGACAGCGGCGCGCCAAGGGGGCCGTCAGCGGAAATGGTCAGCGATGCCGCATCGGCACGGGCGGCCACGTTCCAGCCCATCGCCTTCTGGGTGCGGCCCTGCGCCAGCCAGCCGTTGAACTTCTGGCTGGCGACATAGCTGTTCTCGACCACAAGGCCGGGATGGCTGCGGCTGGCGTTCACGGCCAGCGCCACGTTCACCCCAATCACCAGCAGGAATCCGCCACCGATCACAAGCAGGGCGTCGCGGCCCGTGAACGGACGGCTCATCGTGCCCTCACGGCGGATTCGGGGGCGGAAAAGCGCGTGGTTTCCATCACGTCGCCGTCCCCGTCGGCTGCATGGGCCTTGAAGACGATTTCCGACTGTTCGGCATGGATGGAAGCAGCCGGCACGCGCACCTGGATGGTATAGGTGTCCACCCCGTCCGGGCGGACATCCAGACGGATGCGCTTGGCGGGCGCCTCGCCGGTGCGGGGATTCGCCAGCCGGGCATTGTCGAGGCCGGATACGCTGAGGTCGAACTGCCGGGGCCGGGCCTCCTTGTTCATCAGCTTCACTGTGTAGCTATTGCGGATGTCGCCATCAGACAGCTGCACATAGACCGGATTGCGTTCCTGCGCGACGGAGATGTCCATGCGGGACCGGCCCGCCAGCACGACCAGCATGCCGATGCCGATGGCGGCCCACACGGCGAAGTAGATCAGCACGCGGGGGCGCAGCAGCGTCTTCCACATGGGGGCCAGCGTTTCGCCCTTCGACTCCGCGATGTCGCGTTCCAGCGTGGTGTAGCCGATCAGGTCTTTCGGGCGGCCGAGCTTGTCCATCACGTCGTTGCAGGCGTCGATGCACAGCGCGCACGTGATGCATTCCAGCTGCGGGCCGTTGCGGATGTCGATGCCCGTGGGGCAGACATTCACGCAGGCCATGCAGTCCACGCAATCGCCCAGGTTCGCATCCTTCGCCTTGGCGCTGCCGCGCGGTTCCCCCCGCCAGGCCTTGTAGGTGACGATGAAGCTGTCTTCATCCAGCATGGCGGACTGGATGCGCGGCCAGGGGCACATGTAGGTGCAGACCTGCTCCCGCATCAGGCCGGCCAGCGAATAGGTCGTGAAGGTGAGGACACCGATGGTGGCATAGGCGACGAACGGCGCCTGCCCCGTCAGCAGTTCGCGCAGCAAGGTGGGGGCATCGGTGAAATAGAAGACCCAGGCGCCCCCCGTCAGCACCGCGATCAGCAGCCAGATGGCATGCTTGGTGCTGCGTTTCGCCAGCTTGCCGGCGCTCATCGGGGCCTTGTCGAGCCGGATGCGTTCGTTGCGATCGCCTTCGATCCAGCGTTCCACGGCCATGTACAGGTCGGTCCACACCGTCTGCGGGCAGGCATAGCCGCACCAGGCGCGGCCGACCGAGGTGGTGACGAGGAACAGCCCCAGCCCCGCCATGATCAGCAGACCGGCGACATAGTAGAATTCCTGGGGCCAGATCTCGATCGGGCCGAAATAGAAGCGCCGGCTGGCGAGATCGACGAGAACCGCCTGATCGGGGGAGAAGGGGCCGCGATCCCAGCGCAGCCAGGGGGTAATGTAATAGATGCCCAGCGTGAGGAAGAGCACGGCCCATTTGAAGCGGCGGAAGGGGCCTTCCACCTTCTTCGGATGCACCTTCACCCGCTTCTTGTAGAGGCTGCCGTCCCCGCCGGGCCCCGTTGGGGTGGCGGGGGCGGGCTTCAGCACGCCGGGCATCTCATTCACTCCCCGCCGCCAAGGCTGTGCACATAGGCCGTCAGCTGGCGGATGGTCGATTCCGGCAGATGGCCCTTCCAAGCCGGCATAACGCCGGCGCGGGCTGTGGTGATGGTGGCGTTGATGTCGGCGCGGGTGCCGCCATAGAGCCAGATGGCGTCGCGCAGGTTCGGCGCGCCGAACTGGCGCATGCCCTCGCCGTTGGGGCCATGGCAGCTGGCGCACTGCTGGGCGAAGGTCGCGCTGCCGCGCGCGGCCATGGCGGCGTTATGTTCCTGCCCGGAAATCGCCAGCACATGTTCCGTGACGTCGGCGATCTGGGCCTTCGTCAGCAGCCCGTCCTTGCCGAAGGCGGGCATCTGCGACTGGTGGGTGTCGTCGTTGCCGGGCTGGCGCACGCCGTTCACGAGCGTCGCGTGGATTTCCTCCATGCTGCCGCCCCACAGCCAGTCGTCGTCGTTCAGGTTTGGATAGCCCTTGCCGCCCGCCGCGCCGGTGCCGTGGCACTGGATGCAGTACATCTTGAAGGCGGACCGGCCACCTTCCACGGCTGCCTGCATCAGCTGAGGATTGTTCTTCAGCTCGTTCAGGGGGACGCTGTCGAAGCCCTTCAGCGCCTCAGCGCGCTGCGCCTTCAGGGCGGCCAGCGCCTGCTCGCCCTCTGTCCGGCCGGAATAGCCGAGCGTGCCCTTTGTGTAGCCGCCCGGAATCGGGATCGCCGGATACAGCACGACCCACACCAGCGAGAAGGCGACCGTCGCATAGAAGATCCACAGCCACCAGCGCGGCAGGGGATTGTTCAGCTCCTGGATACCATCCCATTCATGGCCCGTGGTGCCGGGGCCGGATTCGGGATTCTTCGGGTCAGCGCTCATTGCTGCCTCTCTTCATCACGGAAGGGGATCATGCGGGCGTCGTCCTGCGCGGCGCGGGCGCCGGGGCGGAAGGCCCAGCCCACGATTGCCGACATGGAAATCACCATGAAGACGAGCCCCCAGCTGTCGGCCAGTGTGCGGAGTTGCTGATAGTCCATCGGCCCCTCCTCAGCGCCTGTTCTGTTCGGGCACATAGCTGCCGAAGTCGACCAGCGTGCCCAGCATCTGAAGGTAGGCGACCAGCGCATCCATTTCGGTCAGGCGCGTCGGATCGCCGTCGAAGTCCCGCGCCTGCGCCTTGGGATAGCGCGCCTGCAGATCCGTCGGATCCGCGTTGGGATCGGCCTGGGCCATCAGGTCGGCCATGGCGTTCTCGATCTGGGCGTCGGTGTAGGGCACGCCCACGGTGCGGTTCGCCTTCAGATGGGCCGCGATGTCGGGCACCGAGAGCTCCCGCTCCTTCAGGAAGGGATAGGAGGGCATGATCGATTCCGGCACCACGTCGCGCGGGTTCGTCAGGTGCTGCACATGCCATTCATCCGAATAGCGGTTGCCCACCCGGGCGAGATCCGGGCCCGTCCGCTTGGAACCCCACTGGAAGGGGTGATCGTACATGCTTTCCGCCGCGAGGCTGTAATGGCCGAAGCGTTCGGCTTCGTCACGGAAGGGGCGAACCATCTGCGAGTGGCAGGAATAGCAGCCCTCGCGGATGTAGATGTTGCGCCCGGCCAGCTCCAGCGGAGTGTAGGGGCGGACGCCCTCCACCTTCTCGATGGTGTTTTCCAGGAAGAACAGCGGCACCAGCTGCACCAACCCGCCGATCATCACCACGATGAGGGTGAGAACGGCGAGAATGGTGACGTTGCGCTCGATCTTTGCGTGATTTTCAAACGCCATGGCGACGTTGCTCCTATTCGGCGGGCTGCGCGGCGGGCGCGAGCGGCCGTTCCGCAAGGGGTTTGTCGAGGTGCGGATTGAGCGGCGCGCCGGCATCCAGCGGCGCTTCGGTGCGCACCCGGCCCTTCGCCGTCATCCAGACGTTGTAGACCATCATCACCGCGCCCAGCAGGTAGAGCACACCGCCCAGCAGCCGGATCAGATAGTAGGGATGCATGGCCGCGGTGACTTCCGCGAAGGAGTAGACGAGATAGCCTTCGGCGTTGAATTCCCGCCACATGAGGCCCTGCATGATGCCGGCGACCCACATGGAGGCGGTGTAGAGGGTGATGCCCCCCATCGCGAGCCAGAAGTGCCAGTTGATCATCCGGAGCGAGTAGAGCCGGGCCACGCCGAACACGCGCGGGGCCAGGAAATACATGCTGGAGAAGCTGATCATGCCCACCCAGCCGAGCGCGCCGGAGTGCACATGGCCGATCGTCCAGTCGGTGTAGTGCGACAGCCCGTTCACCGAGCGGATCGACATGACCGGCCCTTCGAAGGTGGACATGCCGTAGAAGGCGAGCGCGGCGACCTGCATCCGGATGATCGGATCGGTGCGGATCTTGTCCCACGCGCCTTCCAGCGTCATCAGGCCGTTGATCATGCCGCCCCAGCTGGGCATCCACAGCATGATCGAGAACACCATGCCCAGCGTCTGCGCCCAGTCAGGCAGGGCGGTGTAGTGCAGGTGGTGCGGACCGGCCCAGATGTACAGGAAGATCAGCGACCAGAAGTGGACGATCGAAAGCCGGTAGGAATAGACCGGCTTTCCGGCCTGCTTGGGCACGAAATAATACATCATGCCCAGGAAGCCCGCAGTCAGGAAGAAGCCTACCGCGTTGTGGCCGTACCACCATTGCGTCAGCGCGTCCTGCACACCCGCCCACACGACATAGCTCTTGGCGGAGAAGCCGACCGGGACGGCCAGGTTGTTCACCACATGCAGCATGGCGATGGTGATGATGAAGGCGAGGTAGAACCAGTTGGCCACATAGATGTGCGGCTCGCGCCGCTTCACGATGGTGCCCACATAGACCGCCAGATACGCGACCCAGACGATGGTCAGCCAGAGGTCCACATACCATTCCGGCTCGGCATATTCCTTGGACTGGGTGATGCCCAGCACATAGCCGGTGGCCGCCAGCACGATGAACAGCTGGTAGCCCCAGAAGACGAACCAGGCGAGGCCCGGCGCCCAGAGTTGCGCGCGGCAGGTGCGCTGCACGACCCAGAAGGAGGTGGCGAGCAGGGCGTTGCCGCCGAACGCGAAGATCACGGCCGAGGTGTGCAGCGGCCTGAGGCGCCCGAAGGAGAGATATTCGACCCCCCAGCCCAGCGTCGGGAAGGTGAGCTGGGCGGCGATCACCACGCCCACCAGCAGGCCTACGACACCCCAGAAGACGGTGGCGATGACGCCTGCCTTCACCACGCCGTCGTGATAGCCGCCGTCGGATCTGTCCGGAATCAGCCAGCCACCGGCGGGCGCGGGCTGCAGCCGCCCGACGGTCGTGGCGACCGCGAGGATGCAGGCGATGAGGATGATGACGCCATGGATGGCAAATCCGGCGCTCGTTGCCGTCGCGATCATGAACAGCGACAGGATGCCGAACAGCAGATAGGCGCCGATTGAGAAGAAGGAAGACATGTCTCTCTGGCCCTGACCATATGGTTGTCACCCGGATTCCCGGGTGTTGCGGACGATCTTTCGGCGGATCAGGCGGGTGCCGCCTTGATCCCGGTCAAATGGTCAGGTTGGCGCGGCGCCGGCCTCATTGGTCAGCCGGCAGCCCGCCGGGCTATTGTGTTGGCGGCAGCCCGCCGCCGAGCGCCGCGTAGAGTGCCGCCAGATTGTCCAGTTCCTCCCGCCTGAGCGAGATCAGCGACTGTTCGGCGGTGAACAGGTTCCGCTCGGCGTCCAGCACTTCCAGATAGTCCGCCACGCCTTCGCGATAGCGGATGCGGGCCAGCCTTGCGATTTCGCGCTGGGCCTTCGCTGCCCGTTCCTGCGCGGCCACCTCTTCGGCAAGATGCTGCCGCCCGGCGAGCCCGGTGGACACTTCCCGGAAGGCTTCCTGCACGGTGCGTTCGTAGGTGGCGACCGCGATGTCCGCGCGGGCGACGGCGACATCCACATTGCCCTTGCGACGGCCCCAGTCGAAGATCGGAAGATCGATGCCGGGCCCGAAGGACCAGGTCAGCCCGCCCTTCGTGAACAGGTCCGAAAGCTCGGACGAGGCATAGCCCAGCGTTCCCGTGAGCGCGATGGAGGGGAAGAAGGCGGCGCGCGCCGACCCCACATTCGCCCGCGCGGCCTTCAGTTGCTGTTCGGCGGCCATGATGTCGGGGCGGGCCGTCAGCAGCGCGGACGGCAGGCCCGCGGCAAGCGGCTTCAGCGGCGTCTGCGCCGCAAGCGGCAGTGCTTCGGGCATGTCGGCCGGCAGTTCGCCGCCGATCAGCACCAGCACGATGTTGCGCGCCTGCGTGCGGGCCAGTTTCAGGGCGGCGAGTTCGGTTTCGGCCTGGGTCAGCAGCGATTCGGACTGGCGATAATCCAGCGCGGAGGTGACGCCCGCATCCAGCCGCCGCCTGGCGATTCGCAGGCCGTCCTCCCGGCTTTTCAGGGTCGCTTCGGCAAGGGCGATCCGTTCATCGGCTTCGCGCGCCTGATAATAGGCGCCGGCCAGGTTGCGGATCAGCGCCAGCCGTGCGGCCCGTTCGCCTGCCACCGTTGCGAGATATTCGCCGCGGGCGGCGTCCGTCAGGTTGCGCACCCGGCCCCAGAAATCCAGCTCGAACGCGGGCACGGCGATCCCGATGGACGCCCGGTTTCCGGTGATGGGCTGGCCGCCGGCATCGACTGCGGCTGCCCGGTTTCGGGTGGCGGCTGCGGATGCGGCCAGCGTGGGGCCCTGATCCGCGCCCTGGATCCGCCACAGGCCGCGCGCCTCCGCGATTCGGGCGACGGAGACGGCGAGGTCGCGGTTCCGTTCGAGCGACAGCGCGATCAGGCTGCGCAGGCGCGGATCGGGGAAGAAGGCGTCATAGCCGATGTCGGTCGCGCGGATGGAGCCCGCCGGATCGGCGGCCGCTTCGGGCGCGTACCAGTCTGTGGTCTTCGTCAGCGGTTCCGGCCGCACATCGGCCGGGGCCAGGCTGCAGCCGGCCAGCAGCAGCGCGGCAAGGGGAATGATGCGCTTAGCCATGGGACGCGCCTCCGCCGCTGCCGGAACCCGGTGGGGCCTTGGGCGGCACGTCCTCCCGGCCCAGCCAGCGCCGGACAGAAAGGTAGAAGACCGGAATGAAGAAGATGCCCAGCAGCGTCGCCGCCACCATCCCGCCGATCACGCCGGTGCCGACGGCGATGCGGCTGGCCGCGCCCGCACCGCTGGCGATGAACAGGGGGATCATGCCGCCGATGAAGGCCAGCGATGTCATGATGATGGGCCTCAGCCGCATGCGCACGGCGCTCAGCGTCGCGTCCATCGGGGACTTGCCGTGGTTTTCCTCCTCGATCGCGAATTCCACGATCAGGATGGCGTTCTTGGCCGCAAGCCCGATGATCGCGATCAGGCCGACGTTGAAATAGACATCGGCCGAAAGCCCGCGCGCCATGGTGAGCAGGATCGCGCCCAGCACGCCCAGCGGCACCACCAGCAGCACCGAAACCGGGATGGACCAGCTTTCGTACAGCGCCGCCAGCAGCAGGAACACGATCAGGAACGAAAGCCCCAGCAGCAGCCCGATCTGGCCGCCGGCCTGTTTCTCCTCGTAGCTGATTCCCGTCCATTCATAGGCGAAGCCCTGCGGGAGCGCCTGGGCCAGACGCTCCATCTCGTCCATGGCTTCGCCCGTCGCCCGGCCGGGGGCCGCCATGCCGGAAATGGTCATCGACGGATAGCCGTTGTAGCGCTGCAACTGCTGCGGGCCGGAGATCCACTCGACCTGGGTGAAGCTGCCGAAGGGCACCATGTCTCCGGCGCTGTTGCGCACCTTCAGCGCCAGGATGTCGGGCGGCGTCATGCGGTAGGGCGCATCGGCCTTCAGCAGCACGCGCAGGATGCGGCCTTCGTAGCTGAAGTCGTTAGCGTAGGCCGAGCCGAAGGCGATCGCCAGCGTGTTGTTCACATCGGCCACCTGCAGGCCCAGCGCGCGGGCCTTCACCCTGTCGATGGTCACACGGAGCTGCGGGGCGGCTTCCTGGCCCTCGGGGCGGACACCCGTGAGGATCGGGCTCTGCGCGGCTGCGCCCAGCAGCTGGTTGCGGGCCGCCAGCAGGGCTTCGTTGCCCTTGCCGCCCACGTCCTGCAACTTGAACGAGAAGCCGCTGGAATTGCCCAGCGCCGAGATGGGCGGCGGGCTCAGCGCGAACACAAGCGCCTGCCGGATCTGTGAAAAGGCCATGTTGGCCTTGCCCAGCAGGGTGTCGGCATGATCCGCCTTCGCGGTTCGCTCGTCCCAGGGTTTGAACGCGGTGAACACCATGGCGTTCGCCTGGCCCTGCCCGAAGAAGCTGAAGCCGCGAACCGCCACGATGTTGGCGATTGCATCCTGCTGCTTGTAGAACCCCTTCACCTGCTCCAGCGCTTCTTCGGTGCGCGGGCGTGTCGAACCCGGCGGCCCCTGGATGGCCGTGAACAGCACGCCCTGATCCTCCTGCGGGAGGAAGCCGCCGGGCAGGCGCCCGAACAGGATCACCGCAAGGCCCGCCATCAGCAGGAACACCGCAAGCCAGCGCAGCGGCGCGGACAGCAGCTTTCCGACCTGACGCTGATAGCTGTGGGTGACAGTGTCGAACCATGTGTTGAACCGGTTGAAGGCGCGCGCCAGCGGCCCTTTCGGGCTGTCGGGGTCATCCGGGGTGTGTGGTTTCAGGAAGGTCGCACACAGGGCCGGCGTCAGCGTCAGCGCCAGCAGCGCGGAAAAGCCGATGGAAACGATCAGCGTGACCGCGAACTGCTGGTAGATCGCGCCCGTTGAGCCGGGAAAGAAGCTCATCGGCACGAACACCGCCATCAGCACCAGTGTGATGCCGATGATGGCCGAGGTGATCTGCCCCATCGCCTTCTGCGTCGCCTCGCGCGGGGGCAGATGTTCCTCCGCCATGATGCGCTCGACATTCTCGATCACCACGATGGCGTCGTCCACCAGGATGCCGATCGCCAGCACCATCGCGAACATGGTGAGCACGTTGATGCTGAAGCCGAAGGCAGCAAGACCCAGGCAGGCGCCCAGCAGGGCGATCGGCACCACGATCGTGGGGATCAGCGTGGCGCGCCAGTTCTGCAGGAACAGGAACATCACCAGGAACACCAGCGCGACCGCTTCGAACAGGGTGCGGACGACTTCGGTGATGGATTCCGAAATGAAGGGTGTCGTGTCGTAGGGAACGGACCAGTGGATGTCGGTCGGGAAGCTGCGCGCCAGCTCGTCCATGCGGGCTTTCACCCCTTCGGCGGTGGCGATGGCGTTGGCGCCGGTCGCCTGCTGGACGGCGATGATGGCGACCGGCCTGTCGTTCAGGTCGGCGGCCGTGTCGTAGCTCATGGCGCCCATTTCAACCCGGGCGACGTCGCCCAGCGTCACGGTGGAACCGTCGGGGTTCGCGCGCAGGATGATCCCTGCGAATTCCTTGGCCGAGGTGAAGCGCCCCTGTGTCAGGATTGTGGCGTTCAGCTCGGTGTCCCGGGCCAGCGGCAGGTCGCCCAGCTGGCCGCCGGGGCTCTGGCTGTTCTGTTCCTTGACGGCGGCCAGCGCGTCGGCGGCCGACAGCCGGTAACTGGCGAGCTTTTCGGGATCCAGCCAGATGCGCATGGCATAGGGCGACCCGAACAGCTGCACATCGCCCACGCCCGGCACGCGCCGCAGTTCATCGACCACGCGCGAATTGGCGAAATTGCCCAGATCCTCTGCCGCGTTGGCGCCGGTGCGCGATTCGATGGCGACAAGCAGCAGGAAGCCGGCATTGGCCTGCCGCACAGGGATGCCCTGCCGACGCACCTCTTCGGGCAGCCGCTGTTCCACCAGCGTCAGCTGGTTCTGGACATCCATCTGCGCGACATCGATGTCGGTGCCGGTTTCGAACGTGGCGGTGATCGAGCCGGAGCCGTTGGAAGAGGAGGTGGAGGCCATGTAGAGCAGCCCTTCCACCCCGTTCAGCTGCTGCTCGATCACCTGGGTGACGGATTGCTCCACCGTCGTCGCATCGGCGCCCGGATAGTTGACGCTGATGGTGAGCGAGGGCGGCGCGACCTCGGGATACTGCTCGATCGGGAGGCTGTAGAGCGCGATGGCGCCCACCAGCGAGATCAGCAGCGCGACGACCCAGGCGAAGATCGGCCGGTCGATGAAGAAGCCGGAGAACATGGCGTCAGCGCGCCGTGGCCGGCCGGGCGGGGGCCGGCTTCGGCGCGGCGATGCGCACCGGCTGGCCGGGCTGCACCTTCTGCAGGCCGTTCACGATCACCCTGTCGCCGGGCTTCAGCCCTTCCAGCACCACCCATTCCGATCCGCGCAGGTCGCCAAGCTTCACCGGCCTTGCCTCGGCCTTGTTGTCGGCCGTCACCACCATTACGCCGCCACCGCGCGCGCTCAGCTGGACCGCGCGCTGCGGCACCAGGATCGCGTTGTTCCGGGTTCCGGCGAACACACGCGCCCGCACGAACTGGCCGGGCAGCAGCATGGCGCCGGGGTTGGGGAATTCGGCGCGCAGGGCCGCCGCCCCGGTCGATTCGTCGAAGGCCAGATCCAGGAAATCCAGCCGGCCCGTCTGGGCGAAGGTGGTTCCGTCCTCCAGCTGGAGTTCCACCCGGGTCGCGCCCAGTTTCGGGCCCGTCACCCTGCCGGCCGCCATGTCGCGGCGGATTGCCAGGAATTCCGAGCTGGACTGGGAAAAGTTCACGAATACGGGGTTTATCTGTTCGATCACCGTCAGCAGCGTTCCTTCGCCCGCGCTGACGAGGGCGCCTTCCGTGACCTGCGCGCGGCCGGCGCGGCCGGAGATCGGGGCTGTCACCGTGGCGTAGCCCAGGTTCAGCCGCGCCGTTTCCACCTGCGCCCTGGCCTGCAGCACATCCGCTTCGGCCTGACCCAGACGGGCCACGGCGGCGTCATATTCCTGCTTGCTGATCGCCTGGTCCGTCAGCAGCGGGCGATAACGGTCCACGTCCTGCCGGGCGTTGCGCGCCGTGGCCTCGGCCCGCTGCGCCTGCGCCAGAGCCGCGCTGAGGCTGGCCTGCAATTCCCGCGGGTCGATTGCGAACAGCGGCTGGCCGGCGCGCACGTCGCTGCCTTCCTCGTACAGGCGGCGGGCGACGATGCCCGTTACCCGGGCGCGGACTTCGGCCGTGCGGATGGCCTGCACCCGGCCCGGCACCTCGATCACATTGTCGATGGCGCCGGCGCGGACGGTTTCCACCTCTACCTCGGGCGGGGGCGGCATCTGCGGCTCGCCGCCGGAGCAGGCGGCGAGCGCCAGCGCGACAAGCGGAATGGCGAGGGGGGGCAAGGCGAAGGTCTGGCGGGATTTGCCTGGCTTCATCTCGGTCACCCCTCGTCTGATCGGCGTCTGCAGAAGTTGTAGCATTCCTCGGGCATTCACGCCCAGCCACCCCGCGTCAACGGCATGGCAGCTATTCGAGCGCGACTCAAATCATTCGGTCCGGGCTTCGTCAGTCCCGCTTCTCGCGGGAAAGCCGGCTCATCAGAATCGCGGCGCGCTTGGCCTGAAGCGGGATGCTGGACAGGTCGATCTGCTCGCGCTCGCTGTGATCGCCGCTGCCTGCCGGCCCCAGCCCGGCCAGGCTGTCCACGTCGGCCGCCACGAAGCCGATGTCGCCCGCGCCCCGGCGCAGCGGGTCGAGTTCGGGCATCACGGCGAGGCCGAGATCCTTGTTCACCTCGTTCAGCCTGGCCAGCAACGCGCGGTTGCCGGCTGTCGGCGCCATCGGCGGATAGGGATCGTTGAAGATCAGCTCCGCTTTCGTGCGCGGGCTGTTCCTGGCGGCGATGGCGATCATCTTCGCCTTCACCCGCTCCGTCTGCTCCGGCGAGAGGCTGCGGAACTCCCCGACGGCGACGGCGGCCGGCGGGATGATGTTGGACTTGCCCGTCACGCCGGCGCGCACGCCTTCCGGATCGAGGTCCACCCGCTCTCCGCCGGCCAGCAGGCCGACGTTGAAGGTCAGGCTGGGCTCCGGCAGTTCGGTGCGGAATGCGGCGAGGATCCGGCTCATCTCGAACACGGCGCCGTCGCCCAGCCGGTCCGAGAAGATCGCGCTGGAATGGCCCGTCTCTCCGCTGGTCTTCAGCACCCAGGTATTGGAGGAGCGGCGCGCGATCGAACCCATGTCCTGCCCGTCGATCCGGACAAGCCCTTCGAAATCCAGCGCGACATCGGCGCGCTTCCCTTCCGCCACAAGGTCGCGTCGGGCGATCGCGCGCGGCTTGCCCGCCTCTTCCTCGTCGCCTGTCAGCGCCACCACGATGTTGGCGCCCTTCAGGGTACCTGCGGCCTTCATCGCCTTCAGGGCCGACAGGATCACCACGACCCCGCCCTTGTCGTCGCCCACGCCGGGCCCCTTCGCCACATTCCCTTCCCGGCTGAAGCGCTGGAACGGGTTGTCGGGTTCGAACACGGTATCCAGATGGCCGATGAGAAGCAGGCGCTTGTTGCCCGCCTTGCCCTTGTGCTCGGCGAACAGATGGCCGGCGCGGCCGGTTTCCGCCATCGGAACCCATCGCACGTCGAAGCCAAGCGCCTCGAACTCGGGGCGGAGCATTTCGGCCACCTTCGTGACACCGGCGACATTGTTGGTGCCGCTGTTCTGGTTCACCAGCCGTTCCAGCAGCGCGACATCGGCTTCGAACTGGCTGTCGACCGTGGCGACGATCTTCTGTTCGGCCTGCGGAAGGGCGGCTGCCGCCGCCGGAGAGGCGGACAGCAGGGCGGCGAGGACAAGGATGCGGATCATGGCGCGAAGCCTAGGCAAGCCGCGCGGCTGCCGCAACGCCCTTCCACAGCGGCGGCTGACATGCCATCAGGCGCCCCGCATCCGGGAGAGACTGATGGCCTTCATTGCAAAGATCCTGCTGCTGGGTTCCGGGGAACTGGGGCGGGAGTTCGTGATATCCGCCAAGCGGCTGGGCGCGCAGGTGATCGCCTGCGACAGCTATGAAGGCGCGCCCGCCATGCAGGTGGCGGACGGGGCCGAGGTTTTTTCCATGCTGGATGCGGATGCGCTGAAGGCGGCCATCGCGAAGCACAGGCCGGATTTCATCGTGCCCGAGGTGGAAGCGATCCGCACCGAGGTGCTGGCCGAGGTGGAGGCGCAGGGCCAGACGGTGGTGCCGTCGGCCCGGGCCGCGGTGATGACGATGAACCGGGACCGGATCCGTGAAGTCGCCGCCGTGGAACTCGGGCTGCGCACGTCACGCTATCGCTATGCCGAAAGCCTTGCCGAAGCGGAGGCCGCGCTGGCGCATGTGGGCACGCCCTGCGTGGTGAAGCCCGTGATGTCGTCCAGCGGCAAGGGGCAATCCACCGTGCGCGACCCGAAGGAGATCGGCGCCGCATGGGATTATGCGGTCGCCAATATGCGCGGTGACCGGGCGCGGGTGATTGTGGAGGCGTTCATCGACTTCGACTACGAGATCACGCTGCTGACGGTCCGCACGCGACAGGGCATCCTTTTCTGCCCGCCCATCGGGCACCGCCAGGACCGGGGCGATTACCAGGAAAGCTGGCAGCCCGCGCAGATGTCGGCACGGGCGCTTGCCGATGCGCAGG
This sequence comes from Sandaracinobacter sp. T42, assembly GCF_059115405.1. NCBI lineage: Bacteria > Pseudomonadati > Pseudomonadota > Alphaproteobacteria > Sphingomonadales > Sphingosinicellaceae > Sandaracinobacter > Sandaracinobacter sp. T42. The sequence continues at coordinate 1,061,884 of NZ_CM181101.1, forward strand.
CGATGGCGGCGAAGGTGGTGGATGATCTGGGCGGCTTCGGCCTGTTCGGGGTGGAGTTCTTCGTGAAGGGCGACGAGGTGATCTTCTCGGAGCTGTCGCCCCGCCCGCATGACACCGGGATGGTGACGCTGATCTCGCAGAACCTGTCGGAGTTCGACCTGCACGCCCGCGCGATCCTCGGCCTGCCCATTCCAGGGATCGAGCTCAGGGGGCCTTCGGCCTCTGCCGTGATCCTGGCCGAACGGGACTCCACCGCCTTCCGCTATGCCGGCCTGGCCGATGCCCTGGCGGTTGCGGGGGGCGAAGTGGACGTGCGCCTGTTCGGCAAGCCCTCGACCCGGCCCTGGCGGCGCATGGGCGTCGCCCTTGCCCGCGCCGGCAGCACAGAGGCCGCGCGCGACCTTGCCGCCCGCGCCGCCGCCGCCGTCCGCATCCTGGACTGAGACAGAAGGAACCCATGAGCCGCCGCCACATCCTTGTCCTGTCCTGCGCCGACCGGCCGGGCATCGTTGCCGCCGTCGCCGGGCACATCGCCCGATCCGGTGGCAACATCACCGAATCGAGCCAGTTCAACGATCCCGATACCGACCGGTTCTTCCTTCGCACCGGCTTCGCGCTGGCCGACGGGGCGGATGAGCCGGCTCTCAGGGCCGGGTTCGATGCCCTGGCGGCCGAATATGGCATGACCCTGTCGCTGCGCCCGGCAGACCTGCGCCCCCGTGTGCTGATTCTGGTCTCGAAATTCGATCACTGCCTTGTGGACCTGCTCTATCGGCAGCGGATCGGCGAGCTGGACATGGAGGTTGCGGGGATCGTTTCCAACCACGACCTGCCGGCGCTCGGCAACGCCGACTTCGGCGCGATTCCCTTTCACCACCTGCCCGTGACGCCCGAAACGAAGGCCGCGCAGGAAGAACGGCTGCTGGTGCTGGTGGACGAAAGCCGGGCCGATCTGGTGGTGCTGGCGCGCTACATGCAGATCCTGTCGGACGGTCTCGCGGCGGCGCTGTCCGGCCGCTGCATCAACATTCATCACAGCTTCCTGCCCAGCTTCAAGGGCGCGCGTCCCTATCACCAGGCGCATGATCGCGGGGTGAAACTGATCGGTGCGACGGCCCATTATGTGACAGCCGACCTGGATGAGGGACCGATCATCGAGCAGGATGTGGAGCGCATCAGCCATGCCGACACGCCGGACGATCTGGTGCGCAAGGGCCGGGACATCGAGCGCCGGGTGCTGGCCCGCGCAGTGGGCCTGCACCTTCAGGGACGGGTGCTGATGAACGGGCGCCGGACGGTGGTGTTCAGGGACTAGGCTGTTCGGGAACCGGGCCGCCCGCTCAGGCGGCGACGGCCTGACCCCGGCCGGCCAGGATCCGCTTCTGCGCCGCATCCGGCAGCCAGGCGAATTCCCCTGGCAGGCCAAGCCGGATCGCGGCCTGCCAGGCGGGGGATTGCGGATCGCGCCTGCGGTCCGCCATCCGTCCGAAGGCCTTCAGCATCAGCCTGTCGGCCCATGTCAGATCCCATTCGGGGCCCAGATCCAGCACGGAGCGGATTTCGGGCGGCAGGATCGAAACGGACGCCCGCGCCACCGCGCGGTGGATGAACTTCGGCAGGGACGGCTGCGCCTTGCCGGACTGGATGATGTCCAGGAATTCGAGATTGATGGGGTGCGGCTCGAAGCCGGGCAGCAGCCTGCGCATCATCCGGTCGAACTGGGCTTCGGTTTCCACCGGCTCCGTCACGCCATAGAGTTCGGCGACGGGCCTTCCCTCGGCGAGGAACCGGTTGCGCTGCGCTTCGTCCAGAGGCCGGACGAAGCGGCAATAGGCGGTCAGGAAGCCATAGGCCGCCGTTGCGTGGACCCAGTTCAGCAACTCCGGCTCCAGCGCGCGATAGCTGCGGCCCGAGGGGGTTTCGCCGCCCACCTTCGCGTGCATGCGGGTAATGCCGGCGATCAGGCTGCGCGCCGCAGGCGCCGGGCCATAGACGCCGATCATCGCGGCCATGCCGGTCCGCATGGAGCGGCCGATCGGATCCACCTTGTAGACACTGTGATCCCAGACGCCGCTGCGGATGCGGGCGTCGGCAAATTCCATCAGCACGGCGGCGATCCCGCCCACGCCCAGCGCGATCGGGTTGCGGAACACCCGCCACTGGATCGAATCCGGCGCGAGCAGCGCGGGCTCGCCCGCAGGCTTCGTGAAATCGAACGTCAGTGCTGCCGCCTTTCGGTCAGGCTGCATGGCGTTCTTGCCGGGCGGCGCGTTCATTCCGTCCTCCATTCTATCGAATGATAGGTTTATCGCATGACAGGCTGTTCGGCAAGCCTGTTGCTGCTATCAGGCCGTGCATGACCACCGCTGAGCCCCGAGATCACGGCCGAGAAGGCACCCGTGCCCGCATCCTTGATATCGGGCTGCGCTGCTTCGCGCAGGAGGGGTGGTCCGGCGCGACGACCCGGATGATCGCCTCCGGGGCGGGCGTGACTTTGCCTGTGATCTCCTATCATTTCGGCAACAAGGAAGGCCTGCACCGCGCTTGCGCGGAAGCCATTGTCGAAGCCTATCGCGCGCGCATGCTGCCGCTGGCGATGGCGGCGCGCGCGGCGGCGGACGAAGAGGGGCTGTCGCGTGCAGGCGCCCGCGGCTGGCTGCAGCGCATTCTGGAGGCGCTGGTGGCAGGCATGTCGGGTTCCGCCACGGGGCAGCTGGAAACCGCCTTCGTGCTGCGCGAACTGAGCGAGCCCGGCCCCGGCTATGATCTGCTGCTGAACGAATTGTGGAAGCCCGGCATCCTGCTGGTGGCGGACCTGATCGCGGCGGCGCGGGGCCTTCCGTCCGCCGGAGAGGCGGAGCGGGCCGCCGCGATGATGCTGCTCACGTCGCTCACGGCCTTCAGTACCCATGCCCCCGTGACGATGGCGATCCTCGGCTGGCAGGGCGTGGACGAGACGCGCCGGCAGATGGTCTCAGCGCTGGCCGGGCGGATGCTGGACGGGCTTCTGGCCGATCCGGCCTAGGCCGGATCCGCCAGCAGGCCTTTCATCAGCGTTTCCACCGTGTGCGCACTGTAGCGGGCATGCAGTTGCGGATCGGCGTTGGGAAGGCCCCCGAACACGGCGGACAGGGTGAAGCGGTTGGCATAGAGCCCGTCGGCCGCGCCGATGGTATTGAAGTAGAACAGTTTGGGATCCACCGGCCGGAATTCGCCGCTGGCGACGCCGGCTTCGATGATGCGGGCCTGCGCGTTTGCGATCGGCTGCAGCAGTTCCTCCGCGATGTGCCGCACCCGGGCCGGGTCGGCTTCGCGGACCATCTGCTGGATCAGCCGGTTCAGATAGGGAATGGCGTAATAGGTATCGAGGATGCCGCTCAGGTGAATGCGCATCCGTTCCGTCGAGGTCACGTCCAGGCGGAACAGCCGGTCGAGCTGGCGGATCCGCCGTGTCACGTCACGGTCCAGCAGCGCCATCAGCAGCCCTTCCTTGCTGCCGAAGAAATAGCGGATCATCGCATGGTTCACGCCGGCGCGCGCGGCGATGTCCACGATCCCGATCTCGGTCGTGTCCAGTTCGCGCATCAGGGCGCTCGCGGCCTCCAGCAGGGCATCCCGGCTGTTCTCGCGCGCGGGCCTTTCGGGCGTGCGCGGCGGCTGCGCTGAATCCGGCGGTCCATTTTCCGCAACGCGCTGCCGGGCGGAATGGCCTTTGAGACGGCCTGTTATCATGCGGCGCATAGTGGGCATCGCACAGGCAAATGCAATCCCTTGCGCGTTGTTGCGCGCCCATTCACTATCAGGATTGATAATAAACTGTCAGGCGATAGTCTGCTTGGTGGCAGGCAAGAAGAACGCCAACACGACCTGGGGAGAAATCGAATGCGCCAATTCCGCCGCGTGCCGCTGCTGCTTTGCACGGCACTTGCCACTTCGCTGACAGCCGCGCCCACGCTGGCGCAGAATGCCGCCGCGGTGGAAGACGACGCGGGCATCGCCGATATCGTCGTCACGGCACAGCGCCGGGCTCAGGCGCTGAGCGACGTTCCGGTGGCCGTTCAGGCCTTCAACGGCGACACGCTGGAGCAGATGAACATCCGCTCCACATCTGATCTGCAAATGGTGGTGCCCAGCCTCAACGTCTCGCAGGGGTATCAGGGCATTCCGATCTATACGCTGCGCGGGATCGGCTTCAACACCATCAACCTGTCGTCCACTTCCACCGTTGGCACCTATGTCGATGAAGTGGCGCTGGCCTATCCCTTCATGAACTCCGGCCCGATGTACGATCTGGAACGCGTGGAGGCGCTGAAGGGCCCGCAGGGCACGCTCTATGGCCGCAACACCACAGCCGGCCTCGTCAACTTCATCACCAACAAGCCGAAGGATGAGTTCTCGGCCGGCGTCGCCGTCGAGGTCGGCAGCTACCAGATGCTGAATACGGAAGGGCATCTGAACGTCCCGCTGGGAGACCGCGCGGCCTTCCGCGTCGCCTTCCGCACGGAAGACAGCCACAAGGGCTGGCAGCGCAGCCGCAGCCGGCCCGAGGAATCGTTGGGTGAAACTCACCGCTACGGCATCCGCGGCACCTTTGCCGCCGAGCCCGTCGACGGCATGCGCATCGAGCTGACCGCCAACTACTGGAAGAACAAATCGGACACGCTGGCGGGGCAGGGCGTCGGCTATACGCCCAACACCGATCCGGCCAACGGCACCGTCTTCTCGCTGTTCAACGCCCCGGGCCTTCCGGCGTTCATTTCCGCCAACAAGGACAAATGGAACGCCCGCTATGCCGACTGGGCACCCTATTCGGTGCGCTCACCCGATATCGGACGTGGCGCCGGCATCAGCGATCCGCAGCGCGAGGACAGCAGCTTCATCGGCCTGCGCGGCCTGGTGGAGGCGGAAATCACCAATGACATCAGCTTCATCTCGCTGACGGGCTACAACAAGGTGACGCGCAACGCCGTGGTCGACTGGAGCGGTGCACCGTTCGAGGTGCTGCTGCAGGATACCTATGGCTATGTCGAATCCCTGTCGCAGGAACTGCGCTTCCAGGGCACGACCGGCCCGGCCGACTGGGTCGTCGGCGGCTATTACGCGAACGACAAGGTGCTGGACACCAACCAGACGCTGCTGGGCCAGAACGCCAATGTCGGCGCGATCCGGGCGACGATCCTGCAACTGGGCCTGCTGAACACGCCGTTCAATTCGGACGGCTTCAACGTCACCGACGTGATGCAGTCGTTCCGCACCTACAAGGACGAGGCAACCTTCGACGTCGAGACGATGAGCCTGTTCGCCAGCGCCGACTGGGAGCTGACCGAGGCGCTGACCCTCACCACCGGCATCCGCTACACCCGCGACATGCAGGACTACGAGGGCTGCTCTCGCGACATCAACGGCAGCATGCTGCCGAACGTGAACCTGTTCAACCGCGCCTTCTTCTATCAGGTGTATGGCACGCTGACGCCGCCGATTCAGCTGAACCAGTGCAATACCTTCGATCCGCCTTCCGGCACGTTCGGGCCGGTGAAGACCTATATGAGCGAGGACAATGTCGCCTGGCGGGTCGCGCTCGGCTATGATGTGAACGACGACACGCTGCTGTTCGCCTCGGTGACGCGCGGCTACAAGTCCGGCTCCACGCCGGTGAATGCCGCCAACATTTCCACACAGAACTTCCCGGCGACGCAGGAGCAGCTGACGTCCTACGAACTGGGTGTGAAAACCGCCCTTGCCGACCGCAAGCTGAACATCAACCTGACTGGCTTCTACTATGATTATCGCGACAAGCAGCTGTCGATCTATTTCGCGGATCCGATCTACACCACGCTGCTGCGCCTCGATAACGTGCCGAAGTCGCGGGCTTACGGCATCGACGGCGACATCACCTGGTCAATCACGCCCGAACTGACGTTCAACCTGGCCGGCACCTGGCTGCAGACGGAAATCCAGGGCTTCAAGGGCATCGACTCCGCTGCCCAGCCGCTGGACTATGACGGCTATACCTTCCCGCTCAGCCCCGAATGGTCCGGCGCCGCAGGCCTGATGTGGGACAGCGAGATCGGCAATGATCTCGGCTTCCGCGCGCTTCTGAACGGCCGCTACCAGAGCTCGTCGAAGAACGCGCTGCAGCCCAGCGACATTCTGGACATGCGGGCCTATGCCCTGCTGAACGGCAGCGTCGCGCTCTACAGCCAGAAGGGCTGGGAAGTGTCGTTGTGGGGCCAGAACCTGACCGATAAATATTACTGGGTGTCGGGCGCGACCAACGCCAACGTCGCCGTGCGCTTCCCTGGTCGGCCGCGCACGTTCGGGCTGACAGGCAAGTATAATTTCTGAACCCCAGGCCGCCCCGGGCAGTTCCTTGCTGCCCGGGGCAAACCCCTTTGCGAACCAACCCATGCGAATGAACAGGAGGCGGAACCGCTGAACTGCGACAATCAGATGAGGGAAAATCAGATGAGGGAAAACCGCCTGCGCGGACGGATAGCCGGCGACGGGCCAAGGGGAGAGTGACGGAATGGCGAAGGTGAATTTCGAACGGATGCACACGCTGGGCGATGTGACGCGGGTCCACGCCGAGGAGCGGCCGGACGCGATCGCCTTCGAGTTCGAGGGGCGCTCCACCAGCTTTGCCGAGCTGGATGCCCATGCCCGGCAGGTGGCCAATGCGCTTCTGGCCTCGGGCGTGAAGCCGGGCGACCGCATCGCCTATCTGGGCAAGAACAGCGACCATTATTTCGAGCTTCTGCTGGGCGCCGCCCGGGCCGGGGTGGTGATGGTGCCGATCGGCTGGCGGCTGGCGGCGCCGGAAGTCGCCTTCATCGCCGACAATGCCGAGGCCCGGATCCTGTTCGTCGGCGGGGAGATGGTGGAGGCAGTGAAGGCCAGGGCCGACCTGGTGGACGGGCGTCCGATCATCGCCATGGAGCCCGGTTCCGACTGGCCGACCTATGAGGTCTGGCGCGATGCGCAGCCCGCCACGGAGCCGCCGGTGACAGTGAAGTCGTCCGACGTGACATTGCAGCTCTATACCTCTGGCACAACGGGCAAGCCCAAGGGCGCGATGCTGACGCATGACAATCTGCTGGAGGGCCGCAAGCTCAGCATGGCCAATCCGATGCCCTGGAACGACTGGGGGCCGGACGACATCAGCCTCGTTGCCATGCCGGTCGCCCATATCGGCGGCACCGGCTGGGGGCTTGTCGGCCTTGTGAACGGCGCCAAGGGGGTGGTCGCGCGGGAGTTCGATCCGCTGAAGGTGCTGGACTATATCGAGCATGACAAGGTTTCGAAGATGTTCATGGTGCCGGCGGCGATGCAGATCGTCGTCCGCCAGCCGCGCGCCCGCGAAGTGGACTACAGCCGGCTGAAATATATCCTCTATGGGGCTTCACCCATTCCGCTGGACCTGCTGCGCGAGTGCATGGAGGTGTTCGGCTGCGGCTTCTGCCAGCAGTACGGGATGACGGAAACGACCGGCACGATCGTCTATCTGCCGCCGGAGGATCATGATCCGGCCGGCAATCCGCGCATGCGGGCCGCGGGTCTTCCGCTGCCGGGCGTGGAGATCAAGGTGGTCGATGCCGACGGCAACGAGGTGCCGCGCGGCGAGGTGGGCGAAGTCGCCACCCGCAGCTACGCCAACATGAGCGGCTACTGGAAGCTGGACGAGGCGACCGCCGCCACCATCTCCGCCGACGGCTGGCTGCGCACGGGCGACGCCGGCTACATGGACGAGGACGGCTATCTCTTTATCCATGACCGGGTGAAGGACATGATCATCTCCGGCGGGGAGAATGTGTATCCGGCGGAAGTGGAAAGCGCCGTCTATGGCCACCCGGCCGTCGCGGAAGTGGCGGTGATCGGCGTGCCCGACGACAAGTGGGGCGAGGTGGTGAAGGCCGTGGTGGTGCCGAAGCCCGGCGCCACCATCGACCCGGAGGAGATCATCGCCTTCGCGCGCAGCCGCATCGCCGCCTTCAAGGCGCCCAAGAGCGTGGACGTGATCGCCGCGCTGCCGCGAAATGCCTCGGGCAAGATCCTGAGGCGGGAACTCCGCGCGCCCTACTGGGCCGGCAAGACACGGCAGGTGAACTGATGGAATTCGCGCTTTCCGCCGACGACCTGGCCTTCCGCGAGGAGGTTCGCAGCTTCCTGAAGGAACGGCTCACGCCGGAACTGCGCGAGGCGGGCGCGCGCATGACATCGGTGTTCATCGACAAGCAATGGTCGATCGCCTGGCAGAAGATCCTGCACGAGAAGGGCTGGGTCGCGCCGGACTGGCCCGTCGAGCATGGCGGCACCGGCTGGACGGAGACGCAGCGCTACATCTTCGCCAGCGAATGTGCGCTGGCCTCTGCGCCGGCGCTTGCGCCGCAGGGGCTGAAGATGGTGGGCCCGGTGCTGATGCATTACGGCACCCCGGAACAGAAGGCGCATTATCTGCCCCGGCTTCTTTCGGGCGAGGATTTCTGGTGCCAGGGCTATTCCGAGCCGGGCGCCGGTTCGGATCTTGCCTCGCTCAGGATGGCCGCCGTGCCGGACGGGGACGATTATGTGCTGAACGGTTCCAAGATCTGGACGACTCACGCCCATTTCGCGAACCGCATCTTCTGCCTGGTGCGCACCAGCACGGCCGGAAAGCCGCAGGAGGGCATCACCTTCCTGCTGATCGACATGGAAACGCCCGGAATCACCGTGCGTCCGATCCTGTCGCTTTCGGGCGACCATGACCTGAACGAGGTGTTCTTCGACAATGTGCGCGTGCCGCAGGCCAACCGTGTCGGCCGCGAGAATGACGGCTGGACGGTCGCCAAGTATCTGCTGGAGTTCGAGCGCGGCGGCCGCGCCTCCGCCGGGTTGAAGGTGGGCCTTGCCCGCGTGCGCGAACAGGCCCGGGCCGAAGGGGTGCTGGCCGATCCCGCCTATCGACGCCGCATGCTGGAGGCCGAGGCGAACCTGTCCGCCATCGAGATGACGGAGCAGCTGATCCTCTCGGCCCTGACGGGTGGCAAGAACCCCGGCCCGCTGTCCTCGCTGCTGAAGATCCAGTCGACCGAGGCGATGCAGAAGATCGACGAACTGGGGATCGAGGCGGCCGGCCTTTATGGCAGCGTCGAGCAGACGGCGGCCCGCCAGCCGTTGAGCCAGCTGCCCTATGTGGGGCCGGAACATTCGCTGACGGCGATGCCGCGCTATTTCAACAACCGGGCCGCCACCATCTACGGCGGCTCCAACGAGATCCAGCGCAACCTGATCGCGAAGGTCGTGCTGGGCCTCTGACCCCCTCGGTTGACGCCCGGCCCCTGATCGGCAAACAGCAGGCACCCTGCCAGCCGACGAGGATCCCGCATGTCTGCTTCCCCTGCCACCCAGGCGCTGGAAATCCTGTCCGGCCTGGGCATCGCCCTGCCATCTTCCGGCCTTGAGGCCCGGTCCCCCATAGACGGCGCGCGGATCGGCCATGTGACCGAAGCTTCTGCCGCCGGTATCGAGGCCGCCATTGCCGCCTCTGCCGAGGCGTTCCGCGGCTGGCGGCTGGTGCCCGGCCCGAAGCGGGGCGAACTGGTGCGCCTGTTCGGCGAGGAACTGCGCCGGGTTAAGGAACCGCTGGGCCGGCTGGTCACGCTGGAGGCCGGCAAGATCCTGTCCGAAGGCCTGGGCGAAGTGCAGGAGATGATCGACATCTGCGACTTTGCGGTCGGCCTGTCGCGGCAGCTCTATGGCCTGACGATGACGACCGAACGGCCGGGCCATCGCATGATGGAAACCTGGCATCCGCTGGGCCCAGTGGGCGTGATTTCGGCCTTCAATTTCCCCGTTGCGGTGTGGTGCTGGAACGCGGCGCTGGCGCTTGTGTGTGGCGATCCGGTGATCTGGAAGCCCTCGGAAAAGACCCCGCTGACGGCGCTGGCGGTGCAGGCCGTGTTCGAACGGGCGGCCGCGCGCTTCGAAGGGGCGGTGCCCAACCTCAGCCAGATCCTGATCGGCGGGCCGGATGTGGGCAATGCGCTGGTGGAGGATGGCCGGATCGCCCTGGTGTCCGCGACGGGTTCCACCCGGATGGGCCGCGTGGTGGGGCCGAAACTGGCGCAGCGGTTCGCCCGAAGCCTGCTGGAACTGGGCGGCAACAATGCGCTCATCGTCGCCCCGTCGGCCGATCCCGATCTGGCGCTGAAGGCCATCGCCTTTGCCGCCATGGGAACGGCGGGCCAGCGCTGCACCACGCTCAGGCGGCTGATCGTGCACGACAGCCTGAAGGCGGCGCTGGTGACGCGGCTGAAGGCGGTGTGGGCCGGCGCCGTTGTCGGCGATCCGCTGGCTGCGGATACCCTTGTCGGCCCGCTGATCGACGAGGCTGCCTCGGAACGGATGACGGCGGCGCTGTCCGCCGCCCGTGCGGCGGGCGGCATCGTCCATGGCGGGGATGTGATCGACCGCGGCGGCGGGGCCTATCGCCGCCCGGCGCTGGTGGAAATGCCCGCCCAGGTCGGCCCCATGCTGGAGGAGACCTTCGCGCCCATCCTCTATGTGGTGGGCTACGCCACGCTGGACGAAGCCATTGCGCTGAACAACGGCGTCGGCCCCGGCCTTTCGTCCTCGATCTTCACGACCGACCTTCGCGAAGCCGAACGCTTCCTTTCGGCCGCCGGCTCGGACTGCGGGATCGCCAATGTGAACATCGCCACTTCGGGCGCGGAAATCGGCGGTGCGTTCGGGGGCGAGAAGGAGACCGGCGGCGGGCGCGAATCCGGATCCGACAGCTGGCGGGCCTACATGCGGCGCGCCACCAACACGATCAACTATTCCAACGAGGCCCCGCTGGCGCAGGGGGTCCGGTTCGAGATCGGCGGATAGACGCGGCAGGCGCCTGCCCGCCCGGCCCGCCGGGCGAATTGCCACAGACGATTTTGCATAGCTTGGCCCGCGCGCCGTCAACGTCGATGGAGCGCACAGATTCAACGCCTGGAGCCTGACATGACAAACCGCCTCTCCGCAGAGGAGCTGGACGCCTTCCTCGATTCGCTCCGCCGGTTGCTGGCCGACCGCTGCGCCGAAGCCGATGTCCGCCGCATCATGGACCGGGCCGACAGCCATGATCCCGATCTGTGGCGGCAGCTTTCCGACATGGGCGTGCCGGGGCTGCTGGTCGATCCGGCGCATGGCGGGCTGGGCGCCGGGCCGGCCGTGCTGGAACGCGCCATGGAAGAGCTTGGCGCGGCGCTCTGCCCGTCGCCCATCCTTTCCTCGGTGATCGCCACCGGGCTGGTTTCGGCGCTGGATGATTCCGCCGCCGCCCGGCTGCTGCCCGGAATCGCGGACGGCAGCACCATTCCCGCCATCGCGCTGACGGGGCCGGCCGCGAAATGGACCGCCGACAGCGTGGCGGTTGCCGCCACCCCGCGCGGCAACGGCTGGCAACTGGACGGCAAGGCGGCCTTCGTGCTGCACGCCGCGATCGCCAACCTGCTGCTGGTGGTGGGCCGCGCCGCAGATGGGCTTGCTCTGTTCGAAGTGGACCCGGCGGCGTCCGGGCTTACGCAATCCCCGCTTCCCGCCTTCGACCACACGTTGCAGATGTCGGACCTGGCGTTCGACGGGGTCGAGGCTGTCCGCCTTTCGCCAGAGGGTGACTGGTGGCCCCGGGTGGAACAGGCGCTGGATCTGGGCCGGGTTGCCCTGGCCGGCGAGCAGGCGGGCGGTGCGCGCCGCGTGTTCGAATTCACCGTGGATTACGCCCGCACGCGCCACCAGTTTGGCCGCGCCATCGGCAGCTTCCAGGCGATAAAGCACATGGCAGCCGACCTGCTGCTGGAAACGGAATCCGCCATATCGGCCGCGCGCCACGCCGCGCAGGCGCTGGCCGATGGCGCAGCCGATGCGCCGCAGGCGGTCAGCCTTGCCGCCTTTGCCTGTGCCGATGCCTATGTGCGAACCACGGCCGACAGCATCCAGATGCATGGCGGCATCGGATTTACCTGGGTGCATCCCGCCCACCTCTATCTCCGCCGCGCCCGCGCCGACGCCCAGTTGCTGGGATCCTCCGCCGTGATGCGCGAACGCTTCATCCAGCAACTTGGGGGCTGACCCGATGACAGACCAACCGATTTCCGATGCGCAGCTGACCGCAGAGGTCCGCGCATGGCTGGCGGCAAACTGGGACGCCGCCCAGAAGGTGAAGGCCGAGAATTTCGGCCGCAGCCCCTATCAGCCCTTCCTTGAGAAGGTGCTGGCTGCGGGATATGCCGTTCCCACCTGGCCGAAGGCCCGCTGGGGCCTGGGCCTGAAGCCGGCGCAGGCGCGGATCATCGAACAGGAATTCGCCGCCGTCGGCGCGCCCGGCGCCGCGCAGGACAAGCACAATCTGTGGGCCAATACCGTGCTTGCCCATGCCACGCCGGATTTCCGCGACGAGGTTCTGCCGAAGCTGCTGACGGGCGCGCTTGGCATGTGCCTGCTCTATTCCGAACCTGGCGCGGGATCCGACCTTGCCGCAGTGCGCACGCGCGCCGACCGCGAGGGCGACCAGTTCCGCGTGAACGGCCAGAAGGTGTGGACGTCCGGCGCGGCGGTTGCCGATTACGGGATGCTGATCGCACGGACCGACTGGGATGCCCCCAAGCACAAGGGCATCAGCTTCTTCTTCCTGCCGATGAAGCAGCCCGGCGTGGAAGTCCGCCCGCTGCGGCAGATCACCGACGAATCGCATTTCAACGAGGTGTTCATCACCGATGCGATGGTGCCTGCCGCCAATCTTCTGGGCCCGCTGAACGGGGGCTGGGCCGTGCTGCAGACGGCGCTGGCCTATGAACGGTCGGTGATGGGCGATGCCGCGCGCGGCCCGCGCAGCGGCAAGGGCGGCCCGAAGGGCGACGGCGCACTGCTGGAACTGGCGCGGGAAGCCGGTGTGCTGGACGATCCGCTGATCCGGCAGGACATCGCCCAGGTCACGGCGTGGAAGATCCTGAACCGGCTGAACAACAATCGCGCCAAGGCCGATCTGAAGCGGGGCACGTCTTCGCCCATCATGTCTCTGGGCAAGCTGGCGATGAGCCGGATCCTGCACCAGGAAGCGCGGCTGCGTACCCTGATGCTGGGGGCGGAAAGCCTGCTGGAAGGGCCGGAGCATCCGCGCGCGGAAGACGCCAACTTCCTCAGCCTGAATGCCTATTTCACCTCGATCGGCGGCGGCACCGACCAGATCCAGCGCAACATCATCGGGGAGCGCGTGCTTGGCCTTCCGAAGGAGCCGGAGATCGACCGCGAGATGCCCTTCCGCGAGGTGAAGAGCGGCTGAGCATCGCGGGCCTCGACACCCGGCCGCCGCCTGCCCTAGCAGGTGGCGATGGGTGAAACGGACGAAATCGCGGGCCGCGAGACGGGTGGGTGGCGCTTCTGGATCGACAGGGGCGGCACCTTCACCGACCTCGTCGCCCGATCGCCGGACGGTCGCCTGCAGACATTGAAGCTGCTCTCGGAAAATCCGGAGCATTATGCCGACGCCGCTGTCGAGGGGGTTCGCCGTTTGCTGGGGATCGGCGACGGCCCCCTGCCGCCGGGCCTTGTGCGGGAGGTGCGGATGGGCACCACCGTCGCCACCAACGCCCTGCTGGAGCGTAAGGGCGAACCGACGGTTCTGGCGATCACGCGCGGTTTCGGCGACGCGCTGAGGATCGGCTGGCAATCCCGGCCGGATCTGTTTGCCCGCCATATCCGGCTGAACAGCCAGTTGTACGACCATGTGGTGGAGATCGACGAGCGCGTCCGCGCGGACGGCGCCATCGACCGGCCGCTGGACGAGGCGCGGGCGTCCGCCGCCTTCGCCGCCGCCCGGGCGCAGGGCTATCGCGCCATCGCCATCGTGCTGATGCACGGTTGGGCCTGGCCGGCGCACGAGCTTCGTCTTGCGGCCCTTGCGCGGCAGGCGGGGTTCACCCAGGTTTCCGTCAGCCACCAGGTCGGCGCCCTCATCAAGCTGATCGGTCGCGGGGACACCACGGTTGCGGATGCCTATCTCTCCCCCATCCTTGCGGCCTATGTCGATCGTGTTTCGGCCGATCTGGGCGCGGCGACACCGCTGACGTTCATGCAATCGTCTGGCGGACTGACGGGTGCACACGGCTTTCGCGGCAAGGATGCGATCCTGTCAGGCCCGGCGGGCGGGGTGGTGGCCATGGCGGAAACCGCTCGCGTGGCCGGGTTCGATCGCGCCATCGGCTTCGACATGGGCGGGACCTCAACGGATGTTTCCCACTTTTCGGGCGATTATGAACGGTCGTCTGATGCAGTCGTCGCGGGCGTGCGGCTGCGGGCGCCGATGCTGTCCATCCACACGGTCGCGGCCGGGGGCGGTTCGATCTGCCGCTTCGACGGGGGGCGCCTGCGGGTGGGGCCTGAATCGGCGGGCGCTGTGCCGGGCCCGGCCGCCTATCGGCGGGGCGGGCCACTGACAGTGACGGACTGCAACGTGATGCTTGGCAAGCTGAGCCCGGATTTCTTCCCCGCAGTTTTCGGCCCCCATGCGGATCAGCCGCTGGATTCGGAAAGCGTGCGGGCGGGATTCAGCGACATGGCCGCCGAAGTCTCGACCGCGACAGGCCGGGCCGTGTCTGCCAGGGATCTGGCGGAAGGCTTCGTCAGCATCGCCGTGCAGCATATGGCGGAAGCGATCCGTGCCATTTCCATCCAGCGGGGCCATGACGTGTCGCGCTATGTCCTGAACTGCTTCGGCGGCGCGGCGGGCCAGCATGCCTGCCTTGTCGCGGATGCGCTGGGAATGACGAAGGTGCTGCTGCATCCGTTCGCAGGCGTGTTGTCGGCGTATGGCATGGGCCTTGCCGCGGTGCGCGCCATCCGCCAGCAGACCGTGGCGCGGCCGCTGACGGCGGCGGCCGACGGGGCGCTGGAAGCCGTTGTTGCCGCCCTGGAGGTAGCCGCCCGCGCCGATCTGGAAGGGCAGGGGTTCAAGCCGGAGCGTCTTGCCGCGGTCGCCCGCGCAGAGGTGAAGTTCGCAGGCTCCGATACGCCGCTCAGCATTCCCTTCGGTCCGGCGACGACGATGGCGGCCGCCTTCGAGGATCAGCACCGCCGCCGTTTCGGCTTCTTCGCGGCCGACAAACCGCTGGTGGTGGAAATGCTGGAGGTGGAAGCCATCGCGCCATCCGGCCAGGCCCCGTCCGCCGGCCGGGCCGGGCCGGGCGGTGCGCCGCAGCCGGCCACATGGCTTCGGGTGCGGATGGCCGGGGCCGATCATGACACGCCCGTCTATCCGCGCGCGTCCCTTTCGCCCGGCCATGCCGTGGACGGCCCTGCGATCCTGCTGGAGGAGACGGGCACCACCGTGGTGGAGCCGGGCTGGCGGGCAGGCGTGGACGACTGCGCCAACCTGCTGCTTGAACGGGTGGTGGCGCTGCCTGCGCGCACCGCCGCCGGTACCGCAGTCGATCCCATCCTGCTGGAATTGTTCAACAGCCGGTTCATGGCCTGTGCCGAGCAGATGGGTGAAGCGCTTTGCGCCACGGCGCATTCGGTCAACATCAAGGAACGGCTGGATTTTTCCTGTGCCCTGTTCGATGCGACCGGGGCGCTGATCGCCAATGCGCCGCACATCCCGGTGCATCTGGGCTCGATGGGTGAAAGCATCCGCACGGTGATCGCATCCCGGGGTGGGCGGATGGCGCGCGGCGACGCCTACATGTTGAACGCGCCCTATAACGGGGGCACGCACCTGCCCGACATTACCGTGATCCTGCCGGTGTTCCTGGACGATGATGCGGAGCCCGCCTTTTTCGTGGCGGCGCGGGGCCATCACGCCGATGTGGGTGGAATCACCCCGGGTTCGATGCCGGCCACATCGCGCACCGTGGCGGACGAAGGCATCCTGATCGATGACTTCCTGCTGGTTGAAGCCGGGCGCTTCCGGGAGGCCGAGACGCGCGCCCTGTTCGCATCCGGCCCGTTCCCGGCGCGCAACATCGATCAGAACCTGGCCGATCTGAAGGCGCAACTGGCCGCCTGCGCGCGCGGCGCGGCCGAGCTGGCGCGGATGGCGGCCGAGTTCGGGCGCGAAACCGTTTCAGCCTACATGGGCCATGTGCAGGACAATGCCGAAGAATCGGTGCGCCGCGCGATCGCCGCGCTGAAGCCGGGGGCCTTTTCCTACGAGATGGATGATGGCGCGGTGATCCGGGTATCCATCACCCCCGACACGATGGCGCGGAGCGCGGTTGTCGATTTCAGCGGCACCAGCGCCCAGCGCCCCAACAATTTCAATGCGCCGCTGTCGATCACGCGCGCGGCGGTGCTATATGTGTTCCGGACGCTGGTTGACGATGCCATTCCCCTGAACGAGGGGTGCCTGAAGCCGATCCGGCTGATCGTGCCGGAGGGGTCGATGCTGCGCCCGAAGCATCCGGCAGCCGTTGTGGCCGGCAATGTGGAAACCAGCCAGGCGGTTGTCGATGCGCTTTATGGCGCGCTGGGTATGATGGCCGCCGCACAGGGCACGATGAACAATTTCACCTTCGGTGACGACAGTCGCCAATATTATGAAACCATCGCCGGCGGATCAGGCGCGGGGCCCGGATTTGATGGCGCAAGCGCGGTGCAGACGCACATGACGAACAGCCGCCTGACGGATCCGGAAGTGCTTGAAACCCGCTTTCCCGTGCTGCTGGAGGAATTCTCGATCCGTCGCGGTTCCGGCGGGGCGGGGCGCTGGCGCGGCGGGGATGGCGCCGTTCGCCGGATCCGCTTTCTGGAGCCGATGACGGCTTCGATCCTGTCCAACCGTCGGCGGGTTCCGCCCTTCGGCCTGGCGGGCGGCGCGCCCGGCGCCACGGGTGTGAACCGGGTGGTGCGCGCCGATGGCCGGGTGGAGGAACTGGGCGCAACCGCCGAGGCGGCCCTGAACCCCGGCGACATCTTCGGGATCGAAACGCCCGGCGGCGGCGGATACGGCCCGCCGGAACAGGAAGGCTGACGGACATGCTTGTGCTTCTGGGGGTCGCCGTCGTCGTTGCGGGCTTCGTGGCCCGCATCAATCCGCTGATCGTGATCCTGATCGCCGCCGTCACCACAGGCGTTCTCGCTGCCGTGGGCCCTGGCCTGACGCCGCAGTTGCTGGCGGCGGCGGCGGTTGACACGATCGGCCGCTTTGGCACGGCGTTCAACGAGAACCGCTACTTCCACATCACCTGGCTGGTGCTGCCGGTGATCGGCCTGCTGGAGCGTGCAGGGCTGCAGGAACGGGCGCGCATCCTGATCCGGCAGGTGAGGGCGGCGACGGCGGGGCGGCTGCTGCTCGTCTATTTCATGGTGCGGCAGGCGACCGCCGCGCTGGGGCTGGTTTCGCTGGGCGGGCATCCGCAGATGGTGCGTCCGCTGGTCGCCCCGATGGCGGAAAGCGCGGCGGAGGCTGAGCATGGCCCGCTGCCGGACGGGGCGCGCTTCCGGATCCGCGCCATGTCTGCCGCGACGGACAATATCGGCCTCTTCTTCGGGGAGGATATCTTCATCGCCATCGGCTCCATCGTGCTGATCGTGGGCTTTCTGGAACAGGCCGGGATCCGCGTGGAGGCGCTGCATGTTTCGCTGTGGGCGATCCCCACGGCGATCGTCGCGCTGCTGGTGCATGGCGCGAGGCTGCTGCTGTTCGACGCCCGGGTGAAACGCGACATGGCGGCGGCGGATGCCGGCGAGGAGCCCGGCCGATGATCACGCTGGAACATGCCTATCTCGTCGTCGGGCTGATGTTCGCGGCCTTCGCGCTGCTGGCGCTGGCGGAACCGGGCGCGCCGGGGCGCATCCGCCGGGCGCTGTTCTGGGGGCTGGTCGCGGCCTCCATGCTGTTCGGATCCCGGCTGGGCGGTTTCGGCAACGGCCTGCTGGTGATCGCGCTGGTGGCGATCGGCGCCACGGGAAAGCTGGGGGTCGGCACGCCACCCACCAGCAGCCCGGCGGAGCGGCAGGCGGGCGCGGCGCGCTTCGGCAACCGGCTGTTCGTGCCGGCGCTGATGGTGCCGCTGTTCGCGGTGGGCGGCACCCTGCTGGCGAAGAACACGGCCGCCGGGCAATGGCTGATCTCGCCCGTGCAGACGACCTTGATCGCGCTGGGCATCGGCTGCCTTGCCGCGCTGGCGACGGCAATGCTGTGGTTCCGGCAACCCGTTCTGGCCCCGCTGCAGGAAGGCCGGCGGCTGATGGATTCGATCGGCTGGGCGGCGCTGCTGCCGCAGATGCTCGCCTCCCTGGGGGCGGTGTTCCTGGCGGCGGACGTGGGGCAGGTGGTGGGCGACCTGATCGCCATGGTGATTCCGCTGACGACGGTTGCGCTCGCGGTGTTCGCCTATTGCCTGGGCATGGCGCTGTTCACCATCGTGATGGGCAATGCCTTCGCGGCTTTCCCGGTGATGACGGCGGCGATCGGGCTGCCCTTCCTTGTCGGCAAGTTCGGCGGGGATCCCGCCATCATCTGCGCCATCGGCATGCTGGCCGGCTTCTGCGGCACCCTGATGACGCCGATGGCCGCCAACTTCAACGTGGTGCCCGCGAACCTGCTGGAACTGCCGGACAGGAATGCCCCGCTTAACGGCGTGATCCGCGCCCAGATCCCCACCGCCCTGCTCATGCTCTTCGCCAACATGGTGCTGATGTATGCGCTGGCCTTCAGGCATTGACGATGAACCTCACCCCCGCCCTTGCATCCCGCTTCGCCACCGCCGCGCTGGGCCATGTGACGCGCGAATATCCCAACATGCTTATGCATGTGCTGGCCGGCCCTGAAGACGCGCAGACGCCGCGCCGGCTGCATCCGCTGTTCTTCGGCAGCTACGACTGGCACAGCTGCGTGCATGGCTGGTGGACGCTGTTCACCCTGCTGCGCCTGCACCCGGACAGCGCTGAGGCGCCCGCCATCCGCGCCCTTGCCGACCGGCAGTTCACGGATGCGAATGTCGCGGCCGAACTGGCCTATGCCGCCCGGCCGGAATCGCGCGGTTTCGAACGCCCCTATGGCTGGGCCTGGCTGCTGAAGCTGTGGGCGGAACTCGCGGCCCACCGCACGGCCGATGCCCGGCGCTGGGCCGCCGCGCTGAAGCCGCTCGCGGATCATTTCGCCGCCCGGCTGGGGGCCTTCCTGCCCATTGCCGATTATCCTGTGCGGGTCGGCACCCATTACAACACCGCCTTCGCGCTTCGGCTGGCGCTGGATTATGCCGACGCCCATGATCCCCGGCTTGCGGCCGCCTGCCGTGCGGCCGCGCAGCGCTGGCACGGCGACGACCGGGACTGCCAGGCGTGGGAACCCTGCCAGGACGAATTCCTGTCGCCTGCGCTGATGGTGGCGGAACTGATGCGCCGCGCGCTGCCGGCAGAGGCGTTCGCCGGCTGGTTCGACGACTTCCTGCCGCGCATATCCGGAGGGAAGCCCGCGACGCTGCTGCACCCCGCGCGGGTGAGTGACCGGACGGACGGCAAGATCGCCCATCTCGACGGGCTGAACCTCAGCCGGGGCTGGTGCTGGCGCGCGATTGCCGCTGGGCTTCCCGCCAGCCATCCGGTGCAGCCGATCGCGGCTGCGGCGGCCGCCGCGCATCTGCAGGCGGCGCTGCCGCACGTGACGGGCGATTACATGGGCGAACACTGGCTGGCGAGCTTCGCGCTGCTGGCGCTTTGCGAAGCCGGTTGACGGCCCGTTCCGGCTGCCCGAAAGCCCGCGCAGCCTGGGAGGATGACGGATGGAAACGGACAGGGCGCGACAGCGCCGCGCGCTGTGGGCAAGCTTTGTCGGCACGGGAATCGAATTCTACGATTTCTACATCTACGCGACCGCCGCAAGCCTGGTGTTCGGGCAGATCTTCTTCCCCGCGGGCGACCCCGGCCTTCAGCAGATGGCGTCCTTCGCCACGCTTGCTGTTGCCTTCTTCGCGCGGCCGGTGGGGGCGGCCGTGTTCGGCCATTACGGGGACAGGATCGGCCGCAAGGCCACGTTGGTCGCATCCCTGCTGACGATGGGGCTTTCGACCACGCTGGTGGCCTTCCTGCCTACCTATGCGATGGCCGGCTGGATCGCGCCCTTCGCGCTGTGCGTGCTGCGCTTCGGGCAGGGCTTTGGCCTGGGCGGCGAATGGGGCGGCGCGGCGCTGCTGGCGGTGGAAAATGCCCCGCCCGGCTGGCGCGCGCGATTCGGCACCGCGCCGCAGATGGGCGCGCCCGCCGGATTCCTTGTCGCCAATGGGTTGTTCCTGCTGCTGGGCCTGTGGTTGACGCCCGAGCAATTCGCGGCCTGGGGCTGGCGCATTCCCTTCCTGCTTTCAGCGGGGCTGGTGGCGGTGGGGCTGTGGATCCGGCTGAAGCTGGGCGAAACGCCGGAATTCCAGGCGGCGCTGGAAGAAGCGCCGCCGCCGAAGGTGCCGCTGGGCGAAGTGCTGCGCAACCACCGGGGCGCGCTGATCGCGGGCACCATCGGCGCGGTCTGCTGCTTTGCCACCTATTATATCGCCACCGCCTTCTTGCTGGGCTGGGGCACCAAATCGCTGGGCTATGCGATGCAGGATTTCCTGGGGGTGCAGCTTGTCGCCATCCTGTTCATGGCGGCGGGCATCTATCTGTCTGCCTGGGCGGCGGACGTGCATTTCGACCCGCGCCGGGTGCTGGCGGGCGGCTGCGTTGGCGTGATGCTGCTGGGCTTCCTGATCGCGCCGCTGATGGCGGGCGGGCTGCTTTGGGTGTTCGTGCTGCTTGCGCTTCTGCTGTTCGCGATGGGCTTCGTCTATGGCCCGCTGGGGGCCTGGCTGCCGGGCCTGTTTCCGCCGCGCGTGCGCTATACCGGCGCTTCGATGACGTTCAACATCGCCGGCGTGATCGGCGGCGGCCTGACCCCGCTGATCGCGCAGGCGCTGGCGCTGCAGGGCGGCCTCGCCCCCGTGGGCTGGTTCCTCAGCGCGGCCGGCGCGCTGAGCCTGTGCGCGCTGATCTGGGCGCGGCGGACGGAGGCGCCGGCAACGGCAGCGGCAGCGGAACCGTTCCTGTGAGGCGGTGAAGCGGCCGGGCCGGGGGCAGTTCAAGCTGCAAGATCGAAGGCGAGGAAGGACGCAAGGAATGCCTGAGGACGGGCGGCAACACGGCCTTCTGTGAGGACTATTGGGGCAATTACTGGAAGACATGCGTTTCAGAACGGTGCGCGCCGTAGCAACGGGTGGGGGACGCTGGCTGCCGCTGAGAGGGAAGCCAAGTATACTGTCCCCTGAATTCCCCAAGGGGGATTTGGAGCGGTCGAAGTTGGGGTTTTTTCTACTGTGTCAGAAGCGGCGGCGTACCTGTAGGGGCTAGCCGGCAACTCACAGAAGCGGAGTGAGGTGCCGGCCGCTAAGGGTTTACCCAGTGGTGATACGCTTCGGCGTGAACGCAGCAATGGCAGCGCTCGCCTGCTGGGCGGGGATAAGCGCAGCGCCAGAAGCTCGGGTCTGGAAAACGGTGTGAGGACTCCTGTGGCAGAAGAGAACCAGTCATCTGATGATAGCCGACTAGCGGCATCCGAGAGCCTCCGTGACGAGATGGAAACACTCGCGGCGACCGTTCGTGATCTAGTTTTACGCCAACCACCGATTCAATTGCTCGGCTATCTGTTGGCCCAATTTCATATGACAATGATGCTGAAACCCTCTGGTCCGGATGATGATCCTCGCCCGAATAAGGATGTCATCAAGTTTTTTCAGTTTGCGCTCGAGTATGTCCACGCTGTGTGGAGCAGTCACGCTCCATTGCCTTCAGAGTCTTCCAAACTTGACGAGAATTTAGCTGACGAGTTGATGAATGCACTCTATCAGCTTGAAGAAAAAACCATGTGGTACTGCATGGCAAGCTCGGCAACGCCGATCGAATTCCATGCAAAGACCACCTGGTCATTCATCCGTGGGCACAGATACCCAGTACTAGAAGGCGAGTTTTTTCGGTTTGTCTTGGCGCCACACGAGTCCGCTCTCCGTGAAGCCTACGGCATCGGTGCCGATGAGATTGCCTCGGGTATCCAGAATATTTCGGATGCTTTCCGAACTGGGCTCAGCAACGCCGTCAACAAACTAACGGAGCGAATGGACGAGGCTTGCCGCCTCGTTGAGGAGACTGGGGACGATCTTGAAACGGTGCTTAACCGGCTCAAAGTCGAGAAGAACGATTATGTCTCTGAAATGTCCGGGATCATGCACGATATGTTCTTTGGTGGCGTTAGTAACCTTAACCGTCATTCCGGGTTGCCGCGGCCGCTACTCGAAGATCTTTCCTATGAGGCAGGACAGAATGAGAATTTCTTCGCCGAAGGCGCATTTTCGGGCACGCCGATGCGTACACTGCCAACGAGGATCAAGCCTGCGATCCGCTTAGGTGATGAGATTTTTGCCACAGATGGTCAGTTCGTGCGCGATTCCGCCTATCGCGCGATCCAGTGGGGGCTGTGGAAGCGCCTGCCCTATCGCGATGAATGGCTAAGGCGGCAGGGTCAGGCGATGGAGCAGGCCTATCCTGTCATTTTCGCAAAGCAGTTCAAGGGGGCGCAAGAGTTCGAGAGCGTCTTCTACCGCGATGCGCACAGCGGAGAGTGGGTTGAGACCGATCTATTGATACTGCTCGCGGATGTACTGTTAGTTGTCGAAGCGAAAGCGGGCGCCATGCCAACGCAATCCCCTGCGACCAACTTTGCGAGCCACGAACGCGTTATTCAGAGTTTGATCGTCGAAGCCTATCGGCAGTGTAAGCGGTTTCTAGA
The DNA here is from genome assembly GCF_059115405.1 of Sandaracinobacter sp. T42. Lineage (NCBI taxonomy): Bacteria > Pseudomonadati > Pseudomonadota > Alphaproteobacteria > Sphingomonadales > Sphingosinicellaceae > Sandaracinobacter > Sandaracinobacter sp. T42. Next base: position 1,084,655 of record NZ_CM181101.1, read on the forward strand.
CTATCTTGCCAGCGCACCGGAAGTCGCCCTCTACAATCTTACTGACGGCGAGTACGTTGAATTCGGTCGCATCCGCCTGGATCAGTTCCGTTTGATCCTGCCAATCGGCTTAACTGTCGAAGCCTTCACGCCATTCTCGGCCATGGCCAAAGAATTGCCGGAAGTCGTGCCCATCTTGGGAGCACACCCATTCATTTCGATGTCGGTCGATGATCTGTTCGTGCTCCAACGCTTTCTTCCGACAACCGGGGAACTGCTCCACTATCTCTTGGTGCGGCAGAAGGTGGCTGGCCTTAAAGGCGCACTGTTATTCGACGAGACCGATCACTTAGGCGCGTATCTCACAAAGAACCGCTTCGACATGGATATCCGGGAGCAACTCAAGGAAGCGGATCTAGTCACGTGGGATGGCTTCAGTGACAAGGTAGATCGGTATTTTGAGAGGGAGGATTGGCAAGCCAACCCGCCTCCATCGCAACCATTCCCGGCGGCAGTGGGCCGCTTGCTCAAGGCGCTGGACGAATTCCGCCCCACAGGATGGCTACAGTTTGACGGATTCTTGCGAGATTTTGGAGACGAGGGGCGAGGTAACATCAGCCAATATCTCGATGAGCTTACTCCTACTCTTTCAGAACATCCTCGGCGTCGTTTTCAAATTGGCGAGGACGCACCGATTCAATTTTGGCTTTTCCGCGAAGCCTCACCACCTGATGCAAAGGAGGTACGATATCAGGCTCAGGTGGGCTGTCTGACCGTCCAAGCTGCAGATATGAGGGTTTTGCTCGTCGCCTATAACAACTCGGGGAAAATCAGTGGCTTGCGCTGCGAAACCCATCTTGCGCCGTCGGTTCTGCAAGTTGACTACCCAACATTACGGGCGGAAGCTGATCGGGAGCGTGCCCAAATAATTACGCTCGGTTGAGAGCTTCGGCGTATCGCTGCTGCCATGAACACGCCGCGCCCGGAACAAGAGATATTTGACGAGCTGGAAGCGCAGGCCGCTACGCTAGGTTTGCCTAGTCGCAGACCACTATCCCGCGCTTGCCTTCCAAGCCGATCAGTTCCTTGTTCGCCGTGAAGTGGAAGCCGTCTTTGACCCGCTCATCATCGACGTTTTTACGCTCGATGTCATGGCCGAGATGCTGCACCGTCCGTTGCGCTTCCTCAGCTATCTGGAACTGCGCGTGCTCTATGGTGACAAGGTGCATAGCCTGGCGGGACGTAGCCTTCCACTTAAGGCGTGCATGAGTGTTCCTCTCAGCGCACCCAAGCCCCGCAGATGCCAGATGAAGGGGCTAAGCCATCGCACCAAGCGCTAGGACAACTCTGTGACCCCATCGGGACCCACGCGGGCGGACGCGCCGCCCGATCATCCGTAAGTCATTGAAAAATGGTGGACGCACTAGGGCTCGAACCTAGGACCCGCTGATTAAGAGTTAGTGCGTCTGCCTAGGACGCGATCGACAGACATCCTGAAAACAACGCCCTTCCAGCATATTCCCCACCTGATGCCATCCGATGCCATTGCATGCTTGATTGCTGTCGCTTACTATTTGATTGCTAGATGTGATCAACGGAGCCTGCGGCCATGCCCACCACCAGCGACAAAAAGTCGAAACGCCTGACGCTCGACACCGTGAAGGATGCGAAGCCGGGCGAGCGGGATGCGTTCCTGTGGGATGCTGACATCAAGGGCTTCGGCCTGAAGGTCACGCCAGCCGGCAGCAAGGTCTACATCTACCAATATCGGGTTGCGGCGCCTGGAGAGTCCGCAATCACGACGGCCAAGCGCTACACCATCGGCCGGCATGGCTCGATTACCCCGGAGCAAGCCCGGCGCCGTGCCAAGGAATTGGCGGCGATGGTGACCAACAAGATTGACCCCATGCAGGCCGAGAAGGCGGAGCGTGACGAGCGCAACCGGCTGGCGGCGGAGGCTGCCGAGAAGGCGAAGGCTGACACGCAACTTGCCTTCAGCCGCTATGCCGGCCTGTGGCTTGACCATTACGAGAATGAGAAGGGCCGGCGCCCTGCCAGCGTGCGCTTGGCGGCTTCCATCGTGCGCAATCACCTGAAGCCGGCGCTGGGCGACAAGCCGATGCCGCACATCACGGCGGCGGACATTAGGCCCATCATCGATGACATTCCCCTGAAGCGCAAAGGGCTGCGGCGGGCGGTATTCGCCTATGCGTCGGTGCTGTTCGGCTGGGCGGTGAAGCGGGGCGACATTGCCGAGAGCCCCCTTGCCAAGATGGCCCGCCCTGAAGCCCCGAAGTCGCGCGATCGCGTGCTTGAAGACACCGAACTGGTGCGGGTGTGGCGGGCAACCTTCGAGGTGTCGGAAACCTTCGGCCCGTTCTTCCGCTTGCTGGTGCTGACGGGGCAGCGCCGCGACGAGGTTGCCGGCATGGCATGGGCGGAACTGGACAAGGCGTCGGCCACCTGGACCATTCCGGCCGCGCGCTCAAAGAACGGCGTTGCGCAGATTGTGCCCCTGTCGGCCCCGGTGCTGAAGGAACTGGACGCGCTGGCGCGGCTGGGCGAGCTGGACAAGAACGGGAAGGCGATCGAGGCATGGCCCAAGACCGGCCTGACGTTCACCACCACCGGAGAGACGCCTATCAGCGGCATGACGAAGGCGAAGCGGGCGCTTGACGAGGCGGTGGCCAAGGACGGCGGCAAGGATGCCGAGCGCAACCCGCTGCCCGAATGGCGCGTGCATGATCTGCGCCGCACGGTCGCCACCGGCCTGCAACGGCTGGGCGTGCGCTTCGAAGTCACGGAGGCCGTGCTGAACCATGTGAGCGGCGCCAAGGGCGGCATTGCCGGCATCTACCAGCGGCATGACTGGAAAGAGGAAAAGCGGGCCGCGCTGGACGCATGGGGGCGCCATGTGGAAGCCATCCTGAAGCCGGCGACGACCGACAATGTGGTGTTGCTCGGCAAGAACAAGAGATTGGCGTAGCGTCTCACTTACATCTTTTTTTGAGTATGCCCCTCCCCCTATCCTCCTAAAGAGGGCAAGGAGGCATCCTCAGAATCTGGGCGAGGCTCAAGGGGAGAGGGATGCTTCAATCTGTCGAGCTTTTTGCCGGCGCTGGGGGCCTTGGGATGGGCTTGGCGTTGGCGGGGTTCAAACCGGGCGCGGTTATCGAGTGGGATCGGTGGGCGGCCGACACGCTCAAGGAAAACCAACAACGTCACTTTCCCCTTGTGGACGGTTGGCAGATACATTGCGGCGATGTCCGGACCTTCGATTACAGCTCTGTTCAAGGTGATGTCGACCTGGTGAGCGGGGGGCCGCCTTGCCAGCCGTTCTCGATGGGCGGAAAGCACAAGGGTAATGGGGATAGGCGGGACATGTTTCCGGCAACGGTCGATGTCATTCGGCAGCTCCGCCCGCGCGCGTTCATCGTTGAGAATGTGAAGGGATTAACCAGGGCGGCATTCTCCAATTACCTGCAATATATCGAGCTGCAGCTTCAGCATCCCGAACTTGTGCGCACGGATGACGAGACGGTCGACGATCATAACGCCAGGCTACAGCGGGAGCATACAGCCAACGCCGGCGGCCTTCGGTACGATCTTGTAAGGACGCTGGTGAACGCGGCTGACTATGGCGTACCTCAAAGGCGTGAGCGAGTTTTCATCGTCGGCTTCCGACGCGATCTCGGGATCGAGTGGAGCTTCCCAAGTCCGACACATTCGCTCGACGCCCTTTTGGTCAGCCAGTTTGTTTCGCAGGAATACTGGGATCGGCACAAGCGCCGAATGCCGCCCGAGTTGGAGCTTGGGCGGAAGATGGGCGGGCGGCTCGAGCGGATGCGGATTGCTAACGACATTGCCGAGCATCGTCTCCCTTGGCGTACGGTTCGCGATGCTTTGGCAGGTATGCCGGAACCAAGAAGGGTGGAGACTCCCGGTTGGTTCAATCACCGGCTTCAAGAGGGCGCCCGATCCTATCCCGGGCATACTGGTAGTCCGCTAGATCTGCCGGCGAAAACCCTCAAGGCGGGGGACCATGGCGTGCCAGGCGGCGAGAACATGATGGTTTGCGATGATGGCAGCGTCCGCTATTTCTCGGTGAGGGAGAGCGCTAGGCTACAAACCTTCCCGGATACTTTCGTCTTTCATGGGTCTTGGACGGAGACAATGCGCCAGCTAGGCAATGCCGTGCCGGTCAGCCTTGCTCATGTGGTGGCACGATCGGTTGCGGAAAAGCTACTCGAGGCAAGTCACAGTGAAATGCTGGCGACTGCGGCTACAGCTGCATGAGCTTCGACCCCTACGATCCTCTAGACGATCGCAACCTTGGTGCCAGCGTGGCCGAGGCTCTACTCGAGCGGGAGCCAATGCCCATGGGAACGATGCCCCAATTCGACGGGGCGGGAGTTTACGCGATTTACTACACGGGCGAGCATCCGGCCTATGAGCCGTTGGCAGCTCGCAATCGAGACGGGCAGTTTGGCTGGCCGATCTACGTTGGGAAGGCTATCTCAGAGGGCGGCCGGCAAGGTGGTTTCGGACTAGGTGGCAATCCCGGGCCTCGGCTAGCGCGCCGCCTAAGAGAGCATGCGGGCTCCATTCGCCAGGCTATCAATCTCCAGATCGAAGACTTTTGGTGCAGGGCCCTAGTGGTCAAAGAGATATGGATACCGCTGGGGGAGGCGATGCTCATCACGAAATACACGCCGATCTGGAACACGTATCTGGATGGCTTCGGCAATCATGCGCCCGGCTCCGGCCGGAATATGGGTTTGAGGCCTCGGTGGGATGTGATGCACCCTGGAAGGGCATGGGCGACCAGCCTTCAACCCCGGACGGAAACAGCCGAACAGCTGGCGGCCGAGGTCCTAACCTCCCTGGCTTCAATCAGCGTCCCTGATCATCCCAAGTTCCATAAGGTCTAGATGGGCGTCGACACTCAAGCTGCGCTTCAAGGTGACGTACAAGCCGCCGATGTCTCAACGGCTCTTGCTCATATCCTGCCGGTCGATTCCTTCGACGAGATTGCCTGCCGGCCAATATCCGGCTCACACTGGATCATTCAACCGATCGTCGACGGCCTCCCGATCGCCAGCCTCGAGCTTTTCATCGGCCGACGATACTTATCCGACTTCCGGGAGCTGACAGTACTCGAAGGCGAGGGAAGCCTCGCTGTGGCTGAGGCGTCGCCGATCGGGCTCGATCTATGCCAACGGCTGGCAGCGCATTTTGGCGGCTGGTGGCGGCCGTCGGATCATGGGGAGTGGCAGCGGCTGGGCCCGATGTGATTGCCTAGGCAATGAGAACGATCAGCAAGAGAGAGCGCGCTATCGGGCCGCGCTGGACGCATGGGGGCGCCATGTGGAGGCCATTCTGAAGCCCGCGAAGGCAGACAATGTGGTGTCTCTGGACGCCGCGCAGAGATCGGCGTGAGCCGATAAACGCGGCCCGGCCGGGTGCTGGAACCACTCGACCGGGCCTAACCGCAACCGTCTGAAATGGAGACGATCATGGCTGAGATGAACCTACACCCCAAAGGCCCGGACGCAATCGGGGAGCTTTCCGAGCTGGAGCGCGCCTGCATTCTGGCGCTTCGCCGGGATGCAGCCTCTAGGGTGCCACCGGACCCCGAGACGCTTCGCATCAAGCGAGAGCAGGCCGAATTGCGCGCCATGACATTCGCGGCCCGGAATGCCCGGGCGGTGCGCAATGTCGCGGCGATCCTGCACTCGATCAACCTGGGCGAGATGCTGGAGCGGGTGCAGCCCAAGGAAGGGGAAACCATGGATACGCATTGGGCAGCCCTGGACCTGCTGAGGGCGGCCCGTATCGAGCTTTCCACTGTCGGCAGCGGGGACGCGCCCGGCTGGGATGACTTCGGGGACGTGCTGGCGAAGCATGGCCTGTGCCTGTTCGAGCCAACCGAACCGGAGAGCGCCGTCATGAGCCGCGCCGCCTAGTTGTTCCTCGAAAGGGGCGGCAAACGTGCTCTGCGGGCACTGACAAAACTGACAAAACCCCCCACCTAGGGGGCGGGGATAGGCCGGCCAGCCGACAAGCGCGACACTCCGACGTGCTTCCCCGTTCCACCATCGGAGCCGCACCGGAGGCGGGATGAAGCACTCTAAGGACGGCCCGGCACCTTTGGATGCCGATGCTCTTTTCGACCCATTGGAGAGAGAAGAGAGATTGTTTTGGGCGACCTTTTGGCAGTCCGATGCCGCCATAAACAGAACATTCGAAGATGCTGGCCGAACAGGTGGCGGCTACCAAGCTAAGGCTCTTTTTGAGAATGCTGAGAGCGAGGTTCAGAAGTTTGTATTTGGGTTGAACGAGAGAGGTTGCCTGCGCATTTCTCCCGTCGAACTGGCTACGCGACTGCTTCAGCAATATGTCGATCAGAAGAGGCAGGTCTTTCGTAGCCAGAACTTGCGCCTGCAGGGCAGTCCGATGATTACAGTGCTCGACAGATGTTGGGCACAGTCATTGCGCGAACTCAAGGCGCTAGAAGAGACTGACCCGAGGTGGGCGCTCAAGAAGGGTCCGATTCTCTCTAATGGTAGCCTACGCGAAGCGAGGGCGCCGGCGTTCAAGAGCGGTCGGCAGCCTCCAGATGCCGACATTCTCGCGAAGGCAGACGAGATGAAAGCGCGCGGGCTGGATAGCCGAACCATAGCAGCAACAATGCGGCACGAAACTGGCTTCGAGAACGTGGCAACGACGCATGTCCGCACGCTACTCCAAGGACGCTGGCAGCCTGGAAGGCCAAGAAAAACAGCAGGATAAAACGCGCAGCCATTCGCGCACATGGGCATTTCGCTGCGCATTTTTAGCAGGATTAGGAAGGCGTCACCGACAACATGAGGTGACTGCCAATGCAAACAGACATTCTGAAAACCCCCGAGGCGGCTGGATATGTCCGGCTTGGGGTGCCGACGCTGGAGCGCTTGCGCCTTACCGGTGACGGCCCTGCCTTCCTGAAGCTGGGGAAGGCCGTGCGCTATCGCAAAGCCGACCTGGACGCATGGCTGGAAAGCCGCATCACTCGCTCCACCAGCGAGGGGGTGTGACATGCCCCAGAAAAGCGAAACCCCGCACGAGGGCGGGGCGTCGCGGAATCAAATTGGTGTCTGGTTCCGCTGCGCTTCTACCCCCTCCGACCTTCAGGTGCAAACGCTGATCGCGCTGCACAATGTCCGTCCCGAGCTTGCTGCGACCATCGCAGCGCTCGCTTTTGGTGGAGGCGCCAATGGCTAGCGCCTATCCTGATGCGCCCGGCTTCAAGGGGCCGGATGGCACGAGCGAGGCGGCGGCGGCGGCGATCGCCCCGAGCGTTCCCCGCCTTCGCCTGATCGCGTTGCGCGTGCTTGCCATGCTGGGCGCGGCAACCGTGCTTGAGGCTGTCGCGGCGGCCAAACTGCCCCGCGAAGCGCTCCAGCCGCGTTTCTCGGAACTGCGGGCGGCGGGGCTGGTGGAGCCGACCGGCGATCGGCGGCGCAACCCGTCTGGCAAATGGGCGGCGGTGCTGCGGCTGACGGCCAAGGGGTGGGAGGTGCTGGCATGATGGACCTGCACCAGTTGCGGGCCGACAACCCGCTTTCCGCTGTCGCGGGCGCACATATGCGCCTTCACCGCGCTGGTCGTGAGTGGAAGGGGTGCTGCCCCTTCCATTCCGATCGGACCCCTAGCTTCACCATCTTTGCCGGTGGCGATCGCTTCCATTGTTTCGGCTGCGGCGCGTCTGGCGACGTGCTGGACTTTGTGCAGCGGTTGCACGGCGTCGAACTGGTGGAGGCGGCCCGGATGCTGGGCGCGGGCGATCTGCCGTGCGTGCCGCTGCCGGCCCTGCCACCAGCCGGCACCACCGACCGCAGCGACGAGGCGCGGGCAATATGGGAAGCGGCCCTGGATGCCCCGCAAACGCCCGCTGAAGCCTATCTGCGGTCTAGGGGTATCACGGACCCGCCACCGCCTGACATTCGCTTTGCGCGACTCCCTGTTGGCCGTGTGGAGCCTCTGCCGTGCATGGTGGTGGCGGTGCGCGACGTGGCGGGTGAGGTGACGGGCATCCAGCGCATATTCCTGCGGCCCGATGGGCGCGGCAAGGCCGACATGCCCAAGCCCAAGCTGTCGCTGGGGCGCATCGCCGGGGGTGCCATGCGGTTCGGCCGCGTGAAGCCGGGCGAGGTGCTGACAGTGTGCGAAGGGCCGGAGGATGCGCTGTCCATCCGGCAGATGTTCGGCCTTTCCGTCTGGGCGGCGGCCGGCGCTGCGAACCTGCCGGCGATGCGCTTTCCCCGCCATGTCCGGCGTGTGGCGATCGCGGCCGACAACGACGAGGCGGGCGAGCGGGCGGCGAAAGAGGCGGTGCGGGCCTTCACCCTGCAAGGGCTGATCTGCCGCATCATCCGCCCCGCTGCCGGCTTCAAGGACTTTAACGACGAACTGATGAAAGGGGCGCGCTGATGGCTGCGACCGCATTTGACGAGCGGCTGCAAGCCGCACCTTCCGACACCTGGCCCGACCCGCTTCCGTTGCGGGATGAACTGCCGGCCGTGCTGCCGTTTGACCCCGGCTTGATGCCGGCCCGGCTGCGGCCTTGGGTTGCCGACATTGCCGAGCGCATGAACTGCCCGATCGACTTTGTTGCCATTCCGGCGATGATCGCGGCGGGTTCGCTGATCGGCCGGCGTATCGGCATCCGGCCGCAAAGGCGCACGACGTGGCTTGAGGTAGGCAATCTGTGGGGGTGCGTTGTGGCGCGCCCTGGCAGCCTGAAAAGCCCGGCAGCGGCCGAAGCGCTGAACCCCCTGCGCAAGCTGGAGGCTGAGGCGGCAGAGGCGCACCAATCGGCCCTTGCCGATCACAAGGCAGCCGAAGTCTTGTTCAAGATTGAACGGGACCAAGCCGAAGCGGCAGCGCGGATGGCTTTGAAGGACAAGGCGGGCGGGCGCGGGCTTGCCATGCGGGCACTGTCGGACGTGCAAGAGCCGGAGGCGCCAGCCGCCAAGCGCTATCTGACGAGCGACGCGACGGCGGAGAAGCTTGGCGAGATATGCGCCGGCAACCCGAATGGCATCATGGTGCACCGCGACGAGCTGATGGCCCTGCTTGCCGATCTGGACCATCCCGAAAAGGCATCGGCGCGGGGGTTCTTCCTGACGGGGTGGAGCGGCCTGGACGGCTATACCTTCGATCGCATCATGCGCGGGACGGTGCGGGTGCCGGCGGTCAATCTGTCGCTGTATGGCACGACACAACCGAGCCGCCTTGCCGGCTATGTGCGCGAAAGCATCCGGCGCTTTGACGACGGCATGGTGCAGCGCCTGCAACTGCTGGCATGGCCCGACTGTGCATCGGAGTTTCGGGAGGCCGACCGCTATCCCGATGGCGAGGCACGGCGGGAGGCACACCTGTGCTTTGCCGACCTGTCGCGGCTGGACGCGGGCGCGATGGGGGCGGAGGTTGACGCCTTCGACGGGCCGGGCGCGGTGCCGTTCCTGCGCTTTGCCGGCGATGCCCAAGAGCATTTCAGCGAGTGGCGGGCCGATCTGGAGCGCACGGTGCGCGGCGATGACATACCGGGTCCGCTGGCAGCGCACCTGTCCAAGTATCGCGGGCTGCTGCCCCGGCTCGCGCTGATCTGCCATCTTGCGGGCGGTGGCTATGGGCCGGTGTCGCTGTCGGCGCTGAAGCAGGCGCTCTGCTGGGCGGAGTATCTGGAGAGCCACGCACGGCGGGCCTATGCCTCCACCAGCCTGGACAATGCGGAAGCCGCACGGCTGATCTGGCGTCGCGTGCGCAAGGGCGATCTGCCGGCCCTGTTCACGGCGCGGGACATTTACCGCAACGGATGGGTGGGCCTTGGCGACAAGGACCGGGTGACGGCGGGCCTTGCGGCGCTGCTGGAGGCCGAATGGCTGATTGCCGGCAAGGTGGAGCCCGGCAGCCAAGGCGGGCGCCCGTCTGCGGTGCACATTCCCAACCCCAAGGCGCTGCGGCTGTGACGCGGGCGACGGGCGGGGGTTTTGTCGGTTTTGTCGGTTCCCGCAGGTGCGAGTTTCCCCGCGCACCTGCGGCACCGGCCCGGACGGAAAGGGCAGGCCATGAGTGAGCGTGCAAAGATGGCGGACATGCCGGACTGCAAGGCGGAGCGGCGCAAGCTGATGACGGCGGCGATGATGAACCCCGCCACCGCGCACGCGGCGATTGCGCACGCCCTGCTGAAGCCAATCAGCGGCGACGATCTGGACCAAGAGGAACTTACGCTGGGGGTGCACGAGCGATTGAAGGCGGTGCGCGCCGGCAAGCTGGGCAGCGTGCACAACATGCTGGCGGCCCAAGCCTTCAGCCTGGACGCGCTGTATGCCGAGATGATGCGGCGCGCGATGCTGAACCTAGGCGAGTATCCCGACGCGGTGGAGCGCTACACGCGGCTGGCCCTGAAGGCGCAAGCGCAGAGCCGGGCGACGCTGGAGGCGCTGGCGAAGATGCACCAGCCACGCGAACAGACGGTGCGCCATGTGCACGTCGACAACCGGGGCGGCCAAGCCGTCATTGCCGAGACCATCCAGACGGGGGGGCAAAATGGAAATGCAGTCGGACAATCCCATGCAACCGGAGCGGCTGGCATCGGCGGCGCGCTGCCTGGCCCGGACGCGATCGGGTGGGCAGTGCCAAGCCCCCGCAGTGAAGGGCCGGAAGCGGTGCCGGATGCACGGCGGGACCAATCCGGGGGCGCCTAGGGGCAACAAGAACGCCTGGAAGCATGGCGCGCGATCGGCGGAGGTGGAGGCGCTGGTGCGGGAGTTGCGGGAAACATGAGCCCGACTGACGATTGACGATTTTCGGGTGCGAAGGACCAACATCAAGGGTAAGGAAAGCACATGGGCAAGATGGAACGCATTGCGCCGGACCCTCTGTTGGCAGGGTTCTACAGCATCGGGGATGCCACCCGACTGCTGGGCGCTTCTCATGCCTCCAAGCTTCGGAGCTGGGTCAACGGGCGGCCGTCTGCGAAGGTCGGCCCAATTGTCGATCGGGACTTCAAGAATACCCCCACTGTCAGCTTTCTCGACCTGATGGAGCTGCGGTTCATTGAGTTTTTCAGGGGGCAGGGTGTTTCGATGCACACCCTCCGCAAGGCGGCGGAAATGGCGCGTAAGGAGTGGAGCGTTCGACACCCCTTTGCTCTGTCGGAGGTGAAATACCTCACAGACCGCCGGAAGGTTATCGCTCGCGCGTCGGAAGACCTGGGCGATGTCCGCACGTGGGAGCTTGCAACTGGTCAATTCCTGATTTGGGAAGCGATTGAGAAGAGCATTGCAACCGGTGTCGAGTTTGACCCTTCTACCCATTTGGCAACGGCGTGGCGGCCTAGACCGGGCGATCATCCGAATATCATTCTCGACCCGTCGCGCGCGTTCGGAAAGCCCATTGTCGATAATGCGGGCATACCGACCTCCGCGCTTTTCCGGCAGTGGAAAGCCGAGGATGGGGACTTTGACCGTGTCGCGCGGTGGTTTCGAATTGAAAGGCCGCAGGTGGAAGATGCGGTCCGCTTCGAGCTTGAACTGGCGAGTTGAGGATACGAGCTGACGAACACGTGGCCGAAGCCATCGTGAGCGCGATCCGCGAGATCGCGTTACGCGATGGGTGGTCAATCGACTCTGTTGTAGGCGCGGGGCACAAAGGCAGAGACGATGTGCACTGGATTACTGCCTTCATGGCAGACGGCGGCAACGCAATCCTAACGGCTGATCGCGACTTCCTGGACAGCCCGCCGCAAGTGACGGCAGTCTTCAATACAGGTGCGAAGGTTATTCACCTCCCCCCGAAGTGGGGCACTGCACGCGGGGCAATGCAGTCAGCACATATCCTCATGTGGTGGGGGCGCATCGAAGAATGCCTTGTGAGGATGTCGCCTCGCCAATGCTATCGCCCCCCCTGGAACATCAAAGAAGTTGGCCAGCTGAACCAAGTGCCGCTGGATTTTCAGTCTGCTCAAAAGAAGCTACGGAAGGCCCGACAGAGGTAGGCATGTGCGCCGCGTCGAAAGGTTATTGATCTACAGCATGAGAACAGGGACAAACATCTTGCTGGCAGCTTTGGCCGCCCTGATGGCCGCGATGGTCGGCGCAAACGCGCAGGACGGTAGCGGATGGCTTGCATTGAATGCGTCCCAGACCAGCGTCATCTTTATACGCACGCCACTGGTGCAACCGACGGGCCCAATCAGGCGCGCTTGGGTCCACATCAGCCAAGTGAGGCCGAAGGGCCGAATGTATTACGCCCGATCTCTATATGATTTTGACTGCGCCGGTGGGCGAGCCAAGTTTTTGCATGGTTCGTCCTATGACGATCAAGGGGGCGTCATAGTGTCAGGTGATACTCCCGGCAACGATTGGAATTTCGTTGCGCCGGACACTCTGCTCGATACAGCTATGACGTTCTCATGTGGCTCCAGACATGTCGCCGATCCATCACGAAATTGGGTCGAGGTAGGTCCCGACCCGGAAGTAGGAATGAAAAGGCTGAGAGCAGCTGAGGTCGGACAAACCCGATAGCCTACCCACAGGTGCAGTCATGGTGCTTCAACCGGCTGCGCTGAACCCCCATAACACCAACCACATGCTTGCTATTTGATTGCCAACCGACCGCAACAAGGCGTTGGCGGGCTATCGCTGCTGGGTAAGTCATTGAAAAGTATGGTGGACGCACTAGGGCTCGAACCTAGGACCCGCTGATTAAGAGTCAGCTGCTCTACCAACTGAGCTATGCGTCCGTCACCATTTCGGCGGAATTGGACCGCCCGGGGTGTTCGCCCCGTGGGAGGCGGGCATTTACAAAGCGGAATCGGGCTTGTCCAGCCGATTCTCCAATCCGGCCTCAGATATGTTTCAGATGCCTTTGCCGGTACACGCCCATCAGGATGCCCAGCGCGATCATCACCGTAAGGGCCGCGCTGCCGCCATAGCTGACCAGCGGGAAGGGAATGCCCACCACAGGCGCCAGCCCCATCACCATCATGCTGTTGATCAGCACATAGAAGAAGATGGTCATCGAAAGCCCGGCGGCCAGCATCCGTGCGAAGTGGGTCTGCGCGGACAGCGCCACCCGGATGCCCCAGTTCAGCACCAGCCCATAGGCGATCAGCAGCCCGGCGCCCCCCATCAGGCCCCACTCCTCCGCCATGGTGGCGAACACGAAATCGGTGTGCTGTTCGGGCAGATACTGAAGATGGCTCTGCGAGCCTTCGAGGAAGCCCTTGCCGAACACCCCGCCCGATCCGATCGCGATCTTGGACTGGGTGATGTGGTAACCCGCCCCCAGCGGATCGGCGGAGGGATCGAGGAAGATCAGCACCCGCCGCTTCTGGTAATCATGCAGCAGGTTGTAGAGCAGCGGGAGGGAGGCGAGGCCCGCCGCGCCGGGGATGAGGAACCATTTCAGCGGCAGCCCGCCCAGGAACATCATCGTCAGCCCGCCCGCCGTGATCATCAGCGCGGTGCCCAGATCGGGTTGCAGCATCACCAGCGCGGCGGGCGTGCCGATCAGCGCCAGCGGCGGCCAGATGCCCGCCAGCTTCGCCGGATAGCCGCGCGGCAGATAATGATAGAAGCGCGCCAGTGCGATCACGACCGCGAGCTTCATGAATTCCGAAGGCTGAAGCCGGATGAAGCCCAGATCCAGCCAGCGCTGGGAGCCGCCCGCGATGCCGCCCACCACCTCCACGCCGATCAGCGCGACGAGAACGGCCGCATAGAGCGGGTAGGCGATCTTCAGCCAGAACCCCAGCGGCACCTGCGACAGCAGGATGGCGAGCCCCATGAACAGGCTGAGGCGCACCGCATGGTTCATCGCCCAGGGCTGCAGGCTGCCGCCCGCCGCCGAATAGAGCACCACCACCGCGAAGCCGCCGATCGCCGCCACCAGGAAGATGATCCGCCAGGGCAGTTGCAGGATGCGCTGCGGCCAGCGCGAGTTGAGCAACCCGCCGATCATGGCGCGCCGCCTGCGGCAGGCACTGGCGCGGGCGCGGCTGCGGCTGCGCGCGCGGCTGCCGCCTCCGCCGCTGCCCGGGCCGCGGCTTCCTCGGCGGCGCGGCGCGCCCGTTCGCGCGCCTCAAGTACGCCGGCGAGCTGTTTTTCGGCGGCGGGGCGATCATAGATCCAGGTCAGCACGTCGCGCGCGATGGGGGCCGCCGCGCGCGATCCGCCAATGCCATGTTCCACCACCACGCTGATCGCATAGCGCGGATTGTCCACCGGCGCGAAGCCGATGAACAGCGCGTGGTCGCGGAACTTCCAGGGCACGTTTGCGCCGCCCCGCGCGCTGCCCGATATGCGCCGCACCTGCGCCGTGCCGGTCTTGCCGCCCATCGCCACGCCCGGCACCCGCAGCATCGAACCGCGCGCGGTGCCGCCGGGGCCGTTCACCACATCGTCCATGCCGCCGCGCACCACGTCCAGATATTCGGGCGGGATGGGCAGGGGGGCGAAGGGCTTGGGCGCAGGCCCGGTCAGCATGCGCGGCTCCACCATGCGGCCGGTTGCGATGCGCGCCGTCATCACCGCCAGCTGCAGCGGGTTCACCACGACATAGCCCTGCCCGATGGACATGTTCAGCGTGTCGGCCACCGTCCAGTCCTTGTCGAACCGCTTCCGCTTCCAGGCCGGATCGGGAATGTCGCCGGCGCGCTGCACCGGCATGGGAATGTCGAACTTGTGGTCCAGCCCCAGCGTTCGCGCCATGTCCGCCACGGCCTGTGCGCCCACGCGCCGCGCCATGGTGTAGAAATAGACATTGCAGCTTTTCGCGATGCCGGATCGCATCGCCACCGTTCCGTGGCCGGATCGCTTGTGGCAGTGCCACACCGCCCGGCCATAGCGGTAGCTGCCGCCGCAATGCACCTGGTCCGTCGGCAGCACGCCGTTCGCCAGCGCCGCCAGCGCCGTGACGGGCTTGAAGGTGGAACCGGGCACATAGAGCCCCTGCAGCGTCTTGTTCAGCAGCGGCTTGCGCTCGTCCTCCTGCAGTTCCTTCCACAGCTTCGAAGGGATGCGGTTGGAAAACACATTGGGGTCGAAGGCCGGCATCGACAGCAGGCATTTGATGTCGCCTGTCACCACGTCGATCACGGTGACCGAACAGCTTTCGTTGCCTACCCGCGCCGCGGTGAAGGCCTGCAGGGCCCGGTCGATCGTCAACTGCACCTGCTGGCCCGGCGTATCTGGCCTTGTGTCCAGCTCGGCCACGATCCGGCCGCGCGCATTCACTTCCACGCGCCGCGCGCCGGGTTTGCCGCGCAGCACCGCGTCCTTCGATCGTTCCACCCCGTCCTTCCCCACGCGGAAGCCGGGCAGCAGGTAGAGCGGGTCCTTGGTTTCCAGATATTGTTCGCGGGTGGCGCGGCCGACATAGCCCGTCACATGCGCGAAGGCCTCAGCATCGGGATAATGGCGCACATAGCTGCGCATGGGTTGCAGGCCCGGCATGTCCGCCAGTTCCAGGTTCAGGGCGGCGAAGGCGTCCCAGCCGATGTCGTTGGCGATCGTCAGCGCGGCCGAAGGCGGAAGCCCCTTCGCTTCCTCCCGGATGCGGTCCAGATCGGCGGGCGCCAGCGGCACGATTGCCGAAATGCGCGCAAGCGCCTCTTCAAGCTCTCCGGCCAGGGAGGGGATCAGATCCACGGCATAGGCCGGGCGGTTGGTGGCGATGGCGGCGCCTGTCGCGTCCAGGATCCAGCCGCGGCGCGGCGGAATCAGGTGCAGGGCCACCCGATTGTCCTCTGCCGCGACCTTGTACTTGTCGGCCTCCGCGATGGAGAGCTGCGCCATCCGCCCGATCAGCGCCACGCCTGCGCCGGCCTGTACGGCGCCCAGAAAGAAGGCGCGGCGGTCGAACATGCGGCCATTTTCGCCTTCCGCCGCCACAGGATCAGCTGCCCGAAATGGCGAGCCGGCGGTGAATCTTCGCCGCGACCGACGCGGCCAGCGGATAGGCGACTGCCGTGATCAGCCCCTGCACAAGGAAGGGCAGGGCGGGGGCGGACAGGCCCATGAAGCCGTTCAGCTGCCAGGCCAGCAACTGCGCCGCCATCACCAGCAGCCCGGCAAAGCCCCAGTCGATCGCCAGGCTGTGCCCTTCCATCCGGCTTTCGGCGATGCGCACGGCCCCGATCACCAGCGGGAAGATCAGGCCCCAGATGCCCAGCATGCCGCCGAAAAGAAGATCCGCGAAAAGGCCCAGCAGAAACCCCCCCCAGACCGGCATCAGGCGCGGCTGGATGCTGGCCCACATGATCAGGAACAGCAGCGCCAGGTTCGGCATCACCCCCCAGGCCAGCGGCAGGGGCAGTGCCATCGCCAGCAGCGCCAGCAGGACGGTGCCGGCAGGCACCAGCCGGCGGACGATCTCGCCGGCGCCGGCCCTGTCCTTTACCAGATAGCTCATCGTGCGGGCTGCGGGGCCGGCGCGCGCGCTGCGGCTGCTGGGGTCGCAGCGGCAGAGGCGGCGGGTGCAGGAGACGGGGTGGCAACTGCAGGCACGGCCGCCTGCCCGCCGGGCGAAGCGGGCGGCACGGGCCTGTCGGCCTCGGGCCGGGCGGGCGCTGCAGGCACGAAGTCCGGCAGCGGCAGCCATGGCGCCTCGATCATCACGGTTCCAAGACCTGTCGGGTTGGCCAGCGGACGCGCGCGGGGCGGATTCCCTTCCGCATCGATGATCACGGCGACGGGAATGCCGGGCGGGAACAGACCGCCATCGCCCGACGTTACCAGCCGGTCGCCCACCCGGATCCTGTCCGAACCGGATGCGATGTCGAACTGGAAGTCCAGCAGGGTGCCGCCGGTTCCCACCAGCAGCCCTGTCCAGCCGGTGCGCAACACCTTCACCGGCACCCGGCTGTCGGCGTCTGTCAGCAGCATCATTCGCGCGGCCTGCCGTCCCACGTCTGTCACGCGGCCGGCAAGCCCGCCCGATGCAATCACCGGCATGCGCGGGCGAACCCCGTCCGACAGGCCCGCGCTCAGGATCGCCTGCCGCTGCCCGGCGCCTGCCGAAACGGCAGAGGCGACGGCCGAAGCCACCAGTCGCCGCTCGGGCCGGCGCAGCGCCAGCAACGCTTCCATGCTGTCCAGCTCGGCGGCCAGCCGCTCTGTCTCGGCCGCGCGCCGCTGGGCGGCCTTCAGGTCGGCGGCCAGCTGCCGGTTCCTTTCCACCACGCCCATATGCTCGCCGATCAGCCCGCCCAGCCGCCGCACGCCTTCAACCGGCGCCATGGCAACCGAGATCAGGGGCGAAAGGGCGTCGGCGGTGGCGCCGCGCATCCGGCCGCCCAGTTCGGGATTCACCCGCTGCAGCAGCAGCATCAGCAGCGCAAACGCGATAACGACGCCTGCGAACAGCGCCCCCAGAAGGGCCAGGTTGCTGTCCCTTCGGGCGAAACTGGTGCGTCGCGCGGGGCGCAGGCGCGATGGGTTCGGCATCCGGTTCATGCAAAATCCACGATGGGCGCGATCCCGGCGGTCATCAGGCTCCCATCAGCACGCCGCGATAGATCGGATCTTCCAGCGCCCGGCCGGTGCCCAGCGCCACGCACGACAGCGGATCTTCGGCCACCGTCACCGGCAGGCTCGTCGCCTGACGCAGTGCTTCGTCCAGCCCGCCCAGCAGGGCGCCGCCGCCGGTCAGCACGATGCCCTGGTCCACGATGTCGGCCGCCAGTTCCGGCGCGGTATTCTCCAGCGCGAGCCGCACCGATTCCACGATCTGGGAAACCGGTTCGGACAGCGCGTCCGCCACCTGGCCCTGGTTGATGGTGATTTCCTTGGGCACGCCGTTCACAAGGTCGCGGCCCTTGATCTCCAGCGTGCGGCCGATGCCGTCTGCCGGCGGCAGGGCGGTTCCGATTTCCTTCTTGATCCGCTCGGCCGTCGCGTCGCCGATCAGCAGATTGTGGTTGCGGCGGACATAGTTGATGATCGCTTCATCCATCTTGTCGCCGCCCACGCGGACGCTGGTGGTATAGGCGAGGCCGCGCAGCGACAGCACCGCCACTTCGGTCGTGCCGCCGCCGATGTCCACCACCATCGAGCCGATGGGTTCCGTCACCGGCATTCCCGCGCCGATGGCGGCCGCCATCGGCTCAAGGATGAGATGGACCTGGGAAGCGCCGGCATTGTTGGCGGCGTCGCGGATGGCGCGCCGTTCCACCGGGGTGGAACCGGAAGGAATGCAGACCACGATTTCGGGGCCGCGCGGCACCCAGCCGGATTTGCCGTGCACCTTGTCGATGAAATATTTGATCATGTCCTCGGCCACCTCGATGTCCGCGATCACACCGTCGCGCATCGGCCGGATGGCCTGCACATTGTCGGGCGTCTTGCCCATCATCAGCTTGGCGTCGTTGCCCACCGCTTTCACCTGGCGGCGGCCGTTCACCGTTTCCAGCGCCACGACAGACGGTTCGTTCAGAACGATGCCCCGTCCACGGACATAGACGAGCGTGTTGGCGGTTCCGAGGTCGATGGCCATGTCCTGGCTCAGGAAACCGAAAATGCGGCTGAAGAAGTTCACGGGTCTTGCTGGCCTCTTGTCAGGCGTCTTGCGCCGGTCTTCCGGGATTGGGCGTTTGCGGCAACCATGCCCGCTGGCCACCCGTGGCCTGCCGCGCCCGGTTTTCGCCGCGCATCAGGTCTGGCCGGAAGCGCGAATCGGGGCGGCAGGGCCGCGTCAGGCGCCTGTGCAGACACTGTTGCGGATTGACCAAGTGGAATAGGCTGTCGCTGACGGGCACGCAACCATTCTTCTAAGGCATCCGCCGGGCAATCCGGCTCGTTTCGGCCCGGTTCGCCGCGCCGATCCGGCGCAGGCGGCCTTGCCCACTTGAGCTCCCGTCCGGCAGGCGGCAACAGCAGGGCATGCCCATCCGCCGCCTTCCCAGCCATCTCGTCGACCGAATCGCGGCCGGCGAAGTCGTGGAACGGCCCGCAAGCGTGGTGAAGGAACTGGTCGAGAACAGCCTCGACGCCAACGCCTCGCGGATCGAGGTGCAGGTGTCGGGCGACGGCACCCAGCGCCTCCTCATCGTCGATGATGGCCATGGCATGGCGCCGGCGGAAATGCGCCTTGCCATCGAACGGCACGCGACATCGAAGCTGCCCGACGATGATCTGCTAGCCATCCACAGCTTCGGCTTCCGGGGCGAGGCGCTGCCTGCCATCGCGTCGGTCGCCCGCTTCACGATGGAAAGCCGCCCCGCGGGGGCCGAAACCGGCTGGCGCCTCCAGCTGGACGGCGGAGCGCTTCTGTTCGACGGGCCGGCGGGCCTCCCCCCTGGAACCCGCATCGCAGTGGACGGGCTGTTTTCCCGCGTGCCGGCCCGCGCGAAGTTCCTGAAAAGCCCGCGCACCGAAATCGCCGCGATCCATGATGCGCTGCGCCGGCTTGCCATGGCCCACCCCCATGTGGCCTTCCGTCTGCTGCACGAGGGCCGGCGCCTGCTGGATGTCACGGCAGAGCCCGAGCCCGGCGTTCCTGGCCTCGCCCGGCGTGTCCAGTCGCTGCTGGCCGATGGCGCAGACATGGTGCCGGTGGATTTCGAGCGCCCCGATCTTCGCATCGGCGGCCTTGCGGGGCTTCCCGCCGCTTCGCGCGCCACATCCGAGCATCAGTATCTGTTCGTGAACGGCCGCCCCGTGAAGGATCGCCAGCTGGTCGGCGCGCTGCGCGGGGCCTATGCGGATCGCCTGCCCGCCGGCCGCCACGCGGTTGCGGCCCTGTTCCTCGACCTTCCCACGCACGACGTCGACGTGAACGTGCATCCGGCCAAGACGGAAGTGCGCTTCCGCGACCCGGCGCGGATCCGCGCCTCCCTCATCTCGGCTATCCGCGCCAGCCTGGAGGACGCGGGCATCCGCCCGGTGCGGGCGGCTGGGCAGGCGCTGGCCGCCGCCTTCGCGCCCCCGCCCGCGCAGCTGTCGCTGCCGGCCGCGCCCGCGCAGGCGCCTCCATCGGTGGCGACGGCCCTGTTCGTGTCGGATACGGCCCTCGCCTGGGCGCCGCCGCAGGGCCGTTCGCCGGAGACGCTGGCGCCCGGGCCGATGCCCCATCCCGGCGGGGATTATCCGCTGGGCCTGGCGCGCGGGCAGATCGCCAACGCCTATATCGTGGCGGAAAGCAGCGATGCGCTGGTGCTGGTGGATCAGCATGCCGCGCATGAACGGCTGGTGCTGGAAGCGATGCGCGGCCGGGCCGGCGGCGCGCCGTCCGCGCAGCCGCTGCTGGTGCCGGAGGTTGTCCAGCTGGCCGAACAGGCGGCGGACACGCTGGAATCCGCCGCGCCGGCGCTTCTTGAACTCGGGCTCGAGCTGGAACGCTTCGGACAGGATGCGATCCTCGTGCGGGCCCTGCCGGCCGCGCTCGGCACGCCGCCGCTGAAGCCGCTGCTGACGGATCTGGCGGATGAAATCGCAGGGGGCGACGGCCCCCGGGCCCTGGTCGGCCGGCTCGATCACATCGCGGCCACCATCGCCTGCCACGGCAGCGTCCGCGCCGGGCGGCCGCTGAACCTCGCGGAGATGAACGCCCTGCTGCGCCAGATGGAAGCCGTGCCCGCCAGCGGGACCTGCAACCATGGCCGGCCCACCTTCCTGAAGCTGACGAAGGCGGATCTGGAAAAGTTGTTCCACCGCCGTTGAACGCCATGCCGATTGATCCGTCGCAATCCGTTCGTCGCAAAGCCGTGGCATCGGCTTGACGGACTGACCCGGCGGGCCAATGCTCAGCCGATCCACCCGGGAGAATGATCTTGAAGTCCTATCTGATTGCGATGCTGGCGGGCGCGACGGCGCTGTCGGCCTGTTCGACCCCGTCTACCCCGTCGCTGCGGCCAAATCCGGTTTTCACGGTGAACTACCGCTGCGCAAGCGGAGAGGCCGTGACCGTCCGCTACTTCGACGAGCAGGGGACAGCCGTGCTGGTGCGTGGCGGCCAGAACATGGAACTGAACCGGGTTTCCAACACGCCGCTCACCTATCAGGGCGGGCAGACGACAATTGTCGCCGACGCGGGGCGCATGGGCATCAACCTGACCACGGGCATGATGGCCCCCACCAGCTGTCAGGCCACCAGCGCCAGCGGCCGCCCGCCCGCGCCGCCGTCCCAGCCCGCGCCGCCCCCGGCCCCGCCCTCGCCGCCATCGGCCCCGGCTGAAATGCGCGTCACCTACAATTGCACCAACGGCGAACAGATCAGCGTGCGCTACTTCCCGCAACAAGGCGTGGCCTCGTTGAATCGCGGCGGCACCACGACGGAGCTTCAGCAGCAGTCCACGCCTCCGGGCTTCACCTATACCGGCCAGAATACCGTGCTGCGCGTGCAGGAGGATCGCCTGCGCCTGACGATGACGGTGGGCATGATGGCCGGCACCAACTGCACGGCGGCCTGAGGCGGCGATGCGCCCCCTTGCTGCCCTGGTGGGGCTGGCCGCTCTGGCGGCCTGCGCCCCGAAATCGCCGCCGAACACGCTCGACGCGCGGATGAGCGGCACCTTCAACTGGATATGCGCTGGCGGAACGCCCGCCACCGTCACCTTCCATGATGATGCGAAGCTGGCCGATCTCACCATCGAGGGGCAGACCATCCAGCTGCTCCGCATGCCCACAAGCCGGGGCTGGCTGTATCAATTCGGATCCACCCAGATCAGCGGCAGTCCGGACAGGATGCAGATTTCCAGCCAGCAGCACGGCAATCTGGATTGCCGGCCCAACTAACGAGGAGACTGATGATGAAACCGATCCTGTTCGCAAGCCTTGCGGCTGCCGCCCTGGTCGCCGGCTGCAACAAGCCGGCCGCCGCACCGGAAGCGCCCGCCCCCGAAGCCACGGCCCCTGCCCCTGAAGCAGTGGCCCCCGAAGCCACTGCCCCTGCGGCCGCGCCCGCTGGTGTCGTCGGCGCCGACCTTCCGGCCGACAACAGCACCCCCGCCGTCAAGGCGGAGATCGAAAAGGCCGCCGCTGCCGCCGGTGTTCCGGCCACGAAGCAATCCCGCACCACCTTCGCCTGCGACAATGACGAGACGATCGAAGTCCGCTTCTTCCCCGATCAGGGCATCGCGGTGCTGGTGCGCGGCGGCAAGAATACGGAGCTGAACGGCGAACCGGTCGCCTCGGGCTTCAAATACACGAACGGCCAGACGACGATTCAAGGCAAGGGCGACGAGCTGACCCTGAATGTCGGGATGATGGCCGGGACGAAGTGCAAGGCCAAGGCCGGCTGAAGCCGGCACGAGAAGGGCGGGGTTTCCACCCCGCCCTTCCTGTCGTTTACCACGCGCGGCATTGCCGCGCGCGGTTTCTCTTCATCCTGAACGGATGTTCCCGCCGCCTCAGGCGGCGAGCGCGCTGCGCCCCCGCTTCACGATCAGCTTGTTCAGCGCATTCACATAGGCCCGGGCCGAAGCCACCAGCGTGTCGTTGTGGGCGCCGACGCCGCGAACGGTCCGGCCATTCTCGGCCAGCACCACGCTCACTTCGGCCTGCGCGTCCGTTCCCGCCGTCACGGCGGACACTTCATACAGCTCCAGCGTCGCATCCTCGTGCGGCACCAGCTTGCGCACGGCATTGAACAGCGCATCCACCGGGCCGTTGCCCTTCACCGCCGCCGTCGATTCCTCGCCGTCGATCGACAGCGTCAGGATCGCCCGCTGCGGCCCGGTCGAGCCGCAATAAACCTCCACCTCGGTCACCTGGATCCTGTCGTGGCCGCGCAGAACCTCGTCGTCCACCAGCGCCACGATATCCTCGTCGAACACCTGCTTCTTGGCGTCCGCCAGCGCCTTGAAGCGCTGGAAGGCATCCTGGAACTCATTGTCGGACAGCTGGTAGCCCAGCGTTTCCAGCTTGTCCTTGAAGGCGGCGCGACCCGAATGCTTGCCCAGCACCAGGCTGGAATGGGATTGCCCCACGCTTTCCGGCGTCATGATCTCGTAGGTGGAGCTGTCCTTCAGCATCCCGTCCTGGTGGATTCCGCTTTCATGCGCGAAGGCGTTCGCGCCCACGATCGCC
Source organism: Sandaracinobacter sp. T42 (assembly GCF_059115405.1). NCBI lineage: Bacteria > Pseudomonadati > Pseudomonadota > Alphaproteobacteria > Sphingomonadales > Sphingosinicellaceae > Sandaracinobacter > Sandaracinobacter sp. T42. The sequence goes on from NZ_CM181101.1 coordinate 1,107,709, forward strand.
TTGTTGGGCTGCACATGCATCCCCGTCACGGCGGAAATCAGCCGGCTGGCGCGCGTGATCTCGGTGGAAACGATGCCGGTGCGGTAGGGCAGCACATCATGGCGCACCTTCAGCGCCATGGCGATTTCCTCGACGGCGGCGTTTCCGGCCCGTTCCCCGATGCCGTTGATCGTGCTTTCCACCTGGCGCGCCCCCGCCATCACCGCCGCCAGCGTATTGGCGACGGCCAGGCCCAGATCATTGTGGCAGTGGGTGGAAAACACCGCCAGATCGGCGTTCGGCACCCGGCCGATCATGTCGCGGAACATCGCGCCGTAGGTTTCGGGCGTTGCGTAGCCCACGGTGTCGGGCAGGTTGATGGTGCGGGCGCCGGCCCTGATCGCCGTCTCGATCGCCTTCGCCAGGAAATCCGGTTCGGACCGGGTGGCATCCTCGGCGGACCATTCCACATCGTCCACCAGGTTGCGCGCCAGGCCAACGGATTCGCGGATCGATTCCAGCACCTGTTCGGGCGATTTCAACAGCTTCACCTTCATGTGCAGGGGCGAAGTCGCGATGAAGGTGTGGATACGCGGCCGTTTCGCCGGCTTCAGGGCCGCGCCGGCACGTTCGATGTCGGCCCGCGCCGCGCGCGCCAGGCTCGCCACCACGGCGCGCTGGCACTGCCGGGCCACGGCCTGCACGGCTTCGAAATCGCCTTCGGATGCGATGGCGAACCCTGCCTCGATGATGTCCACGCCCAGCGCTTCCAGTTGCGCCGCCACGCGGAGCTTCTCTTCAAGGTTCATGGAGCAGCCGGGGGACTGCTCGCCGTCTCGCAAGGTTGTGTCGAAAATCAGGATCTGATCGGCCATGTCTGCCTCTTGTCGCGAAAGATCGTCTTGGGGGCTCGGATGTTCAACCCTCAGGCACGTGTTCGCTCAGGCCCGCCCGCAGGCCAGGGGGAACGCGCCTAAGGGCGCGTAAGTCGCAGCAGAAGAAGGGCGGTGGCCGCTTTCATGACGGTGGCGCGCATAACATCGCCCGCCAGCCCCTGTAAAGCTGCGCTTTGCGGCCCGCAAAGTTGTCAAGCCGCGCCCCCGCTCCTAAAGGCCCTGCAACGACACGGCAGCCGAAGGCAAAAGAATACCCGACATGGCGACAATCGTGATGAAGTTCGGCGGCACCTCCATGGCCGGGATCGAGCGGATCCGGGGCGTGGCGGCGCGCGTGAAACGAGAGGTCGAGGCCGGCAACCGCGTCGCCGTCGTCGTCTCGGCAATGGCCGGCGAAACGGACCGGCTGGTCGGCTTCTGCAAGGAGGCTTCGCCGCTGGCTGATCCTGCCGAATATGATGTGGTGGTGGCGTCGGGCGAACAGGTCACGTCCGGGCTGCTTGCCATCGTCCTGCAATCCATGGGGCTGCGCGCCCGCAGCTGGCTTGGCTGGCAGCTGCCGGTTCATACGTCGGATGCGCATGGCAAGGCCCGCATCATCGATGTCGGCACCGATGCGCTGAAGGCCGCGATGGAGTCGGGCGAAGTCGCCGTGATTCCCGGCTTCCAGGGCCGGACGGAAGGCAATCGCGTCACCACGCTGGGCCGGGGCGGATCCGATACGTCGGCCGTTGCCGTCGCCGCCGCGCTGAAGGCGGACCGCTGCGACATCTACACCGATGTCGAAGGCGTCTTCACCACCGATCCCCGGATCGTCCCGCGCGCGCGCAAGCTCGGCAAGATCACCTACGAGGAAATGCTGGAACTGGCTTCCGTCGGCGCCAAGGTGCTGCAGACGCGGTCGGTCGAACTCGCCATGAAGGAAAAGGTCCGGGTCCAGGTGCTGTCCAGCTTCTCGGATGCGCCGGGCACCATGGTTGTCGATGAGGATGAAGTCGTGGAACAGGAACTGATCGCGGGCGTCGCCTATGACCGCAACGAAGCCAAGGTCACCATCGGCGCCGTGCCGGACAGGCCCGGTGTCGTCGCGGCCATCTTCGGCCCGCTGGCCGATGCCAACATCAACGTCGACATGATCGTCCAGAACATCGCCAACGACGGCACGACGGACGTCACCTTCACCGTGCCGCGCACGGAACTGGCGCGCGCGCGCAGCGTGCTGGAGGCGAACGCCGGTTCCATCGGTTACGCCCGGCTGGTCGCGGACGATTCGGTGGTGAAGATCTCCGTTGTGGGGGTCGGCATGCGCAGCCATGCGGGCGTCGCCGTCACCATGTTCAAGGCGCTGGCCGATCGCGGCATCAACGTGCTTGCCATCACCACCTCTGAAATCAAGATCTCCGTCCTGATCGCGGAAGAGTATCTCGAACTTGCCGTGCGCGTGCTTCACACGGCCTACGGGCTGGACGCCGCTGCATGACGGATACGCCCCATCTCGACGCCCTGACTGAGCGGGGCCGCACCTTCCTCGGCACCCGACACGCCATCATGGCGGGCGCGATGTCCTGGGTGTCGGAACGCAACCTCGTCTCCGCCATCTCCAATGCCGGCGGGTTCGGGGTGATCGCCTGCGGCGCGATGACGCCCGCGCTGCTGGAAGCCGAAATCGCCGCCACACAGGCGCTGACCGACAAGCCCTTCGGCGTGAACCTCATCACCATGCACCCGCAGCTGATGGATCTGATCGGGGTCTGCCGCGCGGCGGGTGTTTCGCATGTGGTGCTGGCCGGGGGCATTCCGCCCGGGCCCGCCGTCGCCGCCATCACCGATTTCGCGAAGCTGATCGCCTTCGCCCCCAATTTCGCACTTGCCCGAAAACTTCTGCGCTCCGGCACCGATGCGCTGGTGATCGAAGGCTCGGAAGCGGGCGGCCACATCGGTCCTGTCAGCCTGGCCGTGCTGGCGCAGGAAATCCTGCCGGCTCTGCCCGATGCCACCATCTTCGCCGCCGGCGGCATCGGCCGGGGCGAAGCGATCGCGGCGCTGGTGGAAATGGGCGCCGCCGGTGTTCAGCTGGGCACCCGCTTTGCGGCCTCGGCCGAATCCATCGCCCACCCCAATTTCAAGAAGGCTTTCCTCCGCGCCGCCGCGCGCGATGCGGTGGCATCCGTCCAGTTCGATCCGCGCCTGCCCGTCATTCCGGTGCGGGCACTGAAGAATGCGGGTACAGAAGCCTTCATGGCGAAACAGCGTGAAGTCTCCGGACAGCTGGCGCGCGGGGAAATCGAGCTCGCCGCCGCCCAACTCGAGATCGAGCATTACTGGGCTGGCGCCCTGCGCCGCGCGGTGATCGACGGTGACGTTGAAAACGGCTCGGTGATGGCCGGCCAGTCGGTCGGGATGGTCACGGCGGAAGAACCTGTCGCCGTCATCATCGACAGTCTCGTCACGGAAGCGGAAGCCGCGCTCGCCCGCCGGGCCGGGTGCGCCTGATGCCGTTCGGGCACGCGAGGGGCTGATGCCGAGCACAGGCAGCGCCCGCGAACTGCTGCGCCGCCTGCACGATGTGATGGCGGCGCGCCAGAGCACGCAATCCAAGCTCGATCAGGTTGTCGAGCTGATTGCCGGCGCGCTCGAATCCGAAGTGGCGTCCATCTACCTTCTGCGCGACGGCATGCTGGAGCTCTCGGCCACCCGCGGCCTGAAGCAGCAGGCCGTGCATGTCACCCGGCTCGCCTTCGGGCAGGGTCTTGTGGGTACCATCGCCGAAACACGGATGCCCCTGAACCTCGCGGAAGCCAGCAGCCACCCGCGCTTCGCCTATCGCCCGGAAACGGGGGAAGAACGGTTCCACAGCTTTGCGGGCGTTCCGATCATCCGGCGCGAAGCCTGTGTGGGTGTGCTGGCGGTGCAGCACATGCAGCCGCGCGACTATGACGAGATCGAGATCGAGGCGCTGCAGACGGTTGCCATGGTGCTGGCCGAACTGATCGCGGCCGCCGGTCTCGTCGACGCCGACACGGCCGCCCCGCGTGTGGCGCGCGATTCATCGCCCGTTCGACTGGCGGGGCTGAAGCTGGTGGACGGCATGGCGCGCGGGCAGGCGGTTTTCCACCAGCCGCGCGTGGTCATCACCAATACCGTCGCCGACGACGCCGAGGCCGAGCGGCAGCGGCTGAAGGCGGCCTTCGCCCGCATGCGGGAAGAGATCGACCAGATGGTGTCCCGCGCTGATTTCGCGGGGCCGGGCGATCACGACGAGATTCTGGAAACCTACAAGATGTTCGCGCTGGACGAGGGCTGGGCGCGCCGCATCAACGACGGGATCGACGGCGGGCTGACGGCGGAAGCCGCCGTCGAGGCGGTCGCCCAGGCGCAGCGCATCAAGCTGGGCTCCGCCTCTGACCCCTATCTGCGCGAGCGTCTGCACGATCTCGAGGATCTGTCCAACCGGCTGATCCGCATCGTGTCCGGCCAGTCCGATACGGCGGCGAAGCGGGGCCTTTCCCAGGACAGCATCCTGATCGCCCGCAATCTGGGGCCTGCGGAGCTGCTGGAATATGACCGGCGTTTCCTGAAGGGCGTGGCGCTGGAGGAAGGGTCGCTGACGGCCCATGTCACCATCCTTGCGCGTGCGATGGGCATTCCCCTGGTCGGCCGTGTGCGGGGCCTGCGCGATGCCGTGGCGGAAGGGGATCCGCTTCTGCTCGACAGTTCGGCCGGCGCGCTGTTCGTGCGCCCGGCGCAGGCCGTCCTCGCCAGTTTCGAGGAGCGGACGGCGCTTCGCGTCGCCAAGCAGGCCGAGTTCGAGCAGTTGAAGGACCTGCCCGCCGAAAGCCTGGACGGCGTCACGGTGAAGCTGATGATGAACGCGGGGCTTCGATCCGACCTTCCCGCGCTCGACATCACCAACGCCGACGGCATCGGCCTGTTCCGCACGGAATTCCAGTTCCTGGTGTCGGCCACGCTGCCGCGCAAGGGGCGGCAGGTCGCGCTGTATCGCGATGTCCTGCACGCCGCGGCCGGTCGGCCCGTCGTGTTCCGCACCGTGGACATCGGCGGCGACAAGGCCGTTCCCTATGTCGATTCGCGTGGCGAGCGGGAGGAGAATCCGGCGATGGGCTGGCGTGCGATCCGCCTCGCGCTGGCCCGCTCCGGCCTGCTGGCGGCGCAGGCCTCGGCGTTGCTGGAGGCCGCCGCCGGCCAGACCCTGCACCTGATGTTCCCGATGGTCGCGGAGCCCTGGGAGTATGAGGAAGCCCGGTCGATCGTTGAATCGCGGCAGAAGCGGCTGGCGGCCGCAGGCATCCCGCACGCCACCGACGTGCGGTTCGGCGCCATGCTGGAGGTGCCTGCGCTTGCCTTCGTGCTGGACGAACTGCTGCCCCGGCTGGATTTCCTGTCGATCGGCACAAACGATCTCACCCAGTTCCTGCTCGCGGCGGACCGGGGCAACCCCCGGCTGGCGGACCGCTACGACTGGCTGGCGCGCGGTCTGCTGCGCTATCTGAAGCTGGTGGTGGATGCAGCGCGCGCAGCGGGCGTCCCGGTTTCCGTCTGCGGCGAAATGGGCGGGCGGCCGCTGGAGGCGCTGGCGCTGATGGCGATCGGCGTGGAGCGGCTGTCGATCACGCCGGCCGCGATCGGCCCGGTGAAGGCCATGGTGCGTTCGGCCACGCTTGCGCCGCTGAGGGCGCAGATGGCCCGCTGGCTGGAAACGCCGGGGGCAAACATCCGCCAGTTGCTGGCCGCCGAAGCCCAGGCGCAGGGCATCCGGCTGGACTAGGCCTGTCGGGAAGCCGCTGGTTTACCCCCTTCGGAAACTGCAGATCCGTGGAAAAGGGCGGCACCGAACGGCGGCCGCCGGATGGCTTTAGAAGGCCACCGCGCCGCCAAGCATTACGGCCCGATCATCCTTGTTCGGATCCAGCGGCGTCGGATTTTCCGGTGCCAGGCGATAGCGCAGCGAACCGCCCACCGAGATGCGCGGCGAAAGCGCGAGTGCGCCGCTGGCTTCCAGCGAGTAGCGCGGATCGGGCGAGCCGGCGCGCGGCACGATCTGGTTCATGTCACGCTCGGCGGAGGCCTGAAGCGCGGCCTGCCAGTTGCGGGCGCCATAGCCCAGGCCCACGTCAACGCCCTGCCGCGACCGGCCACCGATGCCGCCATCCACCCGGCTCATGCCGCCGGAAAGCTGCACGCCGCGATAGCCGACGGACAGGTCGAAATTGTAACCCGAAGGTGCGAGCGCCGGATCGGTCGACGCCGTGCGCTCCGCCGCGGTCGGCGCCAGGCTGCGCATGCTGCCGCCCAGGCTGACACCCTTGCTGCCGGCCGAGGGGGTGAAGCTGAAGCTCCGTTCCACCGTCTGCACCTTCGAGGAGGCGACCCGACCGGGTGCGGTGAAGGCGAACTTGCTGACATCCAGGTTGATCGGCTGAAGCACCAGCGCCTGTGATTTCGTGCGGAATCCGGCCACCGAACTCTCGGTCGTCACCTCCGGCTGAAGGTGGGTCTTCGTGGTTGCCGACAGGGCCGGAACGGCCGAAAGTGCCGAGGCGCACAGAAGGGCCGCCCCGGCAAGGGACGCCATTCGCGCAGCAAAGGACTCGGCACCTGATTGCATATCCGTAAAACGCTACCTCATCTGGCGGCGGAATCCCACGGTTTGCCGCATGATTCGCCCCTCAATTTTGCGCACAGGCAGCGAAAGCCCGCAGCTGTGGCATTTGGCCCACATAATTTGACTGGCAGATGAACATTCCCCATCGCCGTTCAGCCTGTGTTTCACGCCCGCCCGCCACGGCTGGCACGCCTGCCAGCGGCTGACTGTTGCGCACACCGCCGTCCGCCCTGTATGGCCGCCCATCGGCCCGGCGTCCACGCGCCCGGCCCCAAGGAACGGAGCCTTCATTGACCGACGGAATCGCCCAGTCCGCCTATCTGCCTTCCGCCCGTCCGGCGGCCGGCCGGGTCCCCGCCCTCGTCCTCATCGCCTGCGGCCTCGCGCTGGCGGCCTGTGGTGGCAAGAAGGGGCCCGAAGCGGTTGCGCAGCAGACGGCGGTCACCACCATCGGCGTCAATTCCTATCTGTGGCGCGCCAGCCTGGAGACGCTGCAATTCATGCCGCTCGCCCAGGTCGATTCCGCCGGTGGCGTGATCGTGGGCGAATGGTATCAGAACCCCAACGTCCCGAACGAGCGGGTGAAGGTGACCGTCGCCATCCTCGACGGCGCGCTCCGCGCCGACGCGGTGCAGGTATCCGCCCAGCGAGAGATCAACCAGGACGGCCGCTGGGTCGCAGCCCCGGTGCGCGCCGGCACGGTGCAGAAGCTGGAGGAGATCATCCTCGAGCGGGCCCGCATGCTGCGCCAGGCCTCCCTCGCCCGATAGGCGGCCGACACCCATGGCAATCGAACCCGAAAGCGGTCGCTTCGATCCGCGTGAGGCGGATTCCCGCTGGCAGGCCCGCTGGGAAGCGGCGCAGACCTTCCGCGCCGACAGCAGTTCGGCAAAGCCGAAGACGATGGTGCTCGAGATGTTCCCCTATCCTTCGGGGCGCATCCACATGGGCCATGTGCGCAACTATACCATGGGCGATGTGCTGGCCCGTGCGCGCCGCATGCAGGGCCATGCCGTTCTGCATCCGATGGGGTGGGATGCCTTCGGCATGCCGGCCGAAAACGCCGCGATGGAACGCAAGGTGCATCCGGGCGACTGGACACGCCAGAACATCGCCACGATGCGCGCCCAGCTGAAGCGGCTGGGCCTTGCGATCGACTGGTCGCGCGAATTCGCCACCTGCGATCCGGACTATTACGGCCATGAGCAGGCCCTGTTCCTGGATCTGCTGAAGGCCGGCCTGGTCGATCGCCGCGACGCCTGGGTGAACTGGGATCCGGTGGACAACACGGTCCTTGCCAATGAACAGGTCATCGACGGGCGCGGCTGGCGCTCCGGCGCGGTGGTGGAACGCCGCAAGCTGACCCAGTGGTTCCTGAAGATCACCGATTTCGCAGAGGAACTCGCCGCCGATCTGGCCACGCTGGACCAATGGCCGGAAAAAGTGCGGCTGATGCAGGAAAACTGGATCGGCAAATCCAAGGGCCTGCGGTTCCGTTTCGATGTCGATTCGCCGCCGGACGGCGTGCCCGGCAGTTTCGAGGTGTTCACCACCCGCCCCGACACGCTGTTCGGCGCCAGCTTCGCCGCCGTCGCCATCGATCATCCGATCGCGGCCGCGATTGCGGCCGGGAACGCGGCGGCACAGGCCTTCATTGCGGATGCCCGTGCCACGGGCACGGCCGCTGAAGAGATCGAGACGGCCGAAAAGAAGGGCTTCGACACCGGCCTTTCGGTTGTTCACCCGCTGGATCCGGGCCGCCGCCTGCCGGTGTTCATCGCCAATTTCGTGCTGATGGAATATGGCACCGGCGCCATCTTCGGCTGCCCCGCGCATGACCAGCGCGACCTCGACTTCGCACGGAAATACATGCTCCCGGTGCCGCGCGTTGTGGCGCTGCCCGGCGAGGAGGATGTGCCCATCGGCGACGAGGCCTATACAGGGCCCGGCCGGCTGATCCATTCCGGGTTCCTGACCGGCATGGAAGTGGAGCCGGCCAAGGCGGCCGTCATCGCCCGGGCCGAATCCGAAGGCTGGGGGCAGGGCACCACCGTGTTCCGTCTCAGGGACTGGGGCATTTCCCGCCAGCGCTACTGGGGCACACCCATCCCCATCATCCATTGCGAAGCCTGTGGGATCGTGCCGGTTCCCAAGGCGGACCTGCCGGTGACCCTGCCGGAGGACGTGACCTTCGACCGCCCCGGCAATCCGCTGGATCGCCATCCCACATGGCGCGATGTCGCCTGCCAGGCTTGTGGAAAGCCTGCCCGTCGCGAGACCGACACGCTGGATACCTTTGTCGATTCCAGCTGGTATTTCATCCGCTTCGCCTCTCAACCGGCGGACAGGCCGTTCGACCGGGCGGAAGCCGAATCCTGGTTGCCGGTGGCGCAGTATATCGGCGGGATCGAACATGCGATCCTGCACCTGCTCTATAGCCGCTTCTTCACCCGCGCGCTGGCGAGCATCGGCCAGATCGGCATCACCGAACCGTTCCGCGGCCTGTTCACGCAGGGGATGGTCACGCACGAGACCTACAAGTCCAGGGGCGGGGACTGGCTGGAACCGGGGCAGGTGGAAAAGCGCGGCGACCATTGGATCGAAATCGCCAGCGGTGAACCGGCGCAGGCTGGCCGCACCGAGAAGATGTCGAAATCCAAGAAGAATGTCGTCGATCCCGACGCCATTCTGGACCGCTACGGGGCAGACGCTGCGCGCTGGTTCATGCTGTCGGACAGTCCGCCCGAGCGGGACCTGCAATGGTCTCTCGCCGGGATCGAGGGCGCATCGCGCTTCGTGAACAGGCTGTGGCGCATCGCCGGCCTGGCAAAGGATGCCCCGGCGGGCGAGGACGAGGCGCTGACCCGGCTGACCCACAAGGCGATCGACGGCATCACCCACGATATCGACCGCCTGCAGTTCAACAAGGCGGTCGCCCGCGCCTATGAGCTGGCGAACGCCATCGAAAAGGCGAAACCCTCTGCTGCCCGCGCACAGGCCGCGAAGACGCTGCTTCTGCTGGTGTCGCCCATGGTGCCGCATGTCGCGGAGGAAGCCTGGGCGCTGATCGGCGAGCAGGGGCTGATCGCGGACGCATCCTGGCCCGTTGCCGATCCCGCCCTGCTGGTGGACGATGAAGTCACCTATGCCGTGCAGGTGAACGGCAAGCTGCGCGAAACGGTTGCCCTGGCAAAGGGCCTGCCCCGGCCCGAGGTCGAGCTCGCCGTGATGGCGCTGCCGAAGGTGCAGGCGCTTGTCGCGGGCGCAACGCCGAAGAAGGTGATCGTCGTGCCGGATCGCCTGGTCAACATCGTGCTGTGAAGCGGCTGGCGCGCCTTTTCTGGCCCTTGCTGCTGCCTGTCGCGCTGGCGGCCTGCCAGCTCGCGCCGGTCTATTCCGGCGGAACCGCCGGGCAGGCGCAGACGATGCTGTCCGGCATCGAGGTGGCCCCGATCGCGGACAAGGCCGGCTTCCTGGTGCGGGATCGCCTGATTGAGCGGATGAATCCGTCGGGCAACCCGGTGCTGAAGCTGGATGTGGCGCTGGACGACAACATCATCGGCTTCGGCGTGCGCGGCGACAACTCGATCATCCGCGAGCGCCGCACCCTGCGTGCGCGCTATCGCGTCACGGAGATCGCGACAGGCGCTGTCCTGCTGGACACGACCGCCAGCGCCGATGCCGGCGTCGATGTCGTCAGCTCGGAATATGCCGTGGTCGCGGCGGAGGCGACCGCGCTCGAGCGGCTTTCGAAGGACATCGCCGACCAGATCGTCGCCCGGGTGGCGCTTCTGGCCCGCAGCCGGGCGGCTGAATGACCGCGGTTCGCCGCGCCGACCTCCTGCGCCGCTTTTCGAGCTGGGATCCCGCGATCCGCCTGCTGCTGCTGGCCGGGCCGGATGAATCCGCCAGCCGCGAACTGGCGCAGGCTGCCGCCGCAGCGCTGGCCGATCCCGCCGATCCCATGGCCGTCACCGATCTCGCCACCGACGAGTTGAAGTCCGATCCGGGCCGGCTGGCGGACGAGGCCGCTTCTGTTTCGATGTTCGGCGGCGCGCGGCTGATCCGCGTGACAGGGGCCGGGGAATCGGCGCAGGAAGCGGTGCGTCTGCTGCTGGCCGCGCCTGCTGCCGGCAATCCGGTGGTGATGCTGGCGGGCGATCTTTCGAAATCCAGCGGCCTCAGGAAGCTTGCCGAAGACAGCCCGCTTGCGCTGGCGCTGATTTCCTATCCGCTGGAAGGGCGAGAGCTTCTGGGCTGGCTGGACGCACATGCGAAGTCGCTTGGCCTGCGGCTGGAATCCGGCATTGCCGAGCGGCTGGTTGCCACGTCCGATGGCGATACCGGCGTGCTGGCCTCGGAACTGTCGAAGTTCGCCCTGTTTCTGGATTCGGCCCCGGATTCCCCGAAAACGCTGGGGCGTGATCATGTCGCGGCGCTGGGGGCCGACAGCGCGGAGGACGACATGAACCTGCTGGTTTCCGCCGTGATCGCGGGCAACGCCGTGGCGACCGAGCGACAGTACCGGTTGCTGGCCGGCAACAGTGCCATTCCCGCCCTGCGGGCCATCGCCCGCCGGCTTCTGCAACTGGCCGAGGCGCGGGCGGCGGTGGATGCCGGCGCGCAGCCGCAGGCGGCGGTGAAGGCGCTTCGGCCGCCCGTGTTCTGGAAGGACGTGGATGCTGTGGCCGCCGCGCTGCGGCACTGGCCGTTGCCCCGGATCCGGCGCGGGCTTGCAGCCATGCTGGCTGGCGAGCAGGCGATCAAGCAGGCGGGTGGCCCGGGCGATGTGGCCGGCTGGCAGGCGATCGTGAACCTTGAAGCCGGCGCGAACCTTGGAAAGAGGCGGGAAAGACCCTAGGTTCACCCGGATGCCATCCACCGTGCCTGCGCCGAAGGGCTTCTTCGCCGATAAGAACCGCGCTTTCTGGACACTCCAGATCGCCGGATGGGTCGGTTATTTCCTGCTGCGTTCGCTGGGCGGGCTGGCGAACCGGATGGGCATCAGCTTCATCCTGCCGACAATCCTCGTCACGGTGACGGGGTTTTCCATCACCCTGCTGATGGCCTGGGCCTACCGCGCCATCATCCGCATGAAGCCGGTCTGGGTGTGGAGCCTGTCTCTGATGATCCTGGTGACGGCGGCAGTGTTGTTTTCCGTGATCGAGGTGTGGGCGCACGCCACCTTCTATGAACCCGGCTGGCGCCCTGCGGGGATCGAGTTCTTCGGCGCAATCCTGCTGACACTTGCCGTGCTTGGGGCCTGGTCTGCCCTGTATTACGGCATCAACTATTTCCTGATGCTGGACGAACAGGCCGAGCGGTTCGAGCGCATGGCGGCGCAGGCGAACAGCGCGCAGCTGGAAATGCTGCGTTACCAGATCAATCCGCACTTCCTGTTCAACACGCTGAATTCGATCAGCACGCTGGTGCTGCTGGCGGAAACGGAAAAGGCGAACACGATGCTGTCGCGCCTGTCCTCATTCCTGCGCTACAGCCTGGTGGGCGAGCGCGAAGGCCAGGCGACCGTCGCGCAGGAGATCCAGGCGCTGAAACTCTATCTGGAAATCGAGCGCACCCGCTTCGAGGACCGGCTTCGCACCCGATTCGACATCGCCCCGGATGTGATGAATGCGCGCATCCCATCCCTGCTGTTGCAGCCGCTGGTGGAGAATGCGGTCAAATATGCCGTCACCCCTCTGGAGGAGGGCGCGGACATCTGGGTGACCGCCCGGCGCTTGGGCGACAGGCTGGAGTTGACGGTGGCCGATACCGGACCGGGCGTGGGCGAGAGCCGGTCTGCTGCGGAAGGTACGGGCGTCGGCCTGGCGAACATCCGGGATCGGCTGCAGCAGGCCTATGGCGAGGATCAGCGCTTCGAGATTCTGCCGAACAGTAGTTCACCGCTCGTTCAAACCGGGGCGGCCAAGGGGCCGGGCGTACTCGCCGTAATCGAAATTCCCTTGCAACTCGTCTCGCCGGCCGAAGTGGCCCGCAGCGAACGTCTGCAAGGCTTCGTGCAAGAGGTTGCCCAATGACCATCCGAACCCTTCTCGTCGATGACGAGCCCCTCGCCGTGCAGGGGCTGGAGCTTCGGCTCAAGCCGTTCCAGGATATCGAGATCGTCGGCCGAGCGATGAACGGCCGGGAAGCGATCCGCGCCATCCGCACGGAAAAGCCCGACCTGGTGTTCCTGGACGTGCAGATGCCGGGTTTCGACGGCTTCTCCGTCGTGTCTGCGCTGGCTGACATCACCCCCCCGCTGTTCGTGTTCGTGACGGCCTTTTCCGACCATGCCATCCGCGCCTTCGAGGCGCAGGCGGTGGACTATCTGATGAAGCCGGTGGAGACCGAGCGGCTGGCGCAGACGATCGAGCGGGTGCGCGTGCGGCTTCAGGAAAAGCGCATGTGCGAGGAAGCCGAGCGGCTGGCCGCCAAGCTGGCCGAAGTCGACCCTGAGTCCGTTTCCACCCTGCAGCCCGCCGCCGAGCCAGCCTCAGACCGGTTCGAGAAGATCATCAACGTGAAGGATCAGGGCCAGATCTTCCGTGTGGACGTGGATTCGATCGAGAAGATCGACGCCGCCGGCGACTATATGTGCCTGACGACGGCCGACCAGACGCTGATCCTGCGCGAGACGATGAAGGACCTGGAGCGCCGGCTGGACCCGCGCAAGTTCCAGCGCGTTCATCGCTCCACCATCGTGAACCTCGACAATGTGCGCCAGGTGAAGCCCCATACCAACGGCGAATGCTTCCTGACGCTGGCCAGCGGCGCGACGGTGAAGGTCAGCCGCTCCTATCGCGACGTGGTGGCACGCTTCCTCTGACGGCTTGAATGAAGGGGAGGCGTCACCGTCCCCTTTTGCCCGCGAACGATCGGGAAGCCCCGACGGAGGCTTGCGAAGCATCTAGCAATGCCGTCGTCACGGTGCCAATGCGCGAGCCATGACCGAAAAGCCTTACGCTGGCGCCCGCCACGCCCCTGATCCCTCCATGCTTGCCAAGACCGAGGTGCTGGTGGAGGCGCTGCCCTATCTGCAGCGCTACGCCGGGCAGACCTTTGTGGTGAAATATGGCGGCCACGCCATGGGCGACCCGGAATTGGCGCGGGATTTCGCCGAGGACATCGTGCTGCTGAAGCAGGTGGGCATTCGCCCGGTGGTTGTGCATGGCGGTGGCCCGCAGATCGGGGCGATGCTGAAGCGGCTGGGCGTGGAAAGCCGCTTCGTCGACGGCCTGCGCGTGACGGACGCCGAAACGGCGGAAGTGGCCGAAATGGTGCTGGGCGCCATCAACAAGGAACTGGTGCGCTGGATTTCCGAAGCCGGCGGCCGGGCGGTTGGGCTCAGTGGCAAGGATGCCGGGCTGATCACAGCAGAAAAGGTGAATCGCACCAGCCGCGATCCCGGCTCCGCCATCGAGCAGGCCGTGGACCTGGGCTTCGTCGGCGAACCGGCGAAGGTGGACCGCAAGGTGATCGACGTGCTGACGGCGGCCGATTTCATCCCCGTGGTCGCGCCGATCGGGGCCGGCACGGACGGCCACACCTACAACATCAACGCCGATACCTGTGCCGGCGCGATTGCCGCCGCGCTGGGGGCGGCGCGCTTCTTCCTGCTGACCGACGTGCCCGGCGTGCTGGCGAAGGATGGCTCTCTGCTGACCGACCTGACACCTGAGGATGTGGCCCGCCTGGAAGCGGACGGCACCATTTCCGGCGGGATGATTCCGAAGCTCGAAACCTGCGTGGGCGCGGTGAACGGCGGGGTGGATGCCGCCGTGATCCTTGACGGGCGCGTTCCACATGCCATGCTGCTGGAAATCTTCACCCGGCGCGGCGCCGGCACACTTGTTCGGAGGCAGGCATGAAACCCATCACGTCCCTGATCGCCCTGGCCGGGGCCGCCATCGCCATCGCGGCCGCGGGGCCGGCCGCCGCTGTCAACGGCAACCAGGGGCGGCTGGGGGAAACCTGGGTCTGGCCGGCGATGTTCGAACAGACGCTGGCGCCGCTGGCTCCCATGGCGCAGAACGCGATCAAGAGCGGCCAGTGCCCCACGCTGGAGGGAACCGCCGGCAAGATGTCCCACAAGTTCGAGTTCGACGCGCAGATGAAGACGCGCGGCGCGGGGGAGAACAAACGCTGGGAAGTGGCGGAGCTGAAGCTGCTGACGCCATCGGGCTGCGAGGCGCTCGACGCGCAGGTCACGGCCTACATGCGCGACGCCATCCCGAAGTTCGCGGAGCCGTGGAAGGACCTGGACAAGAACGGCTGGACGCGGATTCCGGCCGTGCAGGTGAAGCTCGACTGACGGGGGCAAACGGGCGGCGTCTGCCGCCCGCCCGCATCAGAGCAGTTCGCCCCGAAGCGCATCCACCAGATCCGTCCGTTCCCAGCTGAAGCCGCCGTCGGCATCCGGCTGACGGCCGAAATGTCCGTAGGCGGCCGTGCGCCGGTAGATCGGCCGGTTCAGGCCCAGGTGGGTTCGGATGCCCTTTGGCGTCAGCCGCACAAGCCTTGGCAGCGCGGCTTCGATGCGGGCTTCGTCGACCGTTCCAGTGCCGTGGGTGTCAACCAGAATCGACAGCGGTTCTGCCACGCCGATCGCATAGGACAGCTGGATTGTCACCCGGCGGGCAAGGCGAGCCGCGACGATGTTCTTGGCGAGATAACGCGCGACATAGGCGGCCGAGCGATCGACCTTTGTCGGATCCTTGCCGCTGAACGCGCCGCCGCCGTGCGGAGCTGCGCCGCCATAGGTGTCCACGATGATCTTGCGGCCGGTCAGGCCCGCATCGCCGTCGGGGCCGCCGATTTCGAACAGGCCGGTCGGGTTCACATAGATTCCGGCCGCGCCGGGCAGCCAGCCCTTGGGCAGAACCTCTTCGAACACGGTCATCGCATAGTCGCGCAGGCGCTTCTGGCCTGCGTCGTTCGACAGGGCCCTGCCATGCTGGGTGGAAAGCACTAGCGCAGTGGCGCGAACCGGCACTTCATTCTCGTAGGCAAGCGTCACCTGGCTCTTGGCGTCGGGCTCAAGGAAATCGACGACGCGGTTGTGGCGATCTTGGGCCAGTCGTTCCAGGATCCGGTGCGAGTACCACAGGGTCGCCGGCATCAGATCTTCGGTTTCGTCTGTCGCGTAACCGAACATGATGCCCTGGTCGCCAGCCCCCTCGTCCTTGTTGCCGCTTTCATCGACGCCCATGGCGATATGCGCGGACTGGCCATGCAGATGGTTCTCGAACCGGGCCGTCTGCCAGTGGAAACCGTCCTGCTCGTAGCCGATGTCACGGATCGTGCGGCGCACATGCTGCTCGATCTCGTCTCGCACGCCGGGGGCCCAGCCTTCGGTATCCGGATGGGCCTCCTCATCGAACACGCCCTTGCAACGGATTTCCCCGGCCAGATAGATTCGCTGCGTTGTCACCAGCGTTTCACAGGCGACGCGCGCCTGCGGATCCTTCGTCAGCATGAAATCGACGACGGTGTCCGAAATCTGGTCCGCGACCTTGTCCGGATGGCCTTCGGAGACGGATTCCGAAGTGAAGATGAAGCTGCTGCGCGGCATTGGAGCTCCTTTGGACTCTAACTGCCGCTAGCCGCTGGGGCCAGCGATGGCAAGGGATATAAAGAGATACTTATGTCTTTCTGCGGCTAAGCCACAAGCCTGCGATGATGAGGATTGCCGCGAATCCCGCAGGGGAGAGAAGACCGATCCGCGCGAACGGGGTTGGTTTCAGAGGGGCGGGCGCCGCGATGAGCGCATGGGCCGCCACACCTTTCGGCAGGGTCTGAACCAGGCCGCCGCGCGGGTCGATCAGGCCGGAAATGCCCGTCGGGGTGACGCGGGCGACGGGCAAGCCTTCCTCGATGGCGCGCAGCCGGGCCTGGGCATGATGCTGCGGCGGGCCAGACGGGCCGAACCAGGCATCGTTGGAAATGGTGACGATCAGGTCCGGCCGGTCGCCCCGGTCCACGATGGCGCCGGGAAAGATGATTTCGTAGCAGATATTGGGTGCGATGGCGGGCAGGGGCGGGAAGCGCCAGGTCGCCGGCCCGTCGCCGGGCTTGAAATCCAGCGTACCGGGCACCAATCGGGCGAGCCCCAGCGGCTCGGCGATGGCGCGCAGCGGCAGATATTCGCCGCCGGGCACCAGATGCGCCTTATCATAGCGGGCGCGGATTTCGCCGCCGCTGTCCAGCAGATAGGCGCTGTTGGCCGCCGCCGTGATCGTGCCGCCTGCATCGCGCCAGAGCGCCACGCCGCCTGTCAGCAGGGCCGCGCCTTCTGGAAAACCCGAAACCAGTTCGCGCCTGAGTTCGGGCAGTTCCTCCAGCGGATATTCGACGGTCGCTTCCGGCCAGATCACCAGATCCGGCTTCAGCCCACCGCCAATGGCAAGCCGGGTGCGGGCGACCGCCGCCTCGACATTGCGCTCAAGCCCGCCAGCCTGATGCTTGTCTGCGATGCCCACGCCCGTCTGCACCAGCAGCAGTTTCGTCGCCGTCGGCGCGGGCAGAGGTTTCTGGATGCGTGGCACGACCAGCCCGATCCCCAGCAGCAGCGGGAAGGCGAGCACCAGCCCCAGCCGCCCTGCTTCGCCACGCGCGGCGATCAACGCCGCGAGGCTGCCGCCGGCGATCACCGCGAGCGCCGAAAGCCCGTTCGCACCCACCAGCGCGGCCAGTTGCGCCACGCCCGGCAATTGCAGCCAGGCGGCGCCCAGCGGGTTCCAGGCGAATCCCGTGAACAGCAGCCCCCGCAGGATCTCTGCGAGGGCGAACAGGCCGGCGAAGATCAGGGCCAGCGACACCACCCCGTTGGCGAGGCGCCGCGCCAGCCCCGCCGCAAGGGCGGTGTACAGGGCCAGGAACAAGGACAGCCCGACGACTGCGACCCAGCCCATCCATGCCGGCATCGCGGACTGGAAGCTGAAGGCCGTTGCGATCCATGTGAGGCCGATCAGGAAATTGCCGAATCCGAATCCCAGCCCCAGCCAGAAGGCCCGCCCGCGCGGACGGGCCGCCAACAGCAACAGCAGCAGGGCAAGGCCCAGAACGGGCCCCGCGACGCTGCCCACCGGTTCGAAGCCCAGCGCCGCCAGCGCGCCGGCGGCTAGGGCGGTTGCAAAGGCGATCGAAGACGGCAGCGCCGCCAGCTTGTGCATGATCGGGTGCTGCTCTGTCATGGCCGGGCGCATAGCCGCTGCCGGGCGGGTTCGCCAGCGCCGGACTCGACGCGGGCGCGCCGCTGGTGCATCGGCCCGGCCATGACGGCGCCTGCATTCATCCTCGTCCGCCCGCAGCTGGGCATGAACATCGGCATGGCCGCGCGTGCCATGGGCAATTTCGCGCTGGATCAGCTGCGGCTGGTGGCGCCGCGCGACGGTTGGCCCAATCCCGAAGCCGGCCCGCCTGCCGCCGGCGCCGATCATGTGCTGGAGGCCGTGACCGTGCATGACAGCGTTGCTGCGGCGCTTGCGGATTGCCACCTGACCTTCGCGACGACGGTTCGCCCGCGCGACATGCCCAGGCCGGTGGTGACCCCGCGCGAGGCGGCGGCGATGATGCGCAAGGCCGCGGCAAAGGGGCTGAAATCCGGCATCCTGTTCGGCCCGGAGCGATCCGGGCTGACGGCTGACGATCTTGCCCCTGTCGCAACCATCGTCACCTGCCCGGTGAACCCGGGCCATGGGTCGCTGAATCTTGCGCAGGCGGTGCTGCTGCTGGGGTATGAATGGTTTCAGGCGGCAGCCCCTGCGTCGGCCCCGGCCCCGGACCATGTGCCTGCGCCGCATGGCGAAGTGGCGGGGCTGATCGCGCATCTGGATCGCGCGCTGGATGAGGCCGGCTACTATCATGTGCCCGATCGCACACCTGCCACCCGGCGAACGCTGGCCGCGCTGCTGACCCGACCGCAATTCACCACGGAAGAGGTGCGCACCCTGCGCGGCATCATTCGCGCGCTGGCCGAGGCCCGAAAAAAACGGGCCTGACGCGCGGCATAGGCGCAGTCAGGCCCGAGCTCATCCAACCCTGGATGTGTTCGCGAAAAGAAGTTGTCGCTGCCGCAGCGCGGCAGGGTCCGGGCGCTGCCGGCGCCCGATGACCGAAGCCGTCAGGCTTCGTTGGCGATGGTGTAGCCCCGGCCCCAGACGGTTTCGATCACCGGCGGGGCGCCCGCGTCGGCGAGCTTGCGGCGCAGCTTGCAGATGAACACGTCGATGATCTTCATCTCCGGCTCGTCCTGCCCGCCATAGAGGTGCGCCAGGAACATTTCCTTCGTCACTGTCATGCCCCGGCGCGTCGCCAGGAATTCGAGGCAGGCATATTCCTTGCCCGTCAGCGGCACCGGCACGCCATGCACGGCGGCGCGATGGGCGACGAGATCCAGCACCAGCGGGCCGAACTTCACTTCCTGCGGAGAAGCGGCCCGGGCCCGGCGCAGCACCGCATGGATGCGGGCCAGCAGCTCGTCGCGGTGGAACGGCTTGGTGATGTAATCATCCGCGCCTTCCAGGAAATTCTCGATCTTGCTTTCCAGCGCGTTTTCGCCGGACAGGATGATGACGGGCGTGTCAGGGCGCATCTGGTGCAGTTGCTGAAGCACCATCGACCCTGCGATGTCGGGCAGCGTGAGATCCAGCACCACCACGTCGAAGCGGTAGGCACGGGCGAGATCCAGGGCGTCTTCCCCGAAGCCGGTGACGTAGACGGTGAAGCCGGCCATTTCCAGCATGCGGGACAGCGCATCCGACAGAAGCCGGTCGTCCTCGACGAGCAGCAGGCGGGTCGTGCTGCTGGGCGCCTGGAAACGGCTGCGGGCAGGTGCTGCGGCCGGGGCGATCCCGGCCCCCAGGGACGTGTCCAGCGTGTCCGCTTCGCGGCGGCCCGAAACGCGGATCGCGTCGATTCCGGTCAGCGGATCATGCCCGCCATGGTCGATCATCGTCATTTCTTGTCGTCCTTTCGGGCCGGCGCCTCCGTGTAAACGGGCGCCGCCGCAGCAAATTCAGGGGGTCAGATCGACCAGTGGCGGCTCAGGTCGCGGTGCACCGGCTCCGGCCGCTTCGCCTCTTTGGCTGCGGGCTTCACGGGATAGTCGCGATACAGCTGGATCCGGGTGACCCTGAGGCCGGGAACGCCGGCGCGGTCGATGGAGTCCTGCCACAGTTCGATCTCTTCGGGGCTCAGCCGGTACCGGGCGCAGGCCTCGGCAGCGGTCAGCAGGCCGCCGCGGATGGCTGCGATCACTTCGGCCTTGCGCCGCACCACCCAGCGCCGCGTGTCGGGCGGGGGAAGCGTTTCCAGGGAGATCATCCCGCCCATCGGGCCCGGGACTTCGAGGGGCCGTTGATCATCGGCACGGGCGCCGCTCGGGTTCCTGGCTGCCCGGGTCTCAGCGGACGTCGGCGACTTGGCCTCTTGTTCGTTCATGTTTCTAACCCTTGCTCTTCCGACAAAGCAGTTTCACGCAACCCGGCCACCGTCGTTTCCTGTCGGCAGCCACTCCTCCGGCGGTCGGGGCCATTCCCGCCGGCCGGTGTCCGCGTCCGGCGCGGTCCGGGCAGCCTCACCTGCCCAATCCGCGCCTGGCGTCTCCCGGCCTTCGAACCGCGCATCCGCCGGGGCCAGTCAAACCCCGCCCGGATCCAGGCACCTTGTGCTTTCGACCGGGACGGCCCATCTGGGCGCTTCCCGGTCGAAGGCGCGGTGCGCGCGCTCCAGCCTCTGTCGTCGGACTGCTGCCTGCCTTCTCCCAAGCAACGGCAGGTGTGTTCCCGCCTTGAGACCAACGATGATTGTCAGGTAACCCGAAACGTGGCCGAAGTGGTGCAAAGCATTGTTACCGGGGGCGCATCCGGGCCGCGGGACGCGGTTCAGGGCGCACTTCGTCACATTTCGGCGCGACTTCCCGCACCCGGCACCCGTGTCGTCGTCGCCATGTCGGGCGGGGTGGATTCCAGCGTGGTCGCGGCCATCGCCCACTGGCACGGGTGCGAGACGATCGGGGTCACGCTGCGCCTGTCGGACCATGAGGCCGCGCCGGCGCGCGAAGGGGCCTGCTGTGCCGGATCGGACATCGCCGACGCCCGCGCCGTGGCCGATGCGCAGGGGTTCGCCCACTATGTGCTGGACTATGCCTCCGCCTTCCGCAGCGAGGTGATGGAGGCTTTCGCGGACAGCTATCTGGAAGGCCGCACCCCGGTACCCTGCATCAGCTGCAACCAGACTGTGAAGTTCCGTGACCTGCTGGGCGTTGCGGCGGATCTTGGCGCGGAAGCCCTGCTGACAGGCCATTATGTGCAGCGCCTCGAAGGCGCGTCAGGGCCGGAGCTGCACCGCGCGGCGGATCCTTCGAAAGACCAGAGCTATTTCCTGTTCGCCACCACCCCGGCTCAGCTTGCCCGGCTGGGTTTCCCGCTGGGTGGGCTGGACAAGCCGACCGTGCGCCTGCTGGCCGACCATTTCGGTTTGCGTGTCGCCGCCAAGCCCGACAGCCAGGACATCTGCTTCGTACCCGGCGGCGATTATCGTGCGGTGGTGAAGAAGCTCCGCCCCGGCGCGGACCGTCCCGGCGACATCGTGGACATCGAAGGCCGGGTGCTGGGCCGTCATGCCGGCCTGATCGGCTTCACCGTGGGCCAGCGGCGCGGGATCGAGATCGGCGGCCAGGCGGAACCGCTCTATGTGGTCCGGCTTGACGCGGCGGCGAACCGCCTCGTCGTCGGCCCCCGGGCGGCTCTCGCGGTTTCCACCGTGGAGCTGGACGCCCTGAACTGGCTTGCCGGTCCGCTGCTGGCGGATGGTCTGCCGGTATCGGTGAAGCTGCGCTCCATGGCGCCACTGTCCCCGGCGCGGCTGTTCGGCGGCGCTTCGCCCCGGCTGGAATTCCCCGAGCCTCAGTTCGGGGTTTCGCCGGGGCAGGCGGCGGTCTGCTACGAAGGCAGCCGGGTGCTGGGCGGCGCCTTCATCCGGGCCGCCCGCTAGGCATCCCGGCGCGCCAACGCTTCCAGCGCAGCGCGAAGATCCTCTCCGATGGGAGCGGGGCGGCGGTTCGACAGATTGACCATCGCGCAGTCAGCGATGGCGATGGCACGACCCTGCTGGAACAGCGCCAGCCCCAGCCGGAAGCTGGACCGCCCGATGTCCGTCACCGCCAGCGTGGCTTCCACATCGTCGGGATATTGCCCCTCCGCCAGATAGTCGATCGAGACATGCACGATCATCATCGACGAAGGATCCCCGCCCTCGGGGGTGCGGCGCAGGCGGCTCAGCATGCGCACGCGCGTCTCTTCGAACAGCCGCGCGATGGCGACATTGTTCAGATGCGCGTTGGCATCCATGTCGCCATAGCGCGTCTGGATCGTTTCCCGCCGGCGGTAGGCGGCCGCGTCCAGCCGCCAGCCTTCGTCCTTCAGGCCCATCCTCAGGCCCAGGTCACGCGCACGGGCAGCGTCTTCAGTCCGTTCACGAAGTTCGCGTAGGAGTATTTCGGCTCGCCATCCAGTTCCACCGCCTTGATCTGCGGCAGCAGTTCCTCGAACAGGATGCGCAGTTCCAGCCGCGCCAGGTGCATGCCCAGGCACAGGTGCGCGCCATGTCCGAACGCGATGTGGCGATTCGGGTCGCGATCCGCCCGGAACACGTCCGGCTCGTCGAACACCGTCTCGTCGCGGTTGCCCGACAGGTAGAACAGGCAGAGCCCGTCACCCTTGCGGATGGTCTTGCCGCCCAGGATCGTGTCCTCGGTCGCGGTGCGCATGAAATGCTTCACCGGCGTGGTCCAGCGGATGGCCTCTTCCACGAACAGCGGGATCAGCGACGGATCCGCGTGCAGCTTCGCCAGTTCGGCCGGATTCTTCGCCAGTTCGCAGAAGCCGCCCGCGGCCGAGCTGCTGGTGGTATCATGGCCGGCGGTTGCGGTGATCACATAGTAGGACAGCGCCTCCCGCTCGGGGATGGGCTGGCCGTCGATGGTGCCGTTGGCGATCACGCTCGCCACATCGTCGCGCGGGTTGGCGCGCCGGTCCGCGATCACCTTGGCGAAATACTGGAAGAAGATCTGGGCCAGCTGCAGCAGGTCCACCTGCTTGTCCCCTGTTGAGCGGCCCCAGAGCGTGCTGTTTTCCGTGAGGATCTGCGAACGCGCGATCACGTCCGGGTCAAGCGCGCCGAAGGTCTCCTGCGTCAGCTTCAGCATCATGGGCTCGTCCTCTCGCGGGACGCCCAGGATCTCCATGATTACCCGAAGGGGGTAGAACAGCGCGACTTCGTTCACGAAATCCAGTCGTTCGCCCTTGGCGCGCATCAGATCGACATGTTCGCGCGCGATCTGGCGCACCTTCGGCTCCAGGTTCTTCTTCACCGTGCCCGGCTGGAACCAGCTGTGTGTCACCTGTCGCAGCTTGCGATGTTCGGGGTCGTCAAGATCGACAAGGGTGCGGAACAGGTGGGTGTCGCCTGTCATCTGCAGGATCCACTGCTCGCCCTCGATGGGGGAGAGGTAGGTGCGCTCCCGGTTTATGAACAGGTCGTTCGCCTTGGAAACCGCCGTGATGTCGGCGTGGCGGGTAATCGCCCAGAAAGGCCGGTATCCGCTGGGCTGGGTCCAGTGAACGGGATCGTCCCGGCGCAGGGTCGCATAGTCCGCCAGCAGCGTCGCCGGTTCGGTGTAGACTTCGGGGTTCACGATCCGGTCGTCCAGCGTGTCCCGGTTCCAGGTGAAGGGTTGTGTCGCCATCTTTCTCGCCTCCCAGCGGTTTGTACCTGATTGGCCGCGCGGCGCTGGGCTGCCAAGCTGTCAAGGCTGGGGGCTAAGCGCCTCAGCCGGCAGGAGAGGAAGGTTCCGGTGCGGCAGAGGCGCGACGCGCCTGCCAGATGCAGGCAGCCCCGATGATGAAGGCGCCCGCCCATGTGCGTGGCGCGACGGGTTCGGCGAAGAACAGCCAGCCGTACAGCGCAGCCCACACCAGCGCGGTATATTCGAAGGGCGCCAGCACCTGCGCTTCCGCCCGGGCGTAGGCGCGGGCGATGAATTGCAGCGCAACCGCGCCCGTTGCGCCGGCGGCCGCAACCCACAGCCAGTTTTCGCCGCTGGGCAGGATGGCCCCGGCCGGCACCGTCAGCAGCATGGGCACGAGCAGCGCCCCCGCCGGGATGATCGCGCCCAGCAGGCTGACGATGGCGGGCCCGTCCTTCGCGGCGCGCAGACGCAGCAGCACGATGGTCAACGCATAGGTCAGCGCGGATACCAGCACCGCCGCCACGCCCAGCAGCTGGCCCTCTGTCCAGGCACCGGGGTCGATCCCCACCGCCACGATCACGCCGGCAAAGCCCGCGATCCCGGCGAACAGGCTGCCGCTCTGCAGCCGCTCTTTCAGGAGGACGGCGGCAATGGG
Source organism: Sandaracinobacter sp. T42 (assembly GCF_059115405.1). Lineage (NCBI taxonomy): Bacteria > Pseudomonadati > Pseudomonadota > Alphaproteobacteria > Sphingomonadales > Sphingosinicellaceae > Sandaracinobacter > Sandaracinobacter sp. T42. The sequence continues at coordinate 1,131,615 of NZ_CM181101.1, forward strand.
CGGGATCAGCAGCGGGGCGATGAAGGCGATGGTCACCGCCTGCGTCAGCGGCAGCACCGTCAGCGACCAGAAGAACAGGAAGGCGGACAGCGCCAGGATCACCCCGCGCGCCAGGTGCACGGGCAGCATGTCTGCCGTGATGCGCGGCCGCCCGGCCTGCACCCAGATGAGGCCGGTGAAGAAGATCGCCGCGACGTAGCGCCAGAAGGTCGCCATCACCGCCGGGTTGGTTTCGACCAGCTTCTTCATCACCGCATCCATCGCGCAGAAGATCGCGATCCCGATGATGTACAGAAGGAAGGGGCCTGCGCGCATGCCGCATCCGTTGGGCGCATTGCGAGGTGATTGCAACCGCTTCGCATGGCTGGCATGAACGGTTCAGAAGCCGTACGAATTCGGTCTGAAATTCAAGGGATGAGGGGAAGGATCATGGCAAAACTGCTGGGCAATCTGTCCTATGCCGTGCTGTTGGGCGCTGTTCTGCTGCTGGTGGTGCTGTTCGGATTCCATGGCACGCTGGTCGGCGGCGAAGGCACCCACTTCGCGAACGGCATTTTCCGCTTCCTGCATGTGCTGTGCGGGATCATGTGGATCGGCCTGCTTTATTATTTCAACTTCGTGCAGATCCCGACGATGCCGAAGGTTCCTGCCGAACTGAAGCCGGGTGTTTCCAAATACATCGCGCCCGAAGCGCTGTTCTGGTTCCGCTGGGCGGCAGCCTTCACCGTGCTGACGGGCCTGATTGTCGCCATGCTGTCCGGCTACCTGATCGATGCGCTGGCGCTGCGGCCGGGCGCGCGCGTGATCGGGCTGGGCATGTGGCTGGCGCTGATCATGGCCTTCAACGTTTGGTTCGTGATCTGGCCGAACCAGAAGAAGGCGCTTGGCATCGTGGAGGCGGACGCCGACACCAAGGCGAAGGCCGCGACCACGGCGATGATCTTCAGCCGAACCAACACGGTTCTGTCCCTGCCGATGCTGTACTGCATGGTGACGCAGGGCTGGCTGGGCGGCGTCTGACACCGCCCCCTTCGCAAGCCTGACGGGCCCGCTTCCGGAACGGCCGGAGGCGGGCCTTTTGCTGCCCGCACTTTCAGCCGCCTGCACCTTTGGCGACGGGGCTGGCGCGGCTGGATATGCGCGAGGGGCCCGCGGCGGCTCAATAACGGCGCAGCAGCCCCGCCAGCTTGCCCTGGATCTTCACGCGGGAGGGCAGGTAGCGCTGCGGCTCATACAGGCTGTTGGCCGGATCCAGCCGGATCATGCCCTTTTCCCGGTGGAAGTATTTCAGCGTCGCGTCGGCATTGTCGATCAGCGCGACCACGATGTCGCCCTCGCGCGCCTCTTCCGTCTTGCGGATCAGTGCGAAGTCCCCGTCGAAGATGCCGGCCTCGATCATGGAATCGCCGGAAACCTGCAGCGCATAATGTTCGCCCGCGCCCAGCAGCGCCTGCGGAACCGCCAGCTGCTCATGATCCTCGATCGCCTCGATCGGAAGGCCGGCTGCGATCTTCCCGACAAGCGGCACCGCGATTGCGGGCGCATCGGATGGCAGGCTTGCAGCCACCCTGCGGGCCCGAGCCTCTGCCAGATCCGAAACGGAAGCCGTGGGGGCTGGTGCGGCCGCCGCCGATCCGGCGGATCCGGGCAGGCGCATCACCTCCAGCGCGCGGGCGCGGTTGGGCAGGCGGCGCAGGAACTGCCGCTCTTCCAGCGCGCCGATCAGACGGTGCACGCCGGATTTGGATTTCAGATCCAGAGCTTCCTTCATTTCCTCGAACGACGGGGAAACCCCGGTTTCTTCCAGCCGCTTGTGAATGAACAGCAGCAGTTCATGTTGCTTTGCAGTCAGCATTCCGGCGCTTTCCCATCGGCTGTTCCACCCAGAAGGAACATGGGTGGAACATTAAGGGAACCAAACGGAACAGGTCAAGGGGGTTGCACCCCTTGTCAGAGGGTCAGCACCGGAACGGATGCACCCGCCGGCTGGGCTGGGTCGTTTTCGGGCCGCACAAGCAGCGCGTCGGCCTGTGTCAGCATCCGCATCAGGCTGCTGTCCTGGTTTTCAACGGGGGTGATGCTTCCGTTCCGAAACTGTGCGCGCATGAAGTGCCGCCGCACGCCGTTCGCGGGCAGCGGCACGGTGGTGCGGGCCATGCCATAGTGATCCCGGGGCGCCCGGTCGCCCGCCAGCAGCCTCAGCAGCGGCAGCAGGAACAGCCGCGCGCACACGAAGGCGGAAACCGGATTGCCCGGCAGCCCCACGACAAGCGCATCACCCAGGCGCCCCGCCATCAGCGGCTTGCCCGGCTGGATCGCCACCTTCCAGAACGCCATCGTCGCACCGGCCGCCAGAAGCGCCGGGCGGACCAGATCATGCTCGCCAACCGATGCGCCGCCCACCGTCACCAGCAGGTCGAAGCCTTGCGCGGCCGCGATCCGCCCGGCCAGCGCTTCGGGTCGGTCAGGGGCGATGCCCAGGTCTGTCACATCGGCTTCGGCACCCAGAAGCGCCGCCAGCATCAGTCCGTTCGATCCCACGATCTGCCCGGGCCCCGGGGCGATGCCGGGCGGCACCAGTTCGTCGCCGGTGGACAGCAGGGCGACACGCGGCCTGCGGTGAACCGGAACCGTCGCCAGCCCCGCGGCCGCCAGCAGGCCCAGCCGCGCCGCAGTCACCCGGTCGCCCGCGCGCGCCAGCACGTCGCCCGCCACAAAGTCGATCCCGCGCCGGCGGATATGCGCCCCTTCGCGTGGCGGCCCGTCTCCCGGGAAGCGCAGCAGGTTGCCGGTGCGTTCGGCATCTTCCTGCACGGCGACGGTATCCGCACCCCGCGGCACTTCGGCGCCGGTAAAGATGCGCGCCGCCTCTCCTTCGGCCAGCACATCCGTGAAAGGCCTGCCGGCGGCGGAGTCGCCCACAACCCGGAACGGGCCGGGCAAACCGTTGAAGCGGATGGCATAGCCGTCCATTGCGCTCATGTCGGCGGGCGGCTGGGTCAGCAGCGCCTGCACATCGGCCGCCAGAACATGTCCGGCGGCCAGCTGGATGGGCTTCTGGATCGCCCGCAGCGGCGCGCCCATCGCAAGCATCTGCGACAGCGCCGTCTCGAACGGGATCAGCCCGGCCATGCCCTCAGGGGGCCCGCCAGTCGCCGGACTTGCCGCCGCGCTTTTCCAGCAGCCGCACATCCCCGATCCGCATGCCCCGGTCCAGCGCCTTGGCCATGTCGTAAATGGTCAGCAGCGCGACCGACACGGCCGTCAGCGCCTCCATCTCCACGCCGGTCTGCCCGGTGGTGGCGACGGTTGCCGTCACGGCCACGCCGTCCGCTTCCAGGGCCAGTTCGACCGATACGCTGGAAACGGGCAGCGGATGGCACAGGGGGATCAGATCCGACGTCCGCTTCGCCGCCAGGATGCCCGCGATGCGCGCCGTCGCCAGCACGTCGCCCTTCTTCGCGCTGCCCTCGCGGATGGCCGCCAGCGCCTGCGCGCTCATGGCGATGCGTCCGCCGGCCACCGCCATGCGCGCCGTCACCGCCTTGGCGCCCACATCCACCATGCGGGCCGCGCCGGCCTCGTCCAGGTGGGTCAGGCCGGTCATCGGCCGCCCAGCAACGCCCGGGTTGCGGCTTCCACGTCGGGTTCGCGCATCAGCGTCTCGCCGACGAGGAAGGTCGTCACCCCGGCGATATCCGACAGGCGCAGAAGGTCGGCATGGCTGCTGATGCCCGATTCCGAGATCAGCAGCCGGTCCTTCGGCGCGATTGCCGCCACTCGTTCCGTCACGGCCAGATTCACCGCCATCGTCTTCAGGTTGCGGTTGTTCACGCCGATCAGGGGCGTCTTCAGCCGGCAGGCGCGGGCCAGTTCGGCTTCGTCATGCACTTCGGCCAGCACATCCAGCCCGATCTCGAAGGCGGCCGCCTCCAGCTCCGCCATCAGCCCGTCATCCAGCGCGGCGACGATCAGCAGGATGGCGTCAGCCCCCAGGCTGCGCGATTCCCGGATCTGGTAGGGATCCACGATGAAATCCTTGCGCAGCGCCGGCAATGAGCTGGCGGCATGGCGGGCCAGCGCCAGATAGGCATCCTTGCCCTGGAAATAGGGCTCGTCCGTCAGCACCGACAGGCAGGTTGCCCCGGCCGCTTCATAGGCGATGGCGATCGCCTCCGGATCGAACTGGGGGCGGATCAGGCCCTTGGACGGGCTTGCCTTCTTCACTTCCGCGATCAGGCCGAAGCGCCCGGCCGCGCGCGCGGCCAGAAGGGCGGATGCAAATCCGCGCGGCGGGCCGAAGGCGCCGGGATCCAGCGAATCCGCCGGACGAACAGCCTTGCGCGCGGCAACATGCGCGCGCTTGGCTTCAAGGATCGGTTGGAGGCGGTCACCCATTGCTGGCCCTTAGCGGAAAGACAGGAACTGCGCGAGGCGGTCGGCCGCCGCACCGCCCGACAGCGCCTCGCGGGCTTCGGCGAGCGCGGCTTCCCAGGGGCGGCCCGCAACAGTGAGTGCGGCTGCGGCGTTCGCCAGCACGATGTCGCGATAGGCCGGACGCCCCCGGCCGTCGAAGAGGGCGCGAAGCTCGGCGGCATTCTCGGCAGGGTCGCCGCCGGCGATCGCCTCGCGCGGGTGGCGGGCAAGGCCATGCGCCTCCGGCGTGAAGTGTTCCGTCGAAAGCCCGTCGGTGCTGCCGCGCACCAATGTGCTTTCGGCATGAACGGCGATTTCGTCCAGACCACCGCCATGCACGGCAAGAACGGCCTCTGCGCCCAGGGTCATGGCCGCCTGCGCGACGGGCTGCACCCACACCGGCGCGAACACCCCGATCATCTGCCGCTTCACGCGCGCCGGATTGGCAAGGGGGCCCAGCAGGTTGAAGATGGTTCGCCGCCCGAGCGCCCGGCGAATGGGGGCCACACGGGCCAGCGCCGGATGATGCGCCTGCGCGAACAGGAAGGCGATGCCCGTTTCCCGCAGCGCCGCTTCCACGCGCGCGGGCGGCTGATCCGGCCGCCAGCCAAGGGCTTCCAGCACGTCCGCCGTGCCGCTACGCGAGGAGGCCCCGCGGTTGCCATGCTTGGCGACCGGCACGCCACAGGCCGCGACGACGAAGGCGACGGCCGTCGAGACATTCAGGCTGTGCGATCCGTCGCCGCCGGTTCCGCACACGTCGATGGCGTTTTCCGGCGCTTCCACGGCGCACATCCGCGCCCGCAGCACCTGGGCGGCCGCCGCGATCTCATCCGGCGTCTCGCCCCGCTCCGACAGAACCAGCAGAAAGGCGGAGATGTCCGCGTCCGCAAGGTCGGCGCCCAGGATCCTGTCGAAGGCGTCGGCGGCGGTCCCGCTGTCAAGCGGGCGGGAGGGATCGGGCAGGCTTGTCATGCCGCCTGCCCACGCGTCCGGCGGTTCATGCCGTCAGCCCTTCGGGATTGCGGTGCGGGATGCCGGCGATGTCCAGGAAGTTCGCTAGTAGTCGGTGCCCATGTTCCGTCGCGATGGATTCCGGGTGGAACTGCACGCCGTGCAGCGGCAGATCGCGGTGCTGAAGGCCCATGATGATGCCGTCCGTCTCAGCGGTGATTTCCAGCACGGGCGGCAGGCTGTCCCGATCCACGATCAGGCTGTGGTAGCGGGTTGCCGTGAAGGGCGACGGCAAGCCCCGGAACACGGACTTTCCCTGATGGAAGATCGGGCTGGTCTTGCCGTGCATCTGCTGTGGCGCGCGCACCACCCGCCCCTGGAAGGCCTGCCCCAGCGCCTGATGGCCAAGGCAGACACCGAACAGCGGCAGGCGGCTATCGGCGGCGGCCGCGATCAGATCCAGGCAGATGCCCGCTTCGTTGGGGGTGCAGGGGCCAGGGGACAGCAGCACCGCCTCGGGCTTCAGCGCCAGCGCCTGCGAAACCGACAGGGCGTCGTTGCGCACCACCTCCACCTCAGGCCCCAGTTCCAGCAGATAGTGGACCAGATTGAAGGTGAAGCTGTCGTAATTGTCGATGACGAGGATCATGAGGCCCCCGCCGCAATCCCCAGGAAGTCGGCCGCCTTCAGGCTGGCGCCGCCCACCAGCGCGCCGTCGACATGCGGCACCGCCAGCAGCTCGGCCGCGTTGGAGGGCTTCACGGAGCCGCCGTAGAGGATCGGCACACCGGCGCCCACCACCGCCCGGATCGCGGCATGCACTTCGGCCACCTGCGCCACCGACGGGGTCAGGCCGGTGCCGATAGCCCAGACCGGCTCATAGGCGATCACCAGCGCGGCCAGGCCTTCGGGCACCGATCCCGCCAGTTGCCGCTCGATGACGGCCAGCGTCTCGCCCGCTTCGCGCTGGGCCAGGGTTTCACCGATGCACAGGATGGGCGTCAGCCCCGCGCGCGCGACGGCCTGCGCCTTCGCCTTCACCACCGCATCCGTTTCGGCGTGATCCGTCCGCCGTTCGGAATGGCCGACGATGATGTGGCTCGCACCGGCGTCCGCCAGCATCTCTGCGGAAATGTCGCCGGTGTGGGCGCCGGAAACCTGCCAGTGGCAATCCTGTCCGCCGATCCGCACATGCGTGCCGGCCGCCCGGGCCGCGAACGCCGCCACCAGCGTGGCGGGCGGGCAGATCAGCAGGTCGCAGCCAACGGGCGCGGGCGCTGCGATCAGGGCGTCCAGCTCGGAAAGGCTCGCCTTCAGGCCGTTCATCTTCCAGTTGCCGGCAATCAGCTTCACGTCTGTCCCCATCGTTGCGGGCCGCCACGTTCAGGCGGCGCTCAGGGGACCCTCTAGACAGGGAGGGCAGGAAACGGCAACCCACAGGCCTCGCATGCAACGGTCCCGCCTTGCTTCGGCGATCATCGCCCTCTCGATGCTGGTCGTCGCCCAGATCCTTGCGCCCGCCGCCCGTGCGCAGTCGCTTCTGCGCGATGCGGAAACCGAACAGTTCTTCCGCGACATCGGCGAGCCGCTGATGACGGCAGCCGGGCTCGACCCCCGCGCCGTTTCGATCGGCCTCGTCGGCTCGCCCGAGATCAACGCCTTCGCCACTTTGGGGCAGAGCGTCTATTTCTACACCGGCTTGCTGGTTGCGGCCGACGATGTGCTGGAAGTGCAGGGTGTTCTGGCGCATGAACTGGGCCATGTGGCAGGCGGCCACGCCGTCCGCTTCAACGAGGGCATAGCGCCGGCCACCAACATCACCCTCCTGTCGCTGGTATTGGGTGCGGCCCTGCTGGCGGCGGGCGCGGGCGACGCCGGGATGGCGGCGATGATGGCGGGCCAGCAGGCCGCGCAGGGCAAGTTCCTGGCCTTCAGCCGCGAACAGGAAAGCCGCACCGATCAGGCCGGCGCGCAGTATCTGCAGAAGGCCGGTGTCGATGGGCAGGGCATGATCAGCTTCTTCAAGGAGCTTCAGGGCCAGGAATATCGCCTCGCGATCCCGCAGGACAACGCCTACAACCGCACCCACCCGCTCTCGGGCGAGCGGATCAGCGCGCTTCAGCATGTGCTGGAACAGTCGCCGACGTGGAAGAAGGGCGCGGATCCGGTGCTGCAGGCGCGCTACCAGCGCATCCGGGCGAAGCTGATCGGCTATGTCTCCGAACCGAAGGACACGTTGAAGGCCTATCCCCTGTCCGACACGTCCGCCCCGGCCCGCGTCGCCCGGGCCTATGCCTTCCACAAGCTGGCGGAGCCCGACAAGGCGATTGCCGAACTGGATGCCCTGCTGAAATCAGCCCCGCACGATCCCTATCTGCTGGAGATGAAGGGGCAGGTGCAGCTGGAATCGGGCCGTGTGGCGGATTCGATTCCGGCACTCAGGGAGGCCGTGGCCCGTTCGAACGGCAACCCGCTGATTTCGGGCATGCTGGGCCATGCGCTGGTGCAATCGGGGGAGCAGACGGGCAACAGCGCCAGCTTCGAGGAGGCGGAGCGGGTTCTCCGCGCCAGCCTGGCGCGTGATCATGACAATCCCTTCGCCTGGATGCAGCTGGAAACCGTCTATGAACGGCGCGGCGACAAGCCCCGGCTGGCGCTCGCCACGGCGGAACGGTTGACGCTGACGGGCGGCAATCCCATTGCCGCGCTGAATTCCGCGCAGGTTGCGGTGCAGGGGCTGGACGAAGGCACGCCGGAATGGATCCGGGCGCAGGACATCGTGCAGCTTTCCCGCAACAGGCAGGAAGACAAGGCAAAGGACCGTCGCCGTTGACCGATACTGAAGTTTCCGCTGGATCCGAAGCTAGGCCGTCGGGCTGGGCACGGGCGAAGGCTGCGCTGATCCCGCCGACCGCCGCGCACTGGGGCTGGTGGGCCGCCGGCATCGGCATGGGTCTGACCATCGCAACCGTGGCGGTCACGCTGGCCGGCCGCAGCGTCACTGCGCCCGCCCCCACCGGCGGCAAGGCGATGGAACAGGCCGTGAAGGATGCCATCCTCGCCAACCCGGAGGTGATCCCGGAAGCCATCAACCGCCTGCAGCAGCGCGAGGTGGAAAAGCTGCTCGCCTCCAACCGGGAAGCCATCGAGACACCCTTTGCCGGGGCCTGGACGGGCGCGAAGGACGCCGATGTCGTGCTGGTGGAGTTCTTCGACTACAACTGCCCCTATTGCCGCCAGTCCGTCGCGGACGTCGAGCGGTTGCTGGCCGAGGATCCGAAGCTGAAGGTCGTCTACCGCGACATGCCGGTGCTGGGGCCGGACAGCGAGCGGTTCGCCCGCGCCAGCCTGTCTGCGGCGGAGCAGGGGCGCTATCGCGGTTTCTATTCGAACGTGTTCCGCGGGCAGGGCGCGCTCAGCCAGGAACGGTTGATCCGCACCGTGCGCGTCGCCGGTCTCAACGAGGCGAAGGTCGCCACCGATCTTTCCAGCAAGGCGATCGAGGCGGAAATCCGGAAGAATCTCGATCTTGGCCGGGCGCTGGGGCTGACGGGGACGCCATCCTATGTGGTGGGCAATCGAATCCTGTCGGGCGCGGTCGGCTATGAAGAACTGAAGGCCGCGATCGAGGAAGCGCGCAAGCCCGACGCGGCATAGACAGGTGCGCCGCAGGCCGAACCTGTCCTACAGGGGTTCAAATATATACCATATTGGTTGATTTAATCCAGAAAGGATCAACCGATGCGGCATTTTCATCTTCCTGCTCTGGCGCTTCTCGCTGGCTGTGCCACCGTGCCGGCCGGGTCGTTCCAGCCCGGCGCGGCCCATATCCGGCTGACGGTCGCAGCGGCGGAGTCGGCCCTTCGCCAGCTGGCGCTGGACGTGCAGGGGCAGGCCGTCGCGCCGGATTACGCCGGGGTGTCAACATTGCTCGACGCGGCGCGGGTGACGGTCGCAACCGAATCGGTGCTGGCCGATGGCGACTTCACCCCCGCCCTGGCGGCCGAACGCGCGCTTCTAGGGGTTACGCTGAAGGTCTGCGCCGACGGGGTGGATGCGATGCGGGCCGATCCCGGCTCGGCGGCGCCCTTCGCCCGCGGCCAGTTCGGCTTCAGCTGTCTTTTGCCGCTGTCGCTGTTCGCGGTGCGATAGGCGTGGCAAGGCCGCACCGTCGGCCACGCAAAAAGGGCGGGGTCATGCCCCACCCTTTTCGTGCCGGTCGGTCGTTCCGGCGAGTTCGCGCTTCGCGCTGACTCGCGGACGTCTTCACTCGTAATCCGGGCCCAGGTTCTGGTTGCGCGGCGGCGCGGCGGCCGTCAGGCGCAGGGCTTCGGCGGCGGCGGCCAGAGAGCCGACGTCGTCGGCCACGTCGTCCTCGTCGATCCGCACCTTCTGCAGGTCGGTGATGATCTTGTCGCAGAGGGCTTCGGGCGAAACCGTTTCTTCCGCGATCTCGCGCAGGGCGACGACGGGGTTCTTGTCCCGGTCGCGGTCAAGCGTCAGTTCGGCGCCGCCGGAAATCTGGCGGGCGCGCTGGCCAGCCAGCAGAACCAGCTCGAAGCGGTTCGGAACCTTCTCGATGCAGTCTTCAACGGTGACGCGTGCCATGGAGGCCTCTTCTTATGTTCCGGAAAATCTGGGCAGGGCCGCGCGTCTAGCCGCATTGGCCCCCGATGGTCAAGGATTCGGAAGGGTCCGGCCGTCTCTCCGTCTTGACCTCGCGCGTATCCGCCGCTAGGGGCCCGCCTTCGCATTCGGCCCCGCACGCCTGGTGAAGCGGTGGCCCATCCGGACATTCCGGATGCGCGTGTCCAGGTTCGCCCTTCCCCGGAAGGGCCGTGCTGCCGGCAATCGGGCCGCAGCCAGCGAAGGATGGAAACATGTCGAAGCGCACCAGCGCCAAGTACAAGCTCGACCGCCGCATGGGCGAGAATGTCTGGGGTCGTCCGAAGAGCCCGGTCAACCGCCGCGAATATGGCCCCGGTCAGCACGGCCAGCGCCGCAAGTCCAAGATGTCGGATTTCGGCCTCCAGCTCCGCGCGAAGCAGAAGCTGAAGGGCTATTACGGCGACGTCACCGAAAAGCAGTTCAAGAAGGTCTATGCCGAAGCCGTCCGCATGAAGGGCGACACGTCGCAGAACCTGATCGGCCTGCTGGAGCGCCGTCTGGCCTCTGTCGTGTATCGCGCCAAGTTCGCCCCCACCCCCTTCGCCGCGCGCCAGATCGTGAACCACGGGCACATCCTGGTGAACGGTCGCAAGTGCAACATCGCCTCCGCGCTGGTGAAGCCGGGCGACGTGATCGAGCTGGGCACGAAGGGCCGCGAGATGACGCTGGTTCTGGAAGCCATGCAATCGTCCGAGCGCGATGCGCCGGAATATGTGTCCGTCGAAGGCTTCAAGGCCACCTACGTCCGCGTGCCCACGCTGGATGAAGTGCCTTACCCGGTGAAGATGGAACCGAACCTGGTGGTCGAATTCTACAGCCGCTGATCCGGCTGAAGCTTAGGCTCAAACAAGAGGGCGGCGCAGTTTGCGTCGCCCTTTTTGTTTGTCCGGAACAGCAATCATCTAGCATTGCAATACATGTATCGCAATGCTAGATGGGCAAGATGCCAATCTCTCTCCGCCTCCCTGCCGAAGTCGAAGACCGACTATCCGCGCTCGCAGCGCTTACAGGACGCTCCAAGACTTTCTACGCCACCGAGGCCATCGTCGAGCATATCGACGATCTGGAAGACGCCCATCTGTCGGCCGAAACCCTGGCCCGCCTACGCGCCGGCGCCGAAGCCCGCATTTCCCTGATCGATCTGCTGGCCGAATATGGCCTGGCGGATTGAGTTCGCCGAAAGCGCCGCAAAGCAGCTCCGCAAACTGGACCCGCAAGTCGCAAAGCGAATCCTCGCCTACCTGCGTGACCGCATCGCTCCGCTGGAAGACCCGCGCAGCCTGGGCGAGGCGCTGCGCGGCAAGGACCTCGGCGACTTCTGGAAATACCGTGTGGGAGACTGGCGCATCATCGCCGATGTAGAGGATGGCGTGATGCTGATCACCGTCATACGCCTTGGCAATCGGCGGGAGGTATACCGACGCTGAACGTTATATGGTGACCGCTCGCACTCATTGCTGATATGGTTAACTGCACGAATAACGGAGGCAGTGAAGGGGTTCTCTGACGATGCTGCGCAAAATTACCGAATTCGTAGACAGGGATGTTGCGGCAAATTCCAGACCCATCTCAATGATCGGCGCGGCCATCCCATTTGTGCCATTCATGATGTTTGTGGATGGTGCGCCATTCGACAAATACCCTGTATTAGGGGGATTGGCGCTCGCAGTTAGTGTCGCTTGGGTGCTGTTTGTATTATGGCGGGGGTTTCGACACGTCCGGGCCAAATTAGAAGGCGACGGTTATGTCATTGGGTCGTTTCGTTTTTGGCGTTTGATAATCGGGACGGTTCTGCTCCTTTCACTCATAACAGTGGTGATAATGTGGCTCGAAAACAAGCTGGGCTGACTACGCCACGACCATAATATATCTATGTTCGCTGCCCACCACAAAACTGACATGCGCCACAGGCAATCCAACGAAACCCCATTCTCCAAGCTTGCCGACAATGTTCCAAAAAATCGAGGGTGCAGGGAAATCATTTCCCTGCTGGGTGCAGGGTGAAACCCTGCCCGCCGGAGGCCTCAAACAAAATTCTTCTGTAATCCCCGCGTCCTTCCTACATACTGCCCCGATATGCTGCGCCAGTATGAACTTGTTGAACGGGTGAAGAGCTACGATCCGGATGCGGATGAGGATCTGCTCAACCGCGCCTATGTCTTCTCGATGAAGGCCCATGGCTCCCAGCTTCGCGCTTCGGGCGATCCCTATTTCTCCCACCCGATCGAGGTGGCGGGCATCCTGACGGACCTCCGCCTCGACGACGAGACGATCGTGACAGGGATCCTGCACGACACGATCGAGGACACGGTGGCGACGCCGGAGGACATCCGGCGGCTGTTCGGGGAGAATGTCGCCCGGCTGGTGGACGGGGTGACGAAGCTCTCCCGCATCGAGGCGCAGACGGAAAGCGAGCGCGCGGCGGAGAATCTGCGCCGCTTCCTGCTGGCGATGTCCGACGATATCCGCGTGCTGCTGGTGAAGCTGGCGGACCGCCTGCATAACATGCGGACGCTGAAGTATCTGAAGAACCCGGACAAGCGCCGCCGCATCGCGCGGGAGACGATGGACATCTACGCCCCGCTTGCCGAACGCATCGGCATGTACGGTTTCATGGACGAGCTGAAGGAACTGTCTTTCGCTGAACTGGAGCCCGAGGCGTATCAGTCCATCACCAAGCGCCTCGAATCCCTGCGCGCCGGCGGCGGCGATACGGTGAAGCGCATCGAGAGCGGCATCCGCCACACGCTGGAATCGGCGGGCGTGATGGTGGACGACGTGCGCGGCCGGGAAAAGCGGCCATGGTCCATCTTCCGCAAGATGCAGGAACGGCATGTGCCGTTCGAGCAGCTGTCGGACGTGATGGCCTTCCGGGTGATCACGCGCAGCGCGGATGATTGCTATCGGGCGCTTGGCGCGCTGCACCGGCGCTGGCCGATGGTGCCGGGCCGGTTCAAGGATTACATCTCCAACCCCAAGCGCAACGGCTACCGTTCCCTCCACACCACGCTCATCGACCGCGCCAAGATGCGGATCGAGGTGCAGATCCGCGATGCGGACATGCATGTGGAGGCCGAGTTCGGCATGGCGGCGCACTGGGCCTACAAGCAGAAGAAGGGCGCTGGCGGCACCGAATATCCCTGGCTGTCGGATCTGCTGGAAATCCTCGAAACGGCGCAGAGCGCGGAAGAAGTGCTGGAAACCACGCGCATCGCGATGTTCCAGGACCAGCTCTTCTGCTTCACCCCCAAGGGGGAACTGATCCAGCTGCCCAAGGGCTCCACGCCGGTCGATTTCGCCTATGCCGTGCACACCACGCTGGGGGACACCTGCGTGGGCGCGCGGGTGAACGGCAAGGTCGTGCCGCTGCGCACCCGGCTGAACAACGGTGACCAGGTGGAGATCCTGCGTTCCTCCGCGCAGACGCCGGACCCCGCCTGGGACCAGTTCGTCGTGACTGCCAAGGCGCGCTCGGCGGTGCGCCGCCACCTGCGCCAGCGAGAGCGGGCCGCACAGCTGAAGACGGGGGAGGCCCTGTTCGAGGACGCGCTGAAGCGGCTGAAGGTGGATATCGGGGCAGAGGCGCTGTCCGCCGCGCTGAAGCGCCTGAAACTGGCCGACCAGCCGGCGCTGTTCGTGGCGCTTGCCCGCCAGCAGGTATCGGACGCCCAGCTTCTGGAAGCGCTGGTTCCGGGCTCCGCCGAGAAGCGCAAGGCCCGGCGCAAGAGCCCGCCGAAATCCCCCGAGGGCGCGATCCTGGTGGATGGCGATTCGCACGCCGGCGGCATGGAAATGGCGCAATGCTGCATGCCGGTTCCGGGCGACCGCATCGTTGGGCTGCGCGTGGCCGGCAAGGGGATCGTCGTCCACACCATCGATTGCCCCCGTCTCGCGGCTGCCGAGGACGGGGACTGGGTGGATCTGCGCTGGGCGCCCGATGTCGCATCCGGCACGGCGCGGATCGAGGTGGTGGTGATGAACGAGCCCGGCGCGCTCGCGCAGGTGACGGCGATCCTCGCCCAGCAGGGGGCGAACATCGTGAACCTTCAGCTGAAGGACCGCGACCGGTCACACCACCGCTTCGTCATGGACGTCGAGATCGACGACCTGAAGCATCTGGTGGAACTCGTCGCAGGCCTGCGCGCACCGAACCTGGTGGTTTCGGCAGACCGGTTGCAGGGATGAACAACCGCAAGCAGATTCTCGCGGCGTTCATCCGGCGCGTCTGGGATGAAGGCGACGCCGAAGCGGCGGCGGACTATCTGGCCCCAGCCTACACCATCCGGCATGACCCCGGCGATCCGTGGGACGGGATGACGCTGGATCTCGACGGTTTCAGGGAGCGGGTGACGAAGTCCCGCGCCGCCTTCCCCGATCAGCATTTCGACATCCAGGGCCTTTATGCCGATGGGGACGCCGTGGTGATGACATGGCTTTGGACGGCAACCCATCTGGGCGACATTCCCGGCTTTCCGGCTTCCGGGAAGACGATCCGCATGTCCGGCGCGACGGCTTATCTGTTCGACGACGCAGACCGTCTGACAGGGCATTGGCAGATCTGCGACCGGCTGGGTGTCTATCAGCAGTTGCAGCGGAATCTCGCCATCGGCTGAGCTGGCTCCTGTCGGTTGTTTTTGCTTGCGTTTCAGGCCTCTTTCTCCTTTCTTGCCGCCTCCGCCAAATCACCGATGTCATCGCCCGGGGAGTATCCATGCGACCGTTCCTGGCCGCCGCGCTGATTTACGCGACGCCTGTCTGCGCCGACACGGGCCCCGCTGCCCCCCCGAAGGCAGAACTGCCGCAGCCGGTGCGCGACATGGTTGAGGCCGCCGCCAGGACCGGGGACAAGGCGAAGATCGATGTGGTGGTCGCCTTTGCCAAGCAGACCAACAAGGGTGCCGAGGCGGAGATCGACCAGATCGTAACAGGCATCGCCGAAGCGCGCGCGGCGGCGCATCAGGCGAAGCTCGCCGAAGCCGGCTATCTGGACAATTGGAAGGGCAGGGGTCAGCTCGGCGCATCCCACGCCACGGGCAACAGCGAACTGACCAGCGTGACCTTCGGGCTGAACATGCAGCGCGAAGGGCTGGACTGGCGGCACCGGGCCGACGCCATCCTGGACATCACCGACAACCGCAACGGCAAGGATCAGCAACGAATCCTGGCCGGTTATCAGATCGACTACAAGGTCTCGGACCGGGCCTATGGCTGGGGCCGCATCGAGTATGAACGCAATCGGGAAGCGGGAATCCGGCGGCGATTCGCGGAATCCGCCGGAGTCGGCTGGCGCGCGGTGCAGAGCGGCCCGTTCCGCTGGGATCTGGAGGTCGGCCCCGCGCTGCGGCAGACCCGCTTCGATACCTATGCGGAAAACAGCGTCGCTGGCCGGGGTGCCTCGCGATTCGCCTGGGATCTTTCGGGCATCACCCGCTTCACCAACGATACGGCGCTGTTTGTGGACGATGCCGCTTCGCTCAGCAACACGGCCGCCCTCACCTCGAAGATGTTCGGCTCGGTGGGCACCCGGCTCAGCTACAATCTGGCGTGGGAAGAGGAGCCGCCCACCGGCCTCAAACGGCTCGACACGACCACAAGGGTGACGCTCGTCTACGACTTCTGAACGGGATGTGCGGAATTGCCCGACTTCGGACGGACCGCTGTGCTACACACGGGCACGGACCGGCTTTCGAAACGGGGGGCATTCATGACGATCCAACGAGCCACCATCCTGCTCGCCGCCACCGCCGCGCTGGCGCATCCGGCACTTGCGCAAACCGATTTGCCGCCCGCCGTCCGCCAGATGGTGGAGGCTGCCGCCAACTCGGGGGACCCGGCGAAGATTGCTGCCGTCGTCGCCGTCGCCAAGGAAACCAACAAGGGGGCAGAGGCGGAGATCGACAGGATCGTTGCCGACATCGGCGCGGCCAGGGCGGCCGAGCGCGAAGCGAAGCTGGCAAGGGCGGGCTTCTTCGAGGGCTGGACAGGGGCGGGCCAGCTTGGCGCCTCCGTCTCCACCGGCAACAGCGAGACGAAGAGTCTGACCATCGGCCTGAACCTGCAGCGGGATGGGCTGAACTGGCGGCACCGGGTGGATGCGCTGGTCGATATCGTCGACAACGACGGCGGCGCTGATCAGGAACGCATCCTCGCGGGCTACCAGATCGATTATAAATTCTCCGACCGCCTCTATGCCTGGGGCCGCTTCGAATATGAGCGCAACCGCGAGGCCGGTATCCAGCGACGCTTTGCCGAATCCGCCGGTCTGGGCTGGCGCGCGATCGACGGCTCCCGCGTGAAATGGGATCTGGAGGCTGGCCCCGCGCTCCGGCAGACCAAGTTCCTCACCTTCAGTGAGAACAGCTTCGCCGCCCGCGGCGCGTCGCGCTTCCTGTGGGCCCTCTCTGACACCACCGCTTTCACCAACGACACCGCCGTCTTCGTCGACGGCGCGGCATCCATCAGCAACACGGCGGCGCTCACCTCCAAGCTGTTCGGGGCGCTCAGCACCCGCCTCAGCTTCAACCTCGCCTGGGAAGAGGAGCCGCCGCTGGGGCTGGAAAAGCTGGACACCACCACACGCATCACGCTGGTCTATGATTTCTGAAGCCGGGCGCGGCTGAAACGGAAAGGCCGGGAGCGGAAGCCCCCGGCCTGTCGTTCGTTCGCCTGGAAACGAAGGCGCGTCGGTCAGCGCGCGATGGCGATCGCCACTTCGCTCACCCAGCCCTTGGTGCCCAGTTCGTCTTCCACTTCCCAGAAGCCGTTCTGCTTGTTGCCCGTGGGATACAGCATCGCTCCCGCATCCAGCGGCTTCAGCACCTTGGCCGTGGACGGGCCGGCGAACAGGCGGCCGGGACCCTTCATCGTGACCGCGCGTTCGGCCTGCTGTCCGCCGACCGCTTCGGTCAGGCCGCCCAGATCGTTCACCAGCTTGGTGTAGGCATCCAGATAGGCCAGCGCGAGCACCTGCCCCATTTCGGTATTGTCATAGCCGCTGGCGCCGCCCGCACCCAGGAACCCGCCCGAGAACAGGCCGCCGCCGCCGCCCCAGCCCAGATCGGACTTCTTGGACTGGCCTTCGGAAACGAACTCTTCCGACGACTTGTTGTTCACGACGTTGAGAACGACGTTTGCCGACTTCTTCTTGATGTTGAGCCCGCTGGCCAGGGCGCCGAAGCCGCCCGGGATGAAGCCGCCGACGATCCCGCCGATGTTCAGGCCGCCCTTGTTGCTGTTCTGGCTGACGATATCGGGGATCAGTGTGAAATCCGCTTCGACCATCTGCCCCTTGCCGATGGTGCCCCCGCGCCGGGTCTCGCCTGCGGCAGCCAGCGCGCGCTCCTGCTGCATCGCCGCCATGCCCGTGTTCGATCGGTTCACCAGCCGGAAGCATTTGGATTTCTGCACATAGACCCGCAGCAGCGCTTCCGGCGAGCTGAGGCCGAGTTCCGTCCACCAGGGGCGGGCATTTTCCGGCTGCGAAAGGGCGATCGTGCCGATCGGCTTTGCACAGACCGGCAGTTCCGCCGTCTTTTCGGCCCGGGTGCTTTCCGCCGTTTTCCCGGCTTTCGAATTGATCTGGGCGGCGGCAGGCACCGACCCTGCCATCATCGCGGCGATCACCGCCATCCCGGTGATCCGGCCGCCGATGCGGCCCGCTTGCATGGAAATGCGCACGTTCCTGATACTCCCCTGTTGAAATTGCCCGTCCATGCTTGTTGCAAAGCATTCGCGGGACTTCAACTGCCTTTCCCTGGATCGGCCGGCGATGTTAAGGCCGTTCCATGCAAAACGACCTTCCGACCAACGGGGACGACCTCATGACCGACGAGGATGTCCTTGCCGAATTCCGCGCCGCCGATGCTCTTCTGGAAGGGCATTTCATCCTGTCCTCCGGGCTTCGATCCCCGCGCTATCTGCAATGCGCCCGGGTGCTGATGGACCCCGCCCGGGCCGAGCGGCTGGCGCGTGCGCTCGCTGCCAGGATTCCGGCCCCGGTCCGGACGGAGGCGAAAGCGGTGGTTGCGCCGGCCATGGGCGGGCTCATCTGCGGATATGAGCTGGCGCGCGCGCTCGGCATCGATTCCATGTTCGTGGAGCGTCCGACAGGCACGTTCGAACTGCGGCGGGGTTTCCGGCTGGCGCCGGGAACGCCGGTGATCCTGATGGAGGATGTCGTCACGACCGGCCTTTCGAGCCGGGAAGCCATCAAGGCGATCGAGGCGGCCGGCGGCCGGGTGATCCACGCCGCCAGCCTGGTGGACCGTTCCAACGGCACGGCCGATCTCGGCGTTCCGTTCACACCGCTGATCCGCCTGTCCGTCCCGAGCTATGACGCCGACAAGCTGCCGCCGGAACTGGCCGCCATTCCAGCGGTGAAGCCGGGAAGCCGCGCAGCGTGAGCAGCCCTCTCCGGCTGGGCGTGAATATCGATCACGTTGCGACGATCCGCAACGCGCGGGGCGGCGCACACCCCAGCCCGCTGCGCGCGGCGGAACTGGCAAGGGCGGCCGGCGCCGACGGCATCACCGCCCATCTCCGCGAGGATCGGCGCCACATGACGGACGCCGACATCGCCGAACTGGTGACGGGCATTGCCCTGCCGCTGAACCTGGAAATGGCGGCGACGGATGAAATGCTGGCGATCGCCCTGAAACACCGACCGCATGCCGCCTGCATCGTGCCCGAGCGCCGGGCGGAGCGCACCACCGAAGGCGGGCTGGATGCGGCGGGGCAGCACAACCAGCTCGCTCCGCTGATCCGGCGTCTGTCGGGCGCGGGGATCCGCGTGTCGCTGTTCATCGCGCCCGATCCGCGCCAGATCGAGATGGCGGCCCGCCTGGGCGCGCCTGTCGTCGAACTGCACACGGGGCCCTATGCGCATGGCGAGGATGGCGCGCTTGAGAAGCTGGTGGCGGGCGCGACCCTTGCCGCGTCGCTCGGTCTCGAAGTCCATGCCGGCCATGGGCTCACGTTCGAAAACGTCGGCCCGGTGGCGGCCATCCCCGAACTGGCGGAACTCAACATCGGCCATTTCCTGGTTGGCGAAGCCGTGTTCATCGGGCTGGAAGCCGCAATCCGGCAGATGCGCGCGCTGATGGATGAAGCCCGCGCATGATCGTCCTCGGTTTCGGCAACGACCTCACCAACATCGATCGTATCCAGAACTCGATCGATCGTTTCGGGCAGCGCTTCATCGACCGCGTCTTCACCGACATCGAGCAGGCTAAGGCCAACCGCCGCCAGCTGACGCGCACCGCCACCTACGCCAAGCGCTTCGCCGCCAAGGAGGCCGCCGCCAAGGCGCTGGGCACGGGGTTCCGCAGCGGGGTCTTCCTGCGCGACATCGGGGTCGTGAACCTGCCCTCGGGGCAGCCCACCCTGCATCTGACGGGCGGCGCGGCCGCACGCCTTGCCGCCATCACGCCGCCGGGGCATAAGGCGGACATCCATCTGACGCTGACAGACGATCACCCCTGGGCACAGGCCATCGTGCTCATAACCGCGAGTCCTGCATGAACGTTTCCGCGCCCGACGTCACCAAGCCGCCGAAGGAGCCCTTCAGCTGGCGCCGAGAGATCCAGCAATGGGCGGTGCTGATCCTGATCGTGCTGGGCATCCACAGCTTCATCGCCAAGCCCTTCTTCATTCCTTCGGAATCGATGATGGCGAACCTGCTGGTCGGCGACCGGCTGATCGTGTCGAAATTCCCCTACGGCTTTTCCTATCTAAGCCCCTCGGTGCCGATCCTGCCGCATATCCCGGGCCGTCTGTTCGGCAGCCTGCCCGAACGTGGCGACATCATCGTGATCAAGAGCCCGTCCGACGGCGCCGACTGGATCAAGCGCGTGATCGGCCTGCCCGGCGACACGGTGGAGATGCGCGACGGCCAGCTGATCCTGAACGGCAAGCCGGTGCCGCGGGTGCAGCGGCCCGATACGGCGCTGCGCGTTTCCCCCAACACGGATTGCCCCTACATGCCGCAGTTCCGCGGCCTGGACGACGCCGGCGTGCCGGTCTGCCGCTTCCCCACCTTCCGGGAGACTCTGCCCAACGGCCGCAGCTATGACACGCTGGACATGGCCCTGACCGAGCGGGACAATTTCGGCCCCGTCACCGTGCCGGACGGCGCGCTGTTCCTGATGGGCGACAACCGCGACAATTCGATGGACAGTCGTGTGCTGCCCGAAATCGGCGGCCTGGGGCTGGTTCCATACGAGAATATCGTGGGCCGGGCTGAGTTCACGACCTTCTCGCTGGATGGCAGCCAGACGCTGAACCCGCTGACATGGTGGGGCGCGCTGCGGGGAGACCGCGCTTTCATGAGCCTGAGGGGCTAGGGCGTCCGCGATCCGCGCCGGGCGCGGATCGCGCCCCATGTGCTGCCCGCCAGCACCAGCACGATTCCGGTGAGTTCGATCACCACCCAGGCGCGCGTTCCCAGCAGGTCGGTGCGCAGCAGCCGGTCCAGATGGTGGAAGGAAGCCGCCCGCAGCAGCACGAAGCCGCCCAGCAGCAGCAGCCCGCCCAATGCCAGCCGGACGGGCCCGCCCAGCCCGCGCGTCAACCAGCCAAGCCACAGCGCCAGCACCGCCAGCGACGTTCCCAGCCCCAGGATGAACAGCCGCTGCACGTCTCGTCGTTCCGCATACCAGCCGCCGCCACGGGCGATGCTGCGCCCGATCGCGGTCAGCTGCGTCTGAAGATCCAGCTGCTTGTTCAGGCCAAGGGCCAGAACAACGAGGCAGGCGAGCGTCCAGAACAGCCGCGCCCGCCCTTCGGTGCCGCGCAGGGCCATCAGCAGCGGCGGCAGCGTCAGCGCATAGGCGAACAGGATCGCCCAGGCCGCCCGCTCCGGATCGAAGCCGTCCATTCAGGCCCGGCCGGCAGCCGGCGGCTTCACTCGTCCCCCATCCGCAGCGCCGCGATGAACGCCTCCTGCGGAATGTCGACGCTGCCATATTGCCGCATCCGCTTCTTGCCTTCCTTCTGCTTCTCCAGCAGCTTCTTCTTCCGGCTGATGTCGCCGCCATAGCATTTGGCGGTCACGTCCTTCCGCAGCGCCGCGATCGTTTCCCGCGCGATCACCTTGGCGCCGATGGCGGCCTGGATCGGAATCTTGAACAGGTGCCGCGGGATCAGATCCTTCAGCCGCTCGCACATGTGCCGGCCGCGCGCTTCCGCCGCGTCGCGGTGGACGATCATGGACAGCGCATCCACCTGTTCGCCGTTCACCAGGATGGACATCTTCACCAGATCGCCTTCGCGGTAGCCCGTCTGGTGGTAATCGAAGCTGGCATAGCCCCGGCTGATGCTCTTCAGCCGGTCGTAGAAGTCGAACACCACTTCGTTCAGCGGCAGTTCGTAGGTCAGCTGCGCCCGGCCGCCCACATAGGTCAGGTTCTTCTGGATACCGCGCCGATCCTGGCACAGCTTCAGGATCGCGCCCAGATGCTCGTCGGGGACATAGATGGTCGCCTCGATCCAGGGTTCCTGCATGTGATCGATCTTCACCGGATCGGGCATGTCGGCCGGGTTGTGCAGCTCCAGTTCGGTGCCGTCGGTCAGGAACACCTTGTAGACGACGCTGGGCGCCGTGGTGATGAGGTCGAGGTCATATTCGCGGCTCAGCCGCTCCTGGATGATCTCCAGGTGCAGCAGCCCCAGGAAGCCGCAGCGGAAGCCGAAGCCCAGCGCAGCCGATGTCTCCATCTCGAAGCTGAACGAGGCGTCGTTCAGCCGCAGCTTGTAGATGCTGTCGCGCAGCTTCTCGAAATCGGCGGCGTCCGTCGGGAACAGGCCGCAGAACACCACCGGCTGCACTTCCTTGAAGCCGGGCAGCGCCGCCGAGGCAGGGCGCTTCACATCGGTGATCGTGTCCCCCACGCGGGCCTGTGCGATTTCCTTGATCTGCGCGGTGATGAAGCCCACTTCGCCGGGGCCAAGCTGGGGCAGCTGCTCGATCTTGGGGCGGAAGGCGCCCACGCGATCCACCAGATGTTCGGTGCCGCCGGCCATGAACTTGATCTGCTGGCCCTTGCGGATCACCCCGTCGATCACCCGCACAAGGATCACGACGCCCAGGTAAGGGTCGTACCAGCTGTCAACCAGCATCGCCTTCAGCGGCGCGGCCGCGTCGCCTTTGGGCGGCGGGATCTTCGTGACGATGGCTTCCAGCACGTCGCCGATGCCCAGCCCGCTCTTCGCGCTCGCCAGAACCGCTTCGGAGGCGTCGAGCCCGATGATCTCCTCGATCTCGGCCTTCACCTTCTCCGGCTCGGCGCTGGGCAGGTCCACCTTGTTGATGACGGGCACGATCTCATGGTCATGCTCGATCGACTGATAGACGTTCGCCAGCGTCTGCGCCTCGACGCCCTGCGCCGCATCCACCACCAGCAGCGCGCCCTCGCAGGCGGCCAGCGACCGGCTCACCTCATAGGCGAAGTCCACATGGCCTGGCGTGTCCATCAGGTTCAGGATGTAGGTCTTGCCGTCCTTCGCCTTGTAATCCAGGCGCACCGTCTGCGCCTTGATGGTGATCCCGCGCTCCTTCTCGATATCCATGTTGTCGAGCACCTGCGCCGACATCTCGCGCTCGGTCAGGCCGCCGGTTGCCTGGATCAGGCGGTCGGCAAGCGTCGACTTGCCATGGTCGATATGGGCGATGATCGAGAAGTTGCGGATCTGGGAAAGGGGAGTCATGCCCGCGCCCTTAGCGCCTGGCGCGCGATTGGCAAAGCGCGGCCGCTCAGGCGAAGCGGCGCTTCAGCTCCAGCAGGGCCAGCGCCGCGGCGACGGCTTCACCCGCCTTGTTCTTCTGCGCCGGATCCGCGCGGACCAGCGCCTGCGCCTCATTCTCCACCGTCAGGATGCCGTTGCCGACCGGCAGGCCGTCCAGTGTCAGCGCCATGATCCCGCGCGCGCTTTCGGTCGAGACGATCTCGAAATGGAAGGTCTCCCCCCGAATCACGCAGCCCAGCGCCACATAGGCGTCATAGGCGCCGCTGTCCGCCGCCATGGAGATGGCGGCCGGAATCTCCAGCGCGCCGGGCACCTCCACCAGTTCGTGCTTGTGCCCGCCGGCTTCCAGCGCCTCGATCGCGCCTTTCAGCTGAAGGTCATAGATATGCCGGTAAAAGCCGGCGCCCACGATCAGAACCTTGGCCATGATGCCCCCTCAATCCATCAGAGGTCGTTCGGAGACGACCTTCAGGCCATAGCCTTCAAGCCCCACATAGGCCCGGTGCCCGGTGGTGAGAAGCTCCATCTCGTCCACCCCGAGGTCGACAAGGATCTGCGAGCCGACGCCCAGTTCGCGCACCGTGTTGAACTCGCCCAGCCCGCGGGCCTTCATCTGCTGCGACAGGCCGTCGGCACGGCTGTCGCGGATCAGGATCAGCACGCCGGCTCCTTCCGCCGCGATGCGATCCATCGCCTTGCCGATCAGGCCGGATCGCCCGCCCGCCTCGTGGAACAGATCCGCGAAGGCGTTCACCACATGCACCCGCACCAGGGTCGGCTTCGCCGGGTCGATCCGGCCCTTCTGCAGCACCAGATGCTCGGCATATTCGGCGGTGTTGGCGTAGGTCATGGCGGTCCATTTCCCGCCATGCTCGCTCTCGATCTCAACCTCGGCCACCTTCGCCACCAGGTGATCGTGCCGCATGCGATAGGCGATCAGGTCGCGGATGGTGCCGATCTTCAGGCCGTGCTTCTTCGCGAACGGGATCAGGTCGTCCAGACGCGCCATGGTGCCGTCCTCGTTCATGATCTCGCAGATCACGCCCGACGGGTTCAGCCCAGCCAGTCGGCTGACGTCCACAGCCGCCTCCGTATGGCCGGCGCGCACCAGAACCCCGCCATTGCGGGCCACCAGCGGGAACACATGGCCCGGCGTCACGATCGCCTCCGGGCCCTTCGATCCGTCGATGGCGACCGCCACGGTCCGCGCCCGGTCTGCGGCCGAAATACCCGTCGTCACCCCGTCCTTCGCCTCGATGGAAACGGTAAAGGCGGTCTCGTGTCGGGTGCGGTTCATGGAAGACATCAGGGGCAGCCCCAACTGATCCACCCGCGACTTGGACAGCGACAGGCAGATCAGGCCGCGCCCGTGCGTCGCCATGAAATTGATGGCATCGGGCGTCGCCATCTGCGCCGGGATGATCAGGTCGCCCTCATTTTCCCGGTCCTCGTCGTCGACCAGGATGTACATCCGCCCGTTCCGCGCTTCGGCGATGATCTCCTCGATGGGAACCAGCGGCGAAGGGCCGGCGCCGGACAGATAGGCTTCCAGCTTCTTCAGGGTTTCCGCCGTGGGGTTCCAGCTGGCGTCGTCCAGATCGCGCAGGGTGTTGGCGTGAAGCCCCGCGGCCTTCGCCAGCCCGGAACGGCTGAGGCCGGTTTCGGCCAGGTGGTCGCGGATGCGGTTGAGAATCTGCTGTGCCATGCAGGGGGCATTCTCACACGCGCATGTGATGTGCAACCCTGTTCTTCACATCAGGCTGTGAGGTTGCGCCCCGCCATTCGCTGAAGATAGCGCGCCAGCACATCCACTTCCAGGTTCACTTCCCGGCCCGGCGCTGCGCTGCCCAGCGTTGTCCATTCGGCCGTGTGGGGAATGATGTTCAGGTGGAAGATGGCGCTGCCGTCGGGCTGGTCGTCAACCGCGTTCACCGTCAGCGACACGCCGTCCACTGCGATCGACCCCTTGGGCGCGATCATCGGTGCCAGCGCCGCCGGCGCGCGGATGGCGATGTGGTGCGATCCTTCGACGGGTTCGACCACTTCGACGATGCCGATCCCGTCCACATGGCCGGTGACGATGTGGCCGCCCAGTTCATCGCCCACCTTCAGCGACCGTTCGAGGTTCAGCTTCGCGCCTTCGGACCACATGGCCGAGGCCGTGCGGCTGACCGTTTCATCCGACACATCCACGGCGAAGCAGTCCGCCGATTTGGCCGTGACGGTCAGGCAGACACCCGAACAGGCGATCGAGGCGCCGATCGCGACCGGCGCAAGATCGTAGCCGGTGCGGATCAGCAGGCGCAGATCCTGGCCCGCCCGGCGCTCTTTCCCCACGATTTCCCCGACGTCGGTGATGATTCCCGTGAACATGACATGGGGTTTAGGCCCGGGCTCGCCGCAGGGAAAGGGCTGGAATCTGCGAGGTCGTGCATGCTACGTGCTGGCCGGTGCGGGGGCACCGGGGCCGCTTCCGCCGGGAGGGGCCATTGCGCAAGATCATCGCCGTGCTGCTGTATCTGCTCGCCATCGTGCTGCTGGCGCTGGCGCCCGTGTTCGGCTCGATCGCCTTTCACGAAGGCGGCGGCGCGCAGGCGCCGCTGGCGCTGCTGGTCTATGTGCTGGTCGCGCTGATCCCCCTGCTGCTGGGCCTGCTGACAGAGCCGGACGGGCGATTGATCCCGGCGGGGCTGATCCTTTTGGGGGCAGCCGGGACCGGCATCGCGCTGACGCTGCTGCTGTCCGCCACCTTCGGCAATCCGGCCTTGATGGACAGTCTCGTGCCCGGTCGCAGCCTCAACCTGTCCGCGCTCGGCCTGTTGTTCACCAGCCTGCCGATGGGCGTGGCAGGCGGAATCCTGTGGCTGCTGGGCCGACACTGGCGGGAACCGGCGAACCGGCCAAACCGCTATCGACGCCTGGTGCCAGAGGCCGAGGCCCCGGAACAGCCTGGGGCCGATCAGGCCGGCGTGTAGAGATCCAGCCGGTCCACCCCCAGCATGCGACTGTCCGCCAGTTGCCACCGGCCATGGGTTTCGGACAGATCTGCGGGGTTCAGCCCTTCCAGCCCGATGCCGTTTCCGATCAGGATGGGGGCCCGCAGGATCGCCAGCCGGTCCACGCGTCCCGCCGCCAGCAGGGCTGCGGCAAGCCCACCGCCGCCTTCGCACAGGATGCGGTTCAGTTGCCGTTCCGCCACCAGCGCGTCGAGCGCCGCAAGCGAGGGGAGGGCGATGAAGCCCTGCGGCACAGGTCCGGATGTCAGGACGGCGCGCAGCGGCTGCGGCGCGGTGCTGCCGGGCAGCCGGACTGTCAGTTGTGGCGCATCCGCCCGGAATGTGCCGCCACCCACAAGCACGAGGTCCGCTTCCGCCCGCAGGGCATGTGCGTAGGCCCGGGCGGCCTCTCCGGTGATCCACTGGCTGCGGCCATCCGCCATCGCCAGCCGCCCGTCGATCGAAAGGGCGAGTTTCAGCGTCAGCTCGGCGCGGCCCGTCGCCAGCCGGCCGGTGAAGCCGAGAAGCTCGCGCCGGGCTTCCGCCTCCATCAGGCCGTGGGCGACTTCGACGCCGGCCGCCCTTAGCCGCGCCAGTCCCTGACCGGCCGTCCGCTCGTCCGGGTCCACCATGGCGACGATGGCGCGGGCGATGCCGGCGGCCGCAAGCGTGTCGGCGCAGGCCGGCCCGCGCGGCGAAAGATGGGCGCAGGGTTCCAGCGTGACAAAGGCGGTCGCGCCGCGCGCCGCGTCACCGGCCTGGGCCAGCGCCATGGCTTCCGCATGGGGGCGGCCGCCGTCCTGGGTCCAGCCGCGGCCGACGACGCGGCCTGCCTTAACCAGCAGGCAGCCGACATTTGGGTTTGCGTCGGTTCGCCCACGGCCCCGACGCGCCAGCGCCAGCGCCGCCGCCATCCAGCGGGCGTCTGCTGCCGCCGTCACCTCAGCTCGTCGCGGCGCGCGCGGCGGCGCGCTCGGCCTCCAGCGCCTTCTGGCGGGCCTGTTCCGCCTCGTAGGCGCGGCGGTTCGCTTCCACCTGCGCCCTCAGCTTCGCCATCGCTTCCTCGCGTTCGGAAACGGCATCCTCCGCCGTGCGGTCGCCGCGCCAGCTTTCCAGATAGATCACCCGTTCCGGCACTTCGATGCCGCTGTCCATTGCGATCAGGAAAGCGGCGACAATCGCCGCGCCCATGCCGGCCGCACCAAAGGCGAACAGTGTCTTGTAGAGCGGCTGTTCCCGCCAGCGGGCGATGAGGCCCTGCCGGGGGGCGTTCCAGGAAAAACCCTCGGCGGCCTCCATCTCGCGCTTCATCAGCAGCGCCCGGCGGCGCGCGTCGTCGTCCTCCGAGGCGTGGAGGTCGGCAAAGGGCGTGGGCAGCTTGACCGCCTTGGGTTTCTTGATTGGCATTCAGTCTCCGGCGTCGGCCGCCCGGATCGCACTCACACCCGCATCGGCATCAGCACATAGAGGGCTTCGGAGTCCTCGGCTTCGCGGATGAGGGTGGGGGCAGCGGCATCCGCCATATGGACTTCGACAAGATCGCCTTCAACCTGGTCGAGGATGTCGATGAGGTAGCGGCTGTTGAAGCCCACGTCGAAGCCGGCGGCCGAATAGTCGGCGGGAACGTCCTCGCTCGCGGTGCCGTTTTCCGGGCTGGTGACGGAGAGCGTGACCCGGTCGCGGTCGAGGCTGAGCTTCACCGCGCGGGTCTTTTCGGAGGCGATCGCCGTCACGCGGTCCACGCCTTCGCGCAGGGTCGCGGGGTCGATCTTCAGCAGCTTGTCATTCGCTGTCGGGATCACCCGGCTGTAATCGGGGAAGGTGCCATCGATCAGCTTGGAGGTGAGGATGGCCTGCCCGATGGCAAAGCGGATCTTCGACTGGCTGAGCGAGATGCCCACATCGCCGCTGCGCTCGTCCAGCAGCTTGCGCACTTCGGCCACGCATTTGCGGGGAATGATGATGTCGGGCATGCCCGACGCGCCTTCGGGCAGCGGGATTTCCACTCGCGCCAGCCTGTGCCCGTCCGTCGCGACAGCGCGCAGCGTACCGCCGGGGGCGCCCTGGCTTCCCTGCGCCGGGGCATGCATGAAGATCCCGTTCAGATAATAGCGCGTCTCTTCCGTGGAGATGGCGAAGCGCGTCTTGTCGATCAGCGTGACCAGCGTTTCGGAGGGCAGGCTGAAGCTGACCGGCAGGTCGCTTTCGCCGATCACCGGGAAATCTTCCCTCGGCAGAGTCTGCAGGGAGAAGCGCGCCCGCCCGGCGGTGACCGCCATCTTGGAAGCGGCGGCATCCAGCGTGACCTGCGCGCCATCCGGCAGCTTGCGCACGATATCAAACAGGGTGTGGGCGGAAACGGTGGTCGCGCCGGCGGTTTCCACGGTGGCGGGAACCTCCTCCACGATCTGGAGATCGAGATCGGTCGCCATCAGCCGCACCGACTGGCCATCGGCCGCCAGCAGCACGTTGGACAGGATCGGAATGGTGTTCCGCCGCTCGACAACGGACTGCACATGGCCAAGCGCCTTCAGAAGTGCGGCGCGTTCGACGACCAATTTCATGCGTGACGTTTTCCCTACCTGAAGGCTTTTGCCTGTCTCTATACAGCAAGCCGGGGGGCGTGGAAGCGGCTTGTTTTGCAGTGCATCAGTGGACCTGTAGCGCCACCGCCGTCGCTTCCCCGCCGCCGATGCACAGGCTTGCCACGCCCCTGCCGCCGCCGCGTTTCTGCAGGGCGTGAATGAGGGTGACGAGGATGCGGGCGCCCGACGCGCCGATCGGATGGCCCAGCGCCGTGGCGCCGCCGTTGATGTTCACCCTGGCATGCGGGATGCCCAGTTCCTGCATGGCGACCATGGTGACGACGGCGAAGGCTTCGTTGACTTCGAAGAGGTCGGTGCCCTCCACGCTCCAGCCCAGGCGGGCCATGAGTTTCTGCATGGCGGGAACGGGGGCGGTGGTGAAGAGGGCGGGTTTCTGCGCGTGGACGCTGTGGCCGAGGACGGTGGCCAGCGGGGTGAGGCCGCGGGCCTGGGCGGTTTCACGGCGCATCAGGACAAGGGCGGCGGCCCCGTCCGAGATGGAGCTGGCGTTGGCGGCAGTGACGGTGCCGTCCGGGGCGAAGGCGGGCTTCAGGGTGGGGATCTTTTCCGGGCGTGCCTTACCGGGCTGTTCATCGATGAGGATTTCGCCAGCCTTGACGGCAACGGGGGTGATTTCGGCGGCGAAGGCGCCGGTGGCGATGGCCGACTGGGCGCGGGCGAGGCTTTCCAGCGCGTAGGCGTCCTGCGCTTCGCGGGTGAACTGGTAGGCGCGAGCGGTTTCCTCCGCGAAGGTGCCCATGGCGCGGCCGGGTTCATAGGCGTCCTCGAGGCCGTCGAGGAACATGTGGTCCATCACCCGGCCGTGGCCCATGCGGTAGCCGCCGCGCGCCTTGGGCAGCAGATAGGGGGCGTTGGTCATGCTCTCCATCCCGCCGGCGGCGATGATGTCGGCGCTGCCGGCCTTCAGCGCGTCTGCTGCGTCCATCACGGCTTTCATGCCGGACCCGCACATCTTGTTGAGGGTGACGCAGGCGGTGCCGAGATCGAGGCCGGCCTTCAGCGCGGCCTGCCTGGCGGGGGCCTGGCCCTGGCCGGCGGGGAGGACGCAGCCCATCACCACCTGCTCGACGTCCGTGGGGGAGAGGGCGGAATCAGCGACGGCGGCCTTGAGCGCGGCGGCGCCCAGTTCGGGCGCGGTCACATCGCGGAAATCGCCCTGGAAGCCGCCCATGGCGGTGCGGCGGGCGGCGGTGATGACGATGTCCGTGGGGGAAGTCATGGCAGGAATCTCCGGCTGGGATCGATGGACAGGTGGCGCAGCGAATGGCTGCCGCCGCTGTTGGCGGTGAAGCCCGCGACGCGCGGGGATACGAGCGCCCAGCCCAGCGGCTGCACCAGCCCGATTGCGGCGACATCGTCCGTCCACAGTTTTTCGGCGGCGGCGAGGGCGCGCAGGCGCGCGGCGCGGGTGGGGGCCTTCCAGCTTTCGGCATAGAGCCGGTCTGCTTCGGGCAGGCAGACGCCATGGCCGTTGCGGTTGCACAGATAGGGCCACAGGAAGGGCAGGGGGCTGTCCACGGGGGTTTCCAGCTGCTGCAGGGCCAGCTGGAACTCGCCGCGCGCGATCGCACGGCGCCGGCCTTCGGGGTCGCGCCGTTCCAGCGACAGGTCGACGCCGATGGCGGCGAGGTCGCGCGCGACCAGTTCAACGATCC
This sequence comes from Sandaracinobacter sp. T42, assembly GCF_059115405.1. Classification (NCBI taxonomy): domain Bacteria; kingdom Pseudomonadati; phylum Pseudomonadota; class Alphaproteobacteria; order Sphingomonadales; family Sphingosinicellaceae; genus Sandaracinobacter; species Sandaracinobacter sp. T42. The sequence continues at coordinate 1,161,651 of NZ_CM181101.1, forward strand.
GGGCTTCGCCTTCCGACTGGCCGATGCCGACGACAAGTTTCAGACGCCTGGCAGCCGGATCGAAGCCGGCTTCCGTCAGCAGGCGGCGTGCATCTTCCTGCCGCCCCACGAAGGGCCTGGAGACCCAGTCCGGTTCCGGCGGGGCATAGCCTGCGATGTTGGTCGGGCTGAGCGCGCGGACCTCCGTTGCGCTGCGGGTGCCGAAGAAGGATTCCCCGAGCGATGTGCGGTCGATCGCGATCTGCAGGGCCTGGCGAACGCGGACGTCGTCGAGCGGGGGCTGTCGATGGTTCACCAGCAACAGCAGCGCCGCGCGCGGTTGTTCGAGCTTGAGCGTTTCCCGCTTTGTCGTGACGCGGGCCGAGCCCAGCCCGTCGAGCCCGCCGCCCAGCACAAGATCGCTTTCGCCCCGGTTGAAGCGCTGGATGGCCGCGTCGGCGGAATGGGGCGACACGGTTGCCGCCCGAAGCTGCATCTGTTCCGCCCCGAAATAGCGGGGGTTCGCTTTCAGCAGCGTGGCCGTGTCGCCCGCCTGTCGCGGCGCGGCCAGGAAAGCGCCCGCGGTTTCCCGGCCCCGGCGGGACCGGATGGCGAGCGGTGGTGTCGCCAGCAGTTCCAGAAGTTCGGGCTGCGGTGTTGAAAGCCGCAATTCGACGACAGTGTCGAGCGGGGCATTCACCTCCGTCACGCCGGCCAGCAGATCCCGGGCCATCGCGCCCGCGCCTCCGCGCCGGGCGCGATCGAGCGCGGCGACGACATCGGCCGCCTTCACCTCCGCGCCGCCGACGAAGCTGGCCGGCCGCAGGCGGAACACGATGGACAGCCCATCGTCCGAGACGCGCCAGCTCTGGGCGAGGCCGGGAACGACGAGCCCAGCCGAGTCGCGCGCGGTGAGCCCCGCGTTCACCGCATCGGCTACCAGCTGGCGCGCCGCCCGTTCGCCAACGGCATCCACGCGCAGGGGCGGCGCCTCCTCCTCCTCGCCCCGGCAGGCGACCAGCAGCAGCGGCAGCGCAAGCAGGCAGATGATGGAACGGCGGCGGGCCATGGCATGGGCCAATCGCGGCAAATGCCCCGGCTTTCAAGCTGCATGATTTTGCTATGCCGCCGGGGCGCTGGAAAGCCGGGGCAGGCGTGGTAGGAAGGGTTCATGCCAAGGGTATCGAACGACATCGCCGGCCTTGTCGGCCAGACTCCCCTCGTCAGGCTGAAGGGGCCATCCGAGCGTACGGGATGCGACATCTACGGGAAATGCGAATTCATGAATCCCGGCGGGTCGGTCAAGGATCGGGCCGCGCTGTGGATCATCCGGGATGCGGAAGCTTCCGGCGCGCTGCGGCCGGGCGGCACCATCGTGGAGGGGACGGCCGGAAACACCGGCATCGGCCTGGCGGTCATCGGCGGCGCGCTCGGGTATCGCACGGTGATCGTGATGCCGGAAACGCAGAGCCAGGAAAAGAAGGACGCACTGCGGGCGCTGGGGGCGGAACTGGTGCTGGTGCCGGCCACCAGCTATGCGAATCCCGGCCATTATGTGCACACTTCGCGCCGGCTGGCGGACGACATGCCCGGGGCTGTCTGGGCCAACCAGTTCGACAATGTCGCCAACCGGCTCGCTCACATCAAATCCACCGCGCCAGAGATTCACGAGGCGATGGACGGCCGTGTGGACGGTTTCATCTGCGCGGCTGGTACCGGGGGCACGGTGGCGGGCGTCGGTCTGGGGCTGAAGGAATTGAACCCCGACGTGACCATCGGCCTTGTCGATCCGGATGGCGCCGCGCTCTACAGCTATTTCACCACCGGCGAACTGAAGGCGGACGGCAACAGCGTCGCGGAAGGCATCGGGCAGAGCCGGATCACCGCCAACCTTGAAGGCGCACCCATCGACATTGCCTTTCGCGTTTCCGACCAGGAGGCGTTTCCGATCCTGCACGAACTGATGGCGCGGGACGGGCTGCATCTTGGCCTGTCCAGCGCGATCAACGTGGCCGGTGCCGAACGCCTTGCGCGCGAACTGGGGCCGGGCAAGCGTATCGTGACCATCCTGTGCGACAATGGCAGCCGTTATCTCTCGACCATCTGGAATCCGGACTGGGTGCGGCAGAAGGGGCTGCCCCTGCCGCCCTGGCGTCAGGACTGACGCCGAAGAAGCCCGCGTCAGGACTGACGCCGAAGAGGCCCGCGTCAGGACTGACGCCAAACCAGCCCGCGTCAGGATTTGCGCGGATGGAAAGCTGCTTCTCGACTTTCGGTTCCGGCCCCCCTACATAGTGCGCATGGATCGCATCCGTGCCGGTCTCACGGGGTTGGCTGCCGTATTTCTGATCACGGCGGTCGCTTCGCTTCTGTTCGCGCCAGACCCGGCGCAGCAGGCCAGGGTCGAAGCTGAACAGGCTTCTGAGCCTGGTGAGCCCCTTGCCCAACTCGGCGTTGCCCCCGGCAGCGACAAGACGTCTCAGGCGCAGCCTGTGCCGCCGCCGCCTGTGCAGCAGCCGTCTGTTGCCCCCTCCTCGGACAGTGACGGTCTGTTCGGGGCGCCCGGCTCCGCGCTTCAGGGCGAGAGTCGACCCGTCGCAATCTGAGGGCGAGATCTCTTTCAGATGAACAGCCGGGGCCTTGTGCTGGCGCTGCTGCTGGCGCCGATGCTGCTGCTTGGCGGCCAGCACCTGTGGCAGTCCCGCGGGACGGAGCCTGTGGTTCCGGCATTCGATCCCGATGCGGTCGCAAGGGTCGAACTGGCGCGGGGTGATGCGCGCGTCCTGCTGGCGCGCGGTTCGGACGGCGGTTGGATCATCCCCTCGGCGGCCGACGCGCCGGCGGACGCGGCGCGCGTTTCGGCCGCGCTCGACCGGCTGGCGGATCTGCGCGGCCGACCGGTTGCAGCGGACGAAGGGCCGGACACGCGCGAGCCGTTGAGGCTGCGTCTGTCCGATGCGGCGGGCCGGCCGCTGGCCGAAGCGGATTTCTGGGCTTCGCAGGCGCGCGCCCGGCCGGCTGGTACGCGACTGGCGATCGAAAGGCCCCCCGCGCTGCCGCTGTGGCCGTCGGCCTGGTCTTCGCTGAAGGCGCCGCGCGTGCCGGCCGACCGGATCGCGGCTGTCGAGGAGCTGACGCCCGAGGGGCCAAGGCTGTTGTCGCCCGAAGACACGGTCGAGGTGGCGCGGATCCTGGCCGACCTGACGGCGAAGGACTTCGTGGCCGGCGCCTCTGTCAGCTGGGGCGGGGCCCGGATGCTGCGCGTGAAGCTGACGGACGGCGCCGTGATCGATCTGCAGCAGGTATCCGACGGCGATGGTCGCTATCACCTGCGCCTGACATCCGACACGCTGGAAAGCGTGCGCGCGGCACGGCGCTATGCGTTCCGCGTCGCCGAACCATTGCCCTGACGCATCGACCGATGATGTGGAACCGCATGGGCTTCGATGGGCGCCGCGTTGAGGGGCCTGCCGGGCACCCGTTCCCCAACAGACTTATCCACAGTTGTTTGCAATTTTCCCGCATAATCCACCCTTTCAGAAAAAGGTTAAAAATCAATTACCTGCGAGGCTTGATGTCGGTTTGACCATAAAATCCCATTGAATACCCATGAAAGCCCATGCTATCCCTTTTCCACAGGGCTGGCAGGCGACCAGGCTGTTTTCGTGAAGGCATTCCCCCGCCCCGCAGAACACCGGCGCCCGCACACCCGAAAAGAGGGGATCGGGTCATTCGCGGGTATTTTTCAGGGACTTATGTGAACGGAGTCGATGCCAAGCATCGGCTGTCCGTTCCTGCGCCCCTGCGCGAGACCATCGAGGCGCGAAGCCAGACTCGGGAAATGGTGATCGGCCCGGACGAGCATTCGCCCTGTCTGATCGGCTATGACGTCACCTATTTCGAGCGGATCGAGGCCCGGCTGGACGAGGAGTTCGCCGCCGATTTCGGACCTGGCCGCAACCTGAAGTCGCGCTCGATCTTCGGTGCGACCGAGCATCTGAAATATGACGACAACGGCCGCATCATCCTGTCGCCCCTGATGCGGGAGATGGGCGAGATCGGCACGACCGTGCTGTTCATGGGGCTGGGCCATCATTTCGAGATCTGGTCGCCCGAGGTGTTCCTCTCGCAGGAGGGGCAGGATCCCCGTGTGGTGAAGCTGGTCAGGGCGCTTCTCGCCGGGAGGGCGCAGTGAACGCCGGGGCTTCGGGCCTCACCCATGTTCCCGTGATGCTGGACGAGGTGATGATGGCCCTGTCCATTGGGTCTGGTGCGCGCATGGTGGACGGCACCTTCGGCGGCGGCGGCTATGCGCGGGCCGCGCTGGAGGCCGGCGCCGAAGTCGACGGCTTTGATCGCGATCCGCGCGCCATTGCCCGCGCCGCGCCGATGGTTGCCCGTTACGCGCCGCGCCTGCGCCTGTACAACAACACCTTCGCCCACATGGCCGAAGAGCTGGGCGAGGGCTGTGTGGATGCAGTGGCGCTCGACCTCGGATTTTCCTCGATCCAGATGGACGATCCGGCCTATGGCCTCAGCTTCCAGGCTGACGGGCCGCTGGACATGCGGCTGTCGGGCAGTGGCGAAAGCGCGGCCGATTTCCTGAATACGGCCTCGGAAGCCGAGATCGCGGACGTGCTGTTCCACTATGGCGAGGAGCCCGCCGCCCGCCGGATCGCCCGCGCCATTGTTGCCGATCGGCCGTTCAACACGACGGGCGAACTTGCCGCCATGATCCGCCGCGTGGTGAAGGCCCCCCGCGACACGAAGCGCGACCCGGCCACCCGCAGCTTCCAGGCGATCCGCATCCGGGTCAACGACGAGCTGGGCGAGCTGGAGCGCGGACTGGAGGCGGCCGAGGCGGTGCTGAAGCCCGGCGGTCGTCTTGCCGTCGTCAGCTTCCATAGCCTGGAAGACCGGATCGTGAAACGTTTCCTCGCCGAGCGATCGGGCAGCCTGCCGTCCGGTTCCAGGCATCTGCCCGTATCGGTTGCGGCACAGCCCCCCAGTTTCGAGCGCCCCGCCCGTGCGGAGCGCCCGTCCGACGCCGAGGTATCGGCCAATCCGCGCGCCCGCTCGGCCACGCTGCGCTGGGCCCGCCGCACGTCGTCACCCGCCTGGGGCCGTCGGCCGCGCGACAATGAAAACAAGGGGAGGTGAGCATGGCTAGCATGATGCGCCAGATGCCGGACGCCCGTGGCTGGGGCGGCGAGGCGCCGCAGAAATCCGCCGGTCGGCGGACCTGGGCATCGACCGCCTGGCTGGTGGCCGGCACGATCGCCGTTGCGGTGACGAGCTATTCCCTTTCGCTGAAGGTCGCGGCCGAACGCCGCGAGGTTGAGAAGCTGGCCCGGCAGAATGCCAGCCTGCAAGCCGATCTGAAGGCGCTGGAAGCGGAACTGCGCGTGCGGATGCGCATGCCGCAGCTGCAGCGCTGGAACGACAGTGTGCTGGGCATGGTGCCGATCAGCGCCACGCAATATCTGGCGAATCCGGTGCAACTGGCCGCCTATGGCGATCCGATCGAAGCGGCGACCCCGCCCGCTGCGCAGCCGCGCGTGCAGCTTGCGGTGCGGGATCTGGCGCCTGCTGCCCCTGCTGCGCCCGCCGCGCCGCGCGCCCTGCTGGTGCACGCGGAGGCTCCGCCCCGGCCTGCCCCGGCCGCACGCCCTGCGCCGGTGCTGGCGGCCTTGCCCGCCGTCGACCGGCCCGCGATCGAGCGCCCGGCGGAAGCGCCGGCCGATCTGCTGCGCGAAGTGGAAATGAACTTCGGAACCGCGGGAGGCCCCAACCGCTGACATGAGCCCCGCCGCCGCGCCCCGCGTTGCCGTTCGCCTTCCCGGTCATCGACAGATGGCCCTGGGGATCGCGCGCCAGCGCCTGGCGATCGGGATCCTGTTGTTCATCGCCATGACCGGGCTGCTGGGTGTGCGCCTGATGGAGCTGTCCCTGTTCGACGGGCCGCCCCGCCGCGCGATGCCCGTTGCGGCGAATCCGAACATCCGCGCGGAGATCGTGGACCGCAACGGCGTGACGCTGGCGTCCAGCTTCGAAGCCTATGCGCTGGCCGCGCGCCCGCGTGACATCATGGGCGACAAGGAGGCGCTGGTCGCGGCACTGGCGCGCATCCTTCCCGAACGGCCGGAAGAGGCGATCCGGGCGGCCATCTACCATGACGGCAAGTTCCGCTACATCACGCGCCGCATCCTGCCCGAACAGGCCGAAGCCATCCGCCGCCTGGGCGAGCCCGGCCTGACCCTGGAGCGTGAGGCCGAGCGGCTTTATCCGCATGTCGGCCTTGCGGCACATCTGGTTGGCTACACCGGTATCGACGGGCGCGGCGAAGGCGGCATCGAGCGTGCATTCGAAGCCCGGCTGACGGATCCGGCGAAGCTGGATCAGCCGCTGGCACTTTCCATGGACGTGCGGGTGCAGCAGGCGCTGGAATCCGAACTGAAGGCGCAGATGGATCTGCAGAAGGCCAGCGGTGCGGCGGGCGTGGTGATGGATGTGCACACCGGCGAGGTTCTGGCGCTTGCCTCTCTTCCGGCCTTTGATTCCAATCGGCCGGGCGGCCTGATCGGGATGCCAAGCCACATGAACCGGGCGACGCTGGGGGTCTATGAACTGGGCTCGACCTTCAAGGGCTTCACCATTGCGATGGCGATGGACGCGGGTGTGCTGCCGCGCATGGACGAGCGCTTCCCGACCACGCCCATCGCGGTGGGCCGGTTCCGCATCTCGGACAGCCACCCCAAGGGCTATCCGCTGACCGTGCCCGAAACGCTGATCTATTCGTCGAACGTCGCCACCGCGAAGATGGCCGAGCGCATGGGCCGGCAGCGGCAGGAATCCTTCCTGCGGCAACTGGGCATGATGGATCGCGCGCCGGGCGAACTGCTGGAAGCCGGCCGCCCGCTGACACCGCCGGCCAACAACTGGGGTCTGTCCTCGGTGCTGACGGTGGGCTTCGGCCACGGCATCGCCGTGACCCCGCTGCATCTGGCGACGGCCTATTCGGCGCTGGTGAACGGCGGCATCTATCGCCCGGCCACGTTCCTGAAGGTGCCCGAGGGTGCGGAACGTCCCGGCCGTCGCGTGTTCCAGGAACGCACGTCGCGCTATCTGAACGGAATGCTGCGCCTTGCCGTGCTGGACGGCACGGGCCGCCAGGCTGATGCCGAAGGCTATCGCGTGGGCGGCAAGACGGGCACCGCCGAAAAGGTGCTCGAAAACGGCCGCGGCTACGACAAACGGCGCAACATCACCACCTTCGCCGGGGCCTTCCCGATGGACAATCCGCGCTATGTGGTGATCACCATGGTGGACGATCCCACGGTCGGCTCGCGCATGGCGGGTTCGGTCGCGGGGCCGGTGTTCAAGCGGGTGGTGAACCGGATCGCCCCGGTTCTGGGCGTCGCGCCAGATACCAGCGGTGCGTCGGAGCCGGACCTTTCCATGTTCGAGGGGCTCTACAAGCCGCGCGACGTGAAGCGCGACCCGAACGCCATGCGCCGGGCTGCCGCCGGCCTGCCTCCGCTGGAGGGGGCGGCCCAATGACGGATCCGCTGGCCCCCGTCCGCGCCCGCATCACGGGCTTCGCCATCGATCACCGGAAGGTGGCCCCGGGCACGGTATTCGGCGCCTTCCGGGGCGCGCGCTTCGACGGCGAAAGCGTGATCGCGGATGCCGTGAAGGCGGGCGCCATCGCGGTCGTTGCCCGCCCCGAGGCCAGGGTGGAAGGCGCGCTGCACATCGCCGACGCGGAGCCACGCCGTCTGTTCGCGCGGCTGGCGGCCGGCTTCTACGCGCCGTTCCCGGCCGTCACCGCCGCCGTCACCGGTACCAACGGCAAGACCAGCACGGCGGAACTCGCCCGCCAGTTGTGGCATCTGGCGGGCGAACGCGCGGCCTCGATCGGGACGCTGGGGGTGATTACCTCGGCCGGGCAGGACAAGGCTGGATCCGGCGGGCTGACGACGCCCGACATCGTCACCTTCCTGTCCAACGTGCACGGCCTTGCGCTGGAGGGCATAAGCCATCTGGCGTTCGAGGCGTCGTCCCACGGCCTCGCCCAGTATCGGACCGAGGGATTGCCGGTGAAGGCCGCTGCCTTCACGAACCTGACGCGCGACCATCTGGATTATCATGAAACGATGGAGGCCTATTTCGAGGCCAAGCTCAGGCTGTTCACCGAGGTTGTGGATGCGGATGGCGCGGCCGTGGTGTGGCTGGACCGGGATTCGGCAGGCGCGGACTATAACGCGCGGGTGATCGAGGCGGCGAAGGCGCGCGGCCTGAAGCTGTTGACGGTGGGGCCGGACGGCGAAGCGCTTAAGCTGGTGAAGCGGGTGCCGACTCTGCTGGGCCAGACACTGACGGTTGAAGCCGGCGGTATGGCGCATCTGGTGAAGCTGCCGTTAATCGGCGGCTACCAGGCGGCCAATGCGCTGGTCGCGGCGGGCCTGGTGATCGCGACCGGCGGCGACGCGAGGAAGACACTGGCTGATCTTGGCCGGGTTTCGGGCGTCCGCGGGCGGCTGGAACGGGCGGTGATCACGCCATCGGGCGCGCCGGTCTATGTCGATTATGCGCACACGCCGGACGCGCTGGAAGCGGCGATCGCCGCGCTACGCCCGCACACCGCCAACCGGCTGATCCTGCTGTTCGGCTGCGGCGGAGACCGGGATCGCGGCAAGCGCCCGGAAATGGGTGCCATCGCCGTGCGCGACGCGGACCTGGCCATCGTGACAGACGACAACCCCCGGACCGAGGATGCGGCTTCGATCCGCGCCGCGATCCTGGCGGCCGCGCCCGGCGCGCAGGAGTTGCCGGGCCGGGCAGACGCCATCCGTGCCGCGCTGCAGGTCGCGCGGGAAGGCGATGTGGTGCTGCTGGCAGGCAAGGGCCATGAACAGGGGCAGATCGTTGGAACCGATGTGCTGCCCTTTGACGATGCCGAGGTGGCGCGCGAAGCCGCGCGGGATCTTTCGCGCGGGGGAAGCGAAGCGGACCCGAAGGGGCAGTCCGCGGCAAATGAAAGGACCGGGCGATGACCCCGCTTTGGACCGGCGCCGACATCGCGGCTGCGACCGGCGGCACGCTTTCAGCCGCGTTCGAGGTGGAGGGCGTCACCTTCGACAGCCGCGAAGTGATCGGCGGCGAACTGTTCGTGGCCATACGCGGCGAGCAGGCCGACGGCCATAGCTTCGTGGAAATGGCCGCCGCGCGCGGGGCGGCGGGCTTTCTTGTCGAACGCGCGGTTCCGCATCCGCATGTGCGGGTGGCTGACAGTTTCCTGGCGCTGCAGGCGCTTGGCAGGGCCGCCCGGGCGCGCACCGGGGCCACCATCCTGGGCGTCACCGGCAGCGTCGGCAAGACGGGCACGAAAGAGGCCCTGCGGCTGGCGTTCGAGCGCATTGCGCCCGAGGCCACCCATGCCTCGGTGAAGAGCTACAACAATCATACGGGCGTGCCGCTCAGCCTGGCCCGGATGCCCGCGGACAGCCGCTTCGGCGTGTTCGAGATGGGCATGAACCACATGGGCGAACTGGCGGCGCTGACGCGGCTCGTGCGGCCGCATGTGGCGCTCATCACCTGGGTTGCATCCGCGCATATCGCCAACTTTCCCGGCGGAGAGGCCCAGATCGCGGCGGCCAAGGCGGAAATCTTCGAGGGGCTGGAGCCCGGCGGTACGGCGATCTGGCCGGCCGACAATGATCATGCGCCGCTTCTGGCGGACGCGGCGGCCCGGCATGCCGCGAACAGCATCAGTTTCGGGTGGAAGAAAGGGGCCGACGTCCGCGTCCTCCAGGCGGATGTCGGCCCGACTTCCACAGCCCTTGTCGCAGATGTGCAGGGCGAAGAGGTGCATTGCACGATCGGCATGGCGGGTCGGCACTGGGTGAACAACGCACTGGCCGTCCTTGCGGCGGTGAAGGCGGCGGGCGGCGATCTGGCCGAGGCTGGGCTTGCGCTCGGCGGGCTGAACGATCTGCCCGGCCGGGGCGCCCGACTCCGCATCCGGGTTCCGGGTGGCGAGGCGCTGCTGATCGACGAAAGCTACAACGCCAACCCGCTCTCCATGGCGGCGGCGCTGGCTGTGCTTCGGGACAGCCCGGCAAAGCGGCGGCTCGCCGTGCTGGGGGCGATGCGGGAACTAGGCGAGGAGACGGAGGCGCGCCATGCGGCGCTGGCCGCTCCGATCGCCGAGGCCGGAGTGGCCGAACTCGCCCTCGTCGGCCCCGAAATGGCCGCTCTGAAGGCCGAAGGCGCTTCCCATCTCAGCGATGCAGCCGCCGCCCTGGATTGGGTGCGCGCCACGCTTCGCGACGGCGACGTGCTTCTCGTCAAAGGGTCCAACTCCGTCGGTCTCGGCAGGCTCGTGTCGGCTCTGAAGGAGGCCGCCCAATGATCTTCCACCTCGCCGAATGGCTCGGCTTTCCCGGCGTCCTCAACGTCGTCCGCTACCTGACGTTCCGGTCGGGCGCGGCGCTGATGACGGCGCTTCTCATCGGCCTGCTGATCGGCCCGCGCTTCATCATCTGGCTGCGCGTGAAGCAGGGCAAGGGGCAGCCCATCCGCGAGGACGGGCCGCAATCCCACTTCTCCAAGAAGGGCACGCCCACCATGGGCGGGCTGAAGATCCTGATCAGCCTGACCATTTCCACCCTGCTGTGGATGGAATGGGACAAGCCCTTCGTGTGGGCGGCGCTGTTCGTGACACTGGGCTTCGGCATCATCGGCTTCCTGGATGATTATGCGAAGGTGACGAAGCGCAGCTCGGCCGGCGTTTCGGGCAAGGTGCGGCTGCTGGCGGAGTTCCTGATCGCCGGTTCCGCCGCCTATTATGTCTCCCTGTTCGGGGGCACCACGCTGTATTTTCCCTTCCTGAAGGATACCGGCCTCGACCTCGGCTGGATCTACATCGCCTTCGGGGCGCTGGTGATCGTGGGCGCGGGCAACGCCGTGAACCTGACGGACGGGCTGGACGGGCTGGCGACCATGCCGGTGATCATCGCCGCGATGACGTTCGGCATCATCGCCTACCTCGTCGGCAATGCCGTGTTCGCCGATTATCTGGGCGTGCATTTCGTTTCCGGCTCGGGCGAGCTGATCGTGTTCGTGGGCGCGCTTATCGGGGCCTGCCTTGCCTTCCTGTGGTTCAACGCGCCACCCGCCGCCGTGTTCATGGGCGACACCGGCAGCCTGGCGCTGGGGGGCGCCATCGGCACCATCGCCGTCATCACCAACCATGAACTGGTGCTGGTGGTGGTGGGCGGCCTGTTCGTTCTGGAAGCGGTTTCCGTGATCGTGCAGGTGGCGAGTTTCAAGATGACGGGCAAGCGCGTCTTCAAGATGGCCCCCATCCATCACCATTTCGAACAGCTGGGCTGGCCGGAATCGACGGTGGTGATCCGTTTCTGGATCATCTCCATCGTGCTGGCGCTTGCCGGCCTCGCCACGCTGAAGCTGCGCTAGATGCTGGCCGCCCCCGCCCTTCGCGGCAAGCGGTTCGCCGTCTATGGCCTCGCGCGGTCGGGGCTGTCGGCGCTGCGGTTCCTTCAGCGCTCGGGCGCGGAGGCCATCGCCTGGGACGAAGCGCCAGCCGCGCGGGAAAAGGCGCTGGCGGAATTTCCCGGCCTTCTGCTGGCCGATTTCGCCAGCCTCGACCTGGCCGGTGTGGATGGTCTGATCGTATCCCCCGGCGTCCCGCTGAACCGCCATCCGCTGGCGGCGCGCGCCCGCGAAGCCGGCACCCCGATCCTGGGCGACATGGAGCTGTGGCAGCAGGCGCGCGAAACCCTGCCCGCGCACCGGCTGGTCGGCATCACCGGCACAAACGGCAAATCCACCACCACGGCGCTGATTCACCACCTGCTGGAACAGGCCGGGGTGACGGCGCGGCTGGGCGGCAACATCGGCCTGCCGGTTCTGGATGCGGAGCCGCTGGCGCAGGGCGGCGTCTATGTGGTGGAACTGTCGAGCTACCAGATCGATCTGGCGCAGACGCTGGCGTGTGATGTCGCCGTCTATACCAATCTGACCCCCGACCATCTGGACCGCTACGACGGCATGGCGGGCTATGCGGCCTCCAAGGCGCGGCTGTTCGCGATGCAGCGGCCGGGCGCCCATGCCGTGATCGCGACCGACGATAGCTACACCCGTGCGGCGGCCGCAAACCTGCCCGCTGGAATCGTGAAGGTCGCCGTTTCCGCGGCAGATGTGGACCCTGGGGCGCAGGCGCACTGGCCCGCGCTGCAAGGCCCGCACAACGCGCAGAATGTCGTCTGTGCAGTGGCGGTTGCGCGCATCCTCGGCCTGTCCGACGCTGTGATCGAGGCCGGGCTGCGCAGTTTCCCAGGCCTGCCGCACCGGATGGAGATCGTCGGCTCTGTCGGCGGTGTGCGCTATGTGAACGACAGCAAGGCCACCAACCCCACGAGCGCCGCCCCGGCGCTTCAGGCGTTTGACCGGCTGCACTGGATCCTGGGCGGTCAGGCAAAGACCGCGGAACTGGATGCCTGCCTGCCGCATCTGGCCCATGTGAAGGCCGCCTATGTGATCGGCGAGGCCGCGCCCCTGTTCGAGCGCATCCTGAAGCCGTTGCTGCCGGTCGTGAACGCGGGAAGCCTGAAGGTCGCGGTGGAGGCCGCGCACGCCGCGGCTGTTCCGGGCGACACGGTCCTGCTGTCGCCGGCCTGCGCCTCGTTCGACCAGTTCAGCGATTATGAAGCCCGGGGCGCCGCTTTCCGGGATCAGGTGAAAGGCCTTTCCGCGTGAAGATCGCCGGCGTCCCCATCTCCTTCGGCCGCGCAGACAAGAGCCCGATCGCCCGCTGGTTCTGGACCATCGACCGCCCGTTACTGTTCATGCTGCTGGTGCTGATCGGCGTGGGGCTGATCGGGGTCGCCGCTGCTTCTCCGGCGGCCGCCCTCAGGCTGTCGGGCGGCTCTGTCGTGGTGCCGCCGCTGCATTTCCTGTGGCGGCAGCTGATGTGGGTGGCGGCGGGTGTGCCGTTGATGCTGGCCGTTTCGATGCTGACGAAGGAAAGCGCGCGCCGCTTCGCGCTGGGCGGCTTCGTCGTCTTCTTCGTGCTGCTGATGCTTGTTCCGCTGATCGGGGCAGAGAAGAACGGCGCCGTCCGCTGGATCCAGCTTCCCGGATTCCAGATGCAGCCGATCGAGTTCCTGAAGCCCTTCTTCGTGGTGGGCACCGCCTGGCTGTTCGCGCTGAAGTTCGAGGACAGGTCGCTGCCGGTAATCCCGGCGGGCGGCTTCGTGCTGGCCGCGATCGTCGGGCTTCTGGTGATCCAGCCGGATTTCGGCCAGGCTGCGCTGGTGATCGCGGTCTGGCTTGTGCAGGCTGTGCTGGCCGGGCTGCCGCTGCTGGTGCTGGGACTTGCTGTCGTCGGGCTGCTCGGCGGGCTTGTGATCGCCTATCAGTTCGAGCCGCACATTCGGAACCGGATCGACGGATATCTGCATGGGGAAGGCGACACCTATCAGGTCGATCGCGCACTGGATTGCTTCCGTTCGGGCGGCCTTTACGGTGCCGGGCCGGGTGAAGGAACGGCAAAATTCCATCTGCCCGAAGCACATACGGACTATATCTTCTCGGTGATCGGGGAAGAGTTCGGGGCGATCGCCTGCTTCGCGCTCGCTTTACTATATCTTGCGATTGTCCTTCGTGTGCTGCTACAACTTCTGGACGAAGACGACCCCTTCACGCTGATCGCAGCGACGGGCCTCGTCGCGCAGTTCGGGGGTCAGGCGCTCATCAACATGTCGGTCAATCTGGCGCTTGCTCCATCCAAGGGGATGACCCTCCCGCTGGTCAGTCACGGCGGCTCCAGTTTCCTCGCGACGACCATCGCGATGGGGCTTCTGCTGGCGTTGACGCGGCGCAACCGCCATCTGAAGGCCAGCCCCTATCTCCAGCCGGGCGCAGCCCTGTCATGAGCCTGTCCGTCATCCTCGCGGCCGGCGGCACGGGCGGGCACATGATCCCGGCCCATGCCCTGTCGGAAGAACTTCTGCGGCGCGGCCACAGGGTCACGCTGCTGACGGACGCGCGCGGCCTGCGCTTTCCCGGGTTGTTCGGGTCGGTGGATCGTCATGTGCTGGCCAGCGCGACGGCTTCGGGCCTGAACCCTGTCGCATGGGCGAAGGCGGCGATCGCGATCTGGAAGGGTCGGGCGGAAGGGCGGCGCATCGCCGCCGAGGTGGGCGCGGACGCGGTTGTCGGCTTCGGTGGCTACCCGTCGCTTCCGGGCCTGCTGGCGGGCGTGTCGCTGAAGCTGCCCTGCGTTCTGCACGAGCAGAATGCCGTGCTGGGCCGGGTGAACCGCAAGCTGCAGGGCCGGGTGTCGGCCATCGCGCTTACCTATGCCGAAACCGCCTTCCTCGAACAGCCGGGCAAGGCGCATCACACCGGCAACCCGGTGCGCGAAGCCATTCTGAAGGCGCGCGATTCCGTGTTCCATGCGCCGGCCGCCAACCAGACTTTCCGGATTCTGGTCGTCGGCGGCAGCCAGGGCGCGCGGATCCTGGCCCGCCTGGTGCCGCAGGCGATTGCGTCGCTGCCGGCCCATCATCGCAGCGCCCTGCACGTGACCCAGCAGTGCCGTGCGGAAGATCTGGCGGACGTTGCAGAGGCCTACAGCGCGGCCGGCGTCGAGGCGGATTGCCAGACCTACATGGCAGACCTGCCCGAACGGCTTGCCGCCAGCCACCTGGTCGTCAGTCGGGCAGGGGCCTCCACCATGGCCGAGTTGATGGCGGTGGGCCGTCCGGCCATCCTGATCCCCTTTGCTGCCGCGACCGACGACCACCAGAGCGCGAATGCCGCCGGTTTCGTGAAGGCAGGCGGCGGCTTCCTGATTTCCGAGGCAAAGGCGTCTGCCGCGATGATCGCCGGCCATATCGAAGGTTTCCTGAACAGCCCCGAGGCGCTTTCGGCCGCTGCCGCCGCGGCGCGGTCCCTGGGAATTCCGGACGCCGCCGGGCGGCTGGCCGATCTGGTCGAACATGAAGTGCGCGCGCTTGGAAGGAAGGCGGCATGAGCGTGTTCAACAAGGCCGTCGGACCCATCCACTTCATCGGCATCGGCGGCATCGGCATGTCCGGCATCGCGGAGGTGATGGCGAACCTGGGCTTCACCGTGCAGGGTTCCGACATCGCCGAAAGCTATGTGGTGCAGGGCCTCAGGAAGAAGGGCATCACCGTTCATATCGGCCACAGGGCCGAAAACCTGGGCGACGCCGCCGTCGTGGTCGTTTCCACCGCGATCAAGCGGGGCAATCCCGAAGTCGATCTGGCGCTGGAACGGCGCGTGCCCGTGGTGCGCCGCGCGGAGATGCTGGCGGAACTGATGCGACTGAAGTCCACCGTCTGCGTGGCCGGCACGCATGGCAAGACGACGACGACCTCCATGGTCGCCGCGCTGCTGGATGCCGGCGGCCTGGACCCGACGGTGATCAACGGCGGCATCATCAACAGCTATGGTTCCAACGCCCGGCTGGGCGACGGCGAATGGATGGTGGTGGAGGCCGACGAGAGCGACGGCAGCTTTCTGCGCCTGCCGCCCACGCTCGCCATCGTGACCAACATCGATCCCGAGCATCTGGATCACTATGGCGATTTCGAAACGGCGAAGGCCGCGTTCCGCCAGTTCATCCAGAAGGTGCCCTTCTATGGCGCGGCGGTGCTCTGCCTCGATCATCCCGAGGTGCAGGCGATGATCCCGTCGGTTTCGGATCGCCGCATCGTCACTTACGGTTTCGCAGGGCAGGCCGACATCCGCGGCGACAATGTGCAGCCGATCCCCGGCGGCAACCGCTTCGACGTGACTTTGCGCGCACCGGGGACGGCCGAACGTCGCTATGAAGGGCTGGAACTGCCCATGCCCGGCCGCCACAATGTGCTGAACGCGCTGGGCGCGATCGGAATCGCGGATCAGCTTGGCATCGTAGAGGACCAGATCCGTGCCGGGTTCGCGAAGTTCGGGGGCGTGAAGCGCCGCTTCACCAAGGTGGGCGAGTTCCCTCTGGGCGACGGCGTGGTGACGATCATCGACGATTACGGCCATCACCCGGTGGAGGTGAAAGCCGTGCTGGCTGCCGCCCGCGAAGGCGCGCGCGCCCGGGTCGTCGCGGTGGTGCAGCCGCATCGCTATACCCGCCTGCGTGACCTGTTCGAGGAGTGGCGCACGGCGTTCAACGACGCCGACACCGTCATTGTCGCGCCCGTTTATGCGGCGGGCGAACCGCCGCTGGAGGGAATTTCCCACGAGGCGCTGGCGGATGCGATCCGCCGTTCCGGCCACCGGCAGGTGCTGACCGTCTCTGGCGAGGCGGATCTTGCCCCCACGCTTGCCCCGTTGCTGGGCGCGGGCGACATGGTGATCTGTCTGGGCGCGGGCGACATCACGAAATGGGCCGCGAACCTGCAGGGTGCGCTGGAAACAGCGAAGGCGGCATGATGGCGCTGGAAGCCCGACCCGCCACCATCCCCACCCCGCGCGGGAAGCTGACGGCGCATGCGCCGCTGGCGCCGCTTGTGTGGTTCAAATCCGGCGGGGCGGCGCAATGGCTGTTCGAGCCGAAGGACGCCGACGATCTGGCGGCCTTCCTGCGTGATCTGGATCCGGCGATGCCGGTGATGGCGCTGGGGCTCGGCTCCAACCTGATCGTGCGCGACGGCGGCGTGCCCGGCGTGGTGGTGCGGCTGGGCAAGGCCTTCGGCGCGGTCGAGCGTCTGGATGAAACCACGCTGCGGGCTGGCGGTGGTGCTTCGGGCATCGCGGTTTCGTCCGCCGCGCGGGACGCGGGCATCGCCGGCCTGGAATTTCTGCGCGGCATTCCCGGCACTGTCGGCGGCTTCGTGCGCATGAACGGCGGGGCCTATGGCCGCGAGGTGGCGGATATTCTGTTTTCCGCCGACGTGCTGCTGCGCTCCGGCGAGCAGGTGACGCTTCCGCTTTCCGCGCTGGGCTATACCTATCGCCATTCCGAACTGCCGGACGGCGCCATCGTGATCGCGGCGACCCTGCGGGGACAGCCCGGCGATCCGGCCGCCATCCAGGCTGAGATGGACCGCATCGCCGAGGCGCGGGAAGGCAGCCAGCCGCTGCGCACGAAGACCGGGGGGTCCACCTTCAAGAACCCGCCAGGCCACAAGGCCTGGCAGCTGGTTGACGAGGCCGGGTGCCGGGGCCTGACGCTTGGCGGCGCGCAGGTTTCGGAAAAGCATACCAATTTCCTGATCAACACGGGCGACGCCACAAGCGCGGAGATCGAAGCGCTGGGCGAAGAAGTCCGCCGCCGCGTGAAGGCGAAATCCGGCGTGACGCTGGACTGGGAAATCCAGCGGGTGGGGATCCAGCCATGAGGGTCACCGTTCTGAAAGGCGGCTGGTCCGCGGAACGCGAAGTCAGCCTGGTGTCGGGCAAGGGCATTGCCGAGGCCGCGCGGACGCTTGGCCATGCCGTGACGGAGCTGGACCTGGGCGCGACGGCCGCCGACGGGGCCACCTTCCCGGCACGCCTGCTGGCGACGAAGCCCGATGTCGTGTTCAACGCGCTGCACGGCACCCCCGGCGAGGATGGCACGGTGCAGGGCCTGATGGACCTGATGGGCATCCGCTATACCCATTCGGGCGTCACCACCTCCGCCATCGCCATCGACAAGGAACTGACCAAGAAGATCCTCGTCCCTGCCGGCGTGAAGATGCCGGGCGGGCGCATCGTGCGATCGGAATCGCTGTTCGAACGCGATCCGCTGCCGCGCCCCTATGTGCTGAAGCCCGTGAACGAGGGCTCCTCGGTGGGGGTCGCCATCGTGACCGCCGAATCCAATTACGGCACCCCGATCGCCTGCACCGCGCCGGGCCCCTGGGCCCATTATCCCGAACTGCTGGCCGAGCCCTTCATCGCTGGTCTGGAACTGACGGTCGCCGTGCTGGATCATCTGCCGTCCGGCGTGGGCGAGCCGCTCGCGGTGACGGAACTGAAGCCGACGTCGGGCTTCTATGATTATGAGGCGAAATACACCGACGGCCGCACCCTGCATGTGTGTCCGGCCGAGATTCCGCCGATGATCACGGTGATGGCGCTGGAGCAGGCCGCGCTCGCTCACCGGGCGCTGGGCTGCAGGGGCGTCTCCCGCTCGGACTTCCGCTATGATCCGGCCGAAGGGCCGAACGGGCTCTATCTGCTGGAAGTGAACACCCAGCCCGGCATGACGCCGCTCTCCCTCGTGCCGGAGCAGGCGAAGGTGCGCGGCATCAGCTATGAGGCGCTGGTCGGCCGCCTGATCGAAAGCGCGCTTGCATGAGCGCGCGCAAGCCCCGCCCGCAATCCGCCCCCCGCAAGGCGCCAGCGCAGCCGGTTGCGATTCCCGTCGCGCCGCGCACGGCCTGGCGGCTGATCCTGGGCAGTGTCGTCCTGCTGGGCAGCGCGGCGGCGATCGTGTGGGCGGTTGCCGCCGGGCTGCCGCGCAACGCGACCATGGGGGTTGCCACGGCGGCTTCCAGCGCGGGCTTCGTGGTGCGGCAGGTGGAAATCGAAGGGGCGCGGAACCAGCCGCGCCTTTCCATCTATCGCGAGCTGCTGCAGGGCGGATCGGATTCGATGCTGCTGGCTGATCTGGACGAGATGCGCGGCCGCCTTGTCGCCCTTCCATGGGTGAAGGATGCCGAGATCCAGCGCCGCTGGCCGGACAGGCTGCATATCACCGTGATCGAGCGCAAGCCCGCCGCGTTGTGGCAATGGCAGGGCCGGATCCGCCTGATCGATGCGGAAGGGCAGGTGCTGCCAGCCTCTGACCTTGCCCCCTTCGCACAGCTGCCGCTGCTGGTGGGCGAGCGGGCCCGGCTGCAGGCGCCCGCCATCCTGAAGATCATCGCCAGCCGCCCGGATCTGTCCGGCGATGTTCAGGCCGCGGTTTGGGTAGGCGACCGCCGATGGGATGTGCGGATGAAATCGGGGGAAACGATCTCCCTGCCGGAAGGCGCCGCCGCCGCCGCTTCCTGGCTGCGCTTCGCGGATCTCAACACACAGAGCCCGCTGCTGGGGCGGGGCTTCGTCCGCTTCGATTTCCGCATCCCTGACAAGATGGTGGTGCGGGTGGAAACCGATCCGGGGCAGACGGTCAAGCCGCGCGCCAATCCGCAGCCGGCGCAACCGCAGCCGGCCCAGCCGCCTGCGGCGATCGCCGGAACACAGCCCCGTGCCGCGCAGCCGATGCAGATGGCGCGTTCGGCCCAGCCCCAACCAGAGGAGGTCGTGATCTGATGGCCGTTGCGGTTCTCAACCCGACCCAGTTGCTAAAGCCCCGCGCAGAGCGTGTGATTGCGGCGATCGATGTCGGCTCGTCGAAGGTCGCCGCGCTTGTTGCCATGGCCGACGGCCAGGATCAGCCGCGCGTGATCGGCGCCGGCGTGCGCGCCTCCAATGGGCTGAAACGCGGCCTTGTCGCCGATATGGCGAAGACGGAAACCGCCATCCGTGCCGCCATGATGCAGGCGGAAAAGGCCGCCGGGGTCGAGATCGAGAGCGTCATCGTCAACCTGTCCGCCGGCGGGCTGGACAGTGACGTGACCTCGGTGGAGATCGACATCGCCGGGCATCGCATTTCGGAAGAGGACATGGGTGCGCTGCTGGCGCAGGGCCGCGCCCGCATCGACGAGACGATCAGCAAGGCCGGCCGCACCACTCTGCATGCGGAACCCACGCTCTACACCGTGGACGGACTGGACGGCGTCACCAACCCGCGCGGCTTCCACGCGAACCGGCTGGCGGTTGACATTCATGTGCTGACGGCGGCAACGCCGCCCTGCCGCAACCTCGATCTCGCCGTCCGCAACGCGCATCTGGGCGTGGAGGCAATCGTCGCTTCCGGCGTCGCGGCGTCGGCCTCCGTCCTGAACGACGAGGAACGCGAGCTGGGCGTCGCCGTGATCGAGATCGGCGCGGGCGTCACCACTGTCGCCGTGCATGGCGGGGGCATGCTGGCGGGGTTAGTTTCCCTGCCGATGGGTGCGGGCGACATCACCGCCGACATTGCCGCCAGCTTCGGCACCCGCCGTGCGGCCGCCGAACGGCTGAAGACGCTGTCGGGCGCGGCCACCACCTCTCCGCGTGACAACCACGACATGATCGAAGTGCCGCCGCTGGATCCCGAAGACGGGCAGGAAGCCCGGCGCGTGCCCCGTTCGGAACTGAACGCCGTGATACGCGCCCGTCTGGACCTGATCTTCGGCGAAGTGGAGCAGGCGCTGAAGCACATCGGCTTCACCGGCCCGGCCGGTCGGCAGGTGGTGCTGACGGGCGGCGGCGCGGAACTGCGCGGAATCGCGGATTTCGCGCAAGGGGTTCTGTCGCGCAATGTCCGCATCGGCCGCCCGCGCGGCCTGATCGGCCTGCCCGAAGCCCAGTCCACCGCAGCCTTTGCCACCCTGGCCGGGCTGATCCTGCACGGCAGTCAGCCGCGGCTCGATCTTGCCCGCATGGCGGTGCCGCGCAGCCGGGGCGCCCCGGCCCGCGATACGCCGAAATCCGGTTTCTTCCGCCTGTTCGACCACCTGAAACGCCAGATCTGATCCAGACCCAGCCTTTGACGAGGAGCCCACCCATGTCGTTCGATTTCGTGAAACCCAGCCTTGTGGAACTGAAGCCCCGCATCAGCGTGATCGGCGTTGGCGGCGCGGGCGGCAATGCCGTCGCCAACATGATCAACGACGGCCTGCAGGGCGTGGACTTCGTGGTGGCCAACACCGATGCGCAGGCGCTGGCGCTGAGCCCGGCGCAGACGCGCATCCAGCTGGGTCTGAAGATCACGCAGGGGCTGGGCGCGGGTGCGCGGCCGGAAATCGGCGCGGCCGCCGCGGAAGAGGCGCTGGGCGAAATCGATCATGTCCTGGATGGTGCGCACATGTGCTTCATCACGGCGGGCATGGGGGGTGGAACGGGCACGGGCGCGGCCCCGGTGGTGGCCCGCGCGGCGCGCGAACGCGGCGTGCTGACGGTGGGCGTCGTCACCAAGCCGTTCGCCTTCGAAGGGCTGAAGCGGATGCGGTCTGCCGAGGAAGGCATCGCGGAACTTCAGCGCCATGTCGACACGCTGATCGTGATCCCGAACCAGAACCTGTTCCTGATCGCCAACCAGCAGACGACCTTCAAACAGGCCTTCTCAATGGCGGATCAGGTGCTGAACCAGGGCGTGCGCGGCATCACCGACCTGATGATGCTGCCCGGCCTCATCAACCTGGACTTCGCCGACGTCCGCACCGTGATGTCGGAAATGGGCAAGGCGATGATGGGCACCGGCGAGGCGGAGGGCGACCGCCGCGCGATCGAAGCCGCCGAAAAGGCCATTTCGAACCCGCTGCTCGATGAAGTGTCCCTGCGCGGCGCCAAGGCGGTGATCATCAACATCACCGGCGGCGAGGATCTGGGCCTGATGGAAGTGGAAGAAGCCGCCCAGCACATCCGCGAAATGGTGGACCCGGACGCCAACATCATCGTCGGCTCCGCCTTCAACGACGATCTGAACGGCAAGATGCGCGTCAGCGTCGTCGCCACCGGGATCGAAGGCAACCAGCAGTCGATTCCCGGCGTTGCCGGCGGCCAGCAGCGTCCGTCGGCCGGCGCCCAGATCTTCGGCGCCAGGCCGCAGATCGTGCCGCCCGCAGCCCCCGGCGCGGGCGAAGTCGATCCGACCCCGCCGTTCGGCGGCGGTGGGGGTGGCGGCGGTGGCTTCCGCCCGCAGACCTCGCCGGCCGCCGGGCCCATGGCGGCCGGAATCTTCGGAACCCCTGCGGGCACCTTCCGCCCGGCTGCGTCGGATGAAGCCCCGGCCCCCGGCGACGCGCCCTCTGCCGATCCGCTGATGGAAGAGGATGTGAGCCTGTCGGACGAGGACATCCTGGAACTGGGTGATCCGGTCGAGGCCGAGCTCGATCTGCCCGAGCCTGAGGCCCCGCCGGTCGTCGCGGAGCTGCCGCTGCCGGCGCCCGCCCGGCTGGAACTGCCCGAAGCCGAGCGCCGCGCGCCCCAGCCCGAGCCGGTTCAGCGCCGCCAGACCCTGTTCGAGCGGATGATGCACCTGTCGCGCAAGCCGAAGGTCGAGGAACCCCCGGTCGAGACTCTGGCGCCGGAGCCCGAGATGGGTGCGGACGAGGAAGAAACCCGTATCCCGCCCTTCATGCGCCGTCAGCGCAACTGAGACCGGCCGGACAGCGAATATCCGGCGCACGCGGGCGACCCTGTCAGGGTCGCCCGCTTTTCTTTTGCCGGCGGCCTTTCTAAGTCCGTTCGGCAATGAACGCCGAATATGAGAAGCTGGTGGCAGAGGCCCCCTATGGCCAGGTCGAGCGCCTGTCCCCGCTGGTCCGCCGGGTGCTGGCGCACAATCCTTCGCCCTTCACCTTCCTGGGCACCGGAACCTACATCGTGGGGCAGGGCGCAGTCGCCATCATCGATCCGGGCCCGGCCGATGACGCCCATCTGGAAGCGGTCGCAAGCGCCGTCGCGGGCGAGACCGTCACCCACCTGCTGATCACCCACACCCACATGGATCATTCCCCGGGGGCCATCCCGCTGAAGGCCCGGCTGGGCGGGTCCATCGTCGGCTGCGCCCCGCTCGTCCTCAGCGACGACGGGCCACGTGCCGATGCCGGCTTCGATCCCGGTTACGCCCCTGACCGGGTGCTTGCCGATGGCGAAGCCGTGTCCGGCCCCGGGTGGACGCTGGCCGCGGTTCACACGCCGGGCCATACGTCCAATCACCTGTGCTTCGCACTGGAACAGGAACGGGCGCTGTTCACGGGCGATCATGTGATGGGCTGGTCGACAACGGTCGTCGCGCCGCCGGACGGCGACATGGCGGCCTACATGGCCTCGCTCCAGAAGCTGATGGACCGCTCCGACACCCGTTACTATCCCACCCATGGCGCGCCGGTTGAGGAGCCTCAGCGCTGGGTGCGGCACCTGATGGGCCATCGCCGCCAGCGCGAAGCGCAGATCCTTGCCCAGCTTGCGGCGGGCCCACGCGAGGTTCCCGAAATGGTGGGCCAGATGTACGCCTCGGTTGACCGTCGGCTGTGGCCGGCGGCGGGGCGCAGCGTTCTCGCGCATCTGATCGATCTGGAGGCGCGCGGCCGTGTCGTGCGGGCGGGCGAAACCTGGGAGGCGCTGGCATGAAACGACTTCTGTCCGTCGTCGGCGCGGCGGCGATCCTGCTGGCGCTGATCGGCTGGGCTGCCGGGCCGGACCGGCGGCGAGAGGCCTGCATCGCCGTTGGCCTGTGCGAGCAGCCGGATTTCCTGGGCGCCATGCTCGTTTCGGTGCAGCGGCAGCAGAAGCTGCTGGTGCTGACGGCGCGGCTGGTGCAGCCCGTCACGTCTGAGCGGGCGACAACGCTGGGGCCGATCACCGTCGCCACGACACGGCAGACGGCGATCCTGCCGGCCACGGTGACCTATGTGGTGGATCTGTCGAAGCTGAAGGCCGCCGATCTTCAGTGGAATCCCGAAGCACAGCTGCTGAGCGTGCGCCGCCCCCCGGTGGAGCCGATGCCGGCCAGCATCGAATGGGCGAACGCGCAGACCTTCCAGGACAATGGCTGGCAGACTGTGCTGACCGACGTGAGCGCGAACCTGAAGCGCGACAACGAGGCGAAGGCCCCCGGCCAATTCGCGGCGCAGGCCCGCGCGCGCGATCTGATCGCCATGGCCGATCACGCCGCCGACCAGGCGCTCGAAACCACGTTCCGCATGCCTCTGGTGGCGGCGGGCTATGCGGATGCGAAGGTGGCCGTCAGCCGCTAGGCGGGACGCCTAGAATTTCGCGCCGAGTCCCAGGCTCAGCGCATGGTTCATCCGGTCCGTCCCGGCGACGACTGACTGGTTCAGATAGCCGGCTTCCAGCGACAGGTGCCGGCCCATGGGAATGCCCAGCCCGGCGAAGGTGCGGATCTGGTTCACGCCCTCATCCGCGCCGCCGGCCGGCGTGGACAGAAGCACGAAACCCTCTGTGTGGACGATCGCCTTCAGGCCCTTGGGGCCTTGCAGCGGCACGTTCAGCCGGATCTGCTGCCTCAGCCGCCAGGTCGCGCCGTCCAGATTGCTGAACCAGCGCTGTTCCAGCCGTGTGCGGCCGACAAGCTCTGCCTTGCCGATGGTCAGGATGTCGTAGTTCGCCTGCTGGAACATGCGATGTTCGCGCACCACACTGCCGGTCAGGCTCCGGTTCCAGACATAGCTGTAGCCGACGCCCAGCAGCCCGTTGTCATCCGGCTTCCAGCCGATCATGCCCCGCACCTGGAAATGGCCGTAGTGCGCGGCGTTGTCGAAATAGCGGCTGTTCATGTCGACCACGGCATCGAAGCTGTCCGAAAGCCGCTTCGTCGCAGTCAGCGAAAGCCAGACCTGCGCATCGTCGTCCGCCAGGGCGGGGGCGGCCGCCGCAAGCAGCGCGCAGAGCGCGGCGCTGTAAGAAAAATGACGTAGAACTGTCATGTCGGTCGCATTGGCAGATCACAGGTCCGGTGCAAGCCCCATTCTGCACGCCGATGCCCTCTTCCCATGACAGGCGGGAGACTCCACAGACAGGCGATGATCGAGCCTGTCGCCTCCGCGGTTGCATCCCCCTGCCGCAACATCTGCCGGGTCAGGCGCGGCCTCTGCACGGGCTGCGGCCGGACCCTGGAGGAGATCGCCGCCTGGCCCGTCGCGCCCAATTCGGAGCGGGTGGCGATTCTCGCGCGGTCGGCCGCCAGAATTCGCCGCTGAACCGGCAATCAGCACTTGGCTGCGAATCGGCCAAAGGCTAACGATCGACCATGCCGGTTCGCATCGCCCCCTCCATCCTGTCCGCCGATTTCTCGAAGCTGGGGGAAGAGGTCCGCGCCATCGACGCCGCCGGCGCGGACTGGATCCATGTGGACGTGATGGACAATCATTTCGTCCCGAACCTCACCATCGGGCCAATGGTGGTGAAGGCACTTCGCCCGCACAGCACCAAGCCGTTCGACGTGCATCTGATGGTGACCCCGGCGGATGCGCTGGTGGAGGCGTTCGCGGAAGCCGGCGCCGACATCCTTTCGGTTCACCCGGAATCCGGGCCGCACCTGCACCGCACGCTGATGCGCATCCGGGCGCTGGGCAAGCAGGCCGGCGTGGTGCTGAACCCGGCCACGCCACTGGATTCGCTGGATCATGTGCTGGATCTGCTGGATCTCGTGCTGGTGATGAGCGTGAACCCCGGCTTCGGCGGGCAGAGCTTCATCGAAAGCGCGCTGCCCAAGATCGAGGCGATCCGCAGGCGCATCGACATGAGCGGCAAGGCGATCGAACTGGAAGTGGACGGCGGCGTGGATGCCGGCAATGCCGGGCGACTGGTATCAGCCGGCGCGACCATGCTGGTCGCGGGCACCGCCAGCTTCCGGGGCGGGCCCGGCCAGTATGCCGCCAACATCGCGGCGCTGAAGGCGGCGTGATGCCCGGCGCGGAAAAGCAGGTTCCGCAGTCTGACATGGTGGAGCCTGCTGAAACTGTGAAGCCTGACGCGCCCGATTCCGCCGAACCTGGCTCGGATGCATTCCGGCTGACCCGCAACCTCGGCGATCGCGGCCCCTCCCTTTCGGAGCGGCTGTCGGATCGGCTGGACCGTCTCTCGTTCGCCTCGCCCTTCCACCGCATGCGGCTGAAGGGCCGTTTTCCGCTGAAGTTGATCGCCGTGCCGGACGATCCCGTTCCCGGGGATCCGGCTATCGCACAGCGGCTGAAGGGCGGCCGGCTGTTCCGCGGCGGCTATGGCCAGGGCATGCTGGATGCGCGGCTCGACAATCCCGACGCCCCCGAAGGCTGGCGGCGCTGGGTGCATGGCTGGGGCTGGCTGCGTGATCTTTCCATGGTCGACCTCACCGCGGCCGAAGCGGCCCGGGCCGAAGCGCTCGCCCGGCGCTGGCTCGCCCGTTTCCACGAGTATGACGAGGAAGCCTGGGCGCCGGATTGCACGGGCATGCGCATCCAGATGGCGATCCTGCACGCGCCGCTGGTGATGCCGGGCAAGGATCATGTCCATCGCTCGGCCGTGCTGAACGGGATCGCCCGCTGGTCGCGGCATCTGGATCGCGCCGCGCCGCGCATGCAACCCGGCCTGCCGAAACTCGTGGCCGTCTCCGGTCTCGTCGCGGCAGCGCTGATGCTGCCGGGTGGCGACGAACGTCTGCCGCGTGCGCTGGCCCTGCTGGACGAGGTGCTGGCCGCCCTGCTGACCGCCGATGGCGCGCCCGTCGCCCGGTCGCCGCTGCATCTGGCGGAGATCGCGGACCAGATGCTGGTGCTGGCCGCCTTCCACGCCGCACGAATGCAGAAGCCGTCCGAGCCTGTCGCGCGGACGCTGGAACTCGCCCGGACCACGCTCGGCGCACTGGCGCTGGGGGATGGGCTGCCGTCAGCCTGGCACGGCGGCCAGCCCGATGCCGCCCAGCTTGACCGGCTGAATGTGAAGCCGCTCGATACGCCGCCGCCACGTTCATCCGGATTCCAGCGGCTTGCCGCCGGCAGCGTGCGTCTCGTCGTCGATGCGGGGCCGCCGCCGCCCGCACGCCTCAACCCCGCCACCCATGCCTCCACGCTCGCCTTCACCTTCTCGGACGACAGGCGCCCCGTCGTCGTCTCTTGCGGGGCGGAAAACGGGTCGCGGGGGTCGCGCAACTTCCCCCCCGAACTGGTGATGGGGCTTCGTTCCACCGCCGGGCACAGCACGCTGGTGCTGGCGGATACCAACAGCAGCCGCCTGCACGATGGCGGCCTGCGCCGGCTGGGCGGGGTGGAGGAAGTGCTGGTGGAGGCCCGCCTGACGCGCGACGGCCAGTGGCTGGAAGGCCGGCACGATGGCTATCGCCGCCGCCACGGATACGACCATCTCCGCCGCCTGTGGCTGAACCCGGACGGCACCGACCTGCGCGGCGAGGACCATCTGCTGCCGGTGAAGGGCACGCTGGCGCGCGTCCGCCAGCGCGAATCGCTGCCCATTGCCATCCGATTCCACCTGGGGCCGGGCGCCACCGCCACCCCCACGCAGGATGGCAAGGGCGCGCTGATCCGCATTCCGGGGCAGGGGCGCGATCCGGCCATCGCCTGGGCCGTCCGCGCCAGCTTCAACCATGCGCCCGGCCTGCTGGCCATCGAACCCAGCCTGTTCGTGGACAGCGAGGGCGAAACCCACGAAATCCAGCAGATCCTGCTGACCACCCTCGTCGAACCGGGCAAGGCCGCGGACGTGAGCTGGAGCTTCAAGAAGCAATAGCCGTCAGGCCCTCTGCCCTCGGCGCGGGCGATTTCGCCGTCCTGCATGGCTGCCAGAAACTTGCGCCTTCGCGTCGTGTAAGGCACCGGGGCGCGCAGATACGCCAGATACAAGCGAGTCCCCACGTCATGACCAACCGCCTGCCCATTCGTCGCGCCCTGCTGTCCGTGTCCGACAAGTCGGGCCTTGTGGAATTCGCCCGGGCGCTCGCCGCGCATGGGGCGGAGCTGCTGAGCACCGGCGGCACCGCGAAGGCGCTCCGCGAGGCAGGGCTGGCCGTGACGGACGTGTCCGAGCACACCGGCTTTCCCGAGATGATGGACGGCCGGGTCAAGACCCTGCACCCCAGGGTGCATGGCGGGCTGCTGGCGCTGAGGGACAATGCCGAGCATCAGGCGGCCGCCGCAGCGCACGGAATCCCGCCCATCGATATGGTGGTGATCAACCTCTATCCGTTCGAGGCGACCGTGGCGAAGGGCGCCCCGCGCGACGAGGTGATCGAGAACATCGACATCGGCGGGCCTTCCATGGTTCGTTCGGCCGCGAAGAACCATGAATTCGTCGCCTGCGTGACCGACGCGGCGGATTATGCGGCGCTGACCGGGGAACTGGGTCAGGGCGGGCTCAGCCTCGAAACCCGCCGCCGCCTTGCGGCGAAGGCGTTCCAGGCGACCGCTGCCTATGATGCCGCGATCGCCAGCTGGTTTGCCTTTGCCGACCAGCAGGAGATGTATCCGGCGACCTTCCCGGTGGTGATGCGCCGGGTCGAGATGCTGCGCTACGGTGAGAATCCGCACCAGGAAGCCGCGCTCTATGCCGCGCAGGCGCGCCCCGGCGGCATCGCCAGCGCCGAACTGGTGCAGGGCAAGGCCTTGTCCTACAACAACATCGCCGACGCCGACGGGGCCTTCAACCTGATCTCGGAATTCCGTGACAAGGAACCGACGGTCGCCATCATCAAGCACGCCAACCCCTGCGGCGTCGCCAGCGCGCCCACCCTCATCGAGGCTTATGAGGCCGCGAAGGCCACCGACCCGGTTTCGGCCTTCGGCGGGATCATCGCGCTCAACCGCGCGCTGGACGGCCCCACGGCGGAAGCCATCACCGAACTGTTCACCGAAGTGATCATCGCGCCTGCCGCCGATGAAGCCGCCCGTGCAGCGGTGGCGCGCAAGAAGAATCTCCGTCTGCTGCTCGCGCCGCTGCTGGATCCGGCCCGCATCGGCTTCCAGCTGAAGACGGTGTCCGGCGGCTTCCTGCTGCAGACGCGCGACAACAGACTGGTGGACGAGCTGAAAATCGTCACGAAGCGCGCGCCGACGCCGCAGGAACTGAACGACATGATGTTCGCCTGGATCGTCGCCAAGCATGTGAAATCCAACGCCATCGTCTATGCGAAGGACGGGGCGACCGCCGGCATCGGCGCCGGGCAGATGAGCCGGGTGGACAGCGCCCGGATCGCCGCCTGGAAGGCGAAGGAAGCCGCCGAAACCGCCGGGTGGCCGCAGCCCCGCACCATCGGCAGCGCCGTCGCGTCGGACGCCTTCTTCCCCTTCGCCGACGGCCTGCTGGCCGCCGCGGATGCAGGGGCGACGGCGGTGATCCAGCCGGGCGGTTCCATGCGCGACGCCGAAGTGATCGCCGCCGCCGACGAGCGCGGCCTCGCCATGGCCTTCACCGGCCTCAGGCACTTCAACCACTGACAGTGACGCGATCCGGCATTCCCCTGCCGCCCCCGCACATCCGGGGCGCCTTGTGGATGGCGGTCGCCTGCGTCGCCTTTGCGGGGCTGTGGGTGATGATCCGCCTGGCCTCGCAGGAACTGCACCCCTTCGCCGTTGTCGTCTGGCGCAACTTCATCGGCCTCCTCTGGCTGATGCCGCTGGTGCTGACGTCGCCTGGCCTCATCCGGCTGGAACGGATGCCCGCCCAGATGAAACGGGCGGCCTCCGGCGTGGTCGCCACCTTCGCGACCTTCTACGCGGTGGCCAACGCGCCGCTCGCCAATGTGCTGGCGATCAACTACAGCGCGCCGCTGTTCGCGATGATCGGCGCGATGCTGTTCCTGGGCGAACGGGTGCGCTGGGTGCGGGGCGGGGCGCTGCTGATGGGGTTCGCCGGCATGCTGCTGGTGCTTCGCCCCGGCACCGCCGAAATGACGCCGGGCCTCTGGGCGGCCGTCATCTCCGCGCTGGCCACGGCCTTTTCCTATGTGGCGATCAAGCAGCTGACCGGCACCGACGACAGCCGCGCGGTGGCCGTGTGGAGCTTCATCCTGACGACGCCGGTTTCGATGATCCTCGCCATCCCCTTCTGGAGCTGGCCTTCGGCGCATCTGTGGCCGATCCTGGTGTCGCTGGGGGCCTGCGCGGCGGCCGGGCAGCTGGCGCTGTCGCGCGCGTTCAGCCTGGCCGATGCAGGGGCGGTGATGCCGTTCGATTTCGTGCGCTTCGGCCTGATCACGCTGGCCGGGATCCTGCTGTTCGGGGAACGATATGATCTGTTCACCCTGGTCGGCGGGGCGGTGATCCTTCTGTCCACCATCATCCTCGCGCTCAGGGAACAGGCGCTGGCGCAGGAAGAACGCAAACGTCCACCCTCCTAAGTTTTGGGGATGCAAGCCGGGGGGTTCCGCGCCTAGGCATGTCGCGCATTTCCAACCGGGAAGGGATTCAAATGGAACTCAAGGGACTGTCCGCCGTCATCACCGGGGGCGCTTCCGGCCTCGGCGCCGCCACTGCCCGCCGCCTCGCGGCTGAGGGCGTGAAGGTCGCGTTGTTCGACCTGAACGCCGAAAAGGGTGAGGCGCTGGCCGCCGAACTGGGCGGCGTGTTCTGCCAGGTGAACGTCACCGACGATGCGTCGGTGGATGCCGGCTTCGCCAAGGCCCGCGCGGCCATCGGGCAGGAACGCATCCTGATCAACTGCGCCGGCACCGGCAACGCCATCAAGACGGCGAGCCGCGCCAAGGAAACCGGCGAGATCAAGCATTTCCCGCTGGATGCCTTCAACCTGATCATCCAGATCAACCTTGTCGGCACCTTCCGCTGCATCGCCAAGTCCGCGGCCGGCATGATGACGCTGCCGCCCATCGGCGAGTTCGGGGAGCGTGGCGCGATCGTGAACACCGCCTCCGTCGCGGCGGAAGACGGCCAGATCGGCCAGGCCGCCTACTCCGCGTCCAAGGGCGGCGTTGTCGGCATGACGCTGCCGATCGCCCGCGACCTGTCCAGCGAAGGCATCCGCGTGAACACCATCCTGCCGGGCATCTTCAACACCCCGCTGCTGCAGGGCGCGCCGGAGAATGTGAAGGCCGCGCTGGGCGCCTCGGTGCTGTTCCCCAAGCGCCTCGGCAACCCGGACGAATATGCCGGGCTCGCGGTGGAAATGTGCCGCAACTCCTACTTCAACGGCGAGGATGTCCGCCTGGACGGCGGCATCCGCATGGCGCCGCGCTGAGGCTGGCGGGGCGGGGGGTTCGCCCCCCGCCCACCCCTGAAGGACCGGCCGCTCAGTCCAGCAGCGCGTCGATCGATTTCGCCATCCTCACGTCGCGGGCGCTCAGCCCGCCGGCGTCATGCGTGGTCAGCGCGATCTCCACGCGGTTCCACACGTTGAACCATTCCGGATGATGATCCTGCACTTCGGCCAGCAGCGCCACGCGGGTCATGAAGGCGAAGGCCTGGGAAAAATCCCCGAAGCGGAACGTGCGCTTCAGATGCTCGCCCTCCAGCGTCCAGCCCGGCAATTCGCCTGCCAGTTCCGCGCGTTCATGCGCCCCAAGCTTCTCGACCTTCGCCATCCGAGCCCCTATCTCCATCCCATGTCCGGTCATGCCCCCTCTCTCGCGGATATCGAGGCGCTTGCGCAAGCCGCCGTCGAACGCCTGCCCGATCTGTTCCGCCAGCATCTGGCGAACGTGATCCTGAAGGTGCAGGACTTTCCGGACGCCGACGTGATCGACGCGATGGCGCTGGAAAGCGAATGGGACATCCTCGGCCTCTACTGGGGCCACCCGGTCGGCAATCCGGGCGGGGATTATACCGGCGCGTTGCCGCCCACCATCTTCCTCTACCGCCGCCCCCTGCTCGACGAATGGGCGCACGGAGAGGACACGCTGGAACGGGTGGTGGCCCATGTGCTGGTGCACGAAGTCGGCCATCATTTCGGCCTGTCCGACGATGACATGCACGCCATCGAGGCCTCTCTGGACTAGGCGCGGCCACCCCCTATAGTCCCGCGCAATCAACGACAATCATTCAGGGAGTATCGTCCATGCGGGGACTGATTCCGGCCATCCTGCTCGCCACCGCCGCCCCGGCGGCCGCCGTCACCCCCGCCGAGATCGACGCGGCCGTCGCGAAGGACTGGGCGACCTATCTTGCCCCGCTCTACGATCATTTCCACCGCAACCCCGAACTTTCCGCAGTCGAGGTGAACACGGCAGCGCGCATGGCGAAGGAACTGCGCGCGGTGAAGGGCATGGAGGTGACGGAAAAGGTTGGCGGAACCGGCGTCGTCGGCGTGCTCCGGAACGGCCCCGGCCCCGTGATCCTGCTCCGCGCGGACATGGACGGCCTGCCCGTCGAGGAAAAATCCGGTCTCGCCAATGCCTCGAAGGTGCGCCAGAAGGACCGCAGCGGCGTCGAGCAACCGGTGATGCACGCCTGCGGCCACGATACCCACATCACCGGACTCGTCGCCACCGCCCGGCAGCTGGCCGCCCTGAAGGACAAATGGTCCGGCACGGTGATCTTCGTGGTGCAGCCAGCCGAGGAAATCGTCGGCGGCGCAAAGAAGATGATGGCGGACAATCTCTACCTGCGGTTCGGCAAGCCCGACTACGCCATCGGCTGGCACGTCGCCGCCGGCATTCCCACCGGCACAATCGGCCTCGCGGACGGCGTGACCTATTCGGCTGCCGACACGCTGGACATCGTCGTGCCCGGCATCGGCGCGCATGGCGCCAGCCCGCACAGCGGCAAGGATCCGGTTTTCATCGCGTCGGACATCGTGCAGTCGCTGCAGGGGTTCGTCGGCCGGGAGATCGCGCCCCTGAAGCCCGCCGTGATCACGGTCGGCGCCTTCCATGCCGGGTCCAAGCACAACATCATCTCGGATCGCGCCGAGCTTTCCATCACGGTACGCGCCGATGATCTGGAAACCCGCAACCAGCTGATCGACGGCATCAAGCGGATCGCCGTTCAGACCGGCCGCAAATGGGGCCTGCCCGAAGACAAGCTGCCCGTCGTCACCGTGCGGGAGGATGAGCGCGCGCTGCCGAACATCAACGATCCGGAACTCACGCGCCGCCTTCAGAGCGCGTTCGCCACAGCCTATGGCGACAAGATCTTCACCAGGACGCCACGCGAAGGCATGGGGGCGGAAGATTTCCCTTATCTCGTCGGCCCGGGGGTTAAGGGCGTCTATTACAATGTGGGCGGCACCCCGCAGGCCGCGATCGACGCCGAAAAGGCCGGCGGCCCCGCCGTTCCCAGCCACCACAGCCCGCTGTTCAAGGTGGATGGGGAAGCAGCCGTGAAGCTGGGTGCGCAGACGATGACGATCGCCGTTCTGGATCTCGCCGCGAAGCCTGCCCGATAGCGCGGGATGCCGGGCGCTAGGCCGGTCCGCAGCGGCCGGCGCCCGGCCCCTTCACGAAGCGCCCCGGCGTCGCGCCGGTCGGCTCGCCGTCCTTCAGCACCTGCGTGCCGTTCACCCATACATGCGAAACGCCCGTCGCATATTGCTGGGGTTTCGCAAACGTCGCGTGGTCGCGGATCGTGGCCGGATCGAACACCACCATGTCAGCGAACCCGCCCGGCGCCAGCGTGCCCCGGCCTTCGAGCTTCAGCCGCGCGGCGGGCAGGCCCGACAGCCGGTGAATGGCGCTTTCCAGGCTGTCCACCTTCCGATCCCGCACATAATGGCCCAGGAAGCGGGCGACATTGCCATAGGCGCGCGGATGGTCGGAGCTTTCGAGGAACACCCCCTCGATCGCGGGCGCCCCGGCATCCGATCCCAGCGTCACCCAGGGCAGGGCGGCAAAGGCCTCCACATTCTCGTCCGACATCAGGAAATAGACCGTGTCCACCCGGCTTTCATCCTCGATCACCAGGTCGATGATCGTGTCTACCGGGCTGGTGCCGCGCATCGCGGACACCTCGGCCAGCGTCTTGCCGATCAGCGGCCGCAGTTTCGGGTTGCGGAAGCCGATGAACAACACGCGTGAGGCATCGCCGGCGGAGCGATACAGATTCTCCCATCCTTGCGGTTCGGCGCGCATTTCAGCCAGCACCTTCGCCCGGATCGCCGGGTCCTTCAGCCGCTTCACCCATTCCGCGTCGCCGCCGGCCTGCACCCAGGTCGGCATGCTGGCGTCAAGCCCGGTCGCGCCGGCGGGATAGACATACATGTTGGCGCGGATATCCAGCCCCTCGGCCTTCGCCGCCGCGATCTTCGCCAGAATGGCGTCGCGCTTGTCCCAGTTCGCCCGGCCCGAGAGTTTCAGATGGTAGATTTCCGCCGGGCCGCCGCTTTCGCGGGCGATGCGGATCAGCTCGTCCAGCGCCTTTTCGATATTTGCCCCTTCGGATCGCATATGGCTGATGTAGCCGCCGCCGCAGCGCGCGGATTCCGTGGCCAGCGCCACCAGTTCGGGCGTCTGCGCATATCCGCCGGGCGCATAGATCAGGCTTGAGCCGACACCCAGCGCGCCTTCGTTCATCGCCTGCCGCACAAGGGCGCGCATGCGCGTCAGCTGTTCGGGCGTGGGCTGGACATCGCCTTCGCCCAGTTCGTGGATGCGCACAGTCGTCGCCCCCACGAAGCTCGCGACATTGGGGGCGATTCCCCGCGCTTCCAGATGCGCCAGATATTCGCCCAATGTCGTCCAGGGCACGTCGAACTTCAGGCTGGATTGCTGGCCGATCATCGCCTGCCGCATGGGATCCGTCAGCGGGCCCATGGTCCAGCCTTCGCCCATCACCTGCAAGGTCACGCCCTGCTTCAGGTCTGAAAGGCCCCGCCCGTCCACCAGCAGCGATTCGGTCGCCCAGCTCAGCATGTTCACGAAGCCCGGCGCCACGGCCTTGCCGGAGGCGTCCACCGTGCGGACCGCGGCCGGCGGGGCGCCCTTGCCGATCGCGGAGATCCGGTCTCCGTCCACGGCGACCCAGCCCCTGAAGCCGGGCGCACCGGTGCCATCGTAGACGGTGCCGTTGGCGATCACCAGATCATGCGCCGCAAGCGCCGGGCCCGAAACGGCCAATGCCGCAAACGCAAGTCCGAACCGCATCCACATCCCCTTCGTCGCCACATCAGGCGCGGATGCTACACGCGCGGCCGCCGGGGGCAAGTCAGTCCCACAACCGCAGGATCAGGCTCTGGCTGGCGGTGGCGATCAGTTCGCCCGTCTGCGCGAAGATGTGCATGCGGCCATGGGCAAAGCCGTTCGCAACGCCGTGGATCTGCACGTCGCACAGCAGCCAGTCCGTTTCGACCCGGCGGTGGAAGCGAATGGAATTGTCCAGGCTGTTGCCGCCCGCATCGCGGCCCAGCGCAGGGCCCACGCCGCTGGGCACATAATCCGCCACCACCGCGACGAAGGCGGTGTCGATCGGGTGCCCTGGCCCCAGCACGGCCGGGTTGGGCCGCGCCCACATAACCACCCGCCCGTCCTCGGCCAGATGGCCGCCGGCCCGGGGTCCGTGCATGGAGCCCTTTGCAATGCGGAATTCCACCCGGCTGTGGATGTCGTCGGGATGGCGGGCCTCCCACAGCTGGCGCGGGCGGCAATCCTCCGGCGGGGCGACGCGCGGCGCCAGCGTCCACTGGCCCCGCTCGGGCAGGTCGCGCAGCCCCAGCGCGGCAGAGACGTTCAGCACCTCGCGTCCGCCCGCGGTTGCGGAAACCCGCGCCTGGCTCACCTGGTTGCCGCGCACCCGCTCGTCCACGGTGAAGGTCACCGTCTCCCCGGGCCGGGCATAGCTTTCATACTGGGCCGTCGCCCACACGACAGGGCGGCCCGTCACCTGTTCCAGCGCGGTCAGGCTTGCCCCCAGCCCGACGCCGCCGAACATGAACAGCCTGTCGGCGGGTCCGACGGCGATCGGGGGGGTCACGTCCAGTTCGAATGCGGTGGGCCCCGCGGGCTTCAGATTGATCCACATGTGGCCGGATTAGCGCGGCCCGTGCTGCAATGCACCACCCGCTTCAGCCAGCCTCCTGCCAGTGCAGCGCCTGGTACAGCAGCAGCGTGCCCGCCATGGCGACATTCAGGCTGTCGGCCCGCCCGCGCATCGGCATGATCACCAGCTGGTCGCAGTCCGCCATCAGTGCTTCAGGCAGGCCCTGCGCCTCGTTCCCCACCATCAGCAGGGCCGGCGGCGCATAGCGGGCCTGCCGGTAATCCACCGCCCGTGCGTCCAGTGCTGCGCCCGTCAGCGTCGCGCCATGTCGGGCCTTCCATGCCAGGAATTCGGCGGTCGTCGCCGCCACGCACGGCACGGTGAAGAAGGCGCCCATGCTGGCACGCACCGCCTCGATGCTCGTCGGATCGGCGCTTTCGTCCAGCAGGATCAGCGCGCCCGTGCCCGTCGCGTCGCAGGCCCTCAGCAGCGTGCCCAGATTGCCAGGATCGCGCAGCCGCTCGGCCACAAGCGTCCGCGGTCCGGGCACAAGATCGGCAAGCGTCAGCGGACGCGGCCGATAGGCGGCCGCCACGGCCTGCGGATTGTCCTTCCCCGTCACGCCGGAGAGCAGGCCCGGCGTGGTTTCCACCACCTGCCCCCCCCCGGCCAGTGTCGCCTGCGCCAGACGCCGCACCAGCGGATGATCCCCCTTGCCGTGCGCGAACAGAAGCACCTTGGGAACCCAGCCGGCGTCCAACGCCTCGGTGCAGATGCGCAGGCCCTCGGCCAGGAACAGGCCCTCCGCGCGGCGGTACTTCTTTTCCCGCAGGCTGCGCATCCGCTTCAGCGTCGCATTCGACGCAGATGTGATCAGCGCGGCGTTCATAGCGGGGGCGCGTTGTAGCAGTGCCACAGGAACAGGGCCGCAGTGCCCCGGTGCGGCCGCCAGCCGTCCGCCAGTGCCCGCAGCGCCCGTTCCGACGGCCGCGCGCCGTCAAGGAACAGCCGGCCGGCCTGCACCTGCACGGCTAGGTCGCCGGCCGGGAACACATCGGCGCGGCCTTCCGCGAACAGCAGATAGATCTCGGCGGACCAGCGCCCGAGCCCCTTCACCGACGACAGCAGCAGGATCGCTGCCTCGTCGTCGGCCGGAAGCGCGTCGAGCGGCAGGCTGCCATCCAGCACATGCCCGGCCAGGCTGTGCACATAGCCGGCCTTCATCCGCGAAAGGCCGGCTGCGCGCAGATCTTCCGGGCTGGCGGCCATCATGCGGGCAGGATCGTGCAGATCGCCCACCTGCGTTTCCAGCTTGCGCCAGATGCTGCCGGCGGCGGCGGTTGAAACCTGCTGGCTCACGATCGCCCGCAACAGCGTCTCATAACCCGGGGGGCGGATGCGCGGCTCGGGCGGCCCATGGCGTTCGGCCGCCTCCGCGAAGCGTCGATCCGCCGCGGCCAGGTGGGCCATGCCCTCGGAAATCCTCTCAGCCGTCAGCCCCAAGAAACCTCTCCATTCCGTCCATGTCGCCGGCGCGTCGGCCGGGCCGTCTTGCACATGGAATGTCCCACGCTAATAGGCATGCAAACCGTGGGGGTCACGGACAAACCGGAGTACAGGCATGCCAACTCTCATCGTTGTCGATCGCAAGGGCAATGAACGGGCCGTCACGGGCGAAGCGGGCCTGTCGGTCATGGAAGTGATCCGCGACAACGGTTTCGACGAACTGCTGGCCCTGTGCGGCGGCTCCTGCTCGTGCGCGACCTGCCATGTCCATGTCGATGCGGACTGGATCGCCAAGGTCGGCCCCGCGCACGAGGACGAGACGGACCTTCTGGACAGCTCCGACCACCGAGAGCCCAATTCGCGCCTGTCGTGCCAGATCCAGTTCAGCGACGAACTGGACGGCCTGAAAGTGACGATCGCGCCCGAGGACTGAGGCCCGGCAACCGCACCGCGCCCTCTGCCCGTCAGCCCATCACGAAGGCGTTCAGCTTGTTCCCGTCCGGATCGCGGAAGTAACCGGCATAGAAGCTGTCGCCGCGCGGGCCGGGGGGGCCTTCGCAGGTTCCGCCGTTCGCCAGCGCGATCTCGTGCAGGCGGTGCACCTGCTCCTTGTCCCTCGCTTCCAGCGCCACCATCACGCCATTGCCGACCGTGGCCGGGTTGCCGTCGTACGGCTTGGTCAGCCCGATTCCGGCCCCGCCGTCGGGGATGCCCCAGGCGATGAAGCCGTCGAACTCCATCATGCGTGGAACACCCATCTCGGCCGCGAGCGCGTCATAGAATTTCGCAGCACGCTGCAGGTCGTTCGTGCCCAGCGTCACATATCCGATCATGGCGATTCTCCCCTCAGACGGATTGGAACATAAGACGAACGCGCGGGGCTGTCCATCATCGTTCCCGAAACCCGTCGAACCCCGGATCAATCCCCCTCAGCGCCCGTTCGGCGCCCGCCCGCGCGAACGCCAGCGTCACCGCCTTCCGCCGCGCGGGGGCAAGCTTCGCCGCACACGCCTCGCGCAGCCACAGCGCTTCGTGGCGGTCCGCCACCAGCAGGCCGCAGCTGTCCGGCGCGAAGCGTTCCGCCTCCAGCAGTTCCGCCAGGTGCGGCGGCACGGCCCAGGCGAACCGGTCGGCAAAATCCCGGTAATGGTGCCACTTCCGGTCCCCCAGCAGGTCGGCCGCGGAAACCTTGATCTCCACGATCAGGATTTCGCCGCGCCCGTTGATCGCCATGATGTCCGCCCGGCGCCCGTCCGCCAGGGTCACCTCGCACAGCGGGGACCAGCCTTGCAGCCACAGCAGCCGGCAGCTACCCCGGGCCACGTCAACGGCGGTGAGGGGAGTCACCAATGTCCGAAGCCTTTCATATCGGTTTCCTTCTCTGGCCCGGCCTGACCCAGCTCGACATGACGGGCCCGGCCCAGGTGCTGTCGCGCCTTCCCGGGGCGGTGCTGCACTATGCCTGGAAACGCATCGAGCCGATCCCCAGCGACTGCGGCCTGCCGCTGCTGCCCACCGTCACGCTCGCCGATTGCCCCAGGCTCGACATGCTCTGCGTGCCGGGCGGTGCGCCGGTCGTGCCCGTGATGCGCGACGAGGAGGTGCTGCAATGGCTGCGCGACCAGGCCGCCACGGCAGAGCTTGTCACCAGCGTCTGTACCGGCTCCCTCATCCTTGCCGCCGCCGGGCTGCTGCGGGGCTACCGGGCGGGCTGCTACTGGGCGTCGGGCCACCAGCTGCCGCTGTTCGGCGCGTCGTTCGAGGAATCGCGCGTGGTGGTCGATCGCAACCGCATCACGGCGGGCGGCGTCACCTCCGGAATCGATTTCGCCTTCCGCGTGGCCGAACAGCGGTTCGGCCGGGATGTGGCGGAATCGATCCAGCTTTCCATCGAATATGATCCCGAACCCCTTGCAGGCGGCACGCCGCGCACCGCCCGGCCAGAGATCACGGCCCGCGTCCGCGCGATGATGGCCGACAGACTGGCCCGGCGCGAGGCGGAGATTGCGGAGATCGCCAGCCACTTCCGGCCGGCGGATGGCTGATCGGTTCAACATGTTCTCATGATGTTCCGGCCCATGCGGATTGTCCAGCCCGGGGCGGGAACGTCGGCCGGCGTTGATCGGATCCGCCAATGAGACAGACTGATTCATCCGAATTGCAGTGGCGCAACATCGTCCCTACATTGCGCTGACTGGAAAGGTTCCCATGGCAG
Organism: Sandaracinobacter sp. T42; assembly: GCF_059115405.1. NCBI lineage: Bacteria > Pseudomonadati > Pseudomonadota > Alphaproteobacteria > Sphingomonadales > Sphingosinicellaceae > Sandaracinobacter > Sandaracinobacter sp. T42. The sequence continues at coordinate 1,200,795 of NZ_CM181101.1, forward strand.
ACAACAACAACCGCAAGCCGCCGTCGCCTCTCGTCCGCAATATCCTGATGTGGGCGGGCATCCTGCTTGCGCTGGTGCTGCTCGTGCAGCTGTTCCAGGGCCCTTCCGAACGCCGCGCCGCAGGGGAAGAGATCGCCTATTCCGAATTTCTCGCCAAGGTCGACGAAGGTCAGGTGAAGGAGGCCGCGATCGCCGGCCGCCAGATCACCGGCAAGCTTTCGAACGACCAGTCGTTCCGTACCTACAACCCCGGCGACATGCAGCTGATCGAACGGCTTCGCAGCAAGAATGTGAAGTTCGACGCCGTGCCGGAAGATCGCCCCAGCCTGTTGCAGCAGGTGATCGTGGGCGCGCTGCCGTTCCTGATCATGATCGGTATCTGGATCTTCTTCATGCGCCAGATGCAGAACGGCCAGGGCCGGGGCGCCATGGGGTTCGGCAAATCCCGCGCGAAGCTTCTCACCGAAAAGCATGGCCGCGTCACCTTCGATGATGTCGCCGGCATCGATGAAGCGCGCGAGGAACTGCAGGAAATCGTCGACTTCCTGAAGGATCCCTCCAAGTTCCACCGCCTGGGCGGCAAGATTCCGAAGGGCGCGCTGCTTGTGGGCCCGCCGGGCACCGGCAAGACGCTTCTGGCCCGCGCCATCGCGGGTGAGGCGAACGTGCCCTTCTTCACCATTTCCGGCTCCGACTTCGTGGAAATGTTCGTGGGCGTCGGCGCAAGCCGTGTGCGCGACATGTTCGAACAGGCGAAGAAGAACGCGCCCTGCATCATCTTCATCGATGAAATCGATGCGGTCGGCCGCCATCGCGGCGCCGGTCTGGGCGGCGGCAACGACGAGCGCGAGCAGACGCTGAACCAGCTGCTGGTCGAGATGGACGGTTTCGACGCTAATGAAGGCATCATCATCGTCGCCGCCACCAACCGGCCCGACGTGCTGGATCCGGCGCTGCTGCGGCCCGGCCGCTTCGATCGCCAGATCACCGTGGGCCGGCCGGATATCGAAGGTCGCATCCGCATCCTGCAGGTGCATATGCGCAAGGTCCCGCTTGCGCCCGACGTGGATGCCCGCACCATCGCGCGCGGCACCCCGGGCTTTTCCGGCGCCGATCTCGCCAACCTCGTGAACGAGGCGGCGCTGCTGGCCGCCCGCCGGTCCAAGCGCCTCGTCGGCATGGCCGAGTTCGAGGACGCCAAGGACAAGGTCATGATGGGCGTGGAGCGCAAATCCATGGTCATGACCGAGGACGAGAAGAAGCTGACCGCCTACCACGAGGCCGGGCATGCCGTCGTCAGTCTGCACGAGCCGGCGTCGGATCCGATCCACAAGGCCACCATCATCCCGCGCGGCCGCGCGCTGGGCATGGTGATGCGCCTGCCGGAACGCGACAGCTATTCCTTCCACCGAGACAAGATGTACGCCAACCTGTCCGTCGCCATGGGCGGCCGCGTGGCGGAGGAACTGATCTTCGGCCACGACAAGGTCACCTCGGGGGCAAGCGGCGACATCCAGATGGCGACCAACCTGGCCAAGGCGATGGTCACCCAGTGGGGCATGTCCGACAAGCTGGGTCCGCTGCTGTATGTGGAAAACCAGGAAGAAGTGTTCCTGGGCCATTCCGTCAGCCGGCAGCAGAATGTCAGCGAAAAGACCGCCGAGATGATCGACGCCGAAGTGAAGCGTCTGGTGATCGAAGGCTATGACAAGGCCAAGCAGATCCTGACCGACCATGCCGGCGAACTGGAAGCTGTCGCGCAGGCGCTGCTGGAATATGAAACGCTGACGGGTGACGAGATCCAGAAGGTGATCCGGGGCGAACAGATCGATCGCCCCGACGCCGCCGACAAGCTGCCCCCGCTGGGCGCAGGTGGCGTTTCCGGCCTTCCCAAGACCGGCCGCCGCCGCGGGTCGGGCCTGGGGGACATCGCGCCGCAGGCCTGATCGGCAGGCACCTGGGCCCGGGAACCGGGGGGCGCACACCCCCCGGGCTGTCACGGCGCCGTCTTCGGCCAGTGTGGTTCAGCCCCCGGCTCGCGCCGCAATCGCTTCGCCGGCTGCAAAGCCACTGGCCCAGGCCCAATGGAAATTATAGCCGCCCAGCCAGCCGGTCACGTCCACCGCTTCGCCGATGCAGTAGAGGCCCGGCATCCGCTTCGCTTCCATCGTGCGCTGGGATAGCCCGTCGGTCGCGATGCCGCCCACCGTCACTTCGGCCTTGGCGAACCCTTCCGTGCCGTTCGGGCGGAAGCGCCAGTCGGCCAGTTGTCGTTCCGCGCCCGCCAGCGCTGCATCCCTGGCGGCATGCAGTTCGCCGACTTCCAGCCTGTCCGCCAGCACATCCGCGAGCCGTTGCGGCAGAAGCCCGCCCAGCACGCTGCGCAGCGCCGCATTCGGCCGCGCCCGCTTGGCTTCCGCCAGCCAGCCCGGCGCTGCATCGGGCAGGAAATCGATGCCGATAGCCTCTCCCGGCTGCCAGTAAGAGGATATCTGCAGGATCGCCGGCCCGGAAAGACCGCGATGGGTGAACAGCGCCGCTTCCCGGAAGGCGGCCTTGCCGGCCCGCGCCACCACTTCGGTCGCCACGCCTGAAAGCTCGCGGAACAGGGCCTCTTCGGCGGGCAGCGTCAGCGGCACCAGCGCCGGGCGCGGCTGCACGATCTTCAGGCCGAACCGGCGGGCGATCCCATAGGCGAAATCGCTGGCGCCCAGCTTCGGAATGGATGGCCCGCCCGTCGCCAGAACCAGGGCCGGCGCCGTCAGTTCCCGCCCGCCCACGCGCACCCGGAACCGCCCGTCCGCATGCGCCACATCCGCAACTGGCTGGCCCAGGGCAAACGCCACGCCGCCCGCTGCGCATTCGTCCATCAGCATCGTCAGGATCTGCCGGGCGGATCCGTCGCAGAACAATTGCCCCAGCGTCTTTTCATGCCAGGCGATGCCGTACCGTTCGACCAGTTCCAGGAAATCCGCCGGCCGGTAACGCCCCAGCGCGCTTTTCGCGAAATGCGGGTTGGCGGAAAGATAGCGATCCGCGCCAGCGCCGATGTTGGTGAAGTTGCAGCGGCCCCCGCCGGAAATCAGGATCTTCCGCCCCGGTTCGGCGCCATGATCCACCAGCATCACCCGCGCGCCGCGCTGGCCGGCGGTCGCCGCGCACATCAGGCCTGCGGCGCCGCCGCCCAGGATGATCGCGTCAAGGTCCGCCAGATCGTGCATAGGCTGGCCCTAGCCGGTTGCCGCCTTCCGAAAAAGCGCTAGCTGCACGGTTGCGCCGGCCCCGGTAGGGCGGGGAAAGCAGGGAGACGCACGATGGAACTCGATCCCGTCATCGCCCAGATGCTGGAAATGGGCAAAGGCCAGCCGGCGCTGGAGACGCAGTCCGTGGCCGAGGCACGCGCGGGGATGGCCCAGCGCGTGGACCTGCTGCGCCCGTTCGCGCCGGATACGGTGGAGACGCGCGATCTTTCGATCCCCACGGCGGCCGGGCTGCTACCCCTCCGCATCTACACGCCGCAGGGCGCGCCGCATCCGCTGCCGACCCTGGTCTGGCTGCATGGCGGGGGCTGGGTGCTTGGCTCCATCGAAACGCACGACAATGTCTGCCGCTTCCTCAGCGCCCATGGTCCGCTGCTGGTGATCAGCGTGGATTATCGCCTCGCCCCCGAAGCAAAGGCCCCGGCCCAGCAGCAGGATGCGGCCGCCGCCCTTCACTGGGCGGCCGCCAATGCCGCAGCGCACGGGGGGGATCCGGCCCGTCTGATCGTTGGCGGCGACAGCGCCGGCGGAAACCTTGCCGCGCTCGCCGCGCTCGCCGCCCGGCAGGATGGCCCTCCGCTTGCCGGTCAGCTTCTGGTCTATCCCGTTACCGATTATCCGGCGGATGCCCATGAAAGCTATGCACTGAATGCGGATTTCGGCCTGACGCGCGAAGCGATGGAATGGTTCTGGGCGCACTGGCTGCCCGATACGTCCGCGCCGGATGCGACGACGGCGCCGCTTCGCGCGGCCGATCTGTCCGGCCTGCCGCCCGCTTATGTGATCACCGCCAGCCATGATGTGTTGCGCGATGAAGGCATGGCCTATGCTGGCCGGCTGCACGCCGCGGGTGTCGAAACCATCCACGATCATGTGGAAGGCACGATCCACGGCTTCTTCTCCATGGGCGGAATCGCCCCCGTCGCCACCGAAACCCTGAACCGCGCCGCCCGCTGGGCCGCATCAATGAAGGCTGTTGCATGAACATCGATCCCCGCACTCCCGTCCTCGTCGGCATCGCGCAGAGCGTCGACCGCACCTCCGAACCCGGGCAGGGCCTCTCCCCGCAGGACATGATGGCGGCCGTTTCCCGCGCGGCGATCGCGGACAGCGGCGCGACCGGCGCGGAAGCGGCGATCGACTGTGTCGCCGTTGTGCGCCTGTTCCAGGATTCCGGCTTCGGCGCGCCCTTCGGGCAGCAGAACAACCTGCCATGGAGCGTGGCCCGACGGATCGGCGCCGATCCGAAGCGGATGCTCTATGGCCCTGTCGGCGGCAACTCGCCGCAGATGCTGGTGAACCACTTTTCCCAGCTGATCACGCAGGGCGCGCATGATGTGGTGCTGCTGACGGGCTGCGAGCCGCTGCGCAGCCAGGCCCGTGCGCAAAAGGCAGGCCTGAAGCTGGACTGGGCAGAGGAAGCGCCCCAGCCCGCCGAACAATGGCCGGACAAGACGCGCTATGCCACCCCGCATGAAATGCAGCACGGCATCGCCCTGCCGGTGAACATCTACCCGTTGTTCGAAAACGCCCTAGGCGCCCATTACGGCCGCGATCCTGTCGCCCACCGCCGGGCCATCGGCGAACTGATGGCCCGCTTCACGCAGGTCGCGGCGAACAACCCCTATGCCCAGCTGCCAGTGGCGCGCACGGCGGAAGAGATCATCACGCCGGAAGGCGACAACCGCTACATCGGCTATCCCTATACCAAATATCTGAACGCCAACATGTTCGTGGATCAGGCCGCCGCCCTTCTGCTGATGAGCAGCGAGGCGGCCGACCGGCTGGGCGTGCCCGCCGGCAAGCGCGTCTATCTGCACGGCAATGCCGACACGCATGAAAAGATCCTGGTGCGCGAGCGGGTGAACTATCATTCGTCCCCCGCCATCCGGATCGGCGCGGCGCACGCGCTGAAGCAGGCGGGCATCACACCGGCCGATCTGGCGCACATGGACATCTACAGCTGCTTTTCCAGCGCCGTGGAGATCGCGGCGGATGAAATCGGAATCGCGCAGGATGATCCCCGCGGCCTCACGCTGACGGGCGGGCTTCCCTATTTCGGCGGCCCCGGCAACAATTACTCCATGCACGGCATTGCCGAAGTGGCAGCCCGTTGCCGGGCCAACCCCGGCAGCTATGGCCTGGTCTTCGCCAACGGCGGCTACCTCACGAAGCACAGCTTCGGCGTGTGGAGCACGACCCCCAAGGCGTTCGAACGCGCCGACCCCGCCGGCTATCAGGCGGACATCGACGCCATGCCCAGCCCCGGCTTCACGGAAAAGCCCGAAGGCGAAGGCACGATCGAAACCTTCACCGTCGTCCACATCAAGGGCGAACCGGCCTTTGCCCTGCTGATCGGCCGGCTGGATGATGGCACCCGCTTCCTCGCCCAGATCCACGAAAATCCGGGCAGCCTGATCGACGTGCCGGTTATCGGCCGCAAGGTGCGCGTGAAGCCGACGGATACGGTCAACATCGCCACCCTGATCTGATCCGGCCCGGCAGAAGGGGGCAGGGTTGCGCACGCATCCATGTTCCCTCTGCAAGGGCTTCGGCAGCACCGGGCCTGTTCAGTCGGCTCCGCTTCCCGGTTTCGCGGGCCTTGCGCCGTTGCTTTTGTCCATATTCTCCGGGCGCAGCGGCAAGTCCGGCAAGCCTGAACCGTCAAGGATTGTTCGCGAGCCCGGCGCGAAAGGCTTGATTAAGACGGGACATCTTGACGCCCGCCGGATTTGACGATCCTTGTTTCTGAATAACATTCAGGGAGCATGAGAAGGAAAATGACAGGCCGGACGTTTCTTGCTGCCATCTGCGTCGCATCCCTTGGGCTCGTGGCGGGTGCCGCAACAGCGCAGACGCAGACGGCGGAAGGCGCGCAGAAATTCCTTTCGGTTGTCATTCAGGGCGGAAATGCCCGCGCCTTTGTCGTGGGTGACTTGAAGGTGCGGCATTTGTGTACAAGCACCACGACCGGCGCCTGTAATGGCTTTCCGGTCGAGGAGACGAGGCGGTATGACTATAACGCCCACACAATCGAGCGAGGCGCCAGTGCCTGTCAGACACGCGCCACCTCCAAACCGGTGAATGTGGCTTACCATAACTCGACCGCCGGTAACATGGTGCATTCGTTCGAGGCTCTGCAGGAACCCGCCATTCTTGTTGCGGATGTGGATTGGGGCAAGGCCATCATCGAGAGAGGAACCTGGTGGCATCAGAAAGGCACCCTTGAGCATAGCAAGTGGCGTCCGGGCGTGCCGAACAGAGTGGCCGTGAGGTCCGGGGGCAAGGCCATCGTGTACGCAACGGAAGATCCGGAGCTACTCGACAGGATCGAATATGCGATGAAGTTCCTGAAACTTAGTTGCGACCTGACGAGGGACACGGGGTTCTGAAGATGAAAGCGCCTGGAAAGCCGACGAGCGCGATCCTGGGCCTGCTGGTCGGCGTAGCCGTCTCGGCATCCGGGCCCGCGGTGGCCGGGGCCGCCGAGGGCGGTGTGGCCGCACCGGCGGCCGTCACGCCACGCAAGCTTTCGGAAGAAGATCTGGCGAAGCTTCGCAAGAGCGTACAGGCCAGCAAGGCGCGCAGCATCGAACTGGCGCGTCAGGCCGAATTGAAACGGCAGGAAGACGCGCGGCGTCAAGAGGAAGCGCAGCGACAGTGGGTGGAATCGCAGCGCATTGCCGCGGCGCAGGAAGCCCAGCGACTGGAAGAAGAGGCGCTGGCAGAAGCCGAGTTCGAGGCCGAACGCGCGCAGAAGGCTGCGGCCTGGAATGCGCAGAAAGCCGCGAATGAACGCGCGCTGGCCAATTCGCTGTCCCGGTTGAACAACACCGTCGCCCGCGTCCAGGCGCAACAGGCCGAAGCCGTCGCGCGCCAGAGAGAGGAAGCCCAGTCCCGGGAACTGGCCGAGCGCCGGCGCCAGGTGGAACTGATCAACCAGGCCACCCAGCGTCAGGATGATGAAGCCCGGCGCCTGGCTGCGCAGCGTCAGCAATCGGAGCAGCAGCGGGCTGCTGCCGATGTGCAGCGCAAGCGCGACGAGCAGCTCCGTCAGCAGGCTGTCGCCGAGCGCGCGCGTCTGCAGCAGCAACGAGCTGCGCAGCAGGCACAGCAGGGCACGGCAACCGCACAGTCCGGAATCACGATTCAGAGCCGCCGCACTGACGAGGTGCCGCCGCCACGCGTGGAACCCGCAAAGCCTGCCGCAGCGCCGACCACCCCGCAGGCTTCGGGCGACCCGACGCGGGTCTTCCTGGGCAGAACCTGCGCTGCCGCCCATGCGGGCGCCGCGACATGGGTGGGCAATGGGTCATTCCAGGTTCAGTCCGAACAGATGGGAAGCGATGGCCTGTGCAGGGTGCTTATCCGCTACCGCAGCGGCAGCGGCACCGGCGTCCGGCAATGATGGCGCGCCGGATGCAGCGTGGCATCCGGGCTGGTGGAATATGGGCCGCAAGTCCTACACGGGTGAACGCCAAGGCATTGATTCCAAAGTGTAGGTCAATGTTCCACGTGGAACAACCAATATGGTAATTGGCTGACGCCGCCCGTTCGGCGCTTACTTCTTCGCGGCCCTCTCCGCTGCCTTCACCATTTCCACCAGCACCACCGCCTGTTCGTCGAACACGCGGAAGGCGTCGCTGAAAGCGGCGGCGGAAATGCCCGGCTTCACCATCGAGATGTCATGGGCCAGGATCGGGTCGCCTTCCTCGTCCAGGCTCAGCGTGGCGAAGCGCTTTTCCTGATTGAACGCGTTCACCTGCGCCAGCGTCAGCTTGTGGACCGTGCCGATCCCCACTTGCAGCCGGATGCCGAGACAGTCCGATCCGTCCTCCATGCAATCGAAGAACCAGATGCGGCCGGCATAGCCGCCGAAGCCGGTGGCGATCGTGGGGTCGCCTGCCTCGTCGGTTTCCAGCAGTCCGGGGCGACCCAGCTGGCGCACCACCTCGGCGATCTTTGCCGGCTGCGCCGCCGTCAGCAGCGCGGTTTCAGGCACTTCCGCCGCTGCCGGAACGGCCAGCAATGCACACAGGATCAGGCCCGCTTTTCCCATCCACCCCGCTCCGTCTGTTGCCAGTAGCTGCGCGTCAACCCTTCGCGGGCGGACAGCGCCTTCCAGTCCAGCCTTGCCCGCTCATGCGCGGGGGTGCCATCCTCGAACAGGTTCAGCACGCGGTCGAACCCGTCCATTCCGCCCGGAACACCCGCCTCAAGTGACAGCAGCAGACGCGCGCCGTTCACCGGCTCCACCGTTTCGGACAGCAGGATCGGCTGGTCGGCGTCCTGGGCGCCGCCGGCCATGCCGTGCGCCAGGAAGCTGTCCGGAATCAGCGTCCACAACGCCTTGTCCAGCGCAGCCAGCCTGTCGGACGCGCCGATCACCAGCAGCCGCTGCCCGCCTTCCAGCGCCTTGGCGGACAGGCGCACGGCCACGTCCGCCACAGGCGCGCGGGTGCAGTGATAGAAACCGATGTCCAGCGGCAAATCAGCCCTCGAAATGGTCGGAAACGAACTTGTCCACCAGTCGAACGCCGAAGCCCGTCGCCCCCTTGTCGTGCAGGGCGCCGGCCTTGGGCCGCCACACCGCGCCGGCGATGTCGATATGCGCCCACTCCACGCCTTCGTTGATGTAGCGCTGCAGGAACTGCGCCGCCGTGATCGAGCCGCCTTCGCGCGGGCCCAGATTCTTCATGTCGGCCACAGGGCTGTCGATGAACTGGTCATAGTGCCCGCCCGGTTCCGACAGCGGCTGGCGCCACACCAGATCGTTCACGGCCTTGCCGGCCCGATCCAGATTGCCCCACAAAGTGTCGGAATTGCTGAACACGCCCGCATAATGATGCGCCAGGCTGATGATGATCGCGCCGGTCAGCGTGGCGAAATCCAGGATCACCTTCGGCTTGTAGTTGGCCTGCGTCCAGGTGAGGCAGTCGTTCAGCACAAGCCGCCCCTCTGCGTCGGTGTTCAGCACCTCCACCGTCTGGCCGGAAAGGCTGGTGACGATGTCGCCGGGGCGCTGGGCGTTGCCGTCGGGCATGTTTTCCACCAGCCCGCACACGCCGACCACGCGCGCCTTCGCCTTGCGGCCCGCCAGCGCCACCATCATGCCGGCAACGGCGCCCGCGCCGCCCATGTCCCATTTCATGTCTTCCATGCCGGCGCCGGGCTTCAGCGAAATGCCGCCGGTATCGAAAGTCACGCCCTTGCCCACCAGCGCCAGCGGCGTGGCGTTCGCATCACCAGTGCCGTTCCATTCCATCGCCAGCAGCCGCGCCGGGCGGACGGAGCCCTGCGCGACCCCCAGCATGGAGCCCGCGCCCAGCTTCGCCAGATCCTTCTCGTCCAGCACCGTCACCTTCACGCCCAGCGGCTCCACCTTCGCCCGCACGCGGGCGACGAAGCTTTCCGGGTAGAGGATATTGCCCGGCTCCGTGACCAGTTCCTTCGTGAAGGCGACGCCTGCTGCCACGGCGGCGAGACGGTCCACGAGCGGCTTCGCGCTGTCTGCCACGCCGATCAGCGTGACGCCCGCAAGTTTGGCCTTCTGTTCGTCCTTGAGCTTGGTGCGATAGGTGTCGAAGCGCCAGTTCCTGAGATCGACGCCATGGGCGAAATGCGCCGCGGCGACATCGGTGCCGACAGCAAGGTCCGCGATGCCGGAAAAGTCCGCCGCCAGTTCCGCGTCGGTTGTCTGCACCCGGGCCGCGATCTCGCCGCCCAGATCCTCGAACACCCGGGCATCCGCCTTGGCGCTTTCCCCGATGCCGGCCAGCAGCACACGGCTGGCCCCAAGGCCCGCCGGCGCCAGGACTTCCAGGATCTTGCCCTTCTTGCCGGTGAAGTTCGCAGCCTTCATGGCGCGCCCCAGCTGGCCGTCGCCGGCCTTGTCCACGGCTTCGGCGGCAGCACTGAACTGGCTGCCGTCGCCCACGAACAGCACAAGCGCGGCCGGGCTCTTTTCATCCCGCGATGCGGCAAAGGTTACGCTGGTCATCTCAATCTCCCCGGTGTTTCACTGCCCGCGCAGCGTTTCTTCAAACAGGAATGGCACGCCCGACGGGGCAGCTGCCAGTTGATTTTCCCACATGGCCGCCTGGCCGCGCAGGATGGTGCCGACGGGCCTGCCCGTCAGCTTCATGCCGGTGAAGGGGGACCATCCGCAACGGCTGGCAAGCCAGCTCTCCTCGATGGTCCATTGCGCCTTCAGATCCACGATGGTGAAATCCGCATCATAGCCGACCGCGATGCGGCCCTTGGCCGTAAGCCCGAACAGGCGCTGCGGCCCCGACGCCATCAGGTCGACCAGCCGCGCCAGCGTCAGCCGGCCTTCGGCCACATGGTTCAGCATCAGCGGCACGATCGTCTGCACGCCGGGCATGCCGGACGGGCTTTCGGGATAGGGCTTCGCCTTTTCCGCCAGCGTGTGCGGGGCATGATCGGATCCCAGCACATCCGGCACGCCCTGGCTCATCCAGTGCCACAGCCCGTCCACATGCCAGCGGCTGCGGATGGGCGGGTTCATCTGGGCCAGTGTGCCAAGGCGGGGATAGGCCTCTTCCCCCGCGAGCGTGAGGTGCTGGGGCGTCACCTCGCAGGATGCGATGTCCTTGTGGCGCGACAGGAATTCCAGTTCCTGCGGGGTGGTGACATGCAGGATGTGCACCCGACGCCGCGCTTCCCGCGCGGCCTTCACCGCCCGCTTCGTGGCCAGAAGCGCGCTTTCGTCGTCACGCCAGACGGGGTGGCTGGAAGGATCTCCGGCGATGCGTTCCCCCATGCGGTCGCGCATGCGGAATTCATCCTCGCAATGGATGGCGACGCGGCGGGTGCCGTGCTTCAGCACGTTCAGCAGGTTCGCGTCGTCGGCCACCAGCAGATCGCCGGTGGAGGCGCCCATGAAGATCTTGACGCCGCAGCAGCCGGGCAGGCGTTCCAGATCCGCCATTTGGGCCGCATTGTCGGCGGTGGCGCCCATGTAGAAGGCATGATCCGTCCACATGCGGCCCTTTGCGCGGGCGACCTTGTCGGCCATCGCCTCGGCCGTATCCGTCAGCGGCTTGGTGTTGGGCATTTCGAACAGGCCCGTCACGCCGCCCAGCACCGCCGCGCGGGAGCCGGATTCCAGATCTTCCTTATGCTCCAGCCCCGGCTCGCGGAAATGCACCTGGGTGTCGATCAGGCCGGGCAGGATCATCAGGCCGGTGCAGTCGCGTGTTTCGTCCGCCGAACCCTGCCCGCGCGGCAGGATGGCGGCCACCTTGCCGCCCGTCACGCCGATATCGGCCTCGACCGGGCCGCCCGGAGTCCACACGGTTCCGTTCGTCCAGAGGCTGTCGAAGGTTGAAGCGCTTGCCATCCCCGCTATCTAGGACGGCGATGCCCCTGTGTCACATGATCAATCGCAAGATTCTGCGGCTTTCCGGCCCGGACGTGCGCCCCTTCCTGCAAGGGCTGCTGACCCAGGACATCGGGGCGCTGACGGATTCGACGCCGCAATATGCCGGCCTGCTGAGCCCGCAGGGCAAGGCGCTGTTCCAGCTGTTCCTGTTTGCCGACGGGGATGACGTGCTGATCGACGTTGAGGCGGCGCAGACCGACGCGCTGGCGAAGCGGCTGACGATGTTCCGTCTGCGCCGGCAGGTGGGGATCGCGCCGGAACCGGGCCTGAAGGTGTTCCAGCAATGGGGCGGGCCCGGCAATGATCCGCGCACCCCGCTGGCGGGCAGCCGCTTCCTCGCAGCGGATGCCGCCGCAGACGCGACGATGGAAGCGTGGCACGCCCATCGCCTGCCGCTGGGCCTGCCCGAAGCGGACGAGATCGGAAGCGACGAGTTGCTGTGGCTGGAAACGAACGCCCGCGAGCTGAACGGGGTGAGCTTCACCAAGGGTTGCTACACGGGCCAGGAAAACACCGCGCGGATGCACCACCGGGATCGTTTGCGGAAGCGGCTGCTGCCGCTCAGGCTTTCCGGGCCTGCGGCGGCGGATGCACAGGTGATGGCGGGCGACCGGGTTGCGGGCGAACTGCGGGGCGCCCGGCATGTGTCCCCTGAAGGAACAGGCGACCTGCAGATGGCGATCTTCCGGACGGACTATCTGGACCAGCCGCTGACGGTGGCGGGCGCGCGGGCGGTGCTGATCCGGCCGGGCTGGCTGCCCGCCGGCGGCTGACCCGCTAGTCCACCGCGGCTTCCACCACCTTTGCGGCGAGCCCGCCCATCTCGCTGACCAGCTCCGCGATCTTCAGCGTGCGTTCGGCTTCCAGCACATGCAGCACTTCCACCATCTTGCCCCGGAAGGTGGCGACCGCCTTGCCTTCGGCCATGGCAAGCCGGTGGGCGTCGATCAGTCCGCGCGCATGATCCACCGCTTCGGGGGAGGGGGCGAACAGGCGGTTGACGGTTTCCAGCTGGCCGGGGTGGATGCAGGTCTTGCCGTCGAAGCCCCATTCCACCGCCTGCCGGGTTTCCAGCGCCAGCCCGGCTTCGTCGCCGATGCCGGTGAAGACGCCGTCGAACGCCAGCTTGCCCGAAGCGCGGGCCGCCAGCACGATGCGGCTGGCGGCATACATCAGCGGCAGCCGGTCTGGCCCCGGCTTCGCGCGCAGATCCTTGGTGAGATCCGCGAACCCCGCCACCAGCGCGGCCACACCCGCCACATCGGCGATCGCATCCACCCGCTGCACCGCGCGCGGCGTTTCCACCATGGCGAACAGCGGCTTGCCGCCGGCCAGCGCCACCGCCTTGGCGGCGTCTTCCGGACCGTCCACCTTGGGCACCACCACGAAGGCGGCGTTCGAAGCCGCGACGGCGGCGAAGTCCGCTTCTGCCCATGGGGTGCCGAATCCGTTCACGCGGATACCCAGTTCGCGCGCGCCGAACCCGTCGGCTGCCGCCGCCACGGCGGCGTCACGGGCGGCGGGCTTCATGTCCGGCGCGACGGCGTCTTCCAGATCCAGCATCACCACGTCCGCGGGCAGGGTGCGGGCCTTTTCGATCGCCCGCGCGTTGGAGGCGGGCAGGTAGAGAAGCGTTCGTCTCGGCCGAAAATCCATCTGCGTCCCTTCCTCTCTTTCCCCGCGCGGATTTTCCGAACACTATCCGGGCAGATTTGTCACCGGAAAGGTCCATGCGTTGGGAACTCTCGTCTTCGCCCTCATCCTCGTTCTGCTGGCGGTGTTCGTGCTGATCAGCTCCGTCACGATCGTCCGGCAGGGCTATGAATATACGCTGGAGCGGCTGGGGAAATACACGACCACGCTGCAGCCGGGCTTTTCGCTGATCATCCCCTTCGTCGACCGGGTGGGCCAGCGGATGAACATGATGGAGCAGGTGCTGCCCATCCCCACGCAGGAGATCATCACCCGCGACAATGCGCTGGTGTCCGTGGATGGCGTTGTGTTCTTCCAGGTGCTGGACGCGGCCAAGGCGGCCTATGAGGTTTCCAACCTGACCGCAGCCGTGACCGCGCTGACGCAGACCAACCTGCGCACGGTGATGGGCAGCCTGGATCTGGATGAAAGCCTGTCCAAGCGGGACGAGATCAACGCCCGGCTGCTGACCGTGATCGACCATGCGACGGCCCCCTGGGGCATCAAGGTGACGCGGGTGGAAGTGAAGGACATCCAGCCCCCGCGCGACATTCAGGATGCGATGGCGCGGCAGATGAAGGCCGAGCGGGAAAAGCGTGCCGTCACGCTGGAGGCGGAAGGCCAGCGCGCCTCCGCCATCCTGCGCGCCGAAGGGGAAAAGCAGGCGCAGATACTGGAGGCCGAGGGCCGGCGCGAGGCCGCCTTCCGCGATGCCGAGGCGCGCGAGCGCGCGGCGGAGGCGGAGGCCGCCGCCACGCGAATGGTTTCGGACGCCATCGCCAAGGGCGACCTGCAGGCGGTGAACTACTTCATCGCGCAGAAATATGTGGACGCGCTGGGCCAGTTCGCCGGTTCGCCCAACGCCAAGACGATCTTCATGCCGCTGGAAGCGTCCAACATTATCGGATCGGTGGGCGGCATCGCGGAACTGATGAAGACGGTGAATGCCGAGGCGCCCGCCCGGACGCGCAGCCGCAGTGCCCTGAAACCCGGTGACGAATGAAGGACGCCGTCCTTTCCTTCCTGTTCTCGCCCTGGGGGTGGCTCTCCGTCGCGGCTGTCGCCGCCGGGCTCGAGATCCTGCTGCCCGGCGCCTTCATGATCTGGCTGGCGGCGGCCGCCGCCGGCACGGCGCTGACCGTCGCCGTCCTGAACGTCGCGCCGGATGGGCAGCTGGCGGCCTTTGCCATCTGGATCGGGATCGCGCTGGCGGGATCGCGACAGCTGAAACGGTTGCGGCCGATCGCCAGCGACGACCCCGCGCTCAACCGGCCGACGACACGCCTGCTGGGCCAGTCGGCGATCGTGACCCAGCCGATCGAGGGCGGGCGCGGGCGGGTGAAGCTGGGGGATGGCGAATGGATCGCCGAAGGCCCGGATGCCCCGGCCGGCGCACGGGTGCGAATCGAGGGCGCCGACGGCGCGATCCTGAAGGTGCGGCTAGACGGCTAGCAGCACCACACGCCCGGTCGCGCCTTCGGGCACGTCGGTTCCGGCCCGGCGCGCCGCGTCCCGCCGGACGAGCGCCAGCACCTCTGCGGGCGTACCGGGCGCATGGACGACCAGATCCGCCTGCGCCAGCAGCCGCAGTTCGCGCAGGGTGAGTCCGTCGGCCCCGTCTTCGCCAAGGTCGATGCGGTCGATCCTGTTTTCGGGCTGACCGGCGCCGGCCAGCGCATCGGCGATGGCGACCGCCGGATCGGAATGCGGGGCCAGCGGATCCAGAACCGCCCCCGGCGCCAGCACATGCGCCCAGAAGGCGCGGCGCGCCGGCACGGTGGCGTGCACGCGGGCGACCGCCGCCCGGGATGCGCGGATCGCCACCGCCAGCGCGCCGAGACCGGGCGGCAGCCACTGCTCCAGCCGTTCCTTCAGTGCCTTGGCGAGGCTTGCGGAGGCGCCGCCGGTGCCGACCGCCAGCAGCACCGGGCTGCGATCCACGATGGCGGGCACGGTGAAGTCGCACAGCTCCGGGCGGTCGACCACATTCACCAGCAGGCCGTCGGCCTTCAGGGCGGACGCCGTCGGTTCCGGATGTTCCAGCGCCACGAACGCCAGCCGCACGTCCGGCCCCGGCTCTTGGACGACGATGCCGCCGGCTTCCCTCACCAGCCGGGCCTTGGCCTCCGCCGCCTCGCCCGCGCCCAGCACCAGGACGGGCCGGCCTGCCAGGCGATGGAACAGCGGCAGGCTTTCCATCAGCAGCCGGCCATCAGAGGTTGCTGTCCATCCAGACCTTCACCGCCGGGCCGATATCCGGCCGTTCCAGCGCCAGCGCGATGTTGGCGGTGATGTGCCCGGCCTTGTCGCCGCAATCGAAGCGGGCGCCCGAATAGGTATGGGCGTGGAAGGGCTGACGGCCGATCAGCTGCGCAAGCGCGTCGGTCAGCTGGATCTCGCCGCCCGCGCCGCGCTTCCCTTCGGAGAGGATCGCCATGCACTCGGGCTCGATCAGATAGCGGCCCACGGCGGCCAGCCGGGAAGGTGCGGTGCCGGGCTTCGGCTTCTCGACGAAGCCCTTCACCTGCGTCAGGCTGCCCTTCGACGCGCCCGGATCGACGATGCCATAGCGGTGCGTTTCGGCTTCGGGCACCTCCACCACCGCGATCACGGTGCCGCCCACCTCGTTGCGGGCGCGAACCATCTGGGCGAGGCAGGGATCGGCCGGATTCCACAGCAGTTCGTCCGGCAGCAGCACGGCGAAGGGTTCATCACCGGTGATGTGGCGCGCGCACCAGACGGCATGACCCAGCCCCGCCGGTTCCTGCTGGCGCACATAGGCGATGTTGCCCGGCGTCAGCTGGGTGCCGTCCAGAACGGCGAGCTCGGCCTGTTTGCCGCGTTCCTTCAATGTAGCGACCAGTTCGCCCGCCACATCGAAATAATCCTCCAGCGCGGATTTTCCCCGCGCCGTCACGAAGATCATCTGCTCGATCCCGGCGGCCAGCGCTTCGTCCACCGCATATTGCAGCAGCGGCTTGTCCACCACGGGCAGCATTTCCTTCGGCACCGCCTTGGTGGCGGGCAGGAAGCGGGTGCCCATGCCGCCCACCGGAAAGACCGCCTTCTTCACTGGCTTCATGCAATCAATCTCCCTGTTTGCCCCGATTGTCAGAGCCAGTCCGGCACCCGGTCCAGCTCCAGCATCTCCTCGATCGTCTGCCGCATGCGGATGACGGAATAACGGTCGCCGTCCACGAGAACCTCCGGCACCAGCGGCCGGCTGTTGTAGGTGGAGGCCATTGTCGCCCCGTAGGCGCCCGCCGTCATCAGGCAGATGAGGTCGCCTTCCTGAACGGTCGTGATGGTGCGATCCTCTGCGAACATGTCGCCGGTTTCGCACACCGGGCCGACGATGGTGGCCACCATTTCGTTCGCGCGGGGGCGCACCGCCCGGATATCGTGATAGACGCCGTAGAGCGTGGGGCGGATAAGATCGTTCATGGCGGCATCCAGCACCACGAAGGACTTGGTCGCGCCGGTCTTCACCGTGACGACCTCTGACAGGAGGACGCCGGCGTTGCCCGCGATCAGGCGGCCGGGCTCGAACATCAGCTGGACATCCCAGCCCTTCGTCACACGGGCGACCATCGCGCCATAGTCCGCGGGCGATGGCGGGGGCGGCAGCTTCGGATCATAGGGGATGCCAAGCCCCCCGCCCAGATCGACACGGGTGACGGGCAGCCCGGCCGCGCGAAGGCGGCGGACGAGATCGCCGAGTTTCGCATAGGCGGCTTCCAGCGGCGCCAGATCGAACAGCTGGCTGCCGATGTGCGCGGCGACTCCCACGGGGCGGATGCCGGGCAGGGCGGCGGCCTCCGCATAGAGCGCCTCGATCCGGTCCAGCGGGACGCCGAACTTGTTTTCCGCCTTGCCAGTGGAAATCTTGGCGAGCGTGCGGGCATCGACGTCCGGGTTCACGCGGATCGCGATTTCGGCCGTCCGGCCCATGGCGGACGCGACGGCGGAGAGGCGGCGGAGTTCGCCTTCGCTTTCGACGTTGAGCTGCAGGATGCCGGCCGCCAGCGCGGCCTGCATTTCAGCCACCGTCTTGCCGACGCCGGAAAAGACGATCCGGCCGGGCGGAATGCCGGCGGCCAGCGCGCGGCGCATTTCCCCCACCGACACGACATCGGCGCCAAGGCCTTCCTGCCCCAGCAGCTTCAGCACGGCGACATTGGGGTTGGCCTTCACCGCGAAGGCGACGAGCGGGGGACGGTCGAGCCCGGCCAGCGCCTGTCGGAACACCTGGGCATGGCGGCGCAGCGTGCCGGCGGAATAGATGTAGGCGGGGGTTCCGACATCGCGGGCGATGGCGGAAAGCGCCACCCCCTCGGCGTGCATCTCGCCGTCCTTCAGGTCGAAGAAGTCCATCAGCGCTCCGGCGTGGCGGGGGTGGCGGCCGGGGCGGGCGGCACGGGCATGGGGCGGCTCTGCTCTGGCGCTTCCTCGCCGGGGAATGGCACCTTGCGGGAGGTCTGCGTGCCTTCGGGCGGCAGGCTGAACGGATCGTCGCGCCGGACTTCCAGCTTCACCGTCAGGTCGTCGACGCGAAGCGGCCGGGCGTCTGCCGCGACCGTGAGGCCTTCGGCCACCATCCGCCTTTCGTCGGCGCGGGCCTGCTTCTGCTGTTCGCGCGAGAGGGCCGGATCGGGCGGCTCCAGCCGGGTGACGGGGCCCTTGTAGCCGCAGGCGGGCAACAGCAGCGCCGCGGCGAGGAGGATGGCCCTCAGTTCCATTGCGGGATCTCCCGGATGGCGGCTTCCGCCGCGGCCTTCACCCGCACGGGTGCGGTGCCGCCCAGGCTGGTGCGGCTGGCAACGCTGGCCTCCACGCTGAGGACGTCGAACACGCGGGCGTCGATGCGCGGATCGACGGCGACCAGTGCCTCCAGCGTCAGGCCGTCCAGCATCACGCCCTTTTCCTCGGCGGCCTTCACGGCGCGGCCGGTGATGTGATGGGCATCCCGGAAGGGCACGCCGGCTTCGCGGACCAGCCAGTCGGCCAGATCCGTCGCGGTGGAGAAGCCGCTGGCGGCGGCTTCGCGCATGCGGGCGGGGACAAAGCGGATCGTTTCCATCATCCCGGCCATGGCCGCGAGGCTGAGTTCGAACAGGTCATGCGCCTGGAAAACGGGTTCCTTGTCGTCCTGCATGTCCTTCGAATAGGCGAGCGGCAGGCCCTTCATCGTGACCATCAGGCCCGTCATCAGGCCCAGGATGCGCCCGGAATGGCCGCGCACCAGTTCGGCGGCGTCCGGGTTCTTCTTCTGCGGCATGATGGAAGAGCCGGTGGACCATTGATCGGGCAGGCTGACCCAGCCGAAGGGCTGGCTGGCCCACAGGATGATCTCTTCCGCCAGCCGCGACAGGTGCAGGGTGCACTGGGTGGCGCTGGTGAGATATTCGATGGCGAAATCCCGATCCGACACGCTGTCGAGCGAATTGGCGGTCGGCCGGTCGAAATCCAGCGCCTGCGCCGTGAAGGCGCGATCGTTGGGGAAGCCGGTGCCCGCCAGCGCGGCCGAGCCCAGCGGGCATTCGTTCAGCCGCACGCGGGCGTCGCGGAAGCGGCCGAAATCGCGCTTCAGCATTTCCACATAGGCCATCAGATGGTGGCCCAGCGTGACGGGCTGCGCCACCTGCAGGTGGGTGAAGCCCGGCATGACGGTGGCGTGATGTTCCAGTGCGCGGGCGGCCAGCACGCCGGCCAGCGTTCGGATCGCGGCCAGATGGCTGTCGATGGCGTCGCGCACCCACAGCCTGAAATCGGTCGCCACCTGGTCGTTGCGGCTGCGCGCGGTGTGAAGGCGGCCTGCATCCGGCCCGACGAGTTCCTTCAGCCGGGTCTCCACCGTCATGTGGATGTCTTCCAGCGACAGGTCCACCGGCACGCCGCCGGTCTGATATTCGGCCTGAACCTGCCCGAGCCCGGCGGAAATGGCATCTGCCGCAGCCTGATCGATGATTCCCTGCCGGCCGAGCATTGCGACATGGGCGAGGGAGCCGCGGATATCCTGCCGCCACAGCCGCTTGTCGAAGGGGATGGAGGCATTTATCTCGGCCATGACGGCGGAAGGCCCGCCCTCGAATCGCCCGCCCCACAGCGCATTGGCGCCAGCCGGTGCAGCCGCGCCAGAGTCGTTGCCGGAGGTTGCCATGAAGCCCGTCTTTTCCCTTGCGATGATCCTGCTGCTGGCGGCCTGCCAGCCCCCGAGCCCTAAGGCGGAAGCAGAGAAGCCGCAACCCGCCGAAGGCGCGGCCCCTGAATCGCAATCCCCGCATGGCGGTTTCGACACCAACTTCGCGGGCACCGCCGCGCCGGATCTGGCGCTGGAAACCGGCCCGGATGGCGCGACGGAAACCATCGCCGACATCCGAAGGGCGAATCCCGGCCAGCCGGTACTGGTGAACCTGTGGGCCACCTGGTGCGCACCCTGTGTGAAGGAACTGCCCACGCTGGACGCACTGGCGGCGGCGACGAAGGGCCGACTGGTGGTGGTGCCGGTCAGCCAGGACATGGAAGGGTGGCGCGCCGTGTCCCCCGCGTTTACGGCCGCGAAATATCCCAACCTGTCCACGCGGGTGGAATCGGGCATGCAGTTCGGGTTCCAGCTGAAGGCGCGCGGGCTGCCGCTGACGATCCTGTATGACGCTGACGGCCGGGAAGTCTGGCGCTACGCCGGCGACCGGGACTGGATGGCGGCGGAAACCCGCAGCCGCCTGGGTGTCTGAAGAACGCTAGCGCCTGCCGAGCCGCCAGCCGGCCCAGAGCTGGCTGCCGCCCAGCAGCGCCACCACCAGCAGGCCCGCCGGGATGGACGGCCATCCGCGATCCGTCCACAGGATCGCGAGCACAAGGGCCGCAAGCGGGGCCAGCGCCACGCCCGCACGCTGCCAGCGGCGGCCGATTCCACGCCGGATCGTGGCGATCCACTGGCCGACGGCGATCATTTGCCAGAGCGACCAGTAGAGCAGCGCCAGCACGGCGACCGCTTCCCCGCCCTGCGGGCCCGCGCCGGGCGTGAACGACAGCGCATAGCGGACGAACCCCGCGATCGGCCACAGCAGCAGCGCCAGAAGCAGCAGCCACAGCTTGCGTGACCAGCTCAATCGTCCACCCCGATCTCCGTGAAGCGCCAGCCTTCCGCCGTTTCGGCGAAGACGAAGATTGTGCCCTGGCAGAAGATCAGCCGAAGCGCCCCGTCGGGCACCACACGGGCCCTGGCGAAGCAGCTGCGCACCGGCGGATCGAACAGGCGCGGCACGGCGGCCCGGAATGCCGGGGCGTCCAGCGCCTTGCCTTCGAACAGGAAGGGGATTTGTGTTCCAGCGGCGATCATTGCGGCATCACCCCTTTCCACCGCCGTGCGGAAGCCTTCGAAGAAGGGTTCGAACGGTGCGGCGGCGGCGGGCGCGGCAAGCAGCAGCAGGGCAAGAGCCAGCCGTTTCATCCGCCGAACGCCTGGACGAAGGTGACAACGGGCCGCCATGTCCAGCCCGCCTCGCGCACGATGCGGATCAGCGGCTGTTTCATGTCGTGCAGGTCGAACCGCCACGGGTGGCCGGCCTTCGGCTTCGGTTCGCCTTCCTCAAGGAACAGGCCGATTTCGCGCCCGGCCTGATATTCGATGAAGCGGATGCCGCGATCCACGCGCCAGTCGAGCATCGCGCCGTCGACGCCCGCGCCCCAGTGCAGCGCGGCGTGGCGATCCTGCGCGCGTACCGTGCGGGTTTCCGGATCCAGGCGCAGCACGATCCGGTGCGCTTCCCTCCGGCCATGGGCCTTCAGCGCATCCAGCCATTTCGCATCATAATATTTCCAGTCGGCCACCAGTTCGTGCGGTTCGCCGCCGCGCGCCAGGGTGAAGGGCTGGTCCAGCGCGGCAAGGCCCAGCAGGCGGGATTCCAGTTCGGCTGCCGGAATGGCCTGTCGGCCCGGCGCCGGCGGCACGGCGGCGGCCCAGCTCACCATGCGGGGGAACAGGAAGGCCTGGAGCAGCACCCAGAAGCCGACGAACCCGAAGGCGATCCACCGCTGGCTGTCGCCGACCACGTTGGGCGCCCCCTCCGGCGCCCGTGCGGGGGCATTCGTCAGGCCAGCCACGGATTCGGCGCGGGCCTCTGCCGTGCCCCTGTCCATTCCCAGCACGATCAGCGCCCGGCCGGGTTCCGCCAGCAGCCGACCCTGCATCCCGTCAATCGTTTTCACATGGCCGTCGGGCGTGGCTTCCGAAACGCGATAGTTGGCGGCGAGGGCGGCGCCCATGTCGCCCGGGCCGACTGCCGCGGCGGCAAGGCTGCCGTCCGGGTTCACGGCCGCCGCTGCGGCGGTTGCGCCCGGCACCACCGCGCGGGCATCGACGACGGGCCCCGCCGCGCCCAGAAGCCGGGCGGCATCGGTGAACCGCCCGGCGGCGACGGCCCATTCCGGGCCATGCCCGGATACGGCCGCGGGCGGCGGCCAATCCAGCGATCCGACCTGCCGCTGATAAAGGGCCAGAAACAGCG
Source organism: Sandaracinobacter sp. T42 (assembly GCF_059115405.1). Taxonomy (NCBI): domain Bacteria; kingdom Pseudomonadati; phylum Pseudomonadota; class Alphaproteobacteria; order Sphingomonadales; family Sphingosinicellaceae; genus Sandaracinobacter; species Sandaracinobacter sp. T42. The sequence continues at coordinate 1,222,661 of NZ_CM181101.1, forward strand.
CCGGCAGGCCCAGCACGAACAGGCCCATGTAGCCAAGGAAAAAGAAGGCGATCCGCCCGCCGTTCACACCAGCCGTGTCAGACGCCATGCCGCACCCCCGAAGGCACGCAGCATGGCCAATCGGTCAGCGCTTCGCAATCGCCTCTGCGTAGAGCTCGTTCACGCGGCCCCAGTTCACCACGTTCCACCAGTTGCCGAGATAATCGCCACGGCGGTTGCGGTAGGTGAGGTAATAGGCATGTTCCCACACATCGTTCGCGAGGATCGGCGTTCCCTTCACCGGGGCCAGATCCATCAGCGGATTGTCCTGGTTGGGGGTGGCGGTGACGGCAAGCTTGCCGTCCGGCGTGAGGATCAGCCAGGCCCAGCCGGATCCGAATTGCGAAAGGCCGGCCTGCTGGAAGGCCGCCTTGAACTTGTCCATGCCGCCCAGGTCGCGTTCGATCGCGGCGAGCAACTGGGCGGACGGCTGGCCGCGCTTGCCTTCGGGCGCCATCAACGCCCAGAAGAAACGGTGGTTCCAGTGGCCGCCGCCATTGTCGCGGATGGATTTCGGCAAGGTGGACACGCGTGCGAGCAGCTGTTCGAGCGAAAGCGCCTTCAGCGCGGGATCCGCGGTGGGCGCGGTGACGGCGCGGTTCAGATTGTCGACATAGGCGCGATGGTGCTTGCCCCAGTGCAGTTCCATCGTTTCCCTGTCGATCACGGGGGTCAGCGCATCGAACCCGTAGGGCAGGGCGTCCAGCACGAAGGGACCGGCCGGAGCCGGAGCCGGAGCCGCGGCCGGAGCGGTCTGCGCGAAGGCGGCGGGGCTGGCGACGAGAAGCAGGGCGGCGGCGATGGCTTTCAGCATCCTGGGCTCCATTCGAAAAGGTTTGCCTTGTGCTAGCGGATTGTGTCAGCAGCGCAACCTGCAGGCTTCCGGCCGGCCGGGAATCCGTGCGGGCCGCCTCATTCGATGACGGCGACGACATCCCCCCGGTTCACCACGCTTTCCGGCTGGGCCTGGATGCGCAGCGTGCCCGACGCCGGGGCTTCCAGTTCCAGCGTGACCTTTTCGACGAGCACTTCGGCGATCACCTGCCCGCGGGTGACCCAGCTGCCGTCGTCGTGCAGCCACATCAGGGTCGATCCGGTTTCCGAATCCTCTTCCCAGAGGTCTTCGGGGATGGTCACATCAGTCGCCATGGTCGGTCAGCCTTCGTTGCGTGTCGTCCGCCGATCGGGGCATATTGACGGGCGGCCGGCGCAGTTCAAGCGCGACCTTCGCATGGCCGCAGCCCACACTGCGGCCCACCCGCCGACCTCCCCAATCGGCCATGCGCTTCGTCTAGCGCAGCGGCGCGCGTGCCACGCCCTCCCGCTTGTGGCAGCGACATTTTCCGCCTGCGGGAAAAAGGGGCCAGAGACTGCGCCGCCGGAGCGCGGGCCGCGGGGCGGCATCCTTCCCTGACGTGCCCGCACCCTTCCCGAATCCGCCCCTTCCCGAATCCGGCCCGCCTCCGCTAGGCACGGGGGATGGCCGAAGCCGACATCCAGGATCTGCTGATCATCGGCGGCGGCGTGAACGGCGCAGGCGTGGCGCGTGACGCCGCCGGGCGCGGTTTGCGCGTCACCCTGCTGGAAGCAGGGGACATCGGCGGGGCGACGTCTTCGGCTTCGTCGAAGCTGGTTCATGGCGGGCTGCGCTATCTGGAGTTCCGCGAGTTCGCCCTGGTGCGCAAGGCGCTGGCCGAGCGCGAGGTGATCCTGCGCAACGCCCCGCACATCAGCCGGCCCATGCCCTTCCTGCTGCCGCTGGAGCCGCATCTGAGGCCGCGCTGGATGATCGGCCTGGGGCTGTTCCTGTATGACCATCTGGCCCGCCGCCGCGAAGTGCCGGGCAGCCAGACGGTGGAACTGCAGAAGGATGCGGCCGGACCGGCCTTTGCCCGCCACCTTCGCCAGGCCTTCCGCTACTGGGATGGCTGGATCGACGACAGCCGGCTGGTGATCCTGAACGCCCGCGACGCGGCCGACCGGGGTGCGCTGATCGCCCCCCGCGATCCCGTGACCGCCGCCCGGCCGACGGATTTCGGCTGGGAGGTGGAGACGGCTTCCGGCCGCCGGCATGCGGGCCGGCAGCTTCTGAACTGCGCCGGGCCATGGGCGGGGGAGGTGGCCGGACGGCTTATGGGCATGGCCGATGCGCCGCGCCTGTCGCTGGTGCAGGGCGGGCATATCGTGACCCGCAAGGTGAACCGTACGGCGGACGCCTGGATGCTGCAGCAGCCGGATGGGCGGATCATCTTCGTGATCCCCTGGGAGAATGAGTTCAGCCTGATCGGCACCACCGAAACGCCGGTTGCCGATCCCGCGGCGCACAGCCTGACCGGGGCGGAGGAAGCCTATCTGCTGGCGGCGGTGAACCGCAGCCTGGCGAAGCCGCTGTCATCGGCCGACATCGTGCACCGCTTTGCCGGAGTCCGCCCGCTGGTTCTTGAGGAAGGCAAGGGTGCGCGTGAAACCACGCGGGACTGGAAGCTGGTGCCGCACGAGGGCCAGCGGGCGATGACGGTGATCGGCGGCAAGATCACGACCTACCGCCTGCTTTCGGAAGCGGTGCTGAAGCGCCTGTTTCCCGAAACGAAGCCCTGGACTCATGCGGCCCCGCTGCCGGGCGGGGATGTGCCGCGGCTGGGCGGCAGCGCGCGGGCCGATTTCGATCATTGGCTGATGCAGTTGAAGGCGCGGCACAATCTTTACGATCCCGCGATCGTGGCGCGCATGGCGCATCTGTGGGGAACAGAGACGGACAGGATGCTGTCCGAAGGCCTGGGTGCGAACATGGGCGGGCTATTCGAGACGGAACTGCAGCACATGCGCGACCGGGAATGGGCCCGGACAGCGGCGGACGCACTGTGGCGCCGCACGAAGATGGGCCTGCACATGGATGCGCAGGGCCAGGCGCAGGTGTGGGCCTTTTTCGGCGCCTAGATCAGGGGAACAGAAGCCCTTCCGCCCAGCCGTCGGCGGTGCGTGTGAACAGGGTGCGCCAGTGCTGGCGGCCGGGGCGATCCTCCCAGAACTCGATCTTGTCCGGCACCAGCCGGTATCCGCCCCAGTTCCCGGGCCTTGGGACGTCTGCGGGGAAACGGGCGTCCATTTCGGCCAGTCGCGCCTCGAATGTCTCGCGCCGGTCGAGCGGTTCCGACTGGCGCGACGCCCAGGCCGACAACTGGTTGGGGCGGGGACGGCCGGCGAAATAGGCATCGCTTTCGGCAACCGTGGCCCGGCCGATCGACCCCTGCACGCGCACCTGCCGGCGGATGGATTTCCAGTGAAAGCACAGCGCCGCGGTGGGGCATTGCCGGATCTGGCGGCCCTTGGCGCTGTCGTAGTTGGTGAAGACGAGGAATCCGTTGGTGTCGAAGCCGCGCATCAGCACGATGCGCACGTCGGGCCGGGGCAGTCCGTCCGCATCGGGCTCCACTGTCGCCAGGGCGACGGCGCCCGGGTCATTCGGCTCTGCGGCTTGCGCCTCGGCAAACCAGTCTCCAAAAAGCGCGTAAGGATCGGTCGTCATGTCCCCTCGCTAGGCCCGCAGGCCCGGGGCTGCAAGCCGGTGCCTTGCCGCAGGCGGGGACAGCGCCTATATCGAGTGTGACTTTTGTGCAACAGTTTCTGCGCGGAGCCTGTAACAGCTGATGGCAGATCTCTATTCCGAACTGGGGGTGCCCCGCACGGCCGACGCTGCCGCCATCAAGCGCGCCTATCGCAAGCTGGCGAAGGAGCTTCACCCTGACAGGAACAAGGACAATCCCAAGGCGATGGAGCGGTTCAAATCGGTGACCGCTGCCTATGAGATCCTGTCCGATCCGGACAAGAAGGGGAAATACGACCGGGGCGAGATCGACGAGCAGGGCAATCCGAAGTTTACGGGTTTCGGCGGCGGGGCGGGTGGTTATCGCCCGAGCGGGCGGCCCGGCGGACGTGCGGCGCCCGATTTCGATTTCGACTTCGGCGGCGATCCTTCGGATCTGTTTTCCGAGCTGTTCGGCCGCACGGCGGGTGGACGTGCGGGTGGATTCCGCCAGCCGCCCCAGCGCGGGGCCGATGTGAACTACCGGCTGACCGTGCCCTTCGCGGATGCGGCGCTCGCCCGAACCGTGCGGCTGGCGCTGCGGAACGGCAAGACGATCGAACTGGCGATTCCGAAGGGCGTGGAGGACAATCAGCAGGTGCGCCTGCCGGGGCAGGGGGATCAGGGGCCGGCCGGGCCGGGCGACGCCCATGTGACCTTCCTGATCCAGCCGGACGCCCGCTTCACGCGGGACGGATTCGACCTGCGCACCGATGCGATGGTGCCGCTGGAAACCGCGGTGCTGGGCGGCAAGGCGCGGGTGCCCACGCCCGAAGGCGAGGTGATGGCGACGATCGCGCCGGCCACTACGTCGGGCCGACTGCTGCGCCTGAAGGGCAAGGGCTTCACCCGCAAGGACGGCAGCCGCGGCGATCTGCTGGCGCGCGTGCTGGTGGACATTCCGGCCGATCCGGAACTGGCCGATTTCCTGAAGGCCCGGGTGCAGGCCTGAGATGGGGGCCCCCCGCATGCATCCGGGGGGCATGCTTGCCTGGCCGGCGCGGCAGATCGACCGGTTCGCCATCCGGCTGCCGCGCACCTACGCCGTCGCCCGCCGCACGCTGGGCCGCACCCTGCGCGACGGCTATATCCACGCCGGCAATCTTGCCTATCTCAGCCTTGTCACCCTGCTGCCGCTGATCATCCTGATCACGGCGGTGACGGCTGCCTTCGGGCAGACCGCAGCCGGGCAATATGCCATAGACGGCATGCTGCGCGCCTTGCCCGTAACCCTTGCGGACCTGTTCGCGCCCGTGATCGAGGAAGTGCTGCAGGCCCGCACCGGCAACCTGCTGTGGCTGGGCGGGGTGGTGGCGCTGTGGACCGTCACCACCTTCATCGAAACGCTGCGCGACATCATCCATCGCGCCTACGAGGTGCCGCTGGCGCGGAACTTCCTGGAATACCGGCTGATGTCGGTTGGCGGCACGCTGGTTGCGATGCTGCTGGTGATCATCGCCTTCCTGTCGCAGTTCGTGCTGGTCGTTGTGCTGAAATCGCTGCGCCATCTGTTTCCCCACCTGAAGGCGAGCCCCGGCTGGCTGGACTGGTCGCGGCTGCTGGTGCCGGTGTTCATCTTCCTGGCGTTGTGGGGGTTGTTCCGGCTGCTGGTTCCCAAGATGTATGCAAGCAGCGCCAGCTGGCCCGGCGCGCTTGTCACGACGCTGGCCTGGGTTGTCGGCCTGTTGCTGCTGGGCCCGGCCGTGTCCGCCTTCGGGCACATGGGCCTGACCTATGGCACCTTGTCGGGCGTGATGCTGGCCCTCTTGTTCTTCTATGGCGTTGGTTTTGCGCTGGTATTCGGCACCGAACTGAACGCGGCGCTGGCGCAGCCGCCCGAGGATCCCCTCAATAGCCCTTCCATTCAGGCGTCGACGGACTAAAAACGCCCCAAAGTGGAGAAGCACATGGGTTTGATGACGGGTAAGCGCGGGCTCATCATGGGGGTCGCGAATGATCGTTCGCTCGCCTGGGGCATCGCCCAGGCGCTGAGCGCGCAGGGTGCGGAACTCGCCTTCAGCTATCAGGGCGAGGCGCTGGAGAAGCGGGTGCGGCCGCTGGCGGAATCGCTGGGCGCGCCGCTGTTGTTCGATTGCGACGTTTCCTCCGACGAATCGATCGACAAGCTGTTCGACGATCTTGCGGCGTTGTGGCCCACGATCGACTTCGTCGTTCACGCCATCGGCTTTTCAGACAAGAACGAGCTGCGCGGCCGTTATGCCGACACCAGCCGGGCGAATTTCCTGATGTCGATGGACATCAGCTGCTACAGCTTCACCGCCGTCTGCCGCCGCGCGGGCGCGATGATGCCGAACGGTGGTTCGCTGCTGACGCTGAGCTATTACGGCGCGGAAAAGGTGATCCCGCACTATAATGTGATGGGCGTGACCAAGGCGGCGCTGGAAGCCAGCGTGCGCTACCTGGCAGTGGATTTCGGCCGCGACAACATCCGCGTGAACGCCATATCGGCCGGCCCGGTGAAGACGCTGGCCGCCAGCGGCATCGGCGACTTCCGCTACATCCTGAAATGGAACGAGCTGAACGCGCCGCTGAAGCGCAACACCACGCTGGAAGATGTGGGCGGCGCGGGCGTCTATCTGCTCTCTGACCTCGCCTCCGGCACGACAGGCGAGGTGCTGTATGTGGACAGCGGCTATCATGTGGTGGGCATGAAGGCCGAGGACGCGCCGGATATTGCGCTGGCGTGAGGGAGCCTGCGGCATCCAACCGATCCGCCAGAACGATATTGCTGTTCCAAAGCACCAACACATAACCTGCCTGCGCGAGGCGAGGGAGCGCTTTCAGCCGTGCAAACAGCCTATCATGCGACCAAATCCTATCATCTGGTTCCTTCGGTTATTTTTAGATGATTCCCATCTTGCGCTATGTTTACAGCAAAATCTTTGGAACTGGATTGGCGGCTCCATAATCCGCAATATTTATACCATTGCTAAATCGCTCGATGGGCGCACTTGACTTGTAACGCGCCTGCGCCATGCTGATTAGACAATCAACCATCCGACCTCGAATGTCGGACCTAATAAGAGGGGAATCCATATGGTTATTCGTGCCGCGTCTCTTGGCGCGATGCTCTTGGCTGCAAATGTTGCATCTGCACAATCCGGCTATGTTGTCGAAATGAATTCCACTGCCCAACCGGCTGCGCAGTCCGCCGCAATGCCTACTGTCACTCCAACAAAGACAAGAGTGCTGCCAACAAGTACACCTATCAAATTGAATGCACTGGAAGAAGTTAGTTCGAAAACGGTCGAAGTTGGCAATCGAGTTCGCTTCAGTGTGGCAGAAGACGTTGTGGAAGGAGGTGTGGTCGCAATCCCGCGTGGTTCGTCTGCGATGGGCACCGTAAGCTGGAAGACTGGCCGAGCCATAGGCGGCAAATCAGGCAAATTCGAAGTGACGTTCGATGATGTCACAGTGAACGGCCAGCGAGTAAAGCTGATGGGCAAGCATCGTCAGGAAGGGAAGGGAAACACGGTTGGCGCGTTGTTCGGGTCCATCCTGATTTCGGGCAGATCGGCCGTGATGCTTCCCGGCCAGACCGTTAACGCCCTGACAGCAGAGCCGTTCAACTTCTAATGCACAAGGTGCCGGGGTTTGCCCGGCACCTTGCCATTCTGCGTCTGATCCCGCATCCGAAGGCCATGTCGCACAACAGCTTCGGCCATCTCTTCCGTTTCACCACCTGGGGGGAATCCCATGGGCCGGCGTTGGGCGCTGTGGTGGATGGGTGCCCGCCGGGGCTGGCGCTGAGCGAGGGGGATATCCAGCCCTTTCTCGACAAGCGGCGGCCCGGCCAGTCGCGCTTCACCACCCAGCGGCAGGAGCCGGATACGGTCGAGATCCTGTCCGGCGTGTATGAGGGGCGCACCACCGGCACGCCGATCAGCCTGATGATCCGCAATGTGGATCAGCGCTCGAAGGACTATTCCGACGTTGCCGTGAAATACCGCCCCGGCCATGCGGACTATGCCTATGATGCCAAATATGGCTTCCGCGATCCGCGTGGCGGCGGGCGATCCTCTGCCCGGGAAACGGCGGCGCGGGTGGCGGCGGGCGCGGTGGCGCGCGCGGTTCTGGGGCCGGATATCGCCATCAGCGGCTATCTGGTGGAGCTGGGCGGGGACGCCATCGACCGGGCGAACTTCGATGCGGCCGAAATCGACCGCAACCCCTTCTTCTGCCCCGATGCGAAGGCCGCCGCGCGCTGGGAAGCCGCGCTCGATGCCGCGCGCAAGTCGGGCTCCTCTCTGGGGGCGGTGGTGGAAGTGGTGGCGGAGGGCGTGCCGGCGGGCTGGGGCGCGCCCCTCTATCACAAGCTGGACGGGCAGCTGGCCGCCGCCATGATGTCCATCAATGCGGTGAAGGGCGTGGAGATCGGGGACGGCTTTCACGCCGCGAAGCTGCGCGGGGAGGAGAATGCCGACGCGATGCGCCCCGGGCCGGGCGGCAAGCCGCTGTTCCTGGCGAACCATGCCGGCGGCGTGGCGGGCGGGATCAGCACGGGCCAGCCGGTGGTGGTGCGACTGGCGCTGAAGCCAACGAGTTCCATCCTGACGCCCGTGGAAACGGTGACACAGCACGGGGAGGCGGCCGAGATCGTGACGAAAGGGCGGCACGATCCCTGCGTGGGTATCCGCGCGGCGCCGGTGGCAGAGGCGATGATGGCGCTGGTGCTGGCGGATGCGATGCTGATGCACCGCGGACAGACGGGGCGCTGATCACGCGTTTCCCTTGATGAGCCTGCCTTAGAGTCGGGCGGGTTATTCGTCCGCGCTCAGGTCGTCCTCGCCCCAGTCGCTGTCGAGGTCCGACAGGTCGCTGTCCAGATCCGGGATCGACTCGAGCGCGTCGTCGCCAGGGTCGGTGTCGCCCAATATGTCTTCCTCGTCGTCGTGCATCGGCTCGCCTTCGAAGGCGCCGGTGTCGATCTCGCCCGATTCCACCATTTCGCGCATCACGTCGACAAGGTCGTCCGGCTCGTCGTCGTAGAGGCTGGTCGGATCGGACGGGCCATGCACGCTGTCCTGCAGCACCGGGCCGGGGTTGAGCGCATCTTCCGCCACGTCCTGTGCCTGCGGGCCATCATCCTGTTCGCTGTTGAAGGCTTCGGGGGCTTCGTCGGCGTCCTTGGGGCGCGGGCTCATCGCGGTGATCCTTTCCTCAGACGAACCAGGTTGTCACATTCTGGACGGGTTCATGCCGTTGCGCAGCCATCAGGCTCTTGATGGCGCGGGCGGCGAACCAGATGGCGACCAGCGGGAACAGCGCCCAGGCGAGAAGCCCGAGCGTCAGGATGGCGCCGATGAGCGCCACGAACGACCAGACGAAGCCGATCCAGAAGGTGCGGATATGATAGCGGAAGTGGCTGTCCTGCCAGCTTTCGTGCGCCTCCCCGTTCCAGACATAGGCCAGGATGACGCCGATGATGGAGGTGACGCCGGCCAGGAAGCTGCCGACATAGAGGAGGCTGATGATCGTCGGCCGGTTCATGTCGAAATCGTTCGTCTTCACGGGTTCGTCTGCCAAGGCGCCCTCCTGTATCCTGCCCCGCAACCTTGACCTTTCCGTCGCCGGCGCACAAGTAAAAGCGGTGCCAGAGGCCTGGGCGGCCGCGTCCCCGCAAGGGATCGAGGAAAGTCCGGGCTCCAAGGATCGACGGTGGCGGGTAACGCCCGCCGGGGGTGACCCCAGGGACAGTGCCACAGAAAGCAGACCGCCTTCCGGCCCCCCGGGGTGAAGGCAAGGTCGAAAGGGTGCGGCAAGAGCGCACCGCGCGGCTGGCAACAGGCGCGGCACGGCAAACCCCACCGGGAGCAAGACCGAATAGGCGCATCGTGCCGAGAGGCGGGCCTGATCCGGCCTGGATGTGCGGGTTGGTTGCTGGAGGTGCGTGGCGACACGCATCCGAGATGAATGGTCGCCGCCCCCGCAAGGGGAACAGAACCCGGCTTACAGGGCCTCTGGTACTTTATGGTTTGTCCCTCAGGCGCCGGGCGCGGGCATCCGCCCGCTTGGCTTTCCTCCGCTGCGCTCCGGGCGGCCGGTCGGCCTTGCGGTGGCTGCGCCACCGGTTGTGGACTGGCCCTCAGGCGCCGGGCGCGGGCATCCGCCCGCCTTGGCTTCCTCCGCTGCGCTCCGGGCGGCCGGTCGGCCTTGCGGTGGCTGCGCCACCGGTTGTGGTTGGGCCCCCCTCAGGCGCCGGGCGGGCCGGGTTGGGTTTGGGCATGTGGGCGTCGGGTGGCCTTGTGCGTTGCACCATGCTCGGCTAAAGGCCGCCGCCAATTTCCCAGCAACGCACAGGATATCTGCAATGGCCGTCACCCGGACCTTTTCGATCATCAAGCCCGACGCCACGCGCCGGAACATTACCGGCAAGGTGACGACCATGCTGGAAGAAGCCGGCCTGCGTGTTGTCGCTTCGAAGCGCATCCACATGACGAAGGCGCAGGCCGAAGGCTTTTACGCCGTGCATGCCGAGCGTCCCTTCTTCAACGACCTTGTGGCCTTCATGACGTCCGGCCCGGTCGTGGTTCAGGTGCTGGAGGGCGAGGACGCCGTGGCGCTGAACCGCCGCGTGATGGGTGCGACGAACCCGGCGAACGCCGACGCCGGCACCATTCGCCGGGAACTGGCCGAAAGCATCGAGGCGAACACGGTGCATGGTTCGGACAGCGAGGAGAATGCCGCGATCGAGATCGCCTTCTTCTTCAAGCCGGACGAAATCGTCGGCTGAAGCCGGCCAGGGCCGGGGCCCGCAGCCCCGGCCTGTGCCGCCCCCTGCAAGCCAGACTTCCAGTTCGGCTAGGCTTCCAGTTCGGTATCCCAGTAGAGATAATCCCGCCAGGTTTCGTGGCAGTAGTGGGGCGGGAAGCCCCGGCCGTTTTCCTGAAGCTGGTGGGCGGTGGGCTGCACCGGCCGGTTGCGGGGCAGCATGTGCGCCTCGGCCGGCGTGCGCCCGCCCTTCCGGAGGTTGCAGGGCGCGCAGGCGGTGGTGACATTCTGCCAGGTGGTCCGCCCGCCATAGGCCCGCGGGACGACATGATCGAAGGTGAGATCATGTGTCGAGCCGCAATACTGGCAGCTGAAACGGTCGCGCAGGAACAGGTTGAAGCGGGTGAAGGCCGGGTTCTGGCTGGGCTTCACATACTGGCGCAGCGCCACCACGCTGGGCAGGCGCATCGAGAAACTGGGGGAGCGGATCTCCCGCTCGTAGCGGGCGATCACATCCACCCGTTCCAGAAACGCGGCCTTGATCGCGTCCTGCCAGCTCCAGAGGCTGAGCGGATAATAGGACAATGGCGTATAATCCGCGTTCAGCACCAGCGCCGGGCAGGCCTGCGGGCTCTGCCAGCGGCCCTGATCATGCCCGGGGCGCCATCGTTCCTGAATCACATCGGGATGATACATGGCCGCCGCTCCTCATCTCCGTCGGAGCAGGCCTGTCCGCCACCATCCCTATCGCACTTCGGGCAGCCGCTTTCACGCCTGCGCTTCATGGCGCCCCCTATACCAGAGGCTGTATGTCTTTGGTATGACAGCACCAGATATTGTTGAGGTCAAGCGCCGATGCAGGCTGCACACCCGGTTACCCGTTTTGCCCCTTCGCCAAGCGGATTGCTGCACCTGGGCCATGCCTTGTCCGCCGTGCTGGGCGCGCGGCTCGCACGGGCGGGTGGCGGGCGCTGGCTGCTGAGGATCGAGGATATCGACTCGACGCGCTGTCGGCCGGAATTCGTGGCGGCTATTCAGGTCGATCTCGACTGGCTGGGCCTGAAGCCGGACGGGGTGCTGCGGCAGACGGACCGGCGCGCGGCCCATCTGGCGGCGCTGGCCGAACTGACGGCGATGGGGCTGACCTATCCCTGCTTCTGCACCCGCGCCGATATCGCCGCCGCCGCCGCCGCGCCGCACGGGGCGCAGCCGCTCTATCCCGGCACCTGCCGGGCGATGGACGCCGCCGAAGCGGCGAAGCGGGCCGCGAACCGCGATCCGGCGATCCGGCTGGACGTGGCGAAGGCAGCGGCGATCGCCGGGCCGCTGACATGGCTGGAGACGGGGCGGGGCCCTTTGGCGGCCGATCCGCTGACGGGCGGCGACATCGTGCTGGCGCGCAAGGACATCGGCGTGGGCTATATGCTGGCGGCGGTGGTGGACGACGCCTTCCAGGGCGTGACCGACATCGTGCGGGGGCGCGACCTGATCGACGCGACGCCGATGCAGCGGCTGCTGCAGGCGCTGCTGGGGCTGCGACCACCGCGCTATCATCACCATCGGCTGCTGCTGGCGCCGGACGGGCGGCGGCTGGCGAAGCGCGACCGGGCCGAAACGCTTGCCGCGCTGCGGGCGAGGGGGGTGGATGGCCCGGAACTGGCCGCGCGGCTGGCCGAACTGGCGCCGGATGGCCCGGACTGCGTCTTTCTGCCCTGAATTCTTGGGGTGCGCTCACACGCGGGCGCTGGTAGGAAGGGCCCATGAACGGACTTCTGATTGCGCTTATCGTGCTGGCTGCCGGCGCCACAGCCTATGTGCTGATCCGCGGGATCATCACCATGGCGCAGGGCAAGGATATCAGCGGCCAGCAATCCAACAAGTACATGTCCATGCGGGTCGGCCTGCAGGCGCTGACCATCCTGCTGGTGATCCTGCTGCTCGTGATCGGCGGGCGCGGCCTTTCCGGCGGCTGACAGGCCTGATCGGCATGGTGAAACTGAACAGGATCTACACCCGCACGGGTGACGACGGCACGACCGGGCTGGTCGACGGAAGCCGTATCAGCAAGGACAGTCCGCGCGTGGCCGCCTATGGTACCGCCGACGAAGCGAACAGCGTGCTGGGGCTGGCCCGGCTGCATGCCCGTGGCGAGCATCTGGCGATGATCGGGCGGATCCAGAACGACCTGTTCGATCTGGGCGCCGATCTGGCGACCCCGGGCGATGACTGGCGCGACGACAAGGCGCTGCGCGTGGTGCCCGCGATGGTGAGTCGGCTGGAAGCCGAGATCGACGCGATGAACGCCGAACTGGCGCCGCTGAACAGCTTCATCCTGCCCGGCGGCACGCCGCTGGCCGCGCATCTGCACCAGGCGCGCACGGTGGTGCGCCGGGCCGAGCGGGAGGCCGTGATGGCGCAGGGCGAAGGGCCGGTGAACCCGGTTGCGATCCAGTATCTGAACCGGCTGAGCGACCATCTGTTCGTGATGGCCCGGCACGCCAACCGGGCCGAGGGCGGCGGCGACATCCTCTGGGTGCCTGCCGCCAATCGCTGACTGCCAACCGCCCGTGCCGATACGGGCCTTCCGGGAGACTCCATGACCTGTCTTTCTGCTTTCGCGCGCCTGTCCGCCGTGCTGCTGCTTTCCGCCGCCCCGCTGGCCCTTGCCCCTGCCATAGCCGAAACCGCCGCCCGCCCCGACGGACCCCGGTTGGGAACCTTCGGGGTGGATGTGTCGGGCATGGACAAGGCTGTGAAGCCCGGTGACAATTTCGTCGCCTATGTGAACGGCACCTGGGACCGGAACACGGAGATCCCCGCGGATCGGGCTTCGTGGGGCATGTTCGACGTTCTGCGCGAGCTTTCGCTGACGCGGACGCGCGCCATCGTGGAAGAAGCCTCTGCCAACCCGCAGGCCGCCGGCAACCTGAAGAAGGTGGGCGATTTCTATGCCACGCTGATTGACCAGGCCGCGATCGAGGCAGCCGGGCTTGCCCCCCTGAAGCCGGAACTGGACGCGATCGCCGCCATCGCCACCCGCAAGCAGCTTTCGGATGCGTTCGCCCGCGCCAACCGCGAGGGCGGGCCTGCGCCTTTCCGCATGGGCATTTCGCAGGATCTGAAGGATCCGTCGAAAATGACGGTGAGCCTTGTGCAGGCCGGCCTGGGCATGCCCAACCGGGATTATTATCTGGATGAGCGTTTTGCGCCGCAGAAGGCCGCCTATGAAGCGCATGTCGCCCGGATGCTGCAGCTTTCGGGTGTGCCGGAGGCGGATGCGAAGGCGCAGGCCGCCCGCGTCCTGGCCCTGGAGACGGAGATCGCCCGGGTTCACTGGACGAACGTGGAGAACCGGCAAGCCGAGAAGCGCTACAATCCGGTGCCCGTCGACGATCTTGCCTCAGGCTTTCCGGGGGTGGACTGGGCGGCGTTCCGCGCCATCACCGGCATTGCAGGGGAAGCAAGCCTGAACGTGAACCAGCCGTCTGCGCTGAAGGGAATCGCGCGGCTCGCCGAAACAGCGCCCGTCGCCGACTGGCAGGCCTGGATGCGGTATCACACGCTGCGCAGCGCGGCACAGCTGCTGCCCAAGGCCTATCGGGACGAGAATTTCACCTTCTATGGCAAGACCCTGTCGGGCACGCCCCTGCAGGAAGACCGCTGGAAGCAGGCCGTGAACATGACGACCGGCGCGCTGGGCGAGGCGGTCGGCCAGGAATATGTGGCGCGCCATTTCCCGCCGGAAGCCAAGGCACAGATGGATGAGCTGGTTTCCAACATCATCGCCGCCATGGACAAGCGCCTGAAGAATCTTGCCTGGATGGATCCGAAGACTCGCGAAGCAGCGCGCTTCAAGCTGTCGCGCTTCACGCCGAAGATCGGCTATCCCGACGTGTGGCGGGATTACAGTGCGCTGGAGGTGGTTCGCGGCGATGCCGTTGGCAATGCCCGCCGCGCCTATGCGTTCGAATATGACCGCAACCTGGCCAAGCTGGGCAAGCCGATCGACCGCAGCGAATGGTTCATGACCCCGATGACGGTGAACGCCTATGCGAACCCCACCTGGAACGAGATCGTGTTCCCGGCCGCCATCCTGCAGGCGCCCTTCTTCGACCCGAAGGCCGATCCTGCGGTGAACTACGGGGCGATCGGCGCGGTGATCGGGCACGAGATCACCCACCATTTCGACGACCAGGGCCGCAAGTATGACCCGGACGGCAAGCTGTCCGACTGGTGGACGCCAGCCGACGTGGAGCGGTTCACGAAGCTGTCCGACGTGCTGGTGCGGCAGGTGGAGACCTATGAGCCGCTGCCGGGCAAGCGGATCAACGGCAAGCTTTCGCTGGGTGAGAACATCGGCGACATCGCCGGTCTGAACATCGCCTGGGATGCCTATCAGATGAGCCTGAAGGGCCGGAAGGCCCCGGTGATCGACGGCGTGACGGGGCCGCAGCGCTTCTACCTGGGCTTCGGGCAGATCTGGCGCAGCAAATATCGCGATGCGGCGATGGAGCGGCAGTTGACGGTGGGACCGCACAGCCCCGGCAACTGGCGACCGCTGACGACCCGCAACCATGCACCCTGGTACGAGGCGTTCAACGTCAGGCCCGGCGACAAGATGTACCTGCCCGAGGAAGAGCGGGTGAACATCTGGTAGCGCGCCGGGCGGCGGCCGCCGCCTCAGGCGCATGCCATCTCGTTCAATCCCCCCGGTTCGTCCGGGGGGAACAGCCTTCGGGTGAGTCTGCCCGAAAACCGGGGCGGTTCAGAGCCCGAGTTCGGCAGGCGCGAGACCGAGCTCTTTCAGCAGCGCATCATGGGCGGCATGGCACTGTCGCCACAGATCGGGGCTGGCGAGATCGGCCGGGGCGATCGCCTCTGGCCACCACTGGCCGACCAGCCGTTCCAGCCGGTCGATTTTCGCTTCGTCGAGCAGGAAACGCGGATCCACGGCGGCAAGCGCTTCGCCGGACAGGGGCACGCGCAGGCGCAGGCAGGCGGGGCCGCCGCCGTTCTTCATGCTTTCCCTGAGATCCAGCACATGCAGATGGTTGATCGGGTTCGCCGCATCCTGCTTGACCCGCTGAAGCCAGCGCCAGACGCTCTCCGTTTCTTCCGCCTCTTTCGGGAGGATCAGCGCCATCTCTCCGCCACCGACGGAAACGAGCGCGGCGTTGAACACATAGGAGGCGATCGCATCGGCCAGCGGCACGTCCGCGGCGGGCGCTTCCACCAGCGTGAAGCCCGGCACGCGCGCCTGCAGCGCCGCGATCGTGGCGGCGCGGTCCGCAAAGGCCTGTTCATGGGCGAACAGGACCTGTTCGTTGCTGACGGCGACGACATCATTGTGGAACGCGCCGGCCTGGATCGCGACATCGGATTGTTCAAGGAACAGCGCCTGCTTCACCCCATGGGTGCGGGCGACGGCCTGGCTGGCGCGCACATGCTGGCGCGCCGGGAAGGCCCCGCCCCGGTTGCGGCCATAGACAAAGGCTTCGACGCCTTCGCTTTCGTGGCCCGTGCAGAAGCGCATGTGGTTCGCTGCACCTTCATCCCCGAAACCGGGGGGCACCGGCCAGTGGACCGCGAAATGCCGCTCGTCCGCGAAGGCGAGCTTCAGCAGGGCCATGGTTTCCGGCCATTCCTGGCTGCGGTGCGCCATGGTGACGAGGTTGGAAACCGTGAAATGGGTGCGGCCGTCGGCGGTGTCGGCGGCCGGGCTGACGGTGGCGGCGTTCGCCGTCCACATGCTGCTGGCGGAAAAGGCGGCGGCCAGAAGCTGCGGATCCTCGGCGGCGCAGTCGGCCAGCACACGGGCATCGTCACCCTCGAAGCCCAGGCTGCGCAGGAAGCGGGTGGCGGGGCGGCGGTGCGGGGGCAGCAGCCCTTGCGGCACGCCCAATGAGACGAGCAGCCGCATCTTGGCGAGGCCCTGAAGCGCGGCACGGCGCGGGGCGCTGGTGGCGCCCGCGTTGCGTTCCGCCGCGAGGTTGCCAAGGCTGAGGCCGGCATAGTTGTGGCTGGGGCCGACAAGGCCGTCGAGATTGAGTTCGGGCATCAGCGCGCGGCCCCTGCATTTGCCGCCGCAACGCCGGGCGGGGTGGCGATGAAGGGACGGGCGGCCTCCACGCTCGCCACCGGCCAGGCGCAATAATCGGCGGCATAATAGGCGCTGGGGCGGTGGTTGCCGGACAGGCCCACGCCGCCGAACGGCGCGTTGGAGGCCGCGCCGTTGGTGGGGCGGTTCCAGTTGACGACGCCGGCGCGGCTGTCCGCCCAGAACCAGTCATAGAGGGCGCGATCCCCGCCGAGCAGGGCGGCGGACAGGCCGAAGCGGGTGGCGTTGGCGCTGGCGATGGCCTGTTCGAAGCTGGAGACCCGCTGCAACTGCAGGAAGGGGCCGAACAATTCCTCGTCCGGCACATCAAGGCCTGTCACGTCCACCAGGCCGGGGGTCAGGAAGGGCAGGCCTTCCCTCAGCCGCAGCAGGGGGCGGATCGTCTTGCCGTGGATCGAGCCGGCGCGGGCCAGCAGGCTGTCTGCCGCTCGGTTGGAGATGACGCAGCCCATGAAGGGTTGCGGATCCGCAAAGGGCTGGTCGATGACGAGGCCGTCCAGGATGGAAAGGAGGGCATCGACCAGTCTGTCATGCGCGCCCTCCCGCAGGATCAGGCGGCGGGCGCAGGTGCAGCGCTGCCCGGCCGACAGGAAGGCGGACTGGGCGATGACGAGGGCGGCAGCTTCCACGTCGGCGTCGTCCAGATCCCACACGACGAGCGGGTTGTTTCCGCCCATTTCCAGCGCGAGGATCCGGTGCGGGGTTTCCGCGAACTGGCGGGCCAGCGCGGCGCCGGTAGGGGCGGAACCGGTGAACAGCAGCCCGTCCGTATCGGCGGCGGCAAGCGCGCGGCCGGTCGCGCCCGCGCCCTGCACGAGCGTCAGCACCCCATCGGGGAGGCCGGCCTTCGCCCACAGCCCGGCCATGAAGGCGCCGGTGGCGGGGGTGAGTTCGCTGGGCTTGAAGACGATGGCGTTGCCCGCGATCAGCGCCGGCACGATATGGCCGTTGGGCAGATGGGCCGGGAAATTGTAGGGGCCCAGCACCGCCAGCACGCCGTGGGGCTTGTGCCTGAGCGCCTGCATTGCGCCGGCCGGATCGGCCGCGAAGGGGGCTTCGCGGCTGCCCGTCCGTTCGGCATGGGCGGTGACGGAGATTTCCACCTTGGCGGCGACGCTGCCGACTTCCGTCCGCGCTTCCCAGAAGGGCTTTCCGGTTTCCTGGGCGATCAGGCAGGCGAAGCTGTCCGCTTCTGCCTCGACGGCGGCCCTGAAGGCGCGGACGACGGCGATCCTGGCATCCAGCCCGGCTGCGGCCCAGCCGGGCTGGGCGGCGCGGGCGCGCGCCACGGCCGCCGCCACATCGGACTGCGATGCGACGGTGCCTTCCCACAGCAGGCTGCCGTCATGGGGGCGGATGCTCTGCAGGGTTTCAGAAATGGGCATGCAACACCTCGTCTTCGACGCTGAATGGTCCTTCGGCGCCGGCCAGCAGTTCGCCATCGTCGGACATGCGAAGCGGAAGGGCGGCGCAGCGGAAATCCTTCAGCCGGCCGCCGGCGACCAGCCGCACCGTGCCGCCATGGCCATTGGCCGTTCCCGTGACACGGGCGGGCACGGCTTCGCGCACCGTGCGGATGTCTGCCACCCGGGTATCCAGCGTCGGCCCGCCATCGAAGATGTCGACATAGCCGTGGAAGGCGAACCCCTCCGCCTGAAGCATGCGCATTGCGGCCTGCCCCTGTTCGTGCGGCTGGCCCAGCGCATCCCGGGCCTCTTCGGGCAACAGGGCCACATAGACGGGATATTTGGGCATCAGATCCGCGATGAACTGGTTGCCCTTCGTGGCGTTGAAGGCATCGGCTTCCTGAAAGCCCATGCCGAAGAACTTGCCCGCAAGGCCATCCCAGAAGGGGGCGCTGCCATCGGGGCGCATGCGCCCGCGCAGTTCGGCCAGCACCCTGTCCCCGAACCGGGGGCGGTGCAGGGCGAGGAACAGATAGCGGCTGCGGGCCAGAAGGCGGCCGAGCCCGCCGGTGCGCAGATCAGGGTGAAGGAACAGCCCGCCGACTTCGCTGGCGCCTTCGAAATCATTCACCAGATGCAGCACCTGGGTGCGGAAGGTGCGGCCAAGCTCCTGCGAGTGCATCGAAAGGGTCGTGAGCTTGTAGGAATAGAATGGCCAGCGCACGCCGACCCGGCTGAACAGGCAGGCGGTGCCGCCGATGCGGCCGGACGGCACATGTTCGAGGACGAGAAGATAATTCTCGTCCTCCGGTTCGGTGATGCGGGCGGCATAGCTGGCTTCGGAGCGTTCGATGCGCGCCGCGAGGGCGGCGCGATCGTTGGGCAGGTTGGTGAACCCGCCCCCCGTCAGTTCCGCAAGCGCCTTCAGGCCGCAGAGATCCCCCGGCCCGGCCGGACGGACACGCCATTCGGAGAGATTCACTTCAGCTGTCGCCATGCCCCTTCTTGCCCCACGGGGTGGAACCGGGGTAACGAAAGAATGCGGTGCAAACCGAATTTTCTGCGGCGGAGACACAAGTGGACAGCATCGATCGGATCGACCGCAAGATTCTGGCTGTCTTGCAGCGAGACGGGCGAATCACCAACGCCGCGCTGGCCGAGGAAGTCGCGCTGTCGCCCAGTGCCTGCCTGGCTCGGGTGCGGCGGCTGGAGCAGATCGGGATCATCACCGGTTATCGTGCGGACATCGCGGTGGAAAAGCTGCGTGCCGCGCTGCTGATCTATGGCGAAGTCACGCTGAAGCGGCACCTGCCGGAGGATTTCCGGGCGCTGGAAGCGATGTTCGCGGCCGATCCGCGCGTGCTGGAGGCAGCCGAGATCAGCGGCAAGAGCGACTATCTGGTGAAGGTGCTGGTGACGGACATGGCCGAATGGCGCGACCTGACCGCCGCGTGGACCGCCGGCCCCTGGCAGATCGAGCGGGTGTCGAGCAGCGTGGCCATGCACCGGACCAAGGCGTTTTCGGGCTATCCGCTCTAGGGTCAGGACCCCGGGCCGTCCTCAGCGCCGCTTGCTCTTGAACACGCCGGGGATGGCGGGGCGCTGGACGGGCGCGGGCTTCACCGGTTCGGGCCCTGCCTCCACGCTGCGGCGCGCGGCCTGCGCCAGCCCGCGCGCCAGCGCCACGGCGCCGGCAAGGCGGGCTTCCGGGCCGCCGAAATCGCGGGCGAGGAACAGCTTCTGATCCGGCCGGAGCTTCGCCTGCCCCTTCAGGCGCTGGATCCATTCCACAAGGCCCGCCGGGTTGGGGAACTGATCGTTCACGAAGGTGACGAGCGCGCCCTTCGGCCCAACCTCGATCTTCTGCACATTGGCCTTTCTGGCGGCGTTGCGCGCCTCCACGATCTTCAGCAGGTTGGCGGCACCCTCTGGCAGCGGGCCGAAACGGTCGATCATCTCGGCGGCGAAGCCTTCGATCCCGGCCTTGTCGGACAAATCCGCCGCGCGGCGGTAGAGCGCCATGCGAAGCGCGAGATCGGGGACATAATCCTCCGGGATCATCACCGGCGCATCGACGGAAATGGTGGGCGAGCCGGGATCTTCCGGCGGGCGCAGACCGCGCGCTTCGGCCTTGGCGGCGACGATCGCGTCCTCCAGCATGGACTGGTAGAGTTCGAAGCCCACTTCGCGGATGTGGCCCGACTGTTCGTCGCCCAGAAGATTGCCGGCGCCGCGCTGGTCGAGATCGTGGGAGGCGAGTTCGAAGCCCGCGCCCAGCGAATCCAGGCTTGCCAGCACCTGCAGCCTTTTTTCGGCGGCGGCTGTCAGCGTGCCGTCGGCCGCCGTCGTCAGCAGCGCATAGGCGCGGCGCTTCGCGCGCCCCACACGCCCGCGCAGCTGGTAGAGCTGGGCGAGGCCGAACATGTCCGCGCGGTGGATGATGAGGGTGTTGGCGTTGGGAATGTCGATGCCGGATTCGACGATGGTGGTGGAAACCAGCACGTCGAAGCGCTGATCGGTGAAGGCCGTCATCCGGTCCTCGATCTCGCTGGCCGCCATCTGGCCGTGCGCCGTCACGTAGCGCACCTCGGGCACGTCCTCGCGAAGGAAGGCCTCGATGTCGGGCAGGTCGGATATGCGCGGCACCACGAGAAAGCTCTGCCCGCCGCGATAATGTTCGCGCAGCAACGCCTCGCGCACGACCACCGGATCCCAGGGCGAAACCGTGGTGCGCACGGCGAGGCGATCGACCGGCGGGGTTGCGATAACGGACAGTTCGCGGATGCCCGAAAGCGCCATCTGCAGGGTGCGCGGGATCGGCGTGGCCGTCAGCGTCAGCACATGCACATCGTGCCTGAGTGCCTTCAACCGTTCCTTGTGGGTGACGCCGAAGCGCTGCTCCTCGTCGACGATCACGAGGCCCAGGCGCTTGAATTCCACGCCCTTGGCGAGGATGGCATGCGTGCCCACCACGATGTCCACGCTGCCGTCCGCCAGGCCTTCCCGCGTGGCCCTGGCCTCTGCGGCGGGGACGAGGCGGGACAGGGCGCCGACCTTCAGCCCGGTTTCGGCAAAGCGTTCGCGGAAGGAGGCGGCATGCTGGCGGGCCAGAAGCGTGGTCGGGCAGACCACCGCCACCTGCGATCCGTTGGACGCCGCCACGAAGGCCGCGCGGAGCGCAACCTCCGTCTTGCCGAAGCCGACGTCGCCGCAGATCAGCCGGTCCATCGGGCGGCCCGCGCCCAGATCCTCGATCACGTCGGCGGTGGCCTTCAGCTGGTCGTCGGTCTCGGCCCAGGGGAATTTGTCGAGGAAGGCGGCATAGCCCTGGGCATCCAGTTCGAAGGCGTCGGCTTCGCGGGTGGCGCGCAGCGCCGCGGTTTTCAGCAGTTCGTGCGCGATCTCGCGGATGCGCTCCTTCATGCGCGCCTTGCGCTGCTGCCAGCCGGTGCCGCCCAGCTTGTCGAGCGTCACGCCCTCGTTTTCGCTGCCGTAGCGGGAGAGGACGTCGAGATTCTCGACCGGCACATAGAGTTTGTCACCGCCGGCATATTCCAGCGCGACGGTGTCGTGCGCGGCACCCGAGACGGTGATGGGCACCAGCCCGATGTAGCGACCGATGCCATGATCCTGATGGACGACCAGCTCGCCGGTTTCCAGTGTCTGCAGGTCCTTCAGGAAGGCGTCGGCCTTGCGGGCGGAACGGCGCCGGACGAGCCGGTCGCCCAGCATGTCCTGCTCGGTCCAGATTTCCGCATCCGGATGGCGGAAGCCGCTGTCGAGGCCGAGGACGACCATGGGGACGGCGCCCTTGGCGGCCATTCCCAGCGCCTCCTGCCAGCCGGCGGCGGGGCGCAGCGATTTGGCGCCCTGTTCCGCCAGCAGGCCGGAAAGCCGGTCCCGCGAGCCTTCCGAATAGGCGGCGAGCACGGGTTTGCGGCTGTCGGCGCGAGCCGCTTCGATCCGCTCGGCGATGGCCTTGTAGACGGGCGGGCCGCCGGCGGCGGCGGCCACGCGCGCGGGGGCGAAATCGATCGCCGGCAGGCCGCCAAGATCAAGCCCGTCATCCGACGGCAGGGGCGTGGTGGCGTGGGCGGCGGCGAGGTGGCCGGCCCACTCCTCGGGGGAGAGGTAGAGCGCGTCGGGCGGCAGGGGGCGGTAGATTGCGGCCCCCAGCTTCGCCTTGCCCTTGGGCGGCGATTTCAGCGCCTCCACCCGGTTCTGATGGTAATCCGCGATGGCTTCGAAACGGGCGTCTGCGGCGGCCTGGGCGCCGCTGTCGGTGACGAGGATGTCCGTCGGGGCCAGCCAGTCCCACAGGGTGACCATGGCGGTTTCGAACAGGGGCAGGAAATGATCGAGCCCGGCGGCGCGGCGGCCTTCGCTGGCGGCCTGGTAGAGCGGATCCGAAGTCGCCCCCGCGCCGAAGCGTTCCAGCCAGCCGGAGCGGAAAGCCCGGATGCGCGCGTCATCCAGCAGCAGTTCGGAAACCGGCAGCAGGGTGAAGCCGGCCGACCTGCCGGTGGTGAGCTGGGTGAGGGGATCGATGGTGCGGATCACATCCACTTCGTCGCCGAAGAAATCGAGCCGCACCCCCGATCCCAATCCCGGCGGGACCAGATCGACGAGCCCGCCGCGCACGGCGAAATCGCCGGCGTCGGCCACGCTGTCCACGCGGGAATAGCCCGCGCGCAGCAAGGTTGCGACCAGTTCGTCGCGGCCGATGCGGGCGCCGGGGCGGATTTCCAGCGTGGCGCCGGCGACCACATCCTTCGGCAGCAGCCGCTGGCTGGCGGCGCTGACGGTGGTGACCAGCAGTTCCGGCCCGGCCGGGGCCTTCGCCAGCGCGGCGAGGCCTGCCAGCCGCTCGGCCAGGTTGCGCTGGCCAGGGCTGGCGCGATCATAGGGCAGGCAATCCCAGCCCGGCAGCCAGATGGGGGTGATATCGGGCGCAAAGAAGGGCGCTGCTTCCACCACGGCGCGGCCAGCCGCTTCATCGGCCGCGATCAGCACGGCGCGGCGGCCATCCAGCCCGCCCGCGCGGGCCAGACCCGCCATCAGCAGCGGCAGCAGCCCGGCGGGCGCGCCCGTCAGCCTGAGCGCGCGGGTGGCCCTGGCGATCTCGTCGATGGGGAGCATCAGCGCGGCGCCAGTTTCAGATAATCCTTGGCGGCGAGTCGCTGCATCCATTCGCCCGCCAGCCGTTCGGGCGGCTGCGCGGTGCCGAAAGCCCAGGCCAGGATGTCCACATCCTGTTCTTCCAGCAGCGCCTCGAACCAGCGGCGGCCGTCTTCGCCAAGCTCGTCGATCCAGCGATCGGCGAATCCGCCGACCAGCATGTCGGCCTCTTTGGTGCCGCGATGGTGCGCCCGCCACAGGGTGCGCTTGCGCCAGGCTTCGCCGTCCATATTCGCTCCACGCCAGAATGGGCGGCGCGCTGAAATTGCGGGCCGCCTGAAGGGTTGCTACCCCGCCTAACGATGCGTCCCGACCGGCTCAACCCCCTGTTTGCGGAGACCGCCACCCTTCCGGGCGTGGGGCCTGCGGCCGTGCGCGCGCTGGAACGGCTGGAGATCGGCCGGGTGAAGGACCTGCTGTTCCATTTTCCGGTCGGCTGGCGGGAGACCCGCCGTGCGGAAAGCCTGGCCGGCGCGCGCGAGGGAGAGCGAATCGCGGTTCCGGTGCGAATCACGGCGCATGAGCCCGCACGTGGTCGGGGGCCGTTCCGCATCCTGGCCGACGATGCCTCGGGAATCGGGTTGCTGCTGGCATTCTTCGGCCAGAAGGGGGCAGCACTTGCGGGGCGTTTTCCGATCGGAGCCGAGGTGATCGTTGCGGGGCGGCTGGAGCTTTGGAACGGACGATTCCAGATCATCCACCCGGAACTGCGCAAGGCGGACGCCGCAGAGACGGAGCCCGTCTATCCGATGACGGAGGGGCTCAATTCGAAACGGATCGCGGCGCTGGTGAAGGCCGCGCTGGAACGGGTTCCGGCCCTGCCGGAATGGGTGGAGCCCGGCTTGCTGGCGCAGCGGCGCTGGCCCGGGTTCGCAGCGGCGCTGGGGCAGGTGCATGGCGCGGCCGACAGCGCCGCCGCGCGCGACCGGCTGGCCTATGACGAACTGCTGGCGGCGCAACTGGCCTGGGCCCTGGTTCGGGCGCGGCGGCGGCGGCAGCGGGGGCAGCCCCTGGCCGGCACGGGGCGGCTGACGGATGCACTGCTGCGCCAGCTGCCATGGCCGCTGACGGGCGCGCAGAGCCACGCCGTTTCCGAAATTGCGGGCGACATGGCGCAGCCGCGCGCCATGCTGCGGCTGCTGCAGGGGGACGTGGGTGCCGGAAAGACGCTGGTGGCGCTGATGGCGCTGCTGATCGCGGTGGAAGGCGGCGCGCAAGGGGCGATGCTGGCGCCCACCGATCTGCTGGCGCGGCAGCACCTCGCGACCCTGCAGAAGCTGCTGGGCGACCTTCCGGTGCGGCTTGGCTTCCTGTCCGGCCGGGAAAAGGGACGCATGCGTGAGGCGGTGCTGGCGGCGCTGGCCGCAGGCGACATCGACATCCTTGTCGGCACGCACGCCATCTTTTCGGGATCGGTGCAGTATCGGCGGCTGGGGCTGGCGGTGGTGGACGAACAGCACCGCTTCGGCGTGGCGCAGCGGATGATGCTGGCGGAAAAGGCGGACGCGCCGCCGCACCTGCTGGTGATGACGGCGACGCCCATTCCGCGCACGCTGGCGCTGGCGCAGTTCGGGGAAATGGATGTGTCCCGGCTGTCCGAACGGCCGCCAGGGCGGCAGCCGGTGGACACGCGGGTGACGGCGCTGACCCGGCTGGACGAGGTGCTGGACGGGCTGGCGCGCCATATCGCAACCGGGGCCCAGGCCTATTGGGTGTGCCCGTTGCTGGATGGCGGCGCGGACGAGGAGGTTCTGTCGGATCCCGGGGGCGCGGCCCCGGCCGTGGCGCGGGCGGCGGCGCTTCGCGCGCGCTTCGGCGACAGGGTGGCGCTGGTGCATGGCAAGCTGCAGGGCGCGGCGCGCGATCGGGAGATGGCGCGTTTCCAGACAGGTGAGGCGTCCATCCTGGTGGCCACGACCGTCATCGAGGTGGGGGTGGATGTGCCGAACGCTTCGCTGATGGTGATCGAGGGGGCAGAGCGCTTCGGACTGGCGCAGCTGCACCAGCTGCGCGGCCGGGTTGGGCGGGGCACGGCGAAATCGACCTGTCTGCTGCTGCGCGGCGAATCGCTTTCCGAAACCTCAAGGGAACGATTGCGGATGATGCGGGCGACCGACGACGGATTCGCGATCGCCGAGGCCGATCTGAAACTGCGCGGCGCCGGCGAGTTGCTGGGCACACGGCAATCGGGGGAGCAGGGGTTTGTCGTGGCGACGCCGGAGCAGGTGGAACGGCTGCTGGAGACGGCGCATCAGGACGCGCGGCTGCTGATCGAACGCGACGGGGGGCTGACGGGTGCGCGCGGCGAGGCGGCGCGGAACCTGCTGTATCTGTTCGAGAAGGACGCCGCCGTTGCGACATTGCGTGGCGGTTGAACGACGGCATGTCCTTCAAATTGCCACAGTGATAGGTTAATCGGGGGCCATGTATCGACGGTTAAAATGGGCCGCCGCTGTATTGGCTGGGCTTCTCGTGTTCACGCCCCTGACCCCGGTCGGGGCTTCACCGTCCGATTCGGACAGGGCCCGGCGGGAGCTGGCGGACCTGTCCAGCGACCAGCTGATGGCCAGGGGTCTGACGGCCTTCAACGCCCGCGATTATGCCGCCGCGCGCGACCATTTCCGCCTGCTGGCGCAGCGCGACAACGCCACGGCCGAAACTCTGCTGGGCACCATGTCTGCCAGGGGGCAGGGCGTTAAACGCAACGAGGCGATCGCTGCCGCCTGGTTCCTGCGCGCGGCGCGGCGCGGCTATGCCCCCGCCCAGCTGGCGCTGGCGGATGCCTTCGCCCGGGGCAGCGGCGTTCCGCAAGACCAGGTGCGGGCGCGGGCGCTGGCGAAGGCGGCTGCCTCTCAGGGTCTGCCGGGCGCGGCCCAGCTCGCAAGCCGGCTTGGCCCGGAACGCTATGCGATGGTGACGGGCCGGCGGCCCTGACGCAGGGCCGCCGGCCGAAACGGCCTCAGGCGGCTTCGCTTTTCGCCTTGGCGACGGTGACGAGGGCCGGACGCAGCAGCCGGTCCTTCAGGGTATAGCCGGCCTGAAGCTCCGACACGATCGTGCCCGGTTCGGCATCCGACTCCACCTCCACCATGGCCTGATGCAGGTTGGGATCGAGCGGCAATCCGGTGGCGGCAACCCGCTTCACGCCGTTGCGTTCGAAGATGCTGGCAAGTTCGCGGCTGGTGGCTTCCAGCCCGGCGCGCAGGGCGTCCGACGCATCCTGGGGCAGGGAATCCAGCGCCCGGGCCAGATTGTCCGCCACCGTCAGCATATCGCGCGCGAATCCGGCGGCGGCATATTGCACCGCGTCGGCCTTGTCGCGTTCCAGCCGGCGGCGGGTATTTTCGGCCTCTGCGGCCATCCGCAGCGCGCGATCCCGCTCTGCGTCGCGCTCTGCCACGAGGGACACGATCTCTTCCCTTGCGGCTGCCAGTTCCTGTTCAAGCGTATTTTCTGCGCCGGTTTCCGGCGTTTCGGCAGTCATGCCATCAACCTCGACAATCTGTTTGCGGTGAAATCCACCATGGGGACGACGCGGGCATAGTTCAACCGCGTGGGACCGATAACCCCCACCACACCGATCACCCGCCCGTCCGCGCCGCGATAGGGTGCGGCGATCACCGACGAACCCGACAGCGCGAACAGCCGGGTTTCGGCGCCGATGAAGATGCGCATCGCCTGCGCCTCGCGGGCCTGATCCAGCAGGCGTGCGAGTTCGGCCTTTTCCTCCAGCTCTTCCAGAAGGGCCCGGGCACGATCCAGATCGGCGTCGTTCAGCAGATGCGCCTGTCCGCGCACGATCAGGACGGGGCCGGCCGCATCCGACGACCAGGACGCGAGGCCCTGGGTGACGAGGGTGGCGGTCAGCTGGTCAAGTTCTGCGCGATCGGTTTCGATTTCCACCTGCAGCCGGGCGACGGCGTCGGCGAGGGTGAGGCCGGACAGGCGGGCGTTGACATAGTTCTGCGCCTGTTCGAGCGCTTCACGCGGGAGATTTTCCGGCAGCGCGATAACCCGGTTCTCGATCCCGCCATCCGCCCCCACCAGAATGGCGAGGGCGCGCCCCGCACCCAGCGGCACCAGGTTCAGCTGGCGGATGACGGGTTCCGTCTTGGGCGCGGCGACGACGGCCGCGCACTGGGCGAGGCCGGACAGCGCGGAGGTGGTGCGGGCGAGCAGTTCCTCCAGGCTGGCGCCGGCCCGCATCGCCTCTGCCTCGATCGTGGCGATATCGGCGGCGTCCGGCACGGCAACCTGCATCATGCCATCGACGAACAGGCGCAGGCCCTGTTCGGTGGGCACCCGCCCCGCCGAGGTGTGGGGCGCTTCCAGCAGGCCCAGTTCCTCAAGATCCTGCATCACGTTGCGGATCGAGGCGGGCGACAGCTGCAGCCCGCCGAGCCGGGACAATGTGCGGGAACCGACGGGCGCGCCGGTTGCCAGATAGCTGTCGACGATTTCACGGAAGATGCCGCGCGCGCGCTCTGACAGTTGGGAGACGGAGATGCTGCCCGTTTCGTGCATGCGCGGAATGTAGGATGGAAGGCCGTGGCGCTCAACCGGGGCCATCGTGCTGCGGCGCGGCGCCTTGCGGGCCCGTCGTGCTGCGGCGCGGCGCCTTGCGGGCCCGTCGCGCTGCCGCGCGGCGCCTTGCGGGCCCGTCGCGCTGCCGCGCGGCGCCTTGCGGGGTTGGCTTGCCGGCGGCCGCGGCCTAAGGCGGGCGGGATTTTCCATTGCACAGAGGAATTGAGATGCGACCTTCGGGCCGTTCGCCGGACATGATGCGCGAGATCGGGATGCAGCCGGGCGTTTCCGCCTATGCGGAAGGATCCTGCCTGGTGAAGTTCGGCCAGACCCATGTTCTGGTGACGGCGAGCGTGGAAGAGAAGCTGCCGCCGTGGATGCGCGGCAAGGGCGAAGGCTGGGTGACGGCGGAATATGGCATGCTGCCCCGCGCCACCCACACCCGCGGCAGCCGCGAGGCCGCCAAGGGCAAGCAATCCGGGCGCACGCAGGAAATCCAGCGACTGATCGGGCGATCCTTGCGCGCCGTGACGGACCTGAAGGCGCTGGGCGAGCGGCAGATCACGCTGGATTGCGACGTGCTGCAGGCCGATGGCGGCACGCGCACGGCGGCGATTTCCGGCGCCTGGGTGGCGCTGCGGCTGGCGCTGGACAAGATCCATGCCGCCACACCCTTCACGATCGACCCTCTGTCCACGCAGGTCGCGGCGGTCAGTTGCGGCGTGTACGAAGGCACGCCGGTTCTGGATCTCGATTATGACGAGGATTCGGTGGCCCACACCGACGGCAACTTCGTGCTGACATCGAAGGGCGCGATCGTGGAAGTGCAGGCAACCGCCGAAGGCGCGGTGTTCGAGGAAGAGACCCTGCTGCGCCTGCTGCGTCTCGCCCGTATCGGCACCGACCAGATCTTCGCGGCCCAGCGGACGGCGACCGGGCGCTGAGGATGGACGACCTCGGCCCGAAACTGGTTCTTGCGTCTCATAACAAGGGCAAGCTGCGCGAGATTGCGGCCCTGCTGGCGCCGTTCGGGATCGAGGCCGTGCCGGCCTCTGACTTCGGGCTGGAAGAACCTGTGGAGACCGAGGACAGTTTTGCCGGCAATGCGCTGCTGAAGGCGCGCTTTGCGGCCCTGGGCGCAGGCTTGCCGGCGCTGTCGGACGACAGCGGCCTGTGTGTCGAGGCGCTGGGCGGCGCGCCGGGCGTGTACACCGCGGACTGGGCGGAAACCCCGCACGGGCGGGACTGGATGCTCGCCATGACGAAGGTGGAAGAGAAGCTGAAGGCGCTCGGCCCGGATGTGTCGCGCGCAGCTGAGTTCGTCTGCGTGCTGGCGTTGGTGTGGCCGGACGGACGGGAGGCGACGTTCGAGGGACGGATGCCGGGCTCTCTGGTGTGGCCGCCGCGCGGGGACATGGGCTTCGGCTATGATCCGGTATTCGTGCCGCAGGGCTATTCGCAGACCTTCGCGGAAATGGATCCGGCGGCGAAGCATGCGATCAGCCACAGGGCCAGGGCGTTTGCGAAGCTGAAGGCGGCGTTGGGGGCGGCGGGATGAGTCGTCGGACGGGTCCGCGTTTGCGGGCAAAGCCCGCAAGGCGGGCCTGCCGGCCGCGCGCTTCAGCGGGTCTGCGGGCCTTCGGATGATTGCCGCGCGATCAGCCGCCAGGCAGCAGCCGCTTTCGCTGTATATCCACTGGCCCTTCTGCGTCACCAAATGTCCTTACTGCGACTTCAACAGCCATGTGCGCGAGGCGGTCGACCAGTCCCGATGGCGGGCGGCGCTGCTGGCGGACTTGCGGCATGAAGCGCGGCTGACGGCCGGGCAGCGGCTTGTTTCCATCTTCTTCGGCGGCGGAACCCCCAGCCTGATGGAGCCTGGCACGGCGGAGGCGCTGATCGCCGAGGCCCTGGCGCTGTGGCCGAACGACGGTGCGGTGGAGATCACGCTGGAGGCCAACCCTTCCTCTGTGGAAGCGGCGCGGTTCGCGGATTTCGCGGCGGCGGGTGTGAACCGGGTTTCGCTGGGGTTGCAGGCGCTGGACGAGGACGCGCTGAAGCTGTTGGGGCGGCCGCATGATCTGGGCCAGGGCCTCGCTGCGCTGGCAGTGGCGCAGCGCCATTTCGCTCGCGTCAGCTTCGATCTGATCCACAGCAGGCCGGGGCAGACGGTGAAGGCCTGGGAAGCCGAACTGACGCGTGCGCTGAGCTTCGGGACGGAGCATCTGTCCGCCTATCAGCTGACGATCGAGGAAGGCACGCGCTTCCACACGCTGGCGCGAAAGGGGCTGCTGGCGCTGCCCGACGAGGAGGCTGCGGCCGACATGTTCGAGCTGACGGGCGAGATGTGCGCGGCGGCCGGGCTCCCGCTGTATGAGGTTTCCAACCACGCCCGCCCCGGCGCCGAAAGCCGGCACAATCTGCAATATTGGCGTTATGGCGACTATGCCGGCGTGGGGCCGGGGGCGCACGGGCGGCGCGGCGGGCTGGCGACGACCCGGCTGAAGCGGCCGGAAAGCTGGCTGGAAGCGGTGGAGGCGAAGGGGCAGGGGCTGGAGGCCGAAGTGCCCATCCGCCCCGAGGACGCGGCCGAGGAAGCGCTGATGATGGGGTTGCGGCTGGCAGCAGGTCTCGACCCGGCGGCGTTCGCGGCGCGCACGGGGATATCGTTGCATGCCGTTGCCTCGCCCGCGGCGCGTGCGCGGCTGGAAGCGATGGGTCTGCTGGCGCCGGGCGAGCGGCTTCGGGTGACGGCCGCGGGCCGGATGCTGACCAACCGGCTGATCCTGGAACTGGCCGCGGGCTTGAAACAGCCGGCCATCATGCCAAGGTGAACCGGCGAAGGAGACAGGGATGATCGGCAAGGTGATGACGGCACTGGCGGGGCGGAGCATCGCCCGGACTGTGGGCGGGGCCGCCGCCGGGCCGGCAGGCGCTGTGATCGGGGCCGCCGTGCCGGTGGTGCTGCCCCGACTGGCGCGCACGCTGGGGCCGGCGGGCATGGTGGGCGTTGCCGTCGGCGGCCTGCTGTTCAAGCGCTGGCTGGATCGGCGCAACGCCCGGCTGAAGGCGCAGGCGACAGCTGTTGCCGGGCTGCCGCCGCGCGATCCCGCCGCCGTGCTGGGCAGCCCGACGCCCCCCGACCTGCTGGAAGGCGAACTGCTGACCGACGCCTGAGGCCGGCCTCAGATATCGGCGACGTGCACCAGCAGCTTGCCGAAATTGCCCCCGGTATAGAGGAGTTTCAGATGCTGGTCGGCCTTGTCGAGGCCGGGACGGACATCCTGCCTTGTCTTGACCTTGCCTTCCAGCATCCAGCCGATCAGCGCCTGATAGGCTTCGGGGAAGCGATCCGCGAAATCCGAGACGATGAAGCCCCGGACCGTCAGGCGGCGCATCAGCAGCATGGTCCAGCGGCCCGGTTCCTCTTCGCTGTCGGTCGCGTTGTAGCCCGAGATCATGCCGCAAAGCGGGATCCGGCCGAAGACCTTCATGCGATCCAGCACGGTCGACATGATCTTCCCGCCGACCTGTTCGAAGTTGATGTCCACGCCTTCGGGGGCGATGCGGTCCAGTTCAGCGCCCACGTCCTGCGATTTGTAATCGATGGCGTGATCGAAGCCGAGTTCCTGAGTGATGTAGCGGCATTTTTCCGCGCCGCCGGCGATGCCGATCACCTTGCAGCCCTTCAGCTTGCCGATCTGGCCCACCACCTGCCCGACGCCCCCGGCTGCCGCTGAGACCACGAGCGTTTCGCCGGGCTTCGGCTGGCCGATATCCAGCAGGCCGAAATAGGCCGTTGGGCCGACGGCGGCCAGTGTTCCGAACAGCTGCGCGACCGTAAGGCCGGGGATTTCGGGGAACGGGCCCATGCCGGTTCCATCCGAGACGACATGGCTTGCCCATTCGCTGAATCCGGCGACGAGCATGCCCGGTTCATAGCCCGGCTTGCGGCTGGCGACGACACGCCCGACCACGCCGCCGCGCATCGGCGCGCCGAGTTCGACAGGGGGCATGTACTGCTCCATGTCGGACATCCAGATGCGGTTGGTGGGGTCGAGCGAGAGATAGCCGACCTTCAGCAGGAATTCGCCATCCTGAAGCGCCGGCAAGGGCTCTTCCCGGAAGACAAGGTCGCCGTCCGAGATATCCCCGACCGGGCGCTTCGCCAGCCGCCAGACGTTCCGTGTTTCCGCCATTTCGATCCTCCCGCTGAGCTGGACCTGCGGTGCCAGATCGCGGCGCGGGGGGCATCCTCTCGATTCAAGGGAATTGCTGCAGGAAGGCATCCAGCGCGGCGACGGCTTCGGGTTCGTCGAGCGTGGGGGCATGGCCGACGCGCGGCACGGTCACGGCCGAGAGCCGGGGGAGGCGGGCCGCCATCTTCGCCTGGGTATCGGCCAGCAGGATATCCGACAATTCACCCCGCACGGACAGCACGGGGCGGTCCCTGTAACTGTCGAGCGCGAGCCAGAGATCGAGCTGCTGGTCGCCGTGGGGCAGGTTGAGCGGCGCTGCAATCTCGGGATCATAATCCCAGACGATCGGCCCGGCGCGGCTGACGCGGCAGAGCCGCTTGGCGTGGGCGAGCCAGTCGTCCAGATGCCAGCAGGGATAGAGATCGGCCTGGCGTCGCGCGATATCGCGCGCGGCCGCCAGCCAGCTGGGCCAGTTGCCGCCCTTGCCGAGCTGGGCGCGGATGCGGGTGAGCCCGGGCTCGTTCATGTCCGGGCCGACATCGTTCAGCACCAGCCCCGCGATGCGCTGGCGCTGGGTGACATCGAGCAGAAGCCCGATGAGACCGCCCAGCGAGGTGCCGATAATGATCACCCGGTCCAGATTCGCCGCATCCAGCAGCCGCCCCATGTCCTGAAGGTAGGTGAGCGGAACATAGGTGAGCGGATCCCGGGCATAGCCCGATTCCCCGCGGCCACGGAAGCTGGGCGTGACCACCCGGAAAGCGGGCGCATGGCGGCGCGCGAGCGCTTCGAAATCGCGGGCGTTCCGGGTCAGCCCGGGCAGGCACAGAAGCGCCGGACGGCCATCCGCACCGCCTGCGAAATCGCGATAGTGCAGGCGGACATTGTCTGCCGTCCACAGATACTGATCGGTGTAGTCTGCGCTCACGACGGCCCTTCTAGGGTGCGGCTGGCCCATGTGCAATTTCCGCTTCCCGCATTGCGGATCTGCAACTTTTGACTGCCACTCAGTTTTGGCGCATAAGCAGTGCGGGGACCGGGGTTGCGAGAGAGGACGCAGACGACAGTGGCCACAGGTGCACGCGCAACCGATACCAGGTCCCAGAAGGCGGAATCCGAAAACAGGGCACGCAGATATGATCCCGCCGAAACACGCATGCGCGTGCTGGAGGCCGCCTATCTGCTGTTCGGTTCGCGCGGCTACGCCAACACCGGCACCGCCGACATCGCGGCGCAGGCCGATGTGTCGGAAGGCTCCATCTTCTATCATTTCGGTTCGAAGCGCGCGCTGCTGGTGGAACTGGGCAAGCTGCACGGGCAGAAGCTGATTGCCGCGATGCAGGCCGGCGACGCGATCGAGGATATCAGCTTCGAACAGAGCCTGGCCCGCTGTTTCGACTTCTGCGAGGTGCACAATGTGTGGGAGACACCCGGCGCCTGCGACGACACCGCGCTGAACAAGAAGATCAACAAGCAGAACCCGGAAGCCGAGCCCTTCTTCCATGCCGCGAAGGAAACCGTCGTCGTGTGGACACGCTCGCATCTGGATGCGGTGCACCAGAAGCGCGGGATCCGGGGAATCCCGACGGACGTGACGGCGAACCTGATCTTCGCGGCCGTTGGCGAGGCGATGCACCAGTATTTCGCCCCCGGCGTGACCGCAGCGGAGAAGGCCCGCATCCGGGCCGAGGCGATCCGCTTCTGCGACGCGGCCGCCGGTCTTTCCGCCCCGATTGCTTCGGCAGACCGGGCTGCATCGGGAGGTTGAACCGCCCGCATCCGCACGCCATGTGCGGGGGGTGACGGATCGCGGCGCATTCCGGCCCGAGGTGGCCTTCCTGTCCCTTGGCGATGATTTCCACGACCCTGTCGCCCCGGCAGCCTTCCCCAGGCATGAACTGCGCTATCGCAACCAGCGCGCCGCAGCCGAGGTGGGGCTGGATGGCCTTGCCGACGCCGGCTGGATCGCGCATTTCGGCCGCTTCGAACCGCTGCCCGGCAGCCTGCCGCAGCCGCTGGCGCTGCGCTATCACGGGCATCAGTTCCGCACCTACAATCCCGAACTTGGCGATGGCCGCGGGTTCCTGTTCGCGCAGCTCAGGGATCGAGCCGGGCGCCTGATGGATCTGGGCACGAAGGGATCAGGCCGCACGCCCTGGTCCCGCTTCGGCGACGGCAAGCTGACGCTGAAGGGCGCCGTCCGCGAAATCCTGGCGACCGAAATGCTGGAAGCCCTGGGGGTGACCACCTCGCGCACGCTGTCCGTGATCGAGACGGGCGAAGCGCTGGAGAGGGGCGACGAGCCATCGCCGACCCGTTCGGCGGTGCTGGTGCGGTTGTCACACAGCCATGTGCGCTATGGCAGTTTCCAGCGTCTTGCGGCGCTGCAGATGCCGGAGGCGATGCAGCGGCTGACTGACTATGTCCTTCGCGAGATCGCGGCGGCAGACCCGGGGCCGGATCCCTTCGCGGCATTGATGGCCTATGCCGTGGAAGGCGCGGCGCGGCTGGTCGCCCAATGGCATGTGGCGGGTTTTGTGCACGGGGTGCTGAACACCGACAACATGAACATTTCCGGGGAGAGTTTCGACTATGGGCCCTGGCGGTTCCTTCCCGCCTGGGACAGCGGCTTCACGGCGGCCTATTTTGATCATTTCGGCCTCTATGCCTTTGGCCGGCAGGCGGAAGCGGTGCACTGGAACCTGGTGGAACTGGCGAAGGCGCTGCGCCTGATCGCTCCGGCAGAGAGCCTGGTGCCCGCGTTGCAGCGCTGGCCGGAGCTGCTGGGGGCCGAGGTGCGGCGGCAGGCGCTGTGGCGGCTGGGGCTGAAGCGGGGCGACGCCGCCAGGGAGGAGGCGCTGGTGCGCGCGCTGGAAGTGGGCATGGGCGAAAGCGGAATCCAGCCTGACGCCGCCTGGTACGCGTTTCGCGGCGGCCGTGTGCCGAAGGGGATGCACCCGGCCTTTGCAATGTTCGCCGAACTGCTGGACGGGTTCGAGGCAGTCGAGGGGGCGCTGGACCACCCCTATTGGGCCGATGGCGCACCCGAAACCATGCTGATCGATGAGGTGGAGGCCCTGTGGTCACCGATCGCGGAGGGAGATGACTGGTCCATGCTGGTGCGCAAGATCGAATCGGTGCGACGGATGGGCTCAGCGCTTGCCGATATGGGCGACGACTGATTCCGCGATGCCGGTGGCGATCGCGCGCCGGCCCTGTGACGACATCAGGTAGCGGGCGTCCTCTTCGTTGGACAGGAAGCCCGTTTCGAGGAGGACAGCCGCGACGCCGAGGTTCCTCAGCACCTGGAAATTGGCGAAACGGTGGAACTGGCTGCGGAAGGCCACGCCTTCCGGCTCCATGCCGTTCTGCAGGGCCTCTGCGAAATCGGCGCTGGCGTTCATGCTGTCGCGCATGCCCAGATCGACGAGAATGGAGGCGACTTCGCGATTTTCCCCGCGAAGGTCGACGCCGGCAATGAGGTCCGCGCGGTTTTCCTTGGCGGCGACCCGCGCCGCCTCCCGGTCGGACGCGACTTCGGACAGGGTATAGACGGAGGCCCCGCGCGCAAGCGGGTTGGGCGCGCTGTCGGCATGGATGGAAATGAACAGATCCGCCTTCCAGTCGCGGGCGAGGCGGACGCGGTTGCCCAAGGTCACGAAGACGTCGCTGTCGCGCGTGAGGCGGACATCGACGGGCAGGCCCTTTTCCCTGGCGCGGCGCTCGATCAGGGCCTTGGCCTGTTTCGCGATGGCGAGCGTGACATCCTTTTCCGAGCCGCCGCCGATCACGGACGGCGCGCCCGGATCATGGCCGCCATGGCCGGCATCGATGACGATCACGGCCCGCTTCCCCCGCGGCTTGCGGGCGCTGGCCGTCACCTGCGGCGGGGCGGCGGCAGCCTTTGCCGGCGGGGCCGTCGCTGTCTTCGCCGGCGGCGGAACGCGGGGTTCCGGACGGGGGGCGGTTTCGGGGTTCAGGCGCGGATCGATCGGGCTGGCAGGCCGGGCCGCTGGTGCAGGGGGTTGCAGATCCCGGCCGGCTTCCGCCAGCGCGGCTTCCACGGCATCGATGCGCGCGGCGCTGTCTGCCGCAAGATCGGGGGCCGGCGCCGGCCCGGGCGGCACCGCACGCGGCGCTTCCTGATAGAATGGACTGACAGGGCTTCGCCCGCGTGCGACCAGCCGGCGGAATTCCGCCTCCTCCACCGGGCGGAACCGCAGTTCCAGCACCTGGGCGCGATCCTGGATCACCTCTGCAAGGCGCATGGGTCGGCCCAGATCGACAACGATCCGCACTGTCCGGGGATCGAACTGGGAGACACGGGCAGCCTTCACGTCGCCCGCTGCCGCGACCTCCCGACGGACGCTGGAGGCGCCGTCCAGATCGATCGCCCAGCGCATGGGATCGGCCAGGGCGAAGGCACGCGGCGGCGCGACAAGCGGTTCCGAGAGCGCGAGGCGCACTGTCGCCCCTTCCGCCGTGGGCAGGACGCGGATGTTGCCCGCGACAGCCGTGGCATCGGCGGCGGCGGGCGAAAGCAGGAGCAAGACGAGAAAGACGAACAGGCGGCGCATGGGTCGGGGCCTTGTGGCAGGCCGGTCCGGGCTTGGGAATCCCCTCAGTCGGCGAGCCGCCGCCCGGATTCGTCATACCGTGCGGATGGCGGGGCCTCTGCCGGCGGCGCTTCGCCCTCTGCGCCCATGCGCAGCACGAAAGCCAGGATGGTGGCGACCGCGGCATACAGATCCGGGCGCACCAGCTGGCCAACCTTGCCGGTGAAATACAGCGC
Source organism: Sandaracinobacter sp. T42 (assembly GCF_059115405.1). Classification (NCBI taxonomy): domain Bacteria; kingdom Pseudomonadati; phylum Pseudomonadota; class Alphaproteobacteria; order Sphingomonadales; family Sphingosinicellaceae; genus Sandaracinobacter; species Sandaracinobacter sp. T42. The sequence goes on from NZ_CM181101.1 coordinate 1,259,232, forward strand.
CCGGGCGACGGAGGGATAGGAAAGGATCGGCGTGCCCTGCGCGGCCGCCAGTTCGCGGATCACATCTGCCACGATACCCCGTCCGCGCGCGACGATCTGCGGGGCCTGATCCTGTTCGGGGCGGTAGCGCAGGGCAACGGCGAAATGGGTGGGGTTGGTCACGACGACGGCGGCTTCCGCCATGGTGGTTCGGCTGGCGCGGCGGATCGCATCCCGCCCGGCACGGCGGATGGCGGCCTTCATTTCCGGCGAGCCTTCCTGCTGCTTGTGCTCGTCACGGATATCCTGTTTCGACATGCGCAGCTTCTTCAGCCACTGGAGCAACTGAACCGGCAAATCGATTCCGGCGATGACGGCCAGGCCCGCACCCAGCCAGAGCAGCAGCAGCCCCGCCAGCCGGGCGGCCTGCCGCACTGCGGATTCGAGCGGCAGGGCGGACAGGCCGGCAAGCTGCTGTTGATGATCCCGCAGGAACCAGGCCGAAACGCCGAGCAGCAGACCGGCCTTCATCAGCGATTTTGCAAGTTCCATGAGCGCCCGCAGCCCGAACACGCGCTTCAGGCCCGCGACGGGGTTCATCCGCTCGGGCTTTGGCGCGAGCAGGCCGGGGACGAAGCCAACGCCACCGCTTGCGGCCTGTCCGACCGCGGCGGCCACCACCAGCAGCGCGCCAAGCAGGGCGACGGGCAGGATGAGCGGCGTCAGCATTTCCACAGCCCGCTCGACAGGGGCGAAGCTGCGCAGGTCTGCCGGAGACAGGGTGAGGGCCCCAGCAAGACCGGCGGACAGCCGGGACGTCAGGGTTTCGGCCTGCGACCACAGCCACAGGAAGCCCGCAAGCCCGGCGACGGCGGTTGCAAGATCGCGGGAGAGCAGGCGGTCGCCCTTGTCCAGCGCATCCTGTCGCCGGCGCGGGGTGGGGGCCTCTGTGCGGTTGTCTTCAGCCAAGCAGAAGGTCCGCCAGACGGCCCTGCGCGGCGACGATCATGCCCTGGAAGCTGGCGGCGAGCGCCGGCAGCGCCAGCGGCAGGGCGATCAGCCCGATCAGCAGCATGAGCGGAAAGCCGATGGAAAAGAGGTTCAGCTGCGGTGCGGACCGCGCCGCGACGCCGATGGCGAGGTTGACCAGCAAAAGGGTCGCGCCGACGGGCAGGGCGGCGATGAAGCCCGAGGCCAGCGCATAGCCGCCCCACGAGACGATGGCGGAAAGCCGCCCGGGTTCCAGCAGGGCCGCAGCCGTCGGCATGGCGGCATGGCTTCGCACGATGATGTCGAGGAACAACAGGTGGCCGCCGCCCGAAAGCAGCAGCGCCCACATCAGCAGCGCGAACAGGCCGGAAAGGACGGGGGCCTGCGGCAGCGAGGGATCGACGAGCTGGGCGAAGCCGAGGCCCATCGCCTGCGCGAGCCAGTCCCCGGCGGCCAGTGCGCCGGCAAAGGCGGCATGCAGCGCCAGCGCCGCCGCAAGGCCGATCAGCAGTTCGCCCGCGACGATCACAAGGCCCGCCGCGCCAAGGATGTCAGCGGGAGGCGGCGGCCCGTGCCCGCTGCCGATCACCAGCCAGCCGATGGCGCCCGACAAGCCGATGCGCACGCGCAGCGGAATCAGCTGGCCGCCGAGCGCGGGCAGCAAGGCGAGCGCCGCCCCCGTCCGCAGGCTGGCGAAGATCAGCTGGAACAGCAGAGGTTCTGCTGCGGGAAGATTCATCGGGCCATCAGCGGAATGGCGCCGACGGCCTCGCGCAGGAAATCGGCGAGAAGGCCGCCGATGACGCCGCCGAACAGCACAAGGGCGACGAACACGCCGATCAGCTTGGGAATGAAGCTGAGCGTCGCTTCCTGGATCGAGGTGGCGGCCTGCAAGAGGCCGACGACAAGCCCGATGGCCAGCGCGGGCAGCAGCGCGGGCAGCGTGGCGAGCACCAGCACCCAGGCCCCGCGCGCGGCGGTGTCGTACAGAAGGTCGGTGCCGGTCATGCGGGGGCTTTCATGTGGCGAAGCTGCGGGCAAGCGAGGCCGTGACGAGCGCCCAGCCATCCACGGCGACGAACAGCATCAGCTTGAAGGGGAGGGCGATCAGCACCGGCGAGACCATCATCATTCCCAGCGCCATCAGGACGGAAGCGACGACGAGATCGATGATCAGGAAGGGCAGGAACAGCAGGATTCCGATCTGGAACGCCGTTTTCAGTTCTGACGTGGCGAAGGCCGGCAGAAGGATCCGCATCGGCACGTCCGCCTCCGTGGAGAAGGGCGGCGCGTTCGCCAGACCGGCGAACAGGTCGAGATCGGTCGTGCGCGTATGCTGCAGCATGAAGCCGTGCAGGATGTCCCCCGCGCGGCCGATGGCCTGCTCGGCGGGCAGCTGGCTTGCCACGAAGGGTTGCAGCGCCTCGTCGTTGATGCGGTCCAGCCAGGGCTGCATCACGAAGAAGGTCAGGAACAGCGCGAGGCCGATCATCAGCTGGTTGGGCGGGGCCTGCTGCAACCCGATGGCCTGCCGCAGGATCGCCAATACCACCACGATCCGCACGAAGGCCGTCATCATCAGCAGCACCGACGGCAGCAGCGTCAGCAGCGTCATCAGCAGCAGCACCTGCAACGACAGCGAGAAGGCGGTGCCCTTCTCTCCGCCGGCCAGCGCGATCAGGCCGCCGACTGGCGAGCCGGAGCCGGCCGGCGGCGCAGGCGTGGCGGGCGACGGCACCGCCTGGGCGAGCGCGGGCGCTGCCGCGAGCAGCAGGGCGAGCAGGCCGGCAAGCAGCAGGAGTGCATCGCGGTGGCGGCGCGCGACGGTCAGGGTTCGCATGGCGTCTCCAGCGGTGTGGAAGGGTCGGCGGTGGCGATCAGGGCAATCGACGCGCCGGACTGGCCGATGAGGAGGTCGCGCCCGCCGAAGCGGACGACCGCCAGCCGCACACCGGGCCCGAGCGTGCGGCTGGCCCTGAGATCGAGCAGCGGCGCGGACTGCGGCATGCGGGACATTCGGGGCAGGCCGATCCAGCCGCGCTTCACTGCCCAGAGGGCGAGGGCCGCGGCGGCGCAGACCAGGGGCAGGGCGACCGCCAGGCGGAAGAGGAATTCCCCCAGCATCAGACGGACTCCGCGGACGCGTCCGCGATGTTGGTGAGGCGGACGCCGAACCTGTCCCCGATGGCGACAATCTCGCCATGTGCGAACAGCCGTCCGTTGACGAGAATTGCCACCGGCTCGCTCGTCAGCCGGTCGAGCGCCAGAAGCTGGCCCGGCTCCACCTCCATCAGCTGCCGGAGGGGGATGCGCAATTGGCCGACTTCCACCGTGAGCGTGAGTTCAAGGGCCGCAAGACCGGGCGGCACCGGCGGTTGTGGGGGCTCCCCCCGCCGGGCGGTTGGCGGGGGCTGTTCGGGCGCGGATGCCGGTGGGACAGCTTCCGTTGCGGGCAGGACGTCGTCCGCCAGGTCAGTTGCAAAATCCATGGTCAGGCGCACATGATCGGCATCCGGCGCGGGTTTCCCCGACAGCTGGCCCCTTGGCGGCAGCGCATTCATGAACCCGATCCTTCCGGCGGCAGGAGAGAGGCTGCCGGCAGGCGGGCGATGCGCCGGCCTCCGGCCAGAAGGTCGACTTCGTCCGGCCGGTCGAGCGGCAGGATGTCGCCCGCGCGCAGGCGGGCAAGGTCAGCAAGGCCGATGCGCCGTTCGGCAATGCGCAGCGCAACGGGCAGGTCGAGATCAAGGGCGCGTGCGCCGGCGCGCTGGCGCCAGCCGGACAGGTCCGGTGGGGGCGGCGGCGCGGTGCGGCGGGCAGGTTCCAACGCAACCGCCAGCGTGGCGGTCACACCCTCGATATCGAGATCGAGCTGGAAGGCCGGCTCGGTGGCGAGTGCCCTCGGCCTGTCCGGCAGGCGGGCGGGCGCCGCCGGGGCCGCGTTCGCAGCCGGAAGCGCGCGGATGAAGGCCTGGACCAGAATCCGGCAAAGGGTGGCCCAGGCGGCGGAGCCAGGCGGCAGGGCTTCCACGCCGGCCGGGCGCGGGGCGCCCTTGCCTGGGCGGGCGCCGAACAGCCGCTCGAGCAGAAGCGCCGCGCTGTCGGCCGGGGCGCCGAGGCCGATGGCGGCAAGATCAGCCGGCTGGGCGAGGGCGACCGATGCGAGGTGGAGAAGGGGGGCCTTTGACTTTGCCGGGCCGGTGTGGGCGGTGATCCGCGCCCCGACAAGGCGGGCGAGTTCAGGACCGAATGCAGCGGCGAGCGCGGACGTGTCCAGCGCGTCGGCAAGGGCGGGGGGCGGCGCTTCGGCGCCGATGCTGGGCCAGACAATGGCGCGGGCCATGGCGGCGGGCCTATTGCATCACGAAGCTGGTGAGGAAGACGTCATCGACGCCGGCGATCCCGCTTTTGCGCTGAAGCACGTCGTTGATCGACAGGCGCATCTTGCGGGTCAGCACGTCGCGCCCGCCGGGGCTGGCAAGATCCTCTTCCCGCGTATCGGCGAGGATGTCGAGAACGGCCGCGACGATCGCGACATGATGGCGCTTCACGGCTTCCGCGACGGGCGGGCCGCCCTGCGTGGAAATGGCGATCTTCACCTGAACGAAGCGGCCCGTATCCCTGAGGTTGGCTGTGAAGCTGTTGGGAATCTCCACATATTCCAGCGGGGCGACCTCGGGCTTCGGGGGTTTCGCTTCGCCCGCCTGCGGCACCAGCGTGGGCATGAACACGGCGCCGGCCGCACCCGCCGCCGCACCGCCCAGCAGCAGGATCAGCGGCAGCGCCAGCCGTTTGATCAGGCCCGGCCGGGCAGGTGTTTCAGGGGTGGCTTCAGCCATGGTCGGCGCTTTCGTTCGGATGGTCAGGCATAGCGGTCGATCGTGCGGGCGGCGGATGGGTCGGGCCCGGCAGGCGGGCGGAGGTTCGAGCCCTGGGGCGGCACCCGGGGGCGGGGAGGCGGATAGCCGCCATCCGAGCCGGGGCGGCTGCCGCGTTCGCCGGGCCGATCCCAGGGCGCGCCGGCCGGCTGGTCGCGGGGCGCTGCTTCGTCTGGGTTTGCGTCACGGGGCGCTGCTTCTGCGGGTATGAAGGCCTGCGCGTCGGCCGTGCCATCAACAGCGACAGGGTCCGCGCCGCCCGGCTGTCCGGGCGGGTTGGACCCGGCGTCGGCAGATGTCTCTGGCAGGGGGATGCCCAGCCGCGCCCCCGTGGCAGCCGCCCCGTCCTTGTCTGCCGCCCCGCCGCTGTCGGCCTGGATGATCGCCATGGCATCGGCCTCGCCCCCCGGGTTGCCGTTCGGATTGCCCATGTTCCCGCTGCCCGCATCGGGGCGGGAAAGGCCGGAACCGGCCCCTGCTTCGCCCGGCGCGGCACGAAGCTCCACAGCAATCAGATCCACTTCGGCACCGACACGGGCGAGATCGGCCCTGAGATCCGGCCGGGCGGCAGTCAGCCGGTCCCTGAGATCGGGCGACCCTGTGACCAGCGTGACCTGAAGCGCCTGTTCGCCGGGCGCGCTGATGCGGATGTCGGCTGGCGCGGGTGGCGGCGTCGTCGGGGCGGGCGGAGGGATTGCCTGCACGACGGCGTCCGCAGCCGCCGCGCCCCGGGCGGGTGGAGGTTGCGAGTGCGGCGTTTCCAGCCGCAATGGCGGCAATTGCGGCCCGGCCGGGGGCGCTGGCCTTGCCTGGGCGGACACTGGCGCGGCGGCCTGCGGCGCGGGCATATCCTCTGCGCCGGATGCGGGCTGCGCGGTGGCCAGCGGGGCCGGAGCAGGCGGCGCGCGCGTCGGTTTCGGCTGCACATGCCGCGCGCTGACAGTCGGCTGTCCTTCCTCTGTCGGCTGATGTTCCGACGCGGCGGGCGGCGCTTCGGGCGGAACCGGCATGTCCCGTGGTGGGCGGGCCACCTCATCGCCAGGATCGCCGCGGGGTGTTGGTTCATCGTCTGCCCCGGGGGATGGTGCGCCGACGGAATCCGGAACCTCTGCAGGGGCGGAGGGGGCCGCCGTATCCACAGGAAGCAGGAACGGGGGCAGTTGCGGGCCCGTCTGGCGCTGACGCTGCAGACGTGAGGGCGCAAGCGGCTGATCCACGACGGCCGGAAGGGCGGATGTCATGGCCGGGCCCTTCGCGCGGGGCGATCGGCCGCCCGTTCCGCTGCCCGTTCGCCGGTGTGGCGGCTTTCCGCCACCCGCTCGGCGATGTGGCCGCTGCGGGCACGGGCCTGTTCCGCTGTCCGCTGGGCGAGGGCCCTGCGCTGTGCAGCCGCGTCGACTTCCTGGCGGGCGGCCGCTCCGGCGGGCGTGAGCAATCCGCGAAGATGCGCCCCTGCAATCAGCCGATCAGCCGAGACGGACCCCACGGGCGAGGCGCTGTCCGCCACCAGTGCCAGCACCCGGTTGCGCCGCGCGGCTGCGGCCGCCTCCGCCGCGATGGCGCGGCCCAGTTCGCGAAGCGCCACTGCCTCTCGCACGCGGGCGGCGCCCAGCAGGCGGTTCAGCCTGTGCTGTCGGATCCGGTCCGGCGTCATGCCGCGCCCCAGCCTGCGACCAGCGCCGCGACGGAGTCATCGAACGGCAGCGGATCGCCGCCGGGCTGGGCGAGGAACGCCTCCATCTCGGCACGGCGGGCAAGCGCGCGATCGAGCAGCGGATCATGGCCGGGGGCATAGGCGCCCATCGCGACCAGATCCTGGTTGGCTTCTGCCAGCGCATGGTCACGGCGGAAGGCGGCGGCCGCCGCCCGCTGCGCCGGAGCGATGCAGGCCGACATGGTGCGGCTGAGCGAATGGCCGAGGTCGATCGCCGGAAAGCGCCCGCGCGCCGCGATCGCGCGGGACAGGATCACATGGCCGTCGAGCACGCCGCGCGCGGTATCCACCACCGGATCGGCAACCGTATCGTCACCGTCCGCCAGCACGGTCGCAATCAGCGTGATCGCGCCGCCACTCGCCGCATCATTGCCGGCCCGCTCCACAAGCCGGGGCAGAAGCGCCAGCGCGGACGGCGGATAGCCGCGCGCACCGGCTGGCTCACCCAGGGAAAGGCCGATTTCGCGCTGGGCATGGGCAACCCGGGTGAGGCTGTCGACGAGGAGGAGGACATGCCGCCCTTCCGCGCGCAGCGCTTCCGCCGAAGCGAAGGCACACAGGCAGCCGCGCAACCGGGCCGGCGCTGCGGCATCCGCCGGAACGGCGACGATGTGCGTGCGGGACAGGGCCTCTGGCGGCAGGGTGTCGCGGAAGCCGGCGATCTCCCGGCCACGCTCGCCGATCAGGCCGACGACGACGCAATCGGCCGCCGCGCCGCGCACAAGCTGGTGGAGCAGGGTGGATTTGCCGACTCCGCTGCCCGCCATCAGGCCGACGCGCTGGCCGCGCCCCAATGTCAGCAGGGCATCCAAGGCGCGAACGCCGGTGGGGAACGGCTGGCTGACATCGGCGCGGTCGAGCGGCGGAAGCGGCCGCCCCGCCAGCGGCCAGCGCCCCTTTGTGCGGATGGGGCCAAGGCCGTCCAGCGGCTCGCCCAGCGCGCCGGTCACGCGGCCCAGAAGGGCCGGTCCGGCGGGAGTGTCGCCTGCGGGGACCTGAAGCCAGACAGGGTTGCCGGGGGCCACGGGCGCTTCGTCCAGCACCATCATCAGAAGCCGTCCGTTCCGGAATCCGATTGCTTCGCAGCCCACGGGGCCGGCCGGGCCTTCGGCGCACAGCAGCGCGCCCACAGGGGCGTCCGGCCCATCCGAGGACAGAAGCAGGCCTTCGGCGGTGCGGATGCGCCCGCCTGGCTGTGCGGCGGGCCGGGCCGGGCCAATACCCGCGCGGGCGGCTTTCAGCGCGGCAGTCAGCAAGATGCCAGGGCTGGCAGGCGCGGGCGTCATTCGGGCGCCCCCTGCCGCGCCCTGAGTGCTTCGAGCCGGAGCGCTTCGAGCCGGAGCGAGAGGCCCGCACGCGCAAGCGCCGGGCCGGCTTCCACCCGGATGGTGCCGCTGCCAAGCGCGGGATCGGCCTGAACGCGCCACCCGGCCGAGGGCGCGAAGCCGGGCAGATCCTGCGGGGCCAGGTGGATCGTCCCCGCCTCGCCAGCGGGCAGGGCGGCGATTGCCTCTGCGACGAGGGCGCGCAGCGTGTCTGCCGGGAAGGGCGGTTCGGCATCGAGCAACTGGCGGACGATGGCATGGGCCAGTTCGGCAAGGCTGTCCGCGAACTGTCTGTCGAGCGCGGCCAGCAGATCGCGGGTCAGCTGCTCCTGCCTGGCAAGGGCCTCGTCGGCCTGTGCGATCACCTTTGCATGCCGATCTTCCGCCGCTGCGAGGCGCGCCTGCCATTCGCTGTCCGCCTCGGCGCGGGCGCGGGCTTCGGCCTCTGCCAGGCGGTCATCCTCCTGGGGGGTGGGCAGGATGACAGGCAGGGCGGCGGACGAAGGCCGCAGCAGCCGCGCCAGGGGAACGGGCTGCGCGTCAGACATAGGCGGGCCCCTTGCCCGGCAGGCTGATCGTCCCCTCCGCTGCCAGGCGGCGGGCGGCGGCTGCGATCGCCTTCTGTGCAGTCGCCGCCTCGTCCAGTTTCACCGGGCCGCGATTGTCCAGTTCGTCGCGCAGGGCTTCGGCAGCGCGCTGGGGCATGGCGGACAGAAGCTGGTCGCGCAACGCAGGCGGTGCGGCGCGGAGCGCGGGAACCAGCTGTTCGCTGTCCACGGCGCGCAGCAGGGTCTGAAGGGTTCGGGCGTCAAGCCGGGCGAGATCGGCGAAGGTGAACAGGGTTTCGCTGAGCAGGTCTGCCGCGCCCTTGTCGACGGTCGAGAGTGCTTCCAGTGCCCGGCTTTCATCCAGACCGGCGAGGTTGATGAGATCGGCCGCGCGCTGCATTCCGCCCAGATCCGAGAGCGGCTGGCGCGGGCGGGCCGCCGCGATGCGTTCGGACAGGGCGGCGTCAAGCGCTTCCGCGACGGCAGGCATCACGGGGCCGAGCGTGGCAATCCGGCGAACCAGATCGGGGTGCCGTTCGGCCGGCAACCGGGCCAGCACCGGCGCCGCCCGTTCGGCGGGAAGGCTGGCTAGGACGAAGGCCTGCACCTGCGGATTTTCGGGCTCCAGCAGCGTCGCGATGGCCCAGGGCTCCTGCCAGGCGAGCTGTTCGAACAGCGGCGCGCGGGCCTCCTCGCCCAGCCGTTCCAGGATGCCGCCGGCGCGCTCGTCGCCCAGCGCGCGGCCCAGCAGATCCCGCACCGTCGGCGCGCCTTCGCCGACGGCGACGATCTCGCGCGCGGCATCCAGCACTTCGCCCAGGACCTGGTCGATGGTATGGGGCGAGGCGTCCGCGACGTTCAGCATCGCGCGGCCGATCTGCTCGACTTCGTGCGGCTCCAGCCGGGCCAGCAGGCCGGCGGCCTCCGGCTCGTCCAGCAGCAGCAGCAGCAGGGCGGTCTTGTCCGCGCCGCTCAGCATCAGGCGGCGCCGCCAGAGAGCAGCCGGCGTGCCACGGCCGTTGCCCGGGCGCTGTCGGTGCTGGCCAGAAGCCGGGCTTCGGCGAGCTTCTGGCTGTAATCGGGAAGGGCGGCCGGCTGTTGTGGAAGGATTGTGACCGCATCGGCCTGTGCGGCTTCCGCGGCATCCGATCGGGCCATCGCACGGCGGACGATCGGGCGGATCACGAAGCCCAGCAGAGCGACTGCGACAAGTGCGACGGCCAGCCATCTGGCGCTTTCCGCCACGACCGGTTCCTTCCACAGGGGCAGGCTGGCGTCGGCGGCGGGTGCAAAGCTGCTGGCGGAAACGGCGATGCGGTCGCCGCGCCGCTGGTCGTAGCCGACGGCCCCTTCGACGAGGTTGCGCAGTTCGGCCAGTCGTCTGGCGCGTCCGGCCGGCGGGCCCAGCGCTTCGGCGCGGATGGCGACGGCGGCCGTCAGGCGCCGGATGTCGCCACCCGCGCGGCTCGTGACTTCGACGGAGCGGCCCAATTCATAGTTGCGGGTCGAGGATTCGGTGCCGGTCGTCTGCACCGTCGGGCCCGTGGCAGCCGGGGGTGGCGTGGCGGAAACGGTGGGCGCCGACGGAATCGTGTTGCTGAGCGCGCCGGGGATGCCGATGGCGCGCGGCTCCGACGATGTCGCGCGGCTGACCTGTTCGGATCGCAGTGCGCCTTCGCGGTCAAACCGCTCAAGGGCTTCCTCCCGCGCGGCGAAGTCGAGTTCGATCCGGACCTGCGCCGACAGATTTTCCGGGCCCACGACAGGCCCCAGAAGTTCCAGGATCGACTGCCGGATCCGGGCCTCCTGCTCGGCCTGGAGCTTCAGGCGGCGATCATCCGCCTGCAGCCGGCCGCGGCCCGGTTCGCCCGCCAGCAGGCGGCCGGTCTGGTCGGCGATGGCGACATTGTCGGGCGAGAGGCCGGGGACGGCGCCAGCCACCAGATGGACGACGGCGCGGGCCTGCGATTCGGCCAGAACGCGCCCGGCGGCGTGCGTGACCGTGACGGACGCCGTGACGGGGGCCCGATCCCGCAGGAAGGGCGAGGGTTCCGGCCGGGCGATCAGCACGCGCGCCGCCTGCACGCCATCCAGGCTTTCGATGGCGGCGGCGAGTTCGCGTTCCTGTGCCGATTTCAGCCGGGCGGATTCCAGCGCACGCGACGTGCCCAGCGGGATGTCCGCCATCAGGTCAGCGCCCCCCGGTGCCGCCTTCGGCAGGCCTTGCGCGGCAAGCAGCATCCGCGCGCGGGCATGGTCCTGTTCCGGCAGCAGCACCGCGCCGGTTCGGGGATCCAGCGCCACGGACAGGCCGGCATCCTCCAGCGCGGTGACGACGGCGGCCTTGTCCGCTTCGGGCAGCTGGCCGAAGACAGGGCTGCGGGCCGGTTCGGCGAACAGCAGCCATCCCCCCAGCAGCAGGCCGGCAAGGGCGGTGGCGCCGACCGGCCAGCCGAAGCGGGCGAAGACCGGGTTCTGCCGCAGGTTCTGCAGCGGGCCGTCGAGCGCGGCCGGAAGCGCGGCGCGCATGGGCGTGGGGAGCGGATCCTCTGCCATGCTACACCGGCATGTTCATGATGTCGCGATAGGCCGACAGCAGGCGGTTGCGGGCCTGCAACGTCGCTTCGAAGGCGATGGAGGCCTTCTGGCGGCTGAGCATGACAGCCGCAATGTCCTGCGTGTCCCCCCGTTCCCAGGCGGCCGCGTCCGCGCTGCCCTGCGATTGCAGCCGGTCCACGGCCTTCAGCGCATCCTGCATGGCGGACCCGAAGGCGGCCGGGCCGTCGGGCTTCGCTGCGGCCGGTGCGGAAATTGCCCCGAGCGACTGGCTTTTCTGCAGGATCTCGGCACGGAGCTGCAGCACGCCGGACAGGCCGATGGGCTGGATGCTCATGCGGGAACCCGTGCGATCGTTCGGGGCCTGCCGGCCTGGGCGGCGAGCTTGTAACGCAGTGTGCGTTCCGAAATGCCCAGCCGCCGCGCGGCTTCCCGCCGCCTGCCGCCGGTTTCGGCCAGTGCGCTGGCGAGCATGTCCGCTTCGTGCCGGCGCAGCTGACCGGGCAGCGCTGTGGAAGCGGCGGTTGCGGGGTGGGGGAGCTCCAGATGGGCGTCTGTCAGCGGGCCGCCCGCGGCGAGGATCCGGGCGCGTTCCAGCCGGTTGCCCAGTTCGCGGACATTGCCCGGCCAGCCGTGGCGCAGCAGCGTAGTCAGTGCGGCTTCGGACAGCCGGACCTCGCAGCCGCGCAGCATGCGTGCCGCGAGCGGCAGGATATCAGCCGGGCGCTGTGCCAGTGGCGCGAGCGCCAGCGGAAAGACCGAGAGCCGCCAGAAGAGATCCTCGCGGAACCGCCCGGCGGCGGCTTCGGCGGATAGATCGCGGTTGGTGGCGGCGATCAGCCGGGCCTCGAACGGGACGCTGACGCTGGCCCCCAGGGGCAGGACTTCGCGCGCTTCGATGGCGCGCAGCAGCTTGGCCTGCAATGCGAACGGCAGTTCCCCGATCTCGTCGAGGAAAAGCGTGCCGCGCCCCGCCGCGCGGAACAGGCCGGGCGCTGCCCTGTCGGCGCCGGTGAAGGCCCCGCGCTCATGCCCGAACAGCAGGCTTTCCAGCATGGCGTCCGGAAGGGCGGCGCAGTTGAGCGCCAGGAACGGCTGATCGGCCCGGTCGCTTTCGGCGTGCAAAAAGCGGGCGATCACGTCCTTTCCCGCCCCTGACGGGCCGGTGACAAGGATGGTGGCGCTTGAGCGGGCGGCCTGGCTGGCAAGGGCGAGAAGCCGGCGGCTGAGCGGATCGACCGCGACCGGCCCTTCGGATGCGGAGTCTGCAAGAAGGGCTTCGAACTGGCGGGCGAGAAGCCCCTGTCGGGTTGCGGGTTCCAACATTTGTCTGCGCCGTCCTGCTTTCTGTCCTGTCAGCCCTTGTGGGCGGGCCTGGTTTCACCGGAGGTGCCCGCCGGGGGGTCGCGAACCCGGCGGGCACTGGGCCGGTAAACTTGCGAGGGCGGGCAAGTTTTCCGATGACCGGCCGTTACCAGGACAGAAGCAAGGCGCGTGCCAAGCGGCCCGCCCTAGGAGAAGTCGGCTGTGGATGTGGCGCGGCGTCAGGAAACTGGCGGCCCGGCGCCTTGAAGCGTCAGGAAATTGACGCCCCAGGCGTCGGTGTTGCCATTTGACGCCACAGGCGTCGGTGCAGCTCAGTCCGCCTGGGGCCTCCCGCGTCCCGTCTTTATGTCGGACCGGCGCTTCTTGCTGTCCAGCCGCCGCGCCTTGGCGGCCTTCCCCGGCTTTGTCGGACGGCGCGCCTTGGGCGCGATGGCGGCTTTTGCCAGCAGTTCCACCAGCCGCTGGATCGCATCTTCGCGGTTCATCGCCTGGGTTCGAAATCGTTCCGCGAAGATCAGGATTTCGCCCGCATCCGTGAAGCGCGAACCCGCGAGCGTGGCGGCGCGGGCCTTTACCGCCGGGGGCAGAGAGGGGGAATTGGCGAGGTCGAAGCGCAGCTCGACGGCTGTGGACACCTTGTTGACATTCTGCCCGCCGGGGCCGGAGGCGCGGACGAAGCGCAGCGACAGTTCATCCGCATGGATTGCGAGCCCGCGATTGACCGGAATCCAGCCTGTCATCCGCGGATGGCGCGGCGGATGCAGATCATCGCGCCCAGGAAGCCGGCCGCCATCGCGGCCGCCATCGCCAGCGGGCCGGCGGCCGCGAAGGGGGCGGTGACGGCGCTTGCGAGCGCGCCGAACAGGAAGGAGCCCGCGCCGATCAGGGCGGAGATGGACCCGGCGCGCTGCGGCATCGCCCCCAGCGCCAGCGCCGACGCATTGGCCGAGACGAAGCCGTAGCTGCCCAGCCCGAAGAAGAGCAGCGCCATGGTCACGGCCATGTCGTCCACGCCGGCGGCCGACAACAGCAACAGCAGCGTGGCGAAGGCCAGCGCCGCCGCCGAGCCCCGGCGGGCGATGAGGCCGGGCGGCCAGCGTGTCAGCGCGGCCCGGTTCAGCTGAGAGGCGATGACAAGGCCGAGCGCGTTCAGCGCGAAGATCCAGCCGAAGGCGGAGGGCGGCCGGGCATAATGTTCGATGAACAGTGCGGGCGAGGCCGAGACATAGGTGAAGAGCGCGGCGCTGTTGAACGCGCCCGCGCCCACGAAGCTGAGGACACGCCGGTCCGCCAGCGCCGCGCGATAGCTTTGCAGCGGGGTTTCGCCGGCCGCCTGTTCGGCCGTGGCGGCGGTGCGGCTTTCGGGCAGGCGGAACAGGACGGAGACGCCAACGATCAGGCCGAAGGCGGCGAGAACGAGGAAGATGGATTCCCAGCCCCAGCGCGCCAGCAGAAGCGCGCCGCCGGTGGGCGCCAGCATGGGGGCGATGGCCAGCACCAGGAAGGTCAGGCTGAACAGGCGGGCGGATTCGGTGGTATCGTAGCGGTCCCGGATGACGGCGCGGGCGATCACCAGCCCGGCGCTGGCGCCCAGCCCCTGCACGAAGCGCCCGGCGGCCAGCGCCTCGATCGAGGGCATCCGGGTGAGCGCGAGGGAAGCGAGCGTGTAGAGGAGAATGCCGGCCAGCAGCGGCGGGCGGCGGCCGACCCGGTCCGAAAGCGGGCCCCAACCCAGCTGGCCGATCGCCATTCCGGCAAGGAACGCCGACATGGTAAGCTGGGCGGCGGCGGGGCCGGCGCCGAAATGGCGTGCGATATCGGGAAGTGCCGGCAGGTAGAAATCGATGGAAACTGCGCCGAACGCCGTCAGCGCGCCGGCCAGCAGGACGAAGCCAAGGGTGGGGCGGCGGGACTCGACAGGGGCATGCATCGTCTTCGCGCCTAGCATGGGGGAAGCGCCTTGGCACCCGTGCTGCGCTCGCGTAACGGGCAGCCATGCAATTTCGGGACGGAGACGGGCGATGACGGCAGCAGGCGCAACGGCAACCGGGGCAGAGAAATCGCCCGCGAAGCCATGGCCCCGGTTCGACTGGGCCGATCCCGCGCTGATCGAGCTGGAGTTGACGCAGGAGGAGCGGATGGTGCGCGACACCGCGCGTGCCTTCGCCGAGCAGCACCTGGCCCCGATCGTGACGCAGGCGAACCGCCACGAGACGAGCGACCCCGCGCTGATGAAGGCCTTCGGGGAAGCAGGGCTGCTGGGGCCGACCATCCACGGCTATGGCTGCGCGGGCGTTTCCTATGTCGCCTACGGGCTGATCGCGCGCGAGGTGGAGCGCGTGGATTCGGCCTATCGCTCGGCCTTTTCGGTGCAGTCGTCGCTGGTGATGTACCCGATCTGGGCCTATGGCACCGAGGCGCAGCGGCAGGAATGGCTGCCGAAGCTGGCATCCGGGGAATGGATCGGCGCCTTCGGCCTGACAGAGCCCGACGCCGGATCGGACCCGGCCGGCATGAAGACGCGCGCGGTGCGCACGGCGGACGGCTTCCGGCTGACCGGCGCGAAGATGTGGATCACCTCCAGCCCCTATGCGCATCTGTTCGTGGTGTGGGCGAAGTGCGACCTGGGCGACGGCGCGGGCGAGCAGATCCGGGGCTTCGTGCTGCTGCGCGGCGACAAGGGGCTTTCCACGCCGAAGATCGAGGGCAAGTTCAGCCTGCGCGCCTGGGTGACAGGCGAGATCGTGCTGGCCGATGTGGACATTCCGGCCGACCGGCTGCTGCCGAATGTCGCCGGGCTGAAGGGACCGTTCGGCTGCCTGAACAACGCCCGTTACGGCATCGGCTGGGGCGCGATGGGCGCGGCCGAGTTCTGCTGGCACGCGGCCCGGCAATATACGCTGGACCGAAAGCAGTTCGGCCGGCCGCTGGCGGCCACCCAGCTGGTGCAGAAGAAGCTGGCCGACATGCAGACGGAAATCACGCTGGGGCTGCTGCTGGCGCTGCGGTCCGGCCGGTTGATGGATGCGGGGAAGCTAGCGCCGGAGACGATTTCGCTGCTGAAGCGCAACAATTGCGGCAAGGCGCTGGAGATCGCCCGTGTCGCCCGGGACATGCATGGCGGCAACGGCATTTCGGACGAATTCGGCGTGATCCGCCACGCAATGAACCTGGAAGCCGTGAACACCTATGAAGGCACGCACGATGTGCATGCGCTGATCCTGGGCCGGGCGCAGACGGGGCTTCAGGCCTTTTCGTGAAGCGGGTTCTCGCGATCTCGTCCACGGGGGGGCACTGGGTGCAGCTGAACCGGCTGATGCCCGCGTTCGAGGGGTGCGAGGTGCACTGGGCCTGCACCAGTCCGGATCATGAGGCGCGGCTTCGTGTTGCGGCCGGGCGGTTGGGGCAGCAGGTGGCGAGCTACACGCCAATCACCGACGCCAACCGATGGACGAAGCTGAAGCTGGTGAAGCAGATGCTGGAAACGGTGGCGCTGCTGATCCGGGTGCGGCCGGACGTGATCGTGACGACGGGCGCGAGCGTCGGCTATTTCGCGATCCGGGCGGGCAGGCTGCTGGGGGCGCGCACCTGCTGGATCGACAGCATCGCCAACGGCGACGAGCTTTCGCTTTCGGGCGTGAAGGCCGGGCCCCATGCCGACCTGTTCCTGACCCAGTGGCCGCATCTGGCGAAGCCGGGCGGGCCCGATTGCCGGGGCGCGGTGCTGTGATCTTCCTGACAGTGGGAACACAGGAGCCGTTCGACCGGCTGGTGAAGGCCGTGGACGACTGGGCCGCCGGCCATGACGTGCCGGTGTTCGGCCAGCTGGGGCGGCTGGAGCCGGGCAGCTACCGGCCGCGGAATTTCCCTTTCGAGCCCTTCATTACGGCAGACGAGTTCCAGGCGCGGGCCGAAAGCTGCACCCTTATGGTGGCGCATGCGGGCATGGGATCGATCATTTCCGCACTGACGATGGCGAAGCCGCTGCTGATGATGGCGCGTCGGGCCGCGTTGGGCGAACATCGCAACGAGCATCAGATGGCGACGGCGGCGCGGTTCGCCGGGCGCGCGGGGCTGCATGTGGCGGCCGACGAAAGGGAAGTTGGCCCGCTGATCGACCGGCTGCTGCGGGATTCGCGTGAGCCTTCGGGGGCGATTTCGCCCTACGCGCAGCCGGAGCTGATCGCGACGCTGAAGCATTTCATTCACGACGCTTAACGCGTAGGATTTTGCCATGCTGCAGAAATCGCCAGACGCATCGCCCCGCAAATCCCGGTTCGTGCCTTCGCGCCGGGGGTTCCTGATCGGGGCAGGCGCGACGCTGGGGCTGGTGGTGGGCTATGCGCTGTGGCCGCGCAGCTGGCCCAACGCCTGGGAAGCGGGCGAGGGCGAGACGCTGCTGGGCCCCTGGGTGAAGATCGGGCCGGACGGCCGGGTGACGGTGCCGGTGCCGCAGGCGGAAATGGGTCAGGGCGTGATGTCCGGCTTTGCGCAGATCGTGGCGGACGAACTGGGCGCGGCCTGGGCCATGATGGCGGTGGAACCCGCCCCCTGGCACCCGGCCTACGCCAATGTGGGCATGGTGCGCGAAGGAACCGCCGGGCTGCCGGCGGTGGTGCGCGGGCTGGCGGCCCGCGTGGGCGAGGAAGCCGTGCGGCGGATGAACCTGCACCTGACGGGGGGCAGCACCAGCATCAAATCCTATCACGACGATCTGCGGCTGGCTGCAGCCGAAGCCCGGGCCCGGCTGGAAATGGCCGCGGCTGACGAATGGGGCGTTGCCGCCGGCGAGGTTCACACCGAGAACGGCTTCGTTGTCTACAAGGCCAACCGGATGGCCTTTGCCGATGCGGCGAAGCTGGTGAATCCCGATGCCGAGCCGCCCGAGCCGGTTCTGCGGGCGGCTGCGGCGCGGCGGCTGGCGGGCAAGGCGCTGCCCCGGCTGGATCTGCCGCTGAAAGTGGATGGCTCTGCCCGGTTCGGGGCCGATGTGCGGGTGCCCGGCATGGTCTATGCCGCGATCCGGCACGGGCCTGTCGGCGGGCGGCTGGCCCGTGCGACGGCCCCGAAAGGGGTCAGCCTGGTGAAAGGCCCGAACTGGGTGGCGGCAACGGGAATCACCAGCTGGGAAGCGCGCCGCGCGCTCGACAGTGTGGAGGCCGATTTTGCCGTTGACGGCCGCAAGGCGGGCCCCTGGATCACCGACGAACTGAAGAAGGCCGCGCAGGGCGACGGCGGCGAGGAAGTGGCCGGGCATGGGGATGTCGGCGCAGCCGACGGAACGGTGATCGTGGCGGATTACGGCCTGCCCTATCTGGCGCATGCCTGCATGGAACCGATGACGGCGACGGCCCGGATCGTCGGCGGCCGTGCGGAAGTGTGGGGCCCGACGCAATCGCTGACGCTTGCGCACTGGCACGTGGCCGACGCGCTGGGCATGGACAAGGCCGATGTGGTGATCCACCCGACCTTGCTGGGTGGCGGTTTCGGGCGCAAGGCGGAAGCAGACGCCATGGTCGAGGCCGCCCTGATCGCGAAGGCCATAGGCAAGCCGGTGCAGCTGATCTGGAGCCGGGAAGAGGATTTCGGGACAGACATGTACCGCCCGCCGGTCCAGGCGAAGATGCGCGGCGTGCTTTCGGCGGATCGAAAACTTCTGGCCTGGGACAGCCGCATCGCCGTGCCGGCGCTGAACAACAATTTCAGCAAGCGCAACATGCCGATGATGGCCTCTGCCGAGGACAAGCCGAACGCCGGCGATATCGAGGGGCTGGCGGACATCCCCTATGCGGTTGACGCGTTCCGGGCGATCCATGTGCCGGTGGGGCAGCCCGCGCAGCTTGGCTACTGGCGATCGGTGGGGCACAGCTTTTCGGGGTTCATCGTGGAAAGCTTCATCGATGAACTGGCCGCTGCTGCCGGCGCGGATCCGCTCGCCTTCCGGCTGGCGCTGCTGAAGGACAGGCCCCGCCATGCCGCCGTTCTGAAGGCGGCTGCCGATCATGGCAAATGGAGCGAGCCCGCGCCCAAGGGGTTTGCACGGGGCATCGCCGTGCACGAAAGCTTTGGTTCGATCGCGGCGATGGTGGTGACGGCGGGTGTTGTGGCAGGCAGGGTGAAGCTGCTGGAAGTGGTGAGCGCCATCGACTGTGGCCGTGTGATCGCGCCCGATTCCGTGCGTCAGCAGCTGGAAGGCGCGGCCATCATGGGCCTTTCTGCCGCCATGGGCGAAGAAATCACCTTCGCCGAGGGCGAGGCGGAACAGCGCAATTTCCACATGTATGATGTGCTGAAGCTGGCGGATTCCCCGCTGCGGCTGGCGACCGTGATCGTGGAAAGCGGCGCGGCCCTGGGCGGTGTGGGCGAACCGGGCCTTCCCTGCGCCGCGCCGGCGCTTGCGAACGCGCTGGCCGCCGCAACCGGCAGGCGCGCGCGGCAGCTGCCGCTGGCGAAGCTGTACAGCGCCTGATGAAAATGCCCGAAGGCCATCCGCCCGTCCGCACCGGCAAGGTGGGACTTCTGCTGCTGAACCTGGGATCTCCGGATGCGCCGGAACCTGCGGCTGTCCGCCGTTATCTTGACCAGTTCCTGTCGGACCGGCGCGTGGTGGAGATCCCGCCGATCATCTGGCAGCCGATCCTGAAGCTGTTCGTGCTGACGCGGCGGCCGGCGAAATCGGCGGCCAATTATGCGAAGATCTGGGATCGGGAAGTGAACGACAGCCCGTTGCGGGCGATCACCCGCCGGCAGGCGGATGCCCTGCAGGGCGCTTTCGGCGACAATGTGATCCTGGACTGGGCGATGCGCTACGGATCGCCCTCGATGGCGGAGGCGATCGCACGGCTGAGGGCGCAGGGGTGCGATCGCATCTGTGTGGCCCCGCTCTATCCGCAATATTCCGGCGCGACGACGGGCAGCGCGCTCGATGAACTGTTCCGGATCCTGAAGGGCCAGCGCTGGTTGCCCGCCATCCGCACGCTTGCGCCCTATTACGATCATCCGGCCCATATCGCGGCGCTGAAGGCTTCGGTGGAACGGCAGCTGGGTGCGCTGGATTTCACGCCGGAGAAGATCGTGTTGAGCTTCCACGGCATGCCCCGGCGCACGCTGGATCTGGGCGACCCCTATTACTGCCACTGTCAGAAGACCGCCCGTCTGCTGCGCGAAGCGCTCGGGCGGACCGAGGCGGAGATGCCGCTGGCCTTCCAGAGCCTGTTCGGCCGCGCCGAATGGCTGAAACCCTATGCCGAGCCGCTGCTGGAGGAGCTTGCGCAGGCCGGAACCCGGCGTGTCGCCGTGCTGATGCCGGGTTTTTCCGCCGACTGCATCGAGACGCTGGAAGAAATCGCGATCGGCGCGCGGGAGACGTTCCTTGAGGCCGGTGGCACCCATTTCGCCGCGCTCAGCTGCCTGAACGCGTCGGACGAGGGCGTGGCAATGCTGAAAGCCTTGCTGCAGGACGCACTGGCAGGCTGGATTCGCTGAATATTTCGGCGACCCGGCGGCTTGTGCCTGGCAAGGCCGGCGTCTAGCTTCGCCGGAAACGGGAAGGGAGAGTTTCATGGCGCGTGTTGCACTGGTCACCGGGGGAACCCGGGGCATCGGCGAAGCCATCTGCACGGGACTGAAGGCGGCAGGGTTCACGGTCGCGGCCAATTATGTGGGATCGGACGACAGGGCGAAGGCCTTCACCGAGCGGACGGGCATCCGGGCCTGGAAGTTCAACGTGGCCGACCACCAGGCCGTGCTGGACGGCGTGGCCGCCATCGAGACGGAACTGGGGCCGATCGACGTGGTGGTGAACAACGCCGGAATCACGCGGGATGGCACACTGCTGAAGATGACGTTCGAGGCCTGGAAGGAAGTGATCGACGTGAACCTGGGCGGCTGTTTCAATACCGCCAAGGCGACGTTCCCGGGCATGCGGCAGCGCGGCTGGGGCCGGATCGTGAACATCGGCTCCATCAACGGGCAGGCCGGGCAATATGGGCAGGTGAATTATGCTGCCGCGAAAAGCGGCATCCACGGCTTCACCAAGGCGCTGGCGCAGGAAGGCGCGAAGTTCGGGGTCACGGTGAACGCCATCGCGCCGGGCTATATCGACACCGACATGGTGGCCGCCGTTCCGCCCGACGTGCTGGAAAAGATCGTCGCGAAGATCCCGGTGGGCCGGCTGGGCCATGCCGAGGAGATCGCGCGCGCGGTGGTGTTCCTGTGCGCCGAGGACGCCGGTTTCATCACTGGCTCCACGATGAGCGTGAACGGCGGGCAGCACATGTATTGACGGCGGCGGCTGCGCTTGGCGCAAAGCGCTAACGCGCAGACTCGCAGCAGTACGGCCGGCGGAATCGGCGATTTCTATCGCCGATCCGTCCGACGGCGCAGGCTTTGCCTGCGCTTCCTTCTTCTTCCTTCCCCTCCCAGGCGAAAGCGGACTCGGCGGCTCCGCCGCCGGCCGCTATATCCTCCGTCATGCTGAAGAAACGCAGCTTCACCATCCAGGGGCATCGCACCTCTGTCGCGCTGGAGCCCGAGTTTTGGGCCGCGTTCGACGAGGCGGTGGCCAGCGAAGGGATCACGCCCACCGGCTGGATCACGCGGCTGGATGAAGCCCGCACAACGCCACTCGCCAGCGCGATCCGGGTGGAACTGCTTAGGCGCGCGCGCCGCGCCTAGACCAGGCCGAGCCCGATCAGCAGCCGGGTATCGATCACGCAACCGCGTGACCGGGCGGATTCAATGAACGACGGGATCAGCGACACGGGCACGACATGGGGAACGATGCCTTCGTTCGCCACGCCGCCGCCGGCGCCGGTGCGGCGCAGGCCCGTGGCGCGAAAGAGGTGGAAGATCTCGCCGACCATGCCGGGGGAGGAGGCGAATTCGCCGAACTCTTCCCATATGTCGGCCTCATAGCCGGTTTCCTCGAACAGCTCGCGCCGGGCGCTGTCGAACACATGCTCGCCGTCGGTCTCGTCGCCCACCAGCCCGGCGGGAAGCTCGATACAGGGCCGGCCCAGCGCCGGGCGGAACTGTTCGACGAGGACCAGCTCATGCAGATCGGTGAGGGCGACGATGACGGCGGCCTGTATGCCGCGCACGCGCTTCACATATTCCCACTGGCCGCCGTCGCCCCAGGGGGCGACATGCGCTTCCAGGAATTTCCCCTGCCAGACGGCGGTGCTCATCCGGCCGTCTTCACGAACGGCACCGGCAGGCCATCCGCTGTCGGCGTCGCCTCGAACTCAGTGCCCTGGCGCATCAGCTGGCGGCCGATGGCGAACTTGTGCACTTCCGTCGGGCCATCATACAGGCGGAACGGGCGCATGTCGCGGTAGATCATTTCCACAACCGTCTCGTCCGTGACGCCGATGCCGCCCAGGATCTGCACGCAGCGGTCCGTCACCTGGAACAGCCGTTCGGATATTTCGGATTTCGCGATCGAGCTTTCGTGGCGGCCCTTGACGCCATTGTCCATCAGCCAGGCCGTCTGCCAGATCAGCAGTCGGCTGACCTTCAGGTCGATCTCGTTCTGGGCGAGGAGGAAGGAGACGCCCTGATGTTCGCCCAGCGCCTTGCCGAAGGCGGTGCGGGTGCGGGCGTGATCGATGGCGATCTTGTGGGCGCGCGCGGCGGCCCCCAGCCAGCGCATGCAGTGCGTCATCCGCGCGGGCGCAAGCCGCATCTGGGCATAGCGGAAGGCTTCCCCCACTTCGCCCAGCAGGGCGTCCGCCGGCAGCTTCAGATTGTTGAAGCGTACCACGCCATGGCCTTCGACATAGTTGCGGTCCATCGAGTTCATCACCCGCTGGATCTCGATGCCGGGGGTGCCGCCTTCACAGACGAACAGGGTGGGGCCATCCGGGCCGTGGGCGTTGGGCAGCACGCGGGCCATGATGATCCAGGTCTTTGCGCCATTCGCCCCGGTGATCAGCCATTTCAGGCCGTTGATCGTGAAGTGGGTGCCGTCGAACACGGCCTCTGTCTTCAACTGGGCGGGATCCGAACCCGCGCCCTCGGGTTCCGTCATCGCGAAGACGGAGCGCTGGTGGCCCTGCACCACGGGCTTCAGATACCGGTCCGCCTGATCGGGGCGGCAGATCTTCGAGAGGATGAACATGTTCCCCTCGTCCGGGGCGGCGCAGTTCATTGCGACGGGCCCCAGCGTGGACCAGCCCGAGGCTTCCAGCACGACGGCGACTTCGGTGTGGGACAGGCCCTTGCCGCCATAGGTGGTGGGGCATTGCACCGACAGCAGGTCTGCCGCGCGCGCCTTTTCCACCAGTTCCTGCCTGAGATCGTCCGTCGGCCCATGCTGGGTCAGCCGCGGATCCCGTTCGTAGGGGATGATCTCGTCGATGACGAACTTGCGGGTGCGGGCGGCGAGCGCCGCGAGTTCGGGCGATATCGAGAAGTCGATCATGGCTGGTCCTCAAACTGGTCGAGCGCCTGGGCGAGGATCGCCGAGGCGAGGGAATCGAAGCCCGCATAGCGGCTGCCGGAAAGACCTCCCTGCTGCCACAAGCGATAGAGTTGCATCCAGGCGGTGGCGAGGCGGAGCCGGGCGAGGCCCAGATGCCAGCCCAGATGCGGCGGAATGTCGCCGGCCGCGCCGGCATAGGCGGCGATCACGGCGGCCCGGCCCGGCCAGCCGGGGGCAAGCGATGGAACGGCCTCCAGCGCATGGGTGGCCTTCGGGTCGCCGGGCTCGATCCAGTAGGAAAGCAGCACGGCGAGATCGAAGGCGGGCGGGCCCAATGTGCCCATGTCCCAGTCGATGAGGGCGGTGGGCGTACGTGTCGCGGGATCGACCAGCAGATTGTCGAACTTCGCATCCATGTGCAGCAGGCGGGCGGGCGGATCGGGCGGCAGGGTTTCCGCCAGCCGCGCCAGCAGCGGGCCCAGCACGGGCGGCGCATCGGCTCCGAAGGCGGCTTCGGCGCGCTTCGTCCAGCCCTTCAGCTGGCGTTCGGCAAAGCCGGTGGGCTTGCCCAGCGATGTCAGGCCGTCCCGGTCGGGATCTAGGGCGTGCAGGCGGGCCAGCGCGCCCACCAGCGCGGCGATCAACCAGCTGCTGTCGGCGCCGGACAGGCCGGCTGGCGGCACGCCGCCGATCGCGACGCCCGGGCGATATTCGATCAGCTGGAACGGAACCCCGATGACGGCGACATCGTCGCAGAAGGCCAGGCTGCGTGGCGCGAGCGGAAACACCGGGTTCAGCGCCCGCAGGACACGGGCTTCGCGCGCCATGTCGGACGCGCCATGCGCCAGATCCCCGCCCGGGGGGCGGCGGAACACGGCGGGCGCGCCATTCACGCTGACCAGATAGTTCAGATTGGCAAGGCCGCCCGCGAACTGGCGGGGTGGCGGTGCGGCATCAAGCCCGAGATCCTGGCCCTGAAGCCAGCGGGATATGGCCGTCCAGTCCTGCGGCACTGAATCGTTACGGAACATGCAGCGCTGCTGTCAGGATTTTTCGCCCTTGTCTTTCTCTTTCGGGAGGTCCTCCTCTTTCGGTGGTTCCGCCTTGTTCTGCGGGGCTGCCTTGCCCTGCGAAGCCGAAGATGGCAGCGGCCGGGCCGACCGGACAACCCCGGAAAAGGCGCGCGGCAGGCTGATGCTGGCGCTGCTGGCCTTCACCGCGATGCAGGCGCCGCCGAAGAAGGGGCGGGGACACAGCTGCCAGGCTTCCGCCTCCGTGATGCGCACGGACCGGGGCGAGAAGTTCATGTTGGGGCTGTCGGCAATCAGATCGTAGCGGGCGCCCTGGAAGTTCCGCTGACTGAACATGGCGACTTCGGCTGAAGCCGGTGCCGCGAGGGACGCCACGAGGGACAGGACGGCAATCGGCAGGATCGAAGAACGCATCTGTCAGTACCCCGTCCGCACGCAAAGCACATCGGCCAGATAGACCCTGCGGTTTTCGGTTTCCATCAGTTCCCGTGCAGATCCGCGCCAGCCGGCATCCTGGCAGAAGCGGTCGGCGGTCTGCGCCGCGCAGGCGGCCGTGGCGGATCCGTTGGCGCAGGCCAGCACGCGGGAATTGCCGCGGCGTGGCGCCGGGAAGAATTCCGAAGCCATGCCCTTCAGGCGCTGGCCGCCGATCGCCCCGCCGCCCCATCCGCCGCCGCCCGCGACGCGCATGGATTGCAGAGGCCCCGGCCAGCCGAAGCTGCGCCGCAGATTCGGATCGGATCCGTTGACGACAAGGCAGCGGCCCCGGAAATTCGGTTCCGGGCAAAGCTCCCACCGGCCGCTGCCGACCCGGATCGAACTGACCTGGAAATTAAGCCGCATGTTGGGGTTCGCGCCGTTGACGGCAACTGCCGGACCGCTGAAATTCGCGTCTCGATAGACGGTCGCCGTCTGTGCGCCGGCCGGGGCCGTGATGGCCAGTCCGGCGGCTGCCGCGGCTGCAAGAACTGCTGCTTTCATGCGCTTTCCCCTTGTTGCCCCGGGCCAATTGCTAACCCGGCGTCGGATGCTTGCCAATGCCCAGTTTCATGCTGTCTTGTGCGTGCCGCCATGACATGGCGCAAGAATGCCGGAGCGCAGGCATTGAGGGGGAGGATATATGCATCGACTGAGGGGATTGCTGTTGGCGGCCGCCCTGCCCTGGGCTGTGCCGGGGGGTGCGCAGGCGGTTTCGCCACAGACACGCGCTGCGAACGCCGCCATTCTCAAGTCGCTGCCGGCAGAGGACGGACAGGATGCCGATTTCGCCGCCCGCGGATTTCTTGGCACCCATCCGGCGGCTTCCATCCCGCGCGACGATGGCAAGGGCGTGGCGTGGGATTTCGCCGCGCTCGACAAGCTGAAGGGCCCCGCGCCAGAGAGCGTCAATCCATCCTTGTGGCGGCAATCCCGGCTGATGGCGAAACATGGGCTGTTCAGAGTGTCCGACCGTGTCTTCCAGGTGCGCGGTTTCGACATTTCGGTGATGACGGTGATCCTGGGCGACCGGGGCTATATCCTCGTCGATCCGCTGCTGTCGGTGGAAACGGCGCGCGCCGCGCTGGCGCTGGTGCGGCAGAAGCTGGGCGACCGGCCGGTGACGGGGCTGATCTATACCCACAGCCATGGTGACCATTTCGGCGGGGCTGCCGGCGTGGTGGACCAGGCGGCCGCAGGGGCGATTCCCATCGTCGCCCCGGATGGCTTCCTGGAACATGCGGTGGCGGAAAATGTGATCGCGGGCAATGCGATGAGCCGGCGCGCGCTCTATCAGTTCGGCACGTTCCTGCCGTTCGGTCCGCAGGGCAAGGTGAATTCAGGGATCGGGCCCGCCATCTCGGCCGGCACGACGAGCCTGCTGCCGCCCACCGATGTCGTGAAGGCGACCGGCGAGACGCGCGTGATCGACGGGGTGACGTTCGAGTTCCAGCTGACGCCCGATACCGAGGCGCCGGCCGAAATGAACTTCCACCTGCCGCAGTTCCGTATCCTGCACCTCGCCGAAAACGCCAATGCGACGATGCACAACATCCTGACGCCGCGCGGGGCGCTCGTGCGCGACTCGAAGGGCTGGGCGGATTATCTGACGCAGGCGCTGCGCCTTTACGGCGGGAAAAGCGACATCGTGGCGACAAGCCATGGCTGGCCCCGCTTCGGGCAGGCGGTTGTTCAGGATTACATCGCCAGCCACCGCGACGCCTACAAATATCTGCACGACCAGTCGGTGCGGCTGATGAACAGGGGGCTGACGAAGGACGAGATCGCGGAACAGATCGAGTTGCCGCCGGCGCTGCGGGCGCGCTGGTTCAACCGTGGCTACTATGGCACGATGAACCACAACGCCAAGGCGGTCTATCAGCGCTATCTCGGCTGGTATTCCGGCAATCCCGCCGAACTGCACCGGCATCCGCCCGAGGCGCTGGGGCAGCGTTACGTGGCCGCGCTGGGCGGGCCTGATCGCGTGGTTGCGCTGGCGAAGGCGGCGGCCGCGTCCGGCGATTACCGATGGGCGGCGACGCTGCTGGATCATCTGTTGTTCGCCGGCACGGCCGGGCCTGAGGCAAAGGCTTTGCTGGCCGACTGCTATCGGCAGATGGCCTATGCCGCCGAAGGCTCTCTCTGGCGCAACATGTATCTGGCGGCTGCGACAGAGGTGGAATCGGGCCCGGTGGCGGCCCCGGCCGGCGGGATGGCGATGGCGCGCTTCATTCCCACCCCGATGCTGCTGGATCTGCTGGCGGTGCGGCTGGTGCCCGATCGCGCACCGGCCAGATCCTTCACGCTGGCGCTTGTGCTGCCTGACGTGAAGGAGCGGCATTTCATAACCGTCCGCAACGGCGTGCTGGTGCATGAACAGGATGTGCCCGATCCGGCCGACGTGACGGTGACGATGCCACGTGCGGCCTTCCTGCGCGCGCTGGCGGGCGCAGGCGCCGGCGGGCCGCCGCCCCAGGTAGAGGGCCAGGCCGATCTTCTGCCCCTGTTCCTGGGCCTTTTCGAGACCCCGCCCCCCGATTTCCCGATCGTCACGCCCTAGGGCGCGGAATCCGGCCGCACCAGTTGCAGGCTGTGATCGCGCGACTTGGCGACCAGGATGTCGGCCAGCGGGCGGGCGCGGGCGATATGGTCGTGCAGGTTCGGCAGGTTGATGCGCCGCCACGCGACCGTCCGGGCGAAGCCGCGTGCTTCGGGCTCACTGAGGGTGCGGAACTGGGCATAGAAGCTTGAGGGATCCTGTTCCGCCGCGTGCCACAGGGTCATGAAGCGTTCGATGAACCAGTGCTCCAGATCCTCCTCGGTCGCGTCGAGGTAGAGAAGACCGTCCAGCGCATGGCTCACGCTGCTGTCGCCGCTGGCGGGTGCGAACCCAAGCCCTTCCACCAGGATCAGATCCGGCCTGTCGATCATGCGCGAAAGCGCCGGGTCCACATCATAGAGGCTGTGCGAATAGCCGGGAATCCGCACCGGGCGCATCCGCGCCGCCTCCAGCGTGCGGGCGAGGTTCGTGATGTCGTAGGATTCCGGATAACCCTTGCGCAGCGCCAGGCCGCGCGCTTCCAGTTGCTCGTTCGGCAGCAGGAAACCGTCTGTCTGCACGATTTCCACCCGAAGATAGGGCGCAAGTTCAGCCGCGAGTTCCCCTGCGAGGGTGGACTTGCCGGCTGCCACCGAGCCCGTCAGTCCGAAGATGGTGACGGCGCCGGGTTCGCAGCGATTGGCGATCAGCGCGCCGAGGGCGCGTGGGGTTATGAGACGAGGGGCCGCCATCAGGTTGAAGAATGACCTGTTTTGCTGTCCGCCTCAAGAGAGGGGCCGGCGCGCCGCGCCGGCCCGGCTTTCTTCAGAAGCGATAGCTGATGGTGCCGCCGAAAGTACGCGGATCACCCAGCTGGGCCGAGATCAGGCCGGTGTTGCCCGGCGTGACGGCGAGGGATTCATAATAGTTCTGGTCGAAGGCGTTGCGCACCCAGCCGAAGATGTCGAGCCCATCGGTGCGGAAGCCCAGCCGGAAATTGTGCAGTGAATAGCCCCGGACATCCGTGTAGATCGACCGTGAGGCGTTGGACGAGAAGGTGGAGCGATAGCTGCCTTCATAGCCCAGATAGGCCTCGCCTTCCTTGCCCAGAAGCGTGGCCGGCAGATTGGCTTCGCTCCCCCATGAGAAGGACCAGCGCGAGATGCCCGGTAGCCACTGGCCCGAGACGTCGCAGTTGGCCGGGCTGTTGGCGCCCGGCGTGGATGGCGGGCCGACAGGCGTGCCGGTGCCGCCGCCCGCCAGTTCGGGCGGGCAGGGGGCGTCCACGAACCGCACGAACCGGTGGTCGGTGAAGGCGCCGGACAGGAAGGCGTTGAAGCGCTCCGAAGGGCGGACGGAGAAATCCGCCTCCACCCCGCGCACCCGCACCTTGTCGGCGTTGGCGAGGTAGCCGCGAAGCGTGCTGGAGCCGGAGATGTTGCTGATCACGCTGGCCTGGAAATCGCGGATTTCCGTCCAGTAGGCGGCAAGGTTCAGGGTCGCCTGACGATCCCAGAACTGGCTTTTCAGGCCCAGCTCGAAATGATCCACCTTTTCCGGCTTGATCTGGGCGACTTCCAGCGCCGGAAGTCCGTTGGAGAGGTTGGGCACACCATTCAGGTTGATGCCGCCCGTCTTGAACGAGCGCGCATAGGTGGCATAGCCCAGCAGATCGTCCGACAGCTGGTAGGACAGGTTGAGGTCGAACGAGAGGTTCCAGGCGGAAAACGCCGGTTCAAAGAATTGCGAGGATTGCAGGCCACGCTGGGCGGCGATCCAGGGATCGTTGTAATAGGGATGCGTGCTGTCGTTGGTGACAAGCTGGCGGGTGCCGTTCGAGGCGTTTCCCGTCACCACGGAATCATAATAGCCTTCCTTCTTGTCGTAGTTGATCCGGATGCCCGGCGAGACGGTGAAACGGTCGCTTGCCTTCCAGTTCAGCTTGGCGAAGCCGGCGAGGCTGAGATTGTCGAGACGGATGTCGTTTTCGGCGATCACCCCGTTCAGCACGGCCGGGTTCTTCGACAGCGCGCTGGTGGGGTTCAGGAGCCAGGCGCTGGCGGCCGGGCCGGATTCCTGGACGCCGCTGGTGCGGATCTTCTGGTAGAACAGGAAGCCGCCGACGACGGCGTCGATCGAGCCGGCCTCGAACGCGTAGCGCAGTTCCTGCGTCCACTGATCCTGCTTCGTGGGGTTGTTGACCTTGGTGTAGACGGGAAGGCCGGTGAAATCGCGGTCGTTCTTCGGCCCCCAGTCCCAGTAGCGCCAGGCCGAGACGGAGGTGATCGTGCCCGGTCCGACATCCCATTCGGCGCGGATCGAAAGACCTCCCAGCTCGTTTCGGGCGGCGAGGTCGGCATCGAGGTCGGTCACGCGGTCGAAGGCGTTGGTGCTGGGCACCTGATAGCCCGGGAACAGGGCGGTGAGCGCCGGATACTGCCGGCTGGCGACGCGCTGGGTGGTGCCCAGCCGTGCGTAGATCTGGCCGCAGCAGAGCGGATCCTGAAGATTCCAGTCGCCGGAAAAGGTGATGCGGAAGCTATCGGTCGGCTTCCACAGCAGCGCGCCGCGGACGCCGATATTGTCCTGCGAGTTGATCCAGCTGTCTGTCGCGACATTGTAGATGGTGCCGCGCCGGTCCGTGGCGGAGAGGCTGATGCGCGCCGCCAGCGTGTCCGTCAGCGGGCCGGAGACGGAGGCCTTGGCCTGCTTGAACCCGTAATTGCCGATGGAGATTTCCGACCGCCCCTCGAACGCGAAGCTGGGCGCGCGGGTGGTGATGTTGATGGCGCCGGCGGTCGTGTTCTTGCCATAGAGCGTGCCTTGCGGCCCGCGCAGCACTTCGATCTGCTCCACATCGACGAAGTCCAGCGTCGCGGAGGCGATGCGGTTGTAATAGACCTGATCGACATAGACGCCCACACCCTGCTCGAACCCATCGTTCGTCAGGCCGAAGGGCGCGCCGATCCCGCGGATGTTGATGAAGGTGTTGCGCGGATTGGTCGAGAAGAACTGCAGCGCAGGCTGAAGCTGCGTCAGACGGCTGATGTTGAAGACACCCTTCGAATCCAGCGTCGCGCCGTCCACGACGGAAATGGCGACAGGCACATCCTGCACATTTTCCGCCCGGCGGCGTGCGGTGACGACGATGGCGGTATCGTCGGCTGTGGCTTCGGCGGCGATTGCCGCCCCGGTGTCAGGCGCCGTCGGGGAAGGGGACTGCGCGGCGAGCGCGGCGGGTGCGAGCAGGAATGCAGAGATCATGCGGATCCTCCGTCAGTTGTCTGGAGAGAGGCATGACTCCGGTGGTCCGGTCGCCAGGCAGTTGGTGGGTGGGGGTCAGGTCTGGCTGAAGCGCGTGCGCTCCGTGATGTCGAGCTGGACGAGGCGGCCTTCGTGAACGATCAGCCGGATGTCGCCGAAGCGGATGCGGCCCAAGGCTTCGACGATCTGTGCGACGGCACTGTCCGGCACGGCTTCGGCGCGATGCAGGGGCTGTGGCGATGGTCGGCTTACCATGTGCGGATCTCCTGCCCGGGTTCGGTTCCGATCGAAAGGAAGCGCGCGGCGTCGGCCAGCGCGCGGTCGGCATCGGCCCGCAGATGGGCGGCATCCGCGAGCCGATCGACGAGGGAAATGCCAAGCGGCCAGTCGCCAAGGTTGCTGTCGGCGTTCAGGTGCCCGGCATTCCCGGCATCCACCAGGTGGCTGCCCCAGGCCCGCGCAAGACGGGCAGAGCGGTCGAAGCTCGACCATGGGTCGTTGCGGCTGGCGACAAGGATGGACGGGAAGGGCAGGGGGCCGGGGGGCGTGGGGGCGAACTGCCGCAGGTGAGTGCCCGCGCCGGCCGCTTCCGGATCCGCCGGGGCCACCAGCAGCGCCCCCGCGACCGGGTCGCGATAGGCATGTCCCTGAAGCGCGGCCCACCAGGCGACGGCCACGCAGCCCAGGCTGTGCGCCACCAGGATGACAGGCTGGCGCGCGGCGCGGATCGCGGAATCCAGCCGCTGCACCCAGACGTTCCGGTCAGGCGTGTCCCACAGGCCCAGATCGACCCGTTCGAACCAGGGATAGAGCTGTTCCCAGCGACTCTGCCAATGCGCCGGTCCGCTGTTGTTGAGGCCGGGGACATTCAGAATCTGCGGCGTAGCCTGGGCGGCGAATCGACTGTCGTTCGGCATCGTCGTCTCCCTTTCCTGAATACAGGCGGAGGGTAACTCAACTGAACAGATAGACAAGAATGAAATTGACGAAGTGCGCCTTTGTCCCGGCAAAGCGCGGCTTGCAGGTTCCTTTAAAGCGGACAGCGCCCGGCCGCCGGGGCAGCCGGGCCATCTGTGCGCCCTTCTCGGCCTAGTGGGACGCTGCGGCGGTCGTCGGTGCCGGGCTGGACAGCTCGACCGTGCCGGGCGGCGGATCCGCCAGGGTCAGCCTGTCGAGCACGTCAGCGGTGGCATCCCGCACGGCCAGCATCACCAATCGCAGGTGGCATTCGCTTTCCGGGACGCAGTTCTCGCAGGGTTCATAGGCGAGTCGCGCCGCGCAAGGCACCAGCGCCAGCGATCCGCGCGTGATTCGCACGATGTCGCCATAGCTGATCTCGGACGGGTTCCTTTCCAGCCAGTAGCCGCCCGCGCGGCCGCGCTTGGTGCCGATGATCCCCTCACGCGAGAGTTCGGACAGGATCACCGTGAGAAACTTGCGCGGAATCCGCTGGGTGTCGGCGATCTCGCCGATCTGCACGGGCCCTTCGCCATAACGGCTGGCCAGATAGAGGAGCGCCCGCATCGCGTAGCGCGACTTCATGTTCAACATCTCGGCATGTCCAATGCGCCTGCGGATGGCACATATCAACCCATCTGGCAGACTTTGGGCGGCATCCGCCCTGTCCGGATGGAGTCAGAGGGCGGCCCGAAGCGCCTTCAGTTCGGCATTCAGTGCGGCCAGGCGCGGCAGATCGGCGACATTCCCGTCCAGCAGCCGCGCAGGGATGTCCCGCGCGCGCTCCGCCAGCGCGGTCCCCTCGGCGGACAGCCCCACCAGCACCACCCGCTCATCCGCCGGGTTGCGCCGTCGGGTGACGAGCCCGGCTGCCGCCATCCGCTTGAGCAGCGGCGTCAGGGTGTTCGTCTCCAGGCAGAGACGTTCCCCCAGCGCGCCCACTGGCTGGGCCCCCGTCTCTCGAAGCGCAACCAGCACCAGATACTGCGGATAGGTCAGCCCCAGCGGATCGAGCAGCGGTTTGTAGCGCCGGCCGACCGCGAGGTTCGCGGCATAAAGCGAGAAGCACAGATAATCCGCGAAGGGATCCGACGGGTCGGAAGGGGGCGTGTCCGGCATGGCCGGAAGATAGGTCGCGCGCGATCTTCTCGCAAGCATTGACAGTGTTCGATTCGTCAGTCATATCGCAAGCGAGATAATCGCAGGCGATAAATCAGCTTCGCCGATCACGTCCTTGCGTCGCAGAAAGGATGAACAACATGGCAATCCAGGCTCTCTATCGCACCAGCGCCACGGCCACCGGCGGGCGTGACGGGGCCGCCCGTCTGGATGACGGCAGCTTCGAGGTCTTGATGGGCCTGCCGCGCGAACTGGGCGGCGCCGGGCGCGGGGTGAACCCCGAGCAGTTGTTCGCAACCGGATTCGCCGCCTGCTTCCTCAGCGCGATGAAGGCCGTTTCCGCCCAGAATCCGGCGCTGGCCCGCGTTCCGGCCGACGCGCAGGTGCAGGCCGGCGTCGGCATCGGGCCGCGCCCGGAGGGGGGCTTCGGGCTGGAAGTGGCCCTTCGGGTGACGCTGCCCGGCGTGGAGACCGCAGCCGCGGAGGCGCTGGTGTCGGCCGCAGATGCAGTCTGTCCCTACAGTCACGCGGTGCGCGGCAACATCGATCTCAGCGTCGCCGTCGCCTGACGCGCCTGCCCGCCCGGCTGGCATTGAGGTGAGGTGCAGCCGGTGCGGCAGTCAGGCTAGGGGAAGTTTCTGTCCAGGAGGGAGTCTGCCATGCCGTTTCGCACCCGCATCACGGAAATGCTCGGGATCGAGCATCCCATCGTCCAGGGGGGGATGCAGTCCATCGGGATCGCCGAACTGGCGTCCGCCGTTTCCAACGCGGGCGGCCTCGGCATCCTGACGGCGCTGACCCAGCCCAGCCCCAAGGCGCTGGCGCAAGAGGTGGAGCGCTGCCGGGGCATGACCTCCAAGCCGTTCGGCGTGAACGTCACCGTGTTCCCCACGACGATGTCGCCCGATTATGTGGGCTATGCGAAGGCCGCGCTCGATGCCGGCGTGCGCATCTTCGAAACGGCCGGCACCCAGGCCGTGGCCGAGGTGTGGGAAGTGCTGCGGCAGGTGCCGGGCACGGTGATCCTGCACAAGTGCACCGCTGTCCGCCATGCGCTGTCGGCCGAACGCAAGGGCGTGGACATCATTTCGATCGACGGCTTCGAATGCGCGGGCCACCCCGGCGAGGACGACATCCCCGGCCTGATCCTGATCCCGGCGGCGGCCGACAAGGTGAAGATCCCGATGCTGGCGTCCGGCGGCTTCGGCGACGGGCGCGGGCTGGTCGCGGCGCTGGCGCTGGGGGCCGAGGGCATCAACATGGGCACCCGGTTCTGCGCCACCAAGGAAGCGCCGGTGCACGACAATGTGAAGCAGAAATACATCGAGAATGACGAGCGCGGCAGCCATCTGATCTTCCGCAACTTCCACAACACCGCCCGCGTGGGGAAGAGCGACGTTTCGGACGAGGTGGTGCGCCGGCTGAAGAACCCGGATGCGAAGTTCGAGGATGTGCGTGAGCTTGTTTCCGGCGCGGCCGGCAAGGAACTGCTGGAAACCGGCGATCTTTCGAAAGGCGTGTTCTGGGCCGGCATGGTGCAGGGCCTGATCCACGACATCCCGACCTGCGACGAACTGATCCGCCGCATCATCGGCGAAGCGGAGGCCATCCTGGACCAGCGCCTGGCCGGTTTCCGTGTGCCGGCCGGCGGCGCAACGAAGGCGGCCTGAGCCGGAGGCGATCACAAAGGCCTGAGCCGGAGGCGATCACAAAGGCCTGAGCCGGAGGCGATCAAAAAAGGCCAGAGCCAGAGGCAACAGCCTCAGTCCAGGGAGAGCGTCCGGGTTGTCAGTGTCCTGAGGGCCGGGCGGTGCGTTGCGATCACCGCCCCGCAGCCCGTCTGATCCAGCCACTTCGCCAGCCGGCGGGCGAGTTCGGCTTCGGTCGCGCTGTCCAGTCCCTCGCTCGGTTCATCAAGCAGAAGCCAGGGGCGCCCCGCCAGCAGGGCGCGCGCCAGCGCGAGGCGTTTCACCTGCCCGCCTGACAGGCGGGCGCCGCCTTCGCCAAGGAAGGTCGAAAGGCCGCCGGGCAGGGCGCGGACATCGGCGGCGAGGCTGGCTGTTTCCAGCGCGCGCCACAATTCGGCTTCCGAAAGGCCGGGCCGGGCCAGGCGAAGATTGTCCTCCACCGTGCCGGCGATCAAGGCCGGATGCTGTGGGGCAAGCGCGAACAGGGCCGAAAGCGAAGCAAAGCCGATCGTCTCGGCAGGCCGGCCATCGACCAGCGCCGGAACCGGCGAACTGGCCCTCAGCCCGGCCAGCGTCTCCAGCAGAGAGGTCTTGCCCGATCCGGATCGGCCGGTCAGCAGCAACCGCTCCCCGGGCTGCAGCCGTTCGCCTGCGAGATGCAACTGGTGTGGCCCCGGCCGAAGCGGCTCGGGCTCAGCGGGCGGCTCCGCCGCCAGCCGTTCCAGTTCGGCAAGGCCGGTCCGGGTGCGGGCCTGTTCCAGCCGGAAGCGAAGCGGCCCGCCCAGCGCTTCGGCGGAGACAAGCACGGCAAGCGCCGCAGCGGCCGTCGCGGGTGCATTCCCGCCCGAAAGTGCGAAGGTCAGCGCCGCAAGAAGCGGCCCCGCGGCCGAAAGCAGGCCAGAGGCCAGCGCCCCGCCGCGCGCCGCGGCCAGTCGCGCGGCATCCATGTCCGCGGCAGTCTGCCGAATTCCGGCCGTCGCGGTTTCGGCGAGGCCGTAGATAGCCAGTTCGGGCCCGGCCATCAGCAACTCGGCCAGCTCTGCCTTGATGCGCCCATGCAGCTGTTCCGCAGCTGCGATATGCGGGTCCACCAGTCGCCTGGCCAGCCTGTCCAGCACGGCCGGAAGCGCCAGAAGGACAAGAGCCAGAACCGGCAGCGCCATCGGGCTCGCCCAGCCGGCGAGCCCCAGCGCGACAAGGGTGGCCGCAATCGCCGCCGGCCGCGCCGGGGCCTGGACCTGCCGCGCTTCCAGCGCGTCGATCCCGCTTGTCAGGCGGGCGACGGATTCGCCGGTGGAAAAGGATGCGGCGCGGCGCGGATCGGTCGCCGCCAGCCGGGCGAGAAGATCCGTGCGCACATCGGCCAGCGACAGGATCGCCGCCTGATGCGACAGGAACCGTTCCCCATAGCGGCCGGCCGTGCGCAGGATTGCCGCAAGCCGGATGAAGGCGCTGGGCACCAGATAGTTGAAGGCGGCTGCAGCCCCCGCCAGCCCGGCAAGGCCAGCCCCGGCGAGGAACCAGCCCGAAACCCCCAGCAGCGCCGAACCCGCGAAGGCGGCCAGAACGGCGCACAGGATGGCGGCCCGCATCGCTCGCGATCGGGCGCGGGCATGCCGGGCGACCAGTTCCGCGACGGGGCTGGCGGGTTCTTTCATCCCAGCCGCACCACTTGCCCGGCCAGCGCGGCAAGTGCTTCGTCATGCGTGGCGACAAGGATGGCGCGGCTGCGCGCGGCGTCGGCCAGCGCGGCCCGCACCCGGGCAGCGCTGGCGGCATCCAGATCGGCGGTGGGTTCATCCAGCAGGAGCAGCGGCCGGCCCGACAGCAGGGCCCGGGCGACTCCGATACGCCGCCGCTCGCCGCCCGAAAGGCCGGAACCGCGCCAGTCGATCGCGCCATGCAGCCCGCGCGCCGTGATCAGGGGGGAAAGGCCCAGGCTGTCGGCAACCGCCAGGATTTCGGCGTCCGGCGTGCCGGGCCGTGCCAGCGCGAAGTTTCCGGCCAGCGTCCCCGCGAGGATCAGCGGCCGCTGCCCTGCCCAGCCAAGCGGCGGGGGCGCCCCCCCGACCCAGTCCAGCGTGCCGGCCGCCAGGGGCGCCCGGCCAGCGATCGCCGCCAGCACAGAGGATTTGCCCGAACCGGTCGGGCCGACAAGGGCGACGAGACCGGTTTCCCCGATGGAGAAATGGACAGGGCCGATTTCCGGCCCGTCGGAATGGCGAACCACAAGCCCGTCGGCGGCAAGGCCGCTGTATTCCGCGGTTCCGATTGCGGGGCAGAAGGCCGGCGCGGTCAGCGCGGCTTCGGCCGCCTCGCCCAGCTGCCTGTCGTGGTAGGCGGCGGCCAGCCGGCGGAAGGGCAGATAGAATTCCGGCGCCATTGCCAGAACGAAGAAGGCGGTCAGCAGCGTGAGTGTTTCGGGCACGCGGACCGGCAGGATGCCCAGCAGGCTGAAGCCCGCATAGACGGCGACGAGCGCCACCGCGATGGCGGCGAAGAACTCGATCACGCCGCCTGAAAGGAAGGCGATGCGCAGCGTGGCGATGGTGCGGCGCGCCAGTTCCCGGCTGCTGTCGCGCATCTGGCGCAGAATGCGGTCTTCCGCGTGGAAGTGGCGGATTTCGGGCAAGGCCCGCAGCCGATCGACGAACAGGGCGTTCAGGTCACGCAGGGCGCCGAGCTGCCGTTCGGCCGTGGCGCGCGCCGCCGTGCCGGCCAGCGCCAGGCCGGCGACGAAAAAGGGCAGGGTGATCAGCAGGATCGCGGCCGAAACCGGGCTTGCCGCCGCCACGATCAGGGCCACGAGCAGCGGGCTTGCGACCGCCGCGGACCTGAGCGGCCGGAACCGGGCCTCCAGCCCCTCCAGCATCTCGATGGAATCGATCGCGCGGCCCAGATCATCGCCCGACAGGCTGGCGGCGCGCGGCGCAGACAGCAGGGCAGGCCAGTGGCGTGCGCGTTCCGCCGCCTTGCGGGCCAGCCCGGCCTTCAATCCGGAATCGGTCGCCAGCCATTGGGCGACCGCGCGAACCACCCCGCCGGCTACCAGCAGCAGGGCAGCCAGCCACGGATCCGCCGACCCGGGGCGCGCGACTGCCGCAACGCCCAGCGCCAGCCCGGCCGCAGCCAGCACCGCGCCCGGCACATCGGCCAGCCATCCGATCATCGCGGCCCGGCGGCCATGGCGGGGGGTGCGCTGTTCTGACGCTTTCATTCCCTCGGCTTTTTAATTAGGAAATCCTTATATAAGGTGTGCGGACGGGCTGGCAATCGACTCGCCCGCCGCGATTCCAAGAGGTGAACCATGGTCGATCTGGCCGTTGTCGAAATGTCCCGCCTCCAGTTTGCGCTGACGGCGATGTATCATTTCCTGTTCGTCCCGCTCACGCTCGGCCTTTCCTTTATGCTGGTCATCATGGAAAGTGTCTATGTGATGTCGGGCAAGGCGGTGTGGCGGGATGCCACGCGCTTCTGGGGCAAGCTGTTCGGGATCAACTTCGTGCTGGGGGTGGCCACCGGCATCACCATGGAATTCCAGTTCGGCACGAACTGGTCCTACTACAGCCACTATGTCGGCGACATCTTCGGGGCCCCGCTGGCGATCGAGGGGCTGATGGCCTTCTTCCTGGAGGCGACCTTCGTGGGTCTGATGTTCTTCGGCTGGGACAAGCTGACCCGGCTGGGGCACCTCTTCGTCACCTTCATGGTGGCGCTGGGATCGAACCTGTCGGCGCTGTGGATCCTTGTCGCGAACGGCTGGATGCAGAACCCCGTCGGTTCGCGGTTCAATCCCGATACGATGCGCATGGAAGTCACCGATTTCATGGCCGTGCTGATGAACCCGGTGGCGCAGGCGAAGTTCGTTCACACCGTGTCGGCCGGCTATGTCACGGGGGCGGTCTTCGTGCTGGGGGTTTCCAGCTGGTACCTGCTGAAAGGGCGCTTCGGGCCGATCGCCCGCCGCAGCTTCGTGGTGGCGGCGTCGTTCGGGCTCGCCGCTTCGCTCTCGGTCGTCGTCCTCGGTGATGAATCCGGCTATGCGTTGACGGACAACCAGAAGATGAAGCTCGCCTCGATCGAGGCCATGTGGGAAACGGAGCCCGCGCCCGCCGGGCTGACGATCTTCGGCATCCCGGACAAATCCGCACAGGTGACGCATTTCGAAATCCGCGTGCCCGCCGTGCTGGGCCTGATCGCGACCCGGTCCTTCACCGGAGAGGTCACGGGCATCCGCGAACTGGTCGAAACCGCCGAAGTGCGCATCGGGCGCGGCATCCTTGCCTATGATGCGCTTGAAACGCTGAAGAAGGATCGCGCCGACATCGCCGCGCGGGAACAGTTCGAACTGCACCGGGCGGATCTTGGCTATGCGATGCTGCTGAAGCGCTTCGTGGCCGATCCGCGTGCCGCGACCGCCGACGACATCCAGAAGGCCGCCTGGAGCACGGTGCCCAATGTGCCGGTGCTGTTCTGGCTGTTCCGCGGCATGGCGGGGCTGGGCTTCTTCTTCATCGCCTTCTTCGGCACGGCCTTCTGGCTGGCCAGCAAGCGCCGGTTCGAGGTGCGCTGGTTCCAGAAGCTGGCCGTCGCGGTGATCCCGCTGCCCTGGCTCGCGGCGGAAATGGGCTGGGTGCTGGCGGAATATGGCCGCCAGCCCTGGGCGGTGGAAGGCGCATTGCCCACCTTCCTCGCCTCTTCCAGCCTGACCCTGCCACAGATCTGGACGACGATCGCGGGCTTCACCCTGGCCTATGGCATCCTGGCCGTGATCATGGTGCGGCTGATGCTGGCCGCGATCCGGCATGGGCCGGAACGCGGCGAACTGCGTGGGCCTTCCGCAGCCGAGGATCGCGCGCGCGGCGGCTTCGTGCCGCTGCCGGCCGAGTAAGGAGAGAGGCGATGCCCATTCCCTTCGATTATGAAACGCTCCGTCTGATCTGGTGGCTGCTGCTGGGGGTGCTGCTGATCGGCTTCGCCCTGACGGACGGCTTCGATCTCGGCGTGGCGGCCGTGCTGCCGTTCGTTGCCCGCACCGACGAGGAGCGGCGGCTGGTGATCAATTCCATCGGCGCCACATGGGAAGGCAACCAGGTGTGGTTCATCCTGGGTGGCGGCGCGATCTTCGCCGCCTGGCCGCATGTCTATGCGATCAGCTTTTCCGGCTTCTATCTGGCCATGTTCCTGGTGCTGATGGCGCTGATCCTGCGGCCGGTGGGCTTCAAATACCGCTCGAAGAAACAGGATCCGGCCTGGCGCGCCCGGTGGGACTGGGCGTTGTTCCTGGGCGGCTTCGTGCCCGCGCTGGTGTTCGGCGTGGCCGTCGGCAATGTGCTGAAGGGCGTGCCCTTCCACCTGGACAGCGACCTGCGCGCCTTCTGGGATGGCGGGCTGCTCGATCTGTTCTCGCCCTTCACCCTCCTCACGGGTCTGCTCTCCGTCTCGATGCTGGTGCTGCACGGGGCCGGCTGGCTCAGCCTGAAGATCGAACAGGGGCCGGTGCTGGATCGCGCCCGCCGTTTCGGCCTTGCGGCAGGCGTGCTCAGCCTGCTGCTGTTCGCGGCCGGCGGCCTGTTCGTGGCGATGGGCGACATGGGCGTGCAGGTTGCGGCCGGGGTTGATCCGAACGGCCCGTCCAATCCGCTGCTGCATGGCGCTGTCGCGGCGCCGGGCGCCTGGCTGAAGAATTATGCCACCCATCCCTGGATGCTGCTGGCCCCGCTGCTGGGCTTCGCCGGAACCGCGCTCGCCATGCTGGGCATCGCACGGCGCTGGGATGTGGGTGTGTTCCTTGGTTCTTCTGCGGCTGTCATCGGCATCATTTCCACCGTGGGCCTGTCGATGTTCCCGGTGATCCTGCCCAGCACGGTCGATCCTGCCTCCAGCCTCACCGTCTGGAATTCCTCTTCAAGCCACCTCACCTTGTGGATCATGCTGCTGGCGACGGTGATCCTGCTGCCGCTGGTGCTGCTGTATACGGCCTGGGTGTTCAAGGTGCTGTTCGGGCGGGTGACGACGGACCAGGTTCGTTCGTCCGCCGATTATTACTGAAAGGGTTCGCAATGTGGTATTTCACCTGGGTGCTCGGCCTTGGTCTTGCGGTCGGCTTCGGCATCCTGAACGGCATGTGGCACGAATTCCACGCCGATGACGACGGCGAGCCCTGGTGGGAGTGAACCCCCCCGCAAAGGGCGCCGATGACTGGTCTGGCGAACGCGGACTTCGCTGGCTGAGGGATCTGGACGTGATGGAGGCGCAACTGGCGCCGTTCGGGGCCGCGCTGCTGGATCGGGCCGCGATCCGGCCCGGAGAGCGTGTTCTGGACATCGGCTGCGGCGGCGGATGGACCACGCGCCGGATCGCGGCGGCGGTCGGCCCGTCGGGGCTGGCAATGGGCCTCGATATCTCCCCGGCGCTTGTCGCGGAAGCGACGCGCCGCGCCGAAGATCTGCCGCAACTGCGCTTCCTGGCCGGGGATGCCGCAAGCGCCAGCCCCGAAGGCGGGCCGTTCGACCGGCTGGTGTCGCGGTTCGGGGTGATGTTCTTCCCCGATCCGCCCGCCGCCTTCCGCCACCTGGCATCGTTGCTGGCGCCGGGCGCACGGCTGGATCTGGCCGTCTGGGCGGAGCCCCGGCGAAATCCCTGGATGATGGAGCTGCAGCGTCTTGTCGGCGCGCATGTGGAACTGCCGCAGGTGGATCCGCTCGGCCCCGGCCCGTTCCAGCTGTCCGCCCCTGCCTTCCAGCAGCGGCTTCTGGAAGGCGCGGGCTTCACCGCCATCGATCGCCAGCTGCTGGAACGGCCGATACTGGTTGGCGGACCCGGCGCGAAACCGGCCGCCGCGGCGGCGTTCGCCCTTGGGGCCTTTTCCGTTGGCGAACTGGCCGCCGCCGCAGGGCCGGATGTTCTTGCGGCCGTGACGGCGGATCTTGAATCGCTATATGCCGGTCTGGCGACGGACGCGGGTGTTCCGATGGACGCGGCCGTGTGGCTGATTTCGGCGGAGAAGGTTTGAAGATGCTTAATGTTGCAGCGCATGCGCTGCCACCTGCGGGCGAGTTGATGCCGCTTGGTCGGGATGCCGATGCAATGGCGCGTGTTCTGAAGCTGTTGGCCAATCCGGATCGCCTTCGCATGCTCTGCCGCATGGGGATGTCCGAACTGGACGGCGGCCAGCGCCCGACCGTGGGCGAGATGGTGGCGCTGACGGGGCTGTCGCAGTCGCGCGTGTCCCAGCATCTGGCGCTGCTGCGCGAAGCCGGTGTTGTGGTGCCGCAGCGTGAAGGGCAGCAGGTGCGCTACCGGCTGGCGGACGCGCGGGTGCGCGCCGTGATGGAGGCGCTATGCGACATCTGTG
The DNA here is from genome assembly GCF_059115405.1 of Sandaracinobacter sp. T42. Lineage (NCBI taxonomy): Bacteria > Pseudomonadati > Pseudomonadota > Alphaproteobacteria > Sphingomonadales > Sphingosinicellaceae > Sandaracinobacter > Sandaracinobacter sp. T42. The sequence continues at coordinate 1,300,403 of NZ_CM181101.1, forward strand.
ATGCGGGCCTGCCGCCTTCTCGGCTGGATCTGGTGCCGGAAGGGATCTGAATCGCCATGGAACAGCTGCCGTGCCCCGCATGTGGCGCGATCAACCGGGTGCCGGCCGAGCGCCTGGGCGACAGGCCGAACTGCGGGCGCTGCAAGTCCCCCCTGTTCACCGGCCGTTCGCTGCAACTGGATGAGGCCGGGTTCCGGCTGCACCGGGATCGCGCCACGCTGCCGCTGCTGGTGGATTTCTGGGCACAGTGGTGCGGGCCCTGCCGGGCGATGGCCCCGGCCTTTGAATCCGCGGCTGCTGCGCTGGAACCGCATGTCCGCCTGGCGAAGGTGGACATCGATGCAGCGCCTTCGCTGGCCGGCGCGCTGGGGATCCAGTCCGTACCGACCCTGCTGCTGCTGAAGGGCGGGCGAGAGATCGACCGCGTTTCGGGCGCGCTGTCCCTGCCGCAGATCCGGGCGTTCGCGGCCCGCGCACTCTAGCCCGCCCCCAGGCGGTGTCTCAGTCCCTCAGGTAGCGCGTCTTCAGCATGTCGATATCGGCATCGGTCAGCTTCAGTTCGTCGGCCAGATACCGTTTCATTCCGCCCTTCGCCTCGATCGCGGCGAAGCTGGCATCCAGATAGCTGCGATCCACGCCCATCAGCGCCCGGATCACCTCGGGCGGCAGGTTTGCGAACATCCGGGCCGTCGGATCGTCGGCAGCCGGGGGCCTGGGGCGATAGGTCTCGTTCGACAGCAGATAGTCGGCCAGTGCCGTCTCATAGGGCACGCCAAGCGCGGTCAGCAGCAGGGCAGAAGCAAGTCCGGTGCGATCCTTGCCGGCCGAGCAATTGAACGCGAGGGGGGGGCGCCCCGCCACCAGTTCGCGCATCATGCGGGCATATTGTTCGGCGTAGGTGAAGGGCATCTGCGCATAGAAGCCCGCCATCGCCTTGCGGGTTCCTTCCACCGTGACGGGGCCGCTGCGGAACATCGCTTCAAGGGCGCCCGTATCCAGCCCATAGTCCATGGTCAGCACCGTGGGCTGCACCCCTTCGGGCCAGGCCACGGTATCGCGCGCGCGTTCCTGGGTCGAACGGAAATCACACACGGTCCGGATGCCGAGCTTGCCGAGCTGCCGGAAATCGTCCGGCGTCAGCCCGGACATCACGGCCGACCGGTAGAGCTCGCCCCAGGCCGTTTCACGCCCGTCCAGCGTGCGATAGCCGCCGAGGTCCCGGAAGTTGCTGCCGCCCTCCAGCGGGAGCAGCCGTTCGGCTGTGCGCACGGACCGCCCCTTTGCATCCTTCAGCAGGAAAAAGGGGCGGGGCCAGGGCGCGACAGCCAGCGTGACGGATTCGCCGGCGGCCACCGTCAGCTTCTGCCCCTTGTCGGGCGCCGCGCCCGGCCCGGGGATCTGCCAGACGGACACCGGGCCTTTCAGCCCCGTCCACCGCAGGGTGACCATGTTGCCCTCGCGGCTCGCCAGGGCGACGGGCGCCGGTGCTTCGCTGCGGGCGCTCAGCGGCGCGGCGACCACCAGCGGCAGCGCAAGAAGGGCCGGAATCAGGAAGGTGCGTTTCATGTCCATCATTTCCCGTCAGAAGTTGAAGCGAACGCCGCCCATGAACCGGCGGCCGATCTGTTCGACTTCGACCGGGCGTTCCCGCTCGCCCTGGTAGGCGACATAGATTTCGTCGGTCAGGTTGTTGGCGTCGAAGAACAGGCCGAGCTGCTCCGAAATCTGCACCCGTACCGCGAGGTCGAGGTTGCCGTAGCCAGCGCGTTTCTCGTCGCCCGCCGAGCCGACGCCGAGGCCGCCCAGCGTGTCCACCCAGTCGGAACGCCACTGGTAGGACAATCGGGTCGAAATGCCGGCCTTCTCGTAGAAGAGCGAGGCGTTCACCACGGTGTCCGAGGTGCCTGGGAAGGCCGCGCCCTGGCGGTCGGGCGTGTCGAAGCTGCCGCCGATGAAGGCGATATTGCCCTGAAAACCGAAGCCGTCCAGCGGGCCGGGCAGGAAGGTCCACTGCTGGAGATAGGCCAGCTCCACACCATAGAGCTTGCCCTTGTCCCCGTTCAGGGTGGAGATGAAATCATAGCCGGACCGGTCGATGCCGTCGATGTCGTAGCGGTCGTCGCCGACCTTCACGCGGCTGTCGAACAGGACATTGTCCACCCAGCGGTAGAAGCCCGAAACGGACAGCAGCCCGTCGCCCGGCAGATAATATTCCAGGCTGGCGTCCGTGCCCCAGGTATATTCCGGCTTCAGATAGGGGTTACCCCCGGTGACGGTGCCGGGAATGCTGGTGTCGCTGATAGCGGCCCCCACGCGGATCTGCCCGAACGAGGGGCGGGCGACCCCGCGCTGGAAGGATGCCCGCGCCACCAGGTCGTCGTTCAGGTCGAACTTCGCATTGATGCTGGGAAACAGATCCCAGCGATCCGTTGACACTTCGAGCGGCTGATAGTCGGCGCCCACCTGCACCACACCGCTTGATGTCTGGCGGAAATTCTCCAGCCGGGCGCCGAAGACGATCTGGCCGGAAGCCAGCTCCCACGTCGCCCGTGCGTAGGCGGCGAACAGCTTCTCGTCGATCTCGTAGCGGTCGATCGGCCGAATGTTGTTGTCCGGATTGTAGCGGCCGGCCGCTTCCAGCTGCGCCAGTGCGCCCTGCAGGTCGCTGCGCAGGCTGGCGTTGTCGACATAGAAGATCTGCATGCCGCTGGGGAAATTGGTGCGCCAGGGCCGCGTGGTGACATAATTTGCCGCCGGCAGGCCTGGCACCACCACCTGCGTGGAGGTGGTCAGCACATTTCCGCTGATGTCGCGCTGATCATATTGCAGGCCGAAGCGCACCGGTATCTCGCCGAATCGGCCGTCCAGATCGGCCTTCGCCGTCCAGCTGTCGGCTTCGATCCGGGATTCCAGCGGCAGGGCGACGTTCAGGTCGAAGGCGCCCTGGTTCAGCGCCCGCGTGCCCGATCCGCGCGCATAGGTGCCGGCTGTTGCGCCGGGCACGGTGGTGAACAGCCGCACGATCGGGAAGTCCACACTGTCCCGCATGTAGGTAAGCGACGGGCGGAAGCTGCGGTTGAACTGCTGATTCTGCAGGATCAGTGGCAGATCGGTGGTGTTCAGGATACGAGTGTAGTTGCCGCGCCAGTCCAGCTTCCAGTCGCCCGACAGTTGATGGTCGCCGCCGCCCGTCAGGATCAGGTTGTTGTTGAAATAGCGGCCGTCGCTCATCGTGCCGCGCACCGGCACCGCCACCAGATCCCCGGCGTCGTTGCCGCGGACGCCGCCAGCCTGCGCGCCGGCCAGGTTGAATACATACTGGTTGCGAAGCTCATGATCCCGGAACTCGGACCAGACCCCTTTCAGGAACAGCATCTGCCCGTCGGCCGGGCGGAATTCCACGCCAGCCGAGGCGCCGTTGTTCTCCCGCGTGAGCAGATAATTGCGGAAATCCAGCGTGCTGATCACATCGTTCGCGTCATAGGCGAACTCCCGGTTGTCGGTGATCTGGTTGCGCCGATAGTGGGAGCCGGCGACCATGAAGCCCCAGCTGTCGTTCGACCAGGACGCGCGGACGGAGCCCTGCCGCTGTTCGCCGCCACCCAGCGCCATCCAGCCGTATCCGACATCGCCGGAAATCGACAGGCCCTTGTTTTCGAAGGGGGAATAGGTGCGCATGTCGATCTGGGCGACGATCGCCTCGGCCGGCAGATCCGGCGTCAGCGACTTGTTCACCGCGATCGACGAAAGGATCACGGAAGGCACTGCGTCAAAGCGGAAGGCACGCGTCGCGCCGCCCTCGTCGACGCCGATCACGGGCACGCCGTCGAAGCTGACGCTGGTCCAGCGATTGGGGGCGCCGCGCACCTGGATATAGCGTTCCTGTCCCTGGTCGCGCTGCACGGCAACGGCCGGCAGACGGGCCAGTGCCGCGGCCGAATTCTGATCCGGGAAGCGGCCGATCGAATCCGCCGCCACGATCGCCACCATGTTGTCGGCCTTGCGCTGTTCCTCGATGGCCAGCGCCTGCGCATCGCGGATCGGGGCATAAACGGTGATGGTTTCGGCATCATCGGCTGCCGGGGCTTGCTGGGCAATCGCGGGAAGCGCCATGGCGGCGGCGCAAAGCGCGGCAACGGAAGCGGAAAGCCGGTAACGCGGCAACAGGACAATCATCTGCAAACCCCTTTTTTGAATATGTGCTGGGGCGCTAGCGTTCGTCTGTTTCCGCTCGGCGGCTGTTGGAGGACAGGATTCTGACGTTTTCATGTCGACAGGATTGCAGGGCGCTGCGCCTTGCAGGTCCCATCTGTTGCCGACGAACGGCGTTCATCGAACAGCCGTTGTCCGGCCAGCTGATTGCGGCTTGAAGGGGGGCCACAATCAACAAGCACCGCGCGTGCGGGGGGATAGATTTCCAGATGCCGATCCGTTCCGGCCGCCGCTGGCTGCTGCTGCTTGCCTGCGCCCTGTTTCCGGCCGCTGCAAAGGCCCAGCAGCAGGCGGGCGCGCGCACCGTCTATCAGGCGGCCTTCTTCCAGACCTTCGCACCTGCCACCGCGCTTCAGGTCGTGCAGCGCGTTCCCGGCTTCCAGCTGGAGGAGATCGATCAGGATGTGCGCGGCTTCGGCCAGGCTGCCGGCAATGTGGTGATCAACGGCGAACGACCCAGCAGCAAGAGCGACAATCTGGCAACCATCCTGGGCCGGATCCCCGCCGCGCGTGTGCTGCGGGTCGAGGTGGGGCCGGGCGATGGCTTTGGCGCGGAATTCGCCGGCCGCCCACAGGTGCTGAACCTTGTGCTGACAGAGGATGCCGGCGTGGCCGGAACCGCGCAGCTGCGGCTTCGCCGGCCGTTTGAAGGGCGTGTGCGCGCAGACGGTCAGGCCTCGGCGCTGGTGAAGCGCGGCCGCTCCAGCTTCAACCTCGCGCTCGACTACAACAACGACGAGATCACCGATTACGGCCGCGACGTGCTGACGAAGCTGCCCGGCGGGGAACTTGTGGAATGGCGCGACAAGCACAACGCCACCCACGATCCCGAAGCCAATGTCTCGTTCGGATGGTCCCACGATGGCGGAACAGACCGGAAGGCCAATCTGAACGCCCGCTTCGCCATCGGGCGCTTCCAGCTGTGGCAGACCAACCTTGTCACCCCTGCGGACGGACAGATCCGCGACGATGTGCTGGAACAGGATTACCGTGGCCGCCAGTTCGAACTGGGCGGCGACCTGACCCGCCCTCTGGCGGGCGGAAGCATCAAGCTGATCCTGCTGGCAACCCGCACTGATCGGGATCGGGAAGAGCTGGTGCTGAACCAGGCATCCGGGCAGATTCTGGGCGGCGTTTCCCAGCTGCAGCACCTGAAGGAAGCGGAAAGCGTGGCGCGGCTGGTCTGGTCCCTGCCGTCCCGCAACGGATGGTCGCTGGAACTTGGCGCAGAGGCGGTGCTGAACCGGCTGGACAGTGCGGTTGATCTGACCGCCATCGGCGCGGACGGGGGGCAGAGCCCGATCGAGCTGCCGCTTGCGAATGCGGTGGTGCGCGAAATCCGCATGGAGCCCTTCGTGAACCTGGGGCGGAATCTGGCCAGCGGCCTGCGCGCCGATTTCGGGCTGACGTTCGAGCGATCGCGTCTGAAAGTCAGCGGCGACGCGACGGCCGAACGCACGCTGTCCTATCTGAAGCCCAAGGTGAGCCTGGACTGGCGGACGGGCCGCTGGCAATTGCAGGCCAGGGCGGAGCGCACCGTCAACCAGCTGAATTTCGGCGACTTCATCAGCCTTGCCGAACTGACGAACGACCGGTTGAACGGCGGCAATGCCGATCTGGTGCCGCAGACCGCGTGGGAGTTCCTGCTCACGGCAGAGCGGCCGATCCTGGGCTCAGGCGTGATCCGGGGCGAACTGGGCATGAACTTCGTGCAGCAGGTGCAGGATCGCGTGCCCGTGGAAGACGGGCTGGATGCCCCCGGCAATCTGGGCGCCGGCCGGATGCGGATCGCCCGGCTGAACCTGGATATTCCGCTTGAGCGGGCCGGCATAAGCGGCGGGCGCGCGACGCTGCGCTTTTCCCTTGTGGATTCCGAGGTGCAGGATCCCTACACGCTGAAGAACCGGCATTTCAGCGGCTACACATTATGGGTGTTCGATGCAGGCTTCCGCCAGGACCTCGGCCGTTTCGCCTGGGGGGTGGACAGTTACTCCAATCCCGGATCGACACAGTACCGCCGCAACGAGGAAGACCGGAATTTCCGCCAGAACCCCTTTGTCGAGGCATTCGCGGAATATCGGCCGGACCCCCGCACCACGCTGACACTGCGCGCCGAAAATCTGATGGACGTGAAATTCTACCGCGAGCGCACCTTTCATGCGCCCGATCGCAGCAATCCCGATCCCGTCCTGCACGAATTCCGCACCCGGCAGGAACATGTCACCCTGTCGCTGACCCTGAAGCGCAGCTTCGCCTGACCCGCCACCCCGGGATCGTCCAGCGACACCGGGCCCGTCAGTGGCGCGCAAGGCCAACGGCCGCCGGATGTTGATGGTGGGAAGAAATGGCGCGCCCGGAACGATTCGAACGTCCGACCCCCAGATTCGTAGTCTGGTGCTGATAGGGATACCCAGATTTCTGGAGATTGCGTTCGGAGACCCAAGAATTTGAAATTCAGCAACAAAACGTGGAATCGACTTTCCCTCGCTTTCCTGTAGATTGCCCTGAGGTGATTGCTGAGTGATTGCTGGAGGGCTCAGTGGCAAATGGATCCATTACGCTAAGAGCCGTTGAGGCTCTCAAGCCGGGCGATAAACCCGTGTTTCTCTGGGACCAGGACGTGAGGGGCTTCGGCCTGAAGGTGACTCCCTCAGGAACGCGGACTTACATCTTCCAGTATCGGCTGGGAGGGCGCGGTGCGAAAACGAAGCGATACACCATCGGAACCCACGGTCGCCTGACCCCGGATGAAGCGCGCAAGCGCGCCAAGCGGCTGGCGGCACAGGTTCTGGATGGAGCAGATCCATCGGCGATCCGTCGCATCGAGCGGCAAGAGCGCATCGATCTTGCCTTTGACGCCTATGTCTCACGGTTTCTGAAATTTCAGATGGAACACCAGGCGCCCCGTTTCCATGAATTGACTGAAGCCATCCTGCGAATTCACGTCACGCCCAAGCTCCGGGACAAGGCACTTCCGTCGATCACGAAGGCAGACGTCGTACAGATACTGGATGGGTTGCCGGCGGGTCAGTTGGCGCTTCGAAGAAACACGTTCGCCATTCTCCGGTTACTGTTCAACTGGGCTGTCAACCGCGGCGACATTGCGAACAGCCCGATCGCAAACATGACCGCTCCAAATCCCGTTGCCGCTCGCGACCGGGTCCTCGCAGATGCCGAGCTTGCGCTTGTCTGGAACGGTGCAAGCAAGCTGGGGTATCCGTTTGGGCCGTTTGTGAAGTTGCTGATCGCGACAGGTCAGCGCCGGGATGAGGCTGCCAAGCTCGATTGGAGCGAGCTCGATCGAGAGTCGGCGACATGGAGTATTCCCTCCGATCGCACCAAGAACGGCAAGCCGCACCTGGTCCCTCTGAACGCATTGGCTGTCGAAGCACTGGGAGAGGTTGCGGAGCTCTTCACAAAGAAGGCCGACACCTGGCCCAAGACCGGTCTTGTTTTCTCAACAACCGGGAAGACCGCAGTTTCCGGCTACTCCCGTGCGAAATCTAGGTTGGATGAGCAGATTGCAGAATTGGCCGCTGGTGCGAAGCGCGAACCGCTGAAGCCATGGCGCCTCCATGACCTCCGACGAACGCTCGCTACAGGTATGCAGCGGTTGGGGGTTCGTTTCGAAGTGACGGAGGCGATTCTCAATCACCTCAGCGGTAGCCGTTCGGGGGTCGCCGCAGTCTATCAGCGCCACGACTGGGCTACGGAGAAGAGGGCGGCTCTACAAGCGTGGGCGGATTACATCGATCACGTGCTGGCACCTCGAAAGTCGAACAAGGTTGTGCCGCTGTCCGCTGCCACGAGGGCTTGACCAATGATGATCCAGACGGGTCATTGGACCTGGAGACCTGCTGAAGTCGAGCAGCAACTGATCGAACTGGCGCTGTCCGACATCCGAACGCCAGCAGTCATCTTTCAGAGCTGCGCTGACTCCATCCACGATGGACTTCTGGCATACAGGTTGCTGGGCAGCGCCCCTTCAGATGCGGTCCCGTCACCCTCCGACATCGATGCCGGTCTACGTCAGGTGGTCGAAGGCGCGCAATCGATTGCCGAAGGCCTTGCCAAGCTCAGATATGCTTGGCGTGCGACGGACTCCACAAGCGTGGACCGCTTGCAGTCCTTGGACCATCTGCACCGGGCGTTGCTGGGAACCCTGGCAGTTGGGGGGCTTCCGCCGAAGATCGCTGTCCGGATACCGCTCGACGAGCTGGAGAGACTGATGCCTGCAGTTCACGCCTTTGGCTTCGAGAACGATTGGACCCCGCATTGGCAGAGGCTGGCCGGAGATCTCGCTGCTGTTGCCTCAGCATTCGAGAGAAGCGATTTCGCGCGGATCAGCCGCCCACTTCCGGACCGGTCTGCGATCCTGATCCAAAATCTGGGCAGCATTTACAATCTCGCAACAGGTAAGAGGCCGGCCGCGTCAGCACCGAAAGGCAATGCGCCTGCCGGTTGGCAAGGGCCATTCGTCCGCTTCGTCGGCCAGCTTTGGCCTCTTACGAACGACCCGCTCTCTCCCTCACGGGCCACCATTGCCCGCGCGCTTAAGGCGGGTCGTACGAATCATCCCGCGGAACAGGGGTGATGATTCAAGGGATATCGGGCTCTTCTCCTTTCCGGAGATATCCGCGCTGTCATCAACGCGGATGGAGTGTCCGGTGGAACTGCCTGAACTGATTTCGCCTCCCAACCTTGCCCAGAAGATTGGCGTGGGCGTGAACTGCCTGGCCAAGTGGCGCCTCACAGGAGAGGGGCCACCCTTTATCCGGGTCGGACGGCGGGTGCATTACCATCCCGAGGATGTCGCGAACTGGCTGCAATCACGCCGCGTGAGATCCACAAGCGAGGCGCCCGGCGCCTGAACCTCAACCGCTGGGCTCACTCGGGCCCGGTCACAACCTGCCTGGCGCGGTCGGCAAAGACGGTGGCGTGCCAGGGCCAAGGGTACCATGGGGTAGGGATCATATACCCGAAGGGCACCACGAAAGCCTGATGCCCAAGGATCCCCCGTCGACGATGTTTCGGCGGTCAAGAAGCAGGCGACCATCCGGACGCATCGGTTGCGGATGGGTCTCCAAGCGGCGGCCGGCTCCAGAAAAGCAGGAAGCACGTGGAAGAGACAGGTGGGACCCCCCGCTCGCGCAGCGGGGTAGGTCCCACTCTGTCTCCTGCGGTCGAACCCCACCAAAAAAGCAGATATCGGGACAAGACTCGAAGTCGAAGTGTCTCTCGAACTGCAGCGACGAGCGCTATCCATAGCTTTGATGCGTGGACGGAAGTGTTGGAGTCGTCCGGAGCTGATGGCATGCGAATCTGTTGAATCTGATTGCAGCGGTTGGCGACAAAGATGAAGAAATCTCTTCCCGCTAAACAGCAAAGCGGTGCCCCTATCGCTAGGGACACCGCAATGAATCGGCGGGTGCTTTTGGGACGCCGAGCCCACACGAAGAAGCATTTGCTTGCGAAAAGCAGCCCCTTCTCGTTCTGCTAGAAATTCATGCTAGCATTGCAGAATGGGAGGTCAAGCGTGACTCGGGAAATCATATTTGGATTTGACATCGGTACAACTTCGATAGGTTCGGCGGTCGTGCGCATGGACCCGGCCGCCTCCAGCGGCGATATTCTCCACTTGGGTACGCGAATTTTTCCTGAGGCTAGAGATCCTGACGGAATTCCGCTGAATCAGGAACGCCGAAAGCGCCGAATGATGAGACGGCAACTCCGGCGACGGCGCGCACGGCGACTCGAGCTGAACCGGTTGCTATCAGAAGCGGGCCTTCTGCCAGCGTTCAGCAAGTCGCCAGGATCCGAATGGGCGACAGTCATGTCGATTGACCCATGGGCCCTACGTTGCCGGGCAACACGAGACGCGCTCTCGCCGCTCGAACTTGGGCGGGCAATTTATCATCTGGCGCAGCGTCGCCATTTCAGGGGGCGCGATCTGGAGCAGGCCGACATCGATGGCGATACTTACGAAGAAAATCTCGCAGCCGACGAAAAAGCGGCTGCAAACAAGCGAGAGGCTGATCGCAATGCCCTGAAAGCGTCAGGCTTGCAGCTTGGTGCATTCTTGGCTCAAATTCCCGAGCGTGAAGAAAGGCGAAGGGGTCATCACTTTGCACGCGAAGATGTGGCTGCCGAATTTCGAGCAATCGTGCGTGCGCAAGACTCACATCATCCGCAGTTGGCCGATCCGGTCTTTTCGCAGGCTCTCGAGCAAGTTATTTTCGATCAGAAGCCCGTTTTCTGGCGCCTGGCAACGCTAGGGCGCTGTCGGTTCGTGCCTGGCGCAGAGCTGGCTGCAAGCGCAAGCTGGATCGCGCAGGAAAAGCGGATGCTGGAGAAACTGAACAACCTCCGGATCGAGGAGGGCAACGGCAGACCACTCGATGAAAACGAGCGCGCGGCGATTCTCGGCCTTCTCAGGAAACAGGACAGTGCCAGTTGGGCCGGAATTCATCGCCACCTGAAGCTCTACTGGCGCAAGCATGATATGCCGGAGAAGCCCAGCTTCAACCTGCAGAGGGCGGGAGAGAAAGGCCTCGTCGGGAACCGGCTCGAAAACAAGCTGGCGTCGATCATGGGTGATCGATGGGAGAGAGAACCCGATCTTCGCGATCGCATGCGTCGAGAGATCCATTCCCGCTTGTATGCTGCCGATTATGGGCAGGTGGGTGGCCGGATCGTTATCCGCCGGGAGTCTGACAGAAAACGTATGCGGGACGAAGCCCGAGACCTAATGCAGGCCGACTATGCCCTGACCGACCAGCAGGCAGCCGCTCTCGCCGCGCTTAACTTCGCACCAGGCTGGGAGCCCTTCTCGGTCGCATCGCTCGAGGCGTTCCTTCCGCGCCTGCAGGAGGGTGCCATCTTTGGTGCGCTTCTTGCCAGCCCCGAAGAGGAAGGCTGGCGTGTCGCCACCTTCCCCAATCGGGTCAAACCAACCGGGTCTTGGGTGCAAAAACTGCCGACGCCTGGCAACAGCCGGGACGAAGTCGAGCGGCAGAAGACCATCCGAAACCCTACTGTGCTGCGCGCACAGAATGAACTCCGCAAGGTGGTGAACAACCTTATTTCGGTTTACGGTCCGCCGGACAGGATCAGGGTAGAGGTTGCGCGTGAGGTCGGCCGATCTGCGCGGGAACGTGCCGAAGAGCTGAAACGCAATCGCGACCGAGAGAAGGAGAGAAAGGCAGCAATCGCGGCGCTGCAGGCTAATGGAATCACCCAGCCATCGCGGGACGATGTCGAGAAATGGCTGCTCTGGAAGGAATGCCGGAGGATCTGCCCCTACACCGGTCGCGAGATCAGCTTCGTCGCATTGTTCCAGACCGGCGAGTTCCAGGTTGAACATATCTGGCCGCGCTGGCGCAGCTTCGATGACAGCTTCGCAAACAAGACCCTTTGCCACCGCGATTTCAATCTCAGGAAGTCAAATCGAACGCCGTTCGAGGCCTTCGAACATGATGCCGACGCATGGGAAAATGCCCTCAGGCGCGTCAGGAACTTCGACGGGCCACCCGGGCGGGTAACTGCCAAGGCCAGACGATTTGCGGCGGTCGAAATCCCGGCCGACTTCGCCAGCCGTCAGTTGAACGACACGGGATATGCTGCTCGTCAGGCAGTCGGCTTCCTGAAGCAATTGTTTCCGGATCTCGGCCAGTCCGGCGAGGTCCGCGTCGCGACACTTTCAGGCCGGGTCACCTCGCGGTTGCGGCGCAATTGGGGCCTTAACGGCATCCTGTCGGACAGCGGGGAGAAAACCCGCGCCGATCATCGTCACCACGCTATAGACGCCCTCGTCGCCGCGCTTGCGCACCCGGGTTACACTCAGCGCCTCTCGAATTGGTTTCAGGCGCGTGACTCCGCGGTACCGATGGCGGAGCCGTCCCTCGATCCGCCATTTGCAAACGTGCGCCAGCAGGCTGAAGTCAAGGTAGGCGAGATTGTCGTTTCGCACCGCGTGCGTCGCAAGGTGTCCGGTCCGCTGCACAAGGACACGACCTATGGCGATGCAGGCCCTGCCGAAGGAACTGGTGGCATTCACTATCGTTGGTTCGTGACACGAAAGCCGGTCGAGTCGTTGTCGAAGTCGCTGCTTGCTGACGATGAAGCCTGGCCCGACTCTCATGTTCGAGACACCGTGCGCGCATGGGTGGAGGCCAACGGTGGGGATCCGAAGAAGGCTTTTGTCGGGGGATACCCTTCGGTTTCCGTGGGGGGCGCCCCCATTCGCAAGGTGCGCATCCGCGTGAAGCAGCAGGACAAGCTGATGGCGAAGCTCAAGAACGGCTATGCCGATCTGGGCAACAATCACCATATGGCAATATTCCGACACCCCGATGGCAAGGTCGAAACAGAGATCGTTAGCTTGTTCGAGGCGGCGAACCGGTTGAGGCGCAAGGAACCGGTAACTGCAACGCAGCGGAACGGCGCCAGGCTGCTGATGTCCCTGGGGCAGGGCGACGCTCTTGAGTTCCCGGATGGCAAACTGAAGGGGCACTGGATTGTCCAGGGTGTCTGGGCTGCTGGCCCGATCGTACTCTGGCGTGCCGAGGATGCGAGTGGCCTGTCGGTGTTTCGCCCGACTGCAGCCTCAATCCTGAAATCAGGAGGCCGCAAGGTTTCCGTCGATCCCATAGGCCGCATTCGCCCGGCCCGCGACTGATGCTGAGAAAGACCATCGAAATCGCCACACTGGGCACCAGGTTGTCGGTGGCCCACCGCCAACTGGTCATCGAACGCCCGGAGATGCCAAGAGCAACCATCCCCATAGAGGATCTGGGCGTACTCGTCGTGGATGAACCCCGCGCCACCTACACCCAGTCCGTCTTCATTGAGTGCCTGGCTGCCGGAGCCACCGTCATCGTGTCCGGTCGGGATCATCTTCCCGCCGGCATCATGCTGCCGATGGAAGGGCATCATGCAGCGACCGAACGACACTGGGCGCAGGTGGAAGCCAGCGCGCCATTGCGAAAACGCCTTTGGCAAGCACTTGTGGCCGCCAAGCTTCGCCAGCAAGCACGGGCCTTGCGGGAATTTGGCAGCGACGATGCAGGCCTGACTGCTCTTGCCGCTCGTGTCCGATCAGGTGATCCAGACAATTTCGAAGCACAGGGCGCCCAGCGCTATTGGCCGAAGTTGTTCGGCAAGGATTTTCGGCGCGATCGTGCCGCCGATGGCATCAACGCCTTGCTGAATTATGGCTACGCCATTGTGCGTGCGGCCTGCGCGCGCTCGATTGTTGCATCCGGCCTTATCCCCTCACTCGGCGTATGGCACCGGAACCGATCCAACCCCTTTTGTCTGGACGATGATCTGCTGGAGCCGTGGCGGCCGATCGTGGACTGGAGGGTGCGCAGTCTTGTCATGTCCGGCGAGGCTTCACCTGGCCTCGATGACCGGCCGACGCGCGCTGCCCTTCTCGCGATCTTCAACGAAACGATACTGGTGGGCGGCAGGCGCTGGCCGCTCCTCCTGGGGATCGAACAATCTGCCGCCAGCCTGGCAAAGGCCATCACGATGAATGATCGAGAAGGACTGATCCTTCCCGAGAGTCTGCCGCTGCAGCCCGAACTCGTCGAAGATGGCACGACCTGAGCCGCCGCCGCGCTACTCGATACAGCCCTGGGGGTGGCGGAGCATGTGGGTGATCGCCATGTTCGACCTTCCTGTTGACACCAAAGCCGCGCGGCGCGCCTACGCCAGGTTCCGAAAGGAACTGCTGGAAGACGGTTTCACCATGATGCAGTTCTCGATCTACATTCGTCACTGCGCCTCGATCGACAACGCTGAGCTGCACGCCACTCGGATGGGCGCCAAGGTGCCGGAAAAGGGAGAGGTGCGATTCCTGACAGTCACCGACAACCAGTTCGGTCGTATCCGAGTCTATGTCGGAAAAAAGCGGCAGAAGGTGCCCGCAGCACCGGCTCAGTTGCAGCTTTTCTGAGGATGAAAGAGGAAAAGCCCTCGCGTTTTCAATTCACTACGCGAGGGCTGGTCTAGCAGAACGAGAAAGGGCTGCAATCCGCAGCCGCAGCTTGAGGGGGAGGCGCGCGCCCGTTGGTCTAGCAGAACGAGAAAGGGCTGCAATCCGCAGCCGCCAGCGCCATCAGCGCGATGTTGTCGCCGGTCTAGCAGAACGAGAAAGGGCTGCAATCCGCAGCGCGCGCACCACGATTCCGGCCGAAACGGCGGGTCTAGCAGAACGAGAAAGGGCTGCAATCCGCAGCATGGTCACGCGGATAGGGGAACAGGCCTTGGGTCTAGCAGAACGAGAAAGGGCTGCAATCCGCAGCCCTTCGCCTGACGGCATCGTAACTCTTTCCGGTCTAGCAGAACGAGAAAGGGCTGCAATCCGCAGCTCGCAGATGGTGCTGTAGGCGTGGGCGAGGGGTCTAGCAGAACGAGAAAGGGCTGCAATCCGCAGCGCCACGCCGAAGACGGCGCCCACAAGGGCGGGTCTAGCAGAACGAGAAAGGGCTGCAATCCGCAGCATGGCGCCATCCTATCATGCGGCTGCGGGCGGTCTAGCAGAACGAGAAAGGGCTGCAATCCGCAGCCGACCGTTTCGCGTATCTCAAAGGCGCTGGGGTCTAGCAGAACGAGAAAGGGCTGCAATCCGCAGCTGCTATGGGCGACGCCGGTGCAAGGATGGCGGTCTAGCAGAACGAGAAAGGGCTGCAATCCGCAGCCGGCAGGCGAGGGCGGCCCTGAAGCCGAAGGGTCTAGCAGAACGAGAAAGGGCTGCAATCCGCAGCGCGCCGGCCCCGCTGTAGCCGCGCGCCACCGGTCTAGCAGAACGAGAAAGGGCTGCAATCCGCAGCGTGCTGTTGGGCCGCGTGCCGATGTGCCACGGTCTAGCAGAACGAGAAAGGGCTGCAATCCGCAGCATTGATGCCGCGCTTCCCCGCGCAGCGCCGGGTCTAGCAGAACGAGAAAGGGCTGCAATCCGCAGCGCCTTTCCCGTCGTCCGATTGATCCGCCGTGGTCTAGCAGAACGAGAAAGGGCTGCAATCCGCAGCTTCTTCAGCCACGGGCTGTCCGCGCGCGGCGGTCTAGCAGAACGAGAAAGGGCTGCAATCCGCAGCTGGCGACCGCAACCCTGCGCGCGACCGTGGGGTCTAGCAGAACGAGAAAGGGCTGCAATCCGCAGCCTGAACGGGTTGGCTTCAAGGTGACGCCCTAGTCTAGCAGAACGAGAAAGGGCTGCAATCCGCAGCTCGCGCGAACTTCGCGCTTTCCGATCCCGCAGTCTAGCAGAACGAGAAAGGGCTGCAATCCGCAGCGGAAAAGGCCGCGACGTGCGGGCAACCAGCGGTCTAGCAGAACGAGAAAGGGCTGCAATCCGCAGCCAGCAGAACGGCCTGCCCCGTTGTGGCTCGGGTCTAGCAGAACGAGAAAGGGCTGCTGAGCGATCCTGACAAGCTCGGCGCCGTCATCTCGAAGGTCAAGCAGAAGCTAGGCGCTGTTTGGCTCTGTGGCCGAAAGTTCACGGTTCGCCACCGTGGCTCGCTCAGTCATCGGTGGAAAGGACCCTGGGGCACAATCAGCCGATTCGCTCGCCGGTGATTGCTGCGTGATTGCTCGCAGCGCAGGGTGGGCGCGGGGAAAACTTTAAGTTGTTGAAAAGAATGGCGCGCCCGGAACGATTCGAACGTCCGACCCCCAGATTCGTAGTCTGGTGCTCTATCCAGCTGAGCTACGGGCGCGCGCCTTGGAGGGCGGCCCTTTAAGGGAGGCGTCGGCGGATTGCAAGCGCGGGCAGCACACCGCTACAGCGATTTTCATGCGCGCCCCCATTCTCCCGTCCGCCATGGCCCCTGCCTTCGCGATTATCCTTGCCTTGTCCGGCTGCGCCGGAAGCGGCGGAAGCTTCCCCTCGCTTGCCCCCCGCCCGGGGGAGGTGCCCCGCGTGATCGAGGCGCCCGGCGCCGATACGACGCCTGCCCTGATGCCGGAACAGCAGGCGAGCCTGAGGGCGGACCTCGCGCGGGAGGGGGAGGCTCTGGCGGCCGTCGAGTCGGACCTGAAACGGCTGGGGGCAGAGCTCGACAAGGCGCTGGCGGCCGCGCGCGGGCAGTCGATCGGCAGCGAAGGCTGGTCGAACGCGCAGATGGCCCTTTCCCGATATGATCAGGCTCGTGCGCCGCTGGATGCGATCGGGGCCCGGCTGGTGCCACTGGCGCGAATCGTGGACAGTCTGCCTGCGGACGACGCGGATCGCCGCGCGGTCGAGGCGCTGACCACCCGGACAGCGGCTGCCGCGGATCGGGCGCAGGCGCAGGTGACGGTCGCGAATCGCGCCCTGGGGGGCTGATCAGGGGCGGGCCAGCCGCAGCGCCTGAATCTGCGGCGTGGGCGTTGGCGCCAGCAGCAACTGGCCGTTCACGCGCCCGGTCGTGCAGCGCCACTGGAAGGTGCCCGACATCGCGCCCCCGGGCACGATCGGCACATTGGTGTCGCAGTCGCCCACTTCGGCCTTCAGCCGGGCGAGTTCCGAGGCCCAGTTCGCAGCCGAACGGTCCATCAGCATATTCTCGGCCAGCAGCGCCGGCTCCGCGTCGATCCGCCCCTCGGCCCAGATCCGTCTCGCCGCTGCATAGCCCCGGCCCAGCGCATCCGACAGCGGCGTCGGCGCCTTGCGCACCAGCCCGGCCCTTTGCAGCACCCCCGCCGCATCCCACACCGGGGCAAGCGGCGCGGCGTAGGTGCGGTTGGCGAAGGCGAACAGCCCAACCCCCGCTTCCGGCAGCAGCAGCATGTGCGATCCGTAACCGGGGTAGCCGCCCGAATGGAACAGAACGGCGCCCAGCAGGCAGTCGCTGCCCGAAACCAGGCCGCCCGCATAGATGAAGCCGATGCGGCAGTCGGGCGCGTCCTTGCCCGGCCGGGCGCGGGCATGGGGGATGCCGCCGCCGGTGCGCATCGCGCGGATGACCGCGCGTTCATGGTCTGCGCGGATGACCGCGCGTTCCCGGTCTGTGCGGATCGCGGCTCCGTCGCCGCCGGTCGTTGCCTGCGCCGGCCAGCCCGAAAGCAGGTGGGCAACCCATTTCGCATAGTCATTGGCGGTGGTGACGACGCCGCCCATCGCCCCGAACTCGCCATCCTTCATCATCGGCTCGGGCGACCATTGGCCGTTTTCCCAGCGATAGCCCCGCGCCAGCCGCGCATCCGGCACCTGGAACACGTCGTAGGTGGTGCTCGCCATCCCCAGCGGCCGGAACACCCGGTCACGGACGAAGCGCTGATAGGGCATGCCCGATACATTGGTGATCGTGCGGCCCAGCGTTGCGTAGCCGAAGTTCGAATATTCGTAGGCGCTGCCCGGTGCGGACTGCAGCGGGAAGCCCGCCTTCAGCATCGCCGTGAACTCGGCCGGCGTGCGCACCTGCTGCCGGTCTCCCCAGGGGTCGTCCGTGACGAAGCCGGCCGTATGGTGCATCAGGTCACCCACGGTGATCCCCGTGGCCCAGGCGGACATCTCCGGCACATGGCGGCTCGCCGGGTCGGACAGGCTCAGCCTCCCCTCCGCCTCCAGGCGCAGCACCCCATAGGCCGTGAACGCCTTCGACATGGACGCGATGCGGAAGGCGCTGTCGGCTGTGACGGGCCGCTTCACATCAAGATCCTGCACGCCCATCGCTTCCACGGCGACCAGCCTGCCGTCCTTCACCACCCCCCACACGAGGCCGGGCACCCGGTTGTCGAGCATCCAGTCCTGGAAGCCCCTGCGAATCTCGGGAAGGCTCGCCTCGATGGCGCCCTCGGCGCGCGACGGGGCGGAAACGGTGACGGCGGCGAAGGCGGCAACGGCCAGGGTCAGGATGCGCATGCCCGGCACCATAGCGCTTCGGCTGAGGGGCGAAAGAGACGAAGGGGCGCCACTCCTTCACCCTTCTTCGTTACCGACGCTCCCGCGTTGCCGAGAAGCGGACAGCCGGATGCCGGCCCTGGATATAGTTCAGGTCCCACAGGTCCTTCGCCAGGAACACAGGGTGCCCGTCGCGGTCGGTCGCCATCTGGCTCTTGTGCTCTTCCTGCAGCTTCCGCATCGCCGCCGCGTCGTCCGAGGCGACCCAGCGGGCGGTATCATAGGGGGAGGCTTCCAGCACGGCTTCCACCTTGTATTCGGCCTCCAGCCGGCTGATCAGCACTTCCAGCTGCAGCTGGCCCACCACGCCCACCACCGTCTGCGCGCCGATCTGGGGCGTGAAGGTCTGGATCACGCCTTCCTCGGCCATGTCGTCCAGCGCCTTCTTCAGCTGTTTGGTCTTTGTGGGGTCCTTCAGCGCCACGCGCCGCAGGATTTCGGGTGCGAAGTTGGGCAGGCCCGTGATCGTCACCGGCGGCCCGTCCGTCAGCGTGTCGCCCACGCGCAGGGTGCCGTGGTTCGGAATGCCGATGATGTCGCCCGGGAAGGCCTCGTCCGCCGTTTCACGCTCGCGCGCGAAGAACAGCACCGGGGAATGCACGGCGATCTGCTTGCCCGTGCCCACCTGGTTGAGGCGCATGCCGCGTTTGAACTTGCCGCTGCACAGTCGCATGAAGGCCACCCGGTCCCGGTGCATGGGGTTCATGTTGGCCTGCACCTTGAAGATGAACCCAGTTACCGTGGGGGCGCCGGGGTCGATCGGCGCCGGCTCGGCCGGCTGCGGGCGGGGCCCCGGCGCAAAGCGCGCCAGCGCCTCGATCAGCGGTTCCACCCCGATCTCGCGCAGGGCCGAGCCGAAATAGACGGGTGTCAGATCCCCATGCCGGTAAGCGGCGGCGTCGAACGCCGGATAGCCCATCTGGGCCAGCTCCAGCTCCTCGGAAACGCGCTCGTTGATGGCGGGCGAGACCAGATCCTTCAGCGCGCCCTTCACGATGCTTCCGTCCGGGCGCTGAAGCTGCTGCCGCTCGATGTCCCACAGACCCTCGAACTCACCGCCCAGTCCCACCGGCCAGCTCATCGGGCACACATCCAGGGCCAGCTTGTCCGCGATCTCGTCCAGCAGCTCGAAGGGCGACTTCCCTTCCCGGTCCACCTTGTTCACGAAGGTGATGATCGGCACGCTGCGCAGACGGCACACTTCGAACAGCTTCAGCGTCTGCGCCTCGATGCCCTTGGCCGCGTCGATCACCATCACGGCGGAATCGACGGCTGTCAGCGTGCGATAGGTATCTTCCGAGAAATCCTCGTGGCCCGGCGTGTCCAGCAGGTTGAAGGTCAGGCCCCCGCGCTCGAACGTCATCACGGAAGATGTGACGGAGATGCCGCGCTGCTGCTCGATCTTCATCCAGTCCGAACGCGCGCGCCGGGCGGCTCCGCGCGCCTTCACCTCGCCGGCGGCATGGATGGCGCCACCGGCCAGCAGCAGCCGTTCGGTCAGCGTCGTCTTCCCGGCATCCGGGTGGGAAATGATGGCAAAGGTGCGCCGATCCGGAACGGACCCGGCACGCGCGGCTGGCTGTGTGGACATGGCGCGCCCCTAGCGCGAATATGGGCGCGCCTCAATCGGCGGGAGAGTGGAGATGGCGCAGACAATCCGGGTGGACATCATTTCCGACATCGTCTGCCCGTGGTGCTTCATCGGCTGGCGTCAGCTGGAACGGGCGCTGGAACTCGCCGGGCTTGGAGGCGACATCCGCTGGCACCCGTTCGAGCTGAACCCCGCCATGGCCCCCGAGGGCGAGGATATCGGGGAGCATGTCGCCCGCAAATATGGGGCGACGCCGGAACAGTCCGCCGCCAGTCGAAGCCGGATGCGGGCGATCGCCGAACCGCTTGGCATCGATTTTTCCGGCCGCTCGAATCGCATCTGGAACACGTTCGCCGCCCACCAGCTGCTGCACTGGGCAAGGGACACGGGGCGGCAGACGGCGCTGAAGCTGAAGCTGTTCGAAGCCTATTTCACCAAAGGCGAGAATGTCAGCGACGTCGATGTGCTGCTGAACGCCGTGGAGGCAGCCGGCCTCGATCGCGCCGAAGCGGCGTGCGTGCTGGCAGACGGGCGCTTCGTCGAAACCGTCCGCGCGCTGGAGCAGCGCTGGGGTGAAATGGGCATAACCGGCGTTCCCGCCATGATCCTGGCCGAAAAGGGCCTGGTGATGGGCGCGCAGGAACCCGAACGGCTGGCGATCGCGCTCAGGAAGATGGCAGCGCTCCCGTCGGACCCCGTCACTCCGGCAGAATGACGTCTCCGTTGGGCTGCAACGCGAAATAGGGATTGTAGGCCACCTCCCAGGGATGGCCATCCGGATCGAGGAAATAGCCCGAATAGCCGCCCCAGAAGGCCTTGTGCGCCGGCACATGCAAGGTGCCCCCTGCTGCAACCGCAGCCGCCAGAACGGCCTCCACCTCCGCCTCGCTGCGCACATTCTGCGCGATCGTCATCGCGCCAGCCGGCCTGCCGCCCGGCAGGTGGCAATCCGCCGCCAGCTTTTCGAAGGGATAGAGGCCCAGCAGCAGCCCGTTCAGCTGGAAGAAGGCCATGCCCGGCGTCTGCTTCGCCTTCCGCGTCAGCCCCATGGCCTCCCAGAAGGCGCAGGCCCGGTCCATGTCGGCGGTTCCAAGCGTGACGATCGAGATTCGCTGTTCCATAGTGGCATGGTGCCGCGCGCGGAATTCGCGGCCAAGTGAAAACATACCCTGGGGAGGGAAAGTGGCGAAGCAGATGAAGCGCGTGGTGCTGGCGCGCCATATCGAGGGTCAGCCGACCGAGGCCGATTTCCGGCTGGAGGAGGCGCCACTGCCCGACGTGCCGGAGGGTCGCTTCCTCGTCGCCAACAGCTTCGTCTCCGCCGATCCCGGCACACGCTCTCGCCTCAGCCCCGGCGCCAGCTATGCGCCGCCCCTGAAGCCCGGCGACGTGGTGGACGGCTTCTGCGTGGGCCGGGTGATCGAAAGCCGCAACGCGCGATTCCCGGTCGGCACCCTTGTCACCCACGGTGGCGGCTGGGCCACCCATGCCCTGCTGGGCGGGCGCGGCTATTGCAGCCCGCTTCCAGATATCGGCGTGCCCGAATCCGCCTGGATCGGCGTGCTGGGCATCCCCGGCATGACGGCCTGGTTCGGCCTCAAACGTGTGGCAGGCATCCAGCCGGGCGAAACCGTTCTCGTCACCTCGGCCGCGGGCCCCGTCGGCGCCACCGCCGGCCAGCTCGCCCGCCATTTCGGAGCGGCGAAAGTGGTGGGCCTTGCGGGATCCACGGACAAGCGCCGCTGGCTGGAAGAGGACTGCGGTTTCGACGCGGCGCTGGATTACCGCGCGGCTGATCTGGATGCGCAGGTGGCGGCCGAATTCCCCGACGGCATCGACATCCTGTTCGACAATGTCGGCAACGCCATGATCGATCGCATGCTGTCGAAGATGAAGATGCGCGGCCGCATCGTGGTTTCGGGCCAGGTTGCCGATTACAACACGCCCGCAGATCAGGTGCCGGGCATCCGCAACACCCGCGAATTCATCGCCCGGCGCCTGCGCATGGAAGGTCTGGTCGTCTTCGACGATCTTCCCCAGTTCGCGGGCGCGCAATCCGAAGTGGCGGGCCTGCTGAGGGACGACTGGCTGAAGACCCGCGAGCTGGTGGGGCAGGGCATCGAAAGCCTGCCCGGCCTGTTCGCCGGCCTGTTCAGCGGCGGTGACTTCGGCCGGCGTCTGGCACATGTGGGAGAGGTCTGATGGCGCTCGACGGGTACACACGTTTCGACTTCAGCCGGCAGGGTCGGATCCTCACCGCCACCATCCGGGCGCCGGGTCCGGTGAACGCGGTCGATGCGGCCCTCCATGCCGAACTCGCCCGCGTGTTCGCCGATCTCCAGCATGACGAGGGCAGCGATCTCGTCATCCTCACCGGCCACGGCCGCGCCTTCTGTGCCGGCGGCGACTTCGACTGGTTCGACGAGCAGATCGCCAACCCGCAGAAGTTCCGCGAGATCGGCTGGGAAGCGAAGCGCATCGTCACCTCGCTGCTGGAACTGGAAAAGCCGATCATCTGCCGCATGAACGGCGCCGCCGCCGGGCTGGGGGCGACGGTGGCCCTGCTGTGCGACATCATCGTGGCGGACGAAACTGCGGCCATTGGTGATCCGCATGTGAAGGTGGGGCTGGTGGCGGGCGACGGCGGAGCCGTCATCTGGCCGGCCCTTGTCGGCATGGCCCGCGCCAAGGAATATCTGCTGACGGGCGATCTGATCCGCGCGAAGGACGCAGTCGCGATGGGCCTCGTCAACCATGCCGTCCCGGCTGCGGAGCTTGACGCAAAGGTGGCGGAAATCGCCGCGAAGATCCTGGGCAATCCCCGCTTCGCCGTTCGCTGGACCAAGGTGGTGATGAACCAGACGCTCCGCCAGCTGGCCGTGCAGTCGATGGACGCCTCCATCCCCTATGAAACGCTCTCCAACATGACGGCGGATCGCGCCGAGGCCGTCGCCGCCTTCCGCGAACGGCGCGCGCCGAACCTCTCGGGGGACTGATGCAGACTTTTCAGGACGAGCCGGCGTACATCACGGAGATCCGCGACCAGCTGCGCCGCTTCATCGCGGCCCACGCCCCGCGCGAACAGCGCATCGCCTGGGATCGGGACCGCCGATGGCCGCGCGATGTCTATGCGAAACTCAACGAAATGGGCCTCACCGCGCTCACCGTGCCGGAACAATATGGCGGCGCGGGCCAGGATCTCGTCGCCGCCGTCGCGGTGATCGAGGAACTGGCGGCCGCCGGGCCCTTCCTGGCCGGCCCCTTCATCCACACGGCCTTCTATGGCGGCATGAACCTCTCCGAAAACGGCAGCGAGGCTCAGAAGGCCACGTATCTGCCCCGCCTCGCGCGCGGTGAGCTCTTCTTCGCCTATGGCCTGTCCGAACCCAATGTCGGCGGCGACCTCGCCTCGGTCGAGACCCGCGCCGAACTCGACGGCGACACGGTCGTCGTGAACGGCGCCAAGCGCTGGTGCACCGGCGCGGACTGGGCGGATGTGATCTACTGCCTCGTCCGTTCGGGCCCCGCCGACCAGCGCTACCGCAACCTCAGCTTTCTCCTGATCCCGACAGACACGCCCGGCATCACCATGCAGGGCATTACGCACGCGAACCTGCGCTACACCGACAGCCAGGATGTCTTCTTCGACAATGTCCGCCTGCCGAAATCCGCCATCGTCGGCGGAGAGGCGATGTGGAACCAGGGCTGGAAGCTGCTCGCCGGCCGCGCGCTCGATGTGGAAAAGCTCGAGATCAGCGCTTGCGCGCTGGGGATCGCGAAAGCGGCCTTCAACGAGGCCTGGGCCTATGCGCAGGAGAGGGTCCAGTTCGGGAAGCCCATCAGCCAGCACCAGTCGATCCGCCACAAGCTGGTGACGGCGGCCACGAAGCTCAGGGCGGCGGAACATATGCTTCATCACGCCGCCTGGCTCGCGAACGAGGGGCGGCCCTGTTCCATCGAAACGTCGATGGCCAAGCTGTTCGTGGCGGATACCGGGGTGGAAATCGCGCTGGCCTGCCAGCAGGTGATGGGGGCCTATGCCCTGTCCGACGGTTACGAGATGGAGCGGCACGTCCGCGATCTTCTGGGCATGCCCATCGTCGGCGGCTCGTCCGACATGCAGAAGAACAATCTGGCGAGCCTGATGAAGCTATGATCCCGTCGCCCGCCCTGCTGTCCGAGATCGCCGCCCGCGCCGCGGAGATGGAGGAAGCGCGCCGCCTGCCCGCAGATCTTGCCACAGCGATGGCGGCGCAAGGCCTGTTCCGCATCGCCATGCCGCGCTCGCTGGGCGGCGCGGAACTGCCGCCGGCCGGAATCGTCCGCGCCATCGAGGCGGTTGCCGAAGCCGACGCATCGGCCGGCTGGTGCGTCATGATCGGCGCCACCACCAATCTCAGCCTCGCCTGGCTTCCGCCGGCTGTCGCCGCCATGGTTGCGGCCGGACCAGACACCATCACCGGCGGCGTGTTCGCCCCCATGGGCCGTGCCGGGCGGCAGGGGGATCACTGGCAGGTGAGCGGCCGCTGGAGCTGGGCCTCGGGCAGCGCCAACTGCCGCTGGCTGTTCGGGGGGTGCCTGCTGATGGAAGCGGGCAAGCCCATCCTCCTGCCCGATGGCCGCCCGGACACCCGCATGCTCCTGTTCCCGCGCGAATCGGTGGAGCTGATCGACACCTGGCAGGTCGCGGGTCTGAAGGGCACCGGCTCGGGCGACATGGCGGTGCGGGATCTGCTTGTTCCCCACGATCACATGGTCGCGCTCACTGCGCCGCCGGTCGAGCAGGGCGCGCTGTATCTGTTCCCGGTTTTCGGCCTGCTGGCGCTGGGGATCGCGGGCGTGGCCAGCGGCAATGCCCGCGCCGCGCTGGACGCGGTGAAATCGGCGCTTGCCGCCCGCCGGCCACCCGGCGCTGCGAAATCCGCAGCCGAACGGGCGACCGTCCAGGTGGAGATCGCAACCGCCGAAGCCCGGCTGTCCTCGGCGCGCGCCCTGCTGTTCGAAACGCTGGAGCGCGCATGGGACCGTGCGACCGCCAGCGGCGAAGTCGATCTGGAAACCCGCGCCCGCTTGCGGCTCGCCGCCACCCACATGGTGCGGACCGGGGCGGATGTCGCCCGCACCGCCTATGATCTGGGCGGCGGCGCAGCGCTTTTCCTGGAGAATCCGCTGCAGCGACGATTCCGCGACGCCCATGCGATGACCCAGCATGTGATGGTACAGCCGGCCACACTGGAACTGGCGGGGCGCGTGCTGCTGGGTCAGCCGACCGACGCGACCCTGCTTTAGGCGCTGTTCCGGGCAGCGATCCGGGCGCGGAAGGGGACCGATCTTGTTGCCCCGTCGCCGGGCGGCTGCTAGGCGCGGGCCATGGCAGTGGACGACAAGATGGTGCAGCGTGTGGCGGGGCTCGCGCGGCTGACACTCAGCACGCAGGAGGTGCCCCACCTCACTGCGGAACTCAACAGCATCCTGGGCTGGATCGATCAGTTGCAGGCGGTGGAAACGGGCAATGTGCAGCCGATGACGGCGGTGATCCCGCTGAAGCGGGACTGGCGTGCCGATGTCGTCACCGACGGCGATATCCAGGCCGATGTGCTGGCGAACGCGCCGGAAGCCCGCCACGGCTTCTTCGCGGTGCCGAAGGTGATCGAATAATGGCGTCTCTCACCGATCTGTCGCTGGCTGCGATGCGCGCCGGCCTTGCCGCGAAGGATTTCTCCGCCCGCGAACTGGTGACCGCGCATGTGCAGGCGGTGGAAGCCGCGCGCCCGCTGAACGCCTTCACGGTGGAAACCCCGGACCATGCGCTGGCCGCCGCAGACGCGGCGGATGCCGCGATCGCGGCCGGAACGTCCGGCCTGCTCGCCGGCATCCCGATGGGCATCAAGGACCTGTTCTGCACGAAGGGTGTGGAAACCACCGCCTGCAGCAACATCCTGAAGGGCTTCCGGCCGACCTACGACAGCACCGTCACTGCGAACCTGTTCGCGGCAGGCGCGGCGATGCTGGGCAAGCTGAACCTCGATGAGTTCGCCATGGGCTCGTCCAACGAAACCTCGGCCTTCGGGCCGGTGATCTCGCCCTGGCGCGCGGACGGCTCCACGGCGAAACTGGTGCCCGGCGGATCGTCGGGTGGTTCGTCTGCCGCTGTCGCCGCGCGGCTTTGCGCGGCGGCCACCGGCACCGATACCGGCGGCTCCATCCGCCAGCCGGCCGCCTTCACCGGCATCGCCGGCATCAAGCCCACCTATGGCCGCTGCTCGCGCTGGGGCGTGATCGCCTTTGCCTCCTCGCTGGATCAGGCCGGCGTGCTGGCCCGCGACGTCACCGATTGCGCGCTGGTGCTGGAAGCGATGGCCGGGTTCGATCCAAAGGATTCCACCTCCCTGAACGAGCCTGTGCCGCACTACGCCGGCGGGCTGACGGGCAGCCTGAAGGGCAAGCGCATCGGCATCCCGAAGGAATATCGGGTCGATGGCATGGATCCGCTGCTGGTGAAGCTGTGGGATGATGGCGTGGCCTGGGCGCGCGACGCCGGGGCCGAGATCGTCGAGGTTTCCCTGCCGCACACGAAGGAGGCGCTGCCCACCTATTACATCGTCGCCCCGGCAGAGGCGTCCTCCAACCTCGCCCGCTACGACGGCGTGCGCTATGGCCTCCGCGTCACCCCCGAAGGCGGCAGCCTGGCGGACATGTATGGCGCCACGCGCGCAGCCGGGTTCGGCGCCGAAGTGAAGCGCCGCATCATGATCGGCACCTATGTGCTCTCCGCCGGCTATTACGACGCCTATTATCTGAAGGCGCAGAAGGTCCGGGCGCTGATCGCGCAGGATTTCGAACACGCCTGGGAATCCTGCGACCTGCTGCTGACGCCCACGGCTCCCACCGGTGCGTTCGAACTCGGCTCCAAGTCCGCCGATCCGCTGGCGATGTATCTGAACGATGTGTTCACGGTTCCTGCCTCGCTGGCCGGCCTGCCGGCCATGTCGATTCCGGCGGGGCTCGATGCCAGGGGCCTGCCGCTCGGCCTTCAGCTGATCGGACGGCCGCTCGATGAAATGGGCGTGCTGGATGCGGCCTTTGCGCTGGAACAGCGGGCCGGCTTCAAGGCCGCACCGGCACGCTGGTGGTAAACGGCTTCAGGCGCCGCCTTCCGGCTTCGCCGGGGCGGCCCTGTAGGTCCAGAAATTGTGCAGGGCGAAGATCAGCGGCGGGTTGGTGACCGTGATGATGCAGATGCCCAGGATGTAATGGACCCCCAGCCTGTCCAGGATGGCGGCCAGGCTGACGGCCACGGCCAGTCCGATACCGGCAACGGTGACATAGCGCGCGAACGTCCGGCGGTGGAAGCCCGTGCGGAAGCTCCACATCGTGTTGATGATGTAGGAGATGATCGTGGAGGTGACATAGGCGACCCCGTTGGCGAGCGCGGGGGTGGCGTCCAGCAGTTCCACCAGCGCGATCGTCACCACGAAATGAACGCCCGTCACGAACAGGCCGGTCAGCCCGAACCGTATGAAGCGTCCCAGCAGGCTGCGCGCCGGGGGCTGGCTCATGGGCGGCTTTCGTTCGCCACCGCGTCTGCCGGGGCGCCTTCGTAAATGGTGCGGATCAGGAACACGGGGCGCCGCTTCGATTCCATATAGGTGCGGCCCAGATATTCGCCCAGTACGCCGATCCCCATCAGCTGCAGCCCGCCCAGCAGCGAGATGGCGACCACGATCGAGGCATAGCCCGGAACGTCGATCCCGAAGATCAGCACCTTCACCACCGTATAAAGGGCAAAGCCGATGGACAGCAGCGCGACAGAGCCGCCGATGTAGGTCCAGATGCGCAGCGGAACGGTGGAAAAGCTGGTGGTTCCCTCCAGCGCGAAGTTCCAGAGCTTCCAGCCGTTGAACTTGGAGGTGCCGGCCACCCGCTCCGGCCGGGCATATTCCACCGTCGCGGTGCGGAACCCCATCCAGGCGAAAATCCCCTTCATGAAGCGGCGGGATTCCGGCATCTGCCGCAGCGCCTCCACCACGCTGCGGTCCATCAGCCGGAAGTCCCCGACATTCTCGGGGATGTCGATGTCCGAGATCTGGTTGTGGATGCGATAGAACCAGCCCGCCGTTATCCGCTTCGCCCAGCTGTCGGCATTGCGGCTGGCCCGCTTCGCAGCAACCACGTCATAGCCGTCACGCCACTTGTCGATCATCTCGGCGATCAGTTCGGGCGGATCCTGCAGGTCCACGTCGATCGGAACCACGACATCGCCCCTGGCGACATCCAGCCCGGCGCTCAGCGCGGCTTCCTTGCCGAAGTTGCGGGACAGGTCGACGATCCGGATCCGCGGGTCCAGCCGCTGCAGCGACAGCAGCTCCTCCAGCGTGGAATCCTGGCTGCCATCATTGACGAACAGCATCTCGATGGCGGGCCCCTCGGCGGGCGACGCGAACAGATCGGAAATGCGGCGCACGAAATGGGGTACGGCCTCAGCCTCGTTGAACACGGGCACCACCAGGGTCAGGCTGCGCGGCGCGGCCCGCCTGGCCGGTGGCGATCCCGCCGGAACCGGCCGGTGCGCATTCAGGCTGTTCATTCCGTCGATCCTCCAACCACCACCCCCGTGGCGGGCCCTTGCTTCTGCGTATACACCGCCCAGAAAGGTCCGCTCGCCACGCGCTCGATCCGCGCATCGGATGGAACAGGCCCGGCCGCATCGCAAACCACGACTGCCGTGTAGCCGAAACCGAACTGCCGGGCGATGCGATCCTGCCGTTCGGCGACGTCCGTCAGGTTCCGATCCTTCAGCCGGTCTTTCCGGGGGGCCTGTGCCGCCTTGTTGGCGCCCGCGGCTTTCAGGGGGCCGTCCAGTTCCAGCGGCTGCTGGGTGGGAAAGGCGAAGGTGGGCACGGCCATGCCCCGGGTGAAGGCCAGCAGGGGCGTCAGGGCCGAACAATAGGGCAGATATTCGGAACGCCCCGCGCCACTGAAATGCAACGGTGTCGCCAGCGGGCCAAGCTCGACCGTCGCGGTCTGCTTCATGAAATCCCGGAAATGCGTTCCCGCGCGATGATAGCTGGCGATCACCAGCGAAAGATGCGCGGCGAACAGCAGGCCTGCCGCGATCGTCAGCGGACGGGCCAGCGGATGGCGGGGATCCAGCACCAGCCCCCCCACCAGCAGGGACCACAGCAGCAGGGGCATGCGATCGTTGGTATAGCCGCTGCCGAACAGGTTGGGGGGCAGCACCAGCACCAGCAGCAGCGCCAGCGCAACGGCCAGCCGAAGCGCGCCCGCCAGCCGAAGCGCGCCCGCCAGAAACCCGCCGAGCACCACCGCCCACAAGGCCAGCCCGATCGCGCGGTCAGCCCAGGGGTTGATGGAATCCGCGAAGCGGATCAGCAGATCCGCCCGGCTCAGCCCCTCTTCGAACAGGCGGGCGAACAGGCTCTGCTTCTCGCGGTAGGCGCCCAGATTGGAAACGGCCGCCGTAACCCCCTGCGGCGCCTCCGCCGTGCGGGAGGAGAGGAAGATGAAGACAGGAAGAACCGCCACGGAAGCCAGCCTGACCCCGCGCACGAACAGCTTCGGGATGCCCGGCCAGCCAGCAGCGAACGCCAGCGCCAGTTCCACCATGCCCAGCATCAGCCCGAAGATGGCGAAGGCCAGCGCATGCACGATCATCAGCACCGCGCCCAAAAGGATGGTGCCGGCCAGTTGCAGCCATGGCCGGTCCTTCATGGCGATCCACCAGGCCAGCCCCAGCAGCATCAGCCCGGTTCCCAGCAGATAATTGGCAAAGCCCCAGCCGAAGATGTGGCTGAAGCCCAGGAAGCCGGCGATGAAACAGGTGAACAGCGAAATCCGCCCTTGCACGGCGCGCGCCAGCGCCAGCGCACCCGCGAAGGGCGCCAGCAGCACCAGGATCGCGATGATGCGCCCGGCGGGCATTGGCGCCATGATCTTCAGCAGCCCGGTTCCCAGGACATCCATGCCCAGGTTCGGAATCAGCGACCACACAGGCGTGTAATTGTCGGCCAGAACCGCAGTCTGGCCATTGTCCGCCAGGATCCAGTAGCGCAGCACATGGTCGTTGAAGTCCACGGTCGGCACCAGCGGCGTCAGCGCCAGCGGCACCAGCATCAGCAGGAACATCAGCGCCGGCGCCCAGATCGGTGCGCGGGCGATCGCGCCTTCCGGACGTGCAGCGCTGTTCCCCATCATGCGATCCCCGTCCGTGCCCGTCGCTGCGGTGCAGCGAGACTGTCTAACCGCATGGGCAGGGTGAAACAAGCGGAGGCCGCCCGCGTTAACCGCGCGGGGCAGCTTCCACTTGCCCCATGCCCCCTGCCGGGCCTAGAGGCGGGCCATGGCATCCGCATATGTGATCGAAGGCCGGACGGGCCCGTGGGAACTGGTGATCGGGCTTGAGGTTCACGCCCAGGTCGTCTCCAACGCCAAGCTGTTTTCCGGCGCCGCAACGGCGTTCGGCGGCGAACCCAACAGCCAGGTCAGCCTTGTCGACGCCGCGATGCCCGGCATGCTGCCCGTGCTGAACGGCGAATGCGTGCGGCAGGCCGTCCGCACCGGCCTCGCGCTGGGCGCGAAGATCAATCGGTGGAGCCGGTTCGACCGCAAGAATTATTTCTACGCCGATCTGCCGCAGGGCTACCAGATCTCGCAATTCCAGCACCCGGTGGTGGGCGAGGGCGCGATCGACATCGAAACCGACGACGGCGAGAAGGTCACCATCGGGATCGAGCGCATCCACCTGGAACAGGATGCGGGCAAATCCGTCCACGACCTGTCGCCGGATCGCTCGTTCGTAGATCTCAACCGTTCCGGCGTGGCGCTGATGGAAATCGTCTCCAAGCCCGACATGCGCTCGCCCGCGCAGGCCGGCGCCTATGTCGCCGCGCTTCGGTCGATCCTCCGCGCGATCGGCAGTTGCGATGGCAACATGCAGGAAGGCTCGATGCGGGCGGATGTGAACGTGTCGGTCCGCAAGGCGGGCGCGCCGTTCGGCACCCGGTGCGAGATCAAGAACGTCAATTCCATCCGCTTCATCCAGCAGGCGATCATCTACGAAGCGCAGCGCCAGGTGGCGATTCTGGAAGATGGCGGCAGCATCCATCAGGAAACCCGCCTGTTCGATCCGGACAAGGGCGAAACCCGGTCGCTGCGCTCCAAGGAGGACGCGCACGACTACCGCTATTTCCCCGAGCCGGATCTGCTGCCGCTGGAACTGACAGAGGCCTTCATCGCGGAATGCCGCGCCAGCCTGCCCGAACTGCCCGCTGCGAAGCGCGCCCGTTACGAGGCGGACCTGGGCCTGACGCCCTATCTGGCCGGTGTGCTGACGGCGGATGCCGATGCGTCCGCCTGGTTCGAGGCGCTGCTGGCCGAAAGCGCCGCCCGGCAGGGGCGGCCCGCCGCGCAGGTCGCTGAAAAGGCCGCAAACTGGATGACGGGCGATCTGTTCGGTGCGCTCAACCGGCTGGGCCTGGACATCGCCGCCAGCCCCGTCACCCCGGCGCAGGGCGGGGAGCTGCTGGCGCTGATGGCCGACGGCACGCTGTCTGGCCCGCTGGCGAAGCAGGTGTTCGAAATCATGCTGGAAACGCGCGAGGATCCCGGTGCCATCGCCGAGGCGCGCGGCCTGAAGCAGGTGAGCGACACCGGCGCGCTGGAAGCGGCCATCGCGGACGTGATGGCGGCGAACGCGGACAAGGTGGCGGATTACCGGGGCGGCAAGGACAAGCTGTTCGGCTTTTTCGTGGGCCAGGTGATGAAGGCCAGCGGCGGTAAGGCCAATCCGGCGGTCGTGAACGAACTGCTGAAGAAGGCGCTGGGCTAGGCGCCGGCAAATCGTCTTGCAGATTGCCTCTTGCGCCGGACCTGTGCCGGTGCAATCCATAGGCATGCACAAGAATCTCGCCGCTTCGCTCGTCCTCGCCGCCATTCTTTCTGCGCCTGCGTTGGCGCAGGGAAAATCCGCAGATGCGCCGAAGGCGGATGCCGCCAGGGAAAAGGGCGCGGAAATCCCGCCCCCCACCGTGTCCGTCACCCGGCACACCGGCACCTTCGGCGGTCAGAAGGTCAGCTACACGGCGACGGCCGGCGAAACCTACCTCACGGATGAGAAGGGCAAGCCCACCGCCACTATCTTCTCCACCGCCTATGTGAAGGATGGGAAGGATCCGAACCGCCCGGTCACCTTCCTCTACAATGGCGGCCCCGGTTCGGGCTCGCTCTGGCTGCACATGGGCGCCTTCGGGCCGAAGCGTGTGGCCATCCCGAACGACGGCCGCGACGACGGCGCACCGCCCTATCCGATCGTCCACAATCCGTGGAGCCTTCTGGATGTGACGGACATCGTCTTCATCGATCCCGTCGGCACCGGTTTTTCCCGCGCGCTGGGCGATACGGATCCGAAGGAATTCTGGGGCGTCACCAAGGATGCGAAATCCATCGCCCAGTTCATCCGCAAGTGGCTGGATGCGAACGGCCGCTGGAACAGCCCGAAATACATCGGCGGCGAAAGCTACGGCACCACCCGTTCGGCAGCCCTCGTGAACGAGCTGGAAGGCACCTACAATGACGTGGCGCTGAACGGCATCATCCTCATTTCCACCGTGCTCGATTTCGGCCTCGGCTCCGAAGCGCCGGGGAACGAGATGGTGCATGTGACGAACCTGCCCTCCATGGCGGCCACCGCCCTCTATCATGGCAAGGTGGCGAACCCGCCCGCCAGCGTGGAGGCCTTTGTGGAGGAAGCGCGGCAGTGGGCGATCGGCCCCTATCTCACCGCGCTCGCCAAGGGCCAGAAGCTGACGGGGGCCGAACGCGCGGAAATCCGCACCCGGCTGTCCCGCTATACCGGCCTTTCCGAAGATTATCTGGAGAAGGCGGACCTGCGCGTGACCCCGGGCCGCTTCTACAAGGAACTTCTGCGCGACCGCGGGCTGACGGTCGGCCGGCTGGATGCGCGCTACACCGGCAAGGATTTCGACAGCGCCGGGGAAGAGCCTGACAACGACCCCAGCTTCTACGGCATCGACGCCAGCTACACGGCCGCGATGAATGCCTATGCTCGCGACGAGCTGAAATTTTCCCCCCCGCGCGATTACATCACCATCGGCGGCGTGCGCGACTGGGACTGGCGCATCGGCGGCCGCGACACCAACGCCTATCTGAACGTCACGCCTTATATCGGCCGGGCCCTGCGCGAGAATTCAGGCCTGCGCGTCTTCGTGGGGCAGGGCTGGTATGATTTCGCCACCCCCTTCTTCGCCGCCGAATATTCGCTCAGCCGCACCGGAATCCCGCAGGATCGCATCCAGTATCATTATTATGATTCCGGCCACATGATGTACGTGCGGGAGGCCGATCTGGTGAAGCTGTCGAACGACGTGCGCGGCTTCATCAAGGCGCAGAAGACAGGCCGCTGATCGACCGGCCGGATTGACCCGGCCGGCGCGGAAGCGGGGCGCACCTCGTGGCCCCGCTCCGGCGGCCTATCGCCCCACCCACTCCGCCCGGGGGATGCCCTGCGCCCACAGCAGGCTCGTCAGGTCGCCCACGCGCACGGCGGCGTCGGCAGCGGCCGCCGCCCTGGGCTTTGCGTGATAGGCGATCCCAAGCCCGGCGGCTTCCAGCATCGGGATGTCGTTCGCGCCATCGCCCACGGCCAGTGTGGCCGTGGCTTCCAGCCCCAGGGCATCGCGTTCGGCCAGCAGGGTGGCCCGCTTCACGGCGGAATCGACGATCGGCTTTTCAACCGTGCCCGCCAGCCGCCCGTCCGCGATGCGCAGCACATTCGCCACCTGCCGCTGAAATCCGATCCGCGCCGCGACTTCGCCGGTGAATGCGGTGAAGCCGCCTGAAATCAGAACCGTGCGCGCGCCCAGCGCGTTCATGGTGCCGATCAGGGTGCGTGCGCCGGGCATCAGGGTGATGCGCTCGTCCAGGCAGCGGCGGATGGCGCCGGCATCCAGCCCGGCCAGCGCCGCCACACGGGCATCCAGCGCCGCCTCGAAGTCCAGCTCGCCCAGCATGGCGCGTTCGGTGATTGCGGCGATCTCGGCCTTCAGTCCGGCGAAATCGGCCAGCTCGTCGATGCATTCCTGCCCGATCATGGTCGAATCCATGTCGGCCACAAGCAAGGCCTTGCGACGCGGGCCGGCCGAAGATTGCACCACCACGTCCAGATGGGGCAGGGCGCTTTCCAGCGCGGCGCGTGCGGCCGGTGCCGACAGCCCGCGAAGGATCAGGTCGGTCGCGTGCGGCGGATCCACCGCCACTTCGGCGCTGGGAATGCCCCCCGCATCGGCGACGGCTGCGCTTGCAGCGGCGACATCCGCCTGCGACAAGCCGCCGGGCGAAATCAGGGTGGCGATCAGGGCGTCGGGAACGGTCATGAAACGGAACAGGCCTCCGCTGGCCGTCATTGCAGGGCCAACCGCCAGCGGCAAGTCCGCACTCGCGCTGGCGATGGCGGCGCGGGAAAATGGCGTGATCATCAACGCCGATGCCAGCCAGGTCTATGCCGATCTTCCCATCCTGTCGGCCGCCCCGACGGCCGCCGAACAGGCATCGACGCCCCACCGCCTGTTCGGCGTGATCGACGGGGCCGAAACCTGCACGGCCGCGCGCTGGGCGGCGCTGGCGCGGGCGGAAATCGCATCTGCCCATGCGGCAGGGCGGCTGCCGATCCTGGTGGGCGGCACGGGCCTCTACCTGCGCACCCTGCTGGACGGCATCGCCCCCGTGCCCGCGATTCCGGCCGATGTGCGCGCCGCCGTTCGCGCGCTGCCGGCCGCGCAGGTCCGCGCTGCGCTGGAGGCCGAGGATCCATTGATGGCCGCCCGCCTCCATTCCAACGATGCCCAGCGCAACGCCCGCGCGCTCGAGGTGATCCGCGCCACTGGCCGTTCGCTCGCCGGCTGGCAGGCGGCACCGCCCGAGGGCGGGTTGCTGCCGCAGGTCGATCTGCGGCCCCTGGTGGTGGAGGTTCCGCGCGAAATCCTTGTCGCCCGCATCGACGCGCGCGTCGATGCGATGTGGCGGGCAGGTGCGCTGGAAGAGGTGCGACACCTTGCCGCGCGGGGGCTTTCGCAATCGTTGCCGGTGATGCGCGCGATCGGCGTGCCGCCGCTGCTCGCCCTTCTTCGCGGCGATCTGGACGAAGCTGCCGCACTGGCGCGCTGGCGTCTTGATACCCGCCAATATGCCAAGCGCCAGGCCACCTGGGCCCGCAACCAGACGGGCGGATGGCCGCGCCTGCAGCCCGCCTGACGATCCGCAGGCCGGGGAATTTACAATTCCTCACGGTTAACGACCTGAAAATCCGTTAGTTGCTCCCCATATCAGCCGTATTGGAACGGCAAGAAAGACAAGTGAGCATCATGGCACAACGCACTCTCGCAGCCCTTGGCGGCCTTTTGCTGGCAGCGCAGCCTGCGCTGGCCGCAGCGCCCGTCGGCGATCCGCTCGCCGGGCTTCAGGCCATGCGCGAACTCAACGCGATCGTGCTGGGCGATACGCAGGGCTGGCTGGCCGTTCAGGGCAAGACCTTCGTGGCCGGCGACGTGAAGAACGGCGGAGAATTCGGCATCGGCAATGCGGCGAAGGGCGCCGCCGTGTCCGATCGCGCCACGCTCACGGTGGGCGGAAAGATCCAGAACTACACGCGCCTCCAGAACGGCGCCAACGGCGCGGCCGGTTCTGTCGGCACCCCGGCCGGCATCCTGGTCGGCGGCAATGTCAGCCAGCTTGATCTCGCCACCAGCAACGCGACCGTGAAGGTGGGCGGCACCATCGCCAACACCACCGGGTCGTCGGGCAGCACGATCGAATCCGGCGGAGCCGGCCATGGCTATCTGAACGCCAACGGCGGCACGATCACCACGAACAAGGGCGCCGCCTTCACGGCTGGCCTGCAAGGCGGCATCAATTCCGAAGCGACGAATCTGGAGACGAACCTGACGTCGCTGTCCGCCTCGCTGTCGGGGCTCGGCACCACGGCCGGCAACAGCAGCGCCAACAGCTATGGTGCCTGGACGTTCAACGCCGTCAGCGACGGCACCGGCAAGAGCGTGTTCAACCTGACGGAAGCGGCCTTCAGCGGCTGGCAGTGGACGCTGAACGTGGCCGATCCGACGCTCACCGTGATCTTCAACGTCTCGGGCGACGGCAGCTACAACTGGAACAGCGCGCTCGCCGGCGCGTTCGCGGGCATGTCGGACAAGATCATCTGGAATTTCGGCGACGCCACCAAGCTGGACATCAGCCAGGCTGTCTACGGCTCCATACTCGCGCCGCTCGCCAAGGTGGGGGCCAATTCCGCCCTCAACGGCAGCGTCGTCGCCGGAGAGCTGAAGGCCAGCAGCGGGGTGAACCTCGGCACCTATGCCGGTGGCAACCTCGGCTTCGGAGAGCCCGAGGCTGTTCCCGAACCCGCAACCTGGGCGATGCTGATCTCGGGTTTCGGCCTGGTCGGTTTCATGATGCGCCGTCGCAATCGCGGCATCGCGCGCGCCAGCGCCTGAAGCGTCTAACGCCGCCGCGCCCACCAGAGGGTCGCGGTGGCGCCTGCCCCCAGCATTGCCAGCAGCGCGCCGGAATAAAGCCCAGCGCGCGGCTTTGCCGTATCCGTCAGCCAGGCGTCCAGGTTCACGCCCAGGGTCGCCAGCATCACCCCGGTGAACAGCGCCCAGCCCGCCGCCTGCAGTGCGGGCCCCGCGCGCGGGCCGGCAATCGCCAGCGCCAGCAATAGCCCGCCCGCCACCAGATCGTCCCAGGCCTTCGGCTGCGCCAGCAGTGATTCGCCACGCCGCGCCAGCTCCCCCGCCAGCAGCGCGCAGCCCACCAGCGCGCCCAGAATTCGCATGAATCGCATCATCGACGCACAAGTTTGGACATAAAAGAATATCCAAGGACCATAATTCGCAATCCTGTTTCGCTTCCAGCGTTGACAGTCGCGGGCGGCCTGCCTATTCCGCGCCCTCCACATCGAACAGCATCACGAAGGAAGCATGCCATGCAAGGCCGGGAACAGAGCGGGGCCGACATCATCGTCCGGGCGCTCGTCGATCTGGGCGTGGACACCATCTTCGGTTACCCCGGCGGCGCGGTGCTGCCCATCTATGATGCGTTGTTCCGGCAGAAGCAGATCCGGCACATCCTCGTCCGCCACGAAGCGGGGGCCGTGCACGCGGCCGAAGGCTATGCCCGCTCGACGGGAAAGCCGGGCGTTGTGCTTGTCACCTCCGGCCCGGGGGCCACGAACGCGGTCACCGGCATCGCCGACGCCCTTCTCGATTCCATTCCGCTGGTGGTGCTGACAGGTCAGGTGGCAACCCATCTGATCGGCTCGGACGCCTTCCAGGAGTGTGACACGGTCGGCATCACCCGCCACTGTTCCAAGCACAATTATCTCGTGAAGGAGACATCGCGTCTCGGTCCCGTCATCCACGAGGCCTTCCACATCGCGACAACCGGCCGCCCCGGCCCGGTGGTGGTGGACATCCCAAAGGATGTTCAGGTCGCGACTGCGCGCTATGAAAAGCCCGCGCGCATCGAGCACAAGACCTACCGCCCCCGTGTGAAGGGCGATCTCGCCGCGATCGAAGCTGCGGTGGAGATGCTGTCCGTGGCCGAACGGCCCATCCTCTACATCGGCGGCGGTGTCATCAATTCCGGCCCCGGCGCCTCGCAGTTGCTGAAGGATCTGGCCCGGATCACCAAGGCGCCCGTCACGTCCACCCTGATGGGCCTCGGCGCCTTTCCCGCCTCCGATCCGCAGTTCCTGGGCATGCTGGGCATGCACGGCACCTATGAAGCCAACATGGCCATGAACCAGTGCGATCTGATGCTGTGCCTCGGTGCCCGCTTCGATGATCGCGTGACAGGCCGGCTGGATGGCTTCAGCCCGCACAGCCGCAAGATCCATGTCGATATCGATCCGTCCAGCTTCAACAAGACGGTGCGAGTTGACCTGTGCATCGAAGGCGATGTCGGGCATGTGATGGAAGACATGGTGAAGCTGTGGCGCGCGCGGGGCCACCAGGCCCAGCCGCAGGATGACTGGTGGGCCCGCATCAAGGGCTGGCGCGCCCGCAACAGCCTGGCCTTCACGCAGGAAGGCCCGAAGATCCAGCCGCAGCACGCCATTCGTCGCCTGTGGGAAGCCACGCACAAGTTGAACCCCATCGTCTCGACAGAGGTGGGCCAGCACCAGATGTGGGCCGCCCAGCATTTCGATTTCGAAAAGCCCAACAAGTGGCTGACTTCGGGCGGCCTCGGCACCATGGGCTATGGCCTGCCCGCCGCCATCGGTGCGCAGCTGGGCAATCCGAAAAGCCTCGTGATCGACATCGCGGGGGAAGCCTCGATCCAGATGAACATCCAGGAACTGGGCACCGCCACCCAGTACCGGCTGCCGGTGAAGCTGTTCGTGCTGAACAACGAATATATGGGCATGGTCCGCCAGTGGCAGGACCTGACGTATGAAGGACGCCACTCCCACAGCTATTCGGATTCGCTGCCCGATTTCGTGAAGCTGGCCGAAGCCTATGGGTGGAAGGGAATCCGCATCGAAACGGTGGACCAGCTTGATCAGGGCATCTCCGACATGCTGGCGCATGACGGCCCGGTCTTCGTGGACTGCCATGTGGAACAGCATGCCAACTGCTTCCCCATGATCCCGTCGGGGGCGGCCCATACCGAAATGCTGCTGGGGCCGGATCAGGTCGCCGGCAAGGTCGACAAGTCTGCGGAGGCGCTCGTCTGATGGCCGCTCGTGTGAAGAACCTGTTCCCCGAAGAGCCTGTGGAACGCCACACGCTGTCCATCCTCGTCGACAACGAGGCGGGCGTGCTGGGCCGCATCACCGGCCTGTTTTCGGCGCGCGGCTACAACATCGAAAGCCTGACCGTCGCAGACGTGACGCAGGACGAAAGCGTCAGCCGCATCACCATCGTCACGTCTGGCCCGCGCCGCGTGATCGATCAGATCCGCGCCCAGCTCGATCGCCTCGTGCCGGTGCATTCCGTCACCGACCTGTCCGAACTCGGGCCGTTCGTGGAGCGCGAACTGGCGCTGGTGAAGGTGGCCGGCGTCGGGGAGAAGCGGGTGGAGGCGCTGCGGCTGGCCGATATCTTCCGCGCCCGCCCGGTGGACACCACCACGCAGAGCTTCGTGTTCGAGATTTCCGGTTCCACCCAGAAGGTGGACCAGTTCATCGAACTGATGCGCGAAGTCGGCCTCGTCGAAGTCGCCCGCGGCGGCGTTGTCGCCCTGTCGCGGGGCGCTGCCGCCCACTGATCCCTTTCATCGCCCCGGGCCTGATCCGGGGCTCCGCTCAAACCTCCCGAAGGACCAATCAATGCGCGTTTATTATGATGCCGATGCCGATCTGGCGCTGGTGCAGGCCAAGAAGATCGCCATCGTCGGCTATGGCAGCCAGGGCCATGCCCATGCCCAGAACCTCCGCGATTCGGGCGTGAAGGACGTGGCCATCGCGCTCCGCCCCGGTTCGGCCACGGCCGCCAAGGCCGAAGCCGCAGGCTTCAAGGTGCTGTCCAACGCCGAAGCCGCCAAATGGGCCGACATCGTGATGATCCTCGCCCCCGATGAACATCAGGCCGCCATCTACGCCGATGATCTCGCCGCCAATCTGAAGCCGGGCGCCGCGCTCGCCTTCGCCCACGGCCTCAACGTCCACTTCGGCCTGATCGAGCCGCGCGCCGACCTCGACGTGATCATGATCGCGCCCAAGGGCCCCGGCCACACGGTGCGTTCCGAATATGTGAAGGGCGGCGGCGTGCCCTGCCTCGTCGCCATCGCGCAGGATGCCAGCGGCAACGCCATGGATCTTGCCCTGTCCTACGCCTCCGCCGTCGGCGGTGGCCGTTCGGGCATCATCGAAACCAACTTCCGCGAGGAATGCGAAACCGATCTGTTCGGGGAACAGGCCGTGCTGTGCGGCGGCATCACCCACCTGATCCAGGCCGGGTTCGAAACGCTGGTCGAAGCCGGCTACGCGCCGGAAATGGCCTATTTCGAATGCCTGCACGAAACCAAGCTGATCGTGGACCTGCTGTATGAAGGCGGCATCGCCAACATGCGCTATTCCATCAGCAACACCGCCGAATATGGCGACATCACCACCGGCCCGCGCATCATCACCGATGAAACCAAGGCCGAAATGAAGCGCGTGCTGGCCGATATCCAGGCCGGTCGCTTCGTGAAGAACTTCATCCTGGACAACCGCGCCGGCCAGCCCGAGCTGAAGGCGGCCCGCAAGCAGGCCGCCGCCCACCCCATTGAAAAGGTCGGCTCCGAACTGCGCGCGATGATGCCCTGGATCGCCAAGAACAAGCTGGTGGACAAGGCGAAGAACTGAGCCCGCCGAACCGGGTGAACGGCAGGGCCCCGTGCAACTGCCGTTCATCCGTGCCAGCTAAGGGGCGGGGGCCTACAGGAGAACCGCCATCCTCGCTCTCACCCTGCTGCTCGCCGCCGCCGCCACCGCCTCGCCACAGGGCGGGGCAGGGGGCGCACAGGCGCAACTTTTCATCGCCCCGTCCGGCGAGCCCTTCCGCGCCGCAGCCGGCGCACCCTATCCCGTGGCGGCCTGGTTCGCCGGCGCGGACGCGGATGCGGACGGCCGCCTGTCCCGCGCGGAATTCCTGGCGGATGCGAACCGCTATTTCACCCTGCTGGACAGCAACGGCAACGGCCAGCTCGATGCGGCAGAGGTGGACGCCTATGAAGCCGGCGTCCTCGCACCTTTAAGCCAGCGGCGCGGCTCCGGCGGCCCGCCCCTGGGCGCGGGTGCTGGCGTCCCAACGTCCGGCGCAGACGGCTCGCCCCCCACCGGCAGCCGGATCGCGCGCCGTCCCGGCGGGCGTTATGCGGGCATGCCCGTCGGCGCGGGGATGTACGGCCTCATCAACAGCCCCCACCCGGTGAAGGCCGCGGATCGAGACATGAACAGCCGCGTGGACAAGGCGGAATGGGCGCGGACCCTGTCGGATCGCTTCACCATGCTGGATACGG
This sequence comes from Sandaracinobacter sp. T42, assembly GCF_059115405.1. NCBI lineage: Bacteria > Pseudomonadati > Pseudomonadota > Alphaproteobacteria > Sphingomonadales > Sphingosinicellaceae > Sandaracinobacter > Sandaracinobacter sp. T42. The sequence continues at coordinate 1,341,145 of NZ_CM181101.1, forward strand.
CGAAGCTGGGCCATTTGCTGCCGGAAGCCCTGCCGAAAACCCCCGCGCAGCAGCGTCTCGAAGCCTCCGGCAGTCGGCGCTGACCGGTCAGGCCGCTGCCGGTTGCGGCTCCGGCCGCCGCCACAGGATCGCCACCAGCAGCGTGCCCACGGCAACCGGCACCAGCATCGAAAGATAGCCCTGGCTGCCCACGCCCGTGTCGAACACGCGGCCCGCGATCCAGCTGGACAGCGCCTGCGCCGGCGCCGTCGCCAGCGCCATGAACATCATCTGTGCCGTGGGGGTGCGATCATCGCCCCACATCTGCTGGATGCCCCGCATCGCGCCCAGGAAGGTGCAGGCGAAGCTCATCGCGTGCAGCGCCTGCAACGCGATCAGCAGCGGCAGACCCGGTGCGCTCGCCATCAGCGCCCAGCGCAGCAGCGCCCCCGCGCCGCCGATCACCATCAGGGTCGAAGGGCGCACATGCTCGATTCGCGGCGCCACCAGCATCAGGAACAGGGCCTCCACGATCACGCCGAAGGCGAAGATCCACCCCGCGAGCGTGGCGGAAATGCCCAGCTCGTCGATCCACAGCTTGGTGCCGAAGATGTAATAGAATTGGTGTCCCGCCTGGATCAGCCCGCAGCCGAACATCAGCAGCGCGAATTCGGGCCGCTTCACCATCGCCAGCCCGTCCGCCAGTCGCTGGCCGAAGGGCGGTTGCGCCACCCGGTTCACCGGCTCGGCCGCCATCGTCATGCTGGCCCCCAGCAGACCGGCCGTCGTCAGCGCCAGCCACCACCAGATGCCCACATTCCCCAGCCAGTCCACCAGCATGCCCGTCGCCACATTGCCCACCACGAACGCGAGCGAGGCAAGCCCTCGCGCCAGCCCGTAGTTCGGGATCTGGTGCGGGCGGCACAGCCGCAGCAGCGCGGCTTCAAGGAAGGCGATCATCGCCCAGAAGGTCACCTCGATCGCGAAAGCGAAGGCGAAGGTCACCGAAAACAGGTTCGAAAACCACAGCGCCCCCAGCGCCAGCAGGGAAATCGCCGCCAGCAGCTGGATGGGCGCGCGCCGGTCCTTCCGGCCATCCGCCCAGGCGCTCGTCAGCGGCCCGGCCACGATCCGCCCGATTCCCGCCAGAGAGATCACGAGGCCCAGCTGCTCGCCGGTGAATCCCCGCGCCTCGATCAGCCAGATCGGGAACCACTGGATCAGCCCGCCGAAGGCCGCATAGAACAGACAGGCGGCGAGCATCGCGCGGGACGCGCGAAGGTTGAACGTGCGCGACGCGCGGACATTGGAGGTGGCCATGGGCCCAACCTCAAGCACGGTTGCACCGGGCCCGCAAGCGGGCCATCAGGCGGTCAAACGGGAAAGGGAGAGGATATGGGCAGTTTGTTCGACATGAGCGGCCAGGTGGCCGTGGTGACGGGTTCTTCGCGCGGCATCGGCAAGGCGATCGCGCACCGCATGGCGGAACATGGCGCAAGCGTCGTGATTTCCAGCCGCAAGCAGGACGCCTGCGAAGCCGTGGCGGCCGAAATCAACGCGGCGGTGGGCCGCGACGCGGCTGTCGCGAAGGCCGCCAACATCAGCTCGAAGGAAGCGCTGCAGGAGCTGGCCGATTTCGCGCTGGGGAAGTTCGGCAAGGTCACGGCGCTGGTCTGCAACGCCGCTTCCAACCCCTATTTCGGCCCGATGTCAGGGATTGCGGACGAACAGTTCGTGAAGATCCTGATGAACAATGTGGTGTCGAATCACTGGCTGATCCAGGCGCTGGCGCCCCAGATGCTGGAAAGGGGCGAAGGCTCCGTCACGATCGTCAGTTCGATCGGCGGGCTCAAGGCCTCCACCGTGATCGGGGCCTACAACATCTCCAAGGCGGCGGATCTGCAACTGGCCCGCAACCTGTCGGCCGAATTCGGGCCGAAGGGCGTGCGGGTGAACTGCATCTGCCCGGGCCTCATCAAGACGGATTTTGCCCGCGCGCTCTGGGAAAACCCGGATATCCTGAAGCAGGCGACAGCCGGCAGCAGCCTGAAGCGAATCGGAGAGCCGGACGAGATCGCAGGCATGGCCGTCTTCCTCGCCTCAAAGGCGGGCGCCTTCACCACGGGGCAGGCGATGGTGATCGACGGCGGCGCCACGATCGTCTGATCGGCCCCGTCTGGCCCTTCCGGATATGAAAAGGGGCCGGATAGGAAAAGGGGGCGAAGCCTGGCAGCTCCGCCCCCTTTCTGCTGGGCTGTTGGCCGCCTCAGGCGGAAACGGAAACCGTCCGGCGGCGGCGCATGGCGCTGCCCACCAGGCCGAAGCCCGCAATCATCATCGCCCAGGTGGCGGGCTCGGGAACCACGTCCCCGCCCTCACCGGTCTGGTACAGCACGAAGCCCGAGCTGCCCTTGGTGGCAAACGGGATGGTCGTCGTGCCGGCGCCCGCGTCGAACTTGTAGAAGGCCGTCGCATTGCCCAGAACGCTGCTGTTGCCGAAGTGGATACCGAAGATGGTGATCCCCTTCATCAGCGGCGCCGGCGGCGACGTCACGTCTGCACCGTTCAGGCTGTCGATCTTGAAGAAGCTGTTGAAATCGAAGTCTGTGGTGTCGAAGCCCAGCGACTCCAGCGCAGCCTTCTGGGTATCAACCCCGTTCTTGCTGTTGTTCAGGACGTTCTTGTCATAGCCGCCCGCGCACGAGATGTAGGTGAAGGGCGCATCGAACACCCCAGCCGTCCCGCAGTTGTTGAAGTTCACGGCAACAGCCGCCGACGCGCCGGACGCGGCAAACAGCGCTGCGCAGGCAACAGCGCCCGCCATCAGAAATTTCTTCATGGTTCCAACCCTCAAAATGCCCCCCGGGATATGGACCAAGCAACAAGTCCACATATCGGGATCAGCCCCTGAGCCACATCCATCCATTATGGACGCAGTAGAGCATGCGGTGAATGTAGCACATCCACTGCCCGAATTTGAAGGTCAAAAATGGTTAACGGGTGTGTTGCGACCCCGTTTGCAAGAAATTTTTACATTGGTTTTCCGCTCTTTGCGGCGGCTTGGTCTTCAGTCCTTTCCAATACTGTCAAAATATTGATTCCCAGCCACTTTCCGGCGCAGGGCAAAACCCACCGCGCCGAATCCGGCAATGAAAAGGGCCCAGGTGGCCGGTTCCGGCGCAGGCTCCGGGCTGACGGCCGTCATGCTCAGAACCGCTTCCTGGGGAATATCCTTCTTCACATGCGATTCCTGCCATCGCACATAGAGATTGCTCAGCGTGACCACGCTTTGCGGCTGGCCGAAGCTCAGCCGGAACCAGCCGGTCGTGCTGTCGCCGGCCTTCAGCCCGCCCCCCGTGCTCTGCTGGCAATCGCCAGTCCCGGCCGACATGAAGCACAGGTCCGTCGCATAGCCGGCGGTCACCTGGCCCGATCCCTCGCGGTCGAACATCCCGGACGAAAGGGAGCCCGTCACGGCGTCATCCACGTTGAAGCCGAAGCCGTTGATCCGGGCCTTGCCGAAGGCGCCGCTCGCCTGATTCTCGACCTTGTAGGCGAAATACCAGATATTGCCCGAAGCCTGGAACAGGCTCAGCGTCAGCTTCGCATCCAGCTGATCCGTTCCGGCCACCTGGCTGAAATCGGCCGGATTCATCAGCCCTTCGAACGTCAGCGCCTGAGAAGCCGGCTGGCCCAGCCCGAAGCTCACGGCCGCACGGGCAGGCGCCGCGAACGGGCCCATGGCCATCAGGGCAGGCGCAACAAGCGCGGGGATCAGGAAGCGAGCGACCATATTCCTTGTTATTCGTTCGTGATCGGTTCTTTGACCGACAAGGTTGATTAACCGATTTCACGAGCCAGATAAAGTGCAGCAATTGTAAACTGTTCGGGAAAGCCCTTCGGCCCTCAGCGGCGGTCGTAGAACAGCTTCGCCATCCGGCCGAACAGCTCGAGGGCATTCGGGGCCTCGGTGCTGCCGCTCCATTCCCGCCAGGCCGTGTCCACGTTCACCGCGATCCGCTCGGCATCCTTCCAGCCGGCATAGCGCCCCAGCCCGATGTCCAGCGCAGCCTCCTCCGGCCCCATGCCCACCGTGAAGCGCGAAACCGCCTCCTCCGAAACGAAACGCAGGTAATCGGCCACTTCCCGCACGCCGGACAGATCCGTCAGCGGCCCGTGGCCGGGCACGATATGCTCGGGGTTCATCGCCTCGATCAGGTCGCAGGCCGCGATCCAGTTCGAAATCGGCCCCGCCCACACGATCGGCGTGCCCTCGATGAACAATATGTCGCCGGTAAAGACCGTGGATGCGTCCGGCACATGCACGATCACATCGCCTGCCGTATGCGCCGGACCCACTTCCAGCAGCTGCACGCGGTGCTGGCCCACGTCCAGGCTGGCGTGGCCCGAAAAGGTGCGGGTCGGCGCCCGGTGCCGCACGCCGGCGAAATCGAAGGGCGCGAAGATTTCCGCGAAATAGCGCCCCGCTTCCCCCAGTTGCCCCGCACCGCCGGCTGCCTTCAGCTGAGCCAGCATTTCCGGCGGGAAGGCCTCCATTTCCCGCGCACTTGCCTCGCTCGCCACGATCTCCGCATGGGTCAGCAGCGCATTCCCATGGGTGTGGTCGCCATTTGCATGGGTGTTCACAACGGTGTCGATCGAATCGCGCCGCACGGCGCAACTCGCCTCCATGGCGCGCAGCATCTCGTCGGTCAGCGCCTCGTCGAACAGCGTGTCCACCAGCGCGGCTTCCCCGCCGCCGGTAATCAGCCCGGCGTTGGAAAACCCCCAGCCGCCATCCGGCTGCAGCCAGGCCCACAGCCCGCCGCCCAGGTCGGTCAGCCCCTTCGCATAGGCCATTCAGCCGTCCTTCTTCGCCTGCGCCTTCTTCGTCTGCTGCGAAACGGAGCCGATCTTCGCGCCCGGCACCTTCGTCGTGCGCTTGCTGCTGGGGATGCTGGCCTTGCCGGCGGAAGCCGTGGGCGTGTTGGCCGGCCGCCTGCTGCCGGCCGCCCGCTTGCGCGCCAGCGCCCGGTGCTGGGATTCCACGATGATCTCGCGCGCGGCGGCGATCTCGCGCCGCTCCTTCTCTGAGTTCACGCGCCGGATGGCCTGCGCGAACACCTGCTTGCGCCGCTTCGGCCGTTCATGGGTGCCCGGAAAGCTGCCGCCGCGCGGCTCGGCCTTGCCCTGCGCGATCCGGCGCTTGGTGTGGCTCAGATCCCGCTGCTTGTCGTGCAGGGTGCGAAGCCGGCTGCGCGCGGCCGAAAGATCCTTGTCCGACAGCGACTTGATTTCGGGCTGGTGGGTGCTTTCCACCAGTGTCCATTCCTCATGATCCAGCAGCGCCCGCTCAGCCTTGCGATTGATCGACATTCATCCACTCCCGTTCCTCGTCCCGTCCGGCAGTGTGCGCCGGGCATCCGCCCCGCGCAAGCGCGCAGTCCCGGCGCGGCGCGCCTCAGGGGCGCATCGCCGCCCACAGCGCCAGCGCCTGCCGCGTCTCGGCCACGTCATGCACGCGCAGCCAGGCCACGCCCGCCTCCGCCCCGCGCAGCGCGATCGCCAGGCTGCCCGGCAGTCGGTCCTCCACCGGCGCCGGCCCGGCAACACCCGGGATCAGCGATTTGCGGCTGGCGCCCAGCAGCAGCGGAACCCCCAGCACCCGGAAGGCTTCCAGCCGCCGCAGGATGTCCAGATTGTGCGCCAGCGCCTTGCCGAAACCGATCCCCGGATCGGCGATGATCCGCCCGCGCGCGATTCCCGCCGCTTCCGCCACCGCGATCCGCCGCTGCAGCGCCGCGATCACTTCGGCCGCCGGGTCGTCATAGCGGGCCAGGCCCTGCATCGTCTGCGGATTGCCCGGCATGTGCATCAGCACCACGTCCGCCGTGCCGGCCGCCGCGACGGACAGGCTGTCCGGATCGCCCGCCAGCGCGGTCACGTCGTTCAGCATCACCGCGCCCGCCGCCAGCGCCTGCCGCATCACCTCGGCCTTCATCGTGTCGATGGAAACCGCCACCCCTGCCTTCGCCAGCGCCACCACCACCGGGATGGTCCGCTGCAGTTCCTCCTCCAGCGGCACTGGCGTCGCCCCCGGCCGCGTGCTTTCCCCGCCCACGTCGATGATGTCGGCCCCGGCCTCCCGCAGGGCCATCCCGGCCGCCACCGGGTCCGCATGGCGGCCGCCGTCGGAAAAACTGTCCGGCGTCACGTTCAGGATCCCCATGATCCGGGGCAGGGCCGGCGCCATCGTCAGGCCGGATAGTGCAGCAGGCTCAGGGGCTCCACGCCCTGCGCCCTCAGGCGGGCGGCGCCCGGCAGCCCGTCCAGTTCCATCACGAACAGCGCGCGGGCCACTTCGGCCCCGGCCTTGCGCAGAAGGGCAACAGCCGCTTCCGCCGTGCCCCCGGTTGCCAGCACATCATCCACCAGCAGCACCCGCGCGCCTGCCGGCACGGCATCCGCGTGCAGTTCCAGCCGGTCGGCGCCATATTCCAGCGCATAGTCATGGCCGATCGTTTCAGCAGGCAGCTTGCCCGGTTTGCGAACGATCACCATTCCCGCGCCCGTCAGCTGGGCCAGCGCGGCCCCGAACAGGAAGCCGCGCGCCTCGATCCCCGCGATCAGGTCGAAGGCGCCGGCCCGTTCGGCAAGTGCGGCCGTCGTCGCCTGAAAGGCGGGGCCGTCGGCCAGCAACGGGGTCAGATCCCGGAACAGGATTCCGGGCTTCGGGAAATCGGGCACCATGCGGATATGGGCGGCGATCCTGTCCAGCATCCTGTCCTTCCCGCTCAGGCAAACAGACGGGGCGCAATCGCGCGCAGATGCGCGGCGGCTTCCGCCGGCCAGGCGCTGCGCGGGGTCACGATGGCATGATCCAGCGCCCGTTCCCAGCCTTCGCGGCTGGGCAGCGTCAGCGGCTGCCGCGCCAGCCGCGCGCACAGCGCCGCCACCAGCAGCTGCGAACGGGTGCGGTTCGCGGCCATCACGTCCAGCACGGCGGCCGTCGTCACGGTTTCCGCCGACCAGCTGTCGAAGTCCGTCACGAAGGCGGCCACTGCATAGGCCATCTCCGCCTCCCGGGCGAGCGCGGCTTCCGGCATTGCCGTCATCCCCACGATGTTCAGCCCCTGCGCCTTCGAAAGCCGGCTTTCGGCGCGGGTCGCGAACCGCGGGCCCTCGATCGCCAGATAGGTGCCGCCCCCCTTCGCCGGCGCGCCGATGGCGGTGGCGGCTTCCAGCAGGGCGTCGGCCAGTTCGGTCGCGATCGGGTCGGCAAGGCTGACATGGGCGACCAGGCCGCCGCCGAAGAAGCTGGCGGCCCGCCCCTGTGTGCGGTCCACGATCTGGTGCGGCACCGCAAGCGTGCCCGGCGGCAGCGCCTCGTCGAAGCTGCCGCAGGCGGAAACGGCCAGGATGGCGGTGCAGCCCCTTGCCTTCAGCGCGGCGATGTTTGCGCGATAGTTGATTTCGCCCGGCGCGATCGAATGATGCGGCCCGTGCCGGGGCAGGAACACCACCGGCAGCCCTTCCAGCCGCCCCTCCACCAGCGCGTCGGATGGCCAGCCCCAGGGCGTCTCCTGGGATATCCGGTGCGCCGCCGCCAGCTGGGGCAGGGCATAGAGCCCGCTGCCGCCGATGATGCCAAGCTTCATGGGCCCCCTCCTACTTCGCCGGCGGCGCGTCGAACAGGGCGTTCAGATAGCTGGCCAGCCGGAACCCGCCCTTCGAAAGCTGCCGGCGCAGCGTGTCGTTGTGCTGGAACACATAGGCATAGCGAAGGTCTGGTTCGGCGGGATAGAGGGTCTCCCGAACGGCGATGCTGTCGGCGATCCACTGCTGCGGATCCGGGCTTGACCAGTCCCGCATCTGCTGCGGGGTCGCGGCGGCCAGCAGCCAGTCCGTCCATTCGCTGTAGGACAGGTTCTGGTTCTCGATCAGCAGCGTATCCCACACCGTGTGCAGGTTGGTCGGATCGCCGAAGAAGCTCACCTTCACGTCATTGCCGCCCCGGTCGCCTTCGCGCCCCACATGCAGCGGCTGGGAAAGATCGCCCACGATATGGATCACGAAGCGCAGCGCCGCCTGCCGGTCGGCAAGGCTTTCCTTCGGGTTTGTCAGCACCCCCGAAAAATGCGTGAGCGCGGTCGCGGCGTCGCCTTCGGGCGGCGCCCCGGAATAGCCCTTGCCCACGGGAATCGTCACATAGTGCCAGGGAACGGAGTGCTTCTGCCAGAAGGGATCGGGTGCCGAGCGCATGAAATCCGGCCAGGTCGAGGCTTCGGCCAGGCTCTCCGTGCCGAGGATCTCCTTCACGGCTGCCCGGGCCTTCGGGGAGAGGTGCCGGTCCGCGACGGCCCCGGTCACGCGGTGGCCATTCTGACCCCAGGCCAGCGCCGGGGCGGGGGCCAGCGCCGGGGCAAGCAGCAGCAGGGCGATCACTAGTCGTCTCATTCAGATCTTCTCCAGGGCCTGGGCGAAATCGGCAATCAGGTCGTCCGCATCCTCCACGCCGATGGAGATGCGGACAAGATTGTCGCTGATTCCCAGCGCGGCCTTTCGCGCATCGGGAACGGAAAGATGGGTCATCGCGGCGGGCGCGGAAGCCAGCGTCTCGGTGCCGCCCAGGCTGACCGCCAGCTTGGCGATCCTGAGCGCGTCCAGAAAGGCGAAGGCCTCCCGCTCGCCGCCCTTCAGATAAAGCGAGAAGGTGGAACCAGCCCCCGTGCAGTGCCGGCGATAGATGTCCCCCTGCGAAGATGGATCATCGGCCAGGAAGCCGAGGTAGCCGACATGCTCGACCTTGGGGTGCCCGCGCAGGAATTCACACACCTTCGCGGCGTTCTCGCCGGCGCGGCTCATCCGCAGTTCCAGCGTCTCCAGGCTGCGCAGCAGCATCCAGGCGGTGTTGGGATCGGTGATGGTGCCCACCGTGTTGCGCATCATGCGGATTGGCGTGATCAGCCGCTCGGCGCCAACCACGGCCCCCGCCACAAGATCGGAATGGCCGCCGGCATATTTCGTCAGGCTGTAGATCGAAAGGTCCGCGCCATGCGCCAGCGGTTGCTGCCACAGCGGGCCGAGGAAGGTGTTGTCGATGGCGATGGGCGGGCCCTCTGCCCCGAACTCGGCGTCGCGCGCCCGTCGCACCGCCTGCACGTCCACCAGCGCATTGGTCGGGTTCGCCGGACTTTCCAGATAGATCAGCGCCACCCGCCCCTTCGCCTTCGCCGCTGCCAGAACGGCCGCGATCTCCGCCTCGGAACTGCCCGCCGGGAAATCCAGCCAGCCCACGCCGAACTTGCCCAGGATGCGGCCGATCAGCGTTTCGGTTGCGGCATAGAGCGGCCCGGAATGCACGATCATGTCGCCCGGCTGGCAGAAGGTCAGCAGCAGCGTGGCGATCGCCGACATGCCGGATGAAAAGCTCAGCGCGCCTTCGGCATTCTCCCAGATCGCCAGCCGGTCTTCCAGGATCTCCTGGTTGGGGCCGTTGAAGCGGGAATAGACCAGGCCGTCGGCCCCGCCGGGCCGCTTGCCGGTCACGCCCTCGAAGTGGCGCTTGCCGGCAGCCGCCGATTCGAACACGAAGGTGGAGGTCAGGAAGATCGGCGGCTTCAGTGCCCCTTCCGACAGGGACGGGTCATAGCCATGGCCCATCATCAGCGTGGCCGGCTTCAGCCTGTGATTGCCGATGGCAAGGATGCCGGGCCTGGGGCGGCGGCGGTTTCCGGCGCCGCCGGGATCGCTGTCATTGTCCATCGCGTCCTCCTCGTGGCGGCAACTTTAGGCCCGGCCCGTTTCATTTGCACGTGCCCGATGCCTGCCACGGATTCCTTGCGCGAACCGCCGAAGCGGCCGATAGTCCAGCGGCAACAGCAGGGGAACATGAAGATGAGCGGAAACCTGATCGAAGCACTTGGCGGGCTGGGCGGGCTCCAGCAGATCGCCAGCGAACTGGGCGTGGATCAGCAGACCGTGGCGACCGGGGCGGCCGCCCTGCTGCCGGCGGTGCTGGGCGGCTTCAAGAAGCAGGCCCAGGCGCAGCCCTCCGGCCTTGATGGGCTGGTGGGCATGCTGGGCGGCATGGGCGGCGGCGGACTCCTGGATGCGGTTCTGTCCCCGCAGGCGACGCCCGTCGACCAGGGCAACCAGGTGTTGGGCCAGATCTTCGGTACGCCCGATGTCAGCCGCGCCGTCGCCGGTCAGGCCTCGGCCAGCACCGGCATCAGCCCCGATCTCCTGAAGAAGCTGCTGCCGATCGTCGCCATGGCGGCGGCCGGCATGATGGCGAAATCCGCCAGCGCCGGCACCCCGCAAGGCGGCGGCGGGCTCGGCGGCCTGCTGGGCCAGGTGCTGGGCGGCCTCGGCGGCGGCCAGCCGGCAGCGGCCGGGGGGCTGGGCGGCCTCGCCTCGATGCTCGACCTCGACGGGGATGGAAACCCGCTGGACGACATCATGGGAATGGCTTCGAAACTTACCCGTTAAAGGGCATCGTCCCCGGCGGCCGCCTGCAGCCGCTGTTCCTCCAGCACCTGCAGGGTGAAGAGGATGGCGCGGGTCTCGCCGTCGGGGATTCCATCCACCAGCGTCTGCCGGAACCGTTGCTGGAACGCGCGGGTGGCCGCCGGCAGGTCCGCGATGTCATAGCCGAAGCGTTCCAGCGCCAGCCCGAACGCCCCGTCCGGCCAGCCCGGATCGGCCAGCAGCCTGTCGGGCCGGGCGAGTGCGATGCGGTGCTGGGCCAGGCGCGGCCAGTCGAACAGTTCGCCCGGATCCTGCTTGCGGGTGGGCGCGATGTCGGCGTGGCCGATCACGTCCGCCCGGTCGATGCGGTGCCGGACGCTCAGCGTCGCCACCAGACGGATCACCTGCCGCATCTGCACGTCGGGGAAGCGGCGGTATCCCCATTCATGCCCGGGGTTCTGGATCTCGATCCCGATCGAGCTGCTGTTGATGTCGGCTTGTCCGCGCCAGAGGCTGGCGCCTGCGTGCCAGGCACGGTCCAGTTCCTCCACCATCTGCACGATTCGCCCGTCCTCATGGACAAGATAGTGGGAAGAAACGCCCGATTCCGGATTGCACAGCCAGTCCACTGCTGCTTCGCCGTCCTCCATCCCGGTGTAGTGCAGGATGATCTGCCGGATCGGTCGCTGCCCCTCGGGCACGACACGGGCGTTGTAATTGGGCGAAGGCCGCCATTCGATCTCGTCTGCAAGCCTCATCGTTCTTCCGCCTTCTTCGCCGTGCGGACCCGGCCGCGCCCGGAATTCGCGGCCAGAAAGAGGCTCGCTTCGCATGCCGCCGGCCTCATCGCTCTTCCGCCTTTTTCGCCGTGCGGAGCCGGCCGCGCCCGGAATTCGCGGCCAGAAAGAGGCTCGCTTCGCATGCCGCCGGCCTCATCGCTCTTCCGTCTTCTTGGCCGTGCGAAGCGTTATGATCGCAACCCCCGCCAGCGTCAGCGCCCCGCCCAGCCACATCATCGGCGTTACGGGCGTTCCATACACCAGCGTCGCGAAAACGACCGCCAGCAATGGTGTCGGCAGGGTGAAGGGGGTGATCAGGGTGACGGGATAGCGCTGCACCAGCCAGCTCATGCCCGCATGTCCGATCAGCGAGGCGCCGACCGCCGAATAGACGATCCAGCCGAAGGCCGGCAGCGGCACATCCTTAAGCCCGGCCACGCCGCCCGGCTCCAGCCACCAGCTCGCCGCCAGAAGGAACGGGATCGATACAAGCGCCTGCCAGCCATAGATGTTGAAGATGGGAATGCCCGTCAGCCGCTTGAACATCAGGTTCCCCGCCGCCCAGCACGCAGATGCGCCGAAGGTCAGCAGGATGCCCAGCCGCTCGTCCACGATGCGCGGGTCGAACACCAGCAGCATCACCCCCGCGATCGCCAGCACGATGCCCAGCGTCCGTTTCCAGGCGATGCGCTCCCCGTCGATCAGGATCGCCAGCAGCAGCGACAGCGGCACCCCAAGCTGCCCCGCGATGGCGAGTGCCGACAGATTGGTCGTCACCTGATAGCTGTAGCCGCCCAGCCCGAACTGGATCGCGCCCGTCACCAGCCCCGTCAGCAGCAGCAGCCCCATCCGGCCGGGCACGACCCTCACGGAAGAGGCGCAGACCGCGAACACCACCATGTAGCGCAGCGCCACCGCCAGCAGCGGCGGCATTGCCAGCACCGATTCCTTGATCGCGACGATGTTGAACGCCCACAACAGGTCGATCACCAGGATGAACAGGATGTGCTGCGGGCGCATCGCGTCAGGCCGCCTGCTTCATCAGCTTCGCATAGGCGTCGTTGATGGTCGCCATGCGGGCTTCGGCCACGCGGATGAATTCGGGCGGGGTTCCTTCCGCGATGTGCCGGTCCGGGTGATGTTCGCGCACCAGCCGGCGATAGGCGGCGCGGATGTCCGCGTCGGGCGATCCGGGGGCCACCCCCAGCACCGCCCAGGGGTCGTCCGCGCTCAGCGGCACATAGCGTGCCTGAATCGCCACCCACTGGCGCGGGCTGAAACCCATCAGCCCGGCCATCCGTTCCAGGAATTTGATCTCCGCCGGATGCACGCCGTCGACCGTCGCGATCATCAGCAATGCCTCCAGCAGATCCTCCAGCACCGGTGATCCCGGCCCCAGCAGCTCAGCCGCCTGCTTCGCATAGGCTTCCGCCCCGTCGGCTGACTGGCTCGCCAGCCGATAGAAGCGCCGCATGTTCTGCTGTTCCTCTGCCGGCACATGGAACAGCCGCTCGAAGGCCTGCGCCTCCCGGTCGGACGCGTGCCCGTCCGCCTGCGCCATCTTCGCCGCAAGCGCGATGGCCGCGATGGTGAAGGCCACCTGCCGCCGCTGGGGGTTCTGCGCGCGCGCGGCCCGAACCCGTTCCACGGCCATGCCGATGGCTGCGCCCGCAAGTGCACCCAACGGCCCGCCGAGCGCCAGCCCGACGGCGCTACCCATTAACAGCGCCCAGATCGTCATTCCATCGCAGTCTTAGCGCGGGCGGCGGCGCAAAGCCATGCCGGGATTCAGCGCCGGCCGGCCCGTTTCACCCTTGGCCGCGGCTCCACCGGGATCACGCGCTGTGCCGTCAGCCGGCCATCGCCCGATTGCAGCAGCTCGAACTCCACCTTCGTGCCGGGCGGCAGCGATTCCAGCCCCGCCTCCACCAGCGCAGAGGCGTGCACGAACACATCCTTCGGTCCCATGTCCGGGCGGATGAAGCCAAAGCCCCGCGCGGTATCGAACCAGAGGATGGAGCCCTGCGCCATTGCGTCACATCTGTTACAAACCCGGCCCATCCAACGCAACGGGGTCAAAGCCCAGTCGCGCGGGCCGCCAAAGGGTCAGATCCCCCGCCGTCGCGATCAGCCACAGCCAGGACATGTCGGAAACACCGTCCCGGTCGCGCCGGCTCGGCACCGCCTGCCCATCCGGATGGCTGTGCCAGCAGCCCAGCAGTTGCAGCGGCCCGGCGCGGCTGCGGCGGTGCGCATCGAACAGGTGTGCGGGGTCGATCTCAAATCGGTGCCGGGGCTCGGGCGACACATTGGCCGCCACCGTCGCTTCCCGGATCTCACCGGGGACGCCGAACAGCAACCCGCAGGCTTCATTGTGGCCGGATTGCCGCACCGCCGCGCGGATTGCGGCGGTGGCGGCGGCCGAAATCCGCACCGGGCTTGATTGATCGGCTTTGCACCCCAATTCCATGGGCAATGAATGGGGGCAACCGGATTTCCGCGCAAGAAATGGCAGATCTGCGCCATGCGACGCTGGCGGCGGAAGCAGCCGGCTGGCGGCTGGATCGTGCGCTGGCGGCCGCCGTCCCCACCCTGTCCCGCGAGCGGCTGAAGGCCCTCGTCTCCGCCGGCGCGGTCGAGGTGGACGGCCGGCAGGAACGCGATCCCGCGCGAAAGATGAAGGGGGGGGAGGCGGTTTCCGTCGCCATCCCCGCCGCCCGCCCGGCGGAAGCGGAAGGCCAGGATATCCCGCTCGATATCCGGTACGAGGACGATCATCTGCTGGTCGTCGAAAAGCCCGCCGGCCTCGTCGTCCATCCGGCCGCGGGCAATCTGGACGGCACGCTGGTGAACGCGCTTCTGCATCATTGCGCGGGGCGGCTTTCGGGCATCGGCGGCGTCGCCCGCCCCGGCATCGTCCACCGGATCGACAAGGACACCTCAGGCCTGCTCGTCGTCGCCAAGACGGATCGCGCCCATGCGGGCCTTGCCGCGCAGTTCGCGAAGCACACGATCGGCCGCCGCTATCTGGCCGTCGTGTCGGGGTTTCCGGTGCCGCCGGCCGGCCGCATCGAAACCAACCTCGCCCGTTCGGAACAGAACAGGCAGAAGATCGCGGTGGTCCATCCCCCGCGCGGAAAGCGCGCCGTCACCCATTATCGCGTTCGCGAGCCGCTGAAGAAGGCCGCGCTTGTCGAATGCCGGCTGGAAACTGGGCGCACTCACCAGGTGCGGGTGCACATGGCCCATATCGGCCACCCGCTGGTGGGCGATCCCGTCTATGGGCAGGGGCGGCTGGCGGATGTGTGCAGGCGTCTCGGTTTCCACCGGCAGGCCCTGCACGCCACCGCGCTGATATTCGAACATCCCGTCAGCAAAGAAATTCTGACGTTCGAAAGCCCGGTCCCCGATGATATTCAGCAACTGCTAATCGCGCTGGGTGAAGCTTGAAGACAACAGGCGCGAGGAGATCGACATGACCAGCAATGTGCCCGCCGGCATCCCGGCTCTCGGCCCCGATGCCAGCCTGAACCGCTATCTGGCGGAAATCCGCAAATTCCCCCTGCTCGCCCCGCAGGAGGAATATATGCTCGCCAAGCGCTGGCAGGAGCATCAGGATCCGGAAGCCGCGACCCGGCTCGTCACTTCGCACCTGCGCCTCGTGGCGAAGATCGCCATGGGCTATCGCGGCTATGGCCTGCCCGTGTCCGAACTGATCGCAGAGGGCAATATCGGCCTGATGCAGGGCGTGAAGAAGTTCGAACCGGAACGCGGCTTCCGGCTCGCCACCTACGCCATGTGGTGGATCAAGGCCTCCATCCAGGAATATATCCTGCGCAGCTGGTCCCTCGTGAAGATCGGCACCACGGCGGCGCAGAAGAAGTTGTTCTTCAACCTCCGCCGCATGAAGAACAAGCTGGAAGCCATCGAGGACGGCGATCTCCACCCGGACGACGTGAAGAAGATCGCGACCGATCTCGGTGTGCCCGAAGACGATGTGGTGCAGATGAACCGCCGCATGGCCAAGGGCGGGGATACCAGCCTGAACGCCCCCCTGCGTGAGGATGGCGAGGGCGAATGGCAGGACTGGCTGGCGGATGACAGCCCCAGCCAGGAAACCCTGACGGCAGACCGGCAGGAAGCGGATATCCGCCACGATCTGCTGCGGGAAGCACTGATGACCCTGAACGAGCGCGAGCGCCACATCCTGACGCAGCGGCGCCTGATCGACGAGCCGCAGACGCTGGAGGACCTTTCCCAGGAATATGGCATCAGTCGCGAACGCGTCCGCCAGATCGAGGTGCGGGCTTTCGAAAAGCTTCAGAAGGAAATGCTGAAGATCTCGCAGGATCGCAAGCTGATCGAGGCGTAGTCGGGCGCCGCTAGCCCGCAAACCCGCCGGCCGACAGGAACGCAAGTTCCGCCGCGGTGGATTGGCGGCCGAGGATCGCGTTCCGGTGCGGGAAGCGCCCGAATCGCCGGATTACGTCGCGGTGTACCTCGGCATGGTGCAGCCACGCCCCACCCAGCGGCCGGATCAACTCCACGGCCCTGTCCTGCAGCGCCACATCCTCGGCATGCTCGTAGGGCAGGTACATGAACACCCGCAGCGCCTCGTCCACGGCCCGATCGTGCCCGGCGGCGATGGCGCGATCCGCCACCGCCATCGCCAGTGCGTCGGATGCGAACATCCGCGCCGTGCCCCGGAAACAGTTGCGGGGGAACTGATCCAGCAGAAGAATAAGCGCCAGCGCGCCGTCCGCCCGGGCCTCCCAGTCCGAAAGTCCGCCTTGAACGGCAGCGTCATGCACGTGCGCGAAGGCGGCACGGAAGCGGTCGTCGAAGGCGGCGTCCTTGGCGAACCACGCCTTCGGGCCGGCTTCGCGCCAGAAACGCACGACATCGGAGGGCGCCGTGGCGGATGCTGTCATCAAGGAATCCCCGTCAGCTTGTGGGTCTGCAGGCTCAGCCGCCACTTCGGATTCTTCAGGCACCAGTCGATCGCGGCGTCGATATTGGCCTTCTGCGCCGGCCCGTCCATCGGCTGCACGAAGAAATGCGCGAAGTCCCAGCCCTCCACGTCCGGGGGAAGCAGCCCCGCCTGCGGGTACACCAGCTTCAGCTCGTCGCCCCTTCGCTGCACTGTATCCGCCCCCGCCTTGGGGCTGATGCACAGCCAGTCGATCCCCTCGGGCGCCGCCACCGTGCCGTTCGATTCCACCGCAATGCGGAAGCCTCGCGCGTGCAGGGCGTCGATCAGCGGCGCATCCAGCTGCAGCAGCGGCTCGCCGCCGGTGCAGACCACCAGCCGGTGCGCCGTGCCCGGCCCCCACATGGCCGCCACCGCGTCCGCCAGCGCATCCGCATCCGCGAACTTTCCGCCGCCGGGCCCGTCGGTGCCCACGAAATCCGTGTCGCAGAAGCGGCACACCGCCCTGTCCCGGTCCTGCTCCCGCCCCGTCCACAGGTTGCAGCCCGCAAAGCGCAGGAACACCGCGCGCATGCCCGTCTGCGCCCCTTCGCCCTGCAGTGTCAGGAACAGTTCCTTCACGGCATAGCTCATGGCGTCACGCGTAGGCCGTCGGGTCCGGGATGCCGGCTTCGCTGAAGCCCTTCTTCCGCAACCGGCAGGAATCGCAGCGGCCACAATGCAGGCCATCCGGCGTCGGGTCATAGCAGGACCAGGTCATCCCCATGTCCAGCCCGGCCCTCGCCGCCGCTTCCACGATCCCGGCCTTGGAAAGATGCAGCAGCGGCGTGTGCACTCGATACCGCGCCGTCCCTTCCACGCCCGCCTTCGTCGCCAGGTTCGCCATCGTCTCGAATGCCGACACGAACACCGGGCGGCAATCCGGATAGCCGGAATAATCCAGCGCGTTCACCCCGATCAGCAGATCGGATCCGCCGGCCGCCTCCGCCCAGCCCAGCGCGACAGACAGGAAGATGGTGTTGCGCGCAGGCACATAGGTGATGGGGATGCCCGGCAGGACGCCCTCTTTCGGCACGTCGATGTCGGCCGTCAGCGCCGATCCGCCGAAGCCGCGCAGGTCCAGCGGCAGTCGGATATGCCGCTCCACCCGGTAATGCGCGGCCAGTGCATCGGCCGCCGCCAGTTCGCGCCGGTGCCGCTGGTTGTAGTCGATGGTCAGCGCCAGCACCCTGGCGCCCGCATTGCTGGCCATGGCAAGGCAGGTCGCGCTGTCCAGCCCGCCCGAAAGCAGCAGCACGACGGGCCGCCCCGCCAGTTCACTTATTGGAATCTCGTTGACTGACATCAATTATCCTCAAGAGCCACGTTTGTAGACGCAAGGCTGCGGCATTGCTACGCTTGCCGGATTGCACCCCTGCCATTAGGGGCGCAGGCGATTTTGGTGCGGGAAAGGCGCGAACCCAGGTGGTCGACTACAGCCAGATCTTCAAGGCCGCGATCGAGCGGCTTCACGAGGAGGGGCGATATCGCGTCTTCATCGATATCCTGCGCAACAAGGGCGGCTTCCCCAACGCCCGCTGCTTTGCGGGCCACAACGGCCCCAAGCCGATCACCGTCTGGTGCTCGAATGATTATCTCGCCATGGGGCAGCACCCCAAGGTGATCGCCGCGATGGAGGAAGCCCTCCACGATGTCGGCGCCGGTTCCGGCGGCACCCGCAACATCGGCGGCAACACGCACTACCATCTGGATCTCGAAGCCGAACTGGCCGATCTCCACGGCAAGGAAGGCGCGCTGCTCTTCACCTCGGGCTATGTCTCGAACGAAGCGACGCTCAGCACGCTTGGCAAGCTGCTGCCGGGCTGCATCATCTTCTCCGATGAACTGAACCACGCCTCGATGATCGCGGGCATCCGCCATTCCGGCTGCGAAAAGCAGGTGTGGCGGCACAATGATCTCGCCCATCTCGAGGAACTGCTTGCCGCCGCCGATCCGGCCGCGCCCAAGCTGATCGCCTTCGAATCCGTCTATTCGATGGATGGGGACATCGCCCCGCTCCACGCCATCTGCGACCTGGCGGACAAATATGGCGCACTCACCTACCTCGATGAAGTGCATGCCGTGGGCATGTACGGCCCCCGCGGCGGCGGCATCTCCGACCGGGACGAAGCCGCCTCGCGCATCACCATCATCGAAGGCACGCTGGGCAAGGCCTTCGGCGTGATGGGCGGCTACATCGCCGCAGACCAGACCATCATCGACTGCATCCGCAGCTATGCCCCCGGCTTCATCTTCACCACCTCGCTCAGCCCGGTGCTCGTCGCCGGCGCGCTGGCCAGCGTCCGCCACCTGAAGGCCTCCTGCGAAGAGCGGGAGGGCCAGCAGAAATCCGCCGCCATGCTGAAGCAGCTGATGGCCGAAGCCGGCCTGCCCGTGATGCAGAGCGTCAGCCACATCGTGCCGCTGATGGTGGGCTGCCCGGTGAAGGCGAAGAAGATCAGCGACATCCTGCTCGCCGAATATGGCGTCTATGTGCAGCCGATCAATTTCCCCACCGTTCCGCGCGGCACCGAACGCCTGCGCTTCACCCCCGGCCCCGCGCACGACGAAGCCATGATGCGCGAACTGGTGGCGGCCCTCGTGGAAATCTGGGGCCGGCTGGAACTGCGCGCCGCCGCCTGAACGGGGGCCGCTTGACGGCATCCGGCAAGCGGCGCCGTCCGCCTTCGCGGGCGCTGGCGGAAGCGTGAAGGCCATGCCCGCATCTTGGCGAACGCTTACATATGGCGCATAGGGGTGCCGGTACCCCACAAGGGGTTGCGATTCACATCCGAACTTGGGGCGCGCACCGTTGAAGATCGCAATTGCATCCGATCATGCGGGCTATCCGCTGAAGGTCGTCCTCGCGGATGATCTGCGCGCAGCCGGCCATGAAGTCCTTGATCTCGGCGCGGCAGACGCCGTCACCTCCGTCGATTACCCCGATTTCGGCCGCGCCTGCGCCGAAAGGGTGGCTTGCGGAGAAGCGGCGTTCGGCGTCGTCGTCTGCGGCTCCGGCATCGGCATCTCCATCGCGGCGAACCGCGTCCCCGGCGCCCGCTGCGCGCTGGTTCACGACAATCTCGGCGCCCGCCTCAGCCGTCAGCACAATGACGCCAACATGATTTCCTTCGGCGCCCGCCTCACCGGTGTCGAAACCGCGCGCGATGCCCTTCGCGCCTTCCTCGAAACCCCGTTCGAAGGCGGCCGCCACGCGGCCCGCCGCGACAAGCTCGGCTAAGGACCCCCAAATGAGCGCAAGGCCCGCCCAGACCTCCGCAAACGGAAACAGCTTCTTCGGCGCAAGCCTTGCCGAAGCCGATCCGGCCGTCGCCGCCGCCGTGAAGGGTGAACTCGGCCGGCAGCAGAACCAGATCGAGCTGATCGCATCGGAAAACATCGTCAGCCGCGCCGTCCTCGAAGCGCAGGGGTCGGTGTTCACCAACAAATATGCCGAAGGCTATCCCGGCAAGCGCTATTATCAGGGCTGCGAATATTCCGATCAGGTGGAACAGCTGGCCATCGATCGCGCCCGCCTGCTGTTCGGTTGCGAATATGCCAACGTCCAGCCCCATTCCGGCGCGCAGGCGAACGGCGCCGTGATGATGGCGCTGGTGAAGCCGGGCGAAACCATCCTTGGGATGAGCCTCGATGCCGGCGGCCACCTCACCCATGGCGCGAAGGCCGCGCAATCGGGCAAATGGTTCAACGCCGTGCAATATGGCGTGCGCCCCGATACCCACCTCATCGATTACGACGCGCTGGAAGCGCAGGCGATCGAGGTTCAGCCAAAGCTGATCATCGCCGGCGGCTCGGCCTATCCGCGCCACATCGATTTCGCCCGTTTCCGCGCCATCGCGGACAAGGTCGGTGCATACCTGCACGTCGATATGGCCCATTTCGCGGGGCTGGTCGCGGCCGGGCTCCACCCCTCGCCGCTGCCCCACGCCCATGTCACCACCACCACCACGCACAAGACGTTGCGCGGCCCGCGCGGCGGCATGATTCTCTCCAACGATCCCGATCTCGGCAAGAAGCTGAATTCGGCGGTGTTCCCCGGCCTTCAGGGCGGGCCGCTGATGCATGTGATCGCCGCCAAGGCGGTCGCCTTCGGCGAAGCACTGGATCCGTCGTTCAAGGTCTATTCCCAGGCCGTTCTGGATAACGCCCGCGTGCTCGCCGCCACGCTGAAGGCGCGCGGTTGCGACATCGTCGCGGGCGGCACCGATACCCACCTCGCCCTCGTCGATCTCCGCCCCAAGGGCCTCACCGGCAAGGATGCGGACGAGGCGCTTGAGCGCAGCCACATCACCTGCAACAAGAATGGCGTGCCTTTCGATCCGCTTCCGCCCACGAAAACCAGCGGCATCCGCGTCGGCAGCCCGGCCGGCACCACGCGCGGCTTCGGCACGGCCGAATTCGAAGCCATCGGCCACATGATCGCGGACGTGCTGGATGGCCTCGCCGCCAACGGTGCGGAAGGCAACGCCCAGGTCGAGGCCGATGTGCGCGCCCGCGTCTCCGCGCTTACCGCGCGCTTCCCCATCTACGGCTGAAAGGATCGATTGAGATGACCGACCCGGATACGCCAGAAGCCCCGAAGAAGCCCGCGAAGAAGGCCGCCGCGCCGAAGGCTGCGAAACCCGCCGCCGAAAAGGCCCCGCCGAAGCCGCGCGCGGCCAGGCCGAAGCCCGAAGCCGGCCCCGCGCGCGAAGCGAAGCCCGCGCCCGACAAGGTGGAAAAGCTCGTCGACGAGGCGCTGGAAGCCGGCTCGAAGATCACCGAATCCGAAACCGGCAGGAAGGTCGTCGATACGGCCGAACAGGTCTTCGACAAGGCCGGGGAACTTGTCGGCAAGGCGCTGGACAGCGATGCCGGCAAGAAGGTCACCGCCGCCGCCGCAGACCTTCAGAAGAAGGCGCTGGAAACCGAAGCCGGGAAGAAGGTGGCCGACGCCGCCGGCGATCTCGCGGACAAGGCGATGGCCAGCGAATATGGTCAGCAGGCGAAGAAGGTCTGGCAGACTCCGCTGGGCCGCAACGTCGGTGTGGGCACGGCGGCCGGCGCTGCACTGGGCCTTGTGATCCTCAATCCGCTGATCGGCGCCGTCGTCGGCGGCGGCATCGGCTATCTCGCGACGCTCGCCAAGAAGTCCAAGAAGAACTGATGCGCTGCCCCTTCTGCCACCACGAAGACAGCCAGGTGAAGGACAGCCGGCCGACAGAGGACGGCAGCGCGATTCGCAGGCGGCGGCAATGCCCCGCCTGCGGCGCCCGCTTCACCACCTTCGAACGGGTCCAGCTTCGCGAACTGATCGTCGTGAAGAAAAGTGGCAAGAAGGAACCCTTCGATCGCGAAAAGCTCGCCCACAGCGTGATGATCGCCTGCCGCAAGCGGGAAATCGATGCCGACCGCATCGAACGGTTCGTTTCCGCGGTGCAGCGCCAGTTGGAAGCCATGGGCGAAAGCGAGATCGAAGCCGGCCAGATCGGCGCGCTGGTGATGCAGGGCCTGGAACGGCTGGATCCGGTCGCCTACGTCCGCTTCGCCAGCGTCTACAAGGATTTCCGCGAAGCCCGGGATTTCGAAACCTTCGTCGGCGGTCTTTCGAAAACCGTCCTGAAGGGCGAGACGGCCTGAACCCTGCCGGATGTCCGGGCGGGGCAGGGCGCCTCGCTATCGTTTCTGCGATCGTCGGGGGCTAGATAGGATCCAGGACATGCGAATGAAGATATCTCGCGCTGCAATGCTTGGGCTTGGCTTCCTCCTGTCGGTTCCGGCGCTGGCCGCAGAGCCCCGGTGTGCCACCGTGTCCGACAGCAATCTTCCGCCGGCCTTTTCCACTTGGGGCCAGCCGGCTCGTGCCGTTGCCGCCGGGGCGACCGCCGCTGCCGCCGCGCGGATCGAGCTGGACGTTCCGGCCGAAATCCGCCTGCTGCCCGCAATCACGCCCGCCATTGCGCCGGGGCGCAGTCGCCCCGTGGACAACGCCCATGCCGGGCTGCTTGTCGTGAGGATTCCGGGGGCAGGCAAATGGCGCGTCGGCCTGTCCGGCTCCGCCTGGATCGACGTGATCGGCACGGACGGAAAGCCGGTCGCGTCGGCCGGACATGGACATATGGCGCCCTGCACAACGCTGAAGAAGGTGGTGGAGTTCGACCTGCAGGCCGGGGACCATCTGATCCAGATCAGCGGAAATCCGGGGCCGGCCTTGAAGCTTCTCGTCAGCCCCGGATCCTGAGGGTTCAGCGCGGCGCCAGTTCGAACGCCATGCTCACCGTCGCGGACAGTCCCACTTCGCCGGGGGAAACCGGCGGCGCGGCGGCCGCCTCGGCCGCAACCATTCGCGGCATCGGCATCGGCGGGCGCTGCTCGAACCCCTCGCTGATGGATGTGATCCGCACCACCCGAAGCCCCGCCGCCTGGGCATAGAGCTCGGCCCGCGCCCGCGCCCTGGCCACGGCTTCGGCCCGCGCCTTGTCCAGCAGCGGCTCCGGGGCCGCCACGCGGAAGTCCGGCCCGTCGATCTGGTTCGCGCCTTCCTTCACTAGCGTGTCGATTACCCGTCCGGCCGCCTTCAGGTCGCGCAGCGTCACCTGCACCCGGTTGGAGGCCTGGAATCCCGTCAGCACAGGTGGCTGATTCTGTTCATAGCGGAACTGCGGCTGCAGGTTCAGCCCGCTGGTCTGGATGTCGCGGTCGGCAACGCCCGCCTTCTTCAGGGCGGCGATCACGCGCACCATCTTCTCGCTGTTGGCGGCCAGCGCCGCCTGCGCTTCGGCTGCCTGTGTCACCACGCCCGCGCCGATTCCGGCGATGTCCGGTGCGGCCTGCACCTCTGCCGTGGCTGTCAGGTTCAGTGTCGCGGGCTGCTGTTGGGCAACGGCCGCGCTGGTCGTCATTGCGGCGGCGATCGCAGCGGCCAGTTTTGCGCGTTTCATGCGGATCTCCCGATAAGGCGGCTGGGCCGCTGATGGGCCGGATCAAAGCCCGGCCCACCTTTCGCAGGGCTGAAGCGCCCCGACGGCTGCCGTTCAGGCGGACCGGTTGCTGATCATCCGGTAGATCCACAGCAGCAGCACGGCGCCCGCTGTCGCCAGCACCAGATTCCAGATCATTCCGCCGGTTCCAATCCCGATGAAGTTGGCGAGGAAGCCGCCCAGCAGACCACCGGCAACGCCGATCAGAATGGTGACGATCAGACCGCCCGGATCCTTCCCCGGAAACAGCCATTTCGCCAGCGCACCTGCGATCAGGCCGATCACGATCCAGCCCAGAATTGAATAGTCCATGGCAGTCTCCCCATGTGTTGCCGGCCCAGGCCAGCGGCCGGGGCCTGCGGCATGCTCGCGCAGCCGTTGCAACTTTGCAATGGAGACAGCGTGTTTTTCCCTTGCCCGCAACATCCAGCCTTTATTCTGCCGCGCCCTTTGTGTATGAGGCCCGCGCTTGCAGCTGTTATCCGGTTCAATCCGGAAATGGGTCGGGCGGGGCACTGCTGTCTTTGAGGGGAGCGGCAGGGCCTGAAATACGGGGGAGGCCGCATCATGTGGACGCCCCTGCCAATCAACAAGGCTTGGTATCGGCATGAACATGCATCTGTCCCCTCAGGATCCCGAAGTGCGGGCCCAGCTGGAGCGCGGCTCCATCGAATCCCTTGAAGACACGCAGGCGAAACGCCGCCGCACCCGGCTGATCGTGCTCGTCTCCGCGCTGGTGGTGGCGGCCTTCATTGGCTTCCTCGTCTGGAAGGCGAATGCGCCCAAGCCGTCCACGCCGCCGGCAGCGCCCCCGTCCGTCACCGTGCTTGTGCCCGGCACAACGGCCGTTGCGGACCGTGTGGCCGCAACGGGCACCATTCACGCCCGCCGCGACATGCCCGTGGGCGTCGCCGGCGAAGGCGGCATGATCTCGGCGATCCGTGTCGAAGCGGGCCAGTATGTCTCGAAGGGCCAGGTGCTCGCCGAAATCGATTCCGCCGTCCAGCGTGCCCAGCTTCAGCAACTGCAGGCCGCCGTCGTGCAGGCAGAGGCCGACGCCCGCCTCGCCCAGTCGGAACTGGATCGGGCGCAGGCCCTGGTTTCGCGCGGCTTCATCTCAAGGGCCGATATCGACAGGCGGACCGCCACGCGTGATTCCGCCCGCGCCCGCGTCAGCGTCGCGCAGGCGCAGGTGCGCGAAATGCAGGAGCGTCTGAACCGCCTCGCCATCCGCGCGCCGGAAGCGGGTCTCGTGCTCCAGCGCATGGTCGAACCCGGCCAGATCGTTTCGCCCGGCTCTGGCGCCCTCTACCGTGTCGCCGCGGGTGGCCAACTCGAACTGCGCGCCCAGGTCGCCGAGCAGGACATGCCCGGCCTCGCCGTCGGGCAGGCCGCAACCGTGAACCCGATTGGCTCGGGCAACAGCTATGCCGGCAGCGTCTGGCTGCTGGAACCTGCGATCGATCCGCAAAGCCGTCAGGGCGTCGCGCGCATCGCGCTCCCCCGGGCGGACGAACTTCGGGCGGGCGGTTTCGCCTCCGTCGTGATCGAAGGCGCGCAGGCGCAGCGGCCGCTGCTGCCGCAATCGGCGGTGCTGTCGGATCGCGAAGGCACTTATGTGATGGTGGTCGGCGCAAACAATGTCGTGAAGCGCGTCGCCGTCAGCACGGGGCAGGTCACATCCCGGGGCGTGGCCATCCTCTCCGGCCTTTCCGGTTCGGAACGGGTGGTCCAGTCCGCCGGCGCGTTCCTGAATCCCGGTGAAAAGGTCACGCCCAAGCTGGCCGCGCCAGCGGCCCAGTCCGCCCGCTAGGAGCGTTCCGCGATGCGCAACATCTCCAGCTGGTCGATCCGGAACCCGATTCCGCCGATCATGCTCTTCGTGCTGCTGACGGCTGTCGGCGTCCTCAGCTTCTTCCAGATGAAGATCACCCAGATGCCCGACATCTCGGTGCCGATGGTGCAGGTGATCGTCAGCCAGCCGGGCGGCGCCCCGCCGGAAATCGAAACCCAGGTGACCCAGCGCGTCGAAGGCGCGGTTGCGGGCATCGGCAATGTGAAGAGCATCAGTTCCTTCGTGCAGGAAGGGTCCAGCGTCACCAGCGTGGAGTTCCACCTGGGCACCCCCGTGGACCGTGCCGTGAACGATGTGCGCGATGCCGTCACGAAGGTCCGCTCGGACCTGCCGGACGGCATCCTCGAGCCGCAGGTGAAGCGGGTGGAAATCGAAGGCGGCGTGATCGCCTACATGGCTGTCAGCTCCACCTCGATGACGCTGGAACAGCTCAGCTGGTTCGTGGACAACAACGTCGCCAAGGCGCTCACCTCCATTCCGGGCGTCGCCCAGGTCAGCCGGGGCGGCGGCGTCAGCCGCGAAATCCGCGTCAACCTCGATCCGGCGCGCCTGCAATCCTATGGCATCACGGCGGCGCAGGTGAACAGCCAGCTTCGCCAGCTGAATCTGGATGCCCCCGGCGGCCGGACAGAGATTTCCGGATCCGAACAGGCGGTCCGCGTGCTGGGCGGCGCCCGCACGGCGCAGCAGCTTTCGGAAACCCGCATCGCCATCGCCGGCGGCCGCGACATCCGCCTGGGCGACGTGGCCGAGGTGCGCGACGGCGCATCCGAACAACGCGCCATCGCCCGGCTGAACGGCCGGCAGGTCACCAGCTTCGGCATCTTCAAGGCCAAGGGCGCATCAGACGTCGAAGTCTACGACCGCATGAACGCCAAGCTGGAGGAACTGGAAAAGCAGTTCCCCGGCGTCACCTTCGACGAGCTGTTCACCACCGTCAAATACACCAAGATGGAATACAGCAGCGCCATGCAGGCGATGTGGGAAGGGGCCCTTCTCGCCGTCATCGTGGTGTTCCTGTTCCTGCGTGACTGGCGCGCCACCATCATCTCCGCGCTCGCCATCCCCTTGAGCGCGATCCCGACCTTCTGGTTTATGGACATGCTGGGCTTCACGCTCAACACCATCAGCCTGCTCGCGCTCAGCCTTGTCGCGGGGATTCTGGTCGATGATGCCATCGTTGAGATCGAGAACATCGTCCGCCATATGCGAATGGGCAAGTCGCCCTACCAAGCCTCGCTCGACGCCGCGGACGAGATCGGCATGGCGGTGGTCGCAACCACCTTCTCGATCATCGCCGTCTTCCTGCCGGTCGCCTTCATGCCCGGCATTCCGGGGCAGTATTTCAAGCAGTTCGGCCTGACGGTTTCGATCGCGGTGTTCATGTCGCTGCTCGTCGCGCGGCTGATCACGCCGCTGATCGCGGCCTATTTCCTGAAGCCCCATGGCGAGAGGGCGCATGGTGAAGGGCCCTGGATGCAGCGCTACATGAAGCTGCTGGCCTGGACGGTCCACCGCGAGCCGCAGAAGCGTCATGGCGGTTTTCTCAGCCGGTTCTGGGGCCAGATCGAAGCACATGCGCGTCCGCTCACGGTCGTCGGCCTCGGCTTCGCGTCCTTCTTCCTCACCATCTTCCTGTTCATGCAGATGCCCCAGGGTTTCCAGCCCGACGGCGACTTCGGCTCTTCCCAGATCCAGATCGAGCTGGCGCCCGGCGTGACGCTTCAGGACACGACGCATGTCGTCGATCAGGTGAATGCGCTGCTGAAGCAGCAGCCGGAAGTGAAGCAGGCCTTCGAATATATCGGCGACGATGGCGATGTCCGCCGCGCCAATATCTACATCAACCTCGTGGACGCGAAGGATCGCGACGTCACCACGAAGGAGTTCGAACGCCGCGTCGCCCCGCAGCTGATGGGCATCCCCGATGCGCGGATCAACTTCGCGTCGATGAACGGCGGCTTCAACGGGCGCGACATGGTGATCATGCTGGCGGGCGATGACCCCGTCCTCCTCGATCAGACGGCCCGAAAGCTGGAAAAGGAAATGCAGGGCCTGAAGGTGCTGCGCGATGCCCGCATCAATGGCGACATCGAACGGCCCGAGATCCTGATCCGGCCGAAATTCGACGTGGCCGCCCAGCTGGGCGTCACGGCCAGCACCCTGTCGCAGACGATCCGCATCGCGACGCTGGGCGACATCGAGCAGAACATGGCGAAATTCTCGCTGTCCGACCGGCAGGTGCCGATCCGCGTCAGCCTCGTCGAAAATGCCCGCGCTGACATCGACATGCTGTCGAACCTGCCGGTTCCGACCGCATCCGGCGGCTTCGTGCCGCTGAAGGTGGTGGCCGACATCAGCTTCGGCGCCGGCCCCACCCGCATCCGCCGCTACAACCAGAGCCGGCGCATCGCGCTCGAGGCAGATCTCAACGGAGTCGAGTTCGGAGACGGGCTGAAGGCCGTTCGTGAACTGCCGACGATGAAGAACCTGCCCGCGGGTGTGCAGGAGGTGAAGCAGGGCCAGGCCGAGGTCATGGAAGAGCTCGTCACCGGCTTCATGGTGGCCATTGTGTCGGGCGTGATGCTGGTGTTCGCGGTGCTCGTGCTGCTCTACCGGCGCATCCTGCCGCCGTTCGTGAACATGGGCTCGCTGCTGCTGGCCCCGCTGGGGGCCGTCATCGCGCTTATCCTCACGGGTCACGCCGTGACAATGCCGGTCTATATCGGCCTGCTGATGCTGCTGGGCATCGTCGCCAAGAACTCGATCCTCCTGGTCGATTTCGCCATCGAGGAAATGCGCCACGGCGTGGACCGCGAAACGGCGATCCTGGATGCCGGCCACAAGCGCGCCCAGCCGATCGTGATGACAACCGTCGCCATGACCGCCGGGATGCTGCCGGTGGCCCTTGGCATCCACGGGGATTCCAGCTTCCGCGCCCCCATGGCGATCGCCGTGATCGGCGGGCTGCTCTTGTCCACCGTGCTGACGCTGGTGATCGTGCCGGCGGCCTTCACCCTCGCCGACGATGTGGAACAGAAGCTGGGGCCGTTGTTCAAGCGCCTCTTCACCAATGGCGGCGAGGCCGGTTCGGAACCGGCGCAGACGCCGGCTGCGGGGCCGCAAGCTGCCGAGTGACGCAAAGGAACAGCAGCCGTCGGCGCGGCTGGAGCAGGGCCTCCGCCTGAGACGGGTGGCGACGGGCCTGCTCGTGCTGATGGCGGCCCTGCTGGCGGCCTCCACCTGGGCGATGGCCCATCTGCATCCGCAGTTCGTGTGGGTGCAGGCCTTCGCGGAAGCGGCGCTGGTGGGCGGCCTTGCCGACTGGTTCGCCGTCACCGCGCTGTTCCGGCACCCGATGGGCGTGCCGATTCCGCACACGGCCATCATCCCGAAATCGAAGGACAGGATCGGCGATGCCCTCGCCGTCTTCCTGAAAGACAACTTCCTCACCCCGTCGAACGTCGCGCGCCGGCTGGATGGCTTCGATGCCGCCAACGCCCTCGCCGGTGTTCTGGAGCGCCCCGCATCGGGCGGCCGGGTGCGGCGCGGCGTCTCGCGCCTGATCGGGCAACTGGCGGAAACCCCGGCGGCGGGCGCGGTGATGCAGCGGTTGCAGGAGGGCGCCAGCCAGCGGCTGCGCGAACTCGAAGTGTCACCCCTGCTGGGCCGGATGCTGGATGCCATGATCGCGGATGGCCGCCACCGGCCTGTGATCGATCAGCTGATCAACTGGGCGAACGACGCGCTCGACAGCCAGGAGGGCCTGATCCGCGCCATGGTGGAGGAACGCACCAGCTGGGTTCTCAGGCTGGTGAATGTGGATGAACGCATCGCAAACGAACTGGTGAACGGCCTGCGCGGCCTGTTCGCCGATCTGGCCGCCGATCCCGGCCACCCCTTGCGCGAACGGGCGGACCGGGCGCTGGCCAACCTCGCGTTCGATCTCCAGCACATGCCCGAAACCAAGGCCAGGGTGGAACGGGTCAAGCGGGAGCTCCTCTCCAACCCCGCCGTGGCGGACTGGCTGGAAGGCCTTTGGGCCCGCGCGAAGGAAGGGCTGCTGAACATGGCCCAGGGCGATGGCTTCAGCGAGATCGGCGAAGCCATGGCCCGCTCCCTGCGCGACGATCCGCAGCTGTCCGGCGCCGTGAACCAGCTCGCCCGCCGCGCCGTCGTCGGCACGGTCGCGGATCATGGCGACAACATCGTGAAGCTGGTGTCCGAAACCGTGAAGGGTTGGGATGCCGCCACCATCACGGACCGGCTGGAAGGCGCGGTCCTGCGCGACCTGCAGTATATCCGCCTCAACGGCACCCTCATCGGCGGCCTCATCGGCCTTGCGCTCCATGCCGCGCTGATGCTCTTCGGCGCGGCCTGAACGGGCAAGCGCCATTCCCTTGCGCGCACGAACCCCCTAGATCCTCTCCGCATGGCGAAACCCCAGACGCGTTATGTGTGCCAGGCCTGCGGCAGCGTGGCCCCGAAATGGATGGGGCAATGCCCTGACTGCGGCGAATGGAACACCCTGCAACAGGAAGCCGCCGCCGCCGTCACGCCCTTCGCTCAGAAACACAGCCTGAAAACAGGCGGCCGCGTCCTTCAGATGCAGCCGCTGGATGCCGCGATCGAGCTGCCGAAGCGCCTGCCGACGGGCTTTGCCGAACTGGATCGCGCGCTGGGTGGCGGACTGGTCCCCGGCTCGGCCGTGCTGATCGGCGGCGATCCCGGCATCGGCAAGTCCACCCTGCTGCTGCAGGCGGCGGGCCGGATGGCGCGCGCCGGGCACCACGTCGCCTATGTCTCGGGCGAGGAGGCGGCCGATCAGGTGCGGCTGCGCGCCCGGCGGCTGGGGTTGGCGGATGCGCCGGTGCAACTCGCGGCGGCCACATCGGTGCGCGATATCCTGACCACCATGGGGCAGGGCGCGGCGCCGACCCTGCTGGTGATCGATTCGATCCAGACGATGCACAGCGATCAGCTGGAAGGCGCGCCGGGTACCGTCAGCCAGGTGCGTGCAGCCAGCCTGGAGCTGATCAGCTGGGCGAAAACCTCTGGCACCGCCCTCATTCTGGTTGGCCATGTCACCAAGGACGGCCAGATCGCGGGCCCCCGCGTGCTGGAACATATGGTGGATGCCGTCCTCTATTTCGAAGGGGAGGGGCGGCACCAGTATCGGGTGTTGCGCGCGGTGAAGAACCGCTTCGGCGGCACCGACGAGATCGGCGTGTTCGCGATGGAATCCGACGGCCTTGCCGAAGTGAAGAATCCCTCCAGCCTGTTCCTCACCCAGCGCGAGAAGGCCGTGGCCGGTGCGGTGGTGTTTCCCGCGCTTGAAGGCACGCGCCCGGTGCTGGTGGAACTTCAGGCGCTGACCGTCCGGCTTCCAAGCGGCGCCACGCCGCGCCGGGCGGTGGTCGGGTGGGACAGTTCGCGTCTCGCCATGATCCTCGCCGTGCTGGAAGCGCGCGCGGGCCTCGGGTTCGGCGGGGCGGAAGTCTATCTGAACGTGGCCGGCGGCCTTCGCGTGGTGGATCCGGCGGCCGATCTGGCGGTTGCCGCCGCCCTCGTCTCGGCGCTGCTGGATCTTCCCGTTCCGGGCGATGCGCTCGCCTTCGGGGAAATCGCGCTTTCGGGCGAGGTGCGGCCGACGGCCCACCCCGCGCTCCGCCTGAAGGAAGCGGAAAAGCTGGGGTTCACCCGCGCGCTTGTTCCACCCGGCGTGTCCGGCGTGGGCAGCCTGAAGGCCGTGTCCGTCGCGTCGGTCGCGGCTCTCGTTGACCGGATCAAGGCGGGGGCCTAGGCGGCAGGCCATGGATATCGTGGATCAGTTCACCGGCTTCGACTGGGTCGTCGTTTCCCTCGTCGGGCTTCTCGCCATCGTGGGCCTTCTGCGCGGCTTCACGCAGGAAGCGCTCAGCCTCGCGGGATGGATCCTGGGCATCGTGGCGGTTCGCATGTTCCACCAGCCCGTCACCTTCTGGCTGGCGCCGAAGGTCGGCGGGGAAGCGTCCGGCGCGATCATCGCCTTCCTCCTGCTGTTCTTTGGCACGGTGATTGTCGCCCGGCTGATCGCGGGCGCGGCCGGCGGCCTTGCCAAGCGCAGCGTGCTTGGGCCGATGGATCGTCTGCTGGGCCTGGGCTTCGGGGCGCTCAAGGGCCTGATCCTGGGGTCGGTCATGTTCCTGCTCGCGCAATTCGCCACCGGCCTGTTCGATCCCGATCAGCAGCTGCCGGACTGGCTGATGGAAAGCCGGACGGCGCCCCTGCTCGGTCTCAGCGCCGATGCGATGGTGGGCTGGGTGCACGAACTTCAGGATGAAAAGGCCGAAAGCCGCGGTTTCGAACTGCCGCCGGGCCTCGTGCCGCCGCCGGGCGCCTTGCCGCCGGGTCACCCGGAAATCGACCCCGAATTCGGCGCCCCGACAGAACCGGAGGGCGGCTACAGCCGGGAAGACCGGCGCGCGCTGGACGAACTGCTGAACGAAGGCGCGAAATCCGGCGACCAGGTCGATATCTGATGCCCGCAATCCGCCTCTACGACACGCTCAGCCGCACGAAGAAGCCGCTCCGCACGCCGGAACCGGGCAAGCCGATCACCCTCTATGTCTGCGGCCCCACCGTCTATGGCCGCGCGCACATCGGCAACGCCCGGCCCGCCGTGGTGTTCGACACGCTCTACCGCCTGCTCCGGCATGTGCACGGCCCCGAAAATGTCCGCTATGCCCGCAACATCACCGACATCGACGACAAGATCATGGCGAAGGCGGTGGCCGAAAACCGCAGTCCCCAGGCCGTCGCGGCCGAGTTCGAGGCCCATTATTTCGCCGACATGGCGGCGCTGGGCTGCCTGAAGCCCGATTTCAACCCGCGCGCCACCGAACATATCGCCGGCGACCATGGCATGATCGCGATGATCGCGGCCCTGATCGCGCGCGGCCACGCCTATGCGGCGGACGGCCATGTGCTGTTCGAGGTCGCCACCTTCGATCGCTACGGCGAACTTTCAAAGCGCTCCATGGACGAGATGATCGCCGGCGCCCGCGTGGAAGTGGCCCCCTACAAGCGCAGCCCCGGCGATTTCGTGCTGTGGAAACCCAGCACGCCGGATCAGCCCGGCTGGGACAGCCCCTGGGGCCGCGGCCGCCCCGGCTGGCACATCGAATGCTCCGCCATGATCCGCAGCGTGCTCGAAACCGACACGATCGACATCCACGGCGGCGGGCTGGATCTGCAATTCCCCCACCACGAAAATGAACGCGCCCAAAGCTGCTGCGCCCATGGCGGCGCGGAACTGGCCCGCATCTGGATGCACAACGGCTTCCTGACGATGGGCGAAACGAAGATGTCCAAGTCGCTGGGCAACATCGTCACGCCCGGCGAACTGCTGGAGGCGGGCTGGAATGGCGAGGTGCTGCGCCTCGCGCTGCTGTCCGCCCACTATCGCCAGCCGCTGAAATGGGACGACGCGCTGCTGGAACAGTCCAGGGCCAAGCTGGACCGGCTCTATCGCCGCAAGGCGGAAGGCGGGGCCGGTTCGCCGGATGCGCCCGCCGCGCTTTACGATGATCTCAACACGCCAGAGGCGCTGGCAACCTTCCCGGACGGGGCCGGACTGCTCGGCTTCGGAACCGCCGACCCTGAACGCTGGTTCACCGCCGGCGCCGACGCCGCCGCCATCGAAGCCGATCTCGCCCGCTACCGGCAGGCCCGCGCCGCGAAGGACTGGGCCGCGGCCGATTCCATCCGCGACGCGCTGAAAGGGCAGGGCATCGAACTCTCCGTCGCGAAAGACGGCACGACCAGCTGGCGAAAGGCCTGAAATGTCCGACGACGACTATGTCTATGATGAAGCCACCGGCGAATGGATCCCGGCCGCCGAAGCCGCCGCAAAGGCCGCGGTCGCTGTCGAGGTGCGCGATGCCGTCGGCAACCTGCTGGCCGATGGCGATTCCGTCGTGCTGGTGAAGGATCTGAAGGTGAAGGGCGCGGGGCAGACCCTGAAAGTCGGCACCGTGATCCGCTCCATTCGCCTGACGGGCGACGATCAGGAGATCGACTGCCGCTTCGACGGCATCAAGGGCCTGGTGCTGCGCGCCGAATTCGTGCGGAAGCGCTGACGGTGGGCCTCCCCGCACGCCCGCTTCTGGCCGCGGCCCTGCTGCTGGCGGCCCCCGCATCGGCGCAGCCCCTTGGCGGCACCCCCGCCGGCCCGCCGCCCGCCGCAGAGCCGGAGCAACCCGCGACCGACCTTCTCGTCCGCTATGAATCGCCCGCGCTGCGCTTTCGCTGGTCGCTGGCGCCCGAAGCCGCGCTGGAACCGAAGCTCGTCACTGACATGCGCACCGAAGCTCTGGCCGAGCGGCAGAAGGCCATGCGCCAGGCCGATGAAGTTTCACGGACGCCGCCGCCCGGCCGCCCCCCCTATCAGACGGAGTGGCTGGAACGCTGGCAGCCTGAGGCAGAGACCGATCTGCTGCTGGCTTTTTCCGCCCGCCAGTACAGCTTCACGGGCGGGGCGCATGGCAATATCGTGCTGCGATCCGTGATATGGGATCGCGGGGCGGGCCGGCGCATCGGCTTTGCCGAACTCTTCAACGATCCCGCCGCCGCGATGGCCGCGCTGAAGCCCGCCTTCTGCAAGGCGCTCGATGCGGAGCGCGCGTCACGCCGGCAGGGTCAGGCGCTGGCTGGGTTCAGCGACTGCCCCGATCCGGCCGCCTATCCGATCGTGCCGCAGGGGGATGGCGGGATCGGCACGTTCCGCGTGCTGGTGCCCCCCTATGAAGCCGGCCCCTGGTCGGAAGCGGTGTATGAAATCACGCTGGATGCAGGCCCCCTGCGCAACTTTCTGGCCCCCCGCTATCGGGCGGCCTTTACCAACCCTTGAGGCGCTACCTATAACCGGGGCGATGGATGCCCCCCTCTACAACGCGGAAATCCTGCGGCTCGCGGCTTCCATACCCCATGCGGCGCCGCTCGCCGCGCCGCAGGCGACGGCCCGGCGCACCTCGCCCGTCTGCGGCAGCCGCGTCACCGTCACCCTCTCCCTCGATCCCGAAGGTCGTGTCGCCGAATTCGGGCAGGAAGTGCGCGCCTGTGCCCTGGGCCAGGCCTCTGCCGCGATCCTGGGCCGCCATGTGCTGGGCGAAACGGCCGAAGGCCTCGCGCAGGCGCATGCCCTGCTGAAGGAATGGCTGAAGGGGGAAGGGGCTCTGCCCGCCCCGCTCGCCGCGCGCTTCCCCGAACTCGCCCTGTTCGAACCGGCCCGCGCGCACCCGGCCCGGCATCCCGCAATCCTCCTCGCTTTCGAGGCGAGCGCCGCCGCAGCGGACATGGCCGCGCTGGCCGCGCTGGCCGCGCAGGACTGATCATGGCGGGCGTTGCCGATACCACTGCACTCAGGGATGCCGTGATCTTCCTGGCGGCGGCCGCCGTGATGGTCCCGCTGTTCAGCCGCTTCAAGCTCGGCGCGGTGCTTGGCTACCTCACGGCCGGGCTGATGATCGGGCCGTCCGGGTTCGGCCTGATCGATGACACGGGCGATGTGCTTGCCTTCGGCGAATATGGCATCGTGCTGCTGCTGTTCGTGATCGGGCTGGAACTCCAGCCCGCGCGGCTCTGGGCGCTCAGGCGCGACATCTTCGGGCTTGGCACGGCGCAGGTTGTCGTCACCGGGCTCGCGCTGGCGGGCATGCTGCTGCTGCTCACGGCGCTGACATGGCAGTCGGCCCTGGTCGTCGGCCTGTCGCTCGCGCTCTCCTCCACGGCGCTGGTGGTGCAGTATCTGCAGGAAAAGGGTCAGCTGAACACGCGCGAAGGGGAACGGACCTTCTCCATCCTGCTGCTGCAGGATCTGGCGATCGTCCCGCTTCTCATCGTCGTGTCCGCGCTCAGCCGCGCGCCCAATCCGGATGCGCCCGAAGGGCTGACGCAGGTGGTGATCAGCATCGGCACCATCCTCGCGCTGGTGCTGGCGGGCCGCTATGTGCTGAACCCGGCGATGCGGCTGTTCGGGCAGGTCGGCACCCGCGACATCTTCGTCATCGCCGCGCTCCTCACCGTGCTGGGCGCCTCCTACCTGATGGCCAGCTTCGGGCTGTCGATGGCGCTCGGGGCCTTCATCGCGGGCGTGATGCTGGCGGACAGCCCCTACCGGCACGAGCTCGAGGCCGATATCGAGCCCTTCCGCGGCCTGCTGCTGGGCCTGTTCTTCCTGGCCGTCGGGATGACCCTCGATATCAGCGTGGTGCTGCGCAATCCGGGCCAGGTGCTGATGCTGGTGTTCGCGCTGCTGCTGGTGAAAACGGTCGTGATCTCGCTGCTGGCCCGGGCCTTCGGTACGCCCTGGGATCGGGCACTCCCCATGGGCCTGCTCCTCAGCGAAGGCGGGGAATTCGCCTTCGTGCTGCTCGCCTCGGCGGTGGCGGGGCTGCTGATCCATCCCGATGCCGCATCGCTGTTCACGGCGGTCGTCACGCTGTCCATGCTCGGCTCGCTGCTGCTGCTGTCCCTTTACAGGCGCTTCGCCGGTCTGCGGGCTCAGCAGACCACGCGCGAGGATCTGGACGGCCCCGAACCCGGCGGGCCCGGCAGCGTGATCGTGCTGGGCTATGGCCGCTTCGGCCAGATCGTCACGCAGATCCTGCATGCGCGTGGGCTGGACGTGGTTCTGATCGACACCAAGCCCGACCAGATCGAGCAATCGAAACGGTTCGGCTGGAAGGTCTATTATGGCGACGGCTTCCGCCCCGACGTGCTGCGCGCCGCCGGGGCCAGCCACGCCCGGCTGCTGATCGTCACGTCGGGCGGCGCGTGGGAACCGCACCGGCTGGATGCCGTGCGCAACGCCTTTCCGCACCTGCGCATCCTGGTCCGCGCGCACGACAGGCTGCACTACATGCGTCTCGTCGCTGCCGACATCGATCTTGCCGTGCGCGAACTCTTCCACAGCGCCATCGAGGTCGGCCGCCTGGCCCTGCGGGAACTGGGCACCTCGGAAGAGAGGATCGACGCCATCACCGAGGAATATGTCCGCCGCGATCAGGAACGGCTGGCGCTGCAGATGGCGTCCGGCGACATCATGGCCGGGCGCGACACCATCTTCCGCCCCGGTATCGGCTGGAAGCCGGAAGCGCCGGATACGTCTCTGGGCGAAATCCCCCCTGTCGAGGCGGATGCGCGCTGATCCGGGCGGATTTCGGCGCCTGATTGCCCCAAATTTCAGCAAACTGCCGCCAAATTGGGCAGAATGCGGACCAAATCTGCGGCCTTCACGTGCAAGCTGCAGTTGGCACACCAATTGCAGGGCTTTGGGGAAGCGGGGCCGTGCGTCCCGGCATCATGGGAGCGATCCGGAATCATGAAGAAGGTGGAAGCGATCATCAAGCCGTTCAAGCTCGATGAAGTGAAGGAGGCCCTGCACGACATCGGCGTGTCGGGCATCACCGTGACGGAAGCCAAGGGCTTCGGCCGCCAGAAGGGGCATACCGAACTCTATCGCGGCGCCGAATATATCGTCGATTTCCTGCCCAAGGTGCGGCTGGAAGTGGTTGTGGACGACGGCCAGGTCGATCGCGTGGTGGAAGCGATCGCGACTGCCGCCCGCACCGGCCGTATCGGCGACGGGAAGATCTTCGTTTCCACGATCGACAAGGCCATCCGCATCCGCACCGGGGAAACCGATCTCGACGCGATCTGACGCGGCCGCATTCTCACAGCCCTGATTCAACCTAGCGAGGACACAAATGGGTACCAAGCCGAGCGACATCCTGAAGCTGATCAAGGACAAGGAGATCGAGTGGATCGACCTCCGCTTCACCGATCCCAAGGGCAAGTGGCAGCACCTGACGATGGCGAAGCGCGTCATCGACGAAGACAATCTCGAAGAAGGCTTCATGTTCGACGGCTCGTCGATCGCCGGCTGGAAGGCCATCAACGAGAGCGACATGATCCTGAAGCCGGATCTGGACGCCTTCTACATCGATCCGTTCAGCGCCACGCCGATGGGCGTGCTCTTCTGCGACGTCGTCGAGCCCTCCACGGGGGAACTCTACAGCCGCGATCCGCGCTCCACCGCGAAGCGCGCCGAAGCCTATCTGAAGGGCACCGGCATCGGCGACACCGTCTATGTCGGCCCGGAAGCCGAATTCTTCATGTTCGATGACGTGAAGTTCGGCCAGGCCTACAACACCAGCTTCTACAGCCTGGACGACATCGAGCTGCCGACGAACACCGGCCGCAGCTACGAGGAAGGCAACCTCGGCCACCGTCCGCGCGCCAAGGGCGGCTATTTCCCCGTGGCGCCGGTGGATTCGGCCACCGATATCCGCGCCGAAATGGTGCAGACCATGCTGGACATGGGCCTCCCGTGCGACAAGCACCACCATGAAGTCGCCGCCGCCCAGCACGAACTCGGCCTCGAGTTCGGCACGCTGGTGCAGACGGCGGACCGGATGCAAATCTACAAATATGTCGTGCACATGGTCGCCCAGGCCTATGGCAAGACGGCGACCTTCATGCCCAAGCCCATCAAGGAAGATAATGGCTCGGGCATGCACACCCACCTGTCGATCTGGAACAAGGGCAAGCCCCTGTTCGCGGGCGAGGGCTATGCCGGCCTCAGCGATACCGCGCTCTACTTCATCGGCGGCATTATCAAGCACGCCAGGGCCTGCAACGCCTTCACCAATCCCACCACCAACAGCTACAAGCGGCTGGTGCCGGGCTACGAGGCACCGGTTCTGCTGGCCTACTCCAGCCGCAACCGCTCGGCCTCGTGCCGCATCCCCTATGGCTCGGGCGCGAAATCCCGCCGGGTGGAAGTGCGCTTCCCGGATGCCATGGCGAACCCCTATCTCGCCTATTCGGCGCTGGTGATGGCCGGCCTCGACGGGATCGAGAACAAGATCCACCCCGGCGCCGCGATGGACAAGAACCTGTACGATCTGCCGCCGAAGGAGCTGAAGAAGGTGCCGACCGTGTGTGGTTCGCTGCGCGAAGCGCTCGCCGCGCTGGACAAGGGCCGGGCCGTCTTCACCAAGGGCGGCGTGTTCACCGACGAGCAGATCGACAGCTACATCGAACTGAAGATGGAAGATGTGGCCCGTTGGGAAATGACGCCCAGCCCCGTCGAGTTCGACATGTACTACAGCTACTGATCGCAGGGCCTGCAAGGCCGGGGCCCCTGTGCCCCGGCCCCGGTTCGAACGGGGCGGGCGCTTCGATGCGCTCGCCCCTTTTCGATGCCGCCCGAGAGCCTCCGCCCGAGACCCTTGGACAAATCCGCCAATTCGGAGGCATTAACCGCCGTGCGCCTTGAACAGCCCCGTGCGAACCGGTAGTTTCCTGCCAGCAAGTTTCGGGCCAACTGTTCCGCGAACTGGCGCATGATCACAAGACATGAAAGGGTCGACCTCTGGCAACGCTTGCAGCTGATGCTGAAACCCAACCCCGCGCGGCGCAGCGGCCGGGCGATGCGGGCCTCGCGGTCGTGTCGATCGGCAAATCCTACGACAAGCGCGTGGTTCTGCGCGATGTCTCGCTCAGCGTGAACCGGGGGGAGGTCGTCGGCCTTCTCGGCCCCAACGGCGCCGGGAAAACCACCTGCTTCTATTCCATCATGGGCCTCGCCGCGCCGGATCAGGGGCGCATCCTGCTGGATGGCGTCGATATCACGCGGCTTCCCATGTATCGCCGCGCCGCGCTCGGCCTCGGCTATCTGCCCCAGGAAACCTCGATCTTCCGCGGCCTCTCGGTCGAGGAGAACATTTCCGCCGTGCTCGAAGTCTCCGAGCCCGATCCAGCCGCCCGCGCCGCGCGTCTCGAACAGCTGCTGGGCGAATTCAACATCGGCCGCCTGCGCGCCGCGCCGGCCATGGCGCTGTCGGGCGGCGAACGTCGCCGCTGCGAAATCGCCCGCGCGCTCGCGGCCAGCCCTTCCATCATGCTGCTGGATGAACCCTTTGCCGGCATCGATCCCATCTCCATCGCCGATATCCGCACCCTCGTCAGCCATCTGAAGGATCGCGACATCGGCGTGCTGATCACCGATCACAACGTCCGCGAAACGCTCGAGATCGTCGATCGCGCCTGCATCATCTATGATGGCCGGGTGCTGTTCGAAGGCACGCCGGATGCGCTCGTCCGCGATGAAACCGTCCGCCGGGTCTACCTCGGCGAGGATTTCAGCCTCTAGGGGCGTCCATGGCGCTGGGGCCCCGCCTTGATCTGCGCACCAGCCAAACGCTGGTCATCTCGCCGCAGCTGCAGGCGGCGATCAAGCTGCTCACCCTCTCCAATCTGGAACTGCAGGCGGAAATCGCCTCCGAACTCGAACGCAACCCCCTGCTGGAAATGGCCGACGAAGGCGATGGCAGCACACCAGACCCGTCCGATGAACCGATCGTTCCCGTCAGCAACGATCCGGCAGAGATGGACACCCAGCTCGCCGCCGAAGGCAACGCCCACAATGGCGACGACCTCGACGTGGACTATGTGGAGGAACGCTTCCACCACGACAGCGTCGCGGACAGCGGTCGACCGGCGGATCCGGGCGAGGATTTCAGCTTCGATCAGGTCGCCGCAGATGAAATCACCCTGATCGAACATCTCGAACGCCAGGCAATGGGCATCGCGCCGGCCATCCGGCCCGTCGTGCTGCACATCATCTCGCTTATCGATGAAGCCGGCTACCTTGGCGAAAGCTGTCATGAAATCGCCCAGCGTCTGGGCATCGCGGAAGCGCAGGTCGAACGCGCGCTGGGCATCGTGCAGGGCTTCGAACCCACAGGGGTCGGCGCCCGCAGCCTTGCCGAATGCATCGCCCTGCAGGCGAAGGAAGCGGATCGCTACGATCCCTGCATGGCCGCCCTCATCGACAATCTCGAACTCGTCGCCCGCGGCGATCTCGCCCAGCTTCGCCGCCTGTGCAACGTCGATGCAGAGGATCTGGCTGACATGCTGCGCGAACTGCGCAGCTACAATCCGAAGCCAGGCCTCGCCTACGGCGGCGGCGGCACGCTCGCCATCGTGCCCGACATCTTCGTCCGCCGCGCCGCCCGCGGCGGATGGACCGTGGAGCTGAACAGCAGCACCCTTCCGCGTCTGATCGTCAATCGCCAGTATCAGGCCCGCATTGCTGCCCATGCCACCGGCCGCCCCGCCGCCCGCGCCAAGCCCGAACGCCAGTTCCTTGAAAGCTGCCTCAGCCAGGCCAGCTGGCTGATGAAGGCGCTGGATCAGCGCGCCAGCACCATCATGAAGGTCGCAATTGCCCTAGTCGAGGAACAGCAGGCCTTTTTCGAACATGGCGTCGCCCACCTGAAGCCGCTCACGCTGCGCCAGATCGCCGACACCATCGAAATGCATGAATCCACCGTCAGCCGCGTCACCAGCAACAAGTATCTGGCCTGCGACCGCGGGGTGTTCGAACTGAAATATTTCTTCACGACCGCGATCCACAGCGCAGACGGCGGTACGGACGCCTCCGCCGAAGCCGTCCGCCAGCGCCTGAAAGCCCTGATCGACGCCGAAGAGCCGCTGAAACCCCTGTCAGACGACAAGCTGGTCGAAGCCCTGAAACGCGACGGCTACGATCTCGCCCGCCGCACCGTCACCAAATACCGCGAAGCCATGAACATCCCCTCCAGCTTCGATCGCCGCCGCCGCGCACTGGTTCGCGCGGCCTGAGGGTTCGGCCGGGCCCTCCCTTCATCCCGGCGGGGCCGTGGAACATTCCCAACAAATCCTACACTGTAGGGCGCCAACCCATTGATTCCAAAGTGTAGGGCAATGTTCCACGTGGAACAACCAATATGGTATTCGCGCTCTCGCAAGGGGTGCAGCGCTGTTGTGTCGCTGCCGGCGTGACAGGCGCGAAGGCGCCTCGGAGCGCGCTTGGCCCCGCGATTAAAGCCGCTCCATCTTCAGCCAGCCCTTGTCGCCAGCCCAGGCCTTTTCGAAGGCCGCCAGCGCGGCGGCTGATTCCGCCTTGTGCCCGGCCGCCGCCTCGCTCTTCGCTAGCCCGAACAGCGCCCAGCCATTGTTGGGGGATTGCACCAGTGCGGCGCGGAAGGCTTCGCTCGCGCCGTCCGCGTCGCCTGCCAGATACAGCGCCGCACCCAGGGACTGGCGCACCGGATAATACCAGAAGGGTGGCTCCATGTAGCCGATCTTCGCTTCGGTCTCCGCCGCGGCGCGGAAGCGGGCGGCGGCGTCCCGGAACCGGCCCTCGGCCATTGCGCGCCGCCCGCGCGCCACATCCTCCGCCACCGCGATCAGATCGGGCACGGGGATCGCCTGATCCACCAGCGCCTTCACGCCCGGATCGGATTTCAGCGCGGCCAGCGCCGCCATCTCCGTCTCGAATCCCTTGGCGTTCCGATCTCCGGCATGGGCCACCGCGCGGGCATAGTGCCGCATGGCGTTGGCATAGGGCAGCCGCGCGTCCGGCGCGGGCATCGCCAGGATCTCCGCCGGCGTCGCGAACTGCGCCATCGCCAGGAAGGGGGCCGCATCGATGGCCTGCACCCAGCCGATGGTGGCGGACGTATCCACGTCCATCACCGAGCGAAGCCGCTGCGCCTCGCGGATGGCGGTGTTCATGTCGCCCGCCATCTGCGCCGACGTCACGATGAAATGGATATTGTGCGGATAATAGCCATAGCGGACGAGCCCGCGATCCCCGGTGGCGTTGATGAACGCCTCGTCCGCCCGCGCGGCCGCCAAATTCACCCGGATGGACTCCCGGTAGCGGCCCAGCCCGTACCAGGCATGGGCGGGCATGTGCACCAGATGCGCCGCACTCGGCACGGCAGAGCCCGCCAGCCGGTCGGCGGCCGCTTCGGCCCGCTTCGGATCGCTTGCCTCCAGCATGTGGATATACAGGTGCGCCGCCTGCACATGGCCGGGGTTGCGCGCCAGTACGCCTTCCAGCAGCCGCACCGCCTCACCGCTGCGGCCGACGGGGGTCTTGCGATCGGCTTCCCAGTAATTCCAGGGGCTGGTGTCCATCACCGCCTCGGCCGTCAGCACCGCCACATCATCATCGGCGGGGAAGCGTTTGGCGACATCCAGCATGGCGTCGGCATAGGCGCCGTCCAGTGCGGCCCGATCTGCCTTCTCGTCCCGGGAATAGCGGGTCGCCAGC
This sequence comes from Sandaracinobacter sp. T42, assembly GCF_059115405.1. NCBI lineage: Bacteria > Pseudomonadati > Pseudomonadota > Alphaproteobacteria > Sphingomonadales > Sphingosinicellaceae > Sandaracinobacter > Sandaracinobacter sp. T42. The sequence goes on from NZ_CM181101.1 coordinate 1,383,326, forward strand.
GCCTCGATCAGCGCCCGCTCTAGGGGGGATGCCTTCGATTTCAGCGCCACGGCCCTGTCCAGCGCCGCCAGCGCGGCCGCCCGGTCGCGATCGTCCATCGGTGCATTGATGTTCGGCCCCAGCGCCGCCGCTTCGCCCCACCAGCACATCGCGCAGCCGGGATCCAGTTGCTGCGCCTTGCGGAACGAGGCGACCGCGCCCGCATGGTTGAAGCCGTAGGACAGCAGCAACCCCTGCGAGAACCATTGCCGCGCCCCGGCGCTGGCGGTGGTCAGCGGGAAGAGTGATTTCGTGAGATCGGGATAGAGCGGCATCGCCAGCGCACTGCTCGCCGGCGCCGCCACGGCGGCCGCCGCCAGCAACGCCCGCGCCGGGTTCATCCCCGCCCGTTTCTGTCCGCATAATGATCCGGCCGCGAGCGACGGATCCATGGCGGACGATATCGACGGTTCCGGTGTGGAGCCGACAGCGGCCAGTCCCGCGCCCATCAACAGGGTGGCGCGCAGCAGGAATCCCGATTGCAGCGACATGGCGTTTTCCCCCCGGAAACAGCAAAGCCGGGTGCAGTGTGCCAGAAGGTCGGGATCTGCTCAATGGCCGGGCTTGTCGGCCCGCTGCTCGCCTCCCTAGCCGGCCCTTGCCATCAGGCTGTGCCGCCTGCTGTAGGCGAAGTAGATGCAAAGGCCGATCAGGTTCCAGATGCCGAACCGGACCAGCGTGGTGCCGGGCAGGCTGAACAGCAGGTACAGGCAGCCCAGGATCGCCAGCGTGCCCACCAGGAACGGCGCCGGGCTGCGGAACAGGCGCTGGGCGTCGGGCGCGGTGCGGCGCAGGATCATCAGGCAGGCGCCCACCGAAATGAAGGCCAGCAGCGTCCCGGCGTTCGCCAGTTCGGCGATCTCGTCCAGCCGGAACACGCCGGCGACGGCCGCGATGGAAAGCCCCGTCAGGATGGTGATCCGCGTCGGCGCGCCCGTGCGCGGGCTCACCTTCGCAAGGCTGCGCGGCAGCAGCCCGTCGCGTGCCATCACGAAGAAGATGCGGCTCTGCCCGTACATCATCACCAGGATCACCGATGGCAAGGCGATGATGGCGGCCAGCGCCACCAGATGAGCGGCGACAGGCTGGTTCAGCGTTCGCAGCACCAGTGCCAGCGGCTCGGGCGAATTGGCCAGCTGGGTGTGCGGCAGCGCGCCGATGGCGGCCACGGCCACCAGCATGTAAAGCAGCGTGCACACCGCCATTGATCCGATGATGCCGATCGTCAGGTCGCGCTTCGGGTTCTTCGCTTCCTCGGCCGAGGTGGCGACGGCGTCGAAGCCATAAAAGGCGAAGAACACGATGGCCGCAGCCGCCATGACCCCGCGCTGCACGCCATCCGCATCCGGGGCGGAGCCGAAGCCATAGGGCATGAAGGGCTTCAGGTTGCCGCTGTCGAAGGCGGGCAGGGCGAACAGCACGAAGGCGGCAAGGGCGGCCAGCTTGATGATCACCAGGATGATGTTCAGCGTGGCGCTTTCCCGCGTGCCCGCGATCAGCAGGCCCATCACCGCCAAAGCCACCAGCACGGCCGGCAGGTTGATGATGCCGCCGGCGTGCGGCCCCACCAGCAGCGCCTGTGGCAGATCCACCCCGGCAGACTGGATCCAGCCGACGAGATACCCCGACCAGCCCACGGCGACGGTGGAACAGGCCAGCGAATATTCCAGGATCAGGCTCCACCCCACCACCCAGGCGACAGCCTCGCCGATGGCGGCATAGCTGAAGGTATAGGCGCTGCCCGCCGCCGGGATCATGGTGGCAAGTTCGGTATAGGCCAGCGCGGCGCAGGCGCAGACGGCGCCCGCGATGGCGAAGGCCAGGATCACGGCGGGGCCGGCGCGTTCGGCGCCCACGCCCGTCAGGGTGTAGATGCCAGTGCCGACAATGGCGCCGACGCCCAGTGCGATCAGGTGTGGCCAGGACAAGGTCTTGGAAAGGGCATGGGCCTCTGCATGCTTCGCAACATCGCTGAGCGCCTTACGTCTCGAGAACATTCACGGCCTTTCCCTCTCGCGCGGAATTGGCCGCGCCCAGTTCGTTCTTCAGGTCATCCAGCGTTGCGCGGATGTGCGACGCCAGCAGGGATTCCAGCCGGTCGCCGTCGCGCGCCAGGAATGCGTCCATCAGCTGGCGATGTTCGTTGTGGGCCCTTGTTCCACGGCCGGCCGGCGCCAGATGCGCGACCACATAGCGCTCCGCCATGATCGCCAGCCGTTCCACGATCTGCGTGGTCAGCGGTCTGTCCGGGTTGCGGGTAAGGGCCACATGGAATTCGCGGTTGCACACGGCCACCTGCGCCAGATTTGCGCCTGCGGCGCTGTCCAGCCGTTCGAACGCCTCCATCACAGCCGCTCGTTCCGGGTTGGCGGCGGTTTGCGCGGCATGGGCGGCTGCGGCCGGTTCGATCGACAGCCGCAGTTCGAAGATCTCGTCGAGCTGGCGGGCCGAAAGCGGCTGCACCTGATAGCCCCGGTTGGCGTGGCTGAGGATCAGGCCATCCTGCTCCAGCCGGGCCAGCGCCTCGCGCAGGGGGATCTTGCTGATACCCAGCTCCGCGGCCAGCGTATCCTGACGGATGGGGGCATTGTCTGCCAGGCGCCCCGTGACGATCTGCTCGCGCACGATTTCATACACACGATCCGACAGTGTGCGCACGACAAGGCTCAAGCAGGGTTCCTCATTTGACCTGGAACCCCTCCCAGAAGGGATCGGCGCGGTCAATCCAGATCGTGTTCAGCCCCGTCTGGATCGCGGAGCCCTGTATGGAGGGGATGATGGCCGGCTGGTCGCCCAGCCTTGTTTCCGCCTCGACCCGGCCGGTGAAGCGGCTGCAGATATAGCTTTCGTGGACGAAGGCCTGGCCGACAGCCAGCTTCCCTTGCGCATGCAGATGCGCGAGGCGGGCCGAGGTGCCGGTGCCACAGGGGCTGCGGTCGATCGCCTTGTCGCCATAGAAGACCGCGTTGCGGCCGTCCGCGCCCGCATGCTTCGGCCTGTCGGCCCACAGGATGTGGCTGACGCCCCGGATCGTCGGATCCAGCGGGTGGACGGGTTCATACACTGCGCGGATCGCTTCGCGCAGCCGGCCCGACAGTTCGACGATGCGGGACGCGCCCAGATCGTCAAGCCCGGTATAGGCGCCTTGCGGCTCGACGATGGCGTAGTAGTTGCCGCCATAGGACACATCGACCTTCAGCGGGCCGAGGCCATCCAGTTCCACCTCGATCCCCCACGCCGCCACATAGGCGGGTACATTGGTGATCTTGACCGAAGTCACCCGGTCGCCCGCCGTTTCATAGGCGATGTCGATCAACCCGGCGGGCACCTCGATCTTCAGCCGGCCCGGCGTGGCGGGCGTGACCAGCCCGTTTTCCAGCGCGAAGGTGACCATGCCGATGGTGCCATGGCCGCACATGGGCAGGCAGCCGGAGGTTTCGATGAACAGGATGCCCACATCGGCATCGGGCGTGGTTGGCGGATACAGAAAGCCGCCCGACATCATGTCATGGCCGCGCGGCTCGAAGCAGAGACCGGTGCGGATCCAGTCGAACCGGGCCAGGAAATCCTGCCGCCGTTCCGACATGCTGCCGCCCTTCAGCAGCGGGGCCCCGCCCGCCACGAGGCGGACGGGGTTGCCGGCGGTATGACCATCAATGCAGAAAAAGGTGTGGCGCATGGGGGCGATCAGGCCGCCTTGCTGCCGCCCAGCGCCGGCCGGGTGGCGGCAGCCTTTTCCACCATCGCGATGACCTGGGCGCGGCGGGCGCCTTCCAGCACATGGCGCGGCGGCAGGACGCGTTCGGATCCGCGGCCCATCACCTCTTCGGCGAGCTTGATGCACTGGACCAGATCATGATCGGCATCCAGGTGAAGCAGCGGCATGAACCAGCGATAGATTTCCAGCGCCTTGGCATGGTCGCCCCGTTCGAAGGCGGCGACCAGTTCCACGGATTCCTTCGGGAAGGCGTTGGTGAGGCCGGAAACCCAGCCCTGCGCACCCAGATACAGGCCTTCCAGGGCTACATCGTCGAGCCCGGCGAACAGGGTGAAGCGGTCGCCGAAATCGTTCCGGATGTCGGTGAAGCGGCGGGTATCGGGTGCCGATTCCTTGATCGCCACGATGTTCTGCACGTCCTTCACCGCATCCAGCACCTCGTTGCCGATGGTGGTGCGATAGGCGGGCGGGTTGTTGTAGAGCATGATGGGCAGGCCGGTCTTTTCCGCGACGCCCCTGAAGTGGGCGGCGAGTTCGGCGGGCTTGGGCACATAGACCATGGGGGGCAGAAGCATCAGCCCGTCCGCGCCGGCCTTCTCGGCGGCCTGCGCATAGCGGGCGGCGCGGCGGGTATCATATTCGGACACGCCGGTGATCACGGGCACGCGGCCCTTCACCACCTCTGCGATGGCCGAGAGGACGGAAATCTTCTCTTCGAATTCCAGCGAGTTGTTCTCACCCACGGTGCCAAGCGCGATCACGCCGGTGACGCCGTCGCGAATGAGATCGTCGACCACGCGCTGGGTGTCTGCCAGATCGATCGACAGATCCGCCCGAACCTGGGTCGTCACCGCCGGGAAAACACCCTTCCAACCGATTGCCATCATCTCGTTCCTTGTTTGACTTCGGATATCGTATACGATACTGACTCAGGCATGGCAAGCGGGCATTTTCCGGGCGGATGTTTCCAATGAGCCGCATCCTGGTGATCGGCGGCGGGGTTGTCGGGCTGTCTTGCGGGATTGCCCTGGCGCGCGGCGGGCATGCCGTGACGGTGCTGGAGCCGGAGAGCGGACGGGCCGCGGCCAGCTGGGGTAATGCCGGGCACATCGCCACCGAACAGGTGGCGCCGCTGGCGTCCCCGGAAACGCTGCTGTCGGCCTGGCGGCGGCGATTCGCGGCCGGCGGGGCGATGGACCTGCCGCTGCGGCAGGCGCCGCACTGGCTTCCCTTCGCCCTTCGGTTCGTGAACGCCGCCAGCCGGGACGGGTTCGAGGACGGCTGCGCCGCGCTGCGCCCGCTGCTGGCTGCCGCGCTGCCCGCCTGGAAGCGGCTGGCTGAGACCATCGGGCGCCCCGACCTGCTGAAATGCGACGGCCATCTGGTGGCATGGGAAAGCAAGGCGAGCGCGGCCAGGGGCATGGCCGCCTGGGCGGCGGCGGACACGGGCACGGCGCATATGCTTCCGGTCAGCGAGGACGATCTGGCCGCGATCCGGGGCGTGACGAATGTGCCCGTCGCGGGGGCGGCGCGCTTCGCCGGAACCGCGCAGATCGCGGATCCGGGGCAGCTGGCGGATGCGCTGGAAGCGGCGCTACTGGCAGCCGGCGGGCGAATCCTGCGGGAGCGTGGCGTGGTTGCGGTGCGGGCCGGACGGGCCACGGTGCCGGGACAGGAAGCCGATTGCGTGCTGGTGTGTGCCGGCGCGCGCAGCGCCCCGCTGGTGGCGCCTGCCGGGCTGAACGCGCCGCTGATCGCCGAGCGGGGCTATCATATCCGGGCGGATGCCGCGCACTGGCCGGCGGACATGCCGCCGCTGGTGTTCGAGGACCGGTCGATGATCGTTACCCGCTATGCGACGCAGGTGCAGGCGGCGAGCTTTGTGGAGTTCGGATCTGTCGACGCGCCGCCGGATCCGCGCAAATGGGCGCGGCTGGAATCCCATGTGGCGGCACTGGGGCTGCCGCTGCACGGGCCGTTCACGCGCTGGATGGGGGCGCGGCCGACGCTGCCGGATTATCTGCCCGCCATTGGTCGGGCGGCGGAAGCGCCGAACCTGATCTATGCCTTTGGGCACCAGCATCTGGGCCTGACGCTGGCCGCCATCACGGCGGAACTGGTGGCCGGGCTGGTGGCGGGCGATGCCCCGCCCGTGCCGCTGAAACCCTTTGATCTTGCCCGCTTTGGAGGACGCCGATGATTGGTGGCTCGACCGCAGATGCCGAACTGGCGACGCTGAAGCCCTGGCCCGTTCGCGCGCCCGCCATCAGCGTGGCGGAGCGGCTGGGCCGCATCGCCCGCGCCCGCGCAGCGACGGCGGCGCTGGGCGCGGACGCCCTGCTGGTGAACGCAGGCGCCAGCCTGCGCTATTTCACCGGCGTCAGCTGGGGCGTGACGGAGCGGCTGGTGGCGCTGCTGCTGCCGGTTTCCGGGGAGCCCGTGATGATCTGCCCCGCCTTCGAACTGGGTTCCCTGCAGGCGGAGCTGGCGATTCCGGCCGACATCCGCCTGTGGGAAGAGGATGAGAGCCCGACCGACCTTGTCATCCGTTCCCTGCCGACTGGTGCGGTGCTGGCGGTGGATCCGCTGCTGAATTTCGGCGCGGCGCAGCGGCTGGGGGACAGGCTGACGATCCTGGACGGCGCGCCCGTGATCGACGGCCTGCGCATGCGCAAGTCAGCGGCCGAACTGGCGCTGATGCAGCAGGCGAAGGACATCACGCTGGAGGTGCACCGCCGCGCCGCGCGAATCCTGAGCCCCGGCATCCGCGCCAGCGAGGTGAAGCGCTTCATCGATTCCGCGCACCGGGCGCTGGCGGGAACGGGGTCCACCTTCTGTGCGGTGCAGTTCGGCCGGGCCACGGCCTTCCCGCACGGCCTGCCGGGCGACCAGCAGCTTCAGGCGGGCGAACTTGTGCTGATCGACACCGGCACCACGGTGGACGGCTATCATTCCGACATCACCCGCACCTACGCCTTCGGCGCGGTGGATGCCGAGATCCGCAGCCTGTGGGCGCTGGAAAAGGAGGCGCAGGCCGCAGCCTTCGAGGCGGCTGTGCCGGGCGTGCCCTGCGAAGCGGTGGACGCGGCCGCCCGGGCGGTGCTGGAAAAGGCGGGTCTGGGCCCGGACTACAGGCTTCCGGGCCTTCCCCACCGCACCGGCCACGGCATCGGCCTTGCCATCCACGAGCCCGCCTATCTTGTGCGCGGCGACAGGACGCCCCTGGTCGAGGGCATGTGTTTTTCGAACGAGCCGATGATCGTGGTGCCGGATCGTTACGGGATCCGGCTGGAAGACCATTTCCACATGACGGCGACCGGCGCGAAATGGTTCACCGAGCCCCAGGTTTCGCTGGAACGGCCCTTCGGCTGACCGCGCGATGCGCCGGTCCGCCGCCTGCGGCGGCGCGGGACCGGCGGATCTTCCGGCTCAGGCGATCTTCAGGATGTCGGCGTAGAGCTGCCCCGGGATGGTGACGCCTTCGACGAGGCTTCGGGCGCGGGCGGCGTAGCGGCGGCTGGAGGGAAGGCGCGCGCCCTGGGCCTCGATCGTATGGAACATGGCTTCGGCAGCCGCGAACCTGTCTTCGAGGTCGGCGCCGAGGAAGCGTTCCGGATCCAGCGCCAGGATCAGCTCTCCGCCGATGGGGGAGCCGCCGCGCCCGGCGTCGGCGGCGATGGATTCGGCGCTCGTCATGTCTCCGATCAGGGGGCCGGCCAGCAGTTCGACCATGGCGGCGAGCGCGGAGCCCTTGTGGCCGCCGAAGGTGCGCATGGCGCCATCGAGCACGGCGGCGGCATCGGTGGTGGGGTTGCCGGCGGCATCATAGCCCCAGTCTTCCGGCACGGGCTTGCCGGCGCGGCGGTGCAGCTCGATCTCTCCGCGTGCGACGGCGCTGGTGGCGAAATCGAATACGAAGGGATCGCGGCCGCGGCGGGGCCAGCCGAAGGCGATGGGGTTGGTGCCGAACACGGGTTTCGTGCCGCCGGCGGGCGCCACCCAGGCGTGGCTGGGGGTGAAGGCCAGCGCCACCAGGCCGTGGGCCGTGACGGCCTCCACTTCTGGCCAGAGGGCGGCGAAATGCACGGCGTTGGTGATGGCGAGCGCGGCGATGCCGTGATTCCGGGCCTTTTCCACCAGCAGCGGCAGCCCGCGTTCGAAGGGCAGCTGGGCGAAGCCGCCCCGGCCATCCACCTTTACCAGCGCGGGCGCGGGTTCGGAAACGACGGGCACGGCATCGGGCACGGCGACGCCCTTCGCCACGCTGTTGGCCGCGACCAGCAGGCGGTAGATCCCGTGGCTGGCGCAGCCGTCGCGTTCGCCCGCCACCATGGTTTCGGCGATGGCATCGGCATGGTCGGAGGCAAGGCCGACACGGCGCAGCGTGGTGCGGGCGAGTGTCCGCAGATCGTCGAGGGTCAGGTGGACGTCGGTCATTCGGGCTTTTCCGTGAAGAGACGCACGCCGAAAACGGGGCCTGCGGTGTTGCGGTCGTGCGGCACGTACTTCACGCGCACGCGGGTCTTGCCCTGCGTGAGGGCAGGCGGGACGGGGGTATCGATGTCGATGAATTCGCCGGGCCTGTCGTGCCCCAGCTTCTGTGTGGCGATCTTCTGCCCGTCGATCAGGATGTCGAAGGTGCGGGGGCGCTCATCGCCCCAGTAGGTGGATTGCAGCACCAGCGGGCCGGGCCGGACCTTCATCGTGAACTCGATGAAGCCGCCGGAACGGGCGTCCCGGCCCTGTCGGCCGCGATAGACCACGGGATAGGAGATTTCGCTGGTCAGGTCATGGTCGCGCTCGGGCTGCATTTCGCCCAGGTGCATGACATCGACGGAACGGGCGGCGAGATCCTTCAGCCGCGCCTGTTCGGCGAGGAAGGCGGTTTCCTCTGCGGCCCATTCGCTGTCTGTGAAGCGGCGGAAATAGACGGCGCTGCGGCGATGGTGCTGGCGGTGGAAGGGCGCAAAGGCGAGATCGCCGGGCCGGACGACGCCGCGGGCGGCATAGAGGGCCCGTTCGGGATCCGTGGCGGTGAAGCCGGCCAGCAGGTCCGTGCCGACGAGGGCCGGCGCGGCGGCGGTGAAGGGCTTGTCGGCCGGGCCGAGATCGGCGGCCAGCACCAGAGGACCGCGCAGCACGGCGACGGTGCCGGCATCGCCCTGCGCGGATTCCAGCCGCAGCGCCATGGGCAGATGGATCGAGAGGGTGTCACCGGCCTTCCACTTGCGGTCGACGACGGCATAGCCGCGCACGGCGGCGGCCTGCACCGTCTTTCCGTTCACGCGGACATCGGCCCGGCCCGCCGCCCAGCCGGGCACCCGCAGCGCGACCGGGAACCGGCCGGGTTCCAGCTGCGTGAAGCGGAGCACGGCATCGCCGCGATAAGGGTAGGCGGTGTCCAGCGAGAGCTGCGCGCGGCGGGTGGCCCACTGCGCATCGGCCGGGATGTAGAGGTTCACGAACAGCGTGCCGGCCCATTCCCCGCCCGGGGGGCCTTCCCAGAAGATGCTGTCGCCATGCTTAGCATGCGCCTCCATGCCGGAGCCGACGCAGCACCAGAACTGGTCGTCCCTGTCGCTGGAATAGTCGCGCGGGATGCCCGACATCAGCGGGGTCATGTAGGTGAAGCCGCCGGTTTCCGGATCCTGGGCGGCAAGTGTGTGGTTCAGGTGGGTGCGTTCGTAATAATCGAACAGCGCGCCATCCGGCTGCCAGGCCCAAAGATGCCGCGTCAGCTTCATCATGTTGTAGCTGTTGCAATGCTCACACGTCTGTTCGGTGATGTGTTTCGCGATGCTGTCGGGCTCGAAGAAATATTCGCGGTCCGCGTTGCCGCCGATCACATAGGAATGATGGCCCGTGACGCGATCCCAGAAGAAACGGGCGGCCTTCGCGCGATCCGGGGCGCCGGCGACTTCATGGATTCGGGCCTGGGCGATCAGCTTGGGGATCTGGGTGTTTGCGTGGATGTTGGCCAGCCTGTCCTCGCCCGCGAAGATCGGATCCAGCACCTTCCTGTCATACAGAAGTTCCGCCATCTTCAGCCAGCGCGCATTGCCGGTGCGGTGGGCGAGTTCGGCATAGCTTTCGGCAAGGCCGCCATATTCGCAGGCCAGCACCTGCTGCACCTGATCGGGTGTGAGCGGGGCGAACACCCGTTCGAAATAGCCGGCGAGCCCTTCCAACACGGCCAGCGCCTGGCGGTTGCCCCAGGCGGCATGCACGTCCAGCAGGCCGGCGAACAGCTTGTGCATGGTATAGAGCGGCGCCCAGCTGCCGTTGAGATCGAAGCCGGTGGAACGGATCTCGCCGCGCATGATCTCAGGGAAGATCTCTTCCCCGTCCACCACGGTTCCGTCCTTCCGCTTGCGGCCGAGTGCGCCGACATAGCCGTTGCCGCGTCTTGCCTGTGCCTCCGCCAGTTCCGCCACGATGTAATCCGCGCGGCGGCGCAGCTCCGTGTCGCCTGTCTGCTGATGCATCAGCGTCAGCGCGGTCAGGTAATGGCCCAGCGTGTGGCCGGCGATGGTATCGGATTCCCAGCCGCCGTAGATCGGGGCCTTCGGTTCCAGCCCGGCAAACTTGCGGAAATTGTGCAGCAGCCTGTCTGGCTGGAGCCGGTGCAGATAGGCGCGGTTCGTTTCGACGGCCCGGGCGTGATCGGAGGGCTTCAGGCGGACGGCCGGGAGCGGCAGGGGGCGCGCCTGCGCGGGGCCGGTGGCCGCGCGGGCGGCCAGGCGTGGCAGCGGGGTGGCGACGGCCGCCGCCCCCGCCAGAAGCTCGCGGCGCCTGAGCGTCGGCATGTCGTCTCCCTATGGCGGCAATATCGTATACGATAGACGATAATGACGCCGAAGGTCAAGCCGGCGGGCCCCCGGGAGGGTGTTCAGAGATCGAGGCCCAGAACCGCCCCGAGGTCGGCCAGCGCTTGCGCTTCGGAGTTGACCTTGATCGCCTTCATGCCGAGCGCGGCGGCAGGTTTGCAGTTGATGCCGAGATCATCAAGGTAGACGCATCGGGATGGCGCGAGCGAGAGCGCTTCGCACATCATGAGATAGATGCGGGGATCGGGCTTGCGGACGCCGGCCTTCGAGCTTTCGATCACATGATCGAAACGGGCGAGGATGGCCGAGACCGCGGCGGCCTTGGCGCCATCGTCGCTCATCCCCGGGCCATGGCCCACCTGGGCGTTGTTGGTGATGCAGCCGATGGTGAAGCCCGCCTGCTTCAGCCTGTCGAGCGTGGCGACCATGCGGGGGCGGATATCGCCCGAGAGCAGCGGCAGCACTTCGGCGCCGCGCACGTCGTGGCCGAGCGCCAGCGCCTCTGCGCGGAACAGCGTGTCGAACGCGTCGCCATCGATTTCGTTGCGTTCCAGCTTCGCCCAGGCATTGCTGTCGGGGTTCACGGCGTTGACGCTGCGGATGAAGCCGTGGGGCAGGCCGCGCGCAGCCTCGTGCCGGTTGAACGCCTCGAACGGCGAAGTCGTGATCACGCCGCCGAAATCCCAGAGAATCGCGCTGAAGCTGCCTGTCACCTGTGTCCTCCCTGCTGCAGCGCCTGACTGACCGCGGGATCGGTCGCGCGCAACTGGGAAGACTGCTTGCTCCATTCGCGTCAAGCTGGCACCGACGCAGCATGGGAAAGACATTGACCTGGTGGATCCTCGGCGCGCTGCTGCTGGGGCTTGTGGTGGGGTTCGCGGCGAACAGCGCCGCTTCGCCGGAAACGGTGAAGGAGATCGTCTATTATCTCGGCATCGTGACCGACCTGTTCCTGCGGCTGATCAAGATGATCATCGCCCCGCTGGTGTTCGCGGCGCTGGTTTCGGGCATCGGCCACATGGGCGGCGACGCCAGCGCGCTGGGGCGGATCGGCGGGCGGGCGCTGGGCTGGTTCGTCGGCGCGTCGTTCGTTTCGATCATCATCGGCATCCTTGCCGTGAACCTGCTGCAGCCGGGCGTGGGGCTTGACCTTCCGCTGCCGCCGGCGACGGCCGACAGCGGGATTTCCACCACGGGGTTCGACCTGAAGAAGTTCGTGACCCACCTGGTTCCGAAATCCATCTTCGAGGCGCTGGCGACCAACGAGATCCTGCAGATCGTGATCTTCAGCCTGTTCGCGGGCGTGGCGCTTGCGAGGATGGGGGAGAAGGGCGCGCCCATCCTGAAGGCGGCGGATGCGATCATGCACCTGATGCTGATCGTGACGGGGTTCGTGATGCGTTTCGCGCCGCTTGCGGTGTTCGCGGCCGTGACGTCCACCATCGCCGAACGCGGCCTGGGCGTGCTGATCACCTATGGCGCCTTCATGGGCGGCTTCTATGTGGCGCTGGCGCTGCTGATGGTGGTGATCCTGCTGGCGGGCGGCCTGGTGATCGGGATGCGCCGCGTGGGCCGGCTTGCGCTGGAGATCCGCGATCCGTTCGTGCTGGCCTTCACGACGGCCAGTTCGGAGGCCGCCTATCCCCGGACCCTGGAAGCGCTGGAGCGGTTCGGCGTGCCGCCCAAGATCGCGAGCTTCGTGCTACCGCTGGGCTACAGCTTCAACCTGGACGGTTCGATGATGTACTGTTCCTTTGCGACGATCTTCATCGCGCAGGCCTATGGCATCGACCTGACGATCGCGCAGGAAGTGGCGATGCTGCTGATCCTGATGGTGACGTCGAAGGGGATGGCGGGCGTGCCCCGCGCGAGCCTGGTGGTGATCGCGGCCACGCTGGGGCAGTTCAACATTCCCGAAGCCGGGCTGATCCTGATCCTGGCCGTGGACCATTTCCTGGACATGGGCCGCTCCGCCACGAACGTGGTGGGCAATGCGGTGGCGACTGCGGTGGTGGCGGAATGGGAATCGAAACGGCCTGCCGGCACAGGGCCGTCGGCCTGACCCATTTTGCGGAGTTCTACTCCGCACTGCCTTGACTTGCCCCCCTCTTGAGTTACGCTTTGCGCAACAATGAGGGAGTGAGACGATGGCCACGCTTGCACGACCGGCGGCATTGCCGCTGGAGGTACTTGATATCGGGAACCCGCATCTGTGGACCGATTACCGGCATGTGCTGCCCTATTTCGCCGAGATGCGGCGGGCGGGGCCGGTGCACTGGTGCCCGGAAAGCATGTACGGCCCCTATTGGAACATTGTCTCGCACCATCACATCATGGAGGTGGAGGGGCGGCCCGACATCTTCTCGTCCAGCTGGGAGCGGGGCGGCATAACCATCGCCGACCGGCCCGAGGGGCGCGAGGACGAGCCCCAGATGCCGATGTTCATCGCCATGGACCGGCCCCAGCATACCGGTCAGCGCCGCACCGTGGCGCCCGCCTTCACCCCGGCCGAGATGGCGCGCCAGCGCGAAGGCATCCGCCAGCGCACGGTGGAACTGCTCGATTCGCTGCCGGTGGGCGAGACGTTCGACTGGGTGGACAAGGTCTCCATCGAGCTGACGACGGGCATGCTGGCCATCCTGTTCGATTTCCCCTGGGAGGATCGCCGGCTGCTGACCAAATGGTCTGACACGGCGGCCGACTTCGAGGCGATCGAGGACGACGAGAAGAACCGGCAGCGCTGGGAAATCCTGTTCGAGATGGTCGGCTATTTCACCAACCTGTGGAACGAGCGGGCGAACAAGGAGCCACGCCCCGACCTGATTTCCATGATGATCCATTCGGACGCCACGCGGAACATGACGCCTCAGGAATATCTGGGGAACCTCGTGCTGCTGATCGTGGGCGGCAACGACACCACGCGCAACACCATGTCCGGCTCTGCCATGGTGCAGAACCTGCATCCGGCCGGCTGGGCGAAGATGATGGCGGATCCGTCGCTGATCCCGAACGCGGTTTCGGAACTGATCCGCTGGCAGACGCCGCTGGCGCACATGCGCCGCACCGCCACACAGGATTTCGAGGTGGGCGGCCAACTGATCCGCGCGGGCGAAAAGGTGATCATGTGGTATCTTTCCGCCAACCGCGACGAGAGCATCTTCCCCGATGCCGACATCTTTGATCCGACGCGGGAAAACGCCCGCCGGCACCTGAGCTTCGGGTTCGGCATCCACCGCTGCGTCGGTGCGCGGCTGGCCGAACTGCAGATCGGCATCCTGCTGGAGGAAATGCACCGGCGGAAGATGAAGGTTGAGGTGGTGGGCGAACCCGTGCGCGTCTATTCCTCGTTCGTCCACGGCTTTCGCAGCCTGCCCGTTGTGATGACGCGCGGCTGACGCCCGGAAACGGCTGAGCGAACGAAGCGCCCCGGCCGGATGCGGCCGGGGCGCTTTTCGTTCACCGATCGTCCGGCGCGGGTCTGCCCTTGGGATCGGGGCCGTGGCGGTTCGGCCCCGGCGTGCCATCGATCAGCGCGAAGACGAGGATGACGAGGCTGCCGACGGCGGTGAGGCTGATCAGGATCCACCAGCCGGAATTGCCGCTGTCGTGGATGCGGCGCACGGTGACGGCGAGCGAGGGGAGGAACAGGCCGATCGAGGCGATTGCAATAGCGGCCATGGGCCAGGTGGCGGCCGGGATCCCCTGCGCCGTGATCGCGAGCTCTTCAGGGGTGGCGCCCGGGGAGATGGGGCCGATGCTGGCGATGAGCCAGGCCGTCAGTCCCCCGAACAGCAGGATCATGAACAGCTGCCAGAGCCAGTATTCCCGGCGCCGGGCGCGGCCGGAAAAGCTTGCATATTTGCGGAGTGGTTCGAACATCAATGACATGGCGGCCCCTTCGACCACGGGTTGAGAGCTGATTTCTAGCGCAGCTTCCACGCCTTAGCCAGCAGGAGCCGCGCCGGATCACGCAAGGCCCTCCGGCGCCTTTTCATCCTGTTCGTTCCGCGCCTGTCATGCGACGGGCGCCCTGCGGCGGAACCCCAGGGCTTCGGCGACATGGGCGCGGCCGGTCTGTTCCGTCCCCTCCAGATCGGCGATGGTGCGCGCCACCCGCAGCACCCTTGTCCAGGCGCGGGCCGACAGCTTCATCGTCTCGGCGGCGCGAAGCAGAAATTGCCTTGCATCCTCCGAGAGCAGATCCGGCGTTTCCAGCTGCCTGCCCTCTGCCTCTGCATTGGTGCGGGCGGGCGTTCCGGCATAGCGGGCGGACTGCAAGCGGCGCGCGGCGGCCACCCGGACCGCGACATCGGCGCTGCGTTCGGCGGGCGGGGGCAGGGCGAGGTCGGACGCCTTCACCGCCTCGATGTCCACGAACAGGTCGATCCGGTCCATCAGCGGGCCGGAGATCTTCGACTGATAGTCGGCAGCGCAGCGCGGTGCGCGGGCGCAGGCCAGCGCCGCATCCGCCAGATGCCCGCATCGGCAGGGATTCATGGCGGCGACCAGTTGCACGCGCGCCGGGTAGGTAGCGTGGCAGGCCGCCCGGGCGACTTCGACCTCGCCGCGTTCCAGCGGCTGACGCAGGGCATCCAGCGTGCCGCGCTGGAATTCGGGCAGCTCATCCAGGAACAGCACGCCCAGATGGGCGAGGCTGACTTCGCCGGGCCTGGCCCGGGCGCCGCCGCCCACCAGTGCTGGCATGGAGGCCGAATGGTGCGGCGCGCGGAACGGGCGGGCGCGGGCGATCTTCCCGCCCTCCAGCGTGCCGGCAAGGCTGGCGATCATTGCCACCTCCAGCGCCTCTGCCGTGGTGAGTTCGGGGAGGATGCCCGGAAGGGCGGCCGCCATCATCGACTTGCCCGCGCCGGGCGGGCCGCACATCAGCAGGTTGTGGCCGCCGGCGGCCGCGATTTCCAGCGCGCGCCGGGGCGTTTCCTGCCCCTTCACATCGCCGAGGTCGGGGCCAGTGAAGGGGCGCGCTTCCAGCCGGGCCGGATCGGGCGGCGGCAGGGGATCGCCGCCCTTCAGATGGGCGACGAGGGCATGGAGATCGGGGGCGGCCAGCACTTCCATCCCTTCGGCCGTGCCGGCGAGCCAGGCGGCTTCGGGCCCCTGCGCTGCGGGGCAGATCAGGCCCAGCCCGCGTGCCGAGGCGTGCATGGCGGCCAGCAGCACGCCCGGCGAGGGCGAAATGCGCCCGTCGAGCGACAGTTCGCCGACGGCGACATAATGGGCGAGCGATTCCGCATCGACCACGCCCATGGCCGCCAGCAGCCCCAGCGCGATGGGCAGATCATAGTGGGAGCCGGCCTTTTCGAGATCGGCCGGGGCGAGGTTCACGGTGATCTTCTTCGCCGGCATGGCGAGGCCCAGCGCCGCAAAGGCGGCCGAGACGCGGTCCCGGCTTTCCTTCACGGCCTTGTCCGGCAGGCCGACAACCACGAAACTGACGAGGCCGGAGGCCAGTTGCACCTGCACATCGACGGCGCGGGCTTCGAGCCCGACATAGGCGACCGTCGCAATTCGCGCGACCATTTCGTGGGGAACCCCTGCAGCGTGGTCCGACCCACATCCGAATTCCTAGCTGCCGGGGCCCTTGCGGGGAAGGGGGATGGCTGGCCCCGGGCGCGGGGGACTTCCACTTCTGTCAGGCGGTGCCGCCCCGCTTTGCGTCACCATGGTTTGCAGAGCGACAGCCTTTCCGTTAAACGCCGCCCGACAGAGGCGCCGGCTTAGCTCAGTTGGTAGAGCACCTGATTTGTAATCAGGGGGCCACGGGTTCGAATCCTGTAGCCGGCACCATTCCTTGTGCCGATTGTCCGGGGCCACAGGGGTTCCTACATTGCGGAAAACTCCCTGGGGGCGAAGATGGCTGATTTTCACATGAACCACGATGACACGCCCGCGCCCGATCGCGACGCTGCAATCCCGGCCGAGGTGCTGGATGCCGTGCGCACGCTGATCCGCTGGGCCGGCGACGATCCCGGGCGCGAAGGGCTGCTGGATACCCCGGGGCGGGTCGCGCGGGCCTATCAGGAATATTTCCGGGGCTATCGGGAAGATCCGCGCGAGCATCTTTCGCGCACCTTCCGCGAGGTGGGCGGCTATGACGAGATCGTGCTGCTGCGCGACATCCCGTTCCAGAGCCACTGCGAGCATCACATGGCGCCGATCATCGGCAAGGTGCACATCGCCTATCTGCCGACCGACCGGGTGGTGGGCCTGTCCAAGCTCGCCCGCGTGGCGCTGGGCTATGCCCGGCGGCTGCAGGTTCAGGAACGGCTGACGGCCGAGATCGCAGACGCCATTCAGGACGTGCTGAACCCGCGCGGTGTCGCCGTGGTGGTGGAGGCGAGCCATGCCTGCATGTCGGCCCGGGGCGTGATGACGACGGGCGCGACGATGACGACCAGCCGCATGATGGGGGTGTTCCGCTCGGACGAGCGCAGCCGCAAGGAAGTGCTGGCGCTGATGGGCGTGGGCATCCGTTGAGCGACCCGACTGTCCTGCTGCCGCCGAAGAAGGTGGGCATGGTTTCGCTGGGCTGCCCCAAGGCGCTGGTGGACAGCGAGCGGATCCTGACCTCCCTGCGGTCGGAAGGGTATCAGCTGTCGGGCGATTATGCCGGGGCCGACGTGGTGATCGTGAACACCTGCGGCTTTCTGGACAGCGCCAAGGCCGAAAGCCTGGAAGCCATCGGCGAGGCGATGGCGGAAAACGGCCGGGTGGTCGTGACGGGCTGCATGGTGAACGAGGCGGAGAGCATCCGCGCCCGCTTCCCCGACGTGCTGGCCGTGACCGGGCCGCAGCAGTATGAGCAGGTGGTGGGGGCGGTGAAGGAAGCCGCGCCGATGCCGCCGCAGCCCTTCCTGGACCTGGTGCCGCCAAGATTTGAAGACGGGGCGGGCCTGAAGCTGACGCCGAAGCACTATAGCTATCTGAAGATTTCCGAGGGCTGCAACCATCGCTGCAGCTTCTGCATCATCCCTTCCATCCGGGGTGATCTCGTTTCCCGCCGGCCCGACGCGATCCTGCGCGAGGCCGAGAAGCTGGTGGCCGCCGGCACGAAGGAACTTCTGGTCATCTCGCAGGACACCTCTGCCTATGGGCGGGATCTGCGGCATGCGCGATATGGCAAGCGGGCCGCGCCCGGAATTCGCGGCCAGGACGAAGAAGGAAAGCGGGCCGCGCCCGGAATTCGCGGCCAGGACGAAGAAGGAATGCGGGCGCATATCACCGATCTGGCGCGTGATCTGGGTTCACTGGGTGCGTGGGTGCGGATGCATTACATCTACCCCTATGCCAGCGTGGACGAGCTGATCCCGCTGATGGCCGAAGGGCTGATCCTGCCCTATCTGGACATCCCCTTCCAGCACGCCTCTCCGCCTGTGCTGAAGGCGATGCGGCGGCCGGGGAACGAGGGGCTGGTGCTGGAGCGGATCCGCAACTGGCGCCGGATGGTGCCCGACATCGCCATCCGCTCCACCTTCATTGCCGGGTTCCCCGGCGAGACGGAGGCGGATTTCCAGTATCTGCTGGACTGGCTGGAGGAAGCCCAGCTCGATCGGGTGGGCTGCTTCGCCTATGAGCCGGTGGCGGGGGCAGCCGCCAACGCGCTGCCCGGCGCGCTGCCGCTGGAGGTGCGGGAGGAACGCCGCGACCGTTTCATGGCGAAGGCGGCGGAAATTTCCGCCCGGAAGCTGGCAGCGAAGGTGGGCCGCATGCTGGATGTGATCATCGACGAGGTTGACGCCGAAGGCGGCGCGACCGGCCGCAGCAAGGCCGATGCACCCGAGATCGACGGCCATGTGCTGCTCCGCGACGCAACCGGCGTGAAGCCCGGTGACATCATTCGGGTGCTGATCGAGGACGCGGACGCCTTCGACCTGTTCGGCGTACCCGCCGGAGCATGAGCTTCCGGCTTTCGGTGCTGCCGACGCCGGTGGGGCCGATGGCGCTGGTGCACGATGCGGCAGGCACGCTGTGGGCAGCCGAGTTCCGCGCGGATCCGCGCCGGGTGGAAACCAGCCTGACCCGATTCGGCATCGGGCCGCTGGCGGAGGGCGAATCGCCGCTTCCGCCCCATCTGGAGGGCGCCTTCGCGCGCTATTTCGCCGGTGAACTGCGGGCCCTCAACGGGCTGGCGACGGGGACGGTGGGCAGTGCGTTTGAGCGGGCGGTCTGGGCGGAATTGCGCCGGATCCCCCCGGGCGAGACGCGCAGCTATGGCGACATCGCCCGGGCGCTGGGCGGCGCGGCCGCCGGTGCGGGGCCGAACGCCCGTGCGGTGGGCACGGCGAACGGCCGTAATCCGCAGGCCATTGTCGTTCCGTGCCACCGTGTTATCGGTGCGGACGGAAGCCTGACCGGTTATGCGGGCGGGCTGGACCGGAAAGCATGGCTGCTGGCCCATGAGGGGTGGGAGGCGGCGCAGAAAAGCCTGTTCTGAAGGCGGGGAGGATTGCGGATGGCGACGGCTGCGGCCATGGGTGACCGCGCGGGCTCTGCCTTGCGCCCGCTGTTCATTGCCATCGTGTTCCTGGGCAGCTTCCTGCTGTTCCTGATCCAGCCGCTGTTCGCGCGACTCGTGCTGCCCGTGCTGGGCGGTTCGCCCAGCGTGTGGAACACGGCGATGCTGTTCTACCAGGCGGTGCTGCTGCTGGGCTATGCCTATGCCCATGCGGTGCAGCGGCTGCCGTTCCGCGTGCAGGCAGGGGTGCATCTGGCGCTGTTCGCGGCCGCCGCGCTGACACTGCCGATCGGCATCCGCGCGCTGGGCGGGGCGGAAACGGGCGATGCGGCCGCGCTGTGGCTTCTGCAACTGCTGGCGCTGTCCATCGGGCCGGTGTTCCTTGCCGTTTCCGCGCAGGCGCCGCTGATGCAGGCCTGGTTCGCGCGCTCCCCCGATCCGGCGGCGGCCAGCCCCTTCTTCCTTTATTCCGCATCGAACGCCGGGTCCCTGCTGGGGCTGCTGGCCTATCCCTTCCTGCTGGAGCCCTTCACCGCGCTGCCCGCGCAGCAGAGCCTGTGGACGGCGGGCTATCTGCTGCTGATGGCGCTGATGGCGCTGGGGGCCCTTGCCATCCTGAAGAGCGGGGTGCGACCGCCCGCCACCGCGGCCGACAGCGCGACGGCGCACGGGCGCCGCCCCGTCACCTGGCGGCGGCGCCTGCACTGGGTGCTGCTGGCGGCGGTGCCGTCGGGGCTGATGCTGTCCACCACCACCCACATCACCACCGACATCATGGCGATGCCGCTGCTGTGGGTGCTGCCGCTGGCGGCCTATCTGATCAGCTTCATCCTGGTGTTTTCGGGCGCCGGCCCGGGTGTCACGCGGGTCGCCGTGCGGGTCGCGCCGATCGCGCTGCTGGTGTTCGGCGCGGGCGGGCTGCTGATGGTTTCGCAATCCGCCTCTGTCTATGGGCTGGCTTCCATCCTGCTGCTGCTGATCGTGGCGACGGCGTTGCACGGCACGCTGGCGAACGACCGGCCGGCGGCGGACCGCTTGACGGAATTCTACCTGTGGATGTCGCTGGGCGGCGTGCTGGGCGGGCTGTTCCCGGCGCTGATCGCGCCGCAGATCTTCGATTGGGTGTATGAGCATCCGATCCTGCTGCTGGCGGCGGCCCTGCTGGTGCCGGCCCGGCCGCTGACGCGGCGCATCGGCGAGCTGTGGCGCGGCAACCGGCTGGGCCGGGCGCTGCGGATCCTGACCCCGCCCCTCGTGCTGGTGCTGGGCTGGTGGCTGGGGGCGGCCTATATGGCGGTGGGAACGCCGCCGTTGCAGCTGGCCGCCATCGGGCTGATGGGTCTGCTGGCGGTGCTGGCGATCGGCCGGCCGCTGATGTTCAGCTTCGTCCTGCTGAACCTGATGCTGGCGCTGGGCGGCTGGCAGCAGATCGATATTTCCACCATCGATCGCGCCCGGCAGCGCAGCTTTTTCGGCATCTACACGATCCAGAACAGCAACAGCTCTCAGACCCGGCGGCTGCTGCACGGCACCACGCTGCACGGCGCGCAATCGCTGGATCCGGCGCTGTCGCGCATGCCGCTGACCTATTATGCCCCGATGAGCGGGATCGGCCTTGCGATGCAGACGGCGCCCAGCCTGTATGGAGAGGGCGCGCGGATCGCCGTCGTCGGCCTGGGCAGCGGCAGCCTTGCCTGCTTCGCCAGGGGGCAGGAAGACTGGACCATCTTCGAGATCGACCCGCTGATGGTCGAGATCGCGACCGACCCGAAGATTTTCAGCTATCTGAGCCAGTGCAAGCCCGATGCACGGATCGTGGTGGGCGATGCGCGGCTGAAACTGGCGGAGGAGCCGAAGGACCGCTTCGACCTGCTGGCGGTGGACGCCTTTTCGTCGGATGCGATCCCGCTGCACCTGCTAACGCGGGAGGCCTTCGAGACCTATGCCCGCGCGCTGGCGCCGGGGGGCGTGCTGATGGTGCATGTCTCCAACCGCTATCTCGATCTGGAACCGGTGGTGGCGGGAATCGCGAACGAACTGGGCCTTGCCGCGCGAATTCGCGTCTATGGCCCCAGCCCGCAGGAGCAGGCGGACTACAGCTACAATGCCTCCATCTGGATCGCGCTGACGGCGAACGAGGCGGACATGACGCGCTTCACCGAAGCGACCGGCCACAGCGAGGAATGGACGCCCCTGCGCGCCCGCGCGGACGTGCCCGGCTGGACGGACGGGTTCGCTTCCATCCTTCCGGTCTTGAAGCCCTTCTGGAAGGGCGACTAGGGAGGGGAATGAGCGCAAAGATCCGTATCGCCGTCCTCGGGGCTTCCGGCTACACAGGGGCAGACCTTGTCCGCCTGGCCATCACCCATCCCATGGTCGAGATCGCGGCGCTCGCGGCCAATCAGAAGGCCGGGCAGACGATGGCGGATATCTGGCCCAGCTTTGCCGCGTACCGGGATCTGCCGTGCCTGATCCGCGCCGACGCCATCGACTGGCGCGGGATCGACGCGGTGTTCGGCTGCCTGCCGCACGCCGCTTCCGCCG
The DNA here is from genome assembly GCF_059115405.1 of Sandaracinobacter sp. T42. Classification (NCBI taxonomy): domain Bacteria; kingdom Pseudomonadati; phylum Pseudomonadota; class Alphaproteobacteria; order Sphingomonadales; family Sphingosinicellaceae; genus Sandaracinobacter; species Sandaracinobacter sp. T42. Next base: position 1,404,927 of record NZ_CM181101.1, read on the forward strand.
AGCTGCTGAGCACGCTGGATGCGCGCATCCGCATCATCGACCTGTCTGCGGATTTCCGGCTGAACGACCCCGAGATCTATGGCGAATGGTATGGCGTTACCCATCCGGCGCCCGGCCTGCTGGCCGAGGCTGTCTATGGCCTGACCGAGATGGCGCGCCCGCGCCTGCCGGCCGCGCGGCTTGTGGCCTGCCCGGGCTGTTATCCCACGGCGGCGCTGCTGGCGCTGTTGCCCGTGGCCGAAGCCGGACTGATCGGGCCCGCGAATATCACCATCAACGCGCTGTCGGGCGTGTCCGGCGCGGGGCGGGGGCTGAAGGAAAGCAACCTGTTCGCCGAAGTGTCGGAAGCGGTCGCGCCCTATGCCGTGGGCCGGCACCGGCACATGCCGGAAATCGAACAGGAGCTGGGCAAGGGCTTCGGCGCCCCGGTGACGATCAGCTTCACGCCGCATCTTCTGCCCATGAACCGGGGCGAGCTGGAAACGATCACCGTGGAACTTGCCGAAGGCAGGACGGTCGGGGATCTGCGCCAATGCTATGCGGCGCGCTATGCCGGGGAGCCGTTCGTCCACCTGCTGCCCGAAGGCGTGGCGCCCGCGACGCGGATGGTGCGCGGATCCAACCATATGGTGCTGAACGTCTTTGCGGACCGGGTGCCGGGCCGCGCGATCATCATCGCGGCGATCGACAATCTGGTGAAGGGTTCCTCCGGCCAGGCGATCCAGAACATGAACCTGATGTTCGGCCTGCCTGAAACCATGGGGCTGGAAGCAGCGCCGCTGTTCCCGTGACGACGGGCGCGACCCTGGAGACGGAGCGGCTGATCCTGCGGCCCTGGACGGAAGCCGACCTTCCGACGCTGTCCCGCTTCTGCACCGATCCGGTGCTGATGCATCATTTCGGCCGGGCGGAACTGCTGGATGACAGCGTGGAGCGGCTGGAACGGATGCAGCGCTTCGACCGGGAACTGGGTTATGCCTTCAAGGCGGTGGTGCGCCGCGCGGACGGTGCCATCATCGGCAACTGCGGGCTGAAGCCCATCACCCTGGCCCCTGAGGTTCTGCCCCGGGCAAGGACCGACGACATCGAGATCGGCTGGTTGTTCCGGCAGGATTGCTGGGGGCAGGGCTATGCCCGCGAAGCGGCGTCCGCCGTGCTGGACTGGGGTCTTTCGCTGAGCCCCCGCGTGATCGCCATCACTGCATGGAGCAACAAGGCCAGCTGGGGCCTGATGCGGCGGCTGGGCATGTCGCATCTGCCCGAATGGGATTTCGACCATCCCGACGTGGCCGAGGGCCATTTCGCCCGGGCCAGCCTTGTCCATGGAAAGAGCCGCGCATGATCGAGACGGACCGCCTGATCCTGCGTGCCTTCATCGAGACGGATCGCGAGCCCTGGGCGGCGATGAACGCCGACCCGGAGGTGATGCGCCATTTCCCGGCGACGCTGAGCCGCGCGGAGGCGGACGCCGTGATCGAGCGGGTGAACGGCAAGATCGCGGCCACGGGCGTCGGCTTCTGGGCGCTGGAGCGCAAGGCGGACGGCCTGTTCCTGGGGTTCGCCGGGCTGAACCGCATCGCCCATGACTATCTGCCCATCTTCGGCTTGTGGGAAGTGGGCTGGCGGCTGCGGCGCGAGGCGTGGGGGCAGGGCTATGCCAGCGAGGCGGGCGCGGCCGCGCTGGCGCATGGCTTCGGCCCCATGCGGCTGGAGCGGATCCTGGCCTATACTGCCCAGACCAACAAACCATCCGAGGCGGTGATGCAGCGGCTGGGCATGCGCCGCGCGGCGGACATGGATTTCGATCACCCGCTGGTGCCCGAGGGCAACCCCATCCGCCGCCACATCGTCTATGTGAAGGAGGCCGACTGATGCCGATCCATCCCTTTGCCGGGCAGAGCCCGCGCATCGATCCCGCCGCCTGGATTGCCCCCGGCGCGCAGGTGATCGGCGATGTCGAGATCGGGGCGGGCGCCTCCATCTGGTACAATGTGGTGGTGCGCGGCGACGTGATGCCCATCCGCATCGGCGCGCGCTCCAACATCCAGGACGGGTCCATCGTGCACGTCACGCGCAAGCTGGCGGCGACGACCATCGGTGAGGATGTGCTGGTGGGGCATATGGCGATCATCCACGGCTGCACGCTGATGGACCGCAGCTTCGTGGGGCTGGGCGCGATCGTGATGGACGGCTGCGTGATCGAGGCGGACGGAATGCTGGGCGCGGGCGCGCTGCTGAGCCCCGGCAAGGTCATCAAGAGCCGGGAGCTGTGGCTGGGCCGCCCGGCGAAGTTCGTGCGCCTGCTGAGCGACGAGGAAGTGGCGCGCAACCGGCGCGGCGCTGCGGGCTATGTGGAGCTGGCGATGATCCACGCCGGATCGCAGGCGTGAAGTTGCGGCGATCCAGCCGATCTCATGGATGGGCAATGGAAAGCAGACCGGAGCGACAGGATTGGCTTCGCCGATCCTGCCGTCACCGTGGGTGGTCCATGGATGAATGGTCGGAGCGACAGGATTCGAACCTGCGACCCCCAGACCCCCAGTCTGATGCGCTACCAGGCTGCGCTACGCTCCGACGAGCGACGGGCCATAGGGAAGGGCGGCCCTGATGGCAAGCGCCGAATGGCTGGAAGCCGGCGAAGTGTCGCTGATCCGGGGGCAGCGCCTGCTGTTCGAGGGGCTGTCGTTCCGGCTGGCGCCGGGCGGGGCGTTGCTGGTGACGGGGCGCAACGGTGCGGGAAAATCCTCTCTGCTGCGGCTGGTGGCGGGCCTGCTGGCGCCGGATGCCGGGCGGCTTTCCAATCCCTTTTCCACCGCGCTGCTGGCGGGGGAGCAGGCGCTGAAGCCGGATCGCAGCGTGGCGGGCGAACTGGGGTTCTGGGCCGCGCTGGACGGCGCGACGCACGAGACGGTGACGGCGGCGGCCGATGCGATGGCGGTGACGGCGCTCATGGCGTTCCGCTGCGGGCAGCTTTCATCCGGCCAGCGGCAGCGGGTGGCGATCGCGCGGACCATCGCTTCGGGCGCGCGGCTGTGGCTGCTGGACGAGCCGGCCAATGCGCTGGATTCGGCTTCTGAAGGGCGGCTGCTGGCGGCGATCGCGGCGCATCGCGCGGGTGGCGGGCTGGTGATGGTGGCGACGCACCAGCCGTTGGCGATACCGGGCGCGGAGACGCTGGCGCTATAGTTCGGCCGGATCCGTCGTGAAGACGATGGTGAGCCAGCGATCCGGCCCGCTCTCCCCGATGGCATCGCCGATCTCGGCGCGCAGGGTATCGAAATGCTCGATGGTCTGCGCGGGCATGCCGGGCGGGGCCAGCACGGAAATCTCGATGAACTTCGCGCGGCCCGTTCGGGTGACATAGGATTCATAGGCGCTAAATCCGTGCCGGGCGATGAAATCGTCCATCACCTGCTGCACGTGCCGGTCCAGTTCGTGCGGCACGATGCCGAAGATGTCGCGGAAGGCGAGCTTCGCATCCTTCCAGGGCACGGGCAGGATTGCGAGCGACAGGATTGCGAGGACAGCCGGATCGACATAGGGCAGCAGGGGTTCGAAGCGGGTGCCGCGCATCGCCATCGCCGCCAGGAAGGCGATCAGCAGCGCGGCCGTGATCACGCCGGACATCGCCCAGGCCTTCATGTCGAGCTGAACCAGCGCGGAGCCGATCCGCCGGTTGTGCCGCCACATCCAGAACCAGGTGCCGGCGCAGATCAGCACCACCAGCGCGGAATAGCCGACCGCCGGGCCCAGTTCGGGCGTGTGTCCGCCGGCGCGCAGGCTCTGCACCGCGCCCAGGAAGCCGAACACCACCAGTGTCATCAGCACGGCCGCCTTCAGGGCCACCACCAGCGGTTCCAGATGCCAGTAGCCATATTGGAACTTCGCATCGCTTTCCTGCGCCACCAGCCGCGCGACCAGCAGCATCAGCCAGGTGATCCCGGCATCCACGACGGAAAACAGCCCGTCGAAGAGGATTGCGATGGAGCCGGAAACGAGCCCGAACAGGACGCCGAGCGCCGCGATCAGGAAGGTGGCGAGGATGGACAGCCGCAGCAGCGAGGCTTCCAGTTCGCTTTTCAGTGCGGTCGCGCGTTCGATGGCCCCCATAGACGACAATTCTTGCGCGGGGCGGGCAGAAGGGCAAGGGGGGGGGGCGGGGCAGGGCCGCAGCCCTGCCATGGCCGCCTACGCGCTGTGCAGGAAGTGCATCACGTCGCCGTCCTGCACCACATAGGTCTTGCCTTCGGCGCGCAGCTTGCCGGCTTCCCGCGCCTTGGCTTCGCCGCCAAGCGCCACATAATCTGCGAAGCTGATCGTTTCCGCGCGGATGAAGCCCTTTTCGAAATCGGTGTGAATCACGCCCGCCGCCTGCGGGGCGGTAGCGCCCTTTTCGACCGTCCAGGCGCGGGTTTCCTTGGGACCGGCCGTGAAGAAGGTCAGGAGGTGGAGCAGATCATAGCCGGCGCGGATGATGCGGGCGAGGCCGGTTTCGGCGAGGCCCAGCGCTTCCAGATACTCGGGCCGGTCCTCGGGCGGCATGCCCACGATCTCGGCCTCGATCGCGGCGGAAATCACCACGGCGCCGGCCCCTTGCGCCTTTGCCATTTCGGCCACGCGGGCGGAGAAGGCGTTGCCGGTGGCGGCCGAGCCTTCATCGACGTTGCAGACATAGAGGACGGGCTTGCCGGTGAGCAGCTGGGCCTGCGCGAGATGGCGCTTCTCGTCGGCATCCGCGGGAACCGCGAGGCGGGCTGGCTTGCCCTCACGCAGGAGATCCAGCGCCTTCTGCAGCGCCGTCGCCGCCGATTTCGCGTCCTTGTCGCCGCCCTGGCCCTTCTTCACCAGGTTCGGCACCCGGCGCTCCAGGCTTTCAAGATCGGCGAGCATCAGTTCGGTCTCGACCGTCTCGGCGTCTGCTACCGGGTCGATCCGGCCTTCCACATGGGTGATGTCGTCATCCTCGAAGCAGCGCAGCACATGGACGATGGCGTCCACCTCGCGGATGTTGGCGAGGAACTGGTTTCCGAGACCCTCGCCCTTCGACGCGCCGCGCACGAGGCCCGCGATGTCGACGAAGCCCAGCTGGGTTTCGATGATCTTCTGCGAGCCGGCGATCTCGGCGATCTGCTGCATGCGCGGATCGGGCACGCCGACGTTGCCGACGTTCGGCTCGATCGTGCAGAAGGGATAGTTGGCGGCCTGCGCGGCGGCCGTTTCCGTCAGCGCGTTGAACAGGGTGGATTTGCCGACGTTCGGCAGGCCCACGATCCCGCAGCGGAATCCCATCATTCGTCTCCTTTTGCGCGGCCATCCGGCCGCTTCGTCATGCGGATCACCGGCGGCGCCATGCCGCCGGGCAGATTGTCGTCAATGGGGTGTTCGGCCATCCGGCCGTGGCGACTGTCGAACGTCGCGTCGGCTTCGGTCGCCGGGCAGGGCGTATCCGTCATGATGCGGCCTTTTGCCTGAGGGCGAGATCGCTCATGAATCGGGCGTCGTCCCCGTCGGCGAGGAGCGGCGCGAGGGCCGCGATGTCGGCCAGCATGTCGGTGAGGGCGGGCTCCTCTGCCCGGGCGAAATTGCCCAGCACATGGGGCGTCACCCGATCCTTGTGTCCGGGGTGGCCGATGCCGATGCGCACGCGGCGGAAATCGGCGCCGGCATGGGCGATGATGGACCGGATGCCGTTCTGCCCGGCCGCGCCGCCGCCGGTCTTCACCTTCACGCGGAAGGGTTCCAGATCCAGTTCGTCGTGAAAGACGGTGAGGGCGTCTGGGCCCAGCTTGAAGAAGCGCAGCGCTTCGCCCACGGAACGGCCGCTTTCGTTCATGAAGGTCATCGGCTTCAGCAGCACCACCTTGTGCGCGCCCAGCCGCCCTTCGGCCGTGAGGCCCTGAAAGCGGGCCTTCCAAGGGGAAAAGCCGTGGACATCATGAATGATGTCCACGGCCATGAAGCCCACATTGTGGCGATGCTGGGCATAGGCCGGGCCGGGATTGCCCAGCCCGGCGAATACCAGCATGGATCAGCCTTCGGCGGCTTCTTCGGCGGCTTCCTGGCTCTTCAGGCCCGACGGCGCCGCGATCGTGGCGATGGTGAAGTCGCGGTCGATCACCGGGGTCACGTTCTTCGGCAGCTTCACCGCCGAGATGTGGATCGAATCGCCCACGTCGAAACCCGTCACGTCCACGACGATGTCGTCGGGGATGGCGTTGGCGGGCACCTTCACTTCCACTTCATGGCGCACCACGTTCAGCACGCCGCCGCGCTTCAGGCCCGGCGAGGCGGCTTCGTTTTCGAAGCGCACCGGAACATTCACGGTGATGAGGGCGTTGGCGGACACGCGCAGGAAGTCCACATGGATCGGGCGATCCGTGACGGGGTGGAACTGCACGTCGCGCGGCAGGGTCCGGTGCGTCTTGCCGTCCAGTTCGATTTCCACCACGGAGTTCATGAAGTGCCCGGTGCTGAGCAGCTTCACGAGGCGCTTTTCCTCGACGTGGATGGAAACGGCAGCTTCCTTGTTGCCATAGATCACGGCCGGAACCCGGCCTTCTCGCCGCACCGCCCGGGAGGCTCCCTTGCCAGCCCGGTCGCGTGCTTCCGCGGCGAGCGTCAGCACATCAGACATGTCATTCTCCAATCAATTGATCGCCCGACACCTCCAGGGTGTGCCGTACCAGCGAAGGGCGGGCCCTTAGCGGGAATCGCCGCGCAAGGCAATCGGGCAGGTCAGGCCGATGCGAACCAGGCGACGAGCGCCACGAGCCCGGCCAGCTGGAGGGCCGCGATCGCCCGAAGCCGGGTGGAAAAGGGCTGCTTGCGTGTCTTGTGGCGGAAGATATGGCGGGCCGCATAGGCGCCCGGTGTTCCACCCAGGGCCGCCAGCAGAAGCAATTCGCCTTCCGGGATGCGGCGCGGGGCCCGCAGGCCATTCGGCCGGGTTCCGTTCGGCCTGCCCCCATTGGGCCTGACCCCGTTCGCCTGGGCCCTGTCCTTGTCGATGCGGAACATCAGGACGGTGAGGAGGTTCAGGGCGCCGATCGCGACAAGGGCCGCAAGCAGGACCGGCGCCCGAACCGGTGTCAGTCCGTTTCTCCGGAAGGCGCCGGCAGCGCCGCCGCCTTCTTCTTTCCGCGCTTCGGCCTGGGCGCGGCCGGGATGATTTCGAAGGCCGGCCTGTCGTCCTTCACATGCACCCGCACTTCGCCGCCGTTCACCAGCTTGCCGAACAGCAGTTCGTCGGCCAGCGGACGCTTGATCGATTCCTGGATCAGCCGGCCGAGCGGCCGCGCGCCATAGAGCCTGTCGTAGCCGCGTTCGATCAGCCAGTTCTTCGCGTCATCCTCCAGCGCGATGTGCACGTCGCGCTCGGCCAGCTGCATTTCCAGCTGGATGATGAACTTGTCGATCACCCGCGCCACGATGGCAGGCGGCAGGTAATCGAAGGGCACGATCGCATCCAGCCGGTTGCGGAACTCCGGCGTGAACATCCGCTTGATGGCTTCCTCGTCCTCGCCCACGCGCTGGCCGGCGCCGAAGCCGATGCCCTCGCGCGCCATGTCGGCCGCGCCGGCGTTCGTCGTCATGATCAGGATGGTGTTGCGGAAGTCCACCGTTTTGCCGTGGTGATCCGTCAGCTTTCCGTTGTCCATCACCTGCAGCAGGATGTTGAACAGATCGGGGTGCGCCTTCTCGATCTCGTCGAGCAGGAGGACGCTGTGCGGGTTCTGATCGACGGCATCCGTCAGCAGTCCGCCCTGATCGAAGCCGACATAGCCCGGCGGGGCGCCGATCAGCCGGCTGACCGAGTGGCGTTCCATATATTCCGACATGTCGAATCGGGTCAGCGGGATTCCCAGAATGGCCGCCAGCTGGCGGGCCACCTCTGTCTTGCCCACGCCCGTCGGGCCGGAGAAGAGATAGTTGCCGATGGGCTTGTTCGGTTCGCGCAGGCCCGCGCGGCTGAGCTTGATGGCGGACGCCAGCAGCTCGATCGCCTTGTCCTGGCCGAACACCACGCGCTTCAGATCCGCCTCCAGATCCGCCAGCACCTTCTTGTCGTCGGTGGAGACGGATTTCGGCGGGATGCGCGCCATGGTGGCGACGACGGCCTCGATCTCCTTCACGCCGATCACCCGCTTGCGCTTCGCTTCCGGCACCAGCATCTGCGCCGAACCGCTCTCGTCGATCACGTCGATCGCCTTGTCGGGCAGCTTGCGGTCATTGATGTAGCGGGCGGACAGCTCCACCGCCGACTTGATGGCGTCTGGCGTGTAGCGCACCCGGTGGTGCTTTTCGAAGGCAGGCTTCAGGCCGGTGAGGATCTTGATCGTGTCCTCCACCGTGGGTTCGTTCACGTCGATCTTCTGGAACCGGCGCAGCAGCGCGCGATCCTTTTCGAAATGGTTGCGGAACTCCTTGTAGGTGGTGGAGCCGATGCAGCGGATACTGCCGCCGGAAAGCGCGGGCTTCAGCAGGTTGGAGGCGTCCATGGCGCCGCCGCTTGTGGCCCCGGCGCCGATCACCGTGTGGATCTCGTCGATGAAGAGCACGGCGTGCGGCAGCTTCTCGAGCTCTGCCACCACATTCTTCAGCCGTTCCTCGAAATCGCCGCGATAGCGGGTGCCGGCCAGCAGCGCGCCCATGTCCAGCGCGTAGATGGTGGCGGGCTTCAGCACGTCGGGCACTTCGCCCTGGATGATCTTCAGCGCCAGACCTTCGGCAATGGCGGTTTTACCGACACCGGGATCGCCCACATAGAGCGGGTTGTTCTTCGAGCGGCGGCACAGGATCTGGATCGTGCGGTCCACCTCCGCCTCGCGGCCGATCAGCACGTCGATCTTGCCGGCGCGCGCCTTCTCGTTGAGGTTCACGGTGAACTGCTTGAGCGCCGATTCCGGGGCCTTCTGCCGCCCCTCGCGCTTGTCGTCGCGCGCTTCGGACTGTTCGTCCGCACCCTTGGGCGTCTTTGGTTCGGACATGCCCGGCGTCTTGGCGATGCCGTGGCTGATGTAGGAGACCGCATCCAGCCGCGTCATGTCCTGCTGCTGCAGGAAATAGACGGCGTGGCTTTCCCGTTCCGAGAACAGGGCGACGAGGACGTTCGCGCCCGTCACTTCCTCCCGGCCGGAGGATTGCACGTGCAGGATGGCGCGCTGCACAACCCGCTGGAAGCCGGCCGTGGGCGAGGGATCAACCGAACTGTCGGCCTTCAGGCTGCCCAGTTCGGTGTCGAGATAGCGGGTGACCTGGGCGGAAAGCTCGTCAAGGTCGACGCCGCAGGCCTTCATCACGACGGAGGCATGGGTGTCGCCGATGAGCGCCAGCAGCAGATGTTCGAGCGTTGCATATTCGTGGCGCCGGCGGTTGGCTTCGGCAAGCGCGTTGTGGAGCGTGGATTCAAGGTCTCTGGAAAATGAGGGCATCAGACCTTCCTGACCTGCCATGGGCGAAAGACTCATGGCTTACGGCCTGAATGTCACCATGCTTCAGTGAAAGTGCAAGAGGCGGTCTGTCGCGGGGGCGAATTCCGCGACCATCCGGGCCGAAAAGACCGGGGCGCCGGAAGCGGTGCTTCCGGCGCCCCTTTTGCCTTCCCGCAAGGGAAAGTTTCGCGATCAGGCGAGGGCGTGGACCGCCAAGCCCTTGCGGCGGCGGGCTGCCATGCCCACCAGGCCGAAGCCGGAGATCAGCATCGCCCAGGTCGCCGGTTCCGGCACCCCGCCGATGGAGGTATAGAAGCCCACGGTGTGGTTGTCGGATTCATATCCGCCGCCGCCGACCTGATAGATCCGGATGCGGTCATAGGTGTCGCCGCCCGTGAAATAGACGTTCAGGAAGGCATAGGGCTCTCCGCCATTCTGCCCCAGGAAGGGCGGATTGGGATTGCCGCAATAGGCGGTCGGGCAGGCGCCGATGGCCCCCGTGACGGAGCCCGGTGTGATGGCGGCGAGCAGCGTCGCGCCGTTGTAGAACTCCAGCCGGTTGCCGCCATCCAGCGCCGAGAGCCAGTAGCCGAAATAGGTCAGGCCTTCAGGCAGCGTGGTGGTGAAGTTGATGTCGATCGGCGCCAGGTTCGAGAAGGTGACGACATGCTTGCCGCTGCCCTGCGCCGAGCCATACTGGTTGGCGTTGTCGATCCGGCCGCCGCTGTAGGTGGCGACGATCGCGCCGCCGGTGCCGAAATCGGTCACGAAGTTCGCGGCGCTGCCGACGGATTGTCCTTCGAACGTCTCGACACCGGAGGTGGTGAAACCGGCGGTCGTGTTCTGCGCGCCGGCATTTTCATAGTTCACGAACCAGCCGGCCGATGCCGGCGCGGCCAGAAGGGCGGCAACCGCGGCCCCGATCACAATGCGCATTTGTCTTCCTCCAACCCTGATACGGCGGTGTTCCCGTCGCGTGGTTGAATTTCATGCAGGAATCATGCCAACAGCGTAGTTTCGTGCGCCTTCAAGGGATTGTGCCGTCGGCCCGCCTTGCGGCGGCGGCGGGGATGTCAGATTTCCTGACAGAAATCCGCAGCTTAAGCTTTCCAGCCGTTAACCAACTTGCGGTCGCGGGCCATCAGGTGAAGGCGCTTTTCAGCCCATCGATCACGATCTGCGCGGCGAGCGCGGCGAGGATCACCCCCAGAAGGCGGGTGATCATCGCCTCCACCTTGCTGCCCACGCGGCGCATGATCGGGCCGGCCGCCAGCAGCGCCACAAGCGTCAGCGCCAGGACGATTCCCAGCGCAAGCCAGACGGCCAGGGTTTCCATCGGCCCGCTGGCCTTGGACGTCAGCAGCATGACCGCCGCGATCGAACCCGGACCGGCGATCATCGGCATCGCCATCGGGAATACCGAGACATCCTCGGATTCCTCATCGTTCACGGCCTTTGCCCGTTCTTCGCGTCGTTTCACCCGCGTTTCGAACACCATGTCCAGCGCGATCAGGAACAGCATGATGCCGCCCGCCACCCGGAACGCGTCCAGGCTGATTCCCAGCGCGCGCAGGAACGGCTCCCCGAAGGCTGCGAAGCCGACCAGGATGACCGACGCGATCGCCACCGAGCGGATCGCCATCCCCCGGCGCGCCTGCGGGGTGGATCGCGTCGTCAGGCTGGCGAAGATCGGCGCGGCGCCCGGCGGGTCGATCACCACCAGCAGCGTCACCAGCGCGGAAATGAAGAGGTCGAAGGGGAAGCTCATGTCCGGCTGGCGGCCTTCAGCGTATTTTCGAGAAGGCAGGCGATGGTCATCGGTCCCACGCCGCCGGGGACGGGGGTGATGTGCGCGGCGATGTCCGCCGCCTCGTGGAAGGCGACATCGCCCACCAGCCGCGTGCCGGTTCCGCTTTCCTTCGCCACCCGGTTGATGCCGACATCGATCACGGTGCAGCCCGGCTTCAGCCAGTTGCCGCGCACCATTTCCGGCCGCCCCACGGCTGCAACGACGATGTCCGCGCGCCGCGTGAGTTCGGGCAGGTCGCGGCTGCGGCTGTGCGCCACCGTCACCGTGGCGGAGGCCGAGATCAGCAGCGAGGCCATGGGCCGGCCGACGATGTTGGAGCGCCCGATCACGATCGCTTCGGCACCCGCGATGTCGCCCAGCGTTGCTTCCAGGAGCCTGAGGCAGCCCAGCGGGGTGCAGGGTACGAACCCGTCCAGCCCTGTCGCCAGACGTCCGGCGTTCACCGGGTGGAAGCCATCCACATCCTTTTCGGGCGAGATGGCGGAAATCACCAGCTGGGCGTCGATATGGCCGGGCAGCGGCAGCTGCACCAGGATGCCGTCAACGCCGGGATCGCGGTTCAGGCTGTCGACCAGCGCCAGCAGATCGGCCTGGGAGAGCGTGGCATCCCGTCGGTGTTCGATGGAGGTGATGCCCGCGTCCCGGCAGGCGGCGATCTTGTTTTTCACATAGACCTGGCTCGCCGGATCCTCGCCCACCAGCACCACGGCGAGCGCCGGGGCCCGTGCGCCTGCGGCCTGTCGGGCGATCACCTGCTGTCCGATATCGGCGCGCAGGCGCAGCGCATGGGCCTTGCCGTCGATGATCTGGCCCGTGATCATACCAGAAGATCCAGCGCCAGCCCCTGCAGCAGCCGCTGCGTCAGCATGATGCCCAGCACCAGCACGAGCGGCGACAGGTCGATGCCGCCCATGTCGGGCAGAAGGTTGCGGATCGGGCGGAGCAGCGGGTTCAGCAGCCGGTCCAGCCCGGTGAGCACCGAATGGACGAAGCGGTTGTTGAGGTTCACGACGTTGAACGCCACCAGCCAGCTGAGGATCGCCTGGATGATGATGATCCAGATGAAGAGCTGCAGAAGGTAGACGATGAATCCGATGAGTTCGGCTGCGGTGTTCATGCGGGCGACACATCCTATGCCGTTGGTTCGGGACTATGCCGCCTCTAGCCGCTCTGCGCCGCGACGGCTAGACGCTGCTGCCGTGCCGCTGCCAGCCTGTCTTCTTTCGATCGAGCTTCATGGCTTCCGCAACCACCGCCAGACACGTCTGCAGCCGGGTGCGGCCCCCTTCGTGCTGCTGACGGGGCCGAACGGCGCGGGCAAGACCAATGTGCTGGAAGCTGTTTCGCTGCTGGCGGTGGGGCGGGGGCTGCGCGGCAATCCCCTGTCGCAGATGGCCGCCGCCGGCGGGGCGGGCGGCTTCAGCATCACGGCGGAGCTGCTGCCGGATCCCGGCCTGCCGGCGATCACCCTTCTGACCGCGACGCGCGCCGATGCGCCGGACCGGCGGCTGCTTCGGATCAACGGCGCCGCGGCCCCGCTTTCGACCCTGTCGGACTGGTCCTCGCAGTTGTGGCTGACGCCCGCGATGGACAGGCTGTTCGCCGACACGGCCTCTGCACGGCGGCGCTTCCTGGACCGGCTGGTGCTGGCGCTGAGCCCCGGCCATGCGGGGCACGCCACCCGCTATGACGCGGCGATGCGCGCGCGCACCCGCCTGCTGACGGCCGATCAGCCAGCCGACCCGGCCTGGCTGACGGCGCTGGAATTGCAGATGGCCGAACATGGCGCGGCGCTGGCCGACGCGCGCGCGGCGGCCGTGGCGGCGCTGGACCGTCAGCTGGCCGGCGCGCCGGACGGGCCGTTTCCCAAGCCCGCGCTTGCCCTTTCCGACGCCGACCAGGGCGATCTGCCCGGGCGGCTGCGCGCGGCGCGCGGGGCGGACCGGGCGGCGGGACGCGCGACGCAGGGGCCGCATCGGCAGGATCTGCTGGTGACGCATGCGGACAAGGCCATGCCCGCCGCGCTTGCGTCAACCGGAGAGCAGAAGGCGCTGCTGATTTCCATCCTTCTGGGCCATGCGGCACTGGTGGCCGACCGCACCGGCCGGCTGCCGCTGCTGCTGCTGGACGAGGCGGCGGCGCATCTGGATCCGGACCGGCGGCGGGCGCTGTTCGCCCGACTGGCCGAGCTGGGCGGGCAGGCCTGGATGACCGGCACTGACGCGCAGCTGTTCGATGAGCTGGAAGCCGTCCGCTATGGTGTTGCGCAGGGCGCGATTCTGCCTGGCTGACGCCGCTTTTGCTGGCATCGCCCCCCCGGATTTCCTATAGACTTTGCATGAGCGAAGAGACTGAGACGAGCACCGTTCCGACGGGTGACTATGGCGCTGAATCCATTCAGGTTCTGAAGGGCCTTGAGGCGGTTCGAAAGCGGCCCGGCATGTATATCGGCGACACCGATGACGGGTCCGGCCTGCATCATATGGTGTTCGAGGTTTCCGACAACGCGATCGACGAGGCGCTGGCAGGCTATTGCGACCGCATCCTGATCCAGCTGAACGCAGACGGCAGCGTCACCGTCGAGGACAATGGCCGGGGTATTCCGACCGGCATCCACCCGGTTGAGGGCGTTTCCGCAGCCGAGCTGGTGATGACCCAGCTGCACGCGGGCGGCAAGTTCAACAATGTGGAAGGCAACAGCTACAAGGTTTCCGGCGGCCTGCACGGCGTCGGCGTTTCGGTGGTGAACGCCCTTTCCGACTGGACCGAGCTGCGCATCTGGCGCGACGGCCATGAGCATTTCATGCGCTTTCGGCACGGGGTTCCCGAAGCGCCGCTGGCGATTGTCGGCCCGCAGCCCAAGCTGGAAGATGGGCGCGACAAGCGCGGTACGGCGGTGACCTTCCTGCCTTCGATCGAGACTTTCCGCACCGGGATCGAGTTCGACTTCGACAAGCTGGAGCATCGCTATCGCGAGCTGGCCTTCCTGAATTCCGGCGTTCGGCTGATGCTGGTGGACGCGCGACATGCCGACCGGCGGGAAGTCGAGCTGTTCTATGAGGGCGGCCTGACGGAAATGGTGCGCTGGCTGGACCGCACCAAGACGCCGCTGATGCCGGAGCCCGTCGCAATCCGCGGCCAGCGCGACGACATCGGCATCGAAGTCGCGCTCCAGTGGAACGACAGCTATTACGAACAGGTGCTGGCCTTCACCAACAATATCCCGCAGCGGGATGGCGGCACCCATATGGCGGCCTTCCGGTCCGCGCTGACGCGGACGCTGAACGCCTATGCGGAAAAATCGGGCCTTCTGAAGAAGGAAAAGGTGGGCCTGAACGGCGACGACATGCGCGAGGGCCTGACGGCCGTGGTGAGCGTGAAGCTGCCCGATCCGAAGTTCAGCAGCCAGACCAAGGACAAGCTGGTTTCTTCCGAAGTGCGCCAGCCGCTGGAATCGCTGCTGGCTGACAAGCTGGCCGAATGGCTGGAGGAAAATCCGGCGTCCGCGCGCGCTATCGTGCAGAAGATCATCGAGGCCGCGATCGCCCGCGAAGCCGCCCGCAGGGCGCGCGAGGCGAGCCGCAAATCGGCGCTGACAGTGGCATCTCTGCCCGGCAAGCTGGCGGACTGCCAGGAGAAGGATCCGGCCAAGTCCGAACTGTTCTTCGTGGAAGGGGATTCGGCCGGCGGCTCCGCCAAGCAGGGCCGGGACCGCAGCTTCCAGGCCATCCTGCCGCTGCGCGGGAAGATCCTGAACGTGGAGCGCGCCCGGTTCGACCGCATGCTGGGATCCAAGGAAATCGGCACGATCATCCAGGCGCTGGGCACCGGCATCGGCCGCGACGAGTTCAACCTGGAAAAGCTGCGCTACCACAAGATCGTCATCATGACGGACGCCGACGTGGACGGCGCGCACATCCGCACCCTGCTGCTGACCTTCTTCTACCGCCAGATGCGTCCGATCATCGAGGCCGGGCATCTCTTCATCGCCCAGCCGCCGCTCTACAAGGTCACGCGTGGGCGGTCCGAAGTCTATCTGAAGGACGAGGCCGCGCTGGAGGAGCATCTGGTTTCCAACGGCGTGTCCGGCCTCGTGATGGAAATCGGCGGCGAAACAGTTTCCGGCGCGGACGTCTCTGCGCTGGTGGAGCATGCCCGGCGCATGAAGCGGCTGATGGCCTATGTGCCGCGTCGTTACCCCTCTGCGCTGGTGGAGGCGCTGGCGCTGTCTGGCGCGCTGAACCCGGATGCGACCGATCCGGCCGCAACCGCGGCGCACCTCGCCGACTGGCTGAACGAAGGTTCGGGCGGCTGGAGCGCGGAGCCGGCGGCCGAGGGCGGGTTCGTGATCCGGCACCTGGACCGGGGCGTGACCGATGCCTATGTGATCGACCGGGCCTTCATCGCCAGCGCGGAGGCGCGCAAGCTGCATGCGCTCGCCAGTGGTCAGGCCGCCCGCTGGGCGCGTCCGGCAAGGATCGGGACAGCCATGATTCGCCGCCCGTCCGACCTGCTGGACGCCGTGATGGAAGCCGGCCGCAAGGGGCTGGCCGTGCAGCGTTACAAGGGACTTGGCGAAATGAACGCCGAACAGCTGTGGGAAACCACGCTGGATCCGGCCGCGCGCACGCTGCTGAAGGTGGAGATCGGCGACGCATTCGAGGCGGACGAAACCTTCACCAAGCTGATGGGCGACATCGTGGAGCCCAGGCGCGAGTTCATCCAGCAGAATGCGCTGTCTGTCGCGAATCTCGATATCTGAGGTGGACTGTGCCGGCGCAGCCGCTGTCGGTTGGAGACGAGAGATGATGCGAATGCTGATCGGCACCGGCCTTTTGCTGGCAGCCGTGCCCGCGCTGGCCCAGGCGCAGCAGCAGCAGACCGACACGCAACGGCTTGGCGACAAGGTGGAGAATGTGGTGCGCCAGCCGGTGCGGGACGTGGGCCTGATGCGGGAAAATCCGCCCGAGGTGCTAAAGGACGCGCAGCGCGCGCCCTATTCGCTGGCGGGCATCAAGCGCTGCCACGAAATTCGCCGCGCGATCGGGGAACTGGATGTGGTGCTGGGCCCGGACGTGGATGCGGTGGACGAAAAGGGCGATGCCCTGCCCGAGCGGCTGGCCGAGGCCGGTGCGAAATCCGTCGTCAATTCGCTGATCCCGTTCCGGGGTATCGTGCGCGAGGCAACCGGCGCGGCGGAAGCGGATCGCAGGTTCCGCATGATGGTGGCGGCGGGCATGGCCCGTCGCGGCTTCCTGAAGGGAATCGCGAAGGAACGGAAATGCCCCGTCTGACGGGGTGCCCGGATTCAGCCGCAGGCCCGCATGCCGCCCACCGGCACGGACATGGATTCGCCTGCTGATCCGCCCGCCGCGTTCACCTGTTCGATCCGCATGGCCCCTGAACTGATCAGCTGGCCGTTGCGGATCTGGCCGCCGCTGGCGAATTCCAGCCGCAGCGCTACGCGATAGCCGTGGCCGCCGAACTCGCCTGGCGCGAACTGGGCGATATCGAACATCTGCTTTCCCTTGCGCAGCCGCAGCGTCTGCGCACTTTCATCGACCATGGCGATGCGGAACGGCGTTTCCGTCTTCGTCCACAGGAAGATCCGGCAGCGGCCGGGGGCAGCGGGCTGCGGCGGCAGTTCCGTGAGGCCCAGCATACCGGCCGCAGCTGTGGCGGCGGCAAGAAGGATCATGGCTTCACCTCCAGCGTGGCGGACAGGGTTTCATCCGCATTGCGCCCGATCCGCGCGGCGGAAAAGCGCGCGCCTTTCAGTTCAAGGTCCGCGATGAGCGGCAGCAGCACTGTCGAGCGGGCGGCGGGCACCAGGATCCGCCCGCCGGCCGCAGCGGCCGGATCGGCAAGCCCCGCCGTCACCAGCGCTGCCGCCACCTGATCCGCTGTCATCGGTGCGCCGCGCGCTTTCGCAGCGGCGACAAGGGCGGCATCCTGCCGGGCGGCAACCAGCCGGAGCATGGCCAGCGACAGCGGGCTGTCGTTGGCCGGGCGGCCCGCCACCCGTCCGCCGAGCGTGACCGATGTGCCTTCGGCCCGGGTTTCGAACGCGCCGCCCGCAAGGCGCGGACCGACGAGGTTGATGGCGTCGGCCGGGCCGCCCAGCCCGATCTTCAGCGCGCCATCGGGCTGCAGGGTCACGCTGTCGAAGCGGGCGCCCGGGATGGATTCGATCCTCTGTGCCGCAAAGCTGAGCCGTGCGCCCAGCGCGCCCCCTTCGGCTGAAGCGCGTGCGGCGCCGAGCGCGGCCGAGGCGGCCACGGCATCGGCCGGGCGCTGCCCCAGGGTCTGCGCCGCAAGTTCGATGACGGCCTGATCATAGCCGGCGATCGCCGCCGCGCTGCGGGCGCGGTCAATCAGGGGCGGCGCAAGCGCGAGCAGCAGCACCAGCAGCGCGAGAAGCCCGCCCCACAGGCGGAAGCGCCGCTCACGCCACCAGCGGACGCGCGGGGCGAATTCGCCCTGCAGAAGATCCAGCGGCAGCACGTCGGGCACGGCTTCGGGGGCGAATTCGCTGAGCTGCACGAATCGCCCAAGCAGGCTCGTGCCGCTCAGCGCCGAGGCGAGCGACGGTTCGACAAGGCCGGCAATTTCCCCCGTTCGGATCAGCACCCTGTCGCCGAAGCGGGCCATGCCCGGGCCGCTTTCGGGCATGTCCAGCAGCAGGGCCGCCGGCACCACATGGGCCGGCTGGGCGCCGGCCGCCTTCAGGTGCGCGAGATGATCCGCCATGCGCTGCCGATCGATCAGCGCAACCCAGCTTTGTCCGTCCGCGTCGGCCGGACCGACGGCGACATGGAGATCCTCGATCGGCTGGGCGGACAGGTCGGTTGCCCGCATCCGCGCTTCGGAGAGCCGTTCGCGCGCGTCCGATTCGGCAAGCGGCAGGCGGTGCAGCGCGATGTCGTCGCCCGGCAGCAGCGCGACCAGCGGGCTTTCGCCTTCGACATCCGCGCCGCCCAGCCGCAGCACCCCGTCTTCTGTTTCCAGCACAAGCGTCATGATGCCTCTTCCATGGCACGCCAGCGGCTGGAGACAACCGTCGCCGGCTGTTCCAGCGTATCGACCAGAAGTTCGCGCGCAATCCGGATTCGGGGCGTTTCGACTTCGATCGCGAGTGTCATCCAGCGCGTGCTGGTGCCGAGTTGCTCGATCGTGTCTTCCCCGGCTTCCGTCCGGTTGCCGGAGGAGCCCATGAAATCGGCGGTCGAGGCCCAGCCGGCGGCCGGGCGGGCGGCGATGGCGCGGCGCGCTTCATCGGCGCCAAGCCCCATGGCCGCCAGCAGGGGCGCCTTTTCCGGGGTGAGGCTGTTGATGTTGAGGGCCGAGGTTTCCCGTGAGGGCAGGGCGCACAGAAGCGGGCCTGCGAGTGCCCAGTGCTGCGCCGTCACGCCCGGGATCGCGGCCCATTCACTGGCGTCGGCCCAGAGCTGACCGGTTTGCGCCAGCCGGTTTGCCGTCGCCTGCGCGATCGTGTTTGCCTCCATCAGGGGGATTCCGGCCGCCGTGAGCAGGCGGGCGAAATCCTGCGGCCGGGCAGCAGCCGGGATTTCGCCGGTGCTGACGGATGCCGGAGGGCGCGCCAGGCTGTTCAGGTTGAAGCAGTTGCCGCCCTCCCCGAATCGCGCCGTCACCTTGCCGCCGGGCAGGTCGAAGGTCAGCGGCGCCTGCAGGACCGCGAGGTTGTTGCGCGACTGGGCCTTCAACCGGGAGATGATCGACACGGCGACATTCACGCCGGTGCTGGCCAGAAGCTGCGCCTCGGCCTGCGCCTGTGCCGCGCCGACCCGCTCGCCCGCGGCCTTCAGCCGGGACAGGCCGACCGTCGCGAAGCCGGACAGCAGCACCACCATCGCCAGCACGGCCAGCAGCGCGGCGCCCCTTTCCGAAGAAGGGCCGGCCGGGAAAGCGGGCGCGCGCGCGGCGGAGGGGGCGGGCCGGCAGCGCTTCATGCCGCCACCAGGAACTTGAGTGTGACGGGCGGCGCGCCTTCGCGCTGCAGGGTCAGTTCCACGGCGCGCGGAAGATCATCGGCCGAAGGCGGGTTCCAGTCGTCGCGCCAGCCGCCGCGATCCGCCACCCGGATGCGCACGGACTGCACGCCCGACAGCATCGCGACCGGCTCTCCGGGGGATGCCAGGTCGATCGCGGGGAAGGGCTGGCGAAGCCATTGGCCGTCCACCAGGCCCCAGGCGATCTTCTCGATGCGGGGCATCACATCGCCGCCGCGCGTGCGGACCAGCACGAATCCGTCTGCCGTCAGGGTGAAGGCGGGCATCGGCTTACCGTCTGCCGCGAGGCTGGGGCGCTGGGCGGCCTGCCCAAGATCGGCCGCCAGCACGCTGCGCATCCTGTCCAGGTCGCCCATTGCGGACAGGGCGGAACTGGTGGCGGCGAAACTGCGGGTCGCGCCGGCCGTCATCGCGGTCGCGATGGTTGCGATGAGGCT
Organism: Sandaracinobacter sp. T42; assembly: GCF_059115405.1. NCBI lineage: Bacteria > Pseudomonadati > Pseudomonadota > Alphaproteobacteria > Sphingomonadales > Sphingosinicellaceae > Sandaracinobacter > Sandaracinobacter sp. T42. The sequence continues at coordinate 1,424,635 of NZ_CM181101.1, forward strand.
GAAGATCAGCAGCGAGACGAGCATCTCGACCAGGGTGAAGCCGTTGCGCTTCATCGGGGCGATCCGATGATGGGCGGATTGCCGCGCGGCCGGATCAGGCTGCGCGTGGCAATCGGCGGGGCGCCTTCCCCGGCACTGACGGCGATGTCCAGCCGGACGAGTTCGGGCATCAGCGTCGGATCTGGGGGCGGAGCGGGCGTGACCTGCCAGTGCCAGGGCCGGCCGCCGACGTCCACGATCCCGCGTTCGGCCGCGACCGGCGCGGCCGGCGCGACCAGGAGGTCGATCGCGAGATTGTCTGCCGCAAGGCGCGCGGCGGCGGACGCCGCAAGGGAGGCCGTGCCCTGAAGCTGGAAGGTCTGGAAGCGGGCCAGTGTGAGGCCGACGAGGCTGAGCAGCAGCATCGCCACCAGCATCTCGATCAGGGTGAACCCGGCTTCCGGATTCCGCTGCCGGAAGGGCCGGTCAGCCTTTGTCGGAACGCAAGTCGGCATTCTCGCCTTCGCCGCCCTCTGCGCCGTCGGCGCCGAGCGAATAGACCACATAGGGCTGGCCGTTCGCGCCGGGCACGGCATAGCCATAGGGCTTGCCCCACGGATCGTTCGGCAGGTTCTTCAGCTTCGCGCCTGTCATGCCGGGGGCGGTCAGGACGGCCAGGCCTTCTTCCGGCGTGGGGTAGCGGCCCATGTCGATGCGCCAGAATTCCAGCCCCTGTTCGATGAGCGCGATGTCGGCCTCGGCCTTCTGCACCTGCGCCCGGCCCTGCATCGGCAGCACGTTGATCACCACCACCGTCGTCAGCAGGCCGATGATCGCCAGCACCACCAGCAGTTCCACAAGGGTGAACCCCTGTTCGGACGGGCGGGCGCGGCGAGGTCTGGGGGCAGGCATGTCAGGGGGCTCCGATGGATGCACCGGCAAGGGTGTTGAGTTCGAGGATTGGCAGCAGCACGGCCAGGATGATCACCCCGACCATGCCCCCCAGTATCACGATGATCGCCGGTTCCGCCAGCGCCAGAAGGGTCCGGCTGCGGTCGGACAGCTGCCGATCGAGGCTGGTGGCGGCCGAATCGAGCAGCGGGGCGAGCCGGCCGGAGCTTTCGCCGGACTGCACGAGCGAAACCAGCAGCCCCGGCGGGTTGGGCAGCAGCGGCAGCGTCGCCGACAGCGAGGAGCCCGCGCGCACCTGCGCCACCATCTTCGCGGTCGCTTCCCGCCAGGCCATGTTGCCGAGCGTGGGGGACGTGATCTGCAGCGCTTCGGCCAGCGGCAGACCGGCGGACAGCATCGTCGCCAGCAGCCGCGACCAGCGCACCGCTTCCAGCGCGGAGAGCCAGCCGCCGAGGCCCGGCAGGCCCAGCAGCCAGCTGTCCATCCGGGCCCGGTTCCCGGCCTGCCGGCGCCATTGCCACAGGCCGAGGCCCGCCAGCAGCGGGATCAGCAGCAGCAGCCACCACCAGCGCTGCACCGCATTCGACAAGCCGAGGATCAGCCGTGTGAGCAGGGGCAGCGCCTGGCCGGACCCCGTGAGCTGGTCGGCGATCGCGGGCACGACGAACAGCAGCATGGCGATGATCACGCCCACCGCCACCAGCATCAGCAGCGCCGGATAGGCGAGCGAGGAAATGAGCCGCGACCGGAGCGCCACCTGCGCCTCCAGCGTATCGGCCAACCGGCCCATCAGCAGCGCCAGCCGGCCGGAGGCTTCGCCCGCCGCGATGGTCGCCTTCACTTCGGGCGGAAAGGCCGATGCCGGCAGCGCGGCGGCCAGCGAACTGCCGGCCTGCAACGCCCGGTTGGTGCGCTGGAGGACGAGCCTGTCGCTTTCTTTTCCCGGCTGGCGCGCCAATGTTGCGACGGCATCGGAAATGGGCATCACGGCGGCCAGCGTCGCCAGCTGGCGGATCATTGTGGCGCGCGCCTGCGCGCCCAGCCTTGGTTCAGCGCGCGCCTGCGCGCCCAGCCGGGGGGCTGACGGATCGGCCTTTTTCGGGCCGATGTGGATGGGGCGTTTCCAGAAGGGCAGGTCGCCCGCGCCCTTTGCGGGGCGGAGAGGCGCGTTCATGGCGCGCCGGTCGGTGAAATGGCGGCCGGGTCGATTCCGCCGGCCACGCCCGCATGGCTCAGGTCACGCGCGGGCTCCCCCTGGAACAGCGGCAGCACTTCCGTTGGCGTGGTGCGCCGCATGCGGACCGCTTCGCGCGCGGATTCCTTCAGGCTGCGGTGCAGGCCCGCGGCTTCCAGCCGACCTTCGCCCGCACCTTCGTTGATCAGGTTCCGCACCGGGCCGTCGGCCGTGATCAGTTCGAAGAGGCCGCGCCGTTTCAGATAGCCGGTCTGGCGGCAGCTGGGGCAGCCGTTCGCCTTGGCGACGGGAATGCCGGCCGGAAGCCCCAGCCGCGAAGCGAGCGGAGCGGGCAGAGGTTCCTCGCCCACGCAGACCGGGCACACCTGCCGGGCCAGCCGCTGCGCCACGACGGCCCGAAGCGTGGCGGCGATCAGGAAGGTTTCCACCCCGAAGTCGCGCAGGCGCGTGATGGCCCCGGCGGCGGAATTGGCATGCACGGTGGACAGAACCAAGTGGCCCGTCAAGGCCGCCTGCACGGCAATCTCGGCGGTTTCCCTGTCGCGGATTTCGCCCACCATCACCACGTCCGGATCCTGCCGGAGGATGGCGCGCAGCCCCTGCGCGAAGGTGAGGCCGACGCGGGTATCCACCTGGGTCTGGCCGACGCCGGGCACGGCATATTCCACCGGGTCCTCGACCGTCAGGATATTGCGCCGGCCGTCGTTCAGAAGCTTCAGCGCAGCATAGAGGGTGGTGGTTTTCCCCGCGCCGGTCGGCCCGGTCACCAGGATGATTCCGTTGGGCGCGCCGAGCGCCTCCGTCAGCGCGCCGAGGGTCGTCGGATCCATCCCCAGATCCTTCAGTTCCAGCCCGACGGAGGATTGATCCAGGATCCGCATGACCACACGTTCCCCGCCGCGCGCGGGCAGGGTGGATACCCGGACATCCAGCCCGCGGGTGCCGAGCGTGAGCGAAATCCGACCGTCCTGCGGCAGACGCTTTTCGGCGATGTCCAGCCGGGCCATCACCTTCACCCGGCTGACCAGCATGGGCGCGACCTGGGCGGGCAGGCGGAGCACTTCCTCCATCACGCCGTCGCGGCGCAGGCGGACGGACATGCCTTCTTCCTGCGGTTCCAGATGGATGTCGGATGCGCCCTGCTGGACGGCCTGCGCCACCAGTGCGTTGATCAGCCGGATCACGGGGGCGGCGTCGTCATTGTCCAGAAGGTCGGCGGTGTCCCGCGCAAGGGTGGCGAGGTTGGAGGCGGCCGCCGCGTCGGCTGCGGCGGAAAGCCCGTCTGTCGCGTAGGTTTCCGACAGAAGGCGATCGAACGCCTCTTCGCCCAGGGTTTCCAGATGCACGGCGCGGCCGGCCACGCGCCGCGCTTCCAGGATTGCGGCGGCCTTCGTGCCGCGCCGGATCGCCAGCCGGTCGCCGCCGGGCACCATCAGCACGCCATTCGCGCGGGCGAAGGCATAGGGCAGCAGGGTCTGCGCGGGCCCCATCGACGGGCCGGACCCGGCCGGGGGCGGCGATGCCACCGTTACCGGCCCTTGGGCGGGGCCGCGGGCGCCTGCTGGGCAGGCGGCGGGAAGGGGGCGGGCTTGTAGGGCGGCGCCACGCGCAGATAATCCCAGGCCATCGCATCCAGCTGGCTGTAACCCACCATGGCTTCCTGCGATTCCCGCATGCTGTCCCAGCGGCTGGCGGTCAGTGCATCGCCATCCTCGCGCGAGCGGATGATGGTGGGGCGGATGAAGATCATCAGGTTGGTCTTCACCCTGCTCTTCGAGGTGGAGCGGAAGAAGACGCCGAGGCCCGGAATGTCGCCCAGAACCGGAATCTTCTGCAGCGATTTGCGTTCATTGTCGTCGAGCAGGCCGCCCAGCGCCAGGATCTGCCCGTCGCCAACGGTGACGGCGGTTTCCAGTTCCCGCTTGTTCAGGATGAAATCCGTTTCCGCGACGGTGGCCGCGATGGACGAGACGATCTGGTTGATGGTGAGGGTGATGGTGCCGCCCGCATTGATCTGCGGTTTCACCGCAAGCTGGATCCCGACATCCTGCCGCGAGACGGTGCGGAAGCTGTTGTCGAGATTGTTGCCCAGCGCCTCTCCGGTGGTGATGGGGATTTCCTGGCCGACAAGGATCCGTGCGGGCTGGTTGTCCAGCGTGAGGATGGAGGGGGTGGAGAGGACATTGGAGTTCACGTCGCTCTTCACGGCGTTGATCACGAAGCCGAAGATGGTGCTGCCGCCCAGGCTTGCGACGCCGGAGGTGAGGCCGGTGGTGCCCAGAAGCGAGGTGACGGCGGCGTCCCTGAACTTGTCTGCGGCGTCGCCGGAGATCGTGCCCTTTTCAGCGGCCACCGCGCCCGCGATCGCCAGCAGATTGGGCGCGGCGTTGGAGAAATTGGAGGACACGAGCGGAACTGTGCCGTCCTTGCCCGAGAGCAGGAACTGAACCCCCAGCTGGCGGGCAGCGTTGTCCGAAATCTCCACGATGATCGCTTCGACCTGCACCTGCGCGCGGCGGGTATCGAGCTGGCGGATCACTTCGCCCAGTTCGCGCTGGATTTCCGGCGGTGCGGCGATGATCAGGGCGTTCGCCCCTTCGTAGCGGGCGATGATGGCGCGGCGGCGGCTGTTGCCGGCCGCCACCCCCACATTGCCCGTGGTCGCGGCGACAGGGGCCGGCGCCTGCTGTTGCTGTTGCGCCTGCTGCTGGCGGTTGCCGAAGGGCGTGCCGGCAAGGCCCTGGATCCCGGTGCTGGTCTGCACGGGTGTGGGTGTCTGACCCATCAGCTGTTGCAGCACGGGCATCACAGCGCTGGCATCGGCATGCTGCAGGAAGATCACCCGCGATTCCGATCCGCCGGCGGCCTTCTGATCCAGATCGCGGGCGATCTTCGCCACCCGCGCCACCTGGGCCTGTTCCCCCCGGATGGCGATGGCGTTGGAGGCGTCGATGGGCACGACCGACACGGCAGAAGCGCTGGCGCCCTCGGTTCCACCCGGCTGCCGCACCAGTTGCTGCAGCGAGGTGGCGAGATCGCGCGCACCCGCATTCCGGAGCTGCACGACCTGCGTCGTCGAGCGATCCCGGTCGATCTCCCGCAGGATCTGCCGGGCGCGGCTGATATTGTCTGCGAAATCCGCCACGATCACCGCGTTTCCGGCGCGGTTGGCCGACGCCGTGCCGTTGCGGCTGAGCACGGGACGCAGCGAATCGACCGCCTGCTGGGCATCGATGTTCGTCAGCGGGATGACGGCGGTGGAAAAGCGGGCACCACCCACGCCCGCGCCCGCTTCCGCCGGCTGGACGCGATACTGGCCCGTGCCCGACGGCACGGCGACATAGCCATTGGCCCTGAGCGTCGCCAGGAACAGCTCGAAATACTGGCTGCGGCCCAGCGGCTTTTCCGACACGACCGAAACCTTGCCCTGAACGCGCGGGTCGATCACGAAGGTCGCCCCTGTGACGCGGGCGACATCGTCGATGAAGGCGCGGATGTCGGCATCGCGCAGGTTCACCGTGGTCTGCGCCGGCAACGGCATGGCAGCGGCGAGCGCCAGCGCCGCAATCGCGGACCGCCAGAGGGCCGGACGACGCATCATTGCTGCGGCTCCTGCGCAGGTGCGCGGGCTGCCGACACCGGTGGCTTCTCCTCCTCCTCGTCAGGCATGACGGAAGGCGGCGCGTTTTCGGGCGTCAGCCCCGGCCCGGCGGCTGGGGGTGGCAAGTTCGAGGGCGCCTGCCCCGGATCGAAGCGCTGCACCGGCGCTTCGCCGCCGGAATCGATCCACAACGCTTCCCGCGTGCCGGCCCTGTCGAGCACGACATGATCCCCCGCGATGGCCGCCAGCGTGACGCCATCGGCCACGACATCGCCGACCGAATAGACTTTCTGCATCCCGTCTCCGGCGGCGATGATGGCGCTGCCGCGCCCCGTTGCGGAATCGGCGCGCACACCATGCAGGGTGAAGGGCAGGGCCGTCACCGGCAGGCCTTCGCTGGCGCCCGCGCGGGCGGGGAAGAACGGATCGAACCGGGCCAGCAGCGACCGGTCCGCCATCTGCGGGGCCTTGAACGGCGGGATCGCCGGCAGGGGCTGGCGGATCACGCCCAGCGCGCGCCAGCCCAGGAGCAGCGCTGCCAGCAGCAGCGCACCCAGGAGGACATGGCCGGGATGGACTCGGGAAAGGGTCATTCCGTCGGGCCGATTCCCGGCCCGCCGATCATGCCAAACAGGCCGTATTTCTGACAGATAGCGCGAGTCAAACTGGCCTCAAGGCTGGATTTCAGGGGTGCCGACCTCAATGGCGTAAGGCTGTTACCGATTCGTTTCAAGCACTTGTCCCCCTCGTCTGCGGGCGCTTCAGCCACCGCCTGCCGCATTCGCGGCCAGCCACATCGGGAAGCCCGCCAGCGCGAGGCAGGCCCCGAACGGCACCCGCATCACCGCCCCGTCCTCAGCCGTTCGCCGCCAGCGGGAAACTGCCGCGAAAGCCAGCCCCGCAACGGATGCCGCCAGCAGCAACGGCCCGAGGAGGCCGAGGCTTAGCCAGGCCCCAAGCGCCGCCATCAGCTTCACATCACCCAGCCCCAGTCCTTCGCGGCCGCGCAGCCAGCGATACAGAAGCGCCAGCAGCAGCAGGCCGCCACCGCCGGTCGCGGCCCCCAGCAGACGTTCGGGCAGGGTGCCCATGCCGCCGGCAAGCCCCAGCGCCAGCAGCGGCAGCGTCAGCCTGTCGGGCAGCCAGTAATGCTGCAGATCCAGCGCCAGCAGCGCCAGCAGGACCCAACCCAGCACGGCGCCCCAAAGCCCCTGCGGGCCCGGCACGGCCAGCATTGCCAGCAGGCCGATCGCAGCCGCCATGATTTCGAACAGGGGGTGGCGCGGATCGATCGCGGCGCCACAGGCCTGGCAGCGCCCCTTCAGCGCCAGCCAGCCGAGAAGCGGAACCAGATCCGCCCAGGCGACCCCCGCGCCGCAACTGTCGCAGCGGGACCGGCCGGACAGCGGCTGCCCTTCCGGCCAGCGGATCACCAGTGTCGCCAGGAAGGATCCGGCAACCAGCCCCAGCAGGGCGCCCAGACTCGGCCACAGAAGCGCCACCATGGAAGAGGGCGTCCGGCAGCGGCGGGCAAATGTAAAGACGCAACGGGACTGGCCGGGTTGCAACATCCTTAATTTCCGTCAATAACTTCAACGGGGTCAGAGCGGGGGAATGAAGCGTGTCGAACGTCGCCGGCAAGGCCTATGCGATGAATGTCGTCACCCCGATCCGTCCGCGGCGCTTCGGGATCAGCCGCACCTGGGTGAATCATTTCCTCTTCTATGCCGCTCGCGCGCTGCCCGATCGGCTGATGGGCCTGCTGGGGCTTTCCATCATCCATTTCGCGCGCTGGATCATCGTGCGGCGGGACCAATGGCCAGACCTTGGCCAGCCGCCGGAGGAATTGATCAACGATTACACGATCTTCGTTTCCAACTTCAACGGAACCTGGGATCAGTATATCGACGCCTTCGCCGACGGCCTGCCATCGGGGCTGGACCTGTTCTGGTATTCGGCCACCAAATATCCGAAGTCGATCCCGATCAGCCCCTTCAAGGCCTATATCCGCGCCAACCAGATCGACACCGATCATTATTACAATGCCACCCCCGGCGCCGCCCAGCGCGACATCAAGGCGGCGCTCAGGGTGCGGCGCGCGGTGTTGCGGCTGGAACAGGCCCATGCCGCCGGGCCGGAGGCGTTCAGGGCGGCCTGGGTGAAGGAACTGAGGGCGGTCCAGAATGACCTCGGCTCGCCCGGTTTCGCGCCCGTCGCCTCCAACGACACCGCGCGCGCCGATCTCAACCGCCAGCCGCTGGTGCTGGCGCGCTGGGGAGTGAAATAATGCCCAACATCGACGGCGGTCACTATTTCCTGACGCTGCTGGCGCCTGTGAAAACCGGGGAGCCGGTGACGGATGGCGGCGTGGTGACGACACATGCCAATCTGCTGCGCGAGGAACTGGCGAACCTGCCCACCGCGATGCAGAGCCCGGTTTCGATCGACACCGGCCTTGTCAGCCCCTTCGCCCGCTGCCGGCGCACGCATTTCCTGCGCATGTTCGTGCTGGATCAGCCGATGTACAACGGGCGCGATCCCATAGACCCGCTGTGGAACGTGATCCGGAAGCGCGATCCGCTGGTGCATCAGACGTTCGACGTGCTGTCCCGTCCGTGGCTGGTGCTGGCGACCGACTTCGATCTGCGCCCGGACGAGCCCGACAAGGGCCTGAGGAGCTGGGCCGAAGGGTTGTGGACCCGAACCGAGGCGGAGATGCGCGCCATCTTCACCCACTGTCACGGCTTCGAGCAGGTGAATTCCGCTGCCGGATTCGCGGACTATGTGGCCCGCTGCCAGGTGGAAACCACCATGAGTTTCAATGATTACTGGCCGGGGCGCCCGCCGCTGAAGGGGCAGACCCTGAACAGCCTGCTGTGGCGCGTGGCGTTGCCGGCCGCGCTGCTTGCGGGGCTGGCGCTGCTGTTGGGCGGTGGCTGGTGGGCGCTGGTGGCGGCGTTCGGCGGCCTTGGCCTTGGCGTGGGTTATGTGGTGTGGCTGCTGTGGACGAAGGGCAAGGCGCCCTTTCCCCCCGCGCCCGACAGTGACCTGCCCAGCGTGCTGAAGGCGTTGCATGTGCAGCAACGCTTCGCCTTCTTCGCGGAAGCCGTGCAGGGCATGGACGCCGACGCGCTGCATTCGAGCTTCGGCCAGTGGCTGCAAACTGTTCGTCCGGGGGATCTGGACAGCCCGACGCAGGCGCCGGGGGTGATCCGGTCGGATGGGGTGCAGCTGGAAATGCCGGACATGGTAGCAGACAAGCAGGTGGATTCGCAGGGCAAGGCGATGGTTCTGTGAGCGCGCCCCTTCCTGTCGAGCTGGAGCTGGGCGACCTGCAGGGCGGAATCCTTTCCGCCTATGGCAAGCTGGGCTTTCCGAAGGCCCGCTACATCCTGTTTCATGCCGAAACACCCCGGTCCGGCCGGCTGTTCGTGGAGACGTTGCGACCGAGGATCACGACTGCGCGGCGCTGGCCCAGCAGCAAGGGCATCGCAACCGGCGCCAATCCGCAGGCACGGCCCGACTGCACGCTGAACATCGCCTTCACCTTCTGGGGGCTGCTGGCGCTGGACGTGCCGACCCGCACGCTGCGCGGCATGCCGGACGAGTTCATCGACGGCATGGCCGTGCGCGCGCCGATCCTGGGCGACGACATCAAGGACAATGGCTTCGACCACTGGGACGAGGTGTGGAAGCCCGGCCAGCCCAAGGCGCATATGCTGGTGATGCTGAACGCCCGGGCGGACGACGAGGGGCATGCGCTGCCGGCCCTTGAGGCCATGACGGATTTCGTGCTGCAGGCGGCCGCTGCCAGCGGCGTGACGCTGCTGGAGGGCCACAAGGGCGCGGATCCGCGCTGGCAGGATCTGTCCGCCCTTTATGCCCCGGGCCCGGACGGCAGGCCGCAGCCGCAGCCGACCGAACATTTCGGCTTCGTGGATGCGATCGGCGACCCGGTGTTCGAGGGGCAGTATCCCGGCGGCGAAGAACGGCTGCGCTGCGTGGGGCAGGGCGCGGTGGACGGAAAGGGCAACTGGCGACCGCTGGCGCCGGGCGAGTTCATCCTGGGCTGGCCGGATGAAGCGCAGGAGGTGGCCGGCGCGGCCATGCCGCTGGATTTCAGCCGCAATGGCAGTTTCTTCGCCTATCGCAAGCTGCACCAGCATCTGGATGCGTGGGACGGCTGGGTCGCCGCCCGGGCGAAGGATCTGGCCGCCACCTGGGACATCGCCGACCTGAACGTCGCCGCCGCGCTGCTGAAGGCGAAGATGGCCGGGCGCTGGCCGGATGGCGTGCCGCTGCTGCTGGCGCCGACGCCCGAGGCCCATGCCGCGTTCAACCAGCGGCTGGCCCCCGGCAGCAAGGAATGGCTGGCGGCAATCACCCATTTCACCTTCCTCGACGATCTCGATGGCGCGAAATGCCCCGTCACCTCGCACATCCGCCGCGCCAACACGCGCGACATGCTGGACCCGCTGTGGGATCGCGGCCCGACAGACCGGATGGGGTCCGCCTTGAACAACCGCCGCCGCATCCTGCGGCGGGGCCTGCCCTATGGCGCGCGCGAGGATGCCGGGAACGAACATGGAATCGTGCTGCTGGCCCATTGCGCCAGCCTGTTCCGCCAGTTCGAGTTCGTTCAGCAGCAGTGGATGAACTATGGCCTGGATTTCAACGCAGGGAACGACAGCTGCCCGATCGTGGGCAATCATCCGCCGGGCGCGCGCTTCGTGATCGCCGCCCCGGACGAGAGCAAACCGCCCTTTGTCGCGTCAGGACTGCCGCAGTTCGTTTCCACGCGCGGCGGGGATTATTTCTTCGCGCCTTCGATGACGGCCTTGCGCATGATCGGCACGGGTGTGGTGGACCCGACATGAGCTGGTTTTCCCGTTTTCAGGCCGCGATCGACGGGGTCGCCGGGATCGGGGCCGGTGTGATCGCAGCAAGGGGCGGGCTGAAGGCGCGGATAGCATCCGTTCTGACAAGCCCCGCCGGACAGCGCGACGCCATGGCCGTGCTGCGCTTCGCGAAGCCCCGGTTGCCCCTGAAGCAGAACCTGATCCGCTGTTACGAAGCGGATGGATCGCTTCTGCTGACCCGCGCCGCCGATTTCCATGCCGTGATCGAGCGGCAGGCGGATTTCGAAGTGGTCTATGGCCCGCGCATGCGGATGCTGACGGGCGGGCGCGACTTCTTCCTGGGGATGCAGGACGGGGCCGATTATCGCCGGGATACCGATGCCATGCGGTCCATCGTGAAGGCGGACGATCTGAAGCCGGTGCTGGCAATGGCCCGGGCGGAGGCGGCGGCTGCGCTGACGCAGGGTGAGGTGGATCTGCCGCCGGCGCTTTCGGCGCGGATACCGGCGCTGATGGTGCAGCAGTATTTCGGCGTCCGGATGGAGACGGATCAGCTGATCGCGGATGCGACCGCGATGTTCCACTTCCTGTTCTCGGATCTTCAGGCTGATCCCAAGGTGACGGCCGCCGCGATGGCCGCGAAAGATCGTGTGAACGCCGCGATCGACGCGAGCAAGTCGGATGCCGGGCCGGAAACCCTGCTGGGCCGCGCCGTTGCGGCCGGGGCGGCGGGCAATTCCGCCTTTGATGCCGATGGGCTTCGCGCCAACATCATCGGAATCGTGATCGGCGCGATCCCCACGCTTTCCAAGGCGAGCTGCCTTGCCGTGGAGGAACTGCTGCGCCGCCCCGCCGAGCTGGCGAAGGCCCGCGCGCTGGCGGCTGCCGGCGACGAGGCCGGGGTGGCGGACCATCTGTGGGAAGCCCTGCGCTTTTCGCCCGTGAACCCGATCCTCTATCGCCGCGCGCCGCACGCAACGCGCATCGGCGGCACCGAAGTGGCGGCAGGGACCATGGTGCTGGCGGCGAACCTGTCGGCCATGTTCGACGATGCAGTGGTGCCCAAGGCGAACCGCTTCGTCGCCGGCCGGCCCTGGGGTGTCTATGCCCTGTGGGGCGAGGGCCTGCACCTGTGCTGGGGCGACCGCATCAACAAGGCGATCCTGCCCGCCATGCTGACGCCGCTGCTGGCGAAGCCGGCGTTGAAGCAGCTGTCTCCGCCGGATGGCGAAGGCACGCCCTTTCCGCGCCATTACCGGCTTGGCTGGCGCTAGGGCTGCGACTCAGGCGGTCAGACGCTTCAGCGCTTCGTCGCGCCCGATCAGCGGCAGCAGCGCCGCCATGTCGGGGCCGTGCGGCTGGCCCGTCAGCGCGAGGCGCAGCGGCATGAAGAGGGCCTTGCCCTTGCGGCCGGTTGCGGCCTTCAGCGCTTCCGTCAGGTCGTTCCAGACGGAGGGGCCGAAGCTGAGGGATTCGAGCGCGGTTGCGGCTTCCCGCAGGAAGGCGCGGTCTTCTTCGGGCTGGGCGGGGGCTTCCAGCGGGCCGTGGATGACGGTGCGCCATTTTTCGGCTTCCGCCACGCTGGCGATGTTGCCGCGCACCGCGTTCCATTCCGCCTCGGCAAGGCTGGTGCGCCCGGCCACCGCTGAAAAGGGCGTGTGGTGCAGGATGGAGGCGTTCAGTCGTTCCAGCTCCGCCTCGTCGAAGCGGGCGGTGGCGCGGCCGAGGTGGCGGATGTCGAAGGCTTCGAGCAGGGGCTGGTCGCTTGTCACCGGCTCGACGGGCTGGCTGGTGCCCAGACGCGCCAGCAGCGCCTTCACGGCGATGGGCTCGATGCCCCGATCCCGGAATTCGGCGACGCCGATGGAGCCGAGGCGCTTCGAAAGCGCGCCGTCCGCGCCCGTCAGCAGGGCGGCATGGCCGAACAGCGGCGCGGGCCTGCCCATGGCGGCGAACATCTGCAGCTGGATGCCGGTGTTCGTCACATGATCCTCGCCGCGCACCACATGGGTGATGCCCATGTCCACATCGTCGATGACGGAGGGCAGCATGTAGAGCCAGCTGCCGTCGGCCCGGCGGATGACGGGGTCGGACAGCGAGGCCGGATCGATCCTGGACGGGCCGCGGATCAGGTCGTCCCACTCGTGCGGCAGGGCGGCATCCAGCCGGAACCGCCAGTGCGGCTTGCGGCCCTCCGCCTCGAACCGCTGATGATCGGCCTCCGTCAGCGCCAGCGCGGCGCGGTCATACACGGGCGGCAGCCCGCGCCCCAGCAGCACCTTGCGCTTCAGGTCCAGCTCCTCGGGCGTTTCATAGGCACGGTAGGCATGGCCGGCGGCGGCGAGTGCCCCCAGCACCTCTTCGTAGCGGGCCATTCGGGCGGATTGCTTCTCTTCCGCGTCCGGGGTCATTCCCAGCCATTGCAGGTCTTCGCGGATGGATTGGGCGAATTCCTCGGTCGAGCGCGCGGTATCGGTATCGTCCAGGCGCAGGATGAAGCGGCCGTCGGCCTGACGAGCCAGCAGCCAGTTCAGAAGCGCGGTGCGGACATTGCCGACATGCAGCCGGCCCGTGGGGGACGGGGCGAAACGGGTGACGATCATGCGCGCTCCCCTAGTCCGCCGCGCGGGAACTGGCAAATGCGCGCTATCTGAAGCGCGTGCCCTTCGGAACCTCCACCGGCGTGAACTGGCCCAGCGCGCAGGCGCCGAAACTCATCCGGCTCATCGGATCCACCAATTCGAACTGGTCCAGCGCGCAATACTGGCTGCCCTGGGTGCGGAACACCAGGATCCTGTCGTCCCTGAGCGAAGGGCAGCGGGTTCGCAGATCATTGCGGTACCAGCGGGAACCGGCGCGGAACATCAGCACCGAATCCCCGACCGGCGTGGTGGAGACCTGCGGCTTTCGGGAAATGCAGTTGCGCGCCTCGCCCGTCGCCTTCAGCGTGGCGGGGTCCGTTGGCGGCGCCTTGTCTGTGGCGGTGGCCGCGCCCGCCAGCATCAGCAGGGCGGCGGCAAGCAACATCCGGTCAGAACGCATCCTTGGCTCTCCTCCTCGCCCCCAGTTCCCCGGCATCGCGCGCGCGCAGGAACGGATTGGTTTCGAGTTCCTCGTGCAGGCGGAACGGCACCGTCGGCTGGCCCTGCGCACGGGCGGCCTGCACAGCGGCCAGGCGCGCGGCCAGCGCCCGGTTGTCCGGCTCGACCGTGATCGCGAAGCGGGCGTTCGACAGCGTATATTCGTGCGCGCAGAAGACCAGCGTGTCGGCAGGCAGCGCCTTCAGCCGGGAAAGCGCGGCGAACATGTCGTCCGCCGTGCCCTCGAACAGGCGCCCGCAGCCCATGGCGAAAAGCGTGTCGCCCGGGAACAGCAACCCCCGATCCGCGAAGTGATAGGCGATGTGGCCAGCCGTGTGCGCGCCCACGAAGATCACGTCCGCCAGAAGGTCGCCCAGGGCCACCTGATCCCCGTCGTCCACGGCGAAGTCCAGGCCGGGTATCTTCGCCGCTTCACGGGCCGGGCCGATCACGGTGCAGCCGGTGGCGGCCTTGATGGCCAGATTGCCGCCGACATGATCGGGGTGCCAGTGGGTGTTCAGGATATGGGTGATGGCGAGGCCCGCCGCTCCGGCCGCAGCCAGTACAGAGTCTGCGGTGGCCGGATCGATCACCGCCGCCTTGCCGTCGGCATAGGGAAGCAGCCAGACATAATTGTCTGACAGGGCGGGGATCCGGATCGGGGCGGTCATGCCATCATTCTACGCGCAAGGCGGATGAACCGCCAGTTACCGCCGCCGTCACCAGCTGCCGATGTTCGGGGCCGACACCCAGGGTTCGGCGGGCGGCAGGCGTTCGCCCATCTGCAGCAGTTCGATGGAGATTCCGTCCGGCGTGCGCACGAAGGCCATGTGCCCGTCACGCGGGGGGCGGTTGATCGTGACGCCATTGTCGGCAAGATGCTGGCAGGTGGCGTAGATATCCTCCACCGCGTAGGCGAGATGGCCGAAGTTGCGGCCGCCGGAATAGCCGGATTCGTCCCAGTTGTGGGTCAGTTCCACCTGCGCCGATTCGTCGCCGGATGCGGCCAGGAAGATCAGGGTGAATCGCCCCGCCTCATTGTCCATCCGGCGGATTTCCTTCAGCCCCAGCAGGTTGAAGAAGCGGATCGTTTCGTCCGGGTTGGACACGCGGATCATGGTGTGCAGATATTTCACGGCGGGAATCCTTGGCTTTCAGGGGGCTTTCAGCGAATGCCCTTCATATAGTTCCAGCAGCTTCACGATCCAGTCCGGCACGGGCGCCGGGCGGCCCCGTGCCTGCGCCACATGCACCTGGATCGTTTCCCCGGCGGCGCGCAGATCCTCGCCCTTTTCGCCGTTGGCGAGCCCGTGGATTTCCAGCGCCACCGAGATGGAGGAGCGGCCGATGCGGCTGGTGCGCACGCAGATCAGGATCTCTTCGTCCAGCAGGATCGGCGCCTTGTAGTCCACCGTGGCGCGCGCCAGGTGGAATTCGGCCCCGCCGCTGACGGGCGTTTGCTGGTAGATCCCCGCCTCGCGCCAGTATTCCGTCAGCGCGATGTCGAAATATTCGAGATAGCGGCTGTTGTAGACCACCGCCTGCGCGTCGATCTCTGGATAGTGGACCCGCTTTCGCCAGGCGAAGCGGAAGTCGGAACGGGGCATGGGCTCTCTCCTCGGTCGGCAGGGGTTGCGGCCGAAGGCCTTGCTGTCAAGCGCGGGAACGCGCAGCATGTGGGCACGGCAGGACAGGGCTGGGCGGAACGGAGGCGGACGATGGACTGGGGCAATTCTACCACGGTATCGGGTGCGCTGATCGGCGCCGGGCTGGCGCTGGCGGGGCTGTTCACGGCGACCGGCCTTTCGAACATCCGGCGTGGCGAATCGGTAGTGACTGTGCGCGGAGTCGCGGAACGGGACGTGCAGGCCGATCTGGCCACCTGGGTGATCGCCACCCAGGCCAATGGCAGCGATCTTGGAGTCGTTCAGGCCAAGGCCGACGCCGATGCGGATGCGGTGCGCGGATTCCTGGCCGCCCACGGGTTCAGCGCGGCGGAAATCCAGCCGCGCGGTTCGTCTGTCAGCCAGTATATGGACAATTCGCTGGGGCGGCTGAACATCACCATCCGCCAGCGCATTCTGGCGCGCACCACCGACATCGCCCGGATGGAGAAGGCCTTCGCCAGCCAGGCGGAGATCATCCGCAAGGGCGTCGCGCTGGACAGCGATGGCGGCGGGGGCGTGACCTACAGCTTCACGAAGCTGAACGAGGTGAAGCCCGCCATGATTGCCGAAGCCACGAAGAGCGCGCGGGAAGCCGCCGGCCAGTTCGCGCGCGACAGCGACACGAAGGTGGGCGGAATCCGGCAGGCGACACAGGGGTTGTTTTCCATCACCGGCCGCGAGGGTGACGCCGGGATCGGCACCGACACACCTTATCAGAAGGTCCGCGTGGTGACGACGATCGACTTCTACCTGGACTGACCCTGCGCCCCGATGCGGATCGGGCCTTATGGGGCGAGGATCTGCAGGGGCCATCCGTCGCGCCAGAGGATCGCCATGCGGCCCAGAAGGCCGATGAGGGCGATGGCGGCTGCGATCATGACATAATCCCAGGGCAGGAAGGACAGCCGCCCGATCCCGCGGCGTGCATGCATCCAGCCTGACAGCAGCAGGATGCCCAGCGCCAGCCCCGCCAGCAGGAGAGAGAGTGTCCAGCCCATTGTCTTGCAGTTAACTGGCAATCGCATATGAAACCCGCAAGGCGCGCCGCGCGCGACGTGCGGCTTTTTTCGGGAGACTGTCGATGCTTCGCATTCCTGTCGCAGCCACTGTTGTGGCCCTGTCCCTTTCGATCGGCGCGGCTGCCGAGCCGTCCGCAAAGCCGGCCACCCGCGCTGCCAGCCAGCGCGAGGCGAAATCCGAAGCCCAGACCGCTGCCGCGATCGACAAGGCGCTGGCCGGCGCCCATCGCAGTGACGCGAACCGCGCGCGCGACCAATATCGCCATCCGAAGGAAACGCTGCTGTTCTTCGGCCTGAGGCCGGACATGACCGTTGTGGAAGTTTCCCCCGGCGCCGGCTGGTACAGCGAGGTGATCGCCCCGGTTCTGGCGGGCAAGGGCCGCTATATCGCGGCCCACAACAATCCGCAGGGTTCGCCCAACGCCCAGCGCCAGCGCGCGGCCTTCGTGGAGAAGCTGAAGAGCAACCCGGACCTGTATGGCGCGGCGGCCGTGACGAGCTTCGGCAAGGGCTTCGAAACGAACCTGGCTGCCCCCGGCTCGGCCGACATGGTGCTGACGTTCCGCAACGTCCACAACTGGCAGATGGCCGGCTTCGCCCCCGAAGCCTTCAGGGCCTTCTATACGGCACTGAAGCCGGGCGGGATCCTGGGCGTTGTCGATCACCGTCTGCCAGAGGATCGGGAAGAGACCGAGGCGACCCGCCGGTCCGGCTACATGAAGCAGAGCGAGGTGATCCGGCTGGCGGAAGCCGCCGGTTTCCGGCTGGTGGGCAGCAGCGAGGTGAACGCGAACCCGAAGGATACGGCGGACTATCCCAAGGGCGTGTGGACATTGCCGCCGAACTTCACGCTGGGCGACACCGACCGGGCGAAATATGCAGCGATCGGCGAAAGCGACCGGATGACGCTGAAGTTCGTGAAACCCGAAAACTGACGCTGCACTCGGCGGGGGGTTCACAGCCGGTTCAAGCCGGCGCACACATGCCCCCGCCCATGCCGTTTGCCGCTGAAGCCCGATGACCCTTGCGCGCCCCGTGCCGTGGCTGCTGTGCGGACTCGCCGCGATGATCGCGGCGAAGCCGCTGCCGGCCCAGGTGGGCGTGGTGCCGGTGCGCCCGATGCCACCGGCCGAGCGGGACGGATGGATCGCGGGCCGGCCCAGCACCAAGGCCTGCATCGATACCTCGCGCATTGCCGGCGCGATCGTGGTTGACGCCCGCACCGTGGATGTCACGATGCGCGGCGACAAGCGCTGGCGGCTGACCCTTGCGCAGCAGTGCCCGCAGCTGAGCTATTATGGTGGCTTTTACTATCAGCCGCGCGTGCCGGGGAAGTTCTGCGCCGGCAATGACCGCATCATCAGCCGGGCCGGCGGCGCCTGCCGGGTGAGCAGTATCAGCGAACTGCGGCCCGCGCGCCGCCGCTGACCCCTGGGTCATTGCTTCCGGGCCAGGGATTCGGGCCGGAGATGCCGGGCCACAGATGGTGTGGCCATCGGGTGACAGGGGGCAGTCCTCAAATTGGTGAGGGGGCAAAACCCCTTTGCATGGCTGGACAAGCCCCTGTGCGACTGTTTCAATGTGATGGTCGGCCTGGGGAGGACCGACGGGAGAAATGCCGCACGGCCGGGAGAATCCGCGTTAATCCGCGGTGGCTGATAGTGGCAGGTCCGTTTGCCTCACCAGGCCTTGTCAGGCGCAGATCGCGTCCGAGGCATTTGGGGAGGTATCTGATGAAGGCAAGAAAAGTGGCCATCCGCGCTGCACTGGTTTCGGCCGTGTCGCTGCAGGGGCTGATGGGCATGGCCCATGCCCAGACGGCGTCGACGGGTGTCGAAGACATCATCGTGACGGCCCAGCGGCAGGCGCAGAGCCTGCAGGATGTGCCGATCGCCGTTTCGGCCTTCTCGTCGGAGGCGCTGACCGAGCGGCAGATCAACAACTCCACCCAGCTTCAGCTCTCGCTGCCGAACGTCACCTTCTCCAAGGGCAATTTCACCGGCGCCAGCTTCACCATCCGCGGCGTGGGTGACCTGTGCGTGGGCGTGTCGTGCGACAGCGCGACAGCCATCCACATGAACGACCTGCCGCTGTTCGCCACCCGAATCTTCGAAACGGAATTCTTCGATCTCGAACGGGTGGAAGTGCTGCGTGGCCCGCAGGGGACACTGTTCGGTCGCAACGCGACATCGGGCGTGGTGAACCTGGTTTCCGCCAAGCCTGACGCCAGCGCCCTGAAGGCTTCGGGCGAGGCAAGCTACGGCAACTTCAACGAAATCCGCCTGCAGGGCATGATCAACGTGCCGCTGGGCGAGAATTTCGCCGCCCGTCTCGCCGGTTTCTACATGAAGCGCGACGGTTACACCGAAAACCTCTTCAACGGCGACCGCTACGACGACCGGGACATGTTCGCGCTGCGCGGATCGCTGCGGTGGGAACCGACCGAAGCGACCACCATCGACCTGATGGGCTACTGGTTCAAGGAAGACGACAACCGGATGCGCATCCAGAAGCAGATGTGCCAGCGCGACCCGACGGGCGTGCTGGGCTGTCTGCCCGGCCGGCGTGAATATGGGTACACCAATGCCAACTCCACCTTCGTCGGCACGCTTTCGTCTCAGGAACTGCTGCGCATCCAGGGGGGCGCGGCCCTTGGTCCGCTGCTGTCAACCGCAGGTCTCGGCAGCCTTTATGGGCCTGATGCCTACAAGGGGCTGGTGAACCCTTCGGATCCCCGCAAGATCTACACGGACTACACCCCCACCTACATGGCGGAGGAAATCCAGGTCCAGGCCAAGATCGAGCATGATTTCGGGCCCGTGAAGGGCAAGATTTCCGGCCAGTATCAGGAAAACTCGGTCGACAGCTCGCAGGATTACAACAACTCCGTCCAGAACCGGGCCATCTACCAGCCGGGCATCAACAACCTGTTCGGGCTGGCGACCATTCTGCCGCAGTTCCAGCCGATGCTTGCGGCGATCTTCCCCAACGGGCCCACGGGCGATCTGTGCGTGTCTCTGCCGGAAGAGACCGGCATGGGGGTGTTCGGCGGAAACAAGTACTGCTCGGCAACGCCGCAGGATTTTGACCGCTCGAACCAGTATCTGAAGGCCTGGACGGTGGAAGGCATCCTTTCCACCGACTTCGACAGCAAGTTCAACTTCCTCGTCGGCGCTATCTACAATGACGTGAAGATGAAGGAGAACAGCTATTATGTGAACGCCTTCGGCATCGATTACGTCACCGGTGTCCTGGGTGCGGCGACGGCCCTTGGCACGCCGGCGCTGGGCAATGTGTTCCTGGGCACGCCCTTCTTCCGCAACAACACGCAGGATTTCCACCTGAAGAGCTACGGCATCTTCGGCGAAGCCTATTACGAGGCGACGGACTCGCTGAAGTTCACGGTCGGTCTGCGCTACAACAATGACTCGAAGAGCCTGCGGGCCCGCTCGACGCTGGCCAGCTTCCCGGTGCCCTTCACGGTCGGCAATGCCTTCGATTCGCCGTTCGTCGGCAGCTTCGATGCGGATCCGGGCCGCCCCGGCAACCAGCTGTGGCAGGAACGGGACGTCGCCTTCGACGAGATCACCGGCCGCTTCGTCGTCGACTACAAGGTCTCCGAGGACAGTCTGATCTATGCCTCCTATTCGCGGGGCTACAAGTCGGGCGGCATCAACCCGCCGCTGCAGCCGATCTTCGCCGTGCCCGAAACCTTCGCGCCGGAGTCGATCGACGCCTTCGAAATCGGTTCGAAGAACCGCTTCGCGGATGGCACCATCCAGCTGAACGCAACCGCCTTCTACTACAAGTACAAGGGTCTGCAGCTCGCCCGGATCGTGGCGCGCACCTCGGTCAACGACAATGTCGACGCCAACATCTGGGGCCTTGAAGTCGAAGGCATCGTGAACCCGATCCCGCCGCTCACGGTGAACCTCAGCCTGTCCTACCTCAACACCGAAGTCGCATCGGACAAGTATCTGGCGGATCCGTTCGATCCATCGGGCGGCCGTTCGGATGCGGTGATCGTGAAGGACATCACCAACGGCGCGAACTGCACGGTGATCCCGACAGGCGCCGGCGGCGCGGCGCTCAGCAACGGCTATGTCGCAGCCGTCAACTCGGCGCTGGGGCTGAAGGCGCCCACCGCCTTCCCGTCCGACAGCGGCATCAACGGCGCGACGGGCGCCTTCGGCATCTGCTCGGTGCTGTCGGCGACGGCGGCGGCGAACGGTGTGTCTGTCGTCAGCCCGGGCATTGCCAACAACATCAAGGGCAACGAACTGCCGCAGGCGCCGGAATTCAAGATTTCCGGCGGCGTGCAGTGGACCCAGGACCTGTCGAGCGGAATGACGATCGTGCCGCGCTGGGATTTCGCCATGACGGGCGACAGCTATGGCAGCGTCTTCAACTCCGCCCGCACCCGCGTTCCTTCCTACTTCGTGATGAACGCCCAGGTTCAGCTGAACGGGGTGGACGACCGCTGGTATGTCCGCGCCTATATCCAGAACATCGGCAACAACAGCGCCATCACGGGCCTTTACTCGACGGACCAGTCCTCGGGGAATTTCACCAACATCTTTACCCTGGAACCCCGCCGCTACGGCCTGACCGCGGGTTTCCGCTTCTGACGGTTATCGGGGAGGACGGGCGGTTTCACCGCCCGCCAGCGAGGGAGGGGAGCGGCCAGTCCGCTCCCCTCTTTCTGTTCGGCGCCTGAGCCCCGTTCGGCGCAGCCCTTTTCTTGTGCGTCGCAGCGCGCTATTGCGCGTACGCCGGGCGCATGTCGCGATAGCCGGCCCCCAAGGAACCGATTTGCCCTTTTCCGACCTGCACCTTTCGGATGCCCTACTGAACGCCGTCGCCGACAGCGGCTATACCGAGCCGACCGCGATTCAGGCGGCCGCCATTCCCGCGGTTCTGATGGGCAAGGATCTGATCGCCGTCGCGCAGACCGGCACCGGCAAGACGGCCAGCTTTGTTCTGCCGATGATCGACATCCTGGCGGAAGGACGCAGCCGGGCGCGCATGCCGCGCAGCCTGATCCTTGAGCCCACGCGCGAACTGGCCGCGCAGGTGGCCGAGAATTTCGAGAAATACGGCAAGTATCACAAGCTTTCGATGGCGTTGCTGATCGGCGGTGTTGCCTTCGGTGATCAGGACAAGGCCCTGGAAAAGGGTGTGGATGTGCTGATCGCCACCCCTGGCCGCCTGCTCGACCAGCATTCCCGCGGGAAGATCCTGCTGTCTGGCGTGGACGTGCTGGTGATCGACGAGGCCGACCGCATGCTGGACATGGGCTTCATCCCCGATGTCGAGAAGATCTGCACCCTGATCAAGGCGGAGCGGCAGACGCTGCTGTTTTCCGCAACCATGCCGGCGCCCGTCAAGAAGCTGGCCGACCGCTTCATGACCAGCCCGAAGATGGTGGAAGTGGCCCGCCCCGCCACCACCAACAAGGATATCGCCCAGTCGCTGATGCCGGCCGAAAGCCGGCAGAAGCGGGACGTTCTGCGCGAACTGATCCGCGCCGAAGACGTGAAGACGGGCATCATTTTCTGCAACCGCAAGACGACCGTGCGCGACCTTGCCGCCAGCCTGAAGCGGCACAAGTTCAAGGTGGGTCAGATCCATGGCGACATGGAACAGGCGGACCGCATCAAGGAACTGGACCGCTTCAAGGACGGGGAGATCAACATTCTCGTCGCGTCCGACGTGGCGGCGCGCGGGCTGGACATCAAGGGCGTCAGCCATGTGTTCAACTTCGACGTACCCTGGCACCCGGATGATTATGTCCACCGCATCGGCCGCACCGGGCGGGCCGGGCAGAAGGGGATCGCCATCACCCTCTTCACGCCCGACGATGCCGAGGCGATCGCCAACATCGAGAAACTGACCGGCCAGAGCATCCCGCGCCGCGCGCCGATGGCAGCCGGTGCGCCGGAAGGGGAAGGCGGCCGCTCCGAGCGACCCCGGCGGGCAGCGGAACCGACGGAGCCATCCGCAAGGCCCATTCGCAAGGCAGCGCACGCCGGGGACGAATCGCAGGACGAACGGCGGGGCAGGGAAACGCCCGGTGAAACGCCGGCCCGCCAGCAGGCCCCGCGCGAGCGGAGCCGCGCCGAACCGGACCGCGAGCGCCGGCAGCGTGGCGATCAGCCCCGCGACGGCCGGCAACGGGATCGTCAGCGGCCGGATCGGGAACCGCGCGAGAGGGACGACGGGCCGCCGATCGGCCCCGGTTTCGGCGAGGAGGGCGTGCCTGCCTTCCTGCTGGTTTCCGCCCGCGGCTGAGCATCAGCTAGCCATTTGCCGAGCGGCGGCGGGGCCATCCCGCGCGCTACATCCTCTGCAACCCGAGTGGAGGAAGACGGCATGGCCTACGAACATATCACCTGGAACGAAGCGGACGGCGTCGCAACGCTGACGATCAACCGGCCCGAGCGGTTGAACAGCCTGAACACCGATGTGATCCGCGAGATGATCGACGCGGTGGATCAGATCCGCGATGGGGTCTCCTCTGCGCGCTGCCTGGTGCTGACGGGGGCCGGGCGCGGCTTTTCCAGCGGTGCCGATCTGGCCCCCGGAACGGCGGGTGGCAGTGGCGGCGGTTCCGGCGGACCGATCGATGCCGGCAAGGTGCTGGAAACCCATTTCAATGTGCTGCTGGAACGGCTGTTCGCGCTGCCGGTGCCCGTGGTGACTGCGGTGAACGGCCCGGCGGCGGGTGCCGGATGTTCCTATGCGCTGGCCGGTGACATCATCGTGGCTGCGAAATCCGCCTATTTCCTGCAGGCCTTCGTGAATATCGGGCTGGTGCCGGATGTCGGCTCCACCTGGCTGTTGCCGCGCATGATCGGGCGCGCCCGCGCCACCCGCATGATGATGCTGGGCGAACGGATTCCGGCCGACCTCGCCTATGAATGGGGCCTGGTTTCCGAAGTGGTGGAGGACGACGATCTTCAGGCCCGCGCGGCGGAAATCGCGAAGAAGCTCGCCACCGGCCCCACCAAGGCGCTCACGCTGATCCGCACCGGCATCCGCGACTGCATGGACAAGAGCCTGACCGAAGGCCTGATGGTGGAACGGCGCAACCAGATGCTGGCCGGTCGCAGCGCCGATTTCGCCGAAGGCGTGATGGCCTTTCTGCAGAAGCGCCCCGCGCAGTTCACGGGGAAGTAAGCCCACAGACTCAGGCGTGGGCCGCCAGTGCCGGCCCTGGCACCTGTAACACTTGCCTTTCTTGCCCCGGGCTGCTTCATGCCCGGGGCATGACAGATCATCGAGCCCTGCGTGACGCCTTTGGATGTTTCGCCACCGGCGTCACCATCGTGACCAGCTTCGATGCCCATCGCCGCCCGGTCGGCTTCACTGCCAACAGCTTCACATCCGTCTCGCTGGATCCGCCGCTGCTGCTTGTCTGCCCCGGACGCAACACGGCCAGCCTTCCGGCCATCCGGCACACCGGCCTGTTCGGCGTCAGTGTTCTTTCATCGGCCCAGCGTGATGTGGCGGAGCGCTTCGCGACCAGGGGCGTTGATCGATTTTCCCATGGCGAATGGGTGGAATCGGAATCCGGCGTGCTGCTGCTGGAGGGCGCCTGCGCCAATTTCGCCTGTGCGCTCGCCAACGATATCGAGGCCGGGGATCATCAGGTGCTGATCGGCCGGATCGAAAGCTTCCGTTCGGCCGGGGATCGCAACCCGCTGATGTATCTGCGCGGCGGTTACGCCTGAGCCGGCTATGCCCGGGCGGGACGTGCCGGTTGCCTTAGCGCGACCACCATGCCCGCCAGCGCCAGGACGGCGCCGGTGGCGGCCATCGGGGTCCAGCGGAAGCCTTCCAGCAGGGTGGAGATCGCCATCGCCAGGATCGGGATCAGCACGCTTGTCCAGGCTGCTTCCGCAGGGCCCATCTGCCGGACCAGATCGAAATAGAGCGCGAACGCGATCGCGCTGGCGAAGATGCCCAGATAGAGGAAGCCCAGCCAGTAGCCGGGCGCCGGATCGAACTGCGGTGGCCCGCTGATCGCCAGTGCCAGAACCGCGTTCACGCCGGCCCCCATCAGCATCGCCCAGCCCAGCCCCGCCAGCGCCGGGAATGTCAGTGCGCGGGGGCTTGCCTGCATCACATTGGCGATGCTGGCCGAAAGAATGCCCGCCACCACCAGAGAAAGGCCGAGCAGCGTATCGGCCCGGTCGCCGGGCAGGCTGAGCTGTTGGGCGAACAGCAGCCCGACGCCCAGGATGCCCAGCGCGGAGCCGAGCGCGAAGTGCCCGCTGATCCGACGCCCGAGGAAGAGGCGGGCCAGGATCGCATTGGGCACCATCAGCAGCGCGAAGGCCACCGCCGGAATACCCGAGGGGATATAGAGTTCCGACCGGTAGACGAAGTTGAAGTTCATCACGAACTGGAACAGCCCGAAGATGAACAGGAAGGGCAGGGCCGTTCGCGGCACCGTCAGCGGCAGGCCGCGGATCGCGCACCAGCCCAGCAGGGCCAGCCCGCCCGTGAGGAAGCGGTAGCAGACCGACCAGCTTGGGTTCACCGTGCCGAGCTGGAACTTGATGACGATCCAGGTCGTCCCCCAGATCAGGGTGACGGCGGCGAACTGAAGGATGATGCGCGGGCTCACTGTGTTTTGTTCAAAGGGCCGCGATCGCGTCGGCCAGGGCCTGGATGGCGGTTTCATCCTGATCCCAGCGCACCACGAAGCGGGCGGCGTCAGGGCCGGAAAGCTCCCAGTCGTAGAAGCCGAAGCCCCTGGCCCTCAGCCGCTCGCGCTCGTCTGCGGTCAGCCGCAGGAACAGCTCGTTGGCGTCTGCGGGCCAAAGCAGCCGGTCCGGAACGGCTGCGGCGATGGTGGCGGCCCCCCGGTTGGCGGCGCGCGCATTTTCCAGCCAGACATCGCCTTCGATCATCGCCAGCAACTGGGCGGCGGCGAAGCGTCCCTTGGAGGGCATCAGCCCGGCGCGCTTGCGGCGGACGGGAACGGTTTCGGCGCGCGCGGGCCGGAAGAACAGCAGCGCTTCGGCCGACATGCCGCCGTTCTTGATGCAGCCGAACGAGAGGATATCCACGCCGGCCTTCCAGCTGAGGTCGGCCGGTGCGCAGCCCAGATGCGCCACCGCATTGGCAAAGCGTGCGCCATCCATGTGCACGGCAAGCCCCCGCGCCTTCGCCCAGCCGGACAGCGCCGCCACTTCATCGGGCGCATAGACGGTGCCGGCCTCCGTCGCCTGCGTCAGGCTGAGCGCGGCCGGCTGCACCTGGTGCACATCGCCGCGCCGCCGCGCGGCGGCTTCATCCAGCGCCTCGGTCGTCAGCTTGCCATGGGGCGAAGGCACCAGCATCAGGCTGCCGCCGCCGGTGTAGAATCCCACCGCGCCAGCCTCGTCCACCTCGATATGGGCTTCGTTGTGGCACCATACCCCGCCGAACGGGGGGACGCAGGCCGAAAGCCCCAGCGCGTTGGCCGCCGTGCCGCTGGGCACGGCGAAGGCGCGCACCGGTGTTCCGAACAGTTCGGAAAAGGCGCCGTCCAGCCGGGCGGACCAGTCATCCGCGTCGTAGCCGCGCGGATGCGGCCCGGCCGCGCGCGCAACAGCTTCCAGAACGGCGGGATGAACGCCGGCGGCATTGTCCGAATGGAAATCCATGCCCCGCCCTCTAGCAGCCGGACTGCGCCCGGCCATGCGGCATTTTAATCAGTCGTAGCTTTCCGGCATCCAGTCGCCGTCTGCCGGGTCCGCGAAGCGGGTGAATTCGCGCTGGAACACCAGCGGGACGGTGCCGGTGGCGCCATGCCGCTGCTTGGCGACGATCACTTCGGCGCGGCCGCGCAGCCGGTCGGCCTTTTCCAGCCACTGCTGGAACTTCTCGCTGCCGTCCTCGGGCTTCTTCGATTCGTGGTAATATTCTTCCCGGAAGACGAACAGCACGATGTCGGCATCCTGCTCGATGGTGCCGGATTCGCGCAGATCCGAAAGCTGGGGGCGCTTGTCTTCCCGGTTTTCCACCTGCCGCGACAGCTGCGACAGGGCGATGACGGGAATGTCGAGTTCCTTCGCCAGCGTCTTCAGGCCGCGGGTGACTTCGGAAATCTCGTTCACCCGGTTTTCGGAGGCGTTCTTTGCCGTGCCCTGCAGCAGCTGCAGATAGTCGACGACGATCAGCCCGATCTTCTTCTGCCGCTTCAGCCGCCGGGCGCGGGCGCGCATGGCGGCGATGGAAAGCGCGGGCGTGTCGTCGATGTAGAGCGGCAGATCGTAAAGTTCCTCGGCCGCGCGGGCCAGTTCGTTGAACTCGGCCTGGTTGATCTTGCCCATGCGCAGGTTTTCGGAGCTGATCCGGCTCTGCTCGGCCAGAATCCGGTTCGCCAGCTGATCCGACGACATTTCCAGGCTGAAAAAGGCGACCGGCGCACCCGAGGTGGGGCTGATGCCGTCGCGCTGATCCAGCTTGTAGCGCAGTGCGGTGGAAAAGGCGATGTTGGTGGCAAGCGCCGTCTTGCCCATGGCGGGGCGGCCGGCCAGGATCACCAGATCGGAATTGTGCAGGCCGCCGATCTTGTTGTTCAGGCCGTTGAGGCCGGTGGTGAGGCCGGACAGGTGCCCGCCGGACTTCATCGCCTTGGCGGCCATGCCGACGGCCTTTTTCGCCGCGCCGGCGAAATCGACCGTCGCGCCCGCGACCTCCCCCGATTCCGCGACCTTGTAGAGCGCTTCCTCGGCCGCCTCGATCTGTTTCATCGGCGCGACTTCGGCGCTGGTGTCGGTTGCGGCCTGCACCAGATCGGTGCCCACCATCACCAGCGCGCGCAGCAGGGCCAGATCATAGGTCTGCTGGGCACAGTCCCGCGCGGCGATCACGACCGTGGGATCTTCCGTCAACCGCAGGAGATAGGCCGGGCCGCCCAGTTCGGCCAGCGCCGGATCGCTTTCGAACAGCGGGCGCAGCGTAACCGGATTCGCCACCATGTTCAGATCGGCCAGGCGACGGATCTGGGCGAAGATGCGGCCGTGCAGCGGCTCGTAGAAATGTTCCTCGCGCAGTTGCAGCGTGATTTCTTCCAGCAGCCGGTTTTCCACCATCAGCGCGCCCAGAAGGGCCTTCTCCGCTTCGATGTTGAAGGGGATGCGCTGGGCTGATTCGGCGCCGGGCTGGATGAGGGAGAGGTTCGGAAGCGTTGCCATTGGCCGGGCTACATGCGCCTTTGCCCGCCGCGCGGGAAGGGGGCGATCCCGCGATTTCCGCCCGACCGTGTGGATATCAGAGCGAACAACCCGCCGGCTGTCAGTCCTTCAGCCCCAGCGCGTAGCTTGTCATCGAAAGCGAGCCCATCGTCCGGCCCTCGAACAGCGGCGCGGCGATCTCCCCGCTTTCGGCTGCAAGCCCGGCGATCGACAGCAGCGGAAGGAAGTGATCGGGTGTCGGCACGGCGGTGGCGAAATCCGGATGCCGGCCTGCTTCGAGGATGTCGCCGGGGCGTTCCTGCATCAGTGCGGCGACATCGGTGTCGAACCGGTCCGCCCAGGCTGCGCCGGTGTCGCCCGCCTGCCAGTCGATCAGGCGCAGGTTGTGCACCACATTGCCGCTGGCCAGGATCATCACGCCGCTGTCGCGCAGCGGGGCCAGCCGGGCGGCAAGCGCCAGATGGTGGCTGCCGGGCTTCGTCGCATCGATGGACAGTTGCACCACCGGCACATCGGCATCGGGGAACAGGTGGGCGAGCACGCTCCAGGTGCCGTGATCGAGCCCCCACTGTCCTTCGTCCAGCGTGACGGGCACCGGCTTCGCGATTTCGGCCACCTCGCGCGCCAGATCCGGCGCGCCCGGGGCATCATATTGAAAGGCGAACAGTTCCGGCGGGAAGCCGCGGAAATCATGGATGGTCCGCGGCTTTGCCATAGCGGTCACGGCGGTTGCGCCGATGTACCAGTGGGCGGATACGACGAGCAGGGCGCGTGGGCTGGGCAGACGCGCGCCCAGCGCGCGCCAACCGCTGGTCCAGCGGTTCAGCTCAAGCGTGTTCATCGGGCTTCCATGGCCGATGAACAGGGCGGGCATGCGGGCGGTTTCAGTATACATCTCTGCATTCTGGGCCCGATGGCAACAATCCGGAACAGAAATGATGCAAAGGCATCGTTTCAGAAAATGAAGGGCCCCGCCCGGATGATTCCGGACGGGGCCCTTTCCATCAGCTCAGGCGTGTTATTGCGCCGCAGTCTTCGTCTTTTCGGCGTCGTCCCCCGCGGCAGCGCCGGTCTTGATTTTCACTTCGACCTTGCGCTCGGAGGCAAGAGACGATTCGTCGGCCACGATGTCGCTCGGCTTGTCCAGGTCGATGCGGTCGGCCGGGATGCCGGCCGCCACCAGCGCATCGCGCACCTTGGTAGCACGATCCTTGGCGAGCTGCTGGTTGAAGGCCGGATCGCCACGCGGATCGACATAGCCGGAAACCGACAGGCGGGCGTCTTCATGTTCGTCCAGATAGGCGTCCAGCTTGGCGGATTCGGTGGTCAGCTCGTTGGTCACGTCGCTCTTGGCTGTTTCGAAATAGACGATCAGCATCGGCAGGCCATCGCGCAGTTCGCTGATCAGGCCCGAACCCGTGGGAATGACCGGCGCGGGCGCTGCGGGCGCCGGCGTCACGACCACGCCGCGCACATCCACATTGGTCGTGCGGGGCAGCGGGCACCACAGGCCCAGCAGGCAGAGCAGCGCCAGCAGGCCGGCGCCGATCAGGCCCAGCCACACGGGCAGCAGCGACGCGCCGCCGGTTGCCGTCGCCGTTGCCGTGGGCAGGGCCGAAAGCAGCCCCTGGGCGCCCACGATCGGGCCGGTGACGTCGTGGCTCTTGCGGTAGCTGGCGGTGGCGCGGGTGCCGATCACGGCGGCCGGCAGCCCGAAGAAGGCGGCCAGCTTGGTGAAATCGCCGGCCAGGATGGATTTTGCCTCGGCGATGAAGCCGGCCAGCCTGGATTCCGCGATGTTCTCGCCGGCTTCCGCCAGCTTTGCCGCCAGCGATCCCGCGTCGGCCTGTGCCAGCGCCTCGACCGATCCGACATCGGCGGCTTGCAGCCGGGCGGCGGTCGCCTCCCCGATGCCGCCAAGGCCGGTGACCGGCAGGCGCCCCGCGACCAGTTTCTGACCGACGGACAGGAACTCGGCGATCCAGCCGTTTTCCAGCAGCTTCGCCTGGAAGGGCCAGGTGGTCGGCGAGGCGATCGCAAAGGCGCTGCCCCCGGCGGCCAGGATCTTCGAAATGTCGGCCGGCGTCATCGCGGCGACCTGTGCAAAGCTGTGGATGCCGTTCTTGTGGAACAGGTCCGCGATCTGCGGCCCGACCCCTTCGATTGCCTCCAGCTGATCGGCCAGATGCGAGGTTTCGGTTTTCACCGTGACCGTCTTGCCCTCGAAATCGGCGAGGCCCAGCGCGTGCGCCGTCGAGGTCGCCGTCGATCCCAGCAGGCGGGCCAGAAGTCCGCCGAGCGCGACGCCCAGAAGCAGCCAGAACAGGATGGTCCACAGGCCGACACTGAATGCAGTAGATAGCATGGCAATTCCCCCACGATTAACCAAGACCGTGAGGTTAATCCTGTCAGTTATGTTGGCAAGCCCGTTTATCTGTCGTTCAGAAAAAGCTCGCCCTGCCTGGGATCACCCCGTGGTGGTGCGAACAGGTCGTTCCGCAGGATCGGCGCCTGTCGTTCCAGCCCGTGCCGCCGCCGCGCCGCCGAAAGCCTGAACGCCAGCAGACGGCCCCATTCCCCCTGCGGGCGCATGCGGTTTTCGAAGCGGGGGTCGTTGAGCTGGCCGCCGCGCATCGCCCGGATGGCGTTCAGCACATGATCCTTCCGGTCCGGCCGGTGCTCTGCCAGCCAGGCTTCGAACAGCGGCGCCACCTCGTGCGGGAGGCGGACAGGCTGGCAGAAGGCCCCGGTCGCGCCTGCTGCCGCCGCGGCCTCCAGGATCGATTCCAGCTCGTGGTCGTTGAGCGCGGGGATGATGGGCGACGCTGAAACGAAGACCGGAACCCCCGCTTGCGCAAGCGGGGCCATCGCCTTCAGCCGCAGGCGCGGCGCGCTGGCGCGCGGTTCCATCACCCGCGCCAGCGCCGGATCCAGCGTGGTGACGGACAGCATCACCATCGTCAGCCCCAGTCCGGCGAGCGCGGACAGAAGCGTCAGATCCTCCAGCACCCGGGCGGATTTGGTGGTGATCGAAACCGGATGTCGCGTTTCCAGGCACAGTTCCAGCACAGCGCGCGTGATGCGGAAGCGCGCCTCGATCGGCTGATAGGGATCGGTGTTGGTGCCCATCGCCAGCACCTCCGGCCGATAGCCGCGTCTGGTGAATTCGGCCCGCAGCAGCGCCGGGCCCGTCGGCTTGGCGAACAGCTTCGTCTCGAAATCGAGGCCGGGGGAAAGGTCGTGCCAGGCGTGGGTCGGCCGCGCGAAGCAGTAGATGCAGCCATGTTCGCAGCCGCGATAGGCGTTGAAGCTGCGATCGAAGGGGATGTCGGGGCTTTCGTTGCGGGACAGCGCCGTGCGCGGCCGTTCCAGCTGCACCGTCGTCCTGAGCGGCGGCAGCCCGTCCTCCTGCGCGGCCTGATCCAGCCAGTCCCCCTCCACCTCCCGCTGGGGCAGGCCGAAACGCGTGCTGAGCTGGTTGGCGGGCGCGGCCCGGCCCTTCGGAGTCGGCATGCGAGGATTGGAACAAACAGAGAACGAAAAGACAAGCCCCGCGATCGCGCGGCTTGTCCGGCCTGCTAAAGCCAGCCCTTCTTCTTGAACCACAGATAGGGCAGCACGGCTGACAGCAGCATCAGCCCCAGCGCCATCGGGTAGCCCGCCAGCCATTCCAGTTCGGGCATGTGCACGAAGTTCATGCCGTAGACGGAGGCGACCAGTGTGGGCGGCAGGAAGATCACCGCCGCAACCGAGAAGATCTTCACGATGGCGTTCTGCTCGATGGAGATGCGACCGAGCGCGGCATCCAGAAGGAAGCCGGTGTGGTTCGTCAGGTAGCTGCAGTTTTCGGACAGGCTCTGGAAGTCGCGCGTGATGGATTTCAGCTGTTCCCGACCGAGCTTGTCCGGGCGCGACAGCTGGGCCCTGCCGTTCTCCCCGGCTTCGGCGGTGCCCACCTGCAGGAAGCTGGCCGCCCGGTTCAGGGTGACCAGCGAATCATGCGCCTTGTTCAGGACGAACTGGGTGCCGCCGATCCGGCGCAGGATGGTCTGCAGGTCGGTGGTGGACAGGCGCAGGGTCTTGGGCCGATCCCGCCCGAAGATCTGCGCCGAAAGGCTGTCGATCTCTCCCCCCATCCGTTCCAGGATGTCGGCGGTGCGGTCCACGATGTTTTCCATCAGCCGGGTCAGCAGCTGGAAGGGGTTGGGCCCGGGCGCCTGCCGGGCGCAGAACTGGTCCAGCGAGCGGAAAGCGGATGGGTCGGAATAGCGCACCGTCACCAGCTGGGTCGGCGTGAGGATGAGGCTGACGGGGACGCTGGCAGGTTCCTGGCTGTCCACGCCCACCACCAGCATCACGTTCATGATCTGGGCATTGCCCTCCCGATAGACCCGGCTGGAGGCCTCGATCGCGGTCATGTCGGCCTTGTCGGGCAGGCTGATGCCCAGCGCCTGTTCCACCGCCTGCCGTTCGTGCGGCAGCGGGAAGGAAAGATCCACCCAGACCGAATCGCGGATCGCCTGCGGGGCGGGCAGGGGCTGTGTCGCGTCGCCACCGGCCGCGATGCGTTCGGGGCTGAGGCCCACTGTGGGCACATCGGGGTGGTGGATACGAAGCATCGTGCGAAGCCTAGAGGCGCCTCGGGCGCCGGGCAATGCAGCGCATCAGAAGCCGGGCGGCCTGGTCAGCCCGATGGTGCTCATCACCAGCGACTGCGCGAGCAGCACGAGCAGCCAGTGCAGCGCATCCGCCGCGGCCATGTGGCCGGGCATCCCGCGAAAGCGCAGGTTCACCATCAGGGCGGGTACCATGAAGCCCAGCCAGATCAACACGGGGGTCGCGACAGCCATCACCCAGGGCATTGCCAGCGGCGGCGCGATGATCAGCGCGCCTGCCAGGATGCAGGCGATCCAGAATTCCGCGATGGCCGAAAGAAACAGGAAGTCCACGCCGGGCCGATCCCCGGGGCGGGATACCAGAAAATGGATAAGGCCGACAAGAAGACCGACAGCAGCAGCCAGCGTGATTGGCGCCAGGTTGAGGTTGATATACTCCAAGACCCTGCTCCTCTTGCCGGGGGCTTACCGTCTTAATTCTCGTCAAGGCGTGGCATGAGTTCCACGAAATTACAAGGCGTGTGTCGATTATCCAGTTGCAGAGACAGGATTTCGTCCCATCCGTCCTTCACGGCGCCGGGGCTGCCGGGCAAGGCGAACACATAGGTGCCGCGCGCGACGCCCCCGATCGCGCGCGATTGCAGCGTGGAGGTGCCGATCTTCGCGAAACTCAGCCATCGGAACAGTTCGCCGAATCCGGGAATGATCCGGTCGCAGATCGCTTCCACCGCCTCCGGCGTCACGTCTCGCCCCGTCACGCCGGTGCCGCCGGTGGAAATGATCACGTCGACATGCGGATCCTCCACCCAGGACGCCATCTGCTCCACGATCCTGTCGGGATCGTCGGTCACGATCGCGCGATCGGCCAGCACATGCCCGGCCTTCGTGATCCTGTCGGCCAGCGTGTCGCCGCTGCGGTCGTCTTCAAAGGTGCGCGTGTCCGAAACTGTCAGCACCGCGATGCGGACGGGAATGAACGGGCGGCTTTCGTCGATCGGCATCAGCGCGTGGCCGCGGGAAAGCGTGGCCACTGGTTGGCCGCGACGGCCGCAATGATCTGCGCGGCGGGGGCGCGCCGGCCGGACTGCGCCGCTTCCTTTTCCTGATACAGCCAGTAGTTCCGCATCACCACTTCCACATAGTGGCGCGTTTCCCGGAAGGGGATGCTTTCGATGAACAGCAGCACGTCGCCATTGTCGCGAAGGGCCCCGTTGTTCCACTTCTGCACCGAACCCGGCCCGGCGTTGTAGGCGGCGATCACCTTGGGCAGCAGGCCCTGCGTGTGAGGACTATCGCGCAGCATTTCCAGATAGGACTGGCCGAATTCCACGTTGAACGACGGATCCGCCAGCTGTTCCGGCGTCGGGTCGAGCTCCAGCGCCTTGGCGAGATCGCGCGCGGTGCCGGGCATGATCTGCATCAGCCCCTTCGCCCCCACGCCGGACCGGGCCGAAGTGATGAACTTGGATTCCTGCAGGGCATGGGCAAACACCAGACCGCGATCCACGCGCCAGCCGCGCACCGGCCGCCAGTCCGGCGTGGGGAAGCGGGCCGACATCGGCGGCATCAGCCCCGGCGGCGGATTCTGCGCCAGCCAATATTGGGTGGCGGGCAGGTTCAGCCGCGCGGCGAGCCGGAGCACCGGTTCATAGGTGTCGTTGCCGGTCGCCGCGGCGAGGTGCCGAAGTTCCCGGTCAGCCAGGCCGAGCTGGCCGATCTCCACCAGCGCGACCGCGCGGGAAGCGCCGGGATGGCCTTTCAGCGTGGTCCAGTCGGCCTGGATGAAATCGGGCTCTCGCCAGTCGATGTTGGGTTCGAGGCCCAGGGCGTGGCTGGCGAGCAGGCCATAGAAGCCATCGCGGTCACGGGCGATGGCGGATTTCAGCCGTTCCGTCAGCAGCCACGGCCGCCCGCCCCGCACATGCGCGCGCGCCGCCCAGTAGGCGGCGGCGGAGCGCAGATCGGACGGGGCGACATAGACCTGTGATATGGCGTCGAAATGGGTGGCGGCATTGTCCCACTGGCCGGTGCGGAAGGCCGCGAGGCCTGCAACCCAGTGGCCCATCGCGGCCCATTCGCCTTGCCCGTCGGCGGCGCGGGCGCCCAGCTTCATCGCCAGCGCGTCGTCCAGCGCCAGATAGGCATCCCAGGCGGCGCGCTGCGCCCATTCGGAGCGAACCTCTGCGGACAGTTCCGGCCCGAACCGATCCAGCAGCAATTCCACTTCGGACGGATTGTCGGCCGAAATCGCGGCGCGCGCGGCAGTGGCGAAGCTCTGATCCGCTTCGTTCACGAGGCGCGCGCCACGCGGCCCCAGCGACGGCGTGAGCCGGACGGGAACCAGTTGCTTGGTGCGGGCGAGGGGGGGAAGATTCGTGGCGCCCGCCTTCCGCGCAAGGCCGGCGATCGCGTTCGCCTGCGGCGCTTCGGGGTTCTGTTCCAGGAAGGCGACAAGCCGCATCAGGCCCGCACCGGACCCTTGCGCGATCAGGATCTGCGCTTCGGCCGACGGGTGCAGCAGCCCGCGCGGCATCGCGGACAATTCTGCCGAGGCGGCGGTGATCTGCCCCTTCTCGATCGCGCGGAAGATTCGGGCATAGGCCTCTCTCTGGGCAGGCGACAGCTGGGCCGGAACCGAGCGTTCGGCAGCGCTGTAGGGCGATTTCAGCGGCGTCGCGGTGACGTCGATGGTTTCCTGCGCCGCCAGTGGGGCCGCGAACAGAAGGGTGGCGAGCAACAGACGCTTCACTGGGATATCCTGTGTTTCAGCGCCAGCAGGTCGGCCCAGGCCCGGGCCTTTTCCTCTGGCCGCCGCAGCAGATAGGCGGGATTGAAGGTGGCGAGCGCCGGAACCGGGGCGGCGGCCCCGGCGTCAACGGACAGCCAGCTTCCCCGGACACGGGTGATGGGCGCGGTTTCCCCCGCCAGCGCCTGCACCGGGTTGGCGCCCAGCAGCATCAGGTGGCGCGGTGCGGCGAGGCGGATATGGGCCCGCGTCAGCGCGATGTCCTGCGCGATATCCTCTGGCGTGGGCGGCCCGGGAATGGGCCGGCGCGGGCAGAGGAGGGCAATGTAGCAGGAGGTGCGATCGAGGCCGATGGCGGCCAGCATCCTGTCGAGAAACTGGCCCGCCGGGCCGGTGAAGGGCCTGCCCGTCTTCAGATCGTCGGCGGAGGGGGCTTCGCCCAGGATCATCAGCCCGGATTGCGGATTTCCATCGGCGAAGGGCGCGCGAGGATGGCGGGCCGCCATCTGCGCGGCGAGATCCGGCAGGGTCGTGATGGCGGTCCACCAGCCCTGTTCGACCGGGCGCGGCGGCGCCGGCTGAACCGCGGGCGCCGGTTGCGGCGGCGCGTCGGAGGCTTCGGGGGCTTCGGGGGCGCTGAACCAGGCAGTCGGCTCGTCGCTGACAATCGTGTCGACGCCGGCCAGCTTCCACCAGTCCAGAATCGAAGCGATGTCCCCCGGGGCAAGGCCCGCGGGCTGTGCCGGTGTCGCACCCAGTCCCATGGGGGGCGACAAATGACAGTGTTCATGCAACGGTCAAGGCCGGATCGGCGCGATGGATGGGATTTCGGGTTGAAAACCCATGACAGCGCGATGAATAGAGGTTGCGGTATCCCTGAACGACCAGCGGAAGAGATCGAATGAGCAATCGTGAAGCAATGCCTTATGATCTGGTGATCGTGGGCGCCGGGCCGGCGGGCCTGTCGGCAGCAATCCGGGCAAAGCAGGTCGCGGCACAAAAGGGCCTGGAGCTGTCGGTCTGCGTACTGGAAAAGGGCTCCGAAGTGGGGGCCCATATCCTGTCGGGTGCCGTGGTGGATCCCAGAGCGCTTGACGAACTGATCCCCGACTGGCGCGACCAGGGCTGCCCGATCGCGGAAACGCCGGTGACGGAAAACCATCACTGGGTGCTGACCAAGGCCACGAAATACGAGTTTCCGCACATCCTGATGCCCACGTTCATGAACAACAAGGGCACCTATACCGGCAGCCTGGGCAACCTGTGCCGCTGGCTGGCGGGGCAGGCCGAGGCGCTGGGTGTCGAGATCTTTCCCGGCTTCGCAGGTGCCGAAGTGCTGTTCCATGACGACGGATCTGTAAAGGGTGTCGCCACCGGCGACATGGGGGTGGAGCGCGACGGCAGCCATGGCCCCAATTATCAGCCGGGGCTGGAACTGCATGCCAAATACACCTTCTTCGCCGAAGGGGTGCGTGGCCACCTTTCCAAGCAGCTGATCAAGCGCTTCGATCTTGCAAAGGACAGCCAGCCGCAGGTTTACGGCATCGGCATCAAGGAGTTGTGGGACATCGATCCCGCGAAGCATGTGCCGGGCCGGGTGATCCACACCCAGGGCTGGCCGCTTTCGGATGCCTGGGGCGGCGGCTTCCTCTATCATCAGGCCAACAACCAGGTGGCGCTGGGGTTCGTGGTGGCGCTGTCCTATCGCAACCCGCATCTTTCCCCGTTCGACGAGATGCAGCGCTGGAAGACCCACCCGGCCATCCGGGCGATCCTGGAGGGCGGCCGCCGGGTTTCCTATGGTGCGCGGGCCATCAACGAAGGCGGCTGGCAGGCGGTGCCAAAGCTGACGATGCCCGGCGCGGCGCTGATCGGCTGTTCGGCCGGGTTCGTGAACGTGCCCCGGATCAAGGGCAGCCATACGGCCATGAAGACCGGCATGATGGCCGCCGAGGCCGCCGTCGAGGCGATTGCCAGCCAGCGCCAGGGCGACGAACTGACCGCCTACGCCGCAGCTTATGAAGCGAGCTGGGTGTATGAAGAGCTGCGCATGGTGCGCAACACGGAACCGCTGGTCAGCAAGTTCGGCGGCACGGTGGGCACGCTGCTGGCGGGCGCCACGATGTGGGCGGAATCGCTGGGCATCCGCATGCCGTTCACGCTGGGCCACGAGCCTGACAACACCAAGATCTGGCGCAAGGAAGCCTGCTGGCCGATCGAGTATCCGAAACCGGATGGCAAGATCAGCTTCGACAAGCTTTCCAGCGTGTTCCTTTCGAACACCAACCATGAGGAGAACCAGCCGGTTCACCTGCGGCTGACGGACCCGACCGTGCCGATCCGCATCAACCTGCCGCTGTATGATGAACCCGCCCAGCGCTACTGCCCGGCGGGCG
Organism: Sandaracinobacter sp. T42; assembly: GCF_059115405.1. Classification (NCBI taxonomy): domain Bacteria; kingdom Pseudomonadati; phylum Pseudomonadota; class Alphaproteobacteria; order Sphingomonadales; family Sphingosinicellaceae; genus Sandaracinobacter; species Sandaracinobacter sp. T42. Next base: position 1,461,897 of record NZ_CM181101.1, read on the forward strand.
TGTATGAAGTGGTGGGCAAGGACACGGACGAGCCGCGCTTCCAGATCAACGCGCAGAACTGCGTGCACTGCAAGACGTGCGACATCAAGGATCCGACGCAGAATATCACCTGGGTGGCGCCCGAAGGCGGCGGGGGGCCGAATTATCCGAACATGTGAGTGAAGACGGCCTGCTGAGTCGTGGCCCTCAGGTCACGGCCAGTCCGGCGGCGTTGGCTTTGCCCGCGCCTGATGCATGGTGCATGGTGCGCGCATGACAACCCTTTCCCGACGCACCCTGATGGCCGGCATGGCGGTTACCGCCAGCGCCGCCGCCACTGCCAGACCCGCTTCCGGTACCGCGCCCGGATCGATGATGGCTTATGCCGCTCCGAAGCTTGGCAAGGTGCGGATCGGCATCATCGGCGTGGGCGAGCGCGGCACGCCGATGACCGACCTGCTGCTGACGCTGGATGGCGTTGAGATCCGCGCCATCGCCGACACCGACGCCTATGTGCTGGACCGCGCGGTGGCGAAGGTGGCGGCAGCACAGGGGCGTGCGCCCGTACGCATCACCGGCAACGCGGATGCCTGGCGGCAGCTAGCCGGCCGCGACGATCTGGATGCCGTGTTCATCTTCACCCCCTGGGATCTGCACGCGCCGATGGCGCTGGCGGCGATGAAGGCGGGCAAGCATGCCTTCGTGGAAGTGCCGATGGGCGTGACCATCGACGAGCTTTGGGAGCTGGTTGAGACCAGTGAGGCGACAAAGCGGCACTGCATGATGCTGGAGAACTGCTGCTACGGTCGTGAAGAATTGATGTTGCTGAACATGGTGCGGCAGGGTCTGTTCGGCGAACTGACCCATGGCGCCGGGGCCTATATCCACGAACTGCGCGGGCAGATGCTGCGAACGGCGCGCGGCGAGGGCGTGTGGCGGCCGGGCTGGCAGACGCGGCAGCGGGGCAACCTGTATCCAACCCACGGGCTGGGGCCGGTGGCGCAATATATGAACATCAACCGGGGCGACCGCTTCGACTATCTGGTGGCGATGGACAGCCCGGCGCTGGGGATGGCGGCCTTCGCGCGCGAGCGGCTGCCGTCGGGAGACCCGCAGCGGAACTGGACCTTCGTGGCCGGCGACATGAGTTCGGCGCTGGTGAAGACCGTGCGCGGGCGGACAATATTGGTGCAGCACGACATCAACACCCCACGCCCCTATGACCGGCTGAACTATATCCAGGGCACGAAGGGGGCTTTCGGCGGTTATCCGGCGCGGATCGCCGTGGATGATGGCGGCAAGGGGCACCACAAGTGGCAGACGGACATGGCCCCCTGGGCTGCGAAATATGACCATCCCCTGTGGACGAAGCTGTCGGCGCTGGCGCTGGAGCGCGGTGGCCATGGGGGGATGGATTTCGTGATGCTGTGGCGGGTGATCGCCTGCCTGCGCGAAGGCTGGCCGGTGGATCAGCCCGTGTATGACGGTGCGGCCTGGTCCAGTCTGTTCGAGCTGACGCAGCAGTCGGTGAAGAACCGTTCCGCCGCGCAGGATATTCCCGATTTCACCCGTGGCGGCTGGCGGACCGCGGCGCGCTTCGACATCCGGCTTTGAGGCCGAGGGCAGGCCGGGGGCGTTGCGCCCCTGTCTCGCCTAGGGCAGGCGGTTGCCGGCCTCGTCCATCAGCACTTCCCGGCGGCCGACATGATCGGGCGAGGAGATGAGGCCCATTTCCTCCATCTGGTCGATCAGGCGGGCGGCCGAATTGTAGCCGATCCGTAGCTGACGCTGCAGGTAGGAGATGGTCGCCTTGCGGCTGGTCGCCACCACCTGGATCGCCTGTTGCAGCGGGTCGTCCGAGCCGCCCGCCGCGCCGCCGCGCGGGGAGCCTGGGGTGGTGCCCATGCCTTCGAAGCCGTCGGGGCCGTCGGGCTCCTCAGTGACGCTGGAGACATAATCGGGCGAGCCTTGCGCCTTCCAGTGCTTCGCGACGGCTTCCACTTCCTCGTCTGAGACGAAGGGGCCGTGGACGCGGACGCACTGCTTGCCGCCGGGCATGTAGAGCATGTCGCCCTTGCCCAGCAGCTGTTCGGCGCCCATTTCGCCCAGGATGGTGCGGCTGTCGATCTTGCTGGTGACCTGGAAGCTGATGCGGGTGGGCAGGTTTGCCTTGATGACGCCGGTGATGACATCGACCGAGGGGCGCTGCGTGGCCATGATCAGGTGGATGCCGGCCGCGCGCGCCTTCTGGGCGAGGCGCTGGATCAGGAACTCCACCTCTTTTCCGGCCGTCATCATCAGGTCCGCGAGTTCGTCGACCACGACGACGATCAGCGGCAGCGGCTCCAGCGGCAGCGAGACATCCTCGAAGACGGGCTTGCCTTCCTCGTCCCAGCCGGTCTGCACGCGCTTCACGAAGGGCTGGCCGGCCTTCTGCGCCTCCCGCACCTTTTCATTGTAGCCGGAGAGGGAGCGCACATTGATGTGCGCCATGTTCCGGTAACGCTCCTCCATCTGTTCCACCGCCCATTTGAGGGCGCGGATGGCCTTCTGCGGTTCTGTGACGACGGGGGCGAGCAGATGCGGGATGTCATCATAGACGCTGAGTTCCAGCATCTTGGGATCGATCATGATCATCCGGCACTGATCCGGCCGCAGCCGGTAGAGCAGGGACAGGATCATGGCGTTGAGGCCCACCGACTTGCCCGAGCCGGTGGTGCCGGCGATCAGCAGGTGGGGCATGGGGGCGAGATCGGCAACGACGGGGTTGCCGGAAATGTCCTTGCCCAGCACCATCGGCAGCGTGCCCGACGAGCCGTGGAAACTGTCTGCCGCGATGAGTTCGGACAGGGAGACGGTTTCCCGCTTCAGGTTCGGCAGTTCTATGCCGATCACGTTCCGGCCCGGGATCACCGCGACGCGGGCGGAAATCGCGCTCATCGAGCGGGCGATGTCGTCGGCGAGGCCGATGACGCGGCTGGCCTTGATGCCGGGCGCGGGTTCCAGTTCGTAGAGCGTGACGACCGGCCCCTGGGCGAGGCCGACGATGCGCCCCTTCACGCCATAATCATCCAGCACCGCTTCGAGCAGCCGGGCGTTCTGTTCCAGCGCGGCCTCGTCGACGGAGGCCTTCCCGCCCTTCGGCGCGGGCTTCAGCAGGGAAAGGGGCGGAAGATCGGCGCGGTCGCCCAGATCGAGGCTGCGCTGCGCATCGGGGGCCTTGCGGGGCGGCTGCGGCGGAGGGGCCGGGCCGGCGATGCGGCGCTGCGGGGCCTCCGGCTCGACATCCGGCGACGGGAGCGGGTTTGGACGGGCCTGCCGGGGCGGGGCAGGGCGCAGGGGGGCGTCTTCGTCCGCTTCATCCAGCCTATCCTCGGCGGGGGCGCGGCGGAGGCGAACGCCGCCGAACAGGGCTGCGAGTTCCGCGCGCCGGGGTTCGAGGGCGAGAACGAACAGGGTAAGGCTGCCGAGGCCGAAAAGCAGCGCGCTGCCCAGCGCCGCAAGGGCCGGGTCGAAGCCGGACGGCAGGGGGATGCGCGACACCAGATGCGCGGTGGCGAAGCCGGTGACGCCGCCAGCGCCAGCATTCAGGCTGCCAACAGGGGCGGGCCAGGCAAGGCCGAGGGCGGCTGCGCCCAGCAGGGTGGCGAGCAGCGTGAATCCGGCAGCGCGACGCAGGCGGCCGGGGTGTCGCCCAGAAAGGATTCGGGCGCCGGCAACGAGGAAGAGGGGCACGAGAAGCGCCGCAGCAAAGCCGAAACCCTGCAGCAGCAGATCGGAAATCCAGGCGCCGGGCAGACCCGCGAGATTCCGGGCCGGGCGGTCGGTGACGCTGTTAAGCGACGGATCGGCCGGATCATGGCTGAGGAGGGCGGCTGCGAGCAGAAGCCCGAGTGCGATCACGAGCAGACCGGCCGCGATGCGCAGCATCGTGCGTCCGAACGCGGACAGCCGCTGCGTGAGGCTGGGCCCGCCATCGGACCCCGGGCGACGCCACGGGGCCGCATCCATCAGCGATTGGTAGCTTGTCGCCAAAACCGAAACTCCCCGCGCGCCGGGAACGGGGCGCATGCGGGCGGGATTCTGCCCGCAGGGGAGTCGGCCGGTCAAGGGTCTGTTCCCGGTTTGTGCGGCGTTGTGGCGATGCCGCCACGCGAACGGCGGGCCCGCGCATAAAAGCGGCCCGGAACCATGGGGAGTTCCGGGCCGTGTAAGGGGAGGACTTTGGAAAGTCCCGAAGCGAGCACAGGAGCCCGAAGGCACCCGAAATTTGTTGTTCAAGAGTTGTGCCAAGTTCCGGACATATGGAAAGGGCGCACCTGGCCGCATGTTTTGCCCAAAAACACGGCAACAGGTGTCAGCATCTGACAATCTGCCCAAAAAAAGCGCAATCCTGGGGTGCGACATGCTGGGGGTTGGGGCGCCGCGCCGCCTGCGCTATCAGGCGGCATGCAAGACAAATCCCCTGCCGAGACCTTCGATTGCATCCTGGTTGGCGGCGGCCTTGTGGGCCAGACGCTGGCGATCGCGCTGGCGGCGCACGATCTTTCCGTCGCGGTCATCGAGCGGGCGGATCCGGATGCGCATATGGCGCCGGCATTCGATGGCCGGGCTTCGGCAATCGCATCCTCCACGGCGCGGATGCTGCGGGCGCTGGGATTCGGGGACCTGCTGGATGGGGAAGGCTGCCCGATCCGTGCGATCCGCGTGACAGACGGGCTTGATCCGCGCTTTTTGCATTTCGATTCCGCCGAGGCGGCGCCGGCCGAGCCGCTGGGCATCATGCTGGAAAACCGGGCGCTGCGCGGTGTGCTGCTGGCCCGGCTGCGCGCGACGCCGGGTATCCGGCTGTTCGCGCCCGCGGCCATCGCGCAGGTGACGCGAGGGGCGGACCGGGCGACCGTGGCGCTGGCGGACGGGCGGGTGCTGGGGGCCCCGGTGATCCTGGCTTGCGACGGGCGCGGATCGCAGTTGCGGCAGCAGGCGGGCATCCGCCTTGCGACCTGGCAATATGATGCGACCGCAATCGTGACGATGCTGGCGCATGAACGACCGCACAACAATGTGGCGTCCGAGCTTTTCTATTCCGACGGGCCGTTCGCGCAATTGCCGATGACGGACCTGCCGGATGGTCGCCACCGGTCCGCGCTGGTTTGGACGGTTCGCCGCGAGGATGCCGACGGGATCAAGGCGCTGTCCCCCCGCGCCATTGCGCACGAGGCGGAAAAGAAGATGGGCAGCTTCCTAGGGAAGCTGGAACTGATCGCGCCGGTGCAGTCCTTCCCGCTGAACCTGCAGCATGCGGAACGCTACTGGGCGGAGAGGCTGATCCTGGTGGGCGATGCCGCGCATGGTATCCACCCGATCGCGGGGCAGGGGCTGAACATGGGCCTGCGCGACGTGGCGGCCCTCACCGAGGTTCTGTCGGACAGCGCGCGGCTGGGGCTGGATCTGGGGCATCCCGATGTCGCCCGTCGCTATGAGCGCTGGCGACGCAGCGACAATGCGGCGACCGCGATCGCGACCGACGGGCTGGTGCGGCTGTTCGGGATTCGCGGAGGCCTCGCCACGCGGGTGCGGGCGACGGGGCTGGGAATGGTGAACCGCCTGCCGCCGCTGCGCCGGGCCTTCATGAAGATCGCGCGGGGCGAGGCGGGGGATCTGCCGCCGCTGCTGCGCGGCGAACTGGCGTAGGGGCCAAGGCGCCCTTTACTGAAGCGTCCGGTCGCCGGCCCCGCCGGAGGCGAACTGCATCAGCGTGCTGAGCGTTTCCGCGCGGGCGGGAATCGTGGCCGATTCCAGCAGAGCCTGGCGTTCGGCTTCGGTGAAGGGGCAGACGGCGCTGAGCGTGTTGACCAGGCTTTCGTCGTCCGCGGACTTCACCGCATCCCAGTCGGCAGAGAGACCCTGGGCCTCCAGATAGGCCTTCAGCGTGGATTCGAGGTGCGCGCGGGCTGCGGGCGCAAGCGGGTCAGCCGGGCTCCAGTCCGCCTCGAACGGGGCGTAATCGACGGCCGCCTGCCGATAGGGAGTGGTGACGGACAGTTCTTCCCTCAGGCGGAAGCGGGCGAGGCCGCTGAGGGCGATGAGAAAACGGCCGTCGCCGGTTTCGCTATACTGGGTGATCCGGCCAAGCGTGCCGATTGCATAAAGTTCTGGCTTTTCGGCGTCGTCGCGCGGCTGGATCATCGCGATCATGTGATCGTCCATCATCGCGTCGCGCACCATGGCGAGGTAGCGCGGCTCGAAGATGTTGAGCGGCATCACCGACCGCGGCAGCAGGATCGCGCCGCCCAGCGGGAACAGCCGGACCCGTTCGGGCAGTTCGGCGATGCTCGCGGGGGGGCGCAGGCTCATCAGGCGAAGAGAATCTGGCTGAGTTTGCGGCGGATGCCGACAGACCAGGGGTCCCCGAAGCCGACAGCCTCGATCAGTTTCAGAAGCTGGGCGCGCGCGGCGCTCTCATTCCATTCGCGGTCTGCCGCGATGGCGGCCAGAAGCTGATCGGCGGCGTCATCCCGCCTGCCCATCGCAAACAGGGCCGAGGCGAGATCGAGACGGGCCTGATGGTCAGACGGATCCGCCGCGATCCGGGCTTCGAACGCGACGAGTTCGCTGCCGGATGCAGCGGACTTCGCCAGTTCCAGCGCGGCGCGGGCCTGGGCGACAGCCTGGTCCTTGCTGTCTGCCGGGATGGTGGCGAGAACGGCGGCGGCGGCTTCAACCTCTCCGAGCGCGAGGAGGGCGCGGGCATGGCCGGCGCGGATATCGACACGATCGGGGGCTTCCTGCGCCAGGGCGGCAAAGGCCTGGGCAGCCTGCTCGGCCTCCCCGCCGGCCAGAAGGGCGTTTGCAGCCTCGACGAGGGCGTCAAGCGAAACCTCTTCTTCCGTCGGCGGAAGGGCGGTGAGCAGCTTTTCGATCCAGGCCTTGATTTCACGTTCGCTCTTCGCGCCCACGAATCCGTCGACCGGCTGGCCACCCACGAAGGCATAGACGGTCGGGACGGACTGGATGCGGAACTGATCCGCGATGAGGCGCTGGCGATCGATATCGACCGTGACCTGCTTGACGCGGCCATGCCCGGCTTCGGCGACGGCCTTTTCGATCACCGGGGCGAGTTGCTTGCAGGGACCGCACCAGTCCGCCGTGAAGCGGACGAGCACGACGGCGGCAAGTGAGGCTTCCAGCACGTCGCGGCGGAAGGCTTCGATTGCGGTGCGGTCGTCGGCGGACAGTCCGCCCATTGGGGAAAGGCTGGCCAAGGCAATGCTCCGGCTTGTCGTTGTCGTTCATTCATATGGGTGCGGAAAAAGGATTATGGAAGGGGCTTGCGCATATGCCGATGCTCGGCTAGAGCGCGCCCTCACCCCGGCGGGGCGGCTGATTGAAGCCCTGCCAGATGCCATGGACGCGGGCGTAGCTCAGGGGTAGAGCGCAACCTTGCCAAGGTTGAAGTCGAGGGTTCGAATCCCTTCGCCCGCTCCAGTTTCTCAACAATCGAGGACTGGATCCCCCGACTTCTGGTCGTGTGCGGCTTTCGTGAACCGTCGTGGCGTGAACACCCTTCTCGCAGGGATGAGGGCTTTTCCCTTTGAATATCTGCCGGCCAGACCGGCACGCCGGCCTTGCGGCTGCGGGCGCTGTGCGCGTCACTGCGGCCGGCATGTGGCGCATTTGCCTCGACGCAAAAGCGAAATGCGAATGACATTCATTTGAAATCATTCTGTCCGCCAGCTGTCATCATTGCTCTGCACGGGGCGCGCATCACTGTTCCTCGCCCCCGAAAGGTTGCGCCCGTGCCTATGCGTCTATTGTCTGCTCTGTTGTTTTCTTCTGCCCTTGCGGCCCCCGCCATCGCGACCACGGTGACGGGCATGGTTGCCGATTCCTCCGGCGTTCGCGTTCTGCAGGGCGCCGAGGTGCGCATCCCCGCACTGGGTCGCGTGACGAACGCCGATACGGCCGGTCGCTATCGCTTCACCGGCCTGCCCGCCGGCACCTATGAAGTGGTTGCAACCTTCGCCGGCGCCGGGCAGCAGGTGCAGACGCTGACGGTTGGCGCCGAAGGCACGATGCAGCTGAACTTCGCGCTGGCGCCGGCCGGAACCGAGATCGAGACGATCCTGGTGCTGGGGCAGCAGGCCAACCTGCTGTCCGCGATCAGCCGCCAGCGCGCGGCCGATACGGTGGTGACGGTGCTGACGCGTGACGCCATCGGCCAGTTCCCCGACCAGAATGTGGCGGAATCGCTGCGGCGCGCGCCGGGCATCAACGTGCTGAACGACCAGGGCGAAGGCCGCTTCGTGGCCGTTCGCGGGCTGGATCCGAACCTGAACTCCACCTCCATCAACGGCGCGCGGGTTCCGGCGACGGGCGGCGACGAGCGGGCCGTCGCGCTGGACGTGATCCCGTCGGAACTGGTGGAATCCATCGAGATCCGCAAATCCCTGACGCCGGACATGGACGGCGACACCATCGGCGGCTCCATCGAGATCACCACCACCTCGGCGTTCGACCGCGAGAAGGGGTTTGTCAGTGCCAGCGTGGAGGGCGGCTACAACCAGCTTTCGGAAAAATGGTCGCCCAAGATCGGCGTGAACTTCGCCCAGCGGCTGACCGAGGATTTCGGCGTTTCGGGCGGCTTTTCCTGGAACCGGCGGAAGTTCTCGACCGATAATATCGAAGTAGCCGACTGGACGACGGGTGAAGACAGCGGTCTGGATTATGCCGAGACCATCGAATATCGCGACTATGACGTGGAGCGGGTGCGCTGGGGCGGCAATCTGAGCCTGGACTGGCGCCCGGCCGACACCACCACCCTCTACCTGCGCGGGCTCTATTCCAAGTTCGACGACACCGAACTGCGCACCCGGCTGGTGTTCAAGCCCGGCATCGAGCCCGCGAGCGGCAGCGCCGACGGCTTCAGCTTCGATTCGGCCGATGGCCGGATCGAGGTGCGCCGTGACATCAAGGACCGGCGCGAGTGGCAGACGACCACCTCCATCGTGGGCGGCGGACGAACCGAGGTGGGCCCCTGGACGCTGGACTATTCCGCCAGCTGGTCGCGCGCGGAGCAGAAGGAGGACGGCTCCATCGATCCGATGCGCTTCCGCTATCGCGCGTCTGGCGCAGGCAAGCTGGGCGTCGACTTCGACTTTTCCGACTGGCAGCGCCCGGGCTTCACCATCACCCAGGGCGAGGCGGCTTTCCTGAACCCGGCGAACTACAGCTTCACCCTGCTGGAGCAGACGAGCCGGGAAGACGCCGTCGACAAGGAATGGGCCTTCAAGACCGACATCGCCCGCAGCTTCGCGCTGGCGAACGGCGACTTCGAGCTGAAGTGGGGCGGCAAGGCCCGGCTGCGGCACAAGCGGCAGGCCTTCCAGTATGACATCTATGACGGCTTCGACGGCAGCTTCACGCTGGCCGATGTGGCCGGGCAGCCGAGCTATGGCCTTGCCGACATCGCGCCCGTGCCGGACCTGCAGGCCGTGCGGGCGTGGCTGAAGGTGAATTCGGCCGGGCTGGAACTGAACCAGCTGGACACTGACCTTGCCTCCAACGCGGAGACCTATGACGCGAAGGAAGATGTGCTTGCGACCTATCTGCAGGGGCGCTTCCAGAACGAAAGGATCCGGCTGGTGGGCGGCCTGCGGCTGGAACACACCAGCGTCCACATGACCGGCAACCGGCTGGACCTGGTGGCCGAAGGCGCCAGCTGGAACGGCGCGGTGCTGGACGAGGACACGCTGTTCATCTCGCAGATGCAGGTCCGCAACAGCTATACGGACTGGCTGCCCAGCCTGAACCTGAGGGCTGACCTGTCGCCGGAGATCGTGGCACGGGCCGGGGTGTATCGCTCCCTCTCCCGCCCGTCGTTCGGCAAGATGGCGCCGCGCTTCACCATCGAGGAGAATGACGAGGGCGAGCGCGAGGGCACCTTCGGCAACCCGGATCTGAAGCCCTACCGGGCCTGGAACGCGGATGCGGCGATCGAATATTATTTCGCGCCCAAGGCGGTGGTGCAGGCCGGGGTGTTCTGGAAATCCATCAACGATTTCATCGTGGACGCCCGGTTCGAGGACGGGGTGTTCCAGGGCGTGCCCTATACCGAGGCCATCATCCCCATCAATGGCGACCGGGCGCGGGTGCTGGGCCTGGAGGCCAGCTATTCCCAGGCCTTCACCATGCTGCCGGCCCCGTTCGACGGGCTGCTGATGAACCTGAACTACACCTTCACCGACGCGAAGGGCGACCTGGCGGACGGCCGCCGCATTCCGCTGCCCAAGGCATCCAGGCACAGCTTCAACGCGGTGCTGGGCTATGACAAGGGCATCCTCTCGTTCCGGATCGCCGGCACCTATCGCGACACCTATCTGGACGAACTGGGCACCGACGCGGAATCCGACCGCTATGTGCGGCCGCACTTCCAGCTGGATCTTTCGACCAAGCTGCGCGTGACCGACAATTTCCAGATCTTCGGGGAACTGGTGAACATCAACAACGCGAAATACACCGCCTATCAGAACGGCCCGACGACGCGGCGGCTGCTGCAGTATGAGGAATATGAGATGACCGCCAAGTTCGGCGTGAAGGCGAGCTTCTGATGCGGGCGCTGCTTCTGCTGGGGGTTTCGCTGCTGGCGGCCTGTGGCCAGGCGGGGCCCCTGGCCGGCCCGCAGGCCGAAGGGGCGGACACCGTGACCGTGCCCGCCGCCGCCGAGACCTTCGTGGCCGACAACCCGGCCGTCGATGCAGACGATCCGGTGCTGTGGCGCGATCCTGCCGATCCGGCGCGCGCGCTGTGGATCGGAACCGACAAGTCGAAGGGCCTCTATGTCCACGACATGGCCGGCAAGGTGCTGCAGTTCTTCGCCGAAGGGCCGATGAACAATGTGGACCTGCGCAGCATCAGCGTGGGCGGCAAGCCCATGGTGCTGGTGACGGCGGCCGACCGGGGCCAGTATGGCGTCCGCGCCTGGCTGCTGGATCCGGCGACGCTGAGGCTTTCGAGCTGGGGCCACATGCCGACGGACGCCGCCTTCGGGGAGCCCTATGGATTCTGCATGGGGCAGTTCGCGGGCCGCACCTTCGCCATCGCCAACAACAAGGCGGGCACCGTGCAGGCCCATGCCGTGCGCGAAGGCGCCGGCGGCAAGCCGGAAATGACCCTGATGCACCAGTGGAAGCTGGGCAGCCAGACAGAGGGCTGCGTGGTGAACGACGCCACCGGCGACCTCTATGTGGGCGAGGAGGATGTCGGCATCTGGCGCATGAGCCTGGCCGACCCCAAGGCCGCACCGGTGAAGATCGCCTCCGTCGACGGCAAGCGGCTGGTCGCCGATGTGGAGGGGCTGACCCTGATGCGGGATGGCGGCCGCACATTCCTGATCGCCTCGTCCCAGGGGGACAGCGCCTATGCCGTGTGGGAACTGGCCGGCGGCGGCTATCAATGGATCGGCCGCTTCCGGATCGGCGGCGGGGCGATCGACCCCGTGACCCAGACCGACGGGCTGGACGCCTGGAGCGGGCCGATCGGCGCCTATCCCGAAGGCGCGATTGCGGTGCATGATCATTGCGACGGCGAAGGCGCGGCTGACCCCGCCGCCGCCGTGTGCGACAGCGACGGCAAGCAGCAGAATTACAAGCTGGTTGACTGGCGGGCGGTGAAGGCCGCGCTGGGCCTGACGTGACGCGGTGAGGCCGCATGCCCGGCGTCGCCCATCCCCGGCGGGGAGGGGCGGGCCGGGCGGCTGGTTACGAGCCGGAGCCGGGGTTTTCGGAGAATTCCGATTCGAGCTTGCCGGGCTTGCCCTTCCAGTCGTCCGCGTCGGCGGGGGTGTTCCCCTTCACGGTGATGTTCGGCCATTCGGCGCTGAACTTCGCGTTCAGTTCCACCCACTTGTCGAGGCCTGGCTCCGTATCGGGCACGATGGCTTCGGCCGGGCATTCGGGTTCACACACGCCGCAGTCGATGCACTCGTTCGGGTTGATGACGAGCATGTTCTCGCCCTCGTAGAAACAGTCGACGGGGCAGACCTCCACGCAATCCATGTACTTGCAGCGGATGCATTGCTCGGTCACGACATAGGCCATCGGTCTGTCCCCAATGATTTCTTGTTGGCTTGGTTCCGCGCTAGCTTGGCAGCGGCGGGCGCGTCAATGGGCGTTGCATCCTGCACCGCACACAGAATGGCTCAGGCCGGCGCCAGATCGCCGAAACCGGGGTGCCGCGCGAGATGGGCGGAAGGGGCCGGAAGGAGGGGCGTATAGAGGGCGCGCGCCTCTGTGGAAGGGCCGCGATGGTCGGCCATCAGCTCCACGCGCACGGCGATCACATGTTCGCCTCTTGGAAAGGAGAGGATGCTGCCGGGGCGGACCGTGGCGCAGCTTCGATCGATGACCCGGCCATCAAGCCGGAGGCGTCGGCTTTCGCAGAGTTTCTGGGCTTCACTGCGGGAGGCGGACAGCCTCGAGAACCACAGCCATTTGTCGATGCGCATGCCCCGTTCATACACCAAGCGGCAGTTTCCTTTCCTTCAAGAGCGAGTCTCTCCCCCGCTGGCGAGCAGGGCGCCGAGATTGGCGAAGGCGCTGGCCGCGTTCGCGGGCGCAGCGGCGTTCCTGGTGCGGGCCTTGCGGTCCGGCGCGAAGGCGAAGCCGCCCTTGCCGCTGCGGAAGCCGAGCGCGACCATCAGCGCTTCGAACTCCCGCGGGCGCAGGCCGAGCGTGGACACGAGATCGGGATCCGGCCTGAACCCGGCGCCGCCGGCGCGGTCAGCGAGACGCTGGGCATGCAGTTTCTGCGCGGTGCGATCCGCCATGTCGACGCGCACGGCAAAATCCTTCAGCGCCCAGAAACCGGCGACGGCATAGAAGCCCGGGGGGGCTGCCGGATCGGTGCGCAGCGCGGTGAGCCCCGGGCGCGGCGGCGGCGGCATATGACCCACCCCGTTCGCGACGCCCCACAGCGCCAGCCGCCAGCGCGTCGCTTCGGGGCGCAGGGCCTGCGCGGCATAGACATGGGTGACCCCCAGCCGGACGCCCGCACGGGCAAGTGCTGCCCGATCCTCCCGCGTGAGGCTGGCGATTAGGGATGCGACAGCGGCACGCGGCAGCGAGCCCATGGTTTCGGTGAGCTGCACCACCAGCCCGCGCGCCGGCTGGGACAGGCCGCCCTTCAGAGCTTCCAGCCGGGTCAGGGCCTGGAGGTGGCGGCCCTTTGCGGTGTCTGCCCAGGCTGAAAGCCGCGCCAGTACGCGGGCGCGGACATCGGCGGGCAGGCTGTCCAGGCTGCGGTCCAGCTCGATTCGGGGGTTCAGCGCATCCTTGCCCTTGCGCAGCGCCGCCACGCGGGCGCCGCGCCAGGTGAGGCGGGGCGGCATGCCGCCTTCGAAATCCAGCGCGAACTCGCCGTCAGGTGCGGCGGCAAGCGCCTTTGCCCTGGCGAGAAGTTCCGAGGTGAGGCGGCGTTCGGCAGCGGCCAGCAGCAGCTTCTTCTCACCGGCGCGGGCGGTGGGATCGGGCAGGAAGGCGAAGCCGTTCAGCGTGCCGATGATCGCGCCATCGACGACAACCGCACCGTCGGGATCGACTTCCACCCTAAGATCCGGATCGCGGAGCTTCAGATCCTTCAGCAGCACCGCCGTGCGGCGGTCCACGAAGCGCTGGGTCAGCCGCTGGTGCAGCGCATCCGACAGCTTGTCCTCCACCTGGCGCGCCTTTTCGGCCCAGCCGGTCTTGTCCTCCACCCAGTCCGCCCGGTGGGCCACATAGGTCCAGGTGCGGGCGGCGGCGATCCTGTCGGACAGGGTGGCGATGTCGCCCGCGACATTGTCCAGAACGGCGAGTTCGGAGCGGATCCATTCCGCCGGCAGGTGCCCATGGCCTTCGGTTAGGTGGCGAACCATGCGGCCGACAAGCCGGGCGTGCGCCTGCGCGCCCGTCCGACGGTAATCCGGCAGGCCACAGGCGGCCCAGATGCGTTGCAGGGCGGGGCGGCCCTGCGCGCGCTCCATCAGCCAGGGTTCGCCCGACAGGATCTTCAGCACCTGAAGATCGATGGCGTCGTCCCCGCGCCAGAGTTCGGGCGAACTTGGCGCGGCCTCCAGGCTGGCGATCAGGCGGTGGAGGGACGCGAAATCGAGCCGGGCGTTGCGCCAGACGAGACCCTGGAGCGCCGGGAAATCATGAGTCTCGATCGCCTCGATCTCGGCTTCGGTGAAGGCGGGGCTGCCGCCCTCGTCCGCGCGTCCCAGCTGCACAGAGCCGAAGCTGCCGTCGCGCTGGTGGCGGCCGGCCCGGCCCGCGATCTGCGCCATTTCGGCGGCGCGCAGACGGCGGTGGCGGCGGCCGTCGAACTTGGAAAGCGACGCGAAGGCGACATGGGCGATATCCATGTTGAGGCCCATGCCGATGGCGTCTGTCGCCACCAGATAATCCACTTCGCCCGATTGGTAGAGCGCCACCTGCGCGTTGCGGGTGCGGGGACTGAGCCCGCCCATCACCACCGCAGCCCCGCCCTTGTGGCGACGAAGCATTTCCGCCAGCGCATAGACATCCTCTGCCGTGAAGGCGACGATGGCCGACCGGGCGGGCAGGCGGGACAGCTTCCTGGGCTCGGTCCATTCCAGCTTCGAAAAGCGCGGGCGGTTGATGATCTGCGCATCCGGCAGCAGGCGGCGGAGAACAGGGCGCAGCGTTTCCGCGCCCAGGATCATGGTTTCGGCGGTGCCGCGCAGATGCAGCATGGCATTGGTGAAGACATGGCCGCGTTCCGGATCGGCGCCCATCTGCCCTTCATCGATGGCGACGAAGGGGAAGCTGCGATCCGTGACCATGGATTCGGCGGTGCACAGGAAATAGCGTGCGCCCGGCGGCACGATCCGTTCCTCGCCCGTGACGAGCGCGACCTGGGCGGCCCCCTTCAGCGCGACGACGCGATCATAGACTTCGCGGGCGAGCAGACGCAGCGGGAAGCCCATCATGCCCCCCGCGTGGGCGCACATGCGTTCGACGGCGAGGTGGGTTTTCCCCGTGTTGGTGGGGCCGAGGACGGCGGTGAGTTCAGCCCCCAGGCGCGTCATGCCGGCTTCCCCCGGCCAGCGGCGCGGGGCGTTCCGGAAAGGGAACGGAGGGGTTCCAGCAGGCTATCCGATCCGGGCGATCCGGCTGCCTCTGCGGGCGAACCGGCCAGACGGGCAACGCGAGTGCGAATGATCGCCTCTCCCACCAAGTCCTACCCAGATATAGTGGCATGTTGCGTTGCGGCACGCAAGGGGTGGTCCGTTTCGGGCTTTTCGTCGGGACGATGCGCGTTGCCGAACGGCCACAGGATGCGGGTTCGGTTCATCCGCCCCATCGGGCGTTTCGTCGCAGCGGAACGGCCGCTTTCCGCGCCAAAGGTTGACCGCGAAGGGCCTGTGATTCAGGGTTCGCATCCAACAACTTATCGAAACCGGCCGGAACGAGCCGGGCAGTGTTGGGGCCTTCCCCTCGCTGAAATGGACTGGGTTCGGGGCCTGAAGCCCCAGATAGAGGGGTCGTATCCGGGTTCATGGTGGCGCACATCCTGACCACAGATTCCGATGATCGGCTGACCGGAGCGGGCCTTGGCCACCATCGCTGACGCCGCGCTGGCCCGTCGGGCGCCTGCCGGCCCCAGATTCGATTTGCGTCGCTTGCCGCGCCTGGATGCGGCGCAGCTTCTGAGGCGCTCCGCGCTGCAGATGGCGGATGCGGACATCGTCGTCGATCTGGGGGATTCGATCGGATCGGGGCACTGGTGGCGCGGCTTTGCAACGCTTGGGGCGCTGACGGCGGCGGCGCTGGCGCTGGGCACCAATCTGCCGGTGTTGCCGGGCGCGGTGCCGCCCGCCCAGCCGGAGGCCCTGCGCGCCGAAAGCCGGGCGGCGGGCATCGGGCCGCTGGCGCTGGGCAGCCCATCTGCACGGCGCGCGCCGCCGACTCCGCTGGCGCGGCGCCTGGCCGAGGCACCGGAACGGCCGCGGGTGGAACTGTCCGCCAATGTCGGATCGGGCGGGCTGGAAGGGGCGCTGCGCCGGGCCGGCGTGGGCCGGGAGGATCTGAACCAGCTGTTCAGCCAGCTTTCGGGTGTCGCCAATGCGCGCGGGGTCAAGCCCGGCACCAGCCTGAACATCGTGCTGGGCCGCCGAGAGACGAAGGCCGTTCCGCGCCCGCTGGAGTTCCTGTCGTTCCGTGCCAGCTTCGAGACGAAGGTGGAAGCGCGGCGCGGCGCGGATGGCCAGCTGGTGGTGAAGCCGATCGCCATCAAGATCGACAACACGCCGCTCAGGGTGACGGGCGTGGTCGGCGCATCGCTTGAGCGTTCGGCGCGGGCGGCGGGACTGCCGCCTTCGGTGGTGCAGGAATATATCCGCCAGCTGGGCTATGCGCTGGATGTCCACCGGGACGTGGGCAGGCGCGACCGTTTCGAAATCATCGTGGCGCACCGCCGGGCGGAGACGGGCGAGACGGAAATGGGCAAGCTGCTCTACGCCGGGCTGCTGAACGGGCGATCCAATGTCTCTCTGATGCGCTGGGGGGACAAGGGCGAGTTCTTCTGGCAGACGGGCGAGGCTGTCCGGAAAGGACTGATGAAGACGCCGGTGGCCGGCGCGCGGCTCACATCGGGCTTCGGCATGCGCTTCCACCCGGTTCTGGGCTACAGCCGGATGCACAAGGGCGTGGATTTTGGTGCGGCGCGGGGAACGCCCATCCTCGCGTCGTCCGGCGGCAAGGTTGTGTTCGCGGGCTGGGGTGGCGGATACGGCAATGTCGTGGTGATCGATCATGGCAAGGGTATCCGCACGCGTTATGCCCACATGCACCGGATCGGCGTGAAGAATGGTCAGCAGGTGGGGCAGGGGCAATCCATCGGGCAGGTCGGGTCCACCGGCCTGTCGACCGGGCCGCACCTGCATTACGAAGTCTGGCAGAACGGGGCGGCAGTCGATCCGCGATCGGTGAAATTCTTCGGCGGCGCACAGCAACTGGGCGGACGGGATCTGGCCCGATTCAAGAGCGAGATGGCCCGGCTGAAGGCCATCCCGGCTTCGGACTGAGCCGGAGGGCGATTGGCTGAACTGAGCCGGAGGGCGATTGGTGTGGTGGGGCCGACTCTACCGCGCGTTCCGGACCAGCGGGATTCCCATTGCCAGCAGCGCAAGACCCAGCACGCCGGCGTGGCGGCCGGCCTCTGAACTGCCCAGCAGGAAACGGGCGTAATCCACCGAGGACCAGAGCATCGCAAGGCAGACGCCCAGGAACAACAGGGGCGTGAGCGGATAAAGCGGCACCCGGAAGCCGGACGTATCGGGATGGGTGTGACGCAGGCGGAACAGCGCGGCAGCGGTAAGGGCGAGGAACAGCCAGAAGACGGGCGCGCCGAAGGCGACCATGGCGGTGAACCCGTCGCGCGCGGTGGCGCCATAGGCCGTCAGGGCCAGCGTGACGAGGCCTTGCAGCAGCAGGGCAGGGCGGGGAACGGATCGCGCCTGATCCCAGCCGGCCAGCGGCGCCAGCAACGGCACCTGCCGCCCGGCGGCGCACATGGCGCGCGCGCCCGTGATCACCGTGGCGTTGATGGTGGAGAGCGAGGCAACGATGACGGCCCCGGCAATCGCCGCTGCCGCCAGCGGCCCGAAGGCGGCCGCCAGCAGCAGGGTTGCCGGCGCCGGAGTTGCGGCAAGCGTTTCGCGCCCGAGCGTGAAGAGGAAGGCCGCGTTGATCGCGAGGTAGAGGAGCGTGACGGCGCCGATCCCCAGCAGCAGCGCGCGGACGAGGCCGCGGCCGCCGGCCCGGATTTCGGCGGAGAGATAGGCCGCTTCGTTCCAGCCGCCATAGGCCAGCAGGATGAAGACGAGGGCTAGGCCAGGCCCCGCCGTGGAGGGCTGGCTGCCCGGCGGCAGCTGCGGGACGGGCGCACCACCAACGCCGAGCCACAGGGCGGCGGCGAGAATGGCGACGAATGCGGCGAGTTCGATGGCGACGAACAGCATCTGCCCGCGACGCCCCGCCTCTAGGCTGATCAGGTTGGCGAGGGTGACGGCGGCGACTGCCGCGGCGGCCCAGATGGCCGGGTGAGGACCATCGGGCCACAGGCCCGCGGCATAATCCCCGATGACGAAGCCGACAGTGGCGATCGCGCCTGTCTGCATCACGGCGATGCGGGCCCAGACGAACAACGCGCCCAGCCGAGGCCCCCAGGCGAGACGTAGGAAATGATATTCGCCCCCGATGGAAGGGAATCGAGTGGCGAGTTCCGCATAGGTGAGCGCGCCCGCAAGGGCCGCGAGACCACCCAGCGCCCACAGGGCGAGCGCCTGCCATTCGCTGGAGGTTGCCGCCGCGACATCGGCGGGAACGCGGAAGATGCCGGCGCCGATCATGATCCCGACGATCATGAAGGCGACGTCGGCGCTGGTCAGGCGCCGGTGGGGCTGCTGCTCTGTCAAGCTCAGCCGGCGGTCCTGATGCGGGTGGCGACCCAGCCCGATCCGACGATCTGGCTGCCGCGCAGTTCACCGACCAGTTCCTGCCCGTCGGTGCGCACGAGATGGACAGTGGAGCCCTTCACATGGCCTTCCTTCAGCGGGCCGCCACGCGCAACCGACAGCTTCTGGAATTGCTGGCCGATTTCGGCCGCGAAGCGGTCATTGCCCACCTCGAACGCCCAGCGGCCCGCCACCTGCGCGGGGACGATCCAGAAATAGCCGGTCGCATCGTCCGTGCTGATCGTGCGTTCGGGTTCCCATTCGCCCATGGTGAAGGCGTGGGAAACGATACGGGTGCCGGGCTTCATCTTCAGCAGTGTGTCGCGCAGTTTCAGGTTCAGGCTGGGCAGCAGATACATGGTGACGACGGTGGCGTCGGTGAAATCGGTTTCGAAGATGTCGCCATGGATGAAGCTGGCCTTGCCGGCGACGCCCGCGCGCTGGGCGTTGCGCCGCGCGAGCGCGACCATGTCGGGGTTGTATTCCACGCCCAGCGACCGGGCGCCGAAATCCCGGGCGGCGGCAATCGCGATCTTGCCGTCGCCGGACCCGAGATCGACGACATAGTCGGTCGGTTTCACTTCCGCGACGGTCAGCATCGCCTTCACCAGGCTGTCCGGCGTGGGCACCCAGATCACGTCCTTGCCGGCCTGGCCGATTTCCGGCTGGTATTTCTCGTCCCCCTCTTTCGGCTGGCCGGACTGCATCAACGAAAGGCGCAATGGCGCGGATTCGCTGATCGGATCGGGAAGCGGCGGCGGGGCAAGCGGATCATGCACATCGGGCGTGGTGCCCAGCATCTTCACCTGCGCGGCGGCGGGGGCTGCCAGCACGACGAGAGACAGGACCAGCAACGCCTTCATTTCACGCACCTCCTTGCCAATGAGGGGTGTTGTGGCACAGCTTCCGGCGGGCGGCGAGGGCCGTTGCGATGAATCGTTCAGGCTTCCCAGCGGGCAAAGATCGCGGTGGGCAGCAGACTGCCGCGGGTTTCTTCCCGCAGGGCCATTTCGCCGGGCTGGACACGGCCGGGCAGATGCGTCGTCAGTGGGGCGAGCAGGCCTTCGAGCGCCAGCGCCGAGAGGCGGACAGCATAGGTGGTGAGGATGAGGAAGCGGCTGTTCCCGTCGAGCAGCCTCACGCAATCCGCGAGCAGGCCGGGGAGGCCCGTGGTGAGATCCCACACCTCGCCATCGGGGCCGCGCCCGAACTTCGGCGGATCCAGCAGGATCGCGTCATAGCGGCGACCGCGGCGGACTTCACGGGCGACGAACTTGCGGGCGTCCTCGGTGATCCAGCGGATGGGTCTGTCCGCCAGGCCAGAGAGCGCCGCATTGGCGCGCGCCTGTTCGATGGCCTTCTTCGACGCATCGACATGGACGACCTGGCAGCCCGCCTTCGCCGCGACAAGGCTGGCGACGCCGGTATAGCCGAACAGGTTCAGCACTTGCGCGCCCGCCGGCAGGGCCGCAAGACGCGCCCAGTGGGGCGCCATGTCGGGGAAGAAGCCGAGGTGGCGAAAGGGGGTGCATTGCGCGTGCAGCATCACGCCCGCCTGATCGATGGGCCATGCCGGCGGCACGTTCGCACCCAGATGCCAGCGCCCGCCGCCGTCCTCATCGGATCCGCCGACGAATTCGCCGTCCGCCTGCCAGTCCGCCAGTGCGGGGGCCCACATCGCCTGCGGTTCTGGCCGGACGAAGCGATAGGGGCCGCAGCGTTCCAGCTTCCGGCCATGGCCGGAATCGATCAGGGCGAAATCGGGCGTCGGTTCCGCGACAAGGATTTCGAGCGAAGTCATCCGGCGGCCAGCTTGTCGGCCTTCGGCCCCACGGCGGCGAGCGCCACCGGGCTCGCCAGCATGTCGGCGCCGGCCGCGCGGACATCCTCCAGCGAGACGGCATCCAGCTGCGCGATGAGTTCGGCAGCCGACAGCACCCGGCCCCAGGTGAGGAGGCTGCCGCCCAACCAGTCCGCCATGCCGCCGGGGCCTTCCAGCCCCATCAGCAGCCCGGCCTTGTGCTGGGCGCGGGCGCGTTCCAGTTCCGCCGGCGAGAGATCCCGTGCGGTTGCCTGGGCGATTTCCAGGGCCAGGTCGCGGGCCTGCGCCGCATCTGCCGGCCTGGAAGCGGTGTAGAGGCTGAGAAGGCCCGTATCGGCGTGGACCCCGTGCGAGGCGCTGACGCTGTAGGCAAGCCCCCGCTCTTCCCGCAGTTCCTGGAACAGGCGGGAGGACATGCCGCCGCCCAGCGCCATGGCGAACAGCCGCGCGGCGTGGGCGCGCGGATCGGTCGGCGCGTAGCCCCGGAAGCCCAGCGCCAGGTGCAGCTGCTCGTTGCGCTGGTTGTCTGTCCGGGCGCCGCCGGTCCAGCGCGCGGGCTCGATCGGGCCCGGTCTGCCGGCGGGAAGGCCGCCGAGGTAGCGACCGGCGAGATCGACCAGCTGCGCATGATCCACCTTGCCGGCCGCGGCCAGCACCATGCCGTCTGCGCGGTAATGCGCCTTCTGCCAGCCGCGCAGCGCGGCGGTGTCCAGCTCTGCGAGGCTTTCGGCGGTGCCGAGGATCGGGCGACCGAGACTTTGCTCCGCGAAGGCCGTGGCCTGCAGATGATCGAAGACGAGATCGTCCGGTGTGTCCAGCGCCTCACCGATTTCGGACAGCACCACCTCGCGCTCCAGCGCGAGGTCGGCTTCGGCAAACAGCGGGTTCGTCACGAGATCCGAGACCAGCTCCACGGCGAGCGGAACGTCCGCCGCCAGCACGCGGGCGTGGAAGCAGGTCGTGTCCCGCGAGGTCCAGGCGTTGAGCGCGCCGCCGACATCCTCGATCTGTTCGGCGATGGCGCGCGCGGAGCGGGTTGCGGTGCCCTTGAACACCATATGCTCGAACAGGTGGGCGAGGCCGTTTTCCCGATGAGTCTCGTTGCGGGCGCCCACATCGGCATTCAGGGCGACCGCCGCCGTTTCCAGCCCCGGCATGTGAAGCGTGACGACGGTGAGGCCGTTGCCCAGGATTGTGGTTTCAGCGTTCATGTGCGGCTGCGGATATGGGCCTTCAATGCCGTTTCGTCAGCCGGCAGATGTTCATATCGCTCCTCCCGGTCGAACAGGTGGGCGACGCGTCGCGGCAGGCCGGGGCGAATGCCGGTGGCGCGTTCCACTGCATCCGGGAACTTCGCCGGGTGGGCGGTTGCCAGCGTGACGATCGGGCCATCGCAATCTTCCGCGCGCGCGCGCGCGGCGGCCAGGCCGACGCCCGTGTGCGGATCGATCAGCTGGCCGCATTCGCTGTTGGCCCAGGCCAGCGCCTGCATCATGCCCGCTTCGTTCACGCGGGAGGCAAGGAACAGCTTCGAGGCCTCGGCGCGCTGCGCGTCGCTGAGCTTCAGCGAACCCGTCTGTTCGAACCCCTGCATGGCGGCGGCCAGTGCAGCGCCGTCGCGGCCGTGCAGATCGAACAGCAGCCGCTCGAAATTGGAGCTGACCTGGATGTCCATCGAGGGCGTGGCGGTGGGCGTGACCTTGCCGACGGAATAGTCGCCGGCCGACAGCGCCCGGGCGAGGATGTCGTTGACGTTGGTGGCGACCAGCAGCCGGTTCACCGGCAGGCCCATCTTCTGCGCGCAATAGCCGGCGAACACATCGCCGAAATTACCGGTGGGAACCGACCAGCTGGCGGCCCGGTGCGGCGCGCCGAGGCGGACGCCGGCATGGACATAATAGACGATCTGCGCGAGCAGCCGCGCCCAGTTGATGCTGTTCACCGCCGAAAGCTGGAATTCGGCACGGAAGGCCGCATCGTTGAACAGCGTCTTTACCAGCCGCTGGCAATCGTCGAAGCTGCCATCGACGGCGATATTGTGGACGTTGGGGGCGTTCACCGTCGTCATCTGGCGGCGCTGCACGTCGGAGACGCGGCCCGCCGGGTGCAGCATGAAGATGGTGATGCCGGGGCGGCCCGCAACCGCCTCGATCGCAGCGGAACCGGTGTCGCCGCTGGTGGCGCCCACGATCGTCAGCCGATCGTTGGCGCCCAGGAAATGCCCGAACAGCCCGCCCAGCAATTGCAGCGCCACATCCTTGAAGGCGAGCGTGGGGCCGTGGAACAATTCCAGCAGCCAGTGCCGATGATCCAGCTGCACCAGCGGGGTGACGGCGGCGTGGCCGAAATCGCCATAGGCATCCGCGATGAGGCCCTTCAGCTCCGCGTCCGTCAGCGAGCCCTGAACATAGGGACGCATCACCGCGAAGGCGGTTTCCGCATAGCTTGCCGTGGCGAGCGATTCGAGAAGCTCTGCCGGAAGCTGCGGCCAGTGCGCGGGCAGATAGAGACCGCCGTCGCTGGCGAGGCCGGCAAGCGTCGCGCCGCGAAAGTCAAGGACGGGGGCAGAGCCGCGGGTGCTGAGATACTGCATGACCGACGGCGGTTAGGCTTGAGGCGGCCTTTGTGCAAGCCAGCGGCGCATCCACAGCCCATAGATGACCAGCAGGATGCCGGCGAAGCCGAACCACTGGATGGCATAGAAGCGGTGGTTGTTGGGGATGGTTTCCGGCCCCGGCGGCGCGGAGGGTTCCAGCGGCGGCAGGGCGGATTCCAGCACCAATGCGAGCCCTGACCCGCCATCCGGGCCAGAGGGGACAATGACCCCGCTGACGGTTCCCGTGGGCGGTTTCGCGGTTCTGGCCGCATCCGGGCGCGGCCCCCAGCCGACATTGACCAGCAGGGGCGCCCCGCCCGACGTGCAGGGAAGGAAGACGGAATAGCCGGATTCGCCGGCCAGGTTGCGCCCGGCCTTTTCCATGGCTGGCCCCTGGCAGCTGACATCCAGCCGGGCCTGGCGGAACAGCAGATCCTGCGGGGCGCCATCCGGCTGGAGCCGGGTAACGGGCGGAAGATCGCGGTTGCGCGCCATCCGGGCGAGCAGATCTTCCTTCCAGTGCATGCGGCTGATCTGCCACAGGCCGAGGCCGACGAGGACCGGCAGGGCCAGCGCCACCATCACGGTCGGAAGAACGGGAAAGCCCCGGCGGTTTCCCGCCGGGGCTTCGTTGTTCAGCCGGGGGACGGGATCAGTGCCCTGCGCCAACGGCGGCCCCGAAGTTCGAGCCCCAGATGTAGATGGTGAGGAACAGGAACAGCCAGACGACATCGACGAAGTGCCAGTACCAGGCGGCGGCTTCGAAGCCGAAATGATGCTTCGGCGTGAAATCACCGAGGTAGGCGCGCCACAGGCAGACGGCGAGGAAGATGGTGCCCACGATCACGTGGAAGCCGTGGAACCCCGTCGCCATGTAGAAGGTGGCGCCATAGATGTTGCCCGAGAAGCCGAAGGTGGCGTGGCTATATTCATAGGCCTGCAGCATGGAGAAGAGCACGCCGAGCCCGATGGTGACCCACAGGCCCTGCTTGAACCCCTTGCGATCGCCATGGATCAGCGCGTGGTGGGCCCAGGTGATGGTGGTGCCCGACAGCAGCAGGATCAGCGTGTTCAGCAGCGGATAGACGAAGGGGTCGAGCGGCTCGATCCCCTTGGGCGGCCACACGCCGCCGATCGCTTCCGCCGAGGACGGGTAGAGGGCGGCGGCGAAGAAGGCCCAGAACCAGGCGACGAAGAACATCACTTCCGACGCGATGAACAGGATCATCCCGTAGCGGTGGTGAAGCTGCACGATGGGGGTGTGATCCCCGGCATTCGCTTCGTCGCGCACGTCGGAGAACCAGAAGAAGAAGGTGGCGAGCACGCCCAGAAGGCCGAGTGCCGCAACCCAGACGCCCCAGGCCTGGTCGTGCCACCAGAACACCGAGCCGCCCAGCATGACCATCGCGGAGATGGCGCCCATCATCGGCCAGGGGCTGGGGGGCAGGATATGGAAATCGTGGTTCTTCGCGGAAGCCATGTCTCTCACCTGAACTTTCGTTTTGTCGGCCCTAACCCGCCGGGGCGGGGGAGGGCAAGATTGCTAGCGCGCCTTTGCGGCGATTTCCGATGATCCCGTGGCATAGATGCCGGGCGCCTTGGTCGGCTGCTCCACGGGGTAGAAGCTGTACGACAGGGTAATCTCGTCGATGTCCTTCGCGTCGGGATCGTCCAGGATGGCCGGATCGACATAGAAGACGACGGGCATGTCCACCGTCTGTCCGGGGCCAAGCGTCTGTTCGTTGAAGCAGAAGCACTGGATCTTGGCGAAATATTGCCCTGCGGCCGCGGGCGTCACGTTGAAGGTGGCGCTGCCCGTGGTCGGGCCTGAAGCGGACGAACTCGCCCGGTAGAAGGCCATGTTCTGTTCGCCGATCTTCACGTCCACCGGCCCTTGAGCGGGGGCGAACCGCCATGGCAGGCCGCCCCGCACATTCCCATCGAACCGGACCTTGATGGTGCGGCCCTGCAGGGTTTTCAGCTGATCCGCGCCAGGCAGCGACGAGGCATCGACCCGCATCGTGGTGCCGCCGAAGCCGGTTACCTGGCAGAAGACACGGTAGAGCGGCACCGACGCATAGGCGAGCCCTACCATGCCCAGGGCGATGCCGCCCGCGATCATCGCGGTGCGCAGGTGCCGGCGTTCCGGCTGCTGGGTGGCACCGTTCATTGCACCATCCGCGACACAGTGATGCCATAGAACAGGAAGGCGAAAGCCCCCAGCACCAGACCGATCACCAGGTTGCGCCTGCGGCGGCGGGCAAGGAACGCCTTTTCCTCTTCGGGGGTCCAGCTCATGCAAGGCTCCGGTCAACGACAAGGGCCGCGAAAATGGCGGCGAGATACAGCAGCGAATAGCGGAACAGCGCCTTTTCGGCGGCCATGTCCTTCGGGTCTTCGGTGCGGCTGGCGGCAACGCGCACGGCGAGGGCCACGAAGACCAGGCTGAGCAGCAGGGCCGAAACGCCATAGACGGCGCCCAGCAGGCCAAGCGGCCAGGGCGCGACCGCCACGGCGGCCAGCACCAGGCTGTAGAGGAGGATCTGGCGGCGGGTTTCGCGGATGCCGTGAGTGACAGGCAGCATCGGGATGCCGGCGTTTGCGTAATCAATGCGCACGAACAGCGCGAGCGCCCAGAAGTGCGGCGGCGTCCAGGCGAAGATGATGGCGAACAGCAGCAGCGGCAGCGCGGTGACGTCGCCGGTGACGGCGGCCCAGCCGATGATCGGCGGGAAGGCGCCGGCCGCGCCACCGATCACGATGTTCTGCGGCGTGCGGGGCTTCAGCCAGATGGTGTAGACGACGGCGTAGAAGAAGATGGAGAAAGCGAGCCACCCGGCCGCGACCCAGTTGGTGGCGAAGCCCAGCGTGACGATGGACGCGACAGACAGGATGACCGCGAAGGTCAGCGCATCATCGGCATGCAGCCGGCCCGCCGGAAGCGGCCGCCCCTGCGTGCGCTTCATGACCGCATCGATGTCGGATTCCCACCACTGGTTGAAGGCAGCCGCCGCGCCCGCGCCGACTGCGATGCACAGGATCGCCACGAAGGCGAGGAAGGGCGGGAGGCTTCCCGGCGCCGCGAACAGGCCGCAGGCGCCGGTGAAGACGACGAGTGTCATCACCCGGGGCTTCAGCAGCGACCAGTAGTCGCGCCAGTCCGAGTGAGAAAGGGCGCCTGTCGGCGCCCTTTCGGTATCGAGATCGGGCGTGAGTGCCATGCCCGGCCTCAGTGCGCGCCCTTCACGTTCCGCAGGTCGGGAATGGTCTCGAACTGGTGGAACGGGGGCGGGGAGGACAGCGTCCACTCAAGCGTGGTGGCGCCTTCGCCCCAGGGGTTGGCGGCGGCCTTCTTGCCGGCAAGCAGCGACCAGATGACGTTGATGAAGAAGATCACCATGCCGCCGAGCATGATCGCATAGCCCCAGGACGCGATGTTGTTCCAGTAGGCGAAGGCTTCCGGATAATCCGGGATCCGGCGCGGCATGCCATCCTGGCCGAGGAAGTGCATCGGGAAGAACAGCACGTTCACACCGATGAAGAACACCCAGAAGTGCAGCTTGCCGAGGAATTCATTGTATTCCCGGCCGGACATCTTCCCGAACCAGTAGTAGAAGCCCGCGAAGAGGCCGAACACCGCGCCCAGAGAGAGCACATAGTGGAAGTGCGCCACGACATAGTAGGTGTCGTGCATGTAGGTATCCACGCCGCCGTTCGACAGGACGACTCCGGTGACGCCGCCGACGGTGAACATGAAGATGAAGCCGATGGCCCACAGCATGGGCGTTTCGAAGCTGATCTTGCCGCCCCACATGGTGGCGATCCACGAGAAGATCTTGATGCCGGTGGGCACCGCGATGATCATCGTGGCGGCAGTGAAGTACATCTTGGTGTTCACGCTGAGGCCGACGGTGAACATGTGGTGCGCCCACACGACGAAGCCGACGAAGCCGATGGCAACCATGGCATAGGCCATGCCCAGATAGCCGAAGACGGGCTTGCGGCTGAAGGTGGAGATGATCTGGCTGACGATGCCGAAGGCCGGCAGGATCATGATGTACACTTCGGGGTGGCCGAAGAACCAGAACAGGTGCTGATAGAGGATCGGGTCACCGCCGCCTTCGGGGGCGAAGAAGGTGGTGCCGAAGTTGCGGTCCGTCAGCAGCATGGTGATGGCGCCGGCCAGAACGGGCAGCGACAGCAGCAGCAGGAAGGCGGTGACCAGCACCGACCACACGAACAGCGGCATCTTGTGCAGGGTCATCCCCGGCGCGCGCATGTTGAAGATGGTGGTGATGAAGTTGATGGCGCCCAGGATCGAGGCCGCACCGGCGAGGTGCAGCGAGAAGATCGCGAGATCGACCGCCGGCCCGGGGTGGCCCGAGGTGGAAAGCGGCGGATAGACCGTCCAGCCCGTACCCGCGCCGTCGAAGCCGGCGGGGCCGGGCACGAACATGGAAATGCCCAGCAGGACGAAGGCGACCGTCGTCAGCCAGTAGGAGACATTGTTCATCCGGGGGAAGGCCATGTCGGGCGCGCCGATCATGAGGGGGACGAACCAGTTGCCGAAGCCACCGATGACGGCCGGCATCACCATGAAGAACACCATGATGAGGCCGTGGCCGGTGATGAACACGTTCCACAGGTGATAGGCGGCGTCGATGTTGCCGTCGGTGAACCAGGGCAGGACCTGCATGCCGGGGTTCGCGAGTTCCCAGCGCATGAAGCCGGAGAGCGCGCCGCCGATGATCCCCGCGAAGATCGCGAAGATCAGGTAGAGCGTGCCGATGTCCTTGTGGTTGGTGGACAGGAACCAGCGGGCGAAGAAGCCCGGCTTGTGATCGTGATCGTCATGCGCGTGATGGTGATCATCGTGCGCGTGGAGTGCGTGTGTGGCCATCTGGCGGGTCCTTCTCAGGCGGCGGGCGCGGCAGGCGCGGCCGCCGGAGCTTCGGTTGTGATCTGGGGGGCTGCGGTGGGCGCGACGGCGGCGCGGACCGCGCCAGCGACCTGCGCGGGCGTCAGCGCGACCTTTTCGACCGCGATGCCGGGGCCCGTCGGCTCGATGCCGTCGGCGGCCTGCTTCATGCGCACCCAGCGCTTGAAATCCTCTTCAGGCAGGACTTCGATGGCGATGGGCATGAAGCCGTGCTTGGTGCCGCAAAGTTCGGAGCATTGGCCGTAATAGACACCGGGGCGATCCACCTTGAACCAGGCTTCGTTGATTCGACCGGGCACGGCGTCCATCTTCACCCAGAAGCTGGGCAGCGCGAAGCTGTGCAGCACGTCCGCGGCGGTGATCAGCACCTTCACCGTCTTGCCGGCGGGAACGACCAGGCGGTTGTCCACATCGAGCAGATAGGGTTCGCCGGCCTTTGCGGCTTCTTCCTTCGACAGCGGCACGGAATCAAAGCTGATTCCGCCGTAGTCGGGATATTCATAGCCCCAGTACCACTGGTAGCCTGTCACCTTCACGGTGACGTCGGCCTTGGGGGGGCTGTACTGGTTGGCGAGCAGCCGGAAGCTGGGGAAGGCGACCGCCAGCAGGATCAGCGCGGGCACCAGCGTCCAGATAACCTCGATGGTGAAATTGTGCGTGGTGGCACTGGGCGTTTCCACGGCTGCGGACCGGAAGCGGATGACGACCCAGATCAGCAGGCCGAGGACGAGAAGGGAAATCACGCCGATGATCGGGTTCAGGATCTTTTCCAGCAGGAACTTGGCTTCCTGCCCGATGGGCGTGAACTGATCCTGGACGGCGATGCCGGCGGGAACCGGCTGGCCGACGCCCGGCGTCGGCTTGGTGCGGGTGTAGCCCGCCAGCGCATCCGACTGCGCCGCGCTGTGAGCGGCGGCGGCGTCCGCCACTGCTTCGACGGCCGGCGCCGCCGTAGCCGCAATCGCCGCGACCGGCGTCGTGGCGGCTGCCGCCGTCGGCGCGGGGACGGTCTGGGCCGCTTCCTGCGCAGGGGCCGTGCCGGCCATCAACAGAGCCGCGGCAATGGCGGCACCCTTCAGGCCCGAAGGCCAACCCTTTTTCATTCCCTAATCCTCTGGTTCCGGGATTCTCGACGTCAAGCTGGGGCCATACCGGAGGGGAACGGGCACGACAAGAAGCTGTGAACCCGTGCGACGATCATCCCCATCCGCCGTTTAGGGGGCCTTCAGGCGGCGAGGTCGTCGAAGGCCGCCTCGCCGGCCTTGCCGAGCTGGGCGGCGACGGCCTTGCGCATGTCCTCTCCCTGAAGCATGGCCGCGTTCCAGACCGCCACATAATCAAGGCCCTGGTCGATCGTCATGTCGCGGCCGGCGTTCAGCACCTGCTTGATGCCGGCGATCGCCAGAGGGCTTTTCGCGGCGATCTCGCGCGCCAGCGCCAGGGCGCCTTCCACCGTTTGCGCATGATCGGCGTAGCTTCGGTTCAGGAAGCCCTGGGCCAGCGCCTCCTCCGCCTTCCAGCGGCGCCCGGTATAGGCCAGTTCCCGCACCAGCCCCTGCGGCAGCAGATAGGGAATGCGCTGAAGCGTGCCGACATCGGCAACGATGGCGATGTTCACTTCCTGGATCGTGAAGAAGCAGTCCGCGCTGCCCACGCGGATGTCGCAGGCAGTGATCAGGTCGACACCGCCGCCGATGCAGCCGCCCTGGATCGCGGCGATCACCGGCACGCGGCAGCGATCCACCACGCTGATGGTTTCCTGCATGTGCTTCACATGGCGCCGGAAGGCTTCCCGCGCGCGGCCGGCATCGGCGTGCGGGGCGGGCATGGAGGTGGCGGCCCAGTTCAGATCCAGTCCGGCCGTGAAATGGCGGCCCGTGGACGACAGCACCACGGCCCGGATCGACGGATCCGAATCGATTTCGGCGAAGACGGCGGGAATTTCGGTCCAGAAATCGCCGTTCATGGTATTCAGCGCCTCGGGCCGGTTCAGCCGCACATGGGCCACATGGTCTTCGACGGTGTAGGCGATCGAGGCGTAGGTCATCGCGGCTGCTTCCCTCTTGCGCTGCTCTCAGCTATCGGCAGGGGCATGACCCGCTTCACCGTGAACGGCAACCCCACACAATATCAGCTGGCGGCCGACACGCCGCTGCTGTGGGCCCTGCGCGAGGCTTCGAACCTGACGGGGACGAAGTTCGGCTGCGGGGCGGGGCTGTGCGGGGCCTGCACCGTGCATATCGATGGCGTTGCCCAGCGCAGCTGCCAGGTGCCGATCGGCACGATCGAGGGCACGTTCGTGACCACGATCGAAGGGCTTTCCGACGCGCGCGACCATCCGGTGCAGGCGGCCTGGCTGGAACAGCAGGTGCCCCAGTGCGGTTTCTGCCAGTCTGGCATGATCATGGCGGCGGCCGCCCTGCTGAAAGCGAACCCCAACCCCACCCGCGCCGACATCCGCGCCGCCATCAGCAACATCTGCCGCTGTGGCACCTATCCGCGGGTCGAAACGGCGATCCTGCGCGCCGCCGAACTGGCGCGCGGCGGCTGACGCGGGGGAGGTTGCAGGGGATGGGCGCCCGGGCCTGCGTAGGTCCCGGCATGAAACGCCTGTCTGCATTCGCCGCGCTGCTGGTTGCGGCGCCCGCCTTCGCCGCGCCGGTTTGCGACGGCATCCTGCCGGATCCGAAGCAGCAGCGGGACATCCCAATCCGCGTGCGGATGCCGGAAGGCGTTTCCGCCAGGGCGCCGGTCATCCTGTTCTCCCACGGGCTGGGCGGTTCGGTAGAGGCCGGCACCGCCTACGCCAGGGCCTGGGCGAAGGCGGGGTTCCTGGTCATCCATGTGCAGCATCCCGGTTCCGACACCGGCGTCTGGAAGGACAGCGCCAAGCCGAAACAGGCGCTGACGGGGGCCGCGAACGGGCGGCAACTGATGGCGCGCGTGGCGGACATGGGCCGTGCGGTGGATGCCGTTCAGGCGCGCATCAGGATCGGGCCCTGCGATCTTGCCATCGGCGACGTCGCCCGTCTGGGCGCGGCAGGGCACAGTTTCGGCGCCCACACCGTGCTTGCGCTGGCGGGGCAGAGCTTTGGCCCGCTCGGCGCGCGCGGGCGCGATCCGCGCTTCAGGGCCGTCGCCGCGCTTTCGCCCATCGCACCGCGCAACGACGGCGCGAATGCCCCGGCCGCCTTTGGCGGCATCCCCATTCCCGTGCTGGCCGCGACCGGCAGCGAGGATGACTCACCGTTCGCGAACGGCAAGGGTCTTGCGGAGATCACCGCCGCGCGCGCCGCCGTCTTCACCGCGTTGCCGCCGAGCCGGACGGGTCAGGCAAGCATCGGTTTGTGGCTGGCGGGCGCCGATCATGCCGACTTTTCAGGTGGCGGCGGGCGCGCCGGCGCCAGGCCGGATGCGCACGCCACTGCCGTGCTCTCGGCCGCGACGACAGCCTTCTTCACCGCGAACCTGGGCGGCAACGGCAGGCCCGATCTTGCCGCCACCCGCCGACTGCTGGCGCCGGGCGACAGGCTGAGCCAGCGCTGACCTTCAGATATCCGCGAACATGTGCCGTTCCGCCCTGGCGCCGGGGTGGGTGACGGCCCCGCGAGAGGCCGGGCCGACCGTCTGGCTGTAGCGGTAGAGGGCGCCAGACTGATAGTCGTGGACACGCGGCTGCCAGCCGGCGCGCCGGGCGGCCAGCGTGGCGTCGTCCACCAGCAGGTCGATCGTGCCGGCCTCCGCGTCGATGCGGATCCGGTCGCCATTCTCGATCAGGGCGATCGGGCCGCCCTCGGCTGCTTCCGGCCCGACATGGCCGATGCAGAAGCCGCGTGTCGCGCCGCTGAAGCGGCCATCTGTGATCAGGGCGACATGCTCGCCCATCCCCTGCCCATAGAGAGCAGCCGTGGTGGACAGCATTTCGCGCATGCCGGGGCCGCCCTTGGGGCCCTCATAGCGGATGACGAGGACTTCGCCCTTTTCATACTGCCGCTTCTCGACTGCTTCGAAGCAATCCTCCTCGCAGTCGAACACGCGCGCGGGGCCTTCGAACACCAGCTTGTGCAGGCCCGCAACCTTCACGATTGCCCCGTCGGGTGCGAGGCTGCCCTTCAGGCCGATCACCCCGCCGGTGGGGGTGATGGGGTTGTCGATGGGGCGGATCACGTCCTGGTCGGGGTTCCAGCGGATTTCCGCCAGATTTTCGGCGATGGTCCGGCCTGTCACCGTCAGGCAGTCGCCATGGAGGTAGCCGCCTTCCAGCAACGTCTTCATCACCATGTAGATGCCACCGGCCGCGTGCATGTCCTTGGCGACATAGCGGCCACCGGGCTTCAGATCGGCGATGTAGGGCGTGGTGCGGAAGATTTCGGCCACGTCGAACAGGGTGAACTCGATCCCGGCCTCATGCGCCATCGCGGGCAGGTGAAGCGCGGCGTTGGTGGAGCCGCCGGTGGCCGCCACCACGCGCGCGGCGTTTTCGAACGCCTTGCGGGTGCAGATGTCGCGCGGGCGGATGTTGCGTTCCAGCATGTGCATCACCGCGCGCCCGGCGGCGCGGGCGATGTCTTCCCGGCTTTCATAGGGGGCGGGCGCCATGTTGCTGTTGGGCAGCGACAGGCCGATGGCCTCCGCCACGCAGGCCATGGTGTTGGCAGTGAACTGGCCGCCGCAGGCACCATGACCGGGGCAGGCCACCTTTTCCAGCGCGATCAGTTCCTGCAGCGGACAATTGCCCGCCGCGTGCTGGCCGACGGCTTCGAACACGTCCAGCACGGTCACGTCCTTCTCGTGGAAGCGGCCCGGCAGGATGGAGCCGCCATAGACGAACACCGAAGGCACGTTGAGGCGCAACATCGCCATCATCATGCCCGGCAACGACTTGTCGCAGCCCGCGAAGCCGACAAGCGCATCATAGCAGTGACCGCGCACGGACAGTTCCACCGAATCCGCGATCACCTCGCGCGAGACGAGGCTGGCCTTCATGCCCTGGTGGCCCATGGCGATGCCGTCGGTGACGGTGATGGTGTTGAAGCGGCGCGGCATGCCGCCGCCTTCCTCGACGCCCTCGCGGCAGATGTCGGCCTGAAGGTCCAGCGTGGTGTTGCAGGGCGCACTGTCGTTCCCGGCCGACGCGATGGCGACGAAGGGCCTGGCGATATCCTCCTCGGTAAGGCCCATCGCATAATAATAGCTGCGGTGCGGGGCCTTGGACGGCCCGACCGAGACATGCCTGCTTGGCAGTTTCGACTTGTCGAAACCTGCGGGACGGCTGGGCTGCTTGGAATTGTCGAACGGCATTTCAGACTCCGGGTGGCGGTGTGCGCATTGCTGGCGGGCGGGTTAGGCCCCCGTGGGCGGGCACGTCAACGGCAAATTATTGCTGATTTTCTAAAATAGACGCAAC
The DNA here is from genome assembly GCF_059115405.1 of Sandaracinobacter sp. T42. Classification (NCBI taxonomy): domain Bacteria; kingdom Pseudomonadati; phylum Pseudomonadota; class Alphaproteobacteria; order Sphingomonadales; family Sphingosinicellaceae; genus Sandaracinobacter; species Sandaracinobacter sp. T42. The sequence goes on from NZ_CM181101.1 coordinate 1,495,157, forward strand.
AATATTACGAATCGGCCAAATGGGCGGCTAGATGCGAACCATTTTCATCATGGCGGGGTTGCCATAGCGTTCCCCTGCCGTGCCACCGACCGGGGCGGCCGCATTCAGTTCGGCAAGATCGGCCGCGCTCAGTTTCAGCATGGCGGCGCCCGCTGTGTCCTCCAGCGTGGCGCGGCGTTTGCAGCCGGGGATCGGCACCACGTCCGGCCCCTGCGCCAGCAGCCAGCCGATGGCGACCTGCGCGGCTGTCGCCCGGTGGCGGGCGGCCACGACCTTCACTGCCTCCACCAGTTTCATGTTCGCGTCGAAGTTCGCGCCCTGATAGCGCGGATCAGTCTTGCGGTAGTCGCTGTCGGGCAGGTCCTCCGCGCGTTTCGCCGTGCCCGCCAGGAACCCCCGGCCCAGCGGGGAATAGGGCACGAAGCCGATTCCCAGCTCCCGCACGATGGGCAGGATGTCTGGCTCGGCCGTGCGTTCCCACAGCGACCATTCGGATTGCAGCGCATCGATCGGGTGGGTGGCATGCGCCCGGCGGATGGTTTCGGGGCCTGCCTCTGACAAGCCAATGGCGAGGATCTTCCCCTCGCGCTTCAGGTCCGCCAGCGTGCCGACGACATCCTCGATCGGAACCTTCGGATCCACGCGATGCTGGTAGAACAGGTCGATGCGGTCGGTGCGCAGGCGTTTGAGCGAGGCTTCGCAGACGGCGCGGATGTGATCCGGGCGGCTGTTCACGCCCACTGAGCGGCCGTTGATGATGTCGAAGCCGAACTTGGTGGCGATGATGGCCTTGTCGCGCCGGTCGGCCAGCGCCTCGCCCAGCAGTTCCTCGTTGGCGAAGGGGCCATAGACTTCGGCGGTGTCGAGGAAATCCATGCCGATCTCCAGCGCGCGGTGCAGCGTGGCGATCGCCTCTGCCCGGTCCACCGCGCCATACATGGCCGCCATGCCGTTCACGCCCGCCATGCCCATGCAGCCGAGGCCGATTGCCGATACCTGAAGTGAACCGAGCATCCTGCGTTCCATGCTTGCCTCCCGTTCGGAACAGCGCCTATCTGCCGCCAAGTAGGAAGCGAGGATGCCGATGGCAAAGCGCTATTTCGGGACCGACGGGATCAGGGGGGCCGCAAACGGGCTGAAAATGACCCCGGAACTGGCGATGAAGGTGGGGCAGGCGGCAGGTACGCTGTTCCTCGACGGGCCGACCAAGCACCGGGTGCTGATCGGCAAGGACACGCGGCTTTCCGGCTATATGCTGGAACAGGCGCTGACGGCCGGCTTCACCAGCGTGGGCATGGACGTGGTGCAGGTGGGGCCGATGCCGACGCCCGCGGTCGCCATGCTGACGCGGGAGATGCGGGCGGACATCGGCGTGATGCTGTCGGCCAGCCACAACCCCTTTCACGACAACGGCATCAAGCTGTTCGGGCCCGACGGCTACAAGCTGACGGACGCGCAGGAGGAAGCGATCGAGACGCTGATCGACAGCGGCGTGCCGCTCGTGGACGGCGAGCGTATCGGCCGCGCGCGGCGGATCGACGATGCGCGCGGGCGCTACATCCACGCGGTCAAATCGAGCGTGCCGGACGGTGTCAGGCTGGATGGCCTGAAGGTCGTTCTGGATTGCGCCAACGGCGCGGCCTATCGCGTTGCGCCGGAGGCGCTGTGGGAACTGGGCGCCGAACTGGTTTCGATCGGGGTCAATCCGGACGGGGTCAACATCAACGCCGGCTGCGGCTCCACCCACCCGCAAGAGCTGGCGGCAAAGGTGGTGGAAACCGGGGCCGATATCGGACTGGCGCTGGACGGTGACGCTGACCGGCTGATCGTGGTGGATGAAACCGGCCGCATCGTGGACGGCGACCAGATCATGGGCGTGATTGCCCGGCACCTGCTGTCGGCCGGCAAGCTGAAGGGCGGCGCGCTGGTGACGACCGTGATGTCGAACATCGGGCTGGAGAAATTCCTGGAAGGCCTGGGGATCGGCATGATCCGCACTGCCGTGGGCGACCGGCATGTGCTGGAGGCAATGCGGGTGCGGGGCTGCAACCTGGGGGGCGAACAATCCGGCCACATCATCCTGTCAGACCATGCCACGACGGGCGACGGGTTGCTGGCCGGCCTGCAACTACTGAGCCTGCTGGTGGCGGACGGGCGCAAGGCGAGCGAGGTGCTGACCTGTTTCAGCCCCTGGCCGCAACTGCTGAAGAATGTGCGGCAGGAACCCTCGGTGCTGGAGACGGACGGGGTGAAGGCGGCCATCGCGGCGGCTGAAAAGGCGCTGGAGGGGCGCGGACGGCTGCTGGTGCGCAAATCCGGTACGGAGCCGTTGATCCGTGTGATGGCGGAAGGGCAAGACGAAGCGCTGGTGCGGCGCACCGTTGAGTCCGTGTGCGAGGCAGTGGTGCGGGCTGCATGATGGAGTCTCTGACGCACGCGAATTCATGGCACATGCCGCGCGTCCTCATCATTGCCGGTTCGGATTCCGGCGGCGGCGCGGGTATCCAGGCCGACATCAAGACGGTGACGATGCTGGGCGGCTATGCCGCGACCGCCGTGACGGCGATCACCGTTCAGAACACGCTTGGCGTTTCCGCCGTGCATCCGGTGCCGCCGGAAATCGTCGGCGCCCAGATCCGGGCCGTGCTGGACGACATCGGGGCGGATGCGATCAAGATCGGCATGCTGGGGGACATCGCCACCATCGACGCGGTGGCGGACGCCCTGACGGGTGTTTCCATGCCCATCGTGCTGGACCCGGTGATGGTGGCGAAGGGCGGGGCCGCCCTGCTGGCGGACGATGCGGCAGGGGCGTTGGTGGCGCGGCTGCTGCCGGTTGCCGCGGTGGTGACGCCCAATGTGCCGGAACTGGCCGTGCTGACGGGGGCCGAAGCCGGCGACGAGGTGGACATGCTGCTGGCCGCACAGGAATTGCTGGGGCAGGGACCGGCGGCCGTTCTGGCAAAGGGTGGCCATCTGCCGGGCGACCGGGTGGTGGACTGGCTGGTGAGCCACAACGCCCAGCAACGGTTCGAGGCACCGCGCATACAGGGGGGAAACACCCACGGCACCGGCTGCACGCTGGCCAGCGCCATCGCCACCGGTCTGGCTGCGGGCCTTCCGCTGGCGACAGCGGTGGAGCGTGCGCGCGCCTATCTTCTCTCCGCACTGGCGGCCGCGCCCGGCCTTGGCAGAGGGCATGGCCCGCTGGGCCACAATTTCGCACTGCGATGAGCGGACCCAAAGTGTGAGCGGACTTCGCTGGGGGCTGGAGGGGGATTTCCCCGGCCTCGTCTTCGGGGTTGATGAAGTGGGGCGCGGGCCTCTGGCAGGACCGGTGGTGGCGGCCGCCTGCTGCCTGTCGCCCGAATCGGTGCCGGCAGGCCTGGCTGATTCGAAGGCGGTGCCGGCACCACGCCGCGCGCGCATTGCGGCGGCCTTGCAACTGGTGGCCGTGGCGGAAGCGACGGTCGAGGAAATCGACCGTCTGAACATCCTGCGGGCCAGCCATCTGGCGATGCAGCGGGCAGTGGCGGCGCTGGCGGATCGGATCGGCCCGCCGGCCATGGTGCTGGTGGACGGCAAGCTGCTGCCCGGATTCGATTTTCCCGCGCGCGCCATCGTGAAGGGAGATGCGCAGGTGGCCTGTATCGCCGCCGCGGCAATCGCCGCGAAGGTGGCGCGCGATGCGATCATGGTGGGGCTGGATGCCGAATGTCCGGGTTACGGCTGGGCGCGGAACATGGGCTATGGCACGGCGCAGCACCTGGCCGCGATCCGCGAAATCGGTGTGACACGGCACCACCGGCAGAGCTTTGCGCCCGTCCGGAATGCGAAAAGCGGCTGTTGAGTCTTTTCGGCAACAACCCCGACATCTGGTGGTTGAAGGCCGTGACGGGACTCAAGGGCTTGTGGCAAGCGCGAATTGCGAGTCCGTTCGTGAAGACTCTGACATAAACACATGACTTGACGACAGATTCTCCCAGACTCCAACCATGGGGCGTAAATGGTTCGAGAGGGGTTTCAGTGGTTCGCGATCAGATCATCCTTGGGGACAGCATCGCGGAGATGGCGCGTCTGCCGGAAGAATCGGTGGACCTGATCTTCGCCGATCCGCCCTACAATCTGCAGCTGGGCGGCGATCTGACCCGGCCGGACGGCAGCCATGTGGATGCCGTGACAGACGCCTGGGACAAGTTCGGCAGCTTCGCCGATTATGACCGCTTCACCCGCGACTGGCTGTCGGCCGCGCACCGGGTGATGAAGCCCAACGCCGGGCTGTGGGTGATCGGCACCTATCACAACATCTTCCGTGTGGGCGCGATCCTGCAGGATCTGGGCTTCTGGGTGCTGAACGACATCGTGTGGCGCAAGGCGAACCCGATGCCGAACTTCAAGGGCACGCGCTTCACCAACGCCCATGAAACGCTGATCTGGGCCTCCAAGAGCCCGCGCGCGCGTCCGACCTTCAACTACAAGGCGATGAAGGCGCTGAACGAGGATCTGCAGATGCGGTCGGACTGGGTGCTGCCCATCTGTTCCGGCTCGGAACGGGTGAAGGTGGATGGCGTGAAGGCGCACCCCACACAGAAGCCCGAGGCGCTGCTGCATCGCATCCTGCTGGCGACGTCCAATGAAGGCGACCTGGTGCTGGACCCCTTCTTCGGCTCCGGCACGACGGGCGCCGTCGCCAGGCGGCTGGGCCGGCACTGGATCGGGATCGAGCGCGAACAGAAATATGCCCGGGTGGCCGAAGCGCGGATCGCGGCCGTCACGCCGCTGCCCGCCGAGGACCGGGTGATCACCGGGGAGAGCCGCACCGCACCGCGCGTTGCCTTCGGCCAGCTGGTGGAAACCGGCCTGCTCAGCCCCGGCGCGACGCTGACCGACCGGCAACGCCGGCACCGGGCGCGGGTGCGTGCGGATGGCTCGCTGGCGCTGGAAGGCGGCCTGCAGAAGGGCAGGGCGGGTTCCATCCACCAGCTGGGTGCCGCCGTTCAGGGCCTGCCAAGCTGCAACGGCTGGACCTTCTGGCATGTGGAAACCGCTTCTCGCCTGGTTCCGCTTGACCAGATGCGGGAGGCTTATCGGGCACGAGCCGGGGCATAACCGGACGCAAGTTCAGCCGGGGCCCTGTGCCCCGGCGGGTCGCATAAATCATGGGCGCGCGGCTGGGCTTCTCACCCGCCGTGACGACAGTTCGGGGGCTGAACCCCCGGCGCCGGCACCTTCCGACTGCCGGATGGCCCGACCTGCCGCTTCACCGCCCGGCCTTCAGCCGGGGCCTCACCCCCGGCGATCCGGGGCCGGGCGGTGAACGGCGCTGTCCACAGGGCACAAGAGGCGCATGTGTCTTGCATTGATATGTTGTAACATATAGCAGTTCGGCAAATCCAATCTGCCGGAGTCGCCATGCGCCGCCTTACCGCCCGCCTTCTGCTGTCCTGTGCCCTGGTTTCCGCCCCTGTCAGCGCAGAGGATACGGCCCAGGACATCCATGATCCGGTCGGCGCCGACATCATCGTCACGGCGGCCTTTGCCCGCGACCGCTTCGCCCTGCCGACAGCGGTGGGTGTGCTGGAGGGGGAGGCTCTGTCGCGGAACATCCGCGGTTCCATCGGCGAAACGCTTGCAAGGCAGCCCGGGGTCTCCGCGAGCTTCTTCGGGCCCAACGCCTCCCGGCCGATCCTGCGCGGCTTCGATGCGGAACGGGTGCGCATCCTGACGGACGGCATCGGCAGCTTCGATGTTTCCAATGCGTCGGCAGACCATGCGGTGGCCATCAACCCCTTGCTGGCGGACCGGGTGGAAGTGGTGCGCGGGCCTGCCGCGCTGCTCTATGGATCGGGCGCGATCGGCGGTGTCGTGAACGTGACGGACCGGCGCATCGCACGCGAAATCCCGGCGGAATGGGCCCATGTGGAAGCGATGGGCACGCTGGCGAGCGCAGCGAAGGAACGCAGCGCGGCGGCCTCCATCGACGTGCCACTTGGACGGACGGGCCTGGTTGCCCATGCCGACGGCAGTTATCTGAAAACGGGCGACTATCGCGTGGGCGGCTACATCTTCTCCGGTGCGCTCCGCGAGGAAGCCGCGCATGAAGGCGGCGAGGTCGCGCAGGAGGCGCAGGCGCGCGGGCGTGTCGCCAATACGGACGCGCGCAGCTGGGAAATTGCCGGCGGTCTTTCCTGGATCGGAAATGACGGCGGCAGCATGGGTGTCTCTCTGTCCCGTATGGCGAGTAATTATGGCGTCCCGGGCACGCTGACGCTTTCACACGACCATGGCCATGACGACGATCATGACGACCATGCCGACGACGGTGACGATCACGGCCATTCGCACGACGAGGTTCGGCTGGACATGCGACAGACCCGCCTGGACGCGCGGGCGGAAGTGCCCATGTCCGGGGCCTTCGAGACCCTGAATTTCCGCTTCGGCTGGGCGGATTACCGGCATGACGAAGTGGAAAGCACGGGCGAGATCGGCACCAGCTTCTTCAACAATTCGCTGGAGGCCCGGGCCGAACTGGTCCAGCGCGAACGGGGCGGCTGGAAGGGTGCCTCCGGTATCCAGTTCATGACGCGGCGGTTCGAGGCTGTCGGCGAGGAGGCGGTGGTTCCGCTGAACCTGACAGATCAGCTGGGCCTGTTCACGGTGCAGAATTTCGAGCTGGGCCGCGTGAACATCGAAATGGGCGGCCGGTTCGAACACAGTGATGTCCGCTCTGCGCCGCTCGGTGTGGCGCGCAGCTTCGATGCCTTCTCAGGCTCCGTCGGGGGATCGGTGCCGTTGGCTGAAGGGCTGCGGCTGGCGGCGAGCATCGCCTATACCGAGCGCGCACCGGCCGCCGAGGAACTGTTCTCCAACGGCCCGCATGCCGCAACCCGCAGCTACGAGATCGGCAATCCCGATCTGGCCAAGGAACGCAGCATCGGCGTGGAGGCGGTTCTGCGCGGCCGCGGCGATGGTTGGCGGTTCGAACTGTCTGGCTTCTTCAACCGCTTCGAGAATTTCATTTATCTGAACCCAACGGGTGAAGAGGCGGACGAACTGCCGGTCTACGCCTATACGCAGGCGGGCGCCCGCTATTGGGGGATGGAAGCCGAAGGCTCGGTGACGGTCGCGAGCTTCGGAGAGACCGACATCGACCTGACCGGAATGGCCGATTTCGTGCGCGCCGACATCCTGGGCGGCGGCGGCCCGGTGCCGCGCATCCCGCCGCTGCGCCTGATCGGTGGCGTGGAAGCCAATGGCGGTCGCTTCGGCGGCCGGCTGGAGGCCGAGCATGTGACCCGCGCCGACCGTTTGGCTGCGAACGAGTCCGTGACGCCGGCCTTCACGCTGGTGAACCTGTCCGCCAGCTGGCGTCCGTTCGGCGATGCAAGCCCGACGTCGCTGATCGCTTCGGTCAACAATGTCTTCGACGTGGAGGCCCGACGCCACGCCAGCTTCCTGAAGGATTATGCCCCGCTGCCGGGCCGGGATTTCCGGCTGACGGCGCGCATCAGTTTCTAGGGCGCGCGCGCTGCGGCCGCGCCCCGATGTCAGCCCTTGGGGCAGGCGTTGCGGAACTGGAGGAGCGTGTCTGCGGCGGGTGCGGGCGCCGTGGCGCGGCCGGCGAAGCTGACGACCACGAAGCGGCTGCTGCGACTGATGCCGTCCAGGAAGGCGGGGGCGTTATCCAGCAGGCCGTCGATGCGGGCGCCGCCAGACGGCAGGACTCGCCCTGTCGAGCCGATCAGGATTTCGCGATTGCCCTGGAACACGCTGAGGCGGGTGGGGAATTCCCCTTCCGTGACATTGCGCGGCAGGCGCCGGGTCCAGGTGGACAGGCTGGTTCCGCTGGCGGAGCAGTCCATCCGGAAGGCGTTGGCGGTTTCGGGCTTGCCGAAGACCAGCGCGGCCGTGCCTTCACCGGTGACAACGGCCCATTGGGACCGGGCCTGTGCCGGAACGGTGGCAGCGAGCAAGGCTGCGGACAAGGCGGCGAGGATCGGAATGCGCATGGTCCGCCCATAGGCCCCTGCACGCCGCTGCGCCAGACGGAATGGAAGGCGAAGGGATTGCCGACAGGCGCCGCGGCTTGATAGCCTGAGCGCATGGGATCGATCAAAGCCCCGTCAGCCGGCCAGCCGCCCATCCGGCTGTTTCTTTCCTATGCCCGTGCTGACCAGCCTGCGGCGGAACGCCTGGCTCTGGCGCTGGAGAAGGCGGGGTTCGCCGTCTGGTGGGATGGCGCGCTGGAAGGCGGCCATCATTTCGCGGCCGAGATCGAGCGCGAACTGAATGCGGCGGATGCCGTGATCGTGCTGTGGTCCGAAGCCTCGGTGAAATCCGGCTGGGTTCTGGACGAAGCGATGCACGGCCGCGACAGAGGATGCCTGATCCCGGTGCGGTTCGATGAAACGGTCCCACCGCTCGGCTTCCGCCAGATCCAGGCAATCGATCTGGATGCGGGCGATTCACCGCGGGAGATCGAGTCGATCGGCCGTGCCGTCGCGCGGATCCGCGGCTTGCCGGTGCAGGAGCCCGGCAGCCATCCGCGATCGGAGCCCGGCCGGCAACGGCGCGGAAAGGCAACGGGCGAACAGAGGCCCGTATGGGTTCCGTTCGCCTGGGCCCTGTTCGGAATGGTCTGGGCGCTGATCTTCTGGGGAATGGCCAGGAACGGCTGACCATTCCCCGGAAAAAGGCTGAATCAGCCCTGTGATTGCGCCCGGGGGCCACCGCCACCGCCGCCACGATGGCGACGGTTTCCGCCGGGGCGTCCGCCGCCCGGTTTGCGCGCGTCGCGCGCACCACCCGGGTGGCGTTCGCCGCGTGCTGTACCGGGATGCGCATGTGCGGCCTGATCTTCGCTGCCTGCCGTCTGCGGCCTTCTGCCGCCACCATGGCCCTGCGGCCGCCCGCCGCCTTCATGCGCATGCGGCCGCCCGCCACCGTCATGGGAATGCGGCCGCGCTCCGCTGCGGCGCCCGCCACCCGGCCTGTCGCCGAAGCGGCGCGGGGCGTTGCGATGGGTGCCGACTTCGCCGGACCGGGCATGATCCTCATGCTCCTGCCCCTTGGCGACCGGCATGGGCTTGGGCAGCTTCGCAGCTTCCTTCAGGAAATTGTCCGGCAGGGGCAGCACGTCCACCTTCTGGCGGGTCAGCTTCTCGATGTCCTTCAGATAGGGCTTCTCATCCGGCGCGCAGAAGCTGACGGCGATGCCGTCAAGGCCTGCGCGGGCGGTGCGGCCGATGCGGTGGACATATTGTTCCGGAACGTTCGGCAGTTCGAAGTTGATCACGTGCGAAACGGCGTCGATGTCGATGCCGCGCGCGGCGATGTCGGTCGCCACCAGAACGCCGATCTCGCCGCGCTTGAAGGCGTCCAGCGCGCGTTCGCGTTGCGGCTGGCTCTTGTTGCCGTGGATCGCGGCCGAACGGATACCCGCGCCCGCCAGGTGACGCACCACGCGGTCCGCGCCATGCTTGGTGCGGGTGAACACCAGGCATTTGGCGAATTCGGGCTGGCGCAGCGTCAGTGTCAGCAGCGCCTGCTTTTCCGCCTGGTTCAGGAAGGTCACATATTGCCGGACCTTTTCCGCCGTGGTGGCGACAGGCGTCACCTCCACCTTCACCGGGTTCACCAGATAACGGCCGGCAAGGTCGGCGATGGAAGCCGGCATCGTGGCGGAGAAGAACAGGCTCTGCCGCTGGCGCGGCAGGATCTGGGCGATGCGCTTCAGGGCGTGGATGAAGCCGAGATCCAGCATCTGGTCGGCTTCGTCCAGCACCAGAACTTCCACCTGGTCCAGCAGCAGCGAGCGGCGGTCCACCAGGTCGAGCAGGCGGCCCGGCGTCGCGACCAGCACGTCCGCGCCGGAGAAGATCTGCTTTTCCTGACGCGGGATCGGCACGCCGCCGAACACGGTCAGAACCGTCAGCTTCAGGAAGCGGGCGTAGGCGCGGAAGCTGTCCGCGATCTGCGTCGCCAGTTCGCGCGTGGGGGCAAGCACCAGCACGCGCGGCGCCATCTTCTTGCGCGGGGCGGGATTGTTGATGATGTAGTTCAGGATGGGCAGCGCGAAGGCCGCCGTCTTGCCGGTGCCCGTCTGTGCGATACCCAGCAGATCACGCCCTTCCATCGCGGGCGGAATCGCCTGCTTCTGGATGGGGGTGGGCGTTTCATAGCCCTCTTCTGACAGGGCAACGAGGAGCGGCTGGGCAAGGCCCAGGCTTTCGAATGTGGTCAATTCTCGTCTTTCAGGTCTGACCCGCGCACAGCTTCCGGAAGAAGCTGCGCTTGAGCCGGTCAGACATCCCGCGTGGCAGGAATGTCGTTCAGGATTGCAGCGGCAAACCCGGGGTCGGTTCGGACGGATCCGATGCGATCACGCGCCCCGGCGACTGGGCTCCTCGCACGCCTGAAAGTTCAGGCGGAGGCCATCGCTGCGCTGCGGCATATATGGCAGCATGCCCGAACAATCAAGACGCACAAGGAAAAGGGCGGCGCCCCTGGAGAGCGCCGCCCCAATCCTGGCCCGGGCCGATTACTCGGCGGGTGCGAGGTGCGGGTTGCCCAGATGGCTCCGGCGATAGCCATAGAGCCGGTAGACGATGAGCCCGATCACGCTCCAGCCGAGGAACATCAGTTCGGTGTAGCCGGAGAGCTGGGTGAACAGGAAGATGCAGCCCGCAGCCGCCAGAGGGGCCACCAGCCAGACGGCGGGGGTGCGGAAGTGCCGTTCCCGCTGGGGCTGCGTGCGCCGCAGCACCATCACGCCGATCGCGACCAGCGCGAAGGCGAACAGCGTGCCGGAGTTCGAGATATCCGCCAGCGCGCCGACCGGGAACAGGGCGGCGAACACGGCGACGAACAGGCCGGTGCAGATCGTCACCACATGCGGCGTGCCATATTTGGGGTGCAGCTTCGAGAACATTCCCGGCAGCAGGCCGTCGCGGCTCATGGTGAAGAAGATGCGGGTCTGGCCGAACATCATCATCAGGATCACCGAGGGCAGGGCGATACCGGCCGCGATCGCGACGAGGTCGCCGGCCCAGCCATGGCCGATCTCACGCAGCACATAGGCCAGCGCTTCCTTCGACGAAGCCAGTTCGCCGGTCGGCTGCGCGCCGACGGCGCCGATCCCGCCGGCGGCGACCAGCAGGTAGATGACGGTGCAGATGGCCAGGCTTCCGATCAGCCCGATCGGGATGTTGCGCTGCGGGTTGATGGTTTCTTCGGCAGCTGTCGAGACGGCATCGAAACCGACATAGGCGAAGAAGATCGAGGCCGCCGCCGCCGCCACGCCGACCGTCACCATGTTGCCGCTGATCGGGTCGATCACGTTCCGTGCGAAGAAGCCGTTGGGCGCAAAGGGCTGAAAGTTGGCGGAGTCGATGGCCGGGATCGCCAGCGCGATGAACAGCGCCAGCGCCGCCACCTTGATGAACACCAGGAAGGTGTTGAAGCGCGCGCTTTCCTTGGTGCCGACGATCAGCAGGCCCATGCACACAAGCCCGATCAGCATTGCCGGCAGGTTGATGAGGCCCGGCGTCTTGTCGAACGGCCCGTTGGTGAAGGTGGTCGGCACCGACACGTTGAACAGTTCTTCCACAAGCCGGACCATATAGCCTGACCAGCCCACCGACACGGCAGAGGCCGCGATTGCATATTCCAGCACCAGCGCCCAGCCGACGATCCAGGCGACCAGCTCGCCGAGTGTCCCGTAGCTGTAGGTGTAGGCCGAGCCCGAGACGGGCACCATCGAGGCCATTTCGGCATAGCAGAGTGCCGCAAGTCCGCAGACCACGGCCGCGATCACGAAGCTGATCATCATCGCCGGCCCCGCCTTGGTGGCGGCCTCCGCGGTCAGCACGAAGATGCCGGTGCCGATGATCGCGCCGATGCCCAGCATCGTCAGTTGAAAGGCGCCAAGCGTGCGCGTCAGCGCCTTTCGTTCGGCGGTTGCGAGTATTTCGTCCAGTGGCTTCACGCGCCAGAATATCATGCTGTTCTCCTGAACCCTGTGGATGGGGGGCTTTGCCCCCCGGGTTTCCTCCCCCGAGGTAACCCATGCATGGGCCAGACCGTGGTGCGGCCGAGGCCCGCCGTCAAGCGAGGATGCGGCGGCCAGCGGGCCGCCGCGTCACTCAGCGCATCAGCATCGGCCCGAGCGGCCGGCCGCCGAAGATATGCACATGCAGATGCGGCACTTCCTGGTGGCTGTCGACGCCGGCATTGGCGAGGATCCTGTAGCCCGGCTCCTCCAGCCCGAGCTGTCGCGCCACTTCGCCGACGGCCCGCCAGAATCCGGCCTGAAGGGCATCGGGCGCGTTCGCGGAAAAATCCGCCAGAGACACATAGGCCCCCTTGGGGATCACCAGCACATGAACCGGCGCCTGCGGGTTGATGTCGTGGAAGGCGAAGGCATGCTCATTCTCGAACACTGGCTTCGCCGGGATTTCCCCGCGCAGGATGCGGGCGAAGATGTTGCCATCGTCATAAGGCGCCCCGTTCTTCACGCTCATGTCAGTCTCCCAGCCTTTTCCTCGATGCCGGATCGTCCTTCCCGCCGCTCCAGTTCCGCCAGCACGTCGGCCAGGGGGATGCCGCGCTGGTTCAGCAGGATCAGCAGATGAAACAGCAGGTCGGCTGCCTCGCCCACAAGGGCCGCATCATCTTCCGCAAGGGCCGCGATCACGGTTTCCACCGCTTCCTCGCCCAGTTTCTGCGCGATCTTCAGCGGGCCCTTCGCCAGCTGCTTCGCCACATAGCTTTTGTCCGCCTTGCCCTCTTTCGCGCGGGCGGCGATCGTCGCTTCCAGCCGTTCCAGTATCATGGTCATGCCCGCCTCATTCGCCCGCCGGCGGGCGCACCGCAACCCCGGCCCGCATCAGGGCGCGCTTCGCATCGGCGATGCTCGCCTCCCCGAAATGGAACAGGCTGGCCGCCAGCACCGCGGACGCATGTCCCTGCGTGACCCCGGCGACGAGATCGCCCAGCCCCCCGACCCCGCCCGAGGCGATGACCGGCACCGGCACGGCCGCCGATACTGCCCGCAGCAGATCCAGATCATAGCCGGATCGCGTTCCGTCGCGGTCCATCGACGTCAGCAGGATTTCGCCGGCGCCCAGGGATGCGACCTGCCGGGCGAAGGCAATGGCGTCGATCCCCGTCGCGCGCCGGCCGCCATGGGTGAAGATTTCCCAGTGGCCCGGTGAAACCGACTTCGCGTCGATGGCGACTGTGATGCACTGTTCGCCGAACTGGCGTGCCAGTTCGCCCACCAGTTCGGGGCGGGCGACAGCGGCGGAGTTGACCGACACCTTGTCGGCACCGGCCTTCAGCAGCGCGCGGACATCCTCTGCCGTGCGCACGCCGCCGCCCACGGTGACGGGCATGAAGCAGTGGGTGGCGGTTTCGGCCACGATATCCAGCAGGATCGAACGATCCTCGTGGGAGGCGGTTATGTCCAGGAACACCAGTTCGTCGGCGCCTTCGGCGTCATAGCGGGCGGCGGCCTCGACCGGATCGCCCGCATCGCGCAGCCCCACGAAGTTCACGCCCTTCACGACCCGACCGTTGGCGACATCCAGGCAGGGGATGACACGGACGGTTGCGTTCATGCGGCTGCGTCCAGTGCCGCGGCCAGATCGATCCGCCCATCGTAGAGCGAGCGCCCCGCGATCACGCCCGAAATGCCGCGCTTCAGGCGCAGGGCCCGGATCTCACGGATGTCGGCAAGGCCGCCGGAGGCGATCACGGGAAGCTTCACGGCCAGCGCCAGTTCTGCGGTCGCTTCGATGTTCACGCCCTTCAGCAGGCCGTCCCGGCCGACATCGGTGAACAGCAGGGCAGCGACGCCGGCATCCTCGAAGCGGCGGCCCATGTCAGCCACGGGCACGTCGGAAACATCGGCCCAGCCATGCGTTGCGACGAAGCCGTCGCGAGCATCGACCGCGACGACGATCTTGCCGGGATGATCGCGCGCAGCGGTGCGGACAAGCCCCGGATCGCTGAGCGCGGCGGTGCCGATGATGACGCGGGCGACACCCAGCCCGAACCAGCGGTCGATGGCGGCGAGGGTGCGGATCCCGCCACCGACCTGCACATGGGCGGACGTCACAGACAGAATGGCTTCCACGGCGGCGGCATTGCGGGCTTCGCCGGCAAAGGCGCCGTCCAGATCGACCACATGGAGCCATTTCGCCCCGGCTTCGGCAAAGACGAGGGCCTGGGCGGCGGGATCCTGCGCATAGACGGTGGCCCGCGCCATGTCACCTTCGGCCAGGCGCACGACCTTTCCATCCTTCAGGTCGATCGCGGGATAGATTGTGAAGGACATCAGGGTTTCCAGTTGAGCCAGCTGGCGAGCAGGGACAAGCCGTAGCTCTGGCTCTTTTCAGGGTGGAACTGCGTGCCCAGCATGGTTTCGTGCTGGACGGCAGCGGTGATCGCTTCGCCATAGCTGGCGGTGGCGGAAACATGCGACGGATCGGCGGGTCGCATCGCATAGCTGTGCACGAAATAGGCCCAGCCCGCCTGCACCAGCCCGTGGGACGCGGGCTGCACTTCGTTCCAGCCGATCTGCGGGATCTTCAGATCCTTCGGTGTCATGCGGCGGACGCTGCCGGGAATCCAGCCGAGGCCCCTGTGAACGCCGAATTCATGGCCTTCGGACGCCATCAGCTGCATGCCCACGCAGATGCCCAGGAACGGCCGGGCCCGGCGGCGGACGGCTTCGTTCAGAGCCTCTTCCATGCCGGGGATCGCCCGGAGGGATGCGGCGCAGGCCCCGAAGGCGCCGACGCCGGGCAGCACGATGCGGTCGGCCGTAAGAACGGCGGCCGGATCAGCCGTGACAAGCACGTCGGAAGCGCCGGCCGCTTCCAGCGCCTTCGCCGCCGAGCGGAGGTTGCCGGCGCCATAATCGATCAGGGCAACGGCCATGACCTAGACGAGCGTGCCTTTGGTGGAGGGGATGGCGCCCGGCTGGCGGGGATCGATTTCCACCGCCTGGCGCAGGGCGCGCGCCAGCGCCTTGAACAGCCCTTCGGCGATATGGTGGTTGTTCTGGCCGTGGAGGAGTTCGGCGTGGACGGTGATTCCGGCTGCCTGCGCGAAGCTGTGGAAGACGTGCCAGACCAGCTCGGTATCCATTTCGCCCAGGCGGCTCTGCGTGAAGGCGGCCTTCCAGACCAGGAAGGGACGGCCCGAGATGTCGATGGCGACGCGGGCAAGCACCTCGTCCATCGGGATGAGCGCGTGGCCGTAGCGGGTGATCCCCGCGCGATCGCCCAGCGCCTTGCGGAACGCTTCACCCAGCGCGATCGCCGTATCCTCGACCGTGTGATGGGCATCGATGTGCAGATCGCCGACAGTCTTCACCTGAAGGTCGAACAGGCCATGGCGGGCCAGTTGATCCAGCATGTGATCATAGAAGCCCACGCCGGTGGAGATGTCGCGCTGGCCGGTTCCGTCGAGGTTGACGGAGACGGTGACGTCGGTTTCGGACGTCTTGCGGGAGACAGTTGCGATGCGCATCAGTGGCGGCCCTTTCGAGGCCTGCGGCTATAGCAGCCGAAGCCGGGGGTTCAACCTCCGGCGCTATTCGGCGGCTGCGTCGCCATCCTGACGCTTCAGTTCCGGGGCCTGCACCAGCCGCAGCGACTTTTCCACCGGCGCAAGTTCCGGAATGGGCTTCTTGCCCTTTTCCACCCCCATATCCGGGAAGCGGCGGGCCTTGGTGAGCACGCGTGTTTCCAGCGAGGCGATGAAATCATTGTAGGCGCTGGTCGCCTCGCCCAGGTTGCGGCCGACCCGGCCAACATGTTCCGTCATGGTGGCAAGGCTGGCATAGAGCTCCGCACCCAGTTCGCCGATGGCACGCGCTTCCTCGGCCATCTTCTCCTGTCGCCACACCATTGCGACGACGCGGGCAATCGCCAGAAGATTGGTCGGCCCGGCGAGCAGGATGCGCTGGTCCAGCGCCCAGCCCAGCAGATCCAGGTCCTGCTCCAGCGCGGCCGAGAGGAAATTCTCGCCCGGCAGGAACATCACCACGAAATCGGCCGAGGCCGCGAATTCCTTCCAGTAGGCCTTTTCGCTCAAGCCCTTGGCATGGCTGCGGACACTCAGCGCATGGCGCTTGAGCGCGGCCTGCCGGTCTGAATCCGATTCCGCTTCAGAGGCCAACAGATAGTCGGCCAGCGAACATTTGCTGTCCACCACCAGTTCGCGGCCGCCGGGCAGCTTCAGCACGGCATCCGGGCGGCGGCGCTGGCCTTCGGCATCGGTGGTGCTGGCCTGAAGTT
The DNA here is from genome assembly GCF_059115405.1 of Sandaracinobacter sp. T42. Taxonomy (NCBI): domain Bacteria; kingdom Pseudomonadati; phylum Pseudomonadota; class Alphaproteobacteria; order Sphingomonadales; family Sphingosinicellaceae; genus Sandaracinobacter; species Sandaracinobacter sp. T42. The sequence continues at coordinate 1,511,464 of NZ_CM181101.1, forward strand.
CGAAGTCGATTCCCTCGCGCAGGCCCGCCATGTCCAGCACGTTGCGCAACTGCGCCTCGCCCCAGGCACCGGATGCCCTGGAGGAGGAGCGCAGCGCCGCCACGATCTTGCCGGCCTCTGCCTTGACCGCCTGCTGCCCGAGCGCCACGGACTGCAACTGTTCGCTGAGCGAGCCATAGGCCTGCTCGCGCTTCTGCTCGAGTGTCTTCAGTTCCTCGCCATAGCGGTTCAGCGTTTCCCGGATCGGGGTGACGAGCCCGGCCAGCGCCTCGCGACTGTCGGTCAGGCCCTTGGCGGCTTCGGCCCGGTGGAACTTCAGCGTTTCCTCGGACTGGACAAGGAATTGCTTCTGCGCTCGTTCCAGGGCTTCGGCGGCGAGGCGCTGGAATTCCCCGCGCATCTCCTCCAGCTGCCGGGCATGGACCCTGTCGCGCTCCGCCAGGGCCTCGGCCTGCACCCGGTCCCGCTCGATCAGGGCGGCTTCGTGGGCGCGCTCCCGCTCTGTCATGCTCGATTCCGCCGCTGACAGCGCAGCCCGCAGTTCCGCCGCCTTGCCCATGTAAGGCTTGGCTTCCTCGGCCTGTGCCTTCCACGCAGCCACTTCCGCCACCGCGCGCCCCAGGGCTTCCCGACGTTCCGACACTTCGGAGCGGGCGGCCGAAAGCGGCTTCCCCCAGATCAGCCAGCCGGCGGCAAGGGCCGCCAGAAGGCTGACGAGAACGAGTAGAGCTGTGATCATTTCGGGCGCCATTCTGGAACATTAAGCGAACATGATTTGCGAAGTCACGCTATTTCTAATGCCCGATTGTGCCGGACGGGGGCACGTGGAAGCATGGCGTCAACAAGCATAAGGGGAGAGGGAATGGATTTCGAGATTCTGGCAGACGGCCTGGCGTTTCCGGAAGGCCCGGTGTTCATGGACGACGGGTCCGTGATCCTGGTGGAGATCGCGAAGGGGGAAATCACCCGCGTGCGGCGCGACGGCACGAAGCAGACGATCGCCAAGCCGGGCGGCGGGCCGAACGGGGCCGCCATCGGGCCGGATGGCGCGCTTTATGTGTGCAACAACGGCGGCTTCAAATGGGCGGAGATCGACGGGATGCTGATTCCCGGCAACGCCGCTGAGGACTATACGACGGGCCGCATCGAACGCATCGACATCGCGACCGGCAAGGTCGAGCGCCTGTATGACAGCTTCGAGGGGTTCAGCCTGTCGGGCCCGAACGACATCGTGTTCGATGCCCAGGGGGGCTTCTGGTTTACCGACCTCGGCAAGCATTTCGATCATCACAGCGATCATGGCGGCATCTATTATGGAACGCCCGACGGACGGTCGCTGAAGCGCGCCGTCTATGGCCCGGATTTCAACGGCATCGGCCTCTCGCCGGACGGGAAGACCGTTTATGCGGCCGTCTGCAGCCGCTGCTATATCCTGGCCTTCGACGTCACCGGTCCGGGGGAGGTGGCGCCCTCGCCGCTGGCGGCTGTTCCGGGCCGGCTGGTCGCCGATTTTCCGGGGCGCATCCTGCTCGATTCGCTTGCAATCCTGGCATCGGGCAAGATCGCGCAGGCGACGCTGCTGGACCGGCCCGGAATCGGCGTGGCGGATCCCGCTACGGGCGAGGTCGTCTATCACGCATTCCCGGATCTGCTGACGACCAACATCGCCTTCGGCGGCGCGGACATGAAGGATGCGGCCGTCACCCTGTCGACCACTGGAAAGCTGGCGCTCGCCCGTTGGGACGAGCCGGGATTGCGGCTAAACTACAATGCGTGACTGAGCCCCTTTCCGACACGCGCGCCATCACCCTGTTCCTCGACATGCTGGCGAGCGAGCGGGGCGCTGCGAAGAACACGCTGCTCGCCTATGGGCGTGACCTTGAGGGCGCATCCCAGGACCTCTCCGGCCGGCTGTCCGGGGCGGCCCCGTCCGATCTGGAACGGCTGTTCGCGGGCTGGGGCGATCTCGCCCCGGCCAGCCTGTCGCGCAAACGGTCCGCGCTCAGGCGTTTCTTCGCCTTTCTCGTGGCGGAGGATATCCGGCCCGACAATCCGGCGCTGCTGATCGCGGGGGTGAAGGCCGGGCGGCCGCTGCCCCGGACGCTCTCCGTCGAGGAGGTGGACCGGCTGTTCCAGACTTTGGACGCGGATCTGGCCGAGAGGCCGGGCCCGCAGCTTGTGCGGCTGAAGGCGCTGATCGAGCTGCTGTATGGATCCGGCCTGCGCGCGACCGAGCTGGTTGCGCTGCCGCGCAACGCCATCCGGCCGCCGCAGCCCTTCGCAATCGTGCGCGGCAAAGGTGACAAGGAACGGATGGTTCCGCTGTCTCCGGCGGCGTTGCGCGCGGTGGCGGCGCAGTTGCAGCTGGTGCCGAAGGAAAGCCGGTGGCTGTTCCCCTCGGGCAAGGCGCACCTGTCGCGGATCCGGCTGTATCAGTTGGTGAAGGCGCTGGCCGCTCGCGCCGGGATTTCGCCGGACAGGATCAGCCCGCATGTGCTGCGCCATGCCTTTGCCACCCACATGCTGCAGAACGGCGCGGATCTGCGTGCATTGCAGACCCTGCTTGGCCATGCCGACATTTCCACGACCGAGCGCTATACTCATGTGGACAGTGCCCGGCTGGTTGCGACGGTGAGGGGGCTGCACCCCCTGGCGGATGATTGAAACGGATCGCGGCTTATTGCCTCGACGCGGCGGACAGGCTGTGCGACCATGCCAAGGATGTCGGCGACTGCTCATGTGAACCGCATTTCGACTGCGGTGCCCCCGCACGATGTGCACGCGGCTTTCGAAACCTTTGTGGGAAGCCTGCTGGAAGGTCGGCGCGAAGCGGCGCTGTTCCGGCGCATGGCGGGGCGATCCGGGATCGAGCGACGCTTTTCCAGCTTCGAGCCGGTGCAGAACCCGGACGGCTTCATGGCCGACCGCGAGGGCTTCTACGCGCCGGGCGCCTTCCCGGCCACCAGCCGCCGGATGGCGCGCTATGCGGATGTGGCCCCGGGGCTTGGCGAGCAGGCGATCCGCGGGCTTGAAACCGATCTTTCCCGCATCACGCATCTGGTGGTGGCCAGCTGCACGGGGTTCATGGCGCCGGGGCTGGACCAGATCCTGGTGCGGCGGCTGGGTCTGGACCCGGGGGTGGAGCGCACGGTCGTCGGCTATATGGGCTGCTATGCGGCGGTGAATTCGCTTCGGCTGGCGCATCATATCGTGCGCTCGCAGCCGGAGGCGCGGGTGCTGGTGGTGACGATGGAACTGTGCACGCTGCACTTCCAGGACACGCTGGATGTGGAGAAGCTGCTGTCGATGCTGCTGTTCGGCGATGGCTGCGCGGCCGCGCTGGTGACGGCTGATGCGGAAGGCGTGGCGCTGCACGATTTCCTGAGCTTCGCGCTGCCCGAGAGTGACGGCCTGATTACCTGGGACATCGGCGACACCGGCTTCGACATGCATCTTTCCGGCCAGGTTCCGCAGCGCATCCAGAAGGCAATGGCGGACGAGCGCAGCCGAAATGCGGCCGACGGCGTTCTGCGGGGTGCGCAGCCGGACAGCTTCGACATCTATGCGGTGCACGCGGGCGGCAAGGCGATCCTGGATGCGGTTGAGACCGGGCTGGGGCTGGCGAAGGACCGGCTGGACTGGAGCCGCGGCGTGCTGCGCGACTTCGGCAACATGAGCAGCGCGACGCTGATGTTCGTGCTTCAGCGCATCCTGGCCGGCGCGGCGCCGGGCCGGGGGCTCGCCATGGCCTTCGGGCCGGGGCTGGCCTGCGAGACCTTCACCTTCACCAGGCTGTAGGCGCCAGACCGCAGGATGTCCTGGCCGGATTTCGCGCAGCGGGCGGACGAGCCCGAATGGATGGACGTGCGGGACTACCCCCTGGACCAGTTCGCGGCGATTCTGGACGACCTGGAAGTGGTGAACGGCTTGACCCGCGCCGCCCCGCCGACGCTGGCCTTTCTGGATCGGCTGACGGCGGACTGGTCGCCGGGCAGCGAACTGCGGGTGGCCGATCTGGGTTATGGGCAGGGCGGGATGCTGCGGCGGATCCATCGCTGGGCGGAAAGGCGGGGGTTGCGGCCGAAGCTGACAGGTGTGGACATGAACCCGCGATGCCGGGCCCTGGCCGAGGCGCGCACGCCGCCGGAGATGGCGATCGACTGGCATCTGGGCGACCTGTTCGACTGGCAGCCCGCCGAGCCGCCGCACGCCATCGTCAGCGCGCTGTTCGCCCACCATCTGCCCACGCCGGATGTGGTGAAGCTGCTGCGCTGGCAGGAGCGGACGGCGTCGCACGGCTGGTTCGTCAACGATCTGCACCGGCACTGGTTCGCCTGGGGCGGCTTTTCGGCGCTGGCCGGGGCGATGCGCTGGCACCCCTGCGTGCGGCATGACGGCGCGCTTTCGGTGCGGCGGGCGTTCGTGGCCGACGAATGGCGCGCCCTGCTGGCGGAGGCCGGGCTTGCGGCGGAGATCCGCTGGCATCCGCTGTTCCGGTTGTGCGTGGGGCGGATCAAGTGAAGCGGATGGAGGGCGCCCTTGTGGTGGGGGGCGGGCTGGCGGGTTCGGCGGCAGCCATCTGGCTGGCACGGGCCGGGCGGCCCGTGACCCTTTGGGAAAAGGAACGTCTGCCGCACCACAAGATCTGCGGTGAGTTCCTGAGCTGGGAGGCGCAGGCCTTTCTGAGCGATCTGGGGCTGGACGTTTCGACGCTGGGGGCGGTGGAAATCGACCGGCTTCGTCTGGTGACCGCCCGCCGTACCATCGAGACGCGGCTGGGGTTCACGGCGCGATCCGTTACGCGGCGGGTGCTGGACGCCGCGCTGCTGGATATGGCGGCGGCGGCCGGCGCGGACGTGCAGCGGGGCGTGACGGCGCGGGAACTGCGGCCGGGCGGGGAGGTCTTGGCCGGCCATGGAGTCCTGAAACCGGACAGCCTGCTGCTGGCAACCGGCAAGAGCAATCTGCGCGGGGCCGTGCGCGACGGGGCTGGTACCCTGAATGGGCAGCTGGGGTTCAAGGCCTATCTGCGGCTGGCGCCGGCCGAACGCGCGGCGCTGGCGGGCCATGTGGAACTGATCCTGTTCCGGGGCGGCTATGCGGGATTGCAACTGGTGGAGCGGGATGCCGCCAACCTCTGCTTCCTTGTCTCGCCGGAGCGGTGGAAGGCCTGCGGCGGGGCGTTCACGGCCCTGCTCGCCGATCTGTCGGCCGAAGTCCCGCATCTGGGGCAGCGGCTGGCAGGTGCGGTGCCGCTGCTGGACCGGCCACTGGCGATCTCCGGAGTGCCCTATGGCTATCTGCACCGCCCTTCCGGGTCGGAGCCGATGTGGCGGCTGGGGGACCAGGCAGCGGTGATCCCCAGCTTTACCGGAGACGGCATGAGCCTGGCGCTTCATTCCGCCCGTCTGGCGACTGCGGCCCTGCTGACAGGCAATGATCCCGGCAGCTATTACCGGGCGCTGGGCCGGGATGCAGCCGGGGCCATTCGCCGGGCGGCCTGGCTGCAGCGTCTGGCGACCGACGCCCCCTGGCAGGACGGCGCCACGACTGCCCTCTCGGTAATGCCCTTTCTTGTGCGGGCAGGCGCGCGGCTGACGCGGTTGTCGCCGCGCGCCGTCAGGCGGGCGCGGGCGGTTTAGTTTTCCGGTCGGGCAGGGCGGCCCGCAGGTCGAACGGCAATGCGGCCAGCCAGTGGCGCGTACGCAGTTTCTGCAGACCGGCCGCGACCGCCAGCGCGACAAGGAATGGAATCGCGAACATCGGCCAGAATCCGGTGACACCGAGCAGCTTCAGGCCGTGCGTGGCGGCGAGCTGTGCTGCCATGTGCGAGACATAATAGATGATCGAGTTCGCCCCGATTGAGACGACTGGCGCCGGCCAGAGTTGCGCGGGAATTCGGGGCGCGAAGTGGATCAGGACCAGCAGAAATCCGGCGGGAATCCACGCATAGGCCGGCTGATAACGGACAAGGTGCCCCGAGATCGCCAGCCAGCCCCCGGCGACTGTTGCCCCGGCGCCGAGGACGACGAGCCATGACGGTATCGTGCGGTGCCAGCCACGCTCGATCGTTTCATGCCCCATCAGGAAGAACGGAAAGAGGAACAGGGCCCGATCGATGTAGGCATGCCAGTCGAAGGCGGCGGACAGAACGAAGCCGAAAAGGGCTGCCGCGGGAAAGGAGATCCTCAGGCGCCGGATCGGCAGGACGGCCAGATAGAAAAGAAACAAGGTGTGCAGATACCAGAGATAGGTTTCCGGCAGCCAGATCGTGCTGACGAGCCGTTCGGGTGCATAGGTTCCACGCACGAACAGATAGAGCCAGCTCCAGATCAGGCAAGGCCAGAAGAGCAGGGCGAACTTGCCGAAAACAAAGGGGCCGGCAGGCTTTTCGAATGACCGGCCGAGCAGCATGCCTGAGAGGAAGACGAGGACGGGAATCCGAACCGGCGCCAGCGCCGCATTGAAGCCCTCGAACCAGGCTGGTGTCGGCGCCCCGGTCCAGTTGGCGACGACCGTTCCGTGCCAGATCATCACGAACAGGATGAACGTGCCGCGCACGCCATCCATCCAGACGACCCTTTCGCTCCGCATGCCCCGTACCCCCTGTCGCAACACCGACGTCGCCGGTCAGGCTGGCAGGCTTCACCGGAACTGGTCAACCCCGGTGCGGAGGGCAAGTCGCCTCAGCTGTCAGGCCGGGCTTCGCCGTGCCGGCAGCGCCACGCCCAGATCGAAGGGCAGCCCCAGCAGGCGGTGGCGCGTCCTTCCCATCTGGAGCAAGGCCGGGCCGGCGAGCGAAATGGCGAATGCGCCGAGGAACAGGGGCCAGAAACCCCGCCAGCCGGCCTGCAGAAGTGCATTGACGATCAGCCGCTGGATGACGAGATGGGCAGTGTAGAAGACGATTCCGTTCCGGCCGATCCATTCCACGGGGCGGCTCCATGGCGCGGGCGAAAACCGTGGGGCGGCCGCCAGCATCAGCAGGATCAGGGCAAGCGGCGAGCAGAAATAGGGGCTGAAATAGCGCACGCGAAAGCCGTTCGCGCTGAGGATGGCCCCTGCCGCCGCCATCAGGGCGCAGGCCAGCAGCAGCCGGCGGGACGCCAGCGTGACCGCCAGCCGGTCACGGTGCAGAACGGCGAGATGGCCGAGCAGGAAAAAGGGGAAGAGATACAGCATCCGGCTGAGGCGCAGGAAGGAAGGCGCGAACGGCGACAGGGCAAGGCACAGCAGGATCACCGGCAGCAGTGGCGTCCGGAAGCGGTGCAGCGCGAGTGCGACGAGATAGAAGAGGAACAGGAAATAAAGATACCAGAGGTAGGTCGGCGCCCGCCACGGAAGTTGGATCGCAAGCTCGCTTGCGAGCAGGCCCCGCGTGGCGAGATCGGCATAGCTCCAGAGCAGATAGGGCCAGTAGATCTGGAAGATCTTCCCGCGGACATATTCGTACGGCGGCTTGTCGAGGGATTTCGACAGCAGCATGCCGGACAGGAACATCAGCAACGGCATCCGGAATGGCTCGAGCGCCTGATTGAAGAGCGTGAGGCCCGCGGGCGGTTCCAGGCCCGCGGCTTCGACCGTGCCCGTCGCGTGCATCAGGATGACGAGGAGGATGCACAGCCCCCGCGCGAAATCCATCCAGACCAGTCTTGTGCTGTCCATCCGCGCCCCCGCGCCCCTGGTACGCGGAACCGGAGGTGCCCGGACGCGTCCGTGGGAGAGGCTGGCAGGCTGCCCTGCCAGAAGAGGTCATGCAGGGGCGCAGGCCTGCGAATAAACGGCCAGCAAAAAGGGGCGGGGAAATCTTCCCTGCCCCTTCGCTGTCAGGGTCTGCCCTGCGGGTGACCCGAATCCTGTGACCCGATACCTCGGGCAGCAGCTGTTACGACAGGTGCTTGGCCAGATGCTTGTTCATTTCGAACATCGTCACGCTGTCGGCGCCGAAGATCGGCTTCAGCTTGGCATCGGCGTTGATGCGGCGCTTGTCCTTGGCATCCTGAAGGTTATTGGCCTTGATATAGTCCCACACCTTCTTGACCACTTCGCCACGGGCGAGCTTGGCGCTGCCGACGATCGCGGCGAGTTCCGCAGACGGGGTCAGCGGGGTCTGAAGTGCGTTCGGTTTCTTTTCGGCCATTATCGGTCCCTCTCCCTTGTACCCTGTAACGACCGCCGGGCCTGCGGGGGCAGGGCGGCTGGCCGGGTGATCGGCTTGCGACCCGGATTGTTGACGCTCCGGGTCAAGTACAATGATCGACTGGGCATGTGCGCCGGCGCGACCCTTGCTGCGCCCCTCTTTCCACCGCTTTTGCCCACCGTCAAACGGCAAAACGGCGCTTTCCCCGCCTTTGGGCGCATTTTGCGGGATTTCGGCAGCAGGTGTGGCCGGTTTTCGCCGTTATTCCGGCGTCAACAGCGGCGAGGTTCCGGCCGATGCGGGCGAATCGCGGGCGGGGCCGATCCTGCCGCGGATATCGGCCCACCGGCCAGATCGGGGCGTTCGAGTGAAAAAAGATGCGCGAAAGGCACAGGTTGCGGAGAGTTATTGCACTGAAACTGCAACCTGTTGCGAATTGTGAATCAGATGTTTACAGTTAACTTTGCGGGGCCGTGGTAAACGGCTCCCGTGGTTAAACCGGCACGCGTTGAAATGGGGTCGGAACGAACAATATAGGGTCAGGACTGGAACGCGAACATGCGCTGTGCGGTACTCGATGATGACAAGGCTCAGACCGAGCTGGTGGCGAAGCTGTTGGCCGACGCCGGCCATGGCTGTGAAGTCTTCCACCAGGGTCGGACGCTGATCAACCGCCTACGACAGGACACGTTCGACCTGCTGATCGTCGACTGGAACATGCCCGGCATGTCCGGCATCGAGGTTCTGGAAACCGTGCGTCAGGGTCAGCACGCCAACCTGCCCATCCTGATGATAACCAGCCGCGCCGACGACGAGGATGTCGTGAAGGGCCTGGCCGCAGGCGCCGATGATTATATCGTGAAGCCGCTGAACACGGTGGTGTTCATGGCGCGGGTGGATGCGGCGCTGCGCCGCGCCCAGCTGAACAAGCCGCAGAAGATGGCCGCCACCTGGGGCGCCTACAGCTTCGACCTGCCAACGGAAACCGTTTCGGTCCATGGCGAGCCGGTGAAGCTGACGGCCAAGGAAATGGCGCTGGCGATGATGCTGTTCGAGAACATGTCCCGGCCGCTTTCGCGCAGCTACCTGCTGGAAAGCATCTGGGGGCAGAGCCCCGAGGCCGAGACGCGGACTCTGGACGCCCATGTGTCGCGCATCCGTTCCAAGCTGAACCTGAGGGCCGAGAACGGCTATCGGGTGCTGCCTGTCTATTCCTATGGCTACCGGCTGGAGCCGACGAACGTCGCCGTTGGCGCCGAACCGATCGAAGACGCGGCGTAAGCGCCATGCGCCGCGCGGTTCCCGCCTTCCTGCTGCTGCTGGCAGCCACTGCGCCGGCGATGCCCAACGGGGCTCGCCTGGAGCAGCGTCAGCGTGCGCAGACGGAAGCGACCGACGAGATTCTCACCTATCGGACCAAGGACGGCGAGACGCTGAAGTCGATCGCTGCCCAGTGGTTCGTGAATCCCGAGGACTGGCGCCGGATGATGGCGCTGAACAAGGTGAAGGATCCGGAAGATGTTCCGGCCGGAACCGTTCTTCGCCTGCGCGCCAGTTGGCTGAAGACCAATCCGATCACCGCCGAACTGGTCGCCTTCCGGGGTGATGTGCGGGTGCTGCGCAAGGACGGGGCGCTGCCCGTCGCCAAGGGCATGGCCCTTGGCGAAGGCGATGTGCTGATCACGGGCCCGAACGGCTTCGCGACTCTCGCCCTGCCGGACAAGAGCCAGGTCTCGCTGCCATCCGCCAGCCGCATCCGGCTGGCCCGGCTTCGGCAGGTGCCGATGTCGGATTCGATCGACCGCCGCTTCACGCTGGAACAGGGCAAGTCTGAAGCGCGGGTCACGCCGATGGCGAACCCCGCTTCGCGTTTCCTGATCACAACGCCCGTGGCGGTGGCGGCAGTTCGCGGCACCCAGTTCAAGGTCAGCTACACGCCCGATGAGCTGAAGGCTGCGACGGCCGTGACCGAAGGAAAGGTCTCCGTCTCGCGCGTTGGCGGGATCGAGGATGTGATGGTACGGGGCGGTTTCGGGAACCTCACCACATCCACCGGCGCCACGAAGGCGTTCAGGCTGCTGCCAGCGCCCGCAGTGGACACGCCCGAGCGGGTGCAGGACGCGGAAGCCGTGACGTTCCGGATCAGGCCGGTCCAGGGCGCCGTGCGCTACACCGTTGAGATCGCGACCGACGCGCAGTTCACAGACCGTGTCGGCAGCATCGAAGTCGACGGCACCGAAGCCGTGTTCAGGGATGTTCCCAACGGCCAGTATCATGTGCGCGCCTTTGCGGTTGACTCCTTCGGTCTGGAAGGCATGCCCGCCGATCCTGTCAGCTTCCAGCGCAGCTGGGCGGGTCAGGCGGATCCGGCCGAGCAGCGCGCGTCGGAAGAACGCCGCGAGCAACTGGCCGGGCTGGGCGCGCGCGAAGGCAATGAATTCGACTGGTTCGAAGGCGATGCGGGAAGCACCACCTTTGCATCGGTCAGCGGCCTTGCCGGTTCCGGCGAAGGCGCTGCGCCTGACCCGGACAGCCAGCTGTTGCCTGCTGATGAACCGATCATCCTGCTGGATGAAGCGGGCCTGCCCGCCAGTTTCGGCGGTGATGTCTATGGCGCCGTGCTTCCGATCGGCGGCGGTTCGAACGGTTCCGGCGGCGGATCGGGCGGCGGTGGATCGGGCAGCGGCGGCGGATTCGGCGGTGGCGGCGGATTCGGCGGTGGCGGTTTCGGTGGCGGCGGCGGTTCATCCGGCGGTTCCGGTGGCGGCTCTGCCGGAGGGGGCGGGCCCGGTGGCGGAAGCGGCGGTGGAACGCCTGTCGACAATGGCGGCGACAACGGAAACGGCTCCGGCGGCAATTCCGGCGGTTCCGGCAATGAACAACCCGGAAATGGTGCGGGCAACGGCGCCGGAGCTGGTCCTGGTGGCGGTTCCGGCGGCATTCCCGGAGGACCAGTCGAGCCGACACTTCCCGATGACGGGCCGGTGATCATTCCCACCGATCCGGCGCCGCCCGCAAGCAATCCGGACAAGCCGGTCAATGTGGGGCCGGGTGGCGGCAACGCCGGAAACACGCCGGATCCGTCCGGCAACGCTCCGGGCATGATCCCGGAACCGGCGGCATGGATGATGATGATTTCGGGCTTCGGTCTTGTCGGCCTTGCCATCCGGCGGCGCCGCCGTTCGGCGGCGGCCTGACCACCGGGAGGGTCGAGCCTGCTGCTCCTGCCCCCTGACATCCGTCGATGAACAAGCTGGATCGCACGATGCCGGTTCCGGCCCGGCCGTCAGGCCGGGTGCTCGTTCCCGGCGATCCGGCCGGGAATGCCGGCGAATTCAGTTTCCAGAGCCGGCGGATGCTGGTGGAATGGTGGGGCGTTCTCGTCACGGCGACCATCGCGATCATCACCATCAGCTTCCTCGCCCCGCCCGTCCGCGCAGACAATCTCTTCTACGACTTCGTTCTCAGGCTGAATCCGCCGCCGGCCAGCCAGCGCATCCTGATCGTTTCCATCGACAATCCAAGCCTGGCCGAGATCGGGCGCTGGCCCTGGAGCCGCGATGTGCATGCGCGGCTGATCGATCAACTGGGCGCGGCGGGGGCGGCGGCCGTGGGGTTCGACGTGCTGGTGCCGGAACCGGCGAACCCCGCCGCCGACCGGGCGCTGGCAGATGCGATCACGCGCAACGGCCGCGTCCTGCTTGCCTCCTATATCGAGGTTCCCGGCCCGAACGGCGCACCGGCCCTGCGGGTGCCGCCTGCCCAGCCCATGGCGGGCGCGGCGCGGGGAATCGGCCATGTCACCACCCGCCCGGATCGGGATGGCGTGGTTCGCGGCATCGACCTGCTGACCGACGGTGAAGGGCGGCATGACCTCCACATGTCGGAAGCGGTTGTGGCGCTGGTGCAGGGGGACACGGCGCGGCTCGATGCGCCCCGCCCGCTACCGGAAGCGCCCGTCTATGCGCCCGCCCGCAACCTGATCCCCTTCGCCGGCCCGTCGGGCACCTATGCCCAGCTCAGCTATGCCGATGTGCTGAACGGGCGGGTGCCGGCCGATCTGCTGCGCGATCGCATCGTGCTGGTCGGCGCGACGGCGGCAGGCATGGGCGACCGCTTTTCAACCCCCATGTCGGGCACGCTGGAAACCATGGCAGGGGTGGAACTGCACGCCAATTATGTGGACAGCCTGATGGCGGATCGGATGATCCGGCCCGTGCCGCCCTGGGCGTGGCTGCTCTATTCCCTGCTGCCGGTGTGGGCGCTGATGATGAGCCTGCTGTTCCTGGGGCCGCGCATCAACCTCTGGCTGGGTGTCGCCATTGGCTTCGGCATTTTCCTGACGACGCTGCTGGGTCTCGCCCTCTTTCGGGTGTGGCTGCCCCCGGCCATGGCGCTGATCGCCATCGGCCTCATCTATCCCCTCTGGGGCTGGCGGCGGCTTGATCTCGCCAGCCGCTACATGGTCGCGGAACTGCGCGAACTGCGGTCGGAGCCGGATGTGCTTCCCCGCATGCGGGAACCGGTTCAGGGCGATCCGGTGGAAAAGCAGATCGTCCTGATGCACGAAGCAATCCGCGACGTGCGCGACCTCCGGCAGTTCATCGCCCAATCGCTGGACAGCCTGCCCGACGCCGCCGTGGTGACCGATCTGGACGGCAAGGTGCTGATCGCCAACGACGCGGCCGATGCGCTGTTCGCGCAGCTGGTTCCGGGCACGATCCTGGGCAAGCCGCTGGCCGAGCTGTTCCGGGGCTTCGACAGCGACCCGCGGCTGCCTGATCCGCGCGCGGTGGAACTGCTGGCGGCGATGCGCGCGCAGGCGGTGCCGGAAGAGGGCGGCTACGAAACCCGGCTGGCCAACGGCACCAGCCTTGAGATCCGGCTGGCCTTCTTCACCGATTCGAACCAGCGGCCGCTGGGCTGGATCGCGCGCTTTGCCGACATCACCGAGCTGCGCGCATCCGAACGCCAGCGCGAGGATGCGCTGCGGCTGCTGACGCACGACATGCGCGCGCCGCAGGCCTCGATCCTGGCGGTGCTGGAATCCGAAGGCCACAAGGTTCCGCCGGAAGTGGCCCGCCGTCTGGAACGTTATGCGCACCAGACGCTGAGCCTGGCCGACGATTTCGTGCATCTGGCCCGTGCGGAAAGCGGCCGCTTCGTGGTGGAGACCTTCAACCTTTCGGAAGCGATGCTGGATGCCGTGGACGACCTGTGGCCGCTGGCCGATGCCAAGCGGATCCGCATAATCTCGGACGTGCCGGAGGACGAGGCGATGGTGACGGGCGATCGGGCGCTGCTGACCCGCGCCATCACCAACCTGATCGGCAACGCCATCAAGTACAGCGACGAGCGGACCCGCGTGGAAGCGCGCGTGCGCGTGACGACAGCCATCGTCCGCTGCGAAATCGCGGATCAGGGGCGCGGAATCGCGGCGGAGGATCTGTCCAAGCTGTTCGAACCCTTCCGCCGGCTGGCCCCGCCCGAAGGAGCGGCGCCCGCCGCATCCGCGCCGGGCGCTGGCCTTGGCCTTGCCTTCGTGAAGGCGGTCGTGGAACGGCATCGCGGCCGCGTGGACGTGGCCTCTGAGGAAGGTCGGGGCTCGACTTTCGCGATCGAACTGCCGCGCGTGGCCCGCTAGAGGGGCTTTGCGCGCTCAGGCGGTCCGGATCGCCATCGCCTCCTCGGCCAGCTTCCGCGCCGTATCGTAATCGGCCTTGCCGTTGGGCGCGCGCGGACATGCGGGCACCATCACCACCGTCTTGGGCGCCTTGTAGGCCGCAAGGCTGGTTTTCACATGGGCGACAAGCTCGGCGTCCGTGACGGGCTTGCGGGTTTCCACCACGGCGGTCACCGCCTGGCCCCATTTCTCGTCCTTCACCCCGAAGACCAGCGCATCCTCGACCGCCGGATGGGTCTTCAGCGCTTCCTCCACCTCTTCGGGGAAGATCTTCTCGCCCCCCGAATTGATGCACTGGCTGCCCCGACCCAGCAGGACCAGGGAGCCATCGGCCTCGTACATGCCGAAGTCGCCGGGCATGGTATAGCGCTGGCCCTCGATCTCCACGAAGGTCTTCGCGCTCTTCTCCGGATCCTTCCAGTAGCCGCGCGGGATCAGCCCGGTGCGTGCCACCCGGCCCGGAATGCCGGGCTCGGTGATGATCCGCATGGCGCCCGTCTCCTCGTCCAGGTCGACAAGCACCGTCGAAGGATCGTGGACGAAGCGGGTGGGGGCATCCGCGTTTTCCGCGGTGTTCACAGACGCGCCATAGCCAAGGCCTTCGGACGACCCGTAGCTGTCGAAACACATCATCGCGGGGTTGTGGCCGATCAGCGCCGCCTTGATTTCGGGCGACCACATCGTGCCCGAAGAGATCATCATGCCCACCTGGCCCAGCCGGCCCTCGCCCGCCTCGATGGCGCGCAGAATGGGCCGCGCGAAGGCGTCGCCCACGATCACCACCACTTCGGGATTGTGGCACTCGGTCAGCTTCAGCGCCTCGACCGGATCGAAGTTGCGCGCGGATGCCGTGATCACCGTTCCGCCCAGCGCCAGGCAATAGATCCCCATCAGCAGCCCCGTGCCGTGCATCAGCGGCGGCAGCGCCAGCACCTTGCGACGGGCTTCGGCGGCTTCGATCGCGGCGATATGCGCCTCGATCGAGTCGGGCCCCGGCGTGCCGGGCATCGGCGCGCCGCCGCCCAGCACTGTCCACAGGTCACCCTGATCCCACATCACGCCCTTGGGCATTCCGGTGGTGCCGCCGGTATAGATGAACAGCATGTCATCCGGTCTGTGATCCGCAGCGACGGGGCCGGTTTCGGCCCTTGAGACGGCGTCGAAATCCTGCGCCCAGGCCGGCGGCGTGCCGCCCACCTGCAGCCAGAGCTTCACGCCCGGAAGCCGCGGCCGGATCTGGCCCAGCACCTCGGCGAATTCCGCATCATAGACGACCACGGCCGAATCCGAATTGTTCAGGATGTAGGCCAGTTCCTCGCCGGTGTAGCGGTAGTTCACGTTCACATGCACCATCCGCGCCTTGAAGGCAGCGCCGGTGGTGAGGAGGTAGGCCGGCGAGTTGCGCATCAGATGCGCCACACGATCCCCCGGCTGCGCGCCCGCCGCGAGGAAGGCGCTGGCAAGCGCGTTGGTGCGGCGGTCATAGTCTGCCCAGCTGACGACCTCGTCCCCGTGGATCAGGGCCGGGGCATCGCCCAGCCGCCCGCCGATTGCAGACAGGATCTGTCCGAAGCTGAACATTCATCTCTCCTAGAAGCACTCCCAATGTTGCGGCATTGACATGGGGGCGCGCGCTGCCGCAACCCGCCATAAGGGAGAGAGGCACGGGAGAGCCGGATTGAAGGCCTGGGTGATCGAACGACTGGACGGCATCGACGCGCTGGACCTGCGCGACGTGCCGGATCCGGCCCCGCCGGGGCCAGGCGAAGTGACGGTCGCGGTGTCCGCCGTGGGGCTGAACTATCCTGACCTGCTGATGCTGTCGGGCGGTTATCAGTACCGGCCGCCGCTTCCGTTCACGCCGGGGATGGAAGGCGTCGGCCGCATCGCGGCGGTGGGGGAAGGCGTTTCCGGCGATCTTCTGGGCCATCGCCTGCTGCTCGGCGGGCGCACCGGCCTGCTGGCGGAACAGGTGACGATGCCGCTGTCCGCCCTGCGCGAAGTGCCGGAAGCCCTGGATGATTCGGAAGCCGCCGGTTTCACCACCGGCGCGCTGACGGCCTGGGTTGCGCTGGTTCCGCGCGGACGGCTGCAACCGGGCGAGCATGTGCTGGTGCTGGGCGCTGGCGGCGGCATGGGGCTGGCTGCGGTTTCGATGGCGAAGGCGCTGGGCGCGCGCGTCACGGCGGCGGCCTCTTCGGATGCGAAGCTGGCAGCGGCGGAGCGGGCCGGGGCCGACGCCCTGTTGCGGCTTGACCGCGCGGCGCCCGATCTGTCGGCGCTGAAGGGGGCGGTGGATCTGCTGTTCGATCCCGTGGGCGGGCCTGCCGTGCTGCCCGCGCTGAAGACACTGCGCTGGGGTGGGCGCTATCTGGTGATCGGCTTCGTGGCCGGTGCGCCCGAACGCGTGCCAACGAACCTCGCGCTGCTGAAGGGGATCGAGATTCTTGGCGTGCGCGCGGGCGAGGCCGGGCGGCAGGACCCGGCGCTGGGCCGCCGCGCCATGCACGAGATCGACCGGATCGCGGGGCAGGGGCATCTGCGCCCGATCGTGGGGCTTCAGGTTCCGTTCGCGGACGCGCCGCGCGCCTTCCGCGCGATGCAGGACGGTTCATTGGTGGGCAAGGCAGTCGTCCGCATTCCGGAATGATGAAAGGAACCTGTCGATGAACGGATTGCAATTCGCTGCCCTTGTTCTTGTGCCGGCGCTTCTGCTGGCCGGCTGCAACACCACGCGGGGGATTGGCCGCGACGTGAAATCCGTGGGGACCGCGATCGAACGCGCTGTTGACTGAGCCGTTCACCGCCTGGCGCAGAGTGGCGGCCCAGACGGTTGGAGAGGCCTTCGGCATTGACCGAATCGGGGGGCTCGGCCATGGCTCGGCACGTCGGCGGGTGAAGGCTCGGCGGCGCTGCGGGAGAGTGCGTCGGACCTGATCCGGGGCCGCCGAAGGAGCAACCGCCCCCGGAATCTCTCAGGCCAAAGGACCGCAGCGACGCTTCCTCTAAGGAATCGGCAGTCTGGAAAGCGGCAGTGGCGACACTGCCCACCGAAGGGGTAAGCCGGGCCGAAAGTCCGGCGAAAGCTCTCAGGTACTCGTGACAGGCGGGGGCGGGCGACGGGCTTCTCATGGGGAGGGGTGCGTTCGCGTCACGGAAGGACTGCGCCTGTGGCCGATGTCGATCTCGCAAGCCTGAAGACCCTGCCGCTCGATTCCCTGCACAGGGAACTGGGCGGGCGGATGGTTCCGTTCGCGGGCTACGCCATGCCGGTGCAGTATCCGGACGGCGTGATGGCCGAGCATCTGTGGACGCGCACCAGCGCCGGCCTGTTCGACGTGAGCCACATGGGCCAGTTGCTGCTGGAAGGCGACGGTGCGGCGGATTGGCTGGAAAGCATCGCGCCGGGCGACTTCAAGGCGCTGGCGGCTGGCCGGATGCGCTATTCCCTGCTGCTGGCCGACGACGGCGGCATTCTCGATGATCTGATGGTCACCAACACCGGTCACCGCTTTTATCTGGTGGTGAACGGCGCGACCAAGCTGGACGATATCGCCCACATGCGCGCGCGCCTGCCGCAGGGCCTGGTGCTGACCCATCTGGAAGATGCCGCGCTTCTGGCCCTGCAGGGTCCAAAGGCGGTTGACGTGATGCAGCGACTGGGCGTGACGCCGGAGTTTCCGGACGTTTCCGCCATCGAGGCGATGAAGTTCATGACCGCCGGACCTTATCTGTGGAAAGGTATCCGGCTGGGGATCAGCCGTTCGGGCTACACCGGCGAGGACGGCTACGAGATTTCGCTGCCGGCCGCCGATGCCCGGGCCTTTGCCGAAGCCCTGCTGGCGGATGAGGCGGTCAGGCCGATCGGCCTCGGGGCCAGGGATTCGCTGCGGCTGGAAGCGGGGCTGC
Source organism: Sandaracinobacter sp. T42 (assembly GCF_059115405.1). NCBI lineage: Bacteria > Pseudomonadati > Pseudomonadota > Alphaproteobacteria > Sphingomonadales > Sphingosinicellaceae > Sandaracinobacter > Sandaracinobacter sp. T42. The sequence goes on from NZ_CM181101.1 coordinate 1,529,196, forward strand.
CGCTCTATGGCCATGATCTTTCGCCCGCGACCGAGCCGGTGGAGGCGGGGCTCGCCTTCGCCATATCGCGGCGGCGGAAGTCGGAGGGCGGATTTCCCGGCGCGGGGCGCATCCTGAAGACGCTGCAGGACGGCCCGTCGAGGAAGCGCGTGGGGCTGAAGCTGGAAGGGCGCCAGCCCGCGCGCGAGGGCGCTGAGGTGTTCGTGGGCGATGCGAAGGTGGGCGTGGTCACGTCCGGCGGCTTCGGACCGTCGGTGGGCGCCCCCGTCGCCATGGCCTATGTGGCGGCCGCGCACGCCGCCGAGGGCGCCGCGCTGGAGATCGAGGTTCGGGGAAAGCGACTGGCGGCGACCGTCGTGACCATGCCGTTCCACCAGAAAAATTACGTCCGCTGAAGGGGATAGTTCATGCGATACTTTACCAGGGATCATGAGTGGATCGACGTTGACGGTGACATCGCGACCGTCGGCATTACGGATTATGCGCAGGGTCAGCTGGGCGATGTCGTGTTCGTGGAACTGCCCGAGGCCGGCCGGACGGTCGTGGCCGGCAAGGAAGCCGCCGTGGTGGAAAGCGTGAAGGCCGCAAGCGAGGTCTATGCGCCGGTATCGGGCACCGTCACCGAAGCCAATGCGGCGCTGGAAGGCACGCCGGATCTTGTGAACAGCGCGCCAGAGGGCGAGGGCTGGTTCTTCCGGCTGAAGCTCTCCGACCCGGCCCAGCTCGAGGGGCTGCTGGACGCGGCCGCCTACAAGGCCTTCACCGAGACGCTGTAATGGGCTGGAACGCCGCCGACTATGCCGCCAACGCGGGCTTCGTGCCTGCGCTGGGCAATGCCGTGCTGGACCTGCTGGCCCCCCGCGCCGGCGAGTCCATTCTGGACCTCGGCTGCGGAGACGGCGTTCTGACGGAGAAGCTGGCTGCGGCCGCCGCGCGGGTGCTGGGCGTGGACAGTTCCGAGACCATGCTGGCGGCGGCGCGGGCACGCGGCCTGGATGTCCGGCAGGTTGACGGTCAGGCGCTGCCTTTCGATGCGCAGTTCGACGCCGTTTTCACGAACGCGGCGCTGCACTGGATGCCGGACCAGCCGGCAGTGGCCGCAGGCGTGTTCCGGGCGCTGAAGCCCGGCGGGCGCTATGTGGGCGAATGCGGTGGCTTCATGAACATCGCCGCGATCCGCACCGCGCTGCGTGCCGTGCTGAAGGCGCACGGCTTCAGCCCGGAATCCGGCGGCGGCCAGACCTATCTGACGGCGGAGGCCTTCACCGCCATCCACCGGGCAGCCGGCTTCACGGAGATTGACGCCCGCATCATCGGGCGGCCCACCCCGCTTCCCACCGGCATCCGCGGCTGGCTGAAAACATTCCGGGCCGGTTTCCTGGATGAATCGGGCGTGCCCGAAGCCGCCCGCGCAACCGTCATCGACGAGATCGAGGCCCTGCTGGAGCCGGTGTTGAAGGACAGTGCCGGCAACTGGAGCGCCGATTATGTCCGCCTGCGCTGGCAGGCCCGCAAGCCCCTGTAGGATCATAGCATGCGATACCTTCCCCTGACGCCGGACGACCGCAAGGCGATGCTTGCAAAGGTGGGCGCATCGTCCATCGACGACCTGTTCGTGGATGTGCCGGCCGAAGCGCGGCTGCCCGGCCCGATCCCCGGCCTGCCGAACCACCAGGGCGAAATGCTGGTGGAGCGCGAACTGAACCGGATGGCGGCCAAGAACATGGCGGCCGGCGCACACCCCTTCTTCATCGGCGCGGGGGCCTATCGCCACCATGTGCCGGCCTCGGTGGATCATCTGATCCAGCGGGGCGAGTTCCTGACGAGCTACACGCCCTATCAGCCGGAAATCGCCCAGGGCACGCTGCAGTATCTGTTCGAGTTCCAGACCCAGGTGGCCCGCCTGTTCGGCATGGAGGTGGCGAACGCCTCCATGTACGACGGCGCGACGGCGACGACGGAGGCCATCTTCATGGCCCGCCGCATCACGAAGCGCCCGAAGACGCTGATTTCCTGCGGGGTGCATCCGCACTATGTGCGTGCGGCGGAAACGCTGTGTCATTTCACCGGCGATGAACTGGTGACGGGCGTGCCGTCCATCGCCCATGTTCCGCCGACGGGGGATCCAGCGGATCTGATCGCGCGGATCGACGACCGGACATCGGCCGTGATCGTGCAGAATCCGGACTGTTTCGGCCATGTGGCGGATCTGTCACCGCTGGCGGAGGCCTGCCGCGCCAAGGGCGCGCTGCTGATCGTGGTGGTGACCGAAGTGGTTTCCCTGGGCGCGATCCGTTCCCCCGGCGAAATGGGGGCGGACATCGTGGTCGGCGAAGGCCAGTCGCTGGGCGTGGGGCTTCAGTTCGGCGGCCCGCACCTGGGGCTGTTCGCCTGCAACCAGCGGCATGTGCGGCAGATGCCGGGGCGCCTGTGCGGGGAGACCGTGGATGCGGACGGCCGGCGCGGATTCGTGCTGACCCTTTCCACCCGCGAACAGCACATCCGCCGCGAAAAGGCGACATCGAACATCTGCACCAATTCCGGCCTGATGAGCCTGGCTTTCAGCATCCATATGACCTTGCTGGGGGAAAAGGGTCTTCGGCAGCTGGCGGCGCTGAACCATGCCCGCGCCTGCGAGACGGCCGATCGGCTGGCGGCCATCCCCGGCGTGAAGCTGCTGACGGACCGTTTCTTCAACGAATTCGCCGTCGAATTGCCGGTGCCGGCGCGGCAGGCCGTCCGCGACATGGCGGAAATGGGCGTGCTGGGGGGCGTCAGCGCAGAGAGGTTGTGGCCGGGAAGGCCTGATCTGGCAAATGTGCTGCTTATTGCGGCAACCGAAACGGTTTCCTCTGCCGACATTGACGCGCTGGTGCGCGCACTGACCGAAGTGGTTTCGAAATGAGCATGAACATGCAGGGCCGTCCGTCCGCCCCCGCCGGTGTGTCCGGTGTCGCTGCCCCCACCATCACCGGCAACCGGGCTCTGATGCTGGAAGAGCCGCTGATCTTCGAGATCGGCGCCCCGGACGTGACCGGAGTCGATCTGGAGGATGTGCCGGCCCATGCCTCGCGGCTGGGTGGCCTGTCACGGGAGGCCGCAATCGGTCTTCCCGGCCTTGCCGAGGGGGAGGCGGTGCGCCACTACACGCGCCTGAGCCGCCAGAACTACGGCATCGATCTGGGCTTCTTCCCGCTGGGCAGCTGCACGATGAAGCACAATCCGCGCCTCAACGAGAAGATGGCGCGGCTGCCGGGCTTCGCAGATGTGCACCCATTGCAGCCGCAGGACACGGTGCAGGGCGCACTGGAACTGATCCACAAGCTGGCCGAATGGCTGAAGGCGCTGACCAACATGCCGGCGGTGGCAATGTCCCCCAAGGCAGGCGCACATGGCGAACTGTGCGGGATGCTGGCCATCCGTGCCGCGCATGAAGCGAAGGGCGATGCGCGATCGGTGGTTCTGGTGCCGGAATCCGCGCATGGCACCAACCCGGCAACGGCGGCCTTTTGCGGCTATGCGGTGGAAAGCATCCCGGCGGATGCGCGCGGGCGTGTCGATACGGCGGCGTTGCTGGCGCGGCTGGGCGCGGGCGGGGCGAATTGCGACGTGGCGGCGGTGATGATCACCAACCCCAACACCTGCGGTCTGTTCGAACCCGATCTGAAGCGCATTGCGGATGCGGTTCATGCGGTGGGCGCCTATGTCTATTGCGACGGGGCCAATTTCAACGCCATCGTCGGCCGGGTCCGCCCCGGAGATCTGGGCGTCGATGCCATGCACATCAACCTGCACAAGACCTTCAGCACCCCGCACGGCGGCGGCGGCCCCGGTTCCGGCCCGGTGGTCTTTTCCGAAGCGCTTGCGCCATTCGCCCCGCTGCCCTTCGTGGTGGAAGCGAACGGCCGCTATCATCTTGTGGAGGAGGAATCCGCCAGCGCCGAGGATCATGGCCAGAGCTTCGGCCGGCTTTCCGCTTTCCACGGGCAGATGGGCATGTTCGTCCGCGCGCTCGCCTATATCCTGTCGCACGGGGCCGATGGCCTGCGGCAGGTGGCGGAAGATGCCGTGCTGAACGCGAACTACATCCTGCGCAGCCTGGACGATCTGATGTCCGCGCCGTTCGGGGGGGCGGGTCCGTGCATGCACGAGGCGCTGTTCGACGACAGCTTCCTGAAAGACACGGGCGTCACAACGCTGGATGTCGCCAAGGCGCTGATCGACGAGGGTTTCCACCCGATGACCATGTATTTCCCGCTCGTCGTTCATGGCGCGATGCTGATCGAGCCGACCGAGACGGAGAGCAAGGCGCGGCTGGACCAGTTCATCGCGGCGATGCGCGGCATTGCGACGGCCGCAAGGGCAGGCGATGGCGCACGCTTCACCAGCGCCCCGCATTTCGCGCCCCGCAGCCGTCTGGACGAAACCCGCGCTGCCCGCCAGCCCGTGCTGAGCTGGCAGGGCTGACGCAACCGGCCAGGACCGCCGCAACCGGGCCCAGGGCAAGGGAAAGGGGCCGCCGGCAATGCCGGTGGCCCCTTCTGCATTCTGGATGGGCAGGGCAGTGAACGCCCTGCCCGGATACAGGCTCAGGCGGCGATCGCGGTGCGGCGCCGACGCATCATGGTGCCCACCAGACCGAAGCCGGCGATCATCATGGCCCAGGTGGCGGGTTCCGGGACGACGCTCTTCAGCCAGTCCTTGTGGGCGTAGACCGGCACATAGCCGGAGAATTCACCGAAGCTGCTGTTAAGCGCGCCATCGATGTCGCCGAAGTCGGGCCCGAAGGTCAGACCGTAGGAGGTGACGGAGGCGAGCTTGCCGTTCAGGAACTGCGGGCCGCCCGAATCGCCGCCGGCCACGCCGACTTCGATATCGCCCAGGAAGGGCGTGCACCCGAAGGCCGTGCCAGTCAGCACCACACCGATGAGGCAGCCCTGATCGTTGCCGACGAACAGTTCGCCGCCGATGATCACGGGGCTGGCATTGTCGAAATCGCTGAGCCAGCTGTTGGTGACGTCGGCATTGCCGAAGAAGCCGTCCCAGAAGCCGCCCCAGATTTCGTCGCCAAGGGCATAGTCATAGATGTTCTGGCCCTGGCGCATCCGGCCGGTGCCGAGGTTGGCGCCAACGTCGCCGCCGACATCCGAGCGACGGCCGTTGCCGACGACGTCGAACGTCTGACCGGACAGGTCGTCGTCGAAGTAGAAATCATAGACCTTGGCGTAGGAGGGCGCGTTGTTCGCCAGGGTGATGACCGCGATGTCGTTCTGGTCGATCACTTCCCCGGTGTAGCCCGAGTTCACATGGATGTAGCTGGAATCGATCGCGACGGCGCCCGGCGCGGCGACAAAGCCCGGCCCGAAGCGGACGAGATCGGGATCGCTGCTGTCGGAGAAGAAGGCCGTCACCTTGTCAGGCCCCTTGGAGCCGTAACCGTCCGACACGCAGTGCGCGGCGGTGACGACCTTGTTGCGGGCGACGAGGCTGCCAGTGCAGATGAAGGCCCCAACACCATTATACTGCATGATCAGCGTGACGACGCCGCTGTTCTGCGGCTTGTTCGCGAAATAGATGGGATTGCCGCCGCCATCCAGCGTCGCGGTGGAGTCCACACCGACGATCATGTTGCTGGCAGACCAGGACAAGCCCTTGGAAACGCCCGAGACCCTCTTGTCGATCTGCGCGTTGGCAGCCGTCGGCAGCGCGAGGCTGCTTGCCGCGAGCAGACCGAAGGCAATGGCGGACGCCCGCCCTGAGATTTTCATGATGATGTCCCCTACCTGTTTGCTTGAGTGTGCATCCGGCCCCGTTTGCACGACTCAATTTGCGCAATTGACCCTGTTCCCGGATGGTCTGCAACAGTATTTTCATTGCGTTAACCAAAAAGTGGCGTTCCGCAGACTCTGTCTGCCGGAAAGAACCGGCTCTTGCCGCCGGACTGCCGCACGCCCATCTGCATGGCCGAACCCAAATCCGCGAAAAGGGACTGCCTCGGATGAGCGAACATGGCCCGCTGGAAACGGCGATCGTTGCAGGTGGATGCTTCTGGTGCGTGGAAGCGATCTTCGACAGGCTGAAGGGCGTGAAGTCGGTGGAAAGCGGCTACACGGGCGGTCATGTCGAACGCCCCAGCTACAAGCAGGTATGTACAGGAGAAACCGGCCATGCCGAAGCGGTGCGGATCGAGTTCGACCCTTCGCAGATTCCCTATGCCGATCTGCTCGACATCTTTCTGGCCACGCATGACCCGACCCAGCTGAACCGGCAGGGCAATGATGTCGGGCCCCAGTACCGCAGCGCGATCTTTCCCCAGAACCCGGCACAGGAGGCCGAGGCCAAGGCCGCCATCGCCCGCGCGCAGGCGGATTGGGACGCGCCCCTGGTGACGACGATCGAGCCGGCTGCCCCCTGGTATGTGGCCGAGGACGAGCATCAGGAATATTTCGACCGAATCGGTGACAATAACCCCTACTGCACGGCGGTTGTCAGCCCCAAGGTGCGGAAATTCATGGCAAAATATGCCGACAGGCTGAAGGGCTGAACAGGGGCGTTTCAGCCCCTTTCAAGACCACTGGACGAGGTTTCGCGGCAAATTCCCGCTGCTCGTCGCGAATCTCTTTCGATTCGTCACGGATTCCGTCTCGCCTGAGTCGGAGCCGATCCGGCGCGCTGCTAGTCCGGCGCGCACAGGGCGTTTCAAATTCAAGTCCAAGGGTCACCAATCTCAGTGCCAGTGCTCGACAGCTGGAGGTCCCTCTCCGGCCGATGGAACAAGCTGTTTCGCGATCATGAACTGATCGTGCGGACGGAAGGCCATGTGCGCTACCTGCGCCTTGGCGCCGGCGTGCAGCGCAAGGCTGCCGGCGTGGTGCTGGGCGTTGCCGGGTTCTGGCTTGCGGGGACTGCGGGCCTGATCGGCTGGCAAGCCTGGACCAGCTGGCAGAACCGCGACATGGCCGACAGGGCTGCCGCGCTGGCGCAGGCCGAAGTTCGTGTCGCGGCGGAGCGGCGGAGTGCCGAACAGATCGCCCAGGATGTCGAATCCCGCCAGAAGCAGCTGGAAAGCCTGTTCAAGTCCCACTTCGGTGACGATCCGGAGGCGCTGAAGGCAATCCCGGCGCCGCAGGCCTCGGCCGTACGGAACCCTGCAATCCAGCCCGCCAGCCTGCAGCCTGCCGATCCGTCGCAGCGCCTGAAGCAGATGGATGGACGGCAGGACAGGCTGGTGGCCGCGATGATCGATGCGGCGGCCCGCCGAACGGCCCGGGCCGAAGCGGCGCTTCTGGCTGTCGGCCTGCAACCCAGGGCGCGGCTGGCGCAGGGCGGACCGTTCCTGCCCTGGCTCACCCGCCATGAGGACAGGCCCACAGATCCCGCCCTGAAGAAGCTGGAAGCGACGCTGCTGCGGATGGAGCAGGTGGAATCGCTGATCGTCGCGTTGCCGTCTGGCAGCCCTGCCGACGGCATGCAGACGACGAGCGGCTTTGGAACCCGCTATGATCCGTTCAACGGCCAGCGCGCGATGCACGCCGGTATCGATTTCCGGGGCCCCCATGGCAGCCCCATCCGTTCTGCCGCCCCCGGTCGCGTCAGCTTCGTCGGCGTGAAATCCGGCTATGGCAATGTGGTGGAAGTGGATCATGGCCATGGCCTGCTCACGCGCTATGCGCACCTCGCGGGCTTCGCCGCCCGCGTGGGGGACAGGGTGGATTCCGGGGACACCATCGCCCGCATGGGCTCCACCGGCCGGTCCACCGGAACCCATCTGCATTTCGAAGTCCGGGTGAATGGCGCCGCCGTCAATCCCCGCCGTTTCCTGGAGGCGAACCCCCATGTTCTCGAAGTCAAGGCAGACGCCCGCGAGCGAGTCTCAGGCCGTGGCGCAAGCGTCTAGGGCGCCTCAGTCCCGCGCGGGGCAGGGCGGCACCTTCTCCGTTCTGGGCGCGGACGTCACGATCGACGGCAACATCAGCGCCGGGGTGGATCTGCATCTGGACGGGCGGGTGAACGGCGATGTCAGCTGCGCCAGCCTTGTGCAGGGTGCTGGCAGCGTGATCCGTGGCGCCGTGAAGGCGGAAACGGCGCGCCTGGCGGGCACGGTGGAAGGTTCGATCGATGCCGGCGATCTGGTGGTGCAGGCCAGCGCCAGGATCACCGGCGACGTGACCTACGACAAGCTGACGATCGAACCCGGCGGACAGGTGGACGGGCGCTTCAGCCCCCGTGCGGCCCCCGCCCCCAAGGTGGAGCTGGTCGCCAGCAACTGAGGCCGCGCGCCTGTCCGGCCTCGCTCCGCCCGCTTCTATTTCGCCTTGCGGGCGTTGAACCACTCGATCGGCGCCAGAATGGATTGCAGCCACTGGCTGGGCCGTCCCATGCCGTGCCCGGCACCGGGCAGGCGGATCATTTCCGCCTCCACGCCGCGCAGTTTCAGCGCGCCGAACATCTGCTCTGTCTGGGCGATCGGGGTGCGATAGTCGTTCTCGCCCGTGATCAGCAGAGTCGGCGTCCTGATCTGCCCGGCCAGGCTGAAGGGGGAGCGGCTGAAGTAGAGATCCGGCTTTTCCCAGGGCGTGGCGCCCATCCAGTGCTTCATGAAGAAGGACGTGCCGTCCGACGTCGTCACCTGGTTGGTCCAGTCCACGACCGGGCGTAGCGCGACGGCGGCGCGGAACTTGTCGGGCTCCTTGCCGATCGCCCACAGTGTCAGCACGCCCCCGCCCGATCCGCCGCCGATGAACAGGTTGCGGGCATCGGCATAGGGCCGCTTCGCCAGTTCATCGACCATGGTCATCAGATCGTCATGGTCCTGCCCGGGATAGGCGTTGGTGATGGCGTTGGCGAAGGCGTTGCCATAGCCGATGGACCCGCGCGGGTTGGTATAGAGCACCAGATAGCCCGCCGCCGCATAGAGCGCATGCGTGACCGAGAAGAAGGGGCCGTAATCGGTGTTCGGGCCGCCATGGATATCGAGGATGACGGGATAGCGCTTCCTGGCGTCGAAGTCGGGCGGGAAGGCGATCCAGCCCTGCACCCGCTGCCCGTCCGCCCGGGAGGCGACATTGATTTCCTCGATGCGCGCGGCCTTTCGGGTGGCAGCCCACTGGGCGTTCACATCCAGAAGGTCCGTCTGGACGGTTCCGCGCGCGATTCCAAGTCCCGCCGGCCGGTCCGTATGGGCGCTGGTGAAGGCGCACAGATCGGCCACGCAACTCGCCTGTCCGCCGGATGAAGGCAGATAAAGGCGTGTGCCGCCCACCGACGGGACGAGGAGGGTGGTGGCGCCTGATGCGGCGTCCATCCGCGCGATGCGCTGCGTGCCTTCGTCGTGATAGAGGATGGTCAGGCTGCGGCCGTCCGCCGCCCAGTCCATGCCGGCGACGGGCCGGTCGAGCGCCTTCGACAGATGGGTGATCACGCCGCCGGGCGTGGTGGTCGTGGTCCACAGCTCCGGCATGTCATAGAATTTGTCCGACGCCGCCGTGCCGAGGAAGGCGACGGTCCGGCCGTCGGGGGAGACTTCCGGGGCGTATTCGCTGCCGGGGCGGCTGGTCAGCCTCACCGGCGGCCACATCTTGCCGCCATCGCCCAGCTTCGCCTCATAGAGATAGAGGTCGATCTCGCGCGGGCCGTTCACCGGATCTGCGTTGAACGGCGCGATGATGGCGCGGCCGTCGCGCGTCCAGGCCAGCCCGCCATCGTCGTTCACCTGATCCTTCTCGCCCGTGGTCAGCTGGGTGATTGCGCCGGTCGCCGCGTCCGCCACGAACAGGTGGGTCGCGCCGGGCTTGATCTCTCCGGCGCCATCCGCCCGCCAGAACAGATCCTGCACGATCTTCGGATCCGGGGCGTTGTCCGCGCCCTTGGGCTTTTCGGGCAATCCCTTGATGGTTGCCGGTTTCGCATCGATCCGGCCGACATAAGCGATCCGCCCGCCATCTGGGGACCAGCGGATCTGCGACGGGGCCGTGTCGCCACTGGTGAGGGGGCGGCCGACGCCATCGGCCAGCGCAAGGACGTGCAGCTGCGGCTTGCCCAGCACCTGCGCCACATAGGCGATCCGGCTGCCATCGGGGGACCATTGCGCCTGCCGGGGGGCGACATCGCGCGCCACCAGCAACCGCTTGTCGATGATCCTGCCCGCGGAATCGAGATGCGCCAGCCACAGTTCGTTCATCCGCCGGTCCGTGCCCCGGTCGAAGGTGGCGCGGGTGAACAAAACGCGAGTGCCATCCGGGGAGACAATTGGCCCCGTTACCATGGCCAGATCATACAGGTCCGCTGCCTGGAATGGCTGGCCGGCCCCCGCGATGGCGGGAACGGCGGCGGCGGCAAGCAGTGCAGCGACAAGGATTTTCATCAGCTTTTTCCCCTTTGTCTCCATTTGCTAGCGTGGCTTCCAAGGAGAATGCAATGCGACTGTTTGAAAGCTGGCGGGCGAAATCACCCTTTTACGACGAAACCCATCAGGCCGTGGCGGAAAGCGTGCGGGCCTTCGTCTTGCGCGAGGTGGAGCCCCATATCGACCAGTGGGAACGTGACGGCGAACTGCCGCGCGACCTGCACCGCAAGGCGGCGGAAGCCGGGGTGCTGGGCCTTGGATACCCTGAGGAGTTCGGCGGCCATTCCGACGGTTTCGACATCTTCCATTCGCTGGTGCAGACGGAGGAACTGTCGGCGCCCGGCGCGGGCGGGCTTGGCGCCAGCCTGATGACCCACGGCATCGGCCTGCCGCCGATCCTTGCCATGGGATCCGAAGCGATGAAGAAACGCATCGCGCCTGAGGTGCTGAGCGGCGAGAAGATCATCAGCCTCGCCATCACCGAGCCCGGCGCCGGATCGGACGTGGCGAACATCCGCACCCGCGCGGAACGCCGGGGGGGGGCCTATGTCGTCAACGGCTCCAAGATGTTCATCACCTCGGCGATGCGGGCCGATTATCTGACCGTCGCCGTGCGGACGGGTGGATCGGGCATGGGCGGCATTTCGCTGCTGCTGGTGGAAGCGGACCGGCCCGGTGTTTCGCGCACCCGGCTGGAAAAGATGGGATGGCACTGTTCCGACACCGCCGCGCTGTACTTCCAGGATGTGGAGGTTCCGGCCGAAAACCTGATCGGGCCTGAAAATGCCGGTTTCCTCGGCATCATGCGCAACTTCAACAGCGAGCGGCTGGGCATGGCGCAGGGCTGCATGTCCATGGCGCGCGTGGCCCTTCAGGAAGCGGTGGACTGGGCGCTGGAGCGGGAGACGTTCGGCAAGCCGCTGATCCAGCACCAGTCGATCCGCATCAAGCTCGCCGATCTCGTCCGCCAGATCGAGGCGACCCAGGCCTGGGTCGACCTGCTGGCGCACCAGCACAGGCACGGCACCGGAGAGCCGGCCAGCTATGCCATGCTGAAGGTGCAGGCGACGCGCACACTGGAAGCCGTTGCGCGGGAAGCCGCGCAGGTTCTGGGCGGCGCGAGCTACCTGCGTGGCTCCAAGGTGGAGCGCATCTATCGCGAAGTGCGCGTGAATGCGATCGGCGGCGGCAGCGAGGAGATCATGCTGGATCTCGCGGGTCGGCAGCTGTTCGGCGGGAAGCGATAGCGCGAAACCGCAAGACAGCGGGTCGGCGGCCAGTGCAGCCGCCGACCCGCGCCCCTTTTCGGATCAGAACGCAAGCCCCGCAGGCATCGCGCGGGTGGCGGCCTGCCACAGCCGCTCGCGGTCCGTCGCGGGCAGCAGATCCCGCAGCAGGCCGTGGGCGCCCGCCTCGTCTCCGTCGGTTGCATGGGACAGCAGATCCAGAAGGGTCGCCTCGTCCGGCGAAAGCTGGCTGGCGCAAGGCGGGAAGGTCGTGAAGGCGTCTGGCCAGGCCGTCACCATTCCGTCCATCAGGGTGCAGAAGGCGGCAGCGGTGTCGCCCAGCAGGGCACTCAGGACAGGCCTGGGGTTGCGCTGGTGACGTGCCAGCATCACCCACATGCGCGCGGCCTTCAGCTGGATTCTGGCCTCCTCGGCAAGGGCCGCAACGGGCGGGGGCGTGAAACTTGCGGCTGTCAGGACGGATCGCATCAGGCTCTCCTGCGAATGAGTCGCAGAAAAGTTATTGCGAAACGTTCGCAGAAGCAAGTCCCCTCAGCCCGCGTCCTGTCGGAGCGCCCCTGGCCTTTGCGCCCGCCCGGCCCGGCGGGTGAGGAGTTCGGTGCGGTAATGCCAGGCCGTGCGACCTGAACGCCCCCCTCGGGCCAGTGCGAAGGCGATCGCCTCGGCCTCGTCGAGCGCCAGTCCCTCGGCATCCAGATGCCGGCGGACCATTTCCAGCCATGTGGCCTGGTCGGGCACATGGAAGCCCAGGATCAGGCCGAAGCGATCCACCAGAGCCAGCTGATCGTCAGCCGTATCCCGCCCGTGGCGGCTGTCCTCGTGGCTGCGTTCCACCAGGTGCCGGTGGTTGGAGGTGACGGCAAGGCGCACGTTCGCAGGTCGTTCGGCCACCCCGCCGTCCAGCAGGGAGCGCAGGATCCGCACCTGTGGATCCGCGGCCGTGAAGGCAAGATCGTCCACATACAGAAGGAACGGCCGGCGGCAGGCAGACAGGCGCCCGAACAGGGCGGGCAGGGTAGCCAGGGCGTCGCCCGCAGCTTCCACCAGCGCCACCCCTTCCGCGGCCGCGACGGCGCGAACGAGCGCGGACTTGCCCATGCCGCGGCTACCCCACAGCAGCATGTCGTGCGAGGGGAGGCCGTTCGCCAGCGCGGCCACATTCTGCCTGAGCGCCGCGATCTGGCTGTCGACGCCGGCGAACCGCTCCAGCGGCAGCGCATTCAGCCGCGGCACGGCATGAAGGCGGTGCCCGTCCCAGCGGAATGCGGTGCCGCTCTCGGGGTCCGCTTCGGGCGCAGGTGGCGGCGCCAGCCGCTCCAGGCTGTGGGCAATCTGCAACAGGGTCTTCGCGATTTCGTCGGTCATGGCTTGCCTGTAGCGGGCGCTGCCCCATTTGAAAAACGCTGGCTGCGCGTGTAAGCGCGGCCACTTGAGATTTTCCCCTGACGTTTTCACGACGTTTTACTCACGAGGGTCTGACAGACATGTTCTCATCCCCTGCCTATGCTCAGGCCGCCGCAGGCGGCGCCGCTTCGGGCGGCATCGGCTATATGCTGATGCAGATCCTGCCGCTTCTGGCGCTGTTCCTGATCTTCTGGTTCCTGATCATCCGCCCGCAGCAGCAGAAGCTGAAGCAGCACCGCGCCATGGTCGACGCGGTGAAGAAGGGCGACGATGTCGTGACTGGCGGCGGGCTGATCGGCAAGGTCTCCAAGGTGACGGATACGGAAGTGGAGATCGAGCTGGCGCCCACGGTGAAGGTGCGCGCCCTCAAGGGCACGCTGTCGTCCGTCACGCCGCGCGGTGCGCCGGCTGCCGCCAACGACGCCAAGGCCTGAGACGTTTCCGATGCTTGATTTCCCGCCCTGGAAGATCTGGGCTGTCGCGCTGAGCGTGCTGGCGGCGATCCTGTTCGCGGCCCCGAACTTCCTGTCCGAAGAGCAGGCGGCCGGATTGCCGGCCGGCGTGCCCAGCCGCCAGCTGAGCCTGGGGCTCGATCTGCGCGGCGGCAGCCACATCCTGCTGGAAGCCGATCCGGCGGATGTGCGGAAGGCGCGGCTGGAGGTGCTGGAGGATGTGGTCCGCCAGGGTCTGCGTGAAGCGAACGGCGGCGCGATTCCCTACATGGATCTGTCCGTCGCCAATGGCGCCGTCAGCTTCAGCGTGCGCAATCCCGGCGATGTGGACCGGGCGGTGGAAACGATGCGCGGCCTTTCCCAGCCGGTTGGCCAGCTTTCCGCGCAGCGCGACATCGAAGTGAACCTGGCGGATTCAACCCGGGTTTCGGTCCGCCCCTCGGCCGCCGGCATCACGGCGGAAACGGATCGGGCCATGGCGCAGGCCGTGGAAGTGATCCGCCGCCGGATCGACGAACTCGGCACGCGCGAACCCACCATCATCCGTCAGGGCGCGACCCGCATCGTGGTGCAGGTGCCCGGCCTTCAGGATCCCGATCAGCTGAAGTCCCTGCTGGGCAAGACTGCAAAACTGGAATTCAAGCTGGTCGATACCGATGCCGATCCGGCAGAGGCCGCGCAGGGGCGGGCCCCGCCGGGCAGCCAGGTCGTGCCGAACGCCGATGGCGGCGTGCTGGTGGTGAAGCGTCGCGCGCTGATCACCGGCGACCAGCTGGTGGACAGCCAGCCGACCTTCCAGGACGGCATGCCCGTCGTTTCGTTCCGCTTCGACGGCGTGGGCGGCAAGCGCTTCGCCAAGGCGACGCAGGAAAATGTCGGCAAGCCCTTTGCCATCATCCTCGATGGGCAGGTGATCTCCGCGCCGCGCATCAATGAACCGATCCTGGGTGGATCGGGCATCATTTCAGGCAATTTCACCACGGAAAGCGCCAACCAGCTGGCGATCCTGCTGCGATCGGGCAAGCTGCCGGTCGAACTGAAGGTCATCGAAGAGCGGACGGTCGGCCCGGATCTGGGTGCGGATTCCATTCGCGCCGGCACCATCGCATCGGTTCTGGCAACTGCGCTTGTCGCGCTCTTCATGCTGGTCACCTATGGCCGGTTCGGGATCTATTCGGTGGTCGCGCTGCTGCTGAACGCGCTGCTGATCTTCGCCATCATGTCAGCGATTGGCGCAACGCTCACGCTGCCGGGCATCGCAGGCTTCGTCCTGACCATCGGTGCGGCCGTCGATGCCAACGTGCTGATCAACGAACGCATCCGGGAAGAACTGCGCAAGGGCAAGGCGCTCGTGCAGTCGATCGAGCTGGGCTACAAGGAAGCTTCGCGTGCGATCTTCGATGCGAACGTCACGAACGTCATTGCCGCGATCATCATGTTCTGGTTCGGCTCCGGCCCGATCAAGGGCTTCGCCGTGGTTCTGACGATCGGAATCATCACCTCGGTGTTCACCGCCGTCACCGTCACGCGGCTGATGGTTTCCCTGTGGCTGCGCGCGAAGCGGCCGCAGGCGCTGGTGTTGTAAGGGATTCCTCCGATGCGACTTCTGAAGATCATCCCCGACAACACCAACATCCCGTTCCTCAAGTGGCGGAACGTCGCGATCTGGCTTTCGATCGCGCTGATCGTGGCCTCGATCGCACTGGTCGCCATCCGTGGCCTGAACTTCGGCGTGGATTTCGCCGGCGGCCTGATGATGGAAGTCCGCTTCGAAAAGCCCGTCGAGCTGGACGAACTCCGCGCGACGGTGAACTCCGCAGGCGCCGGAGACGGCAATCTGCAGAGCTTCGGCGATCCGCGCACGGTTGCCGTGCGCCTGCCGCTGCCCCCGGGCGACGACGCGGCGGTGCAGACCGTGGTGAAGCAGGTTCAGGCCAGGATCCTGGAAACCCACAAGGATGCCGAATTCCGCCGGGTGGAAACGGTATCCGGCAAGGTTTCGGGCGAACTGATCCGCGATGGCGCGCTTGCCATGCTGCTGGCGATGATTGCCATCTCGATCTACATCTGGTTCCGCTTCGAATGGCAGTTCGGTGTTGGCGCGCTGTTCGCGCTGATCCATGATGTCACGCTGACACTGGGCTTCTTCGCCCTGACCCAGCTCGAGTTCGACCTGAACACCGTCGCCGCGATCCTCACCATCATCGGCTATTCGCTGAACGACACCATCGTCGTCTATGACCGGATCCGGGAAAACCTGCGGAAATACCGCAAGATGGAAATGGCGGAAATCCTGAACCTCTCGATCAACGAAACCCTGTCGCGCACCATCGTGACCTCCGTTTCGATGATGATCGCGCTTGGCACGCTCGTGGTGCTCGGTGGTTCGGTGCTCTTCGGATTCTCGGTGGCGATGCTGCTGGGCATCGTGGTCGGAACCTTCTCCTCCATCTTCGTCGGTGCGCCGCTGCTGCTGTGGATGGGGGTGTCCTCTGACAGCTTCGTCGCCAGCGAGGCGAGCGCGGAAGACAGGGTGAAGGCGAAGAAGGCCGTCGAGCGCGGCCAGGTCTGATCCTGCCATGAGTGGCCTGCGCATGCAGGCGGGGCCCACCCGCATAGAGGGGCGCACGAAGGATGGCTGGATCGTCGCCGGGCGGCTCTATCGCCCGGCGCTGCTGGTCACGGCGGCCTTCGCGGGCACGTTGCCGGGGCTCACGCCGGAAGGGCTTGCCGCCGTGCGCCTGCCCGAACTGGACAATGTGGATCTGTTGCTGCTGGGAACCGGCGGCAGCCTTCATCATCCCCCAGCCACCTTTGCACAAGGGCTGCGCCCGCGCGGGTGGCGGGTGGAGGCAATGGACAGCGCGTCCGCCGCGCGAACCTTCAACGTGCTGGCGGCCGAAGACCGGCTGGTGGCCGCACTGATCCTCTAGCGGATCAGCGCGGCGACGGCGTCATTCCGCCGCGACTGCCCGGGCGCCTTCGCCCAGCAGTCTGGCGCGAGCCTGCGCATATTCCTGCTTCAGGCGCCCGATCAGTTCGGCGGCCGGCACAACGGCCTTCACCGCGCCGATGCCCTGGCCCGAACCCCAGATGTCGCGCCATGCCTTGGCTTCGGTGTTTCCGCCCGAGCCGAAGTTCATGGTGGAATAGTCGCCCTTCGGCAGATTGTCCGGGTCCAGGCCGGCCGCGACGATGGACGGGCGGAGGTAGTTGCCCGACACCCCCGTGAACAGGTCGGAATAGACGATGTCCGAAGCCGAGCCCTCGACGATGGCCTGCTTGTAGCGCTCGTCCGCGCGGGCTTCCGTGGTGGCGATGAAGGCGGACCCCATGTAGCCGAAATCGGCGCCAAGGGCTTCTGCGGCGAGGATGGCGTTGCCCGTTCCCATCGCGCCCGAAAGCGCCAGCGGGCCGTCGAACCATTCGCGGATTTCCGAAATCAGCGCGAAGGGGCTCAGCGTGCCGGCATGGCCGCCCGCGCCCGCGGCGACTGCGATCACGCCGTCTGCGCCCTTTTCGATCGCCTTCTTCGCGAACCGGTTGTTGATCACGTCGTGAAGAACGATCCCGCCATAGCTGTGGATGGCCTCGTTCACATCCTCGCGCGCGCCAAGCGAGGTGATGACGACGGGCACCTTGTACTTCACCACCAGTTCCAGATCCTGCATCAGCCGGTCGGTCGACTTGTGCACGATCAGGTTCACCGCATAGGGCGCATCCTTGTCCGTCAGTTCGGTCGAAAGCCGTTGCAGCCATTCCTCCAGCTGCGGCAGCGGCCGCGCGTTCAGGCTGGGAAAGCTGCCGATCACGCCGGCCTTGCACTGGGCGATCACCAGGTCAGGGTTGGAGATGATGAACAGCGGCGAGCCGATCAGCGGCAGTTGCATGCGGGCCTTCAGCTTCGCAGTGGTCGGATGCATCCCTTAACCCTCCATCTCTTTCAGCGGGATCGAACTGTCGGCCAGTCGCGCCGGATCGATCCGGGCGCCGCGCTCGACCAGCGCCTTTCCCTGCACATAGTCTCTGGGTGCGTTGATGCAGTCGAGCGCGACGACTGCGCCAGCCCTCAGATAGACGAGGGACCAACTGCCCGTGGCCGGGTCGCCGCGCACCACCCATTCGTCATGGCCGGCGGACAGCCCCACCGTCTGCAGCTTCAGATCATACTGGTTCGACCAGAACCAGGGGCAGGCGCGGTAGGGCCGGGCGGCATCCCCATGCACGATGTGCGCGGCGGCGGCCTTCGCCATGTCCACCGCATTCTGCACCGATTCCAGCCGGATCACCGCGCCGCCCGCATAGGGGTTTGCGTGGGCTGCGCAGTCTCCGATGGCGTAGACGTGCGGTATTTCGGTGCGGCAATGGCCATCCACCGTCACGGCGGTCAGCCCCAGCGGCGCGACGGAGGGGACAAGACCGATGCCGACGATCACAAGGTCGGCGGGCAGCAGGCGGCCATCGGCGAGGCGCACCCCCGTCACCCGGTTCACCCCCTCCAGCGCCGATACATTCGCATCCAGCAGGATCTCCACGCCATGCGCCTCGTGCCGGGCCTTGTAGAAGGCGGAGACGGGTTCGGCCGCCACGCGCGCCAGCAGCCGGGGCTGCGCCTCCACGACTGCCACCTGCTTGCCCTGCTTCACCAGCACGGCGGCCGCTTCCAGCCCGACATAGCCGCCGCCGATGATCACGATGCGCCGGGCGCCGTGCAGGTCCGAGCGCAGGTCGTCATCGTCGTGACGCGTGCGGATGCTGTGCACGCCACCCAGCCCGCTGCCGGGGCAGTCCAGTTGCCGGGCGTGGCCGCCCGCGGCCCAGATCAGCGTGTCGAACGGAAACAGCCGTCCATCGTCGGCCGTCGCGACGCCGCGATCCACATGGGCGATGCGCGTCCCCGTCAGGATCCGGATGTCGCGTTCCGCCCAGAAGGCCGGCGGGCGCAGCAGCAGGCGGTCGGCCGGCCGTTCACCCGCCAGATAATCCTTCGACAGCGGCGGCCGTTCGTAGGGCAGGTCGGCCTCCTCGCCCACGATGGTGATGCGCCCCGCGAATCCTTCCTGCCGCAGGGAAATGGCGGCCTGGGCCCCGGCCTGCCCGGCGCCCACGATCAGGATGTCGCTGCTGTTGCTCATTCGTCGCCATAGACCTTGATTTCAGGCGCGGACCGGGCGCTTGCGCGACCCCGGTACATACCTTCCGAGTTGAAACTGAACAGCCCGTCGCCGTTCGGCCCCATCACGATCACGCCGCCGTCTCCCCCAAGGCTGCCGACCTCGGCAAGTGTCGTGTCCGCCGCCTTCTGCAGCGGCTGCCGACCGAAGCGCCCCGCATCGCAGATGCTGGCGGCCACCCGCACACGGATGAAGATCTCGCCGGAACCGGTTGCAGAGATTGCGCCGCAGCGGTTGTCCGCCAGGGTGCCGGCGCCGATCAGGGGGGCGTCCCCAACCCGGCCGGGCGCCTTTCCCGTCAGGCCGCCCGTGGATGTTCCAGCCGCAACGTTGCCCTTCACATCCCGCGCGACGGCGCCCACCGTTCCCATGCGGCTTTCGGCCGGCATCAGGGATGCGCCCTGGTTCCGCATCCGCAGGTCGTTCAGCTGCCGGCGTCTGCGCTCTGTCATGAAATGGCTGTTGGGCACCTGGGTCAGCCCCTGCTCGCGCGCATATTCATCCGTCGCGGGGCCAGCCAGAAATACATGGGGTCCCTTGTCCATCAGCGTGCGCGCCAGTGCGATCGGGCTCAGCGTGCTCTTCACGCCGGACACTGCCCCCGCGCGGCGGCTTTCCCCCTCCATCATCGCGGCATCCAGCTCGATGGTGCCGGCAGAGGTGAAGACCGCGCCGACACCCGCGTTGAACCAGGGTGAAGCTTCCATCACGGCCACGGCGGCGACGACTGCATCGGTGGAAGGGCCGCCCCGGCGCAGCACATCCGCCCCGGCTTCCAGCGCCTTCGCCAGATCGGCCCGAATGGCGGCATCATCTTCGGCAGGGAGTTTTCCGCGTTCGATCACGCCTGCGCCGCCATGGATGGCAATCGCCCAGTCCCGGGCGGGTTCGGTGGCCGGAAGCGGTGTGGCCAGCACGGCGGCGGCAAGGGCGGCGGAAATGGATGGGATGCGCATGATCGAACCGCATAGCCCGCGGGCCTTGCATCGTCCAAGCTCTGAATCCCGTCCCTGCGGGCTCGTCCGAAACCGGACATGGACAGTCCGGGTTTCCGGGTGCAGTCTCGCGCAACAGGAAGGGAGCAAGAGCCATGACGAATCTGGTGCAGACGATCCTGACCAGCCTGCCCGCCGAAACGGGGGACGTGCTGGGTGCGGCGCTGGGCGACAGCCCGGATGCAAGTTTCAAGGGCCTGGCTGCCGTCGTTCCGATGCTGCTGGCGGCATTTGCCGGAAAGGCCGCCTCCGGGGCCGATCTGGGCGGCCTTCTCTCCACGGTGACGAGCGGTCTGGCCGGCGGCAATCCGCTCGACAATCCCGCAGCTCTGCTCGGCGGGTCTGTTCCGTCCGGCGGGCTCGGCGGTCTTGCGTCCCAGCTTCTGGGATCGAACATGGGGCCTGTCATGGCCGCGCTTGCGGCCCTGTTCGGCTTGAAGCCCGGAACGGTGCATTCGTTGATGTCGCTGGCCGGGCCGTTGCTGGCCGGTGGCATCGGCAAGGTGTTGGGGGCAAGTCCGTCCGCGCCGGCGCTGCGGAATCTGCTGGCGGCGGAAAAGGACAGCTATGAAACCATGCTGCCCGCTCAACTCCGGCAGCTGATCTCGCCGGCGCCAGCCGCCGCGCCTGCCGCTGTTCCGACGGCTGCCAGCACCGGGGGGGCAGGCTGGCTGAAATGGGCCTTGCTCGGCCTTGCCCTGCTTGCGCTGGCCTGGTGGGTGTTCGGCCGAAGCCCGCAAGAAGCGGCGATGAAGCCGGCGGCGGAACCCGCCAGCATGGAAACCTCGCCAGTCGAACCTGCGCCTGCGCAAGTGCCGGCCGGCGCGGGCGTCCTGTCCGAAGAAAGGGCCGGCAAACCGGTGCTGCTCGTTTTCTTCGATGTCGGACGCGCCGAGGTGACGAATGATCTGGCAGCCGAATCTGCTGGCCTGAAGTCCTATCTTGAGGCGAACCCGGGGGCGAAGTTGTCGGTTTCCGGCTACAACGACCCGAGCGGCGACGCCGCCGCGAATGCCCGGCTTTCGAAATCCCGCGCAGAGCAGGTGAAGGCCGCGCTCGTGGCAGCCGGATTCGCTGCCGATCGCATCGATCTCGACAAGCCTGCCCAGGCGACCGACGTTACGGACAGTCTTGCGGCTGCCCGGCGCGTGGAAGTGAAGGTGAAGGAATAGCGTTGCCCGGATCGGGAAACCGGGTCGGGACGGATTCCGGCCCGGTTTCTCCCTTGCCCGGAAGCAAGGCTTGGGCCCGCCCCGCAAACGGTTTCAGAAGGCGGTTTCGCCCACCAGATAGCTCACGATGATCGTGATCGTGGCGACGATCAGCGTGCGCCGGATCGTTCTTGAAACGTTCATGTGCCCGGCGCGTGCACCAACGATCGAGATCAGCGAAAGGGAAACGAGCACGGAGAATATGATCACCCAGATCTCGATGCTGACCGGCAGATAATAGGCGATGGCAAAGGGAATGGCGGCCCCCAGCCCATAGGCGATGGCCGAAACGAGCCCGGAGATCATCACTTCGGCGCGCGTGATCAGCCTGAGGATGCCATGTTCCCGTTCAAGCGCCGCCTTCAGCGGTGATCGGATCATCAGCTCGTCGGCAACCCTGGTGGCGAGTTCCGGGCCAAGGCCCTTCTCCTGATAATATTCAATCAGCTCCGCCCGCTCGATGTGGCGCTGTTCCCTCAGTTCGCTTCGTTCGTGCTCGACCGCGCGAAGCTGGGCTTCCCGCTCGGCTGCGGCTTCCGACCATTTCGCGCCCCCTGCCGTCAGCATCCCCGCGACGATCGCCGCTGTTCCCGCGACCAGGAGGGTCGCCTCGTTCGCGCCCGCGCCGGTGAAGCCCAGAAGAATGCCGGCTGTGCTGATGATCCCATCCTGCGCGGCAAGGCTCCATGCACGCCAGGATTGAGGGTCGCCGAGATACTGCCCCAGCTCGTGCAGCAGTGTCCGTTCCCCCAAAACCCTCTCCCCGCGGCCTGTCCCTGCGTTGCGCCGATGCATCGCACAGCCGCGCGCCGAATGTCGAGATTGGATGCCCCCTCGCGGCGGGCGTTCGTATGGAAAAACCCGGCTGTCCCGGGCGGTTCCGTCCTGTTCTGATAACCGCCATGCCCGGCGGCTGTGATCCGGGCGTGGGCAAGGCCCTCAGGCTGGTGGCAGGGACTGGGCAGCGAATCCCCAGCCATGAAGTGCCTTTCCGCCGGTTCGTTCGATCAGCTTCGCGCGGTCCGTGATTGCGAAGGGGTGGGCGGTGTCGAATCCCGCCAGTTCCGCCCATGCGACCGGCACGGCGACCGGCAGTCCGGGCCGTGCCCGGGCGGAATAGGGCATGATGGCTGTCGATCCCCGCTGGTTGCGCAGCCAGTCGATGAAGATGCGGCCCTTTCGCTTCGCCTTGCGCATGGTCGCCACGAACCGGCCGGGCTCGGCACTGCTCAGCGCCTCTGCAAAGCGGCGGGCGAAATCCGTGTGCGCGGCCCAGTCATGCCCGGGCGTCAGCGGCACGATCACGTGCATGCCCCTGCCGCCGGTCAGCATTGCGAAGGCGGAGAGGCCGATTTCGCCAAGCCGCTCGCGAATGTCGAGCGCCGCCTGCCTGACCTGGGCAAAGGCCAGCCCCTCATCCGGGTCCAGATCGAACACAATCCGGTCGGGATGCGCCACGTCGGCAGCGCGGCAGCCCCAGGCGTGGAACTCGATGCTGTTCATCTGGACACAGGCCAGCAGCCCGGCCGCGTTTTCCACGAAGAAGTAATCCCCCGTGCCGCCATCCTTCTCCAGGATCGGCACAAGGCGGACATCTGCGCCGAAACCATCGCCGACATGCTTCTGGAAGAAGCACGGACCAGTGCGCCCCTGCGGACAGCGCACCAGGCTGATCGGCCGCCCGCCGACAAACGGCAGCATGAGAGGCGCAATTGCGGTGTAATAATCTGCAAGATCACCCTTGGAGAGGCCGCTGACGGGGTCGATCACACGTTCCCGGCTGCTGATCTCCATCGCCTCGCCTCCTGCAGGCGCGGGGTGCGCCGTACCTGGCAATCAGCGGGACAAGCCGCCCCTAAGACCGCCCGGCCGGATCCGTGTCGAAACGCCTTTCCGCTGTTGCCATGTATCCGAAACATGGCCGTGCTGTCTGTCCCCATCTGCACGGCAGGGCGATCATCACTGCATCAGGGGCAGGCCCCGGCCGGGGTGGGGCTGCGTCGTGAATTGGCCGGAGTTCGGCAGAGGCGGGATTTGCGGAAATCTCGGGCTCTTCTGCAATCAAGGTCTGGTGGCGGGGGCGGGACTTGAACCCGCGGCCTCAGGGTTATGAATCCTGTGCTCTAACCAGCTGAGCTACCCCGCCAGCCGTCTCAAGAGGCCGGGCGGATAGCGCCCCCGGCCCCCTTGGTCAACCCGCGCTGCGGGCCCAGGCTGCAACGTCTGCCGCCACCTGGTTCGCGGCGATGTTCAGTGCATCCGCAACAGTGGCGCCGTTCACCACGGCCACAGGTGCTTCCCGCTCGAACCGGCGCTGCCGGATTCCGTCCGGGCTGCTCAGGGTTGCATCATAGCGGACCCGCACCTGCGGGCTACCGCGCACGTCCACGCCGAACGCCGTCAGCTGCCCCGTCAGCCGCTGCCGTGCCGACTGGCCCGACGACCGCTGGTCGATCACCGCCAGGCCGGAATGGACCAGCCTGTCCGCCAGAAGGCGCTGGAACAGGCGGTTGGGCTGCTCGGCCCAATGCGCATCCCGCACATACTGGATCGACGTGTCGGAGACCGTCACCGGGATCCGGACCGTCTGCAGCGCGCCGGGCAGGGTGGGCGTGTCGACGGTGATCGCCTTCGACATGTCGACGGGCGCAAGGCCCGCCGGAACCGCCTCGGGCGGCGCGGCAGACAGCGTGTAGAGCGCGGCCGGGCGGGGCGTGGCGCCGCCGATTTCCACCAGCGGGCCGCAGCCGGCCAGAAGCAGCAGCAGGGGCAGTGCACGGATCATATGGCCTCGCCCTCCGATGATCATTTCGCGCCCTTCGGATCATAATCTGGCAGTGGACGCCCCCCGGTCAGGGCACCAAGCGGGTCTTCGTCAAGCTTGGCCGCCAGTGCGCCCATCTGCTGGGAAACGTCGCGCAGGTCCGCCACAAGCTGGTTCACCTGCGGCACCGTCTGGCTCGAAAGATTGGCCACCCCGGGTTCGGCGGCGGCGGCCAGCCTGTCCACTCGTTGCAACGTGGCTTCGGCCGTGGTGATGGCGCGCTTCAGTTCGGCGAGCGCCGGCTTGCCCTGCTCATTCAGCAGGGCATTCGTGGTGGCACTGGTTTCAGCCAGGCTGTCCGCCGCGCGCGTCGCGGCCTTCAGGGTCAGTTCGGCCTCGCGCACGGCGGCGCGGATGGCGGGCCCCTCGGCTGCGACTTCGCCCGATATCTTGTCCAGATTGTCGATCAGGTTGGCGAAGCGCGCCCGGTTCTCGTCGGAAAATACCTCGTTCAACCGGGCGAGCAGGGCGGAGGCGCGCTCGATCACCTGCGGCGCCGTCTCCAGAAGCTGGCCCAGCCCGCCTTGTGTCGCCGGGATCACGGGCACGCCATAGGGGCCGGGTTCCGTCAGCGGCTGCTGCCCGCTCATGCTGCCCGACAGCTGCACTTCGGTGACGCCGGTGAACCCCACGGAATTCAGGCTGGCCGTCGTCCCTTCCAGCACGGGCGTTTCCGGTTGCAGTTCCACCCGAACGCGGATGAACTGTGGTGTTTCCGGCATCAGCGCGATC
Source organism: Sandaracinobacter sp. T42 (assembly GCF_059115405.1). NCBI lineage: Bacteria > Pseudomonadati > Pseudomonadota > Alphaproteobacteria > Sphingomonadales > Sphingosinicellaceae > Sandaracinobacter > Sandaracinobacter sp. T42. The sequence continues at coordinate 1,553,580 of NZ_CM181101.1, forward strand.
TGCCGGACCTGCCCAACGGGCACGCCAGAGAAGGAAACGTTTGACCCGACTGCCAGCCCGGCAACGGACTGGGCGAAGAAGATGTCATATTCCGCCTTTTCCTCGCGGGAAAAGCGCGCCAGCCACAGCACGAAGGCGAACAGCGCGATCACCAGCACGAAGGTCACCGCGCCGACCAGCACATGCGATTGCCGCCGTTCCATCAGCCGACCTCCACCGGGGCGTGGTGCCGGGCGATGGCCGCCGCCCGCCCGCGCGGGCCCGCGAAATAATCCTGCACCCAGGGGTGATCGAAGCGCGACAGCTCCGCGACGTTGCCACAGGCGATAATCCGTTTCTCGGCGATCACCGCCACCCGGTCGCAGATGGCGTGCAGCGTGTCGAGATCATGCGTGATCAGAAACACCGTCAGCCGCATGGTTTCGGCCAGAGTCCGGATCAGCGTGTCGAAGCCGTCGGCCGCGATCGGGTCCAGCCCTGCCGTCGGCTCATCCAGGAACAGCAGCTTCGGATCCAGCGCCAGCGCCCGGGCAAGGGCAGCACGCTTGCGCATCCCGCCAGACAGTTCGGCGGGATATTTGGGCCCCGCTTCCGGCGGCAGGCCCACCATCGCCACCTTGTAGGCCGCGATCTCGTCCATCAGCTGGTCCGACAGGTGGAAATACTCCCGAAGCGGAACCTCGATATTCTCGGCCACGGTCAGCCCGGAAAACAGCGCGCCACCCTGGAACAGCACGCCCCATTGCCGGGTCAGCGCCTTGTCCTGTGTGGTTTCCCCGCCTGTCACCGTCTGGCCCAGCACCTCGATTTCGCCGGCAGTCGGGGTCTGCAAGCCGATGATGGAGCGCATCAGCACCGATTTCCCCGTGCCCGATCCCCCCACCACGCCCAGGATTTCCCCGGGCATCACGTCCAGGTCCAGCCCGTCGTGCACCGTCTGGCTGCCGAACCGGTTCACCAGCCCGCGCACGCGGATCAGGGGCGTTTCAGCCATCAGTTCAACCCAAGCGCCGTGTAGAAGACGGCGAAGATGGCATCCAGCACGATCACCATGAAGATCGCCTCCACCACGGCCTGCGTGGTGCGCAGGCCCACCGATTCCGCATTGCCCGTCACCTGAAAGCCCTGGTGGCAACCGATGATGGCGATGATGGCCCCGAACACCGGCGCCTTGGAAAGCCCGATCCAGAAGTCCGACATCGGCACCACTTCCCGCAGGCGTTGCACGAAGGAAGCCGGCGGGATCCCGAGATCCATCCAGGTGAACAGCCCGCCCCCCACGATCGCCAGGATGGAGGCAAAGAAGGCGAGCAGCGGCATCATCAGGATCAGCGCGATGGTGCGCGGCAGCACCAGCACCTCGATCGGGTCCAGCCCGATGGTGCGCATGGCGTCCACCTCCTCGGCCAGCTTCATCGATCCGATCTGGGCGGCAAAGGCGGATGCTGATCGTCCCGCCACCATGATCGCCGTCAGCAGGATACCCAGTTCCCGGAAAGTCGCGCGGCCGACGAGATTGATGACGAACATTTCAGCCCCGAAGGCCCGCAACTGCACCGCCCCCTGCTGCGCGATCACGATCCCGATCAGGAAGCTCATCATGCCGATGATGCCCAGCGCGTTCACGCCCACCTGTTCCATCTGCGCGCCGACAGCCTGCCAGCGCACCCCCCGCCCGGACGCCACGGCGCGAACGGCCGAAATGATGGTGAGGCCGATGAAATCGAGCAGCGCGAGGATGCTCTGCCAGAAGGCGATCACATACTGGCCCAGCCGGCCCAGTTCCCGCACCCAGAAGGGCAGTTGTTCCGGCCGCACCTCACACGGGCGGTCGGCTGCGGACACTTCGGCCAGCAGCCGCTCGGCATCGGCGGACGCGCCCGCCAGCCGGCTTCCCGGCCTGTCCCGCAGCAGCCGGTGCACGATCCATGCGCCGACGGTGTCGATGCGGGTCACGCCGGACAGATCGATCAGCAGCGGGCCCGGCACAGGCTCCAGCAGGGCCTCCAGCGTGCGCTCCGCTTCGGAGAGTCGGGCGATAGTCAGCCGGCCGCCGAACGTCAGCACGGAATCCGCAAGGCCGATCGACAGCGCCGGCATGTCAGGCGCAGGCGCATCCGGGGGCGCTGGATCAGGCATGCGGGCGGTATCTGCTCCTGTTGTGGCTCAGGTTTTGCATATCGATGCAGTCCGTTGCAAGGGAAGCACGGATGCTGCACCGCCTTGTCCTGTTTCTGCTGCTGATCGCGTCACCCGCCGGGGCCGCGGGTTTCGATGGCATCGTCACGCGCGTGAAGGATGGGGATTCGATCCTCGTCCACCGCCCGGATGTGAAGCGCACCAGCGAAGTGCGGCTGGCCGGGATCGACGCCCCGGAACTGGCGCAACCCTGGGGCATCCAGTCCCGGACCGCGCTCAGGCGGATGGTGCTGGGCCGGACCGTCCGGGTCGAGGTGACGGACCGTGACCGCTATGGCCGGCTGGTCGGCCGGGTGTGGCAGGGGCGTACCTATGTGAACGCCGCGCTGACGGCGGGCGGCAATGCCTGGGCGTTCGACCGCTACCTGAAAGACCCGGAGATCCGCGCCGGGCAGACCCGGGCCCGGCGGGAGGGTCTCGGCCTCTGGTCGCTGCCGCCCGACCAGAGGCTTCCACCGCCGACCTGGCGCGACAGCCGCCCCACCGGAGGACAATGATGCGAAGCCTTTCCATCTATGACATGGACAAGACGGTGATCCGCCGGGCGAGCTGGACATACTGGCTGTTCCACTATGCCCGCACCGAAGCGCCGGGCCGCCTGCTGCTGGCGCCGCTTCTGGCGCTGCCGCTTCTGGGCTATGCACTGGGCACCCACGACCGCAAGCAGCTGAAACAGGCGACGCAGCGCATCCTGATGGGCCGCCGTGCCCCGCGCGCGAAGGTGGAAAGGGCCGCGCAGAGCTTCGCGGACGCCTTTGGCGCGCGCGAGGAACTCGCCGGTGCGCTGGCGGCAATCGCCGCCGATCGCGCGGCGGGCCGCGAGCTGTGGCTGGCGACGGCCAGCTGCCGCTATTTCGTGGAGGCGCTGGCCGGCCGCTGGGGGTTCGACAGGGTGATCGCCACCGATAACCGCTGGGACGGCGACGATCTCACACCCGAGATCCGCGGCGAGAACTGCTACGAGATGGGCAAGCTGCGCAAGATCCTGGCGGAACTTCAGGCCCGTCCGGCCGAGGTGGTCTTCACGTCCGATCACTTCAGCGACCTGCCGGTCTTTGACTGGGCGGATGTGCGGATCGTCGCCAATCCGCACGATCCGCTCAGGCAGGTCGCGCAGGCGCGCGGCTGGCCCGTTTTCGACTGGGCGCAAGCCGGACCGCGAACAGCAGCATGAGCAGCCCGGCATAGACCCAGGGTTCCGGCTGGAACCCCTTCACCCGCAGGATGAAATGCACGCAGGCGGCGATTCCCGCCACATAGGCCAGCCGGTGCAGCGCCTGCCAGCGCTGCCCGCCCAGTGCCTTGATGGCCCGGCGCGTGCTCGTCGCGGCCAGCGGAAGCAGGCACAGGAAGGCCAGAAGCCCGAATAAGATGAAGGGCTTCCCAAGCGCCTCCCGCCACAGCGCGGCCAGGCTGAAATCCAGCTCCATCGCCAGATAGAAGCCCAGATGCAGACCGGCATAGGCAAAGGCCCATAGCCCCAGCAGCCGCCGCAGCGACATGGTCGGCGTCCAGCGTGTCAGCCGGAACAGGGGGGTGACGGCAAGGGTCGCGACCAGCAGTCGAAGCGCCTGCAATCCCAGGGCATTGTGGGTGTAGGCTACGGGCTCGGCGGAAAGCCTCAGCGACGCCGGATCGATCCACAGCAGCTCGGACCAGCCTGCCAGCAGCCACAGGCCCGGCAGCGCCGCCAGCCCATGGGCCATGGGTTTCAGCCAGGCAGGCGAAGCATTCTGCCGCGCCATTGTCAGTAGAACTTCTTCAGGTCCATGCCGCGATACAGCGATGCCACCTGTTCGCCATAGCCATTGAAGGGCAGGGTGGGGCGCTTGCGGAATTCCCCGATCCGCCGTTCGGTCGCCTGGCTCCAGCGCGGATGGTCCACAGCGGGGTTCACGTTGGAATAAAAGCCATATTCCGAAGACTGGCTCTGGTTCCAACTGGTCAGCGGCTGGCGCTCCACAAGGTCGATCGCCACGATCGACTTGGCCGATTTGAAGCCATATTTCCACGGAACCACCAGCCGGATGGGCGCGCCGTTCTGGTTGGGTAGGCGGCGGCCATACAGGCCCACGGCCAGCATCGTCAGCGGATGCATCGCCTCGTCCAGCCGCAGCCCCTCGCGATAGGGCCAGTCCAGCGCCGGCAGCGAAAGGCCGGGCATCTGCTTCGGATCGGCCAGCGTCGTGAAGCGCACATATTTCGCACTGCCCATCGGCTCCACCGCCTTCAGCACACCGGCCAGCGGAAAACCGACCCACGGGATCACCATGGACCAGCCCTCCACGCAGCGCATGCGATACACCCGCTCCTCCAGCGACAGCCGCGCGATCCACTGGTCCACGTCCAGCACCAGCGGCTTGTGGACCAGCCCGCCCACCTTCACCGTCCATGGCGAAGGGCGCAGCGTGCCCGCGCGCGCTGAAGGGTCGGACTTGTCCAGTCCGAACTCGTAGAAATTATTGTAGCTCGTCACCGCCTTCAGCGGTGTCGGCGCGTCATCGGTCGAATGCGTCCGTCGCGCTTTCAACGGGGCGAGCTGCGCTGGATCTGTCTGCGCCGGCAGCGGCTGGGTCAGGCCGGCAAGCCCCATGCCGGCAACGATCTGCCGCCGGTTCAGCCACAGGGATTCGGGCGTTGCGTGCCGGTCGGGGATCAGCCAGCCGGGCTTGGGATGATAGCGCATGGCTCCACCCTATAGCCCGATGCTGAACGCCGCGTGTAGCCCCGGCAAACCGCCCGTCTTTCCGCTTTCACGAAGGCACGGACTCCCTTGCGATCAGGAGAGGGCGGCGCATGCACGCTGGATGCGCTGGCAGGCATCCGTCAGCGCTTCGGTGGAGGTGGCATAGCTGATGCGGAACGCCGGGGAGAGGCCGAAAGCGGCGCCATGCACCACCGCGACTCCTTGCGTATCCAGGAAATAGGCCGCCACATCCTCGTCTGTTTCCAGCACCAGGCCGCCGGGGGTCGTCTTGCCGATCAGGCCGGAACAATCGGGATAGACATAGAATGCGCCTTCGGGCCGCGGGCAGGACAGCCCGTTTGCCTGGTTCAGCATGGAGACCACCAGGTCGCGCCGATCCTGGAAGGCCTTGTTGCGCGGCTTCATGAAATCCAGCGAGCCCATCAGCGCCGCCGTCGCCGCCGCCTGCGCGACGGAGCAGGGGTTGGAGGTGGACTGCGACTGGATCTTCGCCATCGCCTTGATGATGGGCACGGGGCCGCCGGCGAATCCGATGCGCCAGCCGGTCATCGCATAGGCCTTGCTGGTGCCGTTCACCGTCAGGGTGCGCTCAAAAAGGCGCGGCTCGACCTCGGCGATGGTGCGGAAGCGGAAATCGTCGAACACGATATGCTCGTACATGTCGTCCGTCAGGATATAGACATGCGGATGTCCCAGCAGAACGTCGGCCAGTGCCTTCAGCTCCGCCTCGGTATAGGCGGCGCCCGTCGGGTTTGAGGGCGAGTTCAGGATCAGCCACTTGGTAGCGGGCGTGATGGCGCGGTCCAGCTGCGCCGGCGTCAGCTTGAAGCCCTGCTCCAGCCCGCACTTCACGATCACCGGCGTCGCGCCGCAGAACTGCACGATGTCTGGATAGCTCACCCAGTAGGGCGCCGGGATCACAACCTCGTCGCCCGGGTCCAGCGTGGCGACCATGGCGTTGAAGATCGTCTGCTTGCCGCCGACATTCACGCTGATCTGGTCCAGCGCATAATCCAGGTTGTTGTCGCGCCGGAACTTGTGCTGCACCGCCTTCTTCAGCGCGGGCGTGCCGTCGACGGCGGTGTATTTCGTCTGGCCCTGCCGGATTGCCTCGATCGCAGCCTCCTTCACGAAGTCCGGCGTGTCGAAATCCGGTTCGCCCGCCCCAAGGCCGATGATGTCGCGCCCCTGCGCCTTCAGTTCCGCCGCCTTGTTGGTGACGGCGATGGTGGGCGAAGGGGCGATCCGGTTGATGGCGGCGGAAAGCAGGGGCATCTCGTCGAGTCCTCGGGCCAGGAAAATCTGGTGGTGCAGTAGAGTTTGCAGCCGCGCTTGCCAAGGCGGCACCCGCCCGCCCGGCGCTTTTCGCTCCAGGCTCCCGTATTCAATCTCTTTAACAGTCTCGCTTGCCGGCTTCTGCTAATGGGGCGCTGCAATCGAGGGCCGCGCAAGTTCGCGAGGACCAGAGAAACGCAAGGGTCGGACAATGAAACTCTACGCAGCACTTCTGCTGGCTTCCGCCGCCGTGCCGGCGATGGCCGCCACCAACCTCGTCAGCAACCCCAGCTTCGAAACCGGCTTTTCCGGCTGGCAGCAGTTCGGGAACACCGGCTTCACCGGGACCACCGGTTCCGTACTGGGCCAGTCCCCGACGGACGGCATCCGCCAGGCCTATTTCGGCGCGGTCAACAATTCCGGGGGCATCTTCCAGAATATCGCGACGGTCGCGGGCGAAACCTATCGCGTCTCGTTCGACATGTATGCCGCGTCCGGCGGCCAGCAGTTCCGCGCGGATTTCGCCGGCCAGACGCTGGTGAACAGCAGCTTCAGCTCGGGCCTCGGCTACACCAGCTTCGTCTACGACATCGTGGCATCGGCCGCCAACTCGCAGCTTCGCTTCCGCATGCAGCACAACCCCTCCTACTATCTGCTCGACAATGTGCGGGTGGAACAGCTGGAGCCGGCTGGCGCCGTGCCGGAACCCGCCACCTGGGCAATGCTGATCGCGGGCTTCGGCCTCGTCGGCGCTTCGCTGCGCCGCCGGAGCGCCGTTTCAGCCTGATCGCGCACCCGCCAGCACGGCCGGGAGAAGGCCGCGCAGGCTGTTGCCGACAAGGAACCCCTGGCCGAGGTCGCCGATCGACAGATCGGCTTCCTCGGCCAGTCCGTTTTCGATCAGCTCCGCCCGCAGCACGCCCGGCAACAGGCCGCGCGCCAGCGGCGGGGTCAGCAGGCGACCGCCGCGTTCCACGAACAGGCTGGTGAAGCTGCCTTCCGTCAGCAGCCCGTCCGGTCGCACGAACAGGCATTCGAACGCGCCCGTGGCCCGGCGCGCCGCGTCATAGAAGGCGCGGTCGCCGCTCTTGTGGGCCAGTCGCCAGTCGTCTGGCCTGACGGGCAAGGGTGTCACGGCCACGCCCACAGGCCCCGAAGGCACGGGCGGCAGCGGCGATAGCTGAAGCGCGAGTTCCCCCCCGGCATCCAGCAGCAGCCGCACCCGGCGCGCGCCGCCCGGGCTCAGCGCCGCAAGCCGCACCTCCGCCGCCGCCCGGTCGAACCGGAAGCCGAAGCGCCGCGCGGATGCCGCCAGCCGGTCCAGGTGGCGCGCCAGCCGGGGGATGCCGGAAGGCTCCAGCCGCATCGTCTCGATCAGGCTGCGGGGTGCGCCCGGCCGCAGGAACCGGGCCTTGGCCAGGCATTCCGCCCATTCCGCTTCCGGCACGCTGTCGGCCACGATGCCCGCGCCCAGCCCGAGCCGCGCCGATCGCCCTTCAACTTCCAGCGTACGGATGGCGACGGCGAAGCGGGCCTGGCCGCCGCTCGGCCCGATCCAGCCCAGGCTGCCGGTATAGAGCCCGCGCGGATGCGGCTCCAGCCCGGCGATGATCTCCATCGCCCGGATCTTCGGCGCCCCCGTGATCGATCCGCAGGGGTGCAGCGCCTCCAGCACGTCCACGGCCGTCCGCCCCGGCTTCAGCGCGGCCGTCACGGTGGACGTCATCTGGTGCAGGCTGGGATAGGTCTCGATCTCGAACAGGTGCGGCACCCTGACGCTGCCGGGCGCCGCCACCCGCGACAGGTCGTTGCGGATCAGATCGGTGATCATCAGATTTTCGGCGCGGTTCTTCGGGTCGGTCGCCAGCGCGGCCGCTGCGGCCCGGTCGTCTGCCCCGGTCGCGCCGCGCGGGGCCGTCCCCTTCATCGGTCGTGCCGTCAGCCGGCCATCCGCCAGCGCGAAGAAAAGCTCCGGCGATAGGCTCAGCCACCAGCGCCCCCCGCCCGCATGCACGATCCCGCCCAGCGGAGACGCCTCGGGCGTGAACAGCCGTGCGAACAGTGCCAGCGGATGCCCCGCCAGCGACACCCGGGCCGGAAAGGTCAGGTTCGCCTGATAGATATCTCCGCCGGCGATGAAAGCCTGCACGCGGCGCACCGCCGCCAGCCAGTCCGCGCGGTCCACCATGGGCTCCGGCGCGCCGGTCGCCGCCCGCCCCCGGAACGAGCCGAGCAGCTCCGCCAGCGCAGCCCGGTCCAGCAGGCGGCAATCCCGGTGCCGCATGAACCATGCCCGGCCCGGCTCGTGCGGCAGGCCTGCCGTCCGGGGCTCCAGCGCATGTCCCGCCTCATAGGAAAGCGCACCCACCGCCCAGTCTCCGGCGGCAGCCCACTGCCGCAACGTGCCAAGGGCCGCCTTCAAATCGGGGGTGTCCAGCAGCTCCGCCGGGCCGGTGAAAAGTCGCGCGGCATCGGCATCCGAATCCCACAGCAGGGCGAAGGGCAGGGCGGGATCGAAGGCAGCCATGACCGCGCGCACCTAGCTCAAGACGACGCGGATGAAAATTCGCGCGCCAGCCTCTGTTCGCCATTGGCGCGGATCCGCTTCGCTCCTTCAGCCCAGCAGCAGCTTCAGCCCGATCAGCACCAGCACCGCCGCGACGACAAGGGCATTGTTCGTCATCAGCCAGTCCCGCACGCGGGCAAGCGGGCGCAGCGCCTTCCCGCCCAGCAGCAGATAGGCCAGCAGCGGCGTGGCCACGGTGGCGGACGCCACCGCCGCAAACCCCAGGGCAATCAGCGCCAGGCCAGAGCCAAGGCCGAGCCCCGCTTCCAGCGCGGCCGCCCCGGCGGCCAGCGCCAGCAGCAGTACCTTCGGGTTGGCGAGCGACAGCATCAGCCCCAGCCGGGCGGCCCCGGCGGGCGTGGCGGTTTCGATGCCGCGCATCCAGCCCGGCACGTCCTGCGGCTGGTTGCGGCGCAGCAGGTTCCGCAGCGCCAGCGCGATCAGCAGCGCGCCAAGCCCCCGCTTCACCCATGGCAGCGCCGGCCCCGGAGACCAGCCTTCCAGCCACACGCCCGCCAGCGCCGCCAGCAGAAAGCCAGCCGCCACGCCCAGTGCCCAGCCGGCCAGGAAGGCGGATGCGCCGGCGCCCGGCCGCGGGGTGAACAGGAACAGGATCGCAGGCACGATCCCGAACGGGGATACCGCGATCGCCAGCGCGGCGGGGGCCATGGCCATTGCAAGATCCATGGCCCGAAATCCTAGCCAGCCGGGCCTGTGCCGGCAATCGCAACCCGTCACATAAAGACTTAAAGAAAGTTGCAAGTGTTTTGTCGAGCCGCTATGGCGGCGTTGTATTTCCCCTTTTCAGGAGCCTCGCCCGTGGCGACCAATCCCGCATTCACCGATTATGTGATCGCAGACATCGGCCTTGCCGAATTCGGTCGCAAGGAAATCGCCATCGCCGAAACCGAAATGCCCGGCCTGATGGCGCTGCGCGCGGAATTCGGCGCTTCGAAGCCGCTGAAGGGTGCGCGCATCACCGGTTCCCTGCACATGACGATCCAGACAGCGGTGCTGATCGAAACCCTCGCCGAACTCGGCGCGGACATCCGCTGGGCCTCGTGCAACATCTTCTCCACGCAGGATCACGCGGCCGCAGCCATCGCCGCGCGCGGCATCCCCGTGTTCGCCGTGAAGGGCGAAACCCTTGAGGAATACTGGGATTATGTGATCCGCATCTTCGACTGGGGGCAGGATCTCACCTGCAACATGATCCTGGATGATGGCGGCGACGCCACCATGTTCGCGCTGTGGGGCGCGCGGGTCGAAGCCGGTGAGGCGCTGTTCAAGCCCGGCAACGAGGAAGAGGAAATCTTTGTCGCCACCCTTCAGCGGTTCCTCGCCGAACGCCCCGGCTACCTCACGAAGACGGTCGCCGCCATCAAGGGCGTGTCCGAGGAAACCACCACCGGCGTCCACCGTCTCTATGAACTGGCCAAGAAGGGCAAACTGCCCTTCCCGGCGATCAACGTGAACGACAGCGTCACCAAGTCGAAGTTCGACAACCTCTATGGCTGCAAGGAATCGCTGGTGGATGCCATCCGCCGCGCGACGGACGTGATGCTGGCCGGCAAGGTCGCCTGCGTCGCGGGTTTCGGCGACGTGGGCAAGGGCTCCGCCGCCTCTCTGCGCAACGGCGGCGCGCGCGTGCTGGTGACGGAAATCGACCCGATCTGCGCGCTTCAGGCCGCAATGGAAGGTTATGAAGTCGTCACCATGGAAGAGGCGGCCACCCGCGCCGACATCTTCGTGACCGCAACGGGCAACGAGGATGTGATCACGGTCGATCACATGCGCGCGATGAAGAATATGGCGATCGTGTGCAACATCGGCCACTTCGACAGCGAGATCCAGATCGCCGGGCTCGCCAACATGAAGTGGACGGAGGTGAAGCCGCAGGTCGATCAGGTGGAATTCCCCGACGGCAAGCAGATCATCGTGCTGGCCAAGGGGCGGCTGGTGAACCTGGGCTGCGCCACCGGCCACCCCAGCTTCGTCATGTCCTCCAGCTTCACCAATCAGGTGCTGGCGCAGATCGAACTGTGGACCAGGGCGGGCCAGTACAGCCCGGGTGTGCATGTGCTGCCCAAGCATCTGGATGAAAAGGTCGCGGCCCTTCACCTCGAAAAGCTGGGCGTGAAGCTTACGAAGCTGACGCCCAGGCAGGCGGCCTATATCGGCGTTACGCCGGAAGGCCCGTTCAAGCCGGATCATTACCGCTACTAGGATGGCGCTGATGCTGGATGAAGCCGGGCTGCGCGAAGTCGGAACCCGGCTTGCCTCCGTCCTTCGACCGGGCGACGTGCTTGCGCTGTCCGGTGATCTGGGGGCAGGGAAAACCACGCTCGCCCGCGCCATCCTGCAGGGGCTGGGGCATGTCGGCGACGTGCCCAGCCCCAGCTTCACCCTTGTGCAGACCTACCCCGACCTGCCGTTGCCCGTCGCCCATGCCGATCTCTACCGGCTGGAGTCCGCGGCAGAGGCGGAGCCGCTCGCGCTCGACGACTGGCTGTTGGACGGCGCACTGCTGCTGGAGTGGCCCGAACGGCTGGGCGCGTCGATCTGGCCGGATCGCCTCCTGCTCAGGCTGGACGGCGCCGGCGGCCCGGACAGGCGCTTGACTTGGGACGCGCCCGCCGCTTGGGAAGGGCGATGGCCGCCCCGTTGATTGCTGAACCCGCTTCCCGCCCGGCGATGACCGCGCGCGAAGGTCATCTCGAATTCCTGCAGGCGGCCGGCTGGGGCGCCGCAGAGGTTCGGCCCCTTGCCGGGGATGCCAGCTTCCGGCGCTATTTCCGCGTGGTGGAGCCTTCAAGGCAGGCCGTGCTGATGGATGCCCCGCCCGAGCATGAGGATGTGCGGCCCTTTCTTTCGGTGGCCGATCTGCTGCTGGAATCCGGCTTTTCCGCGCCGGCCGTCCATGCGCGCGATCTCGCCAACGGCTTCCTTCTGATCGAGGATTTCGGGGACCGGCTCGTGGGCCCCGTTCTAAGGGCGGAGCCGCATCTGGAAGCCCCGGTCTATGGGCAGGCCGTCGATCTCCTGTCGGCGCTTCACGCGGCCGCGAATCCGGCCGCGCTGCCCCCCTACGACAGGGCGGTCCTCACCCGAGAGGTGATGCTCTTCCCGGACTGGTACGCGAAGGCCGCCGGAATCCCGGTGGATACGGATGCCTATCTCGCCGCCTGGGATGCGGTGTGGGGTGATGTGCTGGCCGAAACGGCCCGCAACCCGGTTGTCACCTTGCGCGACTATCACGCCGAAAATCTGATGCTGCTGGATCGGCCGGGCACGAAGGGACTGGGGCTGCTGGATTTTCAGGACGCGCTGGCCGGGCACCCGGCCTATGATCTGGTCTCGCTGCTGCAGGATGCGCGGCGCGATGTGGCGCCCGAACTGGAACGGGCGATGCTGGACCGGTTCGACAACAGCCCGTCTTTCCGGGCCGCCTATGAAGTGCTGGGCGCACAGCGCAACGTGAAGATCCTGGGCATCTTCGTCCGTCTGCGCGATCGCGACGGCCGGCAGGGCTATGTGGAGCGCCTGCCCCGCGTCTGGTCCTATCTGGATCGGAACCTGGCCCATCCGGCGCTCGCGCCGGTGAAACAATGGTTCGATGCGAACGTGCCGGCCGCCCTCCGGGCAGAGTGGTGCCGGTGACGACGGTTCCCGCGTCCGCGATGGTGCTGGCGGCCGGGCTGGGCAAACGGATGCGTCCGCTGACGGCCACGCGCCCCAAGCCGCTGGTCGAGGTAGCCGGCCGCACCCTGCTGGACCGCGCGATGGGCACGCTGAAGGCCGGAGGTGTGACCCGCTTTGTCGTGAACGTGCATTACATGGCCGACAGGATCGAAGCGCATCTGGCGGCGCGCGGCATGGATCAGGAGGCGCGGATTTCGGACGAACGGGCCCTTCTGCTGGAAACGGGCGGCGGCATCGCGAAGGCGTTGCCGCTGATCGATGCGGATCCGTTCCTGTCGATCAACGCCGACAATATCTGGGTGGATGGGCCCGTTGGCGCGGCGCAGCTGCTGGCGAACCGCTGGAACCCCGCGCAAATGGATGCGCTTCTGCTGCTGGTGCCGCTGGCGCGCGCCAACTGCCATGCCGGGCCGGGGGATTTCCACATGGATCCGCTCGGCCGCCTTGCGCGCCGCCGGCCGGGGCGTGTCGCGCCCTTCGTCTATACGGGCCTGCAGATGCTGTCGAAATCCCTGTTCGAAGGGGTGGCGGTGGAGCCCTTCTCGATGAACCGGCTGTGGGACAGGGCTGCCGCCGAAGGCCGTCTCTATGGCGTCGCGCATCAGGGCCAGTGGTTCGATGTGGGCACCGCCGCCGCCGTCCGGGAAACGGAGATGCTCCTTGGCGTCCTCTGACGCCGAATCTATTAAGGCGTCCTCCGGCGCTGGTCCTGCACAAGCGCCCTCCGGCGCTGGTCCTGCACAAGCGCCCTCCGGCGCGAGACGCGGCCTGTTCACCATCCCGGCGCACCGGCCGTTTGCCGACGATCTGGCGGCGGGCTTGCTGGCGCTATATCCCGATCCTTTGCAACTCGCCCGCGTGCTGCTGCTGCTTCCCACCCGCCGCGCCATCCGGTCCCTGACCGAGGCCTTCGTCCGCGAAAGCGCGGGGAAGGCCCTGCTGTTGCCGCGCATGGTTCCCGCCGGGGATCTCGATCCGGACGAAGTGGAAGGGTGGGAAGCCGGGCCGATTCTGGCGGGGCTGGATGGCCCGGGTGAGGCGCGTCCCCCCATTTCGCCGGAGGCCCGGCGCGTCGCGCTTGCCAAACTGCTCGCGGCCTCCCGCCCGGCGCCGGAGGCGCTGGCCATGGCGGCCCAGCTTGCCGCCGTGCTGGACACGCTGGAAATCGAAGGCGTGCGCGCGGCCGACATCGAAGCCGCCGTGCCGCGCGGCGAACTGCAGGATCACTGGGCCGCGAATGCCCGCGTGCTGCATCTGGTGGCAGAGGCCTGGCCGGATCTGCTTGCCGCGCGCGGCCTGATGGATCCGGCCCGCCGGCGCAACCTTCAGCTGGATGCGCTCGCAACCCGATGGGCCGCGCAGCCCCCCCCGTTCCCGGTGTTGCTTGCCGGTTTTGCAAGCGCCCCCCCGGCTGTCGCCCGTCTCGCGCGGACAGTCGCCCGCCTGCCCGAAGGGCGGCTGGTGCTGCCCGGCCTGGATCTGTCGATGTCGGCCGAAGGCTGGGCGCTGGTGGCGGGCGACGCGGATATGCCGGGGCAGGAAACCCATCCCCAGTTCGGCATGGCCCGCCTGCTGGGCGCGGCCGGGCTATCTCCGCTTGAGGTGGAGCCCTGGCCGCATGCCGGAAGCCGTGCGGGCAGCCCCCCCGCCCGGACCGAGCTTGTGGCGCGCGCCCTTCTGCCGCCCGCGCTTTCGGGCGGGCCGCCCCCGGCCCGGCAGATGGAAGCGCCGGAAGGCGTGCGCATGATCGAGGCCGCAAACCCGGCCGAGGAAGCCCTGCTGATCGCGCTGGCCCTGCGCCAGCTGGTCGAACGCCCGGGTCTCACGACGGCTGTCGTCACGCCGGATCGCGCCCTGGCGCAGCGGGTGCAGGTGCAGCTGAAGCGCTTCGGGATCGAGATCGACGACAGCGCTGGGGTGCCACTGGCGCAGACGCAGCCCGGCAGCCTGCTGGTCGCGCTGGCAAAGGCCGCGGGGGAGCGTTTTGCCCCGGTTGCCCTTCTGGCGGCGCTCCAGCATCCACTGGTTCGTGCCGGCGACGCCCGGCTGGACTGGCTGAACCATGTGCGCGCGCTGGACAGGATCGCCCTGCGCGGCATCCGCCCCGCGCCGGGGCTGGATGGTGTGGCCGCCCGGCTCCGCCGCTCGACGAAGGCAACCGACGATCTGAAGGACTGGTGGACCGACGAAGCCACCCGGCTGCTCGCGCCGCTGGACCGGCTCGCACCTTCGGCAGATGCGCTTCTCGATCAGCTTCGCGCCGTGGCCGAGGCGGTCGCCGGCCCCGCGCTCTGGGGCGGGGACGCCGGGCGCACGCTGACACGCCTGTTCGATGCGCTGGGCGAGGCGCGCGCCGATCTTGCGGCGATCCGTGTGAAGCCGGATGAAGCCGCCGCGTTCGTCTCGGGCCTGATGCAGGGCGCGGTGGTCCGCCCGCGTTTCAACCGGCATCCCCAGCTCGCGATCTGGGGCCCGCTGGAAGCGCGGCTGCAATCGGCGGATCTTCTGGTGCTGGCAGGCCTGAACGAAGGCATATGGCCCGCCATGCCCACCCCGGATCCGTTCCTGGCGCCCGCGATCCGGCGGGCGCTGGATCTTCCCGGGCTCGCCCGGCGCACGGGCTTCCAGGCGCATGATTTCGCCACCGGCCTCGGCGCGCGGGAGGTGCTGATCACCCGCGCCCTGCGCGAGGGCGGGGCCCCGTCTGTCGCCTCCCGCTACTGGCAGCGCCTGCGCGCCGCGGCCGGCGGGCTGCCGGATTCGGGCACGCTGACCCCCGCGCGCGACGTGCTGATGGCCGTTTCCCGTTCGCTGGACAGATCCACCGCCGAACAGCGCCTGCCCCGTCCGGAGCCAGCGCCGCCGGCCGCCGAACGGCCGCGAAGCCTGAGCGTCACGGAAGTCGCCATGCTGAAGGCCGATCCCTTCAGTTTCTATGCCCGCCGGATGCTGGGCCTGAAACCGCTGGACCCGCACGACGCCGAACCCACCTCGGGCGAGCGCGGGCAGGTGGTGCACGACATCCTCGAACGCTGGCTCTCCGAAGGGCGCCCGGGCCCCGCGCGCCGGGCGGAACTGGTGGACGAACTGCTGGCGACGCTGGGCGAGCGCCCGGATCTTGCGGCCCTGTGGCGGCCGCGCGTGACCCGCATGGTGGAATGGGTGGCGGACGAGCTCGACCGGGATATCGCCGCAGGCTGGTCGCCCCTCGCATGGGAGGTTTCGGGCACGCTGGACTGGCGCGGCATCACGCTGAAGGGCAGGGCCGACCGCATCGACAGCAACGGCGCCGCGCTCCGCATTCTCGATTACAAGACAGGCGGCATCCCCAGCATCGCCGAGGTGGAAGGCTGCTACCAGACGCAACTGGCCCTCCTCGCCGCGATCGCGGCGCGCGGCGGGCTCGGCGTTGACGGCGAGCTGCCGGTCGAGCGGCTCGACTATCTGAAACTGTCGGGCGGAATCGAGCCGGGCAAGGAACGCCCCGCGCTCGGGAAGAAGGCTGGGCCGGACGCGCTCGAAACACATCTGCAGGCCGCGTTCGAGGATTTCACGAGCCTGGTCGAAGGCTGGCTGCTGGGCGACCGCCCATTCCGGGCCAAGCAGCACATGGTCTATGGTCGCCGCTTCCGCGATTTCGACCATCTGGCCCGCGTGGCGGAATGGCTCGGCCGGTGACCGCGGCCGCCGCCCCGCCCGGCCCGCAGCCGCGCACGCCGTCGCAGCAGCTGGCCGCCGATCCGGCCCGCCATGTCTGGGTCGCGGCGTCGGCCGGCACCGGCAAGACGCATGTGCTGACCGACCGCATCCTGCGCCTCATGCTGGAAGGGAGCCCGCCGGACCGCATCCTGGCGCTGACTTTCACCAAGGCCGCCGCCGCCGAAATGCAGAACCGGCTGGTGAAGCGTCTGGGCGACTGGCTGGGCTATGACGACGCCCGGCTGGATGCCGAACTGCAAGCAATGGGGGTCGCGCCCGGCGCGTCCCGGCGTGCCCGCGCCCGGGCGCTGTTCGCGGAAGCGCTGGACGTGCCCGGCGGGCTGAAGGTGCAGACGCTCCACGCCTTTGCGCAGGGGCTGCTGGCCGCCTTTCCGCTGGAGGCGGGCCTGCCGCCGGGCTTCCGTGCGCTGGACGAGCGCGATGCGCGCCAGTTGCGCCGGCAGGCGCTTTCCGAAGTCATCGCCGACGCGCAGCAGCAAGGCGACGCCCGCTATCTGGAGGATCTGGCCGAACTCGCCATCCTGAAGGGTGAGGGCGGGGTGATGCAGACGCTGGATGCCATGATCGCCCATGCCGACGGGCTGCTGGCCTTCAACGATGTCCGGGGCGTCGAAGCCGCCGTCCGGGTTTGGCTTGGCGTCGAGGAGGGGGATCAGCCCGGCGCCCGCCTTCGCGAGAGCCTCGCGCCCGGCCGATTCGATGAAACCCATGCCCGGGCCTATGCCGCGGGCATGGCGGCCTGGGGTACGGCGACGGGCCTTGCATCCGCCGATGCCGTCGCCTCCTGGCTATCGCGGGATGAAGCCGGCCGGGTGCAGGGCTTCGAAACGCTCTGCGCCGAGGTGCTGAAGCCGGACGGCAGCACCAAGCCCCACGCGAACCCCGTGAAGAAGCAGCCGCAGCTCCGCGCCGTCATCGACTCGCTCGCGGACCAGCTCCGGCCGCTGCTCGATTTCAACCGTCGGCTGGTCACTGCCGAACTTGCCACGCGCGCGCTGCGCGTCGGGCACCGCGTCGTCGCCCGCTATGCCGCGCTGAAGCGCGCCCATCTCGCCATCGACTACGACGACATGATCGCCCGCACGGTGCGCCTGCTGGGGCCTGCCGGCATGCCGTCCTATGTGGGCTGGAAGCTCGACAGCCGCTTCGATCATGTGCTGGTCGATGAGGCGCAGGACACGAATGACCGGCAATGGGCGATCATCGGCCGGCTGGTGGAGGATTATTTCGACAGCGGATCCGAACGCAGTCGGACCCTGTTCGTGGTGGGCGATCACAAGCAGGCGATCTACGGCTTCCAGGGCACCAGACCCGAAGTCTTCGAGGGCTGGCGGCGGATCCTCTCCCCGGCGGCGGCGCAGGCCGGGCGCCCTATCGAAGGGGTCGATCTCGATCTCAGCTTCCGTTCGGGGCCGGCGGTGCTGGCGGTGGTCAACGGCTTCCTCGCACAATTTGGCCCGGCGGCACTGGGAATGGAAAACCCCCCGCCCAATCATGTGCCGCACCGGGCGGATGCGCCGGGCGAAGTGGTGCTGTGGCCCGTCATCACGCCGGGTGAGGCCGACGCTGACGAAGACGGCGAGGCAGGCGCGGCGGAGGGCCCGGACGAGGCCGGGGATGCCGACAGGGCGGAGGACGAATCCGAAACCGCGGACCGGGCGATGGCGAAATGGCTGGCGGATCGCATCGCAGGCTGGCTGAAGCCGGATGGCCCGGACAGGCTGTGGCTGCCCGCAAGGCAGCGCTGGGCGCTGCCCGGCGACGTGCTGATCCTGCTCAGGAAACGGAGCTGGCTGATGGGCGCGCTCGTCGCCGAGCTTCACGAGCGCAAGGTGCCCGTGGCCGGGGTGGACCGTCTGCTGCTGACGGAGCCGCTGGCCGTTCTCGACTGTCTGGCCCTCATGCGCTTCGCCGTTCAGCCGGAAGACGATCTCACGCTCGCCGCGCTTCTCGTCTCGCCCTTCCTCGGCTGGACGCACGAGGATGTGCGGCGGCTGAATGCCGGTCGCCCGGGGCTTTGGGCGGCGCTCGGCCGCGCGGCAGCGGAAGGCGGCCGCCCGGCCGAGGCGCGCGAATGGCTCGGCACCGTGCTTGCCCTGGCCGATACGGTCGGCCCGGCCCGCTTCCTCGATATCGTCCTGTCCGGCCCGCTGCGCGGCCGCAGCCGACTCGTCGCCCGGCTGGGGGCGCAGGCCAATGATCCGATCGACGAACTGCTGCAGCAGGCGCTGACCTATGAGCGAACCTATCCGCCGGCGCTCGCGGGCTTTCTCGCCTGGATCGAAGCGGAAGGCTCCGACGTGAAGCGCGACGCGGAGGCGGCGGCCGATCAGGTGCGGCTGATGACGATTCACGGCTCCAAGGGGCTGGAGGCCCCCGTTGTGGTGCTGGCCGACGCCGCGCACCAGCGCCGCCGCCGCAACGATGGCCATGTCACCATTCGGCAGGATGGAAACAGCCTGCCGCTGTTCCACCCGAAGAAGGCGGACAGCCCGGCGGCCGTCGCCGCCATCCTTGCCGATATCGAGGCGCGGGAGGCGCAGGAGGATCTCCGCCTGCTCTATGTTGGCCTCACGCGGGCGGCGGATCATCTGTTCATCGGCGGGGCCGTCCGCAACCGGGATCAGGGCAAGCTGGCCGATCGCACGCGCGACTGCTGGCATGTCCGCCTCGCCCCGGTTCTTGAGACGTTGCCTGGAGTCGAACGGATCGCAACCGCCGAGGGGGATCTTCTCCGCTATCGCGCGGGTCGCTGGAGCCCGCCGGTCGCCGACGTGCCGGCGCTGGCTGGCGGCAAGGATCGGCTGGAACTGCACATGGTTGCCACCGGCCCGGCGCCGCCGCCCGCGCGGCCGTCGCGCCCGCTCACGCCCTCGGGCCTGCCGGAGCCTCCGCCCGAAGGCCCGGCGGCAGAGGCGATGCGCGCGGCCGCGCAGCGCGGAAGCTGGATTCATGCCCTGTTCGAACGGCTGCCGGCGGTCCCGCCCGACCAGCGTGAGGCGCAGGCGCTGGCCTGGCTGGATCGTCAGGGCGCGGGCGCGCAGGCGGCGGGCATCGTCGCGCAGGTGCTGGCGGTGATGGCCGATCCCGCCCATGACGCCCTGTTCGGACCGCAGGCCCTGGCGGAAGCCCCCGTCGCGGGGCTGGTGGACGGGCAGGCGATCACCGGCATCGTGGACAGGCTGCTGATCGAGGCCGACCGCGTGCTCGTCGTCGATTTCAAGACAGGCCTCTTCGTGCCGGACAGTTTCGGCGGGGCGTCTGTTGCGCACCGCCGGCAGATGGCGGCCTATCGCGCCGTGCTGGCGCAGGCGTTCCCGGGCCGACGGGTGGATGTGGCGCTGCTCTACACCTCCGGCCCGAAGTTCCTCTTGGGGGCCGAGAAGGACATGGTGGGGCTGTTGCCGCTTGATTGAAGGCTCGGCTCGGCTATCTCGAACACAAAGGAGATTGTGCCGATGGCGACCGTGAAGGTGACCGACGCCTCGTTCGAGGACGAAGTGCTGAAGAGCGAAACCCCCGTGCTGGTGGATTTCTGGGCGGAATGGTGCGGCCCCTGCCGCATGATCGGTCCCGCCCTTGAGGAAATCTCGGACGAGCTGGACGGCAAGCTGAAGGTGGTGAAGGTGAACATCGACGATGAACCCGAATGGGCGTCGAAGTTCAATGTCCGCTCCATCCCCACGCTGCTGGTGTTCAAGGATGGGGAAAAGGTCGCCGAGAAGCTGGGCGCCGCCCCGAAATCGGCCCTGAAAGGCTGGATCGAAGGCAGTATCTGAACCGGGCTTCAGCCTGAACTTCTCTTCAGGCGGGGCGGATGATCTGCCCCAGCCGGGGGAAATGAACGGCGACCGTCCCTGTCTCGGGATGGTCGCGCAGCAGCGTGATGCGCCGGTCCGTCAGGACCGCCAGCCGGCCCGACGTCGGCGCGTCGTTGCTGCCTTCCTGCGAAACCAGCACGGCCTGCCCGGTCTCGAACCCGCAGCCGGGGGCGACGATCCCGCGCACAGTGGGTTCGGCCGCCCGGGCAGCCGCAATGGCCTCTTGCGCATCCATCGGGATGGGCTGGCCGTGGCCGATGTCCGCCACGCGCTGCGCCCAGGCGCCAAGGTGCGGCCGGTCCCCGACGATCGGGGCGAGATCGCCCCCGAACCGCGGTTTCTGGAACCAAAGCAGCTGATACTGCGCCAGGTCGCCATGGCCGGGCGCGTCGCCGCCCAGGAAGGCGCGGCCATCCGAAAGGGCCGTCTCAAGGTTCGCCAGATGCGCTTCGAACTGCGCGGCCAGATACGGGGCCATCGCCCGGAATGCGGCGGGCTTCATTCCGAACCGTCGTTCGCGGTCGGCCCAGAACGCCTCCATGCCCTCGGTCGGCATGGCGCCCATCGCCGCGCCCACAGCCCAGAAGAACACCGGCCCCTGTGCCAGCTGCGCCAGCAGCCGGTGGCCCTGTCCCGCAGGCTGGGGAAACAGCGTCGGCTCGGGATGAAGCGTTTCCAGCGCGTCGATCGCGACCGCCGTGTCGCAATAGATGTCGGCGCCATGCTGCAGCACCGGAACCCGCACATAGCCGCCCGTCAGCACCTCCAGCAGGGGCTTGGGGCAGATCACCGGCGGCTCGACGGAGCCATGCGCCAGCCCTTTCAGGCCCATCGCCAGCCGAAGCACTTCGGCCCAGGGGGATGTCGGATAATGGTGCAGGATCAGGCTGGTCATGTTCGGCATCATGCCGTGCGCAACCGGCGATGATCAGCTGCCGGATGCGTCAGCTGCGATAGTCCGCATTGATGGAAATGTAGCCATGGGTCAGATCCGATGTCCACACGCTTGCCCGGCCGTCGCCCAGCCCCAGATCGACGGCGATGTCGATGTCCTGGCCCTGTAGATGGGCCGCCACCGGCGCTTCGTCATAGCCGTCCACCACCATTCCGTTCGCCGCCACCTCCACCCCGCCGAAGCGGATGGACAGCCGGTCGCGCTCGGCCGGCTCGCCGGCCTTGCCCACGGCCATCACGATGCGGCCCCAGTTGGCGTCGCCGCCCGCGATCGCCGTCTTCACGAGCGGCGAGTTCGCGATGCTCATTCCGATCCGGTGTGCGCTCGCATCTGAAACCGCCCCCGACACACGGATTTCCACGAAGCGCGTCGCCCCTTCGCCGTCCCGCACAACCAGCTGCGCCAGTTCCCGGCACAGGTCGTCAAGGGCGGCTGCAAGCGCATCAGCACCCGGCGATTCAGGGGTTGCCAGCCGGGCATGGCCCGCCTTTCCCGTCGCGAAGGCCAGCACCGTGTCAGAGGTTGAGGTGTCGCCATCGACGGAGATGCAGGAAAATGTCCGCCCGTTCGCCGCCTCCAGCATCTGCTGCAGCAGCGGGGCGGCAACGGCGGCATCCGTCACGATGAAGCCCAGCATGGTCGCCATGTCCGGCGCGATCATGCCCGAACCCTTGATGAAACCCACCAGCGTCACCTTCACGTCGCCCACCAGCGCCTGCCGGGCGGCGGCCTTGGGGAAGGTGTCCGTGGTGCCGATCGCCGTCGTCACGTCCAGCCAGCCGGCCGTGCCCAGCGCGGCATGCGCCGCGTGCACCCCGGCCACCGCCTTGTCCCCGGGCAATGGCACGCCGATCACCCCGGTGGAGGCCGCAAACACCTCTGCCGGCTCGCAGCCCAGCAGGTACGCGGCTTCCGCCACCTGCCGCGCACAGGCTTCGGCCCCCTTCGCGCCTGTGAACGCGTTGGAATTGCCCGCGTTCACCACAAGCCCGCGCGCCGTGCCCCAGGTCAGGTGCCGCCGGCACAGCTCCACTTCAGGCGAAGGGCATCTGGACCGGGTGGTGACGCCCGCCACCGTCGTTCCCTCGTCGAAGGCCAGCAATGTCACGTCGGCGCGCGTCCAGGGCTTGTAGCCGGCAGTGGCGACTCCGCGACGCACGCCGGGGATTTCAGGCAGGTCGGGGAACGGGCGGGCGAGTGGCGAGATGGTCATGGCTTGCGCGCATAGCGGGCCCGCACCGCGCGCGCGAGTCCCCGGATGCGTCCTGTCCGGCATCTGGCGGAATTGCATTGTCATCAAACAGCCGGATGGCGGTCATGCAGGTGAAACGGGCGGGCGGCATCAGCAGCGCACCTCGAACAGGGAGAATGACCAATGCGCCTGATGTCCGCTGCCCTTCTGATCCTCGCCGCCGCGCCTGCTGTCGCCGCCCCGGTGGTGATCCAGCCCGTCGCCGTCACGGCTAGCTCCACCTTCTGGACCTACAACGCCCAGAACCTGATCAACGGCTCGGGCCTGTCGGGCGGGCTGCATGACGGCAACTACAACAACCACTGGATGACCGACACGACGGGCGAGCCCGCCTGGCTCGTCTTCGATCTGGGCAAGGTCGCCCGCCTCGCCGACATCCGCATCTGGAACTACAATGTCGATTTCGGCATGGGTTACAGCCTGGTGCGCGGCGCGAAGGACTTCACGGTTTCGCTGTCGACGGACGGTGTCACCTTCGCCCCCGTGATCGCGGGCACGCTCGCCAAGGGCGCCGGCCTGCCGCTGCCCGCGCAGGTCCATGCCCTGTCCGGCGACGCGCGCTATGTCCGCCTCGATCTCGTCAACAACCATGGCGACCAGTGGCAATGGACCGGCCTCGGCGAAGTCCGCCTCGGCGCCGTGCCCGAAGCCGCCACCTGGGCGATGATGATCATGGGCTTCGGCCTCGTCGGCACGGCAATGCGCCGCCGCCGCGCAATCGCCGCCTGAAACCGGCGATTTCCAGCCTGAAAAGAGGCGGGTCCGCCGGTGCGGCGGGCCCGCCTCTTTCATGGCAGACACACGAAAGGCATGCCCCCGCAATTGACGCTCTGACGGCCCATACCTATTTGGCGCAGGAACAGGCAGCGGCCAGAAGGCCGTCTGCGCCCCATTTGTGAAGGCATTCCATGCTTGGCTTGAACAAGGTCGCCAAGGCCATCTTCGGATCGTCGAATGACCGCTATGTGAAGTCGCTTCAATCGACGGTCCGCCAGATCAATGCGCTGGAACCCAAATATGAGGCGATGACCGACGCCGAGCTGCAGGATCAGACCCGCATCTTCCGCGACCGCCTCGCCGGCGGCGAAAAGCTGGACAACCTGCTGCCCGAAGCCTTCGCCACCGTGCGCGAGGCGTCGAAGCGGGTGCTGGGCATGCGCCACTTCGACGTGCAGATGATCGGCGGCATGGTGCTGCACCGGGGCGAGATCGCGGAGATGCGCACCGGCGAGGGCAAGACGCTCGTCGCCACGCTCGCCACCTATCTGAACGCGCTGCCCGGCAAGGGCGTCCATGTCGTCACCGTGAACGACTATCTGGCGAAGCGCGACGCCGAATGGATGGGCCAGCTCTATCGCTGGCTGGGCCTGACGGTGGGCGTGATCGTTCCCAACCTCCACGATGTCGAGCGCCGGATGAGCTACGCCGCCGACATCACCTACGGCACCAACAACGAATTCGGTTTCGATTACCTGCGCGACAACATGAAATATGATCGCTCGCAGATGGTGCAGCGGGCCTTCAACCACGCCATTGTCGACGAAGTCGACTCCATCCTCATCGACGAGGCGCGCACGCCGCTCATCATCTCCGGCCCGACGGACGACAAGACCGATCTGTATCTCGCCGTCGACCTGATCGTGAAGACCTTCCGGCCCGAACATTTCGAGAAGGACGAGAAGGGCAAGTCGATCATCCTCACCGAGGAGGGCACCGAATTCGCCGAACGCGCGCTGGAGGCCGCTGGCCATCTGCAGGGCGCGAACCTGTATGATTTCGAAAACACCCAGGTCGTCCATCACCTGAACCAGGCCCTGCGCGCCGTCCACATGTTCCGCCGCGATACCGATTACATCGTGCGGGACGGCAAGGTGGTCATCATCGACGAGTTCACCGGCCGCATGATGGATGGCCGCCGCTGGTCGGATGGCCTGCACCAGGCGGTCGAGGCGAAGGAAGGGGTGGAAATCCAGCCCGAGAACCAGACGCTCGCCTCCATCACCTTCCAGAATTATTTCCGCCTCTACCCCAAGCTGTCGGGTATGACGGGCACGGCCGCGACGGAAGCGCCCGAATTCTACGACATCTACAAGCTGAACGTGGTGGAAATCCCCACCAACCTGCCGGTCCGTCGGCAGGACGATCAGGACGAATTCTACAAGAACGAAGCCGACAAGTTCGCGGCCATCGTCAAGACGATCGGTGAAAAGGCGAAGATCGGCCAGCCTGTCCTCGTCGGCACCGTCTCCATCGAGAAGTCGGAGAAGCTGTCGGAATATCTCACCGCAGAAGGCGTCCGCCACTCGGTGCTGAACGCGCGCTACCATGAACAGGAAGCGCATATCGTGGCGCAGGCGGGCCGTCTGGGCGCCGTCACCATCGCCACCAACATGGCCGGGCGCGGCACCGACATCAAGCTGGGCGGCAACGAGGAGTTCCGCATCGAGGACGAACTGTCCCAGATGCCCGAAGGCCCCGAACGCACCGCCGCGATCGAACGGATCAAGGCCGAAGTCGCCGCAGAGCGGGAAAAGGTGCGCGAGGCCGGCGGCCTGTTCGTGCTCGGTACCGAGCGCCACGAAAGCCGCCGCATCGACAACCAGCTGCGCGGTCGCTCCGGCCGGCAGGGCGATCCGGGCCTCAGCCGCTTCTACCTCAGCCTCGACGACGATCTGCTGCGCATCTTCGGCCAGCAGAACATGCTGACGCGGGTGATGAACTCCGGCCTCGAGGATGGCGAGGCGATCGTCCACCCCTGGATCTCCAAGGCGATCGAGACGGCGCAGAAGAAGGTGGAGGCGCGGAACTACGACATCCGCAAGCAGCTCCTCCAGTATGACGACGTCATGAACGACCAGCGCAAGGTCGTCTATGAACAGCGCGCCGACATCATGGACGCCGAGAAGGTGTCCGACGTGGTGGCGGAATTCCGCCGCGACACCGTGGCCGACATCGTGGAGCGCCACTGCCCCGAAGGCACCTATCCCGAACAATGGGATGTGGAGGGCCTGAAGACGGACGTGACCAACCAGCTGAACCTGGAAGTCGATCTGGATTCCTGGGTGAAGGAACAGTCGGTCGATCCGGAACTGTTCATCGAACGGCTGCAGACCCTTCTGGACGAGAAGATGGCCGCCAAGCAGGTGGGCATCCCGGAAGAGAACTGGGTGCAGGTGGAAAAGCAGATCCTGCTGCAGAGCCTGGATCACTTCTGGAAGGAGCATCTGGCGACGCTCGATGCGCTCCGGCAGGTCGTCCACCTGCGCGCCTATGCCCAGAAGCAGCCGCTGAACGAATACAAGGCGGAGGCCTTCGCCCTGTTCGAACGCATGCTGAAGAACGTCCGCGAGGATGTGACCCGCACGCTGGCCTTCGCCGAATTCCGCATGCCCGAACCGATGGAAATGCCCGACCTGCCCGATTTCCTGAAGCTCGACGGCGGCGCCGACCTGCCGGGCGGCGGCCTGCCGTCGGATCAGGGCGCGTCCATGGGCTTCACCGGCTATGGCGAAACCAATGTGTTCGCCATGGGCGACGCCCTTTCGACCGACGAGGTGGAAGCCGCGCAGTCGGTCGCCCACCTGTTCGGCCCGGATTTCGTCGCGGAGGATCCGGAAAGCTGGCAGCGCACGGTCGCCCGCAACACGCTGTGCCCCTGCGGATCGGGCCGGAAATTCAAGCATTGTCACGGCTTGGCTGCCTGAGCAGCCAAGCCTGAGATCTTCCTGGCCCCTCAGACGCCGGGCGGCGGGCGTCCGCCCGCCTAGGCTTCGGCGCACTTGCGCCGGCGCGCGGTCGCGCTTGCGGTGGCTGCGCCACCGGTTTTGCCTGAGGCCCTCAGGCGCCGGGCGGGCCGCATCCGCGGCCCTTGGCTTTCCTCGCATTGGCTCGGGCGCGCGGTCGCGCTTGCGGTGGCTGTGCCACCGGAGTTTGTTAGGGTCCCTCAGACGCCGGGCGGCGGGCATCCGCCCGCCTTGGCTTCGGCGCGCTTGCGCCGGCGCGCAGTCGCGCCTGCGGTGGCCTTGCCACCGGGTGGTTCAGGTTCGTCCGGCCTTCACCGCCCGCGCAGCGCCAGCACCAGCACCCACGCCCAACCCAGCATCATCAGCGTGCCGCCCAGCGGCGCCACCATCCCCAGCCAGCGTGGCCCGCCCAGCCCCAGCGCCTGAAGCGCGCCCGCGAACAGCAGCGCGCCTGCGCCCAGAAGGGCAGGGGCCAGCCGCCACTTCGGCCGCCAGGCCAGCAGCGCCAACACGGCCGCCGCATGCGGCAACTGGAACTGCACGGCGGTGGCGATCCACGCCTTCGCCTGCGGATCGGACAGGCCATGCGCCCCGAACGCCCCGATGGAAACAGCCAGAAGCCCGTTCAGGGCGGCGAGGGCGGGAAGGGTGCGGGGCATTGGCCCATCGTTAATCCTCCGGATCGGACACATCAATCCGAGGAGCGATTGACGCAAGGGATTGATCCTGGTGAACTGCACCAGTGGTACAGGCGTGGTGGCAAGGAACGGGTGCGGAGATAGGGCAGGCTTTGCCTGAGACTGTCTTGGGGTCCTTGGCGGACCATCTGCCGTTTCCTCTCGAACCGGCCCAAAAGGCAGCCTGGAAGTTCGAAATCGAGCACCTTGCGGGACTGGGCCGGGCCCTTCCGAACATTCATTTGTTTCTGGAATTCGCAATCCCCCGTATGGGCCGCCGGGCCGATGCCATAATCGTTGTGGCCGGGCTCATCTTCGTGGTTGAGTACAAGGTTGGCGCGAGGGATTTTCCCCGTTCTGCAGTTGAGCAGGTCCATGGCTATGCGCTCGATCTGAAGAGCTTCCATGAAACGAGCCACGACAAGCAGATCGTGCCTCTGCTTGTGGCGACTGATGCGTCACCTCAATCCATTGGGCTTGGCTTTGCGCCGGATGGCGTCGCCACACCGATCTGCCTGTCGGCGGGTGATGTTTTACCGGCTATACGGCAGATGATTGCCGCAGCCGGGGTTG
The DNA here is from genome assembly GCF_059115405.1 of Sandaracinobacter sp. T42. Lineage (NCBI taxonomy): Bacteria > Pseudomonadati > Pseudomonadota > Alphaproteobacteria > Sphingomonadales > Sphingosinicellaceae > Sandaracinobacter > Sandaracinobacter sp. T42. The sequence goes on from NZ_CM181101.1 coordinate 1,580,770, forward strand.
CCCCATTCAATGCGAAAGAATGGGCTGCGGGTGGTTATCGCCCAACACCCACGATTATTGAAGCTGCGCAGGCGCTGTTTCGCGGGCATGAGGTAACGGAAATCTCGCGTTCGGAAGCTGGGGCAGAAAATCTCAGCCGAACGGCAGAAGCCATCGGGAAGATCATTCATCAGGCACATTCCAACAAGCAAAAGGCACTGTGCCTCGTTACGGGTGTGCCGGGGGCCGGCAAAACATTGGCGGGGCTGAACATCGCGTGCAGTCGGATGGGGCGAGGAGATGGCGAGGACGCGACATTCCTTTCAGGGAACGGGCCACTCGTGGAGGTGTTGCGTGAGGCGCTGAAGAGGGATTTGCGGCGCAGACAGAGGGCGCCTGATCCGGGCGATCCTGAGGCTCGCCATGTTTTCGGGCGATCGCCCGACAAGTTCATTCAGAATGTGCACCTATTCCGCGACCAATATGCTGGAAACGACGACATTCCCTCCGAGCATGTTGTTGTATTTGATGAAGCGCAGCGGGCCTGGAATCAGCAAGAAACGGCCCGTTTCATGCGAGAAAAGCGAGGCTTGGCAGATTTTGGCCAATCCGAACCGGAATTCCTGTTGTCTGTAATGGACCGGCATTCCGATTGGTGCACGGTAATTTGCCTCGTGGGGGAGGGACAGGAAATCAACCGTGGTGAAGCCGGCATCACGGCCTGGATATCAGCCTTGGCCAAGGGCCGACTGGCCGACTGGACGGTTCACGCATCTCCGCAGTTGGTTGCGGCTAACTCGTCCCTGTCTGCGGATGTTCGCTGGATGCTGGAACGGCGTTCCAGCGGATTCGACCCCGCGCTTCATTTGTCGGTCTCAGTGCGGTCTTTCCGCGCTGAGACGGTATCCGCCGGCTCTGTTGCAAAGATTGGCGGCAGTCAGAGGTAGGCTGTCGCTCTGCGCCGATCAGGCGGCTGCTGCGAAATGGTGGTTGAGCATGCCCATGGCCTCCGTCAGCGCCGAGGGCCCAATGCCAAAAGCTCTCTCCACAAGGCGCACCTCGCCCCTGATGCCGGGCTGCAGGCACCAGGGGCGAGCCTGTCCTTTGCGCAGGGCTCGCATGACTTCGAATCCCTTGATCGTGGCATAGGCCGTGGGGATCGATTTGAAACCGCGCACCGGCTTGATCAGTATCTTGAGCTTTCCGTGATCGGCCTCGATCACGTTATTGAGATACTTCACCTGCCGGTGGGCCGTCTCCCGGTCCAGCTTTCCTTCGCGCTTCAATTCGGTGATCGCTGCACCATAGCTCGGCGCTTTGTCGGTATTGAGCGTGGCAGGCTTTTCCCAGTGCTTCAGGCCTCGCAGGGCCTTGCCCAGGAACCGCTTCGCTGCCTTGGCGCTGCGGGTCGGCGACAGGTAGAAATCGATCGTGTCGCCCCGCTTGTCGACTGCCCGGTACAGGTAGGTCCACTTGCCCCGCACCTTGACGTAGGTTTCATCCAGGCGCCAGCTCGGATCAAAGCCACGCCGCCAGAACCAGCGCAGCCGCTTCTCCATCTCCGGGGCGTAGCACTGGACCCAGCGATAGATCGTCGTATGGTCGACCGAAATGCCGCGTTCCGCCAGCATTTCCTCAAGGTCGCGATAGCTGATCGGATAGCGACAATACCAGCGCACCGCCCACAGGATCACATCACCCTGGAAATGGCGCCACTTGAAATCCGTCATCGTTCCGTCCGTCCAATCTCCGCCAAGCATGCTCAAGCTTCACGATTTTTGCAACAGAGCCTATCCGCCTATGTCCATGCCCTGCTTTCAGATGATGCACACGCGGCAAAGGCTGCACTGCCGGCGCGAGAGCGGTTCTCCATCGTGCGCACCCGATCCTTGTCCACGGCACGGAACTGGCTTCGAAGCAGGCGCCGGGCAGATGAACGGGCTGGCTTGTTGGCGTCATCAAACGCGATTCGACTGAAGCCTGAAGGTTTGCATGTGAAGGCGAAGGTCGATGTTGCCAGCTGGTTTCTCAACAGCGGCTTGGACATTCGTGCATCAAATGCGCTGGAGGACGCGGCAACGGAGTTCGATGTGCAGGGGCTGGAACTCGACTGGACCGGGGTCGCATGGGACTTGAACCTGATGCGCGGCCCGGATGGTTGGGTCCCACGCCGATTCCGTGGAACCGCCTGGGAAAATGTGAACGACAGCGACAAGCGCGCCTATGTCATCAACAGTTATCGCGTGTTGTTGACGAGAGCACGGCAGGGCATGGTCTTGTTCGTTCCCCGCGGGGACGCTGCGGATCCAACTCGTCCGCCTGAATCCTATGATGCAATCGATGGCTGGCTGGCAGAATGCGGCGTTCCCACGCTTGACGTCTGATCCTCAAACCACCGGCTTCCACCGCGCCGCAAGCCGCTTTCGACAGGCCCTGATTCCCAATGTGGAGAGGTGGCGAAGCCGCCGCCGCCGCCGCAAAGAGGCGGCTGGGCTGAAGGAGAGAGACGATGGCGCTGGTTGAAACGGATATTGCCGACGGGGTGGCGATCGTTACGCTGAACCGGCCCGAGGCGATGAATGCGCTGTCGAAGGCGCTGCGCGCCGAACTCGCCGCGGTGATGGTGGAAATGGACCGGCGCGACGATGTGCGGGCCGTGGTGCTGACGGGGGCCGGAACCCGCGCCTTCACGGCCGGGCTCGATCTGAAGGAGCTCGGCTCCGACGCGAGCGCCATGGGCGACGCGACGGGCGAAACGCCGCAGGCCAACCCGGTGAAGGCCATCGAACAGTGCCGCAAGCCGGTGATCGGCGCAATCAACGGCGTCGCCATCACCGGCGGCTTTGAGCTGGCGCTGGCCTGCGACGTGCTGATCGCATCGGAAAACGCCCGTTTCGCCGACACCCATGCCCGCGTCGGCATCATGCCGGGCTGGGGGCTGTCACAGAAGCTCAGCCGCCTTATCGGCCTCTACCGGGCAAAGGAACTCAGCCTGTCGGGCAATTTCCTCGACGCCGCCACGGCGGAACGCTGGGGGCTGGTGAACCGCGTCGTCCCGGCGGATCAGCTGCTGCCGGCGGCGAAGAAACTCGCCGCCGACATGGCGACGATCGAGCCCGGATTCTCGGCTGCCTACAAGAAGCTGATCGATGACGGCTTCGCCGCAAGCTTCGGGGAGGGGATGGCGCTCGAACATGCCCGGTCCAGTGCGGCAAACGGCAGCGTCACGCCGGACGAGGTTGCGAAGCGCCGCGAAGCCGTGCAGGCAAGAGGCCGGCAACAATAAGGGCCGTCAACAGCAAAGGGATCCTGCACGAATGAAGGCGATTGTCCTGGCGGCGGCTGCCGCATTGATTGCGGCGCCGGCGGCTGCCGAAACCGTGCTGATCACGGCGGAACGGATGGTGGACGTGCTGACGGGCCGCACAATCGAAAAGCCCGCGATCCTGGTGGAGGATGGCCGCATCCGGCAGATCGGCACCCAGGGGACGCTGACCATCACCGACGGCAAGCGGCTCGACTTCCCCGGGCTCACGCTGGTGCCTGGCTTCATCGACATGCATGTCCACCTGTCGGGTGATCCCCGCATCAGCCCGATGGACAGCCTTCTGAAGACAGACAGCTACTGGCCGATCGTCGGGGCCGTGCAGGCCCGCAAGATGCTGGATACGGGCTTCACGACGGTCCGCAACGTCGGCTCCGGGGATTTCAACGATGTCGCCATCAAGCAGGCGATCGACGATGGCTGGGTCGTCGGCCCGCGCATCGTGCCCGCCGCCTATTCGCTGGGCGCGACCGGCGGTCACTGCGACGAAACCTTCTATCCGCCCAGCTTCGAACGCACCAGCCGGGGCGTCGCGGACGGTGCGGATGCCCTGCGCGCCAAGGTGCGCGAAATCCGCAAATATGGCGCGGAAGTTATCAAGGTCTGCGCGACGGGCGGCGTGTTCAGCCGCAACACCGAACCCGGCCAGCAGCAACTGCGCGAGGACGAGCTGAAGGCGATCGCTGATGAAGCCCATATGTGGGGCGTCAAGGTGGCGGCCCACGCCCATGGCACGGCCGGCATCAAGGCCGCGATCCGCGCCGGCATCGACACGATCGAGCACGCCAGCCTGATCGACGACGAAGGCATCCGCCTTGCGAAGGAACGCGGCGCCTATCTGTCGATGGACATCTACAACACGGATTACACTCAGTCCGAAGGCCGCAAGAACGGCGTGCTGGAGGACAACCTCCGCAAGGACCGCGAAGTGGCCGACGTGCAGCGCGAAGGGTTCCGCAAGGCGAATGCGGCGGGCGTGAAGATGGTGTTCGGCTCGGATGCCGGCGTCATGCCGCACGACCTGGCGGTGAACCAGTTCGCAACCATGACGCGTTTCGGCATGAGCCCGCTCCAGGCCCTTCGCGCAGCCACCAGCACCGCAGCCGAGGCGCTCGGCCGGGAAAAGGACGTGGGCGCAATTGCTGTCGGCCGCTACGCCGACATGGTCGCCGTCGCGGGCAACCCGCTGGAAAGTGCCACCCCCCTCCTTTCGGCGAAGGCCGTGGTGAAGGGCGGCGAACTCGTCAGCGACCGCCGCTAAAGCAGCAGCAGGGCAAGGGCCGCCGCCGCCATGGCGGCGGTCGCTGCCCACCCCAGCAGTCTTTGCCAGCGTGGCGCGACGAACGGGCCCAGCAGCCGGCGGCTTGAAGCGACCCGCATTGTGGCGGCCATCAGAGGAACGGCGATGATTCCGTTCAGCACGGCGCTCCAGACCAGGGCCTTGATCGGGTCGATCGGCAGGAAGATGACGCAAAGTCCGATCCCCATTCCGGCCGCGATGACGGCATAGAAGGCGCGGGCGCCTTCAGGCTTGCGCTCCAGCCCCACCGGCCAGCCGCGCAGTTCCCCGATGGCATAGGCGGCCGAGCCCGCCAGCACGGGGAGCGCGAGCAGCCCGGTGCCGATGATGCCAAGGCTGAACAGCAGGAAGGCGAAGGGGCCGGCGATCGGCCGCAGGGCTTCGGCGGCTTCTGCCGATGTCGTGATGTCGGTGATGCCGGCACGGTGAAGCGTGACGGCCGTTGTCAGCATGATGAAGAAGGCGATCAGGTTCGAGAAGGCCATGCCGACGATGGTGTCGAGGTCGATCCGGCGCAGTTCGGCCGGCGCCTCGGCGGGGGCGTTGATCAGGTTCGTTCCATTGCCCCTCAGCGTCGCATCCTCGATTTCCTCGGACGCCTGCCAGAAGAACAGATAGGGGCTGATCGTGGTGCCGAAAACGGCGACGACGATCAGCACGGCGTCCCGTGTCCAGCTTATCTCGGGACGGAAGATGAAGCGCGCCACATCCGCCCAGTCGATATGGACGCTGAAGACGACACCGACATAGGCGAACAGCGCCAGTGTCATCCATTTCAGGAACACGACGTAGCGGTGATAGGGGATGAAAACCTGCAGCAGCAACGAGCCGATGGCGAAGAGGATTGAGAACAGGGCCTGCCCGCGCCCGGCCAGCAGTTCGGCCGCCGCCCCCATCGCGGCAAGGTCCGCGCCGATGTTCACGGCGTTCGCGATGAACAGCAGGGCGATGAACAGGCTGATCAGCGGGCGCGGCATCACTTCGGCCATGTTGCTGGCAAGGCCGCGCCCGGTGACGCGACCGATCCGGGCGCAGATCGCCTGCACCGCGGCCATCAGCGGATAGGTGAAGATGACGGTCCACAACATGTTGAGGCCGAACTGGGCGCCTGCCTGGGAATAAGTGGCGATCCCGCTCGGATCATCGTCGGCGGCGCCGGTGATCAGGCCAGGGCCAAGCCGACTGAAGAACAGGGCCGGTCTCCGGTGCTTGCGTGGGGAAGGCGTGCCGTGGGGGGCAGGGGGGCTGGCTGTCATCGCAACTCCGGGTCGGGTGCGCCTGCGTTGAACATCTTGCCGGGGAATGGCAAGCGGCCGGGCAGCGCCCGCCCTGCCTGTTGACCTTTCGGGGCGGCAGGACTATGGGCGGCGCTCGTTTCCGGGGGGCTTCGGTTCTGCCGCCGTTCCCAGGGAAGCGGGAAAAGATACGACAGGCCGAGCCGCGCGGCGAGCAGCCCTCTGGGCTTGCTCGCGCTTATGCCGTGGATTTCCGTTTGGAAAACAGGGGCGGGTCTGGGCTGGAGTAGGCCGGATTCCATGGTGGAATCGGGCCGAACAGAGAAAGACGTTCTGCGAATGCCCACGATTAACCAGTTGATTCGCAAGGGCCGCGAGCCGCAAAAGGCGCGCAACAAGGTCCCTGCGATGGAAGCCTGCCCGCAGAAGCGCGGCGTGTGCACCCGGGTCTATACCACGACCCCGAAGAAGCCGAACTCGGCGCTTCGGAAGGTTGCCAAGATCCGTCTCACCAACGGCTTCGAAGTGATCGGCTACATCCCCGGTGAAGGCCACAACCTGCAGGAACACTCTGTGGTTCTGATTCGCGGCGGCCGCGTGAAGGATTTGCCCGGCGTGCGCTACCACGTGCTCCGCGGCGTCCTCGATACGCAGGGCGTCAAGAACCGCAAGCAATCGCGCTCGAAGTACGGCGCGAAGCGTCCGAAGTAAGCTGGGGAGACCAAGCCAATGTCACGTCGTCGTCGCCCCGAGAAGCGCGAAATCCTGCCCGATCCCCGTTTCGGCGATCAGGTTCTCACCAAGTTCATGAACCTCGTGATGTACGAGGGGAAGAAGTCGGTCGCTGAAACGATCGTCTATTCCGCCCTCGACACCGTCGAACAGCGCGCGAAGCGTGATCCGCTCGGCGTGTTCCACGATGCGCTCGCGAATGTCCGTCCGCTGGTCGAAGTCCGGTCTCGCCGGGTCGGCGGTGCCACCTATCAGGTGCCTGTCGAGGTTCGTACGGACCGCGCCCAGGCGCTCGCCATCCGCTGGCTGATCGCGGCTGCCCGCAACCGTCCGGAAAAAACGATGTCGGCCCGCCTGTCTGCCGAACTGATGGAAGCCGCCAACAACCGCGGCGCCGCCGTCAAGAAGCGCGAAGACACGCACAAGATGGCGGAAGCCAACCGCGCCTTCTCGCACTACCGCTGGTAGTTCAAAACCTAGTTACCGGAGCACAACATGCCTCGCTCTCACCCGCTTGAGAAGTATCGCAATATCGGCATCATGGCACACATCGATGCCGGCAAGACGACCACGACCGAGCGGATCCTCTATTACACCGGCAAGTCCTACAAGATCGGCGAAACGCATGAAGGCACGGCCACGATGGACTGGATGGAGCAGGAGCAGGAGCGGGGCATCACCATTACCTCCGCTGCGACGACCTGTTTCTGGAATGACCACCGGATCAACATCATCGACACGCCGGGCCACGTCGACTTCACGATCGAAGTCGAGCGTTCGCTGCGCGTGCTCGATGGTGCGATCACCTGCTTCGACGGCGTCGCCGGCGTGGAGCCGCAATCGGAAACGGTGTGGCGCCAGGCGGACAAGTATCGCGTGCCGCGCATGTGCTACGTCAACAAGCTGGATCGCACCGGCGCGAACTTCGATCGCTGCGTGCAGATGATCAAGGATCGTCTGGGTGCACGCCCGGCGGTGCTCTATTTCCCGATCGGCCTCGAAAGCGACTTCGTCGGCCTCGTTGACCTGGTCGAGAACCGGGCCATCGTCTGGCTCGAGGAATCGCTGGGCGCGAAGTTCGAATATCGCGAGATTCCCGATGAGCTGAAGGACAAGGCGGCTGCCGCCCGCGCCGAGCTGATCGAAATCGCCGTCGAGCAGGACGATGCGGCGATGGAGGCCTATCTGGAAGGCAAGGAACCCGACACGGCGACGCTGAAGAAGCTGATCCGCAAGGGAACGCTGGCGTTCGATTTCGTGCCGGTGCTCTGCGGCTCCTCGTTCAAGAACAAGGGTGTTCAGCCCCTGCTCGACGCCGTGATCGATTATCTGCCCAGCCCGCTGGACATCCCGGCCGTTCAGGGCGTGAAGCCCGGCACGGAAGAGGAAGACACCCGCGACGCGAGCGACGAAGCGCCGTTCAGCGCGCTTGCGTTCAAGATCATGAGCGATCCGTTCGTCGGTTCGCTGACCTTTGCGCGCATCTATTCCGGCAAGCTGGAAACCGGCACCTCGGTTCTGAACTCGGTGAAGGACAAGCGCGAGAAGATCGGCCGCATGCTGCTGATGCATGCCAACAACCGGGAAGACATCAAGGAAGCCTATGCCGGCGACATCGTCGCGCTGGTCGGCCTCAAGGAAACGACCACCGGCGACACGCTGTGCGCGCCGCTGAAGCCGATCATCCTGGAGCGCATGGAATTCCCCGAGCCCGTCATCGAAGTGGCTGTGGAACCCAAGACGAAGGCCGACCAGGAAAAGATGGGCATCGCGCTCAACCGTCTGGCGCAGGAAGATCCGAGCTTCCGCGTGACGTCCGACGTCGAATCCGGTCAGACGATCATCAAGGGGATGGGCGAACTCCACCTCGAGATCCTCGTCGACCGCATGAAGCGCGAGTTCAAGGTGGAAGCCAATGTCGGCGCGCCGCAGGTGGCGTATCGGGAATCGCTGGCCCGCAAGGTGGACATCGACTTCACGCACAAGAAGCAGTCCGGTGGTACCGGCCAGTTCGGACGCGTGAAGATCATCGTCGAGCCGGGCGAGCGTGGTTCCGGCATTACCTTCGTGGATGAAGTGAAGGGCGGGAACGTTCCGAAGGAATATATCCCGGCCGTCGAAAAGGGCATTCGTGAAGTGGCCGCCTCGGGTGCGCTGATCGGGTTCCCGATCATCGACTTCAAGGTGACGCTGTACGACGGCGCCTACCACGACGTCGACTCTTCGGCACTGGCCTTTGAAATCACCGGCCGTGGCGCCATGCGCGAAGCCGCCAGCAAGTCCGGCATCAAGCTGCTGGAGCCGATGATGAAGGTGGAAGTCGTCACGCCCGAGGACTTCATGGGGGATTGCATCGGCGATCTGAACAGCCGCCGGGGTCAGATCCAGGGCACCGACAGCCGGGGCAACGCCCAGGTGATCGAAGCCCTGGTGCCGCTGGCGAACATGTTCGGCTATGTGAACCAGCTCCGTTCCATGACCCAGGGGCGCGCGCAGTACACCATGCAGTTCAGCCACTATGAGGAAGTGCCCTCCAACGTGGCCGAGGAAGTGAAGGCGAAGCTGGGCTGAGCCCGGTTTCAACAACTGACAAACGATTGAGGAAAAGAGGAAACCCAAATGGCGAAGGCGAAGTTTGAGCGGAACAAGCCGCACTGCAACATCGGCACCATCGGTCACGTCGACCACGGCAAGACATCGCTGACGGCTGCCATCACCAAGGTGCTGGCGGAAACCGGCGGCGCCACGTTCGTTGACTATGCGAACATCGACAAGGCCCCGGAAGAGCGCGAGCGCGGCATCACCATCTCGACGTCGCACGTCGAGTATGAAACCGACCAGCGCCACTATGCGCACGTCGACTGCCCCGGCCACGCCGACTATGTGAAGAACATGATCACCGGTGCCGCGCAGATGGACGGTGCAATCCTCGTCGTGTCCGCGACCGACGGCCCGATGCCGCAGACCCGCGAGCACATCCTGCTTGCCCGTCAGGTCGGCGTGCCGGCTCTCGTCGTGTTCATGAACAAGGTCGACCAGGTTGATGACCCGGAAATCCTCGAACTCGTCGAGCTTGAAATCCGCGAACTGCTGTCGAAGTATGAATTCCCGGGCGACGACATTCCGATCATCAAGGGTTCGGCCCTGATGGCTCTGGAAGACAAGAACCCGGAAATCGGCCGCGACGCGGTCCTCGAGCTCATGAAGGCCGTCGACGAGTACATCCCGCAGCCGGAGCGCCCGCTCGACAAGCCGTTCCTGATGCCGATCGAAGACGTGTTCTCGATCTCGGGCCGCGGCACCGTCGTTACCGGCCGTGTCGAGACCGGCATCATCAAGGTTGGCGAGGAAGTCGAGATCGTCGGCATCAAGGACACGGTGAAGACTGTCTGCACCGGCGTCGAAATGTTCCGCAAGCTGCTCGATCAGGGGCAGGCCGGCGACAACATCGGCGCCCTGCTGCGCGGCACGAAGCGTGAAGACGTCGAGCGCGGCCAGGTGCTTTGCAAGCCCGGCTCGATCAAGCCGCACACCGAGTTCAAGGCCGAAGTCTATGTGCTGTCGAAGGATGAAGGTGGCCGTCATACGCCGTTCTTCGCCAACTACCGTCCGCAGTTCTACTTCCGCACGACCGACGTGACGGGCACCGTGGAACTGCCGGAAGGCACCGAGATGGTCATGCCGGGCGACAACGTCACCCTCGGCGTGAAGCTGATCGCGCCGATCGCCATGGACCAGGGCCTGCGCTTCGCCATCCGCGAAGGTGGCCGGACTGTCGGCGCAGGGGTTGTCGCGTCGATCATTAAGTAATATAGGGCTGCCTCCCGCCCGGCCGGTGATTCGTCGCTGGCTGGGCGGGATTGCTTTTGGCGGGATGCCGAAACCGGCTGAACGCGAGAAGTTAAGCTGTTTGGACTGTCGATCCTGGTTTGAATCGGTGACGTTGATCCCTCCTTTGGGGATGCGCCACCGGAACGAGAAGAGTTGGGAATATGGAAACGCAGAATATCCGCATCCGCCTGAAGGCTTTCGATCACCGCGTGCTTGATGCCGCGACCGGAGAGATCGCCGACACCGCCAAGCGCACGGGTGCCGATGTCCGCGGCCCGATCCCTCTTCCGACCCGGATCGAGAAGTTCACGGTGAACCGCTCGCCGCACGTCGACAAGAAGTCGCGCGAGCAGTTCGAGGTCCGCACCTACAAGCGGCTTCTCGATATCGTGAAGCCGACGCCGCAGACGGTCGATGCGCTGATGAAGCTGGACCTGGCGGCGGGTGTTGATGTTGAGATCAAGCTTCAGGGCTGATTTCTGCAGGTAGCCAAGCCCTCCGGCGTTCTTCGGTGGGCCTCTGAGTGGTCAAGCCCCGATGGCGCAAGCGCCGGACAGGGCCTCTGATGAAGGAATTGAAATGCGAACCGGCGTTATCGCCAGGAAGGTGGGCATGACCCGCCTGTTCCGTGAAGACGGGGTCCATGTGCCCGTCACGGTCCTGGCCCTCGAAACGAACCAGGTCGTCGCCCAGAAGACGGCGGAGCGTGACGGCTATGTCGCGGTCCAGCTCGGTGCTGGCTCGGCCAAGGCCAAGAATCTGACCAAGCCCGAGCGCGGCCATTTCGCCAAGGCGGAAGTGGAGCCGAAGGCCATGCTCGCCGAATTCCCGGTGGCGGAAGACGCCCTGGTCGAAGTCGGTGCCACCATTTCTGCGGATCATTTCCTCGTCGGCCAGATGGTCGACGTGACGGGCGCGACGCAGGGCAAAGGCTTTGCGGGCGCCATGAAGCGCTGGGGCTTCGGCGGTCTTCGTGCGACCCACGGTGTTTCGGTCTCGCACCGCTCCCACGGTTCGACCGGCCAGCGCCAGGATCCGGGCAAGGTTTTCAAGAACAAGAAGATGGCCGGCCACATGGGTGACCGGAATCGCACGCAGCAGAATCTCGAGATCGTCCTGACGGACGCCGAGCGGGATCTGCTGTTCGTGCGCGGCTCGGTGCCGGGTTCGAAGGGCGGCTGGCTGCTGGTTCGCGATTCCGTGAAGGTTTCGCGCCCTGCCGATGCGCCGTATCCGGCTGCCGTGAAGGGTGCGAACGCACCTGTCGAGGCCCCTGCCGAGGAAGCTCCGGCCGTCGAAACGACTGGTGAGGAGCAAGCGTGATGAAGGTTCAAGTTCAAACGCTTGATGGCGGCAAGGCCGGTGAGCTCGAGCTCAACCCCGAAATCTTCGGGCTGGAGCCGCGCACGGACATCCTCCACCGCGTTGTCACCTGGCAGCTGGAAAAGCGTCGTGGCACCGCCCGTGGCGCCAAGGGCCGTTCCGAAGTGTCGCGCACCGGCAAGAAGTTCGGTCGCCAGAAGGGCGGCGGCACTGCCCGTCACGGCAACCGCGCGGCTCCGCAGTTTATCGGCGGCGGCAAGGCGCATGGCCCCGTGGTCCGCGACTTCAACCCCAGCCTGAACAAGAAGGTGCGGGCACTGGGCCTGAAGGTTGCGCTGTCCGCCAAGGCCCGCGAGGGCAAGCTCGTTGTCGTTGACAACCTTGCGCTGGACGCTGCCAAGACGAAGGGCCTGAAGGCGAACCTCGAGAAGCTCGGCGTTGCCAACGGTCTGTTCATTGACGGCACTGCGGTCGACGTGAACTTCGCGCTGGCCAGCCGCAACCTGTATAAGGTTGATGTGCTTCCCGCGATTGGCGCCAATGTCTACGACATCCTGAACCACGATCACCTGGTGCTGACGCGCGCCGCGGTCGAGAGCCTGGAGGCGCGTTTCAATGGCTAAGCAATCCGAAACCATCGACCTGAAGCACTATGACGTGGTGGTGAAGCCCATCATCACGGAAAAGTCGACGCTGGTCGGAGAGCATAACCAACTGGTGTTCGAAGTCGCCAGGACGGCCTCCAAGCCGGAGATCAAGGCGGCGATCGAAGCGCTGTTCAACGTGAAGGTCACGGCTGTGAACACGCTGATCCAGAAGGGCAAGACGAAGCGCTGGCGGGGCAGCCCCTACCGGCGGTCCGATCTCAAGAAGGCAATCGTGACGCTGGCGGAAGGCCAGTCGATCGACGTGACGACGGGTATCTGACGCCATGGCACTGAAGCAATATAATCCGACGAGCCCGGCCCGCCGCGGCCTCGTGCTCGTCGACCGCTCGGCGCTCCACAAGGGTAAGCCCGTCAAGGCGCTGACCGAGGGCAAGACCAAGACCGGCGGCCGCAACAACATGGGCCACGCAACGGCTCGCGGCATCGGCGGCGGTCACAAGCAGCGTTACCGGATCATCGATTTCAAGCGTCGCACCTGGGATACCCCGGCGACTGTCGAGCGCCTGGAATATGACCCGAACCGTTCGGCCTTCATTGCGCTCATTACCTATGCAGACGGCAAGCAGGCCTACATCCTGGCGCCGCAGCGTCTTGCTCCCGGCGACAGTGTCGTGGCCGGCAAGAAGGTTGACGTGAAGCCCGGCAATGCGATGGAAATCGGCCAGATCCCGGTCGGCACCATCGTGCACAACGTTGAGCTGAAGCCGGGCAAGGGCGGCCAACTGGCGCGCGCTGCCGGCACGTTCATCCAGGTTGTCGGCCGTGATCGCGGCATGGTGATCATCCGCCTGAACTCGGGTGAGCAGCGCTATGTCCGTTCGGACTGCATGGCGACGGTCGGTGCGGTGTCCAACCCGGACAATTCGAACCAGTATCTGGCCAAGGCCGGTCGGGCCCGCTGGCTGGGCATTCGCCCGCTGACCCGCGGTGTCGCGAAGAACCCGGTCGATCACCCGCATGGTGGTGGTGAAGGTCGCACCTCGGGCGGCCGTCACCCGGTCACCCCGTGGGGCAAGCCGACCAAGGGCGCCAAGACGCGTTCGAACAAGGCGACGGACAAGATGATCATCCGGTCCCGCCACGCGAAGAAGAAGAGGTAAGCGATGGCACGTTCCGTCTGGAAGGGCCCGTTCGTCGAACTGAGCCTGCTGAAGAAGGTGGAGTCGGGCAGCAAGGGCCCGATCAAGACCTGGTCGCGTCGCTCGACGATCCTGCCGCAATTCGTTGGCCACACGTTCAACGTGTACAATGGCAAGAAATTCGTGCCGGTCTCGGTGTCGGAAGAAATGGTTGGCATGAAGCTTGGTGAGTTCGCGCCGACGCGGACCTTCCCGGGCCACGCCGCCGACAAGAAGTCGAAGAGGTAAGCGAGATGTCGAAACCCCAAGCAGGTCGCAAGGTCGGCGAGCGCGAGGCGCTTGCGGTCGCGACCACCGTGCGTGGTTCGCCCCAGAAGCTGAACCTCGTCGCCGGTCTGATCCGCGGCAAGAAGGCCGAGGAAGCCGTCGTGGCCCTGAACTTCTCCCGCAAGGCGATGGCCGTGGATGTGCGCAAGTGCCTCCAGTCCGCGATTGCCAATGCGGAAAACAACCACAACCTCGACATCGATCGGCTGTGGGTGAAGGAAGCCTCGGTCGGTAAGTCGATCACCATGAAGCGCTTCGCGACCCGTGCGCGGGGCCGTTCCTCGCGCATTGTCAAGCCGTTCAGCCGGCTTCGGATCGTGGTTCAGGAGCGTGACGTGACGGAAGGGCAGGACGCGTAACATGGGTCAGAAGACTTCCCCCATCGGCCTTCGCCTTCAGATCAACCGCACCTGGGACAGCCGCTGGTACGCCACCGGCGACGACTATGGTCGGCTGCTTCTGGAAGACCTGAAGATTCGCCAGTTCATCCAGAAGGCGCATCCGCAGGCTGCCATCTCCAAGGTTGTCATCGAGCGTCCGGCAAAGCTGTGCCGCGTCTCCGTCTTTGCCGCGCGCCCCGGCGTGATCATCGGCAAGAAGGGCGCCGACATCGAGAAGCTGAAGAAGCAGATCGGTGCGATGACCAAGAGCGAGGTGAGCCTGAACATCGTCGAGATCCGCAAGCCGGAAATCGACTCCAAGCTCGTGGCGCAGGGTGTTGCCGATCAGCTTGAGCGCCGTGTCGCGTTCCGTCGCGCGATGAAGCGCGCGGTGCAGTCCGCGCTCCGGCTTGGCGCCGAAGGCATCAAGATCACCTGCTCCGGGCGCCTTGGCGGCGCGGAAATCGCGCGGGTTGAATGGTATCGCGAAGGGCGCGTGCCGCTGCACACGCTTCGCGCGAACGTCGATTATGCAGAAGCCCAGGCGCACACCGCCTATGGTGTCTGCGGCGTCAAGGTGTGGATCTTCAAGGGTGAGATCCTCGGCCACGACCCGCTGGCCCAGGACCGGCTGATGATGGAATCCCAGACTTCGGGAGTTCGCCCGGCCCGGTAAGCGACGAGATATTCTCGTCGCCTTATCGGAGGGCTCTCCCTCGACTGAAGGCGAGACAAGATGCTGCAACCGAAACGGACTAAGTTCCGCAAGGCCTTCAAGGGCCGTATTCATGGGGATGCCAAGGGCGGCACCCAGCTGAACTTCGGCGCCTTTGGCCTGAAGGCGATGGCGCCCGAGCGGATCACCGCGCGCCAGATCGAAAGCGCACGTCGCGCGATCACCCGCCACATGAAGCGCCAGGGGCGCCTCTGGATCCGCATCTTCCCGGATGTGCCGGTCTCCTCGAAGCCCGCCGAAGTGCGGATGGGCTCGGGCAAGGGCTCGCCGGAATTCTGGGCTGCCCGCGTCAAGCCGGGCCGGATCATGTTCGAGATCGATGGCGTCAGCCACGAGATCGCCGCCGGTGCGTTCGAGCGCGCGGCCGCCAAGCTTCCCATCAAGGTGAAGATGGTGACCCGCCTTGGCGAGCAGAAGGACTGATCATGGCCAAGACTGAACTCAAGAGCCGGTCGGACGCCGACCTTGCCAACGATCTGCAGGCGCTGAAGCGCGAGCAGCTCAACCTGCGGTTCCAGGCTGCGACGCAGCAACTGGAAAAGCCGAGCCGGGTGCGCGAAGTGCGCCGTGGCATCGCCCGCATCCAGACCGAACAGAATGCCCGGGCCAAGGCCCAGGCTTCGAACGCTTAAGGAGGCCCTGATGCCCAAGCGCGTGCTGCAGGGGACGGTGGTCTCCGACAAGACGGACAAGACCGTCGTTGTGCTGGTGGAGCGGCAGGTGCCGCACCCCCTGTACGGCAAGATCATCCGTCGTTCGAAAAAATATCATGCCCATGACGAAGCCAATGCCATCAAGGCCGGCGATGTCGTGCGGATCGAGGAATGCGCCCCCATCTCCAAGCTGAAGACGTGGCGCGTTCTGGAAAAGGTAGGCTAAGCCATGATCCAGATGCAGACCAGGCTCGATGTTGCCGACAACTCGGGCGCCAAGGAAGTGATGTGCATCAAGGTGCTCGGCGGGTCCAAGCGCCGCTTTGCCGGCGTTGGCGACGTGATCGTCGTCTCCGTGAAGGAAGCCGCACCGAAGGGCCGTGTGAAGAAGGGCGACGTGCACCGCGCCGTCGTCGTCCGCACCGCCAAGGACATCCGCCGGGCCGACGGTTCGGTGATCCGCTTCGATGGCAACGCCGCCGTCCTGATCAACAAGAACGAGGAGCCGATCGGCACCCGTATCTTCGGCCCGGTGGTCCGCGAACTGCGGTCGACCGGCCACATGAAGATCATTTCGCTCGCGCCGGAGGTGCTGTGATGTCGATGGCGAAGATCAAGAAGGGCGACACCGTTGTGATCCTGTCCGGCAAGGACAAGGGGCGTGAAGGCCAGGTCGTCAAGTCGCTGCCGAAGGATGGCAAGGTTGTCGTGTCGGGCGTGAACATGATTGCGCGCCACACCAAGCCTACGCAGGCCGATCCGGAAGGCGGCGTGAAGCGGCGCGAGGCGCCGATCCATGTGTCGAACGTGGCGATCAAGGATCCGAAGACGGGCAAGCCTGCCCGTGTCGGCTTTGAAGTCCGCGACGGCAAGAAGGTGCGGGTCCTGAAGGGCTCGGGCGAGGTGCTGAATGGCTGAAGAACGCGTGAAGCCGCGGATGCAGAAGCTCTATGAAGAGCGGATCCGCAAGGCGATGACCGATGAGTTCGGGTACACCAACCCGATGCAGGTCCCGAAGATCGAGAAGATCGTGATCAACATGGGCGTCGGCGAGGCGACCCAGGACAAGAAGAAGGTCGAGATCGCGGCTGCCGAAATGATGGCGATCGCGGGCCAGAAGCCTGTCGTCACCCGGGCCAAGAAGTCGATCGCACAGTTCAAGCTGCGCGAGGGCATGCCGATCGGCTGCAAGGTCACCTTGCGTCGGGACAACATGTACGAGTTCCTGGACCGTCTGATCACCATCGCACTGCCGCGCGTGAAGGACTTCCGGGGCGTGAACCCGAAGAGCTTCGACGGTCGTGGCAATTATGCGATGGGTCTGAAGGAACAGATCATCTTCCCGGAAGTGCCCTACGACAAGATCGACAAGATCCGGGGCATGGACATCATCATCACCACCACCGCTGGGACCGACGACGAGGCGCGCGCGCTTCTTCGTCACTTCGGAATGCCGTTCATTGGCGATGCGGAAGCGCGCCAAGCGGCTGCGGCTTGAGATAGAAGAGAGAGCTTAAGTCCATGGCGAAACTGAGTTCGATCAACAAGAACGAGCGTCGCAAGCAGCTGGTCAAGCAGTATGCGGCCAAGTTCGAGAAGCTGAAGGCAATCGCGGACGATGAAAGCCGCGATGAGGGCGAGCGCCTGATCGCGCGCCTGAAGATGGCCGAGCTGCCGCGCAACGCGAACCCCACCCGCGTGCGCAACCGCTGCGAACTGACGGGGCGCAGCCGCGCCTACTACCGCAAGTTCAAGCTTTCCCGCGTGATGCTGCGTGAACTGGCCAACAAGGGCCTGATCCCCGGCGTCACGAAGTCGAGCTGGTAAGGGCCGACAGACATGAACATGACCGATCCTCTGGGTGATATGCTCACCCGCATCCGCAACGGCCAGTCCGCCAAGAAGGACAGCGTGCTCACGCCCGCGTCGCGTCTCCGGGCCTCCGTTCTCGATGTGCTGCAACGCGAAGGCTATATCCGTGGCTACTCCAAGGAGGAGACCACCGGGCCGCAGCCGAACATCCGCATCGAGCTGAAGTATTTCGAAGGCCAGCCGGCGATCCAGCACCTCGCGCGGGTGTCGAAGCCCGGTCGTCGCGTCTACGCCGGTGCCCAGGAGCTGCCGCGCGTGAAGAACGGCCTTGGAATCACCATCGTCTCGACGCCGAAGGGCGTTCTCTCCGACGCGGAAGCTCGGGCCGAGAACGTCGGCGGCGAAGTCCTCTGCCAGGTGTTCTGATCATGAGCCGCATCGGAAAGAAGCCCGTTGCGATTCCTGCCGGTGTGCAGGCGTCCATCAACGGAGGAATCATCGAGGTGAAGGGGCCCAAGGGCACCCTTTCCATGCCGCTGGCCGATGACATCAGCTACGCGATCGAAGCAAACGAGATCCGCGTGAGCCCGGCAAATGAGACCAAGCGCGCCCGCGCCTTCTGGGGCATGCAGCGCACGCTGGTTTCCAACCTGGTGGTGGGCGTCTCCGACGGCTTCACCAGGGTGCTGGAAATCACCGGGGTCGGCTATCGCGCCGCTGTCCAGGGCAAGATCCTGCGTCTGCAGCTGGGCTACAGCCACGACGTCAACTACGAGATCCCGGACGGGATCACGATCAAGACGCCGGACCAGACCACGGTCGAGATCTCCGGTTCCGACCGGCAGAAGGTGGGCCAGGTGGCCGCCGAGATCCGTCGCTGGCGCAAGCCCGAGCCTTACAAGGGCAAGGGCATCAAGTATCGCGGCGAGTTCATCTTCCGCAAGGAAGGGAAGAAGAAGTAATGGTGAAGCATCTTTCCCCCTTCGAGGCCCGTCGGCGCCGCGTGCGCACGGCTCTCGTCGCCAAGGCCGGTGGCCGTCCCCGCCTGTCCGTCCATCGCTCGCAACAGCATATCTATGCGCAGGTGATCGACGACGCGGCCGGCCGGACGCTGGCTGCCGCCTCCACGCTCGAGAAGGATTTCACGGGCACTGGTGCAACCGTTGCGGCTGCCGCCGCGATCGGCAAGCTGCTGGCCGAGCGTGCCAAGGCGGCGGGCGTCTCCAAGGTCGTGTTCGACCGGGGCGGATTCATTTTCCACGGCCGGGTGAAGGCTCTGGCCGATGCCGCCCGCGAAGGCGGACTGGAGTTCTGATATGGCTGACGACGTGATCGAAACCGAAGTGGCGGCAACGGAAGCCGCGCCGCAGGAAGAACGCCGCGGCCGTGGTGGTCGTGGGCGTGGTGGCCCCGGCGGGGACCGTGGCGGCCGTGGCGGCCGCGATGGTGACCGCCGTCGCCGCGAACCCCGCGCAGCCGAGGGCGAGGACGGGCAGGAGCTCATCGAGAAGCTCGTGCACATCAACCGCGTCTCCAAGACGGTGAAGGGCGGCAAGCGCTTCGGCTTTGCGGCGCTGGTCGTCGTGGGCGATGGCAAGGGCCGTGTGGGCTTCGGCCATGGCAAGGCGCGCGAAGTGCCGGAGGCCATCTCCAAGGCGACTGCGGCGGCCAAGAAGGCGATGATCCGCGTTCCGCTGCGCGAAGGCCGCACCCTGCACCATGATGGCTACGGCCATTTCGGCGCCGGCAAGGTCCATGTCCGCTCGGCCACCGCCGGTACGGGCATCATCGCCGGGGGCCCGATGCGCGCTGTGTTCGAAAGCCTGGGCGTGGCCGACGTGGTCTCCAAGTCGACCGGCTCCAACAACCCCTACAACATGGTGCGCGCGACCTTCGCCGCGCTCGAAGGGCAGACCTCGCCTCGCACGGTCGCCCAGCGGCGTGGCAAGAAGGTGGCGGATCTGCTGGCCCGTCGCGGCGACATCAGCCCGGCCCAGGCCGCGGCCGATGCCGACGCGGTTGTCGCCTGAGGAGAGTGACGATGGCAGACGTGAAAACCGTTAAGGTGACGCAGATCGGTTCGCCGATCCGCCGCACCAAGGACCAGCGCGCGACCCTGATCGGCCTGGGCCTGAACAAGATGCACCGCACGCGTGAACTGCAGGATACCCCCGAGGTGCGCGGCATGATCGCCAAGGTGCAACATCTGGTGAAGGTGGAGGGCTGAGCCCTCTGCCGTTCACTGCGCGAACAAAGCGAAAGCGAGTGCAATGACCAAGCTCAATCAAATCAATGACAACCCCGGCGCCCGCAAGGACAGCGTGCGCGTTGGCCGCGGCATCGGCTCCGGTCTCGGCAAGACGGCCGGTCGTGGTCAGAAAGGCCAGAAAAGCCGTTCAGGCGTGGCCATCAAGGGCTTTGAAGGCGGCCAGATGCCGCTGCACATGCGTCTTCCGAAGCGCGGCTTCAACAAGCCGAACCGGGCCGAATACAGCGAAGTCAACACCGGTGCCCTGCAACGGGCCGTCGACGCCGGGCGTCTCGACGCCGGGAAGCCGGTCGATATGGCGGCGCTGCAGGCTGCCGGCCTCGTCACCCAGCCGAAGGACGGCGTCCGTCTCCTCGGCAAGGGCGAACTGAAGGCAAAGCTCGATCTGCATGTTTCCGGCGTCACGAAATCCGCCCGGGCCGCAGTCGAAGCAGCCGGCGGTTCCGTTACGCTTCCCGTGAAGAAGGTGGCTGCAGAAGCCTGAGCCTCCGGGCTTTGCAAGGCCGGGCCGAGCGCCTACATCCTGACCAGATGTGGCGCCCGGCCCGACCGGGCAGCCGGATCGAGGACTGCGCCGGGAACCGGCCCCCAGACAGGATGAGACAATGGCGACAGCCGCCGACTCCCTTGCCCAGAACCTGAGTTTCGCCAACTTCTCCAAGGCGACCGATCTGAAGAAGCGCCTGTGGTTCACCGTGGGCGCTCTGATCGTTTTCCGCCTCTGCTCGTTCGTGCCGCTTCCCGGTATCGACCCGCTGGCCCTCAACCAGCTCTTCACCCAGACATCGGGCGGCATGCTCGACTTCTTCAACATGTTCTCGGGCGGCGCGCTTGAGCGGATGTCGATCATCGCGCTCGGCATCATGCCCTACATCACGGCCTCGATCGTGGTGCAGTTGATGGGCTCCATCTACGAGCCCTGGAAGGCGCTGAAAAAGGAAGGGGAGAGCGGCCGCAAGAAGCTGAACCAGTACACGCGCTTCGGAACCGTGATCCTCACCATCTTCCAGGGCTATGGCATCGCCGTCGGCCTCGAAAGCTGGGGCGCCTCGGCCGGTGCGTCCGCCGTGATCGATCCGGGCTGGTTCTTCCGCATTTCCACCATCATCACCCTGCTGGGCGGAACGCTGTTCCTGATGTGGCTGGGCGAGCAGATCACCAGCCGCGGCATCGGCAACGGCATTTCGCTGATCATCATGGCCGGGATTGTGGCGCAGGTGCCTGTGGCCATCGGCGGCCTGTTCGAACAGGGCCGAACCGGTGCCATCTCGGCCGGCTTCATCATCGCCGTGCTGATCGTCGGCCTTGGGGTCATCGCCTTCATCTGCCTGATGGAGCGCGCCCAGCGCCGGATCCCGATCCAGTATCCGAAGCGCCAGATGGGCAACCGCATGTTCCAGGGCGACACTAGCCATCTGCCGCTGAAGCTGAACACGGCTGGCGTGATCCCGCCGATCTTCGCGTCCTCGTTGCTGCTGCTGCCGCTCACCATCGCCCAGTTCATGGGCCAGGAAGGCGGGCCGGACTGGCTGCTCACGGTCACCACCTCGCTCCAGCATGGCGCGCCGCTCTACATGGCGCTTTATGCGGGTGGCATCATCTTCTTCAGCTTCTTCTACACCGCCGTGGTGTTCAATCCTGAAGAGACAGCCGAAAACCTGAAGAAGCACGGCGGCTTCGTGCCCGGCATCCGCCCGGGCGAGAAAACCTCCCAGTATCTGGATTTCGTGCTGACCCGCATCACCGTGATCGGCGCCGCATATCTGACCTTGGTCTGTCTTCTCCCGGAATTCCTGATCAGCCAGATGGCAATTCCCTTTTATCTGGGGGGCACGTCGCTGCTGATCGTGGTCAATGTCACGATGGATACGGTCGCCCAGATCCAGGGCCACATGCTGGCGCACCAGTATGAGGGGCTGATCAAGAAGGCGAAGCTGAGAACAGGGGGGCGGCGTTGAGCAACGCGGGGGCATCCGAAGGCATCAACATCATCCTGCTGGGCCCCCCGGGCGCCGGCAAGGGCACGCAGGCCAGCAGCCTCGTCGAAAGCCGCGGCATGGTCCAACTCTCGACGGGTGACATCCTGCGCGCAGCGGTGAAGGCCGGAACGGAAGTCGGCAAGCTCGCCGACGACATCATGAAGGCCGGCAAGCTCTTCCCCGACGAGCTGATGGCCGAGATCCTTGGCGAGCATCTGGATGGCATCCCACTGTCCAAGGGCGTGATCTTCGATGGCTACCCCCGGACCGCTGTCCAGGCGGACCTGCTTGACGGTCTGCTGTCGGCCCGCGGCCGCACGCTGCATCATGTGATCGAGCTGGTCGTTGATGAAGATGCGCTGGTTGATCGCATCACCGGCCGCTTCACCTGCGCCACATGCGGCGAAGGCTATCACGACCGCTTCAAGCCCACGAAGGCCGAAGGCGTCTGCGACAAATGTGGCGGCACTACGTTCAAGCGCAGGCCCGACGACAATGAGGAAACCGTGCGCACGCGCATGGCGGAATATCGCGCGAAAACCGCGCCGATCCTGCCCATCTATGCGGCACGGGGCCTGGTGAAGAATGTGGACGGCATGGCCGGGATGGACGAAGTGTCCGCCGCGATCGCCGCCATCCTGGACGGGAAACCGGCCCGGGACTCGAAACAGGCTTGACAGTATCGGAATTCAGGCGGCGCGCCCTTGACAGCCACGCCTGTCATCTATAGCGACGCCTCTTCCGATTCCCACGCGCGTGCAGCCGTAGCCCCGGATTGTTCCGGTTGGCCCGGTTTCCGCTGGCGGGAAGTCGGCAGCGCAGAGAGATGGAGCGCCCCGCCCAAGGCGCACCGTGGAGCAGGAGCAGTTTGTGGCACGTATCGCAGGGGTCAACATCCCCACCAACAAGCGCGTGGAAATCGCGCTCACCTACATTCATGGCATCGGCCGGACCCGCGCCAAGGAAATCACGACCAAGCTCGGCTTCCCGCCTGAGCGTCGCGTGCAGGATCTGACGGACGCCGAAGTGCTTTCGATCCGCGAAACGATCGACCGCGACTACACGGTCGAAGGCGATCTTCGTCGGGATACGGCGATGAGCATCAAGCGGCTGATGGATCTGGCCTGCTATCGCGGCCTGCGTCACCGCAAGGGCCTGCCCGTCCGCGGTCAGCGCACGCACACCAATGCCCGCACCCGCAAGGGCAAGGCCAAGCCGATCGCAGGGAAGAAGAAGTAATGGCACGCGCACCTGAAAGGCTGAAGCGCCGCGAGCGCAAGAACATCACGGCCGGCGTCGCGCATGTGAACGCCAGCTTCAACAACACGATGATCACCATCACCGATGCGCAGGGCAATGCGATTGCCTGGTCGTCGGCCGGCACCATGGGCTTCAAGGGCAGCCGCAAGTCGACGCCCTACGCCGCGCAGGTCGCCGCCGAGGATGCCGGCAAGAAGGCGGCGGAACATGGCGTCCGCACGCTGGAAGTGGAAGTGAAGGGGCCCGGTTCGGGTCGTGAATCTGCGCTTCGTGCCCTGCAGGCCGTCGGCTTCCAGATCACGTCGATCCGCGACGTCACGTCCATCCCGCACAACGGGGTGCGTCCGCCGAAGCGCCGCCGGGTCTGACGTCATCGCATTTCCGCCCGGCGGTGCCCACCGCCGGGCGGCCGCGCTTTCCGCTCCGCTGCGGCGAAGCGCCTGAGGGGCACGAAACAAGAGGCTGATGGTCGACGGGCCATCCCGCCAAAGGCAAAGGTGAAACGATCGTGTCAGCAGCCTATGCGAAGAACTGGCAGGAACTGAAGAAGCCGAACGCGCTGGACGTGAAGGCCGGCGGTTCGGCAAGCAAGAAGGTGTTCGTGGCGGAGCCGCTCGAGCGCGGGTTCGGCCTGACACTCGGCAACGCGCTGAGGCGCGTGCTGTTGTCGAGCCTTCAGGGCGCGGCAGTCACCGCCATCAAGATCGATGGCGCGCTTCATGAATTCTCCTCGCTGCCGGGCGTTCGCGAGGACGTGACCGACATCGTGCTGAACGTGAAGCAGGTCGTCGTGAAGATGCAGGGCGATCAGGTTAAGCGCCTCTCGCTGTCCGCTTCCGGCCCCGGCGAAGTCACGGCCGGCCAGATCGCCGTTTCCGGCGACATCGAGATCTCGAACCCGGATATGGTGATCTGCACGCTCGATGAGGGCGCGACCTTCAACATGGAACTGACGGTGCAGACCGGGAAGGGCTATGTCCCCGCTGCCCTGAACCGTCCGGCCGACGCCCCGATCGGGCTGATCCCCATCGATGCGCTGTATTCACCGGTCCGCCAGGTCGCCTACAAGGTGGAACCCACCCGCGTCGGCCAGGATCTTGACTATGACAAGCTGACCCTGACGGTTGAAACCGACGGCTCCGTGCCGCCGGAAGATGCGGTCGGCTATGCGGCCCGCATCCTTCAGGACCAGCTGCAGCTGTTCATCAACTTCGAAGAACCGGCTGCCCGCCCGGTCGCCGCCGCCCCTGTGGCCGGCACGGTCGACGAGGCGCCGACGGACGTGATGATGAACCGCAACCTTCTGAAGAAGGTGGACGAACTGGAACTTTCGGTCCGTTCGGCCAACTGCCTGAAGAACGACAACATCATCTACATCGGCGATCTGGTGCAGAAGTCGGAACCGGAAATGCTCCGGACGCCGAACTTCGGCCGCAAGAGCCTGAACGAGATCAAGGAAGTTCTCGCGTCCATGGGCCTGCGCCTCGGGATGGATATCCCTGGCTGGCCGCCCGAGAATATCGAGGATCTCGCCAAGAAGCTCGAGCAGGAATTCTAAGACCCGAGGCGCCCGGGGTTGTGCGGGCGTGGACTGGGGTACCTGACCCACCCATCGAAGCGGGGCTTCGATGGGGGCAGGGCACGGCCCCTTTACGAACGGAGACAGGAAAATGCGTCACAAGATTGCCCATCGGAAGCTCGGCCGCACCACTGAACATCGCATGGCGATGCTGAAGAACATGTCGGCTTCGCTGATCAAGCACGAACAGATCGTCACCACGCTCCCCAAGGCGAAGGAACTTCGTCCCTATGTCGAAAAGCTGGTGACGCTGGCCAAGAAGGGCGGTCTTTCCAACCGCCGCCTCGCCCATGCGCGCCTGCAGGACGATGCGCAGCTGAAGAAGCTGTTCGACGTGCTGGCTCCGCGCTACGCTGGCCGTCCCGGCGGCTATGTCCGTGTGCTGAAGGCCGGCTTCCGCGCCTCCGATCAGGCCGCCATGGCCGTGATCGAGTTCGTGGATCGCGATGTCAGCGCCAAGGGCCAGGATTCCGGCCCGGTCGAGGCTGCCGAAGCAGCCTGAGCCGGCGTCGCAATGCAACGAAAAAGCCCGGCAGGCGCCCCGCCTGCCGGGCTTTTGCGTATCCGGCGCAGTCGGTTCCGCAATGCTGCCCTGCAACATGCGGCCTCCCATTTCCCATGCTCATGGGCTAAGGCCGAATCATCGGGCAAACAGAGGATGGTCGTCGATGGCTGAGAAGCGGGAAATGCGTCCACGCGGATATTACAAGGCCTGGCGGCCGATCGCGACGCGCTGGATGGACAATGACGTGTACGGCCATGTCAACAATGTCGTCTATTACAGCTTCTTCGACACCGCCGTGAACGCCTGGCTGGTGGAACATGGTCTGCTCGATATCGAAAAGGGCCCGATGATCGGCCTCGTCGTCGAAACCGGCTGCACCTACGCCCGACCCGTCGCTTTCCCGGAGGAGGTGCAGGCCGGCATCGCCGTCAGCCGCATCGGCAACACGTCGGTCCGCTACGAGATCGGCCTGTTCGTGAAGGGCAGCAATCAGCCGGCGGCCGAAGGCTTCTTCGTCCATGTCTATGTGGACAGGGAAGGCCGTCGCCCCAAACCGCTGTCGCCGGACTGGAAGAGCGTGATCGGCAGGATCGCTGTCGACAGCTGATCCTCGGCACTGGCGCGACTCGGATTCGGGCCTTATGAGCCCGCCATGTCAGTCTCCGCCGAAGCCCAAGCCAACACCGTCCTGATCCTCGACTTCGGGAGCCAGGTCACCCAGCTCATCGCCCGCCGTGTTCGAGAGGCGCATGTCTATTGCGAGGTGGTGCCCTTCCACGGCGCAAGGGCCGCGCTGGAACGGCTGAAACCGAAGGCCATCATCCTGTCGGGCGGCCCCGCCAGCGTCACGGAAGGCGGCTCCCCCGAACTTGCCCCCGAAGTGCTGGCGGCCAACGTGCCCGTGCTTGGGATCTGCTATGGTCAGCAGGCGATGGTGAAGGCGCTCGGCGGCCAGGTATCGCCGGGGCGAACCCGTGAATTCGGCCGGGCCGAAGTGAAGGTCGTCGCACCCTGCCGCCTGTTTGAAGGCGTCTGGACCGACGACGCCAGCCACATCGTCTGGATGAGCCACGGCGACCGCGTGGACAGCCTGCCCGACGGATTCGAAGTCGTCGCCGCTTCCGAAGGCGCGCCCTATGCCTTCATCGCCGATGAAAGCCGCGCCCTCTACGCTGTGCAGTTCCATCCGGAAGTGGTGCACACGCCTGACGGCCGGGCACTGATCGAGAATTTCGTGCTGCGCGTGGCCGGCGCCAAGCCCGTGTGGAGCATGGCGAGCTTCCGCGAGACGAAGATCGCGGAAATCCGCGCCCAGGTCGGGCAGGGCAGGGTGATCTGCGGCCTGTCGGGCGGGGTCGATTCCGCTGTCGCCGCCGTCCTCATCCACGAAGCCATCGGCGACCAGCTCACCTGCGTCTTCGTTGATCACGGCCTGATGCGCCTGCACGAGGCGGAGCAGGTCGTGCAGCTGTTCCGCGACCACTACAACATCCCCCTCGTCCATGTGGACGCCGAAGAGCTGTTCCTTGGCGGCCTCGCCGGCGTCACCGACCCGGAGGCGAAGCGCAAGTTCATCGGCAAGACCTTCATCGACGTGTTCGAGGCCGAGGCGAAAAAGATCGGCGGCGCGAAGTTCCTGGCGCAGGGCACGCTCTATCCGGACGTGATCGAAAGCGTGTCCTTCACCGGCGGCCCTTCCGTCACCATCAAGAGCCACCACAATGTCGGCGGTCTGCCCGAACGGATGGACATGGCCCTGGTGGAACCGCTGCGCGAACTGTTCAAGGATGAAGTCCGCGCGCTGGGCCGCGAACTCGGCCTGCCCGAAGTGTTCGTGGGCCGTCATCCCTTCCCGGGGCCGGGCCTCGGCATCCGCATTCCCGGCGAGGTGACGAAGGAAGCCTGCGACATCCTGCGTTTGGCTGACGCCATCTACCTGGAAGAGATTCGCGCAGCCGGCCTCTATGATGCGATCTGGCAGTCCTTTGCCGTGCTGCTGCCGGTGCGCACCGTCGGCGTGATGGGCGACGGCCGCACCTATGATCGCGTCTGTGCGCTGCGCGCCGTGACCAGCGTGGACGGCATGACGGCCGATATCTACCCCTTCGAACCGGCCTTCCTCAGCCGCGTCGCCACCCGGATCGTGAACGAGGTTCGCGGCATCAATCGCGTGGTCTATGACTACACCTCGAAGCCGCCCGGCACGATCGAGTGGGAATAGCTTCTGCCCCTCCGAGGTGATCACGCGAGCGCCGGCAGCGGCTCTAGGTCCGGGTTCGCGTCGCGGATGCAGCGCGTCCAGCGCAAGTCGCCGGCATAGCGCCAGGCCATCCGGCCTTCGTCGTCCAGGGCGAAAAGGTGCAGCCAGCGATTGTCGAACAGCGCGCGCACTTCGGGGTGGCGTTCCAATATTCCGGCGATCGCCTCGCGCGGCGCTTCGATCAGCACGGAAAGCCGAAGCGGCTCATGGATCAGCCGTTCGCCATCGTGAACCGATTGCCAGGGCAGTCCGGGCCGCAGCAGGCCGCCATTGCCCTCGATCACGCCGATCCCGCCCGTAACGTTATGGAGCAGCTTGTTGCCCGCCCCGAAGACCTCGGGCGCAACGGTCGAACCATAATATTGAAGGCTGATCCAGCTGGCGACGACCACCGGCGCCGTCAGGATCAGCTCCAGAACGCCGAAGCCTTCGTCGCGTCGCCAGTCATAGTCGTGCAGGAAAGCCCGCCCGGCCAGATCGCGCCCGGCGGTGCGCGACCGCGGCGCCGCGACAAAGGCCTCGCAGCCGGCGAGTGCCCATTCGGGGCGAAGCTCGGCCCAGTCGCGGGCGCGATGCGGGATGTCCCGATTGCGGGTGACGCGCGGCAGGCGCAGCGCCCGTTCCGCCCGGGCCAGAGCGCTTGCGGAAGCAAGCCAGCGTCTGGCCTGATCCAGATCGGTGGCATGGGCCTCAACCGGATGATCGGCCTCATAGACCTTGACGGCATCGGTCGTCGTGTCGTGCAACGCGGCCAGGAACAGCGTGTCTTCGGGAATCCGGATGCCGCGCGTGCCGAGACCTGCGCGAACTTCGCGGTCGTTGAGCAGTGCGGCGAGCAGCCGCGCGTTGACCTCGCCGGAATAGCCGCCGCAGGCGCCGCAATGCAGTGCGCTGGCATGCGGGTTGTTGACGACATTCGCCCCATGGCCGGCGAGCAGAACAAGGCGCGCGAAGCCATCGGTGAGTGACATTGCCTTCAGCACGTTCGCTGCCATCATCAGCCGCGCTTCCAGGTCGATCAAGACGGCCGGACGCGGGGCCGGATCGTTGGGCGGCGTCTGTCGCGTCAGCGCCAGACCATCACGCAAGAGCTTGCCGACATAGATCGGGCCTGTGGCCTCCACGAAGGCGAACGAGGAAATGGCAGCCAGTTTGAAGCGGCCCCAGGCGCGCTTCGCGCGTGCCGTGATCCGTGCGGCCAGGTCCGCTTCGGCCGCCGCCGGCGTTGCTTCGCCCGCGCATGTCAACAGCCGGGGCGTCAGCAGCACCGGCAGGCGCGCCTCGACGACATCCGATGCGAAGCGGCGATGGCCGATGCCGAGGCCGAAGAACCCGGCAAATCCCAGCGTCCGGATGCCGGGGTCGAGACTTTCCAGTGCACGACGAAACACTTCCGAGCGCACGTCGATGCAGAAGGCCATCTGAAGTTTCGGGCGATCAGCAGCGGCAGACGCCACAGACGGTCCCGCAAGGCGTGACTGAAGGCGCCGCTGCGCAGCGCGCTCGGCCGCCTCCTGATGGATGGCGTCGACGACATCCGCCCGGCTCGCTGAGACCGGCACGGCATAGGCGGCGAGCGCAGCCTGCCATTCGGGCGCCAGCGCGGACGCGTATTTGCGCAACAGGGCTGCCTCCCAGAACAGGCGGATGGTCAGCAGGTCGGTCACGCTCGTGTCGGTCTTGCCGACAAGTTCGGCTTGCCAGAGCCGATGGCGTGCAACCTGGGCCCAGCCGCCGAGGGTGACGAGCAGCCTGTGGAAATAGCTTTCCAGCGCCGCCCCGGACAGACCAAGACAGGCAGCGCATTCGACGAGCGCATCCCCGGCATCCGTCGGTGCATTCGCCACTTCCTGTGCGAAACCCGCGAGGCCCGCGATTTCCGGTGTCAGGTCATGGATCGCGGTGATCCGCCATGCGGCATAGGCGCCCTTCGCCGGTACACTGGCCCAAAGCGCCTGGCCCTGATCGAAATAGCCGGACGCCCAGTGGCCGATGCGGTCATTGACGATACCGGGCCAGTCGACCGAGGCCACATCGCGAGCCAGATCGGCGACCGTCGGGATGGCCTGCGGCGCCATGCCTTCGGCCCCGATGGCCTGCTTCAGTGCTGCGAACGTCTTCGGTCGAAGCGCCGGGGGCGCCGCCTCGAAAGCGGCGCGAAGATCATCCTCTGCGATTTCGCCCGACCGCAACCTGTCCGCATACCATGACCTCGGCATCGTCAGCGCGATCCCGGCGGCACGCCGCAGACGGGCCGCCGCAGTCGCCAGCGGTTCGCCTGTCTGGCCCAGGAATGGGTTGACCGCGACACTGGAAGCGAGCGGCCAGAGGGGGGGAATGGCCCGCGCCGCACGACTGGCCGCCTCGATGACCGCATCAGGCGACAGGATTGGTTGTCTGGTCGTTGTCGTCAGCATGCGTGTTGTCCTTGTTCTCAGTGGGGTCACGACGGCTTCCGGACAGACCAGCCGCCCAGGATGCGATCGATCGTGGCATTGACGTAAAGGCCATTGGAAAGATGGACACGAAGGCCCCAGGCGGCAGGGTGCGAAGCCCACAGCGGGAATAGCGTCTGCGCCACGGCCAGCAGCCCGAAGCTGAGCACGGCGAGCGCAATCAGGGTCCATTCCAGACGGCCGGGCGCGGGAGTTGCCGGCAAAACCCCCGCCGTCAGCCATTCGGCCGCGGTCTGCAGGGCGAAATACCCAATCGCAGCGGCGCTTGCGTAGGCTGCGGTCCGGCGCGTCAGCGGGCTGGGCGCCGCATCTGCGAGCCCCTGGGCCAGCAGATAGGCGACCCCGAAGATCAGGATGGCGCCCAGTGCGAGCGCCTGGGGCGATTTGTGCTCGAACCCAAAGGCGAAGCCGAACGCCGCACCGATCCCGGCATATATCGCAAGGGCGATCAGGAAGGCGCGGCCAACGGCGGATCCGTCGGGAACGGCGACCGGTCCGGGGCGGCGAATGGCGGCCACCTGCTCGACGGCCCCTCCCGAAGCCAGAAACGCATGCGCCTTGTAGAGCGAATGGGCGACAATGTGGAGCAGCGCCAGCGGGAACAGCGCAAGACCGCACTGCAACATCATGAACCCCATTTGCGCGACCGTCGACCAGGCGAGCGAGGTCTTCACCGCGGGCTGCGTCAGCATCACGAGCGCACCGAACAACGCCGTGAACCCGCCCAGCATCGCCAGCACGGCGAGCACGCCGGGGGCCGACAGCATCACGTCTGCGAAACGGATCAGCAGGAAACCGCCGGCATTGATCACGCCGGCATGAAGCAGGGCCGAAACCGGCGTCGGCGCCTCCATCACTTCGGTCAGCCAGCCATGTGTCGGGAACTGCGCCGACTTCAGGACCGCGGCGAGCGCGAGCATGGCCGCAGCGGCGATCAGGTGCCAGGAGGTATCGCCGGCCCGGGCCAGCGCGTTGATCGTGGCGATATCGCTTGTTCCGAACTCTGCCGAGAGAAGGAGGGCCGCGCTGATCAGGGCGATGGCGCCGATTGTCGAGAACAGACGCTTCTTGCGCGCCGCGCGCTGCGCAGCCACGCGTTCGGGGTAGAACAGCAGCAGGCGGTGCAGCGCGAAGCTGGTCGCGATCCACGCCCCGATCAGCTGGACGAGATTGCCCGCCTGAACGAGAAGCAGCACGGCTGCGAGCGCGGCGCAAAGCCAGCCGGTGAAATAGCCCTGTCGGGCCTCGCCATCGAGATAGGTCCGGGCGAACCTCACGACGATCCAACCGACAAACGAGACCAGCAGGAGCATCGTCGCGCTCACCGCATCCAGCCGGACCGACAGACCGATGCCGCCCCAGCCGGACAGCCCGCCATCGCCGGGGCCGTGCAGGATCAGAACCATCAAAGAAGCAATTGCGATCAGCAGACCGCCAAACGCGGCGCCTTCCGCGAAGATCGGCACCAGGGGGGGGCGTCGCCCTTTCCGCACAAATCCAGGGACGGCGGCAACAAGCAGCAGCAGCGGCGCAAGGAGCGGGAGAAGGTGAAGCGACAAGGCAATCCCCTGGATCAGTGGCGGTCGGGAGGCCAGGTAGCGATGGAAGAGATTGGATAAAAATTCATTGTTGACGAGGAATCGTTCGATATTATCGAACTTATGGCATCCCTGAACTACAATCATCTTCGCTACTTCTGGGCGGTCGCCCACGACGGAAATCTCACCCGCACCGCAGAGCGGCTGAATCTCACGCAGTCGGCGCTGTCGGTGCAGATCCGCAAACTCGAGGAGCGGCTCGGCCATCCGCTGTTCGAGCGCCGGGGCAGGCAACTGCATCTGACAGAAGCCGGGCAGATCGTCCTCGACCATGCCGACGCGATCTTCGCCACGGGGGACGAGATGCTTGGCACGCTTCAACAGACGGGGTCAGTCCGGCAGGCGCTGCGCGTCGGTTCGCTGGCAACCCTTTCGCGCAACTTCCAGATGGAGTTCCTCCGCCCGCTTCTGGGCCGCACGGATATCGATCTCATCCTTCGATCCGGCAGCGCGGGCGAACTGGTTCGGGCTCTCCAGGCGCTCAACCTGGATGTCGTCCTGCTCAATCAGGCGCCGCCGGGGGATGCGCTGACTCCGCTTGTCGCGCACCGTCTTGCGGAGCGCCCGGTCAGCCTGGTGGGAACGCCGGATCGGCTGGGGCATGCCGCAAGCCTTGCGGATCGACTGCGCAGCCACCCCATCATCCTGCCGACGACAGACAGCAGCGTGCGCACCGGCTTCGATGCGCTTGCGGACAGGCTGGGTGTCCGGCCGCAGATCGTGGCCGAAGTGGAGGACATGGCGATGATGCGACTTCTCGCCCGCGAGGATATCGGTCTGGCCGTTCTTCCCCCGATTGTCGTCAAGGACGAGATTGCGGCAGGCGTCCTTGTGGAAGGCGATCCATTGCCGGGCATCGTGGAGACGTTCCACGCCGTCACCATGTCCCGACGCTTCCCCAACCCTCTGGTCCGGCTTCTGCTTCAACCCGCGATCGCAGTGGGAGATGCCTAGGGTCAGGCCCCAGGGTCCGGCGGCGGCAAGGCCGCGATCTGCGCGGACAGATGCCGTACCCACGGGATTTTTCCCGTCCCATTGCGGCCAGCAGGATCAATGGCGTAGCTTTCCGAAGACCGCCCAGGGCGGATCTTCTGGCGAACATGGGGTGAATTGATGATCGGGAACAATGGGTTGATCCTGCATGCCGCAATCGGGCAGGCGTATCCGCGATGACCTTCACGATTTACGGAATCCGCAACTGCGACACGATGAAGAAGGCCCGTGTCTGGCTGGAGGCCGCCGGCATCCCGCATGTCTTCCATGACTACAGGGTTTCGGGCGTGGACGAAGCCGCGCTCCGGCGCTGGTGCGCGGCGCTTGGCTGGGAAACGGTGCTGAACCGCGCCGGTACCACCTTCCGCAAGCTGCCCGAGGCGGACCGGCAGGGGCTGGATGAGCCCCGCGCCATCGCGCTGATGCTGGCCCAGCCCGCCATGATCCGGCGGCCCGTGCTGGAAGGGCCGGGCCTGTTGCTGGCCGGCTTCAAGCCCGCGATCTACGCCGAGGCACTCAAGACCGCCGGCTGATCGGCGCCATCGCCAATTGCTCGGCCGGCCGAGAGGGAAGGCCGGGGTCGGGGCCACCCCGCCACACGCCCTGCCGCATGGCGATTGCCATGCCCGCAGGCAGCGGGCAGGAACAGGGCGGAAAGGAAGCAGGCCATGATCCGAAGGGCAGGAATCGTGCTGATGGTGCTGGCGTCGCCGGCGTGCAGCCCGAAGAAGATCGTGACGACCCCGGTGCAGGCCGTGGGTCAGGCGGCCGGAAGCGTGGCGCGGGCTGCCGCGCCTGTTGCGGCCGGCGCAGCGGTCGGCGCGGTCACGGCCAACCCGACGGCGGCGGTGGCGGCGGGCAGGGCGGCTTCCGGCGCCGTTTCAGGCGCCGGCACGCGGGAAAGCAGCAGCGACACACCGGCAGATTCAGCCTCCGGCCCGGAAAGTCCGAAATGATCCTCATCCATCACAATCCCAAATGCGGCACCTCGCGCAATGTGCTGGCAGCCATCCGGGCCAGCGGCGTCGAGCCGGTGGTGATCGACTATCTGAAAGAGGGCTGGACCAGGGGCCAGTTGCTGGGGCTGTTCGCCGCCGCCGGGCTGACGCCCAGGCAGGCGTTGCGCGCAAAGCAGGCCGAAGCCGCCGGGCTGGAGGATGCCGACGACGAGGCGCTGATCGCCGCCATGATCGCGCATCCGGTGCTGGTGGAGCGGCCCTTCGTCTGCGCCCCGAAAGGTGTCCGGCTGTGCCGCCCGTCCGAACAGGTGATCGCCCTGCTGGACGCCCCGCTGCCGGCCGGCTTCGTCAAGGAAGACGGCAAGCCGATGGCATCGGCCTGATCGTGCGGCGCGTAATCCTGCTGCTGTGCCCTCCGGCCCGCTCGGCCGCCCGCCCCCGTTCCTGTCACTTCACCAGAGCCTGACAGCGAGGCCCCGAGACGCTAGGACAGCCCCATGTCCACGACCTTCACACTCGACACGGCCACCTCCCGCGCGCATCCCGTGCCGGAACCCGTCCGCCGCCTGACGGTGCCTGCCATCCAGGCCCGCAAGAAGGATGGCGCCACCGCCGAACCGGTGGTGATGCTGACCGCCTACACCGCGCGCATGGCGCAGCTGCTGGATCCGCATTGCGACATGCTTCTCGTGGGGGACAGCCTGGGCCAGGTGATCTACGGCCTCGACACCACTGTCCGTGTCTCGCTGGAAATGATGATCGCCCATGGCGCCGCCGTCGTACGCGGCAGCTATCGCAGCGTGGTCGTGGTGGACCTGCCCTTCGGCACTTACGAGGCTTCGCCCGAACAGGCGTTCGAAACCGCAGCCCGCGTGCTGCGGGAAACCGGCGCGGCCGCCGTGAAGATGGAAGGCGGCGAAGTGCTGGCTCCCACCGTGGAATTTCTGGTGAAGCGGGGCATTCCCGTTGTCGGCCATGTCGGCCTGACTCCACAGGCGGTCAATGCGCTCGGCGGCTATGGCGCACGCGGACGCAGCGCCGCCGAAGCCGCGAAGATCGAGGCGGACGCCCGTGCGATCGCGGCGGCCGGCGCCTTCGCGCTGGTGGTGGAAGGCGTGGTGGAGCCGGTGGCACGCGCCATCACCGCCGCCGTGAAATGCCCCACCATCGGAATCGGCGCCTCGCCCGACTGTGACGGTCAGGTGCTGGTCGTGGACGACATGCTGGGCATGTTCGAGCGCGTGCCCCGCTTCGTGCGCCGCTTCGACGATCTCGCGGGCCGCATCTCGACGGCTGCCGCAACCTATGCCGACGCCGTTCGCAGCCGCAGCTTTCCGGCCGAGGCGGAACTGTATCTGCCCAAGGCCCCGAAGGGCTGAACGCCCGTTCATCGCCGGGCAAAGCGCCCCCCGCGATAGCAGGCCCGCCGCCGGGCCTGTGGAGGGGGCTTTCGGTTTGCCGAACCACTCTCTAAAGGACTGGCGACACGCCGAACAGGATGTTGCCGGCTTCGCCCGGCCCGAATTCATTCAGGGAACAAGCCTTGGCCAGCACACCGCCCAGCAAACCCTCCGACCCGAGGGACGACGCCTTCATCCGGGAAGTCGATGAAGCCTATCGCGAAGACGAGATGAAGAAGTTCCTCGTCACCTGGGGGCGCTGGATCCTGCTGGTGGTGGTGATCGGGCTTGTGGCGCTTGGCGGCTGGTTCTGGTGGCAGGCCGAACAGACCCGACGGATCGAAGCGGTGTCGGAACAGTTCACGGCCGCCCTCGAAAAGGCCGAATCCGGCGGTTCGACCGAGGCGCTGAAGGAACTCGAAGCCGTGGCCGCCGGGCCGAGCAGCGGTTATCGCGCGCTCGCCGGCATGACGAAGTCCGGAATCGCGCTGAGCGGCGGGGACGAAGCGAAGGCCGCCGCCGAGCTGAAGCAGGTGGCTGGCGATGCGAAAGCCGCGCAGGCCTTCCGCGACGTCGCCACGATGAAGCAGCTCAGGATCGAGTTCGACAAGCTGTCCCCCGCCGAGGTGCTGAAGCGCACGGAGCCCTATCTGGCGGGCGACAGCCCCTGGTTCCCGATCGCTGGCGAACTGGCCGCCCTTGCGCATCTGAAGGCCGGTGCGCCCGAAAAGGCCGGCGCGCTCTTCTACCGGATTGCCGCCGACGATCGCGCGCCCCAGTCGCTGCGTGCCCGCGCCGAGCAGATGGCCGCCACGCTGGGCCAGGACGTGACCAAGATCGAGGACGAGCGCCGTCGCAAGGCCGAAGCCGAGGCGAAGGCGGACGCGCAGGGCGCCGCAGCGCCGGCAGGTGCCCCGGCCGCCGAGGAGGCCGCGAAATGAGGATGGAACCCCGCATGCGGACGGCCGCGATCCTTGGCCTGGTTTCGGTGGCGCTGCTGGCGCTGCCGGGCTGCGGCGCCTTCAAGAGCAAGGGCAAGAAGCCCGCCACCATGGGTGAGCGGATTTCCGTGCTCGACTATGAACGTCAGGTGGAGGCCGAGGCCGAACTGCAGGGCGTGGACGTGATCCTGCCGGCCGCGCAGGTGAATGCCGAATGGGTGCAGCCGGCCGGAAATGCCGCCGGCAACCTGGGCCATGTGGCCCTCTCCGATACGCCGCGGCGCCTGTGGTCCGCAAAGATCGGAACCGGATCGGATGCCACCCGCAAGCTGAACGCAACCCCGGTGATCGCGGAAAACCGCCTGTTCACGATCGACACCGAAGGCCAGGTCGCCGCCTTCGACGCGACGACCGGAAGCCCGTTGTGGCGCCGCCTGATCGAACTGAAGGGCGAAGGGACCCGCCCCGCCTTCGGTGGCGGTGTCAGCGTGATGGGCGGCCGCGTGTTCGCAACCACCGGTTTCGGCATCGTGGCGGCGCTGGATGCCGCCTCCGGCGCGGAAGCCTGGCGCGTGAAGCTGCCGACCCCGCTGCGCGCAGCCCCGGGCGTTGACTCCGGCCGCCTGTTCGTCACCAGCCAGGATGGTCAGCTCACCGCGCTCAGCGCCGAAAACGGCGAACAGTTGTGGCAGGCCAACGCCACGGTCGAGCCCGCCTCCATCCTCGGGCCGGGCGCACCCGCCGTCGCACTCGACACCGTTGTCGCGGGCTTCCCTTCGGGTGAACTGTTCGCGCTGCGCGTGGAAAACGGGCGCACAGCCTGGCAGGATCAGCTGGCCCGCACGGGTCGCACCACCGCGCTCGGCGCGCTGTCGGGCATCGCCGCCTCTCCCGTGATCGATCGCGGCCGCGTGTTCGCCATCGGCCATGGCGGCCGCATGGTGGCGCTGGAAATGGCCACCGGCCAGCGCGTCTGGGAACGGGAATTCGCGGGCGTGAACTCGCCCTGGCCCGCCGGAGACTGGGTCTTCGCCGTCACCGTCGAAGGCCAGCTCGTCGCCGTCAGCCGCACCGATGGCAAGATCCGCTGGGTCAGCGATCTGGGCCGCTGGAAGAACGCCAAGAAGAAGAAGGGCGCCATCGAATGGTTCGGCCCGGTTCTGGCCGGCAGCCGCCTGATCCTGCTATCCTCCGAAGGTGAAATGGTCTTCGTATCCCCGCAGACCGGCGACGTGCAGGCCCGGCAGAAGCTGGCCGCCGCCGCCTATCTGCCGCCTGTCGTCGCCAACAACATCCTCTATGTGCTGACGGACGACGGCACGGTCACGGCCTACCGCTAGCCAGATGGCGGATCCGCGTCTCCCTCGTGTCGTCATCCTCGGGCGACCCAATGTCGGCAAATCCACGCTGTTCAACCGGCTCGTGGGCAAGAAGCTGGCGCTCGTGGATGATCAGCCCGGCGTCACGCGGGACCGACGCGAAGGCCGGGCCCGGCTGTTCGATCTGGAGTTCACCGTGATCGACACCGCCGGGCTTGAGGAGGCCGAGGCCGGCAGCCTCTCGGACCGGATGCGCCTGCAATCCCGGGCCGCGCTGGAGGGGGCGACTGCCGCCCTGTTCGTGGTCGATTCCCGTCAGGGCCTCACCCAGTCGGATCGGCATTTCGCCCGCTGGCTGCGGCAGGAAGCCGGTGTGCCGATCATCCCCGTCGCCAACAAGTGCGAGGGCAAGGCCGCGGAATCGGGCCTGATGGAGGCGTTCGAACTGGGCCTTGGTGATCCCGTTCCGCTTTCCGCCGAACATGGCGAGGGGCTCGCCGACCTGTTCGAGGCGCTCGCCCCGCTGCTGCCGGAGCCGTCCGACACCGCTGACGAAACGCCGGAAGAGCCAGCTGCGGATTCGCCGCTGAAGCTTGCCATCGTGGGCCGCCCGAATGCCGGGAAGTCCACCCTCATCAACAGGCTGCTGGGTGAAAACCGGCTGCTGACGGGGCCCGAGGCGGGCATCACCCGCGATTCCATCGCCATTCCCTGGGAATGGAATGACCGGCGGGTGGAGCTGATCGACACCGCCGGCATGCGCCGCAAGGCGAAGGTCGTCGACAAGCTGGAAAAGCTCGCCGTTGCGGATGCGCGCCACGCCGTGGATTTCGCGGAAGTGGTCGTGCTGCTGCTGGATGCGACGCTCGGTCTTGAATCCCAGGATCTGCGCATCGCGGACATGGTGCTTCAGGAAGGCCGCGCGCTGATCGTCGCCATAAACAAATGGGATTCGGCGCAGGATCAGAGCCGTCTGTTCAACGGTATCAAGAAGGCGCTGGATGAAGGGCTGGCGCAGGTGAAGGGCGTGCCGGTGCTCACCGTCTCCGCGCTCACCGGAAAGGGCCTCGACGTGCTGATGGAAGTCGCCTTCGAAACGCGCGAGCGCTGGAGCCGGCGCGTGCCGACGGCCGGGCTGAACCGCTGGTTCGAAGCCGCGCTGGAACGAAACCCGCCCCCGGCACCGGGCGGGCGACGCATCAAGATGCGCTACATCACCCAGGCGCGCACCCGTCCGCCCACCTTCATCGTCTTCGGCAACCGGCTGGACGAACTGCCGGAAAGCTACAACCGCTATCTGGTGAACAGTCTGCGGGACGATCTGGACCTGAAGGGGCTGCCGATCCGGATCAACATGCGCTCGAGCCGCAACCCCTTCGGCGGGTGATCCCATGCAGCGCGCGGACGAACTGCTGAAGCGGGGGCGTCCGGCCGATCCGGCGCTGATCGACCGCGACCGGCGGCTGACCTATGCCGAACTGGATGCCCGGGTATCCGCCGTCGCCGGTGCGCTGGCGGCGCGGGCCGCCCCGGGCGAGCGCATCGCCGTTTGGCTGCCCAAGAGTCTGGAATGCGTGATCCTGCTGTTCGCGGTTCTGCGTGCCGGGCTGGTGATGGTTCCGGTCAATCCGGCGCTGCGCGGCCAGCAGGTGCACCATATCCTCACCGATTCCGGGGCGTGCCTCATCGTCACCCACAGGGCGCGCGCCGCGACGCTCGTGGATTCCCCCTGTCCGGTGCTGGAGCTTGAGGCGGACTGGCCGGCGCTGGCGGCCGGGGAAGCGCTGGAAGGGCAGGGCACGGGCGGGAACTCGCTTGCGGCCCTGCTTTACACATCGGGGTCCACGGGGTCGCCCAAGGGGGTCATGGTCACCCATGCGAACCTGCTGACAGGCGCGCGCAGCGTCGCCGCCTATCTTGGAACGGGTCCGGATGACCGGCTGCTGTCGGTGCTGCCGCTCAGCTTCGATTTCGGATTCTCTCAGCTGACCACCGCCTTCCATGCGGGGGCGTCGGTCGTGCTTCTCGATTATCTCACCCCGCGCGATGTGGTGCAGGCCTGCCTGCGCCACGCCATCACCCAGCTCGCAGCCGTGCCGCCGCTCTGGGTGCAACTGGTCGCGCTCGACTGGCCGGCAGAGGCTGTGGCGACCATGCGTACCCTTTCCAACAGCGGCGGCCGCCTGCCGGTGCCGACAGTCAGGGCGCTCAGGGCCCTGTTCCCAGACGCCCGCCTGCACCTGATGTATGGCCTGACGGAAGCCTTCCGGTCGACCACGCTGCCCCCTGAACTGGCGGATACGCACCCATCCAGCATCGGCCGTGCGATCCCGGAGGCCGAAATCCTTGTCGTCCGGCCCGATGGCGCCCTGACGGACGATGGCGAACCGGGCGAGCTTGTGCATTGCGGCCCGCTGGTGACACTGGGCTATTGGCACGATGCGGAACGGACTGCCCAGCGCTTCCGGCCCGCGCCTTTCGGTTCCCGCTACGGGGGCATGGCCGTCTGGTCGGGGGACACGGTGGTTCGCGATTCCGAAGGGCTGCTGACGTTCGTGGGCCGCGCGGACGAGACGATCAAGACAATGGGCACCCGCGTCTCGCCAACCGAGATCGAGGAACTGGCGCACCAGAGCGGGGCCGTTGCGCAGGTCGTGGCGCTCGGCCTGCCCGACGAACTTGCCGGTCAGCGCATCCGGCTGGTGGCGGCGCCGGCCGTCGGGCTTGAAGCATCCGCCGCAGAAGCGCGGCTGATGGCCTGGTTCCGAAAGGAAGCGCCGCACTTCATGCAGCCGACCGGTGTCGTCTGGCTGGATGCGCTGCCGGTTTCGGCGAACGGCAAGCTGGATCGCAGCCTGATCCGCAAGCAGTTCGGGCAATGACGGGGCGCATTCCGCCAGGGTTCGGCCGGGATCCGGCCGGTCGCCTTCTGGTCGCCGGCCGGCCGGCGGAAGACTGGACGGCCGAAGCGGGGGATACCCCGCTGTTCCTCTATGACAGGGCCCTCCTGACCGCCCGTGTGCAGGCCTTCCGCGCGGCGATGCCGCAGGGGCTGCAGCTGCATTACGCGGTGAAGGCCAACCCCATGCCTGAACTGCTGGCACACATGGCGGGGCTTGTGGACGGCTTCGATGTCGCGTCCGCCGGGGAAATGGCGAAGGCGCTGGCGTCCGGCATGCCGGACGACCGGATCAGCTTCGCAGGCCCCGGCAAGCGTGACCGCGAACTGGAGGCTGCCGTGAAGGCCGGCGTTGCGCTGAACGTCGAATCGGCGGGCGAACTGGACCGGCTGGCGGCGATCGCCATACGGCTTGGGCAGGCGGCGCGGGTGGCGCTTCGGGTGAATCCGCCCTTTGCGCTGAAGGGGGCCGGCATGAAGATGGGGGGCGCTGCCAGCCCCTTCGGCGTCGATGCGGCGGCGGCGGTTCCGCTGCTGCGCCGCATGGCGGAACCACCGTTCGCCTTCGAGGGCCTTCACCTGTTCGCAGGTTCGCAGAATCTGTCGGCGGAAGCGATCCTGCAGTCGCAACGCCAGTCGGTCGCGCTTGCGGCGGATCTGCTGGCGGAAGCCGGGCTTCAAGCCCCGCTCATCAACCTGGGCGGGGGCTTTGGCGTCCCCTATTTTCCCGGGGACACCGCGCTGGATCTTTCCATGCTTGGTGCCGGCTTGTCGGATATTCTGCACAGCCGCCCCGGGGTTCTGGCGGGCAGCCGCTTCGCACTGGAGCTGGGGCGCTGGCTGGTGGCGGAAGCCGGCGTGTATCTGTGCCGCGTGGTGGATCGGAAAACCTCTGGCGGAGAGACGTTCCTGGTGACGGACGGCGGCCTTCACCACCAGCTTGCCGCGACCGGCAATTTCGGAACGGTGATCCGCCGCAATTATCCGGTGGTGAACGCCAGCCGGGCCGACGGGTCAGCGGGAACCATGTCCGTGGTGGGGTGCCTGTGCACGCCGCTGGATCGCCTGGCGGACCGGATCGACCTGCCGCCGACCGGCGTGGGGGATCTGATTGCCGTGTTCATGGCAGGCGCCTATGGTCGTTCGGCAAGCCCGGAGGCCTTTCTCGGCCATCCGTCCCCGATCGAAATGCTTGTCTGATCAGGGGGTTCTGAAGCGCTCGGAAATGGTCGTCCGGTCGCCATGGCGGATATCGCCGGGCATCAGAAGCATCGCGGTCGCGGCTCCGGCCACCACACCGAGTGTCAACCCGATGATCCAGACGAGGATAGCGCCCCGGACGCCGGATTTTGGTCGCTCCTGCATCCCATTCACGCTCTTGGCCTGCTTTCAGTTTGTTTTAGCGATCCCTGAGGGCGATCATGCAATGTTCGTGCCAAATTAACCATTGTATGAATTCAAGGGGTTAATTGAAGCGCGGGGAAAACTTCTGTAAACTATTCCGACGCTTGGCCATAGCTGGCCCGGATGAACCACAAGCCGTCCGGCGGCGCATTCAGCCGCAGGGCGGCCCTGTCCCGTGCCTGAAGCGCCGATTTCACATGCGCCGCAGACCAGCGACCTTCCCCCACGAGAACCAGCGCCCCGACCATCGACCGCACCTGGTGGTGCAGGAAGGATCGCGCCGCCGCGCGGATCGTCACCAGCTCGCCGTCAGCGGAAATGGCCAGTTCGTCCAGTGTCTTGACCGGGCTTTGCGCCTGGCAGTGGACATGCCGGAAGGTGGTGAAGTCGTGCCGTCCCACCAGCAGGGCCGCGGCTTCGGTCATGGCCGCGATGTCCAGCGGTTTCGGCCGGCGCCAGACCAGCCCGTCGTTCCAGGTCAGCGGGGCCCTGCGGCAGAGGATCCGGTAGTCATAGGCCCGGCCGGTGCAGGAGAAGCGGGCGTGGAAATCCGGTGCGGCCTCCTGCGCATCCAGCACCGCGACGGGCTGACCGGCCAGCTTCAGCCGGGCGTTGATCCCTTCCATCAGCCGGAAGGCCGTGAGTTTCGATTCCAGTTCCGCATGGGCGACCATACCGCTGGCATGCACCCCGGCATCCGTTCGCCCGGCCGCGTGGACGACCGGTTCTTCGCCGGTGATGTGGGCCAGGGCGGTTTCCATCGCTTCCTGCACCGAAGGCCCATGCGGCTGGCGCTGCCAGCCCATGAATGGCCGACCGTCCCATTCCAGCGTGAAGCGGATGCGGCGGGTCAAACCGGGTCGCCGGGCTGAAGGCGGCGGCCGCGCAGCCAGTCGGCGGCGGCCATCCGGGGCTTGCCCTCGGGCTGGACGGTCAGCAGGCGAATCGCCCCGTCACCCGCCGCCACCAGACTGTCGCCGATCAGGGCGCCCGGCATGCCGCTGCCGAGGGCCTGTTCGGCGGCGATCAGCTTCACCCGCTGGCCCGCGCTTTCGAACCAGGCGCCGGGACTGGGCTGCATGGCGCGCACCAGCCGGTCAATCTGCTGTGCGGGTTGCGCCCAGTCGATCCGGGCTTCGGCCTTGTCGATCTTGTGGGCATAGCTGACGCCCTGATCCGGCTGCGCAACCGCCGGATGGCCGGGCAGGTCGGCCAGCACGTCCAGCATCAGTTTCGCGCCGAGGACCGCCAGTGCATCGGTGAGTTCCCCGGCGGTTTCCCGCAGAATCGGGATACGGCCTTCCAGCCGGACGGGGCCGGTATCCAGCCCTTTTTCCATCTGCATGATCGCAACCCCGGTCTCCGCATCCCCGGCCAGGATCGCGCGCTGGATTGGCGCTGCGCCACGCCAGCGCGGCAGCAAGGAGGCATGGATGTTGAGGCAGCCGTGGCGCGGCGCATCCAGCACGGCCTTCGGCAGCAGCAGGCCATAGGCCGCAACCACCGCACAATCGAGATCGAGGGCGACGAACGCGGCCTGTTCGTCCGCGCCCTTCAGGCTTGCGGGTGTGCGCACGGGCAGGCCAAGTTCATCCGCACGGCGGTGGACAGGCGACGGGGTGATGCGCCCCCGGTTCGCCGGGCGGGGCGGCTGGGTATAGACGGCGACGACGCTGTGGCCGGCTTGCACCAGGGCGTCCAGCGCGGCGACCGCGAAATCCGGGGTTCCCATGAAGGCAATTCGCATGGCAGAGCCGATAGAATGGACGACGCCCTGCAGCAACTGACAGCGCTGATCGCCCGGCTTCCGGGGCTGGGGCCAAGATCGGCACGGCGGGTGGTGCTGCAGCTGATGAAGCACCGCGAAACGCAGTTGCAGCCGCTGGTTGCAGCCTTGCAGCGCGTTGATGCGTCGCTGTCGCCGTGCGGGATCTGCGGGAATCTGGATACGGTGAACCCCTGCCGGATCTGCACCGATCCAAAACGGGATCCGGCGCTTCTGTGCGTTGTCGCCGACGTGGCCGATCTTTGGGCGCTGGAAAGGGGGCGTCTGTTTGCGGGCCGCTATCATGTTCTGGGCGGCACGCTTTCCGCGCTGGACGGGATCGGGCCCGAGGCCCTTTCCATTGACGCGCTGAAGGACAGGGTGGCGGGCGATCCGCCGGTTTCCGAAGTGGTGCTGGCGATGAACGCCACGCTGGAGGGGCAGACGACGGCGCATTTCGTGGCGGAGGCGCTGGAAGGGCTTGGCGCCCGCGTGACGCAGCTGGCGCATGGCGTGCCGGTGGGGGGCGAACTGGATTATCTGGATGAAGGCACGCTGGCGCAGGCGCTCAGGCTGCGCCGGCCGCTGGCTTGACCGGGGCGGCGTAGCTTCCTAGCTATTGCCCATGGCTATCCTGCCCATTCTTGAAGTGCCCGACCCGCGCCTGCGCCGCATTTCCGAGCCCGTGGCCGAGGTGACGGACGAGATCCGCACGCTGATCGCGGACATGTTCGAGACGATGTATGACGCGCCCGGAATCGGGCTGGCGGCGGCGCAGGTGGATGTGCCAATCCGGCTGCTGGTGATGGACCTGGGCGACGGGCCCGAGGATGAAGAGGGCAAGGGCACACCCAATCCGCGCGTGTTCATCAACCCGGAACTGTATGACCCGAGCGAGGACTACAGCGTCTATAACGAGGGCTGCCTTTCCGTGCCGGGCCAGTATGCCGATGTGGAGCGGCCCGCCGTGGTTCGCGCCCGCTGGCTGGACGAGCATGGCGTGGCCCATGACGAACAGCTGGACAGCCTGACGGCGACCTGCCTGCAACATGAGATGGACCATCTGGACGGCATCCTGTTCATCGACCATCTGTCGCGCCTGAAGCGGGACATGGTGCTGAAGAAGCTGGAGAAGGCCCGCCGCGAAAAGGCGGGGAAGAAAGCCGCCTGATGCCGGGCGGCCGGCGGGACAGGGTTGAGCATGCCCGGGCGCCGGACAATCATGACGAGATCGAGCAACAGCTTCAACTGCGGCTGTTCGAGATCCTGATCGCCTATCACCGCCAGCAGCGGGCAGCCGTGATCCTGCTGGAAGGCTGGGATGCGGCCGGGAAGGGCGGCCTGATCAAGCGCCTGTCCGCCGAACTGGATCCACGCTTCTATGAAGTGGTGCCGGTTTCGGCGCCGAACGATCATGAACGGCGCCAGCATTATCTGACCCGCTTCTGGGCGAATCTGCCCGAGGCGGGGAACTGGACGGTGTTCGACCGCAGCTGGTACGGCCGGGTGGCGGTGGAGCGGGTGGAGGGCTTCGCCAGGCCTGAGGACTGGGGCCGGGCCTATGGCGAGATCAACGCCTTTGAATCGACGCTGGTGACGCATGGCACGCGGTTGGTGAAGCTGTTCCTGCATGTGAGCCAGGACGAGCAGGACAAGCGGCTGATCGACCGGCTGGAGCAGCCGTGGAAGCGCTGGAAGGTGACGACGGAGGATTTCCGCAACCGGGCCCGGCGCGCCGATTATGTGGAAGCCTATGAAGAGATGTTCGAGCGCACCGACACGGAACATGCGCGCTGGCACATCATCGGCGCCAATCACAAGAAACAGGCCCGGATCGAGGGGTTGCGGATCATCGCGGACGAACTGGCGAAGGACGTGGACCTGACCGACCCGCCGCTGACGCCGGACC
Organism: Sandaracinobacter sp. T42; assembly: GCF_059115405.1. Taxonomy (NCBI): domain Bacteria; kingdom Pseudomonadati; phylum Pseudomonadota; class Alphaproteobacteria; order Sphingomonadales; family Sphingosinicellaceae; genus Sandaracinobacter; species Sandaracinobacter sp. T42. The sequence continues at coordinate 1,625,645 of NZ_CM181101.1, forward strand.
TGCGGAAGCTGGCCGAGCGCGAACTGGGGTGCAAGCTGAAGCCGAGATAGCATGGCGCGCGGCGCAAACCACGAATAACCATATTGGTTGTTCCACGTGGAACATTGCCCTACACTTTGAAATCAAGGGCTTGGGTGTAGGAGCTGTTGGATTTGTTGGAGATTATGCCGGTCGGTTGCCCAGCGGGGGGGGGCGGGGGTGGCGGCTAATTGGTATACTATCCCCGGAATCTCTGCCAGAAATCGAAAGTTGCAGTGACCGCATCCTTGGCAAATTTACTGCTTGGCATTCAAACTCTCCCGCTCAGCAAGCCTTCGCCGTTCGGCGATTCGCCTCATCCATTTAAAAAATAAGTGATAGATCAGACCAAATGGTATCATAATAATACCAAATGCTAACCCCTTGTAAAAACCATCCTCTTTAGTGAGCGTTGAATTATATGCATCAATATTTTTATTTCGAATTAATTGATTTTCTCTAGTTATTATTATCTTATCATTTTCCATATCAACTACGGATAGAATCATCCATATGCCTCGATACTCGAACAGTTCAACACGGGCCTGAATCGGGAACTTCTTCCCAAAAAGACAGCTCGATGTCGTTCGAGAACCGACATCGCACTGAATTGGACGGGCGCTGCCGTCTTTCATCCGCAACCGCAACTTGTCCCCCCTGAGGTCAGGGCGTGTGATAACGCCTTCCTTCCAGAAACTGGGTGAACGGATTGCCGTGGGATACACATCTACCCATTCCGAGCGCGCGCCGGACATCCAAACGAACACCGTAAGCAGCGGAAGGCCAATCCAGATGTGCAGGAGCAGCTTGTTGCTCCAACGATAGAGCCATATCGGAACGGCCAGTATAGGCTTGTACCACGTCACCGTTCTCTCCCCGCCTCAGACACTGCCCTCTCCAGCGGGCTCAACAGATAGTCGATCACGCGCCGTTCATCGGTGCGAATTTCCGCGCTGGCCGCAAGTCCCGGCGTTACCTCGATCGTGCTGCCGCGGGGCGGCGGTGTCACCGTCACCCGTGCGGCGTACACCGGACCCAGCTTCTCGTCCTGGATCGCATCCCGGCTGATCCACGCCAGCTTCCCCTCCAGCGTGCCGTAGCGCGTGAACGGGAACGCCTCCAGCTTCACCGTCACAGGCTGACCCACCTCCACGAACCCGGCGTCGCGGTTCAGCACCTGTGCCTCCACGATCAACTCGCCGCTGTCCGGCACCACCACAGTCCTTGTTTTGGGATCGGGTCCGCCGCCTTCAGCACCGCGCCTTCGCTGTAGATCGCCAGCTGCTGCACCACCCCGTCCACCGGGCTGCGAAGGGCCTGCTGGTTCTGGCGCTGCGTTGCCTTGGTCAGCTCTTCCCGCGCCAGCCGTGCATCGGCTTCGGCCAGATCGGGCAGACGTTCACGCATCACGCACATTCGATCTGATTACCCGCTGATGCCGGGCTTGTCGAAGGTGGGGTTGCGCGCTCAACTGCTCGGGTGGGCAGATCGGGGCAAGATCGGTCGGGGCTTCGACCCTTCGACTGGCTCAGGGCTCAGCCTGAGCGGGGGGTGGGGTTGTGGGGATGCCGGCGGACTGGCCCGGGCGTTGCGCCCCTCTCTCCAACTCTCCCCCCGGCGGGAGGAGAGGGCTGTTGTGAATTGATCGAGTTTGTCTTGCAGGCGGGGCGCCCCCACCCCAACCCCTCCCCTTAAGGGGAAGGGCTTTTGATTGTGCCGGTTTTGAGGATGGCTGAGGACATCATTATTCTGGCCCGTGTGGCGCGCAATCCGGCCTTATGCCGTGAATTCACACCGGATAACGGATCTCCAGCACTTCCAGATATCGCTCCCCGGCGGGCAGGCGGGCTGTTCTTGTTTCGCCGATGCGGGCGCCTTTCAGGGCGATGGCGACCGGGCTGTTCCAGGCGATGCGGCCGTTCGTGGCGTCGGCCTCGTCGCGGCCGACGAGGGTCAGCGTCTGTTCGCGGTCGTCCTCATCCACCAGCTTCACCGTGGCGCCGAAGAAGACCCGCGCCTTGTCCGGCTGGCGGGCTGGATCGACGACCTGAAGGTCTTTCATGCGGCGGGCGAGGTGGGCGAGTTCGCGATCAATCTCCCGCAGGCGCTTTCGGCCGTAGAGATAGTCACCGTTTTCGGAGCGGTCGCCGTTGCCGGCGGCCCAGCTGACGGTTTCGACCATCTGCGGCCGCTCGACGGTGAACAGCTGATCATAGCGGGCCTTCAGGGCGGCCATGCCGGCGGGCGTGATGGGGTCGCTCACCTCAGGGGTTCTTCAGCCATTGCGAGACACGGGGCTGGGCGCCCTGCCTTGTGGGTTCCAGAAGGGAATAGACCACGGCATTTTCGCTGACCCGCTGGACGTAGGTGCGGGTTTCGCTGATCGGGATCATTTCCACCCAGTCGATGAGGTCGTGCGTGGTGCCGCCGCGCGGATCCCCGTTCATGGCGATCCATTTGCGGACATTGCCGGCCCCCGCGTTGTAGGCGGCGATCGCCATCATCGCGTTCGAGAAATTGTCGCGCCTGAGGCGGATGTAATAGCTGCCCAGCGTGACGTTGTAGGCCGGATCGTCGAACAGGCGCTGCGGGCTGTAGGGCAGGCCCAGCTTGTTCGCGACATCCTGCGCGGTGGCGGGCATCAGCTGCATCAGGCCGCGCGCGCCGGCCGAGGAGAGGGCGGTGCGGTCGAAGCTGGATTCCTGCCGGGCGATGGCGTGGCTGATCAGCCAGTCCGCCGGGGGCACGGGCGCGCTGGCGGGCAGGCGCGGATAGGCGAGATCGAAGGTGGAGAGGTCGCCGCGCGGGCGGGCGGCCTTCCATGTCCAGACGCCGAGATCGGGGCGCTTCAGCGCCTTGCCATATTCGGCCGCCGCGCGGGCCTGGGCGGGGGTTTCGAGGCTGTCGGCAAGCGCCCGGGTGAAGAGCGAGGCGCGAACCGCCTCTCCGCCATCGACCAGCAGCTTCAGGGCCTGGCCCATCGACGAGCCTTCGACCCGCTGCCTGTCAGCATCCGTTGGCTGGATGCGCGGCACCATGGGCAGGGCCGGGGCGCGCCCCAGCTCCTCTGCCGCGAGCTGGCCGTAGTAATAATCGCTGTGGCGGGCGGCGCGTTCGAAGGCGGCGGTGGCGGCCGCCTGCTGGCCGCGCGCCTGTTCGGCCCGGCCGAGCCAGTAATCGCCGCGCGTCTGGCTGATGGGGGTGGTGACGGTGGCGTTGAAGCGGGTGAAATGCTGCTGGGCGTGATCGGGGCGGTTGAGCTTCCGGAGGGCGAGCCAGCCGGCGAGCCAGTCCGTATCGGAAAGATCGACGCGGACGGAGAGGGGGAGGGTGGCGGGGTTCACGCCGGGCGCCACGGCCTTGTGGTTGGAAAGGATTCGGTAGGCGGTGAGGTGATCGCCCCGCCGCATCGCGGCGCGGCCGAGCGCAAGGCGGCGTTCGAGCCAGGTTTCGGGTGCGGTGACCCCCGCATCCGTGTCGCCGGCGGCGAGCAGCGCTTCGGCTTCGGCGAGGCGGCCCTTGCGTTCGAGGAAGATCGAGCGGTCGTGCGTGAGGCCGGGATTGCGGCGGTGGCGTGCCGGAACGGAGGCGACGCGGGCTTCGGCGTCTGCGGCCCCGCTGCGCAGGGCGATGCGGGCCTGGGAAAGGGCGCGGGCTTCATCATCGAGGAGGGGGAAGAGCCGGGCGGCCGCCGTGGTCTGCCCGGCCCAGATGAGGGCATCGGCGCGTGCAGCATGATCTTCGCGGGTGAAGTTCGAGCCGAAGCGGGCGAGAAGCGCGGATTCGAGTTCCGGCGGGATGGACGGACGGGCCCAGGCGGCACGGGCCTGGGCGAGCGCTTCCGGCCCGGAGAGGAGCAGGGCGTTGCGCGCCTGACCCGCCGACGTGGCGGGCGGGATTGCGCGGAAGAAGGCGCGTGCTTCGCTGTCGGACGACTTTGCCGGATCGGCCGCCTGGGTTTCGGCGCGGCGGCGGATGGCGGCGTGGCCGGGCCAGCCGGGGTGGTTCGAAAGCCACTGGGCCTGTGCCGCGAGCGGGTAGGTGACGCCCGCGGGCGGCGTGCGGCGTAGCCATTCCCAGGTGGCGAGGCTGTTTGCGGTGGCGCTGGGCGCGCCCTGTGGGGCAGCCGACGAGCCGGCCTGATAGGCGGCGAACTGCTGGGCAAGCCAGGCGCGCGCGGCCGGATCGGATTGCGCGAGGGCGGGGGAGGCTGCGGCAAGCAGGGCCGCGACGGCGAGTGACAGGCGATGTTGCACGGACATTGGGAAGTCTTTAGGCAGACACGGCGATTGCGCCAAGGCTGCCGGGTGACTGTTGCCGGGCAAGCGAGGCAAGCCGCCGCTTTCCGAGGATTTTTCCATGCCGCTGATCACTGGCTCCATTCCCGCGCTTGTCACCCCGTTCCGCGATGGACGTGTGGACGAGAAAGCGTTCGAGGCGTTCGTGGACTGGCAGGTTTCCGAAGGATCCGGCGGGCTGGTGCCCTGCGGGACGACGGGGGAATCCGCCACGCTGTCCATCGAGGAGCATGACCATGTGGTGGGCCTGACGGTGAAGGCGGCGAAGGGCCGCGTGCCGGTGATCGCGGGCTGCGGATCGAACGACACGGCGGTGGCGCTGCACCATATGGAATCGGCGGCGAAGGCCGGGGCCGATGTGGCGCTGGTGGTCTGCCCCTATTACAACAAGCCGGGGCAGCGCGGGCTGATCGCGCATTTCCGGCACCTGGCGGACAATGGGCCGCTGCCGATCCTGATCTACAACATCCCGGGCCGGTCCGGTATCGACATGACGACGGAGACGATGGCGGAACTGGCGGATCATCCGAACATCATCGGCTGCAAGGAATCGACAGGTGACATCGAGCGGATCAGCCAGATCCGGCAGGAATGCGGGCGGGATTTCCTGATCCTCTCAGGCAACGACTATATGACGCTGGGGATCATCGCCCATGGCGGCCATGGCGCGATTTCGGTGACGGCCAATGTTGCGCCCGCGCTGAACGCGCAGCAGGTGAAGGCCTGCCTGGAAGGCGATTTCGCCACGGCGCTGGCGCTGCAGGACCAGCTGTATCCGCTGCACCGGGCTCTGTTCACGGATGCGTCCCCCGGGCCGACCAAATATGCGCTGTCGGTTCTGGGCCACATGGAGGCCGGCACGCGGCTGCCTGTCGTGGAGCCTTCGGACGTTTCGAAGGCGGCCGTGGATGCGGCGCTGGCGCACGCGGGCATTGCGCCCTGATGGCACGGCCTCGCCCCAGCGGAGAGAAGGTGAAGACCGTCGCCGAGAATCGGCGCGCGCGGTATGAATATGCCTTCGAGGATATCTATGACGCCGGCATCGTGCTGGTGGGCACCGAGGTGAAGGCGCTGCGCTTCGGGGAGGGCTCCATCGCGGAGAGCTATGCCGAAGTGAAGGACGGCGAGGTGTGGCTGGTGAACGCCAACATCCCCGAATTCAGCCATGGCAACCGGCATAACCATGAACCGAAGCGGCCGAGGAAGCTGCTGCTGACCCAGCGCGAGATCACGAAGCTGCATGGCGCGGTGGCGCGGCAGGGCATGACGCTGGTGCCGCTTTCCGTTTATTTCAACGCGCGCGGCAAGGCGAAGGTGGAGCTGGCGCTGGCCAAGGGCCGCAAACTTCACGACAAGCGCGCGGCCGAGAAGGAAAAGGACTGGAAGCGCGAAGCGGCGCGGCTGCTGCGCGACCGGGGATAGCACCCGGGTAGGCCGGATTTCCCGCACGGCCCGACGGATTTTCGCCCGTTCTGTTGTTGTTCAGGACAGGGCGACACATCTTTGCCTTATTGCCCGTGAATGGGCCCGGCCTTGCGCCGTGAAGATGGTGGCCGGCGATTGGTGCCTAAGAGGGGAAAAGCCTTGTTCGGGAGGTGGTTGAAGTTGCCGACGCGGGAGGAGCTGGAGGCGAATCGCCTGCTGCGCCCGTTTGCCCGGCATCTGTCTTCCCCCCTGGTGTGGCGGTTCAACCGGCGCGGTGTTGCGCGCGGCACGGCGCTTGGCCTGTTTTCCGGCTTTGCGGTGCCCGTGGCGCAGACCCCGTTCGCGGCGCTGTTCGCGGTGGCCGCGCGCGCGAACCTGCCGGTGGCGGCTGTGGCCACTTTCGTGACGAACCCGTTCACCGTGCCGTTCATCTACGTCCTGGCCTTCATGGTGGGGAAGGAGGCGATCGGCATGAAGACGGAAACGCTGTTCAGCCTGACCCCGGGGGCCGGACCGATCGAGCGGGCGATCGGCTGGACCGTGAACCTGGCCGGCCCGACCTATGTGGGGTTGCTGATCTTCGCCGTGGTGGGCGCGGTTGCCGGCTGGACGACGGTGCATGTGGGCTGGCGCCTGTGGGTGGGCCATCGCTGGAGTCGCCGACGGCGCAGCCGGGCCATGCGCGGGCCCCGCACGCCGATGGGTCTGGGCGCGCCGGGCGGCAGCTGATCCTGCGCCGATCTTCCCGGAGGCGCGCCGACTGGATTTAACGCATCGCCGTTCCGGCCGTGAACACGCGGAGTTTCCGGGAGGTTCACGGCGATCATGATGTTGGGGATCCCCGGCACGGGCAATGATGCGGATCCGGCGGGCGGCGTTGTCCGCACGCGCGCGGTGGGGCTGCTGGCCGCGGGATTGGCGCATGACCTGAACAACATGCTGGGCGGGATCGTGGCGACAGCGGAGCTGCTGCAGGATCGCGCGCGGGATCCTGGCGATTCCCGCGATCTTTCCGCCATCGTGGATCAGGCCGTGAAGGCCAGCGGGCTGGTGCGCCAGATCCTGGCCTTTTCCCGCCAGGATCTGCTGAATCCCGTACCGGGCGAAGTGGGCGACCTGTTGCGGCGGATGGCCCCGGTGCTGACGGCGCTGGCCGGGCCGCGCGTGGCGGTGGAGATTGGGCATGGCGCGCCGGCCCCGGTGCATGCGGACCCGACGGCGCTGGAACGGGTTCTGGTGAACCTGGTGCTGAACGCACGGGACGCGATCCTGGAATCCGGGCGGGGCAGTGGCTGCATCCGGGTGGAGAGCGGCCGGATTCCGCCGGGCGCACGGCCGGACGCCGGACGGGCCTTCATGCCGGCCGTGCCCTATGCCGTGCTGAGCGTGGCGGACGACGGGCCCGGCGTGGAGCCGGCCATCGCCGCGCGGATCTTCGAGCCCTATTTCACCACCCGGCCGAAGGGGCAGGGGCTTGGGCTTTCGGGCGCCTTCGGCCTGGTGAAGCAATCCGGCGGCTTCCTGTTGCTGGAGCCTTCGCGCCGCGGGGCCCGCTTTGCCGTGTATCTGCCGGAGACCGCTGCCGGGGCGCCTGCATCGCCACAGGGTGCGCAGGCCGGTCGTCTGCTGCTGCTGGTGGAAGACGAACCGATGCTGCGCCTGTCCGTGGCGCGCGGCCTGGAACGGCAGGGCTGGCGGGTGCGCCAGGCGCCGGACGGCGAGGCGGCGCTGAAGCGGCTGGCGCAGGAGCGGCCTGCGGCGATGGTCTCGGACATCCGGATGCCGGGGCTGGACGGGATCGGGCTGACGGCTGCCGCGCGGGCGATGTGGCCCGGGCTGCCGGTGCTGCTGACCTCTGGCTATGCCGACGAGGCGGCGCGCGCGGCCGTGCCGGGGCTGGGAGTCGGGTTTATCGCCAAGCCCTATACGGTGCGGTCCCTGGGGGAGAGGTTGCGCGAGCTGGTGTGAATCCGGCGGCAAACAGGCGCTTGCAGGGGAAGAACAAAAGGGGTACGAAGCTTGCGTGGCGGCTGGCGCGCGGCTAGTTGGCTTGCAGGGTCTTTGCCCGTTCGGGCGGTTGGGAACAAGGGATTCGAATGGACAGGGAAAAGGCTCTCGAGGCGGCGCTGGCGCAGATCGACCGGGCGTTCGGCAAGGGATCGGCAATGAAGCTGGGCCAGCGCGAAACGCTGGAAATCGAATCCATCTCCACCGGCTCTCTGGGGCTGGACATCGCACTGGGCATCGGGGGACTGCCGCGCGGCCGGGTGATCGAGATCTATGGCCCGGAATCGAGCGGCAAGACGACGCTGGCGCTGCATGTGATCGCCGAAGCGCAGAAGGCGGGCGGCGTTGCGGCCTTCGTGGATGCCGAGCATGCGCTTGATCCTGTCTATGCCAAGAAGCTGGGCGTGGACACGGACAACCTGATCGTTTCCCAGCCGGACACGGGCGAGCAGGCGCTGGAAATCACCGATACGCTGGTGCGTTCGAACGCGATCGACGTGCTGGTGGTGGATTCGGTGGCGGCGCTGGTGCCGCGTGCGGAAATCGAAGGCGAGATGGGCGACAGCCATGTCGGCCTGCAGGCCCGGCTCATGAGCCAGGCGCTCAGGAAGCTGACGGGCTCGATTTCCCGCAGTCGCTGCATCGTGATCTTCATCAACCAGGTGCGGATGAAGATCGGCGTGATGTACGGCAACCCGGAGACGACGACGGGTGGCAACGCGCTGAAATTCTATGCTTCGGTTCGGCTGGACATCCGCCGGACGGGGCAGATCAAGGACCGCGAGGACATCATCGGCAACACCACGCGGGTGAAGGTGGTGAAGAACAAGGTGGCGCCGCCGTTCCGGCAGGTGGAGTTCGACATCATGTACGGCAGCGGCATTTCCAAGGTGGGCGAGATCCTGGATCTTGGGGTGAAGGCGGGGCTGGTCGACAAGTCCGGCGCCTGGTTCAGCCATGACAGCACCCGGATCGGGCAGGGACGCGAAAACGCCAAGAAGTTCCTGATCGAGAATCCGGACATGGCGGCGCGGATCGAATCTGCGATTCGCGCCAATTCGGCCGGCGTGTCGGATGCGTTGATGTCCGGGCCGGAGCCGGAGGATGATCTCTGATCCGCTGAACGAACGGACGCAGATTTTTCGGGAAAGGCCTGTTTTGGGGCCGGAAACAGGCCCTGGACCGGCCCATTTCCGGCCGATAGTCCTTCTGAAAGGGCAATCAGGGTAGAATTGCTGTCATATTTCTGCTATGCCACATGTCATCGGAAGGTTTGAAGGCTGGGGTTGAGCGCCGATGCGCATTATCCGCTACGCAGCGTTGACGCTGATGAGCGCGGAACCGACCCGAAGCTTGAACTGCCCGAGTGTCGCCAACTGGCGTTCGGATCCGCTGGTCTTGCAGGATTCGTCGTCATGAACATGAAGATGTCGCGCGAGACCGGCCCTATCCCCAGCCCGATCTGCCATCCGGCACGAATTCCGCGAATCTTTCCTTTCGCGAGTTGCCCGGCAGGTTTCCACCGCGTCTGAGAACGCGGGGGACATCGCATTTCCGCATTTTTAGCGGGTGACCGATTGTCTGGCGGGTGAGGTGAAGGCCGGCCCCACGTCGCGAAGGAAAGGACATAGACGTATATGGCAGCCAAGGCGCTCAGCTTCCAGGTAGGTGACAATGTCGTGTATCCCAAGCACGGCGTTGGTCGGGTGATCGAGATCGAGGCGAGTGAAATCGCCGGCGCCCGGCTCGAACTCTATGTGCTTCGCTTCGACAAGGAGCGGATGACCCTGAAAGTTCCGACCAACAAGGCGGAATCCGTTGGCATGCGCAAGCTTTCCAGCGAGGCAACCCTGAAGGACGCCCTGCTGACCCTGAAGGGCAAGCCCAAGGTCAAGCGCATCATGTGGTCCCGTCGTGCGCAGGAATATGAAGCCAAGATCAACTCAGGCGACCTGGTTTCGATCGCCGAGGTGGTGCGCGACCTTCACCGTGCCGAGGACCAGCCCGAGCAGAGCTATTCCGAGCGGCAGATCTTCGAAGCGGCGATCAGCCGCCTGGCGCGTGAAGTGGCGGCGATGAAGAACATCGACGAGCCGGCCGCACAGAAGGAAATCGAAAGCGTGCTTAAAGCCGCGTAAGCGGTTTCAAGGACCCGGCTACCCGCTGGCGGGGATGCCGGGACCGATCCGGGCAATGGGGCCGGCGATGCAGATCGCCGGCCCCATTTCGCTGAAGGCGGCTTGTGTGGACCGCGCCCCCTGGCCTAAAGCAGGGGGTGAGAGAGGGTCATATAATGGGGAGATTTCCCTTGCGCCTTCACCTTGCACTTCTTCTGACATTTGCAGCAGCTCCCGCGGTCGCCGCAGAGCGTCGTTTTCCCGTTTCCGACTTTAGCGAGATCGTGTTGGCGGGCTCGCCGGACGTGACCGTGACAACGGGCGGCCGCCCCACTGTGGTGGCGTCCGGCGAGGCGGCCGAACTGGACCGGCTGGACATCCGGGTGGATGGCAAGCGATTGCTGATCGGCACCAAGCCCGGCCGATGGACCGGGAGCCGCAAGGCGGATGTGGAGATCCGCGTTTCGACGGCTGCGGTTTCCGCCGCCGTGATCAGCGGATCGGGCAGCATCCTGATCGATCGGGTGCGCGGGCCGTTCAGCGGCCGGATCAGCGGATCGGGCGAGATGGATCTGCCGTCGGTCGATTCGCCCAGCCTGACGCTGGCCATTTCGGGTTCCGGCGACATGGATGTGGCCGGGCGTTGCGGAACCGGAAATTTCGCCATCAGCGGTTCGGGCGACATCGATGCGACCGCACTGACCTGCACCGACCTGACGGCCACGACCACCGGATCCGGTGACATCGAGGCTCGCGCGACCGGGACGGCCACCCTGCGGGTGACGGGTTCGGGCGACATCACCGTTACGGGTGGCGCGCGCTGCACGTCCAGATCGACGGGATCCGGCACGACGCGTTGCAGCTGAGCCGGCGGGGCAGGGCGGCTGTCAGCCGGCGAGTCCGGTTGCGGTCGCCAGTCCCAGGAAGAGCAGGAAGCCCATCGAATCGGTGATCATGGTGACAAACACCGACGAGGCGACCGCCGGATCGACCCCGAGACGCTTCAGGCCCAGCGGCACCAGCACGCCTGCGAGGCCGGCGATGATCAGGTTGAACACCGTCGCGGCTGCGATCACGCCGCCAAGCTGCGCGTTGGCGAAGAACAACCCCACGCCGGCCCCCAGAAGCAGGGCGATGGTGATGCCGTTCAGCAGGGCGACCGCGCTTTCCCTGAGGATCGTGCGGCGGGTGTTGGCATCCGTCATCTGGCCGGTGGCCAGTGCGCGGACGATCACGGCCATCGTCTGGTTGCCGGTGTTGCCGCCGATGGAGGCGACGATGGGCGACAGGGCGGCGAGGACGACCATCTTCTCGATCGTGGCGCCGAAGCTGGCGATGACGCTGGCGGACACGATTGCCGTCATCAGATTGGCGACCAGCCAGCGCACACGGGCCTTGTAGCTGTCGAGCACGGGTTCGAAGATGTCACCATCGCCCGCGCCCGAGAGCTTCAGGATGTCCTCGCCGGCTTCCTGCGCGATGATGTGGACGATGTCGTCGGCGGTGATGACGCCGACCAGCCGGCCATTGCGATCGACGACGGCGGCCGAGATCAGGGCGTATTTCTGGAAGCGGAGCGCAACTTCCTCCTGATCGAGATCGACGGGGATCAGCGTCTGCTGGCGCTTCATCACGTCTGATACGGCGAGGCTGCGCGGTGCGGTGAGCACCCAGGACAGGCGCATGGTGCCGACCGGCTTGTGCTCGGGGGAGACGACGAAGATCTCCCAGAAATCCGTGACGTCGTTGGATTCGGCGCGCAGGAAATCGATGACCTGCCCGATCGTCCAGTGTTCCGGCACCGCGATCAGCTCGCGCTGCATCAGCCGGCCGGCGGATTCCTCCGGGTAGGACAGGGCGGTTTCGATGGCGACCCGGTCGTCGGGCGCAAGTTCCTCGAGGACGGCTTCCTGGTCTTCGGGCTCAAGCTCCTCGATCAGGGCGACGGCGTCGTCGGTGTCCATTTCGGCCACCGCTTCGGCGACCTGGGCGGGTTCCAGTTCGCCCACCACCTCGTCGCGGACCCAGTCGTTCATTTCCGCCAGGACGTCGGCGTTGAGATCCCGGCCCAGCGCGGCTGCAAGCGCGGCACGACGATCTGCCGAGAGCTGTTCGAACAGGTCCGCGATGTCGGCCGGGTGGAGCGGCTTCACAAGTGCGCGGACATCGCCTTCGCCTTCTGCATCGAGGGCGGTTTCGATGGCGCGCAGGAACGCCGGCTGAAGCCGGTTGTCGTCCATGGCGGCGTTCGGATCGGCCTCAGCTTCGCTCATGCCGGCTGAGGCTTGGCGCTGCCGTGCGAAGATTGCAACAGGGGTGTCAGGCGCGGGCGAGAAAGGCGATGCCGGCCGTTGCGGCAAGGATGCTGGCGACCAGCGGCAGCGCCCCGCGCGCGCCCCGGCGGTTGGGGGCGATCAGCACCACCATGCCGGCTTTCAGCGCCATGTTGCCGAGTACGGGCAGCGACAGCAGCAGGCCCGCGCGGATGGGGGTGAGCGTGCCGGGGGGCAGGCCCGCCAGCGTGATCACGGCGGCATCGACATCGGCAAAGCCGGTGAGGAGGAGCAGGGTGCCGACCCCGGCATCGCCGAAGTGATCCAGCAGCCAGCGCGACGCAACCGCCAGGATTGCGACCAGCACAGCCAGCGCGAACGCGGGGCCGAAGTTGAGCGGGTTGCCCAGCGCCAGTTCGCCCGGATGCGATTGCGAGGGAGTTCGGCGACTGACGAACCATGCGGCGCCCGAGGCGACGACCGCGGCCGGCGCCATTGCGAGCGCGAGTGAGGCCAGCGCTTCCGGGGCGAGGAGAGCCGTGAGGAGGAGGACGCGGACATACATGACGGCCGAGGCGATCGCGATTCCCGCGATCAGGGCCGGCGTCGCCGGGCTGTCCTCCCGCAGGCGCCGTGCGTAGCTGACGGTGACGGCGGTTGAGGAAACGAGCGCACCCGCCGCCGCCGTGATCATCAGCCCGCGCGAAGGGCCGAGGCGGCGGCTGGCGACGTAGCCGGCGAAGCTGAGGGCAAGGACGATGACGACGACGGTCCACAGCTGGCGGGGATTCCAGGCGTCGTAGGGGCCGAAGGACTGGTCCGGCATAAGGGGCAGGACGACGAGCGCGACGATGGCGAAACGGCTTGCCGCTTCGATTTCGGTATCGGTGATGCCGCGGAGGAAGCCATGCAGCTGGTCGCGCATTGTCAGCAGCAGCAGCATGACCGCAGCCCCGGCCAGCGCCTCTGTCTCCCGGCCGGTGGCGGCGAAGGCCCCGAGCGCGAGCGTGAGAATGCCGGCGATCGTCGTGGTGGCGCTGTGGTCGTCCGCGCTGTTCCGGCCGACATAGCCGGCGACCAGCGTGGCGCTGGCCGCCGCGAGCAGCACGGCGCCGAACGCGACCGGAAGAAGCGTCGCCACGCCGCCGCAAAGACCCAGCAGGCCGAACGTCCGGAAGCCGGCGACCCGCTGGCCGGGCGGTTCGCCGCGCGCCTTCCAACCCCGCTGGAGGCCGATGATCAGACCTATGGCGAGACTGAAGGCGAGCGGCCTGAGCGTGACGAGATCCTGCACGCCCGGGAGTCTAGCGGGCTGGCGCGATGGCGGCCAGTCAGACGGCTGAGGAGAATCGGCCCGCCCCGTGCGCGCGGTAGCTATCGAAGCAGGCGGCGATGGCGCGGCTGTAGGGCAGCCCTTCGGGCAGAATCGTCAGCATGTCGTGCGTGAGGGTGCAGAGCCCTTCCTGCAGGAAGGGCTTCAGCCGCAGTTCGGCCCAGCCATCATCCGGCAGACCGGAGAGATCCGCCGGGCGACCGCACAGCAAATCCTCGATCACCAGTCCGCGTTCCCTGTCGACCGGGGTGCGGCGAACGCCCATGACCGCCGGGGCCTGCCCGGCCAGCACGCGCATGCGGTAGCGGCCGTTGTTCTTTTCGTTCTGGACGATGAGATCCGGTGTGCTGCTGATGGCGGTGGCGCCCACCCCCAGCAGGATCTGGGACTGATCGTCGGTGAAACCCTGGAAGTTGCGGCGCAGCCGGTCTTCCCGGGCGGCGACAGCCAGCGGGTCTGCCGGGCGGGCGAAATGGTCGAATCCGACGGGCTGCATGCCGCCCGACACCAGCCGTTCATGGCCGATCGCCGCCTGCCGGAAGCGGGTGCCGACATCTGGCAGCTGATCCGCATCGATCCGGCGCTGGCGCGGGATCAGCTGCGGCACATGCGCGTAGCCGAACAGGGCGATGCGATCCGGCCGCAGGCGAAGCGCCCCTTCCAGTGTGGCGATCAGGTCAGCCTCGCTCTGGCCGGGCAGGCCGTACATCAGGTCGAAGTTGAGGGAGGTGACGCCGGCGTCGCGAAGCATCGCCACCGAGCGTTCGATCAGCTCCACGGGCTGGACACGCCCGATCCGGGCCTGAACCGCTGGCGCCAGGGTCTGCACGCCGAGGCTGGCCCGTGTCGCGCCGACCTTGCCGAGCAGGCCGGCCCATTCGGAATCGAGCGAGCGGGGATCGAGTTCGACGGAGATTTCCGGGCTGGAGGCCTGGAAGGCGGTGAGAATCTGGCTGACGAGGCGGACGAATCCCAGCGGATCGAGCGCGTTGGGGCTGCCCCCGCCGAAGCTGATCCGCCCCAGCGAAACCCGGCCGGACAGATGGCGGGCCAGCCAGTCGATCTCGGCCTCGAGCGCTTCCAGATAGGCGGCGACGCGTTCGGTCCGGTTGGAACGGTTGGTGTTGCAGCCGCAGTACCAGCAGATGTCCTGGCAGAAGGGGATATGGACATAGAGGGAGACGGACGTGCCGGGCGCGATGCCGCGCAGGGCGGACAGCTGATCTTCCGCACCGACCGAAGGCGTGAATTCGGCGGCGGTCGGATAGCTCGTGTAGCGCGGCACTGCGCGGGCAAGCAATTCGGGGTGGTACGGCCACATGGGAGGCAATCTGCATGGCGCGGCCCGCCGGCGCGTTGATCGAAGTCAACCCGATTCTTGGGCCTGGTCAAGGACGGGCGGCATCCGCGGGCGCACAAGGCGATCACCACGGGCGGCTTTCCCACAGGGAGAAGGCAGCCCCCCCGGACAGGGGGCGACGCCCGATGAAAAAGGAGATTGAGAACATGCGTGCGATTGCGACCGTCGCCCTTGGAGCCGCCATGCTGGCGGGTTCCGCCCCGGCCCTTGCAGAGGCCGGCGACTGGCAGATCCGCGGCCGCTTCCTGGTGGTCGCCCCGCAGGACAGCTCCGGAGATGTGCTTCCGGCGTTTCCGGGCGAAAAGGTGTCTGTCGGCAAGGCTTACACCCCCGAGCTGGACTTCACCTATTTCATGACCGACAACCTGGGTCTGGAACTGATCCTGGCGACCACCAAGCATTCGGCCTACGGCAAGACCGGCACGACCGCTGCCGTCGGCAAGCTGCTGGACACCTGGGTTCTGCCGCCGACGCTGACGCTGCAATATCATTTCGCGCCCGAAGCTTCGTTCCGGCCCTACGTCGGCGCGGGTGTGAACTATACCATCTTCTACAACAGCCGCGCGTCCGGCAGCCTTGAAGCCGCCGTTGGGGACACGGACGTGAGCCTGTCGAACAGCTTCGGCTGGGCGCTGCAGGCGGGTGCCGACATTCCGCTGAACAACAAGCTCTTCCTGAACTTCGACGTGAAGTACATCGACATGAGCACGCGGGCCCGGCTGAACACGACCGCGATCGGCCGTCAGAGCGTGCGGGTTGACATCAATCCGCTGGTTGTCGGCTTCGGGATCGGCACGCGCTTCTGAGCGATGGGATCGGCCGCCATGCCCCCGGGCGTGGCGGCTTGTTTCCTGCTGGTCAGTCCCCGGCCATCGCCGTCAGCCGGGCGCGATCCAGAATTTGAAGCGACCGGCGGCCCGGCAGATCGATCACCTGCGCCGCCCGCAGGGCTGACATCTGCCGGCTGACCGTTTCGATGGTGAGGCCGAGCACATCGGCGATCTGCTGCCGATCCAGCGGAAGTTCGAAACTGTCGAGCGCGGGTTCGCCGCCGCAGCCGGTTTCAGCGAGCCGCTGCGACAGCTCGAGCAGGAAGCTGGCGACCCGCTCCGTCGCCGATTTGCGGCCCAGCAGCAGCATCCAGCGACGGGCCCTGTCCAGTTCATCGAGCGCGCGGTTCAGCAGCCGATGTTCCAGTTCGGGATGGTCGTGGGCAAAGCGGTCGAATGCGGCGCGGGGGAACAGGCAGACGCGCGAATCGACAAGTGCGGTCACGCTGTGCTGGCTGCGTTCCCCGAAGGGCCGGCCGATGAAATCGGATGGATAAACCACGCCGACGATCTGTTCCCGCCCGTCGCTGGTGGAGGTGGAGAGCTTCAGGACGCCTTCGATCACATTGGCGACGAGCATGGCGTCCTCCCCCTCCCACACGAGGGTGCGCCCCCTGGGGACGACCTGGATCCGGCCTTCACGCCCCAGCGCCATTCGGTCATCCGGCTGGAGTGCGGCACAGATGGAGCGGTTGCGAACGACGCAGCCGTCGCAATTGTGGGCGATCGGCAAGCGCTGATCACGGGCATTCGCATTCAGTTCCGGCACAATCAAATCCTCTGGGCCCCAAGAAGGCAAGAATGGACAAAGTGGGCGCCTCTGTAAACCGTTGGACAGACATGCCGAAAGGCGGGGGAGGGCAATTGGCCGCACCCTGCCCACCTTTGCGGGTGGACGCGCGGCAAGCCGATCGCCCAGTTTCCCGTGCAGCAATCCGCACAGAAGGAGCGTTTCAATGCCGGCCTACATGATCCTGATACGAGAAAAGCTGCGCGATGCCGAGGCGATGAAGCGCTATGCCGAAGGCGCGGGCGAGGCGCGCCATGGCCATGATCTGAAGCCCCTGGCCTTTTACGGCGCCTGCGAGACGCTGGAGGGTGCGCAGGCCGACGGCGTGGTGGTGATCGAATTTCCGGATAGGGCAGCGGCGAAGGCCTGGTATGACAGCCCGGCCTATGCGGCCGCGCGGGCGCATCGTTTCCAGGGGGCGGATTACCGGGTGGTCCTAGTCGACGGGCTGGGCTGAACCGCGCCGCCGGCGAGGCGGGGGCGGATGAACTGCGGGAAAGGGCAGGGAAATCCGCCCGGTGGCTCACGCCGCCTTCGCCAATCGGCTGCCCGCTATGCGTATGGGGCAGGGCTGATCCCCGTTTCGCGAAGCCCGTATCGGAAGGTCATGTCCTAGGCAGCTGCCGAGGCCCTCGATATGGCTGTCTGGCGAAATGAATTCGGCCCGGGCCGACCGGGGCGGCTTCATGCCCTGAAATGCGATACGCCCAGTGGAGCCTCCGAATTGACCAGCTCACGCATTGCCAATCCGTCCCTCCGCGCCCGGGTGATGGATGCCGACGCGGCAGCCGCGCTGATCGCGCCTGGAACGACCGTCGGCATGAGCGGCTTCACCGGCGCGGGCTATCCCAAGGCGGTGCCACAGGCGCTGGCCCGGCGGATCGAGGCGGCGCATGCGGCCGGCGACCCCTTTTCGATCAGCGTATGGACCGGCGCGTCCACGGGCCCCGAGCTGGACGGCGCCCTGGCCAGGGCCAGGGGTATCGAATTCCGCCTGCCCTACAATTCCGACCCCATCGCCCGCGGGCAGATCAACCGCGGCGAGATGAATTACTTCGACATGCACCTGAGCCAGGTGGCGCCGATGGCCTGGCAGGGTTTTCTCGGCCCGCTGGACACAGCCCTTGTCGAAGTGACGGGAATCCTGCCCGACGGCTCGTTGGTGCCTGCATCCTCGGTGGGCAACAACAAGACCTGGCTGGAACGGGCCGGACAGATCATCCTGGAGGTGAACCGCTGGCAGAACCCGGCGCTGGAGGGGATGCACGACATCTATTACGGCACGGCACTGCCGCCGAACCGCGTGCCGATCCCCTTGATCAGATCCGATGACCGGATTGGCCAGCCGACCTTCCGCTGCGATCCGGACAGGGTCGTCGCCATTGTCGAAACCGATACGCCCGATCGCAACCTGCCGTTCAAGCCGGCCGACGATTGCGCCCTGCAGATCGCCGGTCACCTGATGGAATTCTTCGCGCATGAAGTGGCGAAGGGGCGGCTTCCGAAGAACCTGCTGCCGCTGCAATCGGGTGTCGGCAACATCGCCAATGCCGTGCTGACCGGCCTGATCGACAGCCCGTTCGAGAACATGACCGCCTATACCGAAGTCCTTCAGGACGGGATGCTGGACCTGCTTTCCGCCGGCAAATTGCGCATGGCGTCTGCGACTGCATTCTCGCTGAGTCCGGAGGCGGCGCATGCGCTGAATGCCGACATGGACCGTTATCGCAAACGGATCATCCTGCGCCCGCAGGAAATGAGCAATCACCCGGAACTGATCCGCCGGCTGGGCTGCATCGCCATGAACGGCATGATCGAGGCGGATATCTACGGCAACGTCAATTCCACCCATGTCATGGGATCCGCGATCCAGAACGGAATCGGCGGTTCAGGGGATTTTGCCCGCAATGCCTATATCTCGATCTTCATGGCCCCTTCGACGGCCAAGGGCGGGGCGATCTCCACCATCGTGCCGCAGGTCAGCCATGTCGATCACATCAACCAGGACGTGCAGGTCATCGTGACAGATCAGGGCCTTGCCGATCTGCGCGGACTTGCGCCGAAGCAGCGCGCCAGCCTCATCATCGGGAAATGCGTGCATCCCCGCTATCGCGACATGCTCGCCGATTATTACGAACGGGCCCTGCGCGATTCCTATGGCAAGCATTCCCCGTCTCTGCTGGGCGAGGCACTTTCCTGGCACCAGCGTTTCATCGCGACCGGCACCATGCAGGCATAGGACGTCGAGCCATGTGCGGCTGACCGCGCGCACGACGAAGCCTGCGCATCCCCGGCGGCCGCGCTGGTCATGACCGGACGATCCGGCCGTCGAGCAGTTCGATCCGGCGCGGGCACTGTGCCGCGATATGTTCATCGTGGGTGGAAATCAGGAAGCTGGTTTCCATGGTCCGGTTGATCGATCGGATCAGGTCCATCACCTGATCGGCCGACTGGCGATCCAGGTTGCCCGTGGGCTCGTCGGCCAGCACCAGAACCGGATTGTTTATCAGTGCGCGGGCGACGGCGACGCGCTGGCGCTGCCCGCCGGACATTGCCGCGGGGCGGAAATCCCGCCGGTCTGCGAGGCCGACGGCATCCAGCAGTTCGGTGGCGCGTTCCCGCATGATCCGGTTTTCCCGTCCCGCGGCGGCGGCGGCCGGCATCATGACGTTTTCCAGCGCGGTCAGATCGGCCAGCAGGTGATGGAACTGGAATACGAAGCCCAGATGCCTGCTGCGAAAGGCCGTGCGTTCGGCATCGCTGGCATGGATCAGATCGACACCCAGCATTTCGTGGCGACCGCCGCTGGCCCGCATCAGGGTGCCGAGGATGGTCAAGAGGGTGCTCTTGCCCGAACCGGAAGGTCCCAGCAGCGCCGCCATTTCGCCGGGGGCGATCGAAAGGTCGATGCCCTTCAGCACCTGCGTCTGCGCGTCGCCTTCGCCGAAGGACTTGGTGAGGCCCGAGACGGCCAGAATCGGTTCCCCGTTCATGAACCGATGGCCTCCACCGGGTCGATCCGGGCGGCGCGGCGTGCGGGGAGGATCGAGGCGAGCATTGCGGCAAGAGTCGTGAGCGTGATCGCCAGCAGGAAATCGCCCTGGCCGCGATCAATCGGCAGACCGCCGCTTCGCACTTCGGAAACGGGCGGCAAGGGAAGAAGGGCCAGCCAGGCCGTGCCGGCGCCGGCGACGGCGCCTATGAAGCCGATCAGGGTACCTTCCAGCACGAAGATCGAAACGACCAGTCGCTTGCTGGCGCCCATCGCCCGCATGATTCCGATTTCCGACTGGCGGCGGATGATCGACAGCAGCATGGCGCTGGCGATGCCGACCACGATCGTGATCAGGGCAAACGCCTTGATGATGATCCCGGTGCGGGCCTGGGCATCCAGCCCCTCGAACAACTGGCTGTTGTCCTCGGTCCATGCGGTGGCCTTCAGGCCCGTTGAGCGGCGCAGCTTTTCGGCGATGCGGGCCGCATCCGTGGCGGGCTGGACCTTGACCTCGATCCGGGAAATGCCGGTGGGCAGATCGAACAGGGCGCGCGCGGTGGTGAAATCCATGTAGACGGCCTGACGATCCGCGCTGGCGACCCCCAGGGTGAATATGCCCCCGATCCGGAAGCTGCGGGCCCGGCCGCGATCCGATGTCAGGCGCACCACCTGGCCGACACGCAGGCCCAGATCATCCGCCAGACGGCTGCCGATCAATATGCCATCGGTGGGCAGGTTGCTGCTGCCGTCGACAACCGCCGACCTGATGTCGGCAATGTCGGACAGCTTGCCCGGCATGACCCCGATGACGCCCACCGGCGCCAGCGCCTGCCCCCGTTCCACATAGGCGGAGCCGCGGATCTGGGGCGAAACGGCCGTGACGCCCGGCTGGGCGGCAATTATCGGGACAGCCGGTTGCCAGATGGCGATCTGCTGACGACGGCTGAGATCCTTCTGCAGCACCACCAGCGCGCCGGGCCGGGGCGCGATGACGGCGGGATCCCGATCCGGCATTTCCAGCACGACATGGGGAATGCTGCCGACGGTCCGCAGGGTGAGCAGCGTTGCCAGCCCGCCGATCAGCGCGCTCATGAAGATGAAGACACCGACACCCAGCGCCACGCCGGACATCAGCAGCGCCGACTGCCCCGGATGAGACAGGAGATGCCGGGTGGCGAGCTTGACCGCATAGGGGGTCATACTAGTTTGTGGCCCGCACTTTGACCCTTTCGCCCGGCTGGGCCGCTTCCGGATCGGTCAGGATGCGGACGCCGGGGTTCAGGCCGCTGGTAACGATCACACTTTCCGCAGGCCAGTCGACAAAGCCGATCCGCCGCTCTTCCACCATGCCATCGCCCGAGACGAGGCGGACGCGCGCCGTGTCGCCGGATCCGACGATGGCGCTTCGCGGCACGCTGATCGCGCGTTCACGCGCCTCGATGACGATGTTAACCGTCACGGTGAGGCCTGAAGGCGCGTCGACCATGGAGTCGCCAAGGCTGAGCCGGACATCGCGCGCGCCAGTGGCCGGGTCCACGCGCGGCTCGATATGCGCAACCACGGCGCGGATCGGCTCTTTCTGCCCCGGAAGGCGGATCATGGCGGCCATGCCCGGACGGATTTCGGCGGCATAGATCTCGTCCACCTCGACCGTGATTTCCGGCCGGGAAAGATCGGCGAGACGATAGATGATGCTTTCCGCGCCCACAGTCTGGCCGGGATCGACGGGGCGTTCCAGGATGACCCCGGCAAATGGGGCGCGCAGAACCCGCCGTTCGCGAAGCTCGCGCGCCTGCTCCACGCTGGCGCGGCGTCGGCTGAGTTCGCGCTCAGCCTCCACGACGGCGAGACGCCGCTGCTCAACTTCTCGCCGGGTTGTGAACTGGCCGAGTGCCTCATAGCGGGCAAGGTCTCTGCGCGCCTGCTCGAGGCTCGCCTGCTGTGCCTGGACGGAAGCCGCAGCCTGGGCGATTGCCGCTGCTTCCGGCGCATCGTCGATCCGCGCGATCACCTGCCCGGCAACAACATGATCCCCGACATCAAAGGGCAGGGCGATCAGTTCCCCGCCGATCGCAGGGCGAATGTCGACCTGCAGCCGTGGCCGGACACGTCCGTTGACGGCAAGCAGGCGCTGAGCCGGCGCCGCTTCGACGAGAAGCGTGGCGACTTCCTTTTCACGCGGAGCCAGGAACCAGTAACCCGCCAGAGCCAGCAGGACCAGCGCCAGAACACCGACAAGAAGGGGCTTTGCTTTCGTTTTCATCGGGCCAGCGCTTACCATGTATTCCCGCGTCTCCAACCATGGCAACAGAGGGCTTATTGCCGCTCTCGTGCTGCACCTGACCAAAGATAGAGAACTTCACCTGTTATTGCGCAGAGGCCGTCAGGCGACCCAATTCCCCGGCAAAGGTGGAAGCGTAGAGGAGTGTCAGGCCGCGTGGTGGTGAAGATCGTCCACGATCCGCGCAAGCCGCTCCGTGCCGTGGCCGGGTATCTGCTCGCGAAAGGCTTCTGAAAGCGCGCGGTAATACCATAGGGTGCCATCGCGCTTCCCGGTGAACCGGTCGAATACAGTGGGGCCGATGGCCAGCAGATCCGCCAGAATCGCTGAGGCATTGTGCGTCTTGTCGGCAAGGCATATCCGCAAAGATGCCTCGGGCTTTTTGCGCAGCGTGGCGACATAGGCCTCCTTGCGGCGGCGCCATGCCGCATAGGATTTATCATCGCGGTCGCCGGGCTCGCCGTCTGTGCAATCCGCAACGATGCGGGCTACGGCTGGGCCAAAGAGCGCCGCAATGTCGGCCTCTGTTACGTCCTGATCCTCGATCGAGTCACGCAGCAGCGCCGCAATCGCCCCCTCCTCGTCGGCGCCATTCTCAAGCGCGATCGCGGCGACCCCCAAGAGGTGAGACACATAGGGAATGTTGGTTCCCTTGCGCCGCTGGTTGCGGTGCAGGCGGCTGGCATAGGCCAGCGCTTCGTCGAAACGGTCCGTCAGCATCAAACCCCCACCACTTTCATCACTTCGTCCCCCAGATGGTTGATCACCTTCCAGCAGACGCTCCGGGAAGCAAGCTGTTGTCGGTCTCGCTATCGCTGGAGTGGGATGCACAAGAGCGTCTGCTTGCCATGACTGCCTGAGCCATGGCGGCGGCATCTGCAGGTGAAGCCGGGAACTTCAGAGGAGCGATTTCGGCCAGTTTTGAGGCCCGAACGACGCCCGAGACAAGTGTTCTGACTGCGCCGTCATGCTGGCAGTGCCACGAAATCACGGAAAGCGGGAGGGTTTTCGGCGAGTGCGCAGCCGGGGTTCCGAATATCGGTTCACCCCAAGACTGGCTGGTGCGGGACGCAGTCTGAAGCCAGCCAGTCTCCCCCTGTTATTCCCTGTTACTGAGCCAAAAACAGGGAATTCATTCATTTTCAGGAGGCCTCTTGTGCCCCTGATCTGGACCAACTCCCTGACATAGCGATACTTCTCCTGCTGCGCGGCCAGAAAATAACAGGGAACTCGAGTCCAAATAACAGGGATCATATCAGGCTGGAACAGGGAGTGCGGTCGCCCCTTACAGGGATCGACATTAGCAAGCCGCTCAGAACCGCGGGCGCCACCGCTCGTCAAGATCGGTCTCGTCCGGCTCGTCGTCGGCCCGCAGCTCGGCGTGGAGGAGCTGCATTCTGTATCCATCGCGCAGGAACAGCACCTGATCGCACAGGCCGGCAACTTTGCGCGCAGCGCGATCGTCGAACCAGAGATGCGGATCTGCTTCTGCAGGCTCGGCGATCCTGCCGACTTCGTCCGAAGGCGCAGTGGCGCCCGATCCTCGCGGCATGCGATCCCCATAGCGCAGCGAGAGCCACGGCATCGTCGAGCTGCGATAGCAGCGGATCAGTCGGCCCTCACGCCAGATGAGTACCGCGACCGGCTCGTCATGGTGCTCGGCATAGGCGCGCCCCATGGCGTCCTTACTGACGTCGAACTCCTCGGCCATCGCAACCAGTTGTTCGAGCTGCGGCCGTCGCGCTTTGCGCAATCGCGTGCGGAGCAGGGGAGGGGGCATCAACAACAGCGCCGCGAACCTGTTGGCCTCGGCTTCCATGCGCGCTTGGCGATCCTGGTCTTTGGCAGCCATCTGTTGCAGCTGCTCGGCGGAACAGAGGAACTGCCCATCCGAAGGTGGTATATGGCTCGGCATCAAAAAATGCCCAAGCTCGTGCGTGATCGAGAACCTGCGCCGCTGCCGTGATCGTCCCTTGGCGACCAGGATGGCGCCTTTGGACTTCACCGCATCAGTGATCAGGGCCGCCTCAAATCCTTCGGTCTCGAGGTCGGCGATGCTGAAGATGTCGAGGTCAGCGCAGAGGTCCTCGATCGGGACCGGAAGCTCTAGATCGGGCTTGAGCTTCAGAATGCGCGTGACCAGCGCGTCGGGCGACCCCGCCCCGTCGAGATCGAGGCGGCTCAGCGTCAACCCTTGGAGTCCGGTCGACGCTTCAACTGGTCCATCAGGACCTTGATGGTCTCGCGGTCGCGCTCATCGAGCTGCTTCAGGTCCCGGAACATGGCGACTACCTCAGGGTTCTCGTCGGGCGAAGGCGATGCTGCAGGATGTCGTCTCGCGGCCGTAGGCTGGCGAAGCAAACTCTCTGAGGCCTGCTCGGCGGCGGCAGCTGGTGGATGAGGTTCGGGCGGCGTGGCAGGAGAGCATCAGGCGGACCTGCAGCGTGCTTCGAGCAGAGCGATCCAGCTATCATAACAAAGGCTGACGGACCGAGCAGGCTGACCTGAAGCAAAGGATCAAGGAGATCGCGGAAACGCGGTTTCGATACGGCTATCGCCGGATCCATGTGCTGCTGCGCTGGGAGGGCTGGGATGTGAACGGGTAGCGGATCTATCGCCTTTACAAGGAGATGGGCTTGCAGTTGCGCCGCAAGCCACCCAAGCGCCGGGTGAAGGCAGAGTTGCGAGAAGGACGCCGCGCGGCAACCGGGGCGAACGAGACCTGGTCGATGGACTTTGTCCATGACCAGTTGGCGACAGGCCCGAAGGAGCGTAGCCGCCCAATCCACATAATCCATTCCACATGGCTCGGACCGTTCCCGTTTGTTCTTTTTTTGTTCCGTTTCCTTCGATATGCTCGCCCGATGCGGAAGCCTGTCACCATCGAGCATATGTATCTGGATTTCGACGGATTTTTTGCGTCTGTTGAACAACAGATCGATTCGCGCCTGAGGGGAAGGCCTGTTGGCGTGATCCCGTATGAAGGAGGCTCGCGCGCGATCCTGATCGCCTGTTCCCGTGAAGCGAAGGCGCGGGGCGTGAAAAACATCATGTCGGTCACAGACGCCAAGGCCGTTTGCCCGGACCTGGTTCTGGTGCCGCAAAAGCCGGACATGTATCGCCGCGCCCACAATGCGCTGGTGGCAGAGATTCATTCGGTCATTGCGGTTGATGTGGTGAAATCCATCGACGAACTGGCTTGCAGGCTGGGGCCTGCCGAGATCGCAGACCCGCACGGACTGGGCCAGCGGATCAAGCGGCAGATTCGCTATTCGATCGGGGCCAGCATCACCTGTTCGATGGGCTTTGCCGCCAATCGGCACCTGGCCAAGATCGCCTGCGCAGTTGGAAAGCCGGACGGGCTGACGGTCTGGCGACCGGAGGACATGCCCGCCCCCCTGGTCCGCATACCACTGGAGGATGTGCCGGGTGTTGGGCGCCGGATGGCGCACCGGCTGGCCTTGTGCGGCGTTGAATCAACGGGCGCGCTTTTGCGGCTGGCCCCGAAGCAGGCGCGAGCCATCTGGCGAAACGTCAGCGGGGAGCGGCTTTGGTATGCCCTTCAGGGCTACGCGATCGAGGCGCCGCCTTCGCAACGCGGCATGTTTGGCCATATGCGGGTGCTTCCGCCTGAGGGGCGGACCCTTTCCGCCGCGCGGGAAATCGCCCGCCTGCTGGCCGTGAAGGCGGCGAGGCGCATGCGCAGGGAGGGTTATGCATCCAGTCTGATGCTGCTGCACGCAAGCTTGCGGGATCGCTGGTGGGGGGCAGAACAGCCGCTGCGGCAGGTTCAGGATGATGCGGGCGTGCTGGATGGGCTGAAACAGATGTGGGCTGATCTGGAAATGGCGGCTGGCCGGGAAGCGATCTTTCGCCTGGGCGTCACGCTGGGCGCATTGTCCCGGGCTGGCGAGCGGCAACTTGATCTGCTGGATGATGACGATCGGGACCGGCAACGCTGGGAACGTGTGGGCAGGGCCATTGACGGCGCAAACGCGAAATATGGCCGGACCCTTATCAGCATCGGCCCCTGGAAGCCGCCGGCAGGGGGCAATGTGGGCGGCAAGATCAGCTTCACGCGAATCCCCTCTGCCGAAGATTTCGCATGACCTGGGCCGACACCTTGCAGGTGCTGGACCTGGACGCTTCGGATCGCCTGGAACTGACCTGCAAGCGATGCGGGCACCTGAGGTATCTGGAAGTTGCGGTCCTTCAGGCCGATGCCAGGCACAGGCAGCTTTACCTGTTTGAAGTGCAACGGTGTGCCCGATGCCGGATGCGCGGGTGCAACGGCCAGATGCGCATGGCGCTGCCCCGCCTGCACAAGACAAGCGGCTTTGTGGGCGGGATTGCGTAACGCCGGGCCAGCGCTTGTTCAGTTCTGCGGCGAATTCAGCCGGGGTTGCATATCCGTCAGGCGCATGTTCATGCCTCTGCGCTGACCAGCCAGATAGCATAGCCCATCATAACCCCTTCGCCGGGGCGGTAGTGTCTGGCGTAAAGGGATGTCAGTTCGGCTGCAGCGACGTCCTGAACCTCCGGCGGATAATCAAGAAGCGCCTGCCCGAAGGCGAGCGCGTGGCGCACGAAGGCCTGCGCCTGTTCCGGCGTGGCGCCGGGACCGCCCACGGGCAACTCGCCCCTGGCCGCGACGATGTTCACGTTGCTGAAGCCTGCCGCGATGAGCGTTTCTGCCATGTAGTCGCGCTCTTCAAAGGCAAACGGTCCCGGCGCGCGCGGCACAGGAGCGGGCATTTCCACATGACGGCGGGCCACGGCCATGCCTTCGAGCATCCAGGGGTTCTGCTGCGGCGGCCCCCATACGGCGAGATCGATCCGCCCGCCGGGCTTAAGCAAACCGCGCAGGTTCGCGAAGGCTGGCACCGGCTCGGAAAAGAACATCGAGCCGAAGCGCGAACACAGCCGGTCGAACGGTGCATCCGCCACGGAAACGGTCGCCGCATCGGCACAGATGAAGCGCACGTTGGCAATTCCGGCAGCTGCCGCACGGCGCGTGGTTGCAGCGGCAAGATCGGGTGAAATATCGATGCCAACGACCTCGCCACCCGGGGCTACGGCCTTTGCGATCGCCAGACTGGTCGCCCCGCCGCCAAAGCCGATATCCACGACCCGTTCGCCGGGTTGGTAGGCAGCATGGGCCAGCAGGGCTTCGCCCGCCGGAGCAATCGTGTTTTCAAAGCCGTTGAGGTTGGCGAGCCAGCGCGCGCCCATTTCGCCTGCCCAGTCTTCATATTTGAGGGCATCGGCATGATGGTGGGGGGCGTCGGTCATCGCGGGTCTCCTCAGGTGATCGGCGCACCATAATAGCGCAATTCAAAAAGAAAAGTGACCAGTCGCTTTCTTTATGACAATATGTCTTCATGAATCGCCCCTACCTCTCTGCGGATCTGCGCCGGGCCGAGACCGTGGCAGCCGTGATCGAACTGGCGGCTGTTCGCGATCCGGCCGTGATGACCACCGGGCAGATTGCCGCGGCCATGGGGGTGTCGCAGGGTGGGCTATTCCGACATTTTCCTGACAAGATGGCGATCTGGACCGCCGTGCTCGAATGGACCTGCGCCGAATTGAACCACCGCTTCGACGTCCTGCCGGACAGCCCACCGCTCGCCCGGCTGGAGTCGATGCTGGCTGCCCATGTTGATTTCATCATCGAGCGGCCGGGCGTGCCACGCATCCTGTTCGGTGAACTGCAACGCGCTGGAGACACCCCGACCAAGGCCATCGCCCGTCAGTTGATGGCAGGATACCGGTCAAGGGTAGCCCGCGAACTTCACGCTGCACGCGAGGCAGGCGATATCGCTGGCGTCACCGATGTCGAGGCTGCGACCGTGCTGTTTCTCGCCATGGTGCAAGGCATGGTCATGCAAGGTCTGGCGATCGACGATTTCTCGGCCATGCCAGCCCTTGCCCATCGCCTATTCGGCCTGTTCCGGCAATGTCTCGGAGCCTCGTCATGCGCATAGCCCTTCCTCAAAGCCGCCGCGCCCTGTGGCTGGTGGTCGTGCTCGCCACACTGGCGCTCCTGCTTGGCTTCGTTGCCGTTCGCTCCGGCCCGCTGGCCCCGGTGAAAGTGACGGTAACCAGGATCGAGGAGCGGGCGATCACACCAGCCCTGTTCGGGATCGGCACGGTGGAAGCGCGCTATACTAACCGGATCGGCCCGACCGCGCCGGGACGCGTCGCCAGCCTGGCGGTTGACGTTGGCGACCGGGTGGAAGCAGGGCAGCTGCTGGCCATGATCGATCCGATCGATCTCGACCAGCGCATCGCCGCAGCCTCGGGCAGCGCCGGTCGCTCTGCCGCACTGGAGCAGGCAGCAGCTTCGCAAGTGGCCGATGCCAGCGCGCGCCTTGCCCTGGCCCGCAGCGAAGCGTTGCGGGGCGAAGAGCTGTTTCGAGGCGGCTGGTTGACCCGCGCGGCGCTGGACCAGAGACGGCAGGCGCTGGCGGCAGCCGAAGCCGGACATGCAGCGGCCCAGGCCAACCGGGTTGCCGCCACCCAGGAGCGTGGCCGGACCGGGGCGGAGCGTGCCGCCTTGCAGGAGCAGAAAGCCAATTTGCGCCTCATCGCACCCAAGGCCGGACTGGTCGTGCGCCGCCTGGCCGAACCGGGGACGACAGTGGTGGCCGGGCAGGCCGTCATTGAAATCGTCGATCCGGCGCAGCTCTGGATCAATGCGCGTTTCGACCAGTCCCGCGCAGGCGGCATCACGGCAGGCCTCCCCGCACGTATCGTCTTGCGTTCGCGGATCGACACCCCTTTGCGCGGCTTCATCCTGAGGGTGGAGCCGGTGGCAGATGCCGTGACGGAGGAGGTGCTGGCCAAAGTGACCTTCGATGCAAGCGCGGTCCTTCCGCCGATCGGCGAACTCGCCGAAGTGACCGTCGGCCTTCCAGCACGAGGGCGCACGCTCGCAGTGCCCAATGCGGCCGTTCACCGTATCGGTAGCGAGGTGGGTGTGTGGGCCTTGCGTGAGGGTGATCTGAAGTTCGCGCCCCTGAAGCTCGGCGCGGAGGATGCCGACGGCTGGACCCAGGTGCTGGATGGCCTTGCCAGGGGCGATCAGGTCATCCTGCACAGCGCCCGGCCCCTGACGGCCTCCAGCCGCATCACGGTGGTCGACAAGCTGCCATGATCAGCCTTGCCGGCCGCGACATCCTCCATGGCTGGAGCAAGTTCGTGCTTACCGGCGTGGGGCTGGGATTGCTGATTGGCGTCACCCTGTCGATGGCGGGGGTCTATCGCGGAATGATCGACGATGCCGAGGCCCTGCTCGACAACAGCGGGGCCGACCTGTGGGTGGTGCAGAAGGACACGCTTGGCCCCTATGCCGAACCGTCGAGCCTGAACGAGGATACCGAACGCCCCATCCGCGCCATGGCCGGTGTGGACCGAGCGGCTGGCGTTACCTATCTGACCATGCAGATCGCACACCGGGGCAAGGACGTGCGGGTCATGGTGGTGGGCGCGGAAGTCGCCCAGCAGGGCGAGCCGGGCCAGCCCCCGCACCTGATCGTCGGGCGCCGGATCGTTAAGGGACATTACGAAGCCGTAGCCGATGTGAAGACCGGCTTTGCCATTGGCGATCAGGTGAAAGTGCGCCGCAACACCTATCGCATCGTCGGGCTGACCAGCAGGATGGTATCTTCCGGCGGCGATCCGATGCTGTTTCTTTCGCTCAAGGACGCGCAGGAAGCCCAGTTCGAAAAGGACAGCGACGCAATTGTCCGTCAGCGGGCGCACACGGCATCCAGCCCGGTGCTGAACCCGCCCGGCAATCCGGCTGTGGCCGAAGCGGTGAACGCTGCGCAGGCCAGCAGCACCAATGTCAACGCTGTGCTGGTGACCGTTGTGGCCGGGACCGATCCCGATACCGTCGCCGCCGCGATCCGGCGCTGGCAGCGCGTGACGGTCTATACCCGCGCGCAGATGGAAGAGATATTGGTCGACAAGATGATCGCCAACTCGGCGCGGCAGATCGGCATGTTCCTGGTGATCCTCGCCATCGTCAGCGCGGCGATCGTTGCCTTCATCATCTACACCATGACCATCGGCAAGATCCGCGAGATCGCCGTGCTCAAGTTGATCGGCACGCGCAACCGCACGATTGCCGGCATGATCCTGCAACAGGCGCTGGGGCTTGGGCTGATCGGCTTTGCTGTGGGCAAGATCGCCGCAACGTTCTGGGCGCCTTTCTTTCCGAAGTACGTGCTGCTGCTGCCGGCGGATTCGGTGCGCGGGTTCTTCGCTGTCATGGCGATCTGCGCCATGGCCAGCCTGCTTGCGATCCATGCCGCGCTGAAAGTTGATCCGGCGGAGGCAATCGGTGGCTGAGGGCATCCGGATCGAGAACCTGGTCAAGACCTATGGCAGCGGCGATACCGCCGTCCATGCCCTGCGCGGCGTCAACATGTCGGTCGCCAAAGGCGAAGTCGTGGGCCTTATCGGGCCGTCTGGTTCCGGCAAGAGCACTCTGCTCAAGTGCCTCGGAGCGGTGATCGAACCGACTTCGGGGCGCATGACTATCGGCGATACGGTGATCTACGACGATGGCTGGAAAGCGGGCGATCTGCGCGCGTTGCGCCGCGACCTGATCGGGTTCATCTTTCAGGCGCCCTACCTGATCCAGTTCCTCGATGTGACCGACAATGTCGCCCTGCTGCCGATGCTGGCCGGCAAGCCCAATGCCCTGGCCCGCAAGGAAGCGCGCGAGTTGCTAGATGCTCTGGATGTGGCGCACCGCGCGGCGGCCATGCCATCTCAATTGTCGGGCGGCGAACAGCAGCGGGTCTCCATTGCCCGGGCTCTGGTCAACCGGCCGCCGGTAATCCTCGCCGATGAACCGACGGCGCCGCTTGACAGCGTCCGCGCACTTGCCGTGGTGGACCTGCTCAACACCATGGCCAGACAGTTCGAAACCGCCATCATCGTCGTGACACACGACGAGAAGATCATCCCGACCTTCCGCCGTCTCTACAACATCCGCGATGGCGTGACCATCGAGGAACGGCAGCACGAAGGTTCGCCCGCGCCCCGGGCGTGAAGGCCATGCGCGTGATGGACGGTGATGGTGATGTCTTTCCCTTCGTGTCGGCCAACCGGATGCACGTGTCGTCGTTCAGCCAGAGTCGGCTGCGCCTGGGCTGCCTTTGCGGCACTTTCAGCCCTCCCTTGCACCAGATGCTCTGCACCCGTTTGCGGTTCACCTGCCAGCCGGCATCACGAAGAAACGCCGTGATCCGCCGATAGTCTTAGCGGCCATACTGACGTGCCAGGGCGGTGATGTCTGCGGTGAGCGCCGCCTCGACATTTGCAAGCTGCTCAGAACCGCGGGCGCCACCGCTCGTCAAGATCGGTCTCGTCCGGCTCGTCGTCGGCCCGCAGCTCGGCGTGGAGGAGCTGCATTCTGTATCCATCGCGCAGGAACAGCACCTGATCGCACAGGCCGGCAACTTTGCGCGCAGCGCGATCGTCGAACCAGAGATGCGGATCTGCTTCTGCAGGCTCGGCGATCCTGCCGACTTCGTCCGAAGGCGCAGTGGCGCCCGATCCTCGCGGCATGCGATCCCCATAGCGCAGCGAGAGCCACGGCATCGTCGAGCTGCGATAGCAGCGGATCAGTCGGCCCTCACGCCAGATGAGTACCGCGACCGGCTCGTCATGGTGCTCGGCATAGGCGCGCCCCATGGCGTCCTTACTGACGTCGAACTCCTCGGCCATCGCAACCAGTTGTTCGAGCTGCGGCCGTCGCGCTTTGCGCAATCGCGTGCGGAGCAGGGGAGGGGGCATCAACAACAGCGCCGCGAACCTGTTGGCCTCGGCTTCCATGCGCGCTTGGCGATCCTGGTCTTTGGCAGCCATCTGTTGCAGCTGCTCGGCGGAACAGAGGAACTGCCCATCCGAAGGTGGTATATGGCTCGGCATCAAAAAATGCCCAAGCTCGTGCGTGATCGAGAACCTGCGCCGCTGCCGTGATCGTCCCTTGGCGACCAGGATGGCGCCTTTGGACTTCACCGCATCAGTGATCAGGGCCGCCTCAAATCCTTCGGTCTCGAGGTCGGCGATGCTGAAGATGTCGAGGTCAGCGCAGAGGTCCTCGATCGGGACCGGAAGCTCTAGATCGGGCTTGAGCTTCAGAATGCGCGTGACCAGCGCGTCGGGCGACCCCGCCCCGTCGAGATCGAGGCGGCTCAGCGTCAACCCTTGGAGTCCGGTCGACGCTTCAACTGGTCCATCAGGACCTTGATGGTCTCGCGGTCGCGCTCATCGAGCTGCTTCAGGTCCCGGAACATGGCGACTACCTCAGGGTTCTCGTCGGGCGAATCCGGGTTCTCGCCGACGAGATCGGCGATGCGCACCCGGAACAGATCTGCGAGCTTGGTGACGAGCTCGATGGAGGGGTTGTCGGACAGGCCCTTCTCCAGGTTCCAGACATGCGCCTTCGACATGCCCACGGCATCGGCCACGTCCTGCAGGGACATGGACCTGCGCATGCGCAGGTCATGGAGGCGGCGTCCGAAGCTCATGGGTCTCCCGTTCAATCAGCTTATACGGAACCATACGCCGGCCATTGACAAAGACAAGCGTTCAATATATTTATACAGAGACGTCAACGGCTGGAGTTGCCCATGCCCCCGCAACAGATCATCGAGCGCGATGTCGCATCCCTTCGTCCCCACGCGCGCAACGCGCGCACCCACTCCCGCAAGCAGGTGAAGCAGATTGCGGCCTCCATCGAGCGGTTCGGGTTCACCAACCCGGTGCTGGTCTCGGACGCAGGCGAGATCATCGCCGGTCACGGTCGGGTCGAGGCGGCAAGGCTGCTGGGGATGACGAAGGTGCCGACGCTGGCCTTGTCACACCTCTCGGAGACCGAGCGACGCGCCTATGTGCTGGCGGACAACAAGCTCGCGCTGAACGCGGGGTGGGACAAGGAGATCCTGGCAATCGAGCTCCAGGCGCTGGTCGACCTGGAGTTTGATGTGGAACTGACCGGGTTCAGCCTGGCGGAGGTCGACTTCGCCCTCGACGATGCTCGGGAGTCGGACCCGTCGGGGCCTGATGCCGCTGAGGATGCCGTGCCAACCATTGAGGGCCCGGCGGTGTCGCGTCTGGGGGACCTCTGGCAGCTTGGCCGGCACCGGTTGCTTTGCGGGGACACGCGCTCGACCATGGACATGGACGCCCTGATGGGGGAAGAGCGCGCCGATCTGCTGTTCACGGATCCGCCCTACAACGTCGCGATCGACGGTCATGTGTGCGGGCTTGGATCGGTCAAGCACCGCGAGTTCGCGTTTGCGAGCGGTGAGATGAGCGCCAGCCAGTTCACGGTGTTCCTGACAGAGACCTTGTCGAACCTGGGCCGGGTGATGCGCGATGGGGCGATTGCGTTCGTCTGCATGGACTGGCGGCACATGCGCGAACTCCTCGAAGCAGGGGAGGCGGCGTTCACGGAGCTCAAGAACCTGGTCGTCTGGAACAAGAGCAATGGCGGCATGGGGGCGTTCTATCGTTCCAAGCATGAGCTGATCTTCGTGTTCAAGGCAGGAACTGCGCCCCACACCAACAGTTTTGGGCTCGGAGAGACCGGGCGGTACCGCACCAATGTCTGGGACTATGCCGGTATCAGCAGCATCGGCGCCAATCGCTCCGAGGAGCTTGCCATGCATCCGACGGTCAAGCCGGTTGCGCTGATCGCGGATGCCATCCGTGACTGCTCGAAGCGCGGCGAGATCGTGCTCGACGGGTTCGGGGGGTCGGGGAGCACGTTGATCGCGGCCGAGAAGACGGGCCGGTCCGCGAGGTTGATCGAGTACGACCCCATCTACTGCGACACGATCGTGCGGCGCTGGGAGATGCTGACCGGCAAGCAGGCAACTCTTGTTGGCACGGATCAGACGTTCGAACAGGTGGCGGAAGATCGCCAGGGGATGGGGAGCATCCGGAGCGAGGCGGCCGAATGAAGGCTGATCCGGATCAGCAGCCTGTCAATGACGGCAACGACAGCGCCGAGCAGCGCGCATCGGCTCAACCCAAGCCGGTAGGCTATCGCAATCCACCTAGCGAGCACCGGTTCCAGAAAGGTCGGTCCGGCAATCCCCATGGCAGACCGCGCAAACAGAAGCCGCAGGTAAAGCTGCCACAAGGCTCCTATGGCCCTTCCGAGCGCCTCGCCAACCAGCTTCTTCTCGAGGAGGCCTATCGCTCGGTTACAATCCGCGAAGGCGAGAAGGTGATCGAGCTCCCTGCCATCCAGGCCGTGTTCCGCTCCATGAGTGTGTCGGCGATGAAGGGCAACCGGCTTGCGCAGAAGATGGTCGCAGAGATGGTTGCCAACGTGGAAGAGGAGCATCGGCAGCAGCAGAAGAGCTATTTCGAGACAGTTGCGGAATACAAAATGAACTGGGAGCGAGAATTTGAAGAGCTCCAGAGGCGCGGCCTGCCGCTGCCGGATCCCGTTCCGCACCCCGCAGACATCCATATTGATTATCGTACAGGTAAGGTCCGCATCTTGGGTCCGTTCTGTCCGGAGGAGAAGGCGGCCTGGGACAAGAACCTCGACCGAAGGGCGGCGGCGCAGGAGGTAGTGAACGAGTGCGCCCAAAGATATGGGCGCACACGGAATCCGAGGATGAAGGAGATACTTCTCGACGAATGGCACCACGAACAGCTGATGTTCGACATCATCAATGATGTCATGCCCGATCGCTATAAAGCGAAGCTGGAAAACAGATCCTATCGGGAAGGGGCATCAAGGGCCGGGCAGGCTCGCGCCATGTTGGCAGAACGACGCCGGAAAACCTGAACCGCGCCGGGGGAGGGAGGTGCGCTATTGGCTGAGCAACGCCAGAAAACGAAACCCTTATCGTCTTCTTGATCAGATACCTAGGAAACAGGTTGCACACCAATATGACGGATTATTGTCTGGTCACTTGGCCCTGCGTCATGCCGAAAAGGGCTGCGTGTCTGCCTGGATATCATGGCTTGCCCGTGATCGAGAGGGCTAGCCGCCCAATCCACATAATCTATTCCACATGGCTCGGACCGTTCCTGTTTGTTCTTTTTTTGTTCCGTTTCCTTCGATATGCTCGCCCAATGCGAAAGCCTGCCACCATCGAGCATATGTATCTGGATTTCGACGGATTTTTTGCGTCTGTTGAACAGCAGATCGATTCTCGGTTGAGGGGAAGGCCCGTCGGCGTGATCCCGTATGAAGGAGGCTCGCGCGCGATCCTGATCGCCTGTTCCCGTGAAGCGAAGGCGCGGGGCGTGAAAAACATCATGTCGGTCATAGACGCCAAGGCCGTTTGCCCGGATCTGGTTCTGGTGCCGCAAAAGCCGGACATGTATCGCCGCGCCCACAATGCGCTGGTGGCGGAGATTCATTCGGTCATTGCGGTTGATGTGGTGAAATCCATCGACGAACTGGCTTGCAGGCTGGGGCCTGCCGAGATCGCAGACCCGCACGGACTGGGCCAGCGGATCAAGCGGCAGATTCGCTATTCGATCGGGGCCAGCATCACCTGTTCGATGGGCTTTGCCGCCAATCGGCACCTGGCCAAGATCGCCTGTGCAGTTGGAAAGCCGGACGGGCTGACGGTGTGGCGACCGGAGGACATGCCCGCCCCCCTGGTCCGCATACCACTGGAGGATGTGCCGGGCGTTGGGCGCCGGATGGCGCACCGGCTGGCCTTGTGCGGCGTTGAATCAACGGACGCGCTTTTGCGGCTGGCCCCGAAGCAGGCGCGAGCCATCTGGCGAAACGTCAGCGGGGAGCGGCTTTGGTATGCCCTTCAGGGCTACGCGATCGAGGCGCCGCCTTCGCAACGCGGCATGTTTGGCCATATGCGGGTGCTTCCGCCTGAGGGGCGGACCCTTTCCGCCGCGCGGGAAATCGCCCGCCTGCTGGCCGTGAAGGCGGCGAGGCGCATGCGCAGGGAGGGTTATGCATCCAGTCTGATGCTGCTGCATGCAAGCTTGCGGGACCGCTGGTGGGGGGCAGAACAGCCGCTGCGGCAGGTTCAGGATGATGCGGGCGTGCTGGATGGTCTGAAACAGATGTGGGCTGATCTGGAAATGGCGGCTGGCCGGGAAGCAATCTTTCGCCTGGGCGTCACGCTGGGCGCACTGTCTCGGGCTGGCGAGCGGCAACTTGATCTGCTGGATGATGACGATCGGGACCGGCAACGATGGGAACGTGTGGGCAGGGCCATTGACGGCGCAAACGCGAAATATGGACGGACCCTTATCAGCATCGGCCCCTGGAAGCCGCCGGCAGGGGGCAATGTGGGCGGCAAGATCAGCTTCACGCGAATCCCCTCTGCCGAAGATTTTGCATGACCTGGGCCGACACCTTGCAGGTGCTGGACCTGGATGCTTCGGATCGCCTGGAACTGACCTGCAAGCGATGCGGGCACCTGAGGTATCTGGAAGTTGCGGCCCTTCAGGCCGATGCCAGGCACAGGCAGCTTTACCTGTTTGAAGTGCAACGGCGTGCCCGATGCCGGATGCGCGGGTGCAACGGCCAGATGCGCATGGCGCTGCCCCGCCTGCACAAGACAAGCGGCTTTGTGGGCGGGATTGCGTAACGCCGGGCCATGCGCACGGCTGCGCGGGGTTGGCAGGCAGAATTGATCCGCACGGCTGTATGAGCCAGAAGCTCCCGTAATGGGTGGACAACCGCAAGCGGGTCGAGCTTATCTGGCGGCGCGAGGGTCTGAAAGTGCAGCAGATGCCCTTCCGCTTGCCGCTCGGCAGCAGTTCGATATTTTGGGCCGACAGTTCGAGGATGCAGGACTGCTGAAGCTATTGTGAGACTCTGGTGCGGATGGGGCTATGGCCCTCAAGAGCCCGCTGATCTTTGAGGTAGAGCCAACGGAGTTGTCGAAATTATTATTGTAATTTCAAAGTAATGGTCAGCGATTTGCCGCTCATGTTGAACTATACGGTCGATTGACTAATGTAGAGATGCTGTCGTTTCGGACGTTGAGCCTGGGGAGCCGAAAGGCGTGCATCAGGCAAGCCACTACAGATTCTGGCCTGTCCCCGGTTTCGTGGATACCGAGATTAGGTGTTTAGCGGAGCAGGAGGTGGGCGATGGGACGACGTTAGTTCAGTCGGGAGTTCAAGTTTGAGGCGGTGAGGCTGGTTCGTGAGCGCGGGGTATCTGTGGCGCAGGCGTCCGGGATCTTCATGTGAACGGCTGGGTTGCGTTGGCCCCCGGTCTCTGAACAGCTATCCGGGCTCGATCCGGGTCGACCAGGGCAGCGAGTTCATCTCCCGAGAGCTCGCCTGTGGGCCTACATGAAGGGCGTGACGCTGGACTTCTCCCGGCCTGGAAAGCTGACGGACAATGCGTTCATCAAGAGCTTCAACGGCAAGTTCCGAGCCGAATGTCTGAACGCCCACTGGTTCATGAGCCTCGGCGATGCGGTGACAAAATGCGAGGCTTGGCGTAGAGACTACAATGAAGAACGACTGCACAGCGCGATCGGCAATAAGCCGCCGATAACGCTGCAGAACCGGTCAGGGGCAAACGGCCAGCCTCTGCCGGCAGGGGCTGGATAGAAGCCAGCAAGGCGGTCCAGAAACGGGGAGCGGGTCACTTCGCGTCGGACTCCACTCAAAATTGGTCACATTTCAGGAGAGCACGTCAGCGCTTCCCATGACAAGGCGCAATAGCGTCAGACTTGGTCTTTGCTGATCATGTCGGGCCCGCGCCAGTCAATTCCGGGCCGGTCCTCTGGCATTGCAACCTCACGAAGATCGATTGGGTCACGCGCGAGTCCATTCGCCAAGATCAGCCTGGCATCATCGGCGTCACTACTCTTCTCGACCGGCGTATCAAACTTCGGACGGTGAAACTTGAAGGAGAAAGCCTCCTCTATGCGCTCCAAGAGTGGCTTGTGGATGTCTCCATTGATGCCGCCGCCAACAAGAATGACCTGGTAATTGAACTTCCTATCCGGTTGGAGCTGAAAGCCGGTTCGGTCCTTGCGCAGAGTGTCACCGCAGACTTCGAACTCTTGAAACCGTGCGGCGTCTCGGCAATCCTGTTCTAAGGCGCCCACGGCCATATAGCGGGCACAGGCATCCGCTCCCAACGGCTCTACCTTCGCGGCATAGATACCGATCGGCCAATCAGTTTCGTCCAGATCAAAGCTGGCGATGTCCAGAGTGGCCGAGCCGCAATCGATGATCATGTGTGGGCCTCGGCGGTGCCGCGCGCTGCTGCAATAGCCGGCTATAGCTCCGCTCAACTCGGCGTGGAAACTCGCCCCAATTGGACAGTCATGCGGTTGATCGAGGGCCATACGTACGTCCGCAAGCGTAAGATTTGCCGCCTTATCGATCAGACCCATGGCTGCCTTGATCACGCGCTTGAAATCGTCGGTGACGGCGCTGTCCTTCAGATTGGCGACCGGCACACCGAAATTAATCATGCTGATCTTTTTGTCGGGCATCAGTTCGCGGAGCGTACCCACCGCATAGGCAAGATATTGTGCAAGGAATGCCACCACGGTGTCCGGTGCTGCTGAGAACCTGTACCTTCGTGAGGATGCCTTCGGCCTTCAGCTGCTCGAGCAGTGCAGGCACGGACCCGATTTCGACATAGCGCCTCATGATGGTCCTGACCCGCTCAGCCTCCTCAGGCACCGGCACAAGTTTTCGCTCGATGACCTCGTAGCCCAGCGGCACAGGCCCGCCCATCCAGAGCCCCTTGCGTTTGGAGGCTGCAATCTTGTCTCGGATGCGCTCGCCTGTGACCTCGCGCTCAAATTGGGCAAACGACAACAGCACATTCAGCGTCAGACGGCCCATGCTGGTGGTGGTGTTGAACGCCTGGGTCACCGACACGAAACTTGCGCACTTTGCATCCAGGCGTTCAACGATCTTGGCGAAGTCCGCCAGGCTGCGGGTCAGGCGGTCGACCTTATAAACCACGATAACATCGACCAGCCCGGCATCGACATCGGCCAGCAGCGCCTTCAGCCCCGGTCGTTCCATACTGCCGCCTGAGAACCCGCCATCGTCATAATGATTGGGAACCAGGGACCAGCCTTCGTGCTTCTGGCTGAGGATGAAGGCCTCGCAAGCCTCACGTTGGGCATCCAGGCTGTTGAATTCCTGCTCCAGACCATCTTCGGTGGACTTGCGGGTGTAAACCGCACAGCGCTTAATCGTCACTTTCGGCGCTCCGTCAGACCGAAGAACCGCGGGCCGTTCCAGTGGGCGCCCGTGATGGCCTTGGCGATGGCGCTGAGCGAGGTCCACTCCTTGCCATTATAAGCGAACCCGTCATCTAGAACGGTCACAGTATGTCCGACACCGTGCCAGTCGCGGACGAGGCGCGTGCCGGGCGTGAGCTTGCGGATGCTGGCCGTCGGCTTAACCGGCTGGTTGGCGACAACAGTAGCGCGTTTCATCACGGTCTTGGACGCGCGGTTCACGCCGCCGTGGCGCTGCTCCTGGAACCTGTAAGCCAGCCCCAGCCGCACAAGATCGGGCGAGATGTTGGGCGCTGGCGCGCCGTAACGGCGCGCCCACTCTTCAGCCAAGCCTGCCGGGTCCAATTCGGCAATCTGGGCCAAGGTCAGATAGGACCGGCGGGTCATTGGGCGGCGATCTCCGAAGCCACCATCTTGTAGACTGACGCGCCATCGGCCCGATGGCTGCGTTCAGGCAACTGTCCAGACATTCGAGCCACTCGTTCTCAAAATCCTGTCCTTCATCAACGATGATTGCATCGACCCGCAGATCGGGGCGGGATGATATCGCCGCCTTCATCGCTCCGGGAAGTTCGTTGAAATATGCAGGGCTTCCTCGCGGTGGCAGATCAACGCCTGCGGCAGCAGCCATGTCATCGCACAGGCCGTGGAAGCTGCGAGCCCTTACATTCGCCATTTGCCGGGTCATCCGCTCGAGCCATTCTGCAAGTGGTGCATTGAAGCATATCAGAAGTGTGGAAAGACCGGCTTCCCCAAGTCTCGCAGCTTTCTCGAGTGCCAAGATTGTCTTGCCTGTGCCGGCACCACCGGCGATGGCGACACGCGTCTGGTCGACAAGTCCATCAAGGACATCGAGCTGATCGGAACTCAGCGTCTCGATAGCACGGCGGTCATCCCGCAATGCCCTAGCGAGACTTGGACGAAGCTCAATCGCTCCTGCAACGAGCTCATGCAGAATCCGCATCCCTGTATGCCCAAGACCCTGCCCGGGTGCGTCATCTTCGCCCTTGGTCTGGCCCAGTCGAGCTTCGATCCACGCTTGAAGTTGATTCATCTCAGGCCCGAACAGGAAAATCCTCAGGGGCATATTGATGCCAAGGTCCCTTTCGGGCCGCGCGCTGTCAGGAAGGATCACGCCATGTCGTAGCGTGATGAATTTGCCGTCCCAATCCCGATGCTCCCGTAACTTCTTGATAAGCTGATATTTGCTGGAGACGGCCTGCTGCACAGGAT
Source organism: Sandaracinobacter sp. T42 (assembly GCF_059115405.1). NCBI lineage: Bacteria > Pseudomonadati > Pseudomonadota > Alphaproteobacteria > Sphingomonadales > Sphingosinicellaceae > Sandaracinobacter > Sandaracinobacter sp. T42. The sequence goes on from NZ_CM181101.1 coordinate 1,665,854, forward strand.
CCTTGATCTCGTTCGTGAACCCCAGGCGATTTTTTGTCTTCCATTTCTCGGTACCTTCGTCCCTGCTGACCACGCCTCCCTTGACCTCAATGACAAGAAGTCCGAGCTCGGGATGAGCAACAACAAAATCAGCTTCGCCGTCGCGCTCAAAGCCTTTTTCATCAAGACCGAGCCAGGGACGGGAATAGTAACAGACGTAATCATCAGGGACCTCGTCCCGCATCAGCTTGTAGACTTCGATTTCGGCCGAGCGATACGGGTCATTGGTCACCCAGGACGGCAGGGCGGTCGGAAACATCAGAGCCATCTCAGACCTCTTCCATTGCAAGCAGCTGATGGAAAAAGCCGACGGCAGGATCGCCGGGCAAGCCCACTATCATCGCCCGATCAAGAAACCGGTTGAAATGCTCGCAAGCAGTTTCCGGTGCGAGAACGCAGGAGTGGCACGCAGCAAGATTTCCTGTTTCTGACAGGGAATTCAGCCCGTTCATGCAAAGTGGATCAGAGGAGCACCATTCAACCGACCGGACCGCATCCCGGACAAGGGGTATGAAGCGTTCCGGCTTGCCCTGTCGCTCCAGCCCGCCAAGCGTTCCGTCTGCATCGGCCGCTGACGTGTAGATAAGGAGGCCGCACATACCAGGATCCCCATCCGAAGCATAGATTCTCTCCCTGATCGAGGATGTGGAATAGCCGCAGTCGAGCGCAAGCTGTCGCATCAGCACATGGGACAATGTATGCACCAGAATCAGGCGTGGAGTGATGGGAAAAGGCGGGTCGCCGTCGTTGCCGCGATCCTTCCAGGCCTCTTTCCAATTATGGTCAACTCTGGCTGCCCGTTCCTGGACGGCTGGCTGGAGCTCCCATTGCCCTACCATTTCTTCGTCGAGCGCGATGAATATCCCTTCGCCGCGTACTTCGGCTGCCGGCAGCCACTTTTTCGGTGCGACGCTGAGCGGCGAGCAGATGCCGGAGCCGAATTCCCCGCTCGGAGGATAGATCCGGGTAAAGCCATACAAAGCCCTGACCTCGCGTAGTCGGACCACGCGTACGAGATTCGACAGCAATCCTGAGAGAGCAGGTGGAACCGGTTCCGGTCTGATGCAGAACTCGCTTTTCGGATCACGGGTTGCCTCACCAAGCGTGAGTTGCTGATATTCTTCTCCCCGGATGTCCCGGCGTTCAGGTGCATTGATAAGGGCCAGGCGTTGCCTGACCTTTTGCTGCATTTCCTCAAGCGTCATTTGCTGACCATCCCACTGTGGCCAGACTACGAGGCGCACGATCAAATCGGCATCTTCCATGGACGCAGCGGTTTGCAGTGCAGCCCAGTGCTGACCAAGAGCGGTCTGGAATTCGTCTGTCCATGGCGGGATGTCGATGGCTGAGTCAGTGGCAGGGAAATAGAGGTTGGAAGCGCCGCGCTGGACTGCCTGGGGCGGGCCAGCATGGTTGCATGCTTCATTTGGTCCCGGTAGCCACGGGCGCCTGCCCGAGCAACGGATGTTCATCCGCTGCATCATCGCGGAGGAAAAAGCCTGCTCCATAGACCGCCCCGCAGAACAGCCTGTGCAGTTCACCCACAGCCCTTTCAGGCCAGCGCCGCGCGTCACGAGCCTGAGCGGTTTTCGCCGGTCGCAACTTTCCTTGTGCCCCACCCAATGGTGCCACGGAAATTCATCAAGATGGCCGTCCGGACACGCAAGCACGAAGCGAACAGGAATGACATGAACCCGTCGTCCTGCTTCGCTCTTTCGCGAGCAGGGTGAGCAATAGAGAGCCGGGTCGCCGGGGTCCTCGGCCCAGTTCCTCGAACGCTGGAGTAGACCGCAAACGGGGCATTGAAGCCAGTCCGGAAAGCGAATTCCGTTCAGCTGCCTGATCCGCTTTTCCCGGTTCTGCCCGCTTCCCCTGTATTCATATCCGACTGGCGGAAGCCGGAAGCCGTCCACTCGCAGTTTCTTCTGGAGACGGGGTTCGCTGATGCATTGATCGTTCATTAGGCCAGCTGTCCAGGACGCGTTGTCCCATTCATCGAGACCTGCAGTTACGATCGATACCGGAGCGCCACCTTTCTTGCCGGCACGAAAGTCAACAATGGCTCCCGGGCCATACGTTGAGATCACCTGACTGCGACGGATCTTGCCAAGCCTTGCCATATTCAATCCTGCAACCCATGTGAAAGCCCGAACTCAACTGAAGCCTCAACGCTCCTGAGGCTGTTCGGCGTCGGCCAAGACGGTGTTTTCCAGCCGGAGGCGGCTGCAATCTCCGCAGCTTTCTCTGCCGACATCAGAAGACTCTCGTCCAGCCTGTTGTCATCCCAATACCGCGCAAGCGGTACCCGCCGCGCCCAGTCATCAAGCATCTTCTCCAGTTCGGCACGGGCAGCCGCAGCTTCATCGGGATCGATACGTTCGGCTCGCGCTACAATATCACCGACGAGCTTTTCGAGTTCCTCGCGGCAGTCTTCGGGATCGCCCGGCGAATTTTTGAGGCCGGCGACAAGGTGGCGTGCCAGTGCCACGAGTGGAGCATGGAGCGCTCTGTCCCTTGCCCGGGGGGCGAAGGGAGTGACGCTCGTTGCCTCGACATCGCGGTAAAGTGTCTGGTGCCATGTCCGGAAGGTTTCGTAGTGGCTGCGGTCGCGCGCCTTGTTCGCATTGAAGATAGTCACAACAAGCCCTGGCACCGCACCACGACCAACCCGGCTTGTTGCCTGAATGTATTCTGCAATTCCCTTGGGCTGGCCATTTACCACCATGACGCCCAGCCGCTCGACATCGATGCCCACCGAAATCATGTTCGACGCCAGGACAACGTCAACGGCGTCCGGATCTCCTGCCTTCCGCTCCAGCCTGGTTAGGATCGAGGGAATGTCAGAAGAGTCCACGCGACTTGTGAGTTCGGTCACGTCCACGGTTTCCCGGATGCTCTCGCCATTCCTGCGCCCGGCGTACTGACCCGCGGTCTTGATGACGTCGTCCTGCATCAGAACCAGTGCACCACCAAGCTCGCGAAGCGAATTGAAATAGGTGACGAGGGTCCAGTAAAGATCGCGATCTGCTTCGTCGATTTCGTGTCCGGCTGCAGACTGGAGCAGCGATGCGCTCACTGCCTGAAGGGTGAACTTTGCCGACCGTCCTGCCGTTGTTATGCCCACATAGAGGCGACTTGGGCGGACCTCAGGATCGGCAGCGACAGCGAACCCGGAATCCCGATGGTCCAGACCAGCGGGAGGAAACTGGAAAGTGTCACGGTCGAACAGCGCACGGATCTGGCTGTCCGCTCTGCGGATCGTCGCGGTTGAGCCGATGATCTTGGGCCTGATCCCGTTGCGCGAACAGAGCTTGTCGATTGCCACTTCATAGAGCCCGGCCATTGTTCCGAGCGGCCCGGAAATGAGGTGAAGCTCATCCTGAATAACGAGTTCCGGTGCTGCGAAATCTGTCTCCAGGCCGAACAGTCGGGCCGTCTCGGGTTTTCTTACGATCTGCGCGAACTTGTCGCCCGTCCCGATAAGCAGCGAGGGCAGCTCACGGTAGACGTCTTCATCGACTGTCCAGACTGGCAGATGATCGGCCATTCGGGAAATGGCGCATCCGCTGGTGCAGATGGCGTGGATCTCGTCGAGATCCGCCGGCTTTTCCCACTTGAGTGGGGAGCGGCAACACGGACATTTCGTCAATTGCGCAGGAGTACTTGCACTTTTCTGCCGCAGGGCATCGGCTGCAGCGGCTACAGTGTTCGGCGTGGAATCACCGCCCACCCAGAGGCCAAGCGAAATGGGGCGGGAAGATGCAAGGACAGTCGGCACACCGGTACCTTCACCGCCTGACCTGATTAGTTCACAGGCGCAAATCATTGCGGCAGCGCGCTCGTATTGCTGTATCGTGAGCAGGCGCAACGTATAGCGCATGAGGACGGCAACTCCGCCGCCGCCATCTCCTCTGTTCCTCAGGCGTCGCCAGAATACCAGAAAAGCGGTGAGAAGCAGGTAGGCTTCGGTCTTGCCGCCGCCGGTAGGAAACCACAGCAAGTCCATCGTGCCACGGTCATCGGCTTCGCCATCAACGCTTGAACGAACGGCGAGCAGGAAGAAGGCGAGCTGAAACGGGCGCCAGACCAGATCTGCTGATCCCGACCAGCTGCGCTGCAAGAGCATCGCCCGATTTGCCAAACGGAACGCCATGCGTGCGTCGGCATCCGTGGCAAGCAAGGCGATACCGTCCCTGATGCGGGCGAGTGCAAGCCGGCAGGTTTCAAGATGAAGGCATGCCTGTTCTTGCAAATTTCCGGGTAGACCCGGCACCCGTTCATTCTGGCGGGCAATCCAGGATTCATAAGCGGCTGCGACACGTTCGAGGCCACCAGTCAGGCTGCCGTCTTCTGCCTCACACAACCAACGGGCAGAAAAAGGTGAGCTTTGAGGGTCAGAGCCGAGCGTCCGAAATGCATCGTCGCCCTCCGCACTCGTCGCATCGACAAATGCCGTAGGGAGCCAGCTTGTCCGGACCGATGCAACCTTCCCATCGTGCATTGCCCAAGTGGCCGACGATAGATGTCCTACCGCGTAGGAATGAGCATCCCGGTAAATGAGCGCAGCCGAGCGCGAGTCTGCATCGGTGCCATTAACGACATCCGGTCGCGCCACAAGGAATGTGCCGGGGCATGGCGTAATCCTGAGATCGGTCTGGAAGTATGAGTGTTCCTCGAGCTCCCGGCGCGAAGCATTCGGTGGAAGGCCATTTTCATTGGAAAGGACAGCAGTCACAAGGAGGTTTTCGCCCCAGCGTGCCGTGCGGACGTGCAGATGAAGGCCGGGAAGACCGAACGAGGCCAGATCGACAGGCTCCATGTATCCGTATTCGAGGATTAGTTCCCTGACCCAGACTACATGACCGGTCCTGTTCCAGCGGAGAGGTGTGCGCTTTCCGCCCTCTGGTGCGGGTTCTCCGCCAGAAGCCAGGTAGGTTCCGCAACGGACCCTTACATCAACTGCCGGAACCTCACCGTCTCCGGTACCGACCGCAAAGGAAATGCCGCAGGTCGACGGACGCATTGAGTTTGCCATCGAGACAGATTCGTTTCCGGATCCAGCTTCGACAAATGAACCTTCTTCGTCAGCATCCTCGTCTTCTTCGCCCCCCGGAGCCTGCCTTGGCGGAAAGAGAACCCCTGTAAGATAGACGTCTCCCGGCCTGTCATCGATCACTTCCGATACACCGCGCGGACCGAGAATATCTCTGGAAAGCCGCCTTATGATCGTGTTTCGGACGTGTTTCATAATCAGTTTCCGGATTCAGACCTTAGGGGAAAAATGGACCAGAGGTGTCCCGGTCACGACCGGGGCCAGCCCGATGCGCGGTTGGCCGTCTGTCTCGGACGATGAGGCCATAGTGGTAACGCCAAGGAGCCAGATACCGCCAAAGACGGCTGGGGGCGGAGTGCGGGTCCCGCAGACGTGTTCGCCGATGGACCAGAGGTCGTTGCCAAACTGCCTGGAAAGCCAGCCAACTGTACCACCTCTTTCGCCGGGCTCGTCCAGTTCAAGCCGGTATCGGTCTTCGTCACGGACTGCCCGTAAGGGTCTGGGGCGGAGTGCATGGCGCCACAGCCGTTCTCGGGCTTCCGCGAGAACCGTCTCGCCACCCCAGGCAGCAGGATCATTCTGGAATTCGATATCGATATCTCCGGGAATGCCCGTCTGGACCAGCGCATCCGGTCGCCCATAACGCGTGAAGGGGCGCCATCGTCGGCCGCGGCTTCCCTGAAGCGGGCGAAGAATGGACGTGCTTGAACCAATCTTCAGCTTCCTGCGTGCCCGCGACGCTCCCACAAACAGAATTCTCGCTTCCTCCATCCAGTTAGTGTCCGGACGTTCTGGCCACCTAGGGAGCATGAGATGTACCGTATCCGCCTCGCGGCCCTTAGCTGCGTGGATTGTGGAGAGAAGCGGTCCTGTCCTGTATCCAAGGTCGGTTCTGACAATTTCAGTCGGAGGATTCGGCGACGAAACCAGCTTGGCCAACCGGTTAAGATCGACGCCGGCCCCACTCGACGGAGCATTTCGCCTGAGAATGCTCCACGCCTCCTCGAAAGGCACAAGCGGTGGGGGAGAGAGTTGCCCGAACAAGTCTGCCACCTGTCGGGCATCAACAACCTGGCCCTCGATTCCGCCTAGCACAGCGCCAATCCATGGCTCAACGATGCCTGCTCCACCAGCGAGTCGAACGCGGAACCGGCGGCCTTCGCGCAACATCGAGTTTGTTGCCGCAAGTACTTCTGCCCTCGATCGGAAGAGCATGAATGTCCGGCCGTCCGCCGGGTTAGTCTCCTGGTTCGAGGGGGCCGGCACCTTGCCGGATGCCGAGTCCTCTATCAGTTCACGAACCGTTCGATACAGTTCTGATGGTTCCCGGGAAGGCGCACCCAGCAGCGGGCGTGCAGCCGCGATCATCTTCTTCAGTGAAGCAGTTTGCGTGCGGTAGTCATTACGGAGATGTACGGTTCTAAAGCCTGACCCTGGCTCACCGAGTTCTTCAGCGAAAGCCCGGGGATCGGTGTTCGTGAATCCGTAGATCGCCTGCGCCGAGTCAAGGAACACAGTTACACCGCACTGGTGCGCCAGTGCACGAATCAGGGCGATCACAAGCTTCTTCCGGTCGCCGGTCAGGTCCTGCGCTTCATCGACTGTTAGATGCTCGATCCGGCTGAGGAAGCTGACAATATCCCTTTCACCCTTCTCGATGCAGCGGACAACGAAGCGAACGGCCTCGTCATGGCCTGAAACACTGTCGGGGCAGTCTTCGGCCGCCAGCAGCAGGCGCCAGACGAAGGCATCGAGTGTCAGTATTGTGATGTCGGCTGCAAAATCGGGTTCGTCCAAAAGACTTCCGATCCGTTCCCGGATTTCGGCAACTGCAGCCCTCGTAAAACTCAGAAGTACTATTCGCGTGGGCGCCACGCCATCGTTGACCAGCTGGCTGACACGTCGGCAGGCGGTCCAGGTCTTCCCGCTGCCTGGAGCTGCCTCGACAAGAAGCCGTGCAGAGACAGGCGCAAGTATGACCCTGTCCTGATCTGAATCAGCGCCCCCATCTGTCTGCACGTCATTGAGACCGAGCCAGCCGAGCAAGAATTCTTGGGTCGCAGTGGGGACGTCCCAGCGCCTGAACGTATCGTCCTCGGGAATCGCAAGAATGCCGAGCGCCCGCAGGATTTGGTCAGGAATAGTGAGATGTTCAGGCCACTCCGAAAAGGCGACAATTCCCCGCATGCCGAGATAGAGCCAGCCGGCCTGACCCGGGTGATCGAGGAGGCAAGTTGCAGCAGTTCCCTCTTCACGGGGAAGCCCGAGTGCCCAGTTGCCCTGACCGTCAGTCATCAGGCACAGGTCGCTGCCGGATAAGGAGGCGACCCTCTCCCACTTTCCCGACAACTGCACAGAATTTTGGCGCATAGCGACATCTCGCAATCTCAGCGCAATGCCCCGCAAGTCAGGCGTGTCGGCCGGGTCAATTTCCGGAAAGCTTTCGGCGATCCCGGGATATCCCAGGTAATCTACGAGTGGTATTGAACCGGCCTCTGCCGGCACCCTTCTGCAAAGCGGGACAGCCTTCTCCGCCTGATCCGCTTGACCGATCCCTGTCGCACCGATCAACGCATCGCTGTCATTGTCGACGCTGATACGCGTACCGGCTGAACTGAAAATCAGCGATCCACTCGACGTATCGAGAGCATTGATATCTCCGGTGGCCAGAAGAACCGTGATGACACGCTCAACCCTGTCGTGGCTGAGCTCCCGGGAATAACCGGCGCCTGTGCAGAGCTGAGTCGAGCGTTCGATCAGTTCATCTCGCGGGATTGCACCGCGCAGGGCGACCGTATCCCGGATCCAGTCTGCGATTGCTGACCGCGCCGGACCGCCAGCAGGTTCCGCCGGAAGCTTCAGGGCGAGGGCTAGATCTTCCTGTCTGACAACTTCAAGTGCCAATTGCCTGCCCCTGGACCAACTCCCGCATGTTGTCTTGCATTGATCGGGCCCCTCGTCCAGACTTGTATTCACGAACTGGCGGTATAGTCTGGTTTAATTTTCAGTACTGTAGCTGTTTTAGACGGCTTGGGGTTCATGAGTGTAATGGACTACGTATCACTCCTGAGAAACTGGCACTCCAGGCTTGAGGACGTATTTGCAAACCTTGGAAATGCGCGTGCAGGTTTTCCCGTCTTCGCGCTTGAACATGGTCTGGATCGCAACGAGCTGGCGACCTTGTTTGATCACGTGGGTAGTGAAATACGGCGAGCCGGTATTGACGGAAGATGGAACGGCTATTCACTCCCGGCAATCGTCGCGGCGACAGAAGTGGGCTACGAATACCGCGGAACCGGCACAGACTACTGGCCGCGCCTCGAGGAACGGCTGGGAGCTGGCATTTCCAGTTCCGGACGGGAAACGCTAGGTGACCTCTTTAGGAGCGCTCATCGGCGACTGGGGTTGAAGAAGCCGGTCGACAGCGCATGGACGCGGACATTTCGGCACATTGCGTGGCCCATCGCGAATGCTGTTGCTCCTCGCGAGATCCAGCGTCCCCTTGCCGCGGCCTTGCGACAGGTTGTCAGGTTTGCGCCAGTGGGCCGTCGGGATTCGGATTTCGCAGAGGACCTTCGGTACATAGCTCGCGGCTCTGCTTCCGGCCGCTTCCGGGAGTGGGCAGAAGACCAGGAAATTGCCCGGACCCTGATCCATCACCTGCTGGAACTTCCCGATCCGGACAGTCGATTGTCAGCGGCAACCGTCGCGCGTCTTGTCGGGGATCTGGAAGCGGATGCAGAGGCGCGAAGTTCGGTCCGCAGTGCCATATCAATTCACCGCCAGCGTCGCAGGGCAACCCGCACAGAAAGCGGGCCTCATGGCATCGCAACATTCGCGCTTCGTCCGGAAGATGAAGGAACATACGCGCTGCTTCTGCGTTTCCCGACACTTCAGCAGCCATTTCGCAATCAGATCGAAACCGCTCTTGCAGATCGCCCTCGGGGGCTCTTCCTGTGGGGCTGCGTTGGTCCCGTTTCAGCTGACCTTGTCCTCTCTGGCCTTTATGTCCGCATCGAGAGCGAAGCATTCGCTGATGCCCTGATCGAAGGGCATGCGTTTCTTGAAATCTATGGGAAGGATGAATCTGATCCTCTGACTGATCTGTCGCCAAATCAGGCACTTCCGATGGTCTTTCGCAGGGTGCCGTCGGGTAATGATCTCGCCCAGATAGACGAAACCCGCATTTTGCCGGATGACCGGCTGGTTATTCTGACAGACCGAACGCCCCAGCCAGGCGACGGGCTCGTCGAGATGGCACCTGTCTGCGGATTTTCCTGCATTGAGGTCGATCTCCGAGCAAATGCTGCGAGGTCCTTTGCCGAGAAGCTCGGTATCCGGGTTCCGGGACGGCCGGTCGCAGAGTTTGTCGGTGGAGTTTTTTTGGCAGAGGGCTGGCGGGGGCCAATCTATGCGGCGGGCTTTCCACTGCTTCTGAAACCTGCCGGAACCGGGGAATCGACCGTGTCGGTCAGTGTGAGCAAGGAAGACACCGTTCGGGTCGGCCAGGGCGAAGTGGTGCTGCTCGACCTTAAGGAGGGCGAGCATGCAATCCGACTGGTTGCAGGGTCACAAACGTCTGACGCATTTATAACCATTCTTGACGCCGAGCCTTTGCCGGCAGCCTTTGAGGCCAGACCAGAACCCGCCGAGCCGACCCTCGATGACCTGCTCGCCGGTAGGCTCGTGGTGAGGATTTTTGCCCCCGAGAACGTTGTTGGCGTAGCGGCTGACCTGTCACTTTTGGCTGATGGGTATGTACTCGCCCATTCTCATGCCCTGCTTCGGGATTTGCCGTGTGTTCTGCATGGCTCACACGACCTTATATCCACGCTGGCCGAACAGGTATCCGGGCTAGACCTGCCACGCGACAGGCAGTTCCGGTTGCGGCTGAGGCTGGGCCAATATTGGTCGAGGAGCTGGGAAACCGGCTGGTCCCCCCGAAGCTGTGAATGGCTTGACGACGACCTAACTTGGCGAGCATTTGCGGACGACGCTCGTCTTCAGATCGTCCCTGTCCCGCTCGAACATCCCCTAGCGAAACCCGATTCCTGCGAGGAATTCAAATCAGGAAAAGGGTTTAATCTCTTGATTCCCTTCGCAGACGCGACCGAACTAACCGCTGAAGGTCGGATAGTTGGCCCCTCCAGACTTGATCTGTCACAGATCCACTGTGACATTCCTTCTGCACTTCCACGATTTGTTCAAGCAAACCAGGAAGGCATGGGATTGGCACGCCTGCTCGACCGCTACATCGGTTGGACCGTGGCAGTGACGGACAATACAATAGCAGCAGCGGCAGGAAGAATTGCCGCCTCACGAATCGAGACGGCATTGGTGCGCATGCTCTGCGGACAACGATGGAGCCATGAGGAAGCGCGTACGGAATTGCTTCCCGGAAGCCGCTTTCGAGGGCTTGCCCGGACCGCGTGGGACAAGGGTCTTGCAAGAGGAGATGACCTCCCGGTCCTCAAGAGCGAGCAGATCCAAGGGCTTATCAATCTGCTTGCTGACGAAATCGAGTCTTGCTGGAAGTCGGAATGGGACCGTCCCGGGGACATCGCGTCCGATGAATTCGCCGAGCACATGGATACGGCAGTCATCAATGCATATGAAGCATACGGAGCACGCTTGCCTGAATCCGAACGAGAGCAATTCGAGGACGTCGATACGTGGAGGGAGCCCGAGGCCTGGTTAAGGGCTCTCGAGAAGGTGCAGGAAATGCAGGTCGGCACCAGTCTTGCCCGGATGATCCTGCCCGCGCGACGTGCCTCCCGGCTCGAGGCGGCGGACTATTACAGAATGTCTCCGGATGAGGTCGTCCGATTGCTCGACGAGTGCCACGCAGACCTGCAGAGCCGAAACATGCCGCGATGGCTTTCGCGAGAGCATCTGCAACTCGCCTTTTGGCTCTGGACCGCTCCAGCCCAGGTTGTGTCAACAAAGGGTTGGAGGCAGGCGCTTGAACGGCTGATTGACGACCGCCCGACATCGCGGGCTGTCCGGTACGCCGCATTGCGATTCAGGGCGTCGCGCGGCGTCAATGTGGCCGGCCAGTAGACGTGCTTGACGATCCGTATCTTTGTCTGACGATCGGCATTCAGGCGCTGCGCCGAAAGGCGGAGGCGCTTGGACCAGCCTTGGGTGGTGCTCTCGGCGTAGCTGCCGAACCCTATCCGCATCAGCTGGAGACCGTGCGGCGCATCATTTCGGATACTTCCGTTCGGCACCTTATCAGCGACGAAGTGGGGCTGGGAAAGACTGTTCAGGCCCTGATGATCCTGAATGCCCTGCGCTACCAGAACCCGGACCACAAGGCCGTGGTAGTCGTTCCTGACCGCCTTGTCCGACAATGGCTCGATGAGTGTTGGACCAGGGCGCATATCGAGGCAACGGTCTTGGGCGAAGGCACTGATGACAGGGACACGGTTGTCAGGATTGTCAGGCCCCAGAGTATTCAGTCAGGACAGTTCAATCTCGATCCGGCTGCCTTTGACCTGCTGATTGTAGACGAGCCCCAGCTTTTGCCAGTGGCGGCGATGCGTGCGATTGAGACCTGGGCACCGGATTTCCGCGAAGTGCTGATCCTTTCAGCAACTCCCGGCCTTACTGATCCGCAGCGGCGCAGGCAGATGATGACGATACTCGAGCCAGAACGGGCCGGGATTGCTTCAAACCGGTCCGTTGATCTTGATGTCTACCTCGATGAAATGGAGAAGAGCGCCCTCGATGACATTGATGGCGGAAAGGTCACAGATCGGGAGATAGCATGGCGTACGTACAGCCGGGAGCGACGCATCATCCGTTCGACACGGAGCGACTGGAGCAGGTATCTTCCGGGACGACGTTACGAAAGGGTCGAGACCGACCCCCTCGCGGGCGAGGTCGCCCGTGTCGATCTCGGCATGAAATGGCTGCGAGAGGCTGATGAAGATGGCGCGTTTGTCTGGCGAGCGGCCCAAGCCCTGCACCGCGGGACTGACTCAACGCGTGGTCAGCGGCGGTTGCGTTCCAATCCGGATCTTGAGGAGGCTGTCCGCCGGTCCTCCGAGACGCCTGGCGACAGCCGGTGCGATACGCTGCTCGACATCCTTGCCGGGATCTGGACAGAGCATCCTGGCGAGCAGGTGATCATTGTTGCTGGCGACAATCCGACTATCGATTATCTTGAGACACGCCTGCGGCGGTATTTCTCTGAAGGGGATGATGATTTCCCTGTCGCAACGTTGCGACGTGCGAGCGAGCGCACCGAGGGCGAGGCGGCCGATATCGAGTCCATGCATCGTCAGCTCTCCGAATTTTCCGAAGGGCACGCCCGGGTGCTTCTGATCGGTGAATGGGTGCAAGCCGGACTCAATCTTCATTACTTCGCCCGAAATATTGTTTTCTACAGTTCGCCTTGGGATATCGATGTTATCGATCAGTTGACGGGGCGTCTTGACCGGCTTCGGCCCAATGGTCTGGCTAGAGGCGATGCAGGTCGGCATTTCGGAAACATCCGGATCTGGTCAATCGTGCAGCCTGTCACGCCGGAGGCGCAAGTGGTAGCGGCACTTGAAACTCTTGGTGTTTACCAGAAACCTCTCCCTCCACTGCGCCCTGAAACCGAATCCGAGATCAGTAGTGCACTGGCTGCCATTGCGTTCAGAGGGGACGCTGATGCCCGAAACCGGCTTGCCGGTCTTTCAGAGAACTGGGCCAGTACCGGGTCGATGTCGCTGTTGGGTCACTTCAGCCCGTTCAGCCCTGCGCGAGCACAAGCCAGTTACGACTCTTTGCAGGAGACTCCCTTGCCCGAACCTGTCCTGAGGATCTCGGACGATGCGACCTTCACTGCGCGAAGTGAGCAGGGTCTCAAAGGCTTTCTGGAACTTCTCCACAGGGCCAACGTGTTCGACATCAGCGTCAGACGGGAGAGGGAAGACGAAGGCCTCAAATTCTCCACACTCTGGTACGGAGGAAATCCGAGGGAACCTACAATTCCTATTTCAGTCATACCTAGGGGTGGCTGGATGGCTGGCCATATTCCGTTCCTATGGCGCCGCAGGCACCTTGCAAGGCCCCCCCGCAATACCGTGCACTATGATGAGGGCGATGTGGGCGGCAGGCTGCTGCGCTTTCTCGATCATGGCGAAGTCGTGCACGAGGAGATCGTCCAAGGAGGGCTCGATCTGGCCCGACGCATTTGCGGCCGCTGTCAGGATGAATGTTTGACGGTCCAGTTTGACCCTGCACATCCCGTAACGGGAGTCCTGCGTGGCAAGCAGGTCTTCCTGCGTGCCGGATTGTTTGATCCAGTGTCGCTGCTCCCGGAACCAGACCTGAATGAGCTGGAGGAACATTTTGCGTCAGCCCCAACCGAAGCCCAGCAGCGTGAAGCTGACGAGGATCGGCTTCTCGTTCGCGAGTGGTGGCTGGCCGATGCGAGATGGCTAAATGTAATTGTTCCCGCACAGTTACTCACGGTGGGTTTCATGAAGGGTGCTGACGGCTGGAGCATCCTTAAACGAGAGATTGTCCTTCACCTTCTCAATCCTCTTGGAAGACCAGAACAGCCGCTTCCAAAATCTCGCGGCAGAAGAACCGTTGTCAGCAAGGAACTTCGCAAAGCACTTGATGACCACGCCAGGCAGCATTTGCACAGTCAGGCCTATGCATCGATCGAGAAGATCCTGGGGGACTGTCGAAGTGAACTTGCTGCACGTCGGTCCCAACTGAAGGCTGAACTGGAAGATCTGGTCGAATCCAGACAGGCACACTTTGAAAGGGTGAAGTCAGCCGATGTGGAGATCGACGTGCGACGGGCGGGCATGCTCGCCGGTCTCGAACGGCGGGTCGAGAACGCGAGGCTTGCGGCCCGAAGTCGACTGGCCTGGCTTCAGGAACTGGAAACGCATCTGACTCAGCCAGATGTTGAATTACTGCCCGGTCTCATGATTCAGGTATCTTCGACTGATGCAAATTAGCCCACGCGGCGCGGGTCTCCGCGGGATTTCATGGCTTCTCCAAAGACCTCTGCACGTCACTGTGGAAACCACCTCGACTTTGGATCAAAGCAGGAACAAATAACTTGCCCTCTGGGAATCTCTATGTCATTCCGTCACGAATTGACCCGGTTCTCCTGCCGGGGCGTGACGGGGAATTCGGCATGAGCAACGACAGCTTCGGTATCTTTTTCAGACAATCCGGACTGTCGCTCGAGGAGGCCGAGCTTGTCCTCGGCATTTCCCCCCGCCAGATCCGCCGCTATGTGGCGGGCGAGGCAGCTGCCCCGAAGCTCGTAAAGGAAAAGGTACAGGAACTCGCCGCCAAACGACTGGCCTCGCAGCCTCCGGCACGTTTCCGCTTCATCGACCTGTTCGCTGGCATCGGTGGTCTGCGTCTCGGCTTCGAGGCGATCGGCGGGCGCTGCGTCTTCACCAGCGAGTGGGACCGCTGGTCGAACGAGACATATCGGAAGAACTTCCCTGACGGCTCCGATCATGTGATGGTGGGAGATATCCGTCCCTTTGGCGCAGACCCGTCGAAGATCCCTGAATTCGACGTCCTTCTGGCGGGGTTCCCCTGTCAGCCGTTCTCGCTGGCCGGCGTTTCGAAGAAGAATTCGCTCGGCCGCGCGCACGGCTTTGCCGACGAGAAACAGGGCAACCTGTTCTTCGAGATCGAAAGCATCATCCGGCATCATCGGCCAGCCGCGTTCCTGCTCGAAAACGTCAAGCACCTGCAGCGCCACGACAAGGGAAGGACCTTCGAGGTCATCCGCCGAACGCTCGAGGATGATCTGGGTTATGCGATTGACTGGCGGATCGTGAGTTCCGAGCCGTGGGTCCCGCAGAAGCGCGAGCGAATCTTTATCGCAGGCTTCCGCAAGGACGTCGGGTTCAGTTTCGACGGGTTCGACAGCATGATCCCGCCCGAGGAAGAATGGCCCACTCTGCAGTCCGTTCTGCAGTCGCATAACGAGGTGGACGCGAAATACACGCTGACCCCGAAGCTGTGGCAGTACCTGCAGGACTATCGCGCCAAGCACGAGAAGGCAGGCAATGGCTTCGGCTACAGCATGTTCGGTCCGGGCGATGTCACCCGCACCCTGTCGGCGCGCTATCACAAGGATGGATCCGAAATCCTGATCGCCCAGAAGGGAACACGCCCGCGGCGCCTGACACCTACCGAATGTGCCAGGCTGATGGGCTTCGAATACGGTGACCGCAAGTGGCATATTCCGGTGTCGGACACCCAGGGTTACCGCCAGTTCGGCAATGCGGTGGTCGTGCCGGTCGTCGAGGCGATCGCACGCTACATGGAGCCGTCGATCATGAAGATGCTCGGTCAGGGACAGCCGGTCCAAGATCGGGAAGAGCAGCTGCTGGTCGTTGGCTGACATCGTCGCGCCCGCGGTCCGCAGCAGGATGATGGCCGGCATCGGACCCAAGGATACCAAGCCGGAACTTGCGATACGGCGGGCCCTGCATGCGCGCGGGCTCCGCTTCCGGCTGGGCAGCAATTATCGGCGGAAGGGCAAGCTG
The DNA here is from genome assembly GCF_059115405.1 of Sandaracinobacter sp. T42. Lineage (NCBI taxonomy): Bacteria > Pseudomonadati > Pseudomonadota > Alphaproteobacteria > Sphingomonadales > Sphingosinicellaceae > Sandaracinobacter > Sandaracinobacter sp. T42. The sequence goes on from NZ_CM181101.1 coordinate 1,681,472, forward strand.
CTCGTCGGCAAGCCTGATCTCGTCTTCCCCGGACGCAAAGCCGTCATATTCGTGCATGGTTGCTTCTGGCACGGCCATGACTGTGCTCTGTTCAAGTGGCCCGCAAAGGACGAGAACACAGCCGGGGAAGCCAAATGGCGCAAGAAGCTAACCGCCAACATCATGCGCGATCGCAAGACCCGGGACCAGCTGCTCGAGACCGGATGGCGGGTTCTCGAAGTCTGGGAGTGCACTCTGAAGGGCAAGCGCCGCATGTCATTCGACGAGGTGATTACCCGGTGCTACGCATTTCTCGATGGCAACGAGCCATTCTCGTCGATCGGCGGCAGTCAGACGGTCACGGTCGACGTTTCAGCGTAGAGCGCGGCCATCGCTTCGCGGAGCCGCCGCGCATTGATTCGCCACTGCGGCCGCACCTTCGACCGATTGTCCGCGTAGATGGTATCCGCCGGGTCGTAAAATACGATGCCCTGGTCAATCGCTCGCAGAAGCCGCCAGACATCCGTGCCGCGCCCCTGAACCCAGGCCGGTGCATAACGATATTCGGCGATGCCGACCGCACCTTCGCGGCTTTCGAAGGTGATATAGAGCGCATTTGCGTGTTTGGCATTCCAGCAGTTTGCCAGTTTCTCGAGAGACCAGGCAGCGGCGACCTCTCCGGTTTCGTGATGCCGAAGTTCGACTGAAACTTCCGCCGCATCGCCAAAGGCATCCTCGCCCCGGTCATAACCTTGCACGATGAGTTCAAGGCCGGTCTTGGCATTGATCAGGCCAGACTTGTGCAGGCCGGTGAAGCGCAGCGATCCGTCGTTCTTCACGGCCGGGTGACCGTAGCGCTCCATGAACTCCCGGAACGTGTGGGTACCCTGAAACCCGAGATCCGGGGTCGGGGTCATCAGACTGATACGGTCGCCAGAAAAGCTCTTGATCTCGAACCCGTGCTTGTCGGGAGCCTTGTTACCGTTGGCAGCCACGCCCAGCAGGGCCTCCAGGGTATAACCTCCCCCCTGTGCACCGGTGAATGGCACGATGTTACCACCCCGGTTGATGCGCGAGGAGTGCCAACCGCTGCTCACAATTGCGGCGAGTTCATTGCGGAGGAGTTCGCCCGGATCGGTGCCCGCCGCACCATCTACGGGCAGTACCCGGAGTACCCCGCGCGCTCCGGCCAGCGGCAGATCAGGAAATCGGGCAACCAGTGGATCGTCGCGTTCGGTCAGGACCAGTCCCACGACTTTGCCATCGGACGCCGTGCCCATAACCAGGATCCGCTTGCCGAAGTCGGCGAGCATTCTCCGCCGCAGCGCTTCAGGCCCTTCTTCGCATCCTGCCAGAAACCCCGACATGCGTACTTCCGGGTACTGGAAGTAGTCGATTATTCTGGTGTTGGGTGCGTCATAACGGGCCCCGTTCCCGCCGAGCCAGGCAAAGTCTATCCGGGCCTCCAGCTTCGGCTTTCCAGCCGCAGATTTCCGCTTGGCAATACTTGCACTGGCTGAGCGGACCTCGATGTTTGCCGGGAAAAGGTTGGTGACGCCGTCCAGACCGCCACCCAGGTAAATCTGGTTCTTTTCGTTGTCCTGCCTAGACGAGAGGTGTTTCACATACGCGGTGCGGACTCCTTGTCCGCGCAACAGCGCCTGTAGCTGACCAATGGAGGCAATGCCGGGCATGGCGCATCGATATTACGCTGGATGGCAGTTGAACAGCGTTTGCTGGGATTTGGCCAAGACTGCTGATAAAGCGGAAGTTCGGATCTGAATTCCGGCTCCCTGTTAGTTGACATCCGTTCATGCTGCTTGAGCTGGCTGGGTAGGGCGGGTTTCAGGGAGCCCGGGGTGCCCCCAAGGTCGGAAAAGCGGCTATGATCGTCGGTTTCGCTTAGTCGCCCGCTTCTCCGGCGACAAAGCCACAAGCTTCCATGAATTGCCATGCTCTAAGCCAATTGCCGATGTCATCGACCTGCAGGCGCTCGACATCGACAGCCAAGGCCGGAAAGGTGGCATTATACCGCCGCGTCGCGGCGAGCTGTTCCACGTAGGCCTCCCGAAACATCCCGGTCGGCCGAAAACCCAGGTGGTCGGCAAACACAGTTTCGATCATATCGGTCACCATCGCCCCCCAATAGGGTGTTTCCAGCCAGACCTGATGTTCGGCGTCTACGCATTCCGCGAGCGAGTTTTTGGCAAGGCGAAGGAGGCGACCAATGAAGCCGTTGAGCGGTGCATCCGTGAAGACGGCGCGGTCGTCTTCGAGCAATTGATCGGTGACGAGGTTGATTCTCTCCTCATCAATCAGGCGGAACGGGTTGATCGCGCAGATTATCAGATCAGTTCGCGCCTGGCCGAAGGCACGCACCTGGATCGAGTGCCAGCGCTTGCGGACGTAGCAGAATCCGTGAAGGCCTTCGTGCTCCATGATCTGAGCGGTATAGGCGGTGATCTTCTTCAGAGCTTCGCAGGTGTAGGTCGGAAGCGTGTCGGGATCCGCAACGTCGTATTCGATCCATCCAGGAATATCCTCGAATGACGCGACCACGCACGACATCGCCTGGTGCGACAGCATCCGGTTGGCGAAGTGCTGGAATTCCTCGTCTTGGGGAATGTAGAGGTCCAGTCGAAGGCTCTCCGCGGTCCCTGCCGGAAAATCCGGCCGGTACAAAATGACGCTGCGGTCGGAAATCAAGAGATCGTATAGATATGCTTGCCTTGCGATCTTAGCGTCCATCGGCGTGACGAGGATGTTGAGGATGTCCCTGCCGCCGATTCCGGGGAACAGGCCGGCAATGTAGTTGCTGTAACCCAGCAGTTCGGTGAACGCGTTTCGCTCGGCAGGTTTGTCGATCTTCAGCTCAAGGACGAACAATCCATCCTCGTGAGCACCAAGCAGGTCAACGAACATGTGCCGCGTCTTGTCGATCGGAAAATTGATCGCGCTCCCGAGAAATTGACCGCTGATTGCGAGCCGGTGATTGCAGCGTAGCTTCTCGACCGCCTTGCGTTTCAGGAGCTTCCATAGCTCGAATTCCGGCTCGTCGTATTCGTCGAGTTCGTTGCCCGTGATCGGTAGAGCGGCGTCGAGCAGCGGCTCGGCATCGACGATAACCGTCTCGAGCCCGACCGCTTCGAGGTGTTTCTGAACATCAGCTTCGTTGAAATTTGCCACGCAGTTCCCCTTTTCTGGCAAGGTGCTAGTGCTCGCATCAAGCGATGCGCTCCGCGTGACGTCGCCCACATGAGGTCGAGCTTTCAGGCGAACGGCGCGGCAGCGAGAATATTTTGGCCCTGGACGATGACATTGCACCATCGACTTGCCCGGGTGATCGCATTATAGAGCAGGCGGCGCTTGTGTTCCGCATCGCCGCCCACCTGATAAGGCCAGATGACCACAACGCCCTCGAACTCCCTGTTCTTGGCCTGCTGCACCGTCATCGCCGTCAGTTGATGCGACGCGCTGCCACCATACTGTCGTCGCAGCGAAACCTGTCGCGCGATTACGGCCTCGATCTCAGCGCGGGTGAAATTTACCCGTCCGCAGGCGTGAATCTGGTTTTCGGTCCATGACAGTGTCGCACGCACGGGGCCGTTGCGCGGCATCGCTCGCAGTGCTGCGCAGGCCGCAGCAGCCGGCGCGTCGGCCGCAAGATCGAGACCCGCAATAATCGCCTGCGCCTCGTCGCGGTCATTGCCTTCCCAGTGAACGGTATAGGGTCCATTCTGCTGCTGGCCGCACGGCCCCTGGGCGAGACGGGCGACAACTGAAGTGGCAAACCCGCCTTGCAGAGACGGTGTGATCACTGCGACATCGCCGCCGCCTTGCCGCCACGCGATGGCATTGGCGAGCAAAGTCGCGGCGAGCGGCACGCTGGCGCCCGGTGGCAGCAGCCTGAATCCGGCACCATTGACTGGCGCATTGCCTGCGCGGATCGCGGTCGCCGCCGCGAGCAAACCCGGCGCATTTGTGCGGCGTACATGCACTAATGTCTCCGGCTCGGCGTCCTGTTTTAGCCAGTCAACCAGAGGATTGGGGCGAAGTGCCTGGTCGAGACATTGGAACTCGTCAGCGGCGATCAGCACATGGATGGTGCCCGCCAGCGCCTTGAGCATGCGCAGGCGCTCTGGTTTGAGGTCCTGCCCCTCATCGACGAGCACTATCGGGAAGCTCGCCGCGACCCAGGCGCAGACTTGCCGTTGCTCCAGCAGCAATCCGGCCGCCTCACAGACGCGATCGAACTCGCCCTCGGTTGCAGGAGCAATGTCGAGCGCACCTGCCAGTCCCCGCCACCGGCGATAGATGCGCCACGCAAAGGCGTCGATCGTGCAGCATTCCACACGCCCGCGCAGATTGGCGACCGAACTGAGCCGCTCGGCCAGGCGCCGCCGCGACCCGTGCATGAAGGTCAGCGCAAGAACGCGCTGCGCGTAGGCTAGCGGATGGGTCTCAAGCCGGTCCGCCAGCATCGCCATCAGCCGGTATGTCTTCCCGCACCCGGCACCGCCCTCTACGGCCTGGATGGTCAAGGGGTGAAGACCTTGATGGCGGGATGGTTGGGGTCCGCGACGAAGAGCGGATTGTCGGTCCCCTGGGCGACTTCGGTGATGGCGTTGAGGAGTGACCGCGCGCGCGAGCAACATGCTTCATTTGCGCCAATTGCACCGGCAATCGCCTCGTAGCCCGAACTGTCCTTTTTTAGCCCGCCTGTTGCCCGCACCTCGTCCTTGAGGCGCGCGACGAGATCGGCAACATTTTCGGGAGGATTGTCGATCGGGATGGTCGGCAGGCAGGCGGCCGCATCGACATCGATGATCCAGCCAATCACATCCTCTAGCATCCAGCCGTCGGACCAGCGCAGGATGATCCCCGAGTTCGGGGCGCCGTCCGCAGCAAGTGCATTGGCATAGCCCACGCCTTCGGGATCGCCATCGACCAGCGCCATCACGCGCGGGTGAAGCGGCGACATCGCCGCCGCTGTGCGCACGACAGACCCGTCATGGGTAGGGATGACGCCGACAAAGGCGTCAAACCGGCATTCGTCGGCTGCGGCCCAACTCTGATGGAGATCGACGGCGCGGACGAGCAGACTCAGCCATTCATAATCCGTCCTGCCCTCGGGAATTAGCACGAAGTCGTGCATGACTGCCGCGATCGTCTCGACGCGATTGACCTGGAATAGCTTTCGGATGCTGTTGGGCGTGTCAGCCGACAAGGTTGATTGCAGCAGCGGCACCGAAGTCAAAACGCCACCTTCATTGCGCAGGACCGCGACGCCGCTCGGGTCTGCCAGCGCACCGACCATTGGCGAGTGGGTTGAAATCAGGGTCTGGCTTGAAAGGGACTGGATGCGATGCACCAGCCGCCTCTGCAACGCCGGCGGGACATGCAGCTCGGGCTCTTCCAGCGCCATCCAGAAATTCTCGTCTGCCTCGACCCGCAGACGCCCGAACTGCAGGAGAAGGAGCAGATGCTGCAGCGACAACAGTCCGCTGCCATGGCGCTTTGCAGGGAGCGGTAAGTCCGCGCCATTATGGGCGTAGTGCGACACAACGGACTCGAGCAATCCTTCGGAATCGGTAGGCGTCACGCGCAGATGCAGTGTCGGGTTCGTCCGGAAAAAGCCACGCAGCTCCTGATTGAGTGCGTCGACGATCGGCGAGAGCCGTTCGTCCTGCTCAAGCCTCGCTTCCGGCGCACGCAGACGGTCGCGCTCGGCGAGAACCGATTCCGAAGGCTGTCCGTTGCCTGCCGCGACGACGCGGCGGAACAGCTCGGAGCCGAACGATACGGTCCGGTCCCATGTCCGCGCCGCAGGCACGAAGAAAAACCCAAGTTCGCGGATCAGACGGGCGGGAAGCGGGGTTGCTGTCTCGTCGTCGAACACATCGCCGACGCTGTCGTCGTCGTGGAAATAACGCAGCGTCTCCACCTCAAGCGAGGGCCGGTGGAATCGCGCCGAGAAGGCGATCTGGCAAGCGAGCTTCCATGTCGGATCGGTACGCGCGGGTTGGACTGTACCGGCCGCCGCGTTCCACCATTTGACGATGCCTCTGTCGTCGCGGAACCAGTTGGGATGCTGGGCCGGATCGTCGTCGTGGAACCCGATCACCGTTGCGGTCAGTCGGATGCGATCTGCTGGCTGCGGGTTGCTGCCATGGAAATCATGCTCGGTCAGCTGACGGATCATCCGATCCCGACCGAACAACAGCGCCAGCGCCTCGATTACAGTGGTCTTGCCGCAGTTATTCGCACCGACCAGCACCGTGTGCGGTGAGAAGCGGACCATGCCGTCCTGTACGCCTCGGAAATTCTCGATCCTAAGGCTTGCGATCTCCATTTCATCTCCTCGCTATCGAGTGGCTGGTATAGGAGCCGTTTCAAGCTGTCAGCATGAGATGAGCCGCCGTTAAAAGTTGGATACGGTGCAAATGTTTAGCAGCAAAGGCAGAAAAGCCTGAAGCCAACGAAGTGGCTGGAAATTGAGCATGCCAGACTCAGCCTGGTCGGACGTTTCCATAAACGCATGAACGGTGCGCGAATTTTTCTGTATTGCCGTCTACTCGGTTGACCCAAAAACACTTGGTTCCGAAGTCGGCTGTGCGGACGCTGAAGCTTTCGACCCCACAACCGATCTTTTTATCCCCTTCGGGATGCCGGCCAAGGGCTGCAATCAAGACTTTGGAGTCTTCAGGACTGACCTTGTCTCCCACGTCGTATTTGTGCAGCATCGCGTTGAGGTAGGCGACGGCATCGCCCTTCTTGGCAAATTTCAGATCACCGAGATTGAATGGTTTGGCTGGCATGCCGTTTCCCCTTCTTCCTCTCAATGTGCGGGCAACGCAGAGATATCGTCCTCTGCCGCCGGCAACAGCTTCTCACGAATTTCGCGGACGATGATCGCGGGAATATCCATTCCTTCGAATTGCTCATCACGTTCCGCGACCCAAGCCACGCAGGCTTCCTTGTTCAAATCGTCCCGCGCGATCTTTTCGTAGAGCGTGACCGCACTCATGCGAGATAGACCCAGCTCCATTAAGGATAGTAGCGTCACACTGGACACGCCGAACTCAAGTTGTGTGCCGATGTCGAGGTCGTCGTCGATCAAATCTTCGCGGCCGATCTGCTCAAGGTGTAGACGCAGGATATCCATGTAAGCTGAGAGGTATTTCGGTGCGCGGAATCTCGCGATCTGCTCGACAAGCTCCATCGTATTGCGGATCAATTGAGGCAGATTGTAACTTCGACCGTGCTTCTTGTGATACTCGATGTTCTTGCGGATCATGGCTGCAAGCGAAAAGCCTTGCAGCCATTGGACCACGATCAACGCATGAAGCGGGATGATACCGTCTGGCTGGAACGCCGGGAAAAGGTTTTCATTTATCCTGCGCATGATTGTGACGAACCGGTCGTAGCTGTCTTGGCTCTCGACCGTCGCGGGCAAAAGGTTTTCAACGTCCTTGTCATAAGCGCGAAAAGCGTCGAGTAGCTGCTGAAGCCCCAAGGCGCTGACGCCGGGATGCCTTTCCGCGATGTCCGCTCTGATCTCGATCTGTTCCGCCATCGATCTCAAACGCTCCTCCAGTTGGGCGATCGTCTGCGGACTATGTCTCTTTGCGAAGCTCGCTTGCGCGATGGAGCCTAATCGAAGGTAAGTGGCGAGAAGATAGGCCCCGACCTGCTCGTATTTTCCGGTCTCGGCGATCTCAGCCAAAGGCGTGCTAACCCTCTGATCTAGATATCCGACTATGCCCTCGCCGGACTCCAGCACGGCGTCGCTTTCGCGCTTGATTGGGTAGCGCGATCGGACCGGTACCCCGGTCGGCCAAGCATCATCATCGTCGGGATCAATGCAAACGATGTTGCCCTGAAACTCGTTTCCCCAGCGGCCGGCACGCCCGGCCAGGTTCCAAAAGTCATGGGGCTCCATCGGATGCCCGACACCTTTCCTAGGCCCGCGCACGACAATCGTGCGGCAGGAAAGATTGACGCCTTCGATCAGAGTCGATGTGCAGACGAGGAAGCGAATTTTCCCGCTTCGGAAGAGGCGTTCGACCTCAAGCCGGATGAGGGAAGGCATGTTGCCATAATGGAATGCCACACCTTTTTCGACGAGCGAGGCAAGCGCGAAATTTGGGTGAACGCCTTTCCGCGCCAAATCGGCCAGCTCGCTCAGCTCCTTATCGGGACCGTCAGCGGGCGGGATCAACTGGCTGATCAAGGCCGCGATATCTTCGGCATAGCCGGCCTTATTCGCATAGACCAAAGTTCCGCCGCGTTCGCCTACAGCAGCCGCGATGAACGCGAGCTTCTTGGTCACGCCGCCGGGCGCGCTCGCTAAATTCAACCGTCCGATCGGCAAAGACGCTTCGCCTTGCCGAAGTGAGAGATTCCACAACTTTGGTTTGCGTGGCGCCTGCTCGGCGATGATGACATTCTGGATGACCGTGGGAGAGTCGCTATCGACTGCGGCGACCTTCGCATCAGTCGGCGCGTCCGCCAATAGTTCTTCGGGGTTCTGCGTGGCAGGGCTGATGAAAACGACCTTCAGGTCCGCTTTGGCGCGCTCCAACCTCTCGATCGCATCCTGAAGGATCACGCCGCGCTGATTATCGCCAATTTTGTGGGCTTCATCGACGACCAGCAAATCCACATTCACGGCGTCGCCCAGCGCATTTGCCAGAAGATGCAGGCGCTCCTGCGTGAACACCAATATGAGTTTCTTGCCGCCAGCTTTGGCCGCATCGTATTTCTCGCGAAGAGGAAGCGAGGAAACCTCAATATCGTCCGACTTGCCCAAAAGCGCGATCAAGTTGCTCTCGATCTCCGAGACCAGGGCCCGTGTGGGCGCCATGTAAACGGAGACTCGTGTTGGCTCCGATCGCATGTGATCGATGAGCCACTGCAAGACGAGGAACGTCTTGCCCGATGCGGTCGGCGCGGAAGCGGAAAGCCAAGAATTGCTGTTCGCGTTCTCCCAAAAGCGCTGTTGGAAGTCGTTGACCTGAAGCCATCGCCCGCTCGATTCAATTAGGACAGACTGCTCGATCTGGCGGCGCTGCTGTTCTATGCGGAGGCCAAGTCCGAGCCGCCCTTCCAAGTGGCTCTCTAGGAGGCCGCGATCGTTGGCGAGCGCAACCGCGCGAAAATTGGAGAGCTTGTCCAAGAGCACCGCGCCAGCATCTTTGACCTGTTGGCTATTATCCAAGGCCACAGCGCCCGTCGCTATCCGAAGCGCGGCCTCCTGATGGGCGCGGCTTTCAGACCGGGCGAGAATGCTGCCTGCAAAGAGGAGGCGAGGCCAATCTATCGGCCGTACGTCACCCTCATGATCGTCGACGAGGTTGTCGAGCTCCGTTCTCGCGATGCGACGCGTGAGAGCATCGACTTCGTCCTTGATACCCTCATTCAATAGCCAAGATGTCAGATCATCGAGGCTCATTCAGAGAGGCCCATTGCCTTCAGGAAGGCTTGTCGAAAGCCCTTCGCCGAGGGAAGGGGAACGCACAGCATCTCGATTTCGATCTGTTCGAGCTTCTCTTCCTTGAGGCGGTTGCCAATGTTCTTCTTGATGTTTTCCAGCCCCTTGCGCGCGGCCGCCGCGATCTCATCTGCCACGCCCTTGGTTCCCTCCGACGGGTAGTAGTCCGCATCGAAGCCTATCAGGGCGATTCCGCAATATTGCACCCGCTTTGATTGCTTGGAATCCTTGTCGAAGTAGAGCCTGAGCGCATCCGTTAGCTTTGGGTCATTCAAGTCGGCTTTGTCGCTTAGTAGGATCAAATCCTCCTCGCGCTCTGCATCCTCATGCTCGGGCTCAATCAGGAAAGGCGCGATTGAGGCCAGGCAATCGCGGATGGCATCGGTTGGGTTGCCGTAGATTTTGGACTCGCCCCAAAATAGTTTGAGAATGCCGTCCTCCGAGACGCCGGCATAAACGCCATCGGCTCCATGATAGTGCAGCCGCGTATCGGTCTTGAGATCCATTTTGCAAAGGATCTGCGGGAGTTTCAGAAACCGCTCGGCCAGCAGGAACAGTAGCATTTCTCCGCCCTCGCCGGTTGTGGCAAGGTCCGTAAAAGACCGCTTGGCTTGTTCGTGAAGCGCAGCAGTCGCTTCAGAGTTTTTATATTTGAGATCACGCTCTCTGGCTTTCGCCATCTTCGCGCGCGGAATGGCGTAAGTGGCAACTGCGTTTCGCATGAACTCGGCGAGCCGTTGCGGCTGAACTTGTCCGTTCGCGTCAACGGTAAGGCAGTGACAGTGTATTTTGACGACGTGGCCATCAATTGCAACATCACGCTCGATTAGTTCAAGATGAACTTCGAGTGCTTCCGGGTCACCGGACAGAGCGGAGTTTAGATCTTCGGCTGTGATCTCGGACAGTGCGCTCATTCCTGTGATTTATCTCATCGCTCTTAAATTGCTACAAATATTAGGCAACCGGGGATGACGTTGCGCATCACACTTGGGGTAGCCCAACCGGGGCGCCAAGCCCGACAACAATGTACTTCAGCGAAAGCCAGATCTTGGAGTCACGCCCAAATCTGCGGTGTGGCCAAGAGGGACGCATAGCTGACACGTGCGTGAGCGGGCTGCAACGGCGGTTTACCATCTTCGCGTTTTCGGAAGAGACGTTCCGGACCGTCCCGAAAAGCTGCCATGGAAAGTTAGGCAGCGCTGGAAATCCCGCCTGATATCAACTAAGTGCCTCCTCGAGCGGTTGTTTCCCGAGCGACCCGAGGGCAATCGCTCAACCCCTGACATTATTCATCAAGCAACGCCCTGATTGCGCTCGCCAGGGCAGTGATCCGCTCCGCAGCCTGTTCGACCGCAGCGGCCAAATGTTCTTGCGCGCCGCGATCACCACTACCAGCCAGGAGCGCCACCGGGCTGGTATCCTCCATGATCATGCCAACCCTGGTGAAGAGCTGTTCGATCAGTTCGCGTGTGTCGTCGTCCATGGCCCGACCACGCCGTGACCGCGCTTTGAAGTCCACCCGCAGCTTTGTCACAGGGGGCACAATCCATTCGACTTCGTGTCTATTCTGAGCATTGGTGTGTTCACTGAATCGCGGCCCTGATGAGGCGCAGAAGCCCTGATCGGCATGACCGGCAGGGCATTGGGTGGTGGGAGCAGCAAGGGTGCTGCTCCCGTACAGGACAACCACCCATGACCGAACCGACCACCACCAAGCGTCCCCGCCGCACGGCCCGCGAGGCCAAGCCCGAAGCTCCGAGCATGCCACCGGCCGCCAAGCCCCAGTCCAAGGCCGCGCTGGTCGAAGACCTGCTGCAGCGGAGCGGTGGGGCATCGCTCGATGACCTCTGCCAAGCCACCGGCTGGCTCCCTCACACCTGCCGTGCCTTCCTCACCGGCCTGCGCAAGAAGGGCCGGGCAGTGGAACGCAGCAAGCGCGAGGACGGCGTGACCATCTACCGCATGGCAGCCATGCAGGCCGCGGCCTGATGGGAAGGCAGCGCTACCTGAACCTCGCCCGGCTCGCCGAGCTACCGGGCGAGGACCTCAAGGCCGAGTGGGCGCGCCGCTATGGCGCGTCTGCTCCGAGCCTCTCGCCCGACCTGCTGCGGCTGGGGATCGGTTACAAGCTGCAGGAGGTGAAGCTTGGCGGGATCAGCCGTGGAACTCGAACCTTGCTGCGCCAGGTCGCAGCGCGGGCAGGGGAGGGTGAGAAGAGCAAGCCGCTGCCGAGGAAGCTTACCCCCGGCACCCGGCTGGTGCGCGACTGGCACGGCGTGGGCCACACCGTGATCGTGCTGGAGGTCGGGTTCGAGTACGACGGCAAGCACTGGAACTCGCTCACGGCTATCGCCAAGGCGATCACAGGGTCGCCATGGAACGGCCCGCTGTTCTTCGGCCTCACCGCGCGAAGGAAGAAGCCATGAAGGTGCTGCGCTGCGCGGTCTATACCCGCAAGTCGACCGAGGACGGTCTCGAACAGGAGTTCAACAGCCTCGACGCGCAGCGGGAAGCCTGCGAAGCCTATATCACCAGCCAGCGCCACGAGGGTTGGACGCTGGTGCCGGGGCGCTACGACGATGGCGGGTTCTCGGGCGGCAACATGGAACGCCCCGGCCTCAAGGCGCTGCTCGCCGAGATCGATGCCGGCAATGTCGATGTGATCGTCGTCTACAAGGTCGACCGCCTGACCCGCAGCCTTGCCGACTTCGCCAAGATCGTAGAGCGGCTTGATGCCAAAGAGGCCAGCTTCGTCTCGGTCACGCAGGCGTTCAACACCACCACGAGTATGGGGCGGCTAACCCTAAACGTGCTGCTCAGCTTCGCCCAGTTCGAGCGCGAGGTCACCGGCGAGCGGATCCGCGACAAGATCGCCGCTTCGAAGAAGAAGGGCATCTGGATGGGCGGACCGGTGCCGCTCGGCTACCAGGTCATTGAGCGCAAGCTCGTGCCCGTGCCAGAGGAAGCCGAGCGGGTCCGCACGATCATGCGGCGCTACCTCGAGGTCAGAAACGTCCCAAGGCTGATCGACATCCTGCGGGCCGAAGGCGTGGTAACCAAAGTCCAGCAGCGCGTCAGCGGCCCGCACCGCGGCGGCATCCCATTCGCGAGAGGCAGCCTGTTCCATCTGCTCAAGAACCCGGTCTACCGGGGCAAGATCGTTCACAAAGGCAAGGTCTACGAGGGCGAGCATGAAGCCATTGTCGATGAAGACCTGTGGGAACGTGTCCAGTTGCACCTTGCCGAGAAGGCCCCGCCGCGTCGCAGGGCAACCAACGACAAGCAGAACGCGCTGCTGCGCGGGCTGATTTCTGATCCGCACGGACGGCCGATGGTGCCGACCTATGGCTCGAGCAAGGTCAAGCGCTATGCCTACTACGAGACACGAAAGGATCTGGCCCGGCCAGGCGATCCACCCGGCCTGCGGTTCCAGCGTGGCAAGCTCGAGCAGCACCTGCTCGCTGAGCTTGCGGAACTGCTCGGCGACCAGCATCGGTTGCGGCGAATGACATGCCTCGAGGATGCGGGCGCGCTGCGCACACTGTTCGCGACCGCGCACCTGCTGTCGTTGAAGCTCACTGACTTTCACGAAAGGGAAGCCGCGATCCGCGCGCTGGTCAAGGCGATCACCATCGGCAACCAGGCAATCGAACTGCAACTCTATCCATCGGCATTGGGGGTAGAGGCCGAGGCGATGCAACAATGTTCGATCCCGCTTCCGGAACGCAAACCATTCCGCGAAGCGCGGCTGCGGATCGATACCGAGCAGACCCCAGCAACATCGAGCGTCGACCTGATCGAACTCCTTGGTGATGCAATGGCGGCGCAGCGGCTGGTGCTGGCTTCGCCCGAGCTCAATCTCAACCAGCTGGCCAAGCGCGAAGGGCGGTGTCGCACCCAGCTAGCACGGCTGCTGCGGCTCTCGTTCCTCAGTCCAAGAATCGTCGAGGCGATCGCTGAAGGATCGCAGCCCAAGGGACTGAACCGGCGCGTGTTGCTGAGCTGCGATCTGCCGCTCGACTGGGCTGACCAGGAGCGCATGTTCGGGCTCGCAACTTAAGCCAAAACCATCACAAAACGAGGTGAAGCCGGGTTCTCGCGGACAGAGAATCCGGCATATTTTTGGGCTGATGGCCGAGGTCAAAAATGCTCTCTGGCTTCACCTGCGATTTAGCATCGCGCCAGAGCCCGCAGAACTGCGCGGTTCTGCAGGCGCAGGGCGCCCGAGGGCGAAAATCTGTTACCTCGTGAGACTGATTGGTGCGGTCGAGAAGATTCGAGAAAAATAACAAAATGGCCACAGCATTCGTCATTCAATGACACGACCGCATAACATACTGACAAAGCGTCGGAACTTGAGGGCGGCGCATTGCCGCGCTCAATCGAAGTCTCCCTCCGATCCGCCAGCGGCATCGGCGGGATCGTTTCGCGGCTGCTCGTCCTGAAGAGATTTGAACAGCACCCCCGACCGAACCGGATCGAGGTCGTCCGCGACGGAGAGGGCCCAATTTGCCCACCGGTCGATGGTCTCCTCCTTGGAACCTGGCATTGCGGCGCGAGCACGCTCGACGAGCAATCGGATCGTCTCCGCCTGGTGAAGAGCGGCCGAATGCGCGAGCAAGTCGTCGATCCGAGCCTGCCGTTCCTTCGCGACCAGTTCGCGCTCCCGGCGCTCTGCCTCCTCGACCGCCTTGCGGCGCTTCTCAATGATGCTTCTCCGCCGCTCCAGCCACCAGTTATGATGCCTGACCTCGCCGTCGCGCAGGATCTGCTCGCCCGTGACGATCATCTTGATCAAGATCTCGCTGAGATGGTCTTCGACTTTTGAGGTGTTCGTATCCTCCCAAGCGACCGCTCGCCGTCATCCCAGCCGCTGCGGATAACCAGGCGCATCTTGGACTTGGCGTCGGCCTTCTCGAAGTTGCCCCGCCGAGGGTCGATCCTGAGATTGGCAGGCGTGTCGACCGCGATCCGGACATGCGCTTGATGGACGGTGATGGTGATGTCTTTCCCTTCGCGTCCCCTGATCTCGCTTGCACCCCCAAACTTTGCGGCCGCGCGGAATAGGCTGTTCAGTATCCGCAGGCGGCGGGTTTCAAAGGGGGTGTCGAAGAGCGGGCCGTCCCAGAGGCTCCACTTGGACGCCAGCTGCTTCTCCCGACGCAGCCGGTCAGCGTTCAGCAGCTTACCAACGGCTGGATGCACGCTGTCGAACGTTCGTATCAGAGGAACCTTGCCAACTGCGGTGGCAACTTCGGCCTCCACGTCCCCCATCAAGTTTTCGAAGGCGGGCGGATCTGGGATCGGGCCGAGAAACTCCTCTTCGTCCGGCGAGGACTGATACCGCGGCTCGCCGATTGGAACGGTCAACTCCATGCCAGGAGGGCGTTTTGGGAGGGCGGGCCGGTTGATCGACTCGCCCACTTGGATCTTTGCCCAATGACCGCGCTCGGGGACAGGTATCAATGCGTCGATGCATTTCCTGCGCAGCGCCACATCCGAAACACCGAACTTCGGAGCAAGCGTCTTCAGCGGC
The DNA here is from genome assembly GCF_059115405.1 of Sandaracinobacter sp. T42. Lineage (NCBI taxonomy): Bacteria > Pseudomonadati > Pseudomonadota > Alphaproteobacteria > Sphingomonadales > Sphingosinicellaceae > Sandaracinobacter > Sandaracinobacter sp. T42. The sequence goes on from NZ_CM181101.1 coordinate 1,696,480, forward strand.
TCCTGCCAAACCTGCTCGTATAGCGCTGTTCGATCGATCCTCACGTGCCGGCCCCCAAGCAGTCTGATTCAGTGCACGTTACCGCATTCGAGGCCGGCTCGGGTGCGTCGGCGGAAAGTCTTGCGGTGACAGGTGGTGATTCTGCGAAGGAGCAACCGAGGCTGGCGGATGGTGAAGCCGGCTCATTAGAGGGGAGAGATTTTGCCCTATTGTGGGGCTCAGGAGACGTTCCTGTTGGGCGTCTCTGACTTCAGGGGCGTGATTCGCAGGGGGGCAAGGTCCTGAAAACTCGCCGAATACTTCAGGGCGATCCAGAGAAATCGTGAATAAAAACAATGACTTAACTGATTGGTGCGGTCGAGAAGACTCGAACTTCCACGGCCTTTCGGCCACAGCGACCTCAACGCTGCGCGTCTACCAGTTCCGCCACGACCGCACGCCGATGCCTGAAGCGGGATGTCCCGCCGACTGGTGAGCGCGCGCCCTAGCAGGCGCGGTGCACGGGTTCAAGCGGTCTTTCGCAGGAAAACGGTGCCCGCCGAATAGCCTGCCCCAAAGGAACAGATGAGTCCGGTATCGCCCGCCGCCAGATCGTCGCTGTTCAGGTGGAAGGCGATGATCGAACCGGCGGACGAGGTGTTGGCGTAGGTGTCCAGCACAGTCGGGCTTTCGTCCGGGCTCGCTTCATGGCCCAGCACCTTCGACGAGATCAGGCGGTTCATGTTGGCGTTGGCCTGATGCAGCCACATCCGGCGAAGCTGGCCGGCCTCGAGCCCCAGATCGGACATGTGGGCGACGATCATGTCCGAGACCATCGGCACCACTTCCTTGAACACCTTGCGGCCTTCCTGGCGGAACAGCTTGTCCGGCTGGCCGATGCCTTCCGGTGCGGCGCGGTTCAGGAAGCCGAAATTATTGCGGATGTTGTTGGAGAATTCGGTCTTCAGGCGGGTGCCGAGGATCTCCCAGTGGCCGGCCGGCGCGATCTCTCGGGATTCGACGAGGATCGCGGTCGCCACGTCGCCGAAGATGAAATGGCTGTCGCGATCCTGCCAGTTGAGGTGGCCCGAGCAGATTTCCGGGTTCACCACCAGCACGCTTTTCGCATGGCCGGCGCGGATGAAATCGGCCGCCGTCTGGATGCCGAAGGTGGCGCTGGAACAGGCGACGTTCATGTCGAAGGCGAAGCCCTCGATCCCCAGCGCCGCCTGCACCTCGATCGCAATGGCCGGATAGGCGCGTTGCAGGTTGGAACAGGCGCACAGGACGGCATCTACGTCCTTCGCGTCGCGGCCGGCGCGGGCGAGGGCCTGGGTGGCCGCCTTCACCGCGATTTCGGCCAGCACCGAAAGTTCCGTATCGGGCCGTTCCGGGATTCGCGGGCACATGACCGCGGGATCGAGGATGGGGGCCTTGGAGAGCACATAGCGGGCCTTGATGCCGCTGGCCTTTTCGATGAACTCGACGGAGCTGGGGGCAAGCGGCTGCACCTCGCCTGCCTCGATTGCGGCGGCGTTGTCGGCGTTGAACCGCGCGACATAGGCGTTGAAGCTTTCGACCAGCTCTTCATTGGAGATGCTGTCGGCGGGTGTGAACAGGCCGGTGGCCGAAATCACGGGTGTCGCGGTGCTCAATTGGGTCTCCCGAAGGGTGGCTCTAGACGGCCACTGGCGCTGCAATCGCAGGGTGGGGATCATAGCCGGTCAGGGTCAGATGCTCCAGCCGGTAGTCGAACAGGCTGGCCGCTGGCGCCAGCGACAGGGTGGGGAAGGGGCGCGGTTCGCGCGCCAGCATGGTTTCGACGAGATGGGCGTGGTTCAGATAGAGATGCACATCCGCGCCCATCCACACGATCTCGCCGGGGGCATAGCCGCACTGATCGGCCAGCATGCGGACGAGGAGGGCGGCTTCGAAGATGTTGAAGGGGAAGCCGAGGCCCAGATCGCAGCTGCGCTGGTAGAGGATGCCGGACAGGCGATCGGGGCCGTCCGACCGGGGCTCCACGAAATACTGGTAGGTCATGTGGCAGGGCGGGAGCGCCATCTGGCCCAGTTCCGCGACGTTCCAGCCGGTGAAGATGTGGCGGCGGCTGGCGGGGTTCTGTTTCAGGCTGTGAAGCAGCGCCGCGATCTGGTCGTGCGTTTCGCCATCCGGGCCCAGCCAGCGGCGCCACTGCTTGCCATAGACGGGGCCGAGTTCGCCCCATTGGGCAGCGAAGCCTTCGTCAGCCAGGATGCGCGCTTCGAATTCGTCGCGCGTCAGGATTTCGCCGGTCCCGTTCCGGTGACGCTCCATCGGCCAGTCCGTCCAGATATGGACGCCCTGTTCGACCAGCGGGCGGATGTTGGTGCTGCCCTCAAGGAACCAGACCAGTTCCTTCACCGCCGATTTCCAGAACACCCGCTTGGTGGTGAGCAGCGGGATGCGGCCGTCTGACAGATCGAACCGCAGGAGCGCGCCGAACAGGGCGCGGGTGCCGACGCCGGTGCGGTCCCGCCGCTCGCTGCCCTTCGTCCAGACCTGCCGCATGAGATCGAGGACGGCGGATTCCGGGTGCGGGGGTGTCATGCCACCGGCTGCTAGCGCAATGCGGAGGGCGGGGAAAGAAGCATGGTAAACCTCTGCTGCACGGGCTTGCCAGACGGCTTTGCTGTGCTAGCTAACCGGTTAGGGGGTCGGCCAAATTCTTGCCCTGGGGGCGTTGGCCGTTGGTTGAAATCGTTCCTGTGCTGGCCATTCTGGCCGTGCTGACGCGAGAGCTCTTGTGGCTTTCGGCTTCGGGGATCTTCCTTTCCAGCCTGGATGACATGGCGGTGGATGCGCTGTGGCTGGGCCGTTTCGCCTTTCGCGGAACCGAGCCTGTGCCGCCCGCCCCGGCCGGGCGGGGGCGATTCGCGCTGATCGTGCCCGCATGGGACGAATCGGCGGTGATCGGCGCGATGCTGGACCGGTTGTGCCGCACCTTGCCCGACGATCGGCTGCGGGTGTTCGTGGGTGTCTATTCCAACGATCCGGCGACGCTGGCGGCGGTGCAGGCGGTGGCCGATCCGCGGGTGCAGGCGGTGCCGACGGGCACGCCGGGGCCGACGACCAAGGCGGATTGCCTGAACAATCTGTGGCGGGGCGTGCTGGCGCACGAGGCGGCGTGTGGCGAGCGCTTCAAGGCGGTTGTGCTGCACGATGCGGAGGATGTGGTGGATCCCGCCAGCCTCGATCTCTATGACCGCTGGATCCCGGCGCTGGCGATGGTGCAGGTGCCGGTGCTGCCGATCCAGGACCCGGCGACGCGCTGGGTTTCGGGCCATTATTGTGACGAGTTCGCCCAGGCGCACGCCAAGGACATGAGGGTGCGCGGCCTGCTGGGGGCGCCGGTGCCGTCGGCGGGCGTGGGCACCGCGATCGACCGGGACGTGCTTGCGCGGCTGGCCGGGCCGGGCAATGCGCCGTTCGATGCCGCGAGCCTGACCGAGGATTACGAGATGGGCCATCGTGTCCATGCGCTGGGTCTGAAGGCGCGCATGGTGCGCGCGCATGCGGGCGGGCGGCTGGTGGCGACGCGGGCCTATTTCCCTTCGACCATCGAAACCGCCGTGCGGCAGAAGAGCCGCTGGCTGGCGGGCATCGCGCTTTCGGGCTGGGACCGGCTGGGATGGTCCGGTGGGTTCGCCACCCGCTGGATGCTGCTGCGGGACCGCAAGGGAATGTTTACCGCCGGAGTTGCGATGCTGGGCTATCTGGCGGCGATCCTGCTGCTGGCGCAGCTGGCGCTGAGGGCCTGGATTTCGGCGCGGACGGGTGTGCCGCTGCCGCCGTTGCTGGGGCCGGCGGATTCGGCGCTGCCGGGGTTCCTGGCGCTGAACGCCGGGCTGCTGCTGTGGCGGCTGGGCCTTCGCGCCGGCTTCACCGGCCACGCCTATGGCTGGCGCGAGGGGCTTCTGGCGATCCCGCGCGCGTTAACGGCGAACGCGATCAACTTCCTGTCGGCGCTGAGGGCGATGGAGCGTTACCGCGCCGCGCTGGAAAGCGGGGGCGCGCCGGCCTGGGGCAAGACGGAACACAGGTTCCCTGAAGCGGATGTGGAGATTGCGTGTGGCTGAGGGGGTTTCATCGGGTCGGGCGCTGCGCAGCTATCAGTTGATTCTTGTGCTGGCCGCCGGTTGGGCGCTGGGACGGATGCCGAACTGGCTGGCGGCGGAGACGGCGGAAAGTGCGGCGCTGGCGGCGGCGCTGTCCCCCGTGGCGCCGGCTGCGGCGCGACCGGGCGAAGCGGACATGGTGCGCGCGTCGGCCGAGATCGCGGCGCGGGTAGCGGCGGAGGTAGCCGATGCGACCGTTGCGCGCCTGCTGGCGGCGGGCTGGGCCCCGGCCGGCGCGCAGGGCGGGCAGCCGCGGATCGTGCTGGAAGCGCCCCGCGGGCTGCCGCCGCAGCAGACGACCGTGCGGGTGGTGGCCGAGGCCCCGGCCGGTGGATGGTATGGCTTCAGCCTGCCACCGGGCCAGTTGGCCGCCGGGCCAGCCCCTGATCCGGCCCCTGCACCAGCCCCCGCTGCCGCGGTTCCCGCTCGGCCCACCGCCCCGGCGAAGGCCCATGCCACCGCGACGGCCGGCTATGCCGCGATCCGCGCCGGAGACCTGCGACAGGGTGTAGGGCTTCTGAAGGCGGCGTCGGCCATGGCCCCGGATACGCCGGAGACGACCCAGTGGCAGGCGGATGTGCGGCAACAGACCCGGCGCTGGTCCGGCGGGGGTTATGTGCTGACGCGGGAGGGGGCAGGCGGTGGCGATGCGCTGGCGGCCTCGCCGGTGCTGGGGGCGGGGCAGGCGGGCGTTGCGCTGGGCTATCGGCTGAATCCGCTGGGCAAGCAGCGGGTTTCGGTGATCGGGCGGGTTTCGGCGGCCGCCGCGCCGCAGGGCGGCCTGGACGGCGAAACGAGCGAGGCGGCGATCGGGCTGCGCTGGGAACCTACGCGCAAGCTGCCTGTCGCACTGGACGTGGAGCGGCGGATCGCGCTGGGCCATTATTCCCGCAACGCCTGGGCGGCGCGGCTTTCCGGCGGCGTGCAGGCGGAAACCGGGGTGCGCGGGGCGCGGCTGAAGCTGGAGGCTTATGGCGAAGGCGGGGTGGTGGAGGGTTTCACCAGCCTGCCCGACCTTTATGCGGGGGGGCAGGGGCGTGGCGCCGTGCCGCTGCTGACCTTGGGGCAGACCCGGATCGACGCGGGCGCGGGCGTGTGGGGCGGCTGGCAGCGCAACGCCGGTGTCGTGGCGTCGCGGCTGGACATAGGGCCTTCGGGCCGGGTGCGGGTTGGGCCCTGGCCCTTCTATGCGCAGGTGGACTGGCGGGGGAAGCTGGCGGGGAACGCGGTGCCGGGATCCGGGCCGGTGCTGACGGTGGCCGGGGAGTTCTGAGCGGGTTCAGACCTGCTTGCCGGAGCCGACCGAGAAGCGGCCCGCATGTTTGCCGCGCGCATCCGCATAATGGCTGCGCATGACGGCGAGATCGGCTTCATAATCGCCGCTGGGCCAGATTTCCCCGGAAATGCGGACTGTGCGGGTGCCATAATCCATCACGGCGAAGACGATAGGCACGCCCGCCAGCCGGGCGATGTGGTAGAAGCCGGATTTCCATTCGCCCACGGCCGCGCGGGTGCCTTCGGGCGCGATCGCCATCTGCAGCTGGTCGCTCGCCTCGAAGGCGTCCACCGTTGCCCGGACCAGATCCTTCCCGCCGGAGCGGTCGATGGGGTAGAGGCCCGACAGCTTCACCAGCCACCCATAGGGGAAGCGGGCAAGGCTGGCCTTGCCCATCCACCTGAGACGCACGCGATAGATGCCGGCAGCGGCCACCATCCACAGCCCGTCCCAGTTGGAGGTGTGGGGGGCGGCGAGGATCACCGCTTTGGGATGATGCGGATAGGAACCTGCGACCTTCCAGCCGGCAAGCGCGAAGAGCGCGCGTGAGGCCCAGCGATAGAGTTCCGGCCCGACGCCCCGGAAGGCGTGCGGCTCGGCCCTGGTGAGGTCGTAGCGGATGTGGGTGCCTGGCGGCGGAGTTCCGGTCACGCCTGGCCTGCGCCCCTTGCTTCGGCGCTGCGGTTGTCGTTCGCGATACGGCGACGTTCGGACAGCAGGGCCAGCACTTCGCGGGTAAACAGTTCGGCCATCAGCTGGTTGAGGATTCCGATCCCGCGCTCGGCCATGTCCACGGCTTCCAGTTCGCCCACATGCGGGGCGACATTGGCGAAGAATTCCTTGAGTTCGATATCGGCGAGTTCGTGCATGACGGCGGCGACGCGCCCCATGTCTGTTCCGGCATAGCCCCGCTCGCGCGTGAAGCCGACCTTCGCGGCATCGATCAGCAGGCGCAGGATGCGCTGGTCACGCGGGGTTATGCTGCCGTCGTGTGCGGGAGTGATGACGCCCGCCGCGATTGAATCCGCGAGATGATCCGGATCTGCCCCGTTGGCCACTGCGAACGCCACGGCATCCACCCGTTCGCCTTCGGCATCGAGCCGGGCGCGCAGCAGATGATCGATTTCCGGCAGCATCTGCGGTTCCAGCCAGCCAGGCTGATCGCCTGCGAACAGCGAGCGGATGACGGAGAGCGGCAGGAAGCGCTCGTCCTTGAGGCGGCGGATCGTCAGCAGGCGGGCCAGATGTTCGTCCGTGTAGGTGGCGCTGTTGCGATGCGTGCGGTCGGGTTCGGGAAGGAGGCCTTCCCGGATGTAGAAACGGATCGTCTCCCGCGAGACGCCGCTGGCCCTTTCCAGTTCGCGCATGCGCATGAATGCCGCCCTATCAGGGGTTTGGCCGGCCCGCCACATTTTCCGGCACCGGCAGGGTAGACCAGCTCCAGACGTTGAACAGGGTGATGGCCGCCACCAGCAGCAACAGGATCGCGCGCAGCCGGTTCCGCCGCCACATCCAGATTCCGCCCAGCGCCAGCGCGAAGGCGCCCAGCATCGCCAGGCCATAGAAAAGGCCCGTCACAGGCCGGCCAGCGTCTGTTCGACGGCCTGGCCCCAGGCCCTGCGGCGGATGGCGCGGGCGTCTGCCGGGATGGCGGGTTCGAAGCGGCGGTCCGCATGGACCATCGCCGCTTCCGCATCGGCCAGCGCCGGGAACAGGCCCGCGCCGACGCCTGCCAGCATGGCGGCGCCAAGCCCGGTCGTTTCGATGCTGCGCGGGCGTTCGACTGGCAGGCCGGTCGCATCGGCGAGATCCTGGCAGAGCCATTCATTGGCGACCATGCCGCCGTCGACGCGCAGGCTGGAAGGGCTGACCCCGTCGGCGGCGAAGGCGTCGATCAGGTCGGCGGTCTGCTGGCCCATCGCTTCCAGCGTGGCGCGCACGATATGGGCCCGGGTGGTGCCCGCCGTGAGACCGGTGAGCAGGCCGCGCGCCAGCGGCTGCCAGTGCGGCGCGCCGAGGCCGGCGAAGGCGGGCACGAAACTGACGCCGCCGCTGTTCGGCACGGAGGCCGCGAGCGTCGCCGATTCCGCGACCGTATCGAGGATGCCCAGCCCGTCGCGCAGCCATTTGACGGCGTTGCCGCCCACGAAGATCGAGCCTTCCAGCGCATAGGCACGGGGGCTGGAGGACAGGAAGGTGGCGAGCAGGCGGTTGCCGCTGACGGGCGGGTGTGCGCCGGCGTTCGCCAGCATGAAGATGCCCGTGCCATAGGTGCATTTCGCCATGCCGGGCGACGAACAGCCCTGGCCGATGGTGGCGGCCTGCTGATCCCCCGCCAGCCCTGCGATCATCAGCGGCCGTCCGTAGAGGCGGGTTTCGGCGATGAGCCCGGCGGTGGGGCAGATGGCGGGCAGCGCCCCGGCCGGTATGCCGAGCAGGTCGATCATGTCGGCCGACCAGGCCGCGCCCGCGAGATCCATCAGCAGGGTGCGCGATGCGTTGGTGGCGTCCGTGAGGTGCTGGCCGGACAGTTTGAACAGCAGCCAGCTTTCGACGGTGCCGACGGCCAGATCGCCGCTTTCGGCGGCGGCCTTCACCCGGGGCCAGTTGTCCAAAGCCCAGCGGATCTTCGTGCCCGAGAAATAGGGATCGAGCAGCAGCCCGGTGGTGGCCTGCACCGCCGGTTCGTGCCCGGCTTCGCGCAAGGCGGCGCAAAGATCCGCGGTGCGCCGGTCCTGCCAGACGATGGCCGGGGCGAGCGGCTCGCCGCTGCGCCGGCTCCAGAACACGATCGTCTCGCGCTGGTTGGTGAGGCCGATGGCGCGAACCCGTTCGCTCACCTTGGCCAGCACCTCGCGGATGGCCTGATCCGTCAGCCGCCAGATTTCGGCTGCATCATGTTCCACATGGCCGGGGGCCGGATAATGCTGGGTGATGGCATGCTGGGCGACGGCCACGATCTGCCCGGACAGATCGAAGGCGAGTGCGCGCGTGGATGTCGTGCCGCTGTCGACGGCGAGGATCAATTCTCCCATGGCTGCCATTGCTGGCGGGTTGCGGGGCATCAGACAAGCCCTGACTGTGCGGGCCCTGACTGTGCGGGAAAACCGGGGAGAGGATCATGCGCTTCGAGGGACGGGTGGTGCTGGTGACGGGGGCTGCTTCGGGAATCGGCCGGGCGGCGGTGCTGGGATTCGCGGCCGAAGGGGCCGCCGTGCTGGCGGCGGACTGGTCGGAATCCGTTCAGGCGACGGTGGCGGACGTGAAGGCGGCGGGTGGCCGTGCGCAGGCGCTTGTCGGCGACGCGAGCGACGAGGCGTTCGTGAAGGCGGCTGTCGACCGGGCGGTTTCGGATCACGGCCGGCTGGACGCGCTGTTCGCCAATGCCGGCGTTTCCGGCGGGCTGACGCCGCTGGCGGAGCAGTCGGCGGCGGAGTGGGAACGGGTGTTGCGGGTGAACCTGATCGGGGTGTTCCTGGCGATCCGCGAGGGCAGCCGGGTGATGATTCCGAACGGGAAGGGTGCGATCGTTTCGACCGCCAGCGTGGCGGGCATCCGTTCGGGCGCGGGGGGCATGCCCTATTCGGCATCCAAGGCCGGGGTGATCAACCTGACGCAGACGGCGGCGAACTGGCTGGGGGGAACGGGCATCCGGGTGAACTGCATCTGCCCGGGCCTGACGGAGACGGGAATGACGGCGCCCCTGTTCGAAGGCGCGCGGGCGCGGGGCCGGGAAGACAGGATCGGGCAACTGAATCCGCTGAAGCGATATGCAACGCCCGACGAACAGGCGGCTGTCGCGATCTTCCTGGCTTCGGACGAGGCGAGCTATGTGAACGGGCAGGCGATCGCGGTGGACGGGGGGCTTTCTTCCAGCCACCCGACCGCGCCGGGCAAGTTCGTGTAAGGCTTGCCATGGGCGGCGCGCGGCGTTAGCCCATCCGTATCGGTGAAGGTGCCCCGGTATGGCCGGGGTGAAAAGGGAAGCCGGTGAGGGGGAACCCCTCCCGAGTCCGGCGCTGTCCCCGCAACTGTAACCGGGGTGGCTGCCCGCCACATGCCACTGCCGTTCCGGCGGGAAGGCGTGGGCAGCCCATACCCCGGAAGCCAGGAGACCTGCCTTGACCGGTCGTCCAGTCTTTCCGGCGGGGACTCCGGGGCGACCGAACAGGCGTTCGCGCATTGGCGCGAGGGCCTTTCGCATGGGCGACATCTGTCGTGACCATTGCGAAAGGAGTTTCTTGTGCCTGTTCTGTTTTCCATTCTTGCCGCTGCTTCCCTCACCGATCCCGACATCCTCGTTTCCGCACGCGCGCCGGTGACGGCAGCCGGGCTGGGCAGTTCCGTGACCGTGCTGACGAAGGCCGATCTGGACCGGTTGCAGGCCCCGCTGCTGCTGGACGTGCTGAAACTTCAGCCGGGCGTGAGCTTCAGCCGCAACGGTGGCCCCGGCGGCTTCACTGCCGTCCGCCTGCGCGGGGCGGAGGGCGAGCAGACGACGCTGGTGATCGACGGCGTGAAGGTGGCGGACACGGCGAGCCCCGGCGGCGGGGCGGATTTCGCCAATCTTTCCACCGCCGGTATGGGCCGGGTGGAGATCCTGCGCGGGCCCCAGAGCCTGGCCTGGGGCAGCCAGGCCATCGGCGGCGTGATCGCGGTGGAGACCGTGAAGCCCGGCGACGTCCCTGCAGCGGACGCGCGGGTCGAGGCCGGATCGCGCAACAGCTGGCTGGCGCGGGCGGACGCCTCCGGCCGGGTCGGTCCGGCGGCGCTGTCGGGCGGGCTGAACTGGCAACGGACGGACGGGATTTCGGCCGCCTCCGAAGGGCGGGGCGCGACCGAGCGTGACGATCTGGAAAGCTATGGCGCCAACGCGCGGGCCGATGTGGAGATCGTGCCGGGTCTGGTGGCAGACCTGCGCGGCCGCTTCCAGCATTCGGACGTTGGGCTCGATGGCTTCCCGCCGCCGACCTACGACCTTGCGGACACGGATGACCGGCAGCGCACCCGCGAGCTTTCGGGCGTGGCGGGGCTCGGCTATCGCGGCGACAGCTTCTTCGTTCGCGCCGGCTGGCAGATTTCCGATGTGGACCGGCGCAGCTATACCCCGGGCGCGACGCCTGAGACCACCTTCACCTCTGACGGGCGGCTGGAGCGACTGGACCTGCGCGGCGACTGGCGCGCGAGCGGCTGGCTGACGCTGGCCGGCGGTGTCGAGCGCGAGATCACGCGCATCACCACGCAGGACCAATGGTCAGTCGATCCGTTTCGGGCGCGCACCCGCCTGCAGGGCGTTTGGGGGCAGGCGCTGCTTGCGCCGGCGGAGGGGCTGAACCTGCAGGCCGGCCTTCGCCACGACGATCACAGCCGCTTTGGCGGGGTGACGACCTTTGCGGCGAGCGGTTCCTATCAGATCGTCGAAGCGCTGCGCCTGAAGGCCAGCTGGGGCGAGGGCTTCAAGGCGCCGACCCTGTATCAGCTGTTCTCGGATTATGGGAACGAGGCGCTGAAGGCGGAGCGCGCCCGGGGCTGGGATGCAGGGGTCGAGCTGAACCTGCTGGACGGCGCGCTGAAGGCATCTGCCACCTTGTTCCAGCGCACCACGCGCAACCAGATCGATTTCATCTCGTGCTGGGGCGTGACCAGCCCGATCTGCGTGAACCGGCCGTGGGGCACTTATGACAATGTGGCCCGCGCCCGCGTGCACGGCGTGGAGCTGGGGCTGGGCATGAACCCGGTGCAGGGTTTCACGCTGGGCGTGCAATCGAGCTGGATCGACGCGCGCAACCGCACAGAAGGATCGCCCAACGAGGGCAAGCGGCTGGCGCGGCGGCCCGGGCAGACGGTGTCTCTGGTGTCCGATTATGCGGCGCCCGCCGGATGGAGCCTTGGCGCGACCTTGTCGCAGGTGTCTTCCAGCTTTGACGATGCCGCCAGTACGCGGCGCATCCCCGGCTATCTGACAGCCGACATCCGCGCCGGCATCGCCTTTGCGGAGCGGTTCGAGCTGTATGGCCGGATCACCAACCTGTTCGACGAACGCTACGAGACGGTCAGCTTCTATGGCGCGCCGGGGCGTCAGGCGTTCGTGGGCATCCGTGCGAAGCTGTAGCATCCTCGCCGCGCTGATCGCGCTGTGGGCGGGTGCGGCCGACGCCCGCCCGCAGCGAATCGTGAGCATGAACCCCTGTGTTGACGCCGTGCTGCTGGCGGTGGCCGATCCGGGCCAGATTGCGGCGATCAGCCACTGGTCGCATGATCCTGCCGGAAGCTCTGTGCCCGTGGATCTGGCGCGGCGCTTCCCGGCGCATGGTGGCACGGCGGAGGAGGTGATCGCGCGGCGACCCGACCTGCTGTTCATCACCCCCTATACCCCGATGGCGACGCGCGAGGCGTTCCGGCGCCTGGGCTTCCGCATGGTGTCGCTGGGAGTTCCCGCCAGCATCGGGGAATCGCTGGCGCAGGTGCGGCAGATCGCGGACGCGGCCGGGCAGGGCGCGCGCGGCGAAGCGCTGGCGCGGCGGATCGAAGGGGCGCTGTCAGATGCGCGGCGGGCCCCGCCACGCCCGGCGCTGATGCGCATGGCATCCGGGCTGGTGCCGGGGCCGGGCAGCCTTTCCGAAGCGCTGATGGCGAACAGCGGGCTTCGCAGCGTGGCGGCGGATTATGGCTTTGCCCATGCGGGTGTGCTGGCGCTGGAGCCGCTGGCGCTGAACCCGCCGCCGCTGCTGATCACGGACCGGCCCGAGGCTGTTCCGCCTTTGCTGAAGCGGCTGCGCGTGTCGGTGGAAGGCTTCGACCGGCAGTTGCTAAACTGTGGCGGGCCCAGCCTGATCCCGGCGGCGCGGCGGCTGGCGGCGATCAGGGACTCGCTGCCATGAGACGCCCGGCCTTTGTGGCGCTGCTGGGCGCGGGTGCGCTGGCGGCCTTCCTGCTGAGCCTGATGGCCGGCAAGGTCTGGATTGCGCCCTTGGGGCTGGCGGCCGGTACGCCCGAAGCGCTGGTGATGCTGGAATTGCGCCTGCCGCGTGCGCTGTTGGGGCTGCTGATCGGGGCGATGCTGGGGGCATCCGGCGCGGTGTTGCAGGGCTATCTGCGCAACCCGCTGGCGGATGCGGGGGTTCTGGGCGTTTCCGCCAATGCGGCGCTGGGGGCGGTGCTGGCGCTGTTTCTGGGGCTGGCGGGCACGCCGATGCTGGTGGCGGCGTTCGGCATGGGCGGCGCGATGGCCGCCATGACATTGCTGGCCTTGCTGGCGGGGCGGTCGGCCAGCGCGACCGGCTTCGTGCTGGCGGGGGTGGTGCTGTCCAGCCTGGCGGGCGCGCTGACGGCGTTGCTGATCAGCCTGGCGCCCAATCCCTTTGCGCTGGAGGAGATTGTCACCTGGCTGATGGGGGCGCTGACGGATCGCGGCTGGCCGCAGGTGCGGATCGTGGCGCCCTTCACGGCGCTGGGGCTGGGCCTGTTGCTGCTGACGGGGCGCGCGCTGGACGCACTTGCCCTGGGGGAGCCGGCCGCGCGCTCTCTGGGGGTGGATCTTCGCGCCACGCGCTGGCTGGTGATCGCGGGCACAGGCCTTGGCGTGGGGGCCGCCGTTGCCGTGACGGGCGTTGTGGGATTCGTGGGGCTGATCGTGCCGCATCTGCTGCGCCCCTTCGCGGGGGAGCAGCCTTCGGCACTGATCCTGCCTTCGGCGCTGGGCGGGGCGCTGCTGCTGCTGCTGGCGGATTCGCTGGTGCGCCTGTTCCCGGGGGCCGGGGAACTGAAACTGGGGATCGCGATGGCGCTGCTGGGCGCCCCCTTCTTCCTGTGGCTGCTGTGGCGCGGGCGAACGGGGATGTCATGATGCTGGAACTGACCGATCTGTCCCTGTCGCGCGGTGGGCGGACGCTTTTGTCCGGCCTGTCTGCCCGTTTCGAACCCGGCAGCGTCAGCGTGATCCTTGGACCGAACGGCGCTGGGAAGTCCACGCTGCTCGACACGCTGGCAGGCCTGCGAAGGCCGGATGGGGGCGTGCTGTGCCTGGATGCCGTGCCGGTGGCGGACATGCCGCATCGCGAACGGGCGCGACGCATCGGCTATCTGCCGCAGGGCGGGGAGCTGAACTGGAACCTGAAATCGCGCGAACTGGTTGCGCTGGGCCGGCTGCCGCATCGGGGGGCGTTCGCGGGTGAATCCGAGGCCGACAGGGCGGCCATCGCCCGTGCCATGGCGGCCGCCGACATCGCCGCGCTGGCGGATCGCCCGGTGCTGAGCCTTTCCGGTGGCGAACGGGCGCGGGTGCTGCTGGCACGGGTTCTGGCGGGGGAGCCGGCGCTGCTGCTGGCGGATGAGCCGCTGGCCAATCTGGATCCGCGCCATGGCGTCGATGCGCTGCGCCTGTTCCGCCGCGCGGCGGATGGCGGCGCGGCGGTGGTGCTGGTGCTGCATGATCTGCAGGCGGCGGCGCGCGTGGCGGACCATATGCTGCTTCTGGCGGACGGCCGATGCCTTGCGCAGGGCCGCCCGGTGGACGTGCTGACCCCTGCGCTGCTGGCGCAGGCCTACGGGCTGGAGATGCGGGTGGTGGTGGCCGACGACGGGGGCCTGATCATCATTCCCAGATGACTTCCGGCGGCAGGCTCATCAGGATCGCATCAGTGTTGCCGCCGGTTTTCAGGCCGAAGGTCGTGCCGCGATCGTAGACGAGGTTGAACTCGGCGTAGAGGCCCCTGTATTTCAGCAGGGCGTGGCGGTCTTCGGCTGCCCATCCCTCTGCCATGCGGCGCCGCACGATGGCGGGGAAGGTGGCGAGGAAGGTTTCGCCCACGTCCTTCGTGTAGGCGAAATGGGCATCGAAATCGGCCTGGGTGTCGGCCGACAGCCAGTCATAGAAGATGCCGCCCACGCCCCGGTTCCGCTTGCGGTGGGGGATGTGGAAATATTCGTCGCACCAGGCCGAGTGTTTCGGCCAGAATTCGGGCGCATGGCGGTTGCAGGCCTGTTCGAAGGCGCTTCGGAAGAAGGCGGTATCCTCGTCGCGGGGGAGGGCGGGGTTCAGATCCGCGCCGCCGCCGAACCAGCGTTTCGTGGTGACGAGGAAGCGGGTGTTCATGTGCACGGCGGGCACATGGGGGTTCGCCATATGGGCGACGAGGCTGATCCCCGTGGCGAAGAAGCGCGGGTCTTCCGCGGCGCCGGGAATGTTCTTCGCGAATTCCGGATTGAACTGGCCGTGCACGGTGGAGATGTTCACGCCGACCTTCTCGAAGATGCGGCCTTTCATGACCCCCATGGTGCCGCCGCCGCCCGGCTGGCCCGAGTGATCTGTGCGTTGCCAGGGCGTGAAGGTGAAGCGGCCCGGGGCCTGCGGCGCGTTCGGCAGGGCGGGAAGGGCCGCGCCCTCGTCCTCGATCCGCTCGAACTCGGCGGTGATACGGTCACGGAGCGATCGGAACCAGGCCTCTGCGGCCAATTGCTGGGCATCGAATTCAGGCATGGCAGGCGGGTGCCATGCAAAATATGGCCTTGCAAGTGCCGATAGTTTGGGCACAGTCCGCCGCCGGAGGAGAAACAGATGCCGATCGTCCGCACCCCTGATTCGCGATTCGAGGGCCTGGAGGGTTTCGACTACGCGCCCCACTATACCGATGTGGATGGCGGCCCGCTGGGCAGGCTGCGCATCGCCCATGTCGAGGCGGGGCCCGCCGACGGGCCTGTCGTGCTGCTGATGCACGGGGAGCCGAGCTGGTCTTACCTTTACCGCCACATAATTTCGGTGCTGGTGGCGGCCGGCTATCGGTGCCTTGCGCCGGATCTGGTGGGCTTCGGCCGTTCCGACAAGCTGACGGCGCAGACCGACTACAGCTATGAGCGGCATGTGGACTGGATGCGCCAGTGGTTCCTGGCGCAGGGGGCAGGCACAGCCGCGCCTGGAATTCGCGGCCAGTTGAACAACGTGACGCTGTTCTGTCAGGACTGGGGTGGGCTGATCGGGCTGCGGCTGGTTGCGGCCTTTCCGGATCGCTTTGCGCGGGTGTGTGCGGCCAACACCTTCCTGCCTACGGGGGAGGGCAAGGCTTCCCCCGCGTTCGAGGCCTGGCGCAATTTCAGCCAGACCGTTCCGGATTTCGATTCGGGCTGGATCGTGAACGGCGGCACGGCGCGCGGCATCAGCGAGGCGGCACGCGCGGCCTATAACGCCCCCTATCCGGATGACAGCTTCAAGGCTGGCGCGCGCATCTTTCCGATGCTGGTCGTGACCGATCCGGACATGCCCTCAGCCGCCGAGAATCGGGCCGCCTGGGGCGTGCTGGAGCGGTTCGAGAAGCCGTTCCTGACCCTGTTCGGCGAAAAGGACATGGTCACCCTGGGCACGGAGAAGATCCTGCAGGCGCGGATTCCCGGCGCGAAGGGGCAGCCGCACCGCCTGATCGCGAACGCCGGGCACTTCCTGCAGGAAGACGCCGGTGCCGAGATCGCGGAGGAACTTGTGCGCTGGATGGGAAAAGCGTGACGAGGGGTGTTGACAGCCTCCGGCCCCCCGCATAAAGCCGCGCCTCCAAAGTGCGCGGGCGTAGCTCAGTCGGTTAGAGTGCCGGCCTGTCACGCCGGAGGTCGCGGGTTCGAGCCCCGTCGCTCGCGCCACTTTGGATTTCAGGGATAACGCGAACCGTTCCGCCTATTCGGCGGCGGTTCGCGCCCGATCCCAGGCCTGAAGCTCGTGCGCGATCGAGGCCTCGACCAGCTGCTCCCACAAGTCTGCGATGATGCCCGGATCCAGGCCGAGTGACTGCGCGTGCGCCGCCGCATTCTCGATCACCTGCCGCTTGCGGGGTTCGTCGCGCACCTGGCCGCGTTCGGGCTTGATGCGGGCGGCGGCATCCATGAAGCGGAAGCGTTCGGCAAGAAGCGCGACCAGTTCCGCATCCAGGCTGTCCACGCCGGCGCGAACGTCGGCCATGGTGACGCAGGCTTCGGGTGCTTTCCTCATGGCCGCCACTTGCCCGTCTCGATCCAGATCATCACCGGCTTGAGCGGAAACACCCAAGCCACGCCCAGCAACGCCCAGACGGGCAGCTGGATCAGCGGGTGGAGCGACGCGACAGGCTCGAAGAGCCAGACGACGAAAAGGGCATAGGCGAGGATGCCGACGAGAACGGCGAGAATGCCGAGCGGCCGCCTGAGGGACGGTGTCATGCCCCGGCCTTAGCGCTGCGCGCGATTGCGTGGAAGAGCGGCCGGGTGAAAGGCCGTCGGGGTGGCGACGGCATCCAGCGGCTCGTCCCAGCTTTCCGCGGGCAGGGCATCCAGCAGCTGCACGTCCCACGCGAGGCCGATGGTGCGCACGGGCCCCTGCGCGCGCAGGGCGGCCAGCGTTCGATCATAATGGCCCTTGCCCTGGCCCAGCCGGTTGCCGGCCCTGTCAGCGCCTACAAGGGGCACAAGCAGGGCGTCCGGGCGGACGACGGGGGTATCGGCCGGGGGTTCGGACAGCCCCCTGTAGCCGGGAATGAGGCGGTCGCGCCCGGTTTCATGGAAATCGAGCGGGCCTGACGTCACCCGGGGGAAAGCGATTCGCCAGCCGGCCTCGCGCGCGGCGCGTTCGAGATGCGCAGGATCGATCTCGTCGCCGATGGCGCAATAGCTGCCGAGGATGCCCGGCGGCCCCAGCCGGGGCAGATGGGCTGCAAGCGCCTTTTCGAGGCCGGCGCGGACGGGGGCCGAGAGCGCGCCCGTGAAGGCGGCGCGGGCGTCGCGCAGGGCACGGCGAAGGGCCGGGCGGTCGGGACTGGTCGGGGATGAAGCGGAACTGGGCAGGGCGGTTGCGCTTTCGGCAGGGGTGGCGGGTCCGCTGCGACCGTTTGCGAGAAGATCCTCTGACGCCAGAACGTCAGGTGGGAGCCGTATGATCGGGCCCACGGGCCCGGCAGGGACAGCCCCCAAGGATGTGTTTATCGCCTCAGGGATGTTCAGTTGCGCGCATCGCGCAGATCCCGCCACCCCCTATCTAGGCGGCGGAGGCGGCTTCCTCAAGCCTTTGCGCCAGCGCCTCTGCACGGGCAGCCAGTGCTTCGTACCGGGCAAGATCCGGGGCGGGGCCGGGGCCTTCGGCCGGGAAGGGGGTGAGGCGCGCGTCGGTGGATTTGCGTTCCAGCAGTTCGCCTGAAACCAGCAGGGCCGCCATCAGCAGCAGGCGCGGTTCCGCAACGGCGCCGTGGGCGTCCATCAACGAGGCGACGCGTGATTCAAGCAAGCCGCCGGCCGCACGGAGATCATCCTCCTCGCCGTCCCGGCAGGCGAGCTTGTAGGCGCGGCCGCCGATGGAGAGGGTGACTTCAGCCATGGCTGCGCTTCCGTTCGGATTCGATCAGCCGGTCGAGGCTGGACAGGGTTTCGTGGGCGGCTGTGCGAAGGCCCCTGTGGCGCTGCCGCAGCCGTTCGGCCGCGACTTCGGACCGCCGGAGAGCGGATTCAATTCGTGCGAGCACGTCGGTCATGTCTTGTCCGCCCTGAACTTCACGCACCATGGATTCGCTCCGACCGATCAAGAATCGTTCCTCCAGATTCTTGACGTCGGGAGATAAGGGCTTGTTTCACTTGGCGTCAATGGCCGCATTGTAACCTGTTGTTCCCTGAAGGCGGAATCCCGCCGCGGACGACCGGGGGATGGCGTGGCACCTGCAAACCGGCGCGTGACCTGTCTGCGGGCAGGGTTCTGGCCGCCGGATGAATGCCGGCAACGTTGATTTCCCGTCCTGCCTTTGCAAGGAGGGCGCCGCGCACGCGGCCCGCCGGGCTGTGGACAAGGCGCGATTCGGGCGCGCGTCCTGCCGCCCCTCTGTCTTGGAAAAGGGCCCAGATGGCTTCCGCACGGCTTGCCGACACGCTTATTCGACCCATGGCCAACAGCATCCGTGCGCTTGCAATGGATGCGGTGGAAGCCGCGAACAGCGGCCACCCCGGCATGCCGATGGGCATGGCGGACGCCGCCACCATCCTGTGGGGCGAGTATCTGAAATTCGACGCAGCCGATCCGCGCTGGCCTGACCGCGACCGTTTCGTGCTGTCGGCGGGCCATGGATCGATGCTGATCTATGCGCTGCTGTATCTGACCGGGTTCGAAGCCCCCACCATCGACGATATCCGCAACTTCCGCCAGCTGGGCAGCCCCTGCGCCGGCCACCCGGAGAATTTCGAGCTGCCGGGTGTGGAATGCACCACCGGGCCCCTGGGGCAGGGGCTTGCGATGGCGGTGGGCATGGCGATCGCGGAGCGTCACCAGAATGCCGTGCATGGCGACGCGCTGGTCGATCACCGCACCTGGGTCATTGCCGGGGACGGCTGCCTGATGGAGGGCGTCAGCCACGAGGCGATCGGCCTGGCCGGGCATCTGAAGCTGGGCCGGTTGAACGTGCTGTGGGACGACAACAACATCTCCATCGACGGGCCGATCACGGTTTCCTCCAGCGAGGATGTGACGGCAAGGTTCCGCGCGGCAGGCTGGCATGTGGTGGCCTGCGACGGCCATGACCCCGCCGCCATCCGCAAGGCACTGGACGAGGCGCAGGCCTCTGAGCTGCCCAGCCTGATCCGCTGCACCACCGTGATCGGCTTCGGCGCGCCCAACAAGGCGGGCTCGGAAAAGGTGCATGGCAGCCCCCTGGGTGCGGCCGAGGTGGAGGCCGCCAAGGCGCATCTGGGCTGGACGTCGGCGCCGTTCGAGATCCCGGCCGACCTGCTGGCGGCCTGGCGGGCGGCGGGTTCCCGCGGGGGCGCGGCGCGGGCGGCATGGGATGCCCTGCCGGGCGCGGCCGAGCTGCGGGCGTTGATGGCGAACCCCGCCCCTTCGGTCGATCTTTCGGCCTTCAAGGCGAAGCTGGTGGCGGACGGCAAGGCCGTCGCCAGCCGCAAGGCTTCGGAAATGGCGCTGGATGCGATGAACGCGCAGGTTTCCACCACCATCGGCGGTTCGGCGGATCTGACGGGTTCCAACCTGACCCGTACGGCCGGAATGCAGGTGCTGGACGCGGCCAATTACGGCGGCACCTATCTGCATTACGGTATCCGCGAATTCGGCATGGCCGCCGCGATGAACGGCATGGCGCTTCACGGCGGTGTGATCCCTTATGGCGGCACCTTCCTGGTGTTCGCGGATTATGCGCGCGGCGCGATCCGCCTGTCTGCCCTGCAGCAGGTGGGCGTGATCTATGTGCTGACGCATGATTCCATCGGCCTTGGCGAAGACGGGCCGACGCACCAGCCCATCGAGCATCTTGCCTCTCTCAGGGCGATTCCGAACCTGGCGGTCTATCGCCCGGCGGACGCGGTGGAGACGGCCGAATGCTGGGAACTGGCGCTGGCGGACCGCACACGGCCGTCGATCCTGGCCCTTTCGCGGCAGAATCTGCCGACGCTGCGGACGGACTGGGCCGAGAACCGTTCGGCATCCGGCGCCTATCGGCTGGTGACGGCCGCGGCGCCGCGCCAGGTGGTGCTGGTGGCGACCGGATCGGAAGTGTCGATCGCGGTGGACGCGGCGAAGCTGCTGGAAGCGCAGGGGATCGGCGCAGACGTCGTGTCCATGCCGAGCTGGGAGCTGTATCGCGAGAAGGGTGACAAGGGGCTGCTGCCCGCCGACGTGCTGAAGGTGTCGGTGGAGGCCGCTTCCACCTTCGGCTGGGAACGGATCGTGGGCTCCGACGGGCTGATGATCGGGATCGATGCGTTCGGCGCCTCTGCCCCGGCGACGGACCTTTACCAACATTTCGGCTTGACCCCGGACGCAATCTGCGAACGGGTGCGCGTGCAACTTAACGCACGGAAATAGCCGCTAAACCATCACATATAAAGGAGAGGCACATGAAGGTTGCGATCAATGGCTTCGGGCGGATCGGGCGCCTGGTTCTCCGGGCGATCCTGGAACAGGGACGGACCGACATCGAGGTGGTCGCGATCAACGATCTGGCCGATGCGAAGTCCAACGCGATGCTGTTCAAGCGGGATTCGGTGCATGGCCGTTATCCCGGCACGGTGGAAGCCGACGGCAACGACATCGTGATCGACGGCAAGCGCATCCGCGTGACGGCCGAGCGGGATCCCGGCAAGCTGCCGCACAAGGAACTGGGCGTCGACATCGCGCTGGAGTGCACCGGCTTCTTCACCGACGCCGACAAGGCGGGCGCGCACCTGACGGCCGGCGCGAAGCGGGTGCTGATCTCTGCGCCGGGCAAGGGCGTTGACCTGACCGTGGTCTATGGCGTGAACCACGAGAAGCTGAACGGCGATCACAGGATCGTTTCGAACGCATCCTGCACCACCAACTGCCTGGCGCCTGTCGCAAAGGTGATGAACGACCTTGTCGGCATCGAGCGCGGGCTGATGACGACGATCCATGCCTATACCAACGACCAGAAGATCCTGGATCAGATCCATGGCGACATGCGCCGGGCGCGTGCGGCCGGCATGTCCATGATCCCCACGACGACGGGCGCGGCCCGCGCGGTTGGCGAGGTGCTTCCGGAACTGAAGGGCAAGCTGGACGGTTCCGCCGTGCGGGTTCCCACACCGAACGTCAGCCTTGTGGACCTGACCTTCGTGCCCGGCCGGGAAACGACGAAGGACGAAGTGAACGCGGCCCTGAAGGCCGCTTCGCAGGGCGCGCTGAAGGGCATCCTCGACTATTCGGAAGAGCCGCTGGTTTCCATCGACCTCAACCATGTGCCCTTCTCGTCGACGGTGGACAGCCTGGAAACTGCGGTGCTGGAAGGCAAGCTGGTGCGCGTGGTTTCCTGGTACGACAATGAATGGGGCTTCTCCAACCGGATGGCCGACACGGCGGTGCAGATGGGCAAGTTCCTCTGATGCCGTTCCGCACGCTGGACGACCTGCCCGCCGACCTGAAGGGGCGGCGGGCGTTGGTGCGGGTTGATCTGAACGTGCCGATGGATGGCGCCCACGTGACCGACGTGACGCGCCTGCAGGCGGCCGTTCCCACCATCGCCGGGCTGGCGGACCGTGGCGCGCGCGTCCTTCTGCTGGCGCATTTCGGCCGGCCGAAGGGGACTGCTTCGGAGGCGTTCTCGTTGAAGAAGGTGGTTCACGCCCTGTCCGAAGTGCTGGGCCGGCCGGTGGGTTTCCTGCCGGATTGTGTGGGCGACGAGGTGGCGGCGGAAACCCGCGCCCTGGCAGACGGCAGCGTGACGGTGCTGGAAAACACGCGCTTCCACCCGGGCGAGGAACGGAATGATCACGGCTTCGTGGCCGAAATGGCGAAGCTGGGCGATTTCTATGTGAATGACGCCTTTTCGGCGGCCCACCGGGCCCATGCCTCGACCGAGGGGCTGGCGCATGTGCTGCCGGCCTATGCCGGGCGCTCGATGGAAGCGGAGCTGAACGCGCTGGAAGCGGCGCTGGGCAAGCCGCAGCGGCCGGTGGCCGCTGTGGTGGGGGGCGCCAAGGTCTCCTCCAAGCTGGACGTGCTGACGAATCTTGTCGGCAAGGTCGATCATCTGATCATTGGCGGCGGGATGGCCAACACCTTCCTGGCCGCAAAGGGCATCGGCGTTGGCAAGAGCCTGTGCGAGCATGATCTGGCCGATACCGCGCGCGACATCCTGACCCGGGCCGAGGCCGCCGGTTGCACCGTGCACCTGCCCTGGGATGTGGTGGTGGCAAGGGAGTTCAAGGCGCAGGCGGACAATCGCGTGGCCAATGTGAACGACGTGGCCGCCGATGAAATGATCCTGGATCTGGGGCCGCATGCGGTGGAAGCGCTGGGCGACGTGCTGAAGACCTGCGCGACGCTGGTGTGGAACGGCCCGCTCGGCGCGTTCGAGCTTCAGCCCTTCGATGCGGCGACCGTTGCGCTGGCGCAGACGGCGGCGGCGCTGACGGAAGGCGGCAGCCTGGTGAGCGTGGCGGGCGGCGGCGACACCGTCGCGGCGCTGAACCATGCGGGTGTGGCGGACAAGTTCACCTTCGTCTCGACGGCGGGGGGCGCCTTCCTGGAATGGATGGAAGGCAAGGTGCTGCCGGGCGTTGAGGCCCTGCAGATCGAGACAAAGTAAACAGGAGCTGGCGAATGAAGATCACGAAGACGGTCAAGCGCATCCTCGACAATTACGAGAGCGACAACCCCGGCACCAAGGCCAACCTCGCCCGCATCCTGATGGCGGGCCGGCTGGGCGGCACCGGCAAGATGGTGATCCTGCCGGTTGACCAGGGCTTCGAACACGGCCCGGCGCGCAGCTTCGCGGTGAATGCGCCCGGCTATGACCCGCACTACCACTTCCAGCTGGCCGTGGATGCCGGCCTGAACGCCTATGCGGCGCCTCTGGGCATGATCGAGGCGGGCGCGGACACGTTCGCGGGCGCCATCCCCACCATCCTGAAGGTGAATTCCTCCAACAGCTGGGCGGGCGGCGCGAACCAGGCGCTGACGGGCAGCGTGGACGATGCGCTCAGGCTGGGCTGTTCGGCCATCGGCTTCACCATCTATCCGGGCAGCGAGGACTGCTTCGACATGATGGAAGAGATCAAGGAGATGTCGGCCGAAGCGAAGTCGGTTGGGATCGCCACCGTGATCTGGAGCTATCCGCGCGGCGGCAAGCTGCCGAAATCCGGTGAGCTGGCGCTGGACGTGGGCGCCTATGCCGCACACATGGCGGCGCTGCTGGGCGCGCACATCATCAAGGTGAAGCTGCCGTCCGACCATATCGAGCAGGAAGATGCCAAGAAGAGCTATGCCGGCACCGACTGGTCGAAGCAGTCCGACCGGGTGGCGCATGTGGTGAAGGCCTGCTTCAACGGCCGGCGCCTGGTGGTATTCTCCGGCGGGGCCGCCAAGGGGTCGGACGCTGTCTATCAGGACGCGCGCGACATCCGCGATGGCGGCGGCAATGGTTCGATCATCGGCCGCAACAGCTTCCAGCGCCCGCGCGCCGAAGCATTGGAGCTGCTGGACCGGATCATCCGCATCTATCTGAACAAGGAATAAGAATGGTTGCGGCAGGCCGGCAGGGCGTTGGCCCGATCTGGATGCCGGGCGGGCAGGGCCGGGCCCTGCCCGTGGCAGCGGCGCGCTGACGATGGCGATCGAACCCGCATCGCCGGAAGATTTCGCCGCCTTCCTGGGGATCGAGGACGTACGGCCACCCTGCCAGCTGTATCTGGTTTCCCCGCCGTCGCCGGATCCCGAGGTGCATGCCGCCGCGCTTTCGGCGGCGCTGGCGGCGGGCGGACCCGTTGCGGCCTATCAGTTGCGGATGAAGGATCATTCCGATGCCGCGATCCTGAAGATGGCGGCGCGGCTGCTGCCGATCTGCCAGGCGGCGGACGTTGCCTTCATCCTGAACGACCGGGCCGATCTGGCGAAGGAAGCCGGGGCGGATGGCGTGCACCTGGGGCAGAAGGACGGATCGGTGGAAGCCGCGCGCGCCCTGTTGGGCCGGGATGCGCAGATCGGCGTGACCTGCCACGGCAGCCGGCATCTTGCCATGGAAGCCGGCGAAGCCGGGGCCAACTATGTGGCGTTCGGCGCCTTTTATCCCAGCCACACCAAGCTGGTGGCGCATCATGCCACCCCCGACATCCTGGCCTGGTGGACGGCGCTTTCGCCCATTCCCTGCGTGGCGATCGGCGGGATCACGGTGGAAAACTGTGCGCCGCTGGTGCGGGCTGGCGCGGATTTCTTGGCGGTCAGCGGAGCGGTCTGGAACGCCCCTGACGGGCCAGACGGCGCCATACGCCGCTTTGCCGACGAAATCCGTTCGTCGAAAGCCTGATTGCCGCGGGGTGCCCTGGCGGGCTAGCAACCGGGCATTGCCAAATCCGAACGAAGGGATCTTCCCTTGAAGTCATTCCTGCTTCTTGCATCCGCCCTTATGATGGTGACCCCTGCGATGGCCCAGACACAAGCTGCCGCCACGACGGCGCCGGCCCAGCTTCCCTTCCTGCTGCAGCCCTGGACGGGGCCGCATGGCGGCGTGCCGCCATGGGACAAGGTGACACCGGAAATGTTCCCGCCGGCGTTTGAAGTGGCGTTCGACAAGGTGCGGGCCGAAATCCGCGCCATCGCGGAAAATCCCGCGCAGCCGACGTTCGACAATGTGATCGGGGCGCTGGAAGCCAGCGGCGAAAGCCTGAACCAGGTGGCCAGCCTGTTCAATGTGATGACCTCGAACATGAACAGCCCGGCCTATCAGGCGCTTGACCGGGACTGGAGCCCCAGGTTCGCCGCGCTGGGCGACGAGATCGCGATGGATCCCAAGCTGTTCGCGCGGATCGACGCCCTGTACCAGTCCCGCGCGACGCAGAAGCTGAGCCCGATGCAACTGCGCCTTCTGGAGCGTACGCATGCCGAATATGTCCGCAGTGGCGCGAAGCTGGCGCCCGCCGACAAGGTGAAGCTGGCCGCGATCAACCAGGAACTGGCCGTGCTGTTCACGGATTTCAACCAGAAGCTTCTGGCGGACGAGGAAACCCATCTTTCCGCCACCGAGGCCGAGATGAAGGGCGTCCCCGACGGCGTGAAATCGGCCGCCCGCGCCGCCGCTGAGGAGCGCAAGCTGCCCGGCTATGCGATCGTCAACACTCGTTCCGCCGTGGATCCGATCCTGACCTTCGCCGACGACCGGGCGCTGCGTGAACGCGTGTGGCGCGCCTTCGTGAACCGGGGGGACAATGGCGACGCCAACGACACCAATGCCGCCATTGCGAAGATCGTGAAGCTGCGCGCCGAGCGCGCGCGGCTTCTGGGCTATCCGACCCACGCCAACCTGCGGATGGCCGACACGATGGCTGTCGATCCGGCCCGCGCGGAAGATCTGATGATGCGCGTGTGGGGCCCGGCCGTCGCCCGCGTCGGCCAGGAAGTGGCCGACATGGAGAAGATCGCGGGGTTCCCGATCGAACCCTGGGATTATCTGTATTTCGCGGAAAAGGTGCGCAAGGCGCGCTACGACCTCTCTGAAGCGGAAACCAAGCCCTATTTCGAGCTGAACAACATGATCCAGGCCAGCTACTGGGCCGCCGGGCAGCTTTACGGGCTGGCGTTCAGGGACGTGACGGGGACGATCCCCGTGTTCCACCCGGATGTCCGTGTCTATGAAGTGACGCGGGAAGGCCGGTATGTCGGCCTGTTCTATCGCGACGATTTCGCCCGCACCGGCAAGCGGTCCGGCGCGTGGATGACAACCTATCGCGGCCAGCGGAAGTTCCCGACGCCGCAGACGGTGCTGGCATCCAACAACAACAATTTCGCCAAGCCCGGCGCCGGCGAACCGGTGCTGATCAGCTATGACGACGCCGAAACGCTGTTCCACGAGTTTGGACACGCCATCCACTATTTCCTGCAGGACATCACCTATCCCGGCCTTGGAAACACCCCGCGCGATTTCGTGGAGTATCCAAGCCAGGTGAACGAGAACTGGCTGCTGACGCGCGAGGTGCTGGACAGGTTCGCCCGGCACTACAAGACGGGCGAACCCATGCCCAAGGCCCTGGTGGACAGGATCGAGAAGTCGCAGACGTTCAACGAGGGCTACAAGACGGTATCCTACCTGTCTTCGGCGATCATCGACATGAAGCTTCACCGGCTGGCGGATGGCGTTGTGGACCCGGATGCGTTCGAGCGCGACACGCTGGCCGCAATCGGGATGCCGAAGCAGATCGTGATGCGCCACCGGCTGCCGCAGTTCAGCCATCTCTTCTCGGGCGACAGCTATTCGGCTGGCTATTATTCCTACCTCTGGTCTGAAACGATGGACGCCGACACCTGGGCGGCGTTCGAGGAGGCGGGCTCAGTTTGGGACAAGGCCACGGCCGACCGCTTCCGCACCATCCTGCTTTCCACCGGCAACGAGACCGACCGGGCGGACGCCTATCGCGCGTTCCGGGGCCGCGATCCGGATGTGAAGGCGCTGCTGAAGAAGCGCGGTTTCCCCGTGGACGGCGCCGCGAAGTAACCCGAAGCTGGTATGGAACCGGAAGGGGCGGGCCCGTCATGGGTCCGCCCTTTTCTTCATTCGCGGGGCTTCTTCATGCGCGTATCTTGAGACTTTGCGCCCGAGCGGCTAAGGGCGCGGCACATTTCGCTCTTTCCAGCACCACAGGTGAATTCCCATGAAGATCAGCGGCGTGGACATTCGTCCCGGCAACATCATCGAATATGAAGGCGGCATCTGGCGCGCCGTGAAGACGCAGCACACCCAGCCGGGCAAGGGTGGCGCCTACATGCAGGTGGAGCTGAAGAACCTGATCGACGGCCGGAAGACGAACGTGCGCTTCCGTTCCGCCGAAGTGGTGGAGCGCGTGCGGCTCGACACCAAGGATTTCCAGTATCTCTATGCCGAGGACGACAACCTCGTGTTCATGGACAAGGACAGCTACGAGCAGGTGACGCTGCCGCGCGACCTGCTGGGCGATGCCGCCGCCTTCCTGACGGACGGCATGGACGTGACGATGGAACTGTATGACGAGCGCCCGATTTCCGTGCAGCTGCCCGAGCAGGTGGAAGCCCTGATCGTGGAAGCCGACGCGGTGGTGAAGGGCCAGACCGCTTCATCCAGCTACAAGCCCGCGATCCTGGAAAACGGCGTTCGCGTGATGGTGCCGCCGCATATCGGTTCGGGCACGCGCATCATCGTGGACGTGTACGAGCAGGCCTATGTGAGGCGGGCGGACTGATTTTTTGCGCTGAAGCGCCCTCCCGCCGCCCCGCTCCCCCGCCCAACCGCCCCAAGAATGACGATGTCGGGCGGGGGAGCGGGGCGGCGGGAGGCTACCGGAACGGAAATACCCATGTCGCAATCCGCCATCATCACCGTCATGGAGCGGGCGTGCCGCAAGGCCGCCCCGCGCCTCCGCCGTGACTTCGGGGAAGTCAGCCAGTTGCAGGTTTCGCGCAAGGGGCCGGCCGATTTCGTGAGCCAGGCCGACAAGGCGTCCGAGCGCACCCTGCTGGAGGAGCTGCAGAAGGCGCGCCCCGGCTGGGGCTTCCTGCTGGAAGAAGGCGGCGAGATCCCGGGCGAGGAGGAGAATTCGCCGCGCTTCATCATCGACCCGCTGGATGGCACCTCCAACTTCCTGCACGGCATCCCGCATTTCGCCATCTCCATCGGCGTGGAGCATATGGGCGTTCCGGTTGCGGCGATGGTGTATCAGCCGCTGACGGACGAGAGCTTCTGGGCGGAACGCGGTCGCGGCGCCTGGCTTCACAATGCCCGCCTGCGGGTTTCCGGGCGGAGCGACCTTTCCGAAGCCCTGATCGCGACGGGCATCCCCTACAAGGGCCATGGGGATCAGGACCAGTTCGAGACGATCCTGAACAAGGTGATCCCGGAAGTTGCCGGGGTGCGCCGGTTCGGGGCGGCAAGCCTGGATCTGGCCTGGGTGGCCGCCGGCCGGTTCGACGGTTTCTGGGAACAGGGGCTCAGCCACTGGGACGTCAGCGCCGGCCTGCTGCTGGTGAAGGAAGCGGGCGGTTTCGTCTCCGACTTCCGCGGCGGTGAGAAGATGGTCGAGCGCCGGGAGCTGATCGCGGCCAATGATGTGCTGCATTCGCGCCTGCACCGGCTGGTGGCCGGCGCCCTTCGCTAGGCGCAGGCCTGAACGCTGCCGCCCATGCCCCGGCGGGCTGGCGGGTTTGCATCAGCTTGCCCTGTTATATTCCTGCCCCTGAAATTGTCCCGGCCTGTCAGCCTGTGCTGACAGGCCGTCCTCGCGTCTTGGGCAGGCGGTGAAGCGCGGCCCGGGCATGGCAGCAATGCGGCCCGGGCATGCCGTTTCTCTTGCTTGTGCGGTGCAGCGCGCACTTGCCGAGACGTGAGACCGCGCCTAGAGACGCGGCATGTCCGACCTGACTGACATCGGCCGGGAGTATCTCCCGATTCTCCTTTTCTTTGGTGTTGCCATCGCCTTCGCGGTGGCCTTCGCCGGGCTGCCTGTGCTGGTGTCGAACGTGATCGGCACCAACAAGCCCTATGGCGAGAAGCTGACCGAGTATGAAAGCGGTTTTCCCGCCTTCTCGTCGGCGCGTGGCCAGTTCGATGTGCGCTTCTACCTGGTTTCGATCCTGTTCATCATCTTCGATCTGGAAGTCGCCTTCCTGTTCCCCTGGGCCGTCAGCCTGGCGCACATGGGGCCCGAGCTTCATTTCGCCTGGGGGTCGATGATGCTGTTCCTGGGCGTCCTTACCATCGGTTTCATCTATGAATGGAAGAAGGGGGCGCTGGATTGGGAATGAGCAGCACCACTCTCATCAGCCCGGACGGCTCGCCGCTTTCGCGTGACATGGTCCGGCAGGACCAGTTTTTCGCGGACGTGAACGCAGAGCTGTCGAACAAGGGTTTCCTTGTCGCCAGCCTTGAGGATCTGACGACCTGGGCGCGCACCGGCTCGCTCTGGTGGATGACGTTCGGGCTCGCCTGCTGCGCGGTCGAGATGATGCACGCATCCATGCCCGACTGGGACATGGAGCGGTTCGGCGCCGCGCCGCGCGCGTCTCCGCGCCAGTCTGACGTGATGATCGTGGCCGGCACGCTGTGCAACAAGATGGCCCCGGCGCTGCGTCGCGTTTACGATCAGATGCCCGAGCCGCGCTATGTGATTTCCATGGGCAGCTGCGCCAACGGTGGTGGATATTACCACTACAGCTATTCTGTGGTGCGCGGCTGCGACCGCATCGTGCCGGTGGATATCTATGTGCCCGGCTGCCCGCCGACCGCCGAGGCGCTTCTGTACGGCATCATGGCGCTGCAGCGGAAGATCCGCCGCCAGTCCTCGTTCGAGCGGTAATCCGATGTCGCATCTTCCCCAGATTCCCGGAAACCAGGGCATCGCCGATCGGGCGCGCGCCGTGCTTGGCGCGGACCTGATCGAGGCGACGGAGCGCGTGGGCGAGCTGACGCTGCTGGTCAGCCGCGAGGCCGCCGCTTCGGTGCTGCAGCAACTGCGCGACACGCCTGATCTTTCCTATGAGCAGCTGCTGGACATTGCCGGCGCCGACTATCCGGAGCGCGAGGAGCGGCTGGAGGTGAACTGGCACCTGCTGAGCCTGACGCACAATCGCCGTATCCGTGTGAAGGTGATGACGGACGAGGTGAAGCCGGTGCCGTCCGTCACCAGCCTGTGGCCGAACGCCGGCTGGCTGGAGCGCGAGGTGTGGGACTGTTACGGTGTGCTGTTCGAGGGCAACCCCGACCTGCGCCGCATCCTGACCGACTATGGCTTCGAGGGCCATCCGTTCCGCAAGGACTTCCCGCTGACCGGCCATGTGGAGCTGCGCTATTCGGAAGAGCAGGGCCGCGTCGTCTATGAGCCGGTGAAGCTGAAGCAGGATTTCCGCAGCTTCGATTTCCTGAGCCCGTGGGAAGGGCAGTGGAAGCTGCCCGGTGACGAGAAGGCCGCTGAAGGGGATCAGGCATGACCGAAGTTCTCGACGGCGAACTGATCCTGGACCCCACGCTGGTCACCGCCGACACCAGCATCCAGAACTACATGATCAATTTCGGGCCGCAGCACCCGGCGGCGCACGGCGTGCTGCGCCTGGTGATGGAGCTGGACGGCGAGCTGATCGAGCGTTGCGACCCGCACATCGGCCTGCTGCACCGGGGCACCGAGAAGCTGATCGAATACAAGACCTACCTCCAGGCGCTGCCCTACATGGACCGGCTGGATTACTGCAGCCCCATGTCGATGGAGCACAGCTATGTGCTGGCCATCGAGAAGCTGCTGGGCGTGGAGGTGCCCAGGCGCGGCCAGCTGATCCGTGTGCTGTGGGCCGAACTGACGCGCATTTCCAACCACATCATGAATGTGGGCGCCCATGTGATGGACGTGGGCGGGCTGACCCCGATCCTGTGGCTGTTCGCGGAGCGGGAAGCCATCTACCGCTTTTCGGAACGGGTTTCGGGCGCGCGGATGCATGCGGCCTATTTCCGCCCGGGCGGCGTCCACCAGGACATGCCGGCGGGCCTGGCGGAGGATATCCGCGACTGGGCGGCCAAGTTCCCGAAGGTGCTGGACGACGTGCAGGCGCTGGCCGGCGACAACCGCATCTTCAAGCAGCGCAATGTCGACATCGGCGTGATCAGCGCGAAGGACGCGATCGCCTGGGGCTTCACCGGCCCCTGCCTGCGCGGTTCGGGCATTCCCTGGGATCTGCGCAAGAGCCAGCCCTATGAATGCTATGCCGACCTGGAGTTCGACGTGCCGGTGGGCAACAACGGTGACTGCTATGACCGGTGGATGGTGCGCATGGAGGAAATGCGCCAGTCGCTGAGGCTGATCGAGCAGTGCCTGAACCGGCTGGCCCATTGCGAGGGTGAGCCGGTCTCCACGCTGGACCGCAAGGTTTCGCCGCCGAAGCGGGGCGAGATGAAGCGCTCGATGGAAGCGCTGATCCATCACTTCAAGCTGTATACCGAAGGGTTCAAGGTGCCGGCGGGCGAAGTCTATGCCGCGACCGAAAGCCCCAAGGGCGAGTTCGGCATCTATCTGGTGAGCGACGGGACCAACAAGCCCTATCGCTGCCACATCCGCGCGACGGGGATGAGCCATCTGCAGGCGATGGACTTCCTGCTGAAGGGGCACATGCTGGCCGATGCCCCGGCGGTTCTTGGATCGCTGGATATCGTGTTCGGGGAAGTTGACCGGTGAGCGGAGCGATTGTGGACATCTCTCGGGATTTCAAGGACTTCAAGTGGACGGATGCCAATGCCGTTGAGGCGGAGCGCATCATCGGCCGCTATCCCAAGGGGCGTGAGAACAGCGCGATCATGCCGCTTTTGTGGCTGGCGCAGTATCAGGTGAAGGACATGACCGGCGTGGCCTGGCTGCCGTTGCCGGTGATCGAGTTCGTTGCGGCGCAGATCGGCATGCCGATCATCCGGGCGATGGAAGTCGCCACCTTCTACACCATGTACAATCTGAAGCCCGTGGGCCGCTTCCATGTGCAGGTGTGCGGCACCACGCCGTGCATGCTGCGCGGGTCTGACGACGTGCTGCGCGCCTGCGCCGACAAGGGGCTGAAGAAGGGCGAAGTGACGAGCGACGGCCTGTTCACCCTGACCGAGGTGGAATGCCTGGGCGCCTGCGCCAATGCGCCGATGGTGCAGATCAACGACGACAATTTCGAAGACCTGACCTACGAGACGATGACGGCGATCCTGGAGGATCTGATCGCCGGGCGCACGCCGAAGGCGGGCAGCCAGATCGGCCGCACGGCCAGCTGCCCCGAAGGCGGCCCGACCAGCCTGAAGGATGTCGCCCATGCTGGCTGATTCCGATCGAATCTTCACCAACCTCTATGGCTTCCAGCCGTGGGGGATCGAACATGCCCTGAAGCGCGGGGACTGGGCGGGCACGAAGGAACTGCTGGCGCGCGGGCAGGACACGATCATCCAGCAGGTGAAGGATTCGGGCCTTCGCGGGCGGGGCGGCGCGGGCTTTTCCACAGGCACGAAGTGGAGCTTCATGCCGAAGGAGAGCAAGGACGGGCGCCCCAGCTTCCTGGTGGTGAACGCCGACGAATCCGAGCCCGGAAGCTGCAAGGACCGGGAGATCATCCGCCATGATCCGCACAAGCTGATCGAGGGCGCGCTGATCGCGGGCTACGCGATCCGGGCCCGTGCGGCCTATATCTACATCCGCGGCGAATATATCCGCGAGGCGGAGGTGCTGTTTGCCGCCGTCGAGGAAGCCTATGCCAAGGGTTTCATCGGCAAGAACGCCTGTGGCTCCGGCTATGACTTCGACGTGTTCGTTCACCGGGGCGGCGGGGCCTATATCTGCGGTGAAGAAACCGCGATGATCGAGAGCCTTGAGGGGAAGAAGGGCCAGCCGCGCCTGAAGCCCCCGTTCCCGGCCGGCGCCGGCCTCTATGGCTGCCCCACCACGGTGAACAATGTGGAATCGATCGCGGTGGTGCCCACCATCCTGCGGCGGGGGCCGGACTGGTTCGCGGCCATCGGCCGGCCGAACAACCAGGGCACCAAGCTGTTCCAGATTTCCGGCCATGTGAACAAGCCGTGCGTGGTGGAAGACGCCATGAGCGTGCCGTTCCGCGAACTGATCGAGACCCACTGTGGCGGCATTCGCGGCGGCTGGGACAATCTGCTGGCGGTGATCCCGGGCGGATCGTCTGTGCCGCTGGTGCCCGCGCACCAGATCATCGACGCGCCGATGGATTTCGATGGCCTGCGCGAACTGAAATCCGGCTTGGGCACGGCGGCGGTGATCGTGATGGACAAGTCCACCGACATCGTGCGCGCGATCGCCCGCCTGTCCTACTTCTACAAGCATGAGAGCTGCGGCCAGTGCACGCCCTGCCGCGAAGGCACCGGCTGGATGTGGCGGGTGATGGAGCGGCTGGTGACGGGCGATGCCGAGCCTTCGGAAATCGACCTGCTGCTGGAAGTGACCACCCAGGTGGAAGGCCACACCATCTGCGCGCTGGGCGATGCGGCTGCCTGGCCCATCCAGGGCCTGATCCGGCACTTCCGGCCGGAAATTGAATCCCGAATTGCGAAGCGTCGCGGTTTTGCCGTGGTGCCCGAACTGCCGCAGGCGGCGGAGTAAGAAATGCCCAAGGTAACCGTAGACGGGATCGAAGTTGAGGTGCCCTCGGGCGCCACGGTGATGCAGGCCTGCGAAGCGGCCGGCAAGGAAATCCCGCGTTTCTGCTATCATGAGCGGCTGTCCATCGCAGGCAACTGCCGCATGTGCCTGGTGCAGGTTTCGCCCGGCCCACCCAAGCCGCAGGCCAGTTGCGCCTTGCCGGCCGCTGAAGGGCAGGTGATCCTGACCGACAGCCCGATGGTGAAGAAGGCGCGCGAAGGGGTGATGGAGTTCCTCCTCATCAACCACCCGCTGGATTGTCCGATCTGCGACCAGGGCGGCGAGTGTGACCTTCAGGACCAGGCCATGGCCTATGGCCGGGGCGGCAGCCGCTTCGACGAGAACAAGCGCGCCGTCACCGAAAAGTACATGGGCCCGCTGGTGAAGACGGTGATGACACGGTGCATCCATTGCACCCGCTGCGTGCGCTTCACCGAGGAAGTTGCCGGCACCAACGAGATCGGCGCGCTGTATCGCGGCGAGAACATGCAGATCACCAGCTTCCTGGAGCAGGCGGTGACGAGCGAGCTTTCGGGCAATGTGATCGATCTGTGCCCGGTCGGCGCGCTGACCTCCAAGCCCACGGCCTTCCACTATCGCCCGTGGGAACTGAAACGGAACGATTCGATCGACGTGATGGACGCCGTGGGCGCGAACATCACGCTGCACAGCCGCACCGCGGAGGTGATCCGCGCGACGCCGCGCCTGAACGATGATGTGAACGAGGAATGGCTGGCTGATACCGGCCGGTTTGCGGTGGACGGCCTGAAGGAACAGCGTCTCGACCGCCCCTGGGTGCGCGTGAACGGCGAGTTGCAGCCCGCCAGCTGGACGCAGGCGTTCGAGGCTGTGAAGAAGGCGCTGGCAGTCGTGGCAGGCCAGGACATCGCCGCGCTGGCGGGTGATCTGTGCGCAGTCGAGGATCTGGTGGCCGCGAAGGACCTGCTGACGGGCCTTGGCGCGACCCGACTGGAATGCCGCACCGACGGCGCGGCCTATGAAGGCCCGGCGGCGCACTGGCGCTTCAACACGACGATCGCGGGGATGGAGACCGCCGACCTGATCCTGCTGGTGGGTTGCGACCCCCGGCTGGACGCGCCGCTGGTGAACAGCCGAATCCTGAAAGCGGTGCGCAGGCGTGGCGCGAAGGTTTTTCGCATCGGCGCGGGCAGCACGCCGGCTTATGCGCTGACGGAACTGGGCGACGATTTGGGCCTGCTGGCGGACCTGCCCGCAGAGCTGGCGGACGCGCTGACCGCGGCCGAGCGGCCCGCGCTGCTGATCGGCAGCCGCAACGCCAGCGCGGAGGTTCTGGCGGCTGCCCATGCGCTGTCCGGCCGGTTCGTGAAGGACGGCTGGAACGGCTTCAACATCCTGCACACGGCGGCGTCGCGCGTGGGTGCGATGACGACAGGCTGGGTGGGCGAGGGGCTTGAGCCGCTTCAGCAGAATCCGCCCAAGGTGCTGTTGCTGCTGGGCGTGGACGAAGTGGCGCTGGCGCCGTTCGGGGGCGCGGTGAAGATCTATGTGGGCAGCCATGGCGATCGCGGCGCGGCTGTCGCCGACATCATTCTGCCTGGCGCGGCCTGGGCGGAAAAGCCGGGCACCTTCGTGAACATGGAAGGGCGTGTTCAGCGCGCGTTCCGCGCCACCTTCCCGCCGGGCGAGGCGCGCGAGGACTGGACGATCTTCCGCGCGCTGGCCGATGTGCTGGGCATCACCCTTGGCTATGACAATGCGGACCAGTTGCGCGCGCGCATCGCGACGGAGTGGCCGGAGCTGGCCCGCGAAGGGCTGACGACGGCAGCGTGGGAAGTCGGGGCGCCGAAGGCAGGGAAGCCTTCCGGGCCGTCGAAGCCGCGCGCCACGGATTTCTACAGCTCCAATCCGATCCTGCGCGCCAGCCCAACCATGCGGGCCTGCGTGGCGGAAATCATCGAAGGCCGCGTGGCGTCCGATCTTGAAAGCCGCTCCGCGGCTGGGCTGGAGGCTGCGGAGTAAGATGGTCGAATTCTTCCAATCCTGGCTGGGCACCGGTTTCGGCTGGTTCGTCGCGCACCTGATCTTCATCCTGCTGATCGCGCTGCCGGTCATGCTGTGCATGGCGCTGGCGACCTGGGTGGACCGCAAGGTGTGGGCGGCGATGATGCTGCGGCGGGGGCCGAACGTGGTGGGCCCCATCGGCATCTTCCAGCCATTCGCGGATGGCCTGAAGCTGTTCCTGAAGGAAACCATCGTGCCTTCGGGCGCGAACAAGGGCGTGTTCTTCATCGCGCCCGTCATCACCTTCGTGCTGGCGCTGGTTGCCTGGGCGGTGATTCCGTTCGACGCGGGCTGGGTGCTGGCCGACATCAACGTGGGCCTGCTGTTCCTGTTCGCGGTGTCGTCCATGGGCGTTTACGGCATCATCATGTCGGGCTGGGCGTCGAACTCCAAATACCCGTTCCTGGGCGGGCTGCGGTCTGCCGCGCAGATGGTTTCCTACGAAGTGTCCATCGGCTTCGTGATCGTGACGGTGGTGCTTTACGCTTCCAGCTTCAACCTGACCGATATCGTGGAAAGCCAGCGCGGCAACATCTTCGGCATCCTGAACGGCAACATCTTCAACCCGTTGCTGCTGCCGATGGCGGTGGTGTTCCTGATCTCCGCGCTGGCGGAAACCAACCGGCCGCCGTTCGACCTTCCGGAAGCGGAATCCGAACTCGTTGCCGGTTACCAGATCGAATATTCCTCGATGACCTTCGCCCTGTTCTTCCTGGGCGAATATATGAACATCCTGCTGATGTGCGCGCTGACGAGCATCCTGTTCCTGGGGGGCTATCTGCCGCCGGTGAACTGGGCGCCGCTCTATCATGTGCCCGGCCTTGTGTGGTTGTTCGCCAAGATCGTCTTCATGTTCTTCGTGTTCGCCTGGGTGAAGGCGACGGTGCCGAGGTATCGTTATGACCAGCTGATGCGGCTTGGCTGGAAGGTGTTCCTTCCGCTCTCGCTGTTCTGGGTGGTGCTGGTGTCGGGCTGGCTCGTCTTTACCGGCCATTTTTCAGGAGGGGCTGCATGAGCATCCTTCAGGCTGCCAAGTCGCTGTTGCTGCTGGAGTTCATCCGTGGTCATGCGTTGACCTTCAGCTACATGTTCAAGCCGACGCGGACGGTGAACTATCCCTATGAAAAGGGGCCGATCAGCCCGCGCTTCCGGGGTGAGCATGCGCTGCGCCGCTACCCCAACGGGGAAGAGCGCTGCATCGCCTGCAAGCTGTGCGAAGCCGTGTGCCCGGCGCAGGCAATCACCATCGAGGCGGAGCCGCGCGCTGACGGTTCGCGGCGGACGACCCGCTACGACATCGACATGACGAAGTGCATCTATTGCGGCCTCTGCCAGGAGGCCTGCCCGGTGGACGCCATCGTCGAGGGGCCGAATTTCGAGTTCGCAACCGAAACCCGCGAGGAGCTGATGTACGACAAGGACAGGCTGCTCGCGAATGGCGAGCGCTGGGAACGGGCGATCGCGGCGAACCTTGCCGCCGACGCCCCCTATCGCTAACGGCTGCCGGGGCTTTCCATCATGACTCTTTCCAACAGGGGCCGCGCTCAGCCGTGATACAGGCCACCATCTTCTATCTGTTCGCAACCGTCGTCGTGGCCTCCGGGCTGATGGTGATCCTTGCGAAGAACCCGGTGCACTCCGTGCTGTGGCTCATCCTTGCCTTCTTCAACGCGGCGGGGCTGTTCCTGGTAATCGGGGCGGAATTCATCGCGATGATCCTGGTGATCGTCTATGTGGGCGCGGTCGCCGTGCTCTTCCTGTTCGTGGTGATGATGCTGGACATCGACTTCACCGAGATGCGGGCCGGTTTCGCGCGCTACCTGCCGTTCGGCATGCTGCTGGCGCTGATCCTGGCGGTGGAACTGGTGCTGGTGGCCGGCGCCTGGGCCTTCGGCGACATGGTGACGGGCGCCCGGATGGCGCCGAAGCCGCCGGTCGAGGCGAACCTTTCCAACACGCAGGCGATCGGCACGATCCTGTACACGGACTATGTCTTCATCTTCCAGATGGCGGGCATGATCCTGCTGGTCGCCATGATCGGCGCCATCGTGCTGACGCTGAGGCGGCGGCCGGGTGTGCGGCGGCAGGACGTTGCGGCGCAGAACGCCCGCACGCCGGCTTCCGCCGTTACCATCACAAGGCCGGCCATCGGCGCCGGCGTCGACACGGATGGAGGCGTCAAGTGATCGGCATCGGCCATTACCTGACGGTTGGAGCGATCCTGTTCACGCTGGGCGTGTTCGGTATCTTCATCAACCGCAAGAACATCATCGTCATCCTGATGTCGGTGGAACTGATCCTGCTGGCGGTGAACATCAACTTCGTTGCCTTTTCGGTGTTCCTGAACGACCTGGTGGGGCAGATCTTCGCCATGTTCGTCCTTACGGTCGCCGCGGGCGAGGCCGCCATCGGCCTTGCCATCCTCGTCATCTATTTCCGGAACCGCGGGACCATCGCTGTCGATGATGTCCGCCAGATGCGTGGCTGACATGATCCAGGCTCTCGTCTTCCTTCCCCTTCTCGCCTTCCTGATTGCCGGCATCGGCAACCGGGCGATCGGCAACACCGCCGCCAAGGTCGTGACCACCGGCGCGCTGTTCATCAGCTGCGCGCTGGCGTGGGTGATCTTCATCGGCCTGATCGGCGGCGCCCCCGCACAGGATCATGTGGTGGCCGAATGGTTCACCAGCGGCGATCTGGCCGTGAACTGGACGCTCAAGGTGGACATCCTGACGGGCGTGATGCTCGTCGTCATCACCTCGGTCTCGGCGCTCGTTCACCTCTACAGCTGGGGCTATATGGCCGAAGATCCGGATCAGCCCCGCTTCTTTGCCTATCTGTCCCTGTTCACCTTCGCCATGCTGATGCTGGTGACGGCCGACAATCTGGTGCAGATCTTCTTCGGCTGGGAAGGCGTTGGCCTCGCCTCGTACCTGCTGATCGGCTTCTGGTACAAGAAACCCTCTGCCTGGGCGGCCGCGATCAAGGCGTTCGTGGTGAACCGCGTGGGCGATTTCGGCTTCATGCTGGGCATTTTCGGCCTGTTCATGCTGTTCGGCACGGTGGACATCGACACCATCCTGCAGGGTGTGCCGCTGGCCAAGGGCGCGACCTTCACCTTCCTAGGGTATCAGGTGGATGCGATCACCACGATCGCGTTGTTGCTGTTCGTGGGCGCGATGGGCAAATCCGCCCAGGTGCCGCTGCACACCTGGCTGCCCGATGCGATGGAAGGGCCGACGCCGGTTTCCGCGCTGATCCACGCGGCCACCATGGTGACGGCCGGCGTGTTCCTGGTGTGCCGCATGTCTCCGCTGTTCGATGCGAGCCCGACCGCATCCACCGTCGTGACCTATGTTGGCGCGCTGACGGCGATCTTCGCCGCGACGGTCGCGACGACGCAGCACGACATCAAGCGGGTGATCGCCTATTCCACCTGCTCGCAACTGGGCTTCATGTTCTTCGCGGCCGGTGTCGGCGCCTATGGCGCGGCGATGTTCCACCTGTTCACCCACGCCTTCTTCAAGGCGCTGCTGTTCCTGGGCGCGGGCTCGGTGATCCATGCGATGCACCATGAGCAGGACATGCGCTATTATGGCGCGCTCAGGAAGGCGATCCCGCTGACGTTTGCGGCCATGCTGATCGGCACCATCGCCATCACCGGCGTGAACTATACCTCGGGCTATTTCTCGAAGGACGCGGTGTTGTTCGCGGCCTGGGAACGCGGCTCGGAAGCCGGGCGCGTGGCCTTCTTCGTCGGCATCTTCTCGGCCCTGCTGACCAGCTTCTACAGCTGGCGGCTGATCTTCAAGACCTTCTTCGGCGAAGCCCGCTGGGTGCAGTCGGAGCATGTCCGCCATGCGCTGCATGAGGATCATTCGGAGCATGGGCATGCTGATCACGGGCATGATGATCATGGCCATGCCGCAACCGGCACGGGCGGCTATCACCCGCACGAAAGCCCGGTTCCGATGCTGGTGCCGCTGGGCGTGCTGGGCTTCGGCGCCCTGTTCGCCGGCGCCATCTTCAACGACTGGTTCGTGGGCGGGGCGGAGCAGGCCTTCTGGCGCGGGACCATCGTGCATGACGGGGCCTTCTTCGAAAGCCTGCATCATGTGCCCGCGCTGGTGCACTGGGCGCCGGCCATCGTGATGCTGACCGGCCTTGCCATCGCCTGGCTGGTCTATATCCGCAATCCGGGCTTCTCCGACCGGTTCAAGGCGCAGTGGAAGCATCTGCACGCCTTCCTCTACAACAAATGGTATTTCGACGAGCTGTACCGGGCGATCTTCGTGAAGCCAGCGCTGTGGCTGGGCCGCCTATTCTGGCGGGCGGGCGACCAGGGCACGATCGACCGCTTCGGGCCGGACGGCCTGTCTGCGGTGGTCGCTTCGGGCGCCGTGGTGGCGAAGCGGTTCCAGACGGGTCTCGTCTATTCCTATGCGCTGGTGATGCTGATCGGTGTCGCTGCCTTTGCAACATGGTTCATGGTCCGGTGAGCGGCCACATGACCCATATTTCCTTCATCAGCGCGCGTCCGCGCGCGATGTTCATGGTGCGCTGACCGATGCTTTCCGCGATGATCCTCCTGCCGCTCGCGCTTGCGCTGCTGGTGCTGTTCCTGCCCGGCGACGAGGCTGCGAAGGCCCGCATGGCGCGCCTTGTCGGGCTGGGCACGACGCTGCTGCTGTTCGCCATGGGCCTTGTCCTCTGGGCCGGGTTCGACAGTTCGACGGCGGCGTTCCAGTTCACCGAGCGTGCCGAGCTGTTCGGCGGCCTGTTCAGCTGGCACCTGGGCGTGGATGGCATCAGCCTGGTGCTGATCCTGCTGTCGGTGTTCCTGATGCCGCTTTGCATCCTTGCCGGCTGGGACAGCGTGAAGACCCGCGTGCCGGAATATATCGCCGCCTTCCTGGTGATGGAGAGCCTGATGATCGGGGTGTTTTCCGCCCTCGACATCTTCCTTTTCTACATCTTCTTCGAAGCCGGCCTGATTCCGATGTACCTGATCATCGGCATCTGGGGCGGCAAGCGGCGTATCTATG
Organism: Sandaracinobacter sp. T42; assembly: GCF_059115405.1. NCBI lineage: Bacteria > Pseudomonadati > Pseudomonadota > Alphaproteobacteria > Sphingomonadales > Sphingosinicellaceae > Sandaracinobacter > Sandaracinobacter sp. T42. The sequence continues at coordinate 1,736,577 of NZ_CM181101.1, forward strand.
CCAGCTACAAATTCTTCCTCTACACGCTGCTCGGCTCGGTTCTGATGCTGCTGGCGATGCTGTGGATGGTGCGGGAAGCCGGCACCACCGACATCCCGGCGCTGATGGCGCATGATTTCCCGGTTCGGGCGCAGACCTGGCTGTGGCTCGCCTTCTTCGCCAGCTTCGCGGTGAAGATGCCGATGTGGCCGGTTCATACCTGGCTGCCGGATGCGCACGTGGAGGCGCCGACGGCGGGTTCGATGATTCTGGCCGGCGTGCTGCTGAAGATGGGCGGTTACGGCTTCATCCGCTTCAGCCTGCCGATGTTCCCGGAAGCGTCGGTGGAGCTGATGTGGCTGGTGCTGGGGCTTTCGATGGTCGCCGTGGTCTACACGTCGCTGGTGGCGCTGATTCAGTCCGACATGAAGAAGCTGATCGCCTATTCCTCTGTCGCGCACATGGCCTTCGTGACGGGCGGCCTGTTCGCCTTCAACACGCAGGGGCTGGAAGGCGCGATGGTGGTCATGCTGAGCCACGGGGTCGTTTCGGCCGCGCTCTTCTTCTGTGTTGGCGTCATCTATGATCGCCTCCACACGCGGGAGATTGACCGCTACGGCGGCGTCACCACGAACATGCCGCGCTATGCCGTTTTCTTCCTGCTGTTCACCATGGCCTCCATCGCCTTGCCCGGCACTTCGGGCTTCGTGGGCGAATTCATGGCGCTGACCGGCATCTGGAAGGCCAACACCTGGGTGGTGTTCGTGATGGCGACGGGCGTGATCCTGGGCGCGGCCTACATGCTGTGGCTGTTCGCCCGGGTGATGTTCGGCGCGCAGAAGAATGCGGATGCCGCCGCCATGCCCGATCTGAACCGTCGGGAATGGGCGGTGATGCTGCCGCTGGCGCTGGTCGCGCTGTGGATGGGCATCTATCCCAAACCCTTCCTGGAACCGCTGAAAGCGCCTGTCGGCAGCCTGATGGCGCGCCTTGAACGGGCTGCGCCGCCGCAGACCCCCCATACCCCAATCGTTGCAACGGCGCCTGTGCAGATGGCGTCGGCAACTGTCGGAGACGCCAAGTGACGCTCGCCCAATCGCTTTCCATCGGCGCACCCGAAGTGGTGCTGGCGGCCGGCGCGCTTGTGCTGCTGATGATCGGCGTGTTTCGCGGAAACGACAGCCTGAAGGGCCTTTCGTGGGGCGCGGTGATCCTGTTCGCACTCGCGGCGCTGACGGTGATCGACGATTCCCCCACGCGCGAACTGGCCTGGAACCAGCTCTATGTGGCGGATGCCCTGTCGTCCTTCCTGAAGATCCTGATCCTGGGCGGCGCGGCCGCGGCGGTGCTGATGGCGCTGCCCTACATGGAGCGGGTGAAGCTTCACCGCTTCGAATATCCGGTGCTGATCGTTCTGGCGACGCTGGGCATGTGCGTCATGGTCAGCGCCAATAACCTGCTGACGCTGTATGTCGGGCTCGAACTGATGAGCCTGTCGGCCTATGTGCTTGCGGCCTTCAACCGCAACGAGCAGCGCTCGACGGAAGCCGGCCTCAAATATTTCGTGCTGGGCGCGCTGTCGTCGGGCCTGCTCCTCTATGGTGTCAGCCTTGTCTATGGCTTCGTCGGCTCCACCGAGTTCACCCGGATCGCGGCGGGCCTCTCCGCCGGCGAGGGCCGCAACATGGGCGCGCTGTTCGGGCTGGTGTTCGTGTTCGCGGGGCTGGCCTTCAAGGTTTCCGCCGTGCCGTTCCACATGTGGACGCCGGATGTCTATGAAGGCGCCCCGACCCCGGTCGCCGCCTTCTTCGCCTCTGCGCCCAAGGTGGCCGCGATGGGCCTGTTCCTGCGCGTTGCGCTCGACGCCTTTTCGGGCATGATCGCGGACTGGCGGCAGCTGGTGATCTTCATGGCCATCGCTTCCATGCTGGTGGGGGCCGTTGGCGCGATCGGGCAATCCAACATCAAGCGTCTGCTTGCCTATTCGTCGATCAACAATGTCGGCTTCATGCTGATCGGTCTCGCCGCGGCGACTGCCGCCGGCGCGTCTGCCGTGCTGCTCTATCTTGTCATCTATGTGGTGATGACGATCGGTTCCTTCCTGGTTGTGCTGGCGCTGACCGACGCGGACGGCAACGCGGTGGAAACGCTGGACGATCTGGCGGGCCTTGCGCGGACACGGCCCTGGCTGGCGACGGCCTTGTCGATCTTCATGCTTTCCCTCGCCGGCCTGCCGCCGCTGTTCGGCTTCATGGCGAAGCTTGCGGTGTTCAATTCGGCGGTGGATGCCGGGCTGTGGCTGCTGGCGGTGCTGGGCGTGCTCTCCAGCGTGATCGCGGCCTATTACTATCTGCGCGTGGTGAAGATCCTGTTCTTCGATCCGCCGGCCGATGTGGTCGTGAACGGGCAGGGCGGGGCGGTCGTCAACAACGGCATGATGATTGCGGCTGCCGTGTTCTGCTCGCCCATCGGCTATCTGCTGCTGGGGCCGCTCGCGGAAGCCACCCGCCTTGCGGCAAGCAGCCTGTTCTGACCGCCAGCCGGCCGGACCCGTTCTGATCCTCACTCTGTCCGAAGTCGGCTCGACCAACGACTGGCTGCGCGAGAACGCCAGCCAGTTCGCGGACGGGCAGTGGGTGCGCGCAGAGCGCCAGACCAGCGGCCGTGGCCGGCTGGGGCGGCAGTGGCAGATGCCGGAAGGCAATCTCGCCATGTCGGGCCTGATCCGTCCGCAGCCGGGCGAAGGCAACCCGGCCGAACTGGGCTTTGTCGCGGCGCTGGCCCTGCATGATGTGATGGCCGGGCTTGTCGATGTGGCCCGGCTACAGCTGAAATGGCCGAACGACCTGCTGCTGGACGGGGCGAAGCTGTCCGGCATCCTGCTGGAGCGCGAGGGTGAGGTACTGGTGCTGGGCATCGGCGTGAACATCGTGGCGGCGCCGAAGCTGCCGGATCGCGCCACCATCGCGCTGGCGGATCTGGGCATCGTGATCGCCGCTGCGGATTTCGCCGGCCGGCTGGCGGAGGCCTTCGCGGCCCGCCGGGCGCAATGGCGGGAAGCGGGATTTTCCGCGATCAGGAACGACTGGCTCGCCCACGCGCACCCGCCGGGCACACCGCTGTGGGTGTCGGCGCCGGGCGGCCGGGTGGCCGGTCGTTTCGCCGGGATCGACGCCGATGGCGCGCTGCGGTTGGATGGTGAGGACGGACAGGTTCATGTGATCCATGCCGGCGATGTATGGGGCGCGCCGCCAGCCGGGAGAGGAGAGGGCTGATGCTGCTTGCGATCGATGTCGGCAACACGAACATCCTGTTTGCCCTGGTGGACGGGGGCGAGATCCGCTGGCGCTGGCGCATCGCCACCGACGGGCGGCGGACGGCGGATGAATATGCCGTCTGGCTGAACCAGCTGATGGCGATGGAGGGGCTGGATCGCAGCATCATCGACGATGTGATCATCGCCAGCGTCGTGCCGCAGACGCTGTTCAATCTGCGCGGGCTGGCGCGGCGCATCGCCAATGTGGAACCCATGGTGGTGGGCGCGCCGGGCATCGATTACGGCATGCCGATCAACCTGCCCAATCCGGCTGAAGTCGGCGCGGACCGGGTGGTGAACGCGGTTGCCGCGCACGGCATCTGGCCGGGTGACCTCATCATCATCGATTTCGGCACGGCGACCACGTTCGATGTCGTCTCCGCCGCCGGCACCTATGAAGGCGGGGTGATCGCGCCAGGCATCAACCTGTCGATGGACGCGCTCTATAATGCGGCAGCGAGGCTTCCGCGCATTGCGGTGGAACCGCCCGCCGATGGCCTGGGCGTGATCGGCAAGGGCACCGTGCATGCCATGCAATCCGGCGTGTTCTGGGGCTATGTGGGGCTGATTGAAGGGCTGGTTGCCCGCATGAAGGCGGAAATCTCGGAGCGTCCCGGGCTGATTTCGGTCGAGGCCGTCACCGTGGTCGCGACCGGCGGCCTTGCGCCATTGTTCAGCCGGCATACCGACGCTATCTCCCATGTCGATCCCGACCTGATGATCAAGGGCCTCATGCGCATTCATGCGGCCAACCGGGACGACAGCAGAAAGGCTTGATGATTTTGACTCCGGGTGACGAACTGATTTTCCTGCCGCTGGGCGGGTCCGGCGAGATTGGCATGAACGTCAATCTCTATGGCTGCCGCGGCAAGTGGATCATGTGCGATCTGGGCATGACCTTCGCCGACCCGACGCTGCCCGGCGTGGAACTGGTGCTGCCGGACCTGCAATTCATCGAGGATCGGCGCGACGACCTGCTGGGCGTGATCCTGACGCACGGACATGAGGACCATATCGGCGCCATCCCCTATCTGGCGGCGGATCTGGGCGTGCCGCTTTTTGCCACGCCGTTCACGGCGGGCCTGATCCGGCGCAAGCTGGAGGAGGAAGGCCTTCAGAACGAGGTGAAACTGCATGTGGTGCCGATGGGCGGCACGGTGGAGCTGGGGCCGTTCCGGGCGCAGTATGTGGCGCTCGCTCATTCCATTCCCGAGGGCAATGCGCTGGTGATCGACACGCCGCACGGCCGCCTGTTCCACACCGGGGACTGGAAGCTGGATGCCGGGCCGATCCTGGGCAATCCGGCCTCTGCCGGGGAACTGGAAGCCATCGGCGCCAACGGCGGCAAGGGCACGCTGGCGCTGGTGGGCGACAGCACGAACGTCTTCAACCCGGAGCCGTCGGGCAGCGAAAGCCAGGTGTTCGACGGGCTGATGAAGCTGGTGAAGAGCCGGCGGACGGGCCGTGTCGTTGTCACCACCTTCGCGTCCAACGCAGCCCGCCTGCACACGCTTGGCGAAGTGGCGAAGGCGACAGGGCGGCGGCTGGTGGTGGCTGGCCGCTCGCTCGACCGGATCATCGCCGTCGCGCGTTCGACCGGCTATCTGAAGGATTTCCCCGAGCCGCTGAGCCTGGAGGCGGCATCCGATGCGCGGCCTGAAACGCTGCTGATCGTGGTGACGGGCACGCAGGGCGAGCCGCAGGCCGCGCTTGCGCGGATCGCGGACGGCACGCACCCCTATATCAAGCTGCAGAAGGGCGACCTCGTCGTCTATTCCTCCAAGCAGATTCCGGGCAACGAACTGGCGATCGGCCGGGTGCAGAACGCGCTTGCCGCGCGCGGGATCGAGATCGTGGGCGACCGGCAGGCGCATGTCCATGTCTCTGGCCATCCCGGCCGGCCAGAGCTTGAGGCGATGTACGGCTGGATCCGGCCGCGCATTTCCGTGCCTGTGCACGGCGAGCGGCGCCACATGGAGGAACATGCCCGCCTGGCGCGTGGCTGGGGCGTGCCCGATGCCATCGTGCCGATGAATGGCAGCGTGATCCGGCTGGCGCCGGGCCGGCCAGAGGTGATCGGCCACGAACATCATGGCCGTCTGGTGCTGGACGGCGACGTGATCCTTCCCGCCGACGGGGCCACAATGGCCGCGCGCCGCAAGATGGCCTGGTCAGGGCTGATGCTGGTGACGCTGGTTGTCGGCGCGAAGGGGCGTCTGGCGGCGGATCCGCGCGTGATCGCGAAGGGCGTTCCTGTCGAGGAAGACGAGGAGGCGTTCCTGGCCGAAGCGGCCGATGCGGCCCGCGCGGCCTTCCGCAAGTTCGGCCTTTCCGACCGGCGCCGGCTGGAAGATGAAGTGAAGGTGGCCGTTCGCCGTGTTGCGCGGCAATGGACCGGCAAGAAGCCGCCCACCGACGTGCAGATCATCAGCGTCTGAGCCTGCGATGCCCTGGTATTCGGCCCTTGCCATCTATCTGCTGTTCTGGGTGTTCACCCTGTTTCTGGTGCTGCCCCATGGTGTGCGGACATCGCGCGAACTGGGCGAGCCGGAAGTGCCGGGGCAGGCACCCAGCGCGCCGCATCATTTCTCGTTGCCGCGCAAGCTGCTCTGGACGACCCTGGTGTCCGCGCTCTTCTTCGGCCTGTTCTGGCTGAACTGGGAAATGGGCTGGATCACCCGCGCGGATCTGGAAGCGCTGCTGCCGAAGCCGGGCCGTTCGCTGCCCGGGGCCTGAGGCCTTCGGATCAGGCCTCCAGCGCTTCCGATAGGGCGGCGGCCAGCCGGCCCTGATCCGATCCCAGCAGGGCGGCCGAAAGGGCAGGGGCCTGCCCTTCGAAGCGGCGCACCAGCGCATCGAAGCTGTTGGTATAGTCTCGCGCGGCCCGGGCGAACTCGGCGTCGCGCGCCAGCAGGTCCTTCAGCTCCTTCGCCTCGCGCCGTTCCAGCAGGGCGACCGCCCGACGGTTGAACAGGCCGCGCTCGCCCTTGCGCCATTGCGCCCAGTCCGTGTCGTCCATCGGCCGGCCCAGCGCAGAGGCGATGGAGACGGATGAATCCGCCAGCCGTTCCGTCAGCAGGCTGGCCGCTGCCAGCAGTTCGGCCTGGCGCGCCTCTTCGAACTGGACGACCCTGTCCGCCGAACGGTCTTCGAGGAGTTTCAATGTGTTCGCGAGGGCAGCCATGCTGCTCGCGGTGCGTTCGGCGGCGGCCGCTGCCGCGGCCTCGGCTTCCTTCGCCTTTGCGGCGATCGGCTCCGCGAAGCTGCGCCGCATCGCGTCGTCCGCCGCTTCCGTCAGGGCTGCGCGCGCTTCCGCCATCACCCCGTCCAGCATTTCGCGCATGGTGCCGGTAGTCTGCGCGGCCACTTCGCGCACGCGCGCCATCGCATCCACCAGCCGGGTCGCGGCGGCCAGCGACGTGTCGCGGGTTTGTTCCTCCACTTCGCCGATCAGGGTGCGGGCCTGCTGCAGCTCCACCACCAGCGCCTGTCCGGCTGCCTCGATCGCTTCGCGCTGGGCGGCGTAGCCCCGGCTTGCCGCGTCCAGCGCGGCGCGGCTTTCCGCAATCGGCGCAGACAGGGCCATGGCCTTGTCATGCGCGCCATCGATCGCGCGCACCAGGTCCATCAGTTCGGCCGTGAGCGTTTCGGCGGCGCGGCCGGCATCCACGGTGCGCGCGGGCAGCGTCTCGCCCAGCACGTCCACCGTCTGCAGCGCGGTTTCGCGCAGCTTCCGCACTGCGGATTCCAGCGCCTGGGTCGCGGCCTGGCTTTCCTTCAGCGGGTCCGCGATGCGGCCAAGCTCCGTGCTGACGCCCTGCACCCGGGCCAGCAGCCGGTCGAGCGACTGGCCCGATGTTTCCTGGCTGTGCTGCAACCGGGCATCGAGCAGCTTGAAGGCCCGCTCGCCAGAGGCGGCGAGGCTTTCCGTCAACGCGCCCTGCGCCGTCAGCCGCCCCTCGATCGCTTCGGCCTGCCGGGCAAGTTCGCCCAGCCGCTCGCCAAGGTGCGTGGATGCAGCGGCCGCCATGGCTTCCAGCCGCTGCCAGGCCTCCTGCATCTGGGCGAGCATCACTTCGCCCTGCTTCTGCGTGGCTTCGCGTTTGGCGGTCTGCGTATTCTCGAGCAGTTCGAAAAGGCTGTCGGCTTCGCTGCGGATCGCGCGCATCCCGGCCTCGCTCTGGCTTCGGCCGCGTTCGGCTTGCGCCTCCAGCGTCGCCAGCGCCTGCGCCAGCGTCTCCGCGGATCTGGTGCCGTGCGCGCTGAGCGCCTCGAGGCCGCTGGCGACGGACCGCGCGGCTTCCTGCGCCCGATCCGCCTGCGCTTCGGCGACCGCGCCTGTTTCCCCCAGCGCCTGGCGCAGCCGCTCGGCGGCTGATGCGGCCTGCGGCAGAACCGATTCCAGCACGCGGCTGGCTTCCAGCGCCCCGCTGGTCGCGGTCGTCAGGTCGGAAACCAGCCGCTGCGCCTCTCTCGAGCGGGTTTCGAGGAGGTCTGCGGTTGCGGACAGGGTGCCGAGATCCTGGCTGAGCGAATCCTTCAGCGCATTGATGCGGGCGGCGGCGCCGGCCACCCGGGCTTCGGTTTCCTCCAGCGAGTCGGACTTTTCCAGCACCGGAATGCGTTCCCGGTTCTGCAGGGCGGCGGCCAGCGCATACATGGCGGCGACCGGCATCAGCAGGATGCCGATCTGCTGGATGACGCCCGAGATGCTGTCGGGTCGCGTGCCATCCATCATCATCGCCCAGAAACCGAATCCCAGCCAGGCAAGGCCCAGCAAGGTCGCGATCACGAACGACAGGCGGACGGTGGTGATCTCAGACATGGCCTCTCCTGCGCCCTTCGGATTTTCCGGATTCCGGCTTTGTTTTAGCGGGACGGATCGACACGACCGGCCCCCGCTTCCGCCTGCCTCAGCCGCGCGTTGGCGGCAAGCGCCAACAGGCTGAGCGCAAGAATCTCCCACAGCCAGAAGAAGATCGGCTCTCTGGCCAGCGCCGCAATCCAGAGCGCGATGAGCCGGCCGTCGCTGCTGAGCGGCGACATCCGGCGCAATGTGCGCGCGGCGCTCGGCCGCCAGGCGTCCAGCAGCGCCTGTCTTTCGGCGGGCGGCGCGGCGGCCAGCCTGTCGTCGAACGGGCGGGTGCGATTGCCCAGCATCGCTTCCCCCCTGTTGTACAGCCGTTCGATCAGCCCGCCGGTTTCGGGCCGCTTCACCGCCTGGAACCGCCCGGACAGGCGGCGGATGTAGGTGGCGCGTTCGCCTTCGTAGAACTGGGCCTGCAAAGCGTGGGCCAGACCTGCCGCAGCCGCGATCAGTGCGGCGGCAGCCGGGTGCGGGTGGGTGAAGGCCAGCGCCATGTAGGTGGCCACGAACGTGGAATAGTCGGCCACGCCGTCCAGCAGGCGGCCGGCATCGCTGGTCTGGCCCGTGGCGCGGGCGAGCTGGCCATCCAGCCCGTCCATCACGGCCCAGCCCAGCATCAGCAGCAGCCCCAGCGTGGCGAAGCGGGGATCCGGCCAGCGCAGATAGGCCGCAGCCGCGGCGAGCCCGAGGCCCAGCCCGGCAGCCGTGACAAGGTTGGGGTGCAGGCCCATCCGGATGGCGCCGGGCAGCAGCGCATTGGACAGCCGGTGGATCAGCAGCCGGTTGGGAAGCGTTTCGATTTCTTGGGGGCGGCCGCCGGTCATCGCGGCAATCCCTCGCAAAAGCGGGGGCAGGCTGGCAAGCCCGCGACAGCGCCGTTAAGGACGCGCGCATGGATTTCGTAGCGCTTCTGATGGTGGGCGAAAGCCTGAACGGTTCCGAACCGGCCGGGCTTGGACAGGTGGGCGGGATCAGCCTGCTGGAACGGCAGGCCCGCATGGTGCTGAAGGCCGGTGCCGAGCGGGTGCTGGTGGTGGCGCCCGCGCTGCCGGCTGATCTTGGCGCACGCCTTGCGGAGGATGCACGCATGGTGCGCGTGCAGACGGCCGACGCGCTGGCCGGCGAACTTGTCGGTGAAACGCGCCCGGTGCTGATGCTGGCGCCCGGCCTTCTGGCGGATGACCGGCTGATTTCCGCCACCCTGTCCGGCGGGGGGACGCCGCTGCTGGCGGTATTCACGGGCGACGCGCCCGCCGAAGCGCAACGGCTGGATGCGGCCAGCCACTGGGCCGGGCTGGCGCTGCTGCCGCCCGCGCTGGTGCGCGATGTCGCTGCGGGGCTTGGCGAGTGGGAGCTTTCGGGCACGCTGGTACGCGCCGCCTGCGAATCGGCAGTGCCGCGCCTGCCGGTCGATGCGCTGCCCCTTTATGTTTCGAATCGACGCCGCGAAGTGCCGATGATCTGGGCCATGCCGGCCACGGAGGCCGGGCGTTCAGCCGCGACGGACATGTTGCTGGCGGCCGCGCAGAAAGGCTGCCTGGACTGGCCGGCCCGCTTCATCCACCCCCCCGTCGAGAACGCGCTGGTGCGGTTGCTGCTGCCCACCCCCGTCACGCCCAACATGATCACCGTGGCGACGGGGCTGCTGGGGGTGGCCGCCATCTGGCTGTTTGCAACCGGACAGCCGTGGTGGGCGCTTGCGATCGTGCTGCTGGTGGGGCCGCTGGATGGCGTGGACGGCAAGCTGGCCCGCACGCGGCACGAATATTCCCGCTGGGGCGATCTGGAACATGTGCTGGACAAGGTGCTGGAATATGGCTGGATCCTGGCGCTGGCCTGGTGGTTTTCCGGAACGCACGGGGTTGCCGCCTGGCTGGCGGCGGCCGGGATCATCATCTTTGCCCTTTCCGAAGCCGCTTCGGGCGAATTCTTCCGCCGTTTCACAGGCCGCCAGCTGGATGACTGGGGGGTGTTCGAACGGCGCTTCCGCCTGATCGGCGGGCGGCGCAACACCTTCTTCTGGAGCCTGCTGCCTTTCGCCGCCTTCGGCCTGTGGTGGCAGGGGTATCTGATGATCCTGGCCTATGCGGCCATCACGTTCGCGATTTCCCAATGGCGGCTGCTGAACGCGATCGGCGAATATGGGCGACAGGTCAGCGATGAAGTGCGCGGCAATTTCGCCGGGACGGCCTATGATTTCTTGCCGAAGCAGGGGGGGGCGGCTAGGTGAGCCGCCTGATGTTGCAAATAGTTTACGTTCGGCCCCCGGAAGCATGGGGCCTGGCGCAAACGCAGAAGGACTGACAGGCCGGATGACGCCGATCAATGTTGCGATAGCAGGCGTGGGAAACTGCGCCAGCTCGCTGGTTCAGGGGATCGCCCACTATTCCAACGGCGGCGCGAACGAAGCGATCGGTCTGAGCCACTGGGATCTGGGCGGCTGGCGGCCGCGGGATCTGAAGATTGTCGCCGCATTCGACGTAGACCACCGCAAGGTCGGGCTGGACGTGGCGCAGGCGATCTTCGCAGAACCCAACTGCACGGCGAAATTCTGCGATCATGTGCCGCCCTCCGGGACGCTGGTGCAGATGGGGGCGGTGCTGGACGGCGTTGCCCCGCACATGCTGGACGCGCCGGCGGCGCGGAGCTTCCGCGTGGCCGATGCGCCGCAGCCCAGCCTGGATGAAGTGGTCGAAATCCTGAAGCGTGCCGATGCGCATGTGCTGATGAACTATCTGCCGGTCGGCAGCCAGAAGGCGACGGAATTCTACGCCGAAGCCGCGCTGAAGGCGGGTGTTGCCTTCGTGAACAACATCCCGGTGTTCATCGCCAGCAATCCGGACTGGGCGAAGCGCTTTGCCGATGCGGGCGTTCCCCTGATCGGGGACGACATCAAGGCCCAGCTGGGCGCGACGATCGTGCACCGCACCCTGACCGAGCTGTTCGCAAGGCGCGGCGTGCGGCTGAAGCGCACTTATCAGCTGAACACCGGCGGCAACACGGATTTCCTGAATATGCTGGCGCGGGACCGGCTGGAATCGAAGAAGAAATCCAAGACCGAAGCGGTGCAGTCCGCCACCGATCGCCGGCTGGAGGATGACAATATCCATGTCGGCCCGTCGGACTATGTCGCCTGGCAGAATGACAACAAGGTCTGTTTCCTGCGCATGGAGGGCGAGCTGTTCGGCGGTGTGCCGATGAACCTTGAACTGCGTCTGTCGGTGGAGGACAGCCCGAATTCGGCCGGCGTCGCCATTGACCTGGTGCGCTGCGCGGCCCTGGCCCGTGCGCGGGGGATCGGCGGCGTGATCGAAGCGCCTTCGGCGGCCTTTTGCAAGCATCCGCCCGTGCAGATCGAGGATGGCGAGGCGCATGCGGCGCTGGAAGCCTTCATCGCCGGCCCCGGGGATGAGCCGATCCGCCATTAAACCGTAACGGCGAGGCGGCAGGAGGCGGGCATGTCCAGCCAGATCCAGACCGGACGCCATGCGATCGTCCTTGCGGCCGGGGCCGGTTCCCGCTTGTCGAACGTGGAGCCGGTGAAACCGCTGGCGCGGGTGAACGGGCGGCCGCTGCTGCTGCATGTGCTGGATACGCTGGCCGCGGCCGGTGCGTCTTCCGCCAGCGTTGTTGTCGGGCATCGCGCCGCCGAGGTGGCGGCTGTTCTTACCGATGCGCCGATCCCGGCCATGGCGGTTTCGAACCCCCGCTGGGCTGAGGCACCCAACGGCGTGTCCGTTCTGGCGGCGGCCGAGGCGGTTCGGCCCGGAACCTTCCTGTGCATGTCGGATCATCTGATCGACCCGGTCCTGGCACAGCGGCTGGTGGCCGGTGCGTCGGCACCCCTGGCGCTGGCGGTGGACAGGCGGCTTGGCCATGGCTGGGTCGACGAAGCGGATGTGACCCGCGTTCGGACGGACGGGCGCGCCATCCGCGCGATCGGCAAGCATCTGACGATCTATGACTGCTATGATACCGGCCTGTTCCTGATCGGGCCCGAACTGGTGGCGGCGCTGTGGGCGCAGACATCCCCATCGCTTTCGGAAGGTGTTGCGGCGCTTGCCGTGCGCGGGCTTGCGGAAGCTGTGGATATCGGCGACGCCCGCTGGCTGGATGTGGATGACGCCCGCGCGCTGGCGCTGGCACGCGCGAAGTGGAGACATTGATGATCCGGTTTCTCGCCCTCGCGCTGCTGCTGTTTGCTGCGCCCGCAATGGCGGCCCCGCTTGCCGCCCCCGGAGACGCGCGGTTTCGCACCGATGTCGAGCTGTTGCGCGCCCATGGCTATATCCTTGGGCCGGTGGATGCCTGGCCGCTGCCCTGGGCGCAGATCGATCGCGGAATCGAGCGGGCGCGGAACGACCCGGCGCTGCCCCCGCACCTGCTGGCGGCCGTGAACCGGGTTGCCGCGCTTTCGGATCATCATGGCCGCCGCACCACCTATCAGGTGCGCGGCTCGGTCACCAACGACGCCGCGCTGGTGCGGACGTTCGATCGGGTCGCGCGCAACCCCGGCGAAGTCAGCGTGTCGGCCGCGCATGATCGTGGTGCGCTGTTCGTGCAATGGGGTGGCACCTGGCAGAGCGACGGCACCGACCGGCAGGAGGCGACCCGGCACAAGAACGGCTTTTCGCCCGATCCGACGCAGGTGGTGCTGACCGTGGGGCGCAACTGGGCCTTCTATGGCGGCTGGATGGATAACTGGTGGGGTGCAGGGCAGGACGGTGCGATGCTGTTTTCCACCAGCGCGCGACCGATGCCGCGCGTGGGCTTCCGGCGGCTGGAGCCGTTCAGCATCGACGCCCCGGTGCTGAGCTGGCTGGGGCCGACGACGTTCGACATCTTCGTGGCGATCGCCAACGAACAGCGCGACTGGAACAATCCAGCGGTGATCGGCATGCGCTTCGCCTTCCAGCCGACGCCCTGGTTCGAGATCGGGCTGGTGCGGGGCATCCAGGTCTGCGGCAGCGGCCGCCCCTGCGATTTCCGCACCATCGCCAAGTCTTTGGTGGGTGTGGGTGATTTCGACAACACGGGAACGCTGGACGAGCCGGGCAACCAGCTGGCCGGCTTCGACATGAGCTACAAGCGGCCGATCGGCTACACCGGGCAGATCCTGAAGCTGCATTTCTCGACCACGGCGGAGGATGCCGACAACATCCTGATCGAGCAGTTCGCCCGGCAGATCGGGGCGGGGATTTCCGGGCCGGTGGGCACGAAGGGCGCGCTGCTGGACGCCGGTTTCGAATATGTGGACAGCCAGGCCGCGAAGTTCCTGGGCCGCCTGATGGGCAGCAAGGCCTATCCCGGCTCTACCTACAACAATTTCATCTATCATGATGGCTGGACCTACGGCCGCCGTCCGCTGGGCCATTCGCTGGATGGCGACGCGCGCGCGATGACGGTGCACTGGGCGCTGACGGATCCGCAGAACCGCCGCTGGAACCTGACCGCGCGCCATATCGTGCTGAATCTGAACAACTTCGACAGCTACCGGATCTCGAAGAATCGGGAAGAGATCGTGCAGGTGGAGGGCGGGGTGAACTGGCCGACACGGATCGGCGACGTGAAGGCTTCGGCCCGGGTTCAGAAGAATGGCCCGGACACGCCGGATCGGGAACCGACCTGGGTTCAGGGCGAGCTGAGCTGGACGACACGTTTCTGAAGGCATTGCCGTGTGCAACTGCCGCCGCTAAAGCCCGGCCATGGGCGATGTTTCCCTTTCGTTCCCCAGCCTCACCCTGGGTGGCCAGCTGTTCCGGGCACTGCCCTGCGGCGCGCTGTACTGGGAAGCGGAATCCATGTTGCTGGTGGCCGACCTGCATCTGGAGAAGGGGTCGTCCTTCGCGGCGAAGGGGTGGCTTCTGCCCCCGCACGACAGCCAGGAGACATTGCAGCGCCTGCGCGAGGCGATCCGCATGACGGGCGCGCGCCGCGTCGCCGCGCTGGGGGACAGTTTCCACGATCGCACTGGCGCCGGGCGGCTGCCGGCGCCGGCGCAAGCCTTGCTGACGGATCTGCTGGCCGGGGCGGACTGGCTTTGGGTGACTGGGAATCATGATGGCGACAGTGCGGCTGGCCTTGGGGGAAGGGCCGTCGCGGAGGTGCGGATCGGGGGAATCTGGCTGCGGCACGAAGCCGTGCCTGGCTGGGCAGGCCCGGAAATCAGCGGCCATTTCCACCCAAAGGCCCGTGTGCCCTTGCGTGGCGGGCGGCAGGTGTCGCGGAGATGCCTTGCCCGGGCCGGCGAACGTCTGGTGCTTCCTGCCTATGGCGCCTATGCGGGGGGCCTGTTCGTGGACGACCCGGCATTTGCCGAGGCGCTGGGGCGGCAGCCGGATGCGCTGGTGCCGCTTGCGCACGGGTTCGTGCACCTGAATGCAACCCTATGGGAGAATGCCGGATGAGCTGGTTTCCGAAGCCCGAGGCGCGGATCTTCTGCGCCGCAGTGAACTATGCGGCCCACCGTGAGGAAATGGGGCGCGGCGAATCAGGTGCGCATCCGATGCTGTTTCTGCGCACGCCGCAATCCTTGGTCCGCGCGGGCGAGCCGCTGATCCGGCCGGCTGTTTCGGACTGTTTCGATTACGAGGGCGAACTGGCGGCCGTGATCGACAAGCCCGGCCGGCGGATCACCCGCGAAGCGGCGCTTTCGCATGTTGCCGGCTGGACACCGTTCCTGGACGGTTCCATCCGCGACTGGCAGCGGCATAATGCGCAGTTCACGCCGGGCAAGAACTTCGACGCGTCCGGCGCGATCGGGCCGGAACTGGTGCCGGCGGACGCCTTCGGGGACTACAAGGCCCATGATCTGACCACGCGGGTGAACGGCGAAGTGCTGCAGCACACCCCCATTTCCCTGATGCTGTTCGATACGGAGGCGCTGATCGCCTATATCTCGGCTTTCACCGAACTGCGCGAGGGCGACATCATCGCGACGGGAACCTGCGGCGGCGTGGGCGAAAAGCGAGTCCCCCAGCGCTGGCTGAAGCCCGGCGATATCGTCGAGGTGGAGGTTTCCGGCATCCCCATCCTGCGCAATCCGGTGGTGGCTGAGGCCTGATTCACCTGCGATTCAGGCAAGTGTGAGAGGGTCGGCGCCATGATGATCCGTCTGATTTCCGCCCTGCTTCTGGCAGGCCTGCCCGCAGTGGCGCTGGCGCAGCCGGCAACGCCGCCCGCGAGCGACGGCAGCCTGAAAGGGGATGCCGCCGCCGCCGTGTACGAGATCGGCGAGATCACGGCGGCAGCCGACGGCGCCTTCGGGGAAGCGACCGAGGGCGTCGCCATGGTCATCGAGAAGGTGTTCGCCGACCTTGGCAAGCCCAACGCCTATATCGTGGGCCGCGAAGGGGGCGGGGCCCTCGTGGTCGGCCTGCGCTATGGCAGGGGCAAGCTGTTCTCCAAGGTAGAGGGGGAGCGCGAAGTCCACTGGACGGGGCCATCCATCGGGCCGGATGTCGGCGGAGATGCCTCGCGCAGTTTCGTGCTGGTCTATAACCTCCATGACACGGAAGAGCTGTTCCAGCGCTTTCCGGCGGTGGAGGGCAGGGCCTATCTGATCGGCGGGGTTTCGGCCAATTATCATCAGCGTGGCGACATCATCCTGGTGCCGATCCGTCTGGGTGCTGGCTGGCGGCTCGGCGCCAATGTCGGCTATCTGAAATATACGAAGAATGGCAGCCTCATCCCCTTCTGATGTGGGCCCCTGATCGACACGTCTTCCAAGCGGCTGCTTGAACGCGGGCGCTGCCCCCCCTAAAGCCGCCGGTGGCCATGCTTCGCCGAACATCCATCCCATTGCCCCTGATGGCGCTGCTTCTGGCCTCTGCGGCCCATGCGCAGGTATCGGAACCGGGCCCGCCGGTGGCCGCGCCCGCCGAACCGCAACCGATGGTCGAGTTCGAGGCGGATACGCTGTCCTACGACGAGACGATCGACGTGATCACCGCGACGGGCAATGTCCGCGTCCGCCGGGATGGTCAGGTGCTGACGGCGGACACCGTCGTCTATGATCGCCGGGCGGGAACGGTTACGGCCAGTGGCAATGTTCTGGCGGATGGCGGAGACGGGTCCCGCGCGGTCGCCGACAATTTCCAGCTCAACGAAACGTTGCGCGACGGCGTGGTCGAGAATGTCCTGGTCATTCTGTCCGACGGCAGCCGCCTTGCCGCGCGGGACGGAAACCGGGAAAGCGGCCTGTCCACCCTGAACCGCGCGGTCTATTCGCCCTGCGCCGTGACTGATGACGCGGGTTGCCCGCGCGAGCCCGTGTGGCAATTGAAGGCGGTTAAGGTGGTGCATGATCCGGCGCGCGGCCGGATCTTCTACACGGGCGCCCGGCTTGAGATGTTCGGCGTGCCGGTGGTGGCCTTGCCACGGCTGTCGCACCCGGACGGATTTGAAAAGAACCAGTCCGGCCTGCTTTCGCCCGACGTGCGGATATCCCGCGAACTGGGCGGCGAACTGCGGATCCCCTATTTCTGGTCCATCGCGCCCGATCGGGACCTGACCGTCACGGGGCATGTCTATACCAACGTCGTTCCGATGGTTGAGGCGGAATATCGCCAGCTGTTCGAAGGCGGCCCCATTTCCCTGTCCGTGCTGGGCACCCATGCGAAGGGGCAGGCCCAGGATCCGCTGACAGGCAACATCGTCGAAACCGGCGCCCGCCTGCGTGGCGCGATCGACGCGCGCGGCCAGATCGAACATGGCGGCGGCTGGCGTTCCAGCTTCTCCAGCCGCCTTACCAACGACGACAATTTCCTTGGGCGCTACCAGATCAGCCTGGATTCGCGCCTGCGCTCGACCTACGCGCTCGAGCGTTTCGAGCCGAACCGCTATTTCGCGGTGCGGGGCTGGGCCTTCCAGGACCTCACCAGCGGCTCGGACGATTCGCGCGTGCCCTTCGCCCTGCCGCTCGTCGATTTCCTGTGGCGTCTGCCGGAAGCCCCGCTCGGCGGATCGGTTCTGGTGGAGGCGAACAGCCTGGGCCTTTATCGCCGCGATGGCCAGTCCATGGCGCGGGCGCTCGCCTCGGCACAGTGGACGCGCAATATCCTGACGCCCGCGGGTCAGCGCGTCACCTTCACCGGCCTTCTGCGCGGTGACGTCTACAATGCGAGCGACACGTCCATGGCGGACGTTTCCTTCTATGCCGGTCGTGACGGCTGGAGCGCGCGCTTCATTCCGCTGGCGGCCGTCGATGTGGAATGGCCGTTCGCCGGGCCGTTCCTGGGCGGCACACAGACCCTGTCGCCCCGCGTCCAGTTCGTGGGCTCCACCAGCACCGCCAACGAGGACATCCCCAACGAGGACAGCCGCGCCGTCGATCTGGAGGAATCCAACCTGTTCGCGCTGAACCGCTTTCCCGGCTATGACAGATGGGAAGGCGGCACGCGCATCACCTATGGCGTTGACTGGCGCTGGACGAAGCCCGGAATCGCGGTGCAGGCGCAACTGGGGCAGAGCTATCGGCTGGATGACAATGTCGACTTGTTCCCCGAAGGCACCGGCCTTGCTGGTCGCGTGTCCGACATCGTCGGCCGCGCCTCGGTGCGGGTGGGGCGCTATGTCGAAGTCACGCAACGGCTCAGGCTGGACAAGGACAGCCTCGCCATCCGCCGCAACGAGACCGACGTGGCGATCGGCAGCCGGCGCACCTTCCTGTCCGTCGGTTATCTGAAGTACAACCGCAACATCGCGCTGGAGGATCTGCCCGATCACGAGGAAGTGCGGGCGGGCGCCCGTGTCGCCTTCGGCCGCTATTGGGCGATCTTCGGCTCCACCGTGGTTGACCTGACGTCAACCGCCGAGGATCCGCTGACATCGAACGACGGCTGGCAGCCGATCCGTGCGCGGCTGGGCGTGAGCTATACAGATGAATGCTTCAATTTCGGCGTCACCTGGAAACGCAACTACATCGACAATCCCAATGCCCGCCGTGGCAACACCATCCTGTTCACACTGGCGCTCAGGAACCTTGGATAGCCGTTTCACCGCCGGTTCAGCCGGTGCAGCATATGGGCTGGCGCGGTACGGGCGGCTCGTCTATGCGGTCTGTACGAGGGACTTTTTGAACAGGATCGTTCGGCCCGGATGACGATTTTTCCGAATTTCAGCCGTCGGCATATTGCCGTGGCGGCAGTGATCGCTTTGGCGGCCCAAGGGCCTGCCCAGGCCCAGCAGGCATCGCTCCAGGCGGGCGGTGGCGGGCAATCCGCTTCGCAACGGCAGGCAGCGGCACTTCAGTTGCCCGATGTCACCGTGTTCGGCACCTTTGATCCGAATGTCCGCAAGGCGACGGCGATCGTGAACGGTGACATCATCACCGACACCGATGTCGATCACCGGCTGGCGCTGGTGATGATCGCGAACAGCGGCCGGGTTTCCGACGAGGAGCGCGACGTGCTGCGCCTTCAGGTGCTGCGGAACCTGATCGACGAAAAGCTGCAGATTCAGGCCGCGTCCGAAAACGAAGTCACCGTGCCCGAGGGCGAGGTGGAGCAGGCCTATGCCCGCGTTGCGGCCAATTTCCGCCAGTCGAAGGAGGCGTTCGAGGCGTTCCTGCGCGAGAATGGCTCCTCTCCGGCTTCGATCAAGCAGCAGATCCGTGCCGAGATGACCTGGAGCCGCCTTCTGAGGCGGAAGGTCGAGCCGTTCATCAACGTCGGCGACGACGAGGTGCAGGCCGTGATCCGCAACCTGGAGCAGGCCAAGGGCAAGGACGAGTTTCGCGTCGGGGAGATCTTCCTGTCCGCCACGCCGGAAACGCAGGCGCAGGTGCTGTCGGATGCGCGCCGCATCGTGGATCAGGTGCGTGCCGGCGCCAGTTTCGTCGCCTATGCGCGGCAGTTTTCAGAGGCTTCCAGCGCGGCGCTTGGCGGTGATCTCGGCTGGATTCGGGCCGAACAGCTTTCGCCAGCCCTGCAGGGCATCGTGTCGGCGTTGCCGCGTGGCTCGGTTTCCGATCCGGTCCCGGTTTCGGGCGGGGTGGCGATCATCGCCCTGGTCGACAAGCGGCAGGTGCTGGCGGCCGATCCGTCGGCGGCGATCCTCAGCCTGAAGCAGCTGACGCTGGCGTTGCCGCCTTCCATTTCCGAGGCCGAGGCGCGGAAGCTTGCCGCGAGCATGCAGGAAAAGACCCGCAACATGGGGGGCTGCGGCAAGGCCGACGAAGTCGCGCGTGCGATCGGCGCCGAGATTGTCGCCAATGACCAGCTTCGCATGGGTGATCTGCCGCCCCAGTTGCAGCAGATCCTGGGCCAGATGCCGATCGGCGCGGCGACCCCGCCCTTCGGATCGGCGCAGGACGGGCTTCGCGTGCTGGTTCTGTGTGGCCGCGACGATCCGCCGGCGAGCGCCGGGGTTCCCAGCTTCGATCAGGTCTATGGCCAGCTGAACGACGCCCGGGTGAACAGCGCGGCTCGCCGCTACCTGAGGGACCTCAGGCGCGACGCCGTCATCGATTACCGCTGAGATGTCGCCCCTGCCTGACAGCCTGGCCGCCGGCGCCACCGCGCCCCTTGCCGTTTCGCTGGGGGATCCGGCCGGTGTCGGCCCGGAGGTGATCGCCAAGGCCTGGGCGGTTCGTTCGGCCCACCGGCTGCTGCCCTTCTTCGCCATCGGGGACAGGCGCAGCCTGGAAGCCGTGTGGGACGGGCCGATCATCCAGATTTCCCATCCATCGGATGCGGTGGCCGAATTCGAACGCGGCCTTCCCCTGCTGCAGGTGGATGATCCGGGCGAGATCGATCCGGGCAAGCCGAATCTGGCCGGCGCCCGCTGCGCGCTGGATTCGCTGGAAATGGCCGTCGGGCTGGCCCGGTCGGGCGCGGCTTCCGGCCTTGTGACGGGCCCGGTCGCCAAGGCGCAACTCTACGCGATCGGCTTCACCTATCCGGGGCAGACGGAGTTCGTCGCCGAACGCTGCGGGGTCGCGGCGGAGAATGTCGCGATGATGATGGTCGGCCCGGATCTTCGCACCGTTCCGGTCACCATCCACCGTCCGTTGGCGTCGGTGCCGGGTTCACTCTCGGTGGATCTGATCCTTTCCCGCGCGCGCACGGTAGCGCGTGGCCTGATCCGCGATTTCGGCATCGCCCGCCCCCGACTGGCGGTGGCCGGGCTGAACCCCCATGCGGGGGAGGGCGGTACGATGGGCCGCGAGGAGATCGACATCATCCAGCCCGCGATCGCGCAGTTGCGGGACGAGGGGATGGACGTTTCAGGCCCGCATTCGCCGGACACGATGTTCCATGCCGCAGCCCGAACCGCCTATGATGCCGCCATCTGCATGTATCACGATCAGGCGCTGATCCCCTTGAAGACGCTGCATTTCGATACGGGCGTCAACATGACCCTGGGGCTGCCGGTGCTGCGGACATCGCCGGATCATGGCACCGCATTCGGCATCGCCGGGCGCGGAGAGGCCAACCCGCGTGCGATGATCGCGGCCATCGCGCTGGCGGGCCAGTGCGCGCAGGCGCGGACGCTGGAAGCCGCGGCTTGAGCGACGATGGCGCGCGCGCCGCGGTTGCGGCGCGGATCGCGGCGCTGCCCCCCTTGCGTGACGAGATCGCGGCCGCCGGGCTGCGGGCGGACAAGGCGCTGGGGCAGAATTTCCTGCTGGATCTGAACCTGCTGGACAGGATCGTGCGCTCGATCGGGCTGAAGCCCGGCGATCATGTGTTTGAAGTCGGCCCCGGGCCGGGCGGCCTGACGCGTGCGTTGCTGAAGACCGGCGCACGGGTGTTCGCGGTGGAACGCGATGCCCGGGCACTGCCGATTCTGGCGCGGCTTGCCGGGGCGAGCGACGGCGCGCTGACGGTGGTGCACGGCGATGCCCTGACGGTGGACGCGAGGGCGCTGGCCGGAGAGGGCGCGCATATCGCGGCGAATCTGCCCTACAATATCGGTACCCCGCTGCTGACGGGCTGGCTTGCCGCCGAGCCCTGGCCAGGCTGGTGGCGGTCGGCGACCCTGATGTTCCAGAAGGAAGTCGCGGATCGGATCGTCGCCCGGCCGGGCAGTGGCGCCTATGGCCGCCTCTCTGTCCTCGCGCAGCACAGGGCGCATGTCTCGATCGAGACGGTGCTGCCTGCGCGAGCCTTCACCCCGCCGCCCAAGGTGGACAGCGCCGTTGTCCGCCTGGTGCCAAGAACGGCCGAGCCGGACGTGCCGGTGAAACTGCTGGAGCGGGTGACGGCGGCCGCCTTCGGTCAGCGTCGTAAGATGCTGCGGCAGAGCCTGAAGGGCCTGGCTGGCGGGCTTGAAGCGCTTGAAGCGCTGGGCATTGATTCGACCCGCAGGGCCGAAACGCTCGACGTCAGCGATTTTGTCGCGCTGGCACGGGCGCTACGCGAAGCCCCCGGAGATAGTTGAGCTCGATGCGCAGCGGCGTGACACCCCGGATCGGCACTTCCACGCTTCCCAGGCGGGGCCTCGAAAGACCCAGCTTCGGGTTCCGGGAAAAGCCGACCCCGTCGGACAGGGGGTTCAGCTTCCCGGATCTGTCTCTGTCATGAAGGGCGACCACCACATGGCGCCCCGCCGACGGAACGGGGGCGCAGACCGTCATTTCTCCGCCAGGCGAAACCGGCACGTCGATCCGCTGCACATAGCGGGCAGGGGCCAGGAAATCCTCGTCGTTCGCCGGATAGATGGCGATGCGGAGATTGCCGGCCCGGTCCTTGAATCCGTGAACCGTGACCAGCGCGGCGGGGCCGCCGGCTTCGACCGAACAGGCGTCCGGCTTGCCCAGGATGGCGGCGGCGGCAAGGGTTGTCAGCAGCAGCATGGCGATGGACTAGCGGGAATCATGCCTTGTCGGAACCCGCATTGGCTTGTGCGCCGGGGTGCTGCTAAGGGCGCTCCACGATGCTGACCGCCGTCGACCGCTATCTGTTTCGGCTGATCATCGTGCCGCTTGTCGGCACGCTGGTGATCGCGGCCATGCTGCTGCTGCTTGAGAAGATGCTCAACCTGTTCGACTTCGTGGTGAACGAGGGCGGGCCGGTTTCGGTCGTGTGGCGGATGCTGGGGAACCTGATCCCGGAATATCTGTCGCTCGGCATCCCTATCGGCGTCACGCTGGGGATCCTGCTGGGCTTCCGTCGCCTCGCCCTTTCGTCGGAACTGGACGCGCTGAATTCGGTGGGCGTCGGCTATGGGCGCATGTTGCGGGTGCCCTATGTCCTCGCAGCGATCTTCGCCCTCATCAATTTCGGCATCGTCGGGTTCCTCCAGCCCTATTCCCGCTATGCCTATGAAGGCCTTCGGTTCGAGCTTCGCTCGGGCGCGCTGGGTGCATCCATCAAGGTTGGCGAGTTCACCCGCATCGCGGAACGCACCACGCTGCGGGTCGAGCAGAGCTTTGACCAGGGCGCGGATCTGAGGGGCGTGTTCGTGCGCGCAGCGCAGTCCGATGGCCGATCACTGGCGGTTTCGGCCGCGCGGGGCCAGTTCCTGATCACCGACGATCCCGACATCATCATCCTGCGGTTGAAGAATGGCACGCTTGTGCATGATGCGCCCAACACCTCGACACCGCGGGTGCTGACCTTTGTTCAGCACGACCTGCCGGTGAACCTGCCCGCGATGGAAAGCTTCCGGACCCGCGGGTCGGAAAATCTGGAGCGCACCATTCCCGAACTCTGGTCGCAGATGCGCGATCCCGGCGCTTCGCCCGAGGACAGGCAGACCTCCGCTGCCGCCTTCCATCGCCGGATGGTGCAGTGGCTGGTGATGTTCGTGCTGCCGCTGCTGGCGGTTGCGCTGGCGGTGCCGCCCAAGCGGTCGACCTCGGCGATCGGGGTTTTCATGTCTGTCGTTATTCTCGTCACCTACCACAAGGTGTCGGAATATGGGGAACGCATGGGGGCGATCGGGCGTGTGGATCCGATGCTGGCGCAATGGGTGCCATTCATCCTTTTCACCGTCATGTGTCTGTGGTTCTATCATGTGCTGGCCCACAAGCCGGGCGGCCAGCCGATCGGCGCGCTGGAGCGTCTGTTCAAGAAGCTGGGCGGCCTGTTCAAGGGGCTGAAGAAGCCTGCGGCGAAGATCGGGCTGGTGCCGGATGATCTGGGCGAAGCCGATCCGCAGGCGGCGAACTGATGCTGAACCGGATTTTCCCGTCGCGCACGCTGGCCCTTTACACCGCGAAGATGTTCGTGATGCGCACCTTCGCCTTCCTGGCGGGGCTGGCGCTGATCCTGATGACGCTCGACCTGCTGGGCGAATCCGCCCGCATTCTGGCCGTTCCCGGCAACGGAGAGGCGGAGTTGTGGAAATATGTCTCGATCCGCATGCCGCAGATCGTTGCCCTGTTCCTGCCCTTTTCGGTGCTGCTGGCGACCCTGTTGACCTTCATGACGCTGAACCAGAACAGCGAGATCACGATCTTCAAGGCGGCGGGGATCAGCGCGCACCAGATCCTGGCCCCGCTGATGCTGGCGGGCCTTCTGATCGCAGGCCTGAATTTCGCTTTCAACGAACGGGTTCTGGTGCGGGCGAATGCCGAATATGATCGTTGGAAAGCCAATGAATACAAGCCGCTCGCGCCCGAGAACAGGACCGGTCGGGAAGTGTGGGTGCGGGCCGGTGACGATCTGTGGCATGCATCGGCAGCAGAAGGCACTGGCGCGAGGACGCTGCTGAAGGACGTGACGATCTACAACCGCGAAGCGGACCGGCTGGTGGAGATCGTTCGCGCGGAAGAGGCGACGCCCAACGGACGGGGCTGGACCCTAAGCATGGTGCGCCGCTTCGAGGTTGCGACCGGACGGCTGGAAACGGTTCCCCGCCAGGATCTGATCTCGTCTGCGACGCCGCAACAGTTCACCACGCAGGGGGTGAATGCCGACCATCTGCCGATCTGGGAACTGGTGCCCGCGATTCGCGCGCTGAAAGATGCCGGAAAGCCCACGGACCAGCTTGTCGCCAAGCTGAATCACAAGATTTCCGGCCCGCTTTCGGCCGTGCTGATGCCGCTTCTGGGATCTGTTGCGGCCTTCGGGCTGGCGCGATCGGGCAAGCTCTTCATCCGCGCCGTCGCCGGGCTGGCCCTGGGCTTCGCCTTTTTCGTGGCCGACAATTTCGCCATGGCGATGGCGGATTTCGGCACTTATCCGCCGTGGGCGGCGGCCTGGGCGCCCTTCCTGCTGTTCCTTCTGGTGGGCGAAAGCGTACTTTTCCGAACAGAGGAATAGCGCCGGCGCGGCAGGCTGTCGCAGCCGGGAACCGCCTTGCTTCGGCCACCGCGCGTCCCACATTTGCCGCATTGCCGGCCTATCCGGCACACATAGATTGATATCGGAGCAGTCCCTTGTTCGTTGAACATACCAAGCGCCCGGGCATCTGGAACCGCGCCCACTTCCTGGATCGGATGACGCTGAGGGAACTCGTCGTCGCCTATTTCCAATATTATGCGATCCAGGCCTACATCCTGCTGGCTGTCGCTTCGATTGCGGTTGCGATGTGGAATCCGCCCGGCCTGCTGGCAGGCGTGGCAGCGGCCGGTTTCACCATCCTTGCCTATCCGCTGATCTGGTATCTGCTGCACCGCCATGTGCTGCACAGCCAGTGGATGTACAAATCCCAGCTGACTGCGAAGGTGTGGAAGCGGATCCATTACGATCACCACCAGGACCCCAACCATCTGGAGGTGTTGTTCGGCGCGCTCTACACCACGCTGCCCACCATCGCCGTGTCCGTCATCCCCGTGGGCTGGCTGATCGGCGGCATGGGCGGTGCGGCGGTCGCCTTCGCGACCGGGCTGATCGTCACCTGTGTCTATGAATTCGCGCACTGCATCCAGCACCTCAGCTACAAGCCGAAGCATCCGCTGCTGGTTGAGATGAAGCGCCGTCACATGGCGCACCACTTCCACGACGAGAACGGAAACTTCGGCATCACCAGCTTCTGGCCGGATCGCCTGTTCGGCACCCTGTATGAGCGCGAGGATCGCCCGGCGAAGTCCGCGACCGTCTTCAACCTGGGCTACACCGACGAAGTGGCGCAGAGCTATCCCTGGGTGTCCGACATGTCGGGCGGTGTTGCGAAGGGCCACCCCCGCAAGCGGGCCGCCGCCAATGAGAATGGGCAAAGCCGCAGGGACGCTGCCTGAATGGCGCTGGAGATCAGGCCGGTCGGCTCAAGGGCCGACCGGAATGCCTTTGTCGATCTTCCTTGGAAGCTCTACGCGAATGACCCTTGCTGGCGGCCACCGCTGAAGGATGAAGTGCACGCCCTGATTTCGGGGGCGAAGCGCAACCCCTGGTTCCTGCATGGCCGGGCTCAGTTCTTCCTCGCCCTGCGCGACGGAGAGGTTGTCGGCCGCATTTCGGCGCAGGTCTGCGATCTTGTCCAGCAGCGCCGTCCCGGCCTAGGCCAATGGGGCCTGTTCGAGACGGTCGACGATGATGAAGTCGCCTCGACCCTGATTCGCACCGCCGAATCTTGGCTGCGCGGGCAGGGCATGTCCCGGGCGCAAGGGCCCATCAGCATTTCCATCTGGGATGAACCGGGGCTGCTTGTGTCCGGGTTCGATACGCCGCCCAAGGTGATGATGGGACATCATCTGCCTTATTATGAACGACATGTCCTGGCGGCCGGCTATCAGGGCGTGAAGGATCTGTTCACCTGGAACGTTCCCGTCACCCACGGCTTTCCGGACGTGGTGAACCGGATCGTGGCCGCCGGCGAGAAGAACAGGCGGATCCGGATTCGTCCGGTGGATCTGAAACGGTTCGATGCGGAAGCGCGCATCATTCTCGACATCCTGAACGAGGCGTGGGGCAACAACTGGGGTTTCGTTCCGCTGACGGATGCCGAAGTGGCGCATGTCGGCAAGAAGCTGAAGCCGATCGTGCTGCCGTACCAGGTGCTGATCGCCGAATATGATGGCGAGCCCGTCGCCTTCATGATGTCTCTGCCGGACATCAACGAGCTGGCGAAGGATCTGGATGGCCGCCTGTTACCATTTGGCTGGGCAAAGCTGCTCTGGCGCCTGCGGAATCCGCAGACGGAGTGGTTCCGGGTGCCATTGATGGGCGTCCGTACGAAGCTGCAGGCGACGAGGACCGCTTCCCTTCTGGCCTTCATGATGATCGAATATGTCCGGCGCACGGGTATCGCGAATCATGGCGCCACCTGGGCCGAGATCGGCTGGGTGCTGGACGACAATGGCCCGATGATTTCGATTGCCCATGCAATCGAGGCGCAGCTGGGCAAGACCTACCGTATCTATGAAGCCGATCTGGCCGACTGATCGGGCCGAAAAGAACCGTGCTGCATTAACGAGTCTATGGCCCAGGCCGGAGACTGTGGTATCGCTGGCTCAATCGCGGAGGTAACAGTCTTTTGCGATTCGAGTCGCTTTGGGTAAACAGCAGGCAGGACCGTCGCAGTGGCGTCTTCACGTATGGCAGACGTGGATCTCGCAGCCCGTGTGGCCCGGCTGACTGCCGGCCAGCGAGAATGCCTTGACCTTGTCGACGATCATGCGACCTCCAAGGAGATTGCGCGACAGCTGGGTATATCGCGCCATACGGTCGACGCCCGCCTGAGGGGCGCCATCCAGACACTGGGTGTCAGCAGCCGCCGGGAAGCTGCGATCATCTATCGTGCGGCCATGCAGGCCGAGACCTATCAGCCATTCGCATATCAATCGTCGCGGATTGTTACACAGGTGCCAGAGCCGGAAGATGCCGGTGATGACGCAGATGGTGAACATTTCGAACCGACACTCGCCGTGCAGGCGGCAGCAGAACTCGCTGCTGCTCCGCAACCGGTCGCAGCCGTCGTTTCAGACAGCGCGGTATGGACGGCAGTCCCTCCGCCTGGGCTCACCTTGCGTCAGCCGTCGCTCCGTCTTTGGGGGGGCTCAAATGACCTGAGCCCATCCCAGCGAGTTGTCGGCATCCTGGTGGTTACCATTCTGGCGATGCTGGCATTCGGAGTATTCCTGACAGGAATTGAAGCCCTAGCTCTGCTTCGATCCTGACTTTTCAATCTCTCTGCTTAGGGAACTGCCACCGTATCGCGGCGGCAGAAGGAGATTACTTATGGCCAAGCATCGCAAGGAAATCGCTCTTCAAGTCGCCCGTTCGCTTTATGCTTCGGAAGATTCGATCGATGGCGCGCTGACGCAGGTCGCCAATTTCGTGGCAATGATGCCGGCCGCCCGCCAGGACGCGAAGTTCGCCGCCTGCGTCGGCCAGGACGCCCTTTCGGAAGCGATCAAGGCGATGACGCTGCTGAACCAGGCCCGTGAAGCGATGGTTCGTGCCCATGAAGCGCTCGGTGAAGTGCGCGACCAGTTCCACATCGGTCCGTTCGGTTACGGCGTCGATCCGAACAAGCCGGCCTACCCGAATCAGGCCCAGCTTCGCCCGGTTCAGGCAGTGGCCTGACGCTGAGTGGACTTCGAGCTTGACATGCGTGGTGAGTTGGCAAGCTGAGGGCAGGGGATAGCCATGTCATTCCTGTTTTTCCTCTTCATCACTGCGACCGTTAGCTCACTGGTGCTTGCTTGGTGGCTGGGCGGAAGGGACGAACGGCTTGCGGCCACCATCCTGGCGGCTGCGGCGGTGCTATCCCCATTCGTCCAGTCGCACAGCTACTCTTCGCCGGAGTTCGGGATCGTTGCGGTCGATATTGTTCTTTTCCTGGCCTTGCTCGGCATCGCGATGATCTCCCGTTCCTTTTGGCCGATCTGGGCTGCAGGCTTTCAATTGTGCGCGGTCGCCGTTCACTTTGCGGCCGCAAAGTCACCGGTGATGTTGCCGGCAACCTATGCCGAAGCACTTGCGATCTGGACCTTCCCCGTTCTGGGGGCCCTGATCGCGGGAACCTGGCTTGAAGCGAAGGCGCGTCGTCATGGCCTCAGCTAATGCGCTTCGTGTCGCGCCATCGACGGGCGCGGGTCTTAGGGCAGCCAGCCAGCATGAGCCGCGTGACAGGTGGTTACTGATGCGGCTTCTGGCGGCGGGCCAGTCCATGCCGAAGCTGGCGGATCGACTGATCGAGGAGCAGGGGTCTCTCGGATCGGTGCTGACGACCAGTGAGGAGCGACTGCGCCAGCTGGGGGCGGACACGAACGGGATCGCGATCCTGAAACTGATCCGCGAGACCATCAGCGTCGTCCTGGAACGCGGGGCGCAGGATCGGTTGCCGGTGGAAGGCGGCCCTGCGCTTGCGGAGGCCATGTTCTCCGAGATGGCGCATCTCGCAGTGGAACAGGTGCGGGTGGCGTTTCTTGATACCGGCCGGCGGCTGATCCGGATCGAGGTAATGGGGTCTGGCACGGTGCATTTCGCCCATGTCTATCCGCGTGAAATCGCCCGGCGCTGCCTGGAGCTTTCGGCCTCGTCCGTGGTGCTGGTGCACAATCATCCCTCCGGCGATCCGACGCCTTCGCCGGACGATATCCAGATGACGAAACGCATCTGCAAGGCGCTGGATGCAATCGATGTTGTCCTGTCTGACCATTTGGTGATCGGGCGCAAGGGCTACATCAGCTTTCGGGAATGCAGTTTGATATAGGGGATAAGTTATTGACATGAAAGGATAGCGACATATCAACTGTTCGTATATCAATCATCCTAGATTGTCCGTTCTCACGCCCGTGGCTCATAGGAAGGGCATGGCGGTGAGGTAGCGGCGCGAACAGGCCAGCACCTTTCCCAAGCCAACCAGTCACGGCACGTCCGGGCCCTCCCCCGGGCATGACGGAGGTGGCGGTGGCGTCCGATTTCCGACCCTGCGGACGCCACCGTCACCGAATTTCCACCAGATCGCATCGAAGCTCTTGGCGCCCGCGCAGTCTTCCGTGATTGGATCAGGCCTGCCGCAGGTCAGGCCTCTGCGGCTGTCAGCCCAGCTCTACCCACACCGGCACATGATCGCTTGCGCGTTCCGCGCCGCGAACGTCGCGGTCGATGCCGCAATCGATCATGCGGTCGGCCGCTGCGGGGGACAGCATCAGGTGATCGATCCTGAGGCCCCAGTTCTTCGCCCAGGCGCCAGCCTGATAATCCCAGTAACTGTAGCAGGGGGCGTTTGGCCGGCTGCTCCGGATGGCGTCTGTCCAGCCTGTTGCTTCCAGCGCGCGGAAACGGGCGCGGCTTTCCGGCTGCACCAGTGCGTCGCCCGCCATCATGTCGGGTCGGGCAAGATCGAGATCCGTCGGGCAGACATTCCAGTCTCCAGCCAGGATCACCGGGATTTCCTGTGCCCTGAGCTCTGCGGCGCGCGCGTTCAGCCGGTCCATCCAGCCCAGCTTGTAGTCGAACTTCGGGCCCGGCACCGGATTGCCGTTGGGCAGATAGAGACAGGCGAAATGCACGCCTTCGATTCGCGCCTCGATCCAGCGGGACTGCACATCCTCCGCATCACCGGGCAGGCTGCGGTGGATCTCCTCCGCCGGCGCGCGCGACAGGATGGCCACGCCGTTGAAGCCCTTCTGGCCATGTATCAACGATTGATATCCGGCGGCCTCGATCGCTTCGCGGGGAAAGCGGTCTGTCTCGATCTTGATTTCCTGCAGGCCCACGACGTCGGGCTTGGCGGCTTCCAGCCATTCCAGCAGGCGCGGCAACCGCGCGGTGATGCCGTTCACGTTGAAGGTTGCGAACTTCACCCGAGAGTCAGACGGAGAAAGACGTGCCGCAGCCGCAATTGGACGCGGCGTTGGGATTGCGGACCTGAAAGGCGGCACCCCCCAGATTCTCGACAAAGTCCACCACGGATCCTTCGACCAGCGGCAGACTGATGCTGTCTACCAGCAGGCCGACGCCATCCGTCATCACCTCGATGTCGTCCGCTTCCGGCGCGTCGGCCAGTTCGAATCGATACTGGAATCCGGCGCAGCCGCCGCCGTCGACCGACAGGCGCAGGCGCGGGTTGGCGCGGCCCTGCCGCGCCGCGATCACCGCCACACGGGCGGCGGCAGACGATGTGAGCGAAATGTCGGCCATGGCACAGACGTAGGCTTCCGCGCCCGGCCCCGCAAGGGTGCGGCGCGGGAGCAACAGGCGGCTATTGGGCGGAGGCGAGCTCTGGCCCGGCCTTTTCCTGGCTATAGGCGAGCAGGTAACGGGAGGATTCGATGAACGGGCGCGGGTTCACGGCCTGGCCGTCGATGCGCACCTCGTAATGCAGGTGGGTGCCGGTCGAGCGCCCCGTAGAGCCCATGCCGCCGATGCGCTGGCCGATTCCGACGCGTTCGCCCACGTTCACGGAAATGCTGGAGAGGTGGGCATAGCGGGTCATGATACCGCGGCCATGATCGATGTCGATCGCATTGCCATAGGCGCCGAAACGGCCTGCGCGGACCACGCGCCCGGCGGCGGCAGCGTAGATGGGTTCGCCATGCGAACCGGCCATGTCCAGCCCCGCATGCTGCGCGGCACGGCCGTTGAAGGGGTCATAGCGGACGCCATAGCTGGACGTCAGCGTGAAGCTTTTCGCCGGCACGAAGGAGGGCAGGGACGCCATGGCTTCTTCCAGCTGCTCGACACGCTGCCAGTTCACGAACAGTTCGGCGAAGCGGGGATCCGTGCCGCCTGCTACATTCCCGGCCGGCATGTACGGGCCGCCAAGGCCTGTCTGCGTGAAGCGTCCGGCCGACTGGGCGATGAAACGGCCTGGGTTCAGACCCAGTCGCCCGATCAGTGCTTCGGCGTCACGCAGGCGGGTTTCGGCCGTGGCGGAGGCCCGATCCACGAGCGCGAGTTGCTTCTGCTCCAGTGCGGCGAAGGGAGCGAGGACACCGGTGGCAGCGGCCACTTCGGCGGAAACCTTGCGGGTCGTGCGCGGCAGCAGGTCGGCGAGCGCTTCGCCGCGGGCCTTGCCCGTCAGCAGGGCATCCAGAAACTGCTGGCGCGCCTCGATACGCTCTGCGGTTGTCGCCACCGTCCCCTTCAGCGCAGCCGTGTCGGCTTTCAGGGCCTGAACCTGCGCCGCCATCCGGGCCAGTTCGGCCTGGGCCTGGCTGTCCGCGGCCTGATTGGCGGCAACTCCATTCACGGTGGAAACGGTCATCCACCCGGCGATCATTGCAGCAGTGCCAAGTCCCATGAGCTGTGCGTGCGTCCCGATTCTGATCGAACGGTGGCCGCTTTCGGATTCGATCCGGATTCGCCGCTCGGGGAAAAGCGAACACAACGATGCTGCGGCGCGCTCTGCGGCACGTTTCACAACGATCGGCATCTGCTTCCTTTTTTGACCCTTCGCGCCAGACCCACGAAACCTGCTCGGCCTTCGTTCGTTATGGCTTCAGTTCAGCATGATTTTCGGCCCCGCTTCGCTCCCTGCCCGGTTAACCGGTTTCAGGAACGTGACGGATGGTTACCGTTTAGTGGCGCCGTCAGGCAGGCCAAGCGTCGCATACCAATCCGTCGTCAGACCGGCTTTCCCACGCGCCGAGTCGTTGAACGGTGGCTTAACAGGGCCCCGGAAGTAACGCGACACCAGCTCTCGGAAGCGCGCCGAAGGTTCTGACACTGATTCGGCACATAGTTTCCGGAACCAGCGATTCCCGGCTTCCACATGGCCGATCTCATCCGCAAGGATACGCGACAGAACCGCTGCGGCTGGCTTGTCGCCCAGCGCTTCGAACCGTTCGATCATTCCCGGCGTGACATCCAGGCCACGTGCTTCCAGCACTTGCGGCACAACGGCGAGCCGGGCTTCCAGATCATGTGCGGTCAACTGCGCGGCTTCCCAAAGCCCGTCGTGGGCGGGAAGGTCGCCATAGCTGCCGCCGGCGCCGCGCAGCAGGTCCTGAACAGCTTGGAAATGCCGGGCTTCCTCGTCGGCGATGCGCAGCCAGTCGTCGGTGAAGGCGCGCGGCATGGCGGGGCCCCAGCGCGCAACCAGATCCACGGCCAGGTCGATGGCGTTCAGTTCGATGTGGGCCAGCGCATGCAGCAGCGCAAAGCGGGCGCGGGGGGATCCGGCCTTCTTGCGCTTGGGCATGGCGGCGGGCGGCAGCAACTCAGGCCGGGCCGGGCGAGCCGGGCGGTCCGGAACGGCGGCGCCCTCATCCCCGGGCAGGATCGAGCCCGCCAGCCAGCGGGCATAGAGGGCCCGCGCGGCATCCGCCTTGCCGTCGGCATCCGCAGTCAGCAGGACGTCCACGCACGCGTCGCGCAGCAGCTGCGGCACCGGATCAGATCGCTTCGGCGGCCTTCAGCACGGCATCCGCGTGGCCCGGAACCTTCACCTTGCGCCACAGGGCCGCGATCCGGCCATCGGGACCGATCAGGAAGGTCGAGCGGTCGATGCCCATGTATTTCCGCCCATAGAGGGTCTTTTCCACCCAGGCGCCATAGGCTTCGATCACGGTACCGTCCGGATCCGACGCCAGTGTCACCGTCAGGCTGTGCTTCTCGGCGAACTTGCGGTGCTTCGCGATGCTGTCCTTCGAAACGCCGATCACGGCGGCGCCAGCCGCCTTGAACCGGTCCAGCAGGCCGGAAAACTGGATGGCCTCTATCGTGCAGCCAGAGGTGTCGTCCTTCGGATAGAAATAGAGCACCAGCTTCCGGCCGGCGAAGTCCGACAGGCTCACAGGGCCGTCCGGTGTTTCCATCGTGAAGTCCGGGGCGGTGCTTCCAACGTCAAGGCTCATGGCTGTTCTCCCTGGAATGTGTCGGCCCAGGCGCGGGCCACGATGGCCCGAGCGGCGGACAGTTCGGATTTCAGTGCGGCGAGGCTCGGCTGTCCGCAGGCGCGCGCGATCAGCGCGCCGGCATTTGCATCCGGCGTGGCCGCCGCGTCGTGCGGCTGCACCAGCCGCAGCATCACGAGCATGTCGTTCATCAGCCGGGCCGGGGCAGCGAGATCGGGCGCCAGCAGAGCCGCGGCTTCCTCCAGCCCCGTCGGCACCGGCCGGCCGGACAGAAGCGCGCGCACGGCGACGATGAACTCGATATCGACCAGACCGCCCTTCATCAGCTTCACGTCGAAGGGCCCGGCGGGCGGCTTGTGCCGGGCCATGTGCCACCGCATGTCCTGTGCTTCCCGACGCACATGCGCGGAATCGCGCGGGGCCGTCACCAATGCGTCGATCACGGCCTGCGCGGCGGCGGCATCGGGGGCTGCGCACCCCACGGGGCGTGCCCGCGTCAGCGCCATCTGCTCCCACACGCCGGCTTCCTCCCGCTGATAGCGCAGGAAGCTGTCCAGGCTGACGACCAGCAGTCCGTCCGCGCCGGATGGCCGCAGGCGGGTGTCCACCTCGTAGAGCGGCCCGGCGGCCGTCGGGACCGTCAGCGCGGCGATCAGGCGCGGGCCCAGCCGGTTGAACCAGGCGCTGGCGGACAGCGGCGGCTCGCCGGTGGCGCGCGTTTCATGGCTGCCCGTGAACAGCAGCACCAGATCCAGATCGGACTGGGTCGTCAGTTGCCCTCCGCCGAAGCGGCCAAGCGCCAGCGGAACCAGCCGCCCGCCCGGCACCTCGCCATGCCGGGCGCTGAATTCCGCCGTCACATGATCGGCCAGCAGCCCGACGGCCGCATCCGCCATGTGCGCCAGCTCGCGGGAGGCGACGCCCGGCGAAACCGTCCCGTCGATCAGCTGCACGCCCAATGCGAAGCGCCGCTCGGCCGTCCAGATCCGCACCCTGTCCAGCAGCTGTTCGCCATCCAGCCCACGGCACAGCGAAGCCAGTTCCGCGCGCGCCGCGTCGGCGTCGGGCAGGGGGCTCGCCGGTTCCAGCAGAACGTCCAGCAGGCTAGGCCGCTTCGCCAGCGCATCCGCCAGCAACGGCGTTGTCGTCAGCAGCCGGCCCACCACCTTCGCCAGCGCCGGATGGGCGGCTAGCAGACGCCAGAACTGCACGCCGGAGGGGAGGGCGGCGATCAGCTGATCCAGTCGCAGCAGGGCTTCGCGCCCGGTACGGCCGCAACCCACCTGCTGCACCAAGGACGGGATCACCGTTTCGAAGGCGCGCTGGGATTCCGGCGCCCGCAACGAGCGCGGCCGGCCGGAGCGCCAGCCTTCAACCAGGGTCGCCAGCAGGCGCGCATTCTTCACCCTGGCCCTGGCACCCCAGGCTTCCACTTCGGCAGGTTGCTGCGGCAGGCGCGGCCCGCGCTGCCCCTCGCCGGTTTCCAGCAGCCGGTCATACAGCTTCGCCACGGCCTTCAGGCGCGGCGCAAGCGCGGCTTCGACCGCGCGCCAGTTAGCCTCTCCGCACAGCCCGGCCACCTGCGCCCGATCCGCCGCCTGCTTCGGCACGCTGTGGGTCTGCTGGTCGGCCACCATCTGGATGCGGTGCTCGACGGTGCGGTAATGGCGATAGGCGTCCGTCAGCAGGGCGGCTTCCTCAGCGCCGATACGCCCGGCCACAGCCAGCGCCTGCAGGGCATCTACCGTCGCGCCCGCGCGCAGCGCCGGATCACGCCCGCCGAAGATCATCTGATGCACCTGGGCATAGAATTCGCATTCGCGGATGCCCCCCCGCCCACGCTTCAGGTCGAAGCCCGGCCCCAGCTTTTCCACCTCGCCGAAATGGTCGCGGATCTGATGGGAAACCTCGCGGATCTCGGCCAGCGCCGAATAATCCAGGCTGCGCCGCCAGATGAAGGGATCGATCGCCTTCAGGAAAGCCTGGCCCATGGCGATGTCGCCGGCGGCCGCGCGCGCGCGGATGAAGGCGGAACGCTCCCACGCGAGCGCCTGCGACTGGTAATAATGCTCCGCGGCCCCGATCGGCAGGGAGGACGGCGTCGAATCCGGATCCGGGCGCAGGCGCAGATCCACGCGCAGCGCATAGCCGTCGCCCGTCCGCTCGCTCAGCAGATTGGAAACGCGGCGCACGATGCGGACCGCCGCTTCCGTCGGGTCTTCCCCGGCGCGGTGCGGCAGGGTTTCGGAATCGTGCAGGAAGATCAGGTCGATGTCGGATGAATAGTTCAGCTCGAAGCTGCCCATCTTGCCCAGCGCCAGCGCCGTCAGGCCGGCTGGCGCCTGCTCGCGTTCGGCAAAGGCGCTTGTTATGGCGAAATCCAGCGCCGTGTCGGCAAAGCGGGTCAGCGCCGCCGTTACACGTTCCAGCGGCCAGTCGCCCGCCAGATCCGCAAGTGCCGCCGTCAGCGCGACGCCGGCGCGCGCCTGCCGCAGCGTCGGGGCGGGATTTGTCCGGTCAAGCCGGGCTATCGCCATGTCCAGAGCGGTATCGAAACCGCTGTCCGCCATGCAGGCCAGAAGTTCGGGTTCGCGCCGGATCAGCCCGCGCAGGAAGGGCGAATGGGCCTCGGCGCGGGCGCGGGCATCAGCAAGGCTCATGCCTGGAGCACGCCCTGGGCGAAGGCGGCGCAGCGGCCGCCGATCCACACGCCGTCGCCGCATACGTCCACCGCAATTTCGGAAGGCCGACCCACATGCCGCCCCTGCGACAGGATGAAATGCGCCTCAGCCGGGCAGAGGCTGTTCAGGTAGGCGCCGAGCGCGGCCGCCGCACTGCCGGTCGCAGGATCTTCCGGCACCCCCGAAAGCGGCGCGAACATGCGCACGTCCAGCCTGGAGGGATCGTTGCTGTCGCGCGCATGCAGGTGCAGGCCAAGCAGGCCGCCGCTCTGGCCGATCCGGCCTTCGTGGCGGCGGAACACATCGGTCACCGGTTGGGCCCGTTCCAGCGCATCGGCGGTCACCTCGACCACCAGAAACTCTGCGCCGACGGATATGAAGCGCGGGCTGAACCGGCCCGTCAGGATGTCGCCGTCCGATATCCCGGCCAGCTCCGCGACCGTGGCGCGCGCCACATCCGCGCCCACCGCCAGCGGGCGGGGTGCCCGGCAGCGCGCGCCGGTCACGGTGCTGCCATTTCGTTCGATGGTCAGCGCGACCAGCCCGGCGGCTTCCTCGAAGCGCAGGGAATCGGGAACCGGCCGACCGAACAGCGTGCCCATCCGCGCGACGACGAAGGCCGTGCCGACATTCGGATGCCCGGCAAAGGGCATTTCCTCCTCGGGGGTGAATATGCGCACATGGGCGTCGTTCGCCGGGTCTGCAGGCGGAAACAGGAAGCTTGTTTCCGCGAAATTGAACTCCCGCGCGATGGCCTGCATCGCTGCCGTGTCCAGGCCGCGCGCGTCCGTCACCACGGCCAGCTGGTTCCCGGCGCAGGCGCGCGGGGTGAACACATCGACGATTTCGAACGGATGGTTCATCGCGGGATCACCGGGAAGTTGTCGATGAGGCGGGTTGTGCCTAGCTTCGCCGCCACGAACAGGCGCGCGCCGGGTGTCGGCTGGTTCAGTGGTTGCAGGCTCTGCTCGTCTGCCAGCAGCAGGTAATCCACCCGGAAGCCGGCCGATTCCAGCCCGGCCCGCGCGGCGGACAGCGTATCGGCAACCGCAGCCCCGCCGGTGATGGTGCTGGCGGCCGCCTGAAGCGTGCGGAAAAGCGCCCCCGCCACGGCCCGCTGTTGCGGCGTCAGATAGGCGTTGCGCGAACTCATGGCCAGGCCGTCGGCTTCGCGGATGATCGGCGCGCCGACGATTTCGGCCGGGATGTTCAGGTCGGTCGTCAGCCGGCGGATGATCGCCAGCTGCTGCCAGTCCTTCTCGCCGAAGATGGCGACGTCGGGGAAGGCCATCAGCAGCAATTTGGTAACGACCGTCGCGACTCCGTCGAAGTGCCCCGGGCGCGACGCGCCCTCCATCGGCCGGTCAAGGCCGGAGACGCTTACGCTGGTCGCATAGCCGGCGGGATAGACGGCGTCGGCCGGCGGCAGGAACAGCAGATCGCACCCCGCCTGCCGCAGCAGTTCCGAGTCGCGGGCTTCCTGCCGGGGATAGCGATCCAGATCCTCGTTGGCCCCGAACTGCTTCGGGTTCACGAAAATGCTGGCGACCACGCGGTGCGCACGCCGCCTGCCGGCTTCGATCAACGACAGATGTCCGGCGTGCAGCGCGCCCATCGTCGGCACCAGTGCAATCCGGTCTCCGGCGGATCGCCAGGTCCTGATCTTTGCCCGAAGGGCCACAACCGTGCGTGCCGTTTCCATCTTTATCCTTGTTTCACCTTGCTCTTGATTGACGAAGCCCGGCCGTCACCGCATGGGAAGGAAAGTTGCGCCGGCGATGGGCCGGCAATCGCCGGAGGCAGGGCGGAATGTCAATCACGGGTCTCCAGGGAGGCTACGGCGCGCGAAGCGCCAGAAAGGGTCCGCACGTCATCGTGCTGGGCAATGAAAAGGGCGGGTCGGGCAAGTCGACCACCGCCGTGCACATCGCGCTTGCACTGGCGCAGAGCGGCATTCGCCTTGCGGTCGCCGATCTCGATCATCGCCAGCAGACGACGGCGCGCTACCTCGAGAACCGCAAGGCCTGGGCGGATCGCATGGGAATCGAGCTGTCGTCCGTTCCCGTGACGGTGCTTGGCGACGGATCCACCGGGGCGCTGGACACGCTGGTGCGCGCAGATCTGGACGCCGTCGTGATCGACACGCCGGGCCGCGACTCCGAAATCGGCCGTGCCGCCATCGCACGGGCGGATACGCTGATCACGCCCATCAACGACAGCTTCATCGATTTCGATCTGCTGGGCCAGGTCGATCCGGAAACCTACAAGGTGGTCCGCCCCAGCTTCTATGCCGAACAGGTCTGGAAGGCGCGGCAGGAACGGGCCCGCACGGATGGCGGCCAGGTGGACTGGATCGTGGTCAGGAATCGCCTGTCCACGCTGGAAGCGCGCAACCGGAAACGGGTCGGCGCGGCGCTGGAAGAGCTTTCGAAGCGCATCGGATTTCGTGTGGCGCCGGGCTTTTCCGAACGCGTCATCTATCGCGAACTGTTCCCCCGCGGGCTGACCCTGCTCGACATGGGGCAGTTCGAGGAAGCCTCCATGAGCCATGTGGCAGCCCGCGCGGAACTGCGGGAACTGATCGCGGCACTGCGCCTGCCGCTTGGTCAATCGCAGGAAGCCGCCGCCTGATGGGGTTTCTCGCGCTGTTGGTTGTGGCAGGCGTCGGCTGGCTGTGGTGGAAGGGGCATCTGGGGGCGGATGCCGGGCGCAAGCTGGCGCTGGCCGGTGGTGTTGGTCTGTCCGGCTGGCTGCTGGCAAGGGGGCAGCCGATTCCGGGCCTGGCGCTTGCGGCTGCGACGGCGGCACTGGGTTTCGGGGGATGGATGCGCGGGAAGGTGGCCGCGATTCCCATGGACGAGATCGAAGCCCGGCAGCTTCTGGGCGTGGGGCTGCGCGCCAGCCAGGAGGAGATCCAGGCGGCCCACCGGCGGCTGATCGCGGCAGCCCATCCTGACCGGGGCGGCGACGCGGAGCTTGCCCGCCGGCTGAACGCCGCGCGTGATCTTCTGCTGGCGACCCACCCATCCCGAGGTTGACGCCCGACAGGACGGCTACATATTGCACTGCAACAATCCGAACGGGTTCGCTGAACGAAGAGGGGCATGATGAAGAGCCATGATTTCCACCCGACGTCGCTGAGGGAATATGACATCCGCGGCATCATCGGG
Organism: Sandaracinobacter sp. T42; assembly: GCF_059115405.1. Lineage (NCBI taxonomy): Bacteria > Pseudomonadati > Pseudomonadota > Alphaproteobacteria > Sphingomonadales > Sphingosinicellaceae > Sandaracinobacter > Sandaracinobacter sp. T42. The sequence continues at coordinate 1,775,227 of NZ_CM181101.1, forward strand.
GAAACCCTGGGGGAGCAGGACGCGCGCGCCATCGGGCGCGGGTTCGGAACCATCGTCCGGCGTGCCGGCGGCAGGCTGGTCAGCGTCGGCTATGATGGCCGCCACAGCTCGCCGGGCCTGGAAGCGGCGCTTGTGGACGGGTTGCTGGAAACGGGCGTGGATGTGGTGCGCATCGGGCTGGGCTCCACCGGAATGCTCTATTTTTCGGTTCCTGAACTGGGGGCCGATGGCGGCATCATGATCACGGGCAGCCATAACCCGCCCGATTACAACGGCTTCAAGATGATGCTGAAGGATCGGCCCTTCTATGGCGCCGACATCCGGGCGCTGGGCGAGGCGGCGGCCAGGGGCGACTGGGAGAGTGGCAAGGGCAGCAGCCGCCGTGTCGCGCTTCTGGACCGCTATGTTGAGCGCCTGCAGGAAGGCAACCGGGTAAAGCCCTTCCGCATTGGCTGGGACGCGGGCAATGGCGCTACGGGCGAGGCGCTGGAAAAGCTGCTGAAAACATTGCCGGGTGAACATCATGCCCTGTTCACGAAGATCGACGGCGACTTCCCGAACCATCATCCGGATCCGACTGTCGAGAAGAACCTTGAAGATCTGCGCCAGCTGGTTTCCGAACTGAAGCTGGATTTCGGCATCGCCTTCGATGGCGACGGGGACCGGATCGGCGCGATCGACGGGCAGGGCCGGGTGGTGTGGGGCGACCAGCTTCTGGCCATCCTGGCGGAGCCGGTTCTGAAGGAATTGCCGGGTTCGACCATCATCGCGGACGTGAAGGCCAGCCAGGCGCTTTATGATCGCGTGGCGGAACTGGGCGGCAAGCCGCTGATGTGGAAGACGGGCCACAGCCTGATCAAGGCGAAGATGAAGGATGTGGATTCGCCGCTCGCGGGTGAAATGTCAGGCCACATCTTCTTCAAGCATCGCTGGTACGGGTTTGACGACGCGCTCTATGCCGCAATCCGCCTGATCGAGGCGGTGGGCGAAATGGGCGGGTCGCTGACGGCGCTGAAGTCGGCGATGCCGGCCGTGGTGAACACGCCGGAAATGCGCTTCCCCTGCTCGGAGGAGCGAAAGTTCGAAGTGGTCAGCGAAGTGCTGGCCCGGCTGAAGGCGGCCGGCGCCGAAGTGAACGACACCGACGGTGCGCGGGTGAACACGCCCGACGGCTGGTGGCTTCTGCGCGCATCCAACACGCAGGATGTGCTGGTCGCCCGCGCCGAAGCGACGGACGAGGCCGCGCTGGAACGGCTGAAGGCCGCAATCGACAGCCAGCTGGCGCAATCCGGTGTGGAGAGGGTCGAGACCGGCCACTGACGACACTTGGCGTGACGATTTGTTGCGCCGCACAAACTTCGTCTTGTTTTTTGCGCCGCAGTGCATTATTGTGCAGTGCAGCAACAAAGGAGTGTGCTGTCGATGGCCGATGCCAAGCCTGCCCGCAAGTCTGCGCCGAAAACGCCCAAGGTCCAAACGGCTACAGTCGTTAAGCCCGAAGTGTCGGCGAAGCCTGCCGTGCTGAAAGCCCTGGCGCCGAAGACGTCCGCTCCGGTCACGTCCCCTGTTCCGGAGATTGCCCCGATGAACGCCGAAACCAACTTCGCCAAGCCGTTCGAAGCTGTCGCCCCCGCCATCGAAAAGGCGACCGCCGACGTCGTTGCGCAGGCCCAGGCCGCGCAGGAACAATTTGCTGAAAAGCTCAAGGATCTGATGGAGAAGAACATGAAGTCCGTCACCGAGATGTCCGAATTCGCCAAGGGCAATGTCGAAGCGCTGATGGAAAGCGCCAAGGCCGCCGCGGCTGGCGCCGAAACGCTGACCACGCACATGGTCGAAGCCTCGAAGAAGGCTGCCGAGGAAGCCCAGGCCGCGTTCAAGACGATCAGCGCGTCCAAGACGCCCAACGAGTTCTTCGCCGCCCAGAACGAATATGCCAAGGCGCAGTTCGACAAGGCGGTGGCCAATGCCAGCCACTTCACGGAAACCTGGCTGAAGCTGGCTGGCGAAGTCGTCCAGCCGCTGTCCAGCCGCGTGGCGCTGGCGACGGAAACCGTCAAGAAGTCGATGGCCGCCTAATCGGACGTCGCTTCAGAGGTTGGGGGCGGTGGAGGCAACTCCGCCGCCCCTTCCTTTTGGGCCCCCAGCAGGAACTCCACGTTGCCCTCGGGCCCGGTGATGGGGGAGGGGGTCAGGCCCAGCACGCGCCAGCCGCGGCCCTCAACCCAGGCTGCCGCCTCGGCGCACACCCGCTCATGCACGGCCGCGTCGCGCACCACGCCGCCCTTGCCGACTTCGGCGCGCCCGGCCTCGAACTGCGGCTTCACCAGCGCCACCAGATGCGCGCCCGGCTTCGCAAATCCCAGCGCCGTATCCAGCACCTTCGCCAAAGAGATGAAGCTGGCGTCGCACACGATGATGTCGACCGGTTCGGGGACATGGTCCGCCGTCAGTGTGCGGGCGTTGGTCTGCTCATGCACCACCACGCGCGGATCCTGCCGCAGCTTCCACGCCAGCTGGTTGGTGCCCACGTCCACGGCATACACCCTTGCCGCCCCGCGTGAGAGGAGCACATCGGTAAACCCGCCGGTTGACGATCCTACGTCCAGCCCGACAGCGCCCGTCACATCGATGCCGAAATGGGCAAGCCCATGGTCCAGCTTCAGCCCCCCGCGCGAGACCCAGGGGTGATCCTTCCCCCGCACATCCAGCGCGGCGTCAGGCGCCAGCATTTCCCCCGCCTTGGCGATCTTGCGTTCGCCGGCGAACACCAGCCCTGCCATGATCAGGGCCTGGGCCCGAGACCGGCTTTCGGCGAGCCCGCGCTCCACCAGCAATTGATCGATGCGCTGTTTCGCCATGGCAGGCCTTACGCCCGCGCGCCCTCGCTCACGCTGTTGTGCCTCAGCGCTGTCAGAACCGTCTTCACGATGCCCGCCGCATCCAGTCCGGCTTCGGCATATTGCTTCGCCGGGCTTTCATGTTCCTGGAAGATATCGGGCAGGCGCATGGTGCGGATCTTCAGCCCCGTGTCCATCAGCCCCTCGTCGCTCGCCAGCGTCAGCACATGCGCACCGAAGCCGCCGACGGCGCCTTCCTCGATCGTCACCACCACGTCATGCGTGGCGCACAGCTTGCGGATCAGCGCCTCGTCCAGCGGCTTCGCGAAGCGCATGTCGGCAACCGTCGTGCTCAGCCCCTTGGCATCCAGCTCGTCGGCCGCCTTCTGCGCTTCCGCCAGCCGGGTGCCCAGCGACAGGATGGCCACGGTCTTGCCTTCGCGGACGATACGGCCCTTGCCGATTTCCAGCTTTTGCGGCGTTTCCGGCAGCGGCACGCCCACGCCTTCACCGCGCGGATAGCGGACAGCAATGGGGCCGGAATCATGCGCGTTGGCCGTGTGCACCATGTGCACCAGTTCGGCCTCGTCGGCGGCGGCCATCACCACCATGTTGGGCAGTGTCGCCAGATAGGTCACGTCGAAGCTGCCGGCGTGGGTGGAACCATCGGCCCCCACAAGGCCCGCGCGGTCGATGCCGAAGCGCACCGGCAGGTTCTGGATGCACACGTCATGCACCACCTGATCATAGGCGCGTTGCAGGAAGGTGGAATAGATGGCCGCCCAGGGGCGGTAGCCTTCGGCCGCCAGCCCCGCCGCGAAGGTCACGGCATGTTGTTCCGCGATGCCCACGTCGAAGCAGCGGTCCGGGAAGGCCTTCTGGAACTTGTCGAGCCCCGTACCCGAGGGCATGGCGGCCGTGATCGCCACCACCTTCGGGTCGCGCGTGGCTTCGGCCACCAGCGCATCCGCGAACACATTGGTATAGCTCGGCGGGCCGCCCGGCGCGGGCTTGTGCTGCTTGCCCGTCACCACGTCGAACTTCACGACGCCATGATATTTGTCGGCCGCGGCTTCGGCTGGCGCGTAGCCCTTGCCCTTCTTCGTCACCACATGGATCAGGCAGGGCCCTTCGGCGGCGTCGCGGATATTCTCCAGGATGGGCACCAGCACGTCCATGTTGTGCCCGTCGATCGGCCCGACATAGTAGAAACCCAGTTCCTCGAACAGGGTGCCGCCGGTGCCCAGCGTCCGGAAGAATTCGTCGGCGCGCTTGGCCGGGGCCTTCAGAGGCTCAGGAAGGGCCTTCTTCGCCAGTTGACGCACGGCGTCGCGGATGCCCAGGAAGGTGTTGCTGCTGTAGGTCCGCGCCAGATAGGCGGAAAGGGCGCCCACGGGCGGCGCGATCGACATGTCATTGTCGTTCAGCACCACGATCAGCCGGTTGCCGGCCTCGTGCGCATTGTTCATCGCCTCATAAGCCATGCCCGCGCTCATCGAGCCATCGCCGATCACGGCGATTGCCTTGCCCGGCGTACCGGACAGCTTGTTGGCGATGGCGAAGCCCAGTGCGGCGGAAATGGAGGTGGAGCTGTGCGCGGCCCCGAAGGGATCATATTCGGATTCGGTGCGCTTGGTGAAACCGGAAAGCCCGCCCCCCTGCCGCAGCGTGCGGATGCGATCCCGCCGGCCGGTCAGGATCTTGTGCGGATAGGCCTGGTGCCCCACGTCCCAGATCAGCTTGTCCTGCGGCGTGTTGAACACATAATGCAGCGCAACCGTCAGTTCCACGACGCCTAGGCCGGCGCCCAGATGGCCGCCCGTCACCGAAACGGCGTCGATCATCTCGGCCCGCAGTTCATCCGCCACCTGTCGCAGCTGATCAGGTTTCAGCGCCCTGAGCTCAGGGGGTGTGTTCACCTTGTCGAGAAGCGGAGTCTCGGGCCGGCGGTAGGGCGCAGCGGCGGGCGCGCCGTTGGTCTTGTCCGTCATGCCCCGGATTTAGCGCGAAGCCGGGCTGAAACAAAGCGCGATTGTTACGGCTTGTTTTCCGCTGCCGGCGCAGCGTTGCAGGCCGAGCACAGGCCCATCAGTTCCAGCACAGGCCTGCGGGGTGTGAAACCGGCGGTCATCGCCCGTTCCCGCATGCTGTTCGCCAGCCGGTCGTCATCCATGTGATCGATGTGGCCGCACTGTTCGCAAACCAGAAAAATGCAATCGTGCGAACAGGATGGATGAACATTCACCACATAGGCATTCCGGCTTTCGATGCGCTTGGCCAGATTGTTCGCCACGAACAGATCCAGAATGCGATAGACGCTGTTGGCCGCGATCCGCCGCCCTGCCGAAGCTGAAACCCGATCCGCCACATCATAGGCGGAAACAGGTCTGCCGCCCTTTGCCAGCGCGTCGAACACGGTTTCGCGCAGATCCGTCCATTGCACGCCCTGGGCGGCAAGCGCGCCGATCGCGGCCTGCTTCAGCGCGTCGCTGCCGGCTTCCCAATGATCGCCGACCCTGTGGGCGTGGCCCGCCATGGCGCCGTCAGTCCTGCTGCTTGTCCAGCGCGGCGGTCTGTGCTGTCGGCGTCTTGGGTCCGCGGGCGATCGCGGCGGCCAGTCGGTCCGCCTGCGGGCAGGGGCCGTCGCACAGCTTCTTCACCCGTTCCAGGTTGGATTCGGCGCGGGCCTTCGCGCCGCGCTCCACCAGCGCCATCCCCTGAAGTTCCAGTGCGGCGAGATCGTTCGGGTCGATTTCCAGCGCTTCGCGATAGAAGCGCACGGCCTTGCCGGGCAGGCCTTCCGCTTCGGCAGCGCGGGCAAGCCCGATATAGGCGCGGCGGTTGCGCGGATCGGCGGCCAGCGCGGCCTCGAACTGGTCGGTCGCCTCCTGCGGTTTGCCGGCCGCCAGCAGGCTTTCCCCAAGCTTCAGCCGTTCCAGCGACAGGGGGGCGATCAGATTGTCGGGAAGGCCGCGCGCCGGGGCAGGGGCGGGTTCCGGTTCGCGCAGCTTCTCCGCTGAAAGCGGGGCCGTCAGCCCAAGGGCCAGGCCGGTCATCAGCAGAATGCGCGCAACACGCCGGCTGCGGGCTGCAAGGCCTTCGAGCATCTCAATCCCTCTCTCGGCGGCGCGGCCGCCTGTCCATTCCAGTCCTGTTCAACCCCCCGAGTCCCGATCCGGGAGCCGGATCAAGAAAGCCACGTCTGGCCGGGCTTGTCGAGCCGGGCCACGAAAAAGCCGTCGCAGCCGTCCGCCAGCGGGGTCAGCGCCCGGCTGCCTGCCGGTGTCAGCTGCAGCCGCGCGGCGGCAGCCATGGCCTGATCCGGCCCTTCCTCGGCCAGCACGGAGCAAACGGCATAGACAAGCCGCCCGCCCGGCTTCAGCAGCGATGCGCCAAGATCGATGAGCCGCGCCTGAACATTGGCCAGCCGCACCAGCCGGTCCTCCGTCAGCCGCCAGCGCAGCTCCGGGTTGCGCCGCCAGGTACCGGTGCCGGAACAGGGGGCGTCCACCAGAACAAGGTCTGCGGCACCCGCCAGATCGGCAAGGGCCTCGGCTTCCCTGCCGGGGTTCAGCAGCCGGGGCTCCACGAAATCCGGCAGACCGGCCCGAAGCAGCCGCGGGCCCATCGCCTGCAGCCGCGAACGGTCGGTATCGGATGCGATCAGCCTGCCTTCGCGCGCCATGTCGGCCGCCAGCCCCAGCGTCTTGCCGCCCGCACCGGCGCACAGGTCGATCACCGCCTCTCCGCGTTGCGCGCCGGCAAAGGCGACAACATGCTGGCTGCCGGCGTCCTGGATTTCCACCGCGCCTGATTCCAGCAATGGATGCCGTTCAAGCGAGCGCGGTGTTTCCAGCCTCAGCGCGCGCGGCAGGCCGGGGATGGGGCTGGCGCCGAGTTCGGCGGCAACCGCCGCGATGTCCGCCCACGGGGCCACGCGAAGGTCCAGCGGCGCGCGCGCCACGAGCGCGCGGGCCTCTGCCTCATATGCATCGCCGAAGCGCGCACGAAAGCGCGGTGCAAGCCAGCCTGGCACCAGCGCCGCGCACGCCCGCGTTTCATAAGGCGCAACGGGGGAGGGCGCATGGGGGCTGCCATCGAAGAGGGCCAGTTGCGCCGGCGCATCCGCCTCCAGCCAGCCGATCAGGGCGGCCCGCCCCGAAAGCGGTCGCTCGGCCGTGAAGCGGATCGCGCCATAGACCAGTTCGCGGACGGCGGCACGATCCTTCGATCCGGCATAGCGCCGGGTCTGAAAATATCGCTGCACGATCGTGTCGGCCGCCGCACCCTGATGGGCGGCGGCTTCGATCACCTGATCGAGGATCTCGATGGCGGCCTGAAGCCGTGCATGCGGCCGCATCAGGGCTTCCCCGGCATCCGCCCGTTACCGCGTCGGATAATTCGGCGCTTCGCGGGTGATCGTCACGTCATGCACGTGGCTTTCGCGAAGCCCCGCGTTGGTGATCTGCACGAACTGGGCGCGCTTGCGCAGATCCTCCAGCGTGGCGGCGCCGGTATAGCCCATGGCCGCCTTCAGGCCGCCCACCAGCTGGTGCAGCACATCGCGCGCGGGCCCCTTGTAAGGCACCTGACCTTCGATGCCTTCGGGCACCAGCTTCAGCTGGTCCTTGATGTCCTGCTGGAAATACCGGTCGGCGCTGCCGCGCGCCATCGCGCCGACACTGCCCATCCCGCGATAGCTCTTGTAGGCCCGGCCCTGGTAGAGGAAGGTTTCGCCCGGAGCTTCCTCGGTGCCTGCCAGCAGGCTGCCGATCATCACCGCGCCCGCACCCGCCGCCATCGCCTTGGCGATGTCGCCCGATGTCCGCAGGCCGCCGTCCGCGATCACCGGAACACCATGTTTCGAGGCTTCCTCGACGGTGTCCATGATGGCCGTCAGCTGCGGGACGCCAACGCCCGCCACCACGCGCGTGGTGCAGATGCTGCCCGGCCCGATGCCCACCTTGATGCCGTCCGCGCCGGCGTCGATCAGCGCCCTGGCCGCTTCGGCGGTCGCCACATTGCCCGCGATCACCTGCGCATGGCCGGATCGCGCCTTGATCCGCCGGACAGCTTCGGAAACCTGCCGCGAATGGCCATGGGCGGTATCCACCACGATCAGGTCGCATTCGGCGTCGATCAGCGCGGCGGATCGTTCGAAGCCCGCATCGCCCACCGTGCTGGCGGCGGCCACCCGCAGCCGGCCGGCTGCGTCCTTGGTGGCGTCGGGATAGGTCACGGCCTTCTCGATGTCCTTCACCGTGATCAGGCCCACGCAACGGCCGGCGTCGTCGACCACCAGCAGCTTCTCGATCCGGCGCTGGTGCAGCAGGCGCCGGGCTTCCTCCTGCGATACGCCCGCCTTCACCGTGGCCAGATTGTGCCGCGTCATCAGCTCGGCGACCGGCTGCAGCTTGTTTTCGGCGAACCGGACGTCGCGGTTGGTCAGGATGCCGATAAGCTTGCCCGGCTGGCCGGGCTCCGAAGGCTCCACCACCGGGATGCCCGAAATCCGGTGCCGCGCCATCAGTTCCAGCGCTTCGCCAAGGGTCTGATCCGCCGTCATCGTGATCGGGTTCACCACCATGCCCGATTCGAAGCGCTTCACCTGGCGCACCGCTTCCACCTGTTCCGCGATGGTCAGGTTCCGGTGCAGCACGCCGATGCCGCCCGATTGCGCCATCACGATCGCCATCTGGCCTTCCGTCACCGTGTCCATGGCGGATGACAGCACCGGGATCTGCAGGCGGATGTTCCTGGTGATGTGCGTGGCTGTATCCGCCTGCGAAGGCAGCACGGCCGATTCCGCCGGCACCAGCAGCACGTCGTCGAAAGTCAGCCCCAGCCTGATCACCATTCCCGATTGTCCCGTTCTTCAAATGACAGAGGGGCGGGCCGTGGACGGCCCGCCCCCGAATCTCAGCCCCTATAGCGGCCTCAGCCCTTGTTGTTGAGCCACACTGCGTAATAGCGCGCCAGCTGGCCGCGTGGCGGAGCCGTCACGGCGCCCAGCGCTGCTTCGGCGCCAGCCTTGTCCCCGGCGTTGCCCAGCGCGAAGCCAAGCCGCGTGTTCACCATGTTGGCGTCCACGCCGCCCTTGGCCAGCGCCAGCTTGTACAGCTCGGCTGCCTTCGCCCAGTTGGCATAGCCGAGGTGCGCATCGGCGGTCGCCAGCGCCATCTTGCCGTTGGCGGCCGCACGCGCTTCCTTTTCTAGGCCCGCCAACGACGCCTTGTCGGCGGCGATCTTCGGATTCACCTGCGCCAGCAGTTCCTTCACGAACGGAGTCGCAGCCTTCAGCGCACCCTTGGCGACGCCTTCATCGAGCACGGCCTTGGACTCGCCGGGCAGGCCCCGGATCGTGGCCGTCTCGGCATATTCGGCATAGTCCCGCTCGCCCGTCAGCGCGCTGTTCGCTCGCATCAGGCGCATCACGTCCAGATTGCCCTGATCGTCCAGCTTCGCGGAATCGCGGAAGATGATCAGCACATCGCGCCAGTTGGTGGCGTTGGGGTGTGCCTTCAGCAGACCTTCGCTGGCGGAGACGATCTCGGCCGGCAGCTTGCTGTCATAGGCGATCGCCAGCGCGCGCCGGTACCAGCTTTCGTCCGCCTTGGCGGTCTTTTCCTGCACGCCGATTGCCTGCTGCAGCGTGGCGATCGCCTTCTGGTTCTGGCCCTGCCGGCGTTGAAGCTCGGCGATCTCGACCAGCAGGCCCGCATCGTTCGGGTTCATCGCCAGCAGTTTCTCGAACTCGGCGGCGGCCTTGCCGTAATCCTGCCGCTGAAGCGCCATCGCACCCAGATTGCGGCGGAACTTCACCTGCTCCTCGGGCGCCAGCTTGCCGGACGACAGCGCGCCTTCCAGCGACCGCTCGATCAGCGCATTGTCCTTCAGGTTGATCGCCGAATTCAGCGTCAGCATGTTGACGATATAGACATCGTCGGCATTCTTGTTCTGGATGGCTTCAGCCTGCCTCAGCAGGTCGACTGCGCCTTGCCAGTTCTGTTCGGCCTGCGCCTTCTGCGCTTGCGCCGCGAGCGACTGCACAGGCTTCGAAAGCTTCAGCGGAGCAGGCTTCTGCTCCTTCTGCGCCATCGCGGCTTCCGGCGCCGCCGCCATCAAAAGCGCAACCATCGCCGCAGCAGACGCGCGCCCGAAACCCGTCTTCATGTGCCCACTCTCCTCGTGCCCAAATATCTGTCCGGCCGGATCGGGCCGGGATCGGGGTATTTCAGGCCAGCCTTTGCGGTCCGGCCCGTTTCCCGAAGCTGAACGGGCTCCTCGCACCCAGCCCGCGCATCGTCAAGCGGGAGGGTACGCCGGATCGGCCGGTGGCGGCGGCGGAATGACAAGCCGTTCGTTCGCGGTCCATTCGATCAGCCAGTCCAGCAGCCGGGCCGCCAGCAAGGGATCCGTTGCTTCCGCCTTCTCCAGCGCCGCAGACACCAGTCCCATCAGCCGATCCAGCCCGGTGTACCAGCCTTCGCCCGGAAGGGGGGCCGTTTCCGGCAGGATCCCGGCCATTTCCGTGCGCAGATCGATGCGCCGCGCCATGCGCTGGTCCTCGCCGTCGGCCAGCATCACCAGCAGCCCGGCGATGGCGGCCCCGGATTTTCCGGCATAGCTTTCGCCCAGTGGCGGCAGCACCATCACGCCCTGCGCCATCGCGAAACAGCCCAGCGATTCGGGGTTGGAAAGGCTCATGCCCGTGCCTCCTCGCCTTGCTTCGCCGCCTTCAGCAACTGCGCCGCATGCCAGTTGTGGAAGCGATAGGGGTGCAGGGCCGCGAACAGGATCGCCGGGTCCGCTGTGCGCTGCGTCGCCACCTCGAAGGCGGAGGTGATCCAGATGGCAAGCCCCTGATAGGCGGAAAACAGCTCCCACCAGCGCCAGTGCGCCGCATCGAATGATCGGCCGGATGCCGCTTCCCAGGCCGCGATCGCGGTGTCGCGCGGGCAGGTGCCGGCCACGACATCCGCCATCCCATGGCCCCAGAGCGGGTCCATCACCCAGGCCAGATCCTCCATGGCGTCCCCCAGATGGGCCATTTCCCAGTCCAGCACGGCGAGCAGCCGGTTGTCGGCATCGACAAGGAAATTGCCCGATCGGAAATCGCCATGCACCAGCACCGACGGGCCGGACGGCGGCGGGATGTTCGCCGAAAGCCAGCGCCACACGGCATCGGCCACCGGTTCCGGCCGCAGCCTGTGGCGATCGATTTCCGCCTTCCAGTGCGCCAGCCGCCCGGCGGCATCCTGGAACGGCAGCGCCGCCCGGTCGGCCTCGTCCGGCACGATGGCGTGCAGCTTGCCCAGCGCGGTGAACAACGCCACCCCCGTTCCGGCGGCGTTTGCCCCATAGCCTTCCGGATCGAAGGGGGAAGCCGCGCGTCCGCCGGGGATTTCCTTCATCACGAATCCGGGGGAGCCGAGATCGGCGCCATCCTTATCCAGATGCACGGGCTCCGGCACGGGCAGCCCGGCGGCATGGGCGCGGCCGATGGCATGGAACTCCACCTCGCGCGATGTGTCGATCAGGCTGGCCGCCGGATCGCGCCGCATCACCAGCCATTCGGATCGCGTTCCGGCCGTGGCCCGGAAACGGAATGTCTCGCGCGCGGCGCCGCCGTGGAAGCGGCTCACCTCGTCCACGCGGACTGGCGCACCCCACAGGCGCGACATCAGCGCCGTCAGCTGCGCCTCAGGCAAGGTCGAAAAACTCGCGGAAGCCCGACGGGGCGTGTCGTCCGATGAACAGCTGTTCCAGCACGCCACGGCCCTGATGGGTGCTGCCGTCCGGCAGTCTCAGCTCGGCCTTCACCAGCGCCTGAAGGTGCGCGTTCAGCGGGTTGGTCGCATCGGATCCGCCGGCGTCGAAGCGTTCCGTCTGCACGTCCAGCTCGCCGCGCCAGCCACCATGGCCGAACTTCGGGTGACCATAGCCAATCCCGTGCATGTGGAATTCGGCTTCCGGCGTCAGCCGCACCGTCACCTCGCCGCCCGCCATCCGCCCCGTCAGCGTCGCGCTGGCGGCACGGCGGGTGCCTGGTCGATAGGGCAGGGCATAGGCCGGTGCCGCCAGCTTCGTTTCCGCCCCGCTCGCCAGATCGACCAGCACGGCAGACCGGTTCCAGGCTGTGCCGTCGCCATCGTCGTTGGTGTGGAAGAACAGGGCATGGCCGTCGAAGTTGAGCGGCGCCCAGATCCAGTAGAATTGCGGCGGCACGGGCGGTGCGACGCCCTGCGGATCGGCCGCGCCGATGGGCCGGATGCCCCAGCTGCGGTCACGCGTGCCGCGCCAGCCTTCTGCGCCGATGCGCTGGCCATTCACGGTCACCGATCCGGATACGGCCATGTTCTGGGTCAGCCGGGTCACGTCCATGATGGTGCGTGGCCCCTGCCGCCAGGTGAAGCGCGGCTCCTCGATCGGCGCGTGCCGTCCCTCGAACAGCAGATCGGCCGCCAGCCCGTCGGTTTCCGCCAGCCGCAGCCGAAGCCGCTTCAGCGGTTCCACCACCTCGACGGAGATCGGCCCGACCTGGGTATCCATCCGTTCCATGCCCATCAGGCGCGAAGCGAAGACGGATCGCTGCCTGCCGCCTTCCATCCAGCAGACCGCCGCATCCATCACGTTCAGATGCGGATAGACCCCCAGCGCCGCGGCCAGGAAGCAACTGCCATCCGGTGCCTGCGCGTTGAAGAAATAGCGGTCGTAGAAGTTCCGGTCGGTGCCCGCCGTTGCGATGGGCTCCGGGCGCTGGTGCACCGGATAGTCGTCGGCCTTGGTCAGCATGTCTCTCTCCCGCGGGGCATCGTGGCGAACGGCGGGGCCACGCTCAACCCTCGCAAAAGGGACTGGCAGCCGCTAATGGCGGCGGCATGACGCTTGAAAACACCCCCGCTACGGATGCCCGCCGCCGCCGGTCGGCCGCCCGGCTCGCCGCCGTGCAGGCGCTTTACCAGCATGCCTCCGCCCGCACGCCGCAGGCGCGGCTGATCGCCGAATTCCACGATCACCGCCTGGGCGCAGAGGTGGAGGGCGAGCAGCTCTCGGCCGCGGACCGGCCCTTCTTTGACGATCTGGTGTCCGGCACGCTCGCCCGCCTGGACGAACTGGACGCCCTCGTCGCCAGCTTCCTCGGCACCGGCTGGACACTGGACCGGCTCGACCGGCTGATGCTCCAGATCCTTCGCGCAGGCGCCTATGAACTGGTCGCGCGCCCGGATGTGCCGCGCGCAGCGGTCGTCTCGGAATATGTCGATGTCGCCCATGCCTTCTATGAAAAGCGGGAAGCGGGCTTCGTGAACGCCCTGCTGGACCGCCTCGGCCGCAGCGTCCGCGAGGGAGAGGCCTGAACTGGACCTCGAGGCCGACCTTCTCGCCCGGTTGAAGGCTGTTGCCCGCCATCCGGCGGCGCGCGGGCTTGCCGACGACGCGGCCGTCCTCGGCTGGCCGCTGGGGCAGGATCTTGTCGCCACGCATGACATGCTGGCCGAAGGGGTGCATTTCACGCCGGATTGCCCGCCCGCCGACATCGGCTGGAAGCTGGCGGCGGTGAACCTGTCCGATCTTGCCGCCATGGGCGCGCGCCCGGTCGGTGTTCTGATGGGGGCCGGCATCGGCAGCGCGCGTGGCCCGGATTGGGCGGCCGAGTTGCTGCGCGGCCTGATCCAGTGCCTCGATGCGCATGAGACGCCGCTGCTGGGCGGGGATACCATCCGCACCGGCCCGGCCAGCGTGCTGTCGCTGACGGCGCTGGGGCAGGTGGCGCCGGGCAGCGCCTTGTCGCGCGGCGGCGCGTCGGCGGGCGACGATCTGTGGGTGTCGGGCACGATCGGCGATGCCGGGCTGGGGCTCCGGTTGGCGCAGGGTTTCGCTGTCTCTGCGGGCGCGCCAGGCAGGGCTGCGCTGCTGAAACGCTATCGCCGCCCCGGCCCGCGCCTCGCGCTCGGCCTTGCGCTGCGCGGGATCGCCAGTGCTGCGATGGACGTGTCGGACGGCCTGCTGATCGATGCCGCCCGCCTCGCCGCGGCGTCTGGCCTTGCCGTTCGGCTGGATTCGGCCGCCGTTCCCCTCAGCGATGCGGCACGCGAAACGGGCGTTCCGGTCGCGGAACTCGCCGCCATGGGCGACGATTATGAACTGCTGTTCGCAGCCCCCCCTTCGGCACGCGACATGGTCGCCGCCGCCGCCGCCGCCGCCCGAACCCCTGTCGGCCGCATCGGTGCGCTTGGGCCCGGCACGGGCCTGCTGCTGGATGGCGCAACCCCTACCCGGATGGGCTATCAACATCGTTGAGCCGGCCTCCGCGCACGACGGGTTGCGCCCAGGCATCCTCAGTGTCACAACTTCGCCATTCGCCGGGCCTGTCTGCCTGGATGCGCCCGGTTGAAGGCCCGTAACTGGCGTGACCCTTGGGAGGGGGCGCGCCTCAGATATAAGGGGTAGGGGACTGATGGATTTTGTCTTGATCGCCATTCTGTGCGGCCTTGTGGCCGTGCTCTATGGCCTGTTGACCACGCGACAGGTGCTGGCCGCACCGGCGGGCAACCCGCGAATGCAGGAAATCGCAGCCGCCATCCAGGAAGGGGCGGGCGCCTATCTCAGGAAGCAGTACAGCGCCATCGCCGTCGTCGGCGTGGTGGCGCTGGTTCTGGTGTATCTGTTCTTCGGCATCCATCCGGCGATCGGGTTCCTGATCGGGGCGCTGCTGTCGGGTGTCACCGGCTTCATCGGCATGAACATCTCGGTTCGCGCCAATGTCCGAACGGCGGAGGCGGCGCGGCAGGGTCTGCAGGCGGGCCTCACGCTGGCGTTCCGGGCCGGCGCTGTTACCGGGCTTCTGGTCGCCGGCCTCGCGCTGCTCGCCATCGCGGGCTATTTCTTCGTCCTCACGCGGCAGCTCGGCTTCGCCGTCGATGACCGGGTCGTGATCGACAGCCTCGTCAGTCTCGCGCTGGGCGCCTCGCTCATCTCCATCTTCGCGCGCCTGGGCGGCGGCATCTTCACCAAGGCGGCGGACGTCGGCGCGGATCTCGTCGGCAAGGTGGAAGCCGGCATTCCGGAGGATGACCCCCGCAACCCCGCCGTCATCGCGGATAATGTCGGCGACAATGTCGGCGATTGCGCCGGCATGGCGGCCGACCTTTTCGAAACCTATGTCGTCACCGTGGGCGCCACCATGGTGCTGACGGCGTTGCTGATCGGTGGCCAGTATCTTGGCCAGCTGATGGCCCTGCCGCTTCTGGCGGGCGGGGTCTGCATCCTCACCTCGATCCTCGGCACCTTCTTCGTGAAGCTCGGCTCGTCCAGGAACATCATGGGCGCGCTCTACAAGGGCTTCATCGTGTCGGCGGTCGCCTCCATCCCGGCGCTCTATGTCGCGACGATGCTGATCTTCCCCGACATGACGGCGGTGGTCGGCGGCCAGGCGGCCGACGGCACCGGCGGTTTCACCCCCATGGACCTCTTCTGGTCGATGATGGTGGGCCTGGCCGTCACCGGCCTTATGGTGTGGATCACCGAATATTATACCGGCACAAACTATCGCCCGGTCCGTTCCATCGCCAAGGCGTCGGAAACCGGCCACGGCACCAACATCATCCAGGGCCTCGCCGTCAGCCTGGAGGCGACCGCACTTCCCACGCTGGTGATCTGCGCGGGGATGATCATCGCCTATCAGTTCGCCGGCGTGATCGGCATCGGCTTCGCCGCCACCTCGATGTTGGCGCTCGCCGGCATGGTCGTCGCGCTGGACGCCTATGGTCCGGTCACGGACAATGCCGGCGGCATCGCCGAAATGGCGGGTCTGGAGGGCGAAGTGCGGGAACGCACCGACGCGCTGGACGCGGTCGGCAACACCACCAAGGCCGTCACCAAGGGCTATGCCATCGGCTCGGCGGGCCTCGCGGCGCTGGTGCTGTTCAGCGCCTACACCGCCGACCTCGACAAGTATTTCGCCGCTCTCTCGGTGAACTTCTCGTTGAACAACCCCTATGTCATCGTCGGCCTGCTGATCGGGGCGCTGCTGCCCTACATCTTCGGCGCCATGGGGATGACGGCGGTGGGCCGCGCAGCCGGCTCGGTGGTCGAGGAGGTGCGCCAGCAGTTCCGCACCAACCCAGGCATCATGGCTGGCACGTCCAAGCCCGATTACGCCCGCACCGTGGGCCTCGTCACCCAGGCGGCCATCAAGGAGATGATCATCCCCTCGCTGCTGCCGGTGGTGGTGCCGATCCTTGTCTACTTCATCATCACCGCGGTTGCGGGGCAGGCCAACGGCTTCGCCGCGCTGGGCGCGCTGCTGCTGGGCGTGATCGTTTCGGGCATCTTCGTCGCCATCTCGATGACATCGGGCGGCGGAGCCTGGGATAATGCCAAGAAATATATCGAAGACGGCCACCACGGCGGCAAAGGTTCCGATGCGCACAAGGCGGCGGTCACCGGTGACACCGTGGGCGATCCCTACAAGGATACCGCCGGGCCTGCGGTGAACCCGATGATCAAGATCTCGAACATCGTGGCACTGCTGTTGCTGGCAGCGCTCGCACACGGCTGAGGCCGAAGCTGGAAAGCGAAGGGGCCGGAGGATATGATCCTCCGGCCCCTTTCGTTTGCGGCGGCAATGCCGGGGCGGGTTATTGCGGCCCGCCGCCGCCCGGCGCCGCGCCGACCGTGCCAATGTTCCCGAACAGGTCTTCCAGCAGGGTCGCCTCCCGGCCCAGCGTCGGCGTCTTGTCGGAATTGGGGCTGATGTTGGCCACCTGTTCCAGTCCGCGACGCTCAACCGCGGCCACTGATCCGTCGGGTGCGAAACGCACGATGATCACGCGCTGGTCCTTGGGAACCGGCCGGGCGAAGGCCAGCTGCCGCGTATTGCGCGAAACATAATACCAGACATTGGGATCCCACTGGCTTTGCAGCGTGGGCCGGCCCAGCGCCCGTTCGACGGATTGCTTGTTGTCCACCCCGGGCTGCACGGAACTCGCGAGTTCTTCGTCCGCGATATAGCCCTGATTGTTCTGCATCTGCCGGTTGGCGCAACCGGCAGCGAACAGGGCAAGGGCAGGCACCAGAAGAAGGGCCTGTCGGGCATGGGGTCGGCGCATCGGCTCTCCGGGTATCATCTCTGCCGCTTGATAGCAGCGGCTCGCGGCGTCATATGCGCTCCCGATGCCGCCCTTGCAAGCAAGCGGGCGTCGGCTCGTCGCAAGGGCCCGGCGTTCCGCACGGCCCAGGAACCTGTGAATGTCCCTTCTGAAGCGCCTGCTGAACCCGCCCGCTCCGCCGCTGATGCCGTTGTGGGTGTGGATCACCGAAACCGCGCGAGACCCCCTTTATTACACCCGCCATCAGGTGGCCGACAGCCTCGACGGCCGCTTCGACATGGTCGCGCTTGTCACCAGCCTCGTCCTAATCCGGCTGGAAACGCTGGATCTCCGCAAGGAACAGGCGCTGCTGACGGAACGTTTCGTGGAGGACATGGACGGATCCCTGCGGGACATCGGCATCGGCGACATGGTGATCGGCAAGCATATGGGCCGGATGATGGGGGCGCTCGGCGGCCGCCTCGGCGCCTACCGGGAAGCGCTGGCCGCCACGGCGCCGCCGCAGGCGCTTGCAGAGGCGCTGGCCCGCAATGTCTATCGCGGCGATCCGCCGGAAGGCGCTGCCGACGATCTTGCAGCCACGGTCCGCGCCCTTGCGGGCCGGATCGCCGCAACCCCCATTCCGCAGCTTCTTGAAGGGCGCATCCCATGACGACGCGCGAATTTTCCCATTTCGTGGCACTGGCGAAACTTTCGCCCCGGCCGCAGGCGCATCATCTGGTTGCAGGCGAAACTGCGCGCGCCGCGCTCACCGCCCGCTTCAGCCTGCAATCGATCGGGCGGCTGGAAGCCTGGCTGGATGTCAGCCGCAGCCGCGACGGAGCGGAACTGACGGGCCGGCTGGTCGCGGACGTGGTGCAGACCTGCATCGTTTCCGGGGAACCCGTTCCGGCTCATGTCGAGGAAGAACTCGCCCTGCGCTTCGAGCCGGCCGACGACGGCCGCGAGGAAGTGGAGCTGGAAGCCGGCGCGCTCGACATCCTGCCGACAGAGGGCGACTCGATCGACCTCGGGGAGGCCGTCGCGCAGTCGCTGGCGCTGGCGCTTGATCCCTGGCCGCGCGCCGCGTCCGACGTGCTGGAAAAGGCCCGTCGCCACCTCACGACAGAGGCCGAGGCCGAAGCGCAGGCGGAAGCGGACAAGAAGGCGGCGAACCCCTTCGCGAAGCTGCGCCCGCAATGACCGGGGCGGGGCCCATCCCGGTCCGCACCACCATTTTCGAGGCGATGTCGGCAAGGGCCGTCGCCACGGGCGCAATCAATCTGGGGCAGGGCTTTCCCGACTCCGCCGGGCCCGCATCCGTTCGCGCCGAAGCCGCCCGCCTGATGCTGGCGGGCCCGCACCACTATCCCCGAATGCGCGGCACCGATGCGCTGCGTGCGGCGCTGGCCGGCTTCTACGCCGACACCCAGGGGCTGGCGTTCGATCCCGCCGCGGACATCGTCGTCACCAGTGGCGCGACAGAGGCGCTGGCCGCCACGATCCTCGCCCTCGTGTCGCCTGGCGACGGAGCCATCGTGATCGAGCCCGCCTACGACGCCTACGCCCCGCTGGTGCGCCGGGCCGGCGGGCTGCCGCAGTTCGTGCGCCTGTCCCCGCCGGGCTGGCGCATCAGCCGGGACCTGCTGGAAGCGGCGGTCACGCCCGCCACCCGCCTCATCCTCGTCAACGACCCGGTGAACCCCACCGGCCGGATGCTGGATGAAGCGGAGCGGGCCGCGATCCGCGACGTCGCGCTGGCCCATGATCTGCGCATCGTCGCGGACGAGGTCTGGGAAGAGGTGCGGCCCGAAGCCCGCCCGCATGTCAGCCTTGCGACCGATCCGGCGCTGGCTGGCCGGGTGGTGAAGATCGGATCGGCGGGCAAGATCTTCCAGGTGACGGGCTGGAAGGTCGGCTGGGCGCTGGCGCCCGCGCCGCTGGCTGCAAGGATTGCGGCAACCCATCAGTATCTCACCTTCACCACGCCGCCCGCCCTTCAGGATGCGGTCGCATTCGGGCTGAACAGCGAACGCGAATGGCTGCCTGCGATGCGGGCAGAGGTGGAAGCGGGCCGCGCCCGGCTGGCGGACGGGCTGGCGGCGGCGGGCTATGCGGTGCTGCCGTCAGAGGCGACATGGTTTCTTTCCATCGACCTCGCGGCTTCGGGAATCGCCCTGACGGACGTGGATTTCTGCACCCGCCTCGTGGACCGGCACGGCGTTGCCGGCATCCCCGTCAGCGCCTTCTTCGAATACGCGGACGCGCCCGCAAGCGTGGTCCGCTTCTGCCACGCCAAGGCCCCGGCCACGATCGACGCCGCGCTGGAACGGCTGGCAGGGGCGCGCCGCGCGCTGGGCTGAGGCCCTTTCCTACGCCCGCCCGCCCGTGGCAGGGCAGGAGCATGGTGCAACCGTCTGATCGCCCGGCTCCCCGCACAGGGGAAACCCGGCCATCCGGCCACGCGCGCGCAGGGCAGTGCGAAATGTGCGAAAAGCTGAACGAAAAGGGCAGGCGCGCCGCTCAGAAGTCCGAACAGATGCCGTTCTTTTCCCAGTCTCCATAGCGGGTAGGTTCCGGTCCCTTGCGTCCACCCACTTCGGTCGGCTTCGGATTGGCGGGTTGCGGCACCTTTGGTGCCTCTTTCTTTTCGGGGGTCTCTTTATCGCGCATGCCGGTCCTCCTAGCATGGGAGCAAGGCAAACGAAAAACCGTGGGGAGGATGGATGCCCGAACTGAAGGGGAAGGTGATCGCCGTGACCGGCGCGGGCAGCGGTATCGGTCGTGCGCTGGCACTGGGGCTGGCGCGCCGGGGGGCGACCGTGGTGCTGGCCGACAAGGATGCGGCCGGCCTTGCCGAAACCGCGCGCCTGTTGGGCAATTATCCGCACAGCAGCAAGGCATTCGACGTGACGGACCATGCCGCGCTGCAAGGCTGGATCGATGGCGCGGTGGCCGAGTTCGGCGGTCTGGACGGCATCATCAACAACGCGGGCCTGTCCGTCGTCGCCCCCTTCGCGGATTGTCCGAAGGACGATTTCGACCGGGTGATGGCCGTGAACTTCGATGCGGTGGTGGAAGGCTGCCGGCAGGCGCTGCCCCATGTGAAGGCGCGCGCGGCAGCGAAGGGCAGCGGCTGGATCGTGAACATTTCCAGCGTGTTCGGGATGATGGGCTACCCCACGCAGAGTGCCTACAATGCCTCCAAATACGCCGTCCGCGGCCTGACGGAGGCGTTGCACCTGGAATTGCAGGTGACGGATCCGAACATCACGGTCATCCGCGTGCATCCGGGGGGCGTCGGCACCAATGTGGCGCGCAATTCCAAGGTGATCGCCCACATGCCCGGCACGCCCGAAGGCATCGACAGCGCAGCCGAATTCGAAAAGGCGGTGCGCACCACGCCCGACGAGGCCGCCGAAACCATCATACGGGGCATGGAAAAGGGCCAGCATCGGGTTCTGATCGGACCGGACGCCCGCTTCATCGACTGGATGGTGCGGATCTTCCCCGTGAGCTACTGGAAGCGGATCGGCAGCTTTCTTGGGGGTTCGGACCGTTGATTTTTCCTGCATGCGGGCCATGTTGCAGGGCATGAACCGGACAAAGACCTTCATGCTGATGGCCGCCATGGCGGCGCTGTTCATGGGTGTCGGCTTCCTCATCGGCGGCCGGTCGGGCATGATCGTTGCCCTGCTGTTCGCGGCGGGCATGAACGTCTTCGCCTGGTGGAACAGCGACAAGATGGTGCTGAAGATGCACCGCGCGCAGGAAGTCGGCCCGGATCATCCCCTCCACCAGATCGTCGCTCCGCTGGCGCAGCGGGCGGGGCTTCCGATGCCCCGGGTCTATATCGTCGAACAGCCGCAGCCCAATGCGTTCGCCACGGGCCGGAACCCGGAAAACGCCGCCGTCGCCGCCACCACCGGCCTGATGCAGATTCTGGACCGCGATGAAATCGCCGCCGTGATGGCGCACGAACTGGCGCATGTGAAGAACCGCGACACGCTCGTGATGACGGTGACCGCAACGCTTGCGGGCGCCATCTCCATGCTGGGCAATTTCGCCTTCTTCTTCGGCGGGAACCGGGAAAACGGCCAGTCCAACGCCCTGGCCGCGATTGTCGCCATGATCGTCGCCCCGCTGGCGGCGGCGCTGGTGCAGATGGCGATCAGCCGCACCCGCGAATATGGGGCGGATGCGATGGGCGCTGAAATTTCCGGTCAGCCGATCAAGCTGGCCTCCGCACTGGCCAAGCTTCAGGGCGCCGCGCAGCGCATCCACAATCCCGTTGCCGAAGCCAATCCGGCGGCGGCCTCGCTCTATATCGTCGCCCCCGGCCTGGGCGGTGTCCGCGACAATCTGTTCAGCACCCATCCGGCGGCCGAAAACCGGATCGCCGCGCTGGAGGCGATGGCGGGATCGTCGATTCCCGAGCTCGATGCCGCTGCCGCAAGCCCATGGCCGGTTCGCGACCAGACCGCCGCGCGAAAGCCCAGTGCGCTGGGTCTGAACGGCAACCGGGGAACCGGCAAGCGGGACACGCGCAATCCCTGGAGCTGAACGGGTTCGCGCATCAGGCGCTCAGGATGTGCCGGGGCTTGCCGCCCGGGCTGCTGCCGTGCGCCTGGTGCATGCGGTTGTCGTACTGGGCCGTCCCCTGGACGGACAGCTGGAATCCGCTCTCAAGGGGCTTGCCCCCAGCGACAGGGGGCTTGCACGGGCGCTGACAGGCGGTGTCCTGCGGAATCTTCCGGGGCTGGACAGCCTGATCGACAGCACGACCCGACAGCCACTACCGCCGGACGCACGAGCACGGCAGGTGCTGCGCGTGGCGCTGGCCGGTCTGCTGCTGCTGGAAACGCCCGCGCACGCCAGCATCGCGACGGCACTTCCCCTGCTGGAAGGCGGTCCGCGCCGGCTGGCGCACGGGATCCTTTCCACGCTGATCCGCACCCGCGCGAAACTGCCGGAACCGACGCTGCCGGGCCGCTGGGCCACCCGCTGGACGCAAAGCTGGGGCGCAGCGGAGGCACAGGCCGCCGCGCGGCGACTGGCGGAAATTCCGCCCACGGATCTTTGTCTGCGCGATCCCGCCGTCACGGCGGACTGGTGTGAACGGCTGGGGGGAACCTCATTGATGCCAGGTCATCTGCGGCTGGAAGGATCACAGCAGGTGGAACAGCTGGCCGGCTTCGCAGAAGGCCATTGGTGGGTCCAGGACATCGCCGCCAGCCTGCCCGCGCGGCTGCTCGGGGATGTAGCGGGGCGGCGGGTGCTCGATCTGTGCGCGGCGCCGGGCGGCAAGACGATGCAGCTCGCCAGCGCGGGCGCCAGCGTTACGGCGCTCGACATCAGCGCATCCCGTCTGAAGCGCCTGGCGGCCAATCTGGAACGCACCGGCCTTGCGGCGACAGTGGTGGAAGCCGACGCCCGCACCTGGCAGCCCGAAGCGCTGTTCGACGCGATTCTGCTGGATGCCCCCTGTTCGGCGACGGGTACGTTCCGGCGCCATCCCGACCTTCTGTATCTGAAGGACGATCTCGACCTGTCCGCGCTCATCGCGCTTCAGGCAGACCTTCGGGACAGGGCGGCGACCTGGCTGAAGCCGGGCGGGCGGCTTGTCTATGCCGTCTGCTCGCTGGAACCCGCGGAAGGGGAGGGGGCGTCCCCTCCCGCGGGCCTGGTACCCGACCCTGTCGAGCCCAGCGAACTCCCGGCCGGGGTGACACCGACGACCGGGGGTTTTGTGCGCACGCTGCCCAGCCATTGGGAAGAAGCAGGCGGGGCGGATGGCTTCTTCATCGCCCGCTGGCGCAAGCCAGCCTAGCGTTCGTTGCCCTCAGGCCTAGCGGCAGCGGGCATTTCCCTTGGCGATCTCGTTGCCAAGCACCGCGCCCAGCGTTCCGCCGATCACGCTGCCCAGAGTCTTGTCGCCCTGCTTTGCGATCATGTTACCCAGGGTGCCGCCAGCCAGCGCTCCCACGACAAGGCCGGCCGTGCCGTCCTGCCTGCGGCAATAGACCTGCCCGTTCGAACCCCACCAATAGGGTTGGGAGCCGCGAACGGCCGCGCCGCGATAGGTGGGATAATTATCCTGACGATAGCCCTGATCCCAGCGGCTGCCGTTGGAATAGGGCTGCCAGCTGTTGGGACCGCGATGCTGGCCATATTGCTTGTATTGGTACTGGCGGTCGCGCCGGTTTTCCGCCCGGATCCCGTCCCGATAGCCCTGAGAATAGGCATTGGCGCGCTCGCGGCGGTCATTCCGGTTTTCCCGCCATTCGCGGCGATCGCCATCGCGATCCCAGCGCCCGTCACCGGCCAGCGCAGGCGTGCCAAGGGTGAGGGCGATCATCACTGCGGCAGTCGTTGCGAGTCCGGTCTTCATGGTGGCATCCCTTTCGCATCTGATGGCTGACAGTCGCCGATTCGCGATTGCACGAAGCTGAAGTGCCCATTCATGTCACAGACAGGCCCGAACCAACTTGCTAGTCGGGATCGATGAACCCGATTCTCCGCTTCCTCTCCTCGGCCGGAGCTCTCGCCTTTGGCGGTATCCTCGGCCTGTATGTCGCCGGCCCCGCTCTCGGGGCGGGCATCGTCAGCCCCGTGGACGTGTCCGCAAGCGCCATTCCGCTGAACAACACCGATCCCGTCCAGGATAGGATCGGTCGGCTGCGCTACATGGGCGGGCTTGTTCTGAACGCAAGGAACATGCGCTTCGGCGGCATTTCGGACATGCTGTGGGAACCTGGCTGCAACCGCATTCTTGCGATCACCGACGCCGGAAGCTGGATCGTGCTGGAACCGCAGGAACAGGATGGCCGGCTGACAGGGGTTTCCGCCGCGTGGATCGCGCCGCTGAAAGGGCCCGACGGCTCTGTGCCGGCCAGCAAGCGGGCCGCCGATGCCGAAGGGATGGCCCGGCTTGCGGACGGCAGCACCTGGGTTTCCTTCGAGCAGGACCATCGGCTGGAACGGTTTGCCGATGTTTCGGCCTGCAGGCCCGAATCGCTTGCCTCGGCGCCGGACAGGGCCGTGGCGCCGCCTGAAATGGCCGGCTGGCCGGAAAATGGCGGGGCGGAAGCCATTGGCCCACAGGGGCATCGGCTGCTGGTGATTGCCGAAGGCGCCAAGGGGCCGGACGGATCGCGCGTCGGGCTTTCTGGCGTGCCTGCGCAGCTTGTTCCGGGTTTCAACTGGGCGCCCCCTGCCGGCTACGAGCCGACCGCGATGGCCAGCCTGGGTGCGGATGGCCGCGATTCCTATCTTGTGCTGCATCGCCGCTTCACGCCGCTGGAAGGCGTGTCGGCAATTCTGTCCGAGGCGGAGATCCCCTCAGACCCGCAAGGCCGGATCGAAGGGCAGGAGATTGCCCGGCTGCGGCCGCCACTGAATGTGGACAATATGGAAGCGCTCGCCATCCGGGTGGAGGGCGAGCGCAAATTTGTCTATCTGATGTCAGACAACAATTTCAACGCGTTGCAGCGCACACTTCTGCTGAAGTTTGAACTGCTGCCCGCGCCGCAGAGTCAGCCCTGACGGCGCGAGGCGGCCGGGTCAGGCGGCTTGCGCCACCTTCTTCGCCACATCGCGCTTCAGGCGACGGGCCTTCAGGCTCAGATCGTCGTCGCTGGTCTTCAGCAGCCAGTTGTCCAGACCGCCGACATGTTCCACCGAGCGGAGGCCGTGGGTGGACACGCGCAGGCGAACCGAGCGACCAAGCGCTTCGGACATCAGCGTCACATTCTGCAGGTTCGGCAGATAGGTGCGCTTCGTCTTGTTGTTGGCGTGGCTGACATTGTGGCCGATCTGGCGGCCCTTGCCCGTAAGCTCGCAAACGCGCGACATAGTGAACGTCCCTTGATAGATTCGGATGCCGGAGAATCCGGTGGCAGCCAGGTTGGCCCGCCGAAAAACGAGCGCGCGCCATAACTGCGGGGCGTCTGACAGTCAAGCTTTGCGGGTGCTCCGAAGGATGAACGATGATGGCTGGACCCATGCCTTCGGCCATGCCATGAACAATGGCGTGCCTGTTTACGCCATCCATTGTATCGACAAGCCCATGCAGCGCGAGCTGCGGGCCGCGACGCGCGCAGAGCATCTGGCCTATCTGGAGTCCGCCATTTCCCAGGTTGTCCTCGCCGGCCCCCTGCTGGACGACGAGGGCTTGCCGATCGGCTCCATGCTGCTGATGGAATTTCCCGACCGGAAGGCCGCCGTAAGTTTTGCGGCGGATGATCCCTATGCCCGGGCAGGGCTGTTTTCCAGCGTGGCCGTGACGGCCTGGCGTCAGGTTCTGCCAAAGCCGGCCTGACGGTCAGACCACTGCCGAATAGACCATCGTCCGCAGCTGCCGCCTGACCGGCCAGGTCGAAGACGGAATCAGCTGGGTCAGGAACAGGACCGACAGTTCCTCTGCCGGATCCACCCAGAAGAAGGTGGAGGCTGCGCCCCCCCAGAAATAGTCGCCGTTGTTGCCGGCGATCATCGTCTTGTGGACGGCGGTGGTGGTGGCGAAGCCAAGCCCGAAACCCACGCCTTCATAGGCGGCCTCCGAAAAGGCCGAGCGGGACAACTGCGGCAGATCCTTGCCGCCGGGCAGGTGGTTCGCCGTCATCAGTTCCAGCGTCTTGCGGCCCACGAGGCGGGGCGTGCCTGTGCGCAGCGCCTCGGCGAAGCGCATGTAGTCGTCCGCTGTCGAGACAAGGCCGCCGCCGCCGGAAACGAAGCTGGGCGGTTTCAGGAACGAGGAGGTTTCCGCCTGATCCTGCACGCTGAGCCCACCCTTGGGGTTGGGCTGATAACAGGTGGCGAACCGGTGGGCCTGGCCATCGCGCACAAGGAAGCCCGTATCCACCATGCCCAGCGGGCGGAAGATGCGCCGCTCCAGATAGTCCTCAAGCGGCATGCCGGAAATCACTTGGACCAGCCAGCCGACGACATCGGTGGCGACTGAATAATTCCACCAGTCCCCCGGGGAGAACTCCAGCGGCAGCTCGGCGAGAAGTTCGATCATGCGCGCCAGCGTCATGTCGCCTTTCTCGATCTCCCCGATGCCCAGCCGGCGATAGGCGGCATCCACATTGGTGTTCAGCTGGAAGCCGTAGGTCAGGCCGGCGGTGTGGCGCAGCAGATCGATCACCTGCATCGGCCGCCTGGGCGCGCCCGTCTTCCAGCCGGTCTTGAGGGTGCCACCTTCGTAGACCCGCAGATTCTTCCACGACGGGATGTAACGGTGGACGGGATCGTCGATCTGCAGGCGGCCTTCCTCCACCAGCATCATCAGCGCGACAGAGACGATCGGCTTCGTCATGGAATAGATGCGGAAGATGGTGTCGCGGTCGATCGGGCGGCGTGACGCCACGTCGGCGAAGCCCTGCACACTTTCGTGCACAAGCTCGCCCTTGTGCATCACGCGCACCAGGGCACAGGGCAGGCGGCTGGAATCCAGATAGGCGTTCTTCAGGAATCCGTCGATCTGTTGCAGGCGGTCACGGTCCAGCGGCATCATTTCCCCTTTGCATCGCTCGGCCAGACTGGCGTAGCAGGGCGGTGACGGCGCGCAAGGGGGGTGGTTAGCTCAGCGGTAGAGCATCTCGTTTACACCGAGAGGGCCGGGGGTTCGAAACCCTCACCACCCACCATCATGCCGACACCAAGAAGAATTGGCCCAAACCTGTTGCTGCACTGCAACAGCCCCGCAAATCCGCATGGGAACCAGCAGGCTTCATGCCGCAGCCCTTCAACTGCAACAAAACTGTCATATAAGACCGCCAATGCGTCGGCATCAGGGGTCGCATCCGACTCCAATGGTCATCGAGCGCGCGTGAATCATCACTGAACACCGTCCAGATGTTCGCAAGCCACTGGTTTAACTGCCAAAAGGGATAGTCTTCACATGGCATTTCGGCTTTCCACTCTCGTCTGGGCGGGTCTTCGCCTCGGCGCCTCCGCCTCCATCATCGCCCTCGCCGCTACCTCTGCCTATGCGCAGGAAGTCTCCGGCACGATTCGGGGCGAAGTCCAGGATGAGAATGGCGCGCCGCTCGCCGGTGCAACCGTCACCATCGTCCATGTCCCTTCGGGCACGCAGAGCGTCGTGACATCCGGTGCCGGCGGCAGCTTCAACGCCGCCAACCTGCGGATCGGCGGCCCCTATGACATCAGCGTCACCGCGAGCGGTTTCGAAGGTGCGAAGGCGACGATCTCCACGGTCTCCGCTGGCCAGCCGCAGCGGATCTCCGTCGTTCTCGTGTCGGAAGGCGCCACGATCGAGGTGACCGCCGCCCGCTCGACTTCCAGCATCGCGCTGGGCACCGGCCCGGCGACCGTTATGTCGTCCACGGAGATTGCCGGCGTCGCCAGCATCAACCGCGACATCCGCAGCCTCGCCAACCGCAGCCCCTTCGTTCAGTTGGATCCGACGAACGGCACCGGCGCCATTTCCATCGCGGGTCAGAACAACCGCTTCAACCGCATCACGGTCGACGGCATCGGCTTCGGGGATCCGTTCGGCCTGGAGGCCGGGGGCCTTGCTTCCGCCCGCGGCCCGGTGCCGCTGGATGCGATCGGCCAGTTTTCCGTTGAAGTTGCCCCTGCGGACATCCAGCAAGGCAATTTCCAGGGCGGCGCCGTCAACACCGTTCTGAAATCCGGTGGCAATGACTACAACTTCACCGGATTCTACAGCTTCACCAACGACGGCATGGCTGGGAAGAGGTCCCGGAATACGCGCGTCGTCCGTGATTTCGACTCCAAGATCTGGGGCGTTCAGGCGACAGGTCCGATCATCAAGGACAAGCTGTTCTTCGCCGTCACCTACGAGCAAACGAAGAACACGACGCCGACTGATGTCGGGCCGGCCGGTGAAAACTTCAGCTCCACGCTGAATGCCGTGACGCGCGCAAGCGTCGATCAGATCCAGGGCATCGCGCAGAGCGTCTATGGCTATGACGCGCTGGATGTCGCGACATCCGTGGCCGAAAACGACAAGAAGCTCGCCGCCAAGGTCGACTGGAACATCAGCGACAAGCACCGGCTGGCGCTGACCTACATCTATTCGAACGGCGACCTGCTGGCAGGGCAGACAAGCACGAACGAAGTGTCCGCCACCAACCCCACGCTGTCGCTTCAGTCCAACAACTATTCGCAGGGTGCGATCAACCATTATGGTGTCGGCCAGCTGAACTCCGACTGGACCGAGACCTTCTCGACCCAGGTGCGTGTCAGCTACAACGACTACAAGCGCCTGCAGGTGCCATATAATGGCCGTGACTTCGGCCAGTTCCAGGTCTGCCTTGCGCCGAATGCGACGACTGGCGCACCGACCCCGAACTGCCCTGCCAACATCGGCCGTATCCAGTTCGGACCGGACGTGTCGCGGCAGGCAAACGAACTGTTCGTTCAGACGCTCGGCGTGGAGTTCCAGGCCCGTCTTCGCCAGAACGACCATGATGTGAAGCTGATCGTCGAGCGGCGCCAGCAGGACTTCAACAACCTGTTTGCTCAGAATGTCGCGGGCAACTGGCGGTTCGACTCGATTGCCGACCTTCAGAACCGCCGCGCCAACAACCTGGTGATCTCCACGCCGACCAGCGGTGACATCACAGACGTTCGCGCCCTGTTCGGCAGCACGACCTGGACGTTTGGCGTGCAGGATGTGTGGGACGTGAACAGCGACCTGACGATCCTCTATGGCGCGCGCTACGACCTTTATGAATCGAGCGATCGTCCTGTGTTCAACCAGGCTTTCTTCAACCGCTATGGCTTTGCCAACAACGGTACGCTGAACGGTCGGGGCATCCTGCAGCCGCGCTTCAACGCCGACTGGCGCGCGACAGACAGGCTCAGCACCAAGCTTTCGGCTGGCCTTTATGCCGGTGGCAGCCCGAATGTGTGGATTTCCAACAGCTTCTCCAACCCGGGGCCGCTGCTGGCGACTGCCACCGTCACCCGTGGCGCCGGCGATGTGTTCAGCATCAGCGGCATCACCGGCCTGACGCCCGCCGAGGTGCAGGCTCTCGGCGCGGCGACGTTGAACAATGTTTCCGGCGGGACCGGCGTTCCGCAGTCGCTTCTGGATCGGCTGCAAAGCAACGGGCCGGCTCTTGCGTCCACAAACGCCATCGATCCGAACCTGGAACTGCCCTCGCAATGGCGGATCGCCGCCACCTTCGACTATGATGCGAACTTCGGTCCGCTGGGCGATGACTGGCAGCTGGGCGCAGACGTGATCTGGTCGCGCGTGAAGTCCGCACTGACCTGGACCGACCTGCGTTCGGTGCGCAACACCGTGCAAGGGACCCTGCCGGATGGTCGTCCGCGCTACATGGCTTACCCGGGCGGCGGCAATAACCAGGATCTTCTGCTGACCAACACGGATCGTGGCTACAGCTGGAACATCATCGGTCGCCTCGACAAAAATTGGGACAACGGGCTTTCGCTGGGTGCCGCCTACACCTGGCAGCGCGTGCGCGATGTGAGCCCGGCCACGTCGTCGACCGCCGGTTCCAGCTTCGGCCAGGCCGCCGCGGCGGATCCGAACAACAGCGCCTACGGCATCTCCAACTATCAGCGGGACAGCGCGTTCCGCCTGAGCGTTGGGTATCAGAAGGAACTGTTCGGCGACAATCTGAGCCGCGTTGACCTGTTCTTCAATTCGGTGTCCGGCCAGCGCTACAGCTATGTGTTCCAGGATTCGACGCCGAACCGGTCGGCCGTGTTCGGAACCACGGGTCAGAACAACCGCTATCTCCTGTATGTGCCGAACGTGGCGTCGATCGATGCCGACCCGATCGTCAGCTATGCCGGAACCTCCACGCAGACGGCGGCGCAGGCGTTCGAAGCGATGCGCAACTTGGTGGAGAACAGCGTTCTTGATGGGTATCAGGGCAAGATTGCGCCCAAGAACATCGGCAAGTCGCCGCGGTTCAACAAGATGGATATCCGCATCAGCCAGGAACTGCCGTTCGTGCTTGGCGGCAAGGTGCAGGTGTTCGCCGATGTCGAGAATTTCCTGAACCTGATCAACAAGGACTGGAACGCACTTCGTCAGGTGGCGTTCCCCTATCTGGCGACCGTGGCCAACGTCAGCTGTGTTGGTGGCGCCAATGTGGGCACCCCCTGCACCAAATATGTCTACTCCAACGTCCGCAATCCTTCACTGACGCAGTACAACAACTACTCGCTGTGGCAGGTCCGGCTGGGCGTCCGCCTGAGCTTCAACGGCCTCTGAGGCGAATGACAGGATTTGGGCGGCGCCTTCGGGTGCCGCCCTTTTCTTTTGCCCCAAGTGCCGCTAGCAGGCGGCACCCGCTGCCCCCGTGGCGGAATTGGTAGACGCGTGCGACTCAAAATCGCGTGCCGCAAGGCTTGCCGGTTCGAGTCCGGCCGGGGGTACCATGGGTCAGCGGCGCCAGTTTGGCCCCTGTGACCGTGCCGGGTGTCCAGCGCTGCTGCGCGCCACCGCTTCGGCCAGGCCCTCTGCCAGGGCAGAAAGAGGGCCAGCCAGCGACCGCACCGTTTCTGTCGGGACTGCGTCGACAGCCAGCGCAATCTGTGGCCCGATCCGCCCCAGGCATCCATTGAGGGTCAGCTGTCCCGCGTCCGTAAGGGCGATGCGGCGCAGCCGTCTGTCGGCCGGATCGGCCGACACGCACACCAGCCCCTGGCGTTCCAGACGCCGGATCGTCGTCGTCATCGTCTGCCGGGTGACGCCCAGCCGAGCTGCAAGACGCATCGGGGTAAAGACTGCCCTGTCACAGCCAAGTTCCGTCATCACGGCGAGTTGCGCCAGCGTCAGGCCGGCGGGCAGGGCGCGTTCCACCAGTGATCGGGCAAGCTGATCCACGGCGGCGATGCGCTGGAACAAGGTGTAGAGTGACGCTTCTGGACCGGACAGCAAGGGCAACCTCCGGCTGCAATCCTGCCGCGCATTTCACAGGCGGGGGAAGCCGGACAGCATTGGGAATGATCCGAAACCGATTAGTCTGCCTTCGTCGATCGGCAGCTTGAATGAGAGTCATTCGCAAATAAGGTTGGCGCCCAGGCCGGGGGCAACGGTAGATGGCCGGGACTGCCGCTTTCCGGGGACGCTCATGCGCCGACTTGCCAAGACTGCCAGCTACTGGCTGGTGCACATCAGCGTCGCATTCACGCTGGCCTATGTGCTGACGGGCAAATTGGCTGCGGCGATGGCGATGGGCCTTCTGGAGCCGACGGTACAGGCGCTCGTCTTCTTCCTGCACGACTGGCTGTGGGACCGGGCTTCCGCGGGCGGTGGTGAAATGACGGACGGAGTCGCCTGATCAGGCCGATGGGGCCGGGGCCGCCGTTGGCGGATCCAGATCGACGGCCGCCAGCCGCCAGGAAAAGCCGTCCCGGCGGAACGTCAGTTCCGGCGAACGCGGATTGCCTGCTGCCGAGACATGAAAGGCTTCAAGCCCCTCCCGTCGGACAGAAAGATCAGGGCCAGCCAGTACTGAAAGGCTTTCCAGAGCCGGTTGCCCGAACAGGGCGCCGCCATTGCCGGCCGCCGCGACCACCAGCCCGACCGTGTCGGGCGAGACGGCGGAATCGACCAGCGGATCGATGAAGGCCCGGGCCATCGCGACCCCCACGGCCTTCAGCGAACCGGGCTGGCTGACGCGCGATTCCGCATCCAGTTGCGCCTGCAACTCGCTCTTCAGCGATTGGCGAA
Source organism: Sandaracinobacter sp. T42 (assembly GCF_059115405.1). Classification (NCBI taxonomy): domain Bacteria; kingdom Pseudomonadati; phylum Pseudomonadota; class Alphaproteobacteria; order Sphingomonadales; family Sphingosinicellaceae; genus Sandaracinobacter; species Sandaracinobacter sp. T42. The sequence continues at coordinate 1,806,861 of NZ_CM181101.1, forward strand.
GCGCGGGATAGTCCACATGGCGGGAAAAGCCCTCTGCGTCTCCGCCAAGGGCCGCGCGCTGCATCGCGCCAAGCGTGAGGCGCGGCGACGCGGCATACCAGCCACCGAAGGTTGCGAGGCCAAGCGCCAGCGCAGAGCCGGCGGCGATCGAGGCGCGCCGGAAGGCGCGGGCGGGAATGATCATCGAAATGGAGGATCCTGCGAAAGTGTCGCGATTGGCGGACGCCTTTGGACGCTGCTGCCGGAACCCCCGATGAATGGGCTATTCAGCGTCCGTCAGGATTTGGGGGGTGCCTTCCAGTGAGCGCTGCACCGGGCATTTGGCGGCGACCTCTATCAGCTTGGCCTTCTGCTCCGCAGACAGGCCCGGGCCGCGCAGGCGGATCTGCTTGGCGAACATGTCCTGCCGGGGGCTGATGGCGCCTGGCCCGCCCTTCCGGTGGGTCACCGTCACCTCCACATGCTCCAGCGGCCATTTCTGCTGCAAGGCATACCAGCGCACCGTCATCGCGGTGCATTCCGCCAGCGCTGCGGTCAGCAGGTCGTAGGGGGCCGGGCCCAGATTTCCGCCGCCCTGATCCACCGGTTCGTCCCCGGTGAGCCGGTGGCCCGAAACCTCGATTGCAACGGCAAAGTCGCTTTCGCCCGATTCCGTGACATGGGCTGTCGTCGTGTCTGCCATCTCTTAAAGTCCCTTGCGCCAGGCCAGGTAGGATTGCATTTCCGCCCGCAATGGCTTCGCCAGCAGATAGACGCCGATGATGTTCGGGATGGCCATCAGGAAATAGACGGAATCGACGAAGTCGACGATCTTGCCCAGTTCCAGGATCACGCCCAGCGGAAGGATGCAGCAGAAGGCGGTCTTCACCAGCAGTTCGCGCCGCCGGCCGTGCCCGGCCAGATACTGGAAGGCTTCAGCGGCATAGAAACCGTTGGCGATCACGGTCGCATAGGCGAACAGGAAAACGGCGACGGCCAGCAGCATCGGAAACCAGGGCGCGATGGTGGCGAACGCGGCGGTGGCGATCTCCACGCCTTCCAGCCCGCCGTTGGTCGCTGGATTCCAGGTGTCGGCCACGACGAAGGCGATGCCGGTGATGGTGCACATCACCACCGTGTCCATGAACGGCTCGATCAGCGCCACCAGCCCTTCGGAAGCCGGATGCCGTGTCTTGGCCTGTGCGTGGGCGGCGACCGCCGTGCCCAGTCCGGCCTCGCAGCTGTAGATCGCCCGGCGCATGCCCGTCACGAAGGCGCCCAAGATGCCGCCGAACAGGCTCTGCGTGTTGAAGGCTTCCGAAACGATAAGGCCGACTGCGCCCGGTATCCGGTCGTATCCGGCGATCAGGATTGCAAGGCAGCCGCCCATGAAGATCAGGCTCATCGCGGGCACCAGGATCGAGGTGGCGGATGCGATCCAGCGGATCGACCCCAGCAGCACCAGCGCCACCATCAGCGCGAAGAAGATGCCGAACAGCAGGCGGTCATCGAAGCCGAACTGTTGCGCCATCGGCGGATAGGCCTGATTCACCTGGAACAGCGACAAGGAGCCGCCGATCATCAGGAAGGCATGGAACAGCCCCAGCCCGCGGCCGAGCTTCGGCCTCCCGATGGAGGCAAGGCCGCGCTCCAGCGTGATCCAGGCGCCACCCCGGATGCGGCCGCCCGCCATCTCCTCGCGGAACATCAGCCCCAGCGTCACTTCCGCGCACTTCAGGCCCATGGCGAACAGGCCGATCACGAACATCCAGAAGATGGCGCCCGGTCCGCCCACCGTCAGCGCGACGCCGATGCCGGCGATATTGCCAAGACCGATGGTCCCCGACAGCGCGGTTGCTAGGGCCGCGAACTGGCTGACCTCGCCCGGCGCCGTCGGATCCCAGTATTTGCCGCGCAGGATGCGCCAGCTTTCCGAGAATCCCCGGATCTGCGGGACTCCCAGCCAGAAGGTGATGAAGATCATGGCGAAGGCCAGCCACAGCACGATCAGTTGAACATCCACCCCGCCGATCGGCACGGTATAGAAGACAAAGGCGGAAAGCCGCTCGATGCCGCCGTTGATCAAATCGATGAAGCTCATTGTTCGCGGCCCAGTGTCTGGTCGATCCGCCCCAGAACCCAGGGCATGAACGGATTGGAACTCACCCGCGCCAGCGCGGCGGGGGAAATGCCCAGCACGCCATTTTCCCCGCGGGTCGCCAGCGCTCCAAGCGCGACGCCTTGCGGATCATCCGGGGAGGGTTCAGCGCCATAGAGCCCGTCCGACAGAGGGAAGGGCAGGGCGACATGACCCAGAGAGAAGAAATCCCGTCGATAGGGAATGCCAAGCGGTTCTTCGACGGGAACGGTGGAATCCGGCGCATAGCTTCGCACCACGGTTTCCGGATCGCCCGTCGTCACATTCCCCACGATGCTCAGCCGGTAGTTGTGCCGGCCGGTCGGGCGCAGCCTGTCCAGCGCGGTCTGCGCCGAGGGGCGGATGAGCGGGCCGACATAGGCGGCGCGATTGATGTCGAACAGGATCAGTTCCGATCCGTTTGCCGGCAGATGGGCATACAGGGCCTCCACCACGGCGGGCGCACTGACGGTTGAATCGACGACCGACTGGAAGGTCAGGACCGGCGGCAGTGTGTTGATGCGGCCGCTGGCGCGCGCAGCCTCGATCCTGTCGTTCAGGATGCGGGTGACGCGGTGGGATTCCGCACCTGCCTTTACAGGGAAGCTATTGTATTTGAAGGGATTGTATTCAGGCATGACATCAAGCCAGGCGGCCTTGACGAAGGCCGGAAAGACCGCCGGTATCGCCGCCAGCCCGGCGAAACGGGCAAAGCGCGTCAGCCCGATCATCGGGGACAGCAGCACCACCTGACGAGGCGCGCCCAGAGACGGGTTTTCGGTTGCGTCCAGCGCATGGATCATGGCGAGCGCGGCGCCATTGGAATAGCCGGCGATGTGCAGCGGCTTGCCGGGCGCCCGGCGCATGGCCTCACGCATGGCGAGCCGTGTCGCGGCCTGCCACTGTTCCGCCCGGGCGTTCGCCAGGCCGGCGGGCACGGTTCCATGGCCCGGCATGCGGATGGCCACCACCGCCCAGCCGCGCTTCTGGTACAGATCCCCCACATGGCGCAGGCTGTAGGGGGCGTCGGTAAGCCCGTGCAGCAGCACCACCGCGCCCACCGGTTCGCCGGCGGGATCCAGTGTGAAGCTGCGGTTCCAGTTACGGCGCAGGTTGGCCGGATTCAGCGGCGCATCGGCCCAGTAGCGGTTCTGCGGTATCCGCTGATCCGGCGGAAGCTTCGCCGACACCTCGGTAGCCACAAAGCGGAATGCCGCGTCCTCGGCCTTCAGCCAATGTGCCCAGTCCATTGAGTCAAGCTCGCTGGCGGATGGCTCGGGCGGCACCAGACGGTGCCATGGCTGAAGTTCGGGTCCGCGCATCGACTGCACCGCGCGAACCAGGAACACGGCACCCAGCAGCAGCAGCGCGCCGATCAGCAGATACTTGATCGTGGACATGACGATGGACATGCGCTTGCGTAGCCGACAAGTCGCGGCGCGCGAAAGCGTTTTCATGCGCGAGGCTGGAGCTTTGGCCGCAGCCGTCCTATCTGGGGCGGATGGCACCGGATGTGCTGACCTGGATCCAGCCCCGCCCCGAAGGGCTGTACCTGCCCACGGCCGATGCCTGGATCGATCCGGCGGGTCCGGTTCAGCGGGCCATCATCACTCACGGACATTCCGATCATGCGCGTGCCGGCCATGGCGAAATCCGGGCGACGGCGCCCACCCTTGCCATCATGGCGGAGCGTTACGGTCCTCAGCCGGGCGGCTGCCCGCTGCCCTATGGCGAGACGTTCGAGATGGGCGGCGTTCGCATCAGCCTGCATCCGGCCGGCCATGTGCTCGGGTCGGCCCAGGTCCGGCTGGAACGGGACGGCGTGGTTGTGGTGGTGTCGGGAGATTACAAGCGTCGGCCCGACCCGACCTGTGCGCCGTTCGAGCCTGTCCCGTGCGACATCTTCGTGACCGAGGCGACCTTCGCGTTGCCCGTCTTCCGCCATCCGCCTGCCGAAGCCGAGGTGGCGCGGGCGCTGGCAATGCTGGCGGCCAACGGGGATCGCTGCCTGCTGATCGGCGCCTATGCCCTGGGAAAGGCGCAGCGGCTTGTGGCGCTGCTTCGGGCGGCCGGATACCTGGCTCCTGTGTATCTGCATGGCGCGATGCTGCGGCTGATGGCGCTTTATCAGGCGCATGGAATCGAACTGGGCGAACTGCGCCCCGCAGCCGATGTTCCGCCGGCAGAACTGCGCGGGCAGATCGTGATCGCGCCGCCATCCGCCCTGCAGGATCGCTGGAGCCGGCGGTTGCCCGATCCGATCACGGCGATGGCGTCGGGCTGGATGCGGGTGCGGGCCCGCGCGCGCCAGCGCGATGTGGAACTGCCGCTGGTGATTTCCGACCATGCCGATTGGGACGAACTGACCGCGACCATCGCAGAGCTTCGCCCGAAGGCCCTGTGGGTGACCCACGGACGCGACGATGCGCTGGTGCGCTGGTGCAGCCTGCGCCAGATCGATGCCCGGGCACTGCATCTCGTGGGCCGCGAGGATGAGGATGACTGACGCCGCGCCAGCCGCGCCCGCTGGATCCATGCGGGGGCTGTCCGGTTTCGCGGACCTGATCGACGGTCTGTCCTGGACCAGTGGCCGGAACGCCAGGCTGAAGCTGATCGCCGACTGGCTGACGCATACGCCCGACCCGGACAGGGGCTGGGGCCTCGCAGCGCTGACGGGCGCGCTTGATCTGCCGTCGGTGAAGCCAGCCCTTGTCCGCGCCCTGATCGAGACACGGGTCGATCCGGAGCTGTTCCGGCTGTCTTACGATTATGTGGGCGACCTGGCGGAAACCGTGTCGCTGCTGTGGGAGGGGGCTGGCGGGGATCCGCACGGCCTTGCCGACGTGGTGGATCGGCTGCGGTCCGTGGGCCGCGCCGAAGCGCCGGTTGCCCTGGCCGACCTGCTGGACAGGCTGGATGCGCCGGCGCGCTACGCGCTTCTGAAGCTGGCGACCGGCAATCTTCGCGTGGGTGCAGGGGCCCGGCTGTCGCGTCTTGCGTTCGCGCAGGCCTTCGGTGTTTCCGTGGAGGATGTGGAAGAGCTGTGGCACGGGATCCGGCCGCCCTTTGCCGAGCTGTTCGCCTGGGCCGAGGGGCGTGGCGAACGGCCTGATCCCGCCGCCCGGCCGCTATTCCGTCCCTTCATGTTGGCCCACCCGCTGGAGGCGCCGGAGTCGCTCGACGTGAATGCCTTTGCGGCTGAGTGGAAGTGGGATGGAATTCGCGCGATGGCCGTGCGTGTGGCGGGGGCCGCCAGGCTTTATTCGCGCGACGGCAACGACATTTCGGCGACTTTCCCGGAAATCGCTTCCGCTCTGTCGGCTGACGCTGTTCTGGATGGCGAACTGCTGGTGCGGGCGCCGGATGGCGGCGTGGGCAGTTTCAACGCGCTTAAGCAGCGCCTCGGGCGAAAGACGGTCAGCCCGCGGATGCTGGCCGAATATCCCGTATTCCTTCGCTGCTATGATCTTCTGTTCGAGGGGAGCGAGGATCTGCGCGGCCAGCCGCTTGCCTTGCGCCGGGCCCGCATGGCGGCGGTGGTGGCGGATCTCGATCCCCTGCGCTTCGATCTTTCGCCCGATGTGCCGGCGGCCAGTCTCTCCGAACTCGCGGCGCTGCGGGCGGATCCGCCCCATCCGGCGATCGAGGGCCTGATGTTGAAACGTCGTGACAGCCCCTATGTGGCGGGCCGCCGGGCGGGCCTATGGTACAAGTGGAAGCGCGAGGCGCTGAGGGCCGATTGCGTGCTGATGTACGCGCAGCGTGGCCACGGAAAGCGATCCAGTTTCTATTCGGACTTCACCTTCGGAGCCTGGAGCGATGAGGGCGTTCTCCTCCCCGTTGGCAAGGCCTATTTCGGCTTCACCGATGCAGAGCTGAAATGGCTGGATCAGTGGGTTCGCGGCCACAGCATCAACCGCTTCGGCCCCGTGCGCGAGGTGGCGAAGTCGCTGGTGCTGGAAGTCGCCTTCGACGCCATCGGGCCGTCCAGCCGCCACAAGTCCGGCTTGGCCATGCGCTTTCCCCGCATCGCCCACATCCGCACAGATAAGCCGGCGGCCGAGGCGGACACGATCCGGACATTGCGGGCACTGGCGATGGAAAAGCCCCCGAAATAGCCCAAAAGCTCAGCCAATCCGTTCCTGTCGGCAGATGGCGTGTGTTGCGTTTGCTGCCTTGCGCATGGCCCTGTCGATCGCCAGCGCCATCTCGGCCGGCTGTCTGGCAGCCGTCACACTGCTTCACACTTCACAGGGAATGGGCGGCTTTCGCCGATGCGGCGTCAGGGTTACCCTTGGTTCACCATGGTCAGGCGGTAGGTTTCGCGTGCGCTTTCTGATTGCCATTCTCTGCCTGCTGCTGCCTGCACCGCTCTTCGCCGGCTGGAAGGTCGCGGAAACCGGGCGGTTCCGGGTTCATGCCGACATGCCGGCGCGCGCGCTTGAATCCCGCGCCCTTCTGCTGGAGGATTTCCACCAGCTGCTTGTCCGCGCCACGGGGCGGGATCTTCCACGCGATGCGCCCCGGCTGGATGTGTTCCTTGTGCCGGACATCCAGTCCGCCAGTCCGTGGCAGCCGGTGGGGGCCAATGTGTCCGGCTTCTACCGGGCCAGCCCGGGCCGCATTTCGGCTATCGCCCTCGAAGAGGTGCGAGGCAGCCAGTCCTCGGGCCTGGCGCAGGCGCTGCTGCTGCACGAATATGCGCACCACTTCCTGCTGGGCGCGAGCCGCACCGCCTATCCCGCCTGGTATGTCGAAGGGTTCGCGGAATATTTCTCCACCGCGCGTTTCCGCGACGACCGCATCGAATATGGGGAGGCAAGTCCGATCCGCGCGGCTGCCCTTTCACAGGCCCGGTGGATCCCGCTGGAATCGCTGCTGGCCCGCGATCCGGCCCTGCTGCGGGGTAGCCAGTCCGCGATCTTCTATGCGCAGAGCTGGTTGCTGACCCATTACCTGTTCCGGGCGCCGGGCATGCGGGAGAAGCTTGCTGCCTATCTGAAGGCCTATGCGGCGGGCGCGGACCCGGTCGCGGCCTTCCGCACCCATGTCGATCCGGATTTTCGCGCGTTCCAGGAACGGCTCAGGACCTATGTGCTTCGGGAAGCGACCTTTTCCCGCTTCGATCGGGCCGGTGGGCAGGCCGTGAAGGTGACCGTTTCGGAACTGCCGCCCTCCGCTTCGGATCTGCTGTTGCCGATGGTCGCGGTGGAACATGGCGTGCCGCCCGCCCGCCGTGCGGAGGCGCTGGCTGACCTGCGCGCCCGCGCCGGGCGGTATCCCGGTGATGCCCTGTCTGCACGGGCGCTCGCGCTTGGGGAACTGATGCTGGGTTCGCCGTCTGTGGCGGCTGAGCTGCTGGATGCCCAGATCGATCAGTTCCCGCGCGACGCGGATCTGCTGCGCTGGCGGGCCCAGGCGGCGCGGATGGTGGATCCGAAGGGAGACAGAGAAGTAGCGCGCCGCTATCTGCTGCGCGCCTGGAATGCCGACCCGCAGGATTGGCGCACGCTCCATTCCTATGCCCGCCTGTATCGCAGCCAGACAAGGCCGATGCCCGACGATGCAATGGCCGCGCTGCTGAAGGCCTATGGCCTTGCGCCGCAGGTGACGGATGTGGTGCTGGATACCGCGCTCGCCCTTTCCAACGCAGGCAGGCTGGCAGAGGCCGCGCAGGTGCTGCAGCCGCTGGCCTGGTCGCCCCACGGGGGGCCGGCCGCGGAGCTTGCCCAGCGCATGCTGCTGAAGGCACGGGCAGGCGACAAGGCCGGCGTTCAGGCCGAAATCGGGGAACTGCGCCGAATCCGGCTTGCGCTGGTCGCCACGGCTCAGCGCCTGTAGCGGATCAGTCCTTCCTGGACGACGGTGGCCACCAGCAGTCCATCCTGCCGATAGATTTTCCCGATGTTCAGCCCGCGCCCGCCTGAAGCGGCCGGGCTGGCCTGATCGAAGAGGTGCCAGGCCGAAGGATCGGGCTGGTGATGGAACCAGATGGCGTGATCAAGGCTCGCGGCCTGAAGCTTCGGATCGGTCCAGGCCACACCATGGGGCAGGGTGCAGGTGTCCAGCAGGGTCATGTCTGTCGCATAGGCGAAGATGGCCGCCCGCAGCGCCTGGCCTTCCGGCACGTCCCCGTCTGCCCGGAACCAGTTGTGGGCGACGGGTTCGGTCGGCTTCGGCTTGAACGGATTGTGCCGCTGAACAGCCCGGAACTCGAACGGGCGATCCCGTTCCGCCCAGATGGTGCGGAAGGGTTCGGGGATGCGGTCGCCGGCAAGGGCGTGCAGTTCGGCGTCGTTCAGCAGGCCTTCCGGGCCCTTCACTGCGGGCATGCTGTCCTGGTGGGTCAGCCCCGGCTCGACCAGCTGGAAGCTGGCCGCCAGCGAGAAGATGGCCCGGCCGTGCTGGATGGCGGTGACGCGCCTTGTGGTGAAGCTCGCCCCGTCGCGCTCGCGGTCCACCTTGTAGAGGATGGGAATTCGCGGTTCCCCGGGGCGGATGAAATAGCTGTGCAGCGAATGCACCGGCCTGTCTTCGGCCACGGTGCGCTGGGCGGCGGCAAGCGCCTGCGCCACCACCTGACCGCCATAAACCCGCACCCAGCCGGCGTCGGTGTTGGCGCCGCGATAGAGGTCGACTTCGATCTCCTCCACATCGAGGAGGTGGATCAGGCGGGACAGCGGGGTGGAGCCGGGTGTTGACATGCGCTGGCGGTTAGGCCCCGCGCGCGCCGCTTGCAACCTGCCGCAAGGATTGGCACCCCCATTGGCCATGCGACGCGCCCCCAACCTGTTCGCGGCCCTTTGTCTTGCGCTCGGCACGGCGGCCTGCGCCGCGCCGGAGGATCGGGCCGTCACCCTGCCGGACGGCCGAATCCTGAACCTCTACTGCCAGGGGGGGCAAGGCCCGGTGGTTGTGTTCGACAGCGGCTGGGCGGCGGACAGCCGGGTCTGGCGACGGGTGATGTCTCAGCTGCCGCCGGAGGTGAGGGCCTGCGCGTCCGACAGGGCGGGGCAGGGATCAAGCAGCCCGGGCCCGCTGCCTCGGGACGGCGCGGCCGTTGCGGCGGATCTGCACGCCGCGCTGAAGGCGGCCGCCCTGCCGGGCCCCTGGGTGCTCGTCGGCCATTCGCTGGGCGGGCTCAACATGCGCCATTTCGCGCGCGCATTTCCGCCGGATGTCGCCGCGCTCGTGCTTGTCGACCCGACGGGTCTTTCCGCGCCCGGCAGCTTCGCGGCGCTGGCTACCCGGTCGCGCAACTGCGTGGAGGCGCTGAAGGCAGATACGTTTCCGCCCGACAGGCCCGATCTCGGCCGCTGCAAGGGGGCGGATCGGGCCGTCGCGCTCGCCCGTTGGGAAGCCCGGCTGTCCGAGATCGAATCCGTCGGCGGCACGACCTCCTCGGGCCTTGCCGATCAGGGGCCGGGCAGTCTGTCTGTGCCGCTGATCGTTCTGCGCCCCGCCCCGTCGCCACAGCCCGGTCAGGAGCAGCCGGCCGGGCCCTTCGCGGACCCACTCACCACCCTGTCCACGAAGGGCGAGGCGCGGCTGGTTCCCGGTTCCGGCCACATGATCATGATCGACCAGCCGCAGGCGGTCGTTCAGGCGATCCTGGATGCGCTGAAGGCGGCGAAGCCGCCCGTCAGTCCCGGAACGGATCCCTGACGAGGATCGTATCGTCCCGCTCGGGGCTGGTGCTGACGAGAGCGACTGGGCAGTCGATCAGTTCCTCGATGCGGCGGATATATTTGATCGCCGCCGCCGGCAGGTCCGCCCAGCTGCGCGCGCCCTGCGTGCTTTCCTGCCAGCCTTCGAAACGTTCATAGACGGGCTTCGCGGCTGCCTGTTCCGCCGCGCTGGAGGGCAGATAGTCCAGCGTGCGGCCGTTCACCTCATAGCCGGTGCAGACCAGCAGTTCCTCGAACCCGTCCAGCACGTCCAGCTTGGTCAGCGCGATGCCGTCCACGCCCGACAGCGCGATGGACTGCTTCACCAGCGCTGCATCGAACCAGCCGCAGCGGCGCTTGCGCCCGGTTACGGTGCCGAATTCCCGGCCCCGCTCGCCCAGCCGTTCGCCGGTCGCGTCCGACAGTTCGGTGGGGAAGGGGCCCGATCCCACGCGGGTGGTGTAGGCCTTCACGATCCCCAACACATAGTTGATGGCGCCGGGGCCCATGCCCGAGCCGGCCGCGGCCTGCCCCGCCACGACGTTGGAGGAGGTGACGAAGGGATAGGTGCCATGATCGACATCCAGCAGCACGCCCTGCGCGCCTTCGAACAGGATGCGCGCGCGCTGCCGCCGCTTGGCCGCCAGCGTGAGCCACACGGGCGCGGCAAAGGGCAGGATGTCGGGTGCGATGGCGCGAAGCTCCGTAAGCAGCGCCTCACGGTCGATCGGTTCCACACCGAAGCCGGCGCGCAGCGCATTGTGGTGCGCCAGCAGCCTGTCGATCTGCGGCGCGGCATTGTCCAGATCGGCAAGGTCGCAAACGCGCAGCGCCCGGCGGCCGACCTTGTCCTCATAGGCGGGGCCGATGCCGCGCCGGGTTGTGCCGATCTTGCCCGCGCCGCTGGCGTCCTCACGCAGGGCGTCGAGATCGCGGTGGAAAGGAAGGATCAACGGGCAGTTGTCCGCCACCATCAGCTTTTCCGGCGTGATCTGCACGCCCTGCGTGCGCAGACGCGCCATTTCATCTTTCAGCGCCCATGGGTCCAGAACCACGCCGTTGCCGATAAGGGAAAGCGTGCCGCGGACGATTCCGGACGGCAGGAGGGAAAGCTTGTAGACCTGTTCGCCGACGACGAGCGTATGCCCGGCATTGTGGCCGCCCTGGAATCGCACCACCACATCGGCCCGCGCCGACAGCCAGTCGACGATCTTGCCTTTCCCCTCGTCACCCCATTGGGCGCCGATCACGACCACGTTCGCCAAGACGAATTCCTTTCGGGTCAGCCCTTAGCGACTGCTTCGCGCCCGTTCCAGACATGCGTGCAGCCTTCGGACGAATCCATCTCGCACAGGCCCTGCACCGTCGCCCAGCCTTCGGCCCGCAGCCGCGCCGCCACCTGCGGATCGGTGCCCAGCGGCAGGAACAGCCGCCGGCCTGGCAGGATGCCCAGCCCCGCATCGACGAGGGTGTCCACATAGAGCGAAACGCCCGCGGCCCGTTCCTCGCTGCCATCGGGGTGGCGCACGCGATAGGCGCCGCCGCGCCCGATCTCGGTGGCAAAGGGGCGGCCGCCGGCGCTGCCGAACAAGGAAAAGCCCACCCAGCTATGATATTCGAATCCATGCCGTTCCGTTGGATCCAGCGTGACCCTGACGTTCGGCAGTGCGCGCACCAGGGCAGTCAGCTCAATGGCAAGGGCGGGGGCGATCCCCGCAAGACGGGGCAGGGCGGTTTCCACCCCGCCGGCCAGATCCAGCAACTGGCGGTATTGCTCCGCCTCCGGGGTGCCCAGCGCGCCCCAGTCCTTGCCGTCCAGCGCAGCCAGCAGCGAATCGATGTCGGCTACGGGCCATTGCCCGGCGGCCAGTTCGGGCACCAGATCAGGGGTGGTCAGATCCACGGACAAGTCGCTGACGCCGGCAGCCGCCAGCGCTTCCAGCGCCGTCGTCACCAGTTCGGCGAGTGCCGCCACGCTGTCGCTGCCGATCAGCTCGGCGCCCGCCTGCGTCAGTTCCCGCGCGGGATCCAGCTGCCCGGCGCGTGCGCGCAACACGGGCCCCGCATAGGCGAGGCGCAAGGGGCGTGGCGCATCCGCCAGCCGGGTCGCGGCGATCCGCGCGATCTGGCCGGTGATGTCCGGGCGAAGGGCGAGCCCTTCGCCGGTGGCAGGGTCTGAGGTGCGGAACAAGGCGCCGCCCAGCGGCTTGCCCAGCCAGCAGGCCAGCGAGGCTTCATGTTCGACTAGCGGGGGCGAAACGCGAGCGTAACCGCGCGCCGCGAAGCTGTCGACGACGATGCGCGTGAGGGCTGACGCGGCTTCCGCCGCCGGCGGAAGCCGGTCGCGGAAGCCGGATGGCAGAAGAGCAGCCGTCGGGCCCGAGGCCGGATATGCAGGGCAGTCCGTCACCCGAACTTCAGCGCCTTCACGGTCTTCACGCCCGGCAGGCGGCAGATGTCCTGCAGGGTGGCCTCGTCGACGGCCGAATCGAGCGACAGCAGCAGGATCGCCTCAGCGCCCGCGTCGCGGCGGCCCAGGTGGAAGGTGCCGATGTTCACGCCGGCCTCGCCCAGTCGCGTGCCCAGCCGGCCGATGAAGCCCGGCTTGTCCTCGTTGATGATGAACAACATCCGGGGCGCGAAATCCGCCTCCACCTTGATGCCGAAGATCTCGATGAGGCGCGGCTGCGCCGCCCCGAACAGGGTGCCCGCGACAGAGCGCTCGCCGGCCGGCGACTTCACCTTCACCCGAACCAGCGTCTGATAGTCGGTGTCGCGCTCGTGCCGGACTTCGGCGACCTCGATGTTGCGATCCCGCGCCATGGTGGGGGCGTTCACCATGTTCACCGTGTCGCTGAAGGTGCGCATCAGGCCTGCCAGCACCGCGCCGGTGATCGGCTTGATGTTGAGCTGGGCGGCCGCGCCCTCGACCTCCACCGTGACGGCGCGGATTTCATCGCCCGTCAGCTGGCCGATCAGATGGCCCAGATGCTCCGCCAGAGCCATATAGGGTTTCAGCTTCGGCGCATCTTCCGCCGAAAGGCTGGGCATGTTCAGCGCGTTGGTGACGCCGCCTGTCAGCAGGAAGTCTGACATCTGCTCGGCCACCTGGATCGCCACATTCACCTGCGCTTCGTCGGTGGAGGCGCCGAGGTGCGGGGTTGAGATGAAATTGGGGGTGCCGAACAGCGGGCTCGTCGTCGCGGGCTCTTCCACGAAAACGTCCAGCGCAGCGCCTGCGATATGGCCGGAATCGAGCCCCGCCTTCAGCGCGGCCTCGTCGATCAGGCCGCCCCGCGCACAGTTGATGATGCGCACGCCCTTCTTCGTCTTCGCCAGATTTTCGGCAGAGAGGATGTTGCGCGTGCTGTCCGTCAGCGGGGTGTGCAGCGTGATGAAGTCCGCCTTGGCCAGCAATTCGTCCAGCGTCACCTTCTCAACGCCGATGTCCTGCGCGCGCTCGGGCGTGAGGAAGGGATCGAAGGCGATCACCTTCATCTTCAGCCCAAGCCCGCGTTCCGCCACGATGGAGCCGATGTTGCCGCAGCCGATGAGGCCCAGCACCTTGGAGGTGACTTCCACCCCCATGAAGCGGTTCTTTTCCCACTTGCCGGCCTGGGTGGAGGCGTCTGCCTCTGGCAACTGGCGGGCGAGGGCGAACATGAGCGCGATGGCATGTTCGGCCGTGGTGATGCTGTTGCCGAACGGTGTGTTCATCACCACGATGCCGCGCGCGGTGGCGGCGGGCACGTCCACATTGTCCACGCCGATGCCGGCGCGGCCGATCACCTTCAGTCGCTTCGCCGCATCCAGCAGCGGGGCCGTTGCCTTGGTGGAGGAACGGATGGCGAGCCCGTCATAGTCGCCGATGATGGCGATCAGCTCGTCCTTCGTCAGGCCCGGCTTCTCGTCCACCTCGATCCCGCGGGCGCGGAAGATCTCGGCGGCTTTGGGGGACATCTTGTCGGAAATCAGCACCCGCGGGGGTTTTGTGTCGGGCATGTCTTCAGGCCTCCTTCGCGGTGGCATAGGCCCAGTCGAGCCAGGGAATCAGGGCTTCGATATCGGCGGTGTCGACGGTTGCGCCGCACCAGATGCGCAGGGACGGCGGGGCGTCCCGATAGCCGTTGATGTCGAACGCGACGCCTTCCTTCTCGAGGAGGGAGGCCATCGCCTTGGGCAGGTCCGCCGGCCCGTCGATCCGGATGCAGACCGAGGTGTTCGAGCGGGTGGCCGGATCGGCCGCAAGGTTCGAAGCCCAGGGCGTGCGATCCACCCAGCCATTCAGCGCGGCGGCGTTGGCGTCCGCGCGGGCGAACAGGGCAGGGAGGCCGCCGATGGATTCGGCCCAGCGCAGGGCGTCCAGATAATCCTCCACCGCCAGCATGGACGGGGTGTTGATCGTCTCGCCCTCGAAAATGCCTTCGATCAGCTTTCCGCCCTTTGTCAGCCGGAAGATCTTGGGCATCGGCCAGGCGGGGGTGTGGCTTTCCAGCCGGGCGACCGCCCGGGGCGAAAGAATGAGGATGCCGTGCGCGCCTTCGCCGCCCAGCACCTTCTGCCAGCTGAAGGTCACCACATCGAGTTTCGCGAATGGCAGATCCTGCGCGAAGGCGGCGCTGGTTGCGTCGCACAGCGTCAGCCCTTCGCGCGCATCGGAAATCCAGTCCGCATCCGGAACCCGCACGCCGGACGTGGTGCCGTTCCAGGTGAAGAGAATGTCAGACGCCTGATCAACAACCGAGAGATCAGGCAGCATGCCGTAATCGGCCTTGAGGACGGTGGGGTTCAGCTTCAGCTGCTTCACCGCGTCCGTCACCCAGCCTTCGCCGAAGCTTTCCCAGGCAATCGCCGTCACGGGGCGGGCGCCCAGCAGGCTCCACATCGCCATCTCGTAAGCGCCGGTGTCGGATGCGGGGACGATGCCGATTCGATAGTCGGCCGGAACGCCCAGGATCGCACGCGTCCGCTCGATGGCGTCCTTCAGGCGCGACTTGCCGATCCTGGCGCGGTGAGAGCGCCCGAGGCTGTCCGTGGGGAGGGCTGAAAGATCATATCCGGGGCGCTTGGCGCAGGGACCGGATGAAAAATGTGCACGCGCGGGGCGAGTCGCAGGTTTGTGCGCTCCGCGCACGGCGGTTGGCTTTGCAGTCATATTCTCTCCTCTCAGAGAGCGCGCGCCGCGTTGGGGCGGCGTGGCCCGCTGCCGCTCATAGAGGTGAATTGTGTCAGGTCAAGGAAAAGAGCGGCGGCCCTGCCCGGCAGACCCGCACGGCGCCTGCGGATGCCGGAGATCGGGGTGTGGAAATCCGCTGCCCACCTGATTATGTTGGATGGCAATGAAAAAGGAAGTGATGCACACGCCGTTCAAGCCGGCGTCCCGCGAGGCGGACTTCGCGGCCCACCCGACCCCCACGGCGCAAACGGAACATCCCGCTTACCGCCTGGCGTTCCAGGATCATGATTTCCTGCTCCGGGACGAGCTTCGCCCGGTGCGCTTCCAGCTGGAGCTGCTGAAGCCCGAACTTCTTCTCACGGAAGCCGGGATCGCCTCCACCTTCGTGTTCTACGGCTCGGCGCGGATCCCCTCCCCGGAAGAGGCTGCGGACCTGCTGGCAGGCGCGGACACCCCCGAACGCAAGGCTGTCGTCGAACGGCTTGTCGCCAAGTCCCGATACTATGAGGAGGCGCGCAAGCTTGCCTATCTTGCCTCTTGCCGGGACTGCAACGTCGGCGGACCGCGCGACTATGTCGTCTGTTCGGGCGGCGGCCCTTCCATCATGGAAGCCGCCAACCGCGGCGCGCACGAGGCCGGCGGGATTTCCGTGGGGCTCAACATCATCCTCCCCCACGAGCAGCTGCCCAATGCCTATGTCACGCCGGGCCTCAGCTTCCAGTTCCACTATTTCGCGCTGAGGAAGATGCACTTCCTGATGCGGGCGCGCGCGGTTGCGGTGTTCCCCGGCGGGTTCGGCACGTTCGACGAACTGTTCGAACTGCTGACGCTGGTGCAGACCGGCAAGATGGCGCGCATCCCGATCCTGTTGTTCGGCAAGGCGTTCTGGGAAAATGTCGTCAACTTCCAGTCCCTTGCGGACGAAGGCGTGATATCCCCGCGCGATCTTGAACTGTTCCACTTCATGGAAACAGCGGACGAGGCCTGGGATTTCGTCTGCCGCCACGCGGCTGAGACGGCGAAGGCCGCCTAGAACAGACCCGGATTCTCCCGCTGGGCGGTCGTGGCCCGCAGCGCCGCCGGCCGGGCGTCGCCGGCGGACATCGCGCGCGCCACCGGCTCGATGGGCGGGCAGTTCAGGCTCTGATGCTGGCCGCGCAGGAACCAGATGGCGCGTTCCGTCGACTGTTCCTGCGGATTTCCCATGGGCAGTCGGCTGTCGTCGATGGCCGCGCAGCTCGCGCCGGTCTTGCCGGCCAGGCCGTTGTAATAATCGCCCTGACGATCGGCATTCTGCGTGGCGAAGGCAACGATCCGCAGTCTGTCGTCGCAGGCGGCACGGTCCACGGCGATCTGGCCGACCGGTTTGCCATAGGTGTTGGCGCCGATGATCGCGCTGTTCTCTTTCAACCAGGGCGTCATGCTGTTGATGACCATCTCACTCGCGGATGCGCTGGCCCCGGTCACGATGAATGCCACCCGCATCGGCGCGACCGAACCGGATTCGGCCCTGAACCGCCGCGTTTCGTCATAAGCGGACTTCGACGCCCGAAAGACGGTGTAGTTCTGCACATCCATCGGGGTGCGGGCGCCGCCCAGCAGATCCGCAAGCAGTTCCGCGACGCTGACAAGCCCTCCGCCATTGTAGCGAAGATCCACGATCACCTTGTCAACCCCCCGGGAACGGAATTGCGCGAATGCCGATCTCAGCTGCGGGGTTGCCGTGCTGATGAATGTCCTGAGGTGCAGATAGCCGATCGGATCATTGCCGTAGGGGTCGATGATCTGCACGCCGTAGCGGGAAGGCACCGGCTCTATGGCATAGTTCGCCTTCGTCAGCGTTTCGGTTTCCTGGATTGCGCCATGAAGGACATTCCAGCTGTATCGGATCGTCCGGGTCACACCGGGCGTCGAAGGCCCCAACGCCGCATAGAGTCCCTCTTCACCTTCGTTCCGCAGGATCTCGCCGACATCCCGCATGTCGGAAGGGCTGTTCCCGATCGCCAGGATCTGCGAGCCGCGTTCCAGCTTCGTCGCGGCCGCGGGGGATCCCTCGAACACGTCGAGGATCCAGGCCTCGTCGCCAACGATCTTCAGGCGGATGCCCAGCCCGGCCGTGGAGCCGGACTCGTAATAGGCATTTTCCTCTGCAATCGACGTGACATAGGTGAATTGACGATCCTTGCCCTGCAAGCGTGCCGTTGCTGTCAGCGAATCCACATAGTCCGCAACGCTGGAATAGGCCGCCGGGTTTGGAGCGGCCGGCAGCGTGTCAGGAAACAGATACCATTCGGCAAGTTGCGTTGCGGCCCAATTCTGCCGTTCCCGCAGGGTGCAGCCTGTTGGCGTCGGGGAAGGGGTGGGGGCCGGCGTGGGTGTCGGCGCAGGCGCAGCCGGCGTGCCGCCGCCTCCGCCGGATGAACAGCCGATCAGAAGTGCGGAAACCGCCGAAGCGGCAAGCAGGGTCAACCGGAACATGCGTGCAGGCGTAACGGGCTGCGCAGCAATGAAAAGAGGCCGCACAAAGCGGCCTCCTTGAAATCGGAAGATGTCAGGGCCGAATTAGTCTGGCCCGGGTTGTTCAGGACTTTGCCGGTGCAGCCGGTGCGGCAGCCGCATCGGCGGCCGGCGCCGCAGCTGCCGGCGCTGCGGACGCGTCTGCCGGGGCAGCCGCCGCATCAGCGGCCGGTGCAGGCTCTTCGGCGGGCATGGCAGGCGCGGGAAGCGGGCTGTCGCTCTTGCTGTTGAGGAAGGCGATCAGGTTGGCGCGGTCTTCCGGCTTGCTGATGCCCGCGAAGCTCATCTTGTTGCCGGGAATCGCCTTCTTGGGGTTGGCGATCCATTCGGACAGGGCCTTCCAGTCCCACTTCTTGTCGGATACGGCCTTCATGGCGTCGGAATAGCCGAAGCCGCTGGAATGGGCATGGGATGCGCCCACGATGCCATAAAGATTGGGGCCGATGCCGGCCGCGCCGCCCTTGTCGATCGTGTGGCACGAAGCACACTTCTTGAACTGCGCTTCGCCCTTCGCGACGTCGGCCGAGGCGAGGTAGAATTCGATCGGCTTGTCCGCCGCGGCCGCGCCGCCGGCAGCTTCGCCCTCGGCTTCAACGCCTTCCACCACGAAGGCCGGCTTTTCCGGCCCGTGGGTGGGGAACATGTAGCCAGTCAGGATCGACAGGCCCAGAACGGAAATGGCGGCCGCCAGCACCCAGCCGGCAATCTTGTTCCACTCGTAGCTGTCCACCTGTCCTGCTCTCCGAAGCGTGCATCATACGGGCGATGCCGGGCGGCACCACCTTCCGCCGGGCCTCATAGAAACAGCGGTGCCGGTTGGCAATGGCTGCCTCACCTCGCCAATTGCCGCAGGTTCGCACGGATGGCGGATGGTTGACGGGCCGGGGAAGGGCGGGCAAGCGCCGCCGATGCAAAGCTACCCGCCCCTTGCCCAGCACCTTGTGGATGAAATGCGCGCCCGCGCCGCCGCCGCCCCTTCGCGCGCGGTCGCGTTCCAGGGCGCGCCGGGGGCCTATTCGCACCAGGCGGTCCGCGAAGTCGCGCCCGAAGGCCTGCCGCTGCCCTGCTTCAGTTTCGAGGACGCGCTGGCCGCCGTTCAGGACGGGGCCGCCGCGCTGGCGGTGATCCCGGTCGAGAACAGCCTGCATGGCCGTGTGGCCGATGTGCATTTCCTGCTGCCCGAGTCCGGCCTGTTCGTGACGGGCGAGCATTATGTGAAAGTGGAACATTGCCTGCTGGGCGCACCGGGCGCGGCCTTGTCCGACGTGAAAGAGGTGATTTCCCACCCGCAGGCGCTGGGCCAGTGCCGCAAGCGACTGCGTGCGCTGGGCCTGCGCCCTACCAGTTTCGCAGACACGGCAGCGGCTGCCGCCGCTGTTGGCGGGGGGGATGATTCCACCGTCGCCGCCATCGCTTCGCGCCTTGCGGGCGAACTCTACGGCAACAGCCTGCTGGTGGAAGGGCTTCAGGATGCGGATCACAATCGCACCCGTTTTCTGCTGCTCTCGCGCACACCGCGCGATCCCGGCCGGCTGGAAGGGCCGGTGAAGACCACGCTGGCTTTCGAGGTGAAGAACGTGCCCGCCGCGCTGTTCAAGGCGCTGGGCGGTTTCGCCACCAACGGAATCAACCTCACGCGGCTGGAAAGCCACCTGCGCGGCGGCGCCTTCACGGCGGCCGAATTCCTGATCGATATCGAAGGGCGGCCATCCGATGCGCATGTCGCCCGCGCACTGGAAGAACTGGCCTTCCATTCGAAATGGGTTCGCCTTCTGGGCAGCTATCCGATGATTCCCCCGGAAGTCGCCGCGCCCTGAGGCCGGAAGGCGGCGCGCTTAAGTCATTGCGAATCCCGCCGTTCAGGCCTTTCGGGTCTGCGCGACGGGAGCAGTCATGTCGACGGAACAATTCGGGCGGCAAGCGCCATGACGGTCATGTTCAAGCCTCCGGCGGCCGACCGCGCCCGGTTCGGCTGGCGCGATCTGCTGCGGCTGGGGCCGGACGAGGATGCTTTCTGGCGTCGCGTCAGGCGGAACCAGCTGGGCTATGTGGTGCGCTATCTGCCGGTGCTGGCGCCGGTGATGGTCTTCTATGCCGCCATCGTCATGCTGGCTTTCGCCCCTGTCGCAAGCCCGGCCGTGTTCGCTGCCTGGCTGTTCGCGCAGGGCCTGCTGACCCTTCACTGGCTGTTCCGGCGCACGTCGCGCCGGCTGCATGGCCGGGGCGCCCGCGCGACACGGCCCTACATGCGGCGGCTGCTGGGTGAAATGGCGCTCAGCGGCTGCGCCTGGGGTATATTGTTTGCGGATATCCTGCCGCTGGCGGACCATTCGGACGCCATGCTGGCGGTGACGCTGTCGATGGCCGCGATCGGCGCGATGGCGATCACCACGGCAGTCTTTCCGCTTGGCGCGCTGGCGCTGTGCGTGCCGGTGCTGCTGGGTGTCGGGCTGGGTCTGGCCCGGATCGGCTGGACCGACATGTGGATGTCCGTGGCGCTGCTGCTCGGCTTCACCGGGATGCTGGTGCGCGGCACGCTGCAATCCACCTTTGCGCTTCTGTCGCGGCTCAGGGCCGAGCAGCAGTTTGTCGCGCAGGAAGAAGTCGTGCGTCTGCTGCTGAACGAATATGACACCAACGGATCCGAATGGCTGTTCGAGATCAACCCGGAAGGACGGGTCACGTTCGTGTCTTCCCGTTTCGCGGATGTCACCGGCACGCCGGTCGAGTCGGTCATCGGCAGCCTGTGGCTCGATGCGCTTGCCGACCGGGAGGATGCGAAGCCGTTGTTCGAGATCGTCGCGAAGGGGCAGCCCTTCCGCGACCATCTGCTGTCGGTGGAGATTGGTGGCGAGCGGCGCTGGTGGTCGCTCTCGGGCACGCCGAAGCTTGGCCACAAGGGCGAATTCCTGGGGTATCGCGGCGTCGGTTCCGACGTGACCGATCGGCAGCGTGCGTCCCAGCGGATCGCGGAGCTGGCGACTTTCGACGCCCTGACCGGCCTTGTGAACCGCCGCATCGTGCATCAGGCGCTGGGCGAAGGGCTTCGATCCGGCAAGGTGGCGCTGCTGTTCGTCGATCTCGACAGGTTCAAGGCCGTGAACGACAGCCTTGGCCATGGCACGGGCGACCGGCTGCTGGGCGAAGTGGCGGCCCGCATCCGCGAGGTGATCGGCAATGCGGGGGGCGTTGTCGCCGGACGGCTGGGCGGTGACGAATTCGCCGTCGTGCTGCCCGATGCCGATCAGGCGGAGGCGGTGCGGCTTGGCGAGCGGCTGATCGCACGCCTGTCACGCCCCTATGATCTGGAAACCAGCCGGCCGACCATCGGGGCCAGCATCGGCCTTGCGCTCGGCCCGGACGACGGCGCCACCGTGGAGGCCCTGATGCGGGCGGCGGATCTGGCCCTCTATGATGCGAAGGCACGGGGGCGTGGCCAGGTTCGCGCCTATGACAGGGCGATGCACCAGCGCGCGGAGGACAGGCGTGAACTGGAGTTCGATCTGCGCTCCGCCATCGAGCACAACCAGTTGCGTCTGCTGTTCCAGCCGGTCGTCAACGCCATGGACGAGCGGATCGTGGGGTTCGAGGCGCTGCTGCGCTGGCGGCATCCTGTTCGCGGCGAGATTTCACCCGCCGTCTTCATCCCGATCGCCGAGGAGACGGGCCAGATCGGCCGGATCGGCGCCTGGGTGCTCCAGGAAGCGGCAAGGGTGGCCGCCGGCTGGCCGCGAAATATCCGTCTGGCGGTGAATCTGTCCCCGCTGCAGTTCGATGATCCCCGGCTTGTCGAGATCGTCCGCCTTGCGCTGGCCCGCGCCAATGTCGCGCCGGACCGGCTGGAACTGGAGCTGACCGAAAGCCTGTTCCTGGATGAGCGGGCGCAGACGGCGGCGATGCTGGCCGACCTGCGTTCGCTGGGGGTCAGCTTTGCGCTGGATGATTTCGGCACGGGCTACTCGTCTCTGGGGTATCTGCAGAAGATTCCGTTCGACCGCATCAAGATCGACCGCAGCTTCGTGCAGGCCAGCGCAAGGGGCGGGGCCGAGGCTGTGGCCATCGTTCAGGCCATCGTCGCCCTGGCAGACAGGCTGGGCATGGAAACCACGGCCGAAGGCACGGAAACGCGAACGGATTTCGAATCGATGCGGCGGCTGGGCTGCAATCAGATGCAGGGCTGGCATTTCGGCAAGCCCATGACGGCAGAGGAAACCCGACGCCTGCTGGATCGCAACAGCATGAAGGTGGAGCTGGTGGACAGCGGCCAACGCCCGGTCAGGCCGCAGAATCCGCCCATGTCGCCAGAAGCCAGTGCGCAATCGCCAGCGGGGGCGGCGCATTCCAGTCCGCCTGCCCGCTGAGGGCGGCGCGAACCTCCGCCCGCGTCACCCAGCGCGCATCGGCGATCTCGCTCTCGTCCAGTTTCAGTTCGAAGGAGTCCGCCGTGGCGAAGGCGCCCATCATCAGGCTGGACGGGAAGGGCCAGGGCTGGCTGGCGCCCAGACGCACACCGTGCACGCGCACGCCCGCTTCCTCGAACAGTTCCCGCGCGACGGCCTCCTCAAGCGATTCGCCCGGTTCGACGAAACCCGCCAGCGCCGAGAAGAAGCCGGCCGGAAAGTTGGGCCCACGCCCCACCAGCGCCTTGCCGTCCTTTTCGGCCAGCATGATCACCACCGGGTCGACACGCGGGAAATGCTCCGCTCCGCAACCGCCGCACAGCCGGCTGTAGCCTGCCTTCCGGAGCTCGGTCGGCGCGCCGCAGTTGGCGCAGAAGCCGTGACGACGATGCCAATCCAGCATGGAACGCGCCTGCGCAACGATGGCCGCTCGCGAATCGCCCAGCACGGTTCCCGCGACACGCGCATCCGTCGGCCGGGCCGGAATGTCGTCGTCGGCGGTGCCGTCCACGGCGAAGCGCGGATCGCCCTCCGGCGTCAGGCCAAGGAAGATGGTGGTGCCCTTCGGCACCTCGCTGCGGCGCGCCCAGTAGAGATCCTGCCCGCCTTCCGCCATCAGCGGCTTCAGCTGATCCAGGATCAGGAAGCGGGCGGTCGGGTCCATGCGCAGCGCCTGGATCGCGGCGTCATCCCGGCGCAGATGGTCTGCCCTGTCCAGCGGTGCGCCAGTGAACCCCAGATGTCCCGTGAAAGTCATGCGCCCTCCAGTAGCGGCAGTTGGTGGGCGAGCGCCAGTTCGGCGGCGCGCGCAAACAGGGTGGGAAGCCCGGCTGTGCCGACGTCCATGCGGCTGGTCCAGATGGGCTCGATGCCGGGCGGCAGGCTTTGCAGATCGATCAGTTCCGTCACGGCCACCTTCAGCTCCAGCTCGAAATGGGTGAAGCCGTGCCGAACCCCGTCCTCCAGCAGGTGCCAGCGGGGGCCGGCCGGCAGGTCATTGCCCCCGCCCACGGCCCATTCGCTGCCGGGCAGGGCCAGCATTCCACCCAGCAGGCCCTTCGCGGGGCGGCGCACCAGCGCCACCCGGCCGCGATGCTCGATCCACCAGGCGGTCCCTTGCTTCAGTGGCCGGGGCCGGCGCGCGGCCTTCCGGGGGAAGGATTCCGGCATGTCGGCCATGTGCGCCGCGCAGCCATCAGACAGCGGGCAGGCCGGGCACAACGGCTTGCGCGGCGTGCAGATGGTCGCGCCCAGATCCATCAGCGCCTGCGCGAAATCGCCCGGTCTCCTGGCCGGCACATGGGGCGCCAGCGCCTGTGCCAGCCTTGCGCGCCCCGCTGGCAGCACATCGGGCAGGGCAAAAAGGCGGCTCGTCACCCGCTCGATGTTGCCATCGATCACGACGGCGACCTCCCCGAAGGCGATCGCGGCGATTGCGGCCGCCGTATAGGGGCCGATGCCGGGCAGGGTGCGAAGTTCCGATTCCGATGCGGGAAATGCGCCCATGCCGGCCACTTGCCGCGCCGCCGCCAGCAGGTTGCGGGCGCGCGCATAATAGCCAAGACCGGCCCATTCACGCATCACCGCTGCATCGTCCGCCGCCGCGAGCGCCTCCACCGTCGGCCAAAGGGCCAGGAAACGCTCGAAATAGGGGCCGACAGCCGCAACGGTCGTCTGCTGCAGCATGATCTCGGACAGCCACACATGATAGGGATCGGGCCGACGGCCGTCGTTCGGCGGCACCCGCCAGGGAAGGCTTCGGGCATGGCGGTCATACCAGGCCAGCAGCTTCGCGGCGATGATTTGCGGGGTGACGGCCATGCCCGCTCTCTGGCACAGGGCGGGTCGATGGCGAAGCCTCCCAAGGATAGGAAGGGTCAGGAACCCGCGCCCCGCCGCAACGGGGTCAGAGACGTCGGTTCGTTGCTGCCGGATGTCGGCGGCACCGCGTTTCGCCGCTTCGGTTTCGTCCAGGGCGCGCTGCTGGCGCGCTGGAAGGAAGTTGTCGGGCCGGTCTATGCGCGCTGGTCCGTCCCGGAATCCCTGCGGTTTCCACGCGGGCAGTCAACCGGCGGCGTGCTAACGATTCGCGTGGAGGGGCCGTTTTCCCTGCAGCTCCAGCATGTTGCGCCGCAGATTCTCGATCGGGCAAACCGGATTCTCGGCGCCAATGCGGTCGCGAAGCTGAAGCTGGTGCAGGGTGAGGTTCCGAAGCCGGCCGAACGTTCGCAGCCGGTCGTGGCGCCGGTAACGCCTGCGCCTGCCGTGAACCTTTCGGGTGTCCGCGACGAAGGCCTACGGTCCGCGCTGGAGGAACTGGCAGCCCAGCTGGGCAGCGCAAAGGCACCGCCCAGGATCGGCTGAACCCGCTCAGACTTCCACGACTGGCGCGTCCGCGCTGGCCTTCACATTCTCGATTCCCTTCAGCGCCGCCGCTTTCGAGGAATAGCCTTCGGACGAAGTCGCCAGCACATTGCCGTTGCTGTGCTTCAGCCGCCAGCGGTGCTCGCCTGCCTTGTCCTTGTAGAGTTCGAAGGTCAGGGCCATGCAATTCCTCCTTTTTTCCGATGTTGGGTGCTGCAGGGTTGCAGCTATGCTGCCCTGCTGCAACCCTTCGGTTGAACTGCGCCCGGATGCCGCCTATCTCGGGCGCGACACATGGCCCCGGGGCGGGGCCGCACAACTGCTGGGAGCAGGCATGACCACGTTCGACGATCGCGAGAAGGCGTTCGAAAACAAGTTCGCGCACGAAGCGGAAAAGGAATTCCGCATCACCGCCCGGCGCAACCGGCTGCTGGGTCTGTGGGCGGCCGAGCGTCTGGGTCTGACCGATGCGGAGGCCGAATCCTATGCGAAATCGGTTGTGCAGGCCGATTTCGAGGAAACGGGTGATGAGGATGTGATCCGCAAGCTGATCGGCGACCTGCTGAAGGGCGGCGTCGAGACGAGCGACATCGAAGTGCGCGAGATGCTGGCCCGCAAGGCAGCCGAAGCGCGCGAGCAGATCGAAAAGGCCTGATCCGGTCATGCCGATGCCCGGCCACGAGATCGAGGCAGCCATCCGGGCTGCGATTCCGGATGCAGACATCCGCCTGACGGACCTTGCCGGCGATGACGACCATTGGGCCGCCCATGTCACCTCGGCGCGGTTCGCCGGGCTGAGCCGCGTGAAGCAGCATCAGATGGTCTATGCCGCACTCGGCGGCCGGATGGGGGGTGTGCTGCACGCCCTTCAGCTGACGACGTCCACACCGGCCTGATCCGCCGAGGAGAACGAGAAATGAGCACAGTCGCCGAACGCATCGATGCAATCGTGAAGGGACATGATGTTGTCCTGTTCATGAAGGGCTCGCCCCTGTTCCCCCAGTGCGGCTTTTCCAGCCGCGCAATCGCGATCCTCGAGCATCTGGACGTTGCCTTCCACTCGGTGGACGTTCTGCAGGACATGGAGATCCGGCAGGGCATCAAGGAATATTCCGACTGGCCGACAATTCCGCAGCTCTATGTGAAGGGCGAGTTCGTGGGCGGTTCGGACATCATGATGGAGATGTTCGAGGCAGGCGAGCTTCAGGCGTTGATGGCCGACAGCGGCGTGAAGGCCGGCTGAGCCGGCAAAGCGCACCAGCTTGGATCCGATCAGCTTCGGCCAGATCTGGCCCGCCACGGTTGCGGGCGTGCGGCGCCATGGCGACATGCTGTGGACGATCGCAGCTGCCTTCCTGTTTCTGCCGCAGCTGCTGTTCGCGCGGCAGGTGAATGACCGCACCCCGGATCAGCTCTTCAAGGGCGAACATGTGGCGATGGACGCCGCTGCCGTGCTGCTGGTGCTGGCGGGCACGCTGATCGCGCAGTTGATGATCGCCCGGCTGATCGCGCGTGGCGGCACGGGCGGCCAGCCGCTGGCGCATGATCTGGGCGCAGCCCTGCGCCTGTTTCCCGCGGCGCTCGCCCTGTTCCTGATTCAGGGCATCGCAACCGGGCTCGGGCTGTTCCTGTTCATCCTGCCGGGCCTTTGGATCCTGACCCGCCTGTCGCTGGTGATCCCGCTGGTCGCGACCGCTCACCCGGATCCGCTCGATGCACTGAAAGCCAGCTGGGCGCTGACGTCTGGGCGGGCCTTTCGTCTGTTCGGCATGATCGCGGTGCTGATCACCGGCTTCATGCTGCTCTCTTTGGGGATTCTGGGCCTCGGGGCCGCGCTGGGCGTGATCTCCACCCTGGCGACTGGTGCGTCCGCGCAGGGCTGGGGCATCGGCCGCTGGCTGTTCGAGATGCTGAACGCCGGCGCGTCGGCGGCCTTCGGCACTTTCTATATCGCCTTCATCACTACGCTCATGCTGGCACTGAAGCAGCATCCGGCCAGGCAGGCCTGAGAGATGCAGCCCGATATCGTGCTGGTGGTCGCGGCGGCCGACAATGGCGTGATCGGCAAGGATGGCGCGATGCCCTGGCACCTTCCCGCCGATCTGCACCGGTTCCGGCGAATCACGATGGGCAAGCCGGTCATCATGGGCCGCAAGACTTTCGAATCGATCGGCAAACCGCTGCCGGGGCGGCACAATATCGTGCTTAGCCGGGATCCCCGCTGGCGCGCGCCGGGCGCAAGCATCGTGCCCGGCCTGGCCGAAGCGATCACGGCTGCCGGTGATGAACCCCTTGCGGGCGAGCTGATGGTGATCGGCGGGGCGGAAATCTATGCGCTCGCGCGGCCTGTCGCGACGCGGATCGAGCTGACGCGGATCCACCTCTCGCCGGAAGGGGACACCTTCTTCCCCGATCCCGAACCGGCACAATGGAAATTGCTGGCGCAAGAGGATCATGCCGCTGCGGCCGACGCCCCGGCACACTGTTTCCAGACCTTTATCCGGCGCTGACCCACTGGCCGAGCCAGTCACAGCGCGCTAACGGACGTGGCATGAAGCGACTGGAAGGGCAGGGCGAGGCGCCCTCTGATCTGAAGGGGGGCGCGCTGGCGCTCGGCAACTTCGATGGCGTGCACAGGGGGCATCAGGCCGTTATCGGGGCCGCGATCGCGCGGGCGCGGGCCATTGGCGCCCCGGCGCTCGTCGCTACCTTCGATCCGCATCCGTCCCGTCTTTTTCGCCCCGATGCTCCGCCCTTCGCACTGACCACGCTGAACCAGAAGCTGCGCCATTTCGAGTCGCTTGGCGTGGACGGGGCGGTCGTGATCCCCTTCGATGCCGGGCTCGCCGGCCTGTCGGCAGCGGATTTCGCCGCACAGTGGCTGGCCGGCAGGCTGGGTATCCGCCATGTGGTGACCGGCGAGGACTTCACATTCGGCAAGGGGCGTTCGGGCACCGCCGCGACCCTGGCGGATCTGGGCCGGGTCCACGGCTTCACGGCCGAGGCGCTGAGCCCCATCATGGCAGCGGATGAAGCTGTTTCCTCCACCCGCATCCGCGCGGCGCTTGCCGCCGGCGACATGGCGGAAGCTGCCCGCCTGCTGACCCGACCTTTCGCCATCGAAGGGGAAGTGATCCACGGCGACAAGCGGGGCCGCACCATCGGAGTTCCGACCGCGAATCTGGATATGGGGCCCTATCTGCGCCCTCGCTACGGGGTCTATGCTGTTCGGGTGCATCTGCCCGATGGCGGGTGCGCGAACGGGGTCGCCAATCTGGGCATCCGGCCGATGTTCGATCCGCCCAAGGAACTGCTGGAAACCTGGATTCTCGATTGGTCGGGCGATCTCTATGGCCATAAGATCGAGGTGGAGCTGGTGGAATGGCTGCGCCCGGAACTGAAGCTCGACGGGCTGGAGGCGCTGAAGGCGCAGATTGCGCTGGACGAACAGGCCGCCCGCAGGGTTCTGGCCTGATCGGCCGACTGGTCGCGTAGAGGGAAGTGACGTTCGAGGCTGTCAGGCTTCGCTGAGCGGACTTCGTTCAGCGGCGACCTTCAGACCGCAACGCGGCCTGCCTCTTCCCGCACGAGCTGGCGTGCAAATGGCAGACACTGGCCGCACTGCGGCCGGCAGCCGAGGCGCTGATATGCCTCGCGCTCGCAGCGCACGCCACCCCGTGCAACTTCACGCACTTGAGATTCACGCAGAGCATTGCAAGAGCAGACGATCATTAGCGCTGGTCCATCCGGGGCCGGAGCGGCCCGCTTTTGCGATTAATATGCATTACACCGCCCAGTTGCAAGAGATTCGCATCAATGCGGGGTTAACCGATTTTGGACGGCTCCCTGCCCAGAAAGCGGTGGAACAGCGCCCAAGTCGTTGATACGCAGGGTTTCAGGGTCGGTTTTTTGGCGAGGTGGCGGTTGCGCCCCGTCTGGAGACCGAACCTATGGACGAGTATCCACCGCTTCTGGCGGTGTGCGGAACCAGGCCGGAAGTGGTGAAGATGGCGCCCGTGATCGCGGCGTTGCGCGCCCGCGGCCGGCGCGTTCTGCTGGTGATGACAGGGCAGCACCCCGATCTTGCGCCGCAGATGCTGCGGGAACTCGGCCTGTGTCCCGATATCGACCTTGGCATCGGCATGGTGGCGGGAACGCCGGCCCAGATGCTGTCGGCGCTGCTTGTGCGCCTCGCTCCCATCTTCGCGGCCTGGCGGCCCCGGCTTGCGCTGGTTCAGGGGGATACGATCTCGGCGCTCGCGGGTGCGCTGGCGGCGGCCTATGCCCAGGTGCCTGTCGCGCATGTGGAGGCGGGGCTTCGCACCGGCGACACGGCCGAACCCTTCCCCGAGGAAATGCATCGGCAGTTGATTGCCCAGATCGCGGCGATCCACCTCGCGCCGACAGAGGCCGCCGCCGCCGCATTGCGGCGTGAAGGCGTCGCCGGTCATCTTGTCCATGTCACGGGGAACAGCGGCATCGATGCGCTGCATGCCAGGATCAGGGTGCTGGATGCAGATCCGTCGATCGAGGATGCGATGGCCGCCCGCTTTCCCTTCGCGGTCAGTCCCCGACATCCCCTTCTTCTCGCCACTGTCCACCGGCGCGAGAATCTCGGCGGACGGCTTGGCGCCATCGCCGCCGCACTGGCCCGCCTCGCAGCCTTCTGCGAGGCGGAGATCGTGCTGCCCCTTCATCCGAACCCGGCGGTGCAATCCACCCTGAGAGAGAGGCTGGACGGGCTGGATTCCGTTCACATGGTTTCGCCGCTCGATCATCTGGAGATGATCTGGATGATGCGCCGCGCGCAGCTTCTGCTCACGGATTCTGGCGGCCTCCAGGAAGAGGCGCCGGCGCTGGGCCTGCGCACGCTGGTGCTGCGCAAGGCGACGGAGCGGCCGGAAGCCCTGTCGGCAGGCGCCTCCGAACTGGTGGACCTGAATGCGGACAGCATCGTTTCGGCCGTGCACCGCGCGCTGTCCCGGCCGCGGCTTGCCCCGGTTCATCCGTTCGGGGACGGCCGCGCGGGCGAACGGATTGCCGCCATCCTCGATGACTGGCTGAAGCAGCGCGTGGGGAAAGCGGGCCTTCTGGCCGAGGCCTAGGTGGCGTTCTCGTGCGCGCCAAGCCGCTGCATGAGCGGCAGGAAATCGGGAAAGCTGGTCGCGATCGGGGCGCGATCATCCACGGTGACGGGGTTGCGCGCCACCAGCGAGAGCACCGCGAAGCTCATCGCGATCCGGTGATCCAGATGGGTGGCGATCGTCGCGCCGCCGGGCACGGGCGCGCCGCCGCTTCCTTCGACGATCAGGCCGTCCGGCAGTTCCTCGACCTTCACGCCCGATGCCTGCAGGCCGGCCGCCATCGCCGCGATCCGGTCGCTTTCCTTCACCCGCAGTTCCTCGATCCCGCGCAGGATCGTGCGGCCCTGGGCAAGGGCCGCCGCCACGAACAGGATCGGATATTCGTCGATCATCGAGGGGGCCATTTCGGGCGGCACATCGATCGCGCGCAGGGCCGAGTGGCGCACACGCAGATCCGCGACAGGCTCGCCCCCAACATCGCGCGGATCCAGTAGTTCGATGTCGGCGCCCATCATCTTCAACGCCCGTACCAGGCCGTCGCGCGTGGGGTTCTGGCCCACGCCACGGATCAGCACGTCGCTGCCGGGCACGATCAGGGCCGCGACCAGCGGAAATGCGGCCGAGGACGGGTCGCCCGGCACGTCCAGCGTCTGCGGCTTCAGTTCGGCCCAGCCCCGGATCGCGATGCGGCGGCCGCCCTCTGGCATCGGCTCGACTGTCAGATCCGCGCCGAATCCCTTCAGCATTCGTTCGCTGTGGTCCCGCGTGGGAACCGGTTCTTCCACCACGGTTTCCGCGCCGATGTTCAGGCCCGCCAGCAGAATGGCGGATTTTACCTGCGCGGACGCAACCGGCAGCCGGTAGCGGATCGGCAGTGGGGTTTCCGCCCCGCGTAGAATCAGAGGCAGACGCCCGCCGGGAGACGCCGTGATCTCGGCACCGATCCGGCTCAGCGGCTCGATTACCCGGCCCATCGGCCGGCGGCTCAGCGATTCGTCGCCTGTGAAGCCGGCCGTGATCGGATGACTGGCGAGCAGCCCCATCAGAAGGCGTGTCGAGGTTCCGCTGTTGCCCATGTCGAGCGCAGCCTGCGGTTGCAGCAGGCTTCCGACACCGACGCCGTCCACGATCCAGTGCCCCTCCTGCAGCCTTTCCACCGTTGCGCCCATCGCCCGCATGGCCGATGCCGTCGCCAGCACATCCTCGCCCTCCAGCAGGCCGTGGATCTCGCTGCGGCCGACGGCAAGGGCCGACAGCATGATCGCGCGGTGCGAGATCGACTTGTCGCCGGGCACGCGCACCTCGCCGCCAAGCGGGCCATATGTGCCAAGGGTCAGGGGGGAAGGGGGGGTGTGGCTGTGGCTCATCTTGCCTCTCTTGAAGGCGCGGGCTTTGACAGGCGGCATCGCCTATGGCAAGGCGCGGCCGCTTTCCGCAAAAGACAGTTGATCCCTGTTGCCACCGGCACCAGATGACAAGACTGCCTTTCCGCGAAACAGGAGTTTCTGACACGTGATCAAGCCGGAATGGGGCACCAAGCGCCAGTGCCCGAAATGCGGAACCCGCTTCTACGACCTTCAGAAGGACGATCCGGTCACCTGCATCGGCTGCGGCAGCAGCTGGGTGCCTGAGCCGATCCTGAAGTCGAAGCAGACGCTTCCGTTCGAAGCCGCCAAGGCCGAAGGCCAGGCTGGCGAAGCCGAACCGGCGCTGGAAGCCGATGATCTGGACATCGACGCCGACAATGACGAGCCGTCGGAAGACGCCGATGTCGATATCGGCGGCGACGACGACCTGAGCGAAGTGGTTGTCGAGGAGCGCGAGGAAGATCGCTAAAAAAATGCCGGCGCAAGGCTGTTGGGGGTTGAACCGCCCGGCACCTTGCGCTAGGCGCACCGCTCCCGCCCCCAGGCGGGTCCGGCAGCTCCCCGAACCGGGGGCTCAAAGGTGAAAATTTCGGGGCCTTAGCTCAGCTGGGAGAGCGCTACAATGGCATTGTAGAGGTCAGGGGTTCGATCCCCCTAGGCTCCACCACCTTTCCTTCTTTTGAAACAGGCCTGATGTTCCACTGGGCGAACGCCCGCCCTGTTGCTGCTGTGCAACAGCCGCCATCGGCCGAAGCTTATCCCCTTCAATCGCGCGGCTTCGCCCAGAAACCCCATTGCGTTGCAACGGCTTCCCGATGAACATTGCGGCTGGATGAACGAACCGTCCGGAATGCGGCAACATGGCGAAGGCCGGGGCTGCAAGGCAACAAGGGGGTAATCGATGAAGCTTCTCGTCTCGGCGATGCTGTGTTCCACCTGTCTCGCGGCGCCGGCGCTTGCGCAGGCGGCTGCCGGCGCGGCGGCCCAGGAAGAGATGATCGTGGTGACGGGCTCGCGCATCAAGCGCTCCATACAGGAAAGTCCTGTCCCCCTCACGATCATCAGCACCGACGATCTCCGTCGTGAAGGGATCGTCAGCCCCGAGCAGTTCATTTCCTATCTCACGTCGAACGGCAACGGCCTCGACAATCTCGCCTCCAACGCGGACGTCGTGTCCGGCGCGGCGCGGGGCAACAACGGCGCGTCTTCCGCCAACCTGCGCGGGCAGGGCGCAGCGGCAACGCTGGTGCTGCTGAACGGCCGCCGTGTCCCCGCCCACGGCCTGAACGGCGGCGTGGTGGACGTGAACCAGATCCCCATGTCCACCGTGGAGCGTGTCGAGGTGCTGAAGGATGGCGCGTCCGCCATCTACGGCACCGATGCGGTGGGTGGCGTGATCAACTTCATCACCTACAGCAACTTCCAGGGCGTGAAGGCCAGCGGCTTCATGGACGTGACGGAAGCCGGCGGTGGCAACCTCTGGCGGGGCTCGTTCGTCGCCGGACATGGCGATCTGTCGTCTGACCGGTTCAACGTGATGTTCGGCGCGTCCATCACCGATGCCAAGATGCTGCGCGGCGACCAGCGCGATTTCGTGAACACCTTCCAGGTGAATCGCGGCCTGTCCGTCGATACGCGCGGAACGCCGTTCGCCACCATCTTCCCGCTGGGCGTTTCCCCCAACAGCCCCAACGGAACGATCATCAACTCGGCGGCCACTGCGCCCTTCCTCCCCGGCAGCAGCACGGTGCGTGCGGGCGGCGGCATCAACCCGCTGGATCTGCCCGGAAACCTGGGTTGCGGCGCGATCGACGGGATGGGCAGCTACGATGAGCTTCTGTGGGACGTGCCGACGGCGAAATATGCCTGCGCCTGGGATACCGGCCGCGCCGCGGTCATCCAGCAGCCGATCCGCACCATCTCCTGGTTCGGTGCGGCCACCGGCCAGTTCGGGGATCATCAGCTGAAGTTCGAGGTGACGGGATCGCAGGCCGATTCCCGCAAGCTCTTCTCCAACAACCAGCTGACGTCCAGCGCCTCGGCGGCCGCTACCGCGCTGAACTATGTCTATGTGCGCAACCAGTACAGCGCGGCCACCTATGATCGCGTCTTCAACCAGCTGGTTTCGGTGTTCCCGACACTTGAATCACGCAGGGGGCTGCCGATGGCACTCCGCTGGCGGTGCATGGAATGCGGCCCGCGTGTCATCGAGACGAGCACGGACACGATGCGCCTTGCGCTGACGGCGGATGGCCCCATCGCCGGCCCGTGGGAATATCACGCCGGCGTTTCCTACGGGAAAAGCGAATCCACATCCACGCTGGGTTCGGGCTTCTTCTATACCCGCACCGTGCGCGATGCGAACGGCAACGTCATCGTGAACGGCATGGTCGACGCGCTGATGACGGGCCGGATCAACCCCTTCCTGCTACCGGGCGAATCCCAGTCCGCCGAAGCCATGGCCCTGATCGAGGCGACGTCGGCTGCCGGCGTGCAGCTTTACGGCGGCACCTACGGCCTGTGGCAGGTGGATGTCGCCGCGACAGGCCCGCTGTTCGATGTCTGGGGCGGCACGGTGCAGGCGGCCGTCGGGGTCGATTGGCGACGCGAGGAATACAGCTTCAACGGCGACGCTCGCGAGGCGGCCAACCGGCCGCCCATCTTCAACGCGCCGTTCGATGATGCGAACATCCTCGACAGCCGCCACCGCAACATCAAGGCGGCCTATGCCGAAGTGATGCTGCCGCTGTTCACCGGCTTCGAATTCACCGCCGCCTTCCGGGTCGACGATTACACAGGGTTCGGAACCACCACGAACCCCAAGTTCTCGGTGAAGTACCGGCCCATCCAGCAGCTGATGTTCCGCGGTTCCTACAACACCAGCTTCCGGGTGCCGACCTTCAACCAGACCTACAACGGAACGCTGGAATCGCCCTATTCCGGCCGCGACATCTATGATCCGGAAACCTGCTCGGCCGGGCGCGTGGATACGTCCATTCCGGGCTGCGACGCCATCCAGCCCACGATCCTGACCGGCGGGCGGCTTGATCTGGGGCCGGAATCGGCACGGCAATGGTCTGCCGGCGTGGTGCTGGAGCCGACACCCAACATCATGGTTTCGGCCGACTGGTGGTATATCCGCCGGGAAGGCAAGATCGATGTCCTTTCCCTGCAGGACATGATCGCCAACTACGACCTGTTCACCGACCGCTTCATCCGGGATGCCGGCGGCAACATCGTCACCATCGACCGCACATGGGTGAACAGCGGCGAAACCGAAACATCCGGCATCGAATTCGCCGGGCGCGCGGGCACGCCGCTGTTCGCGGGTGATCTTTCGGTCGGCTTCGATGGCAGCCTGCTGCTGAAGAAGCGCTCCCGGCTGGTGCCCGGCGCTCCGCAGGGTGTCAGCGAAGTGGGTCGCTTCACCTTCGCGGGCGATCTGGGCCTGAAGTGGAAGCACAACATCTTCCTTACCTACAACCAGGGCCCCTGGACGGCGTCGCTCTCGCAGCTGCACCGCTCTGGCTACACCAACCAGGAACTTCCGGGCGTGACCTCCGGCCGGGTTTCCCCGCCGGATCTGCAAGAGCGGGTGAAGCCCTACACGATCTACAATTTCTCGGCGGGCTACAGCCCGAACGAGCAGTGGCGGATCACGGCGGGCATCAAGAATCTGTTCGATACCGATCCGCCGTTCGCCATCACCTACGACAGCAACACCGGCGCCGGCAGCAGCTGGGAACCGCGCGTCGCCGATCCGCGCGGTCGGTCCTTCACGCTTTCGCTGGAATACAAGATGTAGGCCGCAAGGGCAGGGTACAAGAAAGGGGCCCGGAACCAGCTGGTTCCGGGCCCCTTTCGCTTTCAGGCCAGGCCGGTCAGGCCAGAGGTTCGATCAACCCAGGCGTTCCTTCACCTTCGCGATGAACTCGGAATCCGTGAGGATGCCGTTGTCATGCGCGGCGGAAAGCTTCCGCAGCGCGTCCAGCGCCTCGCCGCCAGGGGCAGGTGCAGCGGCGGGTGCGGGGGCTTGCGCGCCGCCGACGGCCGCCATCTTCTCGGCATGGGCCAGTTCCGCGGCATGCATTTTCTGCTGCTGCTTCGCGGCGGAGCTTCCCGCCACGGCCGTCGCCGTCTTGGTGATCACGGCGGTGCGCGCCGCTGTCCCGGCTGCGCGGCCGATCAGGCTCGGCCGGCCACGTCTCGATCCCAGCATCTCAGTTTCCTTCCGTCAGTTGCGCGACCGCCGTCAGCGTGGCGCGGGCCTGATCCACCAGGTCGCCCGGGATCCGTTCCGAAACCAGCAGTTCGCCGCCCGCACTGCGCACGGCGTCTGCGAAGCGCGTCGCCCAGATATGCTCCACCAGCAGTGCCGCGACTGTCGTTTGCGGCTCCAGATTGTCGGCAACGTCCATCAGGTCCGCTTCGGACATCAGGCCCCGTACTTCGCCCGCCAGTGCCTTCACGGCATCGGCCACGTCGTCGGGCAGTTCCTGCATCTCCAGGATCGCCACTTCGCCGTCAGCGTCCTTGATCACGATCGCGACATCCAGCAACCGGACAAGTCCGTTGCCCACAAGCTCGCCAAGGGCGGGCGCAATGGCGCCGTTGAAGCGGTTGCCCTCGAATCCCAGAAGCAGGAATTCGACCGGGCCGATCGGTGCTGTCATATAGGTCTCACTTCGGATGACCGGCTTTGCCACCGGTCGGTTTCAAAGGGATGACGATCAGTGCGCCAGCAGCAGCGGCAGGTCGCTTGCCGCCAGAAGCCGCCGGGTCACGCCGCCCAACAGGAACTCCATCGCCCGGCTGCGGCCATAGCCCCCCATCACCAGAAGGCCTGATCCCAGTTCCTTGGCGGTCGTCAGCAGCGTGTCGGCAGTCGATGCGCCGGCTGAACTGCGCTCATGCAGTTCCGCACTGATCCCGTGGCGAGACAGGTAAGAGGCAACAGCCGTCGGCGGCAGATCGCCCGTACCCGTCGGGTCGATGGTCACGATGTCCACCCGGCTCGCCTGCCGCAGCAGGCTGACGGAGCGTTTCACGGCATGTGCGGCTTCCGGCGTCGGCTTCCAGGCGACGAGGACCGGCTTTTCCACCTCCAGCCGGCTGGCGTGGGCCGGCATCGCCAGCACCGGCGCATCCGCCTTCGTCACCACGGCGGCCAGGGTGCTTGCCAGCTCGCGCTGATCCGAAGCCGCGATGGACATCACGATGGCGTCGGACAGAAGGGAGCGGTCCACCAGCGTCTGGGCAGGATCGCCCATCGATTCCGTGAAGGTATAGGGCACGCCTTCTTTCTGAAGGCGGGCTGACAATGTCTGCCGCTCGGCTTCGGCAAGCCGGGCTTCATCCTCCATCAGCTGCACCACCATGGCGGCGCTTCCGGCGAATCCAGCCGCATCAGCCCCCAGAAAGGCGGGAACACGGCGCGTCTGCAGACACTCCAGATGGCCTTCGGTGAACCGTGCCAGATCCAGCGCGCCCTGCAGGCGGGATTCGAATTGGGGATCCGTCCCAAGGTGCAGAAGAATCGATTTCATGTCAGCCTCCCTGGTGCACTTGTTCACCTTTTAACAGTTTGGCACCAGACTGAATCTCTGACCTTGATGGGGATCAAGGCCAGAGATTCGATTGTGGTTGCTGTCTGCGGCGATCAGAGCAGGGTGATGCGTCCTGTCTTCAGGTCATACATCGAACCGACGATCTTGATCTTACCCGCGCTTTCAAGGTCGCGGAGCACAGGCGAGCGGTCGCGGATGAGGGTGAGCGTCTGCTTCACCTGCGTCGCAGCCACCCGGTCCACATAGTCGTAGTTCTTGCCCGACTTCTCGCCCTCGTATGGCGTTGCGGCAATCGCATTGCCAAAGCGCGACAGCAGCAGGGTCAGGTTGCCGAGCCGCACATTGTCGATCGCCCCGGCCACCGCGCCGCAGGCGGTGTGGCCCATTACCATCACGAGCTTCGCGCCGGCGGCCGCAGTCGCAAACTCCATCGAACCCAGGATGTCGTCATTGACCACATTGCCGGCGACCCGCGCGTTGAATGCATCCCCGATACCCAGGTCGCAGAGAACTTCCACCGGCGCCCGGCTGTCGACGCAGGTGAGGAAGATGGCAGCCGGATGCTGGCCTTCGGCGGCCGACTGCTTCTGCTGGCGGAGGAAATCCTGCGGCAGGCGCTTGCCGGTCGCGAACCGCTCATTGCCGTCCATCACATGCCGCAGCACGTCGTCCGGCGTCAGCGCATCGCGCTGAGCGGCCGTCAGGGCGCCCCGCGGACCGACGGTCACCGCCGCCGCCGGCGTCGCCCCCGCAACGGCGGCGACCATCCCGGCCGCCGCAAGGCCGAACAGACCGCGTCGTGCCGGGTCCGCGCAACCGCAATCCGCATGATGCAGATGAGATTCGTCTGTAACGCGGTTGTCATGTTCAGGCATACAATGTCTCCCTGATGGATATTCCGAAAGCAAATGGTGGGTATAATCACATGCTTCAACTCAAATTCATGAAAATTACTGAAGCGTTGTGATATTTCCGGTCAGTCGCAAACTTCCCCTACGCAGTCCCCGAAGCCGATCGATGCAAATCCCGCGCGCCGGGCGGTTGCCGAAATCCGCAGCCGGTCCCCGTCCTGCAGGAAGGTCCGCGTCTCGCCGGTCGGCAGGGTCAGGGGGCGCGCGCCCCCATCCGTCAGCTCCAGAAGCGAGCCTTCCGTCCCGTCTGCTTCGCCCGATACCGTGCCGGTGCCGAACAGGTCGCCCGGCATCAGGTTGCACCCGCCAACCGTATGATGCGCCACCATCTGATGGACCGTCCAGTAGAGCGCCTCCGAACTGCCGGCGGACAGGCGATCCTCGGGCATTCCGGCTTCGCGCATCGCGCGGGTCTGCAACCATACGCCCAGTTCCAGCCGCAGGCCGCCGTGGGCCTGATCGTCCGCATCCAGCAGATAGGGAAGGGGGGCGGGCTCGTCCGCGCCGCGGGCAAAGGCGGGGCCGCGGAACGGCGCCAGAGCTTCCGGTGTGATGATCCAGGGGCTCACGCTCGTCTGGAAGTTCTTCGCCAGGAACGGGCCCAGCGGCTGATATTCCCAGGCCTGGATATCGCGGGCGGACCAGTCGTTCAGCAGGCAGAAGCCTGCCACATGCTCGGCCGCCTGCCCGATCGGAATGGGGCAGCCCAGCGGATTGCCCGGCCCGATCCACACGCCCAGTTCCAGTTCCAGATCCAGCCGCCCGGTCGGGCCCAGGCGCGGGCCCTCGGGCCCCGGCAACTGGCCCGAAGGCCGCTTCACCGGCGTGCCCGACAGCACCACGGACGACGCGCGGCCATGGTAGCCGATCGGCACATGGCGGTAATTGGGCAGCAGCGGATTGTCCGGCCGGAACAGCTTGCCCACCTTGGTGGCATGGTGAATACCGGCATAGAAATCGGTATAGTCACCAACCTCGCAGGGCAGGTGCAGATCGACCTGGCCGATCGGGGCAAGGAACGGCGCCACCGCCGCTTCATGTCGCCTGTCCGTCAGCAGGGCGAACAGCGAATGGCGCAGCGCCCGTCGTGAAAGCGGCCCAAGCGCCAGCAGCTCGTTCAGCCGCTCGTGGACCATGTAGGTCAGGTAGTCGAGATCAGGCAGCAGCCCGGTATCCACCAGTCCGGCGACATCCAGCACGAAATCCCCGATCGCGACCCCCACGCGCGGGCCGGAATCGCCGTCGGAAAATAGCCCCAGCGGCAGGTTCTGTACCGGGAAGCTTTCATGCCCGTCCGCACCTTCCACCCAGCATCGCGCGCCCGCATCGTGGGTGTGATCGAGATCGAACCAGCTCATGCCCCGCCTTTCGGAAAGCCCTGCCACACGGCGTCATAGCCCTGCTGCAACAGCGTTGTGTCTGCCCCCCAGCGCGTCAGCCGGAAAGGGCGGAGTGTCTCGAACATGAAGGCAAGGCCATTGTCCAGCTTCACGGGCCGAAGATCGGCTCGGGATGCCTTTTCCCAGCTCGCCGCATCCGGGCCATGTGCCGACATGCGGTTGTGCAGCGATCCGCCGCCGGGCACGAATCCGCCGCCTTCCTTCGCGTCATATTCGCCCGAAATCAGGCCCATATATTCGCTCATGTGGTTGCGGTGGAACCAGGGCGGGCGGAACGTGTCCTCCGCCACCATCCAGCGGGGCGGGAAGATCACGAAGTCGCAGTTCGCCACCCCCGGCTGGCCGGAAGGGGAGGTGATCACGGTGAAGATCGACGGGTCGGGATGATCGAAGCTGACGGTGCCGATCACGTTGAAGC
Source organism: Sandaracinobacter sp. T42 (assembly GCF_059115405.1). Taxonomy (NCBI): domain Bacteria; kingdom Pseudomonadati; phylum Pseudomonadota; class Alphaproteobacteria; order Sphingomonadales; family Sphingosinicellaceae; genus Sandaracinobacter; species Sandaracinobacter sp. T42. Next base: position 1,845,848 of record NZ_CM181101.1, read on the forward strand.
GTGCCAGATCATAGCGCCAGGGCACAAGGTTGCCATGCCAGGCCACAACGTCGAACGGCGAATGGGGCAGGGTGGTTTCCCACAGTTGCCCGCCCAGCTTCAGGATCAGCTGCGTGGGGCTGTCCGGCTCCGTCGCGGCGACGGGAACCTCGAAATCGCGCGGATTGGCCAGTCCGTTCGCCCCGATCGGCCCCAGATCGGGCAGACGGAACAGACTGCCATGGTTTTCAAGGCAATAGCCGCGTGCCGCGCCATCCACATCGACCCGGAACCGCACGCCGCGCGGCACCAGCGCCACATGGCCGGGCGGAACCGCCAGCATCCCGAATTCGGTGGTGATCCGCAAGTCGCCGGTCTGCGGCACGAAAAGCAGTTCGCCATCGGCTGACTGGAATGCACGGCCTGACATCGGCCGGTTGCAGGCATAGAGATGCACGGAAACCCCGGCGCCTTCCTCGGCAGACCCGTTGCCCGCCAGCGTGTGCAGGCCATCCAGCCAGTCCACCCCATGTTCCGGCAGGGGCAGGGGATCCCAGCGCAGCCGGTTCGGGGTCAGCAGGCCGTCGGCGAAGGGGGGGGCTGCCAGCCCGCCATGCGCCATCGGCCGGAAGGCTTCGTGCGAAGCGGCCGGCAGCCGCCGGTACAGCCAGCTGCGGCGATTCTCGTGCCGGGGGGCGGTGAACGCCGTGCCCGAAAGCTGCTCCGCATACAGGCCCAGGGCGGGCCGCTGCGGCGAATTGCGCCCCTCGGGCAGCGCGCCCGCCACGCTTTCCGACTGGAACTCCCCCCCGAAGACGCTCATGACCGCATGCCCGCCGGGATCACGCCGCGCCGGATCTGATCCAGCTCCAGGCTTTCGAACAGCGCCTGGAAATTGCCTTCGCCGAAGCCATCATTGCCCTTGCGCTGGATGATCTCGAAGAAGATCGGCCCCACCATGTTCTCGGTGAAGATCTGCAGCAGCAGCCCGCCGCCGGTTTCCGGCGCGCCGTCGATCAGGATGCGGCGCTTGCGCATTTCCGCCACGTCATGGCCGTGGCCGGGCAGCCGCTTGTCGATCAGGTCGAAATAGGTGTCGGGGCTGTCCTGGAATTTCACCCCATTGGCCTTCAGCCGGTCCACCGTTTCGAAGATGTTGTCGGTCGCCAGCGCGATATGCTGGATCCCTTCGCCATTATAGGCGCGCAGGAACTCCTCGATCTGGCTGTTTTCATCCTGGCTTTCGTTCAGCGGGATGCGGATCTTGTTGTCGGGCGCCGTCATCGCCTTCGAAAACAGTCCGGTGGCCTTCCCCTTGATGTCGAAATAGCGGATTTCGCGAAAGCCGAAGATGCGGCTGTAGTAATCCGCCCAGCGCGCCATGTCGCCGCGCCCCACATTGTGCGTCAGGTGATCCAGCGTGTGCAGGCCCACATCGCGGTCGGCCTTTGTCGCGCCCGGTACGGCCACGAAATCCACGTCATAGATTTCCGCCGCACCATAGCGGTCCACAAGATAGAGGTTGGCCCCGCCGATCCCCTTGATGGCGGGGATGTTCAGTTCCATCGGCCCAACCTTGCCCGTCACCGGCTCAGCGCCGCGCTTCACCGCTTCCGCGAAGGCGGCCGCCGCATCCTTCACCCGGAACGCCATCGCATTGGCGCTGGGGCCCCGCTTCGCACGGAACTCGGCCGCCTGGCCCTCCGGCTCGAAGTTCAGAAGGAAATTGATGTCGCCCTGCGAATAGCGGCGGACATCCTTGCTGCGGTGGGTGGCCACATGCGTGAAACCCAGCATCTCGAACAGATGGCCCAAGGCAGCCGGATCGGGGCCAGTGAACTCCACGAATTCGAACCCGTCCAGGCCCATGAAGTTGTCAGCCGTCTGCGTGTCGCGAACTGCGGTCGCCATATCCCGTCTCCCATGTCTGAAGCGGTGATAATGTAACCTTTGTTACGTTTTAGCGCAAGCCTCCAGCCGCGTCAGAAGGGTCATCAACTGGTCGCGTTCGGCTTCTGAAAAGCCGTGCAGCAATTCCGCTTCGATGCCCAGCGCCAGCGGCGCGATCTCGGCGTACAGCGCCTGTCCTTCGGCCGTCAGCGCCAGTTCCAGCGTGCGCCTGTCGCTGGCCTGCGCGCGAACCAGCAGGCCGCGATCCACCAGTGCGGCGACGGCGCGGGAGACCGTCATCTTGTCCATCTGTGTCGCGGCCACCAGCCCGGCCTGTGTGGCGTGCGCCTGTTCCGCCACAACGGCGATCACGCGCCATTCCGGGATCTTCAGCCCGAACCGCGCCTGATAGACATGCGCCACCCGGTCAGACACCGCATTCGAAGCGATGGACAGGCGATAGGGCAGGAACTGCGCCAGCCGCAGCATCGGCCTCAGCCCAGCGGCAGCGCGCGGCGCAGGATCGCGCCTGTGTCGATCGCGGTCTCGAACGCGCCATAGGCTGCCCCCCGCGAAGCCAGGCGCAGCGTGCAGAAGGCGTCAGCCGCAGGGTTTTCCCATTCCAGCAGGGTCGCGGCCTGGGCCGCCAGTGCCAGCCTTTCCACGAACAGCCGGGCGGTGCCTTCCGTCACGCCCTTCAGGTCGATGCCATCCATCCAGCTGTCATAGGCGGCGTTGCGCCCGCGCTGCGCCATCAGCCAGTCGATCATCGCGGCCACGCCATCCGGTTCCCGCGCGATGGCGCGCAGCACATCCAGCGCGATCACATTGCCGGAACCTTCCCAGATGGCGTTCAGCGGCGATTGCCGGAAGATCCGCGCCATCGGCCCCGTCTCGATATAGCCCGCGCCGCCCAGGCACTCCATCGCTTCATAGACAAAGCCCGGCGTGCGCTTGCAGACCCAGTATTTGGCAATGGGCGTCAGCAGCCGGCCCAGCGCCTCGCCCCGGTCGAACGCCTGCGCAAGCCGGAACCCGATTGCGGTCGCGGCTTCGCTTTCCAGCGCAAGGTCCGCCAGCACTGCCGCCATCGCCGGCTGATCCACCAGCCGTTTCTGGAAAGCCGATCGGTACGATGTGTGCCACACCGCCTGCGCCAGCGACGCCCGCATCTGCTGCGCCGATCCAAGCACGCAATCCAGCCGCGTGTGCTGCACCATCTGGATGATGGTGGAAACGCCGCGCCCTTCAGGCCCCAGCCTCTGCGCCAGCGCACCATGATATTCGATTTCGGACGAGGCGTTGGATCGATCCCCAAGCTTGTCCTTCAGTCGCATCACCCTAAAACCGGCGTTGCGCTCTCCGTCGGGCAGCCAGCGCGGCACCAGGAAGCAGGTCAGCCCGGCTTCCGTGTAGGCCAGCGTCAGGAAGGCGTCGCACATGGGGGCGGAACAGAACCATTTGTGCCCTGTCAGCCGGAACCAGCCGTCCCCCGCCGGTTCCGCCCGGGTGCTGTTCGCCCGCACATCGGACCCACCCTGCTTCTCCGTCATTGCCATGCCGATGGTCACGCCGGCCTTTTCTGTCGCCGGCCGCACCGCGCCGTCATAGCGTCCCGCCTTGATACGCGGCACCCATTCGGCGGCCACATCGGGTTCCGCCATCAGCGCAGGCACTGCGGCGTAGGTCATCGTCATGGGGCAGATGGTGCCCGAATCCGCCTGGCCCTGAAGGAACAGGATCGCGCCATGCGCCACATGGCCCGCCGGCTGCCCCTCCCACGCGACAGAGGCAAACCCGCTGTCCAGCCCCAGCGCCATCAACTGGTGGTAGGCCGGGTGGAAGCGCACCTCGTCGATGCGGTGGCCGAAGCGGTCGAATGTCTCCAGCACCGGGATCTGGCGGTTGGCTTCCACCCCCCATTCGATCACCTCGGCAGAACCCGCACGCGCGCCCAGCGCCTCCAGCCGCGCGGCATGGGCGGCGCCGCCTGCCTTCGCCACCGCGTCCCGCAGCGCATGGTCATCCAGATAGAGGTTCCGGTCCTCCATCGGTGGCGCCTGGTTGAAAACCTCATGGGTTTCCAGCTGCGCCAGCGGTTTCAGGCTCGACATCGAAATTGCTCCTTTCCGGCAAGCTTAGCCCGGGCGGCGGCGCGCGGCCACGCCCTCTTCACCCGGCCCTCAGCAGCGGTTCGTGCGCGGCCAGATCCACCAGCCAGTTGATGAAGGCATCCACCCGCGCCAGCTGCCGCGCATCGCGGTGCACCACCAGCCAGAAGGTGCGCCGGATGTCCACGGTGGATGCCAGCACCCGATGCAGCGCCGGCATCTGCCGGGCGATGAAATGCGGCAGCACCCCGATCCCGGCTCCGGCCTCCACCATGGCCGCCTGCGCCCCGATGCTGCTGCTGCACAGCTTCGCTTCCAGCCCGGGCGCGAGCTCGTTCAGATAGCGAAGCTCGTCGGCATAGATCAGGTCCGGCACATAGCCGATCAGCGCATGGCCGTGCAGCGCCTCTACACTGGAAGGCAGGCCGGCCGCCGCCAGATAGGTGTGCGAAGCATAGAGCCCCAGCCCGTAATCGGTCAGCCGACGTGCGATCAGCGGGCCCTGAGTGGGCCGCGCCAGCATGACCGCAAGATCCGCTTCCCGCCGCGACGGGCTGAGGAACCCGGCCGACGCCACCAGATCGACCGAAATGCCCGGATGCAAGCCGCGGAACTCGCTGAGGCGGCGCGCGATCACCCAGGTGCCGAAGCCTTCCGACAGGCTTACCCGTATCCGTCCTTCGGTGCCTGTCAGGCTGTCACGTGCCGCAAGCGCCGCCCGTTCGGCCTGTTCGGCGTGGCCCATCAGCCGCACCCCGGCCGCAGTCAGCTGGTGGCCGCCGCGCCCATGCTCGAACAGCGTTACCCCCAGCTCGGCCTCAAGCCGCGCCACCCGGCGCGAGACCGTGCTGGAATCCACGCCCGCCGCATGGCCGGCCGGCTCCAGCCGCCCGGCCCGCGCCACGGCGAGGAAGATGCGCAGATCGTCCCAGTTCATGGGCCCTTTTGCGCAGATGCAAGCATGGCTTGCAATATTGTCCGCTTCACGCCCCGCGCCAGAAGGTTCAAAAGCGCGCCGACACAGGATCGGGAGGGAGCCCCGCATGAAACAGATCGACCATTTCCTCGCTGGCGGATCGGCCGCCGCAAGCCGCTTCGGGGATGTCTATGATCCCAACCTGGGCACGGTGCAGGCGCGGGTGCCCCTGGGCGATGCCGCACTTCTGGAACTGGCCGTGGCCGCCGCGCAGAAGGCGCAGCCCGCCTGGGCGGCGACGAACCCGCAGCGCCGGGCCCGGGTGATGTTCGCCTTCAAGGCGCTGGTCGAAAAGCACATGGACGAACTGGCCCTCATGCTCTCGTCCGAACATGGCAAGGTGATCGCCGATGCGAAGGGCGATATCCAGCGCGGGCTGGAGGTGATCGAGTTCGCCTGCGGCGTGCCGCACCTGCTCAAGGGCGAATATACGCAAGGGGCGGGCCCAGGGATCGATGTGCTGTCCACCCGGGTGCCGCTGGGCATCGGCGCGGGCATCACGCCGTTCAACTTCCCCGCGATGATCCCGATGTGGATGTTCGGCGTCGCCATCGCCTGCGGCAACGCCTTCATCCTGAAGCCCAGCGAACGCGATCCGTCCGTGCCGGTCCGCCTTGCGGAACTGATGCTGGAAGCGGGCGCGCCCGAAGGCATCCTGCAGGTCGTGCATGGCGACAAGGAAATGGTGGACGCGATCCTCGATCATCCCGCCATCGCGGCCGTCAGCTTCGTCGGCTCTTCCGATATCGCGCACTATGTCTATTCGCGCGGCGTGGCGGCGGGCAAGCGGGTGCAGGCGATGGGCGGCGCGAAGAACCACGGCATCGTGATGCCGGATGCCGATCTGGATCAGGTCGTGTCCGATCTGGCGGGCGCCGCCTTCGGTTCGGCGGGCGAACGCTGCATGGCGCTGCCGGTCGTGGTGCCGGTGGGCAAGGCCACGGCGGATGAACTGCGCAGGCGCATGGTGGCCGTGATCGCAAAGCTGCGCGTGGGCATCTCGACCGATCCGGACGCCGATTACGGCCCCGTGGTCAACGCTGCCCACAAGGCGCGGGTGGAAGGCTGGATCCAGACCGGCGTGGACGAAGGCGCCGAACTGGTGGTCGATGGCCGCGGGTTCGAGTTGCAGGGCCATGAAAAGGGATTCTTCATCGGCCCGACCCTGTTCGACCATGTGAAGCCCACGATGCAGAGCTACCGGGAAGAGATCTTCGGCCCGGTGCTGCAGATCGTCCGCGTCGACAGCTTCGAGGACGCGATCGCGCTTCCCAGCCAGCATCAATATGGCAATGGCGTCGCGCTCTTCACCCGCAACGGCCATGCGGCCCGCGAATTCGCGGCCCGCGTGAACGTCGGCATGGTGGGCATCAACGTGCCGATTCCGGTGCCGGTCGCCTATCACAGCTTCGGTGGCTGGAAGCGCAGCGCCTTCGGGGATCACAACCAGCACGGCACCGAAGGCGTCCGCTTCTGGACGAAGGTGAAGACGATCACCCAGAAATGGCCCGATGGCAGCGCGGATGGCGGCAACAGCTTCGTCATCCCGACGATGGGGTAAGATGATGACGACCATCGCATTCATCGGCCTTGGCAACATGGGCGGCGGCATGGCCGCCAACCTCGCCGTAAAGGGCTTCACAGTTCGCGCCTTCGATCTTTCGGCGGAGGCCCTGGAAAAGGCAGGGGCGGTCGGCTGCACGCCCGTCGCATCCGCCGCCGAAGCGGTCGCGGGTGCCGACGCCATCGTCACCATGCTTCCAGCCGGTCAGCATGTGGCCGGGGTTTATCGCGACACCGTGTTCGGCAAAGCTGCGCCCGGAACCCTGCTGATCGACTGTTCCACCATCGATGTCGCCACCGCAAAGGCGCTGGGCGCGGAAGCCGCTGAAAAGGGCTATGTCGCCGTCGATGCGCCCGTCTCGGGTGGAATTGCCGCTGCGAACGCCGGAACGCTCACCTTCATGGTTGGCGGGCCGAATGAAGGCTACGCCCGCGCGCGGCCAATCCTTGAGGTCATGGGCAAGGCCGTGATCCACGCCGGAGACAGCGGCGCGGGGCAGACGGCGAAGATCTGCAACAACATGCTTCTGGGGGCCTCGATGATCGCCACCGCAGAGGCGTTCGTGCTTGCGGAAAAGCTCGGCCTCGATCCGCAGCGCTTCTTCGACATCGCCTCCGTCTCCTCAGGCCAGTGCTGGTCGATGACCAGCTATTGCCCGGTGCCCGGCGTCGGCCCGGAAACCCCGGCGGATCGCGGCTATCAGGGTGGCTTCGCGGTTGCCCTGATGCTGAAGGATCTGCGCCTCGCCGCAGAGGCGGCCAACAGCGCTTATGCCAGCACCCCGATGGGCGCGAAGGCGCTGGAACTCTATGAAGCGTTCGCTGCCGAAGGGCAGGGCGGGCTGGATTTCTCCGCGATCATCAAGTCGCTGGATTAGGGGCGCGCATGCACATGCAGCCGCCTGCGATCCTGTTCGTCTGTCTGGGCAACATCTGCCGGTCGCCGCTGGCCGAAGGCGCGTTCCGCGCCCGTGCCTTGGCGGCCGGGCTTGATCTGCGGATCGATTCCGCCGGAACGGGTGACTGGCATGTCGGCCGTCCACCGGATCCGCGCGCCCAGGCGATCGCGCGCGCCAACGGCGTGGATATCAGCGGCCTCCGCGCCCGGCAGGTGCAGCCCGGCGATTTTCGGCGATTCAGCCACATCTTCGCGGCTGACCACGAAAATCTCATGAACCTCCGCCGGCTGTCGCCCGGTCCGTCGGCGGCGGAACTGTCGCTGCTGCTGGATCTGGTGCCGGGGCGGGAAGGGCAGGCGGTTGCAGACCCCTATTATGGCGACGCCGCCGATTTCGCGCGAAGCTGGGCGGATGTCGATGCCGCAGCCGGCGCGCTCGTCGAACGCCTGCTAAAGCAGGGCTGATACGCTGCACGGCTGAGACAGTGGACGGGAATCACCGCAGGCTTCGCGCGTTTCCGCGCGAAGCCTGCCGGTTCCAACCATTTGGAAGATGGTCGGGGAAAGAGGATTCGAACCTCCGGCCCCTGCCTCCCGAAGACAGTGCTCTACCAGGCTGAGCTATTCCCCGGACCGAGGCGGCGGGATAGTCGCGGCACTCCCCGGCGTCAACACGTAAAACGGGCGGGAACAGCCAAAACGCGGCTCAGCCTGCAAAAACCTGTCTCAACTCTGTCAACTCCACGATCTTTTCGCGGGGGGCGCCAGCCCGGGCGCGGGAAACTTCCAGCGCATCGATCTTCTGCCAGTCCTCGAAGCTCGCCACGGTGACGCCCCGGCGGGCCAGCAGAGCGTCCATTCCGGCGCGGCCCGCACCCGTCATCGCGGGTTCGCGGGCGGCAATCCGCTCCACCAGGGCAAAGCCGTCGGGGCGGTTCGTGCCAATCGTGCCCGAAGGCCCGCGTCGGGCCCAGCCCACGCACCACAGCCCGGGTGAGATCAGCCCGTCCTCATTCACGAAGCGACCCGCCTTTTCGTCGAAGGGCACACCTGGAATGGCCGATGTGCGATAACCGATGGCCGCCACCACCAGCCCGCAGGGGATGATCTCCGTCTCGCCTGTGTCGACGGCCTGCCCGTTCGCGTCCACGCGCGTCTTCATCACCTCGATGGCTTCCACCCGGTCCGTTCCAAGTACGCGCAGAGGGCGGCGGAAGAAATCCAGGCTTACCGTCACCGGCTTGGCTGCATCCGGCCCCTCGGCCGCAAAGCGCCGCAGCACCTCCACCACGCGTCGCTGCCCGGTTTCCAGCGTGGCGTCCGTTTCAGCCGGCGGGAAGTCGGCCGGCCGAACGATGGGCGTCGCCCGTGCCAGTTCCCCCAGTTCGCCCACTTCCTTCAGCGTGAAACTCGCCTGGTGCGGGCCGCGCCGCCCCAGCAGGTGGATGCGCCGCACCGTCGATTTCGAAAGCGGATCCAGCGCATGGTTCACGATGTCGCTGTCCTGCAGTTCGCTGACGGTCTTGGCCAGGATACGGGCGCAATCGATGGCGACATTGCCGTTCCCCACCACCACGGCTTCCTCGGCGTCCAGGGGAGGGGCCAGGTCCTTGTAATCCGGATGCCCGTTGTACCAGCCCACGAAGGCGGCCGATCCGATCACGCCGGGCAGATCCTCGCCCGACACCCCCAGCGGCCGGTCAAGCGGCGCACCGACAGCCAGAACCACATCGTCGTACAGGTCCGTCAGTTCCGCCACGGACACATCCGTGCCGATCGATACATGGCCCAGGAATCGCACGCGCGGGTCGGTTGCCACCTGATCATAGCGGCGCGAAACCGCCTTGATCGACTGGTGATCCGGCGCAACGCCCGCCCGGATCAGGCCATAGGGTGTCGGCAGCCGGTCGATGATGTCGATTCGCACCGTATCGCCGAATGCCTTCAGTGCCGCTTCCGCCGTATAGAAGCCCGCAGGCCCCGAACCGACGATCGCCAATGTGCGCATATCTGTCCTCCCTGCCGTCTTGGTGGCCCGATTTCCGGCCCCGTGCAAGAAAGCCGCCCCGCCCGCCGCGCGGGCCTATGCCAAGAAACAGGGCTATTGCCCCGGTTGGTTCAACACGGCTTCCAGGCAGCCATCCATCGCCTCGGCCGCATGCCGGGACAGGGCGATGAAACTCCGCCGGGCATCGGACGGGTCATTGCGCCGGGTCAGCAACCCGCGATCCACCAGCATCCGGATGGTGCGCAGCGCAGTGGTGGTGGGCACATGGGCGGCGATGCACAGGCTCGACACGCTCACGGGCCGGTCTTCCAGGCGGGATGCGGACAGATCCAGCAGGATGTCCCACACCGGGTCTGAAAACAGCTCCGCCGCAAAGAAGCGCTCCCGGTTGCGGCGGGCCTTGATGTGCGCGCGGATGCGCGCGGCCGTCACCGGGCGAGCGGCTTCCGGGCCCCTCAGCCCGGCAAGGTCGGCTAGCGCCGCCGCCACCCGCTCGGCGTCGCGCTTCAGCGCGGCCAGTCGCTCATCCGCCTCATAGCGGGATCCGGCATCGGCCACGCCACCGGCCAGCCCGGCGGCTATCTCCGTCACCAGCCCGGCCAGTTCCTGCGGTTCGGCAGGCGCGGCCAGAATGCGCATCGGTCGCTCCAGCAGCAGACCCACCTGTTCCGCATCGCCGTCGCCCGTCAGCAGGATCAGCGGCATGGCGGCGAATGTGTCGGAAACCAGCAGGGCGGCAAGATCGGGGCTGATTTCGGCTGCATCCATCACCAGCAGATCCGGCCGCACGTCCTGCAGTTGCAGGCACAGGTCGCCAGAACCCTGGATCACCCGCCAGCGGGCCAGCGCCGCCCCTGGCACTGTTGCGCCGGCCGCCAGAATTTTCAGCGAAAGCAAGGGATTTCCGTTCATTCCGGATGTATCATAATCAGCCAAAGCGCATTCCTAACCGTTGAAAACTCAATGGTTTCCCCGGCCAGATCCGCGCCCACCAGCCCTCCGGCGGCGGCATCCTTGCCAAGGCGGATGTATCCCGGCTGCACGCTGCCGCAGCAGCCATGCCAGAACAGTTCCGCCGACCCCGCGCGCACCTTTGCCAGCCGGCCTCCAAAGGTCAACGCCTGCAATGCTGCAAATGGGGATAACGACACGGGAAGGAAGGGATTTATCCGGTTCGGGCCATCTGCCGGAGGGGCGGTGACCGGCCGAAGAAACACGCGCACACAGGCAATCGAATACCGGGTCGGACACTTCAGCAAACACCCCTTCGAAAGGAAGCAGAGGGATGGGCGAAGTTCCGCTTTCAGTGCACCGCGACAGCGGGCGCGGGCCGCGCGCCTCGGCCGATCTGATCGGCAATTCAGCGGCCATGCGTGCCGTGCGGCAAACAATCGCGCGCATCGCGCCGACAGACGCGACCGTGCTGCTGACCGGGCCATCCGGCAGCGGAAAGGAAAACGCCGCCCGTGCGCTTCATGCCGCAAGCCCGCGCGCCAGCGGCCCGTTCGAGGCGGTGAATTGCGGGGCAATCCCGCAGGATCTGGCAGAGGCGGAACTGTTCGGTGCCGATGCGGGGGCCTATACGGGCGCCACCCGCACCCGCATCGGCCGGCTGGAATCCGCCCATGGCGGCACCCTGTTTCTGGACGAGGTTGGCGACCTCCCGCTTCCGCTTCAGGTCAAGCTACTTCGCGCGCTGGAAACCCGCACCATCGAACGGCTGGGCGGCGGGCGTTCGATCCCGGTCGATTTCCGGCTGGTCGCCGCCACCAACGTCGATCTGGAAGCAGCGGTCGATGCGCGGCAGTTTCGCGCCGATCTCTACTGGCGGCTTGCCGTCGTCCTTCTCGATCTGCCGCCGCTGGCTGCCCGTCTGGGTGACATAGAGGCGCTCGTCGCCCATTTCGCTGACGCCCAGCGGCTTCGGCTGCACCTTCCGCCGGAAGGGCTTGCCCGCCTGCAGGCGCATGACTGGCCCGGAAACCTGCGCGAACTCAGGAATTTCGTCGATCGGGCGCTGGCGATGGGGGAGCGGGTCCTGGACGCCTCCACGGTGGAGCGGCTGATGCTGCCGCGCCGCCGTCCGGTTGGCGCCTGGCTCGGTCAGCCGCCCGAAGCGCCTGCCGTGCGGCCGGCCGCGCTGGCCGGATCTCTCTCCATCGGCGCGAACGCACTCGCGCCGATGGAACTGAAGCAACTGCTTGCCGAAGCGGAAGCGGCGCTGATCGCCCAGGCGTTGGCGCTCTCCAACGGCACGGTCGCGGAATCCGCCCGCCTGCTGGGCCTGAAGCGAACAACGCTTGTCGAGAAGCTGAAACGCATGGGCCTCAAGGCCGCGAACGAAGCCGCGTGAAGCCGTCAGGCGGCAGCCGCACGCGCCCTGCGCAATCGAAGGCCTAGAAGTCCGAATCCCGCAATCATAAGGATCCAGGCGTCAGGCTCGGGGATTGCGCCTGAATTGTAGGTGGTCAGTTCCGTTTCGAACCAGAAGGGCGTGTTCAGCGGCACCAGCAGCGGAATGCCCGCCACGCCGGAATCGCCCGCAGGCAGCAATCCGTCGCCCAGCACGAACGAAACAGATCCCCCTTTGCCGGCCTTGATCCGGCTCACGAAATCGTCGGAAACCAGCTTGGCGAGGGTCGGGTCTGACTGGGCCAGTGTCGGCAGCAGCAGGCTTGTGGCCTTGCCGTTGCCCTTGCCGGTCGCTTCTGCCAGCAGCCAGGATCCGCCCTCGGTCGCGACCGAGACGGTGAAACTGAATTCGGTTCGGGGCCCAAGATCGCTGGCGAAGCTGACGGGCACGAAGATCTCGCCCATCGCGGTCCCGTCGCTGAAGGCGGATTGCAGTGGATCCGGTGGGATGCCGATCGCTTCCTTCAGAACACCAAGGACGCCCTTGATCCGCGTGTTCTCGTTGGCCTTGCCCGAAATCCCGTCCGGGGCAGTCAGGGCAGGGGCCGCATTCTGATGGATATGAACATTCTCGGAAAAGAAGTTGTATTCCGCATAGGCGCGATACGCTTGCCGGGCGTCGCCCGCCGGCGGGCTGCCGACGCCGGATGTCATTTCGCCCTTCACCTCGGCCCAGATGAAGCCGTCGTCGTAGAAGGCATCTGTTCGCAGGCCCTGGCTGTGCGAAACCGCAACAGGGTTCGCCACGGCCACGGCATTGCTGCTTGCCGCGCTCAGGAAGTCCCACACGAAGCTGGCGGCCCGGTTCGCCAGTGCGATTTCCAGCGTCGTGAATGCGTGCGCCGGCATCGCAGCCACCAACAACGCAGACAGAACGGCAGGCTTCAGCATCTCCACCCCCCTTCGGCACCAGGATGGATAGTGAACCGGCCGATCAGAATTAACCATGATCCGAATCAATAATCCGGATCCCGGTGGCACGGTTGCCGGCTAAGGCGGCCAAATTGGAAAGGCGTTAGAACCCGGGTTCGGATGAAGGGTGGGGCGGGCTGCACACCCGCCACCTGGATCTCAACGCTTTGTGATCGGCACATAATCCCGCTTCGGCGCGCCCGTGTAGAGCTGTCGGGGACGGCCGATCTTCTGCTCCGGATCGCCGATCATCTCGTTCCACTGCGCCACCCAGCCCACGGTGCGGGCCAGCGCGAACAGCACGGTGAACATGCTGGTGGGGAAGCCGATGGCGGACAGGATGATGCCCGAATAGAAATCGACGTTCGGGTAGAGCTTCTTGGAGACGAAATATTCGTCCTTCAGCGCGATCTGCTCCAGTTCGCGCGCAACATCGAAGATCGGGTCGGTCACGCCCAGCTTCGCCAGCACTTCGTTCGCCGTCTGCTGCATCACCTTCGCGCGCGGATCGTAATTCTTGTACACGCGGTGACCGAAACCCATCAGGCGGAACGGATCGTCCTTGTCCTTGGCGCGGGCAATGAACTCCGGAATCCGTTCCGGGCGGCCGATCTCGCGCAGCATGTTCAGGGCCGCTTCGTTGGCGCCGCCATGCGCGGGGCCCCACAGGCAGGCGATGCCGGCGGCCATGCACGCAAACGGGTTGGCGCCCGAAGATCCGGCCAGACGCACTGTCGAGGTGGAGGCATTCTGTTCATGATCGGCGTGCAGGATGAAGATGCGATCCATCGCCTTTTCGATCACGGGATCGACCACATACTCCTCGGCCGGAACGCCGAAGGTCATCTTTAGGAAATTGCCCGTGTAGCTCAGCGAGTTGTCGGGATACATGAAGGGCTGGCCGACGGAATACTTATAAGCCATGGCCGCAATCGTCGGCATCTTCGCGATCAGCCGGTTGCTGGCGATCATGCGCTGCTTCGGATCGTCGATGTCGGTGGAGTCGTGATAGAAGGCCGAAAGCGCCCCCACCACGCCGCACATGATCGCCATCGGGTGGGCGTCACGCCGGAAACCCCGATAGAATTGCAGCAGCTGCTCATGCACCATGGTGTGGCGGCTGATGGTATGTTCGAAGCGCTTCAGCTCCTCGGCGGAGGGGAGTTCGCCCTCGGTCAGCAGATAGGCGACTTCCATGAAACTCGAATGTTCGGCCAGTTGCTCGATCGGGTAGCCGCGGTGCAGCAGAACGCCTTGGTCGCCGTCGATGTAGGTAATGGCGGATTCGCAGGAGGCCGTCGAGGTGAAGCCCGGGTCGAAGGTGAAGGCGCCGGTCTGGCCATAGAGCTTGCGGATATCGAGCACCTGCGGGCCGATGCTGCCGTCTTTCACGGGCAGATCGATGGTCTTGTCCCCCAGGATGATTTTGGCTTCCGTGCTCATGTTTCGCCTTTCCAATCCCGTTTCGTATGGGGCGCCTCGCCCCTTTGATGTGGTGCGCATTTCGATGCGCTTCCAGCCCCGGATCTGCCCCCGGGGCGCTTTCCAGTCCGGGCGCGTCGAAGCCGCGTCCCGCAAATCCCGGCGCATTCCGGATGCGCCCCGTTTACCCGAGCGCATCTCCGATGCGCCCCAGGCTTTCGTCGCGGCCCAGCGCCGCCATCACGGCGAACACGCTCGGCGCGTTGGGCTGGCCGGTCAGCGCCGCCCTAAGCGGCCCCGCCACCTTGCCCAGCCCCAGCCCATGGGCTTCCGCCACCTGTTTGGCGGCGGCTTCCAGGGCTTCGCGGTTCCACTCGGGAACCGCAGCCAGGGCTGTCCGCGTTTCCGCCAGCAGCCCAAGCCCTTCGGCGTCTAGCAACTTTCGGGCGGCCTCGTCCACAACCAGCGGGCGGCTGCGAACAAGAAACAGCGCGGAAGAGGCCAACTCGTTGAGATTCTTTGCTCTGGGCTTCAGCTCGTCCATGCTGCGAAGCAGCAGGTCGCGCTGCGCATCCGTCAGGGGGGCGTCCAGCATCGCCTCTATGCGTGGCGTCACAAGCCTCACCAGGCGCTCGTTCGCCGCCTGCTTCATGTGGTGGGCGTTCACGCTTTCCAGCTTCTTCAGGTCGAAGCGCCCCGGCGAGCGGCCCACGCCATCCAGGTCGAACAGTTTCACGGCCTCGTCGCGCGTCACAAGTTCGGTGTCGCCATGGGCCCAGCCCAGCCGCAGCAGGTAATTTTCAAGCGCCTCCGGCAGGATGCCCATCTCGTCGCGATAGGCTTCCACCCCCAGCGCGCCATGCCGCTTGGACAGCTTGGCGCCATCCGGGCCGTGGATCATCGGTACATGGGCATAGACGGGTTCCGGCCACCCCAGCGCCCGAATCAGCGCCAGTTGCCGGAACGTGTTGGTCAGGTGGTCGTCGCCCCGGATCACATGGGAAACGGCCATGTCATGATCGTCCACCACAACGGCCAGCATGTAGGTGGGGGTGCCATCCGATCGCAGCAGCACGAAATCGTCCAGCTCCGCATTGGCCTGCGCCACACGGCCCTGCACCTGGTCCTCGATCACAGTCTCGCCGTCGCGGGGGGCTTTCAGCCGCACCACAAAGGGCAGGTCCGGGGTTTCGATGCGGTCGCGCCAGCGGCCATCATAGCGCTGCGGAAGCCCCTGCGCCTTCTGCGCCTCGCGCATTTCTTCCAGTTCCTGCGCCGTGGCATAGCAGCGATAGGCCTTGCCTTCGGCAAGCAGCCGATGGGCGATTGCGACATGTCTGCCGGCGCGGGCGAACTGGAACAGCGGCGGGCGATCCGGCGTCAGGCCCAGCCAGTCCATCCCGTCGATGATCTTGGCGATCGCATCGTCGGTGGACCGCGCCCGGTCCGTGTCCTCGATTCGCAGCAGGAAGCTGCCGCCGTGGTGACGGGCATACAGCCAGTTGAACAGGGCCGTGCGCGCCCCGCCGATGTGCAGATAGCCGGTGGGGGATGGCGCAAACCGCGTCACGGGGCGTGGCAGGCTGGCATATTCGGGAAGCACGGTATCGCTTGCGTCTGGCATCAAAGGATCCGATTGAAGCCTCCGGGGTCGACAGAGGCGGTAAGGGCTGAAGTCGGGGCGTGGCTAGCAGCATCGGTGCGATCGGGCAAAAGGCGATTGATACGCCGCATGGATGGCGCGCGCTGGCCGGGGCGTGGATCGCCGCGCAGCAGCGCCAGCTGATCCTGTTCGCGCCCGTCGCCTTCGCAGGCGGCATTGCCCTGTGGTTCGGGCTTCCCTTCAACAGCCAGCGGCAGGCGGCCTTGCTGCTGGCACTTGCCATCGCGCTGTCTGGCCTTGGTGTCAGTGGTCTTATCAGGCGCCTTACAATCGCGTTCGGCCTGCTGCTGGCGCTGGGACTCGCGGCCGCCGAATATCGCAGCGCCTCGGTTGCGGCACCGCGCCTGCACCACCGGCTCACGCCTTATCCGATCACGGGAACGGTCCTTGCCGTCCGCCCGCACGAAGGGGGCGAACGCCACGCGATCCTGCTCCGTAGAGACGCGACGTCCGTCGATCCGCCCGTCACCGTTCGGCTTTCGCTGCACAGCGCCCCGCCGGCCTGGTTGCGCCCCGGCGCTCGCATCGGCGCGCTGGCCAGCCTCGGCCCACCGGCGTCGCCGGCACTGCCCGGTGCGCATGATCCAGGCCGCCGGGCCTGGTTCGAAGGCGTGTCCGCGACGGGGCGCATCTTTACGCCCCCCCGGTTGCTGGCCCCTGCGGCCGGCGGCCTGCCGCCGCTTGCCGCTGTCCGCGCCGCCGGCAGCGAAGCCACGCTGAAGGCGCTGGGCGGAGACGCTGGCGCCATCGCCGTCGCGCTGATCTTCGGGGAACAAGGGCGGATCCGGACGGATCTGCTGGCGGCGATGCGCACGGCCGGGCTTGCCCATATCCTCACCGTTTCCGGTTTCCACATCGTCGTCGTCGTAGGCGGGATGCTGTTCCTGCTGCGCCGTTTGCTGGCGCTGTGGCCCTGGCTGGCGCTGCGCACGTCCGTCACCCGGATCGCGGCAGTGGGGGCAGGGGCATCGGGCACCCTTTACACATTGCTGTCCGGCGCGGATCTGCCTGCCGTCCGTGCGGCCATCGCCGCCTGGGTGGTGCTGGGGGCCCTGATGCTTGGCCGCGATCCGCTCTCGCTCCGGCTGATCGGGTTCGCGGGCCTGCTGATCCTGCTTGCCCGGCCGGAAGCCCTGCTGAACCCCGGCTTCCAGCTCAGCTTTGCAGCGGTCACCGCGCTCGCCGCGCTGGCCGTCTCGCCGCTGGGCGCCCGGCTGCGCCGCCGGGCAGAGGACGGCCCGCTGCAACGGCTGGCCCGCCATGGTGCGGCCCTGTTTCTGACGGGGCTGGTCGTGGAACTGGCGCTGGCTCCCATCGTGCTCGCCCACTTCGGCCGGGCGGGCATTTACGGTCTTCTCGCCAACCTCGTCGCCATTCCGCTGACAGGGCTTGTGATCATGCCGCTGCTTGGTGTGTGGCTCGCCTTTTCCGCCATCGGTTTCGGCCCGCTGGTCGCCCCGCCACTGATCCGGTCGCTGGAGGCGCTGGCCGGGATCGGGGAGGCCGTGGCCGGCTGGCCGGGCGCCACCGTCCAGCTTGCCGCCATGCCATGGACTGCGCTGCTGCCCATGCTCGCCGGCGGCCTGTTGATCGCCCTTCTGGCGGGCCGCCCCCGCTGGCTGGGCGCGCCGCTGATTCTTGCGGGTGCACTGGTGGCCGTGCTGGCCCCGCGCCCGGATCTGTTCATCAGCGCGGATGGCCGACAGGTGGCGGTCGTCAGCGATGGCCGGCTGCACATGCTGCGCGCCCACCGGGAGGGTTTTCTTGTCGGCAACTGGTCGGAACAGGCCGCCGCAAGCCCCACCGCGCGGCTTTCCGCGTTTCCGGGCGCGCGCTGTTCGGCCGAAGCCTGCGAACTGTCTCTGAACGGCCTGAACCTGCTGGCGCTGAAGGATGAGCTGCCCGCGGATGCCGCCCGCCTGTGCGCCCGGGCCGATCTGGTGACCGCGCCCTTCGTCCTCCACGGCCCCTGCGCCCCGCGCTGGCTGAAGCTGGACAAGGCGGCACTGCGGCTGGAAGGCGCCGTCAGCATCCGCAGCGACACGCGCCGGTTCGACAGCGTCTCGAGGCGCGCGGGCGATCACCCCTGGAGCCCTTCGGCCCTTCCCGGCCAGCGTCCGCGCCTGCTAGGGGGGATGGAATGGACGGGCGTGATCGCGGAATGACGGACGAACAGGCCGCCCGGCGGCTGGCAGAGCTTGCGGCCCGGATCGCGGAAAACAGTCGTCTTTATTATCAGGAAGATGCGCCGGAAATTTCCGACGCCGAATTCGACGATCTGGTGGAGGAGAACCGGCGGCTGGAGGCGCAGTTCCCGCATCTGGTCCGCCCCGATTCGCCCAGCCGGAAGGTCGGCGCACCCGTTTCCTCCGGCTTCGGAAAGATCCGCCACGCCCGGCCCATGCTTAGCCTGGACAATGGCTTTTCGGATGCGGACGCGCTGGAGTTCGAAGCGCGGGTGAAGCGTTTCCTGAACTGGCCGGAGGGCGAAACGATCCTCTTCACCGCCGAAGCCAAGATCGACGGCCTGTCCCTGAACCTGCGCTATGAAGGCCGCCGCCTCGTGTCCGCTTCCACGCGTGGCGATGGCGCGGAAGGCGAGGATGTGACCGCCAATGCGCTGACCGTTTCGGCAATCCCGCACGAACTGCCCGCCGACGCCCCGGACATCCTGGAGGTGCGCGGCGAGATCTACATGACATGGGCTGCGTTTCAGGCGCTGAATGAGGCGCAGGAAGCGGTTGGTGGCAAGATCTTCGCCAACCCCCGCAACGCGGCTGCGGGCTCGCTCAGGCAGATCGATTCCCGCATCACCGCTTCGCGCACGCTGGCCTTCTATGCCCATGGCTGGGGCGAAGTGTCGGCGCCGATCGGCGAAACGCAGTATGATTGCATGAAGCGCTTCGAAAGCTGGGGTTTCCCGGTGTCAGATACGCTCACCCGCTGCCGGGGCATGACAGAGGTGCTGGAAAGCTATCGCGCGCTGCAACAGGCCCGGCCGACGCTCGGTTATGACATCGACGGGCTGGTTTCAAAGGTGGACAGCCTCGCCCTGCAGGAACGGCTGGGGCAGGTCGCCCGCCATCCGCGCTGGGCGATGGCGCACAAATTCCCTGCCCAGCGTGCGCTGACGGAGCTGCTTGCGATTGACATCCAGGTCGGTCGGACGGGCGCGCTCACCCCGGTCGCCCGGCTCAAGCCGGTAACGGTCGGTGGCGTTGTCGTCACCAACGCCACCCTCCACAACGAGGACGAGATCCGCCGCAAGGACGTCCGCGTGGGGGACATGGTGGAGCTGCAACGCGCCGGAGACGTGATTCCCCAGATCCTGCGATGGACAGGCGATGAAGCCGCCCACGCTGCCCGTGCGGAATATGCCTTCCCCGATCATTGCCCTGAGTGCGGAAGCCTTGCCCTGCGCGAGGATGACGAGGCCGTGCGCCGCTGCACCGGCGGCCTGATCTGCCCGGCCCAGCGCTATGAACGGTTGCGCCACTTCGTATCCCGCCGCGCCGTCGACATCGACGGACTGGGCGGCAAGAGCCTGGAGGAATTCCTGGCGCTGGGCTGGATCGCCAACCCGGCCGATATCTTCCGCCTGCACCGCCACGCCGACGAACTGGTCAGGCGTGAGGGCTGGAAGGAAAAAAGCGTCCGCAACCTGATCGACAGCATCGAGGCACGGCGAAACGTCGGGCTGGACCGGTTGCTGTTCGCACTGGGTATCCGCCATGTCGGTGAGGTGACGGCGCGCGATCTGGCGCGGACCTACCACATCTGGCCCAATGTGGAGGCGTTGCTGGATCGCCTCGTCGCCCACGCCCCCGAACCGGCGCTGGGCGAAACGCCGGAAAAGCACTGGAAGCGCCTGGCGGCAGACCGCGCCCAGCTGGTGGGCGTGGGCGGTGTCGGCCCTGAAGTCGCCTCGGCGCTCGCCGATTTCTGGCGCGAACCGCACAACCGCGAACTGGTCCACGACCTTCTGCGCGAAGTGACCCCGGCGGAGGTGCGCCTGGAAACCCGCGAAAGCCCGGTTTCCGGCAAGATCATCGTCTTCACCGGCACGCTGGAAAGCATGGGCCGCGACGAGGCCAAGGCCAGGGCCGAAGCCCTGGGCGCAAAAGTGGCCGGCAGCGTCAGTGCGAAGACCAACATTCTGGTGGCCGGCGCAGACGCGGGCTCCAAACGCGCGAAGGCGGAGGCGCTGGGCGTGCAGGTGATTTCAGAGGGGGACTGGCTGGCGATCCTTGGTCAGTAACCCCCGGCGGCGAAGCCGCCGCAAGCGCGACTGCGCGCCCGAGCCAGTGCGAGGAACCGGCGCGCAGCGCCGCAATCAAAGACTGTCGATCTGCCACCCGCGCCCGGCTGTCTCCCGCCGGCTGCCCCTCAGCGCCGCCCGCCGGTTCGCGGGCGCATCCTTGCGGAACAGCAGAACCGGCCATTCCCGACGGGGGGAACGGTCGATCAGCGTCAGCCCCTGGGCCCGGTAGGCCGCGATCACTTTCGCTGCCTGCGGTTGCAGCAGTCCGGCCAGGATCAGATGCCCGCCGCGCGCCACCACGGCGGAAACCGAAGGCGCCAGCGCCACCAGCGGCCCCGCCAGTATGTTCGCGAAAACCAGATCATAGGGCGCGCGGCCCGCGATCAGCGGATGCTCCACGCCGGGCGCCGCCAGCAGCGTGATCGCGCCCGGCCCCCGGCCGGCCGGCACGCCGTTCAGCCGGGCATTCGCAACCGCCACTTTCGTGGCGATCGGGTCCAGGTCTGCCGCCGTCAGCCGGGCCCTGGGGAACAGCTTGCGCGCCGCGAACGCCAGCAGGCCCGATCCCGTGCCCACATCCAGAACATTCCGCTTCTCGCCTCGCTTAGCCAGCCGCGCGGCCACACCGATGCAGCCCGCCGTCGTCGCATGCTGACCGGTGCCGAAGGCCAGTCCGGCATCGATGCGGATCGGCCATTGTCCCGGCTTTGCGGTGCCCCCCCATTCGCCCGTGTGCACATGGAAGCGTCCGATATCCACCGGCTCCAGCCCCGCCTGGGACAGCGTCACCCAGTCGGCGTCCTCGATGGCCTCCACCATGGGCGCCCGGCCGGATGAAGGAGCCAGCGCCCGGAACGCCGCGAGCAGATCGTCAGACGGCTGACCATCACAATAAAGCCGCAGAACCCAGGCGTCGCCATCTTCCGCCGCAACCAGCGTGGGGGCGGGATCCAGGCCGGGGAACGGCTCGTCCATCAGCGCGGCGGCATCCGCCTCGGCCCGGGTGCAGGGCAGGGTTGCAACGATCGCGGTCACAGCAGCGGCTCGATCGCAGCGATGGCGGCCGCCTTCCGCCCGGCCCAGCTGCCAGAGATTTCGACGGCCCTGATGTCGCGCAGGCCGAATTCCTCGACCACCCGTTCATGGAAGCGCATCCGAACCTGGTCCGCCCCGAACATCCGAACCGGATCCGCCACGAAGGGCACATCGGGCAGCAGCAGCAGATGCAGGTCCGCCCGGCTCTTGCGGGCGGCGAGGATGGGGTCTCGTGCGCCGAACAACATGGTCGCCCACACCGTGGTCATCACGATGTCCGTATCCTCGATCAGCACCGGCGGATCCGCGGCTGCCGCCTGATCGGATGCGATCTCATGCCCTTCGGCGATGGCGTAATGATCTTCCAGCGTAAGGTCGCGACGCAGCCGCTCGGTATAGGTCCGGCCGAACTCCGGCACCAGCAGCCCGCGGAAGTGACGGGCCAGTTCGGCCGCCAGGGTGGATTTCCCCACCGATTCCACGCCAGACAACACCACCCGCAGCATCAAGCGATTCCCCGTTCCGCCCGGCGCCATTCGCACCAGCCATAGATGGCGACACCCAGCAACACGGCATAGACCGCACTCGTGAACCACAGGGCCTGAGAGGCATAGAGCCCCACGGACAAGAGATTCACGAGGCTCCACAACGCCCAGGTCTCGACCCGGCGGCGCGCCTGCCAGAACTGCGCGGCCAGCGCCAGTGCCGTATTCGCGCTGTCCGCGAAGGGAACGGCGGCATCCGTCGTCCGGTGCAGCAGCAGCCCCGCCATCAGGCCAAGGATGGCCGTTCCCGCCAGCGTCACCCAGCGCTCGGTGCGGCTCATCCGCTGCACCGGCACGACACCGCCTTCACTGGCGGATCGGCGCCAGTTCAGCACCCCATAGATGTTCAGCCCCAGGAACAGGCCCTGCAGGGCGAACGCGGCAAAGAGATGCGCCCGCCAGAAGATGATCGCATAGAGGGCGACTGCCACTATTCCGAAGGCATAGTTCCAGAGCGACCGGCGCGCGACCAGCCACACATTGGCCAGAAGCAGGGCCGACGCCAGCGCCTCCAGCTGCCAGCTCATCCGCGGCGGCTCCCCCCAATGGCAGGTTGCCGAACGGGCCCTTCATATCCAAGGCTTGGCGCAGAGGAAAAGGGAAGGGGAGCCATGTCTCTGAAGCGGTGGCGGCAAAGGCATATGCCTGTCAATTCGGGATTATCCCGTGCTTGATCCGGCGAAAGAGGGAAAGCCGGCCCTTCAGGCGCTGATTTCGCGGGGGCTTGGCGAATCCATCCAGGTGGGCGAAGTCGTCCAGCTGTCGGGCGGCGCCTCCAGCGCCACCTACCGGGTGGAGGTGGAGGATGGCTGCGGCCTGCGGCAGCTGATCTTCCAGCGCACCGCCGGCCAGAATGGAAACGGCATTTCCCGCCGCGTGCAGGCAGAGGTGCAGACCCGCGCCGGCGGGCTGGGCGTGCCGGTCGCCCGTGTGATCGCCACCACCGTCGAGGAAGACGATCTCGGCGATGGCGCGGTCACCGAACTTGTCGCGGGCGAAGCGCTCGCGCCGCGCTGGCTGCGGCAGCCCGAATATGCCGCCGCGCGGGAGCTGCTGACGGCCCAGTGCGCAGAGGCGCTGGCGAAGCTGCATTCCGCCCCCGTCGGCCACTGGGCCGATCTGCCGCTGAAACGCGGGTCCGGCCTTGAGCTGCTGGATGACATGTTCGGCTGGTACCGCCGCATCGGCGTGAACGTGCCGGCCTATGATCTCGCCTTCGCCTGGCTCCGTCCGCGCATGCCCGTCACCCCGGCGACCTGCCTCGTCCATGGCGACTTCCGCTCGGGCAACTTTCTTGTCGGCGCCGATGGCCTGACCGCCGTTCTCGACTGGGAGCTGACGCACCTCTCGGTTCCGGCGGAAGATCTTGGCTGGCTGTGCGTCCAGGCCTGGCGCTTCGGCCAGTGGCAGCTACCCGTCGGCGGCTTCGGCAGGCGGGAGGCGCTGCTGGAAGCCTATGGCGGCGGCGTCAGCTCGGAAGAGCTTCACATCTGGGAAGTCTATGGCAATCTGAAATGGGGCATGAGTTGCCTGCAACTGGCGGATGATCATGTCTCTGGCCGGGTTCCCTCGGTGGAACGCGCCGCCATCGGCCGCCGCGTCACGGAAGTCGCTGCGGACCTCACCTACCTCCTCGCGTTCGGAGAGCTTTAGATGAGCCACCCAACCGCAACCCAGCTGATCGAAGCCGTGCAGCTGTTCCTGAAAGAGGCCGAAGGGGAACTGAAGGGCCGGCTCGCCTTCCACGCCAAGGTCGCCGGAAACGCGCTCGCCATCGTCACGCGCGAACTCGCGCAACAGCCCGATGCGGCGGAGGAACGGGCGCTCGCCCCCTTCGGCGGGGCGGACGCCCTTTGCGAGGGGCTCAGGTCCGGCGCGCTCGATCCGATGGACAAGGGGCTGCTCGTGGCGATCCGGCAGGGGGTGCTCGCCCGGCTGTCGGTCGACAATCCCCGCTACGCGACCTTCTCGCGCCTCGCGGAAAGGGATATCGCATGAGCTTCCCGCCCGCCAATTACCACGCAGACATCGACCCGACTGGCGATCGGATCCGTGATCTCCGTGACAACGGCCCGGATGGTCCCGTGGTGATGCTGAACCTGCTGAAGTTCAGGGAACGGGCGGATTATCCGGCCGGCCATCCGGACGAGGGATCGACGGGCGCGGAAGCCTATGCCCGCTACGAACGCCTTTTCACCAAGACGGTCGGCGCCATCAGTCAGGCCCGGCCGCTGTATGATGGCCCGGCCATGCGCATCCTCGCCGGCTCCGACGCGGACGGAGACTGGGACAGGATGCTGATCGTGCGCTATCCTTCGCGGCAGCATTTCCTGGCGATGATGGCCGACGAAACCTACCGTGACGGGCTCGTGCATCGCTATGCGGCGCTGGAACGGACCATCCTGCTCCAGTGCGGCGCCAACGAGGCGGAAGAGGCGGAGCCCGGGCGGAATGGACGGGAATAGGACAGTCGCCATGCAACAGCGGCATGGCTGCCACAGTCATCAGGCAAGCGCGCCGTGCGGGACCTCCGCTGTTGCAATACGACCGAATTCGCATCAATGCAGCCTGCGATAAGGGGATAGAAGGGATCACAAGGGCCAATGGCTAGCCGTCCGCTGTCGCCGCACCTCTCCATCTGGAAATGGCGGGTGCATGCGATCACATCCATCACCCACCGGATCACCGGCAACGGGCTCGCCTTCGCGGGTCTCGGCGCCTTTGCCTGGTGGCTGGCCGCCGCCGCCACCTCCCGGGAGGCTTACGAGACGTTCCAGGCGTTTGCCGGCAGCATCTTCGGCTGGGTTCTCTGGGTCGGCCTCAGCTGGGCCTTCTTCCAGCATCTCCTCTCCGGCATCCGCCACCTGCTGATGGACACCGGCTGGGGCTATGAACTGGGCGTCGCGAAGGCCAGCGCCACCTGGACATGGGTGGGCTCGGTGCTTCTCTCCGCCACCTTCTGGGGCGTCATCCTGTACGGCAAGGGAGCCTTCTGATGGCCGGCAAGTTCCAGAGCGCATCCGGACTCAAGCAGGTTCGCGGCCTCGGCAGCGCGAAATCGGGCGTGCATCACTGGTGGCTGCAACGTGTCACCGCCGTCGGCACCTTCGCGCTGGCCGTGTGGTTTGTCGCATCGCTGATCCTGCTGCCGAACCTTGATCACAGCAGCGTCGTCGCCTGGGTCGGCCAGCCGCTGGTCGCGGTTCCGCTGCTGCTGCTCACCGTGTCGGCCTTCTGGCACGCCCGCCTGGGCGTCCAGGTGCTGATCGAGGACTATGTGCATGGCGAAGGGCTGAAGCTGCTCGCCATCGTCGCTCTCAACTTCTTCATTCTGGGCGTGGGGGCGATCGCGTTCTTCTCCATCGCCCGCATCGCTTTCGGAGCCTGAGATGGCCGACGCCTACAAGATCATCGACCACACCTATGATGCCGTCGTCGTCGGCGCGGGCGGCTCGGGCCTGCGCGCCACCATGGGCATCGCGGAAACCGGCCTGAAGACGGCCTGCATCACCAAGGTGTTCCCCACCCGCAGCCATACCGTGGCGGCGCAGGGCGGCATCGCGGCGGCGCTGGGCAACATGGGCCCCGATCACTGGACCTGGCACATGTACGACACCGTGAAGGGGTCGGACTGGCTGGGGGACCAGGACGCGATCGAATATATGGTGCGCGAAGCGCCGGCTGCCGTCTACGAACTGGAACATGCCGGCGTGCCCTTCAGCCGCACCACGGAAGGCAAGATCTACCAGCGCCCGTTCGGCGGTATGATGCAGAACATGGGCGCGGGCCCTGCCGCCCAGCGCACCTGCGCCGCGGCGGACCGCACCGGCCACGCCATGCTTCACGCGCTCTATCAGCAGAGCCTGAAGTATGACGCGGACTTCTACATCGAATATTTCGCCATCGACCTGATCATGGAAGGCGGCGAATGCCGGGGCGTGATCGCAATCTGCATGGCGGATGGCTCCATCCACCGCTTCCGCAGCCACGCGACGGTGCTTGCGACGGGCGGCTATGGCCGCTGCTATTTCTCCGCCACGTCGGCCCACACCTGCACCGGAGACGGTGGCGGCATGGTGCTGCGCGCGGGGCTTCCGCTGCAGGATCTGGAATTCGTGCAGTTCCACCCCACGGGCATCTACGGCGCGGGCGTTCTCATCACCGAAGGCGCGCGCGGCGAGGGCGGCTACCTCACCAACTCGCAGGGTGAGCGCTTCATGGAACGCTATGCCCCCAGCGCCAAGGATCTCGCGTCCCGCGATGTCGTCTCGCGCTCGATGGCGATGGAAATCCGCGAAGGCCGTGGCGTGGGCAAGGAAGGTGACCACATCTTCCTGCACCTCGATCACATCGATCCGAAGATCCTGCACGAACGGCTTCCGGGCATCACCGAAACCGGCAAGATCTTCGCCGGCGTCGATCTGACCCGCCAGCCGCTGCCTGTGGTGCCGACGGTCCATTACAACATGGGCGGCATCCCCACCAATTATCATGGCGAAGTCGTCACCCTGAAGGATGGCAACCCGGATCATGTGGTGCCCGGCCTGTTCGCGGTGGGCGAGGCGGCCTGCGTGTCGGTGCATGGCGCCAACCGCCTGGGCTCCAACAGCCTGATCGACCTTGTCGTGTTCGGCCGCGCCACCGGCCACCGCATCGCGGAAATCGTGAAACCCGGCACCGCGCACAAGCCGCTGCCAAAGGATTCGGCCGATTTCGCGCTCACCCGGCTCGATCACTTCCGCAACGCGAAGGGCGGCACGCCCACGGCGGATATCCGGCTGAAGATGCAGAAGACGATGCAGAAGCATTGCGCCGTGTTCCGCACCGACGAACTGATGGCCGAAGGCGTGGAGCTGATGAACGGCGTCTATGCCAGCATGCAGGACATCCAGGTGACCGATCGCTCGCTGATCTGGAACACCGACCTCATCGAAACGCTGGAACTGGATAACCTGATCAGCCAGGCCCAGTGCACCATCCGGGGCGCGCTCGCCCGCAAGGAAAGCCGCGGCGCCCACATGCACGAGGATTATCCCAACCGGGATGACGAAAACTGGATGAAGCACACGATCAGCTGGTTCGAAGGCTGGGGCGGCAACGGCGGCGAGGTGAAGCTCGACAGCCGGCCGGTGCACACCTACACGCTCACCGAAGAGGTAGAGTACATCAAGCCAAAAGCGCGGGTTTACTGAGGGTTATATGGCAGAATTCCAACTCCCTGCGAACAGCCGCATCACCGGTAAGGGCAAATCCTATCCGGCCCCCGCCGGTGCACAGCGTCCCCGCACCTTCAAGATCTATCGCTGGTCCCCCGATGACGGGCAGAACCCGCGGTACGACAGCTACACCATCGATCTCGCGGATTGCGGGCCGATGGTTCTGGATGCGCTGATCAAGATCAAGTCGGAAGTCGATCCCACGCTCACTTTCCGCCGCTCGTGCCGGGAAGGCATCTGCGGCTCGTGCGCGATGAACATCGACGGCTCCAACACGCTCGCCTGCACCATGGCGATCGAGGATGTGAAGGGCGACATCACCATCACGCCGCTTCCGCACATGGAAGTCGTGAAGGACCTCGTGCCCGACATGACGCATTTCTATGCGCAATATGCCAGCATCAAGCCCTGGCTGCAGACCGTCACGCCAGAGCCTGCGCTTGCCGAACGGATCCAGTCCCCGGCTGACCGGGAGAAGCTCGACGGCCTGTACGAGTGCATCCTGTGCGCCTGCTGCTCCACCTCCTGCCCCAGCTACTGGTGGAACTCGGACCGCTTCCTGGGCCCGGCGATCCTGCTTCAGGCCTATCGCTGGCTGGCCGACAGCCGCGACGAGATGACGGGCGAGCGACTGGACGCGCTGGAGGATCCGTTCCGCCTCTATCGCTGCCACACCATCATGAACTGCGCGAACGTCTGCCCCAAGGGCCTGAACCCGGCCAAGGCAATCGCGGAGATCAAGAAGATGATGGTGGCGCGCGCAGTCTGACAGGCCCGGCGCGCGACGCTTGCATCCGGTCTCGGCCGGGATCGTGCGGCAGTCGCCGGAACTGACGGCATCCATCGCCGCGGCATGTGAAGAAGGCGGGCCCGGCCCGCCTTTTTCCATTCTCCCCCCCTCTCGTGAAGGCGGCTCATCAGCGCGGCTGTCGGCCGTCCGAAGCGTCGGGCTCCCACTTGCCGCGCGCCCGCCCGTCCGCCTAAACGATCCGCAAACAGAGGGGGGATTTATGCGTCAGGCAAGGTTTACCGCGATTGCAATGCTGGCACTCGCGCTCGCGGCCTGTTCAACCCGCGCACCCAGCCCCCCGCCGGAACCCTCCCGCCCGGCGCCCGCGCCCGCGCCGCTGTCCCCGATCCACCAGAATCTCGATCCGCTGGAAACCGTGTGGCACCTCCGTGCAGGGCTGAACGTCGCGGCGCTCAGCTGCGCCCAGCGCGTCGGGCCGGGCATCGTCACCGATTACAACACCTTCCTGAAGGCGAAGAAGGCGCTGCTGGCCGAAGCTTACGCGGCACTGACTGCCGATTATCGCGCGAAGGGCGGCAACTGGCAGCGCGCGCTCGATTCCGACATGACGAAGCTCTACAATCATTTCGCTTCACCCACCGCACAGGCCGCCTTCTGCGACGCTGCCGCCGCACAGGTGAAGCGCGCCATCGCCGCCACCCCGGATGAACGGCACCTCTGGGCCGAGGAGGCGCTCGCCAGCCTCGACCGGCCTTTCACCACGCCCCAGCTGGCTGTCGCCGCGCGCGGGCTGCTGGCAATGCCTGTCGCCGAACCGGCGATTCCCGGCGGCTGGCGCATTCAGCTGGGGGCCTTCGGATCCCGCGCCGGTGCCGAAAAGGCCTGGGCGGACATCCAGTCGCGCAGTCCTCAGGTCGGGGCGATGACCCCCCATTTCGAACCGGTTCCAGGCCAGTCGCTCACGCGCCTTCAGGTCAAGGGCGTCAACAGCCGCTCAGAGGCGATTGCGCTGTGCGCCCATGCCGCCGCAGCCGGTTTCGATTGCTTCCCGGTGAAGGCCGCAGCCTGAGATTTCCCCCCTTGTTCCAAGGGGGTTGCGCCAGACTGTGCATTATTGTCGCCAGCGGGAATCACCGGGCCGTTAACCTCTTTGCCCGGATAAGTCATCCTGCCGGTCAACGACAATAAACCCAAAGGGGGTCGCTCATGTCCGGTCGCGTCGGCAGCTCCGCTGCCATTTTCCCGCTCGCCGCCGCAACGCTCGCGCTGGTCGGGGCCTGTTCCCAGCCGAAGCCGCGCCCGCAGCTCCAGGCCGCCCGGCCCGCCGCATCGCCCGTCATCACAGCTCAGCAGCCGATCGCCCTCACGCAAGGCAGCAGCATCCGGCTGGTCAGCGTGGCGCCAGCGCAACCCTCCGTGCAGAAGGCCCGGCTCTCGGCAAAGAAATAGCCTGTTTGCCGGGGTTCTTGCGGGCGCGCGCCCTCGCCGCTAGGCCGGTTCCATGGCAGCATCACTGGTGGAAGACGGCCCCTGGAAGGGCTGGCGCGCATGGCATGCGAAGCCCGAGGGCCGGTTCGTCGACGGGCTGGGCGACGTCTATTACCGGGATGAACCCCCCGGCATCCTCGCCTGCATCGAAACTTCGCGCAAACATGCGAACGGCCTGGGTTTCCTGCACGGCGGTTTCCTGATGGCCTTCATCGACGTCACCATGTTCGCCACCATCCGCCATCAGCTCCAGCAGTCGGCGGGCGTCACGCTGCAATGCTCCACTGATTTCATGGGCGCAGGCCATGTCGGCAAACTGCTGGAAGGTCGCGGCCATGTGGTGAAGGAAACCGGCAAGCTCGTCTGGGTTGCGGGCACGCTCACGCAGGATGATGGCGTAAGCATCGTCTGCCAGTGGCACGGCCTGTTGCGCAAGGTTCCCCGGAACCAGTGAGCCGGATCCGCAAGGCTTATGACGCGCTCGTCGCGTCGGGTGAACTGCGCCCCGATCAGGCGCAGGCCTCCGTCGCGGACCGGCTCGACACGCTCGCCCACAGGCTGGAGCAGCCGGCCCGGAAGCCGGGTCTTCTGCGAAAGCTGTTCGGCGGCAATCCCGCCCCCGCGCCGCAGGGCCTCTATCTCTGGGGCGGGGTGGGGCGGGGCAAGTCCATGCTGATGGACCTGTTCTTCACCCATGTGGCGGTCGAACCGCGCAAGCGCATCCACTTCCACCAGTTCATGCTGGAAACCCACGCCCGCATCTTCGCCCGCCGGCAGTCCGATCCGGGCGATCCATTGCCGGCGGTCGCGAAAAGCTGGGCCGATGAAGCCAGGCTGCTCTGCTTCGACGAGTTGCAGGTGACCAACATCGCCGATGCGATGATCCTGTCCCGCCTGTTCACGGCCCTGCTGGCGTCAGGGGTCACCGTGGTCGCCACCTCGAACCGCCCGCCTGTCGATCTCTACAAGGATGGCCTCAGCCGGGAACTGTTCCTGCCCTTCATCGACCTGATCCAGCGGGAACTTCAGGTGATCCCGCTGGACGGCCCCACCGATTACCGGCTGCACCGCATGGGTGGGATGCCCACCTATTACAGCCCGAACGGGCCCGAGGCGACGAAGGCGCTCTCCGAACTCTTCTTCCGCCTGACGGATTTCCCGGTGGAGGATCGCGCCCATGTGCCTGCTGCCGAACTGGATGTCGGCGGCGGCCGCATCCTGCAGGTGCCGAAAAGCCTGAAGGGCGTCGCCGTATTCTCCTTCCGCAAGCTCTGCGGAGAGGCGAGGGGGGCCGCCGACTATCTGGCGGTCGCGCGGGCCTATCACACGGTCATCCTTGTCGGCGTGCCGAAGCTCGGCCCAGAAAACCGCAACGAGGCCAGCCGCTTCGTCACGCTCATCGACGCGCTCTACGAATGGCGCTGCAAGCTGCTGATCGCCGCCGATGCCCCGCCACATCAGCTCTACGAACAGGGCGACGGCCGCTTCGAGTTCGAGCGGACGGTTTCGCGCCTGATGGAAATGCAGTCGGCGGATTATCTCGCGGAAGGGCACGGCCTACGCGTCTGATCCGGCGCGGTTGAAGCGCATCAATGCGGGGTTGTCGGCACGAAGGGTGCCGCATATTGTCGCCCCGTAATTCGAGTCTCGCTCAGAAACCCGAATTGCCGCTAATTGCCGGCTGCCAGCCTGCTTTTCGCCAGTTCCCCGCGCCGTGCGCGCAACCTAGGTTTTCGTCATGGATCGACTGCGCAGCAACATCTTTCCCTTGGTGCTCGGCGTGCTTGCGCTGCTGGCGGCCGGGTTCGGGCTCTGGTGGTATCTGGAAGGCCGGCACTGGCAGTCCACCGACAACGCCTATGTCGAAGCCGACATTGCCGTCATCGCGGCCAAGGTGCCCGGCTATGTCGCCCGCGTCGACGTGACGGACAACCAGCCGGTGAAGGCGGGTGATCCGCTCGTGCACATCGTCGATGCCGATTATCGCGCCGCGCTGGCGAAGGCGGAAGCGCAGGTGGAGCAGCTTGCCCGCGCGCGGGGCGCGGCCGGGGCCCGCGCCGTCGCCCAGTCGCGAATGATCGCCGAGGCGCAGGCCTCGCTCCGCGCCGCAGAGGCCGGATCCCGCAGGGCGGCCGCGGATGCGGACCGCGCCGAAAACCTGCTGAAGCAGGGCTTCGCCACCCGCGCCACCGTCGATGCCCGCCGGGCAGAGGCGGAGGCCGCTGCCGCAGCCGTCGTTCAGGGCGAGGCCGCCGTCGCCGCGGCCGAGGCCGGGCGTGACGCCGCCAGCGCCGACACTGGCGGGGCAGGGGCCGCGCTGAAGGCCGCGCTCGCGGCGCGCGATGCAGCCGCGCTCGATCTGGAAAACACCGTGATCCGCGCGCCCTATGAAGGGGTGGTCGGAAATCGCACCGTCCGTCCCGGCCAGTTCGCCCGGCAGGGCCAGCAGCTGATGGTGGTGGTGCCGGTCGCCCAAGCCTATCTCGTCGCCAACTTCAAGGAAACGCAGATCCGCGGCATGAAACCGGGAATGCCGGTCGAGGTGGAGCTGGATGCCTACCCGGGCCAGCCGCTCACGGGCCGGATCGACAGCTTCTCGCCGGCGTCCGGCTCGCGCTTCTCGATCATCCCGCCTGAAAATGCCACGGGCAACTTCACCCGCATCGTCCAGCGGGTGCCTGTGAAGATCCTGCTCGATCGTCCGCTTCCCGAAGGTGTCCGCCTCACGCCCGGAACCTCCGCCGAAGTGCGGGTGGATCTGCGCCGAGCCCCGGGCGAATGAACGTCGCCGCCACGCTGGAGGCGCCGTCTGCGCCGCCGGCAACCGGCGGCCCGGATACCGCAAGCCTGATCGCCTTCATCCTGATGGCGTTCGGCATGTTCATGGCGATCCTCGACATCCAGATCGTCGCGGCGTCGCTGGGCCAGATTCAGGCCGGGCTATCGGCCTCCGCCGACGAGATCGCATGGGTGCAGACCAGCTACCTCATCGCAGAGGTGGTGATGATCCCGCTGTCGGGCTTCCTGTCGCGTGCGCTGGGCATCCGGATGCTGTTCGTCCTGTCGTGCGCGCTGTTCACCGCCGCCAGCCTCGTCTGCGCGATGGTCACCACGATCGAGGGGATGATCGCCGCCCGTGCCTTCCAGGGCTTCGTGGGCGGGGCGATGATCCCCACGGTCTATGCCGCCAGCTTCATGCTGTTCGGCCGCGAACGGCAGACGAAGGTCACCGTCATCATCAGCTTCATCGTCACCCTCGCCCCCACCATCGGCCCGGTGCTGGGCGGCTGGCTCACGGGGCTGTTCAGCTGGCACTGGATCTTCCTCATCAACCTGGTGCCGGGCGTGCTGATCACGTTGGGCGTGCTGCTGCTGGTGAAGCTGCCGGACAGGCCGGATCATGGCCTGTTGCGCAAGATCGACGTCCCCGGCCTGATCGCGCTGTCGCTGCTGTGCGGCGGGCTGGTGTTCGTGCTGGAGGATGGCGCCCGGCGCCAGTGGTTCCAGGATGAAGCCGTGCGCACCATGTCGGGCGTGGTGGTGCTGGCGGCCTTGGTGCTGTGGTGGCGGATCCATCATGCCGCGGAACCGATCATCAGCCTGAAGCCCTTCACCAACCTGAACTTCGCGGCTGGCGCCGGCATGGGTGCGGTGTTCGGCATCGGCCTATACGGCCTCGTCTATCTCTATCCGCTGTTCCTTGGCCGGGTCGCGGGCCTTTCCTCCGAACAGATCGGCACGACGGTTTTCGTCACCGGCCTGTTCATGGGGATCGGCGCGCCGCTGGGCGGGTTTCTCTCCACCCGGATCGATATCCGACTGCTTGCTTCCATGGGCTTCCTGCTGCTTGCGGGATCCACCTGGCTCGGCAGCGGCATCACCAGCGAATGGCGTTTCTGGGAACTGTTCTGGCCCCAGGCGCTCAGGGGAACAGGCATCATGTTCTGCATCGTATCCGTCAGCGTGATGGCGTTCGCCACGCTGCCGCAGGCGCAGATCAAGGATTCCACCGGCCTGTTCACGCTCTTCCGGAACATGGGCGGCGCGGCGGGCATCGCCATCATCAACACCATCCTTCAGATCCGCACCAATTTCCACCAGGCCCGGCTTGCCGAGTCGGCCAATCCCGGCCGCGCGGAAATCGCGGAGCGGCTCGACATGATGGCCAGTATGGCGACGTCGCGCGGGATGCCCGATCCCGACGGTTTTGCCGTCCGCGCGCTCGCCCATTCCATCCAGAAGGAAGCACTGACGATGGCGATCGCGGATGCCTTCCTGATCCTGTCGGCCATTTTCGTCTGTTCCGCCCTGATCCCGCTGTTCCTGAAGCGGCCCGGCACATTCGCGGATGCCCCGCCCGACGCGCATTAGAAACAGGTTCAGACCAAAGCCCGGTTGACCATTGCGAAAGCCGGGGTCTATCGCGTGCCTCGCAATTGCAACATCCACCGGCCAAGAGGATCACCATGGCACGCAGCAAGATTGCGCTTATCGGCGCTGGCATGATCGGCGGCACACTCGCCCACCTGATCGGCCTGAAGGAACTGGGCGACGTCGTCCTGTTCGACATTGCCGAAGGCACCCCGCAAGGCAAGGCTCTGGACATCGCGCAATCGGCGCCCGTCGACGGCTTCGACGTGACCCTGAAGGGCGCGAACGACTATGCCGACATCGCCGGCGCGGATGTCTGCATCGTGACGGCCGGCGTCCCCCGCAAGCCGGGCATGAGCCGCGACGACCTGCTGGGCATCAATCTCAAGGTCATGAAGGCCGTGGGTGAAGGCATCAAGGCCCATGCGCCGAACGCCTTCGTCATCTGCATCACCAACCCGCTTGACGCGATGGTCTGGGCGCTGCGCGAATTCTCCGGCCTTCCGGCCGAAAAGGTCGTCGGCATGGCCGGCGTGCTGGATTCGGCCCGCTTCCGCCACTTCCTCGCGGAAGAGTTCAACGTGTCGGTGAAGGACGTGACCGCCTTCGTTCTGGGCGGCCACGGCGACACCATGGTGCCCGTGGTGGAATATTCCACCGTCGCCGGCATCCCCATTCCCGATCTCATCAAGATGGGCTGGTCCACCAAGGAAAAGATCGAGGCCATCGTCGCCCGCACCCGCTCCGGCGGCGGGGAGATCGTCGGCCTCCTGAAGACGGGCTCGGCCTATTACGCCCCGGCGGCGTCCGCCATCGCCATGGCGGAGAGCTATCTGAAGGACCAGAAGCGCCTTCTGCCCTGCGCCGCCAACCTGACGGGGCAATATGGCGTGGACAATCTCTACGTCGGCGTGCCGGTGGTGATCGGCGCGGGCGGCGTGGAACGCATCGCCGAAATCGCCCTGAACGCGGAAGCCAAGTCCAATTTCCAGGTCTCGGTCGATGCCGTGAAGGAACTGCTGGTCGCCTGCAAGGCTATCGAGCCGTCGCTGGCCTGAGGGGGTAACAGATGAACATTCATGAATATCAGGCGAAGGAACTGCTCGCCAAGTGGGGCGTGCCGATCCCGAAGGGCATCGCGGCCTTCTCCGTCGAGGAAGCCGTTGAGGCCTCGAAGCAACTGCCCGGGCCGCTCTATGTAGTGAAGGCGCAGATCCATGCCGGCGGCCGCGGCAAGGGCAAGTTCAAGGAACTGCCGCCCGAAGCCAAGGGCGGTGTCCGCCTTGCGAAATCGGCCGAGGAAGTGGGCGTTGCCGCAGCGGAAATGCTGGGCAACACGCTCGTCACCATCCAGACGGGCCCCGCCGGCAAGCAGGTCCAGCGCCTCTACATCACCGACGGCGTCGATATCGCACAGGAATTCTACCTGGCGTTCCTGGTGGATCGCGCCACCGGCCGCGTCGCCTGCGTGGTTTCCACCGAAGGTGGCATGGACATCGAAACCGTCGCCCATGACACGCCCGAGAAGATCAAGACCTTCTCGATCGATCCGGCCACCGGCTGGATGCCGCACCACGGCCGCACCGTCGCCAAGGCGCTGGGGCTTTCGGGCGACCTCGCCAAGCAGGCGGAATCGACCGCCGCGAAACTCTATGCCGCCTTCCTCGGCACCGATGCCTCGCAGATCGAGATCAACCCGCTCGCCGTCACCGACGACGGCAAGCTGATGGTGCTGGACGCCAAGGTGGGCTTCGATTCCAACGCGCTCGGCCGCCATCCCGATCTCGTCGAACTGCGCGACCTCACGGAAGAGGATCCGGCCGAAGTCGAAGCGTCGAAGTACGACCTCGCCTTCATCAAGCTGGATGGCAACATCGGCTGCCTGGTGAACGGCGCCGGCCTCGCCATGGCCACGATGGACATCATCAAGCTGAACGGCGCGGAACCCGCCAACTTCCTCGATGTCGGCGGCGGCGCCAGCAAGGAGAAGGTGACGGCGGCGTTCAAGCTGATCCTCGCCGATCCGGCGGTGGAAGGCATCCTCGTCAACATCTTCGGCGGCATCATGCGCTGCGACATCATCGCGGAAGGCATCATCGCGGCCGCGAAGGAAGTGAACCTCTCGGTTCCGCTCGTCGTCCGCCTGGAAGGCACGAACGTGGAACTGGGCAAGGAAATCCTGGCCGGTTCGGGCCTCCCCATCGTCTCCGCAGACGATCTGGGCGATGCAGCCCGCAAGATCGTGGCCGAAGTGAAGAAGGTGGCCTGAACCATGTCCATTCTCGTCAACAAGAACACCAAGGTCATCACCCAGGGCTTCACCGGCAAGCAGGGGACCTTCCACGCCGAGGCGGCCATCGCCTATGGCACGCAGATGGTGGGCGGCGTCGCGCCGGGGAAGGGCGGGTCCACGCACCTGAACCTGCCCGTTTTCGACACCGTGCTGGAAGCGAAGGAAGCCACCGGCGCCGACGCCTCCGTCGTCTATGTCCCGCCGTTCGGCGCGGCCGACGCCATCCTTGAGGCGATCGCGGCTGAAATTCCGCTGATCGTGTGCATCACCGAAGGCATCCCCGTGCTGGACATGGTGCCGGTCAAGCGTGCGCTGCAAGGCTCGAAGTCGCGCCTCATCGGCCCGAACTGCCCCGGCGTCCTCACGCCCGGCGAATGCAAGATCGGCATCATGCCGGGCTCCATCTTCTCGAAGGGGTCGGTCGGCGTCGTCTCGCGGTCGGGCACGCTCACCTACGAAGCCGTGTTCCAGACCACGAATGAAGGCCTGGGCCAGACAACGGCTGTCGGCATCGGCGGCGATCCGGTGAACGGCACCAATTTCATCGACGTGCTCGAGCTCTTCCTGGCCGACGACGCCACCAAGTCGATCATCATGATCGGCGAGATCGGCGGCAGCGCGGAAGAGGAAGCCGCCCAGTTCCTGAAGGACGAAGCGAAGCGTGGCCGCAAGAAGCCGATGGTCGGCTTCATCGCCGGTACCACGGCGCCTCCGGGCCGCCGCATGGGCCACGCCGGCGCGATCGTGTCCGGTGGTCAGGGCAAGGCGGAAGACAAGATCGCGGCGATGGAATCGGCCGGGATCACGGTCAGCCCCAGCCCGTCGGAACTCGGCCGCACGCTGAAGGCGGTGCTGAACGGCTGATCCGGATGCCCGGCCGCCTGCGGGCCGGCCGGGCGTTCGGTCGACTTTGGTCGCATGGCTGCCATGATGACGGCACAAGCGGTTGAGGAACCTGTCCTCAACCGCTATCTGCTGCTTGAAGGCTCCTATAGGTGATTTGAAAGATGCAAGACGAGCAGGGCTTCCCAGACACCCTGCCACGCCCGAGCTGGGCGCGGCCGAACTGGCCCATCACGCCGGATGACGACCTGACGCTGGCGCTGGACGCCGGCCTGCCCGGCAAGGCGGCTGCCGCCGTTGCGAGATCCGCCGGCAAGCCCGCACCGGCCGCCAATTCGGATGAAGCGCGCCGCGCGGCCGAAGATACGGTGAAGGCGACGATGCTGATCCGCACCTACCGGGTGCGCGGGCACCTCGCCGCCACGCTGGATCCGCTGGGCCTGGCAGATCGTCCGCTGCCGGCCGATCTCACCCCGGAATATCATGGCCTCCATGATCCGGCCCGCACCGTCTATCTGGGCGGCCTTTTCGCCGGTATCGAAACCGTCACCGTCTCCGAACTCGTCGCCATCCTGCGCCGCAACTACTGCGGCCATGTCGGCCTCGAATATATGCACATCAACGATGTGGAGGAGCGGCGCTTCCTGCAGGAGCGGATCGAGGGCCGCGACAAGGAGATTCACTTCACGCCCGAGGGCAAGAAGGCGATCCTGAACAAGCTGATCGAGGCGGAGCAGTTCGAAAAGTTCCTCGCCCGCAAATATGTCGGCACCAAGCGCTTCGGTCTTGAGGGCGGCGAGGCCGCGATCCCGGCGCTCGAATCCATCATCAAGGTGGGCGGCGCGCAGGGCGTGAACGAAATCGTGATCGGCATGCCGCACCGCGGCCGGCTGAACGTGCTGGCCAACGTGATGCAGAAGCCGTTCCGCATCATCTTCCACGAATTTTCGGGCGGCTCCTCCAATCCGGACGATGTCGGCGGCTCGGGCGATGTGAAATATCACCTCGGCGCCTCAACCGACCGGGTATTCGACGGCAACCGCGTCCACCTGTCGCTCACCCCGAACCCTTCCCACCTCGAGGCCGTGAACCCCGTGGTGCTTGGCAAGGTGCGGGCCACCCAGCGTCTGAAGGGCGCCGCAAAGCCGGGGCAGACGAACGACGAACTGCAGGATCAGGTCCTGCCCGTGCTTCTGCATGGCGATGCGGCCTTCGCGGGGCAGGGCATCGTCGCGGAATGCTTCGGCTTCTCGGGCGTGCCGGGCTACAGCACCGGCGGCACCATCCATTTCATCGTCAACAACCAGGTCGGTTTCACCACCAGCCCGGCCTTCGCGCGCTCCAGCCCCTATCCCTCGGATGTGGGCAAGGTGGTGCAGGCGCCGATCTTCCATGTCTGTGGCGATGATCCGGAAGCCGTCACCTTCGCCACGAAGGTCGCCACGGAATTCCGGCAGAAGTTCAACCGCGATGTCGTGATCGACATGTGGTGCTACCGCCGCTTCGGCCACAACGAAAGCGACGAGCCGGCCTTCACCCAGCCGCTGATGTACGCGAAGATCCGCGATCACAAGTCGGTCGCTACCCTCTATGGCGAACGGCTGGTGGCCGAAGGGCTGGTCACGGCCAATGATATCGCTGCCATGGAAAAGGCCTTCATCGATCGGCTCGAAGCCGATTTCGAAGCCGCTGGTAGCTTCCGCCCGGAAAAGGCGGAATGGTTCGGCGGTCGCTGGCAGGGCCTGCACCAGCCGGCGGATCCCGTCACCGCCCGCCGTTCGGCGGATACCGGTGTCCCCGTCGCACGCCTCAGGGAAATCGCGGCGAAGCTGCACAGCGCACCTGAAGGCTTTACCATGCACCGCACGCTGGAACGCGTGGTGAAGGCGCGCGAAGCGGCCGTTGAAGCGGGCGAGGGGCTGGATTGGGCGACGGCGGAAAGCCTCGCCTTCGGCACCCTCGTCAGCGAAGGGGCCGATCCGTTCGGTGTCCGCCTGTCAGGTCAGGATTCCGGCCGCGGCACCTTCTCCCAGCGCCACGCCGTCTGGGTCGATCAGAAGACCGGGCAGAAATATGCGCCGCTGGCGCATCTGGGCGGATTCTTCGAAGTCTATGACAGTCCGCTGTCTGAATTCGGCGTTCTTGGCTTCGAATATGGCTTCGCCATGGCCGATCCAAAGACGCTGGTGATGTGGGAAGCCCAGTTCGGCGATTTCGCCAACGGCGCGCAGGTGATGATCGACCAGTTCATCGCGGCAGGCGAAGCGAAGTGGCTGCGGGCCAACGGCCTGGTGATGCTGCTGCCGCACGGTTATGAAGGCCAGGGGCCGGAACACAGCTCCG
The DNA here is from genome assembly GCF_059115405.1 of Sandaracinobacter sp. T42. Lineage (NCBI taxonomy): Bacteria > Pseudomonadati > Pseudomonadota > Alphaproteobacteria > Sphingomonadales > Sphingosinicellaceae > Sandaracinobacter > Sandaracinobacter sp. T42. The sequence goes on from NZ_CM181101.1 coordinate 1,884,828, forward strand.
CCCGCCTTGAGCGCTATCTCCAGCTCTGCGCTGAAGACAATATGCAGGTCGCCAACTGCACGACTCCGGCCAACTACTTCCACATCCTGCGCCGGCAGATGCTGCGGCCGTTCCGCAAGCCTCTCATCATCATGACGCCGAAGTCGCTTCTGCGGCACAAGCGCGCCGTCTCGTCGCTGGCCGAACTGGGCGAAGGTTCCACCTTCCACCGCTGCCTCGATGATCTCACCCCCGCCGATCCGGCGAAGGTGAAGCGGCTCATCCTCTGTTCCGGCAAGGTCTATTATGATCTCGCGGACGAGCGTGACGCCCAGGGCCGCGAGGATGTCTATATCCTGCGCGTGGAACAGATCTATCCGTTCCCCGGCGACGCCATCGCGGACTATGCCGCCCGCTTCCCGAATCTGGAAACGGTGGTCTGGTGCCAGGAAGAGCCCAGGAACGCGGGCAGCTGGTTCTTCGTGGAACCGCTGATCGAGGAAGCGCTGGGCCGCCGCGCCGTCTATGCCGGCCGCGCCGCCGCCGCCTCGACGGCAACGGGCCTCGCCCGCCGTCACGCGGCCGAACAGGCCAAGCTCATTCACGAAGCGCTGGGAGAGGACAAGAAGGCGGTCCGCGCCGCCATCCGTTCCAGCCTGAAATCGTCGGCCACGAAGGCCGCCTGAGGGGACGACAATGGACGTTGTGATTCCGGCGCTGGGTGAAAGCGTCACCGAAGCGACCATCGGCCAGTGGCTGAAGAAGGCAGGCGATGCCGTGAAGGCCGACGAGCCGATCGTCAGCCTGGAAACGGACAAGGTCGCGGTCGAGGTGAACGCCCCGGCAGACGGCGTTCTGACCGAGCTGAAATTCAAGGAGGGCGACACTGTCACCGTCGGTGCCGTGATCGCCACGATGGAAGCCGGCGCCACCGCCGCTGCAACTCCGGCTCCGGCGGCGGCCCCTGCCGCCGCTGCTCCGGCGCCTGTTGCCGCTGCCGCACCGGCGCCTGCCGCTCCGCCGTCCGCTCCGGCTCCGGCCTATGAAGCCATCGCGCCCGCCGTGCGCGTGCTGCTCGATACCTACAATCTCGATCCCGCCAGCATCAGCGGCACCGGCAAGGATTCCCGTCTGACGAAGGGCGATGTGCTCGCCGCCATCGAGGCCGGCACGGCGAAGGTGAAGGGTGCCCCGGCTCCGGCTCCGGCGGCCGCCGCCCCCGTCGCGGCCCGCACCGAAGAGCGTGTCCGGATGACGCGCCTGCGCCAGACCATCGCGCGCCGTCTGAAAGAGGCGCAGAATACCGCGGCCATGCTCACCACGTTCAACGACGTGGACATGACCGCCGTGATGGACGCCCGCAACCGCTACAAGGATGCGTTCGAAAAGAAGCATGGCGTGCGGCTCGGCTTCATGTCCTTCTTCGTGAAGGCCTGTGCGCTGGCCGCCCGGGATGTTCCCAGCGTGAACGCCCGGATCGAAGGCGACGAGATCGTCTTCCACAATTACTTCGATGTCGGCGTTGCCGTTTCCTCCCCGGGCGGCCTTGTCGTGCCGATCCTGAAGGACGCCCAGGCCAAGAGCTTCGCCCAGATCGAGCTGGAAATCGCGGACTTCGGCAAGCGCGCCCGCGACGGCAAGCTGAAGATGGAAGAGATGCAGGGCGGCACCTTCACCATCTCCAACGGCGGCGTGTTCGGCAGCCTCATGTCCACGCCCATCCTCAACCCGCCGCAATCGGGCGTGCTGGGCATGCACAGGATCGAGGATCGTCCCGTCGTCCTGAACGGGCAGATCGTGATCCGGCCGATGATGTATCTGGCGCTCAGCTATGATCACCGCCTGATCGATGGCCGCGAGGCTGTCACCTATCTGGTGCGCGTCAAGGAAGCGCTGGAAGATCCCACGCGCCTCGTCATCGACCTTTGATGGACGAAGTGCCGCCCCCTTGGCTTGTGCTGCCAGATCTTCCGGTGAGTTCGATCGGATGGCGCATGGGTGATGGTGAAGAAGCATTGTATCGGTTCATCGAGTATTTTCATTCTCTTCCGCTTGAGCAAGCTCGGGCGTTGAAGGATCGATATCCAGAACCTGAGGGTTGGACAGGCTTTCTGGATAACTTGCTTAGGAGCAGGACTGATGTCTGAAGCCGGCTACGACGTGATCATTATCGGTGCAGGCCCCGGCGGCTATGTCGCCGCGATCCGTGCCGCGCAGAACGGCCTGAAGACGGCCTGTGTCGAATCCCGGGAAACCCTGGGCGGCACCTGCCTCAATGTCGGCTGCATCCCATCGAAGGCGCTGCTGCACGCGTCCGAACTCTATGAGGAAGTCTCGGCCGGGCATCTGAAGAAATTCGGCATCACCGCCAGCGCCAGCTTCGACCATGGCGAGTTGCTCGCCTCGAAGGACAAGGCCGTGAAGGGCCTGACGGATGGCATCGCCTTCCTGTTCAAGAAGAACAAGGTGGACTGGCTGAAGGGCCACGCGAGCTTCGAAGGACGGAACAGCATCAGGGTCGGTGACAAGAACTACACCGCGAAGAACATCGTCGTGGCAACCGGTTCCTCCGTCACGCCGCTGCCCGGCGCTGAGATCGACAATGACAAGGGCGTCATCGTCGATTCGACAGGCGCGCTCAGCCTGAAGAAGGTGCCCGGCCACCTCGTCGTCATCGGTGGCGGCGTGATCGGCCTCGAGCTCGGCTCGGTCTGGCGTCGCCTGGGCGCGAAGGTCACCGTCGTCGAATATCTCGACCAGATCCTGCCCGGCATGGACGGCGAAGTCCGAAAGGAATCCGCGAAGCTGCTGAAGAAGCAGGGCATGGAGTTCCGCACCTCCACCAAGGTCACCTCGGTGAAGGCCGGAAAGTCCGGCGCGACGCTCACACTGGAACCGGCCGACGGCGGCGACGCCACCACGCTGGAAGCCGATGTCGTGCTGGTCTCCATCGGGCGTCGTCCCAACACCGAAGGCCTTGCGCTCGAAAAGGCCGGCCTCGCTCTCAACGCGCGCGGCCAGATCGAGGTGGATCACCACTTCGCCACCGCCGTTCCCGGTATCTGGGCCATCGGCGACGTCACGCCCGGTCCCATGCTCGCCCACAAGGCGGAAGATGAAGGGCTCGCCGTCGCGGACAACATCGCTGGCCTCGCCGGCTATGTGAACCATGATGTGATCCCGTCCGTCGTCTACACCATGCCGGAAATCGCAGGCGTCGGCCTCACGGAAGAAGCCGCGAAGGAAAAGGGTGAAATCCGCGTCGGCAAATTCCCCTTCCTGGCAAACAGCCGCGCCAAGGCGAACCAGGATACCGACGGCTTCGTGAAGATCATCGCCGACGCGAAGACGGATCGCGTCCTGGGCGTCTGGATCGTCAACCGGCTCGCCGGCACGCTGATCGCCGAAGCGGCGCTCGCCATGGAGATGGGCGCGTCCTCCGAAGATATCGCGCTCACCTGCCACGCCCACCCGACGCACGCGGAATCGCTGAAGGAAGCCGCGATGGCGGTCACGGGCAAGCCGATCCACATCTGATGGAGCCCGCCGCGCTCGAGGAGCTTCGGCGCATCTTCATCGCGCTCGATTATCTCGGCGTCGCAATCTTCGCCGTCACCGGCGCCCTTGTCGCGGCCCGCGCCCGGCAGGACATCGTCACCTGCGCCTTCTTCGCTGGCATGACGGGCATGGGCGGCGGAACCATCCGCGATCTGCTAATCGGCGCGCCGGTCTTCTGGATTGGGGAGGCCGGATTTCTCGCCGTCTGCCTCGTCGCCACCATCGCCGTCTGGATTCTGCGCACCGAACAATGGCCCGGCAAGCCGCTGCGCTGGCTCGATGCTGTCGGCCTCGCCGCCTATTGCGCCTTCGGCTCTCTGAAGGCGCTCAGCTTCGGCATCGATCCGGTTCCTGCCGTTCTGATGGGCGTGATCACGGCGACGTTCGGCGGCGTCCTGCGCGACATCGTGGCGGGCCAGCCCTCCATCCTGCTCCAGCGCGAAATCTATGTCACCGCCGCCATCGTCGGCGCGGGTGTCACCGTTCTCCTCGCCACATTTGCGGGTCTCAACGGCTGGATCGCCGGCGGGGCAGGGGCAGCCAGCGCCTTCGTGATCCGCGCCGGCGCCATCGCCCGTGGATGGAAGCTTCCGATCCACCCGGGTTGAATCCGCCCATCGTCCGCCCGGCTCAGCGGCGCCGCCGGGCCAACAGATACAGGGCTGAGCCGACAAGCGCCGTCCCGGCCAGCATGATCCAGGCGTCCCGCTCTGTCTGCGAAACCGCCCACAGGCACAGCAGCGTCGCCAGCGCCAGCACCACGGACAGCCCGACCGGCGGCAGCGGCCGCTCCCCGGCATCGGCGCGCAGCTTCGGCAGGCTGGCATAGACCAGCAGGAACAGGAACAACCGCGCAATCGTTCCCAGCACGGCCAGCCACACGAAACTGCCGGTCAGCGCCATCAGCAACGCAACGCCGCCAAAGGCCAGAATTGCATTCGCAGGCGTCGCAAAGCGCGGGCTCACCCGTCCGAACCAGCCCGGAAGAACCCCGCGCTCCGACATGGCGAACAGCAGCCTGGGCGACGACAGGATGTTGCCGTGCAGGTTCCCCGCCAGAGAGGCCAGCACCGCCAGCGCCACGATCGTCGCGCCGGCCGCACCGGCCACGCTGTTCCCAAAGGCAATCATGGGCGCGTCATTGCTGGAAGGCGGGTCCACCGTCAGGAATCCGAACTGGATCAGCACGTAGAAACCGGTCGTCAGGATCAGTGTCAGCACCAGGGCACGCGGGATCGTCCGCCTGGCGTCCTGCGTCTCTCCAGCCGGCACCAGCACATTCTCGAACCCGACAAAGGCGTACAGCAGGATCAGCGCACTTGCCTCCACCTTCGATAAGGCGGGCAGGGCGCCCGGCATCGGCACCGGGCCGAACAGCCACAGCCCTGCCGCCACCAGCAGCAGCACCGGCACCACCTTCGCCACCGAAACAGCGCCCAGTAACCGCACGGATTGCTTCACGCCCGCCACATTCGCCGCCACCAGCGTCCCGATCAGCAGCAGGATCACGATCGGCCCGGCCAGGGCGGCATTCAGCGAAGGGAGCAGACCCGTGAAATAGGAGGCGAACACATTCGCGTTGGCGGCCAGCGCCGTCAGCTTGGCCAGCGTGTACAGCCAGCCCGCCTGAAAGCCGGCAAAGGGGCCGAAGGCCGTGCCGACATAGGCGACTGGCCCGCCACTGATGTCGAAACGGGCGGCGGCCGCCGCCAGCGGCAGCACCATCAGCAGCATCGCCAGGCCGAACACCGGGAACAGCCATGGGCCGAACGCGCCGAATTCGGCGTGCACCAGGCCCGGCAGCATGAAGATGCCGGCCCCCACGATGCCGTTGAACGAGATCAGCGCCGCCCCCAGCGGCCCGATCCCCCGGCGAAGGCCCTCAGTCTGCAAGCAGGGACTTCACGATGGCCGGAATGTCCGTGCGCGCCGCCGACGCGGCCGGCACGGAATAACCCGTGCAGGTCAGGCAATGGGCCTGCACGGTCGGCCCTTTCGCCACGGCGATGGCGGCTTCCACCTGCGCCGCCGCCCGCATCCGGGAAATCGCCACGGCACGGGCCATGGCGTCCTGCGCAGGCGCCGTGCTTCCGCCGGTCAGTTTCGAAAGCATCTGCACCAAGAAGGGCTGCGGCTGCCGCATCACAAGGATCCGCGGTTCCCCCTTCAGCCCGGCCTGCCGCGCCGCCTCGCGGATGGCCGCCGGCAGGTCGCCGTACCGGTCGATCAGCTTCAGCTCCTTCGCCCGCATGCCAGACCAGACACGCCCTTCCGCGATGGGTGCCACTTCGGCCACCGGCATCTTGCGCGCGCCGGCCACGATCGTCAGGAACTGCTGGTAGATATCCTGGACGCCTCCCTGGATCAGTGCCCGGGTCGCGTCGTTCAGGCCGCCGGCCACATCGGGCTGGCCGGAAAAGGGGGTTGTGGTCACGCCGTCGGTGGAAACGCCCAGTTGCTTCAGCGTTGCTTCAAAGGTGGGGAGCACGCCGAACACGCCGATGGAACCTGTCACCGTCGCCGGGCTGGCAAAGATGGTGTCGGCGCCCGTACCCACCCAGTAGCCGCCGCTTGCGGCCACAGGTCCGAAGCTCGCGACCACCGGCAGCTTCCGCGCCCGCGCCTCCAGCATCGCCTGACGGATCTCGTCAGAGGCCAGTGCCGATCCGCCGCCCGAATCCACGCGGACCACGATCGCCTTCACATCGTCGTTGGCAACCGCATCCTCGATCAGGCGGCGGATGCTGCTGCCGCCGGCCGTGCCCGCAGGGGCGTCGCCGTCCACGATGGAGCCGGCCACATGCACCACGGCCACCGCTGCGCCCCTTTCGGCCACCGGCCTTCGCGCCGCCCAGTAATCGCGGACATCGATCCGCCTGTAGTCGCCGGGCCGGTCCGGCTCGTCGCCGTCGCCCAGCCGTTCCTTCAGGCTCGCGTTCCAGGCGCTCTCGGTGATCACCACATCCACAAGCCCCGCGTCCTTCGCAAGCTCGGCCTGGCTCCGGTTCGCGCCACGCACGCGTTCGGGCCAGCTGGCCAGTGTCGCGGCGACGTCCAGTTCCTGCCGCTCGCGCTGAACGGCTGTGCGCCATGTCGCCCACAGGTCATTCGCCAGCTGCTGGTCCGCCTGCTTCGCCTGGGGGGATGCCTCGTTGCGGGTGAATGGCTCGACGAAGCTCTTGTAGGTGCCCACCCGGAACACCTCCACATTCACCTTCAGCTTGTCGAGCGCGTCCTTGAAATAGAGGTTGCTGCCCCCCGGCCCGGTCAGCGCCACGGCCCCCATGGGGGAAATCCCGATGCTGCCGGCATGCGCCGCCAGATAATAGCCGGAATCGGTATAGGCGGTTGCCCAGGCCTCCACTTCCTTGTTCTTCGCGCGAAAGCGCTTCAGCGCGGCGCCCACGCTTTCCAGATTGGCCTGGCCACCGCCCATGAACCCGTCCAGGTTCAGGGTGATCATGCGGATCGCCGGATCGTCGGCCGCCTTGTCGATGGCGCGCACCAGCGCCAGAGTCTCGGTTTCGGGGATGATGTCCTGCCCGCCCAGCAGCGCCAGGGGCGCCGGCTCCGCCGCTTCGTCCACCAGCAGGCCGTCCAGGTCGATTACCAGCGCAGCGCCGTCAGGCACGCTGACAGTCGGCGCACGCATCGACAGGCTGGCCCACAGCAGGCCGAACAGCAGCAGCAGGAACAGAAGGACCAGCGCGTCCTTCACACCCACAAGGAAAGTCCAAACGCCCTTCAGGAACTGCATCGACCCGGCTCCAGCTTTTCGTTGGTCAGACTTAGCCGCTGGCGGCCAAACTGCAAGGCGCGCCCGCGCCCCACCCGCAAAAGGCGCACTGCCGCGTGGCAGCGCGGTTGACTTGCACGGCATGGGTCGCAAATCTCCGTCCCATGGACATCCGCAAGGAAGATCTCGACGCCGCAGTCGAAGCCGGCGTCATCGATGCACCCGCACGGGACAGGCTGATCAGCTTCGCGCGGGCCCGCCTGCAGGGTGCTGGGCCGGATAACGAAAGCTTCCGGCTTCTCACCGGCTTCAACGACATCTTCGTCACACTGGCCTGCCTGCTGGTGCTGGGGGCGATCCCGGCGCTGCTGCCCGGCCTGGCGGCGGCGGTTGCCCTGGCGATCGTCAGCTGGGGGCTTGCGGAATATTTCACCCGTCGGCGGCGCATGGCGCTTCCGTCCATCATCCTGCTGCTGGCCTTTGTCAGTGCGGCCTTCGCCGGCACCTTCATGGCGATCACCGCAGGCGGCCACTGGGGCCGAGCGGCGCAGCAGATCTGGGCGCAGGGGCAGGTTACCGCGGCCTTTGCCCCGCTCATGGTCGCCGGACTGGCTGGCGCGGCTGCGGCTGCGCTGCACTGGCGGCGCTTCCGCGTGCCGATCACGCTCGCGGCCGGGGCCGGGGCGCTGGCCGTGGGGTTCATCGCGCTCGTCGGCGCGCTCGTCCCGTCCGGCCCGGCGATGCAGGCGGCGGCCTTTCTGGCCGGCCTCGCCATCTTCGCGGGCGCAATGGCCTACGACATGCGCGATCGGGATCGTCTCACGCGCAGCACGGATATCGCCTTCTGGCTGCACCTTCTGGCGGCCCCGCTGATCGTCCACCCGGTATTCAAGGTCACGGGCGTTCTGGAACCGGGGTCGGGCCCGGACGCCGCCGTCATCGTCCTGCTGCTGTATGTGGCGCTCACCACGCTTGCCCTGGTGATCGACAGGCGGGCGCTGCTCGTGTCGGCGCTGGTCTATGTGCTTCTCGCGCTTCAGGGCCTGTTCGCCGCCGGTCAGGTTGCCGCCGGGTTCGGGCTCACGGCATTGATCCTTGGCGCTTTTCTCATCATGCTTTCGGCGGGATGGGCGTTGCTTCGGCGTCGCCTTCTTGCGTTCCTGCCTGGCGGCTGGCGGGCGCGTCTGCCATCTCCTGTCTAGGCAGGGGGCGAATCACGGCCCACACCGGTTCCCCGCGCGCGTCGCGTGGAATCTCGCCCCAGGTCACCGCGCCGCGCTGAAGTCCGCTTGACGTGTACAGGGGGGCAGGGGCACAGGCCGCCAGAAGGGCGGGCGAAAGGGTCAGGCAAAGGATGATCTTCTTCATCATGCCGCGTCTCCCCACGGTCGCATATTCCTTTTCATATCGTTAACGCCAACAGCATAGGTTCCCTCTCCCACATGACGGACGCGTTGCAAAGCGTGCTGATCGAACGTTTCGCCGCACGCGGGGATGGGGTCGCCGCAGACGGGCGGTTCGTGCCCGGCGCCGTGCCGGGCGATCGGCTCCTCCCGGATGGCAGCCTGTTGCACGGCGCCGATCATGTCGAGGCCAGATGCCGCCACTTCGGCACCTGCGGCGGCTGCCAGCTTCAGCATGTGTCGGACCGCCTGATCGCGGACTTCGCGCGGGACAGGGTTCTTGCGCCGCTTGCCCGGTCGGGGATCGCGCCCGAACAGCTGATGCCCGTTCATGTCTCTCCGGAAGGCACGCGCCGCAGGGCCGCCATGCGCGCCACCCGCACGGATGGCGAAGTCCGGCTGGGGTTCAACGCCGAAGGCGCGCACCGGCTCGTGGACATGGCGGAATGCCCGGTGCTGCATCCGGCCCTGTTTGCGCTTGTCCCGCCGCTGCGCGGGCTCCTCGGCCCTTGGCTGGCGGAACGCTCCGCGATCGGCGTCACCATGACGCTGACGGACAATGGCGTCGATCTGCTGCTCGCCAACCTGCAGGCCAACAGTCTGCCGCGAATCGAAGGCCTCACCCGCTTCGCTGCCGATCAGGGTCTTGCGCGCCTGTCGGTCGAGGGACCGATGGGGGTTGAAACGCTGGTTGCCAACGCCAACCCCAGCCTCACGCTCGGCGGCGTTCCCGTCACCCTGCCGCCGGCGGCCTTCCTGCAGGCGACGGCGGATGGTGAAGCCATGCTCGTTTCGGCCGTCACCTCGGTGTTGGGGGATGCGCGGCGCGTGGTGGATCTGTTCGCGGGCTGCGGCACCTTCGCGCTTCCCGCCAGCCGCACGGCGCAGGTCCTGGCGGTGGACGGCGCCGGTCCCGCCATCCGTGCCCTCGCCGAAGCAGCCGGAAGGGCAGGGCGCCGGCTCCTCACCGAGCATCGGGATCTGTTCCGCAAACCGCTCGCAGCCGAAGAACTCGACCGCTTCGACGCGGCCATCATCGATCCGCCGCGCGCAGGCGCGATCGCACAGACGGAACAGCTCGCCGCCAGCCGCATCCGCACGGTCGCCGCCGTCAGCTGCAACCCGGCCACTTTCGTCCGCGATGCCGAACGGCTGGTCACGGCCGGTTTCCGCCTGGGCCGGCTCTGGCCGGTCGCCCAGTTCCGTTGGTCGACGCACGTGGAGCTCGTCGCAGAGTTCCGTCGCTGAGGCGCGTGACCGCACCGCCCTGAAAAGCGCTTCATTTCAATGTTGTTACATACACTGCTTCACAGACAGGGCGTCCGCCTTTCGCTAGATGGCGCTTGTCCAGGCGATGCCCCGGTATCCATGGTCCAAAAAGCAAGAACAGACAGCACAAAACCAAGAACAATGGAAAAATCCATGAAGGTCGCAATTCTTCTCGCACGCATCGCCACATTCGCCGCCATTCCCGGCGCCGCGCTTGCCGCTGCTCCCCACGGCCAGTCGGCGGCTCCCCTGTCCGAGCCTGCAAGCTGGGCATTCCTCATTCTCGGCGTCGGCCTCGTCAGCGCAAGTGCGCGGCGCCGGCGCCCTTCCACGCAGGTCCTTGCTTGACTGCGGATCGAACAGTTCTGGGTCGGAAAGCCGGGCGAATCCCTTTCGGGGGGTTCGCCCGCGCTCTTTCCAGCCACCCGCACCGTTGCTAACCTCCATGCCGAGAGAGGGCTGGAGGAATCTTGATGAACCATGCCCCGTTCGCCGCCATGCTGGGCGGCCTGTTGTTCGCCAGCCTGTCGCCCGCCGTTGCCGGCCAGTTCGATCCGCGCCAGCACCGGGCGCCCCTCGCCGGTCAGCCGACCGCCGTGATGGTGCTGGGGTCGCCGCACCTCTCGGGACTGCCCGAAAGCTTCCACCCGGATTCCCTTGCCCCCCTCATCGACAGGCTGGCCGCCTGGAAGCCAGACAGGATCGCGATCGAAGGCCTGTCCGGCCTGCAGTGCGATCAGCTTCGCCGCCACGCAGCTCTTTATCCTGCTGATCTCGCAGACCAATATTGTTTCGATCCGGCAGAGGCGCAGGCCGCCGCCGGGCAGGACGGCCCGGCCGCGCTGGCCGCCGCCGCGCAGATGTTGAAGGCTTGGCCGCAGCAACCGTCGCCGGCCGATCGCCGGCGGCTCGCCCTTCTTTTCCTCGCCGCTGGTGAACGGCCCTCGGCGCTTGTCCAGTGGCTGCGCCTCTCCCGGGCCGAACGGGTCGCCGCCGATGGCCTCACACCCGGGCTCGTGAAACTGCTCGATGAAACCATCACCCGCCGGAACGAGAATTATCTGCTCGCCCCCGTCGTCGCAGCCCGGCTCGGGCATGAACGGGTCTGGATGATGGACGACCATACGGCGGATCTTGTCGCCACGTCCTATGATCCGGGGTTCGAGGCCGCGATGAAACAGATCTGGTCCGGCCCCGCGCTCGATGCGCGGCTGGCGGTCGCAAAGGCGGTCGAGGCGAAACTCGGCAGCCCGGCCGCAACGCTCGCCATGTATCGCCATTACAACGATCCCGCAGAAGCCGCGCGCGCCTTCGAAACGGATTTCGGCGCCGCCATGCGCCATGAAAGTCCGCAGCTGTCCGGCCGCCGCTACCTCGGCTGGTGGGAAACCCGGAACCTGCGCATGGCCGCCAACATCCGGGAAGTCGCGGCTCTCGATCCCGGCAGCCGCCTTCTTGTCATCACCGGGGCCAGCCACAAGGGCTATCTCGATGCCTATCTCGGCATGATGCACGATCTGAAGGTTGAAAGTCCGCTGCCCCTTCTGGACTGAACGAAAAAGGGCCCCGCCCCCGGAAGGGAGGTGGGGCCCTTTGTCAGGTCAGATGCCGCCTTAGGCGAACAGCTTGGCCCAGCCGCGCTTCGCCCGGCCCTTCCAGTGGCCGCGATGATAGGCATCGCTCGCCAGCAGCGGCATCACGCTGCCCGCTTCCGCGAACACCATTTGCTCGATCGCGGTGGAAACCTTGCCCCAGCTGGCGGCTTCCTGAAGGGTCGAGGACGAGCAGGCGCCGTCACGCACGTCGGCGACGGTGATCTGCACGGCATATTTGTGCACGGCCACATCCTCATGGCCCAGGATCTCGGCGCAGACGACGGTATCCTGGATGAAGTTCTTCGGCACGCCGCCGCCGATCATCAGCAGGCCGGTTTCGCCCGCCTTGATCTTGATGTCGGTCAGTTCACGGAAGTCGGCGATGGCGTCCAGCACCATATAGGGCTGGCCTTCCTTCGCACGGTCCACCTGGTGCTTAACCAGTCCGAATCCGGCCGAGCTGTCCACGAACGCCGGGCAGAAGATCGGCACGTCATGCTCATAGGCGAGCTTGACGAGGCTGTTCTCCTTCTTGCCATGTTCCGCCAGATACTTCCCCATCTCGCGGATGAAGGCGCGGCTGGAATAGGCGCGCGGTTCCAGCGAGTTGGCGATCTTGTTGATCGTGAAGTCGCAGTCCTGCAGCTGCTCCTCGTCGATATAGGTGTCATAGATGCGGTCGATATAGAGCGACCGCAGCGTGTCGTCGTCCGGCACTTCCAGTGCCTGGTAATGCTTGTGACCAAGGCCTTCGAAGAAATCCATGTCCACGATGGTGGCGCCAGTGGCGACAACCACGTCCACCATGTTGTTGCGGATCAGTTCCGCATACAGATCCATGCAGCCGCCGGCCGAAGTGGATCCGGCGATCACCAGGCACACGGTGCAATCGGGATCGGACAGCATCTGGTTGTAGATGCCGGTCGCGCGCGCCAGATCGCGGCTTGTGAAGCTCATGTTCGCCATCTGGTCGATGATCGGCCGGGCGTCGAAGCTGCGGATGTCGATATGCTCGACCTTCTTCGACAGTAGCTCTGCTTTCCGTTGCGCGTTTGCTTGCTCGCTCATGTTCGTCTCCAACAGGAATTGAACCCCACCGCCGAAGCGGTGGGGAAAAACAATGAAACCTTGATGACGCGCTCAGACGCGCGCGACAACTCCAAGCGGCACGACATTTGCCGGAACGGTCGCGATGCCGCCTTGCGGGATCAGGCTCGTCATTGGCGAGTCCGTCACGATCACGGTATCGCCCGCGCCGAAGCCGTTGAAACCGGTGCGCATGGCCTGGCCGTAAGCGCCCAGCTGGCCGATCTCGATATAGTCGCCCGCCTTCACATCCGCCGGCAGAGCGAACGGACCCTTCATATGATCCATGTCGTCACAGGTCGGGCCATAGAAGGAATAGTCCATCAGCTCCGCTTCCGAGGCATCCGCGCGCACCAGTCGCACCGGATAGCGCCACTCCACATGCGCGGCATCGAACAGCGACCCATAGGCGCCGTCGTTGATGTAAAGTTCCTCGCCGCGTCGCTTCTCCACCCGCACCAGCACGCTGGCATAGTCGGCGGAAAGCGCCCGGCCCGGCTCGCACCACAGCTCGGCGGAATAGGAAACCGGCAGCGACTCATAGGCCCGCTCGATCACCGCGAAATAGGTTTCCAGGCTCGGCGGTTCCATGCCCGGATAGCGGCTGGGGAAGCCGCCGCCCACGTCGATCACGTCCACGGTCACGCCCGCTTCCACGATCGCCGCCCGCACGAAGGCCATGGCGTCGGCATAGGCCGCAGGGCTCATCGCCTGCGATCCCACATGGAAGCAGATGCCAAGCGAATCCGCCACCTGGCGCGCCGCCAGCAGCAGGGCAGGGGCGTCGGCCACGCCGATCCCGAATTTCGAAGCGAGGCTCAGCTTCGAATAGCCAGAGGAAACCTTCAGCCGCACGCACAGCGTCAGGTCGGCCGCCGGTACGCCATCCGTCGCGCAGGCGCGGACGATCTTCGCCAGTTCCTCATGCGTATCCAGGCTGAAGATCCGCACGCCATGCACATGATAGGCCTCGGCGATCGCTTCCTCGGCCTTCACCGGGTGCATGAATGCCAGAACGGCGTCCGGCAGCACCTCGCGCACCAGGCGAACCTCGGCGATGGAGGCAACGTCGAAATGGCGGATACCGCCTTCCCAAAGCGTCTCGATCAGGTGCGGCGAAGGGTTCGCCTTCACGGCATAAAAGCTCTTGCCCGGAAATTCCGAAGCGAAGAAGCGCGCCGCATCGAGGGCAGCATCAGGACGGACAAGGGTGACGGGAGCTGCCGGTTGCAGCTCGTTCGCTACCCGAAGCGCGTTATGATGGTTGTGCAATTCAAGGGACCTCCGGGGTGCAGTTTCAGATTCGACTGCCTTGCGGTGGAAGTCCCATGGGGCAGCGGGCGCGCATATGGGGTCAGTGCCCCCCCATGTAAAGTGGAAAATCATTGCACCCGCCCGGCATTTAGCCGGGGTCCGAAACCAGGCGGATCAGGCCGCCGCCAGCTTCGCCGCCACGAAGTTCGCCAGCGTTCCCACGCTCTCGAACAGCTCGCCGGAAACCTCGTCATCGTCGATCAGGATGCCGAAGCGATCCTCCAGCGCCGTCAGCACGGTCGCCACCGCCATCGAATCCAGTTCTGGCAGGTTGCCGAACAGCAGTGTGTCGCGCGTCAGCCCGGCGGCCACATCGTCGGCAAGCGAAAGCGCGCCAGCCAGCACCGCGGCGACATCCTCGACATTTTGTTCAGTCGAAAGAGACAGGCTGGCCACCCTGGTTCCCTGCGGTTTGCGTATCCGGCTTCCCATGTCGGCCGGCCAGATGGCCAGGCTCCCAAGGCCGGGCGCATTACCGCCGCGCCCGCTGCGATGCAACAGAAATGCGCCCTCCATTGCAAGCAGGCCCCAGCGCCCATAGATGCATGGCCCATGGCGACCGCCTTTCTGAAGATGCACGGGGCCGGCAATGATTTTGCCATCTTCGATGCCCGGCAACTGGCGCTTGCCATGCCGCCGGAACGTGTGCGCCGCCTGGCGGATCGGCACCGGGGCATCGGCTGCGACCAGCTGATCCTGCTGGAACCATCTGACAAGGCGGATGTGTTCATGCGCATCTTCAATCCGGACGGCAGCGAATCCGGTGCCTGCGGCAACGCCACTCGCTGCGTCGCCCACCTGCTGGGCGGGGCCGCCACAATCGAAACGCGTGGCGGGCTCCTCTCCGCGGCCGCCGCGGCCGATGGCGTCACCGTCGACATGGGCGCCCCCCGTTTCGGCTGGGCCGAAGTTCCGCTGGCCTATGCAATGGATAGCGCCGACATGCCGGTCGGCTGGGGCGAACTGGAACGCCCTGTCGCCTTGAGCATGGGCAACCCCCATGTCGTCTTCTTCGTGGCAGACACAGCTGCGGTCCCGCTCGAAACCCTGGGGCCAGAGATCGAGCAGGATCCGATCTTCCCGGAACGGGTCAATGTGAACGTTGCCACCGTGCTCAGCCGTTCCCACATCCGCCTGCGCGTATGGGAACGGGGCGCGGGGCTCACGCTCGCCTGCGGCACCGGCGCCTGCGCCACCTTC
Organism: Sandaracinobacter sp. T42; assembly: GCF_059115405.1. Taxonomy (NCBI): domain Bacteria; kingdom Pseudomonadati; phylum Pseudomonadota; class Alphaproteobacteria; order Sphingomonadales; family Sphingosinicellaceae; genus Sandaracinobacter; species Sandaracinobacter sp. T42. The sequence continues at coordinate 1,899,968 of NZ_CM181101.1, forward strand.
GCGGCCGCCCGCCGCAGGGGCCTCGTCGAAAGCCGCGTCATCATCAGCCTGCCGGGCGGCGATCTCGTGATCGCCGAAACCCCGCACGGGACCCTTGGCATGACAGGCCCCGTCGCCACCAGCTTTCGCGGAGAGACGGAGCTTTGACGGCCCGCGTCGTCATCCACGGCTGCCGCTCGAACCTTGCCGAGCGTGACGCGCTGGCCGCGCTCGCGCCCGAAGGGGCCACCGTGATCAACAGCTGCGCGGTCACGGCGGAAGCCGTGCGCGACGCCCGCGCGGCCGCCCGCACGGCGGCGGCCGAAGGCCCCGTCTATGTCACCGGCTGCGCCGCCACGCTGGAACCCCGGCGCTTCAAAGATGTGGCAACAATCATTCCCAATGCTCTGAAATTGAACGTGAATGCGTGGGGAAAGGAAGGACGGCTTCACGCGCAGCCGCCTGTCACGCGCCAGTCCCGCGCCTTTGTCGCCGTGCAGGATGGCTGCGATCATGATTGCACCTTCTGCGTCACCCGTCTCGCGCGGGGCCCCTCGCGCTCGGTTTCTCTCGAAACCGTTGTCGACCGCATCGCGGCACTCGCCGCGCAGGGCGTGGCCGAAGTGGTGCTGACCGGAATAGATACGACCAGCTACGGTCAGGATCTCCCCGGCCGCCCCCTGCTCGGCCGGCTGGTGCAGGCGATCCTCGCGCAGACGGCCATTCCCCGCCTTCGCCTGTCCTCACTGGATGCTGCCGAAGCGGATGCCGCCCTGCTGGAAGCGCTGGCCGATGAACGGCTGATGCCGCACCTCCATCTCTCGCTGCAATCGGGCGACGATCTCATCCTGAAGCGCATGAAGCGCCGTCACAGCCGCGCCGATGCCATCGCCCTTGCGCAGCGCCTGCACGCCATCCGCCCAGGTATCGCAATCGGCGCGGATCTGATTGCCGGTTTCCCGACAGAGGGGGAGGCAGCCCACGCCAACAGCCTGTCTCTGTTTGCGGATTGCGGTCTCGCCCAGGCCCATGTCTTTCCCTATTCGCCGCGCCCCGGAACGGCCGCTGCCCGCATGCCGCTGGTGCCGCCCGCCGTGGCGAAGGCCCGCGCCGCCGAACTGCGGGCCGAAGCCGCCCACCGGCTCGCCGGTTTCACCGCTGCCTTCGTCGGAAAGCCGGTCGACACGGTCAGCGAAGGCGGGCAGGGGCTTACCGCACACGGGTTGCGGTTGCGCTACGCCGTCCCCCGGCCCAGGGGTTCCCTCGTGCGGCTGACGCCCACCCATCTCGAAAACGGACTGCTCGCCGAATGAACGACGTCACGGAAAAGACGGGCTGGCTCGCCCGGATGCGCTCGGGCCTCACCCGCTCGTCCGAAAAGCTGGCGCAGAATCTCAGCTTCATGGTCGGCGGCGGCCGGATCGAGGCGGAAGACCTGGAATCGGTCGAGGAGGCGCTGATCTCGGCCGATCTCGGCCCTGCGGTCGCAGCGCGCATCGTTTCGAAGCTGGCCGAAGCCCGGCTCGCCGGCGAGATCGACATGTCGCGGGTGCGGCAGGTGGCGGCGGACGAAATCGCCGCCATCCTCGCGCCGCTGGCAAAGCCGCTCCTCGTCACCGCCTTTCCCCGCCCGCACACCATCCTGGTCGTCGGCGTGAACGGCACCGGCAAGACGACGACGATCGCCAAGCTCGCGCACAACTTCCAGGAAGACGATTACGCCGTGATGATGGCAGCCGGAGACACGTTCCGCGCCGCCGCCGTCGAGCAGTTGAAGGTCTGGGGGGATCGCCTCGCCATCCCCGTCATCTCCGGCAAGCCGGATGCCGATGCGGCGGGCCTTGCCTTCACCGCGATGGAACAGGCCCGCGCGTCGGGCCGGGATGTGCTGCTCGTCGATACGGCGGGCCGGCTCCAGAACAAGGCCGGCCTGATGGACGAACTCGCCAAGGTCCGACGCGTGCTCGGCCGCCAGCAACCTGGCGCCCCGCATGATACGATCCTGGTGCTGGATGCGACGACGGGCCAGAACGCCCTCAGCCAGATCGAGATCTTCCGCGAAGTCGCCGGCGTGACCGGCCTCGTCATGACCAAGCTCGACGGAACGGCGCGTGGCGGCGTGCTCGTCGCTGCGGCCGAGAAGTTCGGCCTGCCCATCCACGCGATCGGCGTGGGGGAACGTCTGGGGGATCTGCGCCCCTTCGATGCCCGCAGCTTCGCGAACGCGCTCACAGGAGCCTGACAACTTGACCGATCAACCCAAAGTCGGGGCAGCCCGGCGTGAACTCGACGGCTGGAAGAAGCTCGCCGTCGATCTTGGTCCGCTGATCATCTTCTTTGCCGCCTATTCCCGCTGGGACATCTATGTCGGAACCGCCGCCTTCATGGCAGCGACAGCCGCAGCGATGGCCGCAGCCTGGGTGCTCACGCGGCATATTCCGGCAATGACGTGGTTTTCCGCCGTTCTCGTCGGCGTCTTCGGCGGCCTCACGCTGTGGCTACATGATGAAACCTTCATCAAGATGAAGCCGACCATCGTGTTCCTGATCTTCGGGGGCGTGCTTGCCTTCGGCCTGCTGCGCGGGCGCAACTATCTGCGCTCGCTGCTCGGCTCGGCCTTCCACGGCCTCAGCGACACCGGCTGGACCTTGCTGGCCCGGCGCTGGGCGCTGTTCTTCCTGTTTCTCGCCGCCGCGAACGAACTTCTCTGGCGATTCTTCCCCACGGATGTCTGGCTGCACTTCAAGATCTGGGGGGATACGCTGCTGACGTTCCTGTTCGCACTGGCGCAGGTGCCCCTGATGCTGCGGCACGGCCTCAACCTCAAGGATGCGCCGGAAGGAGATGGCGAAAACCCCTGATAAGAAAGGCGTTTTTGCACTGCACAATTTTTCCCTGGGGGTCTGGTAATCTTAATGCGACTCGGTTACACATTGCCCTAACTTCATGGTCGAACCCGTTGAGGCCCTTGAAAAAGGGGTCTGCGGAAAAGGCCCGGGGCATAAAAAACAGAGGTCGCACCGATGCTGAAATCCTTCACCGCACTGGCGGTCGTCACCCTTGCTGCATCCTTCGCCACAGCGACGCCTGCGTCCGCGGTCACCGTTCTGCTGGGCGGCCCGTCCGGCACCGCCAGCAGCGTCACCCGATCGGCCGAAGGGGTGGATTTCACCTTCACCGCTGCACGCTTCACCGGCGATCCGTCCCTGCTCGCTGGCCTGTGGTCGCTCGGTGCTCCGCTGTCCGTCTCGATCACCTCGCCCGGCCTCGGCGTTGCCGGTGGCGGGGCCGGCAACCAGATCGATACCAACCAGGCGAACCGCCGCGAGGCGCTTGTCCTTACGGCCAGCCGTCCGTTCGAAATCAGTGGCCTCCGGCTCTCCGCGGCAGACAAGAACGACACGATGATGCTCTATGGCGTGAACGAAGACGGCAGCTTCGTCCCGCTCGTCAACACCGGCACGATCCGGTCCGGTTTCGATGGCGCCGCTTCGGTCATCAACAGCACCGTCAACGGCCGCACCTCGCGCCTCACTTTCGAAAATCCCTGGGGCAATTTCACCCAGTATGTCTTCACCACGCGGGTGCCCGGCGACATCCTCTACAACGGGGATCGCGGGCAGGGTTACCGGCTGGATTCCATCAGCTTCAACATCATTCCCGAACCGCGCATGTGGGCAATGCTGATCGCCGGATTCGGGTTCGTGGGCGTTGCCGCCCGCCGCCGGCGCTCGGTTGCCGTTTCGGCCTGAAGCCGGCCACAAGTTCCAACCCTGCGGAAACGGAAAGGGCGGTCCCTCGCGGGGCCGCCCTTTCTTCGTCACCTCTCGTAGGATCGCACCAGCTGGTCGAACAGCCGCACGCCATAGCCGCGCGGCCCCTTCGGAACCGTCGGCAGGTCGCTCTCGGCCCGGTCCATCGCCGCCATGTCGATATGCGCCCAGGCCGTGGGCTCCGGCGTCAGGAAGCTGATGAAATGCGCGGCTGTCCCGGCACCGGCCCGCCCGCCTTCCTTCGCGTTCCGGATATCCGCGATCTCGCTGGCCATGTCCTCGGCATAGCTCGGATGCAGCGGCATGCGCCACACATCCTCGCCCACGCCGGACGCGGCCTTTGTCACGCGTGCGGCCAGGTCCTCGTTGCGGGCGAACAGGCCGGCATACTCCTCGCCCAGCGCTGCCACGATGGAACCCGTCAGCGTGGCGATATTCACCAGCGCGGCCGGCCTGTATTGCCGGATCGTCCACTGGTTGGCGTCCGCCAGCACCAGCCGTCCCTCGGCGTCGGTGTTGATCACTTCCACCGTCTTGCCGTTCAGCGTCCGCACCACGTCACCGGGTCGCTGTGCGCTGCCGCCGGGCATGTTCTCCGCCAGTGCCGCCACGCCGATCACATTGGCCTTCGCGCCGCGCTTCGCCGCCGCAATAACCCCGCCGATCGCGGCCGCCGCGCCCGACATGTCGCCCTTCATTTCCCACATGCCCGATGCGGGCTTGATGGAGTTGCCGCCGCTGTCGAAGGTGATGCCCTTGCCGACCAGCGCGACGGGGGCGGTGTCGCCGGCGCCGCGATACTCCACCGCCAGCAGGCGTGCGGGCCGGCGCGATCCCTGGCCAACGCCCAGAAGCGTGCCCATCCCAAGCGCGCGCATCTGCGCTTCGTCCAGCACCGTCACCTTCACGTTCGGAACGCCCTTCAGCTCGCGCTGAACGGCGGCCACGAAGCTTTCCGGATACAGTTCGTTCGCCGGCGTCGTCACCAGATCCCGCGTGAAGCGCACGGCGGACGCCACATGGGCAAGATCCGCAGCATAGGCAGCCGCGGCGCCGGTTTCGGCCGTCACCACCACCACGGGGGTCGATGGCCGCGCCTTCGGTTCGGATTTCAGCCGGTCATAGCGATAGTCCGCCAGTGCGGCGCCATAGGCCAGATAGGGGGCAGATCCGGCCGGCAGTCCGCCCGCCAGGATCGCAATCTCCCCGGGCTCGTCGCGCAGCGCCAGCATCGCCTTGCCGGCCGCATCCGCCAGAGCGGCTTCCTTCGGCTGCGCAATCGCCTCGGTCCCGACCAGCAGGATCACGGGGTGCCCGCCCACATCGTGCAGCTTCAGCGTCGTCAGGGGCTTGCCCTCGAACCGGGCGGCCTTCGCGGCCGCGGTCACCGCCGCCGCCGTTGCGGCCGGCAGCCCGGAAGCCGAAAGGTCCAGCGGCGCGCGCACCGGCACGATCAGCGCCGCGCCGGCCGGAACCGTCGCGGCGAAGCGGATCGGCCGCTGGGGGCTGTTCTCGCGGGTCGAAGGGGCGACGCCGCTGCCAACCAGCCCGGCGGGCCGATCCTGCGCCAGGGCCGGCGTCGAAAGGGCAGTCGCAATCATCAGCAGTCCAAGGGTGGCAATCCGCATCTTCTTCGTCACTCCTGCGTAAGGTTACATCATTACCTAACGGCCAGCCGCCCCGCTGCCAAGACGACCCCCTCTTTGTTGGGCGTTTTCGCGGGCCGCTACAGGCCCTACATCAAGCCCCGCACAAGTTTGGGAGAGTGACATGCGCGAGGCACTGAAATTCTACATCGACGGCCAGTGGGTCGATCCCGTCAACGGCGTGAAGCCGCTCGATGTCATCAACCCGGCCACCGAACAGCCGATGGGCCGCATCGCGATGGGCTCTGCCGCGGATGTCGATCGCGCCGCGAAAGCCGCCTATGCCGCCTTCGAAAGCTTCGGCCGCACCACCCGCGCGGAACGGCTGGATCTGCTGGGCGCAATCGTGACCGAATATCAGAAGCGCTATGCCGACATCGCCGCTGCCATCACCGAGGAAATGGGCGCCCCCGCCTGGCTCGCCACCCAGTATCAGGCCGGCCTTGGCGCCGCCCACTTCCAGACGGCGATGGCCATCCTGAAGGATTACCGGTTCGAGGAAGACAGGGGCACCACCCACCTCGTGAAGGAACCGATCGGCGTTTGCGGCTTCATCACACCCTGGAACTGGCCGATCAACCAGATCGCCTGCAAGGTGGCCCCGGCCATCGCCACCGGCTGCACCATGATCCTGAAGCCATCGGAAGTGGCCCCCTTCAACGCCATCCTGTTCGCGGAAGTGATGCACGCAGCCGGCGTTCCCAAGGGCGTCTTCAACCTCGTCAATGGCGATGGTCCCGAAGTCGGCGCCGCCATCTCCAGCCATCCGCTGATCGACATGGTCAGCTTCACCGGCTCCACCCGCGCCGGCATCGAGGTGGCGCGCAATGCCGCGCCCACGGTGAAGCGCGTCAGCCAGGAACTGGGTGGCAAATCCCCGAACATCGTGCTGGACTCGGCCGATCTCGCAACGGCCGTCGGCGGCGGCATCCAGTCGATGATGCTGAATTCGGGCCAGAGCTGCAACGCGCCCACGCGCATGTTCGTGCCGCGCCCCAAGATGGAACAGGCCAAGGCGATCGCAAAAGCCGCAGCGGAAGCGATTACGGTTGGCGATCCCAACGGCAACAGCGTGATCGGCCCTGTCGTCTCCGAAGTGCAGTTCAACAAGATCCAGGCGCTGATCCAGAAGGGCATCGACGAAGGCGCAACCCTCGTCGCCGGCGGTCCGGGCCGTCCGGAAGGGCTGGAAAAGGGCTATTATGTGAAGCCCACCGTCTTTGCCGATGTCACCAACGACATGACGATCGCGCGCGAGGAAATCTTCGGTCCCGTCCTCGCCATGCTGCCGTATGACACGCTCGAGGATGCCATCCGCGAAGGCAATGACACGGTCTATGGCCTCGCCGCCTATGTGCAGGGTCCGGAAGACGAAGCGCGGCAGGTCGCGCTGCGGCTTCGGGCCGGGCAGGTCAACATCAACGGCGCCGCCCCCGATTTCATGGCGCCCTTCGGCGGCTACAAGCAATCCGGCAACGGCCGCGAATGGGGCGATCATGCCTTCACCGAATTCCTGGAAGTGAAGGCGGTGCTGGGATGGAGCCAGGCGCAGGCCGCCGAATGACAACGGCAGCCGGATGAAGCTTGCAGCGCGGGCGCTGGGCGTCTGTCTGGCGCTCGCGCTGGGCTTCATCGGCTGGGGCTATTGGGGGGCGACCCGCGCGGCCGTCATCGTGCGGCACGAATATGTGCTGAAGGGGCTGCCGCCGGGCACGCGCCTGACGGTCCTGCTGTTCTCGGATACGCACTACGGCCGGCCCGACATGCCGGCCGAACGGCTTGCGTCGATCGTCGCCCAGGCCAATGCGCTGAAGCCGGATCTGATCCTGCTCGCGGGCGATTACATCGGCGGGAAGGGGCTCGATGCCGGCAGCCGCCCGCATCTGGAACCCGCCGTTCGCCCCTTCGCTGCGCTGTCCGCGCCGCTCGGTGTGTTCGCGGTGCTCGGCAATCACGACAACGGGAAATGGGGCCCCATCGTCTTCGCCGCCCAGCCGGGGCCCCGCCTGCTGGTCAACGAACAGGTCGATGCGGGCCCGCTTTTGATCGCGGGCGTCAACTCCACGATGCACGGCGCGGATCTCCACGCCGCACTGAAGGATCTGCCGCCGCGCAAGCCGCTGCTGCTGCTGCGCCACGAGGGCGATTCCCTCGCCTACGACAGGCCCCCACCCGGAAGGTCGGTGCTGGCGCTCGCGGGCCACACCCATGGCGGTCAGATCCTGCTGCCGTTCCTCGGCTCGCCGGGGGAATGGAGGCTGGGCGAGCCGCTGTGCCGGCGCGGCTTCTGTCAGCTGAACGGATGGCCGCTCCTCGTCACATCCGGGGTCGGCACCAGCTGGCTGCCGCTCCGCATCAATGTCCCGCCTGAAATGGTCCTCCTCACCCTCGTCGCCGGATGAAGCCGCCCGGCGACAGGGGCTGACGCCGGGCGGGGCCGGTCACTCCGGCAGGAAGTCCGGCACGCTCAGATAGCGCTCGCCGGTATCATAGTTGAAGCCCAGAACCTTGGCGCCAGCCCCCAGCTCGGGCAGCTTCTGCGCGATCGCCGCCAGCGTCGCGCCGGATGAAATGCCCACCAGCATCCCTTCCTCACGCGCGGCGCGGCGGGCCATCTCCTTGGCGTCGTCCGGGGCCACCTGGATCACCCCGTCCAGCAGCTGCGTATGCAGATTGCCGGGAATGAAGCCCGCACCGATGCCCTGAATCGGGTGTGGCGAAGGCTGGCCGCCCGAAATCACCGGGGACAGCGTCGGTTCCACCGCGAACACCTTCAGGGTGGGCCACTTCGCCTTCAGCGCCTGCGCGACGCCGGTGATGTGGCCGCCGGTGCCCACGCCGGTGATGATGGCGTCCAGGCCTTCGGGGAAGTCGTTCAGGATCTCCTGCGCCGTGGTCCGCACATGCACCGCCACATTGGCCGGATTCTCGAACTGCTGGGGCATCCACGCGCCGGGCGTTTCCGACACGATTTCCTGCGCGCGGGCGATCGCGCCCTTCATGCCCTTTTCGCGCGGCGTCAGGTCAAAGCTTGCGCCATAGGCCAGCATCAGCCGGCGCCGCTCCAGGCTCATGCTTTCCGGCATCACCAGGATCAGCCGATAACCCTTCACGGCGGCCACCATGGCCAGACCGATGCCGGTGTTGCCGCTCGTCGGCTCCACGATGGTGCCGCCCGGCTTCAGCGCGCCCGTGGCTTCCGCATCCTCGATCATCGCCAGGGCGATCCGGTCCTTGATCGATCCGCCGGGGTTCTGCCGTTCGCTCTTGATCCACACGTCGGCGCCGGGAAACAGCCGCGCGACCCGAATGTGCGGCGTGTTTCCGATTGTTTCCAGAATGTTGGCAGCGCGCATCGGTCTCTCCTTCAGTCTCTCAGATTTTCCGGCACGTCCAGCCGGTCGGCATCCCTCAGCTCCGGGAACAGCCGCGCCCACAGGATCGTCACGATCAGGGCCAGCACACCCCCGCCCACGGTCGCTGCGACGGGCCCGATCGCGGCCGCCATCACCCCGGCGCGGAATTCCCCCAGCTCGTTGGAGGCGCTCACGAACAGCAGGGATACGGATGAAACCCGCCCCCGCATCGAATCCGGGGTGTGCAGCTGGATCAGGCTGGATCGCACATACACCGAAACCATGTCCGCCGCACCCAGCACCACCAGGCTCGCGATCGAAACCCACAGGATCGTCGAAAGCCCGAAGGCCACGGTCGCCAGCGCGAACAGCCCCACATTCACGAACATCTTCTGTCCCACGCGCCCGCCCAGCGGGTTGCGCGTCAGCCAGAAGGCGACCAGCGCCGCCCCCAGCGCGGGTGCGGCCCGCAGCCAGCCCAGCTCCGCCGGCCCCACGTGCAGGATGTCGCGGGCATAGATGGGCAGCATCGCCGTCGCCCCGGCCAGGATGACCGCGAACATGTCCAGCGAAATGGCTCCGAACACGATGCGGTTGCCCCGCACATAATCCAGGCCCTCCTTCACGGCGGAAAGCCCCTTCGCCCCGGTCGAGCGCGGCAGCTCCACCGGCGGAATCCGGAACAGGGCGATCAGCGAAGCTGTCAGCAGGGCCGCGGCCAGCCAGTAGGGCAGGGCGGGGTGAAGATCATAGCTGATCCCGCCCAGCACCGGCCCCAGCACCGCGCCGGCCTGCCAGCCGATCGAATTCCAGGCGATTGCGGTGGGCAGCACATGCGAAGGCACAAGGTTCGGCGCCAGGGCGGACAGCGACGGCGCCGCAAACGCCCGTGCCACGCCAAGTGCAACCGCCACCGCGAACAGCGGCCACAACAGGGTGGATCCGGCCACCGCCAGGGCCCCCAGCGTCAGCGCGCACAGCAGTTCCAGCGTGATCGCGGCCCGCGCGATCACGCGCCGATCCATGCGGTCGGCCACCACGCCCACCACCAGGCTCAGCAGGAACACGGGCAGGAACTGCGCCAGCCCGATCAGCCCCAGCAGGAAGGCCGCCTCGCGGATGGGCAGCGTCTGACGGGCCAGATCATAGACCTGCCAGCCGATCACCACCACCATCATGATCTGCGCCAGCGTCGATCCCAGCTTGGCCACGAAAAAGGCCCGGAAGGCGGGCCATGCGAAGGGTGAGGGGGGCGTATCGTCCACGTTCCGCGGGCTAGCAGGGGCGTCGCCCGCCCTCAAACCCATTTCCGCTTTCCGGGCTGAAATCCGCGCTGCGCGGATCCTTCCTCGCAGTTTGCGAAGGTTCAGGCCCCGGAAGTTCGTGGCAAACACGATCCGATACCGCCCTTGGGAGAGGGCGACTACGGGAGAATGATCTTGATGACCGTCCGCAACCGGGCTTCCGTCCTTGCAATCGCCGCCACGCTGGCGCTGGCCGCCTGCAACCAGAAGGCCGAAGCCCCGGCTGCGCCTGCCGGCCCGCAGGAGGATGTCTTTGCGAAGGCCGGTTCTGCCGCAGCCGAATGGCTCACCTATGGCGGAACCTATGATGAGCAACGCCATTCCAGCCTGACGAAGGTCAGCGCGGAAAACGTCGGCAATCTCGGCGTCGCCTGGACCTACGATCTCAACTCGAACCGCGGGATCGAAGCCACGCCCATCGTCCACGATGGCGTCATGTATGTCACCTCTTCCTGGTCGATCCTCCACGCCATCGATGCGCGCACCGGCAAGGAACTGTGGGTCTATGATCCCGGCGCGGACAAGTCCGTCGGCGTCGATGCCTGCTGCGATGTCGTGAACCGGGGCGTCGCCATCAAGGACGGCGTCCTGTTCCTGGGCGTGATCGACGGGCGGCTGGAAGCGATCGACGCAAAGACCGGCAAGAAGCTCTGGTCGGTGCAGACGGTCGATCGCTCGAAGCCCTACACCATCACCGGCGCGCCGCGCGTGGTGAAGAACATGGTGCTGATCGGCAACGGCGGCGCCGAACTGGGCGTGCGCGGCTATCTTTCCGCCTATGATGTAAAGACAGGCAAGCTGGTCTGGCGCTTCTACACCGTGCCGAACCCCGAAATGAAGCCGGACGGCGCGGCGTCAGACGCCGCCTTCGCGAAGCTCGGCAACGCCAGCTGGGGCAAGACAGGCCGCTGGACCAAGGATGGCGGCGGCGGCACGGTCTGGGATTCGATCGTCTACGATACGAAGAATGATCAGATCATCTTCGGGGTCGGCAACGGCTCGCCCTGGAACGCACAGCTCCGCGATCCGGATGGCAAGGGCGACAATCTCTTCCTGTCCTCGATCGTCGCGGTCGATGCCAACAGCGGCGAATACAAGTGGCATTTCCAGACCACCCCACGCGACAACTGGGATTACACCGCCACGCAGACGATCATCCTCGCGGATCTTCCCCTCGGCGAAGGCGGCGCCCCGCGCCGCGTGGCGATGCAGGCCCCGAAGAACGGCTTCTTCTATGTGGTCGATGCAAAAACGGGTGAGTTCATCTCCGGCAAGGCCTATGTGCCGCAGAACTGGACGACCGGCCTCGATCCCAGCGGTCGGCCCATCGAAACGGCCGAGGCACGGCCTGTCGCCGGCAAGCCCAGTCTGCTCACGCCCGGGCCGCAGGGCGGGCACAACTGGCACCCGATGGCGTTCAATCCGCAGCTGAATCTCGCCTATATTCCCGCGCAGGAATTGCCGCAGGGCTATGCCCCCAAGAAGGCGGCGGATCCCGGCACGAAATGGAACACCGGCTTCGGATTTGAGGATGGGCTTCCCGTCGGGCCCGTGGATGCCGCCGCGCTGAAGGCGATGCGCGCCATGTACAAGGGCCGCCTGATCGCCTGGGATCCCGTGAAGCAGCAAGCCCGCTGGACTGTGGAACTCCCCACCCCCTCAAATGGGGGCGTCCTGTCCACGGCGGCCGGGCTCGTCTTCCAGGGCACGGTTGGCGGCGATCTCGTCGCCTATGATGCCGCCACCGGCAAGCCGCTCTGGCGCGGCAATGTGAAGGGCGGCATCGCAGCGCCGCCGGTCACCTACGAACTCGATGGCGAACAATATGTCGCCGTCGCCAGCGGCTGGGGCGGGGCCTATGCACTGGCGGCCGGCTTCCTGTTCGACAAGGCGATCCAGTCCAACCTCGGTCGCGTCGTCGCGTTCAAGCTCGGCGCGAAGGGCACGGTGCCGGATCACAACCTCATTCCCGTGAACAAGGTGCCGCAGACGGCGAAGTTCGGGGATCAGGCGATGCTCCAGCGCGGCCTTGTCGCCTACAGCCGCAACTGCATGGTCTGCCACGGGCCCATGGCGATCTCGTCCGGCGTCCTGCCGGATCTGCGCTGGTCGCCCATCTCCGGCGATGCCGAAGCCTGGCGCGACGTCGTGATCGATGGCTCGCGCGCATCGAACGGCATGGTCAGCTTCTCCAAGGTGATGACGCCCGCCGATGCGGAAGCCGTCCGCGCCTATGTCGTCGCCCAGGCGCATGGCGCGCCGGATGCGGCAAAGGGCAAATGACGCGACGCCGGATCGTCGGGGCAGGGGGCGGTATAACCTTGCGCCCTCAGACCGGCAGATACCTCCCCGCCATGAAGTCGGGGCGTCTGGCGGAACTTCGCCAGTAACCGGCCAGCCCCGTTTCCTCGCACAAAGGCAGGAAACGGGGGTGGCTGCGCAAGGCCCGGGCGGGCGGCAGGAACAGCACAGAGGTGCCCAGCCGATGCAGCCGGGCCCTGCGTTCCACAGCTGAAAGGCCCGGCTTGCCGGCGTCCCGATACCAGGCCTCGGCCATCGTCATCGCCCGTTCGATGCGCCCAAGCCCGCACAGGCCCAGAATGGCGATCGCATTCGTTCCGCCGCCGAACGGCGCCAGATCCGACAGGGCGGTTTCCGCCACCTCGATACGATCCGCCCGCCTCGATTCCATCGCCTGAAAGCTCAGCCGCATCGCGTTCAGGATGCGCGAAGGCGCCCGCTGCTGCGCCTGAAGGCGGTCCACCCTGTTCACCGCCTCGCCCATCCGCCCGGCAAAGCCGAGCAGCCATGAATGAAGCAGATCCGACGCGTCCCTTCCGGACTGTCCGGCCTGCCAGGCCTCTGCCGCCGCCAGCGCGTCCGTCACCCCGTTCGTCGCCCACAGGGCCTGGATCCGCCTGGCGGCCGCCCCGCGATGCGCCGGATACGCCCGCAGCAGCGCCCCGGAAATCTCCAGGGAATCCGCCATCCGTCCAACAGATGCCGTCAGTTCGCCCATGCCGGCCCGCGCGGCGACATTCTCCGGCGCAACGTCCAGCGTCTGCGTCAGCCGCGCTTCCGCTGCATGCCAGTCCCCGAACAGGGGCGGCAGCAGGGCCAGCGCGGCCAGTGCATCGCCCTGCACCCGTTCCAGCGCCAGCGCGTGCCGTGCAGCCCCGCGCGCACCGGTTTCGGCATCGCCCAATGTGCCGGCAGGCGATGTCCGCGCGATCGCCTGCCAGCAAAGGGCCAGCAGACCCCAGGCATCGGCGCTCTCCGGGTTCAGCGCCAGTGCACGCTCCAGAATCCCCCTTGCGGTATTTTCCGCGCCATGATCTCGGATCAGAAGTCGTTGCCGCGCTTCGAAGACCAGCATGTCCGCACGCATCGAATGGCGCCAGCCCGCCGCCAGCCAGCCCGTCCCGCCCAGCGCGGCAAGCGCGGCGGACCAGCCGATCAGTCGCCTGCGCGAAGGCGCCTGCTGCCCTGTAGGGCGGGCATCCCCCGCAGGCGTCGGGGCGGCATCGGCCGTCGCCAGCCGGTAACCGACCTTCGGCACGGTTTCCACCCGAACGGTCTGCGATGCGGCTTCCTTCAGCGCCCGCCGCAGTCCGGCGATTGCGCGGTTCAGCGAATCCTCGCCAACCAGCAACCCGGGCCAGCAGCGTCCGGTCAGTTCCTCGCGGGGCACCACTTCGCCGCCGCCATCGGCCAGCGCCACCAGCAACTGCATCACGCGTGGTTCGATCAGGAAGGTGCCGGCCGGCCCTGTCAGGCGCCGTGCAGGCGGATCAGCCTGCACGTCCCCCACCGCCAGATGGCGGCTCCTGCCAAGCTCGATCGGCGGTTTCAGCGAACCTGTTGGCGCGTCCACCCGGCCCCCCATGGCTGCCCGTCAGGAAAATATCAGAAAACCATCGGCTGCTCATCATGGAAATGGAGCCGGGGCTGCCGCATCCTTGCCGTGGCCGGGGGTCATTCTGCCGACGTGCGGATGCCGTTGCAGCCACAGTCGGCCCGGCAAACAGGGAGAATGGGCATGATCAGATCCTGTGCGTTTGCTGCAATCCTTGCGGCAGCTGCGGTCGCCTCCCCGGCGACTGCGGCGCATTATGTCTCGAAGGTGATCGCAACGGGCCTGAACAATCCGCGCGGCCTCGCCTTCGGCCCGGATGGCGCGCTCTATGTGGCGGAGGGCGGTTACTATGTCTCTGGCGGGCCCACTGCCGTCACGCCACGCGGCGAAGTGGGCTATATGGAAACCGGCTCGATCACCCGGATTGCAGGCGGGGTCCAGTCGCGCATCCTCAGCGGCCTCCCGTCCAGCGGGCTCACGAACGGAACCGATGTCGGCGGCCCGAACGACATCGTCTTCACCCCTGACGGCGTCGGCCATGTCCTGATCGGATTGGGCATGAACCCGGCGATCCGCGCGGCCGAATTCGCGCCCGTCGGCAGCAATCTCGGCCGAGTCTGGTCCTTCATGCCCGGCCCGCTCGCCGCGGGCGCGGATATCTCCGCCTATGAACTGGCGAACAACCCGCTCGGCGGTGCGGTCGATAGCAACCCGTTCCACATGGCGGCCATCGGCAACGATCTCCTTGTCACCGATGCGGGCTCCAACACGTTGCTCAGGGTGGATCGCACGAACGGCACGGTTTCGCTCGTCGCTGCCTTTCCCGGCCGCTTCATCGGCCCGCCGGTTCCTTCCAGCGATGCTGTCCCCACCGGCGTCACCGTCGGGCCGGATGGGAATTTCTACGTCGCCGAACTCACAGGCTTTCCGTTCACGCCCGGCGCCGCCCGCATCTATCAGGTCACGCCCGCGGGCGTCGTGACGATCGCCTATGAAGGCTTTACCACCATCACCGACATCGCCTTCGGCAAGGATGGCAGCCTCTATGTCCTTCAGGCGGATTCGAACGGTCTGGCAACACCGGGCGGCAGTGGTCAGCTGATCCGGGTCGGCCCCGGGGGCAAGCGCAGCACTGTGCTCGAAGGACTGGTGGTGCCGACGGGGCTGGAAATCGGCGCCGACGGCAAGCTCTATGTCAGCAACTTCAGCCCGGTGGCCGGCATCGGCCAGGTGCTTGCAATCAGCTATGTGCCGGAACCCGCAAGCTGGGCCATGCTGATCACGGGGTTCGGCATCATCGGCGCGGCCCTGCGGCGCAAGGTGCGGGCCGTTACTGCCTGAATCGGCGAATTGCGTGGAACATCTCCTTCATTTCCAACATGTTAACCATGCAAGTGGTTGAAAACGCAATGTAGGATGATGTTCCACGTGGAACAACCAATGTGGTTATTCAATCAGGCGGGGTCTACGAAACTGTCCAGAACCATCTTCAGGCCCGCGGAATCGAAGTCGATTTCCAGCTTGTTGCCGTCCTGCCCCTTCACCGTGCCCATGCCAAACTTGGAATGATGCACGCGGGCGCCGATCCCGATGTCGTCCCGGGCGGCCCCGCCCACGGTCGAGCTCAGCGGCCGGGCGTTGATCGTCACGGCGCGGCGTGCGGTCGAACGATCCAGCCCGCCTGAAGACGGCGCGCCAGAGCGCCATTCCCCGGACCGCGCAGCCGCCCGTTCCCAGCCGGGCCCGCGCCCGCTGCCCCTCTCCACATCGCCGAAGGGATCGCGCTGGTCCAGTGCGGCGCGCCACAGGCTTGCGCCGCCCGTCAGGGTCGATTCCAGGGTCACATGCGCGTCGGGCAGTTCGTCCAGGAACCGGCTGGGAATGGCGCTTGTCCATTGCCCGTAGATCCGACGGTTGGCGGCATGCAGGATGGTCGCGCGCCGCCGGGCGCGGGTGATGCCAACATAGGCCAGCCGCCGTTCCTCCTCCAGCGCGGCGGCGCCATTCTCGTCCAGCGCGCGCTGGCTGGGGAACAGCCCCTCTTCCCAGCCGGGCAGGAAAACATGATCGAACTCCAGACCCTTGGCGGCATGAAGGGTCATCATCGTCACCTTGGCTTCCACGTCAGAGCGGTCATTCTCCATCACCAGCGCCACATGCTCCAGGAACGCCTGAAGGTCGGTGAACCCCTCCATCGCGCGCACCAGCTCGGCCAGATTGTCCAGCCGACCGGCGGATTCCGCGCCCCGATCGGCTTCCAGCATGGCGATATAGCCGGATTCCTCCAGCACCAGCTGCGCCAGCGCCGCCTGATCCAGGCTTGTCATCTGATCCCGCCAGCGGCGGATGCCCGCCAGAAATTCCGCCAGCGCCCGGCGGGCTGCGGGGGGCAGTTCTTCGGTTTCCACCAGCTGCTGCGCGGCGGCGGGCAGCGTCAGTCCGGTCGCCCTCGCATGGGCCTGGATCTTCGCCTGCGCCTTGTCGCCCAGGCCCCGCTTCGGAGTATTCACGATCCGCTCGAACGCCAGCGCGTCGTCGGGCTGGGCGATCAGCCGCAGATAGGCCAGCGCGTCGCGAATCTCGGCCCGTTCATAGAATCGGAAGCCGCCGACGATGCGATAGGGCAGGCCGATGGATATGAACCGGTCCTCGAACTCCCGCGTCTGGAAACTGGCACGCACCAGGATGGCGATCTCGGTCGGCGGGGCGCCTTCACGCAGCAGCCGTTCGATGCGCTCGCCCACCAGCCGGGCTTCCTCCGGCCCGTCCCAGATGGCGACGACATTCACCTTTTCCCCGGCGTTCAGCTCGGTCCACAACGTCTTGCCCAGCCGGCCCTGGTTGTTGGCGATCACATGCGCTGCGGCGGCCAGGATGTGTGGCGTGGATCGGTAATTCTGCTCCAGCCGGATCACCTTCGCGCCGGGAAAATCCTTTTCGAAGCGCAGGATGTTGGCGATTTCCGCGCCCCGCCAGCTGTAGATGGACTGGTCGTCATCGCCAACGCAGCAGATATTGCCTTGCCCGCCCAGGCTGCGCGCGGCCAGCAGTGTCAGCCAGCGATACTGGGCGGCGTTGGTATCCTGATATTCATCCACCAGCGCATATCTGAAGCGCTTCTGCCAGTCAGCCAGCACGTCGGGGTGGTCTTCGAAGATGCGGATCATGTGCAGCAGCAGGTCGCCGAAATCGGCGGCGTTCAGCTGCTTCAGTTCGGCCTGATAGCGGGCGTACAGATCCGCTCCGCGGCCGTCGCCGAAAGCGAATGATTCCCCCTTGGGCACCTGATCGGGCCGTAGCGCCTTGTTTTTCCACCGGTCGATCAGGCCGGACAGCTGGCGGGCGGGCCAGCGTTTTTCATCAAGCCCGGCATCGAGGATGATTCGCTTCAACAGGCGCAGGACATCATCCGTGTCGAGGATGGTGTAGTTGGACCTGAGGCCGACCAGTTCGGCATGGCGACGCAGCATCCGCGATGCGATGGAGTGGAAGGTGCCGACGAACGGCATGCCCTCGGATCGTGGCCCCAGCAGCTGGGCCAACCTGTGCCGCATTTCGGCGGCGGCCTTGTTGGTGAAGGTGACGGCCAGGATCTCCGACGGCCAGGCCCGGCGTTCATGCAGGATCTGGGCGAGCCGGGCGGTCAGCGCGCGGGTCTTGCCGGTGCCCGCGCCGGCCAGCACGAGGACAGGGCCGTCGAGTTGGGTCGCGGCTTCGCGCTGGGGCGGATTCAGCCCCCTGAGCCAGGGGGGATCTTGGGATGGGAGACTAGCCATGGACGAGAACAGATAGCGAACTCAGGCGTCGGCGCGCAACAGATGAAGTTGCGCCTTGCCGACGGGGCGGGTGGCATCCAGGGTGAATCCGGCCGGTTCGACGACCTCGTCACGCGCGGTTTCGATGCTGACCCATGTATGCGGTGCGATCCAGCCCATCGTCCGGGCAGAGGCAAGGGCAGGGGCCCAAAGCCCTTCGCCATAGGGCGGATCGAGGAAGATCAGATCCGCCGGACCCTTCGCGGGGGGTGGGGCGGCTGCGTCGTGCGCGAGCAGCCGCGCATTGGCGCCGAGTTTTCGGATGTTCGCTTCGATCGCCTTGCGGGCGGCAGGTGCGCGTTCGACGAGGAAGGCCTGTTCCGCCCCGCGCGACAGGGCCTCCAGCGCCAGCGCGCCGGAACCGGCGAACAGGTCCAGCACGGTCAGCCCCTCGAAGCTGCCGAGGCGGCTTGTGAGCATGGAAAACAGCGTTTCGCGCGTCCGGTCCGCTGTGGGGCGGGTTTCCGCGCCCGCCGGGGCTTCCAGCGGGCGGGAGCGCCAGGCGCCTGCGATGATGCGCATGCCTAACCCTCCCGACGAGGGGTGCGAATGAGGCTGCGCTTCAGGTTGGCGACCATCGGGCCCGGGACTTCCTGCACGCCCCGCGCGACGAGATCGCCCAGGTGGAAGGGGCCGTAGCTGGTGCGGATCAGCCGGCTGACCTTAAGGCCCATCGCTTCGCAGAGTTTGCGGACTTCACGGTTCTTGCCTTCCGTCAGCGTCATCGTCAGCCAGATATTGGCGCCGTCCGCGCGGGCCCGCCGATCCACCGAGGCATCGACCGGACCATAGTGCATGCCATCCAGCGTGACGCCCAGCGCCAGCGCCTCCAGATCCTGCTGCCGCACTTCGCCCAGCGCGCGAACGCGATAGGTGCGCGGCACGGCATTGGCGGGCAGTTCCAGCGCGCGCTTCAGTTCGCCGTCGTTGGTGAGGAGGAGCAGACCTTCGGTGTTCATGTCCAGCCGGCCGACCGGCACCAGCCGGGGCAGGCTCTGCGGCAGGGCATCATAGATGGTGGGGCGGCCGCCCGGATCCCGCGCGGCGGTGAGGAATCCCGACGGCTTGTGGAACAGGAAGATGCGGGTGACATCGGCTTCGGCGACGGGCTTGCCATCCACCGTGACGCCTTCGAGCGACTTCAGGATGGTGGCCGGGGTTTCCAGCACCTGCCCGTTCAGCGCGACACGGCCTTCCGCGATCATCCGTTCGATATCCCGGCGGGAACCGACACCGGCGCGGGCGAGGAGCTTGGCGATGCGATCACCGCTGCCGGGCGCCTTGGCCGCGCCCGGGGGCGGTGCGGTGCGCGCGACACGGGCGGCCCGGCGACCGCCGGGTGCCGCCCGTGCGGAGGCGGTCGGGCCGGACGGCCCGCGCCCGCCGGGGCCGCCAGGCCGCCTTGGCCCGCCGGAGGCGCCCGGCCGGCCGGGCTTGCGTGGGCGGCCGGGGCCGGTGCTGCGGGGAGGGCGGCCCTCAGCCATCGACGGGGACGCCGATCTGCGATTTGGACGTGCGGATGGTGAGGGAGGTTTTCACGCTGGCCACATTTGGCGCGCTAGTGAGATGTTCGGTGAGGAAGGCCTGGAAGCTGGGCAGATCGCGCGCGACGAGCTTCAGGATGAAATCAATCTCTCCGTTCAGCATGTGGCATTCGCGCACCTGCGGCAGGCCGGCGACATGGGTTTCGAACGCGCGCAGATCGGATTCGGCCTGGCTTTTCAGGCTGACCATGGCGAAGACGGTGATCGGCCAGCCCAGCGCATCGGGCGAGAGATCGGCGTGATAGCCCTTGATCACGCCCGCTTCCTCGAGCGCGCGGACACGGCGGAGACAGGGCGGGGCGGTGAGCCCGACCTTCTGCGCGAGATCCACATTCGTCATCCGGCCGTCGGCCTGGAGATGGGCAAGGATGTCCCGATCGATCTGATCGAGTTGGTGGATGCGGCTCATGTGCAGCTTCATTCTCCGAAATCGGGTGTTTGCTATAGGATTGTTGCGCACGCACGCAAGGGCCTTGCGACGAACGGATTGCATTTGCCACCAGGCGGTGCCGGCCCGTCACAACTTGCGCATGGGGGAAGCGCCGCCTAAGTCAGCCGTGAAAGGATATTCATGTGAGTGACGTCAGGCGCACGAAGCTGCTGATCATCGGCTCGGGGCCGGCCGGCTACACCGCAGCCGTCTATGGCGCAAGGGCCATGCTGGAACCGGTGCTGGTGGAGGGACTGCAACCCGGTGGTCAGCTGACCATCACCACCGATGTGGAGAACTGGCCCGGCGAAACGGCGATCATGGGGCCGGAGCTGATGGCGAAACTGCGCGCGCAGGCCGAGCATGTGGGCACGCACATCATTTCCGATATCGTGGCCGAAGTGGATTTTTCCCGGCGGCCGTTCCGTGCGGTGCTGGACGGCGGCGAGGTGATCGAGGCCGAGACGGTGATCGTGGCGACCGGCGCCAGTGCGCGCTGGCTGGGGCTGGAGAGCGAGACCCGCCTGCGTGGCAAGGGTGTTTCGGCCTGCGCCACCTGTGACGGCTTCTTCTTCCGCGGCAAGCATGTGGCCGTGGTGGGCGGCGGCAATACCGCCGTTGAGGAAGCGCTTTTCCTGACCAATTTCGCCAGCAAGGTGACGCTGATCCATCGCCGCGACGAACTGCGGGCCGACAAGACCAACCAGCAGCGTCTGTTCGCCAATCCGAAGGTGGAGATGGTGTGGAACGCCACTGTTTCCGAGGTGACCGGCACCGATGGTGTTTCCGGGCTGGTGCTGACGGACATGGTGACGGGCGAGACGCGACCGCTGGCGGTGGATGGCCTGTTCGTGGCGATTGGCCATGAGCCGGCCACCGCCCTGTTCCGGAACCAGCTGGCGATGGACGAAGAAGGCTATGTGCTGGTGACGCCCGGAACGCCGGTGACGAGCGTACCCGGCGTGTTCGCGGCCGGTGACGTGACCGACAAACAGTATCGGCAGGCCGTGACGGCGGCCGGGATGGGCTGCATGGCGGCGCTGGAGGCGGAGCGCTTCCTGGCGCATCAGGCCCATTCGCCGCAGCAGCAAGCGGCCTGAGCGCCCGGCGAGAGGGGATTTATGCCGATCGACTGGGACAAGCTGAGGCTGTTTCACGCCGTTGCCTCCGCGGGCAGCTTCACCGAGGGCGCCCGGCGGCTGAAGCTGTCGCAGCCGGCGCTGAGCCGGCAGGTGATCGCGCTGGAGGAATCGCTGGGCGCCAAGCTGTTCCATCGCCATGCGCGCGGCCTTGCGCTGACGAACGAGGGCGAGCAGCTGCGATCGACGACCAGCCGGATGGCCGAGGAGATCGAGCGGACGCGCAGCAGCATCGAAGCGACGCGCAACCGGCCGACGGGCGAGATCAAGCTGACGACGACGGTGAGTTTCGGATCCTCCTGGCTGCCGGTTCAGCTGAAGGATTTTCTGGACATGTACCCGGACATCCGGGTGAGCCTGATCCTGTCTGACGAGGAGCGGGATCTTGCCCGCGCCGAGGCCGACTGCGCGGTGAGGTTCCACAAGCCGCACCAGGCCGATCTGATCCAGCGCCCGCTGGCTTCCATCCGGCACCGCCTGTGCGCATCGGAAGCCTATCTGGCGGCGCATGGCGAACCCAGGACCCCCGCCGACCTGCTGAACCACCGCATGATCGCCTATGGGCCGGAAGCGCCGGCCTATCTGCGCAGCATCAACTGGGCGCTGGAACTGGGGCATGACGGGCCGCCGCGCGAGCCCGCACTGACGGTGAACAACAGCTTCGGGGTGTTGCAGGCGGTGGAGGCGGGCGCCGGGATCGCGGCGCTGCCATCCTATCTGATCCGCCATTCGGGCAAGGTGAAGGTGCTGCTGCCGGAGCTGCAGGGGGCCGTGTTCCAGACCTATTTCGTCTATTCCTCGGAACTGAGGGGGTCGGTGCGGGTCGCGGCGCTCAGGGATTTCCTGATCGACCGGATGACGCCTGCCAACCTGGGCGACCTGATCCGGTGAGGCGGGTGGCGGCGTGAACTGAGGCTGCATGTCATGCGTTTTGCGCATGGCTGCCCCGATTACTTCGCACTTGCACAAAAATCGGGGTTCTCCTACATAGGCGTTGTTGCTGCATTGCAGCGCGGCCGGCAAAGCCTCACTCCTCCCCGAGGCTCCCGGTCTGGTCGACCACCACTCTCCCTCCCTCCCTCGGAGGTCGACCGAAATCTGGGCCCGGCGTCGAGCTTGCTCCGCCGGGCCCTTTTTCTTTTTCGCCAACGGAACGCCGGGCCAGTGTCTTTCCAATTGGCCGGCGTCTTTCCAACGGGTTCGCGCGCCGCTATCTCCGCGCGCTGGTGGGGCCTGTAGCTCAATGGTTAGAGCTGGCCGCTCATAACGGCTTGGTTGCGGGTTCGAGTCCTGCCGGGCCCACCATATTCCGGATGTCCGGCCAGGGCGGGCAGGGCTGCCCGCCGATTTGTCGCGGCGGTCTCAGGCGTCTTTCGCGCAGCGGAATCCGATATGGCTGGTGGAACTGTCGATCGCCTGTGCATGGCGGGCGGCCGGACGGTAGCGGCGGCAATAGCTGATGGCGCACAGGTGTGACCCGCCCTTCAGGACCCGCCGTGGAATGCGGATTTGCGGCAGGGCGGGATCGAAGCTGGTTTCCAGGGCGTCGCCGCGTGGATTGCGCGGCGTGCAGCAGGCCTTGGGCAGGCCATCGCGGCCGCGTTCGACGGCGTGCCCGTCCGCATACCAGTCGCTGGTCCATTCCCAGACGTTGCCGATCATGTCTGACAGGCCGAAGCCGTTCGGCGGATAGTGGCCGACAGGCGAGGTGCGCATGAAGCCGTCCGCGCCTGTGTTGCCGTACGGGAATTCACCCTGCCATATGTTGGCCATGTGGCGGCCGCCCGGCTCAAGCGCCTCGCCCCAGGCGAATTCATGGCCCGATGCGCCGCCCCAGCCGGCATATTCCCATTCGGCTTCCGTCGGGAGCCGCTTGCCGGCCCACGCGGCATAGGCTTCGGCATCCGAGGCTGCGACATGGACGACGGGGTGATCTTCCAGACCCGCAATGCGGCTGTCGGGGCCGGTGGGGTGGCGCCAGTCCGCGCCTGGCACCCAGCGCCACCACTGGCTCCAGTCGTCCAGGCGGACAGGGCCGGGCGTGGGCGTGAACACCAGGCTTGCCGCGACCAGCATTTCGGGCAGGGCTTCGGGGTAATCCGCGGCGTCCGGCACCTGTTCGGCAAGGGTGATGTGGCCCGTTGCCGCGACGAAGGCGGCGAACTGTCGGTTGGTGACGGGGGTTCTGTCGATCCGGAAGCTGCTGACCTCGACCTCGTGCGCGGGCGATTCTTCGCGATAATGGGCATCGGACCCCATGCGGAAGCGGCCGCCGGGCAGCAGGATCATCGTTTCGTCTGCGCGCTTCTCAGCCATCGGAACAACCGTTGTCTCCGGCTTGGCCTGCATTGGGTTCGCCTTTGGCCTGCGGCCGGCCAGGCCGGACATGGCCCGGCTGCGGGCCGGCCTTCCGGAGATGGTGGAAGCCCGGGATGATCAGAGCGCCTTCGGGCCGGGTTTTTCGGCGGATGCGGTGCGCCGGGCCCAGTCCGCCCAGCCGGCGGCGAGGCCCGGCGCGACCGCGAGGGCGGCCAGTTCGGACCTGTCGGGCGGGCTGCGATAGGAGGCCTGAAGCACGCGGGCGATGGACCATGCGCCATGCGGCCGCTGTTCCAGCGTGACCGGGTTGCCGGCTTCTATCGCGCCTTCTTCCAGCACGCGCAGATACCAGCCGGAGCGGCCGTTGCGGACCATCGCCTTCACCATGCCGGGGTCGTTGAACCAGCGGGCGAGCGTGGCGCAGGGCTGGCGGGGCTGGCAAACCTCGACCAGTGCGGCGCCGATGCGATAGCGATCACCCACATGGGCGGTGGTTTCGTCCAGACCATCGATCAGCAGATTTTCGCCGAAAGCGCCCGGAACGAGGCGTTCGGCATGGCGGGGATGATCCGCGGCCCACAGCGGATAGTTGGCGGCGGCATAGGCATAGATCGCCTTTTCCGGCCCGCCATGAACCCTGCGGTTGCCGACTTCATCGCCTTCGAGGCCGAGCTTCAGGGCTGTGACGGGGCCATTGCGCTGGTCCCGTCCATAGGCCGTGATATGGCCATCGATGAGCCGGGCGCGGCCTGTGCGGAGCTGAAGGAGGCTGGGCATGACCCTGTCTATCGCGCGGACTTGCGGCTGGAAAGCGGACGCGCCAGTCTGCACGGATAATGACATGAAGGGGGACGAAACATGATCGAACTGACCGCCGCGGCGCAATCCATGCTGCAGAGCATCCTGGCGATGGGCCTGCTGACGCTGATGATGTTCATCTGGATGTACGCGACCCGTCTGCCAGCCTTCACGAAGGCGAAACTGGACCCGCAGGAGGCGATGCACCCCGGCACCTATCACGACCGGATCCCGAGCGAGGTGCGGCGCGTTGCGGACAACTACAATCACCTGTTCGAGGCGCCGACGATCTTCTACGCGGTGACGCTGGCGATCGTGCTGCTGGGGCTGGCGGATCCTGTGCATGTGATCTGCGCCTGGGCGTTCGTGGCGCTGCGGGTGGCGCATTCCATTGTTCAGGCAACGGTGAACAAGGTTGTGCTGCGATTTTCGCTGTTTGCGCTGAGCTGGGTGGCGATGGGCGTGATGATCGTGCGGGCGGCGCTGGCGAGTTTCTGATCCATCCGGATGACCGGTATCGCCTGGATTGCCGGAAAAGGTTAACGGCGATGGCGGTGTCGGAATTCTTTACATATTGGTCGCTCCCTCACGTCCTCTTCCCTCTTGAACTCAGTTGGCACGAAAGTTGCATAACTAAGTACGGGCGATGCGTTGCCCATTGTTTCGAAAGGGTAGGACATGAAGAAACTTCTTTTGGCGACCGTTGGGGCGGTGGCTGTGGCCGGGGCTGCGAATGCCGCGACCTATACGTTTGCGCCGGGCGCTCCGAGCCCGAGCATCCACTTCAATGTGATCGACGAGTTCAACGACCTTTCGGGCGTGACGGTCAATTACGGGCAAGTGCTGATCAAGACCCCGCCGGCCGATGGCGCAGGTGCACCGCCGGCCAATTCGGTTCCGGGCGGCACGAGCTATCTTTCGGTTCTGGGCGGCGGCAGCGCCACGATCAACTTCGCGCCGAACACGCGCGCCTTCCAGTTCGACTGGGGTTCGATCGACACCTACAACACGCTGACCGTGACCAGCACGAAGGGAACCTTCGTGTTCGTGCCGGGTAGCAGCAGCTTCCCGAACCTGGCCAATGGCAATCAGGCCCAGCCGGGCACCAACGGCCTGTTCACGGTTCGTGGCGGCCAGGATGGCGAGCGCTTCCTGTCGATGACGCTGACCTCGAGCAGCAACTCGTTCGAGATCGACAATCTGGCGACGGCTGCAATCCCCGAGCCTGCGACCTGGGCGATGCTGATCGCCGGTTTCGGCCTGGTGGGCGTTGCCGCGCGCCGGCGCAAGTTCGCGAACGCGAGCGCCTGACGAGACGCCGGCTTTTCAACCACAGGGTTGGATGAAAACCAGGGCGGATCGGCCTTCGCGGCCGATCCGCCCTTCGTTTGTTGACTGGCGCTTCAGCGAGCCATGAGCGCGGGCAGGGTGGCTTCGTGGGCCTTGCGGAGCGCGGCCACTTCCTGAGCGCCGATGCCTTCCACCTTCAGGGCTGTGCCGCCTGTTGTGCCGATGCGGGCGAGCGGGACGGGGCAGGGCGGAAGCGTGGCGCCGGGCTTCACGGTGACGATGTAGCGGCCCTGATCCTCAGCGAAGGCCCAGGCGGCGAGATGCGGGCCGGAGGGGCTGACGGTGGCGCCGATGCCGCCGGCCATCGCCATTTCCGCGAGCGCGACAAGAAGGCCGCCGTCGGCGCAGTCGTGCACCGCCGTCAGCGTGCCATCGAGGATCCGGGCGCGAACCCAATCGCCGGCGGCCCGTTCGGCGGCGAGATCGACCGGGGGCGGGGGGCCTTCCTCGAGGCCGCGGATCTCGCGCAGCCAGATGGACTGGCCGAGGTGGCCGGCGGCGGCGCCGACGAGCCAGATTTCCTGGGCCTCGCCCTTGAAGGCGAGGGTGGCGGACTGTTCCCAATCGGCGATCAGGCCGACGCCGCCGATGCCCGGCGTGGGCAGGATGCCCTGGCCTTCGGTTTCATTGTAGAGACTGACGTTGCCGGAGACGACCGGGTAATCGAGCGCGCGGCAGGCTTCGGCCATGCCTTCGATGGCGCCGACGAACTGGCCCATGATTTCGGGGCGGGTGGGGGCGGCGAAGTTCATGCAATCCGTGACGGCGAGCGGCGTGGCGCCGACGGCCGTGATGTTTCGCCAGGTTTCGGCGATGGCCTGCTTCCCGCCCTCAACCGGATCGGCGAAGACGTAGCGGGGGGTGACATCGGTGCTGATGGCCAGCGCCTTCTTCGTGCCGTGGACGCGGACGAGGGCGGCGTCTCCGCCGGGGCGCTGGACGGTGTCTGCGCCGACCATGTGATCATATTGTTCCCACACCCAGCGGCGGGACGCGAGATCGGGCGAACCGAGCAGGGTGACGAGATCGCCCAGCAGATCCAACGTATCCGCCACCTCGCCCAGCGGCGCGCGGGGCGGGGTGGGCACGAAGGGGCGATCATATTTCGGGGCGTCTTCCCCGATGGGATCGAGCGGCAGGTCGCAGACGAGATCGCCCTTCCATTCGAGCTGGAGCCGCCCGGTATCGGTGACATGGCCGATAACGGCGAAATCGAGCGCCCATTTGCGGAAGATCGCCTCTGCCTGGGCTTCCGCGCCGGGCTTCAGGATCATCAGCATGCGTTCCTGCGATTCCGACAGCATCATTTCATAGGGTGTCATCCCTTCTTCGCGGGTGGGGACGTTATCCATCACCAGCCGAATGCCGACGCCGCCCTTGGAGGCCATTTCCACCGAGGAGGAGGTCAGGCCCGCCGCGCCCATGTCCTGGATGGCGACGATGGCGTCCGTCGCCATCAGTTCGAGGCAGGCTTCGATCAGCAGCTTTTCCATGAAGGGGTCGCCCACCTGCACGGTGGGGCGCTTCGATTCCGAATCCTCGTCGAACTCGGCAGAGGCCATGGTGGCGCCGTGGATGCCATCCCGTCCGGTTCTGGAGCCGACATAAACGACCGGGTTTCCGATGCCGGCGGCGGCGGAATAGAAGATGCGATCGGTGCGGGCGAGGCCGACGCACATGGCGTTGACAAGGATGTTGCCATTGTAGCTGGCGTGGAAACGCACTTCGCCGCCGACGGTGGGCACGCCGGTGCAGTTGCCGTAGCCGCCGATGCCCGCGACGACGCCGCGCAGCAGTTGCCTTGTCTTCGGATGGCCGATTTCGCCGAAGCTGAGGCTGTTCATGAGGGCGACCGGGCGCGCGCCCATGGTGAAGACGTCGCGCATGATGCCGCCCACGCCCGTCGCCGCGCCCTGATAGGGTTCGATGAAGCTGGGGTGGTTGTGGCTTTCCATCTTGAAGATGGCCGCGTCGCCGTCACCGATGTCGATGACGCCTGCGTTTTCGCCCGGGCCCTGAATCACCCAGGGCGCCTTCGTGGGCAGCTTCGCCAGGTGGATGCGGCTGGACTTGTAGGAGCAATGTTCGGACCACATCACCGAAAAGATGCCAAGTTCCAGAAGGTTGGGCTCCCGCCCGATGGCCTTCAGGATGCGCTGATATTCTTCCGGCTGGAGGCCGTGTTCGGCGACGATTTCGGGGGTGATCGCAGTCATGACCGGCGCTCTAGCGGAGCGCGCGGCAACTGTCATCCGGTGGGTTGTGCAGGGCCCTCGTTCCGCTTATGTTCTTTTCCGGGTGGAGGAGAAATGCAATGGCCGTTCAGAACCCGCCGGCGGGCTATGCCGGGGTAACGCCTTATCTTTCCGTGAAGGACGCCGACGCCGCCATCGAATGGTATGTACGCGCGCTGGATGCCCAACTGAAATACCGGATGGCCTGGAACGGCAAGGTGGGCCATGCCGAACTGGCGATCGGCGGCGGGCATTTCATGCTGGCGGATGAATTTCCGGACATGGATATCCTGGGACCGGCAAGCCGGGGCGGGACGACGGTGAGCCTGCTGGTCTATGTGGCGGACGTGGACCTGGCGCATGCCCGTGCGCTGGCGGCTGGTGCGAAGGCGCTTCATCCGCTGGACACCAAGCCCTGGGGCGACCGCAGCGCCCAGATCGTGGACCCGTTCGGGCACCGCTGGACGCTGGCGACGCATGTGGAGGATGTGTCCAACGCGGAGATCGACGCGCGCATGGCAAAGATGACGGACGGCTGAAGATTTCGCCCGGGCCCGGCGGGCAGGCTGCGGTTCAGTCGTTGAACTCCGCTGCATCGGGGATTCGGGTGAAGGCGATCTTGGTGCCGATGAGGCCGGCGCGGCCCTTGGGCATGGACCCCAGCGTGACGGTGTTGCGGCCGAATTTTTCGTTCAGGACGTCCATCGCGCGGGCGATGCGGAGCGTGGGGCGGGACGGGGCATCGAACAGGTTGAGCTGGGTGCCGACGGCCGGGCGGATATCATCCAGCGTGACGCCGATGACCCGGATGCGATCGTTGCCGATTTCCCGCGCGAGGCGGGGCCAGAGCAGGGTGAGGGCGTCGAGCAGGGGGAAGCTGTCATCCGTGGGGGCGAACTTCACCGTGGCATGCCAGCCACGGCGGGATTCGAAGCGGGCGTGAAGCGTGAGGTGGCAGGTGACGCATTCGGCGCGGCGCAGCCGGCTGGCGGCCTTCAGCAGCAGGCGGCGGGCGGTTTCCCGGGCGGTTTCGAGCGAGCGGATATCGGGGGCGATGACATGGCTGTGGCCGATGGAGCGGCTCTGCTGCGGGCGTTCGGGCATGTCGCGGCCGTGGAGCGCATACCAGAGGCGGGCGCCGACGACGGAGCCCCAGCTGGCGGTGGCGGACTGCGGATCCTGGGCGAGCAGGTCTGCCATGGTGTGGATGCCGCGGGCGTTGAGGCGCGCTTCCATCTTCGCGCCGATGCCGGGGATGTCGCGCAGGGGGAGTGGAAGCAGGGCGCGGGGGAGATCGGTGGACTTCAGCAGCGTGAGGCCATCCGGCTTCTGCATGTCTGCCGCCATCTTGGCGATGAGGCGGGACGGGGCGATGCCGATGGAGGAGGTGAGGCATTCGCCGACCCGTTCCCGGATGCCGGCCTTGATGCGGCGGGCCAGCGCGAGGGCCTGTTCCGGGCTGTTTTCATTGTCGAGCAGGCGGCAGGCGACTTCGTCGATGGAGCAGACCTGGGTGACGGGGATGTGGCGCCACACCTCTTCCACGATGCGGTTGTGGAATTCGGTGTAGCGGCCGTGATCGCCGCCGCAGAAGATGAGGTGCGGGCAGAGGCGGCGGGCTTCGTCCACGCGCATGCCGGTGCGGATGCCGAACGCCTTGGCCGGATAGCTGGCGGCGATGATGGTGCCGCTGTCGATGCGTTCGGGGCCGACGGCGATGGGCAGCCCACGCAGATGCGGGTTCAGCTGTTGTTCGACGCTGGCGAAATAGCTGTTGAGATCGAGATAGAGCCAGCGCAGGGGTTGCATGGGCGGAACATAACAGGAACAGTTGCGCGGGTGAAGGGGCTGGGCCAAGCTGTGAGGGAGAATCGGAAGGGGCGCTGCGTGACGGAGCAGAGGGTTGAAGGACTGACGGTCGAGGAGCCCGAGGGCATTCGTGCCATCGAAGCCGGCGCCATCGTGGGGCGGCGGCTGAAATATTATGATTATTGCATGGCGGCCTTCGCGGTGATCCTGATCTGTTCCAACCTGATCGGGGCGGGGAAGGTGGCGCAGGTGAACCTGCCCCTGCTGGGGGCGGTGACCTTTGGTGCGGGAATTTTGTTCTTTCCCCTCAGCTATGTACTGGGCGATGTTCTGACAGAAGTTTATGGTTACGCCCGCGCCCGGCGCGTGGTGTGGGTTGGTTTTGCGGCATCGGTGTTCGCAGCGGGGATGGCGGCGACCGTGGTGGCCTTTCCGCCTGCGCCCGACTGGCAGGGACAGGACGCGCTGGCGAACGTGATGGGACAGGCGCCGCGGATCTTCGCGGCCTCCATTCTGGCCTTCTGGGCCGGGGAGTTCGCCAATGCCTTCGTGCTGGCGCGGATGAAGGTGTGGACGAAGGGGCGGATGCTTTGGACGCGCACCATCGGCTCGACCGTGGTGGGGCAGGGGGTGGACAGCCTGATCTTCTATCCGATCGCCTTCCTGGGCGTGTGGGAGACGAAGCTGGTGCTGACGGTGATGGCGACCAACTATCTGATGAAGGTGTTGTGGGAAGTGGTGCTGACGCCGGTGACCTATCAGGTGGTAGGCTGGATCAAGAACCGCGAGGGGCTGGACGTGTTCGACGTGGAAACGGATTTCACGCCGTTCCGGACGAAGGTGTGATTCGAAGGGCGCGCTTCACATCCATGTGGGAATGGGCGTGCCGGCCGTGCTGACGGGGCTCGCGCGGGCGCGGATTTTCAGGCGAGGACGCTGAGCAGGCCTTCGAAGAGCCTGCGGCCGTCCTGGTTGCCGTGGGCCTGTTCCACCACGCGTTCGGGGTGGGGCATCATGCCCAGCACATTGCCTTGCGCGTTCAGGATGCCGGCGATGTTGCGGGCGGAGCCGTTGACGTCCTCGGCGTAGCGGAAGGCGACCTGGCCCTGCTGTTCCAGGCGATCCAGCGTGTCGGCGTCGGCCTGGAAGTTGCCGTCGTGGTGGGCGACGGGGATCGTGATGGTTTCGCCGGGCTGATAACGCTGCGTGAACGGGGTTTCGGCCGTGACGACTTCCAGCTTCACGTCGCGGCAGACGAAATCGAGGCCGGCGTTGCGCATCAGCGCACCCGGCAGCAGGCCTGATTCGGTGAGGACCTGGAAGCCGTTGCAGATGCCGAGCACCGGGGTGCCCCGACCAGCCGCCGCGATCACTTCGCGCATGATGGCGCTGCGGGCGGCGATTGCGCCGGAACGCAGATAGTCCCCGTGGCTGAAGCCGCCGGGCAGCGCGATGAGTTCGAGGCCGGACGGCAGTTCGCTGTCGTCGTGCCAGAGCATGGCGGGCTTCACGCCCGTCACCAGTTCCAGCGCGACGGCGAGATCGCGATCGCAGTTGGAGCCGGGGAAGACGACGACTGCGGTTTTCACGCCAGTTCCACCTTGAAATTCTCGATCACGGTGTTGGCGAGCAGCTTGCGGGCCATATCCGCCACCTGATCCTCTGTGGTGCCATCGGCCACGTCGAGCTCGATCACCTTGCCGACGCGCACATCTTCCACCTGCGGGAAGCCGAGGCCTTCGAGGGCGTGATGGATGGCGCGGCCCTGCGGATCGAGGACGCCGGGCTTGAGCGAAACGGTGACTCGGGCTTTCATGGGGCGTGCCTATGCGCCAAACACCAGGGGAAGGGAAGCCGGATGGCGAATGGAACGGCGAACATCGCGCTGCTGATCGATGCGGACAATGCGTCGCCCGCAGCGATCGACTCCGTGCTGACGGTGCTGGCCGAGCTGGGTGCGGTGAACATCCGCCGGGCCTATGGGAACTGGAGCAAGAGCGCGCTTTCGGGCTGGTCCGGCCTGGCGCATCAGTATGCCATCGAGCCGCAGCAGCAATTCGACGTGACGAAGGGCAAGAACGCCACCGACATGAAGATGGTGATCGATGCCATGGATCTTCTCTATTCGGGACGGGTCGACGGGTTCGGCATCATGTCGTCTGACAGCGATTTCGCGCCACTGGTGATGCGGCTGCGGCAGAATGGGCTGCAGGTTTACGGATTCGGGACGGAGAAGACGCCCCTGAGTTTCCGTCAGGCCTGTTCCCGGTTCATCGATGTCATGCGGCTGCCCGCCGACAAGGAGAGCGGCGAAGCGAAGCCGAAGGTGGTGGATGAAGAAGTCGTGGCGTTGCTGACCGATGCCTGGAAGGCTTCGAAGCGGGACGAGAACGGCTTTGCTTCTTTGAGCGAGGTGGGCCAGCGCGCGGGCAACCGATCCTCGTTCGATGCGCGAAACTATGGTGCCTCCAGGCTTTCCGACCTGATTGGAAGGATCCCGCATTTCCAGGTGGAACGGCGGGACAACCAGACATTCGTGCGTCGGGTTCGCTAGCCGGCACAGCCGGGTTTACTGCGCGAAGCGATCCACGGCGGTGAGCGCCTGGGCGAAGGGGCGGGTGCCCGGTGCGATGACTTCGAAATGGCCGGCGACCGGGGCGAGCCAGATATCCGCCTTGTCACCGGCCTTGCGGCCGGCCTGGGCGAAATCGAGGCCGATGGCCGGGAAGGCGGCGGCGTCATAGACGCCGTGCAGCATCACCACGGGCACGCCGAAGGGCAGAAGCCTTTCGGGGCTGGTGTCTGCGAAGCGGAGGTCGTCGGCACGTTCGCTGCCATCCTCGGCTTTTTTGGGGGCGAGCTTTTCCACTGTGTCCGCGCCGCAGAGCGTGTCGATTTCGGCCGACCAGTTGGCGAGCGAGCCGAGGCCGCCGACCGAGACGACCCCGCGCGGTTTCAGCGGGTTTTCGCCGTGGAGCGGGCTGGTGGTGGCGATCTTGCCGCGGCCGGCGGCCCAGAGCGCGAGATGGGCACCCGCCGAGTGGCCGAAGAAAACGACGCGGCCGAGATCCAGTTTGCGGGCTTCGGCATGGTCGCGGATGAGATCGATGGCCTTCGCGACATCCTGGTAGGTACCGGGATAGCCGCCGCCGTCCTCATCGATGCGGCGGTAGCCGATGGACCAGACGGCATAGCCCTTGTCGAGGAAGGCGCCCGCGGCCGGGCGAAGCAGTTCGGGGCCGGCGACCTGCTGCCGCCAGCAGCCGCCATGGATCATCACCACGACCGGAAGCGGGGCATCCGGCGTTTCCGACGAGGGCTTCGGCAGGAACAGTTCGACGAACTGGCTGGGACCCTCGCCGTAGCGGATGGTTTCGGCGGGCGCGGCGGCGGGCAGCGAGGCGACGGCGCGCGGTGTCATCAGGCGCGGCAGATCCGTGAGGCCGGCTGTCTGCGCGAGAAGGGGCGCCGCCAGAAGCGCCGCCCCGGCCACCATCATCCGTTTCATTGCGTGTTGCGGGCCTTGCGGGCTTCGTCGAGATCGAGGACCGAGCCATCGGAGCCTTCGGGAAGCAGGCCGAGGCGGCGCGCCACTTCCTGATAGGCTTCCACCTCTCCGCCGAGGTCGCGGCGGAAGCGGTCCTTGTCCATCTTTTCGTTGGTTTTCATGTCCCACAGGCGGCAGCCATCGGGGCTGATTTCGTCCGCCAGGATCACGCGGCTGTAGTCATCCTCCCACAGGCGGCCGAACTCTAGCTTGAAGTCCACCAGCCGGATGCCGATTCCGGCGAAAAGGCCAGTGAGGAAATCATTGGTGCGGATTGCCATGTCGACGATGTCGGCCAGTTCGTCCTGGCCGGCCCAGCCGAAGCAGGCGACATGTTCTTCGGTGATCATCGGATCGCCGAGCGCGTCGTCCTTGAAATAATATTCCAGGATGGTGCGCGGGAGCTGGGTGCCTTCCTCGATGCCGAGGCGCTTGGAGAGCGAGCCGGCGGCGACGTTGCGCACAACGACTTCGATCGGAATAATTTCAACCTGGCGAACCAGTTGTTCGCGCATGTTGAGGCGGCGAATGAAGTGCGTGGGGATGCCGATGTTGCCGAGCAGGGTGAAGAGGTGCTCGGAAATGCGGTTGTTGAGGACGCCCTTGCCGGAGATCGTACCCTTCTTCTGGGCGTTGAAGGCGGTGGCGTCATCCTTGAAATACTGGATGAGCGTTCCGGGCTCAGGCCCCTCATAGAGGATCTTGGCCTTGCCCTCGTAGATCTGGCGGCGGCGGGACATGTTCATATTCCTTGAGACTGAAATCCGGGCATAGCCGGTTCGATGCCGCCGGGCAACGCGCTAGCAGTGGCGCCGGGTGCCGGGTTGTGCGAGGCTGCGTCCATGATGATGCTGATGATGCTTGCCGCCGCGGCCGTTTCCGACCCGCTTGAGCCTGTTCGCCCCCTTTGCGGGGCCGCCTATGCCGGGCGCGTGGTGACGACCGACCCCGCCGACGCCGACATGGCGGGCAAGCCGCTGATCATGCATGTGCGGGTGTGCGATGCGGGCGAGGTGCAGATTCCCTTCCATGTGGGGGATGACCGGTCGCGGACCTGGTTCCTGACGGCCATAGACGGGCGCTTCCGGCTGAAGCACCGGCATCGGCATGCCGACGGATCGCTGGATGCGCGCACATATTATGGCGGGGAGAGCGCCGGCCCCGCGCAGCCGTTGCCGGGCGGGGGCTGGCAGGTGGCGTTTCCGGCCGACGCGCATTCGAAGCAGATGTTCGTGGCACAGGGGGTTCCGCAATCGGCCGCCAATGTCTGGACGGTGACGCATGTGCCGGGGCGGATGTTCGCCTATCAGCTGCAGCGGCCGGGGCGGCTGTTCCGGGTGGAGTTCGACCTGACGAAGCCTGTGACGCCGCCGCCGCCCCCCTGGGGGGACGAGGGGGTCGCGAACCGCTAGCGGCAAAAGGGCTGGGCGCGGGCGGCCTGATCAAAATGCAGATGATCGGCGTGCGGCGCATCATAATCCGGTGAGAGGGTGGTGCCGAAATAGCGGCAGGCGCCGGTGCGGATTTCGCGCAGGAATGCGCGCTGGGCGGCGTTTCCGTTCCAGTCTTTCAGGAGGTTTATTTCCCGACCGGAGGCGAGGCGGAAGCCTGCGATGTCGATGGCATTGGCGCGGGCATGTTCGGACAGCTGAGCGCCGGGGCGGTTGCTGATCGGGCGGCAGCCATAGCCGCCGAAATGGCGGATGGCGGCGACGGGCTCGCCAAGGTGGCGGCGGGCGGCTGACTGGAGGACGTCGCGCTCCCACAAGGTGAGGGCCGCGGCGACAGCGCAGCTGGTTGCCGGCTGATCCGGCAGCCAGCGCGGGTTTCCGGGCGGCGCAGGCTGGCGGCTGACGGCCCAGCCATAGCCGCAACCGCCGGGCCCGGCGCGGCCCGGCAGGATTGTCGGGCGGATGCCCGTGCGTTCCAGTGCGGCGCGGCACTGGGCCGGGTCCCGGTTGAGATCGGTAAAAGCTTTCAGCGCCGGGGCGCGGCCCGGCGGCGGGACAGGGGCAGGGGCGGGCCTGCCGCAGGCGGCGAGAGCCGCCGCCAGCAGCAGGGGCCAGGCCTTCACGCCAGTTTCACGAGCATCTTGCCGGTGTTCGAACCCGAGAAGAGGCCGATGAAGGCGTCCGGCGCCTTGCCGATGCCTTCGAACACGGTTTCTTCCCAGCGGATCCGGCCCTGCTGGATCCAGCCGCTCATCTCGGCCAGGAACTGCGGTTGCAGGCTGGCGAACTGGGTGACGATGAAGCCCTGCATCCGGATGGACTTGCCCACCACATACATGATGTTGCGCGGGCCGGGCGTGGGTTCGGTAGCGTTGTAGTTCGCGATCATGCCGCATTCGACGAGCCGTGCGAACGGGCGGGCAAGTTCAAGCGCCACTTCCAGATGTTCGCCGCCCACATTGTCGAAATAGACGTCGATGCCCTTGGGCGCGGCTTCGCGCACGGCGGCGAGGAGGTTGCCGCAGGTCTTGTAGTTGATGGCGTGATCGATGCCGGCGGCCTTCAGCCAGGCGCATTTCGCATCGGTGCCGGCCGTGGCGACGACGGTGCAACCCTTGATCTTCGCGATCTGGGCGACGGCGGAGCCAACGGCGCCTGCCCCGCCGGAGACGAAGACGGTTTCGCCCGGCTTCGGTTCCCCGATCTGCGTGAGGCCCGACCAGGCCGTGAGCCCCGGCATGCCGAGGATGCCGAGATAGGCCTGAACCGGCACGCCTTCGATGGCGGGCAGCTTCGTGAGGGCGGCGGCCGGGGCGTTGAAGCCTTCCCGCCAGCCGAGCATCGAGGAAACGATGTCGCCGGGTTTGAAGCCGGGATCATTGGACGCGACGACTTCGCCCACCGCACCGCCTTCCAGCACCTTGCCGACCTGGAAGGGCGGCACATAGGAGGGTCGATCATACATGCGGCCGCGCATGTAGGGGTCGACCGACATAAAGTGATTGCGCACCTGCACTTCGCCGGGACCGGGGGCGGGCAGATCGACCGTCGCCAGCTCGAAATGTTCGGCGCCGGGCACGCCGACAGGGCGGCTCTTCAGGTGGATTTCGCGGGTGGTGGCCATCTCTCTCTCCCCAGATTCCGTTGTTTCGGAAGTTTCAGCGCGCGGGCTGCGGGTTTCAACCCGCATTTCCCGTCAGTGTGCGGATTTCGCCGGCTTCAGCTTCGCGACGAGCGTGACGGCCTGGGCGATGATCGCGCCGAGAATCAGGCCGAAGATGCCCGCGAAGGCGGCATGGACAGTCCATTCGATGGCGCCCTGAAGCACTGGCGACAGGGTGGCGACGGCCTGCGCCCAGCCATGGAGGGCGTGGGGCAGGGCGGGCCAGAAGCCGATGACTTCCATGCCGTGCAGCACGATGCCGCCGCCGACCCATGCCATTGCGGCGGTGCCGATGACGGAGAGGGCGGCGAGCAGTTTCGGCATCGCGGCGACGAGACCGCGGCCGACGGCCTTCGACGCCTCGTTCGGCCGGGTGGCGAGATGCAAACCGACATCATCCATCTTCACGATGAGGGCGACGCCGCCATAGACGAGGATGGTGACCGCGAAGCTGACGCCCACAAGCGCGCCTGCCGTGGTGGCGAGCGGCAGGTTGCCCAGTTCGCCAAGGGCGATGGCGAGGATTTCGGCCGACAGGATGAGATCGGTGCGGATGGCGCCGTTGACCATCTTCGATTCAAGTTCGACGGGTTCCAGCAGGATCGGGCTGTCGGGATCATGGCCTTCGGCGTGCTGGTGCAGGCCCAGCTTTTCCATCACCTTTTCAGCGGCTTCGAAGCAGAGGAAGGCGCCGCCGAGCATCAGCAGCGGGGTGAGCGCCTGCGGCAGGAAGGCGGCGAGCGCAATGAAGACGGGGGTGAGGAAGAGGAGCTTGTTGCGCAGCGAGCCCTTGGCGATCTTCCAGATGATGGGGAGTTCGCGTTCGGGCTTGAAGCCGGTGACATAGGTGGGCGTGACGGCGGCATCGTCGATCACGACACCTGCCGATTTAGCCCCGGCCTTGGCGGTGGCGGCCGCGACATCATCGAGGGAAGCGGCTGCGACCTTGGCGATCGCGGCGACGTCGTCGAGAAGGAGAAGCAGACCGGATGCCATTCAGTGATCCTTCGGTGTCTGGAGCATGGCGGCGATCGCCTCGTTCGCGAGCGCGTCCGCCCGTTCGTTCAGGGGGTGCCCCGTATGGCCCCTTACCCATTCCCAGTGGATGTTGTGCGGACGGACGGCGAGATCCAGGGCCTTCCACAGATCGTCGTTCTTGACCGGATCCTTCGCAGCGTTGCGCCAGCCGTTGCGTTTCCAGCCGTGAATCCATTTGGTAATCCCGTCCAGCAGATATTTGCTGTCGGTGACGAGGATGATGCTGGACGGGCGCTTCATCGCCTCGAGCGCCCGGATCGCGGCTGTCATTTCCATGCGGTTGTTGGTTGTGAGCCGTTCCGCGCCACTGAGGATCTTTTCCGTGCCATTCCACTGGAGGATCGCGGCCCAGCCGCCAGGGCCCGGATTGCCCTTGCAGGCGCCATCGGTGGTGATGCGGACTTCAGGCAAGGCTGGCATAATGGGCGAGCCTGCGGACGAAGGGGAGGGGATCCTTGCGCTGGACGAGCGCATCGGACGGGGGCGCAAGCCAATCCTGCGCGCGGGTGAGGAGGAAGCGGAGCGCTGCGCCCTGGCCCAGCAGCGGGAAGGCGGTGCGTTCGGCATCGGTGAGGGGGCGAACCGCTTCATAGCCTTCGAACAGCGCGCGGGCATGGGCCATCAACGGAGCGCGGCCATCCCTGGGGAACGCCCAGGCGGCGTGCAGGACGGCGAGATCATAGGCGTAGAGATCGGTGCAGGCGAAATAGAAGTCGATGAGGCCGGTGACGGTTTCGCCCAGCATCAGGACATTGTCTGGAAAGAGATCGGCGTGGATGGTGCCGCGCGGAAGATCGGCTGGCCAGCCGGCGGCGAGCACATCGAGACGGCGGGCGACGGTGCCGGCGAGGCCTGGTTCGATGCTGTCGAGCCCGGCGCCGAGTTCGGCGGCGCTGGCCTGCCAGTGGGCAAGGCCGAGTGCGTTGGGACGTTCCGCCGAGTAGGTGGCGCCCGCGACGTGCAGCTGCGCGAGCGCGGCGCCGGCGGCGCGGGCCTGCGCGGCGGTTGGCGCGGAGACGGAGACGCCGGGCAGATACTGGATGAGGCAGGCTGTCTTGCCGACGAGCTGCTGGATCGCCGCGCCGGACCTGTCGCGGATGGGGCGGGGGACCGGCTGGCCGGCATCCGCCAGATGCTCCATCAGGGCGATGAACCAGGGCAGGTCGGAAAGGTCGATCCGCCGTTCATAGAGGGTGAGGATGTAGCGGGCGGTTTCCGTTTCGATCAGGAAATTGCTGTTCGAGACCCCTTCCGCGATGCCCTTCGCGGAGACGAGCGCCCCGGTTTCATAGCGCGACAGAAAGGCTTCCAGCGCCTCCGCCGGGACTTCGGTGTAGACGGCCATGGCGGGGGATCAGGCGACGACGAGGGCGCGGGGCAGCTTGAAGACCACCTGTTCGGTGGCGGTCGTGACTTCCTCGATCGAGACGCTGAAGCGATCCTTCAGGGCATCCAGCACTTCCTGCACCAGCACTTCCGGCGCCGAGGCGCCGGCGGTGAGGCCGACGGTTTCCACGCCTTCGAACCAGGCCCAGTCGATGCTGGCGGCGCGCTGGATGAGGCGGGCCTGCGCGCCTTCGCGGGCCGCGACTTCGCGCAGCCGCTGGGAGTTGCTGCTGTTTTCCGCGCCGATCACCAGCACCAGCTGGCACTGCGCGGCGATTGCCTTGACCGCCGTCTGCCGGTTGGAGGTGGCGTAGCAGATGTCTTCGCCCTTGGGGCCGATGAGGGACGGGAAGCGGCGCTGGAGCGTGGCGACGATTTCGGCGGTGTCGTCAACCGACAGCGTCGTCTGGGTGAGGAAGCCCAGCTCGCTTGTGGGGGGCGAAACGGTTTCGGCATCCTCGACCGTTTCGATGAGTGTCATGGAGCCTTCGGGGACCTGACCGAAGGTGCCGATCACTTCCGGGTGGCCGGCGTGGCCGACAAACAGGATGTGGCGGCCCTGATCCACCAGCCGTTCGGCCTGGCGATGCACCTTGGAGACGAGGGGGCAGGTGGCGTCGAGCCAGTCGAGCCCGCGTTCCTGCGCGGTGGCGGGGATGGATTTGGGCACGCCATGGGCGGAGAAGATGACCTGCGCGCCATCGGGAACCTCGTCCAGCTCCTTCACGAAGACGGCGCCCTTGGCCTTGAGACTGTCGACCACGAAGCGGTTGTGGACGATTTCGTGCCGGACATAGACAGGCGCGCCATGCTTTTCGAGCGCGAGCTCCACGATCTGGATTGCGCGTTCGACGCCGGCGCAGAAACCACGGGGTGCGGCGACGAGAACACGCAGCGGGGCGGCGTGGGGGGTGGAGGCGGGGGAAGAGGACATGGGCTGCCCTTAACGGAGTTTGCCCCCCTCATGAAGCCCCTTCCCAGCGGTGCGTCGCCCGCCTAAGGACGGGGTTCGCTGCGGGCCTGCCCCGACTGTGATGAACCCGGGGGCGGGCTAATGAGGAGAGCCTCAACTTGTCGAAGTCCTTTCTGGCTGTCGGGCTCCTGGTTTCGGCGCTCGCGCTGACCGGCTGCAACCGCAACCCCCTGCTTGTGAAGCGGTCTTCCTGCCCGGCGGTCGCCGTACCCGCCTATGTCGGCAGCGTGACCAAGTTCGATCCGCCCCAGAGCCGCGATGCCGACGCCATCGACGTGACGGCGCAGCTTTCGGACGTGGTGGGCAACTGCACCGAGACGGCCGAGTATCTGTCCACCGACGTGAGCTTCAAGGTGACGGCGCAACGCCGCAAGCCGGGGCCTGCCCGCCAGGTCTATCTGCCGATCTTCGTGGCGCTTGCGCAGGGCGGCAATGTGCTGGTTTCCAAGCAGGTTACGGGCGTGATGCTGGAGTTTCCGGAAGGCCAGCTGCGCGCCGAAGCCCGGGGCGGGGCGCAGGCGCAGGTGCATCGGTCTGCGGTGACGCTGCCGCAGGAGGTGCAGGAACGGATCACGCGCGAACGCCGGCCGGACGAGCCCGACGCGCTGGTTGACCCGCTGTCGGATCCGCAGGTCCGCGCGGCGGTGCGCGCGGCGAGCTTCGAAGTTCTGGTTGGCTTCCAGCTGGATGACGCCAGCCTTGCCTATAACGTGGCCAAATAATCAGCGGATTCGGATTGTTTCCGGCGACCGGAGAAAAGAATGTTCTTCCGCTCGATCGGGCGGAGCGTAAATCATGATGATGTGACGTGCATCAAACCTCCTGAGGCTTGAAGACGGCCGGGTTTCTCGGCTTTCTTCGAACTCCGGGCAGCAAGTGATTCGAGTTGCTGCCCATGTGGAGAGTATCAATGCCGCATCAGCGCAATATCGACATGGATCTTTTGCGCAGCTTCGTGACGATCATTGAAACGAAGAGCTTCACGCGGGCGGCGGTCCGCATGGCCCGCACCCAATCCGCCATCAGCCTTCAGATGAAACGCCTGGAAGAACAACTGGAGACACGCCTGTTCGAACG
This sequence comes from Sandaracinobacter sp. T42, assembly GCF_059115405.1. Taxonomy (NCBI): domain Bacteria; kingdom Pseudomonadati; phylum Pseudomonadota; class Alphaproteobacteria; order Sphingomonadales; family Sphingosinicellaceae; genus Sandaracinobacter; species Sandaracinobacter sp. T42. The sequence goes on from NZ_CM181101.1 coordinate 1,940,455, forward strand.
CGGCGGGCGCGGCGTGGAGCCGACGGAGGCCGGAGTCATGCTTCTGTCCTATGCGAGGCGCATCCTGGCGGCGAACGACGAGCTTGTCGGCCGCCTGGTGGAGCCGGATGTGGAGGGCGATGTGTTGCTGCGGGCCCCGGACGGCTTTGCCGGGCAGCATCTGACATCTGTGCTGGCCCGTTTCCAGCGCGCATTTCCGCTTGTTCGGTTGCAGGTGGCAACCACCCCGGATGGGGCTGTCGATGCCGAGCCCGACCTGGTCCTGTCCACCGGCCTTGGCAGGGCGCCGCAGGGCGCGGATGAGTTGATGCGCGAGACGCTGACCTGGTGTGTCGCCGAAGGATCCGAAACGGTTCAGTCGCTTGGGGATTCGGCGTCGCCATTGCCGCTGGTGCTGCCGATGGGGGGCGATCCCGCACGGGCGGGTGCGGTGGCGGCCCTGGAGTCGGCCGGCCTGGCCTGGGTGCCTGTTTTCGAGGCCGGCTCTCGCTGGACGATGCAGGCGGCGGTGGCGGCAGGGCTGGGCGTCGGCCCGCTGCCGGGTGGGGGCCTGGCATCCGGACCACATCGGCTGACAGAGGCAGACGGACTGCCCGCGCTGCCGGATGCTGTGACCTGGGTGGAGGCGAGGGACGGCGCAAGCCCGGCGGCTGAGCGTTTGCGGACGTTTCTGGTGCAGATGTTCGATGCTCGCCCCTGAATCTGGCCCTGACAGGGTCTGCATCTGCTTGACGTCCGGCCGTTCCTCGCCCTATGGGCCACGACCTTCCTGCCGGGATGCCCGGCGGTTCTTGCGGCGACCGTAGCTCAATTGGTTAGAGCGCCGGTTTGTGGTACCGGAGGTTGCGGGTTCGAGACCCGTCGGTCGCCCCACTTTCCTGACAGCAGGTTTCCCGATGCGCGATTACGGTTATGGCGTGCTCTTGTTTCCGGGCCTGATCGTGGGCCTTGCTGTCGGCCTCTTCATCGGCCAGCCTTCGGCGGGGGCCGTGATCGGGCTGGGCGCCGGCGGCCTTCTTGCCCTGGCGCTGCAGTTTCGCCGGCGGAGCTGATCGCGCAGGGCGCCTGTTTCAGGCCAGGGCGCGGGCTACCCAGATGACGCGCCCAAGAACCCGGATCACCGATGGATCGCAATCCGGATAGGACGGGTAGGCCGCGTTGTCGGACAGGATCGCGACGTGGCGTGTGACCGGGTTGATCGCGAGCCGGCGCGCGGCGGGGCTCGATTCGGTTTCGATCAGATAGAGGCCGTCGCGCGTGAGCGCGGCATTGCCCTGATCCACCAGCAGATGATCCCCTGAAAGCAGGGTGGGCGCCATCGAGTCGCCTTCGACCACATGCGCGACGAGATTTGCGGCCTGAGCCGGGGCGAGGCCGGGAAGCAGGCGGCTATCGAGCAGGATGCCGCCCGGGACGCCGCCGGCATAGCCGATATCGAGCAGGGGGTGACTGGCTGGATCCGGTTGCAGACCGATCGGAGCGGGCGGGGCGCCGAGGAGGCTTTCGGGAACGCTGAAATGCTGTGCGAGGATCCGGCGCTCCATCTCTCCGAGGCGGCGGGGCACGCCGCGCCGGATATATTGCTGGATATAGGCTGGGTTGCGGCCGAGCAGGCGGGAGATTTCGGCATAACCCTGACCGGACTTCCGGATCAGATCGTCGAGCTGTTCGCGGATTGCCTGGTCGGGCACCTGCCCACTCTCCTCGCTGGATGACCGCTGATTCCTATTTACCATAAGTTTTTACCTAGACTAGTAGGAAAATCACAATCAGATTGGACCTTGTCGATTCGGAAGGCGGCGGGGCCTCCGGGCAATTCGGCCGGATCGACACCGGGGTCGACATGTGGAGGATTCCTTTCATGTCGTTGCTGCATGCGATCGAGACCTGTCTGAGACTTTCGAATGTGCCGCCGTCGCGTTTTGGACGGGACAGCGTGAAGGACCCGCGCCTGGTGCATGACCTGCGTCGGGGGCGGCAGCCCGGCCGGCGAGTGGAAGAGCGGGTGAAACGCCATATCGAACAGGTGCTGCGCAGCCTGCCTGCGCAGAAGGGCGCACAGCACCACAGCCGGAGGCACGGCTGATGCGGGTTGGCCTGACGCAGGTTTCCGCCAGCCTTTTGCGCGAGATCCGCAAATGGGCTGCAGGGCCGACACCGCACGATGCTGTGCCGGAAGGCGATGCCGGCGTCGGGACGCGGACGGAGACGCCGCTGCTGATCATCGAGGATTTCGGCGAAGCGCCCTGGGCGAGCCTGACATTTTCGGGCACGCGCCACCGCGTGGACATCCGGCTGGAAGGGGAGGCGTCTGCACTGGCCGCGCTGGAGGAGGGCCTTGCGGGCTGGGAGGCGGAATCCGCGCCGGTCCTGACCGGACATTTTCTGGCCGACCTGCAGGTCACGCGGACCGGGATGGTCGAACTTGATGGCGCGCGCACGTCGCTGAGCCTCCGACTGGATGCGTTGACCATAGAGGAATAGGAATAAGGCGCAAGAAATCTGTGCATCCATAGGATAATACCTATGGATGCACTTTCCAGCGAGATGGAATCCTGTTCCGAGTGTGGCTCAGATACTGCTGGTGCGCGGGCTTGGGCCGCGTTAGAATCTGAGTCCTGCCCAAATCGGAACGGGCGGGCGAGGACGGGGGGCGAGTTTGCAACGATGCGAACGGGATCGGGGCGGTGCGATTCGCAGCGGGCGGAAAGCCCTGCTGCTGGCTTGTCTGCTTGGAATGGCGCCTTCGGCTTGTGGCAGTTCCGATCAGGCGCCATCGCCCCCGCCCGCCCAGCCTGTTTCGCTGCACCAGGTGGGACGTACGGAGCTGTCGCTGGCGACACAGGCCACGGGCACGGTGCGCCTGCGGCGAGAAACCCCATTGGCGTTCGTGAACGACGGACGGGTTCGCAGCGTGCAGGTGCGCGAGGGTGACAGGGTTCGGGCCGGGCAGGTCCTGGCCTCTCTGGATCGGATTGCGATCGATGCGCAGGCACAGGCGGCCGCCGTGCGAAGCCGTCAGGCCGATGCCGAACTGCGCCGCCAGCGCGATCTGGCTGCGAAGGGCTGGGTTTCGAAGGCGCGGGTGGAGGCTGCCGAAGCGACGGCGGAGGCCGCCAGGGCCGAATTGAGCGGCGCGCGCTTCAGCCAGCGGTTTTCCACCATCACGGCACCGGCCGCAGGGGTGATCCTGGCGCGTCTGGCCGAACCGGGGCAGACGGTCGCGGCCGGATCGCCGGTGCTGACGCTGGGTGAATTTTCGAGCGGCTTCGTGGTGCGCGTGCCCTTTCCCGCGGGGCGGGCAGCAGCCCTGTCGGCCGGCGATGTGGCTGACGTGACCTTCCGCGACGGCGCGGCCCCACCGATGAAGGCACGTATCATCGAGATAGCGGGCCGGGCCGATCCGGCCACGGGCACCTTCCAGGTGGAGTTCGCGCTGCCTGCCGATCCCGCTCTGAGATCCGGACTGATCGCCGACGTGGCCCTGAGCGGGGCCGGGGCGCCGGCCGCCGCCCTTGCGATTCCCGCCAGCGCACTGTTCGCCGCGCGGGCCGATGAAGGCTTTGTGTGGCGCTTTGATCCGGCGACCCGGAAGGTGGGGGCGCGGATGGTGCGCCTGGGCCGGGTTTCCGCCGACGGGGTTGAAATCCTGTCTGGCCTGGCGCGGGGGGACCGGATCGTGGCCACTGGCGTCGACCGGCTGTCCGAGGGGCAGGCGGTGAAAGTGGTTCAGGCAGAGGCGCGTTGACCGCCACATGCTGAACAGCCTGATCGCCTTTGCCGTTCACCGCTGGCAGGTGACACTGGTGTTGTTCAGCCTGATCGCGGCGCTGGGCGCGCAGGCCTTCCTGACCATCCCGCGATCGGTGGATCCCACCTTCAAGGCACCCTTCGTGCTGATCCTGGCGATCCTGCCGGGGGCCGACCCGGCCGATATCGAGCAGACGGTGACGAAGCCGATCGAGGATGCGGTGGCCGGACTGGACGCCATCGACAAGATCGAATCCAGTTCGCTGGACGGGCAGGCGGTGATCACCGCGCAGTTCCTGTGGGGATCGGACCCGGACCGGAACTTCGATGAGGTGGTGCGCGAGGTGAACGCCATCCGCGCAAATCTGCCCTCGGGTCTTCAGCGGCTGGAATTCCGCCGCTTCCGCACGACGGAGGCCGTGGTTGCGCAATATGCCATCGTTTCCGACACCGCTTCGTGGCGACGCATGGAGAAGGTGGGCAAGGATCTGAAGGAAGCATTCCAGCGCCAGCCGGGGGTGCGGGTGGCGGCCGTCTGGGGTGTGCCGAAGCCGGAAATGCGCGTGTCGCTGGATCTGGGACGCCTGGCGGAACTGGGGATTCCGGTGACGCAGGTGACGGATGCGCTGCGGGTAGGCGGAACCGATACACCGCCGGGGCCGATCCGATCCGGCGACCAGCGGCTGAACCTGAAGGCGGGCGGCGCATTCCGAAGCGTGGAGGACGTGAAGGCCGTGCCGCTGCGGGCGGTGAACGGGCGCGTGGTTCGGGTGGGCGATGTCGCCAGCGTGGAATGGGCGACGGCGGAACGCACCCATGCGACCCGCTTCAACGGCAAGCGGGCGATCTGGGTGACGGCGACCCAGAAGGATGGCGTGAACGTGCTGGATGTGGAGCGCGCGCTGACGGCGACGGCGGCTGCCTATGCCCGGACGCTGCCGCCTGACATGAAGCTGGAGCTGGCGTTCGACCAGTCGCTGGACGTGAAGCGCAAGCTGGCGCTGCTGGCGCGCGATTTCGGGCTGGCGCTGGCGCTGGTGCTGCTGACGCTGCTGCCACTGGGGCCGCGCGCGTCGCTGGTGGTGATGGTGTCCGTGCCGCTGAGTCTGGCGATCGGGATGTTCGTGATGCTGGTGTCGGGCTTCACGCTGAACCAGCTGGTGATCACGGGCTTCATCGTGGCGCTGGGCATCCTGGTCGATGATTCGATCGTGGTGGTGGAGAATATCTCCCGCCATCTGCGCATGGGCTATTCGCGGACAGCCGCGGCGCTGGCGGGCACGCAGCAGATCGCGGTGGCGGTGGTGGGCTGCACGGCGGTGATCGTGCTGGCCTTCCTGCCGCTGACGGCGTTGCCGGGTGGGGCGGGGATGTTCATCCGGGGGCTGCCGATCGCGGTGATGTCCACGGTGATTGCGTCGCTTCTGGTTTCGCTGACGATCATTCCCTTCCTGGCATCCCGGATCCTGCCGAAAGACAGCGATCCGCACGGGAACAGGGTGCTGCAGGCCGTGGATGGCGGAATCCAGCGGATCTATGCCCCGATCCTGCATCGCGCGCTGGAGAATCCGCGCACCACCTTCCTGGCGGCGACAGCCCTGTGCGTGGCGGCGCTGGGGTTGATCCCGGTGCTGGGGACCAGCCTGTTCCCGCCGGCCGATGCCTCTTATTTCCAGGTGGAGATCGAGGCTTCGAAGGGCACGGACACGGCCGCGACCGAGCGGGCGGTCGCCTTCGTGGAGCAGACCCTGGCCGCGGAGCCGCTGGTGCAGAACCGGATGGCGAATGTGGGGCGGGGCAATCCGCAGATCTTCTACAACAAGGCCGAGATCAGCCAGCAATCCAACATCGGCATGGTCGCCGGAACGCTGGCCGAATGGGATCCGGTGGAAACGCCGGCGCTTTACAGCCGCCTGCGGGCGAAGTTCGAAACCTGGCCGGGCGCCCGTATCCAGTTGAACCCCTATCAGAATGGTGCGCCGATCGACGCCCCCATCCAGTGGTTCCTGACCGGGCCCGATCTTGACCTGCTGCGGCGGTATTCGCTGGAAGCCGAGGCGATCATGCGCGCGGTGCCGGGGACGCGCGACGTCCGCAACCCGCTGGCTTTCGATCGGCTGGATCTAGACCTGGGGCTGGATGCCGACAAGGCCGCCCTGCTGGGCGTGGCGCCGGCAAACGCCCGGCGGGTGACCCGGCTGGCGCTGGCAGGGGAGACGGCGGGCCGATACCGCGACGCGGAGGGCGACAGCTATGATGTGGTGGTGCGCCTGCCGCAGCCCGGCTTCACTGGCGTGGCGCCCGGTGAACGGCTGGGGGCACTGCAGGATGTGTCAGCGCTGGAACGGGTGTTTGTGCCGACGGCGGCCGGTGATGCGGTGCCCTTGCCGGCGATCGCCACGCCGCGGCTGACGGGTGGACCGGCCGCCATCGACCGATATGGCCAGCAGCGCAGCGTGGGCCTGACCGCCCATGTTTCGGACGGCTATCTCACTTCGAAGGTGAACGAGGAGGTTGGGGCCAGGCTGAAGGCGATGAAGCTGCCGCCGGGCTATGGCTTCGTGCAGGGCGGCGAGGCGGCGGAAGAGGAAGAGAGCTTCGGCGGGCTGGGCGGCGTGATCCTGTTCGTGGCCTTTTCGATCTTTGGTGTGCTGGTGCTGGAATTCGGCCGTTTCCGCGAGACGATCGTTGTGGCGGGCGTGGTGCCGCTGGGCATGTTCGGCGGGCTTATCGCCCTTTGGCTGACGGGCAATTCGATCAGCTTCAACGCGATCATCGGTTTCGTCGCGCTGATCGGGATCGAGATCAAGAACTCCATCCTGCTGGTGGATTTCACCACCCAGCTGCGCCAGCAGGGCGTTGAGCTGCGCGAGGCGATCGAGCGGGCCGGCGAGGTGCGTTTTCTGCCGGTGCTGCTGACGAGCGTGACCGCCGTGCTGGCGCTGCTGCCGCTCGCGCTGTCGGGCTCAGGGCTTTATGCGCCGCTGGCCTGGGTGATTATCGGCGGCCTGATTTCATCAACCCTGCTGAGCCGGATCGTGACGCCGGTGATGTATCTGCTGCTGGTGCGCCATGCGCCGCCGTCGCCGCGGCTGGAGCATGCGCCGAAGCCGCTGCCGGAAGCGTAGGGGGCCGCGATCAGCGCGAAAGCGCTGACTCGCAGACTCACAGACGCGATCGGCCGGCGGAATCGGCGATCACTATCGCCGATCCGTCCGACGGCGCAGGCTTTGCCTGCGCGCTCTTCTGTTTCTGTTCACTGGGGCAAGATGCCGGCGCAGCTTTGGCGGATGGCCCCCACCCCAACCCCTCCCCTGACAGGGGAGGGGCTTTCAGCCCAGCCGGGCCAGCGCTGCGCGGAGGCGTTCGGCCTCGGCTGTCCGGGCGGCATGGTCTTCGCGGGCCTTTTCCACGGCTTCCGGCTTGGCGCGCTCGACAAAGCCGGGATTGGAGAGGCGGCCGTTGAGCGCGGCGGCTTCCTTTTCGGCTTGTTCGGCGGCCTTTGACAGCCGGGCCTTTTCGGCGGCGAGATCGATTACGCCTTCGAGAGGCAGGGCATAGGTGCGGCCTTCGACCACAATCTGTGCCGAGCCGCCTGCGGGCGGCGGTGCGAAGGACAGGGCTTCGATGCGGGCGAGGCGTTCGAGCGCGGGAAGCTGGCCTTGCAGCCGAGCGATCAGCGCTTCGTCCGCCTCTGTCGCGTGAAGAACGAGCTTTGCGACCGGCGGCACGTTGAGTTCGGTGCGGGCGGAGCGGATCGCCGAGACGAGATCGATCAGCCAGGCGATTTCTCTGCTGGCGGGATCTTCGGCAGGCTGGAGAGCGGGCCATTCGGCCAGGATCAGGTCTGTGCGGCGTTCGCCCTGCGCGTGCCAAAGCTCTTCGGTGATGAAGGGCATGACAGGGTGGAGGAGAATGAGGATCTGATCGATCACCCAGCCTGCCACGGCTTTTGTCTCGTCCGCGGCCTCTCCACCTTCGGCAAGGAGCGGCTTGATGAGTTCCAGATACCAGTCGCAGAAGCGGCTCCAGACGAACTGGTAGAGGCCCAGCGCATATTGATCGTAGCGGAAGGCCGACAGCGCGGCTTCGGCATCGGCGGCGGCCTGTGCGGTTTCCGCGAGGATCCAGCGGTTGACGGGGAGGGTGGCCGTTGGGGTTCCTGCGGCGGCGGAAATGCCCTGCGCCTGCGCGAAGCGGACGGCGTTCCACAGCTTGGTGGCGAAGTTGCGATAGCCTTCCACCCGCTTTTCATCGAACTTCACGTCACGGCCCTGGGTTTCGCTGGCGGCCATTGTGAAGCGCAGCGCATCGGCGCCGTAACGGTCGATCAGTTCCAGCGGATCGACGGTGTTGCCCTTGGACTTTGACATCTTCTGGCCCTTCGCGTCGCGCACGAGACCATGGATGTAGACGGTTTCGAAGGGGACCTTTTCCATGATCTTCAGGCCGAACATCATCATCCGGGCGACCCAGAAGAAGATGATGTCGAAGCCGGTGACGAGCACGCTGCCGGGGTAGCCGCGCGCCAGATCGGCGGACTGTTCGGGCCAGCCCAGCGTGACGAACGGCCAGAGGCCGGAGGAGAACCAGGTATCGAGGACGTCTTCATCCTGCCGCAGCGGCACACCGGCACCGGCCTTCGCCTGTGCTTCGGCTTCGGAGCGGGCGACGATGACAGCGCCATCCGGCGTGAACCAGGCCGGGATGCGATGCCCCCACCAGAGCTGGCGGGAGATGCACCAGGGCTGGATATTGTCCATCCAGTTGAAATAGGTCTTTTCCCAGGCCTTCGGCACGAAGCTGGTGCGGCCATCGGTGACGGCTTCGCGGGCCTCGACCGCGAGCTTGCTGGTGTCGATATACCATTGGTCCGTCAGCCAGGGTTCGATCACCACGCCCGAACGGTCGCCGTAAGGGGTCTGGATGACCTTGTCCTCAACCCGTTCCAGCAGGCCCAGCGCATCCAGATCGGCGACAATGGCCTTGCGGGCTTCGAAGCGGTCCAGCCCGCGATAGGCCTGGGGGATGCTTTCATCCGCCAGGATATTCGCCTGTGAATCGAGGATGTTGATCCAGCCGATTTCCTTGTGGCGTTCATAGACCTGCCAATCGTTGAAATCGTGCGCAGGCGTGATCTTCACGCAGCCGGAGCCCAGTTCGGGATCGGCCCACTCGTCCCCCACGATGGGGATCAGCCGACCGGTCAGCGGGTGCGCGATCTTCTGCCCGATCAGATGGGCATGGCGGCCATCCGAAGGGTTCACGGCGACGGCGGTGTCGCCCAGCATGGTTTCGGGCCGCGTGGTCGCCACCACGAGATGGCCGGACCCGTCTGCCAGCGGATAGCGCAGGTGCCAGAAATGCCCCTGCGTCTCGCGCGTTTCGACTTCGAGGTCTGAAATGGCGGTCTGGAACTTCGGATCCCAGTTCACGAGGCGCTTGTCGCGGTAGATGAGGCCCGCTTCGTGGAGCCGCACGAACACCTCGATCACGGCCTTGTTGAAGCCTTCATCCATGGTGAAGCGTTCGTTGGACCAGTCCGCGCTGGCGCCCAGCCGGCGCATCTGGCGGGTTATGGCGCCGCCCGACTGTTCCTTCCATTCCCACACATGGTTCAGGAAGGCCTGCCGGCCGAGGCCCTGACGGGTGAGGCCCTGCGAAGCGATGGTGCGTTCCACCACCATCTGCGTGGCGATACCGGCGTGATCGGTGCCGACCACCCAGCGCGCGTCCTTGCCCTTCAGCCGCTGCCATCGGATCAGAATGTCTTGCAGTGTCTGATCCAACGCGTGGCCGATGTGCAGCGTGCCCGTGACATTGGGCGGGGGCAGCACGATGGTGAAGGGGTCGGCATCGGGGCGGGAAGGGCGGAACAGGTCCTTCTGTTCCCAATGAGCATACCATTTGGCTTCGATGGCCGCGGGCGTGAACGTCTTTTCCAGCATGGTTGCGGGATTAGCGGCTGCGCGGGCCCGGCGCTAGTCGCCCACGATCAGCACGGCCGCCACGATCATCAGGCCGAAGCCCGCGAACTGCTTCAGGCTGACGCCTTCGCCCAGCCACAGGGTGGAAACCACGAAGAAGGTGAGGATCGACAGCGTTTCCTGAATCCCCTTCAGCTGCGGGGCGGTGAACACCTGATGACCGATGCGGTTGGCGGGCACCTGAAGCGCATATTCGAACAATGCGATCCCCCAGGCCACGAAGATGACGAGTGCGAGCGGCGCTGCCTTGAACTTCAGATGGCCATACCAGGCCAGGTTCATGATCAGGTTCGATCCCGCCAGCAGCAGGATCGTTGTCGCCTGCGGGCTCACCTGCGGCCGGTGAGCCGGGCGATTTCCTCGGCCGCCATCTTCTGGATCAGTTCCGGCAGGTTGGCCTTCAGCCAGGCATCGAGCTGCGGGCGGATCAGTTCGGCCAGGAACTCCTCGATCGAACGGCCGCCGCCGACGGATGGAAGGGCGGAAGCCGGAACAGGCGCGGACGGTTGCGCAACGGGGGCTGCTGCCTTTTTCGCGGCGCGCACCCTTGGGGCGGACGCCTTCGGTTCCGGATCGGAATCGGCTTCCGGTTCGACCGGATCCTGCGCCTCTTCCCGTTCAGGCGCCGAGCGGGGGGGCTGTTCCCCGCCGACGGTCGCCCGGATCGAATCCAGGATGGAGGCGAGATTCGGGTCGAGCGTCTTGCGGGTCATCGGCCCCGTGATCCTGTTCCGGCGGTCATTGCTGCGGCCCCATCAGCGGCGCGGTGTTGCGGGCGCGATCCGTGGCGGGATCGGGATCATGGCCGAATTCCTGCCAACCCTTGCCCCGCACCCGCTTCGCGTTCGCAGTTGCATCATATTTCTGCACGCCGGTCCCTTCCAGCGCGATGTCGGCCGCACCGATGGATTCCAGCAACTGATAGGCGGCCACATAGCGGTCGCGTTCCGCCTGCACGAGCTGGACGCGGCTGTTCAGCAGTTCCTGCTCGGCGTTCAGCACGTCAAGGATGTCGCGGCTGCCTACCATGTTTTCCTGCCGGACGCCTTCGGCGGCCAGCGTGTTTGCGCTGGTCTGCGACTTGGCGGCGGTGATGGTGGCCTCTGCCGTCTGCAGCAGGGCCCAGCTGTTGGAGACGCCTTCCGTCACCTGCCGTTCCGCAAGGCTGATGTTTTCCAGCGCCTCGCTCTGCCGGGCCTGGGCCTGGCGGACCTGCGCTGCGATCAGGCCGCCTGAAAACAGCGGCATCCCGGCCGTGACGCCGACGCGCGGATCGAAGCCCGACGCGCCGAAGGCGGAGTTGGAATATTCGGTGTAGTTGGCGGACGCCTGAACGCCGATGGAGGGCATGCGGCCGGCCTTTGCGGCGCGGACATCATCCGCGGCCGCCTTTTCGCTGGCCCTGGCGGCGCCGAGCGCCGGGTTCAGATCCGCCGCGCGGTCCAGCGCCTGGCCCTCGCTGCCGGGCAGGGGGGGCAGGGGTGGCAGCGGTTCCAGCTGACCGGGCGCGCGGCCGACAAGGCGCTGATAGGCCTGTCGTGCGAAGATGGCGTTGCCGCGTGCCGCGATCAGGTTCGCCTGGGCCGCGGCCAGTCGCGCTTCGGACTGGGCGACATCGGTGCGGGTCACGTCGCCCACGTCGAACCTGTCTTTCGAGGCGCGCAGTTCCTGTTCCAGAACGCGAACCTGGTTTTCGTTCAGCTTCACGATTTCCTGGGTGCGCAGCACATCGGCATAGGCCGTCACCGTGTCGGTGATGAGGGCCTGTTCCTGTGCGGCGAGGTTCAGGCGGCTGGCTTCGATCCGGGCTTCTGCGGCGGAAATGCCGGCGCGGATGCGGCCGCCTTCCCAGATGGACTGGCGCAGGGTGAGGCCGCCCGTCCAGATCTGGCCGAGATCGGCGAAGCTGTCGCTGAGGCTTTGCGTGAAACTGCCGCCGAGATCGAGGCCGGGGCGGGTGCCGGAGGCAACGAGGGGCACGCCTTCATCCGCCTGCCGCACACGGGCGCGGGCCGCCGCGATCGAGGGGTTGTTCGAATAGGCCTGCGCGATCGCATCCTTCAGCGATTCAGCCGAAGACGGCGCAGCCGTGGAGAGCAGGAGAAGCGAAACCAGGATGTGACGGCGCATGAGGGGGCTTTCAGAACTGGAAGGCCGGAGCCTTCCGGAAGGGGGGCAGGATTGCGGCCACCGCTTCGGCGAAGGGCTCGAGACGGACGGCGCCCGCCCGTTTCACCCCCTTCGACGCACGGCCGACGCCATCGCTGCCATGGACGATCACGACCATCCGGCCCCCCTCGGCCAGTTGAGTGATCAATGTATCGGGCACGATTTCCACGCCCCCGTCAATCAGGATCAAGTCATAGGGTGCGCCATCCGCAACCCCGGCCTCCAGCGGGCCTTCCTGCACCCGGACCGTATCGCCCAGTGCCACGCGGGCCCGCGCGGCAAGGACGGGGTCACTTTCCAGCGCCGTGACGCGGGCGCCCAGATGGGCGAGGATGGCGGCGGAGTAGCCGGTGGCGGCGCCGACGACGAGCGCCGTTTCGCCGGGCTTCACATGGGCTTCTTCCACCAGCAGGCCCAGGCTGAGCGGGGAGAGAAGTTCCCGCCCGTTGCCCAGCGGCTGCGCCGCATCGACATAAGCGAGGCCGCGACGGCCTTCGGCCACATAATCTTCCCGCGGGATGGCGAAGAAGGCGGCCGAGGTGCGCGGATTCACCACGCCGCACGGCTTCAGCTGGCTGTCGATCATCGCTTCGCGGGCGGCGAGCGGGGAATGGGAGGGGGCGGAAGCCACGGGTGGGAAGCCTTTAGGTTGAGAGACGCGCCAAACGGTTGGGCCCTGTTACCCAAGGGTGACGCAGGCCGCAACACTTCGCCTTCGGTACGGGTGGGCGCCCTTTTCGCTTAGGGCCGGTCTTCCACGCTGCGCATCGCCCAGGCGGCCAACAGCAGCACACCGCTGGCGATGCCCATCAGCCAGATCGGCTCGCCGGGGAAGGCGATCTGCATGATGCTGCCCATCACGGCTGAAACCAGTAACTGAGGAAGAACGATGAAAATATTGAAAAGGCCCATGAACACGCCGAGTTTTGCTTGTGGGAGTGCGGACGAAAGGATCGCGTAGGGCATGGTGAGGATGGAGGCCCAGGCGATGCCGACGAGGATCATGGAGAGGATGAGCCAATCCGGATCGCGCACCACCAGGAACAGGCCGAAGCCGATGGCGCCTGCCACCAGGCCCAGCATGTGCGTGTTCACGCGCCCCAGCCGGGCGGCGATCGCGGGCAGGGCGAAGGCGTAGATCGCAGCGACGCCGTTGTAGATTCCGAACAGCACGCCCACCCAGTCCGCGCCGTCGTTGTAGGCGCGGCTGGCGGTGTCGGTGGCGCCGAACATGTAACGGGTGACGATCGGGGTGGTGTAGATCCACATGATGAACAGCGCGATCCAGGTGAAGAACTGGACCAGCGCCAGCCGCTTCATCGCGGGCGGCATCAGCTTCAGATCGGAGATGATCCGCGTGACGGGGCCGGCGGGCTTGCCCGCGAGCGCGCGGCGGCGGGTGAATTCCTGCAGGCCGCCGAACGCAAGCAGCGCCGCGCCGAGGATGTAGACGGGTTTGTCCAGCTGGAACTGGGCGACGCAGATGATGACGATTGCGCCAAGTGTTGCCCACCAGAAGCCGTTGATCGGCACGGCCAGCGGCTCGTCTTCGGTCAGGGCGGCGGCATGGCCTTCGAAGGCGTGCATCTCCTCGGGTGAATATTCGCGGGTGGTGAATACCGTCCATAGAACGGCCAGAAGCAGCGCGCCCGCGCCGATATAGAAGGCAAGCCGGACCGACGGCGGGATTTCGCCGGGAGGGGCGACGTTCGAGACGCCGAAGACATGGGTGAGGATGGCGGGGGCGAGACTGGCGGCGACGGCGCCGGCGCCGATGAACACGGTCTGGAAGGCGTAGCCGGCTGTCCGCTGCCTTTCGCTCACCATATCGCCCACGAAGGCACGGAAGGGCTCCATCGCGATGTTGAGCGAGGCGTCGAGGATCCAGAGCATGCCGGCGGCGAACCAGAGCGCGTGGGAATTGGGCATACCGAGCAGGGCGAGCGTGGCGAGGATTGCGCCCGCCAGGAAATAGGGGCGGCGGCGGCCCAGCGGGGTCCATGTCCGGTCGGAGAAATAGCCGATCACGGGCTGTACCAGCAGGCCCGTCACGGGGCCGGCCACCCACAGGAAGGCGAGGTCGTCGATGGAGGTGCCAAGGGACTGGAAGATCCGGCTGACATTGGCGTTCTGCAGGGCGAAGCCGACCTGGATTCCGAAGAATCCGAAGCTGAGATTCCAGAGGCCCCAGAAACCAAGGCGCGGACGTTCCGCCCGCCTGGCTGTTTCCGTTCCCGCCGTTCCCGCCTGCATGAACCTGTTCCCTCCCCAGGGGTGTTGCAACGCCCGGACGATGTACGCCGCAGATGCGCGGTTACCTCCCGCGCGTTGCGCACGACATGTGCCTGTGCGCGAGGCTGGCGCGATTCGCGGCGGCTGACAACCGCCTGCCTGCGCCTTCAGCCGGCCCCGCAGGAGCGTCGGACGACCAGCCGTGTGGGCAGCATTGCGCCGGGCGCCGGCAGCCCTTCCAGCTGGGCGCGGACGGCATCGACCAGCATCTGCCCGGCCGTCTGTGTATCCTGCACCACCGTCGTCAGCGGCGGACGCGTGCTGGCGGCGGCGGGTATGTCGTCGAAGCCGGTGACCGCGACGTCGGCTGGAACCGACAAGCCGGCTTCTTCCAGCGCGCGCATACCGCCGATAGCGATGAGATCGGAGGCAGCGACGATGGAATCGAACGGTTGTCCGTTCGCCAGAAGGGCCTGGATGGCGGCGAAGCCCGCCTCTTCCGTCGTGATCGCGTCGGCCTGAAGGGGCGGGGGAAGCCCGGCTTCCGCAAGTGCTGCGGCGACGCCTTCGAAGCGGGCGAGGAATTCGGGATAGTGGCTGGAGGCGTGACCGAGGAAGGCGATGCGCCTGCGGCCGAGGCCGATCAGATGTGCGGCGGCCATCTTGCCGCCCGAGTGGTTGTCGGACCCGATCGTGGTGCCAAGCCGCTGGAGGGCGGGCGCAGCCTCAACCGAGCCCCAGCGTGCGAAACGGGTTCCCTGCGCCGACAGCTGGGTGACACGTTCGCGGTAGGTTTCCCAATCCCCGTAGCCCAGCAGGATCAGGCCGTCGGCCTTGTGGCTGTCTTCGAAATCCTTGTGCCAGTCGTCCGACAGTTGCTGGAAGCTGACAAGGAGATCATAGCCCGCGCGCTTCGCGGCCCGGGTGATGGAGCCGAGCATGGCGACGAAGAAGGGGTTGATGAGCGATTCATCCGCCGTCGGATCCTCGAAGAAGAGCAGGGCGATGGTGTCCGACCGGCGTTTCCTGAGGGAGGATGCCGCCTTGTCCACCTTGTAGTTGAGCTGGTGGGCGATTGCCTCGATCCGCTTGCGCGTCGCTTCGGAGACCATCGGCGAGCCGGACAAGGCCCGGCTGACCGTGGGCTGCGAGACGCCGGCGAGATGGGCGATATCGAAGGACGTTGGCGCGCGTTCGGAACGGAGGGCGGGGGTTCCGCCCCGATCCGTCTTCGGTTCCTCCCCGGACTGCTGTGCCTTTGCGGACACGGCCTCTCCTGATGCATTGCGCATACGTATGTGCATTTCTTGAACCAGAACCTGCCCGAACGGAAGATGCGGCGGCAATCGAAATATCGATGCGCGGACCGGCGACAGCCCCGATTCCGGGGTGAGGCGAAGCCTGGCCGCACGGGATTTGGGGAGTTGATCATGCAAGGGTTTTCCGAAAGGCCGCGCGCGGCTTTCGTTTCCGGCCATCTGCTGCTGAAGGCTTCCGCCAGCGCCGTCGCGCTGACGGTGGCGTCCGCCGCGTTCGCGCAGGCGGCGCCGGGCGTCGCCGGCGAGGACATCGTGGTCACGGGTTTCCGGGCCAGCATCGCCAATGCAATTGCGGAAAAGAAGAGCTCCGACATGATTGTCGAGAGCATTTCCGCCGAGGATATCGGCAAGCTGCCCGACACGTCCATCGCGGAATCCATTTCCCGCCTGCCGGGCCTGACGTCGCAGCGGTTCGACGGCCGGGCGCAGAATGTGAGCATCCGGGGCCTGGCGCCGGACTTTTCCACCACGCTGCTGAACGGCCGCGAGCAGGTGACCACCAGCGACAACCGGGGCGTGGAGTTCGATCAGTTCCCGTCCGAGATCATGGCCCAGGTGAATGTCTTCAAGACGCCCTCCGCCAGCCTGATCGGAGCCGGCCTGTCTGGCACGGTCGACCTGCGCACCATCCGCCCGCTGGCGCATGGCAAGACGACAGTTGCGCTGAGCGCCCGCGCCGAGGTTCTGGACGCGAAGAAGCTGAACCCGGATTCCGATACCTGGGGCTATCGCTTTTCGGGCACCTACATCGACCAGTTCGCCAACGACACGATGGGTATCGCCCTGTCCGTCACACACCTGAACCAGCCGTCGCAGATCGAGCGGTTCGAGGCCTGGGGCTATCCCAACGCCACGGCCGATGCGCTGGTGATCGGTGGGGTGAAGCCTTATGCGCGCTCCACCACGCTGGAGCGGACGGCGCTGTCGGGTGCGTTCGAATGGCAGCCGAGCGAGCATTTCCACACGACGCTCGATGTCTTCTACTCGAAGTTCAAGGACGACGAGGTGAAGCGCGGGGTCGAGCTGCCGCTGTTCTGGTCCGGCGCGCAGCTGCAGCCGGGGTTCGCCGTGGATAGCGGGCTTGTCACATCCGGCCAGTTCAACGGCGTGAAGGGCGTTGTCCGCAACGACATCAAGCAGACCGACGCCGACCTGTTCGCCATCGGCTGGAATGTCGAAGCCGGGAACGACATCCTGAAGGCGAAGATCGACGTCAGCTATTCAGGCGTGGACCGCAAGACGCTGGACGTGGAAACCTATGCCGGCACCGGCCGGGGCCCGCTGGGCGCGACCGACAACATGAGCTTCGACATGGTCGGCCGTGGCGTGGTGTTCGGCAGCCAGCTGGACTATGCCGATCCGGCGTTGATCCTGCTGACCAGCCCGCAAGGCTGGGGCGGCAACATCATCAACGGTGGGCAGGACGGCTATTACAACAACCGCCGCATCAAGGACGAACTGCTGGCCCTGCGTTTCGGCGCGGAGCGGGAGCTGGGGGGGGCCTTCCGGTCCGTCGAGGTCGGTTTCAACTACACAGGCCGGGTGAAGCGGCTGACGCCCGACGAGTATTTCCTGGGCCTGGCCGCCAACACGGATGGTCTCACCTCTGTTCCGGTGCCCGGCGAGTTCCTGTACGGCAGCGGCGCCAACATGGGCTTCCTGGGGATCGGGCAGACCATCGCCTATGATGTGAACGGCTTGCTGGACAGCGGCATCTACACCCGCTTGCGCAACCCCAACGCGGACGTGTCCACCAAGGGCTGGCGGGTGCGCGAGGATGTGCTGACGGGCTATCTGCAGCTGAACATCGACGCGCCGCTGGGCACCAGCCGCCTGACCGGCAATGTCGGGGTGCAGCTGGTGAACACCGACCAGGTCTCGAACGGGCTTGCCTCTTCGGGCACCGGTTCGGGCGTGACGAACACGCCGATCACCGACGGGGCGAGCTACCTCTATGCGTTGCCGACGCTGAACCTGGCACTGCGGACGGAGACGGACTTCGTGGCGCGGCTGGGGCTTGGCCGGCAGATGGCGCGGGCGCGGATGGACGACATGCGCGCGTCCATCAACTATAACTACACGCCGGGTCTTGCGGGTTCGCCCGATGTCAACAATTCGCCCTGGTCGGGGAATGGCGGAAACCCGAAGCTTCGGCCATGGATCGCAGATTCCATCGACCTGAGCTTTGAGAAGTATTTCAGCCGCGAAGCTTATGTTTCGCTGGCCGGCTACTACAAAAAGCTGAAGACCTATATCTATGAGCAGAATGTGCTGTTCGATTTCACCGGCTTCCCGGTGACGGCGGGGCCGGAGCCGGTGCTGCGCGAAGGCTTCGTGCGGATCTGGTCGAACGGGGACGGCGGCGAGCTTTACGGGCTTGAAGCTACGGGCTCGCTTCCGTTCAACGTGTTTTCGGACTCGCTCGACGGCTTTGGCGTGCAGGGCAGCTATTCCTACACCGAAAGCAACATCGAGCCGAACGGCCCGGGTTCGACCCAGCCGCTGCCGGGCCTTTCGAAGCATGTGTGGAACGCGACCGGCTATTTCGAACGCTCTGGCTTCTCCGTCCGTGGCTCGGTTCGGCATCGCTCGAGCTTCCTGGCCGAAGTGCGCGGCTTCGGCGGCGGCAACCAGCGGCGCTATGCCAAGGGCGAGACGATCGTGGACGCGCAGATCGGCTACGAGTTCCCGGACGGCAGCGCGCTGGAGGGTCTTTCGCTTCTGGCGCAGGCCTACAATCTGACGAACGAGCCGTTCCGCACCTATGACATTCCGGATACCCGCCTGATCCGGGACTATGAATCCTATGGACGCCGCTTCCTGTTCGGCGCGAGCTATCGCTTCTGAACCGGTATCGGGAGGCCCTGCCAAGGCGGCAGGGCGTCCACCCACAGGCTCGAGGGATCAGGCGGATGAAGGCGCTGCTGGCTGCAACCATGCTGATGGCGGGGCTTTGTCCGCCGGCCCTGGCGCAGGATGTGCGCGAACGGGCGCCGACGGAGGAAGTGATCTATTTCCTGCTTCCGGACCGGTTCGAGAATGGCGACCGCGGCAATGACAGGGGCGGCATCCGGGGTGGGCGGCTGGATCATGGCCATGACCCGGCGCACAAGGGATTCTATCTGGGTGGCGACCTGAAGGGGCTGACGGCGCGGCTGGATTATATTCAGGGGATGGGCGCGACGGCGATCTGGCTGGGGCCGATTTACCGGAACAAGCCCGTGCAGGGACAACCGGGGCGGGAATCCGCCGGCTATCATGGCTACTGGATCACCGATTTCACCACCGTTGATCCGCATTTCGGCACCGAGGCGGACCTGAAGGCCTTCATCGATGCGGCGCACGGGCGCGGGATGAAGGTGTATCTGGACATCATCACCAACCACACCGCCGACGTGATCCGCTATCGCGAATGCCCGGCGAACGACTGCGCCTATCGCAGCAGGGGCGATTATCCCTGGACGCGCATCGGCGGGCCCGAGGGGCAGCCGATCAACGAACGCTTCCTGGGGGACGCGGCCGAGCATCAGACGGCAGAGAATTTCGCCCGGCTGACCGACCCGCGCTTTGCCTATACCCCCTTCGTGCCGAAGGGCGAGGAGCGGGCGAAGACGCCAGCCTGGCTGAACGACCCCATCTTCTACAGCAACCGGGGCGACAGCTTCTGGAAGGGCGAAAGCGCCGTCTGGGGCGATTTTTCCGGCCT
Organism: Sandaracinobacter sp. T42; assembly: GCF_059115405.1. Lineage (NCBI taxonomy): Bacteria > Pseudomonadati > Pseudomonadota > Alphaproteobacteria > Sphingomonadales > Sphingosinicellaceae > Sandaracinobacter > Sandaracinobacter sp. T42. Next base: position 1,959,618 of record NZ_CM181101.1, read on the forward strand.
GGACGACCTGATGACATCCAACCCCCGCGTGGTGGAGGGGATGATCGACATCTATGGCGGCTGGATCGACCGCTTCGGGGTGGATGGATTCCGCATCGACACCGCGCGCCATGTGAACCCGGAATTCTGGCAGGCCTTCGTGCCCGCGATGCTGGCACGGGCGAAGGCGAAGGGCATTCCGAACTTCCATATCTTCGGCGAGGTGTTCGACCCGGATGCGGGGAACCTGGCGCGCTTCACCCATGTCGATCGCTTTCCGGCGGTGCTGGATTTCGCCTTCCAGTCCGCCGTGCAGCGGGTGGTGGCGGAAAACGAGCCGCCGCTGGTGCTGGCGCAGACCTTCTTCAAGGACCCGCTCTACGCCGGGGGGGAGGGCGCGGTGTTGCAGCTGCCGACCTTCCTTGGCAACCACGACATGGGTCGCTTTTCCACCTTCGTGCGCAAGGCGAACCCCGCGGCCGATGATGCGGAGCAACTGGCGCGGGTGAAGCTGGCGCATTCGATGCTGATGTTGCTGCGCGGCGTGCCTACCATCTATTCCGGTGACGAGCAGGGGTTCGTGGGCGACGGCGGGGACCAGGATGCCCGCGAGCCGCTGTTCCCTTCGAAAGTGGCGGTCTACAACGACAACCGGCTGCTGGGCACAACTGCGACTGCGGCCGACGCCAATTTCGATGCCGCGCACCCGCTCTATCGGCATGTCGCGGCGCTGGCGAAGCTCAGGCAATCGGAGCCGTCGCTGAGGCGCGGGGCGCAGCGCGTGCTGGCGGCCGAGACGGAAGGACCGGGCCTGTTCGCTGTGGCGCGGCGGCTGCCGGAGGGCAATCGCGCGCCGTTCATCGACACGATCATTGCCTTCAACACGTCATCGAAACCGATCAGGGCGAATGTGATGATCGACCCGCGCATCGAGGTGACGAAATCCCTGGCAGGCGATTGCCCGATGCCGTCTGCGCCGGGCACGCTGACGGTGGAGATCGAGCCGTTCGGCACGCTGGTGTGCGCGGGCGCGGTGGCGGTGCGATGAGCGGGACGACGCCCTGGTGGAAAGGCGCGGTGATCTACCAGATCTATCCGCGCAGCTTCCAGGATTCGAACGGAGACGGCGTGGGCGACCTGCCGGGCATCACCCGGCGGCTGGCGCATGTGGCGAGCCTGGGGGTAGATGCCATCTGGCTGTCCCCGTTCTTCACTTCACCAATGAAGGATTTCGGATATGACATTGCAGAATATTGCAATGTTGATCCGATATTCGGCACGTTGGCGGATTTCGACGCGCTGGTGGCACGGGCCCATTCGCTGGGCCTGAAGGTGATCATCGATCAGGTCTATGCCCATACGTCTGACCAGCACGCCTGGTTCCGGGCCAGCCGGGAAGGGCGCGGCGGTGCATTTGCCGACTGGTATGTGTGGGCGGATGCCAAGGCCGACGGCAGCCCGCCCAGCAACTGGCAATCGGTGTTCGGTGGCCCGGCCTGGACCTGGGATGCTAGGCGCCGGCAATATTATCTGCACAATTTCCTGCGCGAGCAGCCGCAGCTGAACGTGCACAACCCGGCGGTGCAGGATGCCCTGCTTGAATCAGCGAAATTCTGGTTGGATCGCGGGGTGGATGGCTTTCGGGTCGATGCGATCAATTTCGCCATGCATGACCCTTTACTGCGCGACAATCCGCCCGCCCCGCCGGGGCCGCGCACGCGGCCGTTCGATTACCAGCTGAAGCTCTACAACCAGTCTCATCCGGACATTCCGAAATTTCTGGAGCGGCTGCGCGCGCTGCTGGACTGCTATGGCGCGACCTATACGGTGGCCGAGGTTGGCGGTGCCGATCCCATCCCGGAAATGCGGGCGTTCACGGCCGGCGAGACCCATCTGAATTCCGCCTACAGCTTCGCCTTCCTCTATGCGGAAAAGCTGACGCCGCAACTGGTGGCGCGCGCGCTGGCGGATTGGCCGGATGAGCCGGGGCTGGGCTGGCCGGGCTGGGCGCTGACCAACCATGACAGCCCGCGCGGGCTTTCGCGCTGGGCCGCGCCCGCAGACCGGCCGGCCTTTGCGCGCATGGCGATGCTGTTGCTGATGAGCCTGCGCGGCAACCCCTTCCTCTATTATGGCGAGGAACTTGGGCTGACGCAGGTGCAGATCCCGTTCGAGGAGCTTCAGGACCCCGAAGCGATCGCCAACTGGCCGCTGACCCTGTCCCGCGATGGGGCACGGACGCCGATGGCGTGGGAGGCGGATGCCCCGAACCTGGGCTTTTCGACCGCGCGCCCCTGGCTTCGCACGGGCGCCGACCATGCCGCGCTGGCAGTGGACCGGCAGGAGGCGGATCCGCATTCGCTGCTGCACCTGACGCGCAGGCTGGTGGCGCTTCGCCGGGCGGAACCGGCGCTGCGCCTGGGCCGGATGGAACGGATTGAAGCAGCCGGCGACCTGCTGACCTTTGAGCGCTGGCATGACAATCGGTGCATCCGCCTGGCCTTCAACTTCGGCAGCAAGCCCCTGCGCATCGCGCTGGACGGGCAGGTGATCGCCGCGGTGAATGGCGCAACCGAAACCGATCTGCCCGCGTTCGGGGCGGTTGCCGTGGAAGGCTGAGGATGCGGAACCTGATGTGGCTCTTCGCTGGCGCGTTATTGCTGGCGGCTGTTCGGGCCGTGGCCGCCCCCGAAACGGTTGCGTCGCCTTCAGGCCTGTTGCGGTTCAGTGTGGAGACCGACCCCGATGGCCGCCCTGTCTGGCGGCTGGATCGGGCGGAAGCGCCGGTTGTGACCCCTTCGCGGCTGGGGTTCATCCTGGGCGACGCGCCGAAGCTGGAACGGAACTTCGCGATCGTGGAGGTGGCGCGGCAGAGCGTCGATACGCGCTGGGAACAGCCCTGGGGCGAACGGCGTTTCGTGACGGACCGGCACAACGAGCTGGTGGTGACCCTGCGCGAAAAGACCCCGCTAAAGCGGCTGCTGCGCCTGCGCGTACGGCTGTTCAATGACGGGCTGGGCTTTCGCATCGAATTTCCCGAGCAGCCGAACCTTAAGACGGCGCGGATCGTGGAGGAGTTGACCGAGTTCGATCTGGCGCAGCCCGGCACCGCCTGGTGGATTCCGGGCGGGGAATGGAACCGCTACGAATATCTGTACAACCGCACGCCGATCGAGGGGGTGGGGCAGGCGCATACGCCGATCACCTTCCGCACGGTTTCGGGCCTGCATCTTTCCATCCATGAAGCGGCGCTGGTGGATTATGCCGGCATGTGGCTGCGCCGGGTGGAGGGGCAGCGCTTCAAGGCGCGGCTTTCGCCTTCGGGAACGGGGCCGAGCGTGGTGCGCGACCTGCCGTTTGCGACGCCCTGGCGGGTGATTCTGGTGGCGCCGGATGCGCCAAAGCTGTACGCCGCATCCGACATCATCCTGAACCTGAACGAGCCATCGAAGCTGCCGGACATCGGCCAATGGTTCACGCCGCACAAATATGTGGGCGTGTGGTGGGAAATGCATCTGGACACGGCCACCTGGGCGACCGGGCCGAAGCTGGGCGCAACCACGGCGAACACGCAGCGATACATCGATTTCGCGGCCCAAAACGGCTTTCGCAGCGTGCTGGTGGAGGGCTGGAACCCTGGCTGGGACGGGGACTGGTTCGCGACCGGCCATGATTTCGATTTCACCCGGCCGACGCCCTATTTCGACCTTGAGGGCCTGAGCGCCTATGCGCAGGGCAGGGGTGTCAGGCTCATGGGGCATCATGAGACAGCCGGAAACATCCGCCTCTATGAAGCGCAACTGGGCGCGGCGCTGGACCTTTACCAGCGACTGGGCGTGGATAGCGTGAAGACCGGCTATGTGGCGGATGCGGGCGGTGTGCTGGCACCCGACGGCAGCTATCAATGGCATGACGGGCAGGTGATGAGCCGCCATCATCTGAAGGTGGTGGAGGAAGCGGCGAAGCGGCGGATCGCGGTGAACCCGCACGAGCCGATCAAGGACACCGGCCTGCGCCGCACCTGGCCCAACTGGGTGGCGCGCGAAGGGGCGCGTGGCATGGAATATAATGCTTGGGGCGATCCGAAGAACCCGCCCGGGCATGAAATCAACCTGATCTTCACCCGGATGCTTTCTGGCCCGATGGATTACACGCCGGGTATCCTGAGCCTGAAGGGGAAGGGCGGCACGCCCATTCCCAGCACCATGGCGCGGCAGCTGGCGCTGTATGTGCTGCTCTATTCCCCGATCCAGATGGCGGCGGACGTGCCGGAAACCTATGCCCGGCATCCGGGGCCTTTCCGGTTCATCAGGGATGTGCCCACCGACTGGGAGCGGACGGAGATGCTGGCCGGCGAGGTTGGCGCTTATGCCCTGATCGCCCGCAAGGATCGGAACAGCCGCGACTGGTATGTGGGCGGCGGCACCGATGAAACCCCGCGTGAACTGGCGTTGCCGCTGGGGTTCCTGGATCCGGGCCGGCGTTACGAAGCGCAGATCTATGCCGATGGCCCGGCGGCGGATTATCGCACTGAAGGCCGGGCCGACATTTCAATCACGAAGCGGGTGGTGACATCGGCTGATCGCATTCCGGTTCGCATGGGCGCGGGCGGAGGGGTTGCCATCCGATTCAGGGCGCTGTGAGATCGGTGGCCGGCGGGATCATGAATTCATCCCTGTTCACCGAAGCAGGTCTTGCTAGGACATGCCCATGACTGCGGTTCTTCTGTTCGGCGCAACCGGCGATCTTTCACGGCGTATGCTGCTGCCATCATTATATGGCCTTTCCGTTGACGGGCTTTTGCCCGCGGATGTGCGGATCGTGGGAACCGCGCGATCCCGGCTGGACGACGAAGGCTTCCGCGCCATGGCGGCAGATGCGCTGGCCGGCCATGTAGCGAACGGGCTGGGGAACCGGGCGAAGGCCGACGCCTTTCTGAAGCAGCTGACCTATGTGCCGCTGGATGCCACCGACCTTGGCGGATACCGGCGGCTGGCGGATGCGACCTGCGCCGATGCGGGGCGGTGTGCGGACCAGTCCATCTCCATCTTCCTGTCAACCGCGCCCTCCCTGTTCAAGCCGACGATCGAGGGGCTGGCGGGTGCCGGGCTGACGGGCCCCGATGTGCGGATCGGGCTGGAAAAGCCACTGGGCTCCGATCTCGCCAGTTCGGCCGAAATCAACGATGCCGTCGCATCCGCGTTCAGCGAGCGGCAGATTTTCCGGATCGATCATTACCTGGGCAAGGAAACGGTGCAGAACCTGCTGGCGCTGCGCTTTGCCAACCTGCTGTTCGAGCCGCTGTGGAACGCCCGCTGGATCAGCCATGTGCAGATCACGGTTGCGGAAACCGTTGGCCTGGAAGGCCGGGTGGATTTCTACGACGGCGCCGGCGCGCTGCGCGACATGGTTCAGAACCACATGCTCCAGCTGCTGGCGCTGGTGGCGATGGAGCCGCCGGGGAATTTCACCGCTTCGGCCGTGCGCGACGAGAAGGTGAAGGTGCTGCACGCCCTGCGCCCGATCGACGGCCGCACGGCCCTTACCAGCAGCGTGACCGGGCAATATGTCGCCGGTGCGGTGGAGGGGCAGCCGGTGAAGAGCTATGCCGAGGAACTTGGCCGGGCCAGTTCGACCGAAACCTTCGTGGCGCTGAAGGCCCATGTGGACAACTGGCGCTGGAAGGGCGTGCCCTTTTACCTGCGCACCGGCAAGCGACTGGGGGCGCGCAAATCCGAGATCCTGATCAGTTTCCGGGATGTGCCGCACAACATTTTCGGCGACGCAATCAAGGGAATGCAGCCCAACCGGCTGCTGATCAGCCTGCAGCCCCAGGAGAATATCCAGCTGCAGCTGATGGCCAAGGTGCCGGGGCTTTCGCGCGGCGGGATTTCGCTTCGCCCTGTCGCGCTGGACATCGGGCGAAAGGATGCGTTCGCGGATACGCGGCGCCGCATCGCCTATGAACAGCTGCTGCTGGATCTGATCGAGGGGCGGCAGACGCTGTTCGTTCGCCGCGACGAGGTGGAGGCGCAATGGGCCTTCATCGATGGAATCCGCAAGGGCTGGGCCGAAAACGGCATCGAGCCCAGGCCCTATACCGCCGGAAGCTGGGGACCATCCGCCGCAATCGCGCTGATCGAGCGCGACAATGCCAGCTGGAACGACTAGCGCCACCCGCGAAGGAGATTCGAATGATCGACGCGGAATGGTGGGAGTATGACTCGGCGGAGGAACTGGCCGAGGCGGTTGCGGGCGATGCGCAGTTCGTGATCGAAAGTGCGCTGGATGCGCGCGGCGACGCCGTGGTGGCGTTCGCCGGCGGGCGTACGCCGACAGCGGCGCAGGCCTTGCTGGCGAAGGCAAGGCTGAAGTGGAAGAATGTGACCATCGTGCCCACGGACGACCGGCTGGTGCCCGTGCAGGACGAACGTTCGAATGTGCGCGCGCTGGCGGAACGCTTCCTGCCGCTGGGGGCGCGGGTGATTCCACTGACGGGCGGCGACCTGCCCGTGGAGGCGGCCGGCAAGGCTGCCGACGCGCGGCTTCAGGCGGTTCACTGGCCGCTGGATTTCGTGTGGCTGGGCATGGGTGAGGATGGGCACACCGCTTCCATCTTCGCCGGGCCCGATCTGGAAGCGGCCCTTTCCGCCCCGCACCGGGCGATCGGCGTGACGCCGGACCCGATGCCGGCGGAGGCCCCCGTGGCGCGGGTGACGCTGACCAAATCCGCGATCCTGGGCGCGCGTGCGGTGATGATCCAGATCACCGGCGACAAGAAGCGCAAGGTGCTGGAAAAGGCCCTGAAGGATGGCGCGGGATCCCCGTACCCGATCGGGCGGCTGCTGGCCGATGCCACGCAGGCCATCGATATCCACTGGTGCCCCTGACAGGAGGCGATGACCGCGATGACCATGAACCCGACAGTCGAGGCCGTGACGGCCCGGATCATCGAACGTTCACGGAACAGTCGCGGTCGTTACTTGGAACTGATCGCGCGGGAGGCTGAAAAAGGCCTGAACCGCCATATGCTGGGTTGTTCGAACCTGGCCCATGCCTTTGCGGCTTCGGGTGAGGACAAGCCGGCCATCAAGGCCGGCGCGGCGTTCAACATCGGCATCGTGACAGCCTACAACGACATGCTGTCGGCGCATCAGCCCTATGGCCGCTATCCAGAGCAGATGAAGATCTTTGCCCGCGAAGCCGGCGCCACGGCGCAGGTGGCGGGTGGCGTTCCGGCCATGTGCGACGGGGTGACCCAGGGCCAGAGCAGCATGGAACTGAGCCTGTTCAGCCGCGACATCATCGCGCTTTCCACTGCCATTTCGCTGAGCCATGCCATGTATGACGGCGTGGCGATGCTGGGCATCTGCGACAAGATCGTGCCGGGCCTGTTGATCGGCGCGCTTCGGTTCGGGCATCTTCCGACGGTTCTGATTCCGGCCGGCCCGATGCCATCCGGCCTGCCCAACAAGGAAAAGCAGCGCATCCGGCAGCTGTATGCCGAAGGGAAGGTGGGGCAGGCGGACCTGCTGGATGCGGAATCGGCCAGCTATCACAGCCCGGGAACCTGCACCTTTTACGGCACGGCGAACTCCAACCAGATGATGATGGAGATGATGGGGCTGCATGTGCCGAATGCGGCCTTCGTTCAGCCGGGCACGAAGCTGCGGCAGGAACTGACCCGGGCGGCGGTCCATCGACTGACGCAGATCGGGCGCGGCGGAACCGACTGGCGGCCCATCGGCCATGTGGTGGACGAAAAGGCGATCGTGAATGCCGTGGTGGGCCTGCTGGCGACGGGTGGCTCCACCAACCATGCGCTGCACCTGCCGGCCATCGCGCGCGCGGCGGGCATCCTGCTGGACTGGGAGGATATGGACCGGCTGAGCGCGGTGGTTCCGCTGATCGCCAATGTCTATCCGGCGGGTCAGGCGGACGTGAACCAGTTCCACGCGGCAGGCGGGATGGCTTTCACCATCCGCGAACTGTTGGGCGCGGGGCTGGTGCATGGCGACATCCTGACGGTGGCGGGCGGAGGGCTTTCGGATTACGCAACCGAGCCGGCGCTTGAGGGGGATGCGCTGGTGTGGAGGCCCGCGCCGGAGACGAGCCGCGACGAGAGCATCCTGCGGCCGGTTTCCGCGCCGTTCCGCCCGGACGGGGGCATGCGGCTGGTGCAGGGCAACCTGGGGCGCGGCACCTTCAAGACGAGCGCCGTCGATCCTTCGCGTTGGACGATCGAGGCGCCCGCGCGGGTGTTCGAGGATCAGGCACAGGTGAACGCCGCCTTCAGGGCAGGCGAACTGGACCGTGACGTGGTGGTGGTGGTGCGCTTCCAGGGGCCGCGCGCCAACGGAATGCCGGAACTGCACAAGCTGACCCCGCCGCTTGGCGTGCTGCAGGACAGGGGCTTCAAGGTGGCGCTTGTGACGGACGGGCGGATGTCTGGCGCGAGTGGCAAGGTGCCGGCTGCGATCCACATGAGCCCGGAGGCGCTGGGCGGCGGGCCGCTTTCCCGCGTGCGCGACGGCGACATCATCCGGCTGTGCGCCGAAAGCGGCGCCATCGACGTGCGGATGGACGAGACGGAATTCCGGGCCCGCGAACCGGCGGTTCCCCCGCCTGAGGCGGATGGCACCGGGCGGGAGCTGTTCGCGCTGTTCCGCCAGGCTGCCGGCACGGCGGAATCCGGTGCGTCGCCCATTCTTTCGGGTGCCGGGCTGTGACCGAACTGGTGACGGCGGATATCGGCGGCACCCATTGCCGCTTCGCCATCGCCAGCCGTGCGGCCGATGGCGCAATCCGGCTGACCGATATCGTGAAGCTGAAGGTGGCCGATCATGCCAGCCTGCAGGGCGCGTTCGAAACCTATCGGCAGGGATTGGGCCGGCCGATGCCCGCCCATGCGGCGATTGCGCTGGCGGCGCCAGCCGATCTTGAGCTGATCACGCTGGCCAACAACCCCTGGGTGATCCGGCCGGCGCTGGCGGCGGAGCGGCTGGGTCTTGAATCCGTGCGATTCATCAATGATTTCGCCGCCGTTGCTCATGCTGTTTCTGCCTGCGGCGACGACGCCCTGGAATGGATCGCCGGCCCAGGCGGCGGCCTGCCGACGCAAGGGGTTGTCAGCGTGATCGGGCCGGGCACCGGGCTGGGCGTGGCAATCCTGCTGACGGGCGCCCCGCCGCGCGTGGTTGCGACCGAAGGGGGCCATGTCGATTTCGCACCGCTGGACAGCCTGGAGGACAAGATCCTTCAGCAGTTGCGGACGCGCTTTCGCCGGGTTTCGGTGGAGAGGATCGTTTCCGGTTCCGGTTTCGCGAACATCCATGCGGCGATGGCCGCGATCGAGGGGCGGGCGGTGCCGCATCGCGACGACAAGGCGCTGTGGGCGGCGGCGCTGGAAGAAAAGGACAGGCTGGCCGAAGCCGCGTTCGACCGCTGGTGCCTGGCGCTGGGCAGCGTGGTGGGCGACCTGGCGCTGGCGCAAGGGGCGGAAGCCGTGGTGCTGGCGGGGGGCATGCTGCCCCGGGTGAAGCACCTGCTGGGGCAGAGCGGCTTTCATTCGCGTTTCATGGCGAAAGGCCGCTTTGAAACGCGCATGGCGGCGATTCCCATCCTTCACATCACGCACCCCGAGCCCGGCCTGCTGGGGGCTGCGGCAGCCTGGTTTGCAAGGGAGGCGGCATGAACAGGATCGAATCCATCCTGCGGATGGGGCCGGTGATACCGGTGCTGGTGATCGATTCGCCCGAGGAAGGCGTGCTGATCGCGGAAGCGCTGGTGGCAGGCGGCCTGCGCGTTCTGGAAGTGACCTTGCGCACGGCAGGCGCCCTTGAGGTGATCCGCGCGATGAAACGGGTTCCGGGGGCGGTTGTGGGCGCGGGCACGGTGCTGAACATCAGGGATCTGGATGCGGCAATCGCAGCCGGAGCGGAGTTCATCGTTTCACCGGGCCTGACCGAGAGACTGGCGCACGCCGCCATTGACCGGGAGATTCCCTTCCTGCCCGGCGTGGCCGATGCGGGGGACATCATGCGCGGGCTGGACCTGGGGCTGGACCGGTTCAAATTCTTCCCGGCCGAAGCCGCGGGTGGGCTGAAGGCGCTGAAGGCGCTGGCAGCGCCGTTCCGCAATGTGCGCTTCTGCCCAACAGGCGGGATCACCCAGGCGACCGCGCCAGACTGGCTGGCGGAAGAAACCGTTCTGTGCGTGGGGGGCAGCTGGCTGGTGGGCAAGGGTGTTCCGGACAGGTCGACGATTCGCGCCGCAGCAGAAGCGGCTGCCGCACTGGCATGAAGGGAGAAATCCGGCTGGAAGAGAGCTGGCGCCGGGCCCTGGCCGGGGAGTTTGCAGAGCCCTACATGCACGATCTGCGCGCATTTCTGCTTTCGGAACGGGAAAAGGGAAGGCGCATCTATCCGCGCGCGTCGAACTGGTTCCGCGCCCTTGACCTGACGCCGCTGGACAAGGTGCGCGTGGTGATCCTGGGCCAGGATCCCTACCATGGCCCGGGCCAGGCGCACGGGCTTTGCTTTTCGGTGCAGCCGGGCGTGAAGATCCCGCCTTCGCTGTTGAACATCTACAAGGAACTGGCCGGCGATCTGCAGATTCCGCCGGCCCGCCATGGCTATCTGGAAAGCTGGGCCGGGCAGGGGGTGCTGTTGCTGAACAGCGTGCTGACGGTGGAGGAAGGACGGGCGGCCTCCCATGCGGGGCGTGGGTGGGAACGGTTCACGGACGCCATCATCCGCCTAGTAGCCGCACGGCCCGAGCCAACCGTTTTCATGCTGTGGGGCGCCCATGCCCAGCGAAAGGCCGGATTTGTCGAAGGCGGGCGGCATCTCGTGCTGAAATCCGTTCACCCCTCTCCGCTGTCGGCGCATGGCGGATTTTTCGGCTGCCGTCACTTCTCACGCGCGAACAGTTTTCTGGAAGCGGCAGGCCGCGGGGCGGTTGACTGGCGACTGCCTGAACTCGGCTGAACAACCCCTTGGCCAAAAATTCGGGAGGCTTGTAAAAATTCCGATAAAATAAAATAATAAATGAAAAACAATATGTTATTTCAATTTACTTGTTGAAGTAAAAAATCAACACAACGTCCTGGTGGACGTGAATCGGCCTTCAGGTGATGCCTGTTTCGCAGCGGTCAATGAAGGTGGGGGTGTGCGCGAGAATGGAGGCCCGAGCCGGAATCGAACCGGCGTGCAAGGATTTGCAGTCCTCTGCGTAACCACTCCGCCATCGGGCCCCGAAGCGCGGAGGCGCCGTCTAGCAGGGGCTTTGCCGGAAGGAAACCCTTTTGGACCCCCTTGCGGGATCGATCACGGGTTTGCCTTCAGATGGGCGCCGATTTCGTCGAAAAAGCGTTCCAGCTGATGCAGCACATTCAGCTTGAAGGCGTAGTTCACATCGGCCGAATTGCTTTCGATGATCGTCGATTCGTCCACCTTTTCCGCATAGGCGTTGGCCAGATTCTGGATGTAGGCGGGGGTCAGTTCGATATGACCACCTTCGGCCAGCAGCCGCAGCTGAACGACCATCATCTGGCGGACGAGCATTTCCAGCGTGGTGATGCGCGCGACGACGACGACCGGATCCAGTTCGATCTGCTCCTGCGGCGGTTCGTCGGACATCGGCCTTCCTCCTACCAGTATCTGAGCGCCCAGAGCTGGAGCGCCAGAAAGACGGCGATCGTGACCCACAGGCCCAGGATCAGGATGGCCCCGAGCCGGCTGACCGGGCGTTCGACGGCACGATCCGCCTGTTCGCGGAATTCCGCCAGAAGATCCGCCGGAACCAGCCGGATCGCGACCGCAAGCCCCAGGGGAACGATCACCAGTTCATCCAGCATGCCGAAAATGGGCACGAAATCAGGAATCAGATCAATCGGGGAAAGCGCATAGGCCGCGACAAGGCCGGCAATCGCCTTTGCAACGAATGGCGTGCGCGAATCCCGGGCTGCGATCCACAGCATGTGCGCATCACGCCGCAGCCGGTGGGAGGCTTCCCTGGCCTTGTTCATCAATCCCATGCCGGCCAGCCTAGCCGTGCCACGCCTGCGGCGCTAGGCGGCTGATATGCGAAACCTGACTGCACGCATTGAACGCTGGGAAACCGCCCGCCCATTCGTGATCGCCCGCGGCGAAAAACATCATGTGGACGTCGTGGCTGTGGAAATCGGAGACGCCGGCCTGACGGGTCGCGGGGAGGGGACGCCCATCTACTACAAGGGTGACAGTCCGGAACTGGCGCTGGCCGCGATCGAATCGCTGGTCCCGGCGATTGCCGGCGGCGCAACGCGGGCTGATCTGCTGGATCTGATGCCGCCCGGCGCCGCGCGCAACGCGATCGATTCGGCTCTGTGGGATCTTGAGGCGAAGATGTCGGGCCGGCGAGTATGGACGATGGCGGGCCTTTCCCCGCCAAAGCCGATGCTCACGGCGTTCACCATCAGCCTGGGCGATCCGGATGCGATGGCGGCACAGGCCGCCCAAGCCGCGGGGCGCGAGCTGTTGAAGTTGAAGCTGGGCGGGGAGGGGGACCTGGAGAGAGTTGCGGCCGTGCGGAGGGCCGCCCCCCATGCGCGCCTGATTGCCGATGCCAATGAAAGCTGGCAAAATATTGATATTGAAAAATTATGTTTTGAACTTCACGCCCTCAGGGTGGAACTTGTCGAACAACCCCTTCCGGCTGGGAAGGATGCCGATCTTGTTCATGTGAAGTCTCCGCTTCCCTTGTGTGCGGACGAAAGCCTGCAAAGCCGAGCTGAACTGGGCGATCTGATCGGTCGATACCGCTTCCTGAATGTGAAGCTGGACAAGTGCGGGGGCCTCACGGAGGCGCTGGCCCTGATCCATGCCGCCCGTCAGCGGGGGCTGGGGGTGATGACCGGGTGCATGCTGTGCACGTCGTTGGGAATCGCGCCGACGTTCGTGGCCGCGATGCAGGCGGGTTATGCGGATCTGGACGGGCCACTGCTGCTGGCGAAGGATCGCCCGCATGGCATGATGTTTAACGCCAGTGACGTGTGGCCGCCGGAGGTTGAACTTTGGGGCTGAGCCCCTGTAAGCGACGCCCGACCGAATGAGCATGACAAGCTGAGCAGAGCAGGGAGCCCCCATGACAGCGATCGCCGACCTCATCGCCCGCGAGATCCTCGACAGCCGCGGCAATCCCACGGTGGAAGTGGACTGCATCCTTGAAGATGGCAGTTTTGGCCGCGCGGCCGTGCCGTCGGGCGCGTCGACCGGCGCCCATGAGGCGGTTGAGAAGCGTGACGGCGACAAGTCGCGCTATCTGGGCAAGGGCGTGCGCGAAGCGGTGGCGGCCGTGCAGGGCGAGATTTCCGATGCGCTGATCGGTCTGGATGCCGAGGAGCAGGAACATATCGATTCGGTGATGCAGCAGCTGGATGGCACGCCGAACAAGGCACGCCTGGGCGCGAACGCGATCCTTGGCGTGAGCCTGGCGGTTGCGAAGGCGGCAGCGGATGCGCGCGGGTTACCGCTGTACCGCTATGTCGGCGGCACCGCCGCGCGGGTGCTGCCGGTGCCGATGATGAACATCATCAACGGCGGGGCCCATGCGGACAACCCGATCGACTTCCAGGAATTCATGATCATGCCGACAGGGGCCGCCAGCTTTTCCGAAGGGCTGCGCTGGGGGGCGGAAATCTTCCATACGCTGAAGAAGATCCTGCATGATCGCGGGCTTTCGACGGCAGTTGGCGACGAGGGCGGCTTCGCGCCGAATCTTTCCAGTGCAACCGAGGCGCTGGAAGTGATCCTGCAATCGATCGAGAAGGCCGGCTACAAGCCGGGAACGGATGTGAAGCTTGCGCTGGATTGCGCATCCACAGAATTCTTCAAGAACGGTAGTTATCTTATGGAAGGAGAAGGGAAAACCCTTTCTTCAGACGAAATGTCAGCATTCCTTTCCGACCTTGTGGCCCGTTATCCGATCGTGTCGATCGAGGACGGCATGGCGGAAGATGACTGGGCGGGCTGGAAGGCGCTGACCGAGCGGGTGGGCGCGAAGGTACAGCTGGTGGGCGACGATCTGTTCGTGACCAACGCCGTGCGTCTGCGGGAAGGTATTGCCAGAGGGGTCGCGAATTCGATCCTGGTGAAGGTGAACCAGATCGGATCCCTTTCGGAGACGCTGGAGGCTGTGAATACGGCGCATCGCGCGCGCTATACGGCGGTCATGAGCCATCGCTCTGGCGAGACGGAGGATTCGACGATTGCGGATCTGGCCGTCGCCACCAACTGCGGGCAGATCAAGACGGGTTCGCTGAGCCGATCGGACCGGCTGGCGAAATACAACCAGCTTCTTCGCATCGAAGGCGAACTGGGCGATTGCGCGATTTACGCGGGCAGCACTCTAACCCTCTGATTTCAGGGCACAGGGGGCGGCGAAGCGCCCTCTTTCACGACAGTCAGTTGATGGAATGAGAAAGGGGCCCGGCTTCGTTAGAAGCCGGGCCCTCAGGGTTGCTTGTTTCTCTAGGGTTGGAAGTTGCGATCAGGCTGCGACCTTACGCCTGCTCGCTGCAACACCGGCCAGGCAGATGCCTGTGATCAGCATTGCAAGATTGCCGGTATCCGGCAGTGGCGGCATTTGTTTGCCGCTCGGTTGTTTGAAAGCGACTCGATCTGGTTGAACAAAAGCGACTTTTTCTGGTGTCGTCTTGACGGTGACGATCGTTGTTGCGGCCGTTGCATTCGCTCCCGGGACTTCTGCCTGGGTTTGCGCAAATGCCGGATTTCCTCCGGCCGAGAGGAAAACGAGCGCGGCGCCTGCCTTTATATGATGGCTTATCATGGCGTTACTCCGACTTTTTATCTGGGCGACCCTTGTTATCGTTTTCACCCGTTAACGCTGCGATATCCGGTTACGACGGAACGTTAAAGATATGAAATTCGCTGTTTACATTCGTTCACGTTGGATGCGATTGCGGTGCGGCATATTTGCAACAGTCGTGTCAGCATCCGGATATCTTCATATTGTGTGTTAAGATGTGGCTCGCACAACGTGTGAACAAAAATGGCCACAACATATTGGGTTCTGATAAAAATTCCGTGATTGCCCTAGCTTCACACATGGTTTCAGTTGCGCGGCGATTTTCTGAGCGTGTCGGGGCCGGATTGCGTCCGCGTTGGTGTCAATTTGTGATTCGGATCCTGGCTTCCCGTGCGTTGTTTGCTGGCCCGGTGCGCCAGTGTGTGCGATTCGCTGGCAGGTGGGAGCTGCGCAATCCATGCATCTTCAAGCTTGTCGTGTTTCCGCTGCGGCGCGGCATGTATGGGCATCCCCCGGCCTTGACTGACTCACGCGCGCGTGATTCTGTGAATCATGCATCCTGCCTCTCTCGTCGATCTCATGAAGCGTGCCGCGCTCCCGGCGCTATGCCTCCTTGTGATGCTCTATTTCGGGATTCACGCGCTGTTTGGGTCGTCCGGGCTGTTCGCGCTGGATGACATCCGCCGGTCGAAGCAGGCGCTTTCCGCCGAGCAGGCCACCTTGGCTGCGCGGAAGGAGATGCTGGGCCGCAAGATCCAATTGCTGGATCCCAAGGGCGCCGACCCCGATTTCGCGGACGAGCTGGTGCGTCGGCACCTGGGCGTGATTCGGCCTGACGAAGTGATCGTGCCGCTCGATCAGGGGCGTTCGGATCGCGCCGGGACGCGCTGAAGGCCGAGCCTCGGCGCTGAAATTCCTGTTCGGATCATGGGTATCTGCCCGGTGCGATGGTTGAAACTTGGGACGCCCCCGGTAAGAACGGCCGCATGAGGGCTTGAGGCCCAAGAGGCGGTCCGCGAGGGGCCGCGCGAATGAATTGAGGGGATGGCCAGTGGCAAAGGCAAAGGGTGCAGCGGCCGGCGGGGCTCGCACGCCGGCTGCGAAAGGGCGGTTGGAGCAACTGCCCAACGTGAGCAGGCATGCGCCGACCGCGGAGGAATATCGCGACTTCTATCGCATGATGCTGCTGATCCGCCGGTTCGAGGAAAAGGCCGGCCAGCTGTATGGCATGGGCCTGATCGGCGGTTTCTGCCACCTGTATATCGGGCAGGAGGCGGTGGTGACCGGCCTGCAGGCCGCGATCACCCCCGGGCATGACAGCGTGGTGACCGGCTATCGGGATCATGGCCACATGCTGGCCTGCCATATCGACCCGAAGGCGATCATGGCCGAACTGACAGGCCGCGCCGCCGGAATCAGCCGGGGGAAGGGCGGTTCCATGCACATGTTCTCTGTCGAGCAGGGATTCTTCGGCGGGCATGGCATCGTCGGTGCGCAGGTGCCGATCGGGGCAGGGCTGGCCTTTGCCCACAAATATCGTTCTGACGTGCTGGGCGGGGAGGGCGGTGTTGCACTGGCCTATTTCGGCGATGGCGCGGCCAATCAGGGCCAGGTCTATGAAGCCTTCAACATGGCCGAACTTTGGAAGCTGCCGGTGATCTTCGTGATCGAGAACAACCAATATGCCATGGGCACATCGGTTAACCGGGCTTCTGCCGAGGATCAGCTGTATCGCCGGGGCGAGAGCTTCCGGATCGAGGGGATCCAGGTGGATGGCATGGATGTGCTGGCCGTGCGTGGTGCCGCGACCGTGGCGCTGGACTGGGTGCGAAGCGGGCGCGGGCCGATCCTGATGGAAATGAAGACCTACCGCTATCGCGGCCATTCCATGTCGGACCCCGCCAAGTACCGCAGCCGGGAAGAGGTGCAGAGCGTACGGGAGAATCGCGATCCGCTGGATCATGCGAAGCGTGAGATGCTGGAACGTGGGGATGCCGACGAAGCCTGGTTCAAGTCGGTGGAACAGGAGATCAAGAAGATCGTCGCGGAATCGGCCGACTTCGCGGAACAGGCGCCGGAGCCTGAACTTTCCGAGCTTTATACGGACGTTCTGGTGGGGACTTACTGATGGAACTGAAGCTGCCTGCGATGTCCCCCACGATGGAGGAAGGGACGCTTGCGGCCTGGCATGTGAAGCCGGGCGACGTGGTGAAGCCTGGACAGGTGATCGCCGAGATCGAGACCGACAAGGCCACCATGGAACTGGAAGCCGATGAAGGCGGCACGGTGGTGTCGCTGGACGTGCCGGCCGGAACCGACGGCGTGAAGGTGGGCACGATCATCGCGGTGATTGCGCTGGAGGGGGAGGATGCCGCCCCGAAGGCGCCTGCGCCTGCGCCTGTTGCAGCGCCTGCTGCCCCTGTTCCGGTTCCCGAGGCCCCAAAGCCCGCGTCGGCTGCACCTGCGCCCGTGCCGGCGGCGCTGGCGGCTTTCGACGGGCCGACCCGCAAACAGACCGTGCGCGAGGCGCTGCGCGACGCAATGGCCGAGGAAATGCGCGCGGACCAGACGGTGTTCGTGATGGGCGAGGAAGTCGCCCAGTATCAGGGCGCCTACAAGGTGACGCAGGGGTTGCTGGACGAGTTCGGCGAGAAGCGCGTGGTGGATACGCCGATCACCGAATATGGCTTTGCTGGCCTTGGCGTGGGCGCGGCGATGGGCGGGCTGAAGCCGATCGTGGAGTTCATGACTTTTAACTTCGCGATGCAGGCTATTGATCATATTATCAATTCTGCCGCGAAGACCAATTACATGTCGGGCGGGCAGATGCGTTGCCCCATCGTGTTCCGCGGCCCGAACGGCGCGGCTTCCCGCGTGGCGGCGCAGCACAGCCAGAATTTCGGGCCCTGGTATGCCAGCGTTCCCGGGCTTGTGGTTCTGTCGCCCTATGATGCGGCGGATGCAAAGGGGCTGCTGAAATCGGCCATTCGTTCGCCGGACCCGGTCGTGTTCCTGGAGAATGAGCTTCTTTACGGGCAGAGCTTCGAGGTGCCGGAAGGCGAACATCTGGTGCCCATCGGCAAGGCGCGGCTGTATCGTGAGGGCAGCCATGTGACACTGGTATCCTATTCCATCGGCGTGGGAATCGCGCTGGAGGCAGCGGACATGCTGGCCGCGGACGGGATCGAGGCCGAGGTTCTGGATCTGAGGTCGCTGCGGCCGCTGGACGAGGCGGCGGTGCTGGCCAGCCTGAAGAAGACGAACCGGATGGTGGTTGTGGAGGAAGGCTGGCCGGTGTGCAGTATTTCCTCTGAGATCATCGCCATCGCGATGGAAAAGGGCTTCGATGATCTGGATGCGCCAGTTCTGCGGGTGACGAACCGGGATGTGCCGCTGCCCTATGCGAACAATCTGGAAAAGGCGGCACTTGTGAAGGCGGCGGATGTGGTCTCCGCTGTGAAATCCATCCTGTAAGGGGCTTAAAACATGGCAATCGATATCACCATGCCGGCCCTTTCGCCCACGATGGAATCGGGCACGCTGGCGAAATGGCATGTGAAGCCGGGCGACAGAGTTAAGCCCGGCGACGTGATCGCGGAAATCGAGACGGACAAGGCGACCATGGAAGTGGAAGCCGTGGACGAAGGCACCGTGACGGAGATCCTGGTGCCCGAAGGCGCTGAGGAGGTGAAGGTTAACGCGGTGATCGCGCGGCTTGCGGGGGAGGGTGAAACCGCCGCCCCCCCGGCTGCACCGAAACCCGCACCCGCGCCAGTGGCCGCGCCGAAGGTGGCCGAGCCTCTGGCCGCGCAACCGGTTGCCGCCCATATTGCCGCACCGATCGCCGCCAGTGGGGCGCGACATATCGCAAGTCCGCTCGCGCGGCGGATCGCCCATTTGCTTGCCGTGGATCTTGCCGGGGTGAAGGGCAGTGGGCCGCATGGCCGGATCGTGAAGGCGGATGTGGAAGCGGCGGCTGCAAAGGCGCCGGTTCTTGCCGCCACGGCTGCTGCGGCACCGGCGCCGGCCCCTGCATCCCCGCCGCTGGCCGTCACGGCCGCGCTGCCGCCGACGGACGTGCCGTTCGAGACAGTTAAGCTGAGCAACATGCGCAAGACGATCGCGCGGCGGCTGACCGAATCGAAGACGCAGGTGCCCCACTTCTATCTGACGGTGGATGTGCAGCTGGATGCCTTGCTGAAGATGCGAGCGGATCTGAACAAGTCTTTGGAATCGCGTGGTATCAAGCTGTCCGTTAACGATCTTCTGGTGAAGGCGCAGGGGCTGGCGCTGATGGAAGTGCCGGATGCGAACGTCAGCTTCGCGGGTGACAGCCTGCGGAAGTTCAGCCGGGCGGACATTTCCGTGGCGGTCGCCATTCCGGGCGGACTGATCACGCCGGTGATTCGCGATGCCGGAAACAAGCGCCTGAGCGTGATCGCCGCCGAGATGAAGGATCTGGCGGCCCGCGCGCGCGAAGGTAAGTTGCAGCCCACCGAATATACCGGCGGCACGGCCAGCATTTCCAACCTGGGCATGTATGGAATCAAGCAGTTCGATGCGGTTATCAATCCGCCCGAGGGCCTGATCCTGGCGGTGGGGGCGGGCGAAAAGCGGCCCTATGTGGTGAACGATGCACTGGCCATCGCAACGGTGATGAGCGCGACCGGCAGCTTCGATCATCGGGCCATCGATGGCGCGGTGGCGGCCGAGTTCATGGCGGCGTTCAAGCGCCTGGTCGAAAGCCCGATGGGGATGCTGGCATGAGCGTGGAGCAGTTTGATCTGGTGATCATCGGATCCGGCCCCGGCGGCTATGTCGCGGCGATCCGGGCCACGCAGCTGGGCCTGAAGACCGCCATCGTGGAGCGGGAGCGGCTGGGCGGCATCTGCCTGAACTGGGGCTGCATCCCGACGAAGGCGCTGCTGCGTTCAGCAGAAATCAAGCATTATCTGGACCATGCGAGTGATTATGGACTGATCGCCGGAACGACGGGCTTCGATCTGGCGAAGGTGACGGAGCGCAGCCGCAAGGTTGCGAACCAGCTGAACGCGGGCGTGAAGGGCCTGATGAAGAAGAACAGGGTGACGGTGGTGGAAGGCACCGCCACTCTGGCCACCGCCACCAGCGTGAAGGTGGGCGAACGGACGTTGCAGGCGAAGAATGTGATTGTCGCCACAGGTGCGCGGGCGCGGGAGCTGCCGCATCTGAAGGCCGATGGCAACCGGGTTTGGACCTATCGCCACGCCATGGTGCCGCCCGCGATGCCGACGGACCTGCTGGTGATCGGTTCGGGGGCCATCGGTGTGGAATTCGCCAGCTTCTACAAGGATATGGGATCGAACGTGACCATCGTGGAGATGGTGGACCGGATTCTGCCCGTGGAAGATGCCGACATTTCCGCCTTCGTGCACAAGGCGTTGACGAAGCAGGGCATGACGATCCGCACCAAGGCTTCCGTCGACAAACTGGAGGTGAAGCCAGACGGCGTGGTGGCGACCATCAGCGGCACGGCACAGACGTTCAGCCATGTGATCGTGGCCATCGGCATTTCGCCCAACACGGAAAATCTGGGGCTGGAAGCACTGGGCGTGGCGCTGGATCGCGGCCACATCGTCACCGACGAATGGGGACAGACGAACGTGCCCGGTCTGTGGGCGATCGGCGATGTGGCGGGCGCGCCCTGGCTGGCGCACAAGGCGAGCCACGAGGGCGTCGTGGCGGTGGAGAAGATCGCGGGCATCGCGCATGCGCACCCGATGGACAAGTCCAACATCCCCGGCTGCACATATGCGCGGCCGCAGGTGGCGAGCGTGGGGCTGACGGAGGCGAAGGCGAAGGAAGCCGGATATGAGGTGAAGGTGGGCAAATTCCCCTTTATCGGCAACGGCAAGGCCATCGCGCTGGGCGAAGCGGAAGGCCTGGTGAAGACCGTGTTCGACGCGAAGACGGGCGCCCTGCTGGGCGCGCACATGGTGGGCGCGGAAGTGACCGAGCTGATCCAGGGCTATGTGATCGCGCGCCAGTGCGAGGCGACGGAAGCCGAACTGATGCAGACGATCTTCCCGCATCCCACGCTGAGCGAAACCATGCACGAGAGCGTGCTGGACGCCTATGGGCGCGTCCTCCACATCTGAGGCGATCCGCGCCGTGACGCGGGCGGACGCAGCCGCCGTCGCCGCGATCTACGGGCCGGAGGTGGCGCATGGCACTGCGAGCTTCGAGACGGAGCCGCCGGACGCGGACGAGATGGCGCGCCGCATCGGACGCTGCATCGAAAGGGGCTGGCCCTGGCTGGTGCTGGAAGGCGGGGACGGGCAGATTCTGGGCTATGCCTATCTGAACCAGTTCCGCGACCGCGCAGCCTATGCCCACACGGCGGAAACCAGTGTCTATGTCCGTTCCGGTATGCGGGGGATGGGTGTTGGCCGCCGGTTGATGGAGGCCCTGATTGCCGCCGGGCGGGCCGCCGGCTTCCGGCAGTTCGTGGCGGTGATCGGCGACAGCGGCAACCGTGCCTCCATCGCGCTGCATGCGGCCGTTGGGTTCCGCCATGTCGGCACGCTGACGGAGGTGGGCGAGAAGTTCGGGCGGCTGCTGGACGTGGTTTACATGCAGCGTGGCGAGGACGACTACAGGTCGATCGGGACAGCCTGATACTGGCCTGACTTGGAATCGAGCACCCGCAGCGATCCTTCGGCGATATCGAAGATGACGCCGTGCAATTGCAGCGTACCGGCCTTCAACGCCTCTGCCACAAAGGGGTAACCGGCGAGATTTTCGATACTGAGGCGGACGCTGGCCTGTTCCAGCGCGCGCTGGGCATCGATATCGGGCGAGAGGGCGGCGGCTGCCTTCACCGAATCCCGCGCCGGGGCGATGAATTCCATCCAGGCATGGACATGCTTGCCCGCCACCGGATTGTCGAAATCGCCGGCCAGCGCGGCCTGGATGCCGCCGCAGCGGGCATGGCCGAACACCACGATGTGCCGCACCTTCAGCCCGGTGACGGCATATTCCACGGCCGCAGCGACCGAGGACTGACCCGAGATGGCAGAAACGGGCGGCACCAGATTGGCGATATTCCTGAGAACGAACAGCTCGCCTGGGCCGGAATCGAAGACGCGCGTGGGATCCACCCGGCTGTCGGAGCAGGCAATCACCATCACGGCAGGGGCCTGGCCCTGAGCAAGATGATCATAACGTTCGCGCTGTTCGCGATAGGCACCCAGCCGGAATCGGCGGTAGCCATCAATAAGGGCTTTGAAATCAGACATCAGGAGCGCATCTGCACGGCCCGGCTACATAATGGAATACCCAGAATCAGGCGGAATGGAATGCGATGGCCGGTCGCCATGCCGAGGCCGGGCATCCTGCTCTGCCAGATGCGTGGATCACCTGGCCCGCCACTGCTAGCCTCCTCAAGCCGATCGTGGGCAGGCAGGAGGGGCGTTCAAGCGGCCGATTGTCCTCTGGCCTTGTTATCGGCCCGGCGTTCGGCTGCTGCTTTCAGCACTTCGTACGCGGCCTGGGCGGCCTGGAAGCGTTTTGCGGCTTCGCTGTCCCCGCCGGTCACGTCCGGGTGGTTTTCCTTGGCCCAGCGGCGATGCGCGGCCTTGATCGCGGCCTCGTCCGCGTCGGGCGGCAGATCGAACAGGCGCAGCGCGTCCAGCTCTGCGCGGGATCTGGAGCCGTCGCCTTCGCCCCAATCCCAGTGGCGCGAGCGCTGGTAGCTGCGCTGGCCCTGCTGTTCCCGCGCTTCCTGTTCGGCGGCTTCCTCGTCCGTCAGGGCTTCGAAATAGTTCCAGCCCTTGTTGTATTCGGCGGCATGGGCTTCACAGAAATACCAGCGGTCCGGCCGGTTCGGGGCCTTGGGGGCAGGGCAGTTGCCGGGATTGGTGCAGCCGGCCCTGTCGCACAGGCGCTGCGCTTCGGGCGCCTTGCCGGCACCTTCATAGGCCCGCCACCGGGGAAAGCCCCAGTCAGAGTTTCGACGCTGGCGCGGCATCGGCAGTGGCCCATTCGAATCGCATCAGGTCCGGTTCCACCAGATGGCGGCGGGCTTCAACCGAAAACAGCCTCTCAGGGCTGTAATGACGCAGCGGGGCATCGCGCCGGCCATCCGGCGACGCGATGAACCGGTTCACCCGATCGAGTAGCCTGCCATCCGGGTTGGCGGCCAGATGGGCCCGCGCATTGGCGATCCAGTATTGCGTGATGGTTTCATGATAGCCCTGCGTATCGTCGTTCACGCCGCCTACACTTTCATTGAAGCGTGAAATAATCCCCGGAAGCTCTTCTTCCAGATGGATTTCCGGATATTCCAGAATCAACGTAACAACGGCCGCAACATGCGCCTCGTGCGTCCAGGCAGCACGCGGAAGGGTGCAGGTAATCAGGCCGGCGGCAATCCGCCGGATCCGTTCCTCCGCCTCGAAAAGCCGGGGCGGAAATGAATCCGCCCCGTCTTTCACGTCAGGCGGCCTTTGGGGCGGCTTCGCGCACGCCCTGTTCGACATGATCTTCGAACTGAGCGAAATTCTCGACGAACATCTTCACGAGCGCGCGGGCCTTCTCATCGTAATCCGCCGGGTTCGGCCAGGTGCTGCGCGGATCGAGAATCCTGGAATCCACACCCGGTACGCTGACGGGCACATCGAAGCCGAAGAAGGGATCCTTGCGGAATTCAACCGTCTTCAGGCTGCCATCCAGCGCGGCGTTCAGCAGCGCGCGGGTGACCTTGATGGGCATCCGGCTGCCGGTGCCGCCAGTACCGGCGCCGCCACCCGTCCAGCCGGTGTTGACCAGCCAGCAATCGACGCCGCCCTTTGCAATCCGCTCCTTCAGCAGATTGCCATAGACCGACGGGTGACGCGGCATGAAAGGCGCACCAAAGCAGGTGGAGAAGGTGGCATCCGGTTCGGTCACGCCGATTTCCGTGCCGGCGACCCGCGCAGTGTAGCCGGACAGGAAGTGATACATCGCCTGATCCGGCGTCAGCCGGGCGATCGGGGGAAGGATCCCGAAGGCATCGGCCGTCAGCATGATGATGTTGCGCGGAACCGGGCCGAGATTGTCCTTCGAGGCGTTCGGAATGAAATCGATCGGGTAGGAGCCGCGGCTGTTTTCGGCCAGGCTGTTGTCGTCCAGATCGATTTCCCGCGTGTTGGGATCGATCACCACATTCTCAAGCACTGTGCCGAAGCGCTTGGTCGTGGCGTAGATCTCCGGCTCGGCCGCTTCGGAAAGCCGGATCATCTTCGCATAGCAGCCGCCTTCGAAGTTGAAGACGGCCGTATCCGACCAGCCATGCTCGTCATCCCCGATCAGGGTGCGGCTTGCATCGGCCGAAAGGGTTGTCTTGCCGGTGCCGGACAGGCCGAAGAACACGGCCGTGTCGCCGTTCGCGCCGATGTTGGCGGAACAGTGCATCGGCATGACGCCCTTCGTGGGCAGCAGATAGTTCAGGATGCCGAACACGGACTTCTTCATTTCGCCGGCATATTTGGTGCCGCCGATCAGGATCAGCTTTTCCGTGAAGTTGACGGCAACGACAGTTTCCGACCGGCAGCCATGACGGGCGGGATCGGCGCGGAAGCTGGGCAGATCGATGATCGTGTATTCCGCCGCGAAGCTTTCGAGTTCGGCGGCCGTCGGCCGAACGAGCAGGGTGCGGATGAACAGCGAGTGCCAGGCGAGTTCGGTAACGACGCGGACGTTGACGCGATATTCCGGCTGGGAGCCGCCGAAGAGGTCCTGCACGAACAGCGTGTCCTTTTCGCCCACGGCCTTCAGGAAATCGGCCTTGAGCGCAGCGAAGTGGGCCGGATCCATCGGCTTGTTGGACTTGCCCCACCAGACGCTGTTTTCGGTTTCCGAATCCTTGACCGTGAACTTGTCGTTCGCGGAACGGCCGGTGTGCTGGCCGGTTTCGACCACGAACGCCCCATCCTTCGACAGGAGGCCCTCGGCGCGGTTGACGGCGAGTTCAATCAGCGGCGCGGTTCCGAGGTTCCTGTGGACGGTTGCACCGGCCTTGATGCCAAGCGTTTCCAGTCCATTACCGGTCGATGTGCCCACCAGATTAGTCCCTTCATCCCGATACCGGTCTTGGCCGGTGTTTTCCTGGGCCGGCTGATATGTGCCGGCTTGGCGCCGCTTCCTCTTCAGCACCGAATTTCGCGCAGGGCAGCCATGCGACGCCCGCATACGTATGCAACTCCCTACACGAAGCGCGCATTGGATGTGAAGCTATTGAAGCATCAAGCTCTGGCGGAAGCAGCGTTAGCAGCTATACACCATCCGCATGACGAAGCGTGCAGCAGACCGGACAGGCGCATGGTCGCCGAGGTGAGCCCGACGATCGCGCTGGTCGACGACGACCGGAACATCCTGACATCGGTGAGTCTTGCCCTTCAGGCGGAGGGATTCGCCACCCGTATCTATGTCGATGGCGCGGCCGGCCTGAAAGGCGTGCTGGAAAACCCGCCCGACCTTGCCGTGGTGGACATCAAGATGCCGCGGATGGACGGCATGGAAATGCTTCGGCGTCTGCGCGAGAAATCCGATGTGCCGGTGATCTTCCTGACATCCAAGGACACCGAGATCGATGAGGCGCTGGGCCTGGCGATGGGGGCGGACGACTATATCGGCAAGCCCTTCAGCCAGAGGTTGCTGATCGAACGGATCCGCGCCGTGCTGCGCCGGACCGCGAACCGGCGCGCGTCTGCCGAAGCCGACGAACCGCCATCCGATCCGATCGTGCGGGGCAAGCTGGAGATGGATCCGGCAAGGCACCGGGTCCGCTGGGGCGGGCGGGACGTTCCGCTGACCGTGACGGAGTTCCTGATCCTGGATGCGCTGGCGCAGCGGCCCGGGTTCGTGAAATCCCGCGACCAGCTGATGGACGTTGCCTATGCCCATGACAGCTATGTCGATGATCGAACAATTGACAGTCATATCAAAAGGCTGCGGAAGAAGTTTCGGACAGTGGATCCGGAATTCAAGGCGATCGAGACCCTTTACGGCGTTGGTTACCGTTTCGACGAGGAAGACTGACAGGTGAGCGAGCAGGCGAGCTTTCGCGACGCCCAGCTGGCCGCTCGGCGGGCAGGCACCGCCCCGCGCTTCGCGGGATGGTCTTCGCTCGTCACGCGGATCCTTGTGGTGAACCTGGTGGCGCTGCTCGCGCTTGCCGGTGCGCTTCTCTATATCGAAAGCTTCCGGACCCGCCTTCTGGAAACGCGCGAACAGGAACTGCTTCGGCAGGGCGAGATCATGGCTCAGTTCCTGGAAGCGCAGGGCGTGGAAAAGGGCGGCGGTGCGATACTGGACATCTCCAGCCCGCGCGGCACCCGCGTTCGTCTGTTCAACCGTGACGGGCAGCTGATCGCCGACAACTGGCGCAATCCGGCCGTCACCCGGTTCCAGCTGGTCGATCCCACGACGGAGGGCTTCCGCCGGGAAAGCGCCATCCTGATCGACCGGATGATCGACTTCCTGACGGGGCAGGCGGAACTGCCGTCGATGCATCAGCCCTCGAACGACACAAGGGCGGCCTGGCAAGAGGCTGAGTCCGCCGCTCGAACCGGAAGCCCGGTGACGCAGGCGCGGCAGACGGATGACAGGCTGGTGGTGCTGCAGGCGGCGGTGCCGGTGCGCCCCCCCGGGGCCAGTGCCCCATGGCCGGTGGTGCTGCTGACCGTGGATACGCCGGATGTGATCGATCTCGTCCGCCGGGAGCGGATGACGTCCTTCCTTGTTTTCCTCGTCGTGCTGGCGTTCAGCCTTGCTTTGAGCCTGTATCTGGGCCGCACCATCGTGGTGCCGCTGCGGCAACTGGCGCTGGCCGCGCACAGGGTGCGGCTGGGGCGGCAGCGCGATGTGGTCGTGCCGCGCCTGCCGCATCGGCGCGACGAGGTGGGCGGGCTGGCGCGCGCACTGGCCGACATGACGGCAGCGCTGCGGCAGCGGATGGATGCGACCGAGGCGTTCGCGGCCGATGTCGCGCATGAGCTGAAGAATCCGCTCGCCAGCCTGCGAAGTGCCGTGGAAACACTGGGCAATGTGCGCGACGAGACGGCCCGCGCACGGCTGTTCGCCGTGATCGAGGAGGATGTGCGGCGGATCGACCGGCTGATCACCGACATTTCCGCGGCATCGCGGCTGGATGCCGAACTTTCGCGGACGCGGCTTCAGCCGCTCGATGTGGCCCAGCTGGCTGAGGCAATCGTTTCCACCCAGACGGCCGGGGGCCCGACGCGACGGGGCGTGCGGTTCCGCCTGGATCTGCCGGGGCCGGGAAAGGCCATGGTCATGGCCAGCGCCGATCGCCTGGCCCAAGTGCTGAACAACCTTGTCGACAATGCCATCAGCTTCTCTCCGAAAGGGGGGGAGATCATAATCTCCGCCTGGCGACAGGGGCCGGTCGTGAACATCGCCGTGACGGACGAAGGGCCCGGCGTCCCGCCCGAGGCGCGGCAGTCCATCTTCGAGCGCTTTTATTCGGAACGAACCGATGGAGAGGAATATGGCAAGCACAGCGGGCTTGGCCTTTCCATTGCAAAGGCTATCGTGGAGGCGATGGAGGGCCAGATCCGGGTGGAGGACAGGGCCGACGGAAAGCCCGGCGCGCTGTTCCGCGTGAGCCTGCCAGCCCTGTGAGCGGAACCATCCATGCAACGGCGGTCGCGATCCATGGGCAGGGTGTGCTGCTGCTGGGGCCGCCCGGGATCGGAAAATCGGATCTTGCGCTGCGCCTGATCGACCGCGGCGCCGTGCTGATCGCGGACGACAGGGTCGTCATCGGCCCTGGGGATCCTGCCATTCTGTCGGCGCCGGCCACCATTGCCGGGCGGATCGAGGTGCGCGGGGTGGGAATCGTGACGATGCCGCATGTCGATGCCGTGCCGGCCCGGCTGGTGGTGGATCTTTCGGCAGCGCCGGATCGGCTTCCGCTGGCGGCGGCGTGGCCTGTGGGCCAGGCCATGGTGCCCGCGATCGCGCTGAGGCCGTTCGAGGCCTCTGCGCCGATCAAGATCGAACTGGCGGTGGCGCATGGGCTGCCGAGCGACTAGATGGGACAGATGCCGAATGATCTGCAGGTGAAGGATGAGCCACCGGCGCCGGTTCTGTTGGTGACCGGCCTTTCGGGGGCAGGCAAATCCACGGCGCTGAAGGTGCTGGAGGATCTAGGCTATGAGGCGGTCGACAACCTGCCGCTTTCGCTGCTGGGGCCATTGCTGGCAGTGCCGGATGGCCACCGGCTTGCCATCGGGATCGACGCGCGGACGCGGGCGTTCAGCCCGCAGCTGGTGCTTCAGGCAATCGCCCAGCATTCGACGCCTGGTCGGCCCATCCGCATGCTCTACCTGGACTGCGCGGGGCACGAACTGGTGCGCCGCTTTTCCGAAACACGGCGTCGGCACCCGATGGCGCAGGATCGGCCGGCCGGGGATGGAATCTCGATGGAACGGGAACTCCTCTCCGATCTGCGGCGTGTGGCCGATGTGGTGATCGACACGACGGACATTTCGACGAATGACCTGCGACGTGCCGTTTCCACGCGGTTCGGGGCGCCCGGGCACAAATCGCTGACGCTGACGCTGATGAGCTTCGGCTATTCGCGCGGTGTTCCGCGCGATGCAGATCTGGTGTTCGACATGCGCTTCCTGAAGAATCCGCACTGGGTGCCGGAACTTCGTCCACTGACCGGGCTGGACAAGGCTGTCAGCGATCATGTGAAATCGGATCCGGCCTTTGCCTCAGCCTTCGAGACAATCGTGGGGCTTCTAACCCTGCTGCTGCCCGGCTATGCGAAGGAGGGTCGGGCCTATCTGACGGTGGCGTTCGGCTGCACCGGCGGGCGGCACAGATCCGTTGCGGTTGCAGAAGCGGCTGCTGCGGCACTGGCTGACGCCGGATGGCCGAATGCGGTTGTCCACCGCGACAGGGCCATAGGCGCGGACGAGGATTTGCCCGAGGCGGAACTGGCCGACGGCGAAGGGAAAGGTCTGGAATGATCGGGTTGGTTCTGGTGACGCATGGCCGGCTGGCTGCCGAATTCGTGGCCGCCATGGAACATGTCGTCGGTCCGCAGGCACAGTGCCTGTCGGTCTGCATCGAGGCCAATGACGACATGGAAGAGCGGCGGGCCGACATCGCAAGGGCCGCGGCCGAGGTGGACAAGGGCGACGGCGTGATCCTGCTGACAGACATGTTCGGCGGCACGCCATCCAACCTGGCCATTTCCCTGCTGGGGCGGCCCAATCTGGAGGTGATCGCCGGCGTGAACCTGCCCATGCTGATCAAGCTTGCCAGCGTGCGCAAGGCCAGGACCGTGGGTGAGGCGGTGGATCTGGCGCAAGAGGCCGGGCGAAAATATATCAGCGTTGCCAGTCGGTTGCTTGGCGAAGCTGCCTGAAGGATTTAACGGGTGAGCGCAGGGCCGGTTCTGCTTCAGATCACCAACAGGCGCGGCCTGCACGCGCGGGCCAGCGCGAAATTCGTGACGCTGGCGAGCCAGTATGATGCGACCGTCACGGTTTCCAAGGATGGGTCCGACGTGCTTGGAACGTCCATCATGGGATTGATGATGCTGGCCGCCGGCATGGGCGAAAGCATCGAGGTGCGCGCCGAAGGCCCTCAGGCGGACGAGGCGCTGTCGGCGCTCGTCGAACTGGTGAGGGGCAAGTTCGGCGAGGATTGAGGCATCAGCCCGGCCAGGCTGGCGATCAGGATCGCCGGTTCGGCCGGGCGGTTTCGGCTTGTCCGTTCGCCAAAGCTGCGCCCGGATTGCGGCTGCCTATGACCCGGCCGCTTCCGACTGGAGCTGGATGTAGTTCTGCAGCCCCTGATCGCGGATCATCTGCTGCTGCTTCTCGATGAAGTCGACATGCTCTTCCTCGGCCTCCAGGATCTCGACCAGCAGTTCGCGCGTGCCGAAATCGCGGACGCTTTCACAATAGGGGATGGCTTCCTTCAAAAGGGCCAGCGCTTCATATTCGAGGTCAAGATCGGCCTGCAGGATTTCAGTCACGTTTTCGCCGATGCGCAGTCGGTTCAGCGTCTGCAGATTGGGCAGGCCATCCAGGAACAGGATGCGTTCCACCAGCTTGTCGGCATGCTTCATCTCGTCGATCGACTCGTGATATTCATAATCGGCGAGTTTCTTCACGCCCCAGTTATCCAGCATGCGATAGTGCAGGAAATACTGGTTGATGGCCGTCAGTTCGCCCTTCAGCACCTGGTTCAGATAGTCGATGACCTTCTTGTCGCCCTTCATGGCCGCCTCATCCTGTTTGGGAAATGTGGTCGCTTTAGATGGATCAATGATAAAAGTCAAATAAATCCAGATATTTAGTTGCAAACGAATTTGCCCAGCATTCGCAATGCCGTGAAGGGTTGCGCGGGCCGCGCGATGCTCTAAAGCCTTCGCCCGCCATGACAGAGCAATTGAGGGCGGCAGATTACCGCCAGACCGTGTTCCTGCCCGAAACGGGCTTCCCCATGAAGGCGGGCCTTGCCCAGACCGAGCCGCGCCTGCTGGCGCGCTGGGCAGAGGAGGGCACGCACGACAAGTTGCGCGCGCTTCGCACCGGCGCCGTGCGCTGGATCCTGCATGATGGGCCCCCTTACGCCAACGGGGACATGCACCTGGGTCATGCACTGAACCACATCCTGAAGGATTTCGTGGTCCGCAGCCGCACGCAGATGGGCTTCGACAGCCCCTATATCCCCGGCTGGGATTGCCACGGCCTGCCCATCGAATGGCGGGTGGAGGAACTGAACCGCGAAAAGGGTATCAAGAAGGGCGAGATGGATTTCATCGCCTTCCGCCAGCAGTGCCGGGATTATGCCGCGCATTGGGTGGGGGTGCAGCGCGAGCAGCTGAAGCGACTGGGGATCTGGGGGGATTGGGAAAATCCTTATCTTACCATGAACTTCTCGTCTGAGGCTGTGATTGCATCCGAACTGATGAAGTTCGCGGAGACGGGCCAGCTCTATCGTGGCGCCAAGCCGGTGATGTGGTCCCCGGTGGAGCAGACTGCGCTCGCCGAGGCGGAAGTGGAATATGAGGACATCACCTCCACCCAGGTGGATGTGGCGTTCGAGATCGTGGAAGCGCCGAACGCGCCGGAACTGGTCGGCGCGCATGCGGTGATCTGGACGACGACGCCGTGGACGCTGCCGGTGAACCGGGCTTTGGCGTATGGGGCGGATGTCGTCTATTCGATTATTTCGATCGACGATTCTCGCTATGTTGTAGCTACAGATCTAGTAAGGCAATTCTTGTATAGAATTGGTAATCTAGAATTGGGTCGCGAACTTCCCGATTGTTATATTTCATCTAATTATTCTGGTCAGGGCGATGGAGAGATTCTGACAGTAGAAGGGCCAGGATTTTTGGGCGCGATCGCCCGCCATCCTTGGCACAAGCTCGGCGGCTTCTTCGCAGAACCGCGCCCTCTGCTGCCGGGCGATTTCGTCACCACCGATGCGGGCACCGGCCTTGTTCATATGGCGCCGGACCATGGCGAGGACGATTTCTACCTGTGCAAGGCGCACGGCATCGATCCGAAGTTCGTGGTCGGCCCCGATGGCACCTATCAGGCGGACTGGCCTGTCGTGGGCGGTCAGCATGTCTACAAGGTCAACTCGCCCGATGGCCCGGTCTGCACCGCGCTGCGTGAGGCGGGGGCGCTGCTGGCGGCATCGGCCGACTACAGGCACAGCTATCCGCACTCGTGGCGGTCCAAGGCGAAGCTGATCTATCGCTGCACGCCGCAATGGTTCGTGGCGATGGACCGTGACCTGGGCGATGGCACCACCCTGCGCGGCCGCGCGCTGAAGGCGATTTCCGACACCCGCTGGTTCCCGGCGCAGGGCGAAAACCGTATCCGCGCCATGGTGGAAGGCCGGCCGGACTGGGTGCTTTCCCGCCAGCGCGCCTGGGGCGTGCCTATCACGCTGTTCGTGAAGAAGGGCACGGGCGACTATCTGGTCGATGCCGATGTCAACGCCCGTATCGCTTCGGCCATCGCGGAGGACGGCGCCGACGCCTGGTGGACGCGCGATCCGCAATGGTTCCTGGGTGAAGCCCACAGGGCGGATGAGTATGAGCAGGTGACCGACATCCTCGATGTCTGGTTCGATAGCGGTTCCACCCACGCCTTTGTGACGGAAGCGCGGCTGCACGCCGAACAGGCCGACCTCTATCTGGAAGGCTCTGACCAGCATCGGGGCTGGTTCCAGTCCTCCCTGCTTGAATCCTGCGGCACGCGGGGCAGGGCGCCCTACAAGGGGGTGCTGACGCATGGCTTCACCCTGGACGACAAGGGCCGGAAAATGTCCAAGTCGCTGGGCAATGTCGTCGATCCGCAGAAGATCATCGGCGAGAGCGGGGTGGACGTGCTGCGGCTGTGGGTCGCCTCCACCGACACCTCGGAAGACCAGCGCTTCGGCAAGCTTTCCATGCAGACCAGCGTGGACAATTACCGTAAAGTTCGGAACACGCTGCGCTATCTGCTGGGCGCGCTGAAGGGTTACAGCGCGGAGGAAGCGGTTCCGGTGGCCGACATGCCGGAACTGGAACGCTACATCCTGTCCCGCCTGGCCGCGCTGGACGCCGAAATCCGCGCCGCGCTGGAACAACATGCCTATGCCCGGATGATGGCGGCGATCTTCAGTTTCGTGAATGTCGACCTGTCCGCCTTCTTCTTCGATGTGCGCAAGGACAGCCTGTACTGCGATGCGGCGTTCGCGCCGAAGCGCCGTGCCTATCGCACGGTGCTGGCGACCTTGTTCGACGCGCTGAACCACTGGCTCGCCCCCGTGCTGGTGTTCACGGCGGAGGAAGCGCATGAGCATCGCTGGGGCGACGGCAGTTCCGTCCACCACGGCACCTATGCGGAGATTCCCGCCATCTGGCGTGACGAGGCGCTGGAAGCGCGGTTCGACCGGCTGAGGGATCTGCGCGCGCTGGTAACGCAGGCGATCGAGCCGATGCGGCGCGAGAAGGTGGTGGGATCGTCCAACGAAGTGGCGGTCACGATCCATGCGCCCGCCGAAGACAAGGCGCTGATCGATTCCGTGAACTTCGCCGAGCTGTGCATCGTTTCATCGGTGGACGCCATCGTGGCGGATGGGGCCCCCCGCGTGGAGGCGGCCGCGAGCGACGCGGCGCGCTGCGCTCGCTGCTGGCGGCACCTGCCCGATGTGGCGGCCGAAACCGATCTCTGCGGCCGCTGTGACGAGGTTGTGGCGGAGATGGACGAATGAAGCGCTTCGCCTATGCGCTGGCGGCCTTCGTGTTCCTGGCCGACCAGCTGGTGAAATACTGGATCATGCATGTGGTGGAGCTGGAACAGCGCATCACCGTGCCCGTGCTGCCGTTCCTTTCCCTGACCTGGGTGGAAAACCGCGGCGTTTCCATGGGGATGCTGACGGCGGATACCGATGTGGGCCGCTGGATGCTGGTGGGTCTGACGGGCCTGATCGCAACCGTCGTCGCCGTGTGGATCCGCAAGGAGGCGCACTGGCCGGAATCACTGGCTCTGGGCCTGATCCTGGGCGGGGCGCTGGGCAATATCGTGGATCGGGTGCGCTTCGGCTATGTAGTGGACTTTGTGCATTTGCACTGGGGGCCCTGGTCCTTCTATGTGTTCAACATTGCCGATGCGGCGATCACGGCGGGGGTCATCATCCTGCTGTTCCGCGCGCTCATCGGCCGTTCAGACGCCAGCTCGGAAAGACTTCCCAATGCGTAGCCTGATCCTCATCGCCGCTTCTTCGATGCTGCTTACGGCCTGTGGCGGCAACGACATTGCCGACCGCAAGCGGCCCGATGAATTCGCCATCGGCAAGCAGGCCCCGCTGGTGATTCCGCCCGATTACAACATGGCCCCGCCGCGCCCCGGTGCGCCGCGCCCGATCGGTGCGGACAGCCAGCAGCAGGCGCTGGAAGCCCTGTTCGGCCCCGGCGTGCAGTTGCCACCCAAATCCCAGATCGAAAACCAGTTGCTGTCTGACGCAAAGGCCGCCCGCGTGGATTCCTCGATCCGTAGCACGGTCACCGACATGCCGGGGCAGCCCGGCACGCAGACGGTGGACAAGGGCACCTTCCTGCGTGAACTGCTGGATGCGCCCGCCGGAACCCGGAACGCGGATATCGCGAAGGTGACGGTGCCGGGCGCCTGACCGGGTCAGACTGACGGCGGCTGCTGGCCGCCTCAGCGCTTCTTGAACAATCCACCCAGGATCCCGCGCACCAGGCTGCGGCCGGCCTGCACGGCGACAGCCGTTGCGGTGGCGACGGCGACCTTCTCCATCTTGCCCATGGTGGAGTTGCGATAGGCGCGCTCGGCTGCGGCTTTTTCCTTTGCCTCCTGCGCGGCGGCCTTCTTTGCCGCGGCGGCCTCCTTCTCGGCGGATTGCGCATCGGCCTGCGCGGCGACCTTGGCCGACAGAATCTCGAAGGCGGACTCCCGGTCCACGGTGTCCTCATATTTGCCGGCGACAGGGGAGGTGCTGACGATCACCTTGCGCTCGCCGGGTTCCAGCGGGCCCACGCGCGAGGCCGGCGGACGGATGAAGATGCGTTCGACAGGGGAGGGCGCCCCATCGGGTTGCAGCACGGAGACCAGCGCTTCGCCTGTCTTCAGCTCGATGATGGCGGTTTCCACATTGATCGCCGGGTTCTGGCGGAAGGTCGTGGCGGCTGCCTTCACCGCCTTCTGGTCGCGCGGGGTGAAGGCACGCAGTGCGTGCTGAACCCGGTTGCCCAGCTGGCCGGCGATGCTTTCCGGCACGTCGATCGGGTTCTGGGTGATGAAATAGACGCCCACGCCCTTGGACCGGATCAAGCGGACCACCTGTTCCACCTTGTCCAGCAGGGCCTTGGGGGCTTCATCGAACAGTAGATGCGCCTCATCGAAGAAGAAGACGAGCTTCGGCTTGTCCGGGTCGCCCACTTCGGGAAGCTCCTCGAACAGTTCGGAGAGCATCCACAGAAGGAAGGTGGCATAGAGCTTGGGGCTGGAAATCAGCTTGTCTGCGGCCAGGATGTTCACCTGGCCCCGGCCATCTTCCGCGACCCGGATCATGTCCGTCATCACCAGCGCCGGCTCCCCGAAGAAACGGTCCCCGCCCTGTGATTCGAGGGAGAGAAGCTGCCGCTGGATAGCGCCGACGGAGGCGGAGGTGACATTGCCGTAGCGGGTTGAGAGTTCCTTCGCGTTGTCGGCGCACCAGGCCAGCATCTGCTTCAGATCCTTGAGATCGAGCAGCAGCATCCCCTGATCGTCGGCGACCTTGAAGGCGATGGCGAGTACGCCTTCCTGCGTTTCATTGAGGCCCAGCAAACGCGCGAGCAGCAGCGGCCCCATTTCGGTAACGGTGGTGCGGACAGGGTGGCCCTGTTCCCCGAACAGATCCCAGAAGACGGTGGGCGTGTCGGCATAGGCATAGGCGCCAAGGCCGATGTCGGCCGCGCGGGTCTGGAAGGGCTCGTGCAGTTTCGAAGTGGCGGAGCCAGGCAGGGCCATGCCGGCGAGATCGCCCTTCACGTCGGACAGGAAAACCGGAACCCCGGCGTTGCTGAAACCTTCGGCCAGCACTTGAAGCGTGATGGTCTTTCCGGTGCCGGTGGCGCCCGCGATCAGGCCGTGGCGGTTTGCGCGCTTCAGAACCAGCATCTGCTGGTTCGTTCCGCCCGATTGCGCGCCGATGAAGATGTCAGCCATTTCCCGATAGCCCCTGATTCCCGGATGTTATCCTATCGGTAGAGCAAATCGCGCAACCAGTGAAATGGCTGAATCCTTGAACCGCCCGGTTCAGCAGGCGATGGGACGCCTCCGGCGGGTTGCTGCCCCGACAAGCCCGAAGCCGGCGATCATCAGCGCCCAGGTGGCCGGTTCCGGTACGCCTGAAACACCGCCGCCCAAGACCGCGCTTGAACCGATCAGCCCGATTTCCGGGCCGCCGAAGAATGTGCCGCGCACATAGGATTGGCTGGAGGATTGGGGGGTAAGCTTCTCGATGGACTGGCCATAACCCCAGAGCAGCGAATCCGATGGCCCGACGGTTACATCTGCCTTCGCGAAGCCAGCGACCGGGAACCATTCGTTGCCGGCAACCAGACCAAACTGCGCGAGCACAGGGTTCCACACCGCAGCCTCCGCGGCCGCTGTACCCCACCAGCCCGCACCGAGCGAGACATAGGCGTTACCGCCGCCACTCACATAGGCCGCGAAGTCTGCCGTGTTCACGCTCTGCCCGAAATGGAAAACGGCATCATAGGCCGATGCGCTGGCCAAATCAAAAGTGGTTGCGTAGCTCACGGTCTTGCCAAGAGACTGGAACTGCGCCGTAGCCAAGCTTAGCATCGACTGGGAAACATTCCCGTTGCCAGTCAGAAGCAGATAGTTGGACCCGCCGAAAGTTGCGGCAAGGCTGTTCACGAACTGCATGGTGCCGGCGGCGTATGGTGCCTCATAGGCGTGGTTCGACAGCTGCCATTCATCGCCCGATGCGACCAGTGTTCCCGCAAAGCTGGCAGATGCAAGGCTGGCTGCGGCAGCCACAGCCGCGAAACGCGCGGACGAACCAATCATGTAATTATCCCCCAATAATGAACTTATGCAGCCTAAAAGCCCATTGACTGGAGGGCAAGGAAATTCACGAATTTTTCCGGACTGTTAACTACTTCAGTGCGAGGCACCTGCCCGGATAATGGCCCGGCAGGTGCCTCATATCGCTTACTGGACCTTCACGCCAACGAAGCGGCCCGGCGTGTTGCCGCGCTGCACGAACAGCAGCACGGTGTCGCGCCCGGCCTTGCGCGCGGCTGCCACGGCGTTTGCGGCTTCCTGCGGCGTCTTCACCGGTTGCTGGTTCACCGAAACGATGATGTCTCCGCGTTGCAGGCCTTCCTCCGCCGCGTTGGACGACGGGCTCACCTTCGCGACCACGACGCCTTGCACCGTATCCGGCAGGCGAAGCTGCTGGCGGATTTCCGGGGAGAGGGCCTGGAGCGTGAGGCCGAGCGACTTGCGCGCGGCTTCGGCACCGGGCTGGTCGCCACCGGCGCTGTCTTCCGGTTCGGTCTGTTCGGTCTGGCCCAGAAGCGAGGCTTCCGAGGGACGTTCGCTGATGGTGGCCGTCAGCGTCAGGCGCTTGCCGCCGCGAATCACCTCGATCGGCACGCGGGAACCGATGGGCGTGTTGGCGACAATGTAGGACAGGCTGGTGTCAGGCGAGACATCCTGGCCGGCCACCTTCACCACGACATCGCCCTGCTGGACGCCGGCGGCGCGCGCCGGGCCGGAGGGTTCGACCGAGGCGACGATCTCGCCCCGATCCTTGGGAAGGCCAAGCGAAGAGGCGATCGCGGGCGTCATGTTCTGGATCTGAACGCCCAGATAGCCGCGCCTCACCTTTCCGGAGGACCGCAACTGATCGATCACCGGCTTCGCCAGTTCGGACGGAATCGCGAAGCCGACGCCGACATTGCCGCCTGTGGGCGAGAAGATGGCCGTGTTCACCCCGATGACATTGCCGTTCAGATCGAACAGCGGGCCGCCGGAATTGCCCTGATTGATGGACGCATCCGTCTGGATGTAGCGATCATAGGCCCCGCCGCCTTGGATGCCGCGATGCAGGGCCGAAACGATGCCGGCCGTGACCGTGCCGCCAAGGCCGAAGGGGTTGCCGATGGCAATTGCCCAGTCGCCCACGCGCGTGCCTTCGGAATTCCCGAATTGCACATAGGGAAGATTCTGCCCGTCCACCTTCAGCAGCGCCAGATCCGACAGCGGATCACGCCCAACGACGCGGGCTGTGTATTCGCGCCGGTCCGAGAGGGTGACGGTGATGGTGTCGACCAGTTTCTGGCCGTCGCGGCCGGAAATCACATGGTTGTTGGTGACGATATAGCCATCGGGCGAGATGATGAAGCCCGAGCCGAGCGACGTGGCCTCTCGCGTGACGGGCTGTCCGTCGTCGGTCTGCTGCTCCTGGAAGCGGCGGAAGAGATCCTCGAGGTTGGTGCCGGGGCCGAATCGCGGGAAGCGGCCCACCTCGACACGCTGGGTGGTGGAGATGTTCACCACAGCGGGTTGCAGGCGGGCGGTCAGGTCCGCGAAGCTGACGGGCGCGCCGCGCGGGGGCAGGGCCTGCACCGGGCCGGTGGAAGCCGGAGCCTGCGGTGCAGGGACCTGGGCAGCAGGCGCCTGTGTGGCGGGGGCCTGAGCCAGCACGGGAATGGCGGTTGCGACGACAGCGGCAATACCGGCCGAAAGACCGGCGGTCAGGAAGCGGCTCTTGTTCGAGCTGTCTTGCACGTGTGTTACTCCAAATGTGCCTCTCACGTCCGGTTCTAGCGGTGCGGCGATTGAATGGTGGCTGAACTGTTCAATTTTGCCGCCGAACCGCGATCAACCGCCGCGCCGGCCCTGGAATTCCCGAAGGAATTCGTTGCTGGGGCTGAGGACGACATTGCTGTTTCCTTGCGCGAAACTCTTCCGGTAGGCCTCCATCGAACGGTAGAAGGCATAGAAGTCAGGGTCCTTGCCGAAGCTTTCGGCATAGACGCGCGCGGCATCGGCATCGGCTTCGGCGCGGATGATCTGCGCATTCTTCGCGCCCTGCGCGCGGATCGTCAGAGCTTCCTGCTGGCGCGCCGTGCGCATCCGTTCGAATGCGGCTTCCAGCGGGCTGCCCGGCGGAAGATCCGCGCGCTTGATGCGCACGTCGATGATTTCCGCACCATAGGCCAGCGCCGATCGGTTCACGGCAAGCTGGATCGCATCCATCGACTGGCCGCGTTCAGGCGACAGCATGGCGTCGAAGCGCTGCTTGCCCAGTTCGTTGCGAATGCGCGAGGACAGGATTCGCGACAGTTCCTGCTGAAGCCGTTCCTCGGACCCGACGGTCTGGTACATGCGCACCGGGTTCACGATGCGGAAGCGGGCGAATGCGTCCACCACAAGCCGGAGCTGGTCTGTGGACAGCACCGTCTGCGGCGGAATGTCCAGCGACATGATCCGCTTGTCCACGAAGACGGTGTTCTGGACGAACGGCGTCTTGAGGACGAGGCCGGCACCCGTCTGCCCGAACTTCTGGTTCGGCTGATAGGTATTCACCGTCGAGATGGGGCGGCCAAGCTGCAGGATGATCGCCTGCTGGTCTTCGGGCACGCGGATCACGGATACGGCCGCAAGAACGGCGAGAGCAGCGGCACCGATGCCGCCTGCGATGAGGGCGCGCTGGCTGATCATTGCTGCGCCTCCTGCGCCTGGCGGTTGCGGCGCTGCACTTCGGGCAGCGGCAGGTAGGCCTGCACGCCCGGCGATTCGATCACGGTGGTGTCCACCTTGCCGAGCACGGATTCCATCGTTTCAAGATACATGCGCTTGCGCGTCACCTCTGGTGCCAGACGATATTGTTCATAGACCTTGTCGAAGGCGGCCGTGGCGCCGGCGGCCTGTGCTTGCACCTGCTGGGCATAGGCGCGTGCCTGGTTCAGGAACTGCTGCGCATCCTGCTGAGCGGCCGACACGTCCTTGAAGGCCTCGTCGACAGCGGCGGGCGGATCCGCCTTGTTGATGTCAACGCCCTGGATCAGCACGCCCGAACCATAGGAATCCAGAATTTCCTGCACCCGTTCCCGAACCTGTTCCGCGATCGCCGCGCGTTCCGGGCCGATGGCGTTGTTCAGGGTGGAACGACCGACGATTTCGCGCATGGCGCTTTCGGTCGCGTCCCGCACGGTCGCATTCGGATCGGCGATCTGGAACAGGAAATCTTCCGCGTTCTTCACGCGCCAGCGCACGGCATAGGCGATGTTGATCACATTGCCGTCACCCGTGATCATCAGATTTTCGGTATCTCCGTCGGTCGCGCCGATCAGGTCTGTCCGGATGTCCTCGAACTCGACCTTCGTGACCTGGTCGATCGGGGCGGGCAGCTTCAGATGGAAGCCGGGGCCGCTGGTGGAGGCATATTGGCCGAAGCGGGTAACGACGGCTCGTTCCCCGGCATCGACACGATAGGCCGAGGTGCTGGCGATCAGCACCAGGGCAAGGCCACCGGCCACAAGGCCCCAGGGAATGTCGGGCATGCCGCGGCCGGTGCCGCGATTGCCGCCGCCGCCCTGGCCGCCGCCAAGGCCGCGCAGCCGTTCCTGGCTGCGGCGGATGAACTCATCGAAATCAGGGTTGCCGTTTCCGCGCGGGCGCTCTTCCGGGCCACGCGGACGGGGCGGGTCCCCCCATGGACTGCGCGGCCCGTCTCCACCCTGATTGCCGGATCCGCCAGAGGCGCCACCCCAGGGATTGCGGCGACCGCCGCCCTTGCCGCCTGAACCTTCACCGTCCTCGTTGTTCTGCCAGGGCATGTAGGCCTTTCCGTCCCCATGTTCTGTTCACATTGCTGCACCAATTTCCATCGGATTGCAGCACGTCCTGAACGGGATATAGGGGCAGGTTGAATGGAAAGCGAGGGGCGAGGATGCCAGGCCGGGACGCTGCGGAACGCGCATTGCAGGCAATCGAGGATCCGGTACGGCCCGGCAACCTGCTGGAAAGCGGCCGGGTAAGCGGGCTGGTTGTTCGCGATGAGGCAAATGCTGGCTTGGTAATGGCGGTGGGTGATCTCGCGAAGGCCGCCGCGCAGGCATTGGAATCGCGCATCGATCGCGCCCTCAAGCTGGCCGGTTTTACCTCTGTGCGCGTGATCCAGACAGCCGAACGCGGCGAAGCGCCGCGCCCTGAGGGCGGTGCCGTGCCGGGCGTTCGCCACATCATCGGTGTTGGCGCGGGCAAGGGCGGGGTGGGCAAATCCACTGTCGCCGTCGGGTTGGCGCTGGCGTTGAAACGGCGGGGGCTGAAAGCCGGGATCCTGGATGCGGACATCCAGGGACCTTCCGTGCATATCCTGCTGGGCGTGACGGACAGGGCCCGGGCGACGGCGGACAAGCGGCTGATCCCGATTGAGGCGCACGGCCTGAAGATGCTGGGCATGGGGGTGATGGCGGATCCGGACAAGGCCGTCGCATGGCGGGGCCCGATGGTTGCGGGCGCCATGGTGCAAATGGCGACTGTCGCCGATTGGGGCCAACTGGATGTGCTGGTGGTGGATCTGCCGCCCGGCACGGGCGACATCCACCTGTCTCTGGCGCAGAAGCTCGCCCCTTCGGGCGCGCTGGTCGTCACCACGCCTCAGGCGCTGGCCCGCGCCGATGCCCGCCGGGCCGTGGCCTTCTTCGAACAGCTGAAGGTGCCCGTGCTTGGCGTGGTGATGAACATGGCGGGCATGGCCATGCCGGACGGGCAGGTGGTGCACCCCTTCGGTCAGGTCCCGGCGGATGCGGGGCTTGGCGCCGAGGTGATCGCCAGCCTTCCTCTGGATCCGGCGGTCGTTACCGCATCAGATGCCGGAACGCCGATCGGGGAGGGCGCCGTGGCGAGCGGGCTGGATGCCGTCGCCGCGCGGATCGCGGCACAGCTGGGCCTGTGAACGCGTCGGCCTACTGACCGGCCACCGTCATGCCGTCGACGCGGATGGCGGGCGCGTCGGTCGCATGGCGGAATTCCAGATCATTTGCCGGGATCAGCGCCTTGAACATGTCGCGCAGGTGGCCGGCGATGGTGGCCTCGGTCACCGGTTCGGCAAGCTGGCCGTTGCGGATGCGGAAGCCGCCTGCGCCCCGGCTATAATCCCCGGTCAGCAGATTGACGCCCATGCCAATCAATTCATTGACATAAAGGCCGTCCTTTATATCCGACATAAGCTCTTCCGGGGTGTGTCGGCCCGGTTCCAGCCAGAGGTTCGAGGTGGAGACGCCCGGCGGGCCGCTGCTGCCCCGGCTAGCATGGCCAGTCGGGGCAAGGCGCAGCTGGCGGCCGGACGCGCTATCCACCAGCCATCCCGTCAGCATTCCCTTGTCCACGATGGCGCGTGGCGCGGTGGGCAGACCTTCGGCATCGAATGCGCGGGACCGCAGGCCCCGCAGACGGTGCGGATCGTCTCTGACCATGATGTCGGGGCCGAAAAGCGGCTCCTTTTCGTGCCCCAGCACGAAGCTCGTCTTGCGGGCGATGGAACTGCCGCTGATCGCACCCAGAAGATGCCCGATCAGGCTGGCGGAAACCCGGCGGTCGAAGATCACCGGCATCTGGCCGGTCGGCGCCTTGGCGGGGTTCAGCCGGGCCAGAGTGCGCTCGGCGGCGCGGCGCCCCACGGCGGCCGGCGATTCGAGATCGGTGAGATGGCGGGCCTGATGCCACTCATAGTCGCGCTGCTTGTCCGCCCCCTCTCCGGCGATCACCACCGCCGAGGTGGAGACGGAGGTGCCGCGCGCCGCGCCGCGGAAACCATGCGAAGTGGCGAGTGCCGAGACGCTGAGGCCCGCGCTGGCGGAGCCGCCCTCGCTGTTGGTGATGCCCGGCACCGCGCGGGCTGTGTCTTCGGCTTCCAGCGCCATGGCTTTCAGCTGCTCGGGGCCAAGTGCCTCTGCCGTGGGATCGAACAGATCGAAATCCGCGAAGGGGCCGCTGGCCAGAAGTTCGGCCGGGGCAAGGCCCGCGAATCTATCCTCAGTCGCTTCGCGGGCCATGGCGATGGCGCGTTCAACCGCTTCGGAAAGGGCGGCCTTCGAGAGATCCGAGACGGAAACCTGCGCCGACCGTGCGCCAACGAACAGGCGCAGGCCGATCTCCTCGCCTTCGGAGCGGCCGATATCTTCCAGTTGGCCGAGCCGGACGCCGATCCCCAGCGAGGATTCGCCGAAGTAGACGGCGTCGGCGGTATCCGCGCCGGCCTTCCGGGCGAGGGAAAGCAGGAAATCAAGGCGTTCAAGCGCCGCTTCTGGACTGAGCATGACGTCGATTTAGGCGGCGCGGAGGATGGCGGCAAGCAGGATGGGCAACAGCAGCAGCCCGCCCGCAAGCTGGTTGGCGCGGAAACGGCGCAGGGATGAGCCGACATCGGCAGGATCGAGCGTGAGCGCCTGCCAGCCCAGATGAAAGGCCGCCGGCAGTAGGCCTGCGAGTGGCAGGAGGCTTCCTGTCCAGCGCCACAGCCCCGCCGAGAGCAGGCCGATCGTGAGGGCGTAGAACACAGCGATCCCGGCCTTGAGGCGCGGCCCGAGCGCCCGGGCCGAAGATTTGACGCCGGCGAGCGCGTCATCCTCCACATCCTGGGCGGCGTAGATGCTGTCATAGCCGAGCGTCCAGGCAACGGCCGCCGCATAGGTGAGCAGCATCACAGGCATTTCCGCCCTGAGCGCCGGTTCGGCCGCCGCC
Source organism: Sandaracinobacter sp. T42 (assembly GCF_059115405.1). Classification (NCBI taxonomy): domain Bacteria; kingdom Pseudomonadati; phylum Pseudomonadota; class Alphaproteobacteria; order Sphingomonadales; family Sphingosinicellaceae; genus Sandaracinobacter; species Sandaracinobacter sp. T42. The sequence continues at coordinate 2,002,706 of NZ_CM181101.1, forward strand.
CAGCCGACGGGCACGCCCCAGTTGAATGTGAGCCCGAGCCAGGCCTGCGGCCACCAGGTGATGCGCTTCATGAACGGGTAGGCCGCCACCAGCAGCAGCGAGCCGAGCGCGACCAGTTGGGCTGCGAAGGGCAGAGCGAGAAGAACCAAAAGGCCGATAAGGGACAGGAGGATCAGGAAGGTCCAGGCGGATGACAGCGGGATCGCGCCGCTGGCGACGGGCCGGCCCGCGGTGCGGACGACCTTCGCATCCAGATCGCGGTCCACGATGTCATTGTAGACGCATCCGGCGGCGCGCATGGCGATACTGCCGATCAGGAACAACGGCCACCAGCGCCACCACCCAGCCGGAGGGCTGAGGAAGGCGCCGAACAGGCAGGGCCAGAACAGCAGCCAGATGCCGGCCGGCCGGTCGAACCGGGCTAGGCGCGCATAGAGCGCCGCGCGCGGCGGCAGGCGATCGACCCAGTTGGGAAGGGCATCGGGCGTCATGCGACCCGCCATAGGCCAAGGGGACCGCCCTTGTCAGCAAGACCCGGGAAAGGAGAACCGCGAAAGACGAGCGCCCGCTGCTGCCGCTAGGCGGCGACGTCGAACGGGACGATTTCGCCCGACAGATAGAGCTGGCGGGCCTTAACCCGGCTGAGCTTGCCGGACGAGGTGCGGGGGAGCGTGCGCGGCGGCACCAGTTCCACCACGCAGTTCATGCCGGTGATGGCGCGAACCTTGGTGCGGATCGCCTCCTTCAGGCGGGCGCGCTCGTCCGTATCGGTGGTGCGGCACTGCACGAGCACGGCGGGCGCTTCTTCCCCCTGGGGGGTGGTGATGGAAAAGGCGGCGATGTCGCCGGCCTTGAAGCCTTCGAGCTGTTCGATCGCCCACTCGATATCCTGCGGCCAGTGATTCTTGCCGTTCAGGATGATCATGTCCTTGGCGCGGCCCACGATGAAGATGTGACCATCCACCAGATAGCCCATGTCGCCGGTGTCCAGCCAGCCATCGGGGGACAGGCAGGCGGCGGTCGCTTCGGGATCGCGGAAATAGCCCTGCATGATCCCTTCGCCCTTCACCAGCACGCGGCCGATCTGCCGGTCGGGGAGGGGGTTGCCGTCTGAATCGCGGATTTCGATGGTGAGGCCATGGACGGCCACGCCGCAATCGACGATCGCTCGGTAGCGGACGGGTTTGGAAGGATCTGAAGGACCATTTGCAAGTCCTTCTCCAGCAAGTTTTTTCTCGTCAACAAGATCGCAGACGATGCCTTGCCCCACTGGCGAGACCGAGACGGCGAGCGTGGCCTCTGCAAGGCCATAGCTGGGTGTGAAGGCTTCGGCGCGGAACCCGGCCGGCGCGAAGGCATCCACGAAGGCCTGGCAGATATCCGGACGGATCATGTCCGCGCCGTTGCCGGCGATGCGCCAGCGGGAAAGATCGAAGCGGCCTTCCACGTCTGTCTGGGTGGAAACGCGACGGGCGCAGATGTCGTAGCCGAAGGTCGGCGAATAGGAGAGGCTGTTGCCCGGATTGCGGCTGATGAGCGTGAGCCAGCTGAGCGGGCGGCGGGCGAAATCATCGGTCGCGATGAAATCGACCGACAGCTGCACTGCCATGGGCGAGAGGAAGGTGCCGACAAGCCCCATGTCGTGATACCAGGGCAGCCAGCTGATGCCGCGATCCCCGACGGCGAGCTTCATGCTGAGGGCGTGGCCCGTCAGGTTCGTCATGACGGCGCGGTGCGTGACGGCGACACCGTGCGGGAAGCGGGTGGAGCCGCTGGAATATTGCAGATAGGCAATGGCGTCGGGGTTGGCGGGCGGAAGCTCTGCCGCCGGGGCGGGCAGGGCTTCGAACTCGCGCCAGCCCAGTGCGGTTGAAAGCCCTTCGGCCGCTTCGGCGAACATGGGCTTCAGGCTGTCTGGCCCCAGCACCAGAATCGGATCGCAGCTGGAAAGCTGGACACGGATCTGTTCCACATAGGCCTGGCGGCCGCCGAAGCTGGTCGGCAGCGGCAGCGGCACAGGCAGCACGCCGGCATAGAGGGCGCCATAGAAGGCGGCGGCAAATTCCGCGCCCGTTTCCGCGATCAGCGCCACGCGTTCGCCCGGCTTAACACCATGGGCGATCAGGCGCAGCGCATTCGCACGGGCGTCTTCCCTGAGTTGCGAATAGGGGTAGGCCCGCTGGAGATTGGCACGCGCATCGTAGAAGTTATATCCGGTCGCGCCCGTGGCGGCATAATCCAGCGCTTCTGTCAGCGTGGTGTATCGGCCGGTCACGAAGGGGATTCCGGACAGCAGCGGGGTCGGCGTCAGTCCGGCAGGGGCCGGCGATCGGTTGGCGTCGTCCACAGTCATTACAGCTCGGGCCTCTTCCAGGGCAGCAGGCGTGCGACTTACCGAATTCGCGCATAGCACGGTTAACGGCAGCCTGCACTTGCGCAGATGAACCCCAGACTGGTTCAAAACAGGCCCGAACTGTGGCAGCAAGGTGGCAAATGGGCCCCGACAGACGCGCCAAAGGGCCACGCAAGCCCCCGCCCCCGCTGGATCAGCCGGCGCTGGAGGCGATTGCGCTGCGTTATCTGGAGCGATTCCAGACCAGCCGCGCCCGGCTGCTGCGACTTCTGAACCAGAAAATCCGCCAGCGGGGCTGGAAAGAGGATGTCGCGCCGCCCGATCCGGACGCGATTGCGGACCGGATGGTGGCACTGGGCTATGTGAATGATGCGGCCTTTGCCGAGGCGCGGGTACGCGGGCTTTCCCGGCGCGGCATGGGGGCAGGGCGGCTTCGGGCGGCGCTGAGCGCCCACGGAATCGATGCCGGCACGCGGAGCGCCGTGCTGGAAGGCCATGATCCATGGGCGGCCGCTGTTGATTTTGCCCGGCGCAGGCGGCTTGGCCCGTTTGGCCCGCCCCACGACGATCCGAAGCTGAAGGCGCGGCAACTGGGGGCCTTTGCGCGGGCGGGGCATCCGCATGGACTGGCGCAGCGAATCCTGGCCGCCGGAAGCGAGGAGGAGCTGGAGGCCTGAGAGCCGTTCAGCTTTGCACATGTTTCCCACTGCCTTCGCTAAAGGGGTGACTGCCGATCCAGCCCCCTTGATAGGCGAAGCCTCAGTGCTGGCGGCCGAAATCCGGGTCCGGTGTATCCTGCCCGGCATCGATGATCGCACGGCGGATGTCCCGGCTGCTGGCGAAGCGCTGGAACAGGGCATCGCCTTCGCCCCAGCGGATGGCGCGTTGCAGCACGGCCAGATCCTCGCTCACGCGGCCCAGCACTTCCAGCACGGCGTCCCGGTTGGTCAGGAACACGTCTCGCCACATGGTCGGATCGGAGGCGGCGATGCGGGTGAAATCGCGGAAGCCGCCGGCGGAATATTTGATCACTTCACCCCTTGTGACACCTTCCAGATCGGCGGCGGTGCCCACGATCGAATAGGCGATCAGGTGCGGAATATGGCTGGTCACGGCCAGCACCAGATCATGGTGGCGCGGTTCCATCCGATCGACCTTCGAGCCCAGCCGCGCCCAGAATTCGGACAGGCGGGCGACGGCCGCTTCATCGGCGCCGGGCGGCGGTGTGATGATGCACCAGCGGCCTTCGAACAGCGTGGGGAAGCCGGCATCGGGGCCGGATCGTTCGGTGCCAGCCACAGGGTGGGCGGGGATCAGATGCACGTCGGCCGGCATCAGCGGGGCCAGCGAATCGAGCACGATCTGCTTGGCGGACCCGACATCCGAGACGACCGCGCCGGCGGAAAGATCCGCAGCGATTTCCGCACCAACGGCTGCAAAGGCCCCCAGCGGGACAGCCAGGACCACCAGATCGGCATCGACGACCGCGGCACCGGGCGTATCCGTCACATCATCCACAAGGCCCAGTTCCCGCACGCGTTCGCGCACGCCTGCATCGGCATCGGTGCCGGTGATCCGCACTGTCGGCATGTGCAGACGGATGGCGCGCGCCAGGCTAGAGCCGATCAGGCCCATGCCGATGATCGAGACACGCGCGAACGGCAGCATCAGGCGCTGGCCGCGATATCGTTCAGGGCTCCGATCACGCCGCCGGTTTCATCCGCCGTGCCGACGGAAATGCGAACCGCGTGCGGCAGGCCCTGACCGGGCAGCCAGCGGGTGAGGAACCCGCGTTCGGCCAGGCCTTTGTGCACCAGTTCGGCTGTCAGCGGGCCGGTTTCGGGGCAGATCATCAGCACGAAATTGCCTTCGGACGGTATGGCGCGAAAGCCCTTGTTGCCCAGCCGCTCGATCGCATCGGACAGGCGCGTGCGCTGTTCCCGGTTCCAGGCGCGGCAGCGGGCGACGAAATCCTGATCGTCCAGCGCGGCTTCCGCCGCCGCCAGCGCGGGGACGGAGATGGGGAAGGGCGCACGAACCCGATTCAGTTCCCGGATGATGGCCGCAGGGCCGGTGGCCCAGCCCACGCGCAGGCCGCCCAGGCCATAGATCTTCGAGAAGGTGCGGGTGACGAGGACATTGTTCGTCGTCTGTGCAAGGGCGAGCCCGCCATCCGGATCCGCCTGATCCAGATATTCGGCATAGGCCTGGTCCACCACCAGCAGCACGTCGCGGCGAAGGCCAGCGTGCAGGCGGGCGACTTCGCTGGCCGGGATCATCGTGCCGGTCGGGTTGTTCGGGTTCGCCAGAAAGACGATGCGGGTGTCTTCGCGGACAGTCCCGAGGATGGCGTCCACGTCGGCGGCATAGTCCGCATCCGGGGCGGCCAGCGGTTCCGCGCCGGCGCGCCGGGCGGCGATTGGATAGACCATGAAGCCATGGTTCACATGCACCACGCTGTCGCCCGGCTTGCAGTAGATCATCGGCAGCAGCTGAAGAATCTCGTCCGAGCCGGTGCCGCAGACGACGAGATCCGGGTTGAGACCGTGCAGTTTCGCGATCTTCCGGCGCAGCACCTCGGCCGAGCCGTCCGGATAGCGGTGGCTGCCGGCGGCTGCCTCCTTCACGGCCTCGATCGCGAGCGGGCTGGCGCCCCAGGGGTTCTCATTGGAGGAGAGCTTCACCGGGCTGGCGTGGCCGCCGCCCTTCGCCGAGCCGGGAACATAGGCCTGGATCGCGGAGATCCACGGATTGGGAACGGGTGCAATCATGGGCGAAGCCGTTAGGCGCGTGGGCTGCGGGGGGCAAGTGCAGGGCGGCTTTGCCAGCGGCGGGCCGCGCTGCTACGCGCGGCATCCGTGTCGTCCAAAGTCGCCCATACCCATGTCCGCCTGCCGCAGGATCTGCCGCTCGTTTCCGGGCAGGTGCTGCCGCGCCCTGCTGTCGCCTATGAAACGCTGGGTGAGCTGAACGCCGACAGGTCCAACGCGATCCTGATCTGCCACGCGCTGACGGGCGACCAGTATGTGGCGAGCCGCCATCCGCTGACGGCAAAGCCCGGCTGGTGGACCCGCATGGTGGGGCCGGGGCTGCCGATCGACCCTGAGCGGCACTTCATCATCTGCTCCAACGTGATCGGCGGCTGCATGGGCAGCGAAGGGCCCGCCAGCCCGCATCCGGAAGATGGCGCCCCATGGGGACTGCGATTCCCGGTGATCACGATTGCGGACATGGTCCGCGCGCAGGCCGGGCTGCTCGATTCGCTTGGGGTGGGCACCCTGCTTGCGGTGGTGGGCGGCTCAATGGGCGGGATGCAGGCGCTGCAATGGGCGGCCAGCTATCCGCACCGGGTGCGATCCGTGGTGGTCATCGCCAGCGCCGCGCGGCACAGCGCGCAGAACATCGCCTTCCACGAAGTGGGGCGGCAGGCCATCATGGCCGATCCGAAGTGGAAGGGCGGGGCCTATGGCGCGGGCGAGGGGCCGACGAAGGGCCTGGCCGTCGCGCGGATGGCGGCCCATATCACCTATCTGTCGGAAGCGGGGCTGACGGCGAAGTTCGGCCGCCACCTGCAGCAGGGCACGGCGAAAAGCTTCGGCTTCGATGCGGATTTCCAGATCGAATCCTATCTGCGTCACCAGGGAATGAGCTTCGTCGACCGGTTCGATGCCAACGCCTATCTCTACATCACCCGGGCGCTCGATTACTTCGACCTGGCCGAGGATTATGGCGGGCAACTGGCGCAGGCATTCGCCCAGACCCAGGCGCGCTTCTGCGTGATCTCGTTCGATACCGACTGGCTGTATCCTACCGCCGAATCGAAACGCATCGTGCAGGCGCTGGTGGCGGCCGGGCGGCATGCGAGCTTCGTGGAGCTGACAAGCCCGTTCGGCCATGACGCCTTCCTTCTGGATACGCCCGGGCTGAACGACGTGGTGGACGGGTTCCTGAAAGCGGTGGAGCAGACGGCATGAACGGGCTGACCGTGAGGCTTCGCCAGGTGGCGGAGCAGATTCCGGCCGGCGCATCTGTGCTTGATGTGGGCTGTTCCGATGGCCGGCTGCTGGCCTGGCTGCGCGATGTGAAGCAGGTGGACGGTCGCGGAATCGAGCTGGACCCCGTGCGAGTGGCGGCGGCCGTGGGGCGCGGGCTATCGGTGGTGCAGGGGGATGCGACAAGCGACCTTGCGGTTTTTCCGGATCAGTCCGTCGACTATGCGATCCTGTCCGAAACGTTGCAGGCGATGGAAGCGCCGCACCGGGTGCTGGCGGAACTGGTGCGGATCGGGCGGCGCGCCGTCGTCGCCTTCCCGAATTTCGGTTTCTGGCGGGTGCGGGCGCATCTGCTGCTGAAGGGCCGGATGCCTGTGACGCGGACGCTGCCGGTCAGCTGGTACGAAACCGAGAATATCCACTTCTGCACGATCGACGATTTTCGTGCGCTTGCCGCCGATATGGCCCTGACGATCGAGCGCGAGGCCTATCTGGCGGGGGAGAAGCGGATCGGCGCGTGGCCCAACCTGAGGGCGGACCACGCGCTGTTCGTGCTGAGACGCTGATCCGTCAGACGGTGGCGGTCGCCAGCTTTTCCATCACCTTCTTGTGCAGCCAGATGTTCATTTCCGCGCTGCCGTCGAGTGCGCCGGTATAGCCGAGATCCGTCGCCAGTTCCTTGCGGGCGGCCAGCGAGCTGTCCATCCCGACGAGCTTCATGAGATCGACAATGGAGGTCTTGTAGTTGGAGGGCTGGCCGCGCTTCTGCGCCATGTAGGCCAGCGTTTCCTCCAGATCGACAGGTTGCGGCTTGGGCGGCGGCGGCGTGGCGGCGGCGGGCGCGGGCGGCGCCTTCTTCACGGCGATTTCCTTCGCCTCGTCGCTGCCGAAGATCGCATCCTTCAAGGTCGAGAACAGCCCCATGTCTTCCTCCATTTGCGCGTGCAGGACCCAAGATTTGGCCGTCTCCGCCGCGCGGTGCAAGCGCAATTCGCGGGATCGCGGGGTTGATGCCCTATTGCTGGCGCTGCCTGTCATGTCGTTTCAGGCAGGCGGCGATGGCCTGCAGCACGGGCTGGCCGGTGCGTTCGGCGCCAGCGGGCAGGGGGGATTTCGGCTTATTCAGCGACTGCGGGAGAGTTCCCGCATCGCGCGGTCGAGTCCGTCCAGAGTCAGCGGGAACATGCGGCCTTCCATCAGCGTCCGGATCATCTGGATCGACTGGCTGTGGCCCCAATGCTGTTCGGGGATCGGATTCAGCCAGGCAGCCGAATGATAGACACCGGTGAGGCGCTTCATCCACACTTCACCCGCCTCTTCGTTCCAATGCTCCACGGAGCCGCCGGCATAGTTGATTTCATACGGGCTCATGGACGCGTCGCCGACGAACAGAAGCTTGTAATCATGCGGGAATTTGTGAAGCACATCGAAGGTGGGCGTGCGTTCCGACCAGCGGCGCTTGTTGTCTTTCCAGACCGCCTCATAGGGGCAGTTGTGGAAGTAGAAATATTCCAGATGCTTGAATTCCGTCCGCGCGGCGGAGAACAGCTCTTCCATCACCTTCACATGCGGATCCATCGAACCGCCGACATCCAGGAACAGCAGCAGTTTCACGGCATTGTGCCGTTCGGGTCGCATCACGATGTCCAGATACGCCTTGCGAGCGGTGCCCTTGATGGTTGCGTCCAGGTCCAGTTCGTCCGCAGCGCCTTCGCGGGCGAATTTCCGCAGGCGCCTGAGCGCCACCTTGATGTTGCGGGTGCCAAGCTCGACTGTTGAATCCAGATTCTTGAAGTCGCGTTTGTCCCAGACCTTCAGGGCCTTGCCCTGGCGGTTCTTGTCCTGCCCGATGCGGACCCCTTCGGGGTTGTAGCCGTTGGCGCCGTAGGGTGATTTCCCCGCCGTGCCGATCCACTTGTTGCCGCCTTCGTGGCGCTTCTGCTGCTCCTCGAGACGCTTCTTCAGCGTCTCCATGATTTCATCCCATGAGCCGAGCGACTTGATCTCGGCCATCTCCTCGGGCGTGAGGTAGAGCTCGGCGAGTTTCCGCAGCCATTCTTCGGGAATTTCCACCGTGCCCGTGTCGATGGTGGTATCAAGGCCCTTGAAAACCTTCCCGAAAACCTGATCGAACCGGTCGAGAAGGCCTTCATCCTTCACATAGATGGCGCGCGACAGATAATAGAATTCCTCGACGCGATTTTCGATGACGCCTTCCTGCATCGCCTCCAGCAGCATCAGATGCTCTTTCAGCGAGGCCGGGATCTTCGCGGCGCGCAATTCGTCCAGAAAGTGAAGGAACATGTGCGCAGCCTAAGCGTTCGGGCGCGCCGGGGCCAGCCCGCCAAATGCGGCAGGGGGCGGGCGTGCTATTGCAGGCGGATCGGGTTGGCGGATTCGCGCCAGGCGTCCTTGTCCTTCTCCATCCGACGGATATGGGCGTCCGCCATTCCCGCCGTGATGACGATTTCGGTGCCAAGGCCCTTTTCCGATTTGGAAATGGCGACCAGCGCACCGCCGGCCTTGTCCTTCCCGTCGCGTCCGGCGAAGATCCGGACAGCGCTGTCCTTCTCGTTCACCACCATGCCGGGCTTCACGCCAAGCTCTTGGGCGCGGGCATCGTAGAAGGCGGCAACCTTTTCCACCGGATCGGCAGTTTCGAACACCACCAGGCCACCACGACCGCCTGTCTTGCCGTCCGAAACCTGGGTGCGCAGGCGGGCACCCGGATAGGCCGGGGCGAAGGCCGGAAGCTCGGTGGCGAGCGCCAGGCTTTCGCCGTCTCCGGCGCTGTTGACGATGGCGTCATCCGATCCAGTCACGATGCTGGTTTCGCCATCCGTCTTCACGAAAACCTTCGGCTCGTCCTTGCAAGCTGCAAGCAGAAGGGCGGACGCGAACAGGGTGGCGAGGGACAGATGGGTGGAGGACGCGTGCATCGGCAAAAACTCCCTGCATGGCCGAATGCGAACGGCCGACGGCATTTCCCCTCGGCCCCGGGTAATGACCCAATTGCTGCAACGGGGCAAGACGGGCTGTCGGCCCCTTCTTTTGGCTGATTGCGGTTTTCCGCCGCCGCTTCATTGACTTTGCGGAACGACCGGGAACGGAAAGGGTTTCGGAATGAGCGGATCATGGCCTGAATTCAAGGGCAAGCGCGTGCTGGTTACAGGCGGCAGCCAGGGCATCGGACTAGCGACCGCAAGGGCCTTCAAGGACAATGGCGCAACCGTGCTGATCACGGGAACGCGGGCGGCGGCGACGGACTATGCCGATGATCTGTCCGGTTTCACCTACATCCAGGCTGACTTCACCAAGGCGGAAACGGCCGCCGCGACAGCGAAAGCCGCAGGCGAAATCGACATCCTGGTGAACAACGCCGGCACGGGCCGGGCGGACGAATATACCGAGGCCGGGTTCCGGGCCGTCATCGACGTGAACCTGAATTCGGTGATGGCGTTGAGCGCGGCGCTGCATCCCGCCCTGAAGGCGCGGGGCGGAGCGATCGTGAACATGGGCTCGCTTTCCAGCTTCCTCGCCCTGCGCGAGACGCCAGCCTACACGGCGTCGAAGGCGGGGCTGCTGGGGCTGACACGGGCGCTGGCCGACAAATGGGCGCCGGATGGCATCCGGGTGAACATGGTGGCGCCCGGCTTCATCCGCACCCGGATGACGGAGATCCAGCGAACCGACGCCGACTATGAGAAGCGGCTGATGAAATCCGTGCCGATGCGCCGCTGGGGCGAGCCCGAGGAAGTGGCGGAAACGGTGCTGTTCCTGGCTTCATCGCGGGCACCCTATATTACGGGGCAATCCATCGCGATCGATGGCGGCCTGATGCTGCGCTAGCGCGCGTCCGAAGGGGGCGGCGGGGCGGGGGCCGCCGCCGCCGGTTCGGGGTCCGCTTCGGCCAGCTGCGCTGGGGCTTCCTGCGCCTTGGGCGGGGTTGGGGCGTCCCGCGCGTCGCGAACGGGCTTGCCCGTCAGTTCTGCGACGGATCGATTCACGCTGACAGGGGCGCGGGTGGCTGCCTCGGCCGCGCGGATGTCGGCGTTGGCACGTTCGACCCCGGCGCGCGTCGCCTGGGCGCCATCGGCGTCCTGATTGCCGCCGCAGGCCGCAAGCAGGATGGCGGACAGCAACAGCGGAAATCCTCTCACAAGCGTTCCTTTCGCCGGGCAACCCTGTTGCCTATGCCCCGTTCATGAACAGCCTCGCAACCCCGTTGACGTTGGCATCCGGCGTCGTTCTGAAGAACAGGCTCGGCAAATCCGCGATGACCGAAGGGCTCGCGGATCCGGCAAACCGTGCAACGGCCGCGCATGCGCGCCTCTATCGCCGCTGGGCGGAAGGGGGCGCTGGGCTGTTGATCACCGGAAATGTGCAGGTCAGCCGGCGACATCTGGAACGGCCCGGAAACGTCGCGATCGAGGGGCCGCAATCCGCGGAGGCGATGGCGGCGCTGTCGGCCTATGCTGCGGCAGCATCGGCGGGCGGGGCGGCCTGTTATGTTCAGCTATCGCATGCCGGGCGGCAGACGCCGATTACGGTGAACGCGCATCCCAAGGCGCCGAGCGCGATCCCCGTGGCGCTGCCGGGCAAGCAGTTCGGCGTGCCTGAAGCGCTGAGCGAGGCGGAGATCGACGGACTGATCGTGGCCTTCGGGCACGCGGCGGCTGTGTGCCGGGCGGCGGGATTCGCCGGCGTGCAGCTGCACGGTGCGCATGGCTATCTGCTCTCATCTTTCCTGTCGCCGCTGGCGAACCAGCGGACGGACCGGTTCGGCGGCAGCCTGGAGAACCGGGCGCGGTTCCTGCTGGAAGCGGTGCGGGCCGCAAAGGCGACGGCAGGGCCCGGATTTGGCGTGGCGGTCAAGCTGAACTCTGCGGATTTCCAGCGAGGTGGCTTCGCGGTTGAGGAGTCCCGGCTTGTGGCCCAGATGCTGGAAGCGGAAGGGATTGATTTCCTGGAAATTTCCGGCGGCAATTATGAACAGCCGCGCATGATGGATTCCGACGGGCTTTCGCCCGGCGAGGCGCGATCCGCCCGACGCGAGGCCTATTTCCTGGCCGAGGCGGAGCGGCTGCGCGCGGCTGTTCGGACGCCGCTGATGGTGACGGGCGGGTTTCGCAGCGCGGCGGCGATGGCGGCCGCGATCGATGGCGGCGCCTGCGACATCGTGGGGCTGGCGCGTCCGCTGTGCACCGATCCTGATGGGCCGGCGCGGCTGCTGGCCGATCCGGTCGCGGTTCTGCCCGCATGGGAAAAGCAGCTGCGGCTGGGGCCTGGCCCGTTTTCACCCGAAGCGGGTGGCGCGTTCGTTAAGATGCTGAACGGCTTCGGCGTGCAGGCCTGGTTTTGCCTGCAGATCCTCAATCTGGCCGAGGGGCGTCCGCCGGAGCTTCGGTTGCCGGTCTGGAAGGCGCTGTGGCGGTATCAGCAGCGGGAAGGGCGGATGGCGAAGGCGCTTCTCCGCTGACGGCCGGCGTTTCGCCCGAGGTTTCCGTTGCCGGATCGGCCGGCGGAGGCGGAATATCCTCTTCCTCCTCTGCGGGCAGATTTCCGTCGAAGATTTCATAGCGCCGCAGTTGCAGCCAGGCGGAGCGGGTGGTGGCATAAGGGTCTGCCGCGCCCACCAGCAGTTGCTCGCCCTTGTCCCTGAGGTTCGAGCGCGTATCGAGCACCTGCACGGCGACATTCACCAGCCGTTCCTGCGGGGAAATGATCCGGTTCGTGACCGGATCGAATGGATCAAGCAGGAAATCGACGACGAATCCGACGCTGTCGCGCGCGGTGTTGGGGCCCAGGAAAGGCAGCATCACGAACGGGCCGGACGGCACGCCCCAGACGGCCATCGTCTGGCCGAAATCATGCGGTTGTTCAACAAGCCCCATATCGCTGGCGTGATCGGCGACGCCAAGGCCGAGGAAGCTATTGATGAGGATACGATCAAAGGCGCGAAAAGCACTCTTAACCTTGCCCTGGGCGATTGCGTTGCCCATATTCGTTGGTTCCTGCAACAGATTGTATCCGTTGGAGATTCCACGCCTGGGTGCGTCGGGGACAACCGTGCGGTAGACATTTGTGACCGGCTTCAGGGCATAGCGGTCGATCTTCATCGAAACATCGAAGATCCGCCGGTTTGTCTTTTCCCAGGGGTCGCGATGGGCGACATCGGTGATTGCCACCTTGTCGAGACGGTCGCCGCCATGGGCGCACGCGCCGAGCAGCAGCAGAGCGGAAAGGGAGACAAGAGTCGACCGCAGCATGCGCAATTGCCTAGGGGCAGACGAAGACGCGCACAAGGGTGGGCTGATGCCACCCGCCTTGACCGCATATAAAGACATGTTTAAGTCTTTCAGGAATGAAAGCCGAGGAGCTGATCAAGCCGGTTGACCGGGCGCACGAATTGTTCGCGGCGCTGGCCGATCCCACGCGTGTGCGCATCCTGCTGCTGGTGCGCGACCTGGAACTTTCGGTGGGCGAACTGGCCGAAATCCTGGATCAGAGCCAGCCTCGTGTTTCCCGCCATGTGCGCATCCTGGCGGAAGCCGGGCTGGTTCGGCGACAGAAGGAAGGCGCCTGGGTATTCGTGGGGCAGGGCGACCGCCGCATTACGGAGCCGGCGCATGGCCTGATTGCAGCGGTTGCAGGCGCTGGCGATCCGATCGCGCCGGAACGGGCGAGGCTGGGGCAGGTGCGGGCGGAACGGCAGCGGCGGATCGATGGCTGGTTCGAATCCAATGCAGGCGAATGGGATCTTCTGCGCCGGCTGGGCGGGCAGGATATCGAGGTGGAAGCTTCGCTGGCGGCGGCTGCGCGCAAGCCATCGGTGGGTCGGCTGCTGGATATCGGCACCGGTACGGGTCGGGTGCTGGAACTTCTGTCTGCCGAGGCGGAGAGCGCGACCGGGATCGACCGCTCACCCGAGATGCTGCGGCTGGCGCGGGGCAAGCTGGCCGGCGGCGGCAACCAGACGGCCGATGTGCGGCAGGCTGACATGCGGGCGCTGCCATTCACGGATGGCGCCTTCGATACGGTGACGCTGCATCAGGTGCTGCATTTCGCGGACGAGCCCGGCGCGGTGATCGCAGAGGCTGCCCGCGTGCTTGCGCCCGGCGGAAAACTGCTGGTGGCCGACTATGCGGCGCACGCGCTGGAAGAGCTGCGGACGCGGTTCCAGCACAGCAGGCTGGGGTTCGAGAACAAGACGATGTGCGATTATCTGACGTCGGCCGGGCTGACTCCGCGCCTGCATTCCACCCATCCCGGGCCGGAATTGACTGTGAATATCTGGGAGGGACGGCGATGACCGTGACGGAACCGGCCAGCGGCCCGCTGTTTGCGGATCTGCCGGGCGATATTGAAGTGTCGTTTGAATTCTTTCCGCCAAAGACTGAAAAAATGGCGGAAACCCTGTGGAACAGTGTGCAGACGCTGGCACCGCTGAAGCCGCGCTTCGTGTCTGTCACCTATGGGGCCGGCGGCACCACGCGGGAGAGGACCCACGCGACGGTTGCCCGCATCGCGAAAGAGACAGCCATTCCCGCAGCCGCACATCTGACATGTGTGGACGCCAGCCGCGACGAGATTGCAACCGTTGCCGACGCCTATTGGGCGGCGGGCATCCGGCACATCGTGGCCCTGAGGGGTGATCCCCCCTTGCGCGACGGCCAGTTCCAGCGCTTCGTGCCCCACCCGGACGGTTATCGGGATGCAGCGGAGCTTGTGGCAGGGCTGGCGGCCCGGCATCCGTTCGAGCTGAGTGTTGGCGCCTATCCGGAAACCCATCCAGAGGCGGTGAGCGCGGACGCGGACATGGCGCATCTGAAGCGCAAGCTGGAGGCCGGCGCGAGCCGGGCGATCACCCAGTTCTTCTTTGCGCCCGAAGCCTTCTTCGCCTTTCGTGACCGGGCTGCCGCTGCCGGAATTGCCGCTGATCTGGTGCCGGGGATACTGCCGGTCACGAACTTCGCCAATGTGAAACGGATGGCCGACCAGTGCGGCACAACGATCCCGACATGGATGGCGCGGCTGTTCGAAGGGCTGGATGACAAACCGGATGCACGCCAGCTGGTCGCCGCCACGATCGCGGCGGAAATGGTTCGACGGCTCTATGCCGGCGGTGTGCGCCATTTCCATTTCTACACCCTCAACCGCGCCGAACTGGCCTATGCCATCTGCCACCTTCTTGGTGTTCGCCCATGACCATCCTGCCTTCGGCGGCCGAAGCCGCCTTCCGTGTCGCCGCGAGCCAGAGAATCCTTGTGAAGGACGGCCCTTATGGCACTGCAATCCAGAAGCTTGGGTTGCAGGAGCATGATTTCCGCGGCTCGCTGGCGGTCACCCACGACCAGAAGGGCAACAACGACATCCTGAACCTGACGCGGCCGGATGCGATCGCCGCGATCGCGCGGGGATATATCGAGGCCGGCGCAGACCTGCTGGCGACCAACAGCTTCAACGCCAATGCCATCAGCCAGGCGGATTACGGCACCGAGGGACTGGTGCGGGAGATCAACCTGGCGGCCGCCCGCATCCTCAGGGCAGAGGCGGACGCTGCGACGGCCGAGGACGGCTGGCCCCGCTTCGTGGCCGGCGCGCTGGGCCCGACGAACAAGACCCTGTCGTTGAGCCCGCGCGTGGAGGATCCGGGGTTCCGCGAAGTCGATTTCGACGGGATGAAGGCGGTCTACCGCGAGCAGATCGACGCCCTGCTGGAGGGCGGGGTGGATTTCATCCTGATCGAGACGGTTTTCGACACGCTGAACGCGAAGGCTGCGGCCTTCGCCGCGATGGAAGCGGAGGAGGCGCGCGGCGTCCGCGTACCGGTGATGATCTCGTTGACGCTGACCGACATGGCCGGCCGCAACCTTTCGGGGCAGACGGTGGAGGCCTTCTGGATTTCGGTGCAGCATGTGCGGCCGCTGACCATTGGGCTGAACTGCAGCTTCGGTGCGACGGAACTTCGACCCCATGTGCAGGTCCTGGCCGCGCAGGCGGATGCGCTGGTCATGGTCTATCCCAATGCGGGCCTGCCGAATGCTTTTGGCGGCTATGACGAACTGCCAGAAACGACCGGGCAGCTGATCCGTGACTGGGCAGAGGCGGGGCTGATCAATGTGGTGGGCGGCTGCTGCGGCACCACGCCGGCCCATATTGCGGCGATTTCCCGCGCGGTGAAGGGGCTGCCGCCCCGGACGATTTTGCCCCATGTACCCGCACTGCGTCTTTCCGGCCTGGAAGCGGCGGTGTTCGCATGAGCGCGACCAGCTTCATCAACATCGGCGAGCGGACGAACGTGACCGGATCGGCGCGGTTCCGCAAACTGATCGTGGCCGGCGATTACACGGCGGCACTGGATGTCGCGCGGGATCAGGTGGCGAACGGCGCCCAGGTGATCGACGTGAACATGGACGAAGGCCTGCTGGACAGCGAGGCGGCCATGACGACCTTCCTGAAGCTGCTGGCCGCCGAACCGGACATCGCGCGTGTGCCGCTGATGATCGACAGCAGCAAATGGAGCGTGATCGAGGCGGGGCTGAAATGCGTGGCGGGCAAGGCGATCGTGAATTCGATCAGCCTGAAGGAAGGGGAGGCGCAGTTCCTGGCGCAGGCCCGCCTGGTGCGCCGCTATGGCGCGGCGGCCGTCGTGATGGCCTTCGACGAGGCTGGGCAAGCCGACACGGCCGCGCGAAAGCTTGAGATCTGCGCCCGCGCCTATGACCTGCTGACGGCCGACGGGTACGCAGCCGACGACATCATCTTCGATCCCAATATCTTCGCAGTGGCGACTGGGATCGAGGAGCATGACCGCTATGCGCTGGATTTCATCGAGGCCTGCCGCGCCATCAAGCAGCGCTGCCCTGGCGCGCGCATCTCCGGCGGGTTGTCCAACCTGAGCTTTGCCTTCCGCGGAAACGAGGCCGTCCGCCGGGCGATGCACAGTGTGTTCCTGTATCATGCCATTCCCGCCGGCCTTGACATGGCGATCGTGAATGCCGGGCAACTGGACGTATATGAAAGCCTTGACGCCGAGCTGCGCGAGGCCTGCGAGGATGTGATCCTGATGCGCCGGCCGGATGCGACGGATCGGCTCATTGCGCTATCTTCCCGTTTCAGCAATCAGGCCCAATCAATTGAAAAACAGACAGAGGAATGGCGATCCTTCTCTGTCGAGAAGCGCCTGGCCCATGCGCTTGTGAACGGGCTGGACGCACATGTGGTGGCCGATACCGAGGAGGCCCGTCTTCAGGCGGCACGCCCCATCGAGGTGATCGAGGGGCCGCTGATGGACGGCATGAATCAGGTGGGCGACCTGTTCGCCAGCGGCAAGATGTTCCTGCCGCAGGTGGTGAAATCCGCCCGCGTGATGAAGAAGGCGGTCGCGCACCTGATTCCCTACATCGAGGCGGAGAAGGACGAGGGAGCGGCGCCCAAGGCGAAGATCCTGATGGCGACGGTGAAGGGCGATGTGCACGATATCGGCAAGAACATCGTGGGGGTCGTCCTCCAGTGCAACAATTACGAGGTGATCGACCTGGGCGTGATGGTGCCCTGGCCGAAGATCCTTGAGACAGCGCGGACGGAAAAGGTGGACATCATCGGTCTGTCCGGCCTGATCACGCCCTCTCTCGACGAGATGGTGACGGTGGCGACCGAAATGGAGCGCGCGGGCTTCACCATGCCGCTGCTGATCGGCGGAGCGACGACTTCGCGGGTGCATACGGCGCTGCGCATTGCGCCGGCCTATTCGGGGCCGACCATCCATGTGCTGGATGCAAGCCGGGCAGTGGGCGTTGCGTCAAGCCTGATGTCGGATACGCAGGCCGGGCGGTTCATTGCGGACGTCGCGACCGACTATGCCGACATTCGCGCGAAGCGGAATGGCGGGCAATCCGTGCTCGTTGATCTGGCGACTGCGCGCGCGAATGGCCTGGCGATCGATTTCGCGGCCGAACCACCGGTCAGGCCGGCCGCGACAGGGCAGTGGACGATCGATGACTGGTCGCTCGAGGAACTGGTGCCTTTCATCGACTGGACACCCTTTTTCCGGGCGTGGGAGCTGCACGGCACCTATCCGCAGATCCTGGACGACAAGGTGGTGGGTGAAGCGGCCCGCGCGCTGTGGCACGATGCGCAGGCGATGCTGGGGCGGATCGTTTCGGAAAAGTGGCTGACGGCGAAGGCAACCGCCGCGATCTGGCCGGCCCGGCGGGATGGTGACGATATTCTGCTGTTCGCGGACGAAACCCGTTCCGCGCCAATCGCACGCCTGCCCATGCTGCGGCAGCAGGTGGCCAAGCGCGAGGGCAGGGCGAACGACTGTCTGGCCGATTTCGTTTCGCCGGACGCCGACTGGATCGGCGGCTTCGCGGTGACGGCGGGCCATGGGATCGAGGCGAAGCTGGCTGAGTTCAGGGCTGCGCACGATGATTATTCGGACATCCTGCTGAAGGCGCTGGCCGACCGGTTCGCGGAGGCCGCGGCCGAGGCGCTGCATTTCCGCATCCGCACCGATCACTGGGGCTATGAACGGCTGGCCGTGCCGGATTATCCGGGCCTTATCCGAGAGCAGTATCAGGGCATCCGCCCGGCGCCCGGCTATCCGGCTTGCCCGGATCACAGCCTGAAGCCGTTGCTGTTCGATCTGCTGGACGCCCCGGCCAGAACCGGGATCAGCCTGACGGAAAGCTTTGCGATGCTGCCCACGGCGGCGGTTTCGGGCTTTTACTTCGCGCATCCGCAAAGCCACTATTTCGGTGTGGCGCGGGTGGGCGAGGATCAGCTGGCCGATTATGCGAAAAGACGGGGCGTCGGCCTGGATCAGGCGCGCCAGTGGCTGCGCCCGAACCTGGACTGACGCCCCAGTACGTCAGGCTTCAGTCGCTTGAGCCTTCGGTTCAGATGATTCGGGCTTCGGCGTCTTGCCCTCTTCGGGTTTCGGATTTCCGTCTTGCGCCGGCTGTTGCGGTGCGGGGGCGGGTATCTTGGCTTCCGGCTGCTGGGCCGGTGCCTGGGCCGGTTCCTGCTGGCTGAAGGCGGGCGCGGCCAGCAGCAGGCCGGCACTGGCCGCAAGGCCAGTCCAGTATGTTTTCATTATCGTTTCCAGTCCTTTGATTGCGGTTCCTCAAAATCCGCAACAAGGATTATCAATCGTCATCGCAACGGTGTCGCCCCCCTTGTCGATGATCCGGGCAAAGTTGGGGGCGAATGATGGGGCGCATCGACGAACCGATGCCGCCATACAGACGAGCCGTTGAGCCCGGCCTTCAGAGAGCCGATTCGGGGCTTTGCCGCGTCCAGCGCCAGAAGGGGCGCGCGACAGGCTGGCCATTGAGATGTAGCTCCACGACATCCAGCACTGCACGGGTGACAGTTGGCAGGTCGAGTTCGCGGCATTGTTTCAGGTCGAACCAGGCGACTTCACCCAGTTCCCGGCTGTCGGATGGGTCCAGAGACTGAAGATGCTCGGCGTCCGCCATCAGGAAGCGGGCGTCGAAGCGCTTGTGGCGCGCCGGCGGCGTGATCGCGCGGGCGATGTAGCTGAGGCCCGACAGGTCCGCTTCGAGCCGGCCGGACAGGCGGCCGATCACCAGTCCGGTTTCCTCGAATGTCTCTCGCACGGCGGTGCTGGCGAGCGCACGGGCAAGGCGGGCGCCGTCCTGTCGGCCAAGCCGGCGCGAGGCTGCGAGATCGGCCGCGACGGCGGGCGCCAGATCCCTGAGGATTGGGGCGTGATAATCGGATCTGTCGATGCGGCCGCCCGGGAACACCCATTTGTCCGGCATGAAATCATGGCCGCCGGATCGACGCCCCATCAGGATACGGGGGGAGGGGCCGTCCCTTCGGACGAGGACCAGGGTTGCGGCATCGCGCGGTCTTGCTGTGGCCATGGATCATCGGTGGCGTGGTGCGGGGCCGCGGCCAAGCTGCGGGAAAAGAGGAGTAGTGCGGCATCCGAATCCGGAAGTACCTGGCCCTAAACCCCAATGCATATAGTGCAAATGACAATAGCATGCAATTTCATATGCTTGATATGAAATATTCACTTCACTTGACAATTTCTGTTCTGTGGATAACTTCGGGCCAACTGAAGCCTCGGAGGACTTCATGGCCATGACGGACGACGAACGCCCGCGCGGATCCGGCTGGAAGCTTCTGCTTACCAGCGCGTTGACCGGTTATCTGCTTCTGATGGGGGTATATTTCATCTTCCTGCGCTGATCCCCGCCCGCCAGAGCTCGTGCGGGCCTGATCCGGGCCACGACAGCGCCACCACTCCATTGCCCGGCATCGGTGGAGCGCCTATGGCGGTGCCATGGCCATTCATTTCCACGAAGGCGACCTTCCCGGCGATCCCTTTGCGCCGGGCCCGATCGCCGTCGATACCGAAACCATGGGGCTGAACCCCCACAGGGATCGCCTGTGCCTCGTCCAGTTGTCGGACGGGCAGGGCGACGAGCATCTCGTGCGGCTGTCCGGGGATTACAGCGCGCCGAACCTGCGCCGGGTGCTGGCTGATCCGGCGCGGCTGAAGCTCTATCACTTCGCCCGTTTCGACCTGGCGGTGATCCGGCGCTATCTGGAGGTGGTGGCGGCGCCAGTCTATTGCACGAAGACGGCAAGTCGTCTGATCCGCACCTACACGGATCGCCACGGCCTCAAGGATCTGGTGCGCGAACTTCTGGGTGCGGAGATTTCCAAGCAGCAGCAATCCAGCGACTGGGGCGCTGCCGTGCTGAGTGATGCGCAGAAGGAATATGCGGCCTCCGATGTGCGCTTCCTGCACCGGATGAAGCCCATCCTGGACGAACGGCTCGCGCGGGAGGGGCGGACAGAACTGGCACAGGCCTGTTTCGACTTCCTGCCTTACAGGGCAGACCTTGATCTTCAGGGCTGGCCCGAGATCGACATCTTCGCGCATGTCTGAACTGGCGGATCGCCAGCGGGAGGCGCGGCGGCGTTCGATGCTGCCGGGCGGGCCGCGCGATGCGCTTGTGTCTGCGGCGAAGTGGGTGCTGCCGGCTGCTTCTTTGGTGCTGGCGGCCGTTTTGGTGATCCTGCCGATGGCTGCCACCCAGGAATTCAGTTTCCTGCTGTCGAAGGACAGTGCGGCGCGTGCCGGCGAACGCATGCGGATGGAAGCCGCCACCTACCGGGGCGTAACTGCCCGTGGTGAGCCGTTCGAGATCGTTGCACAATCGGGCGTCCAGAAGACAAGCGCCGTGCCGGTGGTCGTTCTGTCCGGCCTGTCGGCCCGGATCGAGCAGGAACAGGGCCCGGCGACCGTGACGGCGCCATCCGGGGAATTCTTCATCGAGCAGAACCGGTTGCTGGTTCGCGGCCCCGTCGTCGCGCGCTCGGCATCCGGCTACAGCCTGGATGGCAACACCATCCTGATCGACATCAACGCCAACCGCGTCACGACCAGCGATCCCGTTTCGGGCACGCTACCCATGGGCCAGTTCAGCGCAAACGCCTTCACCGCCGACATCGAGGGCCGCAAGGTCAGCATGGCTGGCGGCGTGAAACTGCGCATCACTCCAAACCGGACAGTCGGATGATCAACAACACGAAAATCCTGATCCTTGCAGCCCTGCTCGCCCCTCTGGGCGCGACCACCGCGACGGCGCAGGGCATCACCACATCGGCCCTGCGCGGGCTGGACAGCAAGGCCCCCATCGATGTCGATTCCGACCGCATCGACGTGCTGGACCAGCAGAACCAGGCGATCTTCACCGGCAATGTCCGGGTGCGCCAGGGGAATCTGACGCTGGAGGCAGACCGGATCAAGGTGGCCTACAGCAGGCCGGTAAAAGGCGATCCCGTGATCCAGCGCCTGGATGCCGACGGGAATGTCCGCCTGGCGACCCCCAGCGAGCGGGCGACCAGCCGCTTCGGAATCTATGATGTCAGCAAGCGGATCCTCACGCTGATCGGCAATGTCGTGCTGACCCAGGGCACGACCAAGGTGCAGGGCAACAGGCTGACGATCGATCTTGCGTCGGGCCGTTCCACTCTGGACGGCAAGACATCGACCGGCCAGCCCGGCAGCCGGGTTTCCGGCCGGTTCGCGGTACCCGACCGGAAATAGGCGCCCATCAGGCCCTGAGGTGGGCCTTCGACCGGGATGTGCGGGCCGTCCATTCCGCCAGCACATCCCGGGCGGCGGCCTCCTCTGCCTGCAGGATCGGATCATGCTGTGGATCACGGGCGGTGATTTCCACCTGAAGTCCGTTCGGATCCCACATGTAGAGCGACTTCACGAAATGATGGTCGATGGGGCCGAAGCAGGCGACGCCGGCGGCTTCCAGCCTTGCCTTCCAGTCCGCAAGCTGGGCGACCGTGACGGCTTCGAAGGCGATGTGGCGATCAAAGCCGTGCGCGGGCCTGAAATGTTCGGGCTTTGCGCTGTCCGGCGCATCAAAGAAGGCGATGTAGTTTCCATCGGGCATACGGAAGAAGATGTGGACATAGGGATGGGCCTTGCCCGACCCCGGCTCTTCTTCGAACGCAAGGGCGGCCGCAACCGGTAGCCCCAGCACATCCTCGTAGAAGGCCCGGGTTTCCTCCGCATCGCGGCAGCGGAATGCGGAATGATGTATGCCCTTCAGATCCATGCCCATCGTCTCTCTCCCTCGGGCGGAAGATTGATCCCGGCTTGTGCGAAATGCCAGCGCGCGAAAGCGTCAGGCCGGGTGTCAGGCCTTCGTGGCGCTTCCCAGATAGTTGATCGTCAGATCGTCAGAGATGTGGAAGCCCTTCATCAGGGACCATGTCAGCCCTTTCAGAATGTCCACCTTCAGCCCGGCCTGCGCCAGGTGGCGGGTCAGTTCGTCCGGGGTCACGAACTTGCGCCAGTCATGTCCACCATCGGGGATCAGTCGGGTGATCTTCTCGGCGCCGGCTATCAGCACAGCCCAGCTGAGCGGCGTGCGGTTCGGCGTGGAAAACAGCAACAGGCCACCCGGCTTTAGCAAACTGGAAACTGCAGAAAGAAACCTATCTATCTCAGTAACATGCTCGATAACTTCAAGACATGTTATGAAGTCATATTGTGCCGCTCTGCCGGCTGCGAACTCAATGACGTCACCAACAGTATAGCAGATCGAAAGCCCCTGCGCTTCTGCATGTGCCCGGGCGGCGGCAACCACGTCGGCGCCGGCATCCAGCCCTTCCACATCAGCCCCCATGCGCGCCAGCGGCTCTGTCAGAAGGCCGGCGCCGCAGCCGATGTCCAGCGCCTTCAAGCCTGCCAGCGCATGGCGTTTGCGGGGATCCAGCCCGAAATGCCCGGTCAGCCGTTCGCGGACGAAGGCGAGGCGGGTGGGATTGATGCGGTGCAGCAATCGTGATGAGCCATCGGGATCCCACCAGTCCGCCGCGAGCGTGGCGAAAAGGGCGACATTCTCAGGATCGCGGGTGGTAGCTTGCATTTCGTGCAGATAGCCTGCGCGGGGCCCTCAGTCGACCTTCGCGAACAGGCGACGTTCCGCCGCAGCCTGTTGTCTGGGCATGAGACGCCAGCCATGAGGGGTCAGCATTTCGAGCGGGCTGAATCGCCGTTTGTAATCCATGCGCGGACTGCCATCGACCCAGTAGCCGAGATAGACATAGCGCATGCCCACCTGCGCTGCCCGCACGACATGATCCAGGATCATGAAGGTGCCGAGCCCCGGGCGTGCACCCGGCCCGGTTTCATAGAAGCTGTAGACCATGGACAGGCCATCGGACTGCTTGTCCGTAAGGCAGGCACCGATCAGCCGGCCCGGCCGGCCGTCCACGCCAGGCTCCCGATACTCGACCACGACGGTGTCGACCGGTGACGTCTCGATCATCTCGGCAAAGTCATAGCCGTCCATGCCTGCCATGCCGCCTTGCGGGTGGCGATCCTTCAGGTAACGACGCAGCAGATCGAACTGTTCTTCGGTCGCCCAGGCGTCGCAGGCGGCGACATCCAGATCTGCGTTGCGCTTCAGCAGGCGACGATGGGATTGGGAAGGCTGGAACTGGCTGGCCACGATCCGCACGGAGACGCAGGCATTGCAGCCGTCGCAACTGGGGCGATAGACCACATTCTGGCTGCGACGGAATCCGATGCGGCCCAGCCCTTCGCTCATCCGCTGGGCATCAGGCCCGCGGAGTTCCGCAAAGACCTTTCGTTCCGTCCGCCCGGGCAGATAGGGGCAGGGGCTTTCCGCCGTCACGAAGAAGCGAGGGAAGCGGGTCGGTTGTTCCGTCATGCCATTGCCTTGCGGGCAACAGCCTTCTCGCCCGGAATAAACGCCGAACGGCCCGACTGCCGGTTCCAGACGAAGATATCAGTGCCGACCGTCACGACAGGACCGTTCCCGACTCCATCCAACTGCTCCCGATCTGGGTAATGATGCACATTGGGTGGAGTTGAGGCAACGGACAGCAGCACGGAAATGGGGCCTTTGGCCACCATTAACCCTGCCTTTGGCGGTTCCTGCCGTTTCCGACGCGACGGGCCCCGTCCTGATCCGATGCGGCCCCTCCGCCGCTGAGGACAGAGAAGTAGCCGGGATGGATTGCGGTGGACAAGCGGTGGCAGCCGTTGGTGCATCCGGAACGGACCAATCGTCCGGGCCGGATCAGCCCAGTTCCACCTTGGTCACTTCATAGCCGGCGCCGCGCAGGGCTTCGATCAGCCTGTCCAGATGATCGCCGCCGCGCGTCTCGCACTCGATCTCGGTCATCAGGCCCTTGGCGGGCAGGTTGGTGAAGATGCGGTGGTGCGAAACTTCCAGGATGTTCACCTGTTGCTGATCAAAGATGCGCGCCACGCCATAGAGCTGACCGTGCCGGTCCTTCAGCCGGATCCGCAGCCGGGCGAGCCGACCGTTGCGGGCAAGATCGCGCAGCAGCACGTTCGCCAGCAGGCGCGTATCGATGTTGCCGCCCGTCAGCACCATGCCCACGGTGCGCCCGCGGAACCGGCGCGGGTGGGCCAGCAGGGCCGCCAGACCGGCCGCCCCCGCGCCTTCGACCACCGTCTTCTCGATGGAGAGCAGCATGGAAACGGCGCGCTCCATGTCGCGCTCGCCCACCAGAAGCACGTCGGAAACCAGCTTGCGGACGATCGGCACCGTGTTGGTGCCGGGAAACTTCACGGCGATGCCTTCGGCCAGCGTGTCGCCGTCCGCGACGATGGGATCGCCCATCAGCGTCGCCTTCATGCTGGGGTAGAGTTCTGCCTGAACGCCCACGATGTCGCACTTCGGCGCCACGCGGGAAGCCGCAACGGCGCAGCCGGAAATCAGCCCGCCGCCGCCCACAGGCACCACCAGCGTGTCGATGTCGGGTGCATCCTCGAACATCTCCAGCGCAACGGTGCCCTGGCCGGCCATCACCAGCGGATCGTCGAACGGATGTACGAACACAAGTCCCCGCCGCTCGGCGATCATGTGGGCGTGGGCGCTCGATTCCTCCAGCTTCTCGCCATGGAGGACGACTTCGGCGTCGTGGCCCTCGGTCTGCTGCACCTTCACCATCGGCGTGAAGCGCGGCATCACGATGGTGGCGGGAATGCCCAGCCGCCGGGCATGATAGGCCAGGCCCTGCGCATGGTTGCCCGCGCTCATCGCGATCACACCCCGCTGCCGTTCCTCCGGCGTCAGCGCCAGCAGGCGATTCAGCGCCCCACGTTCCTTGTAGGCGGCGGTGAACTGAAGGTTTTCGAACTTCAGGTAAACCTTGGCGCCCGTCAGCTCGCCAAGGGTGCGGCTTTCGAGCGTGGGGGTGCGAACAACCTGTCCCGCAATGCGCGCGGCCGCTGCCTCCACATCTCCGGGTGTGATGGCGAGTGTGTCGGGCAGGTCGGCGGTTGCGGGCAAGGCGGTCATTTCGGTTCCCGTTTCTGGACGTCGCGGCATAGACTTCGCTTTGCGCCCCGGCAAGCTTTGCGCCCGACCGCGAGAATCGCCCTTCCGGCAGGGCGAATGGCGCATTAAGCGCATGGGCCCATGGCACGTATCGCATTCGTCGGACTGGGCGTGATGGGCTGGCCCATGGCGCGTCACCTCGTCACCGCCGGGCATGAGCTCAGGTTGTTCAACCGGACGGCGGAAAAGGCCGTGCGTTTTGCCGCCGCCTATGGCGGCAGCCCGGCCGCCACCGTGGCAGAGGCCGCGGACGGCGCGGACGCGCTGATCACTTGCGTGGGCAACGACACGGATGTGCAGCAGGTGACCGAAGGGCAGGGCGGCGGGTTCGCGACTCTGCCCGACGGTGCGCTGTTCATCGATCACAGCACCGCTTCCGCCGCGCTGGCGCGTGCCCTGGCTGAACGCAATCCGCGGCTGCGCTGCATCGATGCGCCCGTATCCGGCGGCCAGGCCGGTGCGGAAGCCGGGCAGCTGGCGATCATGTGCGGCGGCGGGGCCGACGCGGTCGAGGCCGCGCGGCCGATCCTTTCCTGCTATGGGCGGCGTATCGTCCGGATCGGGCCTTCGGGCCATGGGCAGCTCGCCAAGATGTCGAACCAGATCGCGATCGCGGGCGTGGTGCAGGGGCTTGCCGAGTCGCTGCACTTCGCGATGAAGGCCGGGCTGGATACCGATGCGCTTCTGGATGCGATCGGGCAGGGTGCGGCGCAAAGCTGGCAGATGGACAATCGGGCCCGCACCATGGTGGAGGGGCGCTTCGACTTCGGCTTCGCGGTGGATCTGATGCGCAAGGATCTGGGCCTTGTGCTGGATGAAGCCCGCCGAAACGGCGCGAGCCTGCCTGTCGCGGCGCTGGTGGACCAGTTCTATGGCGATGTGCAGAAGCTTGGCGGCAACCGCGACGATACCAGTTCGCTGATCCGGAGGCTGAAATGAAGCGCCTGCTGTTGGCCGCGACGGCGCTGCTGCTGGCAGGCCCGGCCGATGCCGCCAAGACACTGGTTGTCAACGCCAACGGATATACCCTTGATACAGAAGGGAACATGCGTCGGTTTTCCACCCTGTTCGTGGGGGATGACGGGAAGGTTCTCGCCATTCTGCCCAAGGGGGCTGCGGAACCGAAGCTGGTGGCCGGTGATTTCAAGCTGGATGCCAGGGGTCGCACGCTGATCCCGGGCCTGATCGACGCGCACGGGCATGTGATGGCCCTGGGGCTGGGGTTGCGCCAGCTTGATCTGTCGTCGGCGGGCAGCCTTGCGGAGGCGCAGGCGAAGATCGCGGAGCATGCCGCGCGCGACACATCGACCGGGTGGATCCGTGGCCGTGGCTGGAACCAGGTGAGCTGGGGCCTTGGCCGGATGCCGACTGCGGCCGAACTGGATGCCGCCCATTCCGCCCGCCCCGTGTGGCTGTCGCGCGTGGATGGCCATGCCGGATGGGCCAACAGCGCGGCCCTGAAGGCGGCGGGGATCACGAAGGCGACCAGGGATCCCGCCGGCGGCCGCATCCTGCGCGATGCGGCCGGCAATCCCACTGGCGTGCTGATCGATTCCGCGATGGATCTGGTGGACAAGGTCGCGCCGCCGCCATCCGCCGGAGAGCGGGAGAAGGCGTTCGAAGCCGCGCTGGACCATCTGGCCTCCGTTGGGCTGACGGGCGTACACGACATGGGCACAAGCGCGGACGACTGGGCCCTGTTCCGCACCTTCGGCGACGAGGGGCGGCTGACGCTGCGGATCACCGCCTATGCGGCCGGGATGCCGGCGATGGAGGCGATCAGTCCGCTGCGGCCGACGCCCTGGCTGTATGGCGGGCGCCTGAAGCTGCAGGGGATCAAGCTGTACACCGACGGGGCGCTGGGTAGCCGGGGGGCGTTTCTGCTGAAGCCCTATTCCGACGAATCCGGCACGCGGGGCCTGCAGTTCCTGGATGAGGCCAAGATCAAGAACCTGTTCAGCCGGTCCAACTTCCTTGGCTATCAGGTGGCGGCCCATGCCATCGGCGATGCGGCGAACCGGCAGGCGCTGGACGCCTTTGCCGAAATCCGCCCGGCCTATGGCGACAGGTTCCGCAATCGCATCGAACATGCGCAGGTGATCGACTCCGCCGACATTCCGCGCTTTGCGGACCTGCAGGTCATCGCCTCTGTCCAGCCCACCCATGCCACGTCGGACAAGGCGATGGCAGGCGAGCGGCTGGGCGACTCAAGGCTCGAGGGCGCCTATGCCTGGGTGCGCCTGCGGCAGGCGGGGGTGAAGCTGGCGCTGGGATCCGACTTTCCTGTTGAGCCGGCAAACCCATTCTATGGCCTGCACGCCGCCGTGACCCGGCAGGACCGACAGAACCAGCCGCCCGGCGGCTGGCGACCGCAGGAGGCCCTGACGATGCAGCAGGCCTTCGCCGGCTTCACGACGGACGCTGCATGGGCCGGGGGCATGGAAGGGAAGGTCGGCGTGCTGCAGGAAGGCGCACATGCCGATTTCCTGCTGCTGGATCGTGACCCGTTCGCCATCCCGGCGACCGATCTGCCGCAGGTTTCCGTTGAGGAAACCTGGGTGGATGGACGCCGAGTTTATGTGAAGAAGTCTCGTTAAGAAGCTTCAGAAAAAGAAGATTGACCACTTCTGTCGATGACGAGCCGTGCGCAGCCCGGCGTCAGCTTCGGCAGGGCTTCGGCAATGGCGTCGGCCACGGCTTCCGGGGCCTTCAGCGTCATCGGATCCTCGCCCGGGAACGCCCTTGCGCGCATCTGAGTCCGCGTTCCGCCCGGATCGACGACAAGGGCGTTGACGCCCAGATTGCGCATTTCCGCCGCATAGACGCCAACGAGATTCTCGAGCGCCGCCTTCGATGCGGAATAGGGGCCCCAATAAGCCTCTGCCCGGCCCGCGACCGAGGATGTGACGGCGATCACGGTGCCGCGCCCCAGCCGCAACAGGCCGTCGAAGGCCCGGATCAGCCGCCACTGGGCGGTCACATTCAGGGCCATCACCGCCTCGAACTCCTTCGGAGAGGCGTGGGCAAGGGGAGACAATGTACCCAGCATGGCGGCATTCAGCACCAGCAGGTCGAGCCCCGGCCAGCGGCCGGAAATGGCCGCCGCGAGCCGGTCGATCTCCTCGCCCTTGGTCAGGTCGAGAGGGGCGATCGTCGCGGTTCCGCCGATGGCGTGGATGGCGTCCTCAGTCGCGATCAGGCCCGATTCACCGCGGGCCGTCAGGATCACATGATAGCCTTCCCGCGCGAGGCGGATGGCGGTGGCGGCGCCGATTCCGCGGCTGGCGCCGGTGACCAGGGCGAGTTTTTGCCGGGCTTCGTCCATCAGCCGCGCCTTTCCGAAAGAAGCCCAAACTGGGCAGGGACTTCGGCGGCTTCATGATCGGTCAGGCGGGTCGGATAATCGCCCGTGAAACAGGCGTCGCAGAATTGCGGGGCGTTCGGGATGCGCGCCGTTTCGCCCAGCGCCCGGTAGAGGCCGTCGATGGAGATGAAGGCGAGGCTGTCGCACCCGATGTAGTTGCGCATGGCTTCCACATTCATCTGGGCGGCCAGCAGCTTGTGGCGTTCCGGCGTATCCACGCCATAGAAGCAGCTGTTGGTGGTGGGCGGGCTGGCGATGCGCAGATGCACTTCGGCGGCGCCTGCTTCGCGCAGCATGTGCACGATCTTCACGCTGGTGGTGCCACGCACAACGGAATCGTCAATCAGCACCAGCTTCTTGCCCTGGATCATCGCCCGGTTGGCGTTGTGCTTCAGCTTCACGCCAAGGTGGCGGATCTGGTCGCCCGGCTGGATGAAGGTGCGGCCCACATAATGGCTGCGGATGATCCCCAGTTCGAACGGGATGCCGGCCGCCTGCGCATAGCCGATCGCTGCGGGCGTGCCTGAATCGGGAACCGGCACCACCATGTCGGCGTCCACAGGTGATTCGGCGGCGAGCTCGGCCCCGATCGACTTGCGGACCTGATAGACGGAAAGCCCGTCGGAAAAGCTGTCAGGCCTTGAAAAATAGACCTGCTCGAAGATGCAGGGACGCGACTTGACCGGCGCGAAGGGCTTCAGGCTGCGCAGGCCTTCCTCGTTGATGACGACAAGCTCGCCCGGCTCGATCGAGCGGATGAAGCTGGCGCCCACGATGTCGAGTGCCACGGTTTCCGAAGCGAGAATCCAGGCTTCGCCCAGCTTGCCCAGCACCAGCGGGCGGATGCCCAGCGGGTCGCGGCAGGCGATCAGCCCTTCCTTCGTGAGGCAGATCAGCGAATAGGCGCCTTCAACCTGCTTAAGTGCGTCGATGAAGCGGTCCAGCAGGGTGCGGAAGCTGGAGGTTGCGACCAGGTGGATGATCACTTCCGTATCCGATGTGGACTGGAAGATGGAGCCGCGCCGGATCAGCTCGGCCTTCAGGGTCATCGCATTGGAAAGATTGCCGTTATGGGCAACCGCGAAACCGCCCGCCGCAAGATCGGCATAGAGCGGCTGAACATTCCGCAGCGCGGTCTCGCCGGTGGTGGAATAGCGGTTGTGGCCGATGGCGGCGATTCCCGGCAGCGCGTCGATCACGTCGGGCCGATCGAAGTTGCCGGCCACATGGCCCATGGCGCGGTGGACATGGAACTCCTCGCCGTCGTAGCTGAGGATGCCGGCGGCCTCCTGCCCCCGGTGCTGAAGCGCGTGAAGGCCAAGGGCCACCATCGCCGACGCCTGCGACGCGCCCCAGACGCCGAACACGCCGCACTCCTCGCGCAGCTTGTCGTCGTCGAATGGGTTTGTCGTAAGCTGGCCCGCCCGAATATCGTCAGCCGCCTCTGCCATGGAATCCTGCCTGTCTTGTGAGCCGCTCGCGCGGCCGGCATGTAGGCCCTTCAAACACGTTTGTCGCTACCTCTGTTGTCACCGAAAGGTCATCAAGCATCGCATGGCTGACATGTTCAAACCGAAACTCGACGCAAACGGGCTGCTGACGGCTGTCGTCACCCATGCGGATACGGGCGAAATCCTGATGGTGGCCCATATGAATGAAACCGCGATCGCGCTAACGCGGGAAACGGGCAGGGCGCATTTCTGGTCCCGAAGCCGTCAGTCCCTGTGGCTGAAGGGGGAAACATCGGGCCATTTCCTCAATGTTGCCGAAATCCTGGTCGATTGCGACCAGGACTGCCTGTGGCTGAAAGCGCTGCCCGAAGGTCCTGCCTGCCACACCGGCGCGCCCGGCTGTTTTTTCCGCCGGCTGACAGCGCAAGGGCTGGAGCCGTTGTGAGGATCCTGCTGGCGGGCGCCACGGGCCTTGTAGGCAGCCGGCTGCTGCCGCTGCTGCTGGCAGACGGGCATGAGGTTGTTTCCCTGGGGCGCCGGCCATGCGGTGTTGTCCATCCCGGCCTGCAAGAAATCCGGACGGATTTCGCCGCCATCCCGCCGTTGGGCGTTGCAGATGCCGCGATCTGCGCGCTGGGAACCACGATGGCGAAGGCGGGCAGTCAAACGGCGTTCCGCGCCGTGGATGAGGACGCCGTGCTGGCCTTTGCCCGCGCAGCGTATTCCGCCCCATGTCCGCACTTTCTGGCGGTCAGCGCGGTTGGCGCCGATCCGCGGTCGCGCGCCTTTTACAGCCGGGTGAAGGGGGAAGTCGAAGCCCGGCTTCAGAGGATCGGATTCGATCGGCTCGATCTGCTGCGGCCCGGCCTTATCATCGGGCCCAGGACAGAGCGGCGGCCGATCGAATCGATCGCGCAGAAGCTGGCGCCCGTTCTGGATCTTCTGCTTTTCGGTGGGCTGGCGAAATATGGCTCCATTCCGGCGGGCGAAGTGGCGCTTGCGCTGGCCAGCCTGGTGCGGGCGGAGGGCCAGGGGGTATTTATCCACCACAATCCCCGGATGCGGCGCCTTTCCGCCGCCTGAGCACAGCCGAGGTCACGATTCGTGACTAAACAAATCGGCCGGATTGGCGTATCAGCCGGGCAGGTGGCAGTGCCTGAACGTCGCGCAGGCCATTTCACTTTTTCAGGGTCGGACATCACCGTCCCGCCGCCCATTGGCTGATGGCCTGGGCGGCGGGCGGCAGATGCCTTTGCGACAGCTTGCAGTTCATATCGAATTGACGTGAACGTAAGGGTTAGATATTTGGCGGCCATGGGAACGGGAGGTCTCGATATCGGCCATTCGGCCCTGAAAGACGGCGATTGCGGGCCGGAGCAGGCCGTGTTCACGATCACGGATCTGGCCCGTGAATTCGGGGTCACGCCACGGACCCTCCGCTTCTACGAGGACGAGGGGCTCATCCACCCGAAACGGCGCGGCACAACGCGCCTCTATTCCCGCGCGGACAGGGCACGGCTGGCGTGGATCCTGCGGGGCCGTTCGGTGGGGTTCAGCCTGGCCGACATCCGCGACCTGCTGGACATGTATGCCCCCGGTCCCGCCCGCCGCATCCAGATCGAGGCGACCCTGGCCAAGAGCCGGGAGCGGATCGCCGCGCTGGCCGGTCAGCGCGCCGCGATCGACGCGACCATCGCCGAACTGGAACAATTCTGTCGCACAATCGAGCAAGAGCTCGAGCGCTCTTAAGGAGATTCTGATGCCCGCCACCTATCGCGCCCCGGTGAAGGACACCCAGTATGTCCTGAAGCATGTCGTCGGGCTTGATCGATATCAGGCCCTGCCCGGTTTCGCGGAAGCGACGCCCGACATGGTGAGCGCCATCCTGGAAGAGGGCGCGAAGTTCGTGGAAGGGGTGATCCACCCGCTGAACCAGAGCGGGGACCAGCAGGGCTGCACCCGCAATGCCGATGGCAGCGTGACCGCGCCGGACGGTTTCAAGGCGGCCTACAAGGCCTTCGTGGAGGGCGGCTGGGGAACGCTGATGGCGCCGAAGGAATATGGCGGGCAGGCGCTGCCGCATGTACTGGGGTCCGCCTTCGAGGAGTTCCAGTCCTCCGCCAACATGGCCTTCAGCATGTATCCGGGCCTGACGCAGGGCGCTGTCAGCGCCATCCTGGTGACCGGGTCGGAGGAACAGAAGGCGAAGTATCTGCCCAACATGATCGGTGGCCGCTGGACCGGCACGATGAACCTGACGGAGCCGCACGCCGGCACGGACCTGGGCCTGATCAAGACACGTGCGGAACCGCAGGCCGATGGCAGCTATCGCATCACCGGCACCAAGATCTTCATTTCCGCCGGCGAACATGACCTGTCCGAAAACATCATCCACCTTGTGCTGGCAAAGACGCCGAACGCGCCGGACAGCGTGAAGGGCATTTCGCTGTTCATCGTGCCCAAGTTCCTGGTGAACGAGGACGGCTCGCTTGGCGCACGAAACAGCCTTTCCTGCGGCTCCATCGAGCACAAGATGGGCATTCACGGCAACGCGACCTGCGTGATGAACTATGACGGTGCGACGGGTTACCTGATCGGCGAGGAGATGAAGGGCCTTAGGGCCATGTTCATCATGATGAACGTGGCGCGCCTGGGCGTCGGCGTGCAGGGCCTCGCCCAGTCCGAGATCGCCTATCAGAACGCCGTGGCCTATGCGAAGGACAGGCTGCAGGGCCGGTCGCTGACAGGGCCGAAGAATCCGGAGGGCAAGGCCGATTCCATTCTGGTCCACCCCGATGTGCGCCGCATGCTTCTGAACGCGAAGGCCTTCAACGAAGGCGGGCGGGCGCTGGCGCTTTGGGCGGCGCTGCAGGCGGATCTGTCGCACAAGGCGGAAACGGCCGAAGCGCGCGAACTGGCCGATGACCTGCTGTCACTGCTGACGCCGGTGATCAAGGCCTACTTGACGGACGAGGGCTATGCCCACGCCACCAACGCCCAGCAGGTGTTCGGCGGGCATGGCTATATCGCCGAATGGGGCATGGAACAGTTCGTGCGCGATGCCCGGATCGCGATGATCTACGAAGGCGCAAACGGCATCCAGGCGCTGGATCTGGTGGGGCGCAAGCTGGCGCAGAATGGCGGCAGGGGCCTGCGCGCGTTCCTGGCGCTGCTGGATGAAGGAATCGCGGAGGCGCGCGGCATCGAGGCGTTGAAGCCGCACGCCGATGCGCTGGCGAATGCCAAGGGCGCGCTGGAAGGCGCGACCTTCTGGCTGATGCAGAATGCGATGACCAATCCGGATCATGCGGGCGCCGGCTCGATGGCCTATCTGCGGCTGATGGGGCTGGTGGCGCTGGGTCATTTCTGGCTGCAGATGGCGCGCGCCAGCACGGCGGCGCTTGCGGGCGACCCAAGCGATTTCGGGGCGGATTTCCACCAGGCAAAGCTGATCACGGCGCGCCATTTCTTCGAACGGCAACTGCCGGCCGCCCACACCCATGCCGCCGAAGTGCAGGTGGGGGCCGATACGCTGATGGCGATGCCGGCGGACTGCTTCTGACGCGGGATTATCTGACGATAGCATGAGCTTGCCCCGATATGGGGCGAACGTAACGCAAACGGGTTCCTATCCAAGGAGATTGAAGATGGCCGAAGCCTATATCTACGACGCCGTGCGGACCCCGCGCGGCAAGGGCCGCAAGGACGGCAAGCTGCACGAAATTACGCCCATCCAGCTGGCGACGCAGGTGCTTCAGGCCATTCGCGACCGCAGCGGCATCGACACGAAGGACGTGGACGATGTGGTGCTGGGCTGCGTTTCCCCGGTGGGTGAGCAGGGGGCCGACATCGCCCGCGTCGCCGTGCTGAACGCGGATTATGCGGAAACGACAGCGGGCGTGCAGGTCAACCGCTTCTGCGCGTCCGGCCTTGAGGCCGTGAACATGGCGGCCGCCAAGGTGATCGCGGGCGAAGCCGAATTCGCCATCGGTGGCGGCGTGGAAAGCATGAGCCGCGTGCCGATGGGCTCTGACGGCGGCGCCTGGGCGATGGACCCGGCGGTTGCCTTCAAGGCCTATTTCGCCCCGCAGGGCATCGGCGCGGACCTGATCGCCACGTTGGACGGCTTTTCCCGCGACGATGTGGACGCCTATGCCGTGGAATCTCAGCGCAGGGCCGCAAAGGCCTGGGAAGAAAAGCGGTTTGCGAAATCGATCATCCCCGTCCGCGACGTGATCGGGGAAGTCGTGCTGGGCCATGACGAATATATGCGTCCGCAAACGGACATGCAGTCGCTGGCGTCGCTTCAGCCAAGCTTCCAGGCGATGGGCGAGCAGATGCCGGGTTTCGACGAGATCGCGAAGCTGAAATACCCCGAGATCGAGCGCGTGAACCATGTGCACCATGCCGGCAATTCGTCCGGGATCGTGGACGGCGCCTCAGCCGTTCTGGTCGGCAACAAGGAGATCGGCGTGAAATACGGCCTGAAGCCGCGCGCCCGCATCCGCGGCATGGCCTCCATCGGCTCTGAGCCGCTGATCATGCTGACCGGCCCGACCTATGTGACCCAGAAGCTGCTGAAGCGGCTGGGCATGACGGTGAACGACATCGACCTGTTCGAACTGAACGAGGCGTTCGCGAGCGTCGTGCTGCGCATGATGAAGCATCTGGATATTCCGCACGAGAAGATGAACGTGAACGGCGGCTCGATCGCGATGGGCCACCCGCTGGGCGCCACCGGTGGCATGATCATCGGCACCGCGCTGGACGAGCTGGAGCGCACCGGCAAGCAGACCGCGCTTGTCACCCTGTGCGTCGGCGCCGGCATGGGCACCGCCACCGTCATTGAACGCATCTGATTTTCCGGAGGAACCCATGACTGAACAAGCAATCCGCCAGGAGCTGGATTCCGACGGCATCCTGCTGCTCACCATCGACTGCCCGGGGCTGTCGATGAACGTGATCAACGAAGCCCTCACGCGCGATCTCGTCGCCGCCGTTGAGCGCATCCGCACCGACGAGGCCGTGAAGGGCGCCGTCCTCACCTCCGGCAAGCCCAGCGGCTTTGTCGCGGGCGCTGACCTGAAGGGCATGAACTTTTCCGGGGGCGGCAGCGGCGCCGCATCGGGCAAGTCGAAGATGGCGCAACTGTATGAAGGCGTCTTCACGCTGAACAAGCTGCTGCGGGATCTTGAAACCTGCGGCAAGCCGGTTGCTTCCGCCGTGAACGGCCTGGCCCTTGGCGGCGGGCTGGAGATCGTGCTGGCGACCCACCATCGCGTCATCGCGGACAATCCGAAGATCACGCTGGGCCTTCCCGAAGTGCTGGTGGGCCTGTTCCCCGGCGCGGGCGGCACCCAGCGCCTGCCGCGCCTGATCGGCGTGCAGCCGGCGCTGATGTTCCTGCTGCAGGGCAAGAACATGAGCCCGCAGGAAGCGCTGGGCCTGGGCGTCGCGCAGGCGGTGGTTCCGCTGGACCAGATCGTGGAGACGGCGAAGGCCTGGGTGAAGGCCAATCCGAACGGCGGCGTGCAGCCCTGGGACCAGAAGAACTTCAAGTTCCCCGGCGGCGTGGGCGGCTTCAACCCGGCTTTCGCGCAGACGTTCGTGGGCGGTGTCGCCATGGCGCACAAGCAGACCAACGGCAACATGAACCAGGTGAAGGCCATCCTGTCGGCCGTCTATGAAGGCGCGCAGCTGCCGATGGACACCGCGATCCGGGTGGAATCCAAATATTTCGCCAAGGTCGTTGCCGATCCGCAGGCCGGCAACATGATCCGCTCGCTGTTCGTTTCCAAGCAGGCGGCTGAAAAGGGCGCGCGCCGCCCGGCCAACATTCCGCCGATGAAGACGAAGAAGGTCGGGATGCTGGGCGCCGGCCTGATGGGCGCAGGGATCGCGATGGTTTCGGCGCAGGCCGGGATCGAAGTGGTGCTGCTGGACCGCGACCTGGCCGCAGCCGAGAAGGGCAAGCAATATACCGCCGATCGCCTCGCCAAGAAGCGGATGGCCCCGGAAAAGGCGGCCGAGATCCTGAACCGGATCAAGCCGACGGCGGACTATGCCGACCTGAAGGGTTGCGACCTGATCATCGAAGCCGTGTTCGAAACCCGCGAAATCAAGGCCGACGTGACGAAGGCGACTGAGGCGGTCGTCGGCGCGGACACGATCTTCGGCTCCAACACCTCCACGCTGCCGATCACCGGCCTTGCAGAAGCCTGGAGCAAGCCGGAGAACTTCATCGGCATTCACTTCTTCTCGCCGGTCGAGAAGATGCCGCTGGTCGAAATCATCGTCGGCAAGAAGACTGGCCCGGAAGCCATTGCGAAGGCTCTGGATTATGTCTCCCAGATCCGCAAGACGCCGATCGTCGTCAACGACAGCCGCGGTTTCTACACCAGCCGCTGCTTCGGCACCTATGTGCAGGAAGGCCTGACCCTGCTGGGCGAGGGCGTGAAGCCGGCGCTCATCGAGAATATCGGCAAGCAGATGGGCATGCCCGTGGGCGCGCTGGCGGT
This sequence comes from Sandaracinobacter sp. T42, assembly GCF_059115405.1. Classification (NCBI taxonomy): domain Bacteria; kingdom Pseudomonadati; phylum Pseudomonadota; class Alphaproteobacteria; order Sphingomonadales; family Sphingosinicellaceae; genus Sandaracinobacter; species Sandaracinobacter sp. T42. The sequence goes on from NZ_CM181101.1 coordinate 2,039,292, forward strand.
GAACGACGAAGTCGGCCTGGACCTTTCCTACAAGGTTGCGCAGCAGACGAAGAAGGACCTGGGCGACGCCTACAAGCCGGGGGCCGGCGAAGCCGTTATCGAGAAGATGATCGAGCTGGGCCGCCATGGCCGCAAGAACGGCAAGGGCTTCTACGCCTATCCGGAGGATGGCAGCCCCAAGCATCTGTGGCCGGAACTGTCCGCCCACTTCCCCGTCGCCGCGCAGCAGCCGACCCCTGCCGAGGTGAAGGAGCGGCTGCTCTATCGCCAGCTGGTGGAAACCGCCCGCTGCTTCGCGGAAGGCGTGCTGGAAACGCCGGAGGACGGCGACCTGGGCGCCATCTTCGGCTGGGGCTTCGCGCCCTTCACCGGCGGTCCGTTCAGCGCGATGGACACCATCGGGATTGCCGATGTGGTCCGGACGCTGGACCGACTGGCGCAGGCCCATGGGGAACGCTTCGCGCCGCCCCAGATGCTGCGTGACATGGCCACGAAGGGCGAGACCTTCTACGGCAACGCCGCGAAGAAGAAGGCCGCCTGACCACAGGGCCAGGCTGAAGGATGGGCGGGCGTTCCGGTCAGGGCGTCCGCCCTCTTCATTTTCGGCATCCTCCCAAAAGCCTAGGTTGTCTGGTTGCTGCCGGCATGGCTTCACGGACCATCACAGAATGAGATTGAGGGACAATTCGATGATCAAGACGCCTCTTTGCGCCCAGCTCGGCGTGGAACATCCGATCATGCTCGCCGGCATGGGCGGCGTTTCCTATGCGGAGGTCGTGGCGGCTGTGTCCAACGCGGGCGGCTTCGGCACGCTGGGGATGGCGGGAACCAGCGCAAAGTTCATCGAAGGCCAGATGCAGAAGGTCCGCGAGCTGACGGACAAGCCCTTCGGTGTCGATCTTCTGTCCGCCCAGCCGGAATCGCTGACGTCCGCCATCGAAGTGATCATCGCGAACGGCGCCAAGGCGTTCGTCGCAGGTCTGGGCGTGCCCTATCCGATCGTGAAGCAGCTGAAGGACGCGGGCGTCCTGGTGTTCGCGGTGATCGGCAAGGTGGATCACGCCATCAAGGCCGAGCAGGCCGGATGCGACGGCGTGATCGCGCAAGGGACCGAGGGCGGCGGCCATACGGGCAGCGTCGCCTCTGTCGCGCTCTGGCCGCAGGTCGTGGATGCGGTGAAGATCCCGGTGGTGGCTGCAGGCGGTCTTTATGATGGCCGGGGCCTAGCCGCCGCGCTCGCCATGGGCTGCCAGGGTGTCTGGATGGGCACGCGGTTCATCGCCTCGAAGGAAGCGCACGCCGGACAGGCCTACAAGGACGCGATCGTGGAAATGTCGGAATCCGATACCACCATCTCGCGCGGGTTCACCGGCAAGACACTTCGGGCGCTGAAGAACGACACCACCGACAAGTATGAGAAGGAGCCCGCCAAGCCCTTCCCGGCGCAAGCGATGGAATCCGCCCAGCTGAACCGTCTGGGTCCGATCGCGGGCGTGACCGACAATCTGGATCGAAACTTCCAGTGCTTTGCCGTGGGGCAGGGCGGCGGCGGCGTGCGCGAGGTGCTGAGCTGCGCGGACATCGTGGCGAACACCGTTGCCGAAGCGGAAGCGACGCTGAAGCGCATCGGCAAGCTGACGGCCTGACCGTGTCAGCCTGAGAGGCAGGGGATGGGCGGGGGCAAGCCCCCGCCAGCTAGTCTGCGAGCTTCAGCAGGCGTCGGGCAGCCGGCGCCAACACCGAAGCAAGGTCGTTGCCGCGCTTCAGGGTCTGCCCCGCTTCCCCGATCAGGCTGTACTGGCCCTGCTTCATCCGCAGGGCCGGGTCCTTGATCAGCCGGAACTCCGGCCGTTCGCTGGCGCGCCGAAACACGGAAAAGACCGCCTGCCGGTTCGAGAAATCAATCGCATAGTCCCGCCATTCGCCGGCAGCCACCATTCGGCCATACAGTTGCAGCACATGCTCCAGTTCAGCCCGGTCGAAGACGATCTGCCCACCGACCGGAAGCGGAATGACGCTCAAGCCGCCTCGCCGCCCGACTTGCGGGTTTCGCGTTCATAGGCATCGAGCCGCGCGCGAAGCGTTTCCATTTCGCACTTCAGAAGCTCGAACTTCTGCGTGGCGGGATCGAACTTGTCGGAGCAGGGGGTGCCATAGGGAACGAAGGCCGGTTCCTCCTTCACCAGCACGGGCACTGGCTTTGCCGGTATACCGATCATGGTCGCGCCGGCGGGCACATCCTTCGTGACGACGGCATTGGCGCCGACCTTTGCGCCTTCCCCCACCAGGATCGGCCCCAGCACGGCGGCACCCAGGGAAATCACCACATTGTCGCCGATGGTCGGGTGCCGTTTCCCGCCGATGCCGTTGGTCGGATTGGTGCCCCCCAGGGTTGCGCCCTGGTAGATCGTCACATTGTCGCCGATCACGGACGTTTCGCCGATCACCACGAATCCATGGTCGATGAACAGGTTGCGGCCGATCTTCGCGCCGGGATGAATGTCGATGGCGGTCAGGAACCGGCTGAAATGATTGACCATTCGGGCCAGCAGGAACAGATCCGCCCGATAGAGCGCATGCGCGATGCGATGGAGGCCGACAGCCCAGACCCCGGGGTAAGTCAGGATTTCCCACCGGCTGCGCGGCGCGGGATCGCGCGCGCGGATGCTGGACAGATAGGAAGTGAGTGTGCCGAACATCCCCTGGCGCGCCTTGTCCTGTTGAACCTGTCACATAATCCCAAGTGCGGCTCAATTCCAGATGGTGCGGCAAGGGCAGCAACGCCCCGGTTTGCACGCCGCGCCAAGGGCGGGCAGAACGGCAGCCGATGGAAATCGATTCCGTTCTGATCCTGTTTGCGCTGGTCGGGTTCGTCGCCCAGCTGATCGACAGCGCGCTGGGCGGCGGGTTCGGGATCATCTCGTCGTCGGTTCTGATCGCTACCGGTGTTCCGCCGGCTTCCGCTTCGGCTGGAATTCATGTTGTGAAGGTGGTGACGGCGCCGATTTCCGGCTTCAGCCACGCGCTGGCCGGCAATGTGGACTGGCGGCTGTTCTGGCGGCTGGCGATCCCCGGCGTGATCGGAGCGGTAGCCGGGGCCTGGCTGCTGACCGGCCTGCCGATCGAGACGGCGAAGCTGCTGATTCAGATCTACCTGGGAATCCTTGGCATGGTGCTCATCCTGCGACGGCCCATGCGACATGGACATCATGGCGATCCGAAAGTCGTCGGGCCGCTCGGGCTGGCCGCCGGCTTCCTCGATTCGGCAGGCGGCGGCGGGTGGGGGCCGATCGCCACGCCCAACCTGATCATCCAGGGGGCCTGGCCTCGCAAGGCGGTCGGCACCGTCAACATGGCGGAATTCCTCGTCGCGCTGGCCAGTTCGATCACCTTTCTAATGGCGCTTGGCTGGGAATCTCTGGGCCGGGCCATCATCGGCCTTCTGGCCGGGGCAGTCGTGGCGGCGCCGCTGGGGGCGCTGCTGGCGCGCAGGCTGTCTCCGGGACTGCTCGTCCGGCTGGTCGGCGGGCTGCTGCTGCTCACGAGCGTTGCCGGTTTCGCACAGGTTATTTTCTAGCTGATAGCTGGAATATTCTCGCGCACAGCCCAGCTTGCTTGCCGATTGGCGTCGGGCCTGCCACCAATCGCGTATGGAACTGGGGCCCGACTTCTTCACCTTCATGATCGTCGGCTTCCTGGCGCAGCTGGTGGACGGCGCGCTGGGCATGGCCTTCGGCGTGATTTCCACCAGCGCGCTGGTTGCTCTCGGCGTGCCGCCGGCCGCCGCTTCGGCAGGCGTGCATGCGGTGGAAACCGTGACGACTGCCGTTTCGGGCACCAGTCACGCCATCGCGCGGAACATCGACTGGAAGCTGTTCGGCCGAATCGCGATTCCCGGCATCATCGGGGCGGTGCTGGGCGCCTATCTCCTCACCAGCATCCCAGCGGACAAGGCCAAGCCCCTGATCCAGGCCTATCTGGGGCTGCTGGGCCTGTGGATCTTCTGGCGCGGATTCCGCCATATCCATGTGGAGCGCGAGCCGAAGGTGGTGGAACCGCTGGGCCTTGCCGGCGGCTTCCTTGATGCCGCCGGCGGCGGAGGGTGGGGCCCGATCGTCACCTCCAACCTGCTGGTGCAGGGGAAATCCCCGCGCCACACCGTGGGAACGGTGAACGCAGCGGAGTTCCTGGTGACGACCAGTGCCGCCATCACCTTCATCTGGCACCTCGGCTGGGAAGTCGTGACGACGGCGACTCTGGGCCTGCTGGCGGGCGGCGTGATCGCGGCCCCCTTCGGTGCGATCCTGGCCAAGCGGCTGAAACCCGACCTGCTGATGACGCTTGTCGGCTCTGTACTGATCCTGACAAGCGCGTTCGGGATCTGGCGCTATTTCGCCTGAGGCGCGCGCCTGAGCGGCGGCATCAGATTGCAGATATCGGCCCCGCCGGCCGGCCTGTTGAAGAAGGCATCCCGCCGGTTGGCGCGCACATCGGCCCATTTCGCAAGGCTTGCGCCGGTCAACACCTGAAACCTCGGCTGGTCGGCCGATGGCAGATCAGTTGCCAGCCGCGCGGACAGCAGCGGGATCTGCTGATTCGGTCGTTCATACAGGCCAAGGGCCGCCGTGCCGCGAGGCAGGGCGGACAGGTTCTCGATCCCTTCCAGCACCCGCCCGGCCAGCGCGATGTTGCGATCCAGATGCCGGGGCCCATGCCCGATCACGACATAGAGTTCCGCCCCCGTACCGGTATCGGGGGCCATGTTGCGCCCCACGCCCAGCATCCCGGGGCAATGCGGAAGCCAGTGGGCCTGCCGATCCGTCGCGACCGGCCAGCCACCCGCATGGCCGACGATCGCGCCATAGGCGTCAGGCCAGGGCAGGGGGCTGAACCCTCCCGGCATGCCGGCCTGTTCATAGCCATCTGCCGGGCGGGCAACGATTTCGCGGGGGATCGGCGCCTTTTCCGTGGGATCTCCCCATTGCGCCACATAATTTTCCTGCACGCGAACGATCCGGGCGTGGCGGACGAACCAGCCATCCCGCACCAGCGCCCGGATGTTGGCGACGTGGGTCGGCGCGAAGGCCGGGGCCAGTTGCAGAATGACATGACGGTTCCCCGCAAACTCCAGCAGCAGGATGTCCGCGGCCGGGATTTCCAGCCAGTCGGCGGCCGGCGCCGCAGCGATCACGTCGCCGGGCGAAAGCGCCGGAGCAGGCTGGGCTGTGGCGGCGGATGCCGCGAGCAGGGCCGTAACCAGACCGGTGAGCAGACGGGCGCGAATGGCATGTTTCATGCCCCGAACCTGCCAGCTTGCGGCCGGTTCCGCCAGCGCCCTGTTATCGATTGGGTTCGCCAGAACCGTTGAATTTATCGACAGGGGCACTTAATCAGGAAGGCGATGATCTACCTCCCCACCATAAAACAGCTCCAGTATCTCGTCGCGCTCCACCGCACCCGCCACTTCGGCAAGGCGGCGGAAGCCTGTTATGTCACCCAGTCCACCCTGTCGGCCGGTCTGCGCGAACTTGAGACGCTGCTTGGCGTGACACTGGTGGAACGGAATCGCCGCGTGGTGCGGTTCACGCCGCTGGGCGAAGCCGTGGTGCAACGCGCCTGGCGGCTGCTGGCGGAAGCTGATTCGATCGCGGAACTGGCGCGCGCGGCCGGCAAGCCGCTGGCCAGCGAACTGCGGCTCGGGGTGATTCCCACGATTGCCCCCTTTCTGCTGCCGTCTCTGCTGCCGAAACTGCGCGCGCAATGGCCTGACCTGAAGCTGTTCCTGCGTGAGGAACAATCCGGCCCTGCCTGCGAGGCGCTTGGGCGCGGACAACTGGACTGCCTGCTGCTGGCGCTGCCCTACAATTGCGGGGAGATCGAGGCTGAGCCGCTGTTCGACGACCCGATCCGATTCGCCTTCCACCCGGATGATCTGCCGAACCCGCCGCAGACGGTCGCGCCGGACGGGATCGACGAGGCGCGCCTGCTGCTGCTGGAGGACGGGCATTGCCTGAAGGATCATGCGCTGGCCGCGTGCAGCCGCGCCACCTTCCGCCCGGATCAGACAGTGCTTGGCACATCGCTGCATACGCTGGTGCAGATGGTGGAAAACCGCATCGGCATGACGTTGCTGCCACAAATGGCGATCGATGCCGGCATTCTTGCCAACACGTCCATCGAAACGCGCCCGCTGGCCAGCCCGGATGCGAAGCGCACCATCGCCCTGGCCTGGCGGCCGTCCAGCCCGCGCGCGGATGAATATCGGCTGTTCGCCCGCGCCCTGAAGGAGGCCCGGGGTCTCTAGCGTCGCTTCGCCGCCTTCAGATCGGCAAGGAGCGCCTTGGCGGCGATCGGTGGCGCACCGGCTTCGGCCGCCTTCACCAACGCCAGAAGTCGGGCATTGACCGGGGCTGTCCGGCCCAGCCGCGCCGCCAGCCGCACCAGTTCACCCTGCAGATAATCGACCTCGGTTGGCCGCCCGCGCAGCAGATCGTCCGCCATGGAGGAACGCGCATGCGGATCGACCCGCGTCTTGCTGCCGCCCCCTGCCGCCATCACATAGCCATAGATGGCATCCGGCAGGCTCATGATCCGGGGCATCAGCTTCAGCGGCATGGCGACGGCGTCGGCAGGGTCGATCCCTGCAGCCTTCAGCAATTGCAGCCCTTCAGTCATGGCCAGCGCCCAGGATCGGCGGTAATCCCGTTGGCGGAACTCCTCCGCCAGGCTCACGCCAGACAGGGCGTTGATCGCATTGTTCAGATTTACAAGCAGTTTGCCCCACTGAATTTCGACGATATCTGAACTTTTTTTCAATTCGAACGAGCGCCCCAGAACAGCCTCGAAGGGGGCAAGGGCGGGGCTGTCCTCCACCACGAGGCCGCCGCCGGTTCCCCGATGGTAGTGGTTCGGCGCCCGCTGGGCGACATTGAACGGAACCATGCCCGCAAGAACCGTGCGGCCCGCAAGGCGGCTGCGCAGAAGTTCCGGATTGGAGACACCGTTCTGGAAGCTGATCACCAGCGCGTCGGCCGGCGCATGGGCCGCGATCGCGTCGGCTGCTTCCGCAGTCTGCATGCTCTTAACCGTCACCAGGACAAGATCGGACCCCTCAAGCGCAGCCGGATCCGTTGTTCGCGCAAAATCCGTGACGGTTTCGTCCAGCCCGTCCACGTCTGTCAGCCGCAAACCGCCATTCAGCGGATCCAGCATGGATGGGCGGCCGATCAACGTCACGTCGGCGTCGCGCGCAAGCAGCCCGCCCACGTAGAGACCGATCATTCCGGCCCCGAATACTGCGATTTTTGGGCGTCCGCTCACCATTGCCTCCCCACCGGTCTCATGCCTATCTGCCCGCCAATGGAGCGAGGGAGAAGCTGATGAAAGCGCTGCTTTGTGTGGAGCATGGGCCGCCGGAGAAGCTGGTGGTGCAGGACATCCCGGAGCCGCAGCCCGGCAAGGGCGAAGTGCGGATCGCGATGAAGGCGGCCGGGGTGAACTTCCCGGACGTGCTGATCATCCAGAACCTCTACCAGTTCAAGCCGCCGCTGCCGTTCAGCCCGGGCGGCGAAGCCGCCGGCGTGGTGGACGCCGTGGGCGAGGGCGTCACCCGCTACAAGGTGGGGGACAAGGTGATCGCGATGATCGGCAATGGCGCCTTCCGCGAGAAGTTCACGGCAAACGAACGGCAGGTGATCCCGATCGTGGGCGACATGCCCTTCGATGTCGCCGCCGGCTTCACCATGACATACGGCACATCCCACCATGCCCTGAAGCAGCGGGCGCGGCTGCAGCCGGGGGAAACGCTGCTGGTGCTTGGCGCGGCCGGCGGCGTGGGACTGGCCGCGGTGGAACTGGGCAAGGTGATGGGCGCGAAGGTGATCGCCGCCGCCTCGTCCGATGAAAAGCTGGCGCTGACCCGCGAATATGGCGCGGACGAGACGATCAACTATTCGACGGAGGATCTGAAGGAACGGGTCAAGGAGCTGACGGGCGGCAGGGGCGTGGACGTGATCTATGATCCCGTCGGCGACAAATATGCCGAACCCGCCTTCCGCTCCATCGCCTGGAACGGCCGATACCTGGTGGTGGGTTTCGCCGCCGGGGAGATCCCGAAGCTGCCGCTGAACCTTCCGCTGATCAAGGGCGCGTCCATCGTGGGTGTGTTCTGGGGCGCCTTCACCGCACACGAGCCGAAGCTGCACGAGGCGAACATGGCCGAACTGCTGCAATGGTTTGCGGAAGGAAAGCTGAAACCGCATGTGTCCGCGCATCTGCCGCTGGAACGCGGGGCGGAAGCCATCCGCCAGCTGATGGACCGCAAGGCGAAGGGCAAGGTGATCTTGACGGCCTGACGGGTCAGCCCCAGCGCGCGGCGGCCTCCTCGTCGCTGTCGCGCGCGCCGACCCATCCGCCTGCTTCCTTCTTCCAGAAGGGCGCGCGCGTCTTGAGCCAGTCCATCAGATAGTCCGCTGCTTCGAATGCGTCCCGTCGGTGGCTGCTGGCCGTCAGCACCAGCACGATGGGCGCGCCCACCTCAAGCCGGCCATGACGATGGACGATGATGGCACCCAGCAGCGGCCAGCGCCCGCGCGCACCGTCCAGCAGTGCCTGAAGCTCGCGCTCGGCCATGCCGGGATAATGTTCCAGTTCAAGCACTTCGCCGCGCACCTGGCCGGTGAAGCTGACGATCGCGCCCACTTCCGGCCCCAGTGCCGACAGGCGGGCCTGTTCGGTGGCAAGATCGAAGGCCTGCGCCTGTACACGGGCTTCGAACAGGCTCATCCGCCTGTCACCGGGGGAAAGATCGCCACTTCGTCGCCGGGGTTCACGATGGCATCCCGGCCGACATGGGCCTGGTTCAGGGCAAAGCGCAAACGTGACGGATCCGCAAGGGCAAGGCCGTGGCCGGGGCTTCGATCCTTCAGCCGCTCCACCAGTTCGGCGATGGGCAGCGGCGCTGAAAGCCCGATGTCTTCCGATTGCACCCCGATCCGTTCCCGCACCCAGGCGAAATAGAGGAGGTGGACGGTCATGCCTCGTCGGTCATGTGCTTCAGGCCGACGCGCAGATAATCCCAGCCGGTGATCATCGTGAGGAAGCCGGCCAGCCACAGCGTGACAAGCCCGACGGGCTGCGAGGGAAGGGCGGGCCACCAGTGGGCGCTGGCCGGGGCCAGGATGAGCGCACCCAGAGAGACCATCTGGAACGTCGTTTTCCACTTCGCAAGCTGGCTGACCGGCAGGCTGACGCGCGCCGTGGCCAGGAATTCGCGCAGGCCCGAAACGGTGATCTCGCGCAGGATGATGACAAGGGCCGGGATCACATGCCAGCCCGCGATATGGTCGTTATGGATCAGCATCACGATCACGGCGACGACCATGATCTTGTCCGCCACGGGATCGAGGAACACGCCCAGCTTCGAAACGGTGCCCTGCGCCCGCGCCAGATACCCATCGATATAGTCGGTGATGCCGGCCACGCAGTAGAGGACGAAGGCGGCCGTGTAGCCCGCCCATCCGGCGTTCCACATCAGGATCACGAACAGCGGAACCGCGAGAATCCGGCTGAGAGTCAGCAGATTGGGGAGGCTGGACAGCATGGCACACCCTTAGGCAATCCGGGCGGCGCGAACAACCATGGGGAATTTCAGGATGACAGCCGCCAAGTCCGTCTCTGACGCCGTCGCCAGCCGCCGTTCCGTGCGCGGCTTCCTGCCCACCCCGGTCGATCCGGCCGTGATCCGCCGGGTGGTGGAAAAGGCGGCGCGTGCGCCATCGGGTGGCAATCTTCAGCCCTGGCATATCGATGTGGTCGGGGGCGCAAGGCTGGACGAGCTGAAGACCATCATGGCGAAGCGTGTGCCCGAAGCCCCGAAGGGCGAACCGACGGAGTATCACATCTACCCGGAGGTGCTGAACAGCCCCTACAAGGACTATCGCTTCCAGGTGGGCGAGGACCTCTATGGCGCGCTGGGCATCCCGCGCGAGGACAGGATGGCGCGGATGATGTGGTTCGCCCGCAACTTCCAGTTCTTCGGCGCGCCCGTGGCGCTGTTCTGTTCTATCGCGCGCACCATGGGGCCGCCGCAATGGTCTGACATGGGCATGTATCTTCAGACGCTGATGCTGCTGCTGCGTGAAGAGGGGTTGGACAGCTGCGCGCAGGAATGTTTCGCCATCTATCCGCAGACGATCGGCCAGTTCCTGAACCTGCCGGAAGACCGCATGCTGTTCTGCGGCATGTCCATCGGCTTCGCGGACGAGGCCGACAAGGCCAACCAGTTCCAGTCCAGGCGGGCACCGCTGGAGGCGTTCGCGACGTTCCACGGGCTATGAGCTAGAGATCGGGCCGATTGCCTGCCCCGCGCCTCGTGCCTATCCTTACCGGGTCGGCAGGAGGGGCGCTTTGGCGGGATCGCTCAACGATATGGGCCGTCATCAGGGCATGGGCTGCGCCCATCGCCCCCACGCGCCGCTTCCCGAACGGGGCCAGGTGAAGGATCCCGTTTGCGGGATGATGGTAAGCCCGACTGAATCGCCGCATCACGCCATTCACGACGATAAAGATTATCATTTCTGCAGCGCGGGTTGCAGGGAAAGGTTCATTTCGAATCCCGGCAGATATGCGGGCGCGGCGCCACCCGCACCGCATGCGCACGAAGGGACGGTCTGGACCTGCCTGATGCACCCCGAAATCCGGCGGGAGCAGCCGGGCAGTTGCCCCATCTGCGGCATGGCGCTGGAGCCGTTGCGGATCTCAGCCGATAGCGGGCCGAACCCGGAACTGGCCGACATGACCCGCCGGTTCCGGATTGCGCTGGCGCTGGCGCTGCCGGTGTTCCTGCTGGAAATGGGCGGGCATCTGATCCCGGCCCTGCATCATGCGGTGCCGCCGCGCCTGTCGGGCTGGATACAGTTCCTGCTTGCGACGCCAGTGGTTCTCTGGGCCGGCTGGCCCTTCTTTCAGCGCGGGTGGGTGTCGCTGAAAACGCGCAATCTCAACATGTTCACGCTGATCGCCATGGGAACGGGCGTGGCCTGGGCCTACAGCATGGTCGCGCTGTTCGCGCCGGGTTTCTTCCCCGGAACCTTTCGGTCCGCGGATGGTGCTGTTGCCCTCTATTTCGAAGCGGCGGCCGTGATTACCGTGCTGGTTCTGCTGGGTCAGGTGCTGGAACTTCGCGCGCGGGAGCAGACATCGGGCGCGATCCGGGCGCTCCTGGATCTCGCGCCGAAGACCGCGCGGCGCATTGCAGCGGACGGCAGCGAGTCGGACGTTGCGCTCGGGGACCTGCTTGCGGGCGACAGGCTGCGGGTGCGGCCTGGCGAGAAGGTGCCGGTGGACGGCCTGGTTGAAGCGGGGCGCTCCTCCGTGGATGAATCGCTTCTGACGGGTGAATCCATGCCCGTCAGTCGCACGGTCGGGGACAGGGTGATCGCCGGCACGCTGAACCAGACGGGGGCCCTGGTGATCCGGGCCGAGGGCGTGGGGGCGGACACCCTGCTTGCCCGCATCGTCCGGATGGTTGCGGATGCACAGCGATCCCGCGCGCCGATCCAGCGGCTCGCCGATCAGGTTGCGGGCTGGTTCGTGCCGGCCGTGATCCTGATCGCGCTGGCAGCCTTCGCGGCCTGGGGAATCTGGGGGCCGGAACCGCGCCTTGCCCATGGGCTGGTGGCTGCTGTTGCGGTGCTGATCATCGCCTGCCCCTGCGCGCTGGGGCTGGCGACCCCCATGTCGATCATGGTCGGCGTGGGTCGCGGCGCGCAGTTGGGCGTGCTGGTGCGCAATGCCGAGGCACTTGAGCGGATGGAAAAGATCGACACCCTTCTGATCGACAAGACCGGCACGTTGACAGAGGGGCGTCCGGCGCTGGTTTCCATGACGACCGAGCCCGGCTTCGACACGGAGGAGGTGCTGCGCCTTGCCGCTGCAGTCGAGGCGGCGTCGGAACATCCCCTCGGGCTGGCGGTGGTGGAGGCTGCGAAGGCGCGGGGGCTGGTGCCGCCGCCCGTTGCCGGGTTCGATTCCCCCGTTGGCCTTGGGGTGAGCGGGGTGGTGGAAGGCCATGTGATCCGGCTGGGCAATGACCGCTTCCTCCAGGAGGCAGGCATCGACACATCCGCGCTGTCCGAAGCGGCCGAAATGCGGCGCAGGCAGGGCGCGACGGCAATCCTGATGGCCGTCGACGCACGGGCGGCCGCCGTGCTCGCCATCGCGGATCCGGTGAAGGCCGGCACGCCCGAGGCGCTGAACGCGTTGCGAGCAGAGGGAATCCGCATTGTCATGCTGACAGGGGACAATCGCACAACTGCGGAAGCCGTCGCGGCGACACTGGGGATCGATGCCGTCGAGGCCGACGTGCTTCCGGACGGAAAAAGCGCTGTTGTCGCACGGCTGAGGGTGCAGGGCAGGGTGGTGGCGATGGCCGGGGACGGGGTGAACGACGCCCCGGCGCTGGCGGTGGCGGACGTCGGCATCGCCATGGGCACAGGCACGGATGTCGCCATCGAAAGCGCGGGCGTGACCCTGCCAAGAGGCGATCTGGGCGGCATCGTGCGGGCGCGCCGGCTTTCGCGGGCGACCATGTCCAACATCCGTCAGAATCTGCTGTTCGCCTTCCTCTACAATGCCGCCGGCGTGCCCGTGGCGGCGGGGCTGCTCTATCCGCAGTTCGGTATCCTGCTGTCGCCGGTGGTGGCTGCCGCCGCCATGTCGCTCTCCTCCGTCAGTGTGGTGGGCAATGCGCTGCGGCTGAGGAACCAGCCGCTTTAGGCAGCCATGCAGCGCTGCGCGTTGCCCCGGATGCCCTGACCGCCTATGTGCGCTGCATGAGCGATCAGCCCATAGCGACACCCCGCGCCCGCAAGCCGGACTGGCTGCGCGTGCGGGCGCCCACCTCCGCTGCAATCACGGAAACGCGCCAGCTGATGCGGCGGCTGAACCTGAACACCGTGTGCGAGGAAGCGGCCTGCCCAAACCTGGGCGAATGCTGGCAGCAGAAGCACGCGACCGTGATGATCCTGGGCGACACCTGCACCCGGGCCTGCGCCTTCTGCAACGTGAAGACGGGCATGCCGAACAAGCTGGACCCGCTTGAACCCGTGCATGTGGCCGAAGCCTGCGGCGAAATGGGGCTGAAGCATATCGTGATCACCTCGGTCGACCGGGACGACCTGCCCGACGGCGGGGCGACGCAGTTCGTTCGGGTGATCGAGGAGCTCCGCAAGCGCTCGCCGGGGACCACGATCGAGATCCTGACCCCGGATTTCCGCAACAAGGCGGCCGAAGCGGTTGCCCGCATCGTGGATGCCCGGCCCGACGTCTACAACCACAATCTGGAAACGGTCCCCAGGCTGTATCCGACGATCCGGCCCGGCGCCCGCTACTATCACTCGCTGCGCTTGCTGGAGCAGGTGAAGCGCCTGGACCCGACGATCTTCACCAAATCCGGCCTGATGGTGGGCCTGGGCGAAGAACGGATGGAACTGCATCAGGTGATGGACGACATGCGGACCGCCGACATCGACTTCCTGACGATCGGCCAATATCTGCAGCCCACGCCGCGCCACGCGAAGGTGGTGGAATTCGTGGAGCCGAAAACCTTTGCCAGCTATGCCGCGATTGGGCGCGCAAAGGGCTTTCTGCTGGTCGCCGCGAGCCCGCTGACCCGCTCGAGCTATCATGCGGGTGATGATTTCGCAAAACTTCAGGCCGCGCGGCGGGCGAAGCATGCCGCGAAGGACGGCGCGCTTGCCACGGCATAGCGAAACGCGCGTCCTTCCCTGGAGCCCGCAGGAAATGTTCGATCTCGTGGCCGACGTGAAGCGGTACCCCGAATTCCTGCCCTGGGTGGTCGCCGTGCGGCCGCGCCAGCAATCGGACGATCTCACGGTATGGGACATGTCCGTCGGCTTCCGGAGCCTGCGGGAAACCTTCACCAGCCGGGTCCGGCTGGACAGGCCCGGACACATCGACGTCGATTATGTTTCCGGCCCGCTGAAGCACCTTCATAACGACTGGCGTTTCCACGCCGCGCCGGGCGGCGCGACACGGCTGGAATTCAGCGTCGATTTCGAATTCAGATCAAATATTTTCGAACGACTTGCGGGGACTTTCTTTCACGAAGCCTTCAAACGGATGGTGGCCAGCTTCGAAGCCCGCGCCGCAAAGCTCTACGGCAGCAGAAGCCTCAGCGCGACAAGCGCCGCCTGACGGCGGATCTCGGCCCGGCCCAGGTCCCCGAAATGGTGGGTATCCGCCACGACAGGCCCCTGCGTCTGGTCGCGGATGGCGCGGGCAAAGACAACGGTGCCGACCGGCTTCTTCTCCGATCCGCCGCCCGGGCCCGCAATGCCTGAAACGGCCACTGCCACGTCCGCATGGCTTTTTGCCAGCGCGCCCTGCGCCATGGCCCAGGCCGTCGCCTCGGATACGGCCCCCAGGGTGCTCAGGATATCGTCAGAAACGCCGAGCATTTCCGTCTTCGCCTCGTTGGAATAGGTAACGAAGGCGCGGTCCACGACATCGGATGCGCCCGCAATTTCCGTCAGCGCAGCGGCGACAAGGCCGCCCGTGCAACTTTCGGCGGTCGCCACCCTGCGACCGGCGGCGCGATTTTCTTCAATGACTTTTCTTGCAAGTTCAACAAGTTCAGAATCAATACTCATTTTATGCTCCAGCCGGGCAGGCGAATGGTCGCCAAGGCCTGTGCGGCAATTCCTTCGCGGCGCCCGGTAAAGCCCAGGCCTTCCGTTGTCGTCGCCTTCACGCTGATGCGCGGGGCGTGGGATTCAAGGATTTCCGCGATGCGTGCCGTCATCGCGGACCGGTGCGGGCCAACCTTCGGCGCTTCGCAGATGATCGTCACGTCGCAATGCAGGATGCGTCCGCCCGCAGCGGCCACCAGTGATGCGGCATGCGCCAGGAACCGGTCGGAACTGGCCCCCTTCCACTGCGGATCGGATGGCGGGAAATGGGTGCCGATATCGCCATCGCCCAACGCGCCCAGGATCGCATCGGTCAGCGCGTGAAGCCCTACATCGGCATCGCTGTGCCCGATCAGGCCCTGTGAATGGGGCACGGCGATCCCGCACAACCACAGATGATCGCCCGGGCCGAAACGATGCACATCATATCCGGATCCGCTCAGCGTCACCCAGTCGAGCATTCGTTCGGCGGTTTCGAAATCCTGGGGCAGGGTCACTTTCATCGCCTTTTCATCCCCTGGCACAAGCCGCACGGCATGGCCTGCCGCGCGCAGCACCTCTGCATCATCGGTGGCGCCGGCCCGGGCAGCGGCATGAGCGGCCCGGATCAGCCCGAAATCGAATCCCTGCGGAGTCTGCACCCGCCACAGGCCATCACGTGGCACTTCGCCTTCGATGTTCTCGGTGCCCCGACGCAGGCTGTCCACCACGGGCAGGGCGGGGCAGCTTCCCGGGGCATCGGTGAGGCCCTGAAGCACCCTGTCGATCAGGTCGGCCGAAAGAAGGGGGCGCGCGGCATCGTGGATCAGAACCCGCCCGGGGGCATGGGCCGCCAGCTGTTCCAGGCCCAGGCGCACCGAATCCTGCCGTGTTGCACCCCCTTGGCCGACGATTACCGGCAGGCCCTGCAGGATTTCGGCGGCGCGGGCTTCCTCACCTTCGGCCACCACCACAAGGACCGGCCCGATTCCCGGATGTCGGGCAAAGGCTTCGGCCGACCAGCGCAGGATCGGCTTTCCGCCAAGGGCGCGATACTGTTTCGGCAGGTCGCCGCCGGCACGCACGCTGCGTCCGGCCGCCACGATCAGGGCGGCAACCGGCGCGGAAGGGTCGGGGCTGTTCATCGCGCCGCCATAGGCGCTCCCGCTCTTGCCGAAAAGGGGTGGGTCGCCTATGTGCGTGCCTCATTTTTAGGCAGACCATGACAAAGCTCGCCCCCCTCCAGATCGGCCCCGTCCGGATCGACAGCCCGGTTGTCCTTGCGCCCATGACAGGCGTGACGGACCGGCCCTTCCGCACGCTGGTGAAACGCCATGGCGCCGGCCTGACCGTGACGGAGATGATCGCTTCCGAAGCGATGGTGCGCGAAACGCGGCAATCCCTGCAGAAGGCCGCCTGGGATCCCAGCGAAGAGCCTGTCTCGATGCAGCTTGCCGGGTGCGAGCCGCGGGTCATGGCCGAAGCTGCGAAGCTGAACGAGCAGCGCGGGGCGGCCATCATCGATATCAACATGGGTTGCCCGGTGAAGAAGATCGTGAACGGTCATGCCGGATCACACCTGATGCGGGATCTTCCGCTTGCTGCACAACTGATTGAATCAACTGTCAAAGCGGTATCGGTGCCCGTCACGCTGAAGATGCGGATGGGGTGGTGCCACGAAAGCCTGAATGCGCCCGAACTGGCGCGCATCGCCGAGGATCTGGGCGTGAAGCTGATCACGGTTCATGGCCGCACCCGCAACCAGCTCTATTCCGGCACGGCCGACTGGGCCTTTGTGGCGAAGGTGAAGCAGGCGGTATCCCTGCCGGTGATCGTGAACGGCGACATCAACTCGCCTGCCGACGCGCTGGAGGCGCTGCGCCAGTCCGGTGCTGATGGAGTGATGGTGGGGCGGGGCGCCTATGGCAAGCCATGGCTTCTGTCGCAGGTCATGGCCGCGCTGGATGGCGCGCCCGTTCCCGATGCGCCGACGCTGGCCGAGCAGCGCGACCTTGTTCTGGAACATTATGAAGCGATGCTGGAACTCTATGGCCGCGAACATGGCGTTGGCATCGCGCGGAAACATCTGGGCTGGTACACGAAGGGACTGCCTTCCTCCGCCGAATTCCGCAACAAGGTCAACATGATTGCGGATGCGGGCCAGGTTCTGTCGATGCTGCGGGACTTTTATGCGGCCCAGCTGGACCGCGCCGCGCAGCCGGTCGGCCTCGCCGCGTGACAGACGGCGCTGCTGGGCCCGCCCGTCCGCGCGCCGCGCTGCTGCCGCCCCCGACAGACATCTGGAATGCCCTGCCGTCGCCCATGCTGCTGCTGGGCCCGGACGATCGGGTCGCGCTGGCCAATTCGGCGGCGGAAACCTTCCTGAACATGTCGCAGACGCTGATGATGGAGAAGGGGTGGGCCCAGCTGTTTCCGGATGACAGCCCGGTTCGCGCCTTGGTGGACGAGGCCCGGAGCAGCCGGACCGACATCGCAGCCTATGATCTGGTGATCGAGTTCACCGGCGGCCGGCGCGCGCGCGCGGACGTGCTGGTGGGCCGCCTGCCGGATACGGATGGCTGGCTGGCGATGAGCTTCCAGCCGCGTGCCGTGACGTCACTCGTGGACAGGCAGAAGGGGCAACAGAGCGCAGCCCGTTCCGCGGAAGGCGTGGCGGCAATGCTGGCGCACGAGATCAAGAATCCGCTGTCCGGCATCCGGGGCGCCGCGCAACTTCTGGGGGAAGCGCTGGACCGCGACGGGCAGGAACTGACCGGGCTGATCATTTCCGAAGTGGATCGGGTGCGGGCGCTGATCGACCGGATGGAAGGCTTCACCGATACGCGCCCGCCGACCCTTGCAAAGGAAAACATCCATGCCGTGCTTGGGCATGTCCGCATGCTGGCGGAAGCAGGGTTCGGCAAGGATGTTCAGTTCCGCGAACGTTATGATCCGTCCCTGCCGCCTGTGCTCGGCAACCGGGATGCGCTGATCCAGGCTTTCCTGAACCTGGTTAAGAATGCGGTGGAGGCTTCGCCTGCGGGCGGAACCGTCACGCTGACCACGGCCTTCCGGCAGGGATTCCGGGTGCGGGCGCATGCGACCGGCGCGCGTGTGTCGCTGCCACTGGAGGTTTGCGTGATCGACGAGGGCGAGGGGCCGCCACCGATGATCGCCGACCATCTGTTCGAACCCTTCGTCAGCGCCAGGCCTGGCGGCACCGGGCTGGGGCTCGCGCTGGTCGCAAAGGTCGTGGGCGACCATGGCGGCATCGTGGAATGCGACCGGCAGCAGGGGCGGACGATCTTCCGCATCCTTCTTCCCCTGGCGGCGGAGCCGAGATGAGCGAACCAGCCACCATCATCGTCGTCGACGACGACGCCGGCATCCGCACCGTGGTGCGGCAAGCCCTGCAGCGTTCCGGCCATATCGTCCGCACCACGGACAGCGCGGCGGGGCTCTGGAAACTGATCGAGGAAGGCGTTGGCGACGTGCTGGTCACGGACGTGCTTCTGCCCGATGCCAATGGGCTGGACATGATTCCGCTGGTCGCCGCGCGTCGCCCGGATCTGCCCGTGATCGTGATGAGCGCGCAGAACACCCTCTCCACGGCCGTTCGCGCGACCGAGCAGGGCGCTTTCGATTATCTCCCAAAACCATTTGATCTGAATGAGCTGACGAGAACCGTTCAGAGTGCATTGGAAAAGAAAGGTGCGCCTGCGCCATCCCAGAACGGCGCTGAGGAAGGCGAGCAGCTACCGATGATCGGCCGCTCGGCCGCCATGCAGGAGGTCTACCGGACGCTCGCCCGGGTAATCCCGACCGACCTGACTGTCATGGTGCTGGGCGAAAGCGGAACCGGCAAGGAACTGGTGGCCAGGGCCCTGCACGATCTGGGGCCGCGCCGCACCGGCCCCTTCGTGGCGATCAACATGGCCGCAATCCCGCGCGAGCTGATCGAGACGGAGTTGTTCGGCCATGAACGCGGGGCCTTCACAGGCGCTGCCGCGCGCTCGACTGGCCGCTTCGAACAGGCGCAGGGCGGAACGCTGTTCCTGGACGAGATCGGCGACATGCCGATGGACGCCCAGACCCGGCTGCTGCGCGTGCTGCAATCCGGCGAATATATGATGGTGGGCGGCACCCGGGCGATGAAGGCCGATGTGCGGATCGTGGCCGCCACCCACAAGGATCTGCGCCAGCTGATCGATGCGGGCATGTTCCGCGAGGATCTCTATTACCGGCTGAACGTGGTGCCGATCCGCCTGCCGCCGCTGCGCGCCAGACGCGAGGACATCCCGGAACTGGCGCGCCATTTCCTGGACAAGGCGGCCTCCGAAGGTCTGCCGCGCAAGACGCTGGATGCCAGCGCCGTCGCCTGGCTGATGGAACAGGTCTGGCCGGGGAATGTGCGCGAGCTTGAGAACGCCATGCGTCGGCTGGCCGCGCTGGCGCGTGACGAACTGGTGTCTGCAGCCGTGGCAGAGCTTTGGATCGCGCGCGCAGATCTGCCATCCGGTCGGCCCGTCGCATCCGGCGCGCCCGCGATTGGCAATGCCTCGCTGGAATCGCTGGTGGCGCAGTGGCTGGAACGCAATGTGACCCAATCCGCGCAGCCACCGGAAGACGGGCTGTACGACCGTCTGCTGGCAGAGTTCGAGCGTCCGCTGCTGGAAACCGCGCTGACACTGACCCGTGGGAACCAGCTGAAGGCCGCCAAGTTGCTGGGCGTGAACCGGAATACGCTTCGCAAGATGCTGTCCGATCGCGGCGTTGAACCGCAGGCAGTCCGGCGGAGCGCCTGAAGCAACTTCGCGCAGACCGACAGGAGTCGCCCATTCGTCGCAGTGTGACGAAAACTGTGTTTATTCGGCAACGATGCTCTGCTAACAGTCTGCCATGCCCCCAGCCGGCGGATCCCTGAGGCAGCGCGCCGCACTGAGATTCCGGCTCGCGCGCCGCAGATTCGGCCGCTGGGCCGCCAATCCCGATCAGTTTCCCGCGCTGGAAATCGTGTTCGCGGCCGTCGCCGTGGCCGTCGGCCTTGCTTCCTATGCCGTGCTGACAGGGCAACGGGCGCCGGCCGCAGGCTTCTCGCCCCAGCTTGTCACGCTCCTGCTCGTCGCGAACCTTCTGCCGCTTCTCGCGCTGTTGCTGCTGATCGGTCGGCGGGTCGCGATCCTGATCGCCAACAGAAGGGCGGGGCGGGCGGGAGCCCAGCTGCATGTCCGCCTGGTGGCGCTGTTCGCGGCGCTCGCCGCGGCGCCGACGATCCTCGTCGTTGTCTTCGCCTCGCTTCTGTTCCAGTTCGGCGTGCAGTTCTGGTTTTCCGATCAGGCGAAGACGGTTCTGGACAATGCCGACCGCGTCGCCCAGGCCTATGTGGACGAGAATAAGAGCCGCATCCTCGCCGACATCGTCGCGATGGGTGGCGACCTGTCCAACTACTCGACGGATTTCGGCCTTGGGACGGAAGCCTTCCGGGAAGGGCTGGCGTTCCAGGTGGCGGCGCGCAACCTGTCGGAGGCGGCCGTGTTTCGCCCTGACGCGAAGGGGCCGATTATTCTGGCTGAAGAAAGCCTTGATTCACCGCCACTTGCTGTCAGAACTTCATCCATTAATTTTGATGGAATCCGCCCGGGGGATGCCCTCGTCGTCGCCTCGGCGCGGGACAGGGTCGAAGCTGTCGTCCGCCTGACGACGCCGCAGCCCATCTATGTCTACACCAGCCGCAAGGTCGAACCTCGCGTGCTGGAACAGGTGGCCCGAACCCAGACGGCGCTGACGGACTACAAGGCGCTCACGGACCGTTCGCGTGTGCTGCAATGGCGCTTCAACCTGATCCTGCTCGTGGTGTCCCTGCTGATCGTCGCGGCCGCGGTATGGTTCGCCATCCTGCTGGCCTCCCGGATCGTCTCGCCCATTGGTGAACTGGCCGAAGCAGCCGAACGGGTGGGCGAGGGGGATCTGGATGCCCGCGTCAATCCGCAGGGCACCGGCGACGAGATCGGCGAGCTGGCCCGCAGTTTCAACCGGATGACTGCCCAGCTGAAAGCGCAGCAGCAGGCGCTGATTTCAGCCAATAGCCAGTCCGAACAGCGCAGCCGCTTCATCGAAGCCGTTCTGTCGGGTGTTTCGGCGGGGGTTCTCTCCATTGATTCGATGGGGGTGATCCGCCTCTCGAATGCCCGGGCCGAAGCGCTGCTCGATTGCGGGCCGCAAGGGCTTGCCGGGCGGTTGCTTGCCGAAGCAGTTCCGGAATTCGCGGAGCTGCTGGAAACGGCACGGGCAGAAGGCATCGCCGCTTCCGAGATCAATCGCCTGCGCCCGCATGGCAGGGCCGGCGCCGAAACACAGACCCTGGCCGTCCGGTTGACGGCCGACGCCGGGCAGGGCCGCAGCAACTATATCCTGACCTTCGATGACATCTCTCAGCAGCTGTCGGATCAGCGCCGGGCAGCCTGGTCGGATGTCGCGCGGCGGATCGCGCATGAGATCAAGAACCCGCTGACCCCGATCGTGCTTTCCGCCGAGCGCTTGAAGCGACGCTTCGGCCCTTCCGTGGGGGACGGGCGTGAGACATTCAATGAACTGACCGACACGATCGTGCGACAAGTGGGCGATCTGCGGCGGATGGTTGACGAGTTTTCCGCTTTCGCCCGAATGCCGACGCCGACGTTCCGGCTGGAAAACATCTCGGAAATCGCGCGCCAGGCGATGTTCCTGTCAGAGGTGGCGTCGCCCAACGTGCGCTTTGCCTTTCATGCGGATGATCAGCTCCCGCTGTTCGTATGCGATCGGCGTCAATTGGGGCAGGCATTCACGAATCTTCTCAAAAACGCATCCGAAGCCATTGCATCAAAAGGGGATGGCGTAACGGGATCGATCGATATGTCGATCGTGCGCCGGGGCGACACGCTGCTCGTGGAAGTGGCGGACGACGGATGCGGCGTTCCCGGCGAATTGCGGGCCCGTCTGTTCGAACCCTATGTCACGACCCGTCCGCGCGGAACCGGGCTCGGCCTCGCCATCGTGAAACGGATCATCGAGGATCACCACGGCCGGCTCGATCTGGTGAACCGGGATCCCGCCGGCGCCATTGCCCGCATGGAATTCGACCTGGCTGCCAACCGCGGCCTGCTCCCCCACCCAGAACCCGCAACGTCAGATCCTGAACAGGTAAGAAGCTAGATGCCGCTGGACATTCTCGTCGTCGATGACGAAGCCGATATCAGAAGCCTGATGGCAGGCGTGCTGGAGGACGAAGGTTATCGCCCCCGGACCGCAGCCGACAGCGACGCAGCGCTTGCCGCGCTGGCGGAACGGCGGCCCGCGTTGCTGATCCTGGACATCTGGCTTCAGGGCTCCCGCATGGACGGGCTCGAACTGCTGGATGCGGTGAAGGCAAAGGATCCGGGTCTGCCGGTCCTCATCATCTCCGGCCACGGCAACCTGGATACCGCCGTCGCCGCGATCAAGCGCGGCGCCTGGGATTTCATCGAGAAGCCCTTCCAGGCGGATCAGCTGCTGATGGCCGTTGCCCGCGCGACCGAGACGGAACGACTGCGGCGCGAAGTGGACGAGCTTCGCTCGCTTGCGGGGATCGAGAACGAGCTGACGGGCTCCAGCCAGCAGATCAACGCTGTGCGTGCCACGATCAAGCGCGTGGGGGCAACGGGAAGCCGGGTGCTGATCCAGGGGCCTGCCGGTTCCGGCAAGGAAGTCGCCGCCCGCCTGCTGCACAGCTGGTCAAGCCGGGCGGACCGACCCTTCGTGGTGGTCGCGGCTGCCCGTATGGAACCGGAACGGGTCGAGGAGGAACTGTTCGGGGAAGAGCAGGGCGGTGAACTTGTGCGCCCCGGTCTGCTGGAAGTGGCGGACGGCGGCACCCTGTTCATCGACGAAGTGTCCGACATGCCGCTGACGACGCAGGCCAAGATCCTGCGGGTGCTGACGGACCAGAGCTTCCAGCGGGTAGGCGGCACACGCGCGATCAAGGTGGACGTGCGGGTGGTTTCCGCGACCGCGCGGGACCTTTCGGGTGAAATCGCTGCTGGTCGCTTCCGCGAGGATCTCTATTATCGGCTGAACGTGGTGCCGGTGCGGTTGCCGCCGCTGGCCGAACGGCGGGAGGATATCCCGCATCTCGCCGAATATTTCCTTGCCCGACTGGCGGCGGAGCGGCGCGTGAAGACGCCGGCGATCACTCCGGACGCGATTGCGGCGTTGCAGGCCTTCAGTTGGCCCGGCAATGTGCGCCAACTGCGGAACATCGTGGAACGCACCCTGATCCTGGCGCCGACCAACAGCACCGATCGCATCGATCTGGAACATCTGCCCCCCGAACTGACGGCGGAGCCCGCACGGCTGCTGCCGGACCAGGCGGCGCGATCCATCATGGGTACACCGCTGAGGGAGGCGCGGGAGGCCTTCGAGCGGGAGTATCTGAAGGTTCAGATTCGCCGCTTTTCGGGGAATATCAGCCGTACGGCCGCGTTCATCGGAATGGAGCGCTCAGCCCTTCACAGGAAGCTGAAGGCGCTGGGCATCGCGGAAACGGATCGCGATGATCCGGAAGGCAGCTAACCCTGCGCGGTTAACTCGATCTTCGCCTGCAACTCCGTCTTGTGTGGCGGCACCTCTCGTCATACATGGTGTGGCAGGCAGGCCTGTGCCTGTCGGCCGACCCCGGGCAACGGAGCGGGTGCGGGCGCCACTGCCCGCCAATATTTCAAGAAGGCAGTCTCAAATGGCCGAGAAGGCAAAGGCGAACGACAAGGCGAACAACCTGCAGGACGTTTTCCTGAATGCGGTTCGCAAGCAGAAGATTCCGGTTACGATGTTCCTGGTGAACGGCGTGAAGCTTCAAGGAGTCATCACCTGGTTCGACAACTTCTCGGTTCTGCTCCGTCGCGATGGCCATTCGCAGCTTGTCTACAAGCATGCGATTTCCACTGTGATGCCCGCGGCGCCTGTGCAGTTGTTCGATCCTGAGAAGGCGGACGACGAGGATTGATGGAACAGATTGACGCGCCGGCGGTCGATCGGCGCGGTTTCGACCAGTCGCTGGGGACCAGCTTTGGTGCCCCGGCGATCGTGGTGCACCCCGTGCTGCCCGGAAAGCCCGGCGCCGAGGCTCGGTCGCCGGAAGCAAAGCTTCTGGAAATCGAAGGACTTGCGGCTGCCATCCGCCTGGATGTGCGTGACCGGGAGCTTGTGCGCCTGCGCGCCATGTCGCCCGCGACCCTGCTGGGCAAGGGACAGCTTGAACGGCTGGCCGCCGCAGTGCAGGCGCATCAGGCGGAGGTGGTGATCATGGATGCCGCCATCACGCCCATCCAGCAGAAGAATCTGGAAAAGGCCCTGAAGGCCAAGGTGATCGACCGGACCGGTCTGATCCTCGAGATTTTCGGGGAACGCGCCGCGACGGCCGAAGGCCGGCTGCAGGTGGAACTGGCGCACCTGGAATATCAGGCCGGGCGTCTCGTGCGAAGCTGGACCCACCTGGAACGGCAACGCGGGGGCTTCGGCTTCCTTGGCGGCCCCGGCGAAACCCAGATCGAAACCGACAGGCGCCTGCTGCGCGATCGCATTGCCAGGCTCAAGAAGGAGCTGGAGGCCGTTCGCCGCACGCGCACCCTGCACCGGGCACGGCGGCAACGCGCCCCGAACCCGGTGATCGCGCTGGTTGGTTACACCAACGCCGGAAAATCCACGCTTTTCAACCGGCTGACAGGCGCCGATGTGATGGCGAAGGATCTGTTGTTCGCCACGCTGGATCCCACAATGCGCGCCATCCATCTGCCTGGCGCTACCCCCGGCGGAATGAAGGTGATCCTCTCGGACACCGTCGGTTTCATCTCGGATCTGCCGACGGAGCTGGTCGCGGCCTTCCGGGCGACGCTGGAAGAAGTCATCGAAGCCGACTTGCTGGTGCATGTGCGCGACCTCTCTCACCCCGATACGGATGCGCAGGCGGCCGATGTTCGGGAAATCCTGGGATCGCTTGGCGTGCTCGAAGGGGAAGGGCGGGTTCCCCTGATCGAGGCGCTGAACAAGGCCGACAGGCTCGATCCGGAAACGCATGCGGCCGCCATCGAACGGGCTTCCCGTGATCCGGATGTGATACTTGTATCCGCCCTTACGGGCGAGGGCATTCCGGAATTGAAGGCGCTGCTGGCCGATCGGCTTCAGGGGCCTGGCGAGCTACAGGAGATCCGCCTTCATCCGTCAGACGGGAAGCGCCTCGCCTGGCTCCATGCCAACGGCGAGGTGATCAGCCAGACCGATAGCGGAGGGGAAATCCGGGTGCAGGTTCGCCTGACGCCGGATGACGAACGCCGATTTCGTGCGCTCTGATGAACAGCAGCGGGGCTAGTCCGTCTGCTTGGCGGATTGCCAGAGCCCCTCCTTTTCTTCCAGAGACATTTCTTTAAATCCAGAAACTTGTTCGATTTTTCTGAATCTTTGCTCGAATTTTCTGTTTGCCCTCCGAAGGGCCTCTTCCGGATCGATACCCAGCTTGCGCGCATAGTTGGCCGCCGCGAACAGCAGGTCGCCGGCTTCTTCCATCTGCTGGTCGCAAGTGTCGGCGGCTGCGATCTCGGCAAGCTCCTCGTGGATCTTCGCAAGCGGCCCGGCGGCATCGGGCCAGTCGAACCCCTTTCGGGCAGCCCGGCTCGCAAGCTTTTCGGCCCGGGTCAGCGCGGGCAGGGCAAGGGCAATGCCGTCCAGGATCGACTCCCTGGGCCTCTCGGCCGCCTTGATCTCTTCCCATGTGGCACGCACCTCATCGGCGCGGGCAGGGCGGGCATTCGGCCCGAAGATATGCGGATGGCGTCGCTCCATCTTGGCGCAGATGGCATTGCCGACGTCGGCCAGGGTGAAATGCCCTTCCTCGGCCGCCATACGGGCATGGAAAACCACCTGCAGCAACAGGTCGCCCAGTTCCTCGCACAGATCGGCCATATCGCCCCGCGCAATCGCATCGGCCACTTCATGGGCTTCTTCAAGCGTGTAGGGCGCAATGGTCGCAAATGTCTGGGCCCGATCCCATTCGCAACCGCCGGGGCCACGTAGCCGGTCCATGATGTCGGCCAGTCTGCCGATTGCGGAAAGGGCCTGGTCCCTGTCGGTCGCGGTCATGGCTTCCTGCTGGCTGAGATTGAACGGATGACTTTCATGCCAAAAGCCATGGCAAAGCCAACGAAAATCTCCATACGCCAAGGATGGCGGGCAGGGCGCCGAACAGCCTGCCGCGTGGTCAGGGTTATCCCGCCTTTGCCGCCATCATTGCCTCCAGCTGGGCCTTCATAAGCTGGTGCACATGGTTAACCGCCTTGAGCGGGCGAACCATGACCTTGAAATGGATGATCTTTCCATCCTGATCGAAACGGATCATGTCGATGCCGTTCACCTCGATGCCATCCAGCGTGTTGGTGAACTCCAGGATTGCACCGCTCTCGTTCAGCCATTCGCCTACATAGCGAAAGCCTTCACCGCCCAGCACCTTGTCGGCACTGGCCAGATATTTGAAGGTGATATCCCGTCCGCGCTGGGGCGTGTGAACCACCGGGCTTTCAAAGACGACATCGGGGTGCAGCATGTCCCAAAGGGCCTGCTTGTCGTGCGATTTCAGGATGTAGTCGTGCCAACGATCCAGGCACGCGCGGCTGTGCGATGTATCTCCCATGTCACGAAGGCTAGCCGAACATCGCGACCAGCGGGACTGGCAAAGAGAAGGGCCCGGAAGCGCCCCCTACATAAGTCCGATAATCTATATTATGTTAAGCTTGAGAATTTTACCGCAGCCATTGAGGCCGGCAGGCAGACCTGGCGTGTCGATTTGTCACTCTTGCCACGATTCGCAAACAGGCCGCCTTTCGCAAAAAATCATGCGGCTCGACACGCTTTTCCAACCAGAAGAGTTGTATTTCCAAAGGCCGAGACGGAACCTTTTTCTGCAAAGGGCCGATAATCCGAAGGACATTCTGCATTCTGCGGAAACTTCCGAAACACAATCTGTACGTTTCATGAATAGACTGTCGCATCCGCAGAAACAGCGTCGGATGCAGGAAAGAACAGAACATCCTGCAAAACTCAACCAGAGGGTCAGGAGATTCTACGATGTCAGGGGGATGTAAACGCAAACTGTGCCACCTTCGCTGGGTCGGGTTCCTGGGTGGAACGGCCCTTGCGGCCGGAATGTTCGCGCCGGCGGCCTTCGCGCAATCGAGCAGTTCCTCGGGCTCTGAAGATGAAATCATCGTCACCGCCCTGCGTCGCGATACGAATCTGCAGGATACGCCGATCGCGATCTCGGTCGCCACGGGCGTTGCGCTGGAACGCAGCGGCACCACCAGCTTCACCGATCTAACGCGCACGGCCCCTTCCCTGCGCATCGTGGATTCCGGCCCCGGCAATCGCCGCGTTCTGATCCGCGGCATCCAGTCGTCCGGCGAACCGACCGTCGGCGTCTATTATGACGAAGTGCCCGTTTCCGGGTCTGTTTCGACATCATCGGATTCCGCCGGCACTACCCCTGATTTTCGCCTTTTCGATGTCGAGCGCGCTGAAGTTCTGCGGGGTCCTCAGGGCACGCTGTTCGGCTCCGGATCGATGGGCGGAACGATGCGCATCATCTTCAAGAAGCCGGATGCCACCGGCATCGATGCCGCAATCTCCAGCAGCATCTCCAGCGTGAAGGGCGGCAATCCCGGCATGTCGATCGATTCCATGGTGAATCTGCCGATCGTGACGGACAAGCTTGCAATCAGACTTGTCGGCAGCTTCAATCAGTTCGCTGGCTTTGTTGACAATAATTACTACGGCTATCGCAACATCAACGATGGCCACAGCTATGGCGGCCGCGCCCTGCTTCGCTGGGAACCTGTCGAGGATCTGACGATCGACCTCGCCGCTTTCTACGAGAAGGTGGCGACGGACAGTCCGCGCTGGATCCAGGAAGTGGGCCAACGCTACGTCACCAATGGCCGGGCGGAATCAGGAAACTACGATACCAACCGCATCTATTCCGGCACGCTGAAATATGATTTCGGCCCGGTTTCCATGACCGCGATGACCGCCTGGTTCGATCGTGACCGGATCGCCGTTGGCGATGTGTCCGACACCTTCAACGGCCGGGATACAGTGGCCGGTTGCCAGCGCTATCTGCTGCTGAATGCACGGCCCTGCACGCCGACGGAACTGTCCGGCTATCTGCAATCCACGCGCGAAATCCAGACGTCCAGCCTCTGGCAGCCGCAGACGGTGAAGAACTGGGTCAGCGAACTTCGCTTCAACTCCACATCGGATGGCCCGTTCCAGTGGACTGTCGGCGCCTTCCACGAAAAGCGCGACACGGTCGTCCGCTCCACCCTGCTGATGGCGGATCCGCAGACGGGATGGCTTCTGGATCCGAACGATCCCTACAACATCCGTTATGACCGGACGATCAACGACTATCTGCGCCAGAAGGCGCTCTATGCCGAAATCAGCTATAAACTGTTCGACCAGCTGACGCTGACGGCCGGCACCCGCTACTACAACTTCAAGAAGACGGTCGGCGGCCGGATCGACGTGGGTCAGATTCACTACAGCTCCAAAGTGACGCCCTATACCGAGGTAACGAACAAGGAAGACGGCTTCATCTACAAGTTCAACGCCTCGTGGGAGGCGAAGGACGGGCTGATGATCTATGCTCAGGCCGCCCAGGGCTTCCGGCCGGGTGGCGTGAACCAGGTGATCGGCCTGCCCGCCGCACTGGCCGGATACAGCTCCGACAGCCTGTGGAACTATGAACTGGGCGCAAAGACCACGCTGGCGCCAGGCGTGTACTTCAATGTCGCAGGCTACCGGATCGACTGGAACGACATGCAGGTGTCGGCGCGGACGGCCGGCACGGGATCGGTTTTCGGCCTGATCTCCAATGTCGGCTCCTCCCGGATCTGGGGTGCCGAAGCCGAACTGTCCGTCCGGATCACGCCCGAACTCTCGTTCAACGGCAACCTGGGGTACACGGATGCCACACTGTCGGAAGATCAGGTCAGCACCATCGTCGTCGCCTCCGGGCGCAAGGGAGACCGGCTCGTGGCCGTTCCGCGCTGGACCGCGGGCGCAACGCTGGAATATCTGAAGCCCGTCAGCGACACGATCGACCTGCTGGGCAGGTTGGATTTCGCCCATGTCGGCAACAGCTACTCGACGCTGTCCGCAACCGACATCTATCGTCGGGAAAACCCGGCATATCAGATGGTCAATTTCAGGATCGGCCTGCAAGGCTCTGAAAATGAATGGAATGCGGCCCTGTTCGTGAACAACGTGTTCGATGTGCTCGCCATCAACAGCATCGGCTCATCGTCCAACACGGGCGGTCTCACCACCGTCTACAGTTCGCCGCCGCGCACCATCGGCCTCAGCCTCGGCCGGCGCTTCTAGCGCCGGCCCCTCCCCTGCTGAATCCGCCCGGACCATCCCGGCCGGTCGACCTTGAAAGGTGAAATTCATGCGCCTTGCGAAACTTCTGTCCCCGAAGCTGCTGTGCGCAGCCTCGCTGATCGCTTCTGTCGCGGCCGCTCCGCTGCTTGCGGCCACCAATGTCCCTGCCCCGCCCCGCAAGCAGGACGAAGGCGTGGGCCCGTTCAACCGGATGGTCATCCGCGGCGCGACATTGATCGATGGCTCCGGCGCGCCGCCGCGCGGCCCTGTCGACATTGTCGTGGAACGAAACCGGATCGTGGAAATCCGCCAGGCGGGCACACCCGGTCTTCCCATGCAGGCCGGGCGGGAACCCCGGAATGTCGATTATGAACTGGATGCGACCGGCATGTACGTGATGCCGGGCTTTATCGACATGCACGTCCATGCCTCCGGCGACGACAAGGCCCCGGACATGAGCTATTCCTACAAGCTCTGGCTGGCGCATGGCGTGACGACCGTTCGTGGGGTCGGCCTGGCACCGATGGACATCTCCCTGTCCGAACAGCGGCGCTCGGCAGCGAACCAGATCGTCGCGCCCCGGATCTTCACCTGCGCTCGCCCGGGTGAAGGCGGTGGATGGGCGAAGAAGCCCACCGACACCCCAGCCACGATGCGGTCCTGGGTGCAATATGCCGCGAAGGCAGGGATCGATTGCATCAAGTTCGGAATCGGCGTCGATCAGGGCCCCGAAGCCTACAAGGCGGCGCTTGATGAAGCGAAGAAGCTGGGAATCGGCACCGTCACCCACCACTCGCAGATCGGCGTGCCGCGCATGAATGCCCGCCAGTCGGGCGAAGCCGGGCTCGGAACAGTGACCCACTATTATGGTCACTTCGAATCCCTCTTGAAGAATTACAAGATTCAGCCACTCACGCCGGAATATAATTTCAACGACGAACAATATCGCTTCGGTGAAGTTGCCGACATCTGGAATGAAATATATGAACCAGGCTCAGAGCAATGGTTCGAGTATCTTAAATTCCAGAAGGAGCATAATGTTACCTTTGATCCGACGATGACAATCTATCTCGCAAGCCGAGATTTGTCGCGGGCCAGGAACGATGAGTGGCACGACACATACACGATGCCGCAGCTCTGGGAATTCTTCCAGTCCAGCCGGATCAATCACGGCAGCTACTTCTTTGACTGGACAACGCGGCGCGAGGTGCAGTGGCGCAACTTCTACCAGCGCTTCATGCGGCTCCTCAACGATTACAAGAATATGGGCGGCCGCGTGACTGTCGGCACCGATTCCGGCTTCATCTTCAAGACCTATGGTTTCGGTTATCCCGAAGAACTGGAACTGCTGCAGGAAGCGGGCTTCAACCCGCATGAGGTGATCCAGGCAGCCACGCTGAACGGCGCGCTCACGCTCTATGAACCCAAGGGAGTTGTGGATCCGCCGATCGGTCAGGTGCGTGTGGGCAAACTCGCCGATCTGGTGATCGTGAAGGAAAACCCGCTGCAGAATTTCAAGACGCTTTACGGCACGGGCACCCTTCGCCTGAACGAGAAAACACAAAAGCTGGAACGTGTCGGCGGGGTATCCTACACGGTGAAGGATGGAATCGTATACGACGCCAAGAAGCTGCTGGCCGATGTTGCCGAGCAGGTGAAGGAAGAGAAGCGCAAGCGGGGCCTGCCCGAACAGGGCGTACCGCGCAGTTGACGCCGCCGGCGCAGGCCGGCCTCCCGTCGGGTCGCGGCCGGCCTGCAAGGCGTACAGGATGAATCAAGGGGATAAGAATGCGGAAGTTGACGTGGAAGCGAGGCGCCCTTCTGGCTGGCGCGATGGTTGCTCTTCAGCTGGCGGCCACGCCGGCACTGGCCCAGGCCCAGAAAGTGCAGGGTGCGCCCGCCCGCACGGCCGAGGAAAGCATGGGGCCCTTCCGCAAGCTGGTGATCCGCAACGTGACCCTGATCGACGGCACCGGCGCACCGCCGCGCAGCCGCTTCGACATCGTGATCGAAGGCAACCGCATCACCTCCGTCAAGCAGTCCGGCTGGCCCGGCCTGCCCTCCAAACCCGGCCGGGAACCAACGGACGCCGATCATGAGATCGATGGAACCGGCATGTATGTGATGCCTGGCTTCACCGACATGCACGTCCACCTGCCCGGCCCGGACAAGGCGCCCGACGCCTCCTACGCCTACAAGCTGTGGCTTGCACATGGCGTGACGACGGTTCGTGGCGTCCCGCTGGCCACCAACGATGTGGCGGTCTCCGAAAAGGCCCGCTCCGCTCGTAACGAAATCGCCGCGCCGCGCATTTTCAACTACCAGACGCCCGGTTCGGGCTGGTCCGGCGGCACGGTGGACAGCGTCGCCAAGGCGCGCGCCTGGGTGCAATGGGCGGCCAAGAACGGGATCGACGGCATCAAGTTCTTCAACGCCCCGAACGAGACGCCGGAGATCTTCGCTGCGCTGATCGACGAAGCACACAAGAACCGCATGGGCACCACCGCCCACCTGTCGCAGATGGGGGTCGCCAATTTCAACGCACGTCAGGCGGCGGCTGCCGGGCTCGACACGATCACCCACTATTACGGCCATATGGAATCCCTGCTGAAGGATCGCACGATCCAGGATTTCCCGGCCGATTACGATTACAACAACGAACAGCACCGCTTCGGCGAAGTGGCTGAAATCTGGAATCAGGTGTACGAGCCCGGCTCGCCCGAATGGAAAGCCTATCTGGAGGACCAGAAGAAGACTGGCGTCGCCTTCGACCCCACCTTCAACATCTACGCGGCCTCCCGCGATCTGATGCGCGCGCGCACGGCTGAATGGCACTCGACCTACACCACGCCACAGCTCTGGAGCTACTTCCAGTCCTCGCGTGACAATCACGGCAGCTACTTCTTCGACTGGTCAACCGAGAATGAGTTCGCCTGGAAGAAGTTCTATGGCCGTTTCTTCAATATCGTGAATGACTACAAGAATATCGGTGGACGTGTGACCGTCGGCACCGACAGCGGCTTCATCTACAAGACCTACGGGTTCGGCTATGTCGAAGAACTTGAGCTTCTGCGCGAGGCGGGCTTCTCGCCCCTCGAGATCATCCGTTCGGCGACGATGTGGGGCGCGGACAATCTCTACAAGCATCTGGGCGGAAACGCCCCGATGGGCGTCGTGCGTCCGGGAATGCTGGCGGACCTGGTGATCACCACCGAAAACCCGTTGCAGAACCTGAAGACTCTCTATGGCACCAAGGCCCTGCGCCTCGACGACAAGACCGGCAAGCTGGAGCGTGTTGGTGGCGTTCGCTACACCATCAAGGACGGGATCATCTATGATGCCCCCAAGCTGCTGGAGCAGGTCGCGACGATGGTGAAGTCCGAACGGGCGCGCCTGTCCGCGCCCATCCCGAACGATCCGGTCGCTGCAAGGCCCTGATGATGGAAAGCCGGGACGGTCAGATTGGAATGGCCGTCCCGGATTTCACTTCTTCCAGAACCGCATAGGTGCGGGTTTCACGGACCCCAGGCATGGTGGTGAGCGAATCCCCAAGGAAGCGGCGATAGGCGGCCATGTCGGCCACGCGAACTTTAAGAAGATAATCGAAACCACCTGCAACCATATGACATTCCATGATTTCAGGCATGCGCTTCATCGCATCAGCGAACTGCTCGAACACATTGTTCGTTGTGCGGTCGAGCAGGACTTCGATGAAGACGAGCAACGATCGGTTCAGAAGCGCCGGGTCCAGAAGGGCGACAATCCCCTTCACATAGCCCTGCTCTCGAAGCTTGCGGAGACGATCGAAGCAGGCCGAGGGCGAGATGCCGGATGCGGCCGCCAGTTCCTGATAGGTAATGCGTCCGTCCGCTTGCAGCGTTCGAAGAATATTCCGGTCAATCACATCAAGCATCGAAGATCCTCCGGAATGCACATCTACAATCGATATGCCGCCGGGAAAAGCCCTTTCATCGGTGTTGGAGAGATCGCATGAGCTGGAACAGTCGCAAATCCTTCGGATCCGTCGCCGATGTGCATGAACATCATCGTCTCACGCCCAGCCTCAGCTGGCCGCATCTGGTCGGGCTCGGCGTGGGCGCGATCGTCGGAACCGGCATCCTCACCCTGATCGGCGTCGGCGCCGACAAGGCCGGGCCGTCCGTGATCCTCTCCTTCGTGATCGCCGGCCTGATCTGCGCCTGCGCCGCGCTCTGCTACGCCGAAATGGCCGTGATGATCCCGGCATCTGGCAGCGCCTACACCTACAGCTATGTCGTGATCGGCGAACTGTTCGCCTGGATCATCGGGTGGAGCCTGATCCTGGAATACAGCCTCGTCGTCAGCGCTGTCGCCGTCGGCTGGTCAGGCTATGCCGCGCCGCTTCTGCAGGCGACATTCGCAATACCAATGGAATTCATGCAGGCGCCAGAGCTTGGCGGCCTCATCAACCTGCCGGCGATCCTGATCATCGGCGTCGTGGCCGGGTTGCTGATGGTCGGCACCAGAGAAAGCGCCACGCTCAACGCCTTCTTGGTTGTCGTGAAGATCGTGGCGCTGATCGTGTTCGTGGCCGTTGCCATGCCTGCCTTCAATTCCGCCAATCTCCAGCCCTTCATGCCCTTCGGCTTCGCGAAGTCCATGGGCCCCGACGGGGTGGAACGCGGCGTGATGGCGGCGGCCGCCATCATCTTCTTCGCCTTCTACGGCTTCGACGCCATCGCCACGGCGGCGGAAGAGACGAAGGATCCGGGCCGCAACCTGCCGCGCGGGATCGTCGGCTCGATGATCGCCTGCATCCTCATCTACATGGCGGTCGCCGCGGTCGCGGTGGGCGCCCTGCCCTTCCAGCAATTTGCAAACAGCCCCGAACCGCTCGCGCTGATCCTGCGCGAACTGAACAAGCCCTGGGCTGCAACCTATCTCGCCGGCTCGGCGGTGATCGCTCTCCCCACAGTGATCCTCGCCTTTTTTTATGGTCAAAGCCGCATCTTCTTCGTCATGGCGCGCGACGGTCTGCTGCCGCGCGGCATGGCGAAGGTGTCGAAGCGTGGCACGCCAGTGCGGATCACCCTGTTCACCGCCGTTCTCGTCGCGGTGATCGCAGGGTTGTTCCCGCTGGCGGAGATCGCGGCCCTGGCCAATGCCGGCACGCTCGCGGCCTTTGTCGCCGTTGCCATCTGCATGCTCGTGATGCGCAGGCGGGAACCCGATGCCCATCGGCTGTTCCGCACGCCGGCCGCGCCGCTGGTGGGCGGTATCGCGATCCTGGGCTGCCTCTATCTGTTCATCAGCCTGCCCGGCACTACCCAGATCTATTTCCTGATCTGGAACCTGGTGGGGCTGCTCCTCTACGCCCTCTTCGCGCGACGGCGCAGCCGCGCGGCCTGATATGATATTCGACATTTTCCTCAAACGCCGGACAGATTCCGAGATTCTCAAAAAGATGGCAAAAGACTTCCTGTATTGATCCCGTTATATGGAGATCGTTCGGTATCGGAGATCATGATGTCTGCTTATTCCCCCCAGCCGACTCCGTCGGGGTCGGCTGCCCCCCTGTCCGCCCTGTCCTGGGATCCGCTGGACGACGGCAAATACGCCGATGAACAGAAGGTCGTGCGCGACCTGCTCGGCTCCAGCCCCCTGTCCGTCCGAGAGCGGCAGGATATCGTGGCCTCGGCCACGAAGCTCGTCGAACAGGCCCGGAAATCGAACAAGAAGCAGGGCGTGGTGGAAAGCTTCCTCCAGCAGTTCTCGCTGGGCACCCAGGAAGGTCTTGCGCTCATGTGCCTCGCTGAGGCGCTGCTGCGCATCCCGGACGCGAAAACGAAAAGCCTGCTGATCTCCGAGAAGATTTCCGCCGGAGACTGGGAGGCCCATCTGGGCCAGTCGGACAGCCTGCTGGTGAACGCGTCCACCTGGGGGCTCATGCTGACCCAGCGCTTCGTCGATGTCGATGCAGAGGCAAAGAAGGATCCCGTCGCCTGGATGCGCCGCATCACAGGGCAGCTGGGGCAGCCTGTCGTGCGCACAGCGGTGGGAACGGCCGTCCGCATCATGGGCGAGCAGTTCGTCATGGGCCGCACGATCGGGGATGCGCTGAAGCGCGCCGAAAAGGAAAAGACGCTCTGTTCCTTCGACATGCTCGGCGAAGGCGCCCGCACCGAAGCGGATGCCGCGCGGTATGAGCGCATCTATAACGACGCCATTGTCGCGGTGGGGGAAGCGCGCGGCGGACGCCTGCCGCCGGAAGACGGCCATGGCGTCTCGGTCAAGCTCTCCGCGCTCTGCCCGCGCTATCAGGCCGTCCAGGAAGAACGCGTCTGGGAAACGCTCTATCCGCGCCTGCGCCGGCTCGCGGAATCCGCGGCCGGCTACAATCTCAATCTCACCATCGATGCCGAGGAAGCCGATCGCCTCGTCCTCTCCCTGAAACTGGTCGATCGCCTGTCACGCGAAGAATCGCTTGGCGAATGGACAGGCCTCGGCGTGGTCGTGCAGGCCTATCAGAAGCGGGCCGTGGATGTCATCGCGGCGCTGAAGGCGCTGTCCCTGTCCAGCGGGCGCCGGCTGATGGTGCGCCTGGTGAAGGGCGCCTACTGGGATACGGAAATCAAGCTGGCGCAGATGAACGGCCGGCCGGACTATCCCGTGTTCACCACCAAGCCGGCCACGGATCTGAACTATCTGGTTGCAGCCGAAGCGCTGATCCTTGCGGCCCCGCACCTCTATCCCCAGTTCGCCACCCACAATGCGCACACGCTGGTCGCTGTCGGTCACATGGCGGAACGGCGCGGCGTGCGCATCGAACACCAGCGCCTGCATGGCATGGGCGAAGCGCTGTACGAAGCTGCGGGCCTGGCCCAGAAGGTGCGGGCCTACGCCCCCGTGGGCAGCCATGAAGAACTGCTGCCCTATCTTGTGCGACGCCTGCTGGAAAACGGCGCCAACTCCAGCTTTGTCCATGCCCTGCTGGATGAACGTGTGCCGGCTGCAATGGTGGTGGCCG
This sequence comes from Sandaracinobacter sp. T42, assembly GCF_059115405.1. Taxonomy (NCBI): domain Bacteria; kingdom Pseudomonadati; phylum Pseudomonadota; class Alphaproteobacteria; order Sphingomonadales; family Sphingosinicellaceae; genus Sandaracinobacter; species Sandaracinobacter sp. T42. Next base: position 2,075,424 of record NZ_CM181101.1, read on the forward strand.
ATCCGATCTCGGCCGTCGAATCCGCCCCGGGGCGTCATCCGAAGATCCCGACGCCCGCCGATCTCTATGGCCAGCACCGGCTGAACCCGCTGGGCCGGGATTACAGCATCCGGGCCGCCCGTGACGTGGCGGCGGCGGCGACCGCCTCGCTGGGAACCATCATCGCCGGTCCGATCATCGGCGGCGAGCTGGTGACGACAGCCCCCTCCGTACCGATCGCGAGCCCGGCCGACACCGATAGCCTGGCCGGCTTGGTCCATCCGTCGACAACTGCCGACATCGATCGCGCCGCCGGCCTCGCCAGAGAGGCTTTCCCGTCATGGGATGAAGCCGGCGGGCCTGCCCGTGCCGCAGTGCTTCGCCGCACCGCGGATCTGCTCGAGGCCGATATGGACCGGCTGGTGGCGCTGCTGTCGCGGGAAGGCGGCAAGACGCTGAACGACGGCGTCGCCGAAGTGCGGGAAGCGGTTGATTTCTGTCGCTATTATGCCCGCCTCGCCGAACGGCAGTTCGGGGCGGCAAAGGCCCTGCCCGGGCCTGTCGGGGAAACCAATTCGCTGGCGCTTGCCGGCCGCGGCACCTTCGTCTGCATTTCTCCCTGGAACTTCCCGCTGGCGATCTTCACCGGTCAGGTGGCGGCTGCGCTGGCCGCGGGCAACGCGGTTCTTGCAAAGCCGGCGGAACAGACTCCGCTGATCGCGGCAGAGGCAGTGCGCGCATTCCACAACGCGGGCCTTGATCCGCGTCTGCTGGCACTGCTGCCCGGCGATGGCGCCACCGTCGGCGCGGCGCTCGTCTCGCATCCACAGGTGGATGGAGTCGCCTTCACCGGCGGCACGGAAACGGCCTGGGCCATCAACCGATCCCTGGCGGCGCGCCCCGGTCCCATCCTGCCCTTCATCGCGGAAACCGGCGGCCTCAATGCCATGTTCGTCGATACGTCCGCCTTGAAGGAACAGGTGGTGGACGATGTGCTGCTGTCGGCCTTCGGATCGGCCGGCCAGCGCTGTTCTGCGCTGCGCATCCTCTATCTCCCGGACGAATCGGCGGATCTGCTGATCGAAACCCTGCTGGGCGCGATGGAGGAGTTGCAGATCGGCGATCCGGCCGATCCGCGCACCGATGTCGGCCCGGTCATCGATGCAGACGCGCGCACGGCGCTTGAAACCCACCTCGCCCGGCTCCGGCAGGAAGCCCGGATTCTCGGCAGACTCGAACCCGGCGCGGCCCTGACGAAAGGCAGCTTCTTCGGACCGGTCATCGCCGAAATCCCGTCCCCCGATTTCCTCGAGCGAGAGGTGTTCGGTCCGATCCTGCATGTCTACCGCTACAAGGCCGATGAACTGGACGAGATCGGCAGGCGCCTGGCCGCGCGCGGCTATGGCCTTACGCTGGGCATCCACAGCCGCACGGATCGCTTCGTCGAACGCATTCGCGCGCTGGTGCCAGCGGGCAACTGCTATGTGAACCGGTCCATGACAGGCGCAGTCGTTGGCGTGCAGCCTTTTGGCGGAGAAGGGCTTTCCGGCACCGGCCCCAAGGCCGGCGGTCCGCATGCGCTGATCCGCTACGCCACAGAACGGACGCTTACGGTGAACATCGCGGCAACCGGCGGTGACCCAGCCATCCTGAACCTCTGACGGCCGTTCAGTAGCCCAGATACTTCAGGATCAGCACCAGGCCCAGAATGATGGCGGTCCAGATGCCCAGCATCTGGGCCACCTTCGTCGGCCCGAGCGCATTCAAGCGGCGCCAGTTCAGCGCCAGGATCAGCGCAAGGCTGGCCAGCAGGCTCACAAGGGCGAAGGTCATGCCGTAGCCTCCCAGATGCGGCCGTCCCAGCCGGGGCTGATCCGGGGTGGAAGTTCCGCCACCAGTTCGTCATGGTCCATGCTCTGGTCCATGTGGGTCAACCAGGCTTCGCGCGGCTGCACCCGCCCGATCCAGTCCAGGGTCTTCGCCAGATGGCTGTGGGTGGGATGCGGGTTGCGCCGAAGGGCATCGACCACCCACAGGTCCAGCCCTTCCAGCAAGGGCCAGCTTTCAGCCGGAAAATCGCTGACGTCGGTGGAATAGGCGATGGAAACGCCTTCCGCTTCAAAGCGATAGCCAATGGAATATATGGGCCCATGATGCTGCCGGAACGGGCGGACGGTGATCGGCCCGAACTGCATCACATCCCGGATCAGATGCGCCTTCGCTGTTGGCGGATACCCCTGCCTGCCAGCGAACACATAGCGGAATCGCGTCCGAAGGCCGGCCCGCGTCGCCTCATCCATATAGCAGTCGATTTCCGTGCCCGACGCATGGAACAACGGCCTTAGATCGTCGATGCCATGGCTGTGATCGGCATGGTCATGGGTGTACAGAACGGCGGTCAGCCAGTCGACACGCGCATCCAGCAACTGTTCGCGCAGATCCGGCCCGGTATCGACCAGCAGCCGGGTATCTCCCGCCTCCACCAGGATGGAAACCCGCCGCCGCCGGTTGCGCGGGTTGGCGGGATCGCAACGTCCCCAGTCGCTGCCGATGCGCGGCACACCCGAAGACGTGCCACAGCCCAGCATCACCAGTCGCATCAGAAATCCATTTTAGAAAAAAGTTTCAGTGTGTTTCTGCCCGTTGTTTCCATCAGTTCTTCGGCTTCCACGCCCCGCAGCCCTGCCAGAAACGCCGCCGTGTGCGCCACATGGGCCGGCTCGCAGACCTTGCCGCGCATCGGCACAGGCGCAAGGAAGGGCGCATCGGTTTCGATCAGCAGACGATCGGCGGGAATGGTCTTTGCCGTCTCCTGCAGGTCGCGGGCATTCTTGAATGTGACGATGCCCGACAGCGACACATAGGCCCCCAGCTCCAGGCAGGCGGCCGCCAGACGCGCCGATCCGGTGAAGCAGTGGATCACCATGGGAAAGGCGCCCTTCCCCGTTTCGCGGCCCAGCATCTCGATGGTGTCGTCTTCCGCATCGCGCGTATGCACCACAAGCGGCAACTGCGTCTCGCGCGCGGCAGCGATATGAGACAGGAACGAACGGCGCTGCCGCTCCCTGTCCGACTTGTCATAGTAATAATCCAGGCCGGATTCCCCGATGCCCACCACTTTCGGATGCGCTGCCGCAGCGACAAGCCTTGCCGTGTCGATATCCGGGTGCTGGTCCGCCTCATGCGGGTGAATGCCCACGGTCGCAAACACCCCGGCATGCCGCTCCGCGCCGGCGATCACGTCCGCCCATTCCTTCTCCCGCGTGGAGATGGAAATCATGGCCGACAGCCCGGCCTGCCGCGCCCGCTCGATCACGCCCGCCTCATCCTCGACAAGGCCCGGATAGTTCAGGTGGCAATGGGAATCGATCAGCATGGATCTCATGTGGCCTGTCCGGTTCCGGGTTTCAATCTCGGCGCGACAGGCTAGAAACTGCATATGCTGCGCAAGATCCCTTCAGAGGCCTGGCCCGGAATCGTCCTTCTGCTCTCGGCCGTCACCGCCATGGTCATCGCCAATTCCGCCTGGGCGCCGATGCAGAGCGAGCTTCTGCAAAGTGTCGGCACCGTCAGCTTCGGCAGCCTCGAAATCTCCATGACGCTGACAGAGTGGGTGAAAAACCTGCTGATGGCGATCTTCTTCTTCTACGTCGGGCTGGAACTGAAGCGCGAGTTGACGGAAGGTGCACTCTCCAGCGTCTCGACCGCCATGCTGCCCCTGGTCGCGGCGCTGGGCGGGGTTCTTCTGCCGGCCGGCATCTATCTGCTTGTCACCCGCGGCACCGGCTTCGAACATGGCTGGGCCATTCCCGCCGCCACGGACATCGCCTTTGCGCTGGGCGTCGTGGCGCTGCTGGGCAGCCGCGTGCCGGCCGCCATGAAGGTGTTCCTGCTGGCCATTGCCGTGGTGGACGATCTGATCGCCATTCTGGTGATCGCCTTTTTCTATACCGAAACCCTGCACATCGGCTGGCTGGCCGGCGTGGCAGCCTTCTACATCCCGATGCTGGTCCTCACCCGCCGCCGGAAGAACTGGCACGGCATGTACATGCTTCTGGCGATGCCCATGTGGGTGTGCATGCAGATGTCGGGCGTGAACCCCACGATCGCGGGCGTGCTGGCGGCTCTGGCCATCCCGATGCGCAACGATCAGGGCGAATCCCTGCTGATCGATCTGGAACACAGCATGCGTCCCTATGTACATTATGGGGTGATGCCGGCCTTCGCGCTCGCCAGCGCCGGTGCGGCCGTGGGCAGCGGGTTCGCCGCCGCCGTCGCGCATCCCGTCAGCATCGGTATCGGGCTGGGCCTGATCCTCGGCAAGCCGGTCGGAATCACGCTCGGCACGCTGCTGGGCGGCTTCCTGTTCAAGGCGAAGCGGCCGGGCTCCCTGCCCTCCATCATCGGCATGGGCTGCGTCGCCGGCATCGGCTTCACCATGAGCCTGTTTATCGGAAAGCTCGCCTTCCACGGGAACGGTGTGGAACTGGCCGTGAAGATGGGTGTCTATGGCGGCTCGCTGGTGTCGGCAGTGCTGGGCCTTGCGATCCTGGCCTTCGTGCACCGCGCCCCCACGTCCGATGCCGACGAAGCCGACATCTTCACCGGCGGCGGAGACGCTGCGCACTTCCGCTAGGCGCGCGCAGCATCAGCTTTCGTCGTCGACGGGCTCCACCCAGCGCGGGAACACGCCCTGCGGCGCCGGCAACGGCGTGCCCGGCACAAGACGGGCATCAAACGCGCCGAAACTGCGGGCTTCCTCCGCAACTGCCAGCTGATCCAACATCTTCGCGGCGCTTTCCGGCATGGCCGGCTGCACCAGCAACGCAAGGCGGCGGATGCACTCGGCGGCATGGTACAGCACGACGTCGGCACGTGCCGGGTCGCTCTTTCGCAAGGCCCAGGGGGCCATTTCGTTCAGATAGGCGTTCACCGCGCCCACCCGCGCCCAGATGGCATCCAGCGCCACATCGGGCCGCACTTCGGCATGTGCCGCACGGGCCTCTGCCAGCATCCCGGAAACCGCCGCCATCAGCGCCGCATCCGCCTCGGTCGCGGGTCCGTCGGCGGGCACTGCGCCGCCGCAGTTCTTGGCGATCATGCTCAGCGTCCGCTGCGCAAGGTTGCCCAGGTCGTTCGCCAGGTCGGCGTTGATCCGCCGTCCGATGGCCTCATGGCTCCATTCGCCATCCTGCCCGAACTGGATCGCCCGCAGCAGGTAATAACGCAGGGGGTCCACTCCGAAGGTATCGGACAGACCCATCGGCTCCACGATGTTGCCCAGCGATTTCGACATCTTCGCACCGCGATTCAGCACGAATCCATGGCCGAAAACCTTCTTCGGCAGCGGCAGCCCGGCGGACATCAGGAAGGCCGGCCAGTAGATGGCGTGGAAGCGCACCACATCCTTGCCGATCACATGCAGGTCGGCCGGCCATTTCGCCTCCCACCCGGCGGCTGGCCAGCCCGAAGGGGTCAGGTAATTGGTCAGCGCGTCCAGCCACACATACATCACATGGCCCGGCGAATCCGGCACGGGCACGCCCCAGTCGAAGCTGGTGCGGCTGATGGAAAGGTCTTTCAACCCTCTCTCAACAAACGCCCGCATCTCGTTCATTCGATTGGAAGGCTGAACGAAATTCGGCTGTTCCGCATACAGCTTCAGAAGCGGCTCCTGATAGCGGGACAGGCGGAAGAACCAGCTTTCCTCGACAGTCCAGGCCACTTCGGTCCCGGTTGGCGCCAGCTTCGTGCCGTCGTCGGCCACGATCAGCTCGTCCTCGTCGAAATAGGCCTCGTCCCGGACGGAGTACCAGCCCTCATACCGATCGAGATAGATGTCGCCGGCCTCCACCAGCCTGCGCCACAATGCCTGCACCACGGCCTTGTGGTCCGGATCGGTCGTGCGGATGAAACGGTCCCGGCTGATGTTCAGCCGGTCGCACATGGCAATGAAGTGCTGAACCATGCCGTCGACGAACTGCTGCGGCTCAACCCCTTCCTTGCGCGCAGCCTGGGCGATCTTCAGCCCATGCTCGTCCGTTCCGGTCATGAAGAAGGTATCGCGCCCGTCGAGCCGGGCGAAGCGCGCCAGCCAGTCCGTGGCGATCACCTCATAGGCGTGTCCGATATGCGGCCGCCCGTTCGGATAGGAAATTGCAGTCGTGACGAAATAACGGCTCATCTTGGTTCCTGGATGCGCCCGGCCCGGGCGACGATGTCAGCCAGGGCCATTGCCACCTGTGCCCTGTCATAGGCAAGGCGCACGGCATCCCGGGCGAGGGCCTCCGCCTCTGCGTACAGATCCAGAAGGCGCGGATCGGGGCTCCTCCTCGCCGCCCGCGCCAGGCGCTGGGGAACCAGCGCCAGCAGCGCCTGCAGCTTCGGCCCGGCCGCCTGCGGCTGCACGCTGCGCGCCAGCACAGAGGCGTCACCACCTGCAGCGATCCGGTCCAGCGCCGTGTCCAGACCGGCGATGTCCGCACCGGCAAGCGCCGTAACCGAACCGGGCGCCCCGCGTGCGATCGCCACCATCGAATCGATCTCGGCGGCACCAAAGCCGTTCTCGCCATCGTCCAGCACCTGCCGGACCTCCGCGGCGCTCAGGGGGAACAGCCGCAGCATGCGGCAGCGCGATCGGATCGTGGGCAGCAGCCGCGCCGGCGCATGGCTGACCAGCAGATAGACAGTCTTTTGCCTCGGCTCTTCAAGTTCCTTCAGGAAGGCATTGGCAGTATTCGAATTCATGTCGTCGATCGAATCCACGATCAACGTCCGCCAACCTGCGATCGCCGGATAGCTGTGCAGGAAATCCCCCAGATCCCGCACCTGGTCGATCACGATGGATTCGGTGGCGCTGCCCTTCCCCTCCACGGGCGGCGTCAGGATGCGGTGATCGGGGTGCGAACCGGCCGCCACCAGTTGCGCGGCAGGATCATCGGCGGGGGTTTCGCCCGGCCCCGTGCCGCCGCTCAGCAGTTTCAGTGCAGCCCAGTCGGCAAAGCGCCGCTTGCCGATACCTCTGGGCCCGGCCAGCAGCCAGGCATGGTGCATCCGCCCGGATCCAACGGCATCCAGGAACATCTGGCGGGGCTGGGCGTGGCCGATCAGCATCGCGCATGCCGTCGCATTCCGGCGCGGGTTTGCCAAGCCGGTGTTTGCGGGATACACCGTCCCTTGTCCCCGGGGGGCCGCTGACGCGCGGCTGAGAGGGAAGCAGCAGCTTCCGACCCGCTGAACCTGATCCGGTTGACACCGGCGGAGGGAGGGAGCGGCAAAGAGAGTGGCCCGCCTTCCATCCGAATTTTCTGGAGGAACGCACATGGCCGATATCCCCTCGCATCTGGAAACGGCAAACGTCACCACCGGGCCGTTGCCCGCTTCGCGCAAGATCCATGTCGCCGGCCGGTTGCACCCCGGAATCCGCGTTCCCCTGCGCGAAATCGCGTTGGAGCCCAGCGCCAAGGAACCGCCCGTCCGCGTCTATGACACCACCGGGCCCTACACCGATCCGAATGCCCGCATCGACATCAACGCCGGCCTCCCCAAGCTTCGCACCAGCTGGATCGAAGCCAGGGGCGACGTGGAACGCTATGAAGGCCGGCAGGTGAAGCCCGAAGACAATGGCCTTTCGCGCGCCGGCAAGCGCGAGGTGAAGCCCTTCCCCGCCCCCAACCTCAATCCGCTGCGCGCAAAGCCCGGCAAGGCCGTCACGCAGATGGCCTATGCAAAGGCCGGCATCATCACGCCGGAAATGGAATTCGTCGCCATCCGCGAGAACCTGGGCCGGGCGGAAGCGCTGAAGGCCGCCAGCGGCGGCGAAAGCTTCGGCGCCGCCATCCCCGATTTCGTCACACCGGAATTCGTCCGGGATGAAATCGCGCGCGGCCGCGCCATCATCCCGGCCAACATCAATCATCCGGAACTTGAACCGATGATCATCGGCCGCAACTTCCTGGTGAAGATCAACGCCAACATCGGCAATTCGGCCGTTGCCTCCTCGGTCGCGGAAGAGGTCGAGAAGATGGTCTGGGCGATCCGCTGGGGCGCCGACACGGTCATGGACCTCTCCACCGGCCGCAACATCCACGACACGCGCGAATGGATCCTCCGGAACTCGCCCGTTCCGATCGGCACCGTCCCCATCTACCAGGCGCTGGAAAAGGTGGGCGGCATCGCAGAGGATCTGACCTGGGAGATTTTCCGTGACACGCTGATCGAGCAGGCCGAACAGGGCGTGGATTATTTCACAATCCACGCAGGCGTTCGTCTTCCCTATATTCCCCTTACTGCAAAGCGTGTTACGGGCATTGTTTCGCGTGGCGGATCAATTCTGGCCAAATGGTGCCTCGCCCACCACCAGGAGAATTTCCTCTACACCCACTTCGCCGAGATCTGCGAAATCCTGCGCGCCTATGACATCAGCTTCAGCCTGGGCGATGGCCTGCGCCCCGGTTCCATCGCGGATGCGAACGACGAAGCGCAGTTCGCCGAACTGCACACGCTGGGCGAACTCACGAAGATCGCCTGGGACATGGACTGCCAGGTGATGATCGAAGGCCCCGGCCATGTGCCGATGCACAAGATCAAGGTGAACATGGACAAGCAGCTGGAAGCCTGCGGCGAAGCCCCCTTCTACACGCTGGGGCCGCTCACCACCGACATCGCACCCGGCTATGATCACATCACCTCGGGCATCGGTGCGGCGATGATCGGCTGGTTCGGCACAGCCATGCTCTGCTACGTCACCCCCAAGGAGCATCTGGGCCTGCCCGACCGCGACGATGTGAAGGTGGGGGTCATCACCTACAAGCTGGCGGCCCACGCCGCCGACCTCGCCAAGGGTCATCCCGCCGCCCAGCTCCGGGATGATGCGCTATCCCGCGCCCGCTTCGAATTCCGCTGGCGCGACCAGTTCAACCTCAGCCTGGATCCGGAAACGGCGGAAAAGTTCCACGATGCCACGCTGCCAGCCGAAGGCGCAAAGACAGCGCACTTCTGCTCGATGTGCGGCCCGAAGTTCTGCAGCATGAAGATCACGCAGGAGGTGCGCGATTTCGCGATGAAACAGAACCAGCCGGCCGACGGGTTCATTGCCGCCGACACGGCAGAGGAAGGCATGGCACGGATGAGCGAAACCTTCCGAGCCCATGGCGGAGAGATCTACCTGCCGGCCGAGGAGGATGTCACCCCGCCTGTTCGACCTGCCTGATCTCCAGCAGCCGCTTTCGGCCTTCACGATCCGGCCACAGGATCGACTGGCCCGCCTTCAGGCCAATCAGGCCCGCGCCGACAGGCGTCAGAATGGAAATCCGCCCCGCGTCGATATCGGCGTCGGGCGGATACACCAGCGTCACGCGCCGCTCCGTTCCGGTCGCGGTATCGACGAACGACACGGTCGAATTCATCGTCACCACGTCCGAGCCGATCCGCCCGGCCTTGTGCAGGGTGGCGCGCTCGATCTCGCTCAGCAGCAGTTCGCTCACCTGGGGCAGCCGCTCCTCCACGTTCAGGGCCAGGTTGGTCAGCTTCTCCGCCTCGTCCTCCAGCATGTGAACGGACGGGCGCGTGCGCTTCGATGTCGTCATGGAAAATGCTCCGGGGCCGGCACGGAAATGGCCGGATAATGCGTCCAGATCCTGGACTTGTTTACGGATGGATGTGCGCCCCGAGCCCGGAGCGCGCGCTTCGGTACCCGGGGCTACGCCCTTGCCGGAATCTGGCCCGCGTGAAGATGGAAGCGCATCAGCATCGCTTGAACATGGGTCGAACGAGCCCGGAAGTCAATTCGCCCCCCCATGTGCCCCCCTCGCGACAAGGCTCGCACCCCAGCCCCCGCTCATCCCCCACGGGCCAGAGCACAACATCATACAACTGCCCCGGCCACAGGATCCCGAGGCAGGATAGGCGGTAAGAGAAGATGTCCACAGAGCAGGATCGCGGGCCCTGACGGGCGCATTCCGGTTCAACCTTTCCTGTGCTAGCACAAAGGCATGGCTGATAATGCTGCAGATGTTCCATCCGGTCAGGTGCCGCCTCGACAAGCCCGCCTGTTGCGAAAGCTGAAGGTGTGGCATCGCCGCGCCATCGTGCGCGGCGTGGATCACCCCACGGTTCTGGCTCGGGTGCATGGCGAATCGCACTGGTCGGGCCGTTATGCGTTCATGATCGCGATGTCGGCCGGGATCGCCATTCTTGGCCTGCTGCTGTCGTCCCCGGCCGTCATCATCGGGGCGATGCTGATTTCGCCGCTTATGGCGCCGATCATCGGGCTCGGCTTCGCGCTGGCCACCTTCGATTGGGAAGAGGTTCGCGCCAGCCTGCTCGCCCTGTTTGCGGGCACGCTGCTGGCGGTCGCCTTCACGGCCGGGATCGTCCTGCTGTCGCCCCTGCAGGACATCACGCCGGAAATCCTCGCCCGAACCCGCCCCAATCTGTTCGATCTTCTCGTGGCTGTCTTTTCGGCCCTCGCGGGCGGCTATGCCACCGTCCGCGGGCGGGGCGAAACGATCGTCGGCGTCGCCATCGCCACTGCGCTGATGCCGCCGCTGGCGGTCGTCGGCTTCGGCCTCGCGACAGGCAACATGCTGATCTTCAGCGGGGCCTTCACACTGTTCCTTACGAACTTCATCGCCATTTCCCTGTCGGCCACGCTGACCGCCCGTTTCTACGGCTTCGGATCCGGCCTGTCCCCTCGCCAGACGCGGGCGCAGGCGCTGGCCTTGCTGGTGGTGCTGGCGGCGCTGGCCGTGCCGCTGGGGCTGTCGCTGAAGCAGATCGCGTGGGAGGCCTGGGCCACCCGGGCCGCACGGCGGGCCGTGCAGGCGGAATTCGGCGATGCAAGCCGAATCGCCAGCCTTGACCCCACATTCAGCGGCGACAAGGTGGCATTCCGGGCAACCGTCTTCACGGATCGGCTGCACGACAAGGCCGATCCCGATCTCGAACGGCGCCTGTCCGCCGCACTGGGCGTGCCGGTCAGCCTGCAACTCAGCCAGATTCTCGTGAATCAGGGCAACGGCCAGCGCGCCGCCCTGGAACGGGCGCAGGCGACAGCGGCGACAACGGCACAGGATGATCGGCTCATCCGTGCGGACATGGCCGCACGCCTCGCGCTTGTGGCCAATGTACCGGTCGAAGCTGTAACGGTCGATCCTGTCTCCCGCGTCGCAACCGCCCAGGTGGAACCGGGCCGCTCGCTGACAGATCTGATGCAGTCGGAATTCCGGCTGCAAGAGGATTCGCCCGGCTGGATCGTGCGCATCCTGCCGCCCGCCGGCCCGCTGCCGGATCTTCCGGTCGATGCCGAAGGTCTGACCGAAGCGGATGGCCCGGCCCTGGATGCCATTGCCTGGGCACTCACCCGACGCGGCACGAACAGCGCCCGCCTCACGCCAAGGCGCCTGCAGCGCGAACCACTGCCCCGCACGATCGCGCGTGGTCAGGCCGTGGCGGAAGCGCTCCGGTCGCGCGGCATCCTGGTCGAGACCGCACCGCTCGCTGCGGCCGATACCCTGCTCGAACGCGAGCAGGGCCTTGCCGCGGCGCGCAGCGTCCGCATCGAACCGCTTGCACCCGCCACGCCGCCGACCCGGCCGGAACCGGCAGGAGAAAGGCCCGTCGCCGCAGGGTGACGGGCCTTCCGGCAGTCTGATTTCGGAACCGGCCCGCCGGTCAGGCGGCCTTGTCCGCCCGCAGCAACTGAACAGGCGGTTTCAGCCCCTTCACGACATCGCCATCGATGGAGACTTCCTCCACCGTGTCCATGCCGGGCAATTCGAACATGGTATCCAGCAGGATGCCCTCCAGAATGGAGCGCAGGCCCCGTGCGCCAGTGCGCCGCTCGATCGCCCGTTTGGCGATTTCCGAAAGCGCATCCTCCGTGAAGGTCAGCTTCACACCCTCCATCTCGAACAGGCGGGCATATTGCTTCGACAGCGCGTTCTTCGGTTCCGTCAGGATCTTGATCAGCGCCGGTTCGTCCAGATCCTCCAGCGTCGCGATCACGGGCAGACGGCCGACGAACTCCGGGATCAGGCCGAACTTCAGCAGATCCTCCGGCTCGCACTGGCGCAGCACTTCCCCCGTACGCCGTTCATCCGGTGCGGAAACATGCGCGCCAAAGCCTATGGATTTGCCCTGCAATCTGTCAGAGATGATCCTGTCCAGTCCGGCAAAGGCGCCGCCGCAGATGAACAGGATGTTGGTGGTGTCCACCTGCAGGAATTCCTGCTGCGGATGCTTGCGCCCACCCTGAGGCGGCACGCTGGCGGTGGTGCCCTCCATGATCTTCAGCAGCGCCTGCTGCACACCCTCTCCGCTCACGTCGCGGGTGATGGAGGGGTTGTCGGCCTTGCGGGAAATCTTGTCGATCTCATCGATATAGACGATCCCGCGCTGGGCGCGCTCGACATTGTAGTCGCTCGCCTGCAGCAGCTTCAGGATGATGTTCTCCACATCCTCGCCCACATAGCCGGCTTCGGTCAGCGTGGTGGCATCGGCCATTGTGAAGGGCACATCCAGAATGCGTGCAAGCGTCTGCGCCAGCAGCGTCTTGCCGCAGCCCGTGGGGCCGACCAGCAGGATGTTGGACTTCGCCAGTTCAACCTCTGCGCCCTTCCCACCATGGGCCAGGCGCTTGTAGTGATTGTGAACCGCGACAGAGAGAACCCGCTTGGCGTAGCTCTGGCCGATCACATAATCGTCCAGAACCTTCATGATCTCGCGCGGGGTGGGCACGCCGTCACGCGTTTTCACCAGCGCGTTCTTCGTTTCCTCGCGGATGATGTCGTTGCACAGCTCGACACACTCGTCGCAGATGAAGACGGTCGGCCCGGCAATCAGCTTCTTCACCTCGTGCTGACTCTTTCCGCAGAAGGAGCAGTAGAGGATGTTCTTCCCGTCGCCGTTGGATACCTTGGTCATAATCTCTCTTTCAGCCGCACGACGAAAGGACATGGGCATTCGCTTAAGTTAGCGCAGATTCCCTCTCCCGCAAGTGCGAAAGCCGCCAATCTGCAACGGTCGGCGATCGCGAAAGTGGTATGGGGCACGCCATCGGTCTGCCAATGGTCTGGCAAGGCACGGATTTACCGGGCCGGTCGCCACATCGCATGCATCGGCGGGCTTGCGCCCGCCTGAATCTCCGCCGTCACGCGAAAGCCGAACCGTTCATACAGCGGCACATTGCGCGGATTGGTGCTTTCCAGATAGGCCGGCATCCCTTCGGCATCGACCATCGCCAGCGAAGCCGCCAGCAGGGCCGATCCCACACCCTGCCCCTGCGCGGCCGGATCGACACCCACGAACGGCAGATACCAGTGCGGAACCTCCGGGTGATGCATCGCCATCTGGCCGAACACCTCGGGCGCATCCTCCGGCATGGCAAGGTCCGCCAGCGCCGCGCCGAGCGCATCCATGTCCGGCCCGGTTCCGGGTTTCAGCCAGAGCGCAGCGCCCTTGCCGCCTGCCGCCACAAAGCCAGCACCATCAGCTCCGCCAAGACCACCCATGTGCCTCAGCGCAAAGCCGAAAAGCGCCAGATACTGGGCAGGATCAGCGAATACCCACCGCGTGAAGGGATCGGAGGCGAAAGCGGTCGTCAGGCATGCCTGCGCGAGGTCGCCCTGCACCTCGGTCTCGATCCTCAGCACGGCGGGCGGCACGGATCAGGCCGCCTTCAGTTCGCCTTCAGCCGGCGTCGGGCGCTTTTCCATCACTTCGTCCACCAGCCCGAAGGCCTTGGCCTCCTCGGCCGACATGAACTTGTCGCGCTCCATCGCATTCTCGATTTCCTCCAGCGGCTTGCCGGTGAATTTCGCATAGAGGCTGTTCATGTGCGCGCGGATGCGGATGATCTCGCGGGCCTGGATCTCGATGTCGGTCGCCTGGCCCTGCGCACCGCCCGAAGGCTGGTGCACCATGATGCGGGCGTTCGCCAGGCTGACGCGCATGCCGGGCTCCCCTGCTGCCAGCAGGAACGAGCCCATCGAAGCAGCCTGCCCGATGCAGACAGTTCCAACCTTCGGCCGGATATACTGCATGGTATCGTAGATCGCCATGCCGCTGGTGATCACGCCGCCCGGTGAATTGATGTACATGAAGATGTCTTTCTTGGGGTTTTCCGCCTCAAGAAAGAGAAGCTGGGCCACGATCAGGGACGCCATATTGTCCTCGATCGGCCCGTTCACGAAAACGATCCGCTCGCGCAGCAGGCGCGAGAAGATGTCGAAGCTGCGTTCCCCGCGGCTCGATTGCTCGATCACGATGGGGACAAGGCCGGCCTGCGGGGAAACGCCCCCGAAATGCCCGCCCTGCGAGCTCTGGCCGGGGATGAGGTTCGCGCGAAGCGCGGCGGTGGGGTCCATCAGGAACTGGTCGCGGTCCATGGCAGGTTAAGTCGGACGTCCCCGTTGCGGCGTCAAGCCCCTCAGCCGGCTTTTCACGGCACCGCCCTGCCCGCTTCAGATATATCCGCTTTGGCGGCAACTCTGCCCTGAGGTCGATGTTTGCTTGCTAAGGGGCAAGCATGTCTGTCCGCGCGCTAGCAGACCTGTCGTCTGGCCCGGTTTCCGGGGCTGCCCGTGCCGTGCTGCCGGCGCTGGCGGCCGCCGCTAGTCGGACAGGGGTGGATTTCACCGCGCTCTACAAGACTGCCCGCCTCGAATCCGGCTTCAATCCCGCGGCAAAGGCGCGCACATCCTCCGCCACGGGTCTGTTCCAGTTCATCGACAGCAGCTGGCTGAACATGCTTGCGCGTCATGGCGCCCGCCACGGTCTGGCACCCGCCTCCCGCGCGGAGGCGCTGGCATTGCGCAATGATCCCGCAGCCGCCAGCCTGATGGCGGCCGAACATATGGCGGACAATGCCCGGCTGCTGGAATCGCGCCTGGGTCGTGAAGCGGGGCCGACGGATCTGTATCTGGCGCATTTCCTTGGGCCTGGCGGGGCGGTCCGCTTCCTTCAGGCCCTGCAGGCGGCGCCGGATCAGGCTGCCGCCACGCTGCTGCCCGCAGCCGCAAGGGCAAACCGGGCAATCTTCTTCGACGCAGGGCAGCCCCGATCCCTGTCAGAGGTTCACCAGCTTCTTGCCGGTCGCATGGAATCCGCCGAATCGCCTGCCGGATACCAAGTCACCGCCATCCGGCCATCCGGCCCTGCCACGCAGCCATCCGGCACCGGCACCGGGCCCGTAGAGGTGGCAGGCGGACTCTCCGGAGACGGCGCAGCCGGGCAGGCCAGAGGCGCCGTTCAGATGGCGCGGCTCGCCTATCTCCTGCTGGCGGACATGGGGGCCTAGCGCGTGGCGGCCTGGGTTCCCGGCCTTGCCTTTTCCCGGCTGACGGGCATCGCCGGCCGTTCCGGTCTTTCAGGCTTCGCCGGTCGTATCCTGCTGCCGGTCGCCATGCTGGCGATCGTGATGCTGATGGTTGTTCCGATCCCGGCCCTGCTGCTGGACCTCTTCTTCATCGGCAACATCCTTCTGTCCCTGCTGATGCTGATGCTGGTTCTGGAAGCGAAGCGGCCTCTGGACTTCTCCACCTTCCCCACCCTGCTGCTGGTCGCGACATTGTTTCGTCTGGCGCTGAATGTCGCCTCCACCCGGGTGGTGCTGGTGCATGGGCATGAAGGGCCTGCCGCTGCGGGCCAGGTGATCGAAGCCTTCGGCCATACGCTGATCGGCGGCAATTTCGTGGTGGGGATGATGGTGTTCATCATCCTGATGATCGTGAACCTGTCCGTCATCGCGAAAGGCGCCGGCCGCGTATCAGAGGTTTCCGCGCGCTTCACGCTGGATGCGCTGCCCGGCAAGCAGATGGCGATCGACGCCGATCTGGGCGCGGGAATGCTGACACCGGAACAGGCGCGGGCGCGACGGGGTGAGGTGGCGGCCGAAGCGGATTTCTACGGATCGATGGATGGCGCCTCGAAATTCGTGAAGGGCGATGCGGTCGCCGGCATCCTGATCCTGCTGGTGAACATCTTCGGCGGTCTTGCGATCGGCATGTTCAGCCACGACCTGTCGCTGTCGGAAGCCGCGGACAGCTACATCATCCTGTCCATCGGCGATGCCCTGGTGGCGCAGGTTCCGGCGCTTCTGCTGTCCATCGGCGCGGCAATCCTGGTGACCCGCAGCGCAGACGATCACGGCCTGTCCAGCCAGCTTGCCCGCCAGGTGGCCTCCCCCGGGGCCTGGTGGCCGACGGCCGGCGTTCTTGGGGCAATGGCGCTGATCCCCGGACTTCCGGCGCTGCTGCTTGCGCCTGCGGCGGCCATTGCCGGCGGCATCGCCTGGCGACTTCGTCCCGCTGCGATCCAGGCTGCCGCGCCCGATCCCGCCCCGGCCGGGGCATCGCCCCAGCTCGACTGGGCCGAAGTGACGGACAACGCCCCCATCCTGATCGAGATCGGCTACGGCCTGATCCCGCTTGTGGATGCGGATGGCCCGCTGATGACACGGATCACCGGCATCCGGCGCCAGCTTTCGCAGGAACTTGGCTTCGTGCTTCCGATGGCGCGTGTCCGCGACAATCTGGGGCTTGCCCCGCAAGCCTACCGCATCAGCGTGGCGGAAGAACCGGCGGGCGAAGGCGAGGCCTGGCCGGCTGACCTGCTGGCGCTGGAAGCCGACAGCGTCGTGACGGAAATCCCGGGGCGGCAAGTGCGGGATCCGGCCTTCGGCATGACCGCGCGCTGGATCGATCCCGCGCGGGAGGGTGAGGCGCTGGATGCGGGCTATACCGTGGTCGACTGCGCGACCGTTATCGGAACACATATCTACAAGCTGCTGAAGGAGCAGGCGCATATCCTGTTCGGTCAGGATGACATGCAGGGCCTTCTAGATGCGCTTGCAACCCGCCAGCCCCAGATGGCCGCCAGCCTTGCGCCGCGCACCGTGCCGCTGGCCCTGACCACCCGGGTGGCGCAGATGCTGCTGGAAGAAGGCGTGTCTCTGCGGGGCTTTCCCCGGATTGCGGCCGCGCTTTCGCAGCATGCAGGCGCCATCCAGGACGCGGCCCTTCTGACCGAGGCGGTGCGCGGACGGATCGGCGGCCTTGTGCTTTCCGGCCTTGCCGCGCCGGGCGCCTCGCTGCAGGTGATCGCGCTGGCGCCGGATCTGGAATCGCTGCTTGTTGCCGCCCAGCGGGCTGCGCCCCACAGCGAGTTTCCCTTTGAACCCGGTCTTGGCGCCCGCCTTGTCGATTCCGTGCTGGAAGCGGCGAGGCCCCGGATTGCGGCTGGCGCGCCTGTCGTGCTGGTCACTCAACCCGGCCCGCGCCGGGCGCTGTGGCGACTGCTGCGCCCGCATCTGACCCTGCCCGTTCTGGGCTTCCCGGAATTGCAGGACCAGCGCGCGATCGAAGTGATCGCGATTGTCGGCGCCGATGCCGCGCCGGCCGAAGGAACCCCCAGCCCGATGGAGCCCGCCTGATGGATGCCCGCGGAGCCGCAATGCTCGGCCTATATTCGCCCGGGGCGGCCGCCCGCCCGGATCCCGACCGGCTGGTGCGATTGAACATGGGGCTGGTACGCAAGATCGCCTGGCACACCCATGCCCGCGTTTCCTCTGCCCTGGATATCGAGGAACTGGTGCAGACGGGCATGGTGGCCCTGATCGAGGCCGCCCGTACGTTCGAGGATCGGGGACAGGCGGCCTTCACCACCTATGCCAGCGTGCGGGTGCGCGGGGCGATGATCGATCTGCTGCGCAAGCAGGCTACGCTGTGCCGATCGGCCCTTCGCAAGCGGCGCGAACTGGGGGCGGCGCAGGCCCGGCTGGAAGGACAGCTGGGCCGGGCGCCGACGGAGGCGGAACTGGCGGCGGACATGGGGCTGGATCTTCCTGCCTTGCAGGAACTGCGCGCGATCACACAAGCCGCCCGCCATGAATCCATGGATGAAGTCTATTCCGATCACAGCATCTGGTTCGCCAGCGAGGAACCGGACGCACTCGAGCATCTGCAATCCCGCCGCCTGCACGAGGCTGTCGTTTCCGCCATTCGTGACCTGCCCGAACGGGAGGCGCAGGTGCTGCAGCTGTATTTCGTGGAGGAACTGAACCTGGAGGAGATCGGACAGGTTCTTGGCGTGGGCGCGGCGCGGATCTGCCAGATCAAGAAGGCGGCGCTGGCGAAGGTGCGTAACCTTCTTGGGGGATGGGAAACAGACTGATTTCCGGGTAGGACGTTCAAGCGACCCACTGGCCCCGGGATGTTGGAGGACGTCCCGGGGGCTTTTTTTGTGCGCGTCCACCGTCGGGGCCGTTCAAGGCCCTGCGCTGTGCGGTGTTGTGGATCGCAGATCTGCGCGCAACGGCAGACTGTTCCGCCATCAGGCGGCGAAATACCAGATTGGTTGTTCCACGTGGAACATTGTCCTACACTTACAAATCAATCACTTAGGCATAGAAGCTGTTGGATTTGTTGGATATGTTCCACGCAGGAGGGTGGAATTCCGGCAGAGTTCGTGTGGATCAGGGCCCGTCGGCAATCTCCCTTCTTCTGCTTCGGCCCGCGCGTCTGTCGCGCACACGCCCCTCTGCGTGGCAGAAGCCGTCAGCAAGCCGTTGCTGACGCTCGAAAATGAAGCGCGCTTCCCTAGTGGCTGGAACTGACCGAGCTACTACGCGCCAGCAATGCCGTCGCTTCCGCTTGCCGGTGCGTACCTGTCTTGGCGAGGATGCGCTTGAGATGGCTGCGCACCGTCGCAAGACCGATACCCATGGCGACCGCGATCTCCTCCGGCGAGGCACCCCGCCCGAGTGCGGCGGCAACCGCGCCTTCGGTTCGGGTCAAACCAAAGAGTTCACGCAGCCGCGCCATGGCGATCGGCGCTTCGGGGTCACGGATGAAGACCAGCACGGCTGGCCGCTGCTCCCCAAGGGCTGAAACCGTCGGACGCAGGGGGGCGACCTCAAGGGCCAGCGGCATACGATCCGGGCGCGGAATGGTGAACGCCGCGCCAGGTTTGGCGATCCTGCCCCGCGCGGTCTCAATCGCACCTTGCACCAGCGCCAACAGCTTGTCGTGCAGCGCAGGCGGACGCAGCGCCAGCCGCCCGCCGATAACGGCCAGCTCCGTGTTTTCACGCAACAGGCGCTCGGCCATGCTGCTGGCCTGAATGACGCGGCCAGTGCCGTCCACCATCAGGACGCCGGTATCCAGCCTGTCGAGCGCCTGCAGAGTGGCGGCATGGCTTTGGGAGAGTACCGAAAACCGCTGCCCGAGACGCAACGCCCGCTGCAAATGCGGCAGAATCAATGCCGCCTGCCGTCGCTCTGGCGCGCCATAGGTTCCGGCCTGGCGCGGGCGATGGATGCCGAGCACAGCGATTGCGCCATCCGCTGCAGGAAACACCGCCCCCAGCATGTGGTGAATATCCAGATGCCGGAGCCATTCCTGATAAAAGCCGCTGCGCGCCTGTTCTTCGCGCGTCACCAGATCCTCGTCTGTGATGATGCGCGACATGCCGAAGGCAACGCTGCGTTCCACCCATAGATCCCTGCGGTGCCAGTCATCGGCCCATGCCTGCTCATGCTGGGGCACCATGAGATTTTCCGTGCATTCCAGCAGGTTCACGCGCGCGCCCTCGCCGTGAAGTTTGAGAACGGCGCTGGTTGAACCGAGCGCGTCCGCGATGCGGGTCGCTATGCCTGACCATAAGACATCGTCCATGGCTGCATCGTAAAGATGCGCGATCAACCCCGAGACAGGGGGCGATTCATAGAGCTCTTCCAACGGCATGGCCTTGTGACGACCTCCATGCATCTCAAAACGCGGATTTACCTTATCTCCGCGCCGACAACTCCAAGTGAACGGCATGGCTGGAAAGAGACTCTACCTCCTGCCGCGCCTGATTTCTCCCCTGTTCAGGGGACGAATACATGTGCGCGCCACATTAGCCATAGCGGGAAGGATATTCACACGCGGAGGTGTCATGGGCAAAAGCCGCTTCCTCATCGTGCCGCTGTTCCTGGCGGCGGGATTGGCAGCCTGCGGCCAGAAAGGCCCGGCGGTTGCGAATGGCGCCGCCACGAACGAGGCGGCAAAAGCGAAGTCCGGCAGCATGGCGAGCCTTGCTGCTGCCGAAGCCGACAGCGTCACCACAAGCCAAACGGCCGCGCCTGCCGGATCGGACGCCGTTTCGGCCAAGGCGCAAGGGACGACTATCGCGGCCTTGCCGCTCAAGCGCGGCTATTATGTCAGCAGCGACACGCCGTGCGGCCAGGCTTCCAACGCCACCACGTTGCTGCTGCGCCGTGAGGGTATCGGCGGCGCGCGGGACTTCTGCGAGTTCAGGACAATCGAGCAGACAGCGCCGAACACCTACCGCGTGACGGAAGCCTGCGGCGACTTGCAGGACAGCGCCCCGCCGGAAACCAGCACCTCTATCTATACGCTCACGGGGGATACGGCCTTCACCGCCAAAAGCGAGCATGGCTGGGAGCGCAGCGCCCGTTATTGCGCCCAATCGACCATGCCGCCCGACTGGCGTGCCAACGATATCAGCGACGTGACGGGCTGACGCCGCCGTCTCCATTCATTCCACAAGGAGGTTCCCGATGCAGCGAAGGGCTGCGTTTTTTTCCACTCTCATCGGCGCTGTTTTGGCCATGCTCACGCCCGCTTTCGCGCAAAACGCCGCGACGCCTGCTGCCAGGATGGACATTGCGGGGGTGCGCATCGGCATGACCGAAGCGGAAGCCCGCGCGGCTCTGACGGCATTCGACCCCAGTATGCGGATAATCCGCGCGACCTCGCGCTACAACTACTCGGCCGGAGACGGCAGGCCCGAGAACCTCTCCACGCCGGAATTCCTCGACAGGCTGGAAGTCCAGCCCGCGCGCGGGGGGTTCGAACTGTTCATCGTCTATTTCGCGACGCCGCCATCAGAGCCGCGCGTCATCGCCATTGAGCGCCCCACTCTCGCGCATACGCAGAACCCGCCGACGCAGCCGCAATTCCGCTCAAGCCTTGTCGGCAAGTACGGTCAGCCGTCCTTTGCCGAGCCGCATCAGCTTGTGTGGGAAGAAGCGGGCAAACCGCGCTGCGCCTTCACCCGCCGGGGCAATCGCCCGTATGTCGGGCACGAACTTTCCCGCAACCAGGTTGTCCCGACGTTCCTGAATGAACGACGGCATCAATCACTTGGCCTGACGCTGGCCGGCGATCCCGCCGCCTGCGGGCAGGTGTTGACCTATAATTATGACATCTGGAGCGGGCCAGTGCGCGCAGCCAAAGCCTCCCTCATCGACCTTGGGGCGGTCTGGTCGGCGGAAATCCGCAGCAGCCAGTGGGTGAATGGCCTGAAAGCCGAGGCCAAGCGCAAGGCGGATGCAAAGGCGCAACCGCCGAAGCTCTAGCCGGAATTCAAGCATCAAGGGGATGATATGGGACTGACCACACTCAGCGGAGCCGTGAGCGGCATTCGCCATTCGACTGAAACGCGGGGCACGGTGGGCCGCAATGGCGGATCCGTGAAAACCGGACAGGTCATCGCCTTCCGCGTGGGCGAGCGTTCCGCACAAATCAAGCTGGCCGATGTGCCGGATATCCGCGACGGGGATGAGGTGACGCTGGCCGGACGCGAGAAGAACGGCGTGTTCAAGGCGCTGGCCCTGCGCAACGACAAGACCCTTGCCGTTTACAGCATGCCGACGACGGTCGGCTATCTGATGGGCGCAACGCTCGTCGCGCTTGGGGTGATGACGCTTGTTTTCCTGATCGGCGTGGTGTTCATCGCGGGCGGTCTGTGGACGCTTTACGAGGCGTACAACTACACGCAGGCGGCGAACATGCTGAGGGCTTGAACCCTTAGAGGCGCGAGCCGATGATTGCATCGAACAGCCGGACATTCGTGGGGCCCGGCGGCGTTTCTGCGCCAGCGGCCCGGACATAAAAAGGGGGCGGAGGTTGCCCCCCGCCTCTTCAGTTTCCGACTGAGTGTCGGTTTGCTGGATCAGCGCAGCAGCTGAAGCACGCCCTGCTTTGACTGATTGGCCTGCGCCAGCATCGCCTGCGCCGCCTGGCTGAGGATCTGGCCGCGCGCCAGCGAGGTGGTTTCGGCCGCGAAATCCGCATCCTGGATGCGGGAGCGGGAAGCGACCGTGTTCGCGCTGGTGCTGGTGAGGTTGTTGATCGTCGCTTCCAGGCGGTTCTGCACCGCGCCCAGTTCCGCCCGGTTGATGGAGATGGACTTCAGCGCTTCATCGATGGAGCTGAGCGCCGCTGTGGCGCCTTCCTGGGTGGAAATGTTCACATCCTTGATCTTCAGCCCGCCCAGATCCGCGCCGTAGCGGTTCTCCTCAAAGCCGAGGGCCGTGAAGTTGGAGCCGGCGGCGAAGCCCTGGCTGCCCGCGCGGAGATCGATGGCCGACGCGCTTTCCAGAACCACCTGTGCATAGGCGGTGTTCACCGTGGCCGCCGATACATCGGTCGGGTCTGTCACGCCCGTCACCGTATAGCTGGTGCCGGTGCCCGCCACGGTGACGCCGCCCAGACCGAAGTTGGCGGCGGTCGCCTCGTCGCTGTCGAACCAGACGGTGACGTTGCGGCCGTCTGCCGCGGTGAGGCTGAGACCGCCCTGCCCGTTGTCCACCGCCGTGACGCCGGTTGCGCCGCTGTTGTTGTTGATGATGGTGGCGACATTTTCCCGCGTTTCCTGCGCCGTATCGCTGGCGGACAGGGCGATATCCATCGACACACCATTGATCACCAGCGTGGCGGTCGCATCCGCGCCGATCACGGTGGTGGTGCTGCCGTTGAGCGTGAGCGAGGCGGCCTTTGCGCTGACGCCTGTCTGCGCCGTGCTTTCGTTGATGGCCGCCGCAATCGCGATGGCGCTTGCCGCCTTGCTGCTGGAGCCGGCGGTGGTGTCGGAGAAGGTATCGTCCCCCGCTTTCGACGCGCGGATGGAGACGCCGTTGATCACCAGATCGCCCGTGTTCAGCGTGCGAACGTCCGCCCCGGTCGCGGAACTGGCGATGGCACGGGCATCGCTGGCCAGCGTGGACACGCCGCGTTCGTAGCTGCCTGCCGCAAGACCAGAGCGGGAGAGGCGGCCGGTGCCCACGGAATCCACCACGATCGGACCGCCCTGATCCGACACGAGCGAATAGGTGCCCGATTGAACGCCAGCCTTCAGGCCGGTCGCGGCGGCCGTGAGCGTATCGAAGGAGACTTCAATGTTGCGGCCGTCGGCGGCCTCCAGGCGGATACCCAGATTATTGTCTCCGGTATCGATGGCGCGAACGCCTGTCTGCCCGGTCATCAGGTTGATGGCGTCCACCACGGCCGTGCGCGACGCCGCCGCGTTGGTGGTGGTGGTGATGGAACCTGTGGTGACGCCATTGATGGTGACGGTGCCCGTGAGCGCCGCGGCCGTCATCGAGGTGCCTGTCATCGTGGTGGCGCCCACGACGGCACGAACGCCCGTCTGCGCGCTCGCGCGGTTGATCGCCGCGGCCTTGGCAAGCGCGCTCGCCTCTTTCGCGGTGCTGGACAGCGAATCATCCGTCCCGCGGGAGCTGCCGATGACGACGCCGTTGATGCGCAGATCATTGCCCTGCAGGGCCTGATTGGCAGCAAGGTTGGCGGCGGAGGTTTCGAAGGCACCCGTCGCCGTAAGGCCCGGAACACTGCCGGTTCCAAGATCGCCCGCGCGGGTCGACCCGATCGACATCGACACCGTCTGCCCCGCACGGGAGCCGGTTTGCAGAGCGAGATTCTTGGAAGAGCCATCCAGCAGGCTGATGCCGTTGAAGCTGGTGCGGCTGGCGACATTGTCGATTTCGCCGACGAGCTGGGTGACTTCGGCCTGCAGCGCCTTGCGGTCATCGGTGGAGATGGTGCCGTTGGCAGCCTGAACGGCAAGTTCGCGCATGCGTTGCAGCATGTTCGTGACTTCGCCCATGGCGGTTTCCGCCGTCTGCGCCAGGGAAATCCCGTCTCCGGCGTTGCGGATCGCGACGGCGAGGCCGCGCACATCCGCCGTCATCCGCTGCGAGATGGCGAGCCCGGCCGCATCATCCTTTGCGCTGTTGATGCGAAGGCCCGTGGACAGCCTTTCCATCGCCGTATCGAGCCCGGCCTGGGCAACACGGCTGCCGTTCTGCGCCTTCATGGCGGCAAGGTTGGTGTTGATGATCGTCATCGTGCCTGATCCTCGTTCGAGCTGCGGGGCCATCGCCCCCAAGGAAGCCTTTGCTGCGAAGCCCCTGGTTCGAAGCCTCATGCCGCCTTCACGGCAGCGGGCCTGTCGGGTTAAACGGCGACGATCCATGCCGATGACACCGCCCCTTCCCCCCATTCTCGCCAGCGGAAAGACCTGGCTGGTGATCGACAAGCCCGCCGGCCTGGCCGTGCACCCGGGCCCGCGCACGCCGGAAAGCCTTGAAGATCTGCTGCCGGGCTTCGCGCAGCACGGGGTGGCGCCGCAGCCTGTCCATCGGCTGGACCGGGACACCTCTGGCTGCCTGCTGCTGGGCCGGCGGGCCAGCGCGATCCGCAGTCTTTCCCGCGCCTTTGCGGAAGGGCGCGTGGAAAAGCGCTATCTTGCGATCCTGTGCGGGACGCTGCCGGGGGATCAGGGCCGGATATCCCGGCCGCTTATGAAGCGCAGCACGCGCGCGGCCGGGTGGCGCATGGTGCCCGACGAGACCGGGCAGCAGGCCATCACGGACTGGCGGCGGATCGGAAGCCGCGACGGGCTGAGCCTTGTGGAGTTCCGCCCGCTGACGGGGCGAACGCACCAGATCCGGGTTCATGCCACCCTGCTTGGTGCGGGAACGGCCATCGTGGGCGATCCGATCTATGGCGTGGACGGCCCCGATGGACTGATGCTGCACGCCAGCGGCATATTGTTTCCGGATCCCCAGGGCAGCGAAGGGATCGCCGTGGAATCGCCCTTGCCCGCGCGCTTCGTGCGCCGGGGCTTTGCATGAACCGGTTTACAGCTGAATCCCTTGCAGGTCAGGCCTTTTCCGACCGGATCATGGCCGAGGCGATCGCGCCCGGATCAATGGGGTAGCGGCCTTCCGAGATCGCCGCCTTCAGGCTTGCGACCTTGCCGGAATCGATCGGGGCCTGTGCTGCCAGTTCCTTCGCGACAGGTGACAGGCGGACTGTGGCGGAACCCGGTTCGCGTGCAGGCGCCGCCGGCCGGCCTTCGGCAACAGCGCCGGGATCCACACGGGCCTTTCCATTCGTAAGCTGGAGCGCCGCACGCTGCGGCAGCCCGTTGCCTGAAATCTGATCCACCATCGTCGTTCCATATCTGCCTGCCGGGCGCCGGCCTGAGACGCATCCGCCCTGTTTCGCCGAGGTTCAGCCACCGGTTCCGTATCGGTTCCCGGATGGCCAGGCCTCTGATGCCGCAAGCTAACGGCCTGTGCGCCGGATGCTTTAGCGACCTTGTTCGATGCCGCCCAGATCGATCCGGCCATCCGCATCCGGATCGGCTGCAATCAGCCGCCCGCTTCGGGCGTTGCGCAACAGGATGCGCCCGTCGCGGGTGATTCCGTCCGCGACGGCCTCCAGCTGGATCCGGAACCCCTCCCCCTGGCGAACGGCTGTGATGCGGTCACCCCGGCGCAGCGCCGGGGCCACATCGCGCCGGGCCTTGCGCAGCAGCGGCAACACCAGCGCCGGGCCGCCTTCGCCACATCGCGCCACCACGGCATCGGTTCCCGCGCCCGCCCAGGCAAGGTGATGGCCTCCGGGGCAGGTCTGCTGCGCCAGACGGGCATCCACTGCAACCGGCGCGCCCGCGAAGGCGTCTGCCTCTTGCCGCAGCGTTGCGGCGGCTGCGGGCGTTGCCACGAACAGGAAAAGGGAAACATGGGACAACCGCATCTGCATCTCCGCTGAAAAACCGGGCGCGCCGGCCGTTGAGGCGGAAGGTGCAACCCACATGCCAGCCGGCCACACCCGCCGGACCGGGGCCGGCGACGGCACGCTTGTGCCGGTACACCGGAACATCGGCGGCACATTTGTGCCGGGCCTGTCTGCCACGCCCCGCCCCATCCGCAACCAGCCCCGGTTGGCACAGCGCTTGCTGCTGAGCCCGGGCAGGACAGGCTGCGACGGATGAAGGCGCAATGGCAGACAGGCTCGATCAGTATTTCGGCATTCACGGCACCGCGCTGAAGTTGCGGAGCGAGCGGATGGCCGTGATCGCCTCGAACATCGCCAATGCCGCGACGCCGGGATACAAGGCGCGGGATCTGGATTTCGGGGCAGCCCTTGCTTCGGCGGAGCCGTCCGTGGCGCTTGCCCGCACGTCGGCCGCGCATCTTGCCGGAAACGAGGGACAGGCGCCCGCCCTTGCCTGGCGGCAACCCGTCCAGCCCTCTCTGGATGGAAATACCGTGGAACTGGCGACCGAACAGATTCAGTTCGCGGAAACCGCCCTTCGCTATCGCAGCACGCTGGGCCTTCTGGGCGGTCGCATCCAGTCCCTGACGGCGGCACTGAAGGGGGATCAGGCATGACGCTTGGCATCTTCGACATCGCCGGGCGCGCAATGTCGGCCCAGCTGGTGCGGCTGAACAGCAGCGCATCGAACCTGGCCAACGCAGGCGCCGTTTCGGGAACCGCCGAAGGGGCCTACCGGCCACTGAAGCCGGTGTTCGCAACGGATTATGATGGCGGATCGGGCCGCGCGACCGTTTCCGTGCTGGGCGTGGTGCAGGCAAACGCCGCGCCACAGCGCCGCCACGAACCGGGGCATCCGCTGGCCGATGCGCAAGGCTATGTCCATGTCGCGGCCGTGGATCCCAACGCCGAACTGGTGGAGATGGTGGAAACCGCCCGCCAGTACCGCAACTCGATCGAGGTGCTGGAAACCGCGAAATCCCTGACCCTTGAAACACTGAGGCTTGGCCGATGAGCGCCATATTCGATCCGGCCGCCCTTGGCCTGCGCGCTGCTTCTGCCAGCAGCAGCGTGCCGCGCGATACGATGACCCAGGATGATTTCCTGACCCTGCTGGTGACCCAGCTGAAGAATCAGGATCCCATGAACCCGCTGGATAACGAAAGCTTCGTTGCCCAGCTTGCGCAGTTTTCCACCGTGTCCGGCATCACCAGCACCAACGACAAGCTGGATGCCCTGTCTCAGCTGACGGCGTCCAACGTGCGCACCGGTGCGCTTCAGTGGATCGGCCGCCGTGTCGAAGCCGCCGAGGGCGTGGCCGGCACCGTCGCATCTGTCGGCATCGCCGACGACAACAGCCTCACCCTGACGCTCGACACCGGCGCGATGCTCGCCGCCGGCGCCGTCCGGCGCATGTCCTGAAAGGCCAGGCCTGCATGACCTTCTTCATCTCTCTCACCGGCCTCAACGCATCCCAGACCGAACTTTCGGTTCTGTCGAACAACATCGCGAATGTCGGCACATCGGGATTCAAGAAATCCCGCGTGGAATTCGGCGACATCGTCAGCCGTTCCCCCAGCCAGGCCGCGAACCGCGCGAATGGCGCGGGTGTGGCGGTGATGGGCGTGAAGCAACAGTTCGGACAGGGCGGCTACCAGACCAGTAGCAACGCACTTGACCTTTCGGTGGAAGGCCAGGGTTTCTTACTGGTGCGATCGGGCGCGAGCGCGACCGATACGCTGGCGCTGAGCCGCAATGGCGCCTTTTCCGTGGATGCCGACCGCTGGGTGGTGGACAATGAAGGCCGCCGGCTGCAGGTGCTGCCCACCACCGCGGACGGCGCACTGACCGGCACGGGTGCAAGTGCGCTTCAGGCGCTGCGCCTGCCCACGGCCTCTGGCGAGGCGCAGGCCACAAGCGCCGTTCGGTTCGTTGCGAACCTTCCGGCGACCGCCATCGCACCCGCCGCCAGCTTTTCCCGCACGGATGCCGGCAGCTACAATCATGCCACATCCACAACCGTTCATGATGCGAACGGCAATGCCAGCACCCTTACCCTTTACTATCGCCGGGTCGAGGACCCGCTGGCGCTTCCGAACAAGATCTGGGAAGTCCACGCTTTTCAGGGCGACAGCGCGATCGACCCGGTGCCGGGCCCGGGCCCGCAGACGCTGACCTTCGATCCGGACGGTGTGCTTGTGACCCCCACCACGCCCGTCACCTACAGTGCCGGCTTCAGTATCAGCCATGCGGACAGCGTGAGCGGGAACCAGCCCTTTTCCGTGGGGTTTTCCGAACAGGATGGCTACGCCCCCGGACGGCTGGAAAGCGTCGGCGTCGATCGCGAAGGCGTGGTGCGCGCGAGCTTTTCGAACGGCGAAACGATCGCGCTGGGCAAGGTGGCACTGGGCAATGTGCCCAATCCGCAGGGGCTGCGGCAGAACGGCAATGTCAGCTGGACAGTTTCCGGCACGTCTGGCGACCTGATGGTGGGGGAACCGGCGCAGGATGGGTTCGGCGGAATCGCATCTGGTTCGCTGGAACGATCCAATGTCGATCTGACCGACGAACTGGTCGGCCTGATCACGGCACAGCGCAATTTCCAGGCCAACGCCCGGGCGATCGACACCGCCTCGTCGTTGCTGCAAACCATCATCCAGCTGAGAAGCTGATGGACAGGCTGGTCTATACAGCGCTGACGGGCCTGCAGAGAGCACAGGAATCTCAGGCTGTTACCGCAAACAATCTTGCCAATGCGGGTACGCCGGGCTTTCGCCGGGAGATGGCGGCGCTGTCGGCCGGGTTCCTTGGCCCGGCGGGCATGTCGCTGCCGACGCGGGCGCAATCCGGCGGGGAATCCCCGCATGACCTGCTGAACGCCGGCCGCATCGAGGAGACAGGCAACCAGCTGGATCTGGCGATGGACGGCGGGGCCTGGCTGACCGTGGCCGACGCGACCGGGGCCGAGGCGCTGACTCGCCGGGGCGATCTGCGGATAACGGCCGATGGCCGGCTCTGCACTGGCGATGGCCGCCAGCTTGTGGGCGAGGACGGGCCGATCCAGATCGCCACTGGCTTTCAGGCGCTGCGCATCGCCCGCAACGGCGCGATCGAAACGCGCGCAGCCGATGATGCGCCCTATGTTCAGGTCGCGCGGCTGAAGCTGGTGACGCCCGCGCCCGAAACCCTGACGCGCGGGGCTGACGGGCTGTTCCGTGCGCCGCTGGCCGAAGCCGACGATACGGCGACCGTCACCGTCGGTGCGCTGGAACGATCGAATGTGGAGCCTGCCGCCGCCCTTGTGGAGCTGGTGGAGCAGTCACGCCGGTTCGAGATGCAGACCCGGCTGATCACAACCGCGCGCGAGATGGACGAGGCATCCGCCTCTCTGATGCGGATCCAGTAGGAGAGCGGAATTGCCGAGCGCCCTTCACATCGCACGGTCCGGGCTGGAAGCCCTGGACGCCCGGCTGCGAACGATCTCCAACAATCTGGCCAACGCCAACACGGTCGGCTTCAAGCGGGACCGGGCAGCCTTCGAGACGCTTCTGTACCAGACAAGCCGCCCTGCGGGTGCGCCCCAGGGTGCGGATGCGCGCTTTGGCATGGGGCTTTCCACCGGGGCCGGGGTGCGCATTGCCGGGAACGAGAGGGTTCATACCCAGGGCGGATTCACGGTCACCGACAATGCGCTGGATCTTGCCATCGACGGGCAGGGCCTGTTCGAGGTGACGCTGCCGGATGGCCGCGCGGCCTATACGCGCGCGGGGGCGTTCACATCGGATGCCGAAGGCCGGATCGTGACGCCGCAGGGGTATCCCCTGTCGCCGGGGCTGCAGATTCCGCAGGGGGCAACCGCCATCACCATCGGGGCCAATGGCACCGTTTCCGCCCTGTTGCCCGGCGAATCCGCGCCGACAGAGATCGGGCAGATCACCCTGGCCAGCTTCATCAACCCGGCCGGGCTGGAACCGATGGGGGAAAACCTGTTCCTGGAATCCGCAGGTTCGGGCGCGCCGCAGCAAGGGGTGGCGGGGGAAGCCGGATTTGGGCGGATCCGGCAGGGCAGCCTGGAATCCTCCAATGTTTCCACCGTGCAGGAACTGGTGGACATGATCGAAACCCAGCGCGCCTACGAGATCAACTCGAAGGTGATTTCCGCTGCAGATGAAATGATGCGCTATGTCAACCAGGCGATCTAAGCTGATGATTGTGTGCGCATTCGTAACAAGCGGATGCGGCATATCCAGCCGTCTGTCGGATGTGGTGCCGCCGGTGCCCGCCACCCTTGCCGAGGCACCGGCGCCGGCCGCCCCGAGTGGGGGCATCTGGCAGGGATCGAGCGGCCATTTCAGCCTGGCCGAGGATCGGCGCGCCCGCCGGACGGGCGACCTTGTGACGATCCGGCTGGTGGAACGAATCCGCGCGGAGAAGAGCGCCGGTCAGGACAGTTCGCGCAGCAGCCGACGCTCGATGGATCTGCCGGATGCCTTTCCCTTCAGCCGGATCGACGAGGGCCTGTTTGCCGGGGGCAGCACATCCAGCTTCAGCGGAACGGGCGGTGCGAGCCAGGCCAACAGCCTGACGGGCGAATTCACCGTGACCGTGGTGCGCGTGTTGCCCAATGGCGCGCTGATGGTGGCCGGTGATCGCCGCATCCGGCTGGTGCGCGGCGAGGAGCAGGTTCAGCTGACCGGGCTGATCCGTCCGGAAGATATCGGGCCGGACAAC
Organism: Sandaracinobacter sp. T42; assembly: GCF_059115405.1. Taxonomy (NCBI): domain Bacteria; kingdom Pseudomonadati; phylum Pseudomonadota; class Alphaproteobacteria; order Sphingomonadales; family Sphingosinicellaceae; genus Sandaracinobacter; species Sandaracinobacter sp. T42. The sequence continues at coordinate 2,106,005 of NZ_CM181101.1, forward strand.
CGTGTGCCATCGACCCGGGTGGCCGACGCCCGCCTGCGGTTCACCGGCACCGGGGAAGTCGCAAACCAGGCCCGGCAGGGCTGGCTCAACCGCTTCTTCGACGCGATCACGCCCTTCTGATGCGCGGCATCCGCCCCCTCATTGCCCTTGGCCTCTGCCTCTGGGCGTCGCAGATGCCGCCGGCTCTGGCGCAGACGGCGCCCGAACGGATCCGGGATCTGGCTCGATTCCAGGGCGTGCGCGGCAACAGCCTTGTCGGGTACGGGCTTGTCGTCGGCCTACCCGGAACCGGGGATGACAACCTGGCCTTCACGGTGCAGTCCATGCGATCTGCCGCCAGTGCGCTGGGCGTGCAGTTGCCACCGGGCGTGAACCCCGCGCTGAAGAATGCAGCTGCCGTGATGATCACGGCCGAACTACCGCCCTTCGCCAAGCCCGGCCAGAAGCTGGACGTCACGATATCGGCGCTGGGCAAGGCGAAATCCCTGCGGGGCGGCACCCTGTTGCTGGCGCCGCTGAAGGGGGCGGATGGCGAAACCTACGCGCTGGCGCAAGGCAATCTGACCGTCGGCGGATTCGGGGCGGACGGGGCGGATGGTTCGCGCATCGTGGTTAACACGCCGACATCCGGCCGGATCCCTGGCGGCGCGATGGTGGAACGACCGGTGCCGAGCCCGTTCGAGACGACGGATCGGCTGCGTCTGGATCTGGTGAGCCCCAGCTTCGAGACAGCGCAGGCGGTGGCGGATCGCATCAACGCAGATCGGGGCAATCCCGCCGCGCGGGCGCTGGATGCCGTTTCCATCGAGATCGACGCGCCCGGAACCCCCATGGACAGGGTCGCGCTGGCCGCGCGGATCGAGGCCCTGTCGATCTCGCCCGCCCTGCCCCCCGCCCGGGTGATCTTGAATGCGCGCACCGGCACGGTGGTGATCAGCGGCGACGTGCGCATCCGGCCTGCGGCTGTCGCCCATGGCAATCTGACACTTGCCGTATCGGAGAACTGGCAGGCGTCTCAGCCGGCCCCGCTTTCGCGCAGTGGGCGCACGGTGGTGACGCCGGATTCCGACGTTCGCGCAGGTGAATCCGCCGCCCGAATGGCGATGTTCGCACCCGGCGCCCGTTTATCGGACATTGTGAATGCAGTGAACGAACTGGGCGCCGCGCCGGGGGATCTTGTGGCGATCCTGGAAGCCCTGAAGGAAGCCGGCGCGCTGCGCGCCGAACTGGTGGTGATATGAGCATATCCGTTTCCAATTCCGTGCAGGCCGGGAACGCCGCGGAACAGCGTCAGGCGGGGATCACCGCAGAACTGCGGCAGGCCGGCCAGGCCTTCGAGACGCTGATGCTGCGTCAGTTGCTGCAACCTGTCCTGCCCGGGGCCGAGGGCGCGGCGCCGCTGGCGCTCGACGCCCTCGCCTCCCGGATTGCCGCGGATGCACCGTTCGGCTTCGCGCGGCTGTTCGAGGCCGATCGATGAGTGACATGCTGGCCATCGGGCAGACGGGGGTGCGCGCCTATGCCCGGGCGCTTGATCTGGTGGCTGACAATGTGGCGAATGCCGTGACCCCGGGCCATGTCCGACGCACGGCCGACCTGTCCCCCGTGAATGCCGGTGGTGGCGGTGGTCTGCTGGCGCTGGATCCGGGCGGCGGCGGCGGAGTCCGCCTGACTGGCGTGAACCGCGCCGTGGACATGCTGCAGATGGATACGCTGCGCCGCACGGAGGGAGATGTCGCGGCACTCGATACCTCCACGCGCTGGATCACGGCCATCGAATCCGCCCTGACGGGGCCGAACGCGCTGTCCGGGCCGCTGGACGATCTGTTCGGCGCCCTTTCCGACCTTGCGGGCGATCCGGCCGATCTGGCTGTGCGAGAGGCGGTGCTTGCACGCGCGGATGCGCTGGCGGACCAGTTCAATCGCAGCGCGGTGGATCTTGATCAGCTGGATGCCGACCTGCTGGCGGAAGCCGGCATCGAGGGCGCCACGCTGAACGATCTCTCGCAGGCGCTGGCCGATGTGAACGGACGCTTGCGCCGGGCGGGGGGCGGAAGTGCTGCGCAGGCCGCCCTTTCGGATGAACGGGACCGGCTGCTGGCCCGGCTGGCTTCCATCACGACATTGGATGTCGGCATCGATCATCTGGGCCAGGCAGAGGTGCGCATTCCGGATGCGGGCGGGCCATTGCTGGTTTCCGGCGGCAACGCCCGTTCCATCCGGGTGATTCCATCCGCGACGGGCCTTGAACTGCGCGTGGGCCCGGCCGGCGCCGACGAGCCCGCCCCCCTGGTATCGGGCAGCATCGCCGGCCTGTCCGACGCGCGAATCCAGCTGGCAGAGGCGCGGGCGCGGCTGGATGTGCTTGCAACCCGAATCGCGGATGATTTCAACGCGGTGCATGCGCAGGGCATCGACGAAACCGGCGCGGATGGCGGCCCGCTGTTCAGCACGGCCTTGCCCAGCGTTTTGCCAGCGGGCGCCAACGGTGGATCGGCACGGGTGACGGCCACGCTTGCGGATGGCGCCGCCCCGATCCCCATGACGCTGAGCCATGACGGCGCGGCCTGGACACTATCCAGAGACGACAACCTGGGCAGCGTGACAGGCGATCTTCCGCTGGTGCTGGACGGCGTTTCTGTCGATGGCGCGGGCCTGGCGCGCGCGGGCGATCTGTTCCGCATCGTCGATGCCGGTGGCGCAGCCGCGATCCGCCTGCGCCCGCTGGCTGCCGCGCATCTGGCAACGGCCCAGCGCTGGGTTTCGGAACCCATGCCCGCCAATGCGGGTTCTGCCGCTATCGACATCAAGGTCGGGCCTGCGGCGATAAGCCCTGCGAACCCACCCTTCACGCTGACGAACGCGGCCGGGGTTCTGACCCTGAGCGACAGCCTGGGCACCGTTCTGGGCAGCGGCGTGGCCGGGGAGTGGATTTCCGGGGACGGTTTTTCGCTGCAGCTGACCGGCGCAGTGGCCGAAGGCGACAGCTTTCGCATCGAGCGCAACGGTGCGCAGTCGGGCGGGAATGGCAATGCAGTGGCGCTTCTGGCCCTGCGGGACGGCAGCGGCGGCATGGCCCCATATGCCGAGGCGGATGCGCTGGTGAGCCGCATCGCGGTTGCCGGCGCCGCGCGACAGCAGAGATTCGAGATCGCGCGGGAGAACAGGAACCAGGCGGCCGAGGCGCTGTCTCTTGCCCATGGTGTCGATCTGAACACCGAGGCGACGGAAATGCTGCGCCTGCAGCAGGCCTATAATGCCAATGCCCGCGTGATCCAGGCGGCGCGCGAGATCTTCGACACCCTGCTGCAATCCAGCCGCTGAGGAGCCGGGCCGATGCCGACACCCGTTACCGTTAACAGCCGCAGCCCCCTGCTGGTGCAGGCCGACCGTATGACCGCGCTGGATCGCCAGGTGCAGCGACTGGGGCAGCAGATCGCTCTTGGCGAGCGTTTCACAAGACCATCCGAAGATCCTGCCGCCGCCAATCGCGCCGCGCAGCTGACGCGCCTTGGCATCCGGCTGGAGGCCGACCAGCGCAGCCTGGATCGGGCCGGAAGCCGGCTGTCTTTGGCGGAAACGGCGGCCGACACGGCCGGTTCGGCCCTGCTGAGGGCCCGCGAACTGGCGCTGGCGGGCGCCAATGGCACCCAGACGGCGGCGGATCGGCAGGTGATCGCGCGCGAACTGGTGGTGCTGCGGCAGCAGCTTGTGGACGCGGCGAATGCGCGTGATGAATCCGGCCGCTTTCTGTTCGCGGGGGCCCGCAACAATGAGGCGGCCTATGCGGCGCAGGCTGATGGAAGCATCATCTGGCAGGGCCATGACAGGGCGGCCGGTGCGGAAGCTGCTGGAATCGGCGGCGTTGCCTCGCCATCCGGGCCACTTCTGTTCGGAAAGGGCGGCGAATCCGCCTTCGCCATGCTGGACCAACTGGCGGCCGCGCTGGATGAGGCCGATCCGGAGCTGCGAAAGGCGGCCTTCGCAGAGACGATTGCGGGGCTGGAAGCCGCCACGAACAGGCTGCTGGACGGACAGGCCCGTATCGGCGCCGGGCGCGCACGCCTGCAAGCCGAAGGTGAACGGATCGCCGAGGCGAAGCTGCAGACGGCCGAGGCGCTTTCCGCGGTGAAGGGGCTGGACCTGACGGCGGCAATCGCGCGGCTGGATGCACTGAAAACCACGCTGGAAGCGGCGCAGGCCAGCTTCACCTATATCCATGACGGGACATTGTTCGACCGGATCGGCTAAATTCTTGGCGGTTGGCGCCGTCTTTCCGGCAGATGATCCGCCCACGCGCATGTCGCCCGGGCCCAGCGGGAGACGTAGGCGCCATGATGGCCATTGCCGGAATTGTCGTGCTTCTGGTGATGGTGTTCGGCGGATTTGCGCTGACAGGGGGGTCGCTGGGCCCGGTGTTCCATGCCCTGCCCCATGAAATGCTGATCATCGGCGGCGCCGCCATCGGTGCGATCATCGTTTCCAACGACATGGTCAGCCTGAAGCAGATCGGCGGCGCGTTCGGCCGCATCGTGAAGGGTCCGCGTTTCCGCAAGTCGGACTATCTTGGCGCCATCTTCCTGACCGTGCGGCTGATGCGCCTGCTGAAAACGGAAGGCGCCGTCGCGGTGGAGCCCCATGTGGAGGCCCCGGATTCCTCGCCCTTGTGGGCGGAATATCCGGCCCTGAAGCGGGATCACTTCTTTGTTCATCTGGTAACGGACACCCTGCGCCTTCTGGTCGTTTCGACCGGCACGGTGAGTTCGGTTGCGATCGAGGATGTGCTGGATACCGCGATCGAGACGCATCACCATGATGCCATGCGCCCGGCAACGGAGCTGCAGACGCTGGCGGATGCGCTGCCGGCGCTGGGGATCGTGGCGGCCGTTCTGGGCGTGGTGAAGACGATGGGTTCCATCGATCAGCCGCCGCCGGTGCTGGGCGGGATGATCGGATCCGCGCTGGTCGGCACCTTCCTGGGCGTTCTGCTGGCCTATGGCATCGTGGGCCCGATGGCGGCGCGGTTGAAGGCCATCCTGGAGGCCGATGCGGAAATCTATCAGGTCGTGCGCCGCGTGATCCTGGCTTCGCTGCGCAATCAGCCCCAGCCGATCATTCTGGAAACAGCCCGCACGGCGATCCGCCCATCGAACCAGCCGGCCTTCACCGAAGTGTTCGAAGGTGTTCGGGGCAAATGAGGGGTGTGGCGAGATGACCGCATTGGGGCCGCTGCCCGAACCGGAAGTGCTGGTGAAGAAGGTGAAGGCAGCGAGCCACGCCGCGCATCATGGCGGCGCCTGGAAGGTGGCCTATGCCGATTTCGTGACGGCGATGATGGCGTTCTTCCTGCTGATGTGGCTGTTGGGCGCAACCAACGAGGACCAGCGCAAGGGCATCGCGGATTATTTCGCGCCGACCGTGATGGAAGCGGAAACGTCCGGCGGGTCCAACGGCATGCTTCAGGGCCGTTCGCTGGAAGCGCCGGACGGGGTTGCGCCGCATACGAAGCGCGCCGGCGTGCAATCCACGGCCCCCTTCCAGGCCGCGAGCAGCGCGCGGGCGCCAAGCCGGTCCGATGATGGACAGCTTCGCAAGGTGGAAAGCGAGATCCGGAAGCGCATCGCGCGCGATCCGGGTCTGAAATCGCTGATCGGGCAGATCCGCTTCACCCATACGCCGGAAGGTCTGCGGATCGAACTGATCGACAGGGCCGACTATTCCATGTTCGCCAGCGGCGGAACCCGAATGGATCCAAGGGCGCGCAGGCTGCTGGCACTTGTTGCGGAATCGATCGACGGGCTGCCCAACCGGATCGCGATTCGCGGACATACGGACGCGCAGCCATTCAGCGGCGGCCAGCGCGGCGCCGATGAGAACAACTGGACGCTTTCATCTGCCCGGGCCGAAGCAACCCGTGCGGCGCTTGCGGCAAGCGGCCTGCGCGAGGAGCGATTTTCCAGGCTGGAAGGGGTGGCCGATACGGAGCCCTTCAATCCGGACAATGTGTTCGATCCGCGGAACCGCCGCATGAGCATCACCCTGTTGCAGGGTTGAAGCACCCCCCATATCGGGGAACCGATGGCCCCCCCCCCTGCCCCCTCGCTGCCCGGCAGCCCGGATCGCTTTGCCGAAGAGGCTGCGACCTATGCCATCACGGGCAGCCGCCCCGATCTGGACACGGGCGTGGCTGCGATCCGCAACACACTGAAGACGCTGGGCCCGGAACCGGGTGTGTACCGCATGCTGGATGAGCGGGAACAGGTGCTGTACGTCGGCAAGGCGCGCGCGCTGAAGAACCGGGTGACGAACTACACGCAGGTCGCCCGCCTGCCCCGACGGCTTCAGCGCATGGTTTCGCAGACGCGCCGGATGGAAATCGTCGTCACGCGATCCGAAGCGGAAGCGTTGCTGCTGGAGGCGCAGCTGATCAAGCGCTTTCGGCCTGCCTACAATGTGCTGCTGCGCGACGACAAGAGCTTCCCGTTCATTGCGCTGGATGAAGGCAACGCCTTTCCAAGACTTTCCAAGCATCGCGGGGCCCGCAAGGGGAACACCCAGTATTTCGGTCCCTTCGCTTCGGCGGGCGCCGTCAACACCACGCTGAATGCGCTGCAGAAGGTCTTCCTGCTGCGTTCCTGCTCTGACAGCTATATGGCCAATCGCACGCGGCCGTGCCTGCTGTTCCAGATCCGCCGCTGCTCGGCACCCTGTGTCGGCCGCATCGACGAGGCCGGCTATTCCGAACTGGTGGAAGATGCTCGGCAGTTCCTGACAGGCAAGAGCCAGGCCGTGCAGAAGCGACTGGGCGAGCGGATGAGCGCCGCCGCGGCTGCGCAGGATTTCGAACTTGCCGCCGTTTTGCGCGACAGGCTGAAGGCGCTGACGTCCATCCAGGGCAGCCAGTCCATCAATGCGGAGACGGATGAGGTCGATGCCGATGTCATTGCCGTCCATCAGAAGGACGGCATCGCCTGTGTGCAGATTTTCTTCATACGCGGTGGACAGAACTGGGGGCATCGCGCTGTTTTTCCAAGCCATGCAGGCGATGTTCTGGAAGCGGAGATCCTGTCTGCCTTCCTTGGCCAATTCTATCAGGATCTTTCCCCCGCGCCGCTGCTTCTGCTGGATCGGGAGGTGCCCGAAGCGGACCTGCTGGCGGAAGCGCTGACAGCCCGGGCTGGCCACCGGGTGGGCCTGCGCACGCCCCGGCGCGGCCATCTGAAACGACTGGTGGAACAGGCCGAACGCAATGCGGCGGACGCCGTTCAGCGACGACTTGCCGAGACGACCACGCAGCATCGGAACCTTGAGGCGCTGGCCCGGTTTCTGGCGCTGCCCGCCCCGCCCGAGCGGATCGAGATCTATGACAACAGCCATATCCAGGGCAGCAACGCGCTTGGGGCGATGGTGGTAGCGACACCGGACGGCTTCGCAAGGAGCCAGTATCGCAAGTTCAACATGAAGCAGGCCGACCTGACCCCGGGCGATGATTTCGCGATGATGAAAGCGATGCTGACACGCCGGTTCGCGCGGCTGCAGGCTGAATCCCCCGACGGTGGCGAAGACTGGCCGGACCTGCTGCTGATCGATGGCGGCAAGGGGCAGGTTTCCGCAGCCGTGGCCGCGCTGACCGCGCTGGAGGTGGAGGATGTCGCGGTCGTCGGGGTTGCCAAGGGCCCCGACCGCAACGCGGGCCGCGAAATTTTCCATCTGCCCGATGGTCGTGAACTGACGCTGCCGCCCAATGACCCACTGCTGTTCTTCCTTCAGCGGCTGCGGGATGAAGCGCATCGGTTCGTGATCGGGGCGCACCGCAGCAAGCGCAGCAAGGCGCTGACCGTTTCGACGCTGGATGAAGTGCCGGGCATCGGCCCCGCGCGAAAAAAGGCCCTGCTGATGCACTTCGGAACCGCGCGCGCGGTGAAGGGCGCAGCCCTGGATGACTTGCTGAAGGCGCCCGGAATCAACCGGGCAACGGCCGAATCAATCTACGAATATTTTCATCCAACCATTTGAATTAAAACATTCATTAACAGGATTAACCATCTTCATATTTGATATGAAGATGGTAACGCGATCTGCATTGCCTGCGCCAGGACGGCTTCGTCGCGCGAACGCACGCCTGAAAATTCGCCCGGCGCTTCGTAAAAGGCCGCCGCCACAAGCGGGGCGGCCTTCGGCGGCCAGAAGATCGCAACATCGTTGACCCGGTTCGGCATCCCTTTCGCGCCGCAGGTTCCTGTCTTGTTTCCTGCCTTCCAGCGCGGCGGCGTGGCCGCGCGAAGCCGCCGCAGCCCGGTTTCCGTTTCGATCGTCCATCCGGCCAGAAGCGTGCGGCTTTCAGGCCGAAGCAGCTTGCCGGACAGCAGGGCGGCCGCTGACTTCGCCATGGCGCGCGGCGATGTCGTATCGCGCGGATCGGGGGGGATCACGCGGTTCAGATCCGGCTCGTCACGATCCAGGCGTGTCACGAGGTCCCCCGTTGCCGAGAGGCGCTTCGTGAAGCCGGCCGGGCCGCCGAGTTGTTTCAGCAACAGATTCGCCGCCACATTGTCGCTGGTCACCTGGGCTGCTCGTGCCAGATCGCGGATCGTCAGGCTTTCACCGACCATCGGGGCGGTGACGGGCGCATGCGGAACAAGATCACTTTTCACGATTGGGATCCGCGCATCCAGCTTCAGCTCCCCGCGGTCCGCCGCCTGGAGGATCAGCCCTGCAAGGATCAGCTTGAACGTGGAGCACATGGCGAACCGTTCATCGAGCCGGTGGCCGGTCACCTGCCCCGTGCCTGTATCCAGCAGCGCGAATCCCAGCCGCCCGCCCGACATGGATTCCAGCCCCTTCAGATCGGCGGGCGCCATCCCGCCCAGCATCATCGCGCCGGATGACGCCAGCGCCTGACGTCGCGATATCCTGATTGCCATTTCCGCGCCCTCCGTTTCCCGCTATTCCTGCTGTTCCTGGGGGGCTTGAAATCGGCCCGTTGCAGCGAGGGTCTGTCCATGATCGATCTCTACACGGCGGCCACGCCAAACGGCTACAAGGTGTCTGTCGCGCTTGAGGAAATGCAGCTTCCCTATCGGGTTCATGCCGTGAACCTGATGACGGGGGAGCAGAAGACACCCGAATTCCTGGCGATCAATCCCAATGGCCGGATCCCGGCGATCGTGGACGATGGCTTTCCAGTATTCGAATCCGGCGCGATCCTGATCTATCTTGCCGAAAAGACAGGCCTTCTGATGCCTTCCGACGTGAAGGGCCGCAGCCGGGTCATCCAGTGGCTGATGTTCCAGATGGGCGGCATCGGGCCGATGATGGGGCAGGCCAATGTCTTTTACCGCTACTTCCCCGAACGCATCCAGCCCGCGATCGATCGCTACCATGGTGAGGTGAAGCGCCTGTTCGGCGTGCTGGACCGCCATCTGGCGGATCATGAGTGGCTGGCGGGCGACTACAGCATCGCCGATATCGCCAACTGGTGCTGGACGCGCACGGCCCGGTGGTCCGGCATCGATCCGGAGCCTTACGAGAACATGGCCCGCTGGCATCGCGCCATCGCGGAGCGCCCGGCGGCTGTGCGGGGGATCGCGGTTCCGCAGAGCGCGGAGCTGCCCTCAAAGGACGAAGCCGCCGCCCGGAAATTCTCGGAAAACGCACGCGGCATCGTGGAGATGGGGAAACCCTGATCTGTCATGATCATCCGCCAGAATGGGCCGATGACGCGTGTGAGACCGATTTCCTGCCTGCGGCGGCCGGCCGCCCTGTTCCTTGGCGCGGCGTTCATTGGCACAATGGGCATCATGCCAAGCCCCCTTTCCGCCGCGCAGCCCCTTGTGATCGCCCACAGGGGCGCATCGGCCGACCGACCCGAACACACGCTGGCAGCATACCGGCTGGCCATTGAACAGGGCGCGGACGTGATCGAGCCGGACCTTGTGGCGACGAAGGACGGCCATCTGGTTGCCCGTCATGAAAACGAGATTTCCGGCACCACGGACGTTGCGGATCGCCCGGAATTCGCCGGACGGCGGACCACGAAGATGATCGACGGGCAGAAATTCGAAGGCTGGTTCACCGAGGATTTCACCCTGGCGGAGCTGCGGACCCTCCGCGCGAAGGAGCGTCTGCCTCAGCTCCGCCCCGGCAACACGGCCTATGATGGGCAGGAAGGCATCCCGACACTTCAGGAAATCCTGGATCTGGTGCGTGCGGAAGAAGCTCGCACCGGCCGGCGAATCGGGCTTTATCCGGAAACGAAACACCCGGGCCATTTCCGCAGCATCGGCCTGCCGCTGGAAGAAGCGCTGCTGGCGGCGTTGGCGCGCGCCGGCTACAGGGAGAAATCCGATCCGGTTTTCATCCAGAGCTTCGAGATAGGCAACCTTGAAGCCATGCGTCCGCGCACCCGGCTGCGCCTGATCCAGCTGATCGCTTCCGAAGGGGGGCCGCCCGACCGGCCAGGCACTAGCCATGTCGACTTGCTGAAGCCCGAAGGGCTGAAACAGATCGCCCGCTATGCCGATGGCATCGGTGTCGAAAAGCCGCTGGTCATTCCGCGCGACGCCGCGGGTGATCTGGCCGGGCCGACCAGCCTGGTGAAGGATGCGCATGCCGCGGGCCTTGCTGTCCATGTGTGGACATTCCGGCCGGAGAATTATTTCCTTCCGGCTGGGGCCCGATCCGGGGACGATCCGCGCGCCCGCGGCGACGCGCAGGCGGAAATCCGCGCTTTCCTGCAAGCCGGCATCGACGGGCTGTTCAGCGATTCCGTGCCGGATGCCGTGAAGGCCCGCTCGGCTTCTCCCACGGGCGCGCCTGTGCCCTGAGGCCGCGCCAGTGGCGACAGGCCCGGCCCAGCGCCAGGTCGCTCTTACCCCTCGCCACCTGCAGCAACCTCGCCCGAACAGCCTCGAACGCGGCCGCGTCCTCATCCTCAAGGCCCGGCGTCCATGCCTCAAGAATTGCGATGTCGTTCAGGGTTCCCAGATCTTCCTGCAATTTCTTGAGCGCTGAAACAAAGGCTTTGGGCCGCATTTCAACTTGCGCTATATCAATGCAATAGCGAATCTTTTTAAGAGTTTTTCTGAATATATGTCGATCTTCATCGGTCAAGGTGGACAGCCGGTCGCCAAGTTGTGCGGCCCTCTTCCACAGCCGGCCCAGCGCCTTCGCCGCCAGCGCTTCCACCGGCCGGTCTTCACGACGATCCTCTGGCCGCCAGCCACCGATTGCCGCAAGTTCGATCAGCCGGATGGCAAACCCTGTCGCGCCCGATTCATTCAGCCTTTCGCGCACCTTCCTGCGCATAGCCGCATTGGCCCGCGCCAGAGACTGGCACAGGCCCGCATCCGCAATTGCGGCCATGTCCGCTGTCAGCACGTCGCTGTCTCGCAGGGGGGCGAGCAGCCGGCCCATGTCGCGCGCGGTTCCCGAAATCTCCCTGGAAACCGCCTTCGACAGCAGCGGCCTGTGCAGCCGTTCCGCCGCGCGAAGACGCCTAAGCGCCACGCGCAACTGGTGTGGCCCTTCCGGCTCTTCGGAAACATGGGTGATCAGCAGGTTCGCGGCAACCGCGCCGGCGGATGCGGCGAGTGCGGCGCGCCAGCTGTCCTCGCCGTTTGCGCCAGATTCCGGCGCCTCTGGCCTGCCGCCGGCCACCGAGGGCTGCCAAGCTGCGCCATCGGCAAGCGCCTCCCCCCTTGTTGCCTTGTTCGGCAGGGACAGGTTGGCCGGAAGATCGCCGATCAGCGCCCGTGCAAGCGTGAAAAGCGCCTCTGGCGAACCGCCGAGCAGTTCGAATTCCACTTCGCAGACCGGTTCCTGCCGCCCGCCTGCCCGGATCACGCCGCGATCAAGCGCCACTTCCACCAGGCCGAGGTCCTGCTTCACCTGCCAGGTGCGGCGCTTCACGCGCGTCTGGTAGCGGCCGGCCAGCCGATCACCGGCGATCAGATCGATCAGCCGTTCCCTCAGCCCCGGATCGGAGATGGCGGACAGGTCGGGGACCGCGCGTGCCACCGGGCCGTTCACCTCGCGCACGGAATGAAAGCCGCCCAGCTGGCTGCGCCCCGCCTTCACTGTCTGCACGAGCTGCCCGGCCTCCCGGCGGATGCGCAGGGCGATGCCTTCGGCACGCAGCTTGTGGTTCGCCGTGTCGTAATAGGTGGCGACGAGAGCGGCCGGGTGTCCATCCTCACCTGTCAGCCGCTTCAGGCGTCGTGCGACCCTTGCGCTGTCTGATGGGGTCAGACCGGCTTTCAGCTCGATTTCCAGGCCGACCATGCCCTGCCCTCCCCAGGCCGCGCCGACCGACTAGGCCGGACGTGGTTCAGCTTGCGCCTGCCGCACGATGAGCATGTTCATCCGCGCCGCCGCGATCAGCCGACCCCGTTCCCGCTGCCAGGCCTCAACCCGGACATTGGCGACGCGCCGACCGATCCGCATCAGGAAGGCTTCGGCAAACACATCCTCCAGTGCGCCTTCGCGCAGATAATCCACCGTCACATTCACCGGCTTTATCTGCGCCGGTTCGCCAGCCAGTGCGTCCTGCACGGCCAGATTGGCCGCAATCTCCATCAGGCCCGCCACAGAGCCACCGTGGAGACGCCCCGGGGATCCGATGAGACGTTCCGAATAAGGCATCACCACGACCGGGCCTTCTCGGCGAAGGCCAAGCATCGCCGCATAGGGCGGAAGGGGCGTAGCTGCACTCATGCGTCAGCGCTCGTGAACATGAAGGTGCCTGCAATATGGGCGATCGGATGGCCCGGATCGCCATCGTGGGCGATGCCGCGCACGAAGGCCATGCGGCGGGTGATCTTGTAGCATTCCGCCCTGCCGATCACCGTTTTTCCGGGCTGGGCGGGCCGCAGATAATCGCAGCGCAGATCCAGCGTCGCATGCGGTTCGAACTTTCCATGCTTCACGATCACCGAAAAGCCGGCCGCGGAATCCATAAGGGAGAAAACCGCACCGGAGGCGATCACCCCCGTTTCGGGATAAGCCACCAGTTGCGGCGCATAGGGCATTTCCAGTTCGGCCCAGTCTGCCCCCATGGCGCGGAACCCGATACCAAGCGCCTGCAGGTGCGGCACCGCCGACATGAAGCGGTCCACATAGCGCTTCAGGCGGGCCTGTGCCTCCGCGTCAGGCGATGGCGCGACATCCTCGATCATGCCGCCAGCCTGCGGGCTGCTTCGCGCACGCGGGAAATCATGTTGGGCACCCCCTGGGTTCGGTTCGCCGAAAGGTGCCGCTTCAGGCCCAGCGCTTCAAGCTCCGCCTCGATCGGCACCTGCAGGATGGCGGCGGGGGCCTTGCCGTCCACCAGGCTGACGATGGCGGCAACCACGCCGCGCGTGATGTCGGCATTGCTGTCGGCCTGGAAGTGCAGGACGCCGCCCTCTTCAAGGGGATAGATCCACACATCCGCGGAACAGCCCGGCACCCTCGTCGCGGATGTCTTCAGCGCGGGATCCATCGGCGGCAGGCGACGACCGAATTCGATCAGTGCGCGATACCTGTCGTCGGCATCCAGCGCCGCATCCCATTCATCGAGCAGATCCGAAAAAAGCAGGGGCATGGCAACCGGATAGAGCCGGCCGCCATGCCCTTCAAGCCTTCCGGCCCGGAAAGCGGATTCCCTGGCTCAGATCAGCGGGCGATCACCTTCGCCGGCGGGCTTGCGCGGGGGCAGGCTGCGCAACTTCTCGATCTCGTCAGACAATTGCCGGCCGGGATCGACCACCAGCTTTTCCAGGGTCGCAATGCGATCCTTCAGCGTGGCGATCTCCTTCCTCAGCTGCGGCACATCCTCTGCCTGGCCCATGCGCACATAGGGATTGTCGGGCGAGTATTTTTCCCAGCGGCGCGTTTCCTTGTTCCAGCGCCCGCCACTCATCACACGGCCCACCACGACGATGGCGACGATGATGACGACAGCTTCCCAAAACCCCATGACCAAATCTCCCCCCGGCGTCCGGCCGGTCCTGTCCTCAGTGGCGAAGGTCGTCGATTTCGCGGCTCAGGCGGCGACCTTCATCCGTCGCGATCCGCTCAAGAGTCTGCACCCGTTCCTTCAGGGCGCCCAGTTCGGCCTGAAGCTGGGCATTTTCCGATGTCAGCAGCTTCAGCCGCTCGATCGCCTCGTTGTTGTGCGCCGGCTTCAGCGCCTGGCCCCAGCTGCCTTCCAGCGGATAGCCATGCTTCACGCGAAGCCAGGTGGTGAACACCCATCCGACCATGGCGGCCACGCCGACGATCGCAAAAGCGGGGGATGTCAGAAATTCCATGTTGCAGGTTCCCTGTATGTCAGGTCGTTACTGATCCAGCCGGGGCGGCGTGGCGCTGCGGGAGGCTGAAATGCCCAGAGAATCGATCTCGTCCGCCAGTGCCTGCCGCTTGTCTGTGAGGATGCGTTCCAGCACGGCAACCCGCGCCTCAAGCTTGGCAACCCGGGCCTGCGCCACATCGGCCGACACCGTGTTGAGTTCGCTTGCGCTGCGTTCCATCAGATCCAGCTTGCGGTTCTGCACCTGCCGCCAGTTCTTCATGATGATCGCGACGATCGGGATCATCATGGCGATGACGGGAACGATGAAAGGTGTGTTGAACATCTGTTGAGCCCCCTGTGGTGCTGGCGTTACTGGTGCTTCAGGTCGTCGATTTCACGGGCCAGGCGGTGGTTCGGGCTGGTGTAGGTCAGTTCGATGTCGCGCAGGCGGCGATCAATGTCCCGGAAGCTGGAACGGACCTCCCGGATCGATCGGCCGGGGGCCGCACGGGTCTTCTGCCAGAACTGCTTGTCCTCGGGATCGACTTCCTCGAGATAGAAGTTGCCGGGCTTCGGATCCGCCACCCAGCCGATCACAAGATAGGCAATCAGCGGGAAGGGAAAGCCGAACATGGTGGCAAGCACGGTTGCCACCCGAACCCAGAGAACGTCGAAGCCGGTGTAGTCGGCAATGCCCGCGCAAACGCCCATGAACTTGCCGTTGCGCTTGTCCAGATAGAATCCAGTGCGGCGTGCCATTTCCCTATCCCTTCGTTTTCAAATTCTTGTTGTCGTTTGTTCAGATCATCTTGTCGTGGCGGCGCATGTGCGGATGAAACTCCACATTGCTCGCCTCGTTGCGCAGGTCGGCGACCCTGTTGGGTTCGCCCCTGTCTGCGGCCATGATCCGTTCGATCGTCAGCATCCGGTCGTCCAGACGGCGGGCAATCTCGTGCAGCTCGTCCAGAAGATTTTCATCCTCCAGCGTGATCGACTTCGCCTGCTTCCACTTGGTCATGTAGTGGAGGAACAGCCAGGGCATCCCCACGAAGATCGAGAGAACGGCTGTCAGCGGAATGACGGCTTCCAAGGCATCCATCGGTCAGGCCCTCCTCAGTGCTTCTGCTGCATGCGTGCCTTGAGCTCGGCGAGCTCGGCGGCGACGGTATCGTTGGTGCGCAGCTCGAGGATTTCCTCCTCCAGGCTCTTCTGCACGGGCGCCAGGTCGTAGACCTCGGCACGGCCCTCGGCCATGTCCACCCGGCGTTCCAGCACCTCGAAGCGGCTGAAAGCCTCTTCCACACGGCTGCCGCGGGTCATGGCGCGGGCGCGGGCCCTGCTCTGCGCCCCTTCGAGGCGGGTCATCAGGGCGTTCTGGCGGCTGCGCGCCTCGCGGAGCTTGGCTTCCAGCTTGGCGATGTCATCCTCGAACGCTCGGAGCTGTTCATCCAGCAGCTCCACCTCGCCCTTGAGCATGTTGGCGGTCTGGCCGACCTTCTGCTTTTCCATGAGCGCGGCTGTCGCCAGATCCTCGCGATCCTTCGAAAGTGCCAGCTCGGCCTTTTCGGCCCAGTTGGCCTGCGCCTGATCCAGTTTCAGGATCGTCCGGCGCATTTCCTTCTGATCGGCGATGGTGCGCGCGGCGGACGCACGGACTTCGACCAGCGTCTCCTCCATCTCCATGATGACGAGCCGGATGGTCTTGGCCGGATCTTCGGCCCGTTCCAGCAGGTCGCTCACATTCGCCTGGATGATGTCTCGTGCGCGGGAAAAGATGCCCATTTTCTGCTCCTGGAAAGTGTCCCGGTTCCGGTGCGGGATATATTCGGGGTGGAGTATAGCCGGTTTCGAGAGCGTGGTGACCACAAGAAACTGGCCCGGACGGGGACGCGAGAGAGGGGATGAAGCCTCCCCGCCCGGGCCAGGTTCCGCCTGCTCAGGCTGCATGGGCAGCCCCGGGACTGACGGCAGACGGGATGGTGGAAACCGAAGCGACCGGCAGGGCGATCGCGGGCGCGGCCGCCACCATCAGCGAAAGACCACCCGCAATCAGGGCGGCCACGCCAAACAACGGCAGACGGGCAATATCGGCAAAACGGGCGCTCATGGCCAAACTCCTGTATCAGTTGCCTCATGCTTTGCAGGTTGCGTGCCAACTTCCAGAGCTTCAATCATTTCCTTTTATTTCAGTGACTTGATAAAATTTGGGAAAACCAAACACGACCAATGTTTCGGACAAATTCCGAACTGTTGGAATTATTTGCCAATCGCGTTAGGGTGCGCCCATGCCAGACAAACCCACCCAGCTCATCGGTCAGTCCTCAGCCTTTCTGGATGCCGTGGAGCGCGCCAGCGCCGCCGCGGCGCTCAGCCGGCCGGTGCTCGTGGTTGGCGAACGTGGCACTGGCAAGGAAATGATCGCGGAGCGCCTGCACCGCCTGTCGCCGCGCTGGGAGGAGCCGCTGATCAGCCTGAACTGCGCCGCCCTGCCCGAAACCCTGCTCGATGCGGAACTGTTCGGCTATGAGGCGGGTGCCTTCACGGGCGCGGTGAAGGCGCGGGCCGGCCGGTTCGAGGAAGCCGATGGCGGCACCCTGTTCCTGGACGAAATCGGCATGCTGACCGCCGCCGGGCAGGAGCGTCTGCTGCGCGTGGTGGAATATGGCGAGCTGACCCGCCTTGGCAGCACGCGACCGATTCAGGTCGATGTCAGGGTGGTGGCGGCCACGAACGAGGATCTGCCCCGGCTCGCCGAAGCCGGCAAGTTCCGCGCAGACCTTCTGGACCGACTGTCGTTCGAGGTGATCACCCTGCCCCCGCTGCGGGCCAGGCTGGACGATGTCCGGCAGCTGGCGGATTTCTTCGGCCGTCGCATGGCTTCCGAACTTGGCTGGCGCGGCTTCCCAGGCTTCAGCCCGCGGGTGATGGAGGATCTGGAATCACACGACTGGCCAGGAAATGTGCGGGAACTGAAGAATGTGGTGGAACGCGCCTGCTATCGCTGGGGTGAAGCCGATCGCCCGATCGGCGCGCTGGATCTTGATCCGTTCGACAGCCCCTGGCGACCAAAGGGCGCATTCGCCAGCCCTGCGCAGCCCGCCACGCCCGAACGGATGACCGGCCCGATGCAGGATCCGGCCGCTGAATCCGCCGGAACCGCCGAAGCGGTGCCGTCCGATTTCCGCGGCGCGGTCGCGGCCTTCGAACGGAAGATGCTGGAACAGGCGCTGGCGGCCTGCCGGCACAACCAGCGAAAGGCGGCCCAGCTGCTCGGACTCAGCTATGACCAGCTGCGCCATGCCATGAAACGGCACAAGCTGCTGGCGGCGGAGCCCTAGGCTCCAGCCGCTTCGATGCCGGCGGGCTGGGGCGGATGCAGCAGCAGCCGTTCCACCCGGCGCCCGTCGCTGGAGGCAATCTCGATCGTCCAGCCGTTGGCGTGGACGAGTTTTTCGCCGACGTCGGGCACCCTGCCTGCCATCAGGAAGGAAAGACCGCCCAGCGTATCCACTTCATCGCCCAGGTCATGGTCGATGAAGCTGTCTCCGACGGCTTTCTCGAGATCATCCAGGTCCAGCCGGGCGTCGGCCTCGAACAGGCCGTCCGGGCGCTTCAGCAGCAGATCAGCCTCTTCCTCGTCATGCTCGTCCTCGATCTCACCGACGATCTCCTCGACGATGTCCTCGATTGTGACGAGGCCGTCGGTACCGCCATATTCGTCCACCACGACGGCCATGTGGGTTCGCTTGCGTCGCATCTCCGTCAGCAGATCCACCACGGGCATGGCAGCCGGCACGAACAGCACGGGGCGCAGCAGGTCGCCAAGTGTCGGCAGTTCACCACCGGGACGGCGGCCGAACCGGTCGGCGATCACGGCATACACGTCCTTCACGTGCAGCATGCCCAGCACCGTATCCAGATTGCCTTCGTAAACCGGCAGACGGCTGTGTCCAGCCTCCCGGAACTGGCGGACAATGGCCTTGAAATCGCAATCGCTTGAAAGCGCGATGATATCCGATCTGGGCACGGCGATGTCGCCGGCCTGCTGCTCCGTCAGGTGCAGCATGTTCCGCAACATCGTGCGTTCGTCCTGATCCAGATCGCCCGGATCGGCGCTTTCCTCCAGATGCTCGTCGATCGCTTCCTCGATCGATTCCCGCAAGGAGGCGGATGGTTTCAGGTGCAGAAGCTCGCGGACGGCGCTCCACAGGCCGCCCGCGCTTCTAGGGGAAGGGTCGCTCATCAGCTCTCATCCACTGCGGACCAGCCGGCATCGGCATAGGGATCCGCTATTCCAAGCCCACGGAGAATGTTCGTCTCCAGGCTCTCCATCGCCTCGGCAGAGGCGTCGTCCATATGGTCATGTCCCAGCAGATGCAGGGTGCCATGCACCACAAGATGCGTCACGTGCGCCGCCGGTGTCACGCCCTTTTCGGCTGCTTCGCGCAGCACCGTTTCATGGCCCAGCGCGAGATCGCCAAGCAAAAGGTCGGTTTCGCCGGATTCCAGCCAGCGATCCAGCTGTTCCGGTGCGTGCATCGGAAAGCTGAGAACGTTGGTCGGCTTGTCCTTGCCGCGATAATCCCGGTTCAGCCGCTGCATTTCCGCATTATCCGTCAGCCGCACCGACACTTCAACCAGTGCATCCGGCAGGGCGACGAGCCGCCCCTGCCCCGCCCCTTCCAGCGCGGCGCGGACGGCCGCCTCAGCCAGATCATCCCATGCCCCGGCCTCGTCCCAGTCCCCGCCGACGATGTCGCAATCGACGTCAAGCATCGGGGCCAGCCCGGTCCGGCCCCTCGTAGCGATCCACGATCTGCCCCACGATCCGGTGCCGCACCACATCCTTCGAGGAAAAGCGCTGCACGGCCAGCCCCTGGATTCCTTCCAGCCGCTGCACGGCATCCGCCAGGCCGCTCTTGCCGGAATCGGGAAGATCCACCTGGTTCGGATCGCCGCAGATCACCATCCGGCTGCCTTCACCGAAGCGGGTGAGGAACATCTTCATCTGCATCGGCGTGGTGTTCTGCGCTTCATCCAGAATCACGAAGGCATGGGCCAGCGTGCGGCCGCGCATGAAGGCGATGGGCGCAATCTCGATCTCGCCGCTGGCGATCCGGCGTTCCACCTGTTCCGACGGCAGCATGTCATACAGGGCATCGTAGAGCGGACGGAGATAGGGATCGACCTTTTCCTTCATGTCGCCGGGCAGGAAGCCCAGCCGCTCCCCGGCCTCGACCGCGGGGCGCGACAGGATCAGCCTGTCCACCGATCCGGCCACCAGCTGACTGACAGCCTGCGCAACCGCCAGATAGGTCTTGCCGGTGCCCGCCGGCCCCAGGGCAAAGATCATGTCGTTCTTCGACAGCGCCTGGATATACTGCGCCTGCGCCGGGTTGCGCGCCATGATCGTCTTGCGCCGCGTGCGGATCATGGCCGGCGGCCCGCCCGTGTCGACATCGACGCCTTCCGTCGTGGCGTCTGCCGTCATGGCGATCGCCGCCTCGACGTCCGCGCCATCCACACCCATGCCCCGCTCCAGCCGGGCGTAAAGATCCTGCAGCACATCCCGCGCGCGCGCGATGCCCAGTGGTTCACCCTCGACAGCGACACGGTTTCCACGCGCCGCGATATAGACGCCCAAGCGGTTCTCGATGGTGATCAGATTCTGGTCGAACTGCCCGAACAGGCTGCCCAGCAGCGCGGGGCGTTCGAATTCCAGCTCCAGCCGCGCGCGGCCGGGCGTGTCGGGGTTCTGGGCCGGATCGGCCTGGCGCTTTGCCATCAGGCAGCCGTCTTCATGGTCAGCAAACGTCCCTCCAGGCTGTTCGGGCCGGCCGATACCAGCTCCACTCTCACAAGATCCCCGACCGACAGGGCCGGATCCGTCACCACCACCGATTGCAGCCAGGGTGACTTGCCGATCCACTGGCCCGGCTGGCGGCCGCGCCGTTCGATCAGGATGTCGCAGTTCTGCCCCACGCTCCGGCGGTTGAACGCCAAAGACTGTTCCTGAAGCAGCGCCTGAAGGCGGTGCAGCCGCTCGCTCTTCACATCCTCGTCGATCTGGTCATCCCGCTCTGCCGCCGGGGTGCCCAGACGGGGCGAATATTTGAAGCTGAACGCCTGGGCATAGCCAACCTGCGCCACAAGGCTCAGCGTATCGGCGAAATCCGCTTCCGTCTCTCCGGGGAAGCCGACGATGAAATCCGATGTGATCGCCAGATCGGGCCGCGCCGCGCGGAACCGGTCGATCAGGCCGAAGTAGAAGGCGCGGTCGTGCTTGCGGTTCATCGCCGCCAGAACCCTGTCAGAGCCGGACTGAACGGGCAGGTGCAGATAGGGCATCAATTGCGGAATCTCGGCATGTGCCCGGATCATCGCCTCTGTCACGTCGCGCGGGTGGCTGGTGGTATAGCGGATGCGTTCAACGCCCGGCAGCGCCGCAATCGCCTCGATCAACTGGCCGAACCCCTTGTTGCCGTCGGCCCAGGCGTTCACATTCTGGCCCAGCAGGGTGATTTCCCGCGCGCCGCCTTCCACCAGTTGCCGGGCTTCCTCCAGGATCGCATCCAGCCCGCGCGAGGCTTCGGCCCCGCGCGTGTAGGGCACAACGCAGAAGGCGCAGAATTTGTCGCATCCTTCCTGCACCGTCAGGAAGGCGGAGGGGCCGCGCCGGCGGCGGGCCGGAAGGGTATCGAATTTCGGGAGCGTCGGCATGTCGAGATCGACAAGCGCGCCCGCGCCCGCCGCCTGCGCAGCCAGAAGTTGCGGCAGCCGGTGATAGGCCTGCGGCCCCACCACCAGATCCACGGCGCCCGCGCGACGGATGATCTCCGCCCCTTCCGCCTGCGCGACGCAGCCCGTCACGGCGATCACCGGCTTGCGCCCGGATTCGCGCGCCCGCGCCGAAATCCGGCCCACCTCATGATAGAGTTTCTCGGCCGCCTTTTCGCGGATGTGGCAGGTGTTCAGGATCAGAACGTCGGCCGCATCGTCTGAGTCGGCGCCGGATTCGATCATGCCATCGGCCTGCAGAGCCTCGCTCATGCGCTCTGCGTCATAGACATTCATCTGGCATCCGAATGACTTGATGGCGAAACTTCGAGTCAAATCCTGTCCTTCAATCCTGGCCGCGCATCAGCCTGCGGTAGCCGTCGGATACCACGTCGTGGCAATGCCGCGCGAGGTCCTTCCTGTTCGAAAAATCCCGCGGATGAACGACATCATGGCAGAGGATCCGGGCCTCGATCCGGCCCAGTTTCATCAGGCCGAAGGCATGCGGGGCCAGTTCCATGTCGCCGATCCAGGCGATATCCATCAGCCTCTGCCTGGTCAGCGGAAGGCCGTTCAGATGTGTGTAGGCGATGGTGACGGGCTGGATCGGGACATTCCGTGTCGCTTCCCCCTCCACCGCCGAGAAAAGCGTTGTCTTGAAAGGCAGCACATGAACGCCATCATTGCTGGTGCCTTCCGGGAAAAGGATCACATTGTCGCCGGCCGACAGGCGCTGCACGATGCTGCCGGCCTGCGCGCCTGCCCGATGCCTTCGATCCCTTTCCACATAGATCGTGTCCTGAATGTCGGCCAGATGGCCCACAATGCCCATCGCGCCCACTTCGGACTTGGCGACGAACGACCCCTTCAGGTGTGCGCCCAGAACAGGAATATCCAGCCATGACAGATGGTTGGCGACATACAGCACGCCCCCGTCGCGCGGGGCGCCCACCAGGCGTGTCCGCACGCCGAACGAACGGCTGACCGCCTTGTGCCACAGCATGGGAATGGCCTTCGCATGGCGCGGCCGCATCAGCTTGTGGAAATGGGCAGGGCCGATCAGCGTGCCGGTCGCCGCCAGCGTGCCGGCCACCGTCTTCACATGACCAAGCTTCTGGAAGGGCGGCGGAATCAGACGGCCCGTTTCAGGGCTGCCTGGCCAGTCTGCACGGGACACCTCCGCCATGGGGGGATCAGGCCTTGCCCTTCCCGCCCTTCAATGGCGCGCCGTAGAGTTCAAGCCGGTGATCGACGAGGCGATAGCCGAGCCGGGCCGCAATCTCGGCCTGAAGCTTCTCCAGCGCATCATCGTGAAACTCGATCACATCACCGGTCTCGATGTCGATCAGATGGTCGTGATGTTCATCAGGCGTCGGCTCGTAGCGCGAACGCCCGTCGCGGAAATCATGGCGCTCCAGGATGCCGGCTTCTTCGAACAGGCGAACGGTGCGATAGACGGTCGCGATCGAGATGCCCTTGTCGATCGCCGCCGAACGGCGATGCAATTCCTCGACATCGGGGTGGTCCCGCGCTTCCGAAAGCACGCGCGCAATAACACGACGCTGCTCGGTGATGCGCAGCCCCTTCGCGTGGCAAAGCGCTTCGATATCGATCGTCCCGGGCATCAATCCATCCAGCAAAGGGGGCGTCGCTGCTCCCCGCTCAAGGAATAGGCGCTGAACGACCGAAGGGCAAGGCGCGGGCCCGGCGCGCAATGGCCGGGCCCGCAACCACATTACTTCTTGCGAGAACGGCTCTTGGTGGTGCCAAGACCGATGGACTTCGCCAGTTGGCGGCGTGCTTCAGCATAATTGGGGGCAACCATCGGATAGTCGGCCGGAAGGCCCCACTTGGCGCGATAGTCATCCGGTGTCATGCCATAGGCCGTCATCAGGTGACGCTTGAGCATCTTCAGCTTCTTCCCGTCTTCAAGGCAGACGATATAGTCCGGCTTGATCGACGAACGGACAGGAACCGCCGGTTCAAGCTTCACTTCCGGCGCGGGCGCGGGCGAACCGAGGCCGGAAAGGGTGGAGAACACATTCTGGATCAGCATCGGCAGATCGTTCACGGCAACGCTGTTGTTGGCAACATGGCTCGAAACGATGTCGGCCGTCAGCGCCAACAGGTCGTTGTGCTCAATCGTGTCAGTCATCACTTTGTCCTTGAATCTCGTCTTCGGGGCTTACGCCACATCGTCTGCCGGACGCACCTGGATGGAAACTCCAAACCAGACGAACATCTGCGCCACAGCTGCGACCTTATCCTTACTTAAGCGGACGAACGATCATTCGCAGCTTGACGACATCACATCAAGCCTGTTCCGAAACGAATTTTAACATTAATCGCATCAGCATTGAATTGGCATCGCCAGCGTTATTGCATCGATGCTGTTGCCGAGGATGGTGCGATAATAGCCGGGGCGGCGCCCTTCGATATGAAACCCGGTGGAACGGTAAAGGGCAAGTGCCGCCTCGTTGCCGTCACGCACCTCAAGGAACAGCCTTGTGGCGCCCCTGTTCCGGGTGGATTCGGCAACCTGATCAATCATCCTGCGGCCGATCCCGTGCCCGCGCCAGCCAGGCGCAACGGCGCACAGCAGCAATTCCACCTCGTCGAGCGCCTGCCGGTTCAGTGCGAAAGCCACCAGTTCGTCATTCAGATGGCCCAGATCGAGCCAGGCGTTTCCTGCTTCCAGCAGATTTGCGATCTGCGATTCGGTCCAGGCCTCACGGAACAGGGGGTCGAAGGCTGCGGCCGCCAGCCTGGCCGCTGCCGCGCTGGCGGCTGCGCCGGCCTGGCTCCAGCGGAGCGCGGCACCCTCAGGCGGCGGGGGCGGGATCGGCGGCACGGACATAGAGAAGCTCTGCCGAGCCGAACGCCCCGGTTTCAAGCCCCCCGATCGCGGCGGCACGCGGCGGTGTTGGCAGGGATACGGGCGACAGCAGTGCCCGCGCCGTACCGCAGACACCATCATAATCCCGCGCAAGATGGGCCGCCTCGGCCGCGGTCAGCGCGACGGGCGGCAGGACAGAGACGCGTTGCGGTCCTTCGAAGCCTTCCGCCCAGATCTGTCCGCGCGGAGCTTCCAGCACAACCAGAAGCCGCCCGACGGCCGGGGCCGCAGCCGCGACCATCTGGGTGGAACGCACCCCGGAAAGACCGGCGTCCCAGGCAAGCGCCAGCGCCCTTGCGGCAGCCAGGCCCACGCGCAGACCGGTGAAGCTGCCGGGACCTGTTTCCACCACGACATTGTCGCAGCGGCAGGCGGGGCCGCCGAACGGGGCCATAAGCGCGGCGATCGCGGGAACGAGCGCTTCGGCATGACCCCTTGTCATGGCGACATGCGATTGCGCCAGGAGGCTGGCGCCTTCCAGCAGGGCCAGGGAAAGGTCGTGCCCGGTTGCGACGACGAGCGTCCGGCCGGTCAGGCGATCCGGCATGCGTCCTCGAACGACAGGCGCGGCAGGCGCGGAAACACGGCCTTGCCGGTGCCCCGCCCGATCGAGCAGATGAAGTTGGTTTCCACCGCCGTTCCGGCCCAGAATTCGGCGTCGACCCTGGCCTTGTCGAAGCCCGACATGGGGCCGGTATCCAGCCCCAGCGCCCGTGCGGCCATGATCAGCCAGCTGCCCTGAAGGCTGGAATTGCGGAACGCCGATTCGCGGATCAGGGCCTCTTTCCCTTCGAACCAGCTGCGCGCATCCGTGTGAGGAAACAGATCCGGCAGGCGATGATGGAACGCCAGATCCATGCCGACGATGACCGTCAACGGCGCCTGACGGATCTTGTCCGGATTGTTGCCGGTCGCGCAGTCCGCAAGCTTCGCCCGCGCTTCTTCGGAGGTGCAGAAGATGAATCGCGCCGGGCTGGAATTGGCGGCGGTGGGGCCGAACTTCAGCAGTTCATAGAGCTGGCGGATCAGGGTTTCAGGCAGCGGCTGAACGTCCCAGTCATATTGGGTCCGGGCTTCGGTGAACAATTGTTCCAGTGCGGATTCGGCAAGCGGTTGATGCATCAGACGGCCCTGACCTCGGTGACTTCGGGAACATAGTGGCGAAGAAGATTCTCGATGCCGCCCTTCAGCGTGGCGGTGGACGACGGGCAACCGGCGCAGGATCCGCGCATGTGCAGGAACACAACGCCCTTCTGGAAGCCGCGATAGACGATGTCGCCGCCGTCGTTGGCGACCGCGGGCCGGACGCGGGTATCCAGAAGGTCACGAATCTGGGCCACGATATCCGCGTCCTCGGGATCGTCGAACGTCTCCGCCTCGGCTGCTTCGCTGTCGAGCAGGGGCGCGCCGCTGGCGAAATGATCGACCAGCACGCCCAGCACATCCAGCTTCAGCAATTCCCAGTCCGAGCTGCCGGGCGCCTTGGTGACGCTGACGAAATCGGCGCCGAAATACACGCGTTCCACATCGCCCAGCGCAAAGAGGTTGCGCGCCAGCGGGGAGCGTTCGGCTTCTTCCGGCGAAGCGAAATCGACGCCCGCGCCGGGCAGGACCTCGCGGCCGGGCAGGAATTTCAGGGTTGCGGGATTTGGTGTGCGCTCTGTCTCGATCAGCATGGCAGACTCCTTGGCTGCCCCGCAGATGGCGCGCAAGACGCCTTCAATCAAGACCGGATCGCTCTTGTTTAGGTCAGCCGGTCGATATCCGCATCCTCGATCCCGCCTGGAACGATCATCACCATGCAGGGCAGCGTGCCCGCGCGTTCGCGGGTGAAGAAGTCGACAAGCGGGCCGGGCTTGCCCTTCGCGGCGGCGGCCAGCACCAGCGCGCGGATCGAGCGATCCGTCGTCACCACGTCGAGCACGGCGTCTGTCGGACGGCCGCGCATCAGGCGGACGGCCGGACGCGTGCCGGTCAGTTCCTCAACCTCGGCCGCCGTCGCGGCCAGAACGGCCTGGCCGGCCTGCTCGGCTTCATTGTCCATGTCCTGCTGAACGCCGCCCCATTGCAGGAACTGGCTGGGTTTCAGCACGTGCAGCAGCATCAGCCTTGCGCCGGTATGCTCGGCCCTGAGCGCCGCATAACGCACGGCCTTGGCGCATTCGTCTGTTTCGTCGACGACAACCAGGAACGTCTGCGCCGTATCGCTCATCAGGCCCCCTGCCCGGCCCATCCTCTTGCGGGCCGGCGGAATGCTAGCAGATCCGGACAGGGGATGTCAGCGGTTCTGCGGCACCCTGACCACCGCGCTGCGGCTGGAGGCGCCGGGGAAATCCTTGAACAGGGCCGTCACCAGATTGGGCATGGTGGACGGCAGATCGTTCACGCGCGTGGTGGTTTCCGCCCGGCCCTCGAACACGGCCGTCTGGTCGGCGCTGCGCTTGATGGTGACATCGAGGAAGGCCGGATAGACGGTGAAGCTGTAGACTTCGGGCTGATCCCAGAACGGATCCCCCCACGGGCCCCACCATGCGGGATGGCGGCCATACCAGCCACGGCCGTACCAGCCCCAGGCCGGCGCAGGCGTGCCCGGCCGGGTGGCGAGCCGTTCGCGGCCCGGACCCGCGCCGAAATCAACCAGGACCGTCAGATAAGCCTGTTCGGGCGATGCCGCCTGCTGAAAACCATGTTTCTGCAGTTCAGTCGCGATCAGGCCCGCATAGGCTGCGAATTCCAGGCTGCCTTCGCGATCCGCGGAGGCCGGCTTGATGACGAAGCTCTGCCCCTGGGCGGGCGGCATGGACTGGAAGCTTTGCACCCGTGCCTCGAACGGCTGGGCGCAGGCCCCAAGCAGCCCGAGGGCGGCAACAGCCAGGATCATGTGCAGGCGTTTCATCGGTCAGGCTCACATTCTGAGGATATGGGTTCGATTTTGCCTATAAGCTCAGATAGCTGAACCCAAGATGTCGTCTGTTCAAGGTAAAATCGATATCCTGCCCGCTCGGCTTGCCGCAAGCGCCGCCACCCGCTAAGCGCCAGAACCGGCGAAAGCCCGGGGAGTGGCGCAGTCTGGTAGCGCATCTGCTTTGGGAGCAGAGGGTCGCAGGTTCGAATCCTGTCTCCCCGACCAATTCTTCAAATGCCCCTATTGCGAAACAGGATCGGCGAAGCCCAGCCTGTGGCCCCGGCCAGTTGTTGGCCGCCCTGCCTTTGCGCCGGCCTGCGCCGCAGGGGCAGGCGCATCGCTGTCAGCGCCACAATTCGAGGAGGCGTTCCAGAAGATAGGGGTCTTCCATTCCGCGTTCGACGACGGCCGGATCCACCTGTTCGGGCCAGTCGCCGGCGTCCTCACCGGGGCCGGGCGGCGGCTGTTCGATATCCGGCGCGACATGCAGTTTCATGCGCGCCGCAGGTGGGGGCATGATGTCCCTTTCGGGGTCGTGGAAGGGGTTCTCATCGAACTGGCCTGCGAAGGGCGGATCCGACAGATAGTCCGGCTTGCGCGCCACCACAGGCGGCCGGCCGCCGATCTGCAACGCCATCTCGTAGTTGTTCAGAGCCAGGATACGGTCCGCGCTGGTGCGGATCATGCCCGACCCAAGCCTGTGTTCCGCCGATACAAGATGGGCACCGGGATCCAGGGCGACCAGTTCGGCCATGCCTTCGGCCGCCAGCTGGTTCTGGGCGCCGAAACACTGGATGACGGCGCTGTTGTTCACGATCGTCGGCCAATCATCCGGGTAGAGGCGCTGGAGCTGGCTTGCGTCCTGCCAGAAGCTCCATGTCTGCACGCCATAGCCGCGCAGCAGGGTGACCGCCTGGCGCAATTCCGCCAGCGGGCCCAGCTGGGCAGCTTCATCCAGCAGGAACAGCGTGGACTTCTTCGGACGGCCCAGCCGGCGGGTGATCAGGAACAGCAGCGATGTCAGCCACAGGCGCAGCAGACGACCGTGGCTTTCCAGGTTGTGCGGGGGCACAACCAGATAGATGGAAAGCGGATCGCCGCGCGTGACGGCGGCGAGATCGAAGCTGGTGCGCGAGACGGCCGCATCCACCTGCGGCCCCCGCAGGAAGCCGATGCCGTTTTCTGTCATCGACAGGATCGAAGCCAGCCCCTCGCGCGCGCCGCTTTTCAGCAGGGAGGCAGCCTCCCGCGCGGTGGGATGGGCGGAATTCTCGATCTCCGCGATGCAACGGCTGACCGATTTCGGCAATTCGTCGTCGCGCGCGGCGCCGGCAACCTCCCGCAGTAGGGCGCGGATATTGCCGAATGTCCGCATGGAGGGATCCGGATCGACGCAGGCGTGCAGCATCAGGCTGGTCAGCAGGAAGGTGGCGCGCTGATACCAGTAGGCGTTTTCGGGATTCGGCCCGCTGTAGTCTGCAAGGCTGCTGGCGAAGCGGGTGGCGATATCGACGGATTCAACGCTGCCGGCATCGATCACGTCGAGTGGATTGAAGCTGTCCGAAGGGTCCGACGTGACACCGAACGGGTCGAGCAGTACGACCTTCTGGCCCATCGCGCGGCGGTGCCGGGCCGTCACGGCGTAGTTTTCACCCTTCGGGTCGATCACGATCACCGGGCCATCATGCCGAAGAAGGGCGGGAATGATGCAGCAGCGACCCTTGCCCTGCCCCGTGGGGGCAATGGTGATCAGATGCCCTTCCCCCGACAGCAGGATCGGATCCAGAAAGCCGGTCGAGGGAGTTTGCTGCGGCGAGCCGAAGCTGAAACCCCAGGGCGGGCTTGCGGGTTCTGCTTCCAGCGACCAGCCCACCAGCAGGCCCGGCGCGTCGATCAGATCGGGCAGACGCAGCGGACGGTCGGTCTGAAGGTTGAAATCGCCCTTTGCGGCCATGTCACCCTTCCCCTTCGGCAGGCGGGCAGACAGGCGCGCCCCGGGCGAGCCATTCGAACCGGTCGGGCCCGCAGGCCGTTTCACCGGTCAGCAGTTCGTCGTCGATCATCTCGATAAGGCCGCTGCGCTGAAGCTGGAACCTGGTGTTGAACAGGGTGCGCCCGTAGCGGACACTTGCCTCGATGAGCCAGTGTTCGCCCTGCGCCCTGGCAAGGGGGGGCTTCACCAGAGACCGGAACGGAGCTGCATCGCCATGGTTGTACGGGGCGAGATCGTCCGCCGATGTCAGCACATGGAAGCGCCCCTCTGCGCCATGGACGGCGCTGCCGAAGAAGACCGTATAGGCAAGGGCGGCCTGCGCCGAGGCGATGTCGAGATTGATCCGCTGGTTCAAATCATGAAGGGGGGCCGAGGTGCCATCGATCGGGATCACGCCTTCCGCCCCGAACAGGAAGGCGCCGGCCAGGGGCTGCCCCCGGATCATGAGACCAATTTCGCACAGCAGGTGGCGTGGATAGCAGGCAAGCGGCATGGCCCGTATCCCGCCCTGCCGTGCATATTCCTCTGGCCCGAACTGCCGCATGAACGACAGGCGGAGCGAATCGATGTAACGCTGTTCCAGCTTGAATCGATCAACCCCGGAAATTCGCTTCCAGTCGCCCGGGATGATCGGCGGCACCGGCAGATCGATCGGGATGTCCATCATGCCTTACTTCCCGCTCTTTTCGGGATCGTCGCCGGAAAACAGCTCCGCGATCCAGCTGCTGTCAGGCATGACGCGCAGGATCGCCAGCGTGACGATCATGATCTGCACCCCGATGAAGGCGCCGGGAATGCCCCAGATGATCGCCCAGAAGAAGACGGCGAACAGCACCAGCACCGGCGACATCGACAGCGCGGAACCGGCCATCAGTGGTTCGATGTAGCTGCCCAGCACGAAATTGATGGCGCTGGTGCCGCCGACGGCCAGCAGCGCCATCCAGACACTGCCGAACTGCGCCGCCGCGAACAGGCCCAGCGCGAAGGCGACCAGCAGGGGGCCGATGAAGGGAATGAAGTTGAGCGTGCCGACAAGGATCGCCCAGGCCAGCGGCTCGTCCAGCCCGATCAGGCGGAAGAAGAGATAGCAGACGAGCGCATCGATCACGCTGACCACCAGCCTGACCTTCATGTAGAGCCGGAACTTGGCCGACACATCCTTCGCCACCACGGAAATCTTCAGATTCGGCCGTTCCGCCTCGATCCGGGCGAGACGGCGACCCATTCCTTCGAGATCGGTGAGCCCCAGCACGACGAACACGAACATCAGAAGAGCGAAACCGCTGATCAGCCGGACCTGGCCGACAAGCGCGGTGACGGGGCCTATGATCCAGCGCGGATCGAAACTGCCGGGCAGGAACAGTTCCATCGGCATGTTCTGATCCGCAAGCCAGGCCTCTGCCTGCCGGTAGACGGCATCGAAACGCGCCAGGTTCGCAAGCACCCACTGCACGACCTGCGAAATGCCCCAGCCAACGACGGAAAAGAAAAGGACGAGCACGGCCAGCGTCAGCAGCACGGTGACGATCATTGCCAGGCCCTTGCCGATCAAGGGCTTCAGCCGCAGCATGAAAGGGGCGGTCAGCGCGATGATGAACAGGGCGAACACCAGAGGTTCGAACACGGCGGCGCCGAAATAGAGGCTGACCATCGCCGCGAGAAATCCGCAGATCAGCAGCGGCACCTTCGGCAGACCGAACCCCAAACCCTGCCCTGCCGCCATGTCATACCCCCAGATGTTGTCTGAGGGGGTTAGACACGGAAATTTCGAAGATTTCCAGTGGAAGTCATGGTGCTGCCGGGGAGGATTGAACTCCCGACCTCAGCCTTACCAAGGATGCGCTCTACCACTGAGCTACGGCAGCAGGCCATGACATATGCTGGGCCGAACGGCCCGTTGCAGGGGCGCGCCTTTCGCGGATGCGGGCGGCGAAGTCAAGCGCGCAGGGCCGGTTCGCCCACGAATTCAGGCGGGTTTTTCGGCTTTGGGGCAGCCCGGCAGGCGAAGTACGGCCATCAGGCCCCCCAGATCCTCGGATTCGGAGAGGCTGACGGACCCGCCGTAAATGGCCGCAACATCGCGGACGATCGCCAGCCCAAGGCCCGTTCCCGGCTTGCCTGTATCGAGACGCGTGCCGCGTTCGAACATGGTTTCCCGCAGTTTCACCGGGATGCCCTGCCCGTCGTCTTCGACGGCGATCTGGATCTGGCCGGCGGCTTCGTCGCGCGAAACGGTGACGAACACACGACCGCCTCCATATTTGGCGGCGTTGTCGATGAGGTTGCCCGCCAGTTCCTCCAGATCCTGTCGCTCGCCCCGGAAAATTGCGGACCGATCACCCGCCAGATCGATCACAACGCCCCTTTCGGCATAGATCCGCTCGATTGCGCTGACGAGCCGTTCGAGTGACGGCCAGACATCCGCCCGGGCCGTGGCCGAGGTGCGGCGCCCCATGGCCCGCGCCCGGGCCAGATGGTGATCGATGTGGCGGCGCATGGTGGAAAGCTCCCGCACGACGGCCTGCGCGAGATCCGGGCTGTTGCCGGCGGCCTCGTTCGTGAGGACACTCATCGGGGTTTTCAGCGCATGCGCCAGATTGCCGGCATGCATGCGGGCAGCTTCGGCGGCCTGTTCATTGTGATCGAGCAGGGCGTTGAGTTCATTGACCAGCGGCGCGACTTCGGGCGGGACATCGTGGATCGGCACACGGGTCATCCGGCCGGCGCGGATGGCAGCCATCGCGGCCGAGATCCGGCGCAGCGGCATCAGACCATAGCTGGCCTGCAGCAGCGCCAGCAGCAGCAGGCCCGCGCCGAGCGCGCCGAGCGACCACCAGAGCGTGCGCCTGACATCCGCCACCTGCGCGTCGAGCTGTTCGGTCGATTGGGCGACCTGAAAGCGCCAGACAACCGGCGATCCAGGGATGATCCCGTCGCGTTCCACGATGCGGAGCGGCTCGTTGCGGAAAGCGCTGGTGCGCGAGGTGCAGGGTTCCACGCAGGAGACGCTGAAATCCGCCGGAAGTTCCCGATCCCAGAGCGAGCGGCTGCGGAATGGCATGCGGCCTTCGGCGGCGACCTGCCAGTAGAGCCCGGAATAGGGCTCGTTGAAGCGGGGATCGACCGGCGGGCGGTTGAAGCGCACCTCTCCGAACGGGTCCAGTTCGGCTGCGGCGATCATCGCCGGAAGCGCCAGCGACAGCTGGGCATCGAAGTTGCGGACGATCGTGCCGGTGACGATACGATCGAGCGCAAAGCCGCCGATGGCGATCAGAAGCGCCGTCCAGACCGTCGCCAGGACGAGCAGCCGGCGGCTGATCGAGCCCGGCGTGCGGGCCGGTTCAGCCTTCGAGGCTGTAGCCGAGACCGCGGATGGTGGTGATGAGATCTGCACCCAGCTTCTTCCGGATTCGCGTGATGAAGACCTCGATCGTGTTCGAATCGCGATCGAAATCCTGATCGTAGATATGCTCGATCAGCTCGGTGCGGGAAACGACCTTGCCCTTGTGGTGCATCAGATAGGACAGGAGCTTGTATTCCTGCGCGGTGAGCTTCACCGGCTCTCCGGCGAGGGTGACCCGGCCCGAACGGGTGTCGAGCCGGACATCGCCCGCCACCAGTTCGGAGGAAGCGTTGCCGGACGCGCGGCGGATGAGCGCGCGCAGGCGGGCGATCAGCTCTTCGGACTGGAACGGCTTTGCCAGATAATCATCGGCGCCTGCATCGAGCCCGGCGACCTTGTCGGACCAGCTGTCGCGCGCGGTGAGGACGAGGACGGGCATCTTGTTGCCGCCCTTGCGCCAGCGATCGAGGACCGTGAGGCCGTCCACTTCGGGCAGGCCGAGATCGAGGATGACCGCGTCGTAGCTTTCGGTTTCCCCCAGGAACTGGCCTTCTTCCCCATCCTCGGCGGAATCGACGGCATAGCCCGCCGTTTCCAGCGTCTGCCGCAGCTGGCGCTGAAGGTTGGGTTCGTCCTCGACGATCAGTACGCGCATGGAAATCCTGCCTCCCGAAAAGAAACGCGGCCGTCGGCCGTCAATCCCGCTCTGCGACGACGCGCCCTGTGCGGCCATCGACATCCACCCAGACCACATTGCCACCTGGCCTCAGGAACTTGAAGCGATAGATGTTGCGGCCGATATCGGGTTCAACCCCCAGATACTCGCCGCGCCCGCGCGACTGCGCGGACCGCATCAATTCCTCAAAGCCGCGGTTTTCGCCGCTGCGGCTGGTCTGCCGGGCGTGATCATGATCTGAAACGGCGCGACCGCGCGGGGGAACGGGGCTGGAAGGGCCCGGCGGCATCGCCGACGGCGGACGCCCCCCTGACGCGCCGCCGGGGCCGGGAACGAATGCCGCCGCCGGAACGGCCGGGATCGCGATGACCAGCGCAAGCAACGGCCGGAACAGGGGAATTCGGTGGGGTATCATCAATCGGGCTTCCATGCCCTGCCTAGGGCGAAGGCCGTGAACCACTTCTGAATAGACGCCCGCATCGGGATGGGCGTTGCCATGGCGGAACCCGCGTGGCAAGCGCCCCCGCCATGGCTGCCCCCATTGTATCGCTTGAGGACATCGCACTGCGGCAGGGCGACGGCCTGCTGTTCGAAGATCTTTCGCTGTTCATCGGCGCGAAGGACCGGCTGGCGCTGATCGGCCGCAATGGCGCCGGCAAGACAACCCTGCTGCGACTGATCGCCGGCACGCTGGAGCCCGACCGAGGTCGGCGTTCCCAGCAGCCGGGCCAGAAGATCGTGCTGCTGCCGCAGGATCCACCCGTTGCCGGATTCGAAACCCTGGCCGATTTCGCGCTGGCAGGGCCGGACGCGCCGGCGCGACACGAGGTGGAGGCAATCGCGACCCAGCTGGGTCTGGACCTGTCGCTGTCGGCCGGTAGCGCATCCGGCGGGGAGCGGCGCAGGGCGTCCATCGCGCGCGCGCTGGCGCAGCATCCCGACCTGCTGCTGCTGGACGAGCCGACCAACCATCTGGACCTTGAAGCCATCGACTGGCTGGAAGGCTGGCTGACGCGGTTCACCGGCGCATTTCTGGTGATCAGCCATGACCGGACCTTCCTGACCCGGCTGACGAGGGCCTGCCTGTGGCTGGATCGCGGCCAGTTGCGGCGGCAGGAAGTGGGTTTCGGCGGGTTCGAGGCCTGGACGGAGGCCGTCTATGCCGAGGAAGCCAAGGCGGCCGACAAGCTGGACACGAAGATCGCGCAGGAACTGCACTGGCTGCAGCGCGGCGTGACGGCGCGACGGCGGCGGAACCAGGGGCGGCTGGAACGGCTTCACCAGATGCGGGCTTCGCGCAAGGCAATGCTGGGTGTGCAGGGCACGGCCAAGCTGGCGCTGGACACCGACGATGTGAAGTCGAAGATGGTGATCGAAGCCGACGGCGTGACCAAACGCTTTGGCGACCGGACCATCCTGAAGGATTTTTCCATCCGCATTCAGCGCGGCGACCGGATCGGCGTGGTGGGGCGCAACGGCGCCGGCAAGACCACGCTGCTGAGACTGCTGACCGGCGATCTGGCGCCCGACGAAGGCCGGGTCACACGCGCAAAGACCCTGAACGGAATCGCCATCGATCAGCAGCGGAAGCTGATGGATCCCGCCAAGCGGGTGCGTGACGTGCTGGCGGACGGCGGCGACTGGATCGAGGTGCGCGGACACAAGACGCATATCCAGGGCTATCTGAAGCAGTTCCTGTTTCCGCCAACGGTGGCGGACGCAAAGATCGGCACCTTTTCCGGTGGCGAACGCTCCAGGCTGCTGCTGGTGCGGGAGTTCGCGCGGGACTCAAACCTGCTGGTGCTGGACGAGCCCACGAACGACCTGGATCTGGAAACGCTGGATCTGCTGCAGGAAGTGATTGCGCATTATGAAGGAACGGTGCTGATCGTTTCCCACGACCGAGATTTCCTGGATCGCACGACCACCATGACGATCGGTCTGGACGGATCCGGCCGGGCCGACATCGTAGCCGGCGGCTTCCGCGAACTGGAACAGCTGTGGGCTGAGCGGGCGGCCAAGGGACGGAAGGCGCCCGCAAAGTCTGCCGCGCCCGCCGCCACGGCACCTGCCGCCGCCCCGAAGAAGCTGAGCTTCAGGGACCAGCATGATCTGGACCGGCTGCCGGACGAGATCGCGAAGATCGAGGCGGCGATTGCCGCTGCCGAAGCGAAGCTGGGCGATCCCGCGCTTTATGCGCGCGATCCGAAGCAGTTCGACCGGCTGACGGCCGAGATCACCGGCCTGCGCGAACGGCTGGAGGCGGCCGAGATGCGCTGGCTGGAAGTTGCGGAAAAGGCCGAAGCGCTCGCCGGCTAGGGCCGATCAGCGAAGTCGACTCAGGCGAAGTCGACTCCCTCGGGCGCGTCCATGTCCACATGCGGCTGGTGGCGGCCCTGGCCGTGCAGCGGCGCATCCGGGCAGGTGCTGCGGATGAACTGCTCGACCTGCGGCGCGATCACTTCCCGCCATTTGCGGCCATTGAAGATGCCGTAGTGGCCGACGCCGGGCACCATGAAATAACGCTTGCGATCGTCCGCCAGGTTCACCGCGAGATCGAGGCCGGCCTTCGTCTGGCCGAGGCCGGAGATATCGTCGCGCTCTCCTTCGATCGCGAAGATGGAGACATCGGTGATTGCCGCCGGATCGACCGGGGTTTCGCGATGGGTCATGATCCCGCGCGGCAGATGATGGTTCTGGAACACGACATCGATCGTCTGCAGGTAGAATTCCGCCGTCATGTCGCAGACGGAACGGTATTCCTCGTAGAAGGTTTTGGCGGCGTCGGCGGATTCGCCATCGCCCTTGATCAAATGCTTGAACATTTCCCAGTGGGAAATCATGTGATTGCCAAGGTTCATTGACATGAATCCCGCCAATTGCAGGAAACCGGGATAGACCTTGCGGCCGGCGCCGGGATACAGCGCCGGAACCGTTGCGATCACGCTGTTCTCGAACCAGGCGAACGGACGCTCCATCGCCAGCTGGTTCACGGCCGTGGGAGCGCGGCGGGTATCGACGGGGCCGCCCATCATGGTGAGGGTGCAGGGCAGTGCCGGATGCTTCGCCGCAGACATCAGCGCAACGGCGGCATAGACCGGCACCGACGGCTGACAGACAGCGAGCAGGTGTGCGCGCGGCGATCCGGGCGGCGTGATGGCCGACAGCCAGTCGATCACATAATCGACATAGTCATCGAGATCGAAGCGCCCGGCCGACAGCGGGGCCATCTTCGCGTCGCGCCAGTCCGTGATGTAGACATCATGGCTGGGCAGCATCCGTTCCACCGTTCCCCTGAGCAGGGTCGCGTAATGGCCCGACATCGGGGCGACGATCAGCAGTTTCGGATCATCGGGCGAAGCGCCGATCCGTTCGAACCGCTTCAACTGGCCGAAGGGCTTGCGATCCACGACCACCTCGATCACCGGAACCGGCCGGCCATCGACGAGGGTGGAGGCAAAGCCGAATTCCGGCTTTCCGCGCGGGGCGGCGGCATGGGCGAACACGTCCAGCGCGGCGGCTGCGACCTCGCCCGCCCCGGTGTAGGCGAAGGGATTTGCGGGATTTCCCCACCAGTCCGCCCCGATTCGTGCGGCGGTGCTTGCGCCGGTCAGCCAGGTGCGGCCCAGTTCATACGCATCGTAGAGCATGTTCAACCTCTTCGCCCGGTTCGGCTTTTTACCTGTTCTGCTGCGGCGCACAGACATAAAAATGTCATGCCAGCCTGCAGCAGCTAGTCGTTGCCACAAGGCGAGGCTAGACCCGGGCGGCGCCTGGCGCACATGTTTTTTTCGCAGTGCAGCAAGATTAACGACGAAGAGGAGAGTCACGCATGGCTGGTGAGACCCTGGGTTCGAGGCCGCTTGCCGGCCGCAAGGCGGGCGTCACCGGTTCCACCAGCGGCATCGGCCTTGCCATCGCCGAGGCCCTTGCCCGTGCCGGCGCGGATGTGGCGCTGAACGGATTCGGCGATCAGGCCCCTGCCCTCGCCCAGGTTGGCGCGCATGGAACGAAGGTGGTTTTCGTGGGCGCGGACCTGTCGAAGGGGGCCGACAGCCAGAAATGGGTGGCCGACGTACAGGCCGCGCTCGGCGGGCTGGACATCCTGGTGAACAACGCCGGAATCCAGCATGTGGCGCCAGTCGACGCGTTTCCCGAAGACAAGTGGGACGCCATCCTGGCGATCAATCTTTCCAGCAATTTCCACACGATGAAGGCCGCGATTCCGGCCATGAAGGCGCAGAACTGGGGGCGGATCGTGAACATCGCCTCTGCCCACGGCCTGGTCGCCTCCCCTTACAAGAGCGCCTATGTGGCCGCGAAGCACGGCGTGCTGGGGCTGACGAAATCCGCCGCACTTGAACTGGCCGAAACGATGGTGACGGTGAACAGCGTCTGCCCCGGATTCGTGGACACGCCGCTGGTGCGCGGGCAGATCGCGGATCAGGCGCGGGTGAACAACATGAGCGAAGAGCAGGTGGTGAAGCAGATCATCCTGGCGTCACAGCCGACGAAGCGCTTCGTCACGGCGGACCAGGTCGCGGAGATGGTGCTCTTCCTCTGTTCGGATGCGGCGAGCGGGATCACCGGCAGCAGTTTCAGCGTGGATGGAGGCTGGACGGCCCGCTGAGGGCCGCTCAGCGATACAGATAATCCCGGGTGACGGGCACGGCATCGCGCTTGCGGGACAGCTGGATCTGCCAGACGACATGATCGTCATGTCGGAAGGCCATGATGGCGCCTGACAGATAGAATTCCCACATGCGGAAGAAGCGCTCGTCATAGAGGGCGACGATGTCGGCTTTCCGGTCCCGGCACCGCTTGAGCCAGTGTTCCAGTGTCCAGGCGTAATGCAGGCGCCAGACCTCCACATCGGCCGGCCAGAGGTATGCACGCTCGATATGACGGGCGAGTTCCGAATAGGCGGGCGTGTAGCCGCCGGGAAAGATGTACTTCGCCGTCCAGGGATCGGTGCTGCCCGGGCCGCCCGCCCGGCCGATGCTGTGGAGGAGGGCCACGCCGTCCTCTGTCAGCAATGAGGCCAGTTTTTGAAAGAAGGTGCTGTAGTTCGGGCGCCCCACATGTTCGAACATGCCGACCGAGACAATGCGGTCGAACGTCCCTTTCACGTCCCGGTAGTCCATCAGTTCGTAGCGGACCTTGCCGTCAATCCCCAGCTCCCGGGCGCGGGCTCGGGCATGTTGCAACTGCTCCTGCGAGAGCGTCACGCCCAGAACCTCTGCGCCGGACACGCGGTGGATGTGGCGCGCCATGCCGCCCCATCCGCAGCCGATGTCCAGCACCCGCATGCCGGGCTTCAGGCAGAGCTTCTTCGTGATGTGGTCGAGCTTGTCGATCTGGGCCTGTTCCAGGCTGGATTGCGGCCCCTGGTTGCCTTCACGGAAATAGCCGCAGCTGTATTGCCGTTCGGGATCGAGAAAGAGATCGTAGAGCCTGTCGGAAAGGTCGTAATGATGGGCGACATTGCGCCGGGAACGACTGCGGGCGTTCAATTCATCCCATTTGGCGGCGATCCGCTGCTGGCCCCACATGGCGATGCGCAACGCATTCGCGCGATCCCACCGGAGGTTGGCGGACACGAGATCGAGCAGATCGAGGATGTTCCCGCTTTCGACAAGCAGGCGACCATCCATGAAGGCCTCCCCGGTCGCGAGCGGCGGGTTTCGCGCGATACGGCCGGCCGTAGCGGTATCCGTGAGGCGAACCCGGACGGGTTCGGCCTGGGGGTCCCCATAGCGCCGGACCTTCCCGTCGGCTGTGGTGAGTTCGAGCGCGCCGCTTGTGACGGCACGTTTCAGAAGCCGATCCAGAAGCCACATGCAGACATACTGACCCACGCAGGGCCGAATTAGCAAGCCTTGGCGCGGCGCGCGCAACCTGCTTCAAGAGCGATGAGGAGACCCTGCCGATGACATTCCGCCTTGCCCTGCTTGCGACCGCGATCCTGCTGGCGACAACCCCCGCGCAAGGGGGGGACCGGCGCGGCGACCCCGGATTCCAGGGGAGATCCCCGGTGATCGCCGCAAATGGCATGGCGGCGACTGCGCATCCCTTTGCCTCTCAGGCGGCGGTGGAAATTCTGGCTGCGGGCGGATCGGCCGTCGACGCGGCGATCGCGGCCAATGCCGTGCTGGGGCTGGTGGAGCCGACGGGCAACGGCATCGGGGGCGACCTGTTCGCGTTGGTGTATGACCCGGCAACGAAGCAGGTGGTCGGGCTGGATGCGTCCGGCGCAGCGCCGCTGAAGCTGGACGTGAAGGCACTGACCGTGCGCGCGAAGGCGGCCGGCGGGCTGGACCGGGGCATGGATTCCGTGACGACACCCGGCACCGTTGCCGGGTGGGAAGCGCTCCACAAGCGCTATGGCAAGTTGCCGATGTCTGCGGTGCTGGCGCCGGCGATCCGCCATGCGAAGCAGGGATTCCCGGTATCGCCGGTGATCGCGCGGGGATGGACCGCGAACCTGAACAGCTTCCAGCGGGCAGGCGCCGCCATCCAGGGCGAACAGTGGAAGGCGCTGTATGCGCCGACGGGCACGGCCCCGGCACAGGGGCAGGTCTTTACCAATCCCGACCTGGCGGCGACGCTGGAACTGATCGCGTCAGGCGGGGCGGATGCCTTTTACAAGGGCGCCTTCGCGGCCGATTATGAACGGCATTTCAAGGCGTTCGGGCGACCACATTCGGCGGCGGATCTTGCGGCGATGAAGGCCGAATGGGTAACGCCGATCTCAGCGCCCTATCGCGACGTGACGCTGTGGCAGATCCCGCCGGCGACGCAGGGCCTGACAACCCTGCAGATGGCGCGGATCGTGGAGCGGTTCCCGATGGCGACGCTGAGCGAGGCGGAACGCATCCATGTGATCACCGAGGCGAAAAAGCTGGCCTTCGCGGATCGGGCCAGCTTCATCGCCGATCCCCGGATGGTGAAGCTGCCGGTGAAGGCGCTGCTGGCAGATGACTATATTGCAAGGCGCGCGGCGCTGATCCGGATGGACAGGGTGCTGCCCGCCGATGTGCCGGCCGGCGATCCCGAAGGCGAGAAAAGCGACACCACCTATCTGGCGACGGCCGATTCCAGCGGCATGATGGTCAGCCTGATCCAGTCCAACTATGCGGGCATGGGATCCGGGGTGGTCGTGCCGCGCAGCACCCCAGTGGCGGGCGGGCGTGGAACATGGGGCTTCATGCTGCAGAACCGGGGGGCACAGTTTTCGCTGGATCCGAAGGCGCGCAATGTCGCTGCGCCGGGCAAGCGGCCCTTCCACACCATCATTCCGGGAATGCTGACAAAGGCGGGCGAGCCGCTGCTGGCCTTTGGCGTGATGGGCGGAACCATGCAGCCCCAGGGGCAGGTTCAGGTGATGGTGAACCTGGTGGACCTGAAGATGAACCTTCAGGCGGCAGGGGATGCGCCGCGCCTGCGCCATCTGGGCAGCCCCGATCCGGGCGGCGACGGGCGGGAAAAGGAAGCGGGCCTGTTCCTGGAAAGCCAGATCGGGGCAGAAACACGTGCCGCGCTTGCCGCGAAGGGGCATGTGATCCTGGATGGCTATCAGGATGTCGGCGGTTATCAGGCGGTGATGTGGGATGCCGCGAACCGGGTGTGGTGGGGGGCCACGGAAATGCGCAAGGATGGGGTTGCACTGGGTTACTGAGCGGCTTTCATCAGGGGTAGGCGGGCGGCTTCATCGGCTGGCGCTGCCAGCGCGAGAGGCTGCGCCACAGCCATTCGAACGGACCATAGCGGAAATGTTCCAGCCAGGGCCGCGACCAGGCGAGTTGCAAAGCCCAGATGGCAAGGACGACACCCAGCACCTCAAGGCGGGACAGCCTGCCATAGAGGCCGAAACCGACACCCGTGAAGATGAGATTGCCCAGGATCGAAGCCGCCAGATAGTTGCTGAGCGCCATGCGCCCGCAGGCGGACAGGCGGCGGACAAGCCCCTGCAGCGCGCCGGATTTCACAAGCGCGATCAGGGCCGCCGCATAACCCAGCGCCACAAGGGGGGCCAGCAGCACGCGCGCGGCATCCGTGAAATAGAAGGCGACCGCCGAAAAGCCCGAGGCGTGGAAGCGCCACGCCAGCAGCGAGCCGGCGGCCCAGCCTGCGGGAATCAGGGTGGCCGCAACCCGGCGATAATGGGCTGACGGGAAGCCGCTCTGCCACCAGTTCAGCCGGTAGAGCCCCATGCCGATCAGCATCAGCCCCACGGCTTCGGCGAAGAACTGGAACGGCAGCAGGAAGAGACGCGCGAAGCGAACGGATTCGTGCCGGATGGCGAGGATATCGACAACGTCGCCGCGATACAGGGCCAGTTCGCGCGCAATGTCTTCCGGGGCGCTGTAGGTGGCGCCGCGCAGACTGTTCCACGCCTTGACGGCAGCCGGATCGGCGTTCGGCGCCAGGGCGGCCGCCTGGGCCGCCAAACCCTGCATCCCGAACATCAGGTTGATCGCGACCTGCAGGCCAAGTGCGATCACGCCACAGAGGAACAACCGCTGGGCCGGCTGGTTGTGCAGCGGCCAGATGGCGAGCCCAGCCAGCGCAAAGGGGAGCAGGATGTCGCCCGGCCAGAGGAGCGAGGCATGCACCATTCCGAACAGGAACAGCACCGCCATGCGCGCGACATGCCGGGGCGTCGCCCTTTCGGGTGGGCTGCCTTCCGCCATCAGCAGCAGGGATGCGCCGAACAGCATGGCGAACAGGGCACGCATCTTGCCGTCGACCGCGACATGGGCGACGGCCCAGAGTGCGATGTTCAGCGGATCCGCCCCGCCGGTGTACATCGGGTTCAGGTAGGCGGCGCCCGCAAAGGCCATGCCGATGATGTTCATGACAAGGATGCCGAGCACGGCGAAGCCGCGCACCGTATCGATCGAGGTTATCCGCCCGTCGCCCACAAAAAGCACATCGCATGACGCCTGCCGATTGGCTAGGGATCGGGCGGGAGGTACTTATGTTGGGCGGATGGTGGGACCGGCACATGGTGCCGAAGCTGATTGGTTTCTGCTGTTCACAGCCCCCTGTGATGAAGCGTCGCGCAGAGGTGGTGCCTCTGGCCAGCGGGGAGGTTCTGGAGCTGGGCGCGGGCGGCGGGGCCAACCTGGGCCTTTATGACCGCAGACGCGTGACGCATGTGACGGGAATCGACCCTTCGGACGGACTGATCGAGCTGGCGACAGCGCGGATGGCGGACGGCGATCGGGGCTTCTTCCATCTGGAAAAAGGCGTGGCGGAAGCGCTGCCGTTCAAGAATGGGCAGTTCGACACCGTGCTGTGCACCTTCACCCTGTGTTCGGTGCAGGATCCCGCGCGCGCGCTGGCCGAAGCGAAGCGTGTGCTGAAACCGGGTGGCCGGCTGCTGTTCCTGGAACATGGGCTTTCGCCCGATGCCGACGTGCGCAAATGGCAGCGGCGGATCGAGCCCGTTTGGAAACCGATCGCGGGGGGCTGCCACCTGACGCGCCCCGTGACGGACAGCGTGACGGCCGCCGGCTTCCGCGTGCCGGAACGGCATGGACGCTACATGGAGAAATCCCCCAGATTCGCGGCCTGGGTGGAATGGGGCGTGGGACTGGCGGACTGAAGCCGGGCTGAAGCCTGGCTATCGCCCCGCCAAGCGATGCTCGTTTGTGCGGGGCCGGTGCCCGCGGCAGGCTGCGGAAATGGACAAGGATCCTCGCTTCCAGCCCGCCGCCCCTGCGGAGCAGGCGCCCACGGACGAGGGCATCGGCCTGGACCGGATCGTGACCGCGATCGCCTTCGTGGCGACCGTGGTGCTGATCCTGCTATCCCCGCTTGGAAGCTGATCCGCCGGATTTTCAGAAGAACAGTTTGCGGATCGAAACCTCGACGCGGCGACCGACCGGATCGATCAGGTCCGGCTGATAGTTGACCGGCGTGTCGCCGGCGCGGCTGCGCACGTCGATCCGGTCGTCGAACAGATTGTCCACGCCGAACGAGATGCGAGTGCCGCGCAGCCAGGGCGCCTTGCGAACCAGATCGAAGCGCTGGCCCAGATCCGCCCACAGCCTGAGGTTGACGGTGGTGAGGCCGGAAAAGTGCAGATCCTCGTTGGCGGGGGCGCCGCCGGGATTCACCAGCACATCGGTTCCGCTTTGCCAGTTGGCGGATACACGGGCCCCCAGGCCATTCTTGTTGATCGCCGCGCGCGCCTCCAGCAAGTGGCGCGGAACGCCGCCGCTGCTGCCCGTCGCAGAGCCGTTGAGCAGGTCCAGTTCGGGCACACCGTCGCGGATCAGGATGGTGTCGGTGAAGCGCCAGGTGTGGAACAGGGACAGCTGGAACCGGCCCTCCCCCATGCCGCCGCCCATCATCGGACCGCGCGGGCCGCCGCCGGGGCCGGCCGGAGGGCCACCGGCTGGCGGCGCGCCCTGCGGTCGTTGCTGCATCCAGGCCGGGGCGCCGGGAATCGGCTTTCCGCTGGCCTGCGCCTCGGCGCGCTGCTTCTCGAACTCGGCGCGGCGGCGTTCCATCGCGGCGCGCTCCGATTTCGTCGGCTCCAGCCGTTCGGAGAAATTGAAGCCCCAACGGAGTTCCGACTTGTCGGAACGCTGGAAGTTCACGGGGCGGTTGTCGATCAGCAGCAGCTGGCCATCCGCATCCCGAAGGAAACGCTGCGGAAAGGCGGATTCGATTTCCGCTGTCGCCGTGGGGAAGCCGGAAATCGGCCCCGTGATCTTCGTGCGGACATAATCGGCCTGAAGGCTGAAATCCGTGTTCTTGATGGGGTTGATGCGTCCGCCAAGCTTCCAGACCTGCCGGCGATCCGCCGCAAGATCGGGATTGCCGCCGTCGATCCGGGTGATCTCCACCGTTTGTCCGGTGGCGTAATCGAAGACGCGGACATTGGGTGTCGTGACGAGCGGGTTGCCCAGTTGCTGGATGGAGGGCGCGCCGTCTTCCGAGGTGTAGGAAGCGATGAACTGGGCGATTTCCACCGGACGCCAGGTAAGGCCCCCGCCCCAGGTGATCAGGTTGCCGAAATCGGACAGCTGGTTGGTTTCGACATTGCCGTTGAGGCTGATGTCGCCCAGGAAGGCGCCGACATCCCGGCGGCGGCTGGTGAGCGGGACATCCACGCTCATCTGCGCGGTTCCCTCGGTCCGCTTCAGGCTCGTCGTCTGTTCCAGACCGCTTGTCCGGGTGAAGCTTTCCAGATCGCGATGATCAAGACCCAGCTTGAAGCTGGTGGAAAGGCCGCCCGCGGGCAGATCCAGGATGCGGTTGTTGGCGACGGCTTCGATCAGGCTGCGATCCGAGTTGGAGCCGGAACGATCCTGCCGCAGCGGGCCGTTGAGTGCGTTGACCGCGAAGGGGTTGAAGCTTGAATCCAGGGCATCGAGGCGAGCCTGGCTGTCCGAAAGATCCAGCGAACGGTCAGTCAGTGTACGGGATTCGTCATGGTCGTGACTGGCCGTGACGGACCAGCGCCACCCGTTCACATCGCCGTTGAAGGCGGCGGCAAGGCGGCCCGTCCAGCTGTCGGAATCGCGCACGAGCGGGCCGCGCACAGTGGTGTAGCCGACAAGTCGCGTATCGGCCACGAAGGGCGAATAGGGGTTTGCGGCGGGCAGCGTGACGTCGGTGGTCGGCAGGCCCAGGCGGCTTTCCGAACTTGCAGCGGT
The DNA here is from genome assembly GCF_059115405.1 of Sandaracinobacter sp. T42. Classification (NCBI taxonomy): domain Bacteria; kingdom Pseudomonadati; phylum Pseudomonadota; class Alphaproteobacteria; order Sphingomonadales; family Sphingosinicellaceae; genus Sandaracinobacter; species Sandaracinobacter sp. T42. Next base: position 2,150,539 of record NZ_CM181101.1, read on the forward strand.
GACGCGCGCTGACAGCGTCATCTGCGTCTTTTCGCTCAGCGGACGGGTGATGCTGGCGCCACCGCTGACATCCGTCGTTTCGGGTAGCAGGGTGCGATATCGGCCGACATCCGTGCGGTTCGGGCTGTTTGCACCGGCTGAGAAATCGGCAAGCGAGGGGGCGGTGGCGGCGGCGGACGCGGGAACCGCCGCGACGGTAACCGTCTGCCCGGCGAGTGCGGACAGAGCCGAATCGATTTCCCCGCCATCGACTGTCGAGACGATGTTGCCGCCAAGGGCGAAGGGCAGCGAGGGCGCCGTTTGCCGGATGTTCCTGTCGCTTTCCAGCAGCGACGTCGCCCGATCCAGCGTGAAATCGAGCAGGATTCGATCATCATTGTTGATGCGCAGGATGGAGGTCTCGATCTCCAGATCGTGCCGCCCGCCCGCTGTGGGGGCGCCAATCTCGAAATCGCCCGTGGTTGCGCGGAAGCGGGGACGAAGCACGAAATTCACCACGCGCTGGTCGGCGCGATAGCCATAAGCGAGGGCCGTTTCCTCGGGCAGCACCTCGACGCGCAGGATGGCTTCGGGCGGCATCGAGCGGATTTCCTGGAAGCCCGATGTGCGCCGTCCGTTCAGCAACACGACGGGCATCCCCCCGCCACGTCCCCGCCCACTGCTGGTCTGCGGCGAAAGCTGGGTGAGCAGATCCGCCATGCTGGTGGCGCCATAGGCGCGGATGTCCGCCGGGTTCAGCACCAGTTCCGGCTGAACATCGGAAACGATGGAGCCGCGCGGACGGCCGGCGACGACGACGATATCCTCCCCCATGTCCGCCTCGGCGGGCGCGGCCGGGGCCGCCTGAGGTTCGGGCGCGGCGACTGCCGGCGCCTCCTGGGCGGCTGCGGAAGCGGAGATGGTGACAAGGGTGAGGGCGGCGCTTGCGGCCGTGGACTTGAACATGGACACACCGTGGTTACGCGGAAGGAGCCGCCGATCCCACGGCAATTGCCGGAGAAAAATGAACGGCGGATGTAGGGGTGACGAAAACCGGTTGATTTTCAGTCGGAATGTCCGGGCGAAGCCGGGCGAAACCGCTTGTCCATGATCCGGGCGGTCAGGCTGTCATGCCTGAAATTCGGATGTCGCAGGCCAGCTTCCGATAGCCGCAAACCGCCTCAGATGATCTGCCGCTCGGTCACGAAGAAGATGGGGGAACGCGGCAGGTCGATGAATTTGCGCTCATCCTCCAGCAGCAGCAGGCCTGCCGCCCTTCCCTCCTCCGTGCCGCCGGGGGCCATCAGGCCTTCGAGATCGTCCCACCAGAGTTCGGCGACGCCGTCATATTCGAGGCCCGCCGAACCCCGCGCCTGCGCGCCGAAGCTAAGCGCCGGATCGGACAGGCTGTGGGACTGGACATAACGGCGGATGTTGAGGACGCCGGCGACGGAGCGGACGAGCGGCGCGTGCACATCGAACCAGTAGCGCTGGAACGCCTCCCGGCTGAGGTGCGGCAGGCGGTGCAGGCAGAAACTGAGCTTGATCATCCATTCATCCCCTTCGGTGCGGGCTGCGCGCCCCTGACGAGGCGGCCCGGCAACGCGTCTGTTGCCTCGCCCCGCTCGAAGATCGGCACCCCGGATTTTACTGTTGCGACATAGCCGGTTGCGCCTTGCATCAGGCGGCGGGCGCCGGTGGGCAGATCATGCGCCATCCAGGGCTTGCCCAGCTGGAGATTGGGGAAATCGATGAGATTGAAGTCGGCGAGATAGCCGGGTGCGATCACGCCTCGGTCCTGAAAGCCCACAGCCCGTGCCGTTGCGCTGGTCTGCTGGCGGACGACCTCTTCCAGTTCCAGCCGGGGGCCGCGCGTTCGGTCCCGGCTCCAGTGCGTCAGCATGAAGGTGGGCAGGCTGACGTCGCAGATCGCCCCGACATGCGCGCCGCCATCCGACAGGCCCGGCAGGGTGTCGGGGTGAAGGATCATCTCGCGCACGGGTTCCAGGTTGCCGTCGGCATAATTGTGCATCGGGAAGAACAGGAAGGCGCGTCCGTCGTCTTCCAGCAGGGCGTCATAGACGAGATCGAGGATGGGGCGGCCGGTGGCCGCGGATTCCGCCGCAATGCTGGCTTCGGCGGGCGGTTCATAGTCGATCCGCGCACCGACGCGGAACATGCGATGCGGCATCGCCACGACCGAATTCACGAAAGGATGATCCGGCAGCGGATCCTCTGCCAGCAGACGGGCGCGGAAGCCCGGATCGCGCATCGCGGTAAGCTTTTCTGCCAGCGGCCTGTCCGTGATGGCTTTCCAGGATGGGCGACTGGCGAAGGGATTTACAGAGCCTTCGAGGCCGAGCAGCAGCCCGACAGGACGACCGGCGACCTGCGCCTTGATCGGATGGCCTGCGGCCACGCTCTGCGAAGTGCGCGCCAGCAGCATCCGCCACGACTGTGGCACGACATCGGCCTGCACGAGCGAGAAGCTGAGCGGGCGGCCGGACAGTCGCGTCATGTCCTCGATCAGGGCGAATTCGGCTTCGAAGTCGAGGAAGTCCGACACCCACTGGATCACGCCGGCGCCGGCATCCGCCAGGCCATGCGCAATGGCCTCCATTTCGGCGCGTGCCGCCCCGACCGTGGGCGTCAGATCACCGTCTGCCGTGCGATGCACCATGGTGCGGGTCGTGGAAAAACCGATGGCACCGGCGCGGATCGCTTCTGTGGTGAGGGCGCGCATGGCCGCACACTCCGCGTCAGTCGCGTCGGCGCGGGCGGCGCCGCGTTCCCCCATAACATAGACCCTCAGCGCGCCATGCGGCAGCTGGACAGCAACGTCGATGTCGTGGGGGCGGCTGTCCACCGCGTCCATATACTGGGCGAAGCTTTCCCATTCCCACGAAAGGCCTTCGTGAAGCGCCGCGCCGGGGATGTCCTCCACCCCCTCCATCAGGCGGATCAACGTGTCGTGATCAGATGGACGGACAGGCGCGAAACCGACGCCGCAGTTGCCGGTGACAACCGTGGTTGCGCCCAGCGACGAGGACGGATCGACCCGCGACGACCAGCTGATCTGACCATCGTAATGGGTGTGGATATCGACCCAGCCCGGGGTCAGCAGCAAGCCGTCGGCGTCAATCTCCCGCCGGGCGGGGCCGGTGACGCGGCCGACATCCGTGATGCGGTCGCCCTTCATCGCCACGTCCGCCGAGAAGCGCGGACGCCCCGTGCCATCAACGACGGTCGCGCCCCGGATCACCAGATCATGCATCGGCCAAATCCTCTCCCGACAATCAGGTTAGCGCGGGATCGGGCGAAGCGGGACTATCGAAGTCGGGGGAGCGGCACGGCCCGGACGAAAGGGATGACGGGCGGAGGGCTTGCCGGTCAGAAGGGATTCAGGGTGTAGCCCTGCTGCTGCAACTGGGCGTGCGAGGTCATCGCCGACAGTGAAACCTCGACACCGGGCAGCAGTTCTGCGGGGTCGAATTCATAGGCCGCCAGGCTCTGCCCGCACAGGATGATGCGGACATTGTGCTTCAACAACTGTCCGACGGCCTCTGCGCTGCCGTTCGCCGCCCCCTTGTGCCGTGCGGCATGGGCGGATGCGTTCAGCAGATCGTTCGCGGCCGGACCATGAACGACGAGGGCAAGGCGGATGTTCTCCGGCTTCACCCCGCTCGCCACCGCCATGTTGATGAATCGGGCCGCACTGTTGAAGCCGCGATTGATCTTGCCGGGTTCCGCCCGTTCGCTGATGTCGAACGCGATCGAGAAGCGGCTCTCAGGGCCCAGCCGGCTGTTGTTCGGAACCGTCGCGATCAGGCCGAAATCCCGGAACACGGGCCCCGGCTTGAAATTGGCATTCTGGGCAGCGGCCCCCGAACCGGCAAGCAACAGGCCAAGGAAGAGAATATTGCGCATAGCAGGCATCCGGAGCGGTCCTTCTTGCCGGGTCAGCCCCCGATTTGACAGGTCGCCCGGGCCTTCGCAACCGTCACGGGCAGCAACGGCTCTATAGCCAGCCCGGCAAACAGCAGCCGCACCGACAGCGCCATTTCGGCGGCGAACTGGCTGCAGGTCCATTGTTCGGCCAGCCAGGCCTCCGTCACGCCCCCGATGCTGCGCAGCAGGACATCGGTGAGGGCATCCGGGGCTGCAAGCGGCCTGAGCTCGCCGGAGGCGAAGGCTGCCTGCACCATCTGCCGCCAGAGATGCCGGCCTTCCTGCTGCATCAGGGTGCGCAGTTCGCCGCCCTCCGCCCCGCCCGCCGACAGGTAGAGGCCGCGATAGAAGGCCTGATCCGCGCAATAATGATCCACGACGGCGTCGGCCGCCGCCAGAAGGCGCGGCAGCGGCGCAAGCGGCGGCAGCGCCGCGAGCCGGTCGACGAACGAGCGGAACTCGTCCGCCACGATGAGGCGGAGCAGATCGGACTTCGAGCCGAGCAGATTGTAGGGCGTCGCCGGGCTGACCCCGGCCCTTTCCGCAAGCTGCAGCATCGAAAAGCCGGTGCCGCCGTTTTCGCGGATGAGGCAGGCGGCCGTATCCACCAGATGACGGCGGCGGGCTTCGCGGGTTTCAGCGGACAGGGCCATCGCGTCAGGCCGGGATGTTTTCGTAATAGGGGATCATCACATCGGTGCTGCCTTCCTCCACCTGCCCCAGCATGGAGACGGTGACAGGGTGAACGACGGCCGGATCCGTCATGATCTCCAGCAGCGCGGGGCGATTGGCGGCCAGTGCGCGTTCCATGGCAGGCGCGATCTCGGCAAAGCGCGTCACCCGTTCGGCGTGGCAACCGAAGGCGGAGGCGATGTCGGCATAATGGGCGCCGCCCAGCCGGGTGATGACACTGTAATTGCTGCCGAACATCATCTGCTGGCCATGGATGGACATGCCCCAGACCTGATTGTTGAGGACAATGGTGACAATGGGCAGTCCGTGGCGGATCATCGTATCCAATTCCTGAATATGGAACCCGAACGCGCCATCGCCCGTCATGTGGATGACCCGGCGGCCGGGGTGCGCGGCCTGGAGGCCGATGGCGAAGCCCGGGCCGATGCCGAGGCAGCCGAGATAACCGTGGCTGACGATACGACCGGGCGCGTCGACCTGCGCGACATCCGTTCCCCAGGAAGCTGCCTCTCCACCGTCGAACGCATAGGCGGCATCCGGCCCTGCCGCCTGCATCACCGCGAGCGCGGCGTGATAGGGATGGATGGCGTCAGGCGTTTCAGTTTCCGGGAAGGCGGCCGCCATTGCGCCTCGGACGGAGGTGGCAGCTGCCCGCCATGCGGCCAGATCCGGCACGTCCGCACCCAGCAGGGCATCCAGGGCCCGAACCGCCTCTGCCGTGTCTGCGGCGATCCCCAGATCGACATCGCGGATTCGCCCGAGTTCGGCCGCGTCGCTGTGGATCTGCACGAGTCGGGCGGAATCGGGCACGACGAGGCCTGACCGCCCGCCCAGCATCAGCCCCATCTTCGCGCCGAGCAGGATGACGAGATCGGGCTGTTCGATGCCCAGCAGCGGGAATGCGCCGATGCCGCCTGGCGCGCCGCCATCCGACGGGTGACCGGGGGGCAGCAGGCCGGACGCCTGCGGCTTGGCGAAAACGGGAATGGCGAGGCGGGCTGCCAGCGCGCGAACGGCCTCCGCCGTGCGGGCGTTCGCCGCCTCCAGCCCGGCGATCAGCACGGGCCTTTGCGCGCTCCGCACAAGATCCGCGAGGCGGGCAGCCTCGTCCGGCGCCGGGGCGGCATGGGGGCGGACATTGACGCCGGCCGGCGGGGTTGCGCGGGCTTCGGCCACGCTCATGTGCAGCACATCGATCGGCAGTTCGAGGACGACGGGGCCACAGGGCGCCGTCATCGCCTTGCGGATGGCCAGCGCTGCCAGATCCGGGATTCGTTCGGTGGCGGCAATGGAGAGCGCCCACTTGGCAAGCGGGCGAGCGGCTGCGATCTGGTCGATGCCGCCCTGCAGCGGGTTGGTTTCCTGCTCCCTGAGCGGCGGTGCCCCGATGATCACCAGAAGGGGTGTGCCATCGAGCCGGGCGTTGGCAATGGCCGACATGGCATTGGTGAGGCCCGGCCCGGCCGTGACGATGGCAACGCCAAGCTTGCCCGTTGTTCGTGCATAGGCGTCTGCGGCATGGCCGGCGGCAGATTCGTGCCGGCAATCCAGCAGGCGGATGCCTTGTTCGACACAGCCCTTGAACAAGGCCTCCAGATGGCCGCCGTGCAGCACGAAGGCGGTGTCCACCCCGCCGGCCGCCAGCGTGGCGGCGAGCAGGTCTCCGCCGGTTTTCCGGTTGCTGGTCCCAGCAGTGTCTTTCGGATTGTTCATGTCGCCACCCCTTCGGGCCTTGTGAGTGCTTGTGCCTGCGTATCAATCAAATTATAGTGCACTATAATAATGAGCGGCAATCCGGGGAAGGGCCAATCAATGGCGAGGGATTTGCGTTTCGAAGGCAAGGTGGCCGTCATCACTGGCGGTGCATCGGGAATCGGGGCTGCGACCGCCCTATTGCTGCATTCGGAAGGTGCGTCGGTTGTCATCGCGGACCTGCCGGGTGAAGCGGGCAACAGGCTGGTGGCGAAGCTGGGCGAGCGGGCGATCTTCGTGCCGACGGACGTGTCGAGCTGGGAGGCCGTCGATGCGCTGATCAAGGCGGCTGTTGCGCGCTTCGGGCGGCTGGATATCCTGTTCAACAATGCCGGGATCGGCAGCTTCGGCGCGACACCCGATCTGCCGGTGGAGGACTGGCGGCGGGTGATCGCCATCGACCTGGACGCCGTTTTCTATGGCTGCAAGGCGGCGATCCCGGCGATGCGCGCGACCGGCGGCGGTGTGATCGTGAACACGGCATCCGCATCGGGCATGGCGGCGGATTATCATTTCGCGGCCTATAATGCGGCGAAGGCCGGCGTGATCAACTACACGCGGGCGGTCGCGATCGACCATGCGCGGGAAGGTATCCGCTGCAACGCCGTGTGCCCCGGTCCTGTGGAGACCCCGATCCTTTCGGGCATATCCGCCATCCCTGAAATCCGCGCGGCCTGGAACGAGGTTGTGCCGATGGGGCGCTTCGCAAGGCCGGAAGAGATCGCCGAGGTGGTCGCATTCCTCGCCTCTGACGCAGCATCCTATCTGACCGGCGCTGCGATCCCGGTGGATGGCGGGCTGACGGCGCATACCGGCCAGCCCAATCTTCCGAAGCTGATGCCGGCGGCCTGATGAACACCGGGGAGGGATGAGATGAAGGCAATCGTGCGCCGGGATCGCCGGCTGGTGAACGAGGAAATCGCGGAGCTGGCGCCAGGCCCCGGCCAGGTGCTGGTGAAGACATTGGTGTGCGGTATCTGCGGCTCTGACCTGCATGCGCTGCATCACCTTGAGCATATGGTGGAAACCAACCGGCGTTCGGGCGCGGCCGACACGCTGGATCCATCCGCCGACATCGTGTTCGGGCATGAGTTTTCGGCCGAGATCCTGGATCATGGGCCCGATACGGCGCGGACGCTGAAACCGGGAACGCGGGTTGTTTCCGTGCCGATGACGCTGGGACCGGCCGGCGTGGAACTGGTCGGCTATTCCAACAGGTTCCCGGGCGGCTTTGCGGAACGGATGCTGTTGCAGGAAGCAATGCTGATGCCGGTGCCCAACGGGCTGTCCGCAGAAGCGGCCGCCCTGGTGGAGCCGATGGCGGTGGGTGAGCATGCTGTCGGCAAGGCCAGCCCCGGCAAGGCCAGCGTCTGCCTTGTGGTGGGTTGCGGACCAGTGGGGCTTGCGGTGATCGCTGCGCTGAAAGCGCGCGGGCTGGGGCCGGTGATCGCCAGCGACTATTCGGCTTCGCGTCGGCGCATGGCCGAGGTGATGGGGGCGGATATCGTGGTGGATCCGGCCGAGACTTCACCCCATGCGCACTGGGAAGCATTCGACGTGCCCGCCACGCTGGCGAGTTTCGGCGCGGCCCGGCTGATGGGGCGATCCATGCGGGACGCCATCGTGTTCGAGTGCGTGGGCGTGCCGGGACTGATCCAGTCGCTGATGGAGGCCGTGCCGCCGACGGCCCGCATCGTCGTGGTGGGGGTGTGCATGGAAGAGGACCGGATCACGCCGGTGCTGGCCATCAACAAGCAGCTGAGCCTGGATTTCGTGTTCGCCTACAGCCCGGAGGAGTTCGCGGCCACGCTGCATCGCGTAGCGGACGGCACAATCGACGTGGCACCCCTGATATCCGGCGTCGTCGGCCGGTCCGGCGTGGCCGGCGCGTTCGAGGCACTGGGCACGCCCGGCGGGCCGGTAAAACTGCTTGTCGACCCCTCGCGCGAGTGAGCGGTGTGCACTGGAAATTGACCCATCCGGGAATGCCGGATCGTGTCGTTGACAAGCGGTGTCCCTCCGGTAATTTCAAGATATGGGGATTGCGATCTCCCCATGAGGCTTTTTGCTGAAGTATCGTGTCCGGACCTGAACGGGGACACGCATGCCTGCACTGAATTTCATTTCCGCAGACAAGCTGAAGCGACTGATCGGTCGCCCCCCGGGGCTGCTGTTGCCTGCCCCGGTTGCCTGGCCGTTCGGGCATGGCCCCATGCCGCCGATTCCAGCGGGGCGCGGCATTGTCGTCGCCTGCGAGGGTGGCCGTGCCCAGAGTCATGGCGTGGCCGCCCTGCTGCGGCAGGGGGGCGTGGTCGCCGAATTGCTGGCGGGCGGGGTTGCGGGCTGGGCGGAGGCGGGTTTTCCGCTTGTGCCGGCCGACGCACTGCCGTGGCGGGATGCATCCGGACGTACGCTGTGGGTATGGTGCCGCAATGAACCAGCCGCCTGAGGCGCGCGTTCTCGCACCTGATCCGATGCCCCCGGAAATGAGTTATCCGGCGCTGTTCTGGCGTTTTCTGAAGTTCGGGGCGATGGCGTTCGGCGGGCCTGTGGCGCAAATCGCGATGATCCGGCACGAACTGGTGGACGAGGAGAAATGGATCTCCGGCAGCCATTTCAACAAGTTGATGGCCGTGATGCAGGTTCTGCCCGGGCCGGAGGCGCACGAGCTGTGCGTGCATCTGGGCATCCGCGCAAAGGGCCGGCTGGGCGGTGTGCTGGCCGGGCTGGGCTTCATGCTGCCCGGCCTGATGCTGATGCTGGCGCTTGCATGGGCCTACACGCGCTTCCCTGTCGAGGGCACCATGATGGGCGCACTGTTCCTTGGGGTGCAGGCGGCAGTCATCGCGCTCATCTTCCGGGCGGTTCATCGCATCGGCGCGCATGTGCTGGCAGACCGCTGGCTGTGGCTGACCGCCATTCTGGCCGCCGCCGCCTCCCTTGCCGGGGCCAGCTTCTGGATCGTGCTGCCGGCAGCCGGAATCGCCTATGCCTTCGCTTCCACCGGCCGGCTGTGGCAGGCGGGGCTGGTGGTGACGCTGGCGGCGGCGCTTGCCACCGCCTTTCTGCTGGGAACGGCGGAAGCCATTCAGGCAAGAGTGGCCGCCGCCGCCCCGACACCACTGGCGCTGTTCTGGTCTGGCCTGAAAGGCGGCCTCCTGACGTTTGGCGGCGCCTACACGGCCATCCCGTTCATCCGCAACGACACCGTCGGCCGGGGCTGGATGACCGACGCCCAGTTCCTTGACGGGCTTGGGCTATCCGGAATTCTGCCGGCGCCACTGGTGATTTTCGCCACCTTCGTCGGCTTCGTCAGCGGCGGCTTCCCGGGTGCGCTTGCCATCACCGCGGGCATGTTCCTGCCGGCCTTCGCCTTCTCGCTGCTCTTTTATGAACGGCTGGAGGCCATGGTGGAGGACAGCCGCCTGCAGCATTTTCTGGCGGGTGTGGCGGCCGGCGTTGTGGGGCTTATCGCAGTCACCCTCATCAGCCTGGGCCGATCCGCGGCGGATGCCAGCAGCAACCTCTGGATCAGCCTTGCGATCCTCGCGGCGTCGCTGCTGCTGCTGTATCGCTGGAAGCATCGGATGGCGCCTCTGGCCGTTGTCGGGCTTGGCGCGGCGATTGGCCTTGCGATCCTGAGATGAGGGCGGCGAAGATGCCTGACTCCTCCGCCAAGGATGATGATCCGACGCCATTGAAATGGCGCACCCGACACGATTCGAACGTGTGGCCTTTGCCTTCGGAGGGCAACGCTCTATCCAGCTGAGCTACGGGTGCTTCGCGGATGGGGCTGATGCGGCGGCGCTGCGGGAAAGTCAAGGTTCAGCGGATCTGCATCTGCATTCCCGGCTTCAGCCGCGGAAGTAGCGACCAGAGCGCATCCCGGTCCATCGCCACACAGCCTTCCGTGGGGCGCCAATCCGGCTGCGCGACATGCCAGAAGATGGCGCTGCCCGCCCCCGCGACGACCGGGTGCCGGTTGTGCGAGAGAATGAGGATCAGATCATAGGCGTGATCCTCGCGCCAGAGGCGTTCGGCCGAGACGGGACAGGGATGGCTGACGGGCTGATTGTACGAGGCATCATCCGCCGCGTCGCACCAGCCATCCCAGGGCCTGAGCCAGCGCCAGGGCAGCGCTGTTCCTGGCGCGGGCAACCGATCGGGGCGAACAAGGAGCGCCTCCACGGCCCATGTGCCCAGCGGCGTCGCGCCGTCGCCTTCGCGCTTGCCGGATGCCGGAACCGCCCCGCCCTTCCCGATGGCGACAGGGAATGCCTGACCAAAGGCGTGAAGCGAACGGCTTTGCGTATCGACAATGAGCGACATGGCCCTTTTCCTTGCGCGGCAAACGGGGTTGCTGCAACTGTTCCGGCGCGGTCGGACAACCGGGGGGACGACTTTTCATGGGCAGCGAACATCTGAGCCGGTTCGTGAACCTGTCGGAGCCCGGCACCGACGGTTATCCCCAGGACCTCCCCCGGTTCGGGACGCCTGTCGTTGCTTCGGAACCGGAAGCCGCAGTCTATCCCGTGAAGGACGGCGGAACGGTCGCCCTGCCCTGCTTCGAGATCGGCCTTGTGATGGCCGGGGCGGTTTCGGCTGGGGCCTACACCGCCGGCGTGCTGGATTATCTGTGGGAAGTTCTGGACGACTGGGAAGCGGCGAAGGAAGCGGATGCCTGGGAACATGGCGCGGATTTCACCCGTTGGCGGGTTCCACCCCACGCCCTTCGCATCCGTGTGGTTGCCGGAGCCTCTGCCGGAAGTGTCTGCACGGCCCTGATCGCGGTGGCGGCCCAGCGGCGCTTCCTGCCGGTGCGGGCAACGGACACCAACATCGCAGGCCCGGACGCCAGGCGCGACGACAACCCCTTCTATGATCTGTGGGTGAACCGGCTGGATATCCGGGGGATGCTGGAAACCCATGATATCGATCCCGGCGCCAGTTTCATGGATCTGCGCTCGCTGCTGAACAGCGGCGTTGTGCGGGCGGCGGCAGATTCGGTTCTGGCGGCCCGGCAAGGGCCCGTGGACGGGCGACAGTTTCCGAAGCTGCGCCGCTATGTGGCCGATCCGCTGCCGGTGGCGCTGAGCATCGCCAATCTGAACGGCGTTCCATTCCGCTACCGTTTCGAAGGGCTGGAGGGCGCCCGGTTCGCAACCATTCGCCACGCCGACGTGAAGCGCTTCCTGGTGCATGCGGCTTCCGCGCCGGCTCCGCATCCGACCCGGCCGGGCGGCTTCGATGTGGTGGAAGGCATTCCCACAAGCGACCCGGCCCTGAACCCGAAGGCTTCCGCATGGGTCGCCCTGGCAGACGCCGCACTGGCGAGCGGCGCATTCCCCGTGGCCTTTGCCCCGATCGAACTGCAAAAATCGGCCGACGACTACCGCTTCGACCTGCGGCTTCGCGGTGACACGGAGGTTTCCAACGCCAGCCTCTGGGCCCAGCCGGCGACCCTCTGCGCGGGCTTTTCGACCGTGGACAGCAGCATCGACCATCGCTTCGACACGGCCGACGGCGGCACGATGAACAACCAGCCCTTCCTATATGCCCGAAGCATCCTGACCGGGCCGCTGGGTGAACTGGATGGCAACGGGCTGACCGCGCGCAAGGCGATGGTGATCATCGATCCGTTCCCAGCCGATGAAAAGGAAGAACCGGCCGGGCTGGAAAGGCCGGCCCGCGCTTCGCTGGGCGTGGTGACGGCTGCCGCCAAGCTGCTGCGCGCATGGATCAACCAGGCCCGCTATGATGCCAATGATCTGGCGCTGGCGGCCGATGCGGACTTGTACAGCCGCTTCATGCTTTCCCCCTTGCGTGCCCGGCGCAGGGCCGATGGCAGCAGGGGCGGCACCGCCCTGGGGCAGGCCGCCATTGCAAGCGGCGCGATGGGCGGGTTTTCCGGTTTTCTTTCAATTGGCTATCGACATCATGATTTTCTGCTGGGGCGGCGGAACGCCGAAAACTTCCTGCGCAACTATTTCGCGCTTCCGCTGGAGAACGGCCTGTTCAACCAGGACTGGTGGGCGGCCCAGCCTGACGATGTGAAAGCGCAGAACCTGACGCTGACGGCCGAGCCCGGCACGGCGAAAGTGGGCGAGCGGCTGATCATTCCGGCCCTGCAGGCATCCGCCAGACAGCCGGTGCGCCTGAACGACAGCCGGCGATCCCATCCGGATGAGGACCGGCGCAAATCCTTCGTCCGCGAGGCGCTGACGGAGGCTTCGCCGATCTGGCCCGGGGCGCTTCCCGACAGGTTCAATCCGGATTCGCTGGTGCATCTGATCGAAGGCCGGGCCGAGGCACTGGCCGACGTGGCGTTGCGCAGCCTGGCGCCGAAGCTGCCGCGGTTCGTGCGGGCGATCGTGCGCCGCGCGATCGGAAACAAGCTGGGCGCGCCTTCGGCACAGGGCCTTCGGAACGCCCTGGAAAAGCATGGGTTGTTCGACCCGCTGGCCTAGGAACCCATCCCGCCTAGAGCCGGTGGCCCTGCCTGTCGCGTTTGGTTTCCAGATACCTGCTGTTGTGCGGGTTCTCACCGAAGCTGTGCGGGACCAGTTCCACCACCTCGATGCCCTGCCCCGTCAGCGAGGCGGCCTTGGCCGGATTGTTCGAAAGCAGGCGGATGCGGTTGATGCCCAGCATGTTCAGCATCGCCGCCGCCAGATCGAAGTCGCGCTCATCCTCTCCGTATCCGAGGCGCAGGTTGGCGTCCACCGTATCGAAGCCCTGATCCTGCAACTGATAGGCGCGCAGCTTGTTCAGGAGCCCGATTCCACGCCCTTCCTGCTGAAGGTAGAGGAGAACGCCGCCGCTTTGCGCGATCCGCGCCACGGCGGCGCGAAGCTGGGGGCCGCAATCGCATTTCAGGCTGCCCAGCACATCGCCCGTCAGGCAGGCGGAATGCAGCCGCACCAGCGGAACATCCTTCGGATTGCCGATCAGAAGGGCCAGATGCTCGGGCCCGCCATCCGTCGGGCGGAAGGCGACGACAATCGTATCTTCCGCGCCATCGAGCGGCAGGCGGGCGCGGCTGACGATCCTGAGGCGCGGCGCGCGACGCCAGGCGGTCACGGCCCCTGCTTCGGCCGTTGCGCGATCCTGCACGGGGCCCGATGCGGGCACCGCGAACAGCGCGGGCAGAAGGGCGGCCCGCTTCGCCAGCGCAAGGCCCGCTTCGGCCAAGCCCGCGTCCGCACCCAGATCGCGCGTGGGAAACGGCCCCTTGAACGGCATGGCAAGATCATCGACCGGATCCGCAGTGGCCAGGCTGGTGAGCAGATCGTGCCAGGGCATGCGGCAGATGGCGACAGCCCGCGCACCGGCAGCGGCGCGCTGGTTCAGGATCTTCAGCGTTTCCGCCCGTTCCGGCGTGATCAGCAGATCGGCGCGCCCCCCCGATTCCAGTTTCGCGAGACTGTCCGTTGTCGCCAGTTCGGCTGCCAGCAGATCGAGCGCACGCCCGTTGTCCGTGACGCGGATGATCTCTCCCCTGCGCAGATCGTCTACGGCACGGGCGAGTGCGAGATCGGAGGCGGAGTCAATCACAGATCGAACTCGGCAATCAGCGGCACATGATCCGAGGGCCGTTCCCATCCACGCGCGGGAACAAGGGTGTGGAGGCCCCTGGCCGCGCCGGCGAGAGACGGAGAGGCCCACACATGATCGAGCCGCCGGCCCCGGTTGGATTCGGTCCAGTCGGATGCACGATAGCTCCACCAGGTGAACAGCTTTTCCGGAAGGGGCACGAATCGCCGGCCGAGATCGACCCAGCCATGGCTCGCCTGCAATTGCGAAAGCGCTTCGACCTCGATCGGGGTGTGGCTGACAACATCCAGCAACGCCTTGTGGTTCCAGACATCTTCCGGATGCGGGGCGATGTTGAAATCCCCCAGGATGATCGACGGTTCAGTGAGGGCGCCGGACCAGTCCGTCATGCGGGAGAGGAAATCGAGCTTCTGTCCGAACTTTGGATTCTGCGTGCGATCCGGCACGTCCCCGCCCGCGGGCACATAGACATTGTGCAGGACGACACCCGACGGCAAGCGAACCGCGATGTGGCGCGCTTCCCCATTGGCCTGCCAGTCAAACCGGCACACGGGCTCCAGCGGCTGCCTGGACAGGATCGCAACGCCATGGTGCATCCGCTGGCCAGCCAGGTTGAAGTGGTGGAAGCCCATCGCTTCCATTGCGGCGCGCGGGAAGGCGTTGTCCTCGCACTTGGTTTCCTGAAGGCAGAGGATATCGATGTCGTGATCGGCGACGAGCTGCTGCACCAGATGCGGACGGGCACGGATGCTGTTGATGTTCCAGGATGCGATGCGAAGGGCCATCGGAGGGCCATATAGGAGGCGCGGGCAGCGCGTCACGCCCGAAAAGCATGGGGGCCGGTTCCCACCTTGAAGCCGGTGGCGAAATCGGATGGCGGAAATAATTTGGCCCCCGCTCCGGGGGCATGGAGCGAGGGCCGGTTTATGCGTTCGTCACGCAATCGGCAGACTAAAAAGGCCGGGCAACAGGGGGCAAATCCCGACGTTCCGCCTTGCCGATATTCAGACATCTAGCAGAGGGTTTCTTGCCCGAGCCTGAATAAGCCTCTTTTCAGCGCGCCCCCGGGTTTTGTCAAACGGGATTCAGGAAAACGGAACCGGAATGGGGCGATGTCCGGCGGAAAATCGCCTCAACCCGTCTTTCCGGGTGGACGGCTGACAGGTCGCGGATCGCGGAACCTGAAATTCGAATCGGCAACCGGCGCGTTGATCCGGATATTGCCCAGTTCCACACTTGTCAGGTTTCCCTGCGCGTCGGTGACCCGCCACCCCGACAGGCGCAGCCCGCCCGGTGCATCCGAATCAGGGGCCAGGAAGAACAGGATGCGGCCGATATCAGGACGTTTGGGATCCTGCGCGAGCACCGCCACCTTGCCCGGCATGGGGTTGTCGGCATCCGGGACCACGCGCGCAACCTTAGCAAGATCGGCGTTCGGATCCAGCAGGACGCCAAGAGGCGTCTGCCGCACCGGCCATTGGGAAACCTGCGAGACCTTGTAATCCACGAAACTGAGGCGCGAGCCGTCCGCGACGACGAGCATCGTGGCCTTCGGCCCGTAATCGAAGCGGATCCTGCCCGGACGCTTCATCAGCATGGTGCCCCGCACCTGGCGGCCGTCGGCGGCGGTCTGGACGAAATCGGCCTGAAGCGTCTGGGTGGCAGACAGCGCATTCTGCACATCGGTGAGGGCCGGCGCTGCGACGGTGGGCGTCGCGGCCAGCAGGGCGGCGAGGATCAGGGTTCGCATCATCATGCCCGTTCCGCTGGCGGAGCGGCGCTGAACTGCCTTTGAATGACCCCCACCGCCGGGATCAGATCCGGGAAGTGGCCGATCACATGATCCGCGCCAAGGGCATCGACAGGCTCAGTCGAATAGCCGAACGCGACAAGGACCAGCGGCACCCGCGCGGCGAGCGCGGTTTCGGCGTCTGTTCGGCTGTCACCCACGAATATGGCCCGGCGCCCCCCCGCAGCCGCCAGCGTTTCGGTGAGATGGCGCGGATCCGGCTTGCGCCAGGGGCGGGAATCAGCCCCCAGAAGGGCGTGAAAACGGCTGGCCCAGCCCAGTTCGCCGATCAGCTGCTCCGCAAGCGCCACGGGCTTGTTGGTGCAGATGGCCAGGCGAAGGCCCTGCCCCGCCAGCGCATCGAGCGTCTGTTCAACGCCCTGGAACGGGCGGGTGTGGGTGGCGATGTTGGCGCCGTAATAATCAAGGAAGGGACGAACGCCTTTTTCCACCAGATCCGCCGTCATTTCGCCTGTGGCGGCGAGGCCGCGTTCCAGCAGCCTGCGCGCGCCATGGCCCACCATTGCCCGAACGGATGCCGGATCGATGGCGGGGCGTCCCAGCACGGACAGCGCATGATTGAGGCTGGCGGTGAGGTCGCCGGCGCTGTCCACCAGCGTCCCGTCGAGATCGAAGATGATGGTATCGGCCTGCATGCGCCCTGCCCTAGCCGTGCGTTGCGCGCCGGCAAAGCCGCGGCGGCACTTTTATTGGGAAACGGGGTGTGGCAGGGCGCTGACCATGGCTTCCGTTCCAGATCGGCCCGTCGCCGCAATCATCCTTGCCGCCGGCAAGGGCACGCGCATGAAATCAGACACCCACAAGGTTCTGCACCCGATCGGCGGCCGTCCGATGCTGATGCATCTGCTGGCAAGCCTGGACGAACTGAACCCCGAACGGCGGGTGGTGGTGGTGGGCGACAAAGCCGACCAGCTGAGGACGGCGCTGTCGGGAACCGATGTGCAGCTGGCCGTGCAGGAGCCGCAAGAGGGCACCGCGCATGCGGTGTTGCAGGCCGAAGCCGGCCTTGCCGGCTTTGACGGCGTCGCGCTGATCCTCTTCGGCGACGTACCGCTGGTGCGCGCGGACACGATGGCGCGGCTTGTTGCCGCCGTGAACGGGGGCGCCGCCATCGCCGTGCTGGGGTTCCGGCCGGCGCGGGCGGGGGCCTATGGCCGGGTGATCGCCGGGGCGGACGGCCGAATTCTAAAGATGGTGGAGGCGAAGGACGCCACGCCCGACGAACTGGCCGTGCCGCTGTGCAACGCCGGCCTGATGGCGGTGGACGCCGGGCGGCTGTTCGGGCTGCTGAAGCGGGTGGGCAACGACAATGCGGCGGGCGAATATTATCTGCCGGACATCGTGATGCTGGCGAACGCCGACGGCGACGTCTGCCGGGTGCTGGAAGCCGGCACCGACGAGGTGCTGGGTGTGAACAGCCGGGGCGAGCTGGCGGAGGCCGAAGCGATCTTCCAGGCCAGACAACGTGCGGAACTGATGGCGGCGGGCGTGACGATGATCGCCCCGGAAACGGTGTTCCTGAGCCATGATACCCGGATCGGGCGGGATTGCCTGATCGAGCCCCATGTCGTTTTCGGGCCCGGCGTGGCGCTGGCCGAGGGGGTTACGATCCGTGCATTCAGCCATATGGAAGGCGCCGAGGTGGGCGCCGGCTGCGAAGTCGGCCCCTATGCCCGTTTGCGGCCGGGCACCGTGCTGGGCCAGGGCGCGAAGATCGGCAATTTCGTGGAAACCAAGAAGACGGTTCTGGGGCCGGGGGCAAAGGCCAATCACCTGACCTATCTGGGCGACGCCACGATCGGGGCGAAGGCGAACATCGGCGCGGGCACGATCACCTGCAACTATGACGGCTTCGGCAAATACCGGACGGTGATCGGGGAAGGCGCGTTCATCGGATCCAACTCCGCGCTGGTGGCGCCGCTCACCATCGGGGACAGGGCCATCGTGGCAGCCGGCAGCGCGGTCACGCAGGATGTCGAGGCGGATGCGCTGGCGATCGTGCGGCCGCCGCAGGTTTCGAAGACAGGATGGGCGAAGCGCTTCCGTGCCCTCGCCCTCGCCCGGAAAGGGAATTAACAATGTGTGGTATCGTCGGGATCCTGGGCCATGATGCCGTCGCGGGGCCTTTGCTGGACGGTCTGAGGCGTCTGGAATATCGCGGCTATGACTCGGCAGGCATCTGCACGCTGGTTGATGGTGAATTCGCCCGGCGCCGGGCCGAAGGAAAGCTGAAAAACCTGTCCGCGAAGCTGACGGACGATCCGCTGCCGGGCAGTATAGGCATCGCGCACACCAGATGGGCGACGCATGGCGCCCCCACGGAAGACAATGCGCACCCCCATATCGTGGGGGACGTGGCCGTCGTGCACAATGGCATCATCGAGAATTTCAAGCCGCTTCGCGACGAGCTTCAGGCCGAAGGCAGGATCTTCCTGTCCGAGACGGACTCGGAAGTCGTCGGTCATCTCGTCGCGCGGGAACTGGAATCGGGCAAGTCCCCGCAGGACGCAGTTGCCGCGGTGCTGCCGCGCCTGCACGGGGCCTTTGCGCTGACACTTCTGTTCCGGGCCGATCCCGACCTTCTGATCGGCGCCCGCCTGGGCGCGCCCCTGACTGTGGGCTATGGCGAGGGCGCGAATTACCTCGGTTCGGACGCACTGGCGCTGGCCGGGCTGACACAGCGGATCGCCTATCTGGAAGAAGGCGACTGGGTTGTCGTGCGGCGCGGATCGGTGGACATCTTCGACCGGATGAACAGGCCTGTGAAACGGCCGGTCGTGACATCGGGCGTTTCCGCGACAATGACGGAAAAGGGCAACTATCGCCACTTCATGCAGAAGGAGATCCATGAGCAGCCGCTGGTGGTGGCGCAGACTCTGCAATCCTATCTGAAGCCGTTGCAGGGCCAGGTGGCGCTGCCGATCCCGGATTTCGATTTCTCCGGCGTCTCCCGCGTGCAGATCGTCGCCTGCGGCACCAGCTATTACGCCGGAATGGTGGCCAGCTACTGGCTGGAGCAGTTCGCGCGCATCCCTGTCGAGATCGATTTCGCATCCGAGTTCCGCTATCGCGAGCCGGTGCTGGAAGCGGGCGGCCTTGCGCTGTTCATCAGCCAGTCCGGCGAAACGGCGGACACGCTGGCGGCCCTGCGCCACGCCCGGGCAGAAGGGCAGAAGATCGCGGCGGTCGTGAACGTGCCCACAAGCAGCATGGCCCGTGAGGCCGACCTGCTGCTGCCCACCCATGCCGGAACCGAGATCGGCGTTGCGTCCACCAAGGCTTTCACCTGCCAGCTGGCGGTGCTGGCGGCGCTGGCGGCGAACCTTGCCCGCGTGCGCGGCAAACTGAGCGCGCAAGCCGAGCGCGAGATCGTGACGCACCTGGCCGAAGCGCCGGCCGCGATGAACGCGGCGCTGAACCACGACGAGGCCGTTCAGGCCATTGCCCCGCTGGTGGCGAAGGCGCGGGACGTGCTGTACCTGGGCCGCGGCCCGGATTTCGCGATGGCGATGGAAGGCGCGCTGAAGCTGAAGGAAATCAGCTACATCCACGCCGAAGGTTATGCAGCGGGCGAGATGAAGCACGGCCCGATCGCGCTGATCGACGAGCATGTGCCGGTGATCGTGCTGGCGCCTTCGGGGCCGCTGTTCGAGAAAACCGTTTCCAACATGCAGGAGGTGATGGCGCGCGGCGGCAAGGTGATCCTGATTTCCGACGCCGCCGGAATCGCCGCCGCCGGCGACGGCTGCATGGCGACGCTGGAGATGCCGCAGGTGCATCCGCTGATCGCGCCGCTGGTCTATGCCGTGCCGATCCAGCTGCTGGCCTATCATGTGGCGGTTCTGAAAGGCACGGACGTGGACCAGCCCCGCAATCTGGCGAAATCCGTGACGGTGGAATAGGCCCCCCGCGCGGCCAATGGGCCTGCACGAAGGCCCTCTTGGCAGCGCAGGTCTATCACAGTCACAAGCAGGCTTTGTTGGCGTGCGACGCCGATGCCGCCTATGGGGGCCGGATGGACTTCGACTATGATTATTTCGTGATCGGCGCTGGCTCCGGCGGGGTGCGGTCCTCCAGGATCGCGGCCGGGCATGGTGCAAGGGTGGGCATCGCGGAAGAGTTCCGCGTGGGCGGCACCTGCGTGATCCGCGGCTGTGTGCCCAAGAAGCTGCTGGTGATCGGGGCCCATTTTGCCGAGGATCTGGAAGACGCCCGCCGCTATGGCTGGGAGATCGAGGGCAAGCGCTTCGACTGGCCGACACTGCGCGACAATGTGCTGGCCGATGTCGACCGGCTGGAACGTGCCTATCAGTCCACGCTGGACAGCCACAAGGTCGAGACGATCCACGGCCGGGCGACCCTGAGCGGACCGAACCTGGTTGCAGTGGACGGACGCGAAGTGACGGCCCGGCATGTCCTGGTGGCGACGGGTGCGCGGCCGATGGTGCCCGACATTCCCGGGGCGGAACTGGGCATCACATCGAACGAGGTGTTCAGCCTTGAGGCACTGCCGAAACGGGCGATCATCGTGGGCGCAGGCTATATCGCGAACGAGTTTGCCGGCATCCTGCACGAACTTGGCGTGGACGTGACGCTGGTTGTCCGGTCGGACACGCTGCTGCGCGGTTGGGATCGTTCGCTGGCGGACCGGCTGCTGGCGATCTCCACCGAAAAGGGTATCCAGTTCCGCTTCAATACCGTGCCGGCGAAGGTGGAGCGGCGTGATGATGGCAGCATCGCCATGATCTGCGAAAACGGCCGTGTGCTGGACACCGACCTGCTGATCTGGGCGATCGGCCGGGTGCCCAACAGCGAGGGACTGGGGCTGGAGACGCTGGGCCTGACCTTGAAGCCGACCGGGGCGGTCCCGGTGGATGCCGACAGCCACACCGCCCTGCCCTGGTTGCACGCCGTGGGCGACGTGACCGACCGGTTGCAGCTGACGCCGATCGCCATCCGTGAAGGCCATGCGTTGGCGGACCGGCTGTTCGGCAGCCGCCAATGGCGGGTCGATCATACGTGCGTGCCATCGGCCGTGTTCAGCCACCCGCCGCTGGCCAGCGTGGGGCTGACCGAGGCGGATGCCCGGAACAGGCTGGGAAGCGTCCGAATCTATACAAGCGATTTCAGGCCTATGAAGAACGTTCTTGCCGGGCGAAATGAGCGTTGCCTGTACAAGCTGGTGGTGGACGGCACCACGGATCGGCTTGTCGGCGCGCACATGATCGGGCCCGACTCGCCGGAAATTTTGCAGGCGCTTGCGATTGCAGTTAAGGCGGGGCTGACGAAGGCGCAGCTGGACGAAACGGTCGCGCTGCATCCTTCCATGGCTGAAGAACTGGTGTTGATGCGATGACGAACGCGAAATGGACGCCCGAAAGCTGGCGCAAGGCCGAAGGCCGGCAGATGCCGTTGTGGCCGGATGCCGCGAAGGCGGCCGCCGTCGAAGCGGAAATGCGGAGCTTCCCGCCGCTGGTGTTCGCGGGCGAAACACGCCAGCTGAAGGAACGGCTGGCCGATGTGGTGGCTGGGCGCGCCTTTCTGCTGCAGGGCGGTGACTGCGCCGAGAGCTTCGCGGAATTCCATCCCAACAACATCCGCGACACGTTCCGCGTGCTGCTGCAGATGGCCGTGACGCTGACATTCGCCAGCCACATGCCGGTGGTGAAAGTGGGCCGCATGGCCGGCCAGTTCGCCAAGCCGCGCTCCTCCGATGTGGAAGAAGCGGACGGGATCTCCCTGCCCTCCTACCGGGGGGATATCGTGAACGACATCGCGTTCGAGGAATCCGCCCGCGTGCCCGATCCTGAACGCCAGAAGCGTGCCTACATGCAGGCCGCCGCCACCTTGAACCTGCTGCGCGCCTTTGCGACGGGGGGCTATGCCAACCTGCACCAGGTGAACAAGTGGAACCTGGATTTCGTGGCGCGCTCCCCCTGGGCGGAACGCTATGCCGAAGTGGCAAGCCGGATCGGCGAATCCCTTGCCTTCATGGAGGCCTGCGGGATTTCCCCTGATACCGTGCCCCAGTTGAAGGGCACGGAATTCTATACCAGCCACGAAGCGCTGCTGCTGGGCTATGAAGAAGCAATGACCCGGCAGGACAGCCTGACGGGCACCTGGGTGGACACCTCGGC
This sequence comes from Sandaracinobacter sp. T42, assembly GCF_059115405.1. Classification (NCBI taxonomy): domain Bacteria; kingdom Pseudomonadati; phylum Pseudomonadota; class Alphaproteobacteria; order Sphingomonadales; family Sphingosinicellaceae; genus Sandaracinobacter; species Sandaracinobacter sp. T42. The sequence goes on from NZ_CM181101.1 coordinate 2,172,412, forward strand.
CCACATGCTGTGGATCGGGGATCGCACGCGGTTCGAAGGCTCAGCCCATATCGAGTTCCTGCGCGGCGTGATCAATCCGCTGGGCCTGAAGGTCGGCCCGTCGATGAAGCCGGACGAACTGATCCGCGTGATCGATACGCTGAACCCCGCGAACGAGCCGGGCCGTCTGACGCTGATCAGCCGCTTCGGGGCTGACAAGGTGGAAGCGCATCTGCCCGCGCTGATCCGCGCGGTGAAGCGCGAAGGCCGGCATGTGATCTGGAGCTGCGACCCGATGCACGGCAACACGGTGAAGGCCGGCTCCGGCTACAAGACCCGCCCGTTCGAACGGATCCTGGCGGAGGTACGGCAGGTGTTTTCCGTGCATCGCGCCGAAGGCAGCTACATGGGCGGCATCCATATCGAGATGACGGGCCAGAACGTCACGGAATGCACCGGTGGCGCCATCGCGGTGACGGATGAAGGCCTTGCCGACCGCTACCACACCCATTGCGATCCGCGCCTGAACGCCAGCCAGTCCCTGGAGCTGGCGTTCCTGCTGGCCGAAGAACTGGCCGAAATCCGCAAGGCCCGACCGGCGGCTGCGGCCTGACGGCGGGCTCAGCCGGGCGGCTGATCGGCATGCAGACGATCGGCCGCCGTCTTGCGGGGGCCGGTTGCGGGCACCGTGCCCAGCGCCCGGCCCAACCCAAAGGCCGGCATGTTGCCATAGATGCATTCCACCTGGCCGGGCCTGAGCTCGATCGTTTCATGGAAGATGCCGACACTGGCGCCGTCCGCAATGCCGACATTGCGCATGAAGGCAGTCCAGGCCGGGCGGTGAAGCTGGCCGGAATCGCCGGCGTAGCGGATCAGATCTGCGGTCGAGCGCCAATATTGCTGAACGAGAACCCTTCGCCAGCCCATCCAGGTTTCGGCCCCGAGGAAGCCTGAATCCGGATCGGCCGACAACTCCGCGATCATCGGCCTCATGGACCGTGCCACGGGAACCCATTCACGCAACGCCCGCCAGCGATTGACGCGCATGCCGATCAGAAACAGCACGCAGGGCCTGTCGATCGGGGCAGTGTGTCGACCGTAATTAATGTGCATGCCGGGATCCTCCGCGTAGCAGCATGTTTCATCGACGGCCCCTGTCAAGCAGGGCCCTGTTGACGTTGCAGCGGATCACGCGATTGCGTATATCCACTCCGCAAAAATCAGAAGAATGTAACGAGGGAGTAATGAATGAACGCGCCAGTCGACCCGAAGCAACTGTATCCGGCCGACCTGAAGGTTCGCGGATTCGAGGATCTGGCGCATGTGCCCGGCCCGCCGCCGGCCCGTTTCAAGACATTGCGGACAATCCGGTTCCTGCGGGATCCGAAGGGTGTCATCAACGAACTGGCGAGCCAGTACGGGCATATCTTCCGCCGGCAGGATTACATGGGCTGGGGCGTCACCCTGCTGGGCCCGGAAGCGAACGAACTTGTGCTGTTCAACAAGGACAAGATCTTTTCCAGCAAGCTGGGCTGGGATCCCGTGCTGGATCAGCTGTTCCCGAACGGCCTGATGATGATGGACTATGAACCGCACAGGCAGGATCGCAAGACGCTGTCCGTCGCGTTCAAGCCAGCGCCGATGAAGGCCTATCTGACCGGGCTGAACGAAGGCATCGACAGGCGCATCGGCCGCTGGAGCAAGACGGACAGCTTCAAATTCTATCCAGCGATCAAGGATCTGACCCTCGACCTGGCGGCAGGCTCCTTCCTGGGCCTCCCCTGGGGTCCCGAAGCCCAGAAGATCAACCAGGCCTTCACCGACATGGTGCTGGCGGCTGTCGCCATCGTTCGCCGCCCCCTGCCCTTCACGCAGATGCGGCGCGGCGTGCAGGGCCGGCAGTATATGAGCGAATTCTTCGCCCGAGAGATCCCGAACCGACGCGGGAAGGAAGGGGACGACTTCTTCACCCAGTTCTGCAACGCCCGCGACGAGAATGACCAGTTGCTGGATGATCAGGCGATCATCGATCACATGAACTTCCTGATGATGGCGGCGCATGACACGCTGACTTCGTCGATCACCTCGATGGTCTATTATCTGGGCATCAACCCCGAATGGCAGGAAAAGCTCCGCGAGGAGGTGGATGCCGTTCACGCCCGCCATGGCGACGTGCTTCCCTATGAAGCGCTTGGCGAGCTGGAGCTGGTGGAAATGGCGTTCAAGGAATCGCTGCGACTGATTCCGCCGGTTCCGATGATCCCCAGGCGGGCCGTGAAGGATTTCGAGTTCCAGGGCTACAGGATCCCGGCCGGATCGGGCGTGGGCGTCAACACGCTCTATACGCACCACATGGAAGAGCACTGGCCCGATCCCGAACGGTTCGATCCGCTGCGCTTCACCACGCAAATGTCGGCAAACCGGCACAAATATGCCTGGGTGCCCTTCGGCGGCGGCGCCCATATGTGCCTTGGGCTCCACTTTGCCTACATGCAGGCCAAGGCCTTCTTCTTCCGGCTTCTGTCCGAGCGCCGAATCGTCCTGCCAGACGGTTACACGAGCGAATTCTGGATGGTGCCGATCCCGCGGCCGAAAGACGGCCTTCCGGTCAGGATGCTGCCCCGCTGAGGCGATCGAGGCGTTCCTTCGCGAACGCCTCAACCCGCCCCTGCGCGATCGCATCGCGCAGGCCCTGCATCAGCTGCTGATAGTGCCAGATGTTGTGCTGGGTCAGCAGCATCGGGCCGAGCATCTCTTCCGCCTTGAACAGGTGGTGCAGATAGGCCCGGCTGTAATGGGCGCAGGTGGGACACGGGCACTCCGCATCCAGCGGGCCGGTATCTTCCGCGTGGCGGGCGTTCCTGAGATTCAGCGTGCCATCCATCACGAAGGCCTGCGCCGTTCGGCCGGATCGCGTGGGCAGCACGCAATCGAACATGTCCACGCCGCGCAGCACGGCGCCGATGATGTCAGACGGTTTGCCCACCCCCATCAGGTAGCGGGGCTTTTCATCGGGCAGCAGTTCCGGCGCATAATCCAGCGCCTCGAACATGGCCTGCTGGCCTTCCCCCACGGCAAGCCCGCCGATGGCATAGCCTTCGAAGCCGATCTCGATCAGCTTCTCGGCGGATTCCCGTCGCAGATCCGGATAGAGGCTGCCCTGCTGGATGCCGAACAGGGCGGGTGCGGGATCGGCTTCGAACGCGTCTCGCGATCGCTTCGCCCAGCGCATCGAAAGCCGCATGGAGCGGGCGGCTTCCTCATGCGTGGCCGGGTGCTTCGTGCATTCATCGAAGGCCATCACGATATCGGAACCCAGAAGGCGCTGGATTTCGATCGAACGTTCCGGGCTGACGAAATGCTTCGAGCCATCGATATGGGACTGGAATGAGACGCCCTCTTCCGTGATCTTCACCAGGCTGCCCAGGCTCATCACCTGAAAACCGCCACTGTCGGTGAGGATGGGTTTGTCCCAGTTCATGAACTTGTGAAGCCCGCCCAGCCGCGCCATGCGTTCGGCCCCCGGGCGGAGCATCAGATGATAGGTGTTGCCCAGGATGATGTCCGCGCCGGCGGCCTTTACCTGCTCTGGGTGCTGGCCCTTCACGGTGGCGGCCGTGCCGACGGGCATGAAGGCGGGCGTGCGGATGGCGCCGCGTGCCGTTTCAATGACGCCGGTGCGGGCCCGGCCGTCGGTTGCGTGGCGCGTGAAACTGAACTTTTGCATGCCGCGCTGCCCTAGGGCAGCAGCAGCGAACTGTCACCATAGCTGTAGAAGCGATAGCCATGCTCGATGGCATGGGCATAGGCCGCCTGCATGCGCTCGAGCCCCATCAGTGCGCTGACCAGCATGAACAGGGTGCTTTTCGGCAGGTGGAAGTTCGTCATCAGTCCGTCGATGGCCCGGAAGCGGTAGCCCGGCGTGATGAAGATGTCGGTTGTGCCGGTGAAGGGTTCCAGCCCCGAGGATTCGAGCAGCCGCAGAGAGGTCGTGCCGACGGGAATGATGCGGCGGCCTTCCGCCTTCGCCGCCTTCAGCCGGGCCGAGACGTCAGGGGGCACATGCCCCCATTCGCTGTGCATGCGATGGTCGGCGGTTTCCTCCACCTTCACTGGCAGGAAGGTGCCCGCACCGACATGGAGGGTAACCGTTTCACGCTGGATACCGCGTGCGTCCACTGCCGCGATCAGCTCCGGCGTGAAGTGCAGGGCCGCGGTCGGCGCGGCAACTGCCCCGTCATGGCGGGCGAAGATCGTCTGGTAATCCTGGGCGTCGGCGGCATCGATGCCGCGCTTGCGGGCGATGTAAGGCGGCAGCGGCATCTGCCCTGCACGCTCCAGCGCCACTTCCAGCGGATCATCGCTTTCGAAGCGCCAGTGCACGTCTCCACCTCCGCCCTTCGCCAGCACAATGCCTTCAAGGCCGGCCCCGAAGAAAACGCGATCGGCAGGCTTCAGCCGACGGGAATTGCGCACGAACGACAGCCATTCATATGGCCCCAACCGCATGTGGAGCGTGACATCGATGCTGGCATCCCCCTTGCGGCCGGCCAACTGGGCGGGAATGACGCGCGTGTCGTTCATCACCAGCACATCCCCCGGCGCCAGCAGTGCGGGCAGATCGCGCACCACATGGTCGGAAAGGGCCTGGGGCCTGACCTGAAGCAGCCGAGCGGAATCGCGTGGCGACGCCGGCCGCAGGGCGATCCGGTCTTCCGGAAGCAGAAAGTCGAAATCGGAGACGCGCATGTGCGCCGGCCTCAATTCTTCGGCGGCAGGGCCTGCTGCAGCTTCGCCGCTTCTTCGGCCACAGGATCGGCCGCGGCCTTCGGCGCCGGAAACACGGGCGGTGCCTTGTTGTCCGCCGCGATCGAGGCCTGCAGGATCCGCGACGGGTTGGCGGGCGGTTCGCCGCGTTCGATCGCATCTACCCATTGCATGCCCGAAAACACCCGGCCGAACACGGTGTAGGTTCGATCCAGCCTGAGCAGCGGCTGGAACATGATGAAGAACTGGCTGTTCGCGCTGTCCGGATCCTGCGTGCGGGCCATGGAAACGGCGCCACGCACATGCGGCAGATCGTTGAACTCGGCCTTCAGGTCCGGAAGATCCGACCCGCCCTCGCCTGTGCCCTTGGGATCACCCGTCTGCGCCATGAACCCGTCGATCACGCGGTGGAACAGGACGCCGTCATAGAAACCGCGACGGGTCAGTGTCTTGATACGCTCCACATGCGCCGGGGCAACCTGGGGGCGCAGCAGGATCGCGACCCGGCCACCTGTGGACAGATCCAGATAGAGGATGTTTTCCGGATCCAGCAACGGAGACGGCGAAGTGGCGACCACCGTGGCCGGCGCCTTGCCGGCATCCGCCTTCGGCGCGGATTCATGGGGCAACTGCCCGGCAAGTGCCGGAGAAGCGAATGCCATTGCGGCGACTGCGAGCAGGAGGCGGATCATGCAAAAGGCCTCTCGCGGAAGGACTGTTTCGCCAGGCTGAACAACAAGGAATCAGCCCCTTACCGCGTTGGCGGCAATACGTGCCTTGACCTCGGCGGCGATGGCCGGCGAGACGAACTTGTCGATGGCGCCGCCGTAGGAGGCGATTTCCTTCACCAGCCGCGAGGCGATGGGCTGGAGGGCGACATCGGCCATCAGGAACACGGTTTCGATATCCGCGTTCAGCTGTTGATTCATGCCGGCCATCTGGAACTCATATTCGAAATCAGCGACGGCGCGCAGCCCGCGAACGATGATGGAGGCGCCCTGCGCTTCCGCGAAATGCATCAGAAGGGCATCGAAAGACACCACTTCCACATTGCCGATCCCGGCCGTTTCACGGCGGACATGGCCCACGCGTTCATCCAGTGTGAACAGGGGGGATTTGGACGGGTTGGTGGCCACGCCGATGATCAGCCTGTCCACCAGCTTCGCGCCGCGCGCGATGATGTCCATATGCCCCAGCGTGATGGGGTCGAATGTTCCCGGGTAAACGCCGATCCGCATCAGCGGTCCCTCTCGATTGCAAAACGGGCGATGGCGCGCAGCAGATCCGCTTCCGGGCCGAACCCCTGGAGATGGTGAATGGCCTGATCGATCAGCATCTCGGCCTGGCTGCGCGCCCGATCGACGCCCAGCAATGAAACGAAGGTGGACTTGCCCCGCCCTTCATCCTTGCGCAGCGCCTTACCCGCGGCCTGGGCATCGCCCTCCACGTCAAGGAGATCGTCTGCGATCTGGAATGCAAGCCCCAGATCCCTGGCATAGCCCCGCAGCTTCAGCCGGGTCTGCGGGCCGACCTTGCCCATGATGGCGCCGGATTCCACCGCGAAACCGATCAGCGCACCGGTTTTCAGCTGCTGGAGCCGGGTTGTGGTGGGCAGATCGAACGTTGTCGCTTCCGCTTCAAGATCCATCATCTGCCCGCCGGCCATTCCGGCCGGGCCGGATGCGCGCGCCAGTTCCAGCACCAGTTCGGATCGGACGAAGGGATCCTCATGCGTCGCTTCGTCGGCCAGAAGCTCGAACGCGACGGCAAACAGGCTGTCTCCGGTCAGAACGGCGACCGCTTCGTCAAAGGCCTTGTGCACCGTCGGCTTGCCCCGGCGCAGGTCGTCGTCGTCCATGCAGGGCAGATCGTCGTGAACCAGGCTGTACACATGAACCAGTTCGATCGCGAGCGCCACGCGAAGTGCGCGCTCCTTGTCGACGTTGAAGAGATCGCAGGCCGCGACAACCAGAAGCGGGCGCATCCGCTTCCCGCCACCGATCACGGAATAGCGCATCGCCTCGTACAGGCGGCGCCGGGGATCTTCGGGCAGGGGGAACAAGCGGTCGAAGCGCGTATCAACGGCTTCGCTGATCGCTTCGAGCGCGGGCTTCAGATGATGATTTACTTGCATGATGTCAGTTCAGCCCTGGAACGGGGCCTCGCCCGTGGGGCGGCCTTCGGAATCGATCTGGAGCTGCGCGATGCGGGCTTCCGCAGCGGACAGCCGGGCCTCGCAATGCGCCTTGAGCGACTGCGCTTCCTCGTACAGGCTGATCGCGGCTTCCAGCGGGGCATCGCCGGATTCCAGCTGCTTCACGATCGCTTCCAGACGCTGCAGCGCCGCTTCGAAACTCAGCGAGGAAATATCGTCAGTTGCGGCCATACACTCTCCACCATGGGCCTTTGGACGGCGGCGGTTGACCGGTCAAGCCGTCTGCAGCACTTGCCCGCACTTCAGCGGCGTCCTAGCGTCGGCCGACAGACTGTAAGGAGCCCTCTTTTGCGCCAGCTCGCCCTAGCCGCCCTGCTGATCTCAGCGCCGTCCGCCGCAGCCGTTCCGCTTGCCAGGGTGGCCGCGGAAGCCGACGCAGTCGAGGCGAAGGTGATCAACTGGCGGCGGGATATCCACCAGCATCCCGAACTGGGCAACCGGGAGGTCCGCACGGCTGCCCTTGTGGCGAAGCATCTGAAGGCACTGGGTTTCGAGGTTCGCGAGAAGGTGGGTGTGACCGGCGTGGTGGGCGTGCTGAAGGGCGGCAGACCGGGCGGCGTGGTCGCGCTGCGGGCCGATATGGACGCGCTGCCCGTGAAGGAGGCGACCGGCCTTCCCTTCGCAAGCCAGGCGACCGGCAGCTACAATGGCGCAACGGTTCCAGTGGCGCATGCCTGCGGGCATGATGCGCATGTGGCGATGCTGCTGGGGGCGGCAGAGGTACTTTCGAAACTGAAGGCCGAGATTCCGGGCACTGTCGTGCTTGTGTTCCAGCCGGCCGAGGAAGGGCCGCCGCCGGGCGAGGAAGGCGGCGCCCGGCTGATGCTGAAGGAAGGCGCATTTGCCGCCCCCCGACCGGACGCTGTGTTCGGCATCCATGTGTGGCCGGGGCCGGCCGGAACGCTGGCGTGGCGTCCGGGCGCGCTGATGGCCGAGGCGGACACCGTGCGCATCACCCTGACGGGTACTCAGACCCACGGCGCCGTACCCTGGCGCGGGACGGACCTGATCGGCCAGGCGGCGACGACGGTTCACGAGCTGAACCGGCTGGTGACGCGGACGATCGATCCGACGCAGACGCCGACGGTTCTGACGATCGCCACCATCAATGCCGGGCTTCGGCACAACATCATTCCCGACAAGGCCGAACTTTCCGGTACCCTGCGGACATTCGACCTTGCCCGGCGCGACCAGTTGAAGGGCCAGATCGAACAGGTGGTGAAAGGGATCGCAGCCATCCATGGCACAGAGGCGAATGTCAGTTTCACGACCGCCGGCGCCCTCACCAGCAATGAACCGGCACTGTCGACCTGGATCGCCGGCCCGCTGGCAGAGGCGGCTGGCGGCACGGATCGCATCGCCCCGGACGCCCCGCCCGTGACCGTTTCCGAGGACGTGAGCCTGTTCATGAACGAGGTAGGCGGAGTCTATTACTTCCTGGGCATCAGCCCTGACGGCGTTGCCCCGCGGGATACCCACCCGAACCACAGCCCCTTCTTCACCGTGAACGAGGCCGCGCTGAAGACGGGCGTGAAAGCGCATGTCCTGTCCGCGCTGCGCTTCCTTGAACAGCAGCCCCGGCGGGAGGCGGGGCGCTAGGCCCCAGGCACTTACGCCCCGGCCTTCGCCCGCTCTTCCGCTTCCAGTTCCTTGCGGCTGAGTTTTCCGATCATCGTCTTGGGCAGGCTGTCGCGGATTTCCACGGCGACGACACGCTCATGCTTGCCGATGTTGCTGTTCAGCCATTTCAGCAGTTCCTCGGCACCAACGGTCGCGTCATCCGCGAGTGTCACGAACGCCTTCGGCCTCTCGCCCAGATAGGGATCCGGCACGCCGACCACGATGGCCTCCTTCACGGCCGGATTCGAGTAGAGCATATCCTCCACCTGGCTGGGGAAGACCTTGAAGCCCCCCACGATGATCATGTCCTTCAGGCGATCAACGATGCGGTAATAGCCATCCCCGTCGACCTCGGCGACATCGCCCGTCCGCAGGAAACCGTCCTGGAAGACACCGACATTGTCGCGTTTCCAATAGCCCTTCATCATCTGGGGGCCACGAAAGGCGAGCTCCCCGCTCTCGCCGGGGGTTGCGATCTTCGCGGGATCATCCTTGTCCAGCAGGCGGATTTCCGTGCCGGGCAGCGGCTGGCCGATGGTGCCCGGCTTGCCGCCCGAATAAGGGTTGGCCGACACAACGCCCGAACTTTCGGTCAGGCCATAGCCTTCGATCAGCCTGGCGCCCGTCGCGGCCTCGAAAGCCTTCTGAAGCGGCTCGGGGCATGGCGCCCCGCCCGAGATGCAGATGCGGATGGAGCTGAGATCATAACGGCCGAGTTGGGGATGATCGAGCAGCGCACGATACATTGTGGGCACACCGGGAAGTGCCGTTATCCTTGTCCGCTGAATGGCTTCCAGCGCGGCCTTCACTTCGAACTTCGGCAAGAGCACCATCTGCGCACCCTTCAGGATGGTGCGGTTCATGATGCAGGTGTGCGCAAAGATGTGGAACAGCGGCAGGGCCGCCAGGATCCGGTCCGGTGCGTCCGGCTTGTCATCGATGGCGTTCACCTGCTGCGCATTGATCGACAGGTTGGTATGGGTGAGCATGGCGCCCTTCGGGGTGCCGGTCGTGCCGCCCGTATATTGCAGCAGCGCCACTTCATCCGGCGTGGGCGACAGCCCCTGCAGCTGGAATTCGGGGCCGGACAGCAGGCTGGCAAAGGGGATATGCTGGTCATCCCGATCGAAGCGGCTCCGCTCGCCGCGCTTGAACAACCGGTAGAGAGCCGACTTCACCGGCGGCAAGGCTTCGGCCACGTTTCCGATCACCAGCGTCTTCAGGCGGGTCGATTTCAGCACGGCCTCGATCGACGGCAACAGGGCCTTCACGTCCAGCGTGACCATCACGTCGGCCTCGCTATCTTCCACCTGGTGGCAGAGTTCGTCGACCGTATAGAGCGGTGAGAAATTGGCGAGCCTGGCCCCCGCCGTCCAGGCGCCATAGGCGGCGATCACATATTGGGGGCAATTGGGCAGGAACAGGCCCACTGTCGACCCCGGTCCAACCCCGATGGCCCGAAAGCCCGCCGCTGCCTTCCGCACCCGGCTCGCCAGCTCTCCGTACGAGATGACGGCGCCCATGAAGTCGATTGCCGGCGCGTCCGGCAGCCGCGCTGCGGTGCGGAACAGCAGATCCGGCATCCAGCTGGGTTCGAACACCGTTTCGAGCGGAGTCGGGTGATCATATCTGGTCATAATCGTGTCAGGGCTTTCGGGTCGCTGTTAGGTGGATCCTGATGGGAACCGGAAAGGCGACCCATGCCCCCGGGGAGTCGCTTTCCATTCCGATCCTGAATTGCCGGCGATCAAGCACGGTCTGGCCTGTCATGACGGCCGTGTTGCCCTTGATCGCGAGGGTGAAGGGAAGCGAGACCGGCACGCTGACCCCACGCAGGCCGAGCGTCCCCTTCGCCAGATACTGGCCAGGCTTCACTTGTGTGATGCTTGTCGACTGGAAGCGCGCGACAGGGCTCGTCTTCACGTCGAACCAGTCCGGGCCCGGCAGGCTTCCGTTCACGGTCCTGTCACCTGTCGTGGCTGCCGACAGGTCGATGGCCACATCCACCCGGGCCTCGGCCAGCTTCGCCGGATCGAAGCGAATGGCTGCCGTGAACTTCGGGAAGCGGCCCTCGACAGGCTCGCCATTCCAGACGGGCGTGAAGAGGATGCTCGACTGCGCCGGTACCACGGCCCAGTTGCTGGCGGCCGCCGGTGCAGCCGCCAGCAGAAGCAGGGAAACGGTGACGGTGCGCATCAGCCGACCGACTTGCGCAGGAACGGCAGCATCCGTGCCAGCACATCATCCCTGTCGAGGAAATGATGCTTGAGCGCGCCACCGACGTGCAGCACGAACAGGCCAGCCCCGATGAACGCCATCACTTCATGCGCCTCGGATGCCGCGCCGCTGATTTCGGCGCTGGCGGCAACAGGCAGATGCGGCCATTCGAAAAGGCCGAAGTACAGCGTGGGGAAGCCCAGCGGGCTTGCCGACACCATCAGCCATCCGGACAGCGGCACAAGGATCATGACGGCGTAGAAGCCGACATGCGTGGCCTTCGCCAGCAGCCGTTCCAGAGGTGTCATGTGCGCGGGAAGCGGCGGCACCCCTGTGCCAAGACGCAGCGCCAGACGCAGCAGGCTGAGCATCAGCACCGTCAGGCCGAAGCTCTTGTGCAGTTGCACGATGGTGAAGCCCAGTTGTTTCTGCGCCGCCGTGGCGTCAGGTTCCAGCAACCCCTCGATCAGCAGTCCGCCGACGAAGTTGCCGATGATGAGGAGCGCGATCAGCCAGTGAAGCGTGATCGCTGCGGCGCTGTAGCGGCTGCGCGCCGCGCTCATTTCTTGAAGAACTCCGCTTCGATGATCACCGTGATCTCGTCACCCAGCGGGCCCTGCAGCGCGCTGGAGCCGAAATCGGACCGCTTGAAGCTGCCGGTAGCGCTGAACCCGAGGGCCGGGATCTTGCGCATGGGGTGTTCCTTCGCCCCGTTCAGCGTGACATCCAGCGTGACGGGCCTGGTGACGCCCAGCAGCGTCAGGTCCCCTGTCAGCTTGCCGGTCGTTGCGCCGGTCGCCTTGAGGGCGGTCGATTTGAAGGTGATCGTGGGGAACTGGCCTGCCTGAAGGAACTTTTCCGCGATCACCTTGTCGAAATCCTCCTTCTCGGGGAAGGGGAAGTCGGTGCGGACGGATTTCGGATCGATGGTGACGCTGACAGCCGAGTTGGTGGGCGCCTTGGGATCCAGTGTGACCGTCGCATCGAAGCTGGCGAAGCGAGCCGTGTAGTTGGACAGCCCCATGTGGTTGATCTTGAAGGTCAGGCTGCCGTGCGTCTTGTCCAGCCCATATTCCCCGGCGGGCACATTCAGCGGCGCCGCCTGCGCCTGAAGCGGGGCGGCGGAAGCCATGGCAAACATCGCCACAGCCGCGATCATCGAATTGACGAACTTCATCTTCTGCCTCCTGCATCACGGAAAGGGATGCAGGATGCTAGTCGGCGCCCCCCCGGCGGGCAAGGCCAGCCGGGGGGAACTTCAATCCTGACCTGTCAGGCGGCGGGAAGTTCGGGGTTCGCCATGCCGAACAGGGTGCGCATCTGCGACAGCGAGAAGAGGTGTGCATAGACGAGGCCCAGCATGCCGTTCTGCACCATCTTGCGGGCCTGATCCCCGCGGATGTTCTGCAGCTTCTGCTCGTCGACCATCCTGAAGCCAGCGAAGGTCGCAGGCTGATCCATGCCCGGGTTCTGGATCTGGGCCTGGCCGTCCATCAGCAGACCCAGCTTGTTCAGTTCGTCCATGAAGCTCTTGGTGCGCGCGATGGCCTGTTCGAACTGCTCGCAGAACTGGAGCACATTCTTCGTCACCTGCGAGGGCTGCTTGTCGGCATCGAACAGCTTGTTCTCGGCACCTTCGGCAACCAGGCCGGCAAGGTCGTCAAACACCAGGCTCAGCACGTTGGCGTCGGGCGTCAGGCGAGCCAGCATGAACGGGTGGCGGCGGATGTAGGCCGGGATGTAGGCACCTTCGGTCCATTTGCCGTCGGCGTCGACGAACAGGTTTTCACCTTCGCGCAGGCCGACAAGCGCCAGCGGCACGCCTTCCGAGCCTTCGGAAAAGACGATCGGATAGTTGCGCTGGGCCGAAACGAATTCATCGACGGTGATCGGGATGGCATGCGTGGCGCGGGCGAACTTCAGATCGGTCCGTTCGACGAGGCCGTGATTGGCGTGCAGGTCAGAGGTCAGCGGAATCAGGTTCTGGTAAAAGAGCGGAAGCTGCGCTGCGGGTTGGCTGGCCATCTATAAATCCTGCTTGCTGCTGTGAAAGATGCCGGGTGGTTCGCCACGGCATGCCGATTTTGGCCGGGGTCTAGCGCGGCAACCGGCCGGGCGCAAGCAAGCGGCCGTCAGGCGAAGAGCTTGCCCGGATTGAGGATGCCGCGCGGATCGAGAGCCGCCTTGATCGCCCGCATCGCGGCCAGCTTCGCGGGATCGCCAAGCCGCGCAAGCTCGGCCGCTTTCAGCGTGCCGATGCCATGTTCGGCTGAGATCGAACCATGGAAACGCGCGATCAGGTCGTGCAGCTGCGTGCGGGCCTGTTCGCCGTCCCGTTTCAGCCAGCCTGGCGGCGCGTCGGCCGGCGGCAGGATGTTCCAGTGAAGATTGCCATCGCCCAGGTGGCCGAACACGAAGGCCCGCGCGCCCGGATGGGCAGCCTGCAAAAGGCGCACGGCTTCGGCATGGAACGCCGGCACATCGGCCACGGCGACGGAGATGTCGTTCTTCACCGCCCCTCCGTTTCGTTTCTCAGCCTCCGGGATGGATTCCCGGATCGCCCACATCGCGTCTGCCTGGGCTTCTGATGTGGCGATCACGGCATCGTCCGCCTCGTTAGCCTCGATCGCGGCCGCCAGAACCGATTCCATCACCTCGGCCGGCGCGGCGAGCTCGATCAGCACATGATAAGGATGAGAGCCAGGAAGCGGCGCCCTGAGGCCGGGCATCTGGTGCAGGGTCAGGTCGTGCGCCTCGGCGGAGATCAGTTCATAGCTTTCAACCGTTTCGCCGGCTTCTGCGCGCAGACGACGCAGCAAGGCCAGTGCCTGTTCCGCCGTCGCAAGGCCTGCCCAGGCGGTGCTGCGCTGCCTGAGCGCGGGCGCAAGCCGCAGGGCGACACGGGTGACGACACCCAGCGTTCCTTCCGCCCCGATCAGCAGCTGCTTCAGATCATAACCGCTGTTGTCCTTGCGGAGCGCGGACAGCTGGTTCAGCACCGATCCGTCGGGCAGGACAACCTCCATCCCCAGCACCAGCGCCCGCATGGTGCCATGGCGAAGCACCTGAACCCCACCCGCATTGGTCGAAACCAGCCCGCCGATTGTTGCGCTGCCCTTCGCACCCAGCGAAAGCGGAAAGCGGCAGCCGGCCTGTTCCGCAGCCGAGTGCACATTGGCCAGGATGGCGCCTGCGCCGACAACCATCGACAGCCCGGCGGGATCGATGCCTTCGATCGCATCCATGCGGCGCAGCGACAATACCGCCACGGGCCTGTCCGCCAGCGGTTCCGGCACGCTGCCGCCGACAAGGCCGGTGTTGCCGCCCTGCGGCACCAGCCCGACGCCATGCCGGCCTGCCCAACGGACGATCTCTGCCACATCGACCGTGCTGCGCGGCAAAAGAAGCGCATCCGCCCTGCCCGTCTTCTGGCCGCGCCAGTCCGTCAGGTGCGGGGCAAGATCCACGGGCGACGTTCGCACCACGTCGGATGGCAGTTCCGCCCATGCGGCATCCGGAAGGCTGGACATTGCGGGCCCGCCTCAGTCCTTCGCCAGCTTGTCGATCCGGGCCTGCAGGGCACGAAGTTCCGCCTTCAGGGCCTTCACATCGTCGTCGCCCTCCGGCGCGGTTTCGGCCTTGGGTGCGCCCGGCGCGGTTCCCCACATGTCTGCGGCGGCCTTCATCATCGCCATGTTCTGGCGGGCCAGCGCCTCGAACGGGTTCGACCCGCCAGCCATCATGCCCATCATGGTGCTGCGCACCTGTTCCTGGTTGCGGCGGAAGGCTTCCATGGAAGCCTCAAGATAGTGGGGCACCATCGCCTGCATCTGATCCCCGTACATGGCGATCAACTGGCGCAGGAAGCTGACGGGCAGCAGCGTCGTTCCCCGATTTTCTTCCTCGACGATGATCTGGGTGAGCACGCTGTGGGTGATGTCGACACCCGACTTCGCATCCACCACCTTGAACTCGCGGCCCTGGCGCGTCATCGCCGAAAGATGCTCGAGCGTGATGTAGCTGGAGCTTTCCGTGTCATACAGGCGGCGATTGGCGTATTTCTTGATGATGACGGGGGCGGTATCGCCTTCGGGGGATTGGGGCATGGGTTCCGATCCGGGAGAAAATGATATGGCAACCGACTTAGCATGTGCAGCAAGGGCCCGCAAACGGCGCGCGCGGCCATGCTGCGCAGCATCGGCAGCCGCATGACTGAACAGCGCAAGAGCCGGGGGCGCGGGCCGCACCCGCTGCCCATGTTCCTGTCGCTCGTCACCCGCCGGCTCGGCGATGATCCCGAACGGCTGCGGGCGGTTCTGGACGGACTGAACCGGTATCAAACCGCAGCAAAGACAGAACCGATGCCGCAGATGCCGGCACTTGCCCACAGGGGCGGCGTGCGGCTGCTGGATGTAGGCGGACCTCCGACCGGGCCCCTGCTGGTGGTGATTCCCTCACTCATCAACGCGCCGGCCGTGCTGGATCTGGCACCGGGCCGGTCGCTGGTCCGCCATCTCGCGGATGAAGGGCACCGGGTGCTGCTGCTGGATTGGGGGCCCATGGGGCGCAGCGAACGACGACTGGGCATGGCCGGGCTGGTTTCCGCGCGGCTGATGCCGCTGTTGAGGCAACTGCCGGGGCCGGTTTCCCTGCTGGGCTATTGCATGGGCGGCACGCTGGCCGTGGCGGCCGCGCAATTGCTGGGCGCGCGGTTGAACCGGCTGGCCCTGATCGCGGCGCCCTGGCATTTCGACGGTTTCTCCGCCGAGGCCAGACACGCCGCGCTGGAGACATGGTCTGCCATCCGGCCCCTGGCGACAGGCCTTGGCGCAGTCCCCGTGAGCCTGCTGAATCCGCTGTTCTGGAGCCTGGACGAAGATGCGGTTCTGGCGAAGTTCGAGGCGCTCGCCCGTCGGCCGCCGGACGATCCGCATGTCGGATGGTTCGCCGCGGTGGAGGACTGGGCCAACAGTGGCGCCCCCCTGCCCCTTCCGGCCGCGCGGGACATGTTCCTGAAGGCCTTCGGGGCGGACTGGATCGGGCGCGGACTGTGGCGGGTTGCCGGCCAGTCGATCGATCCGGCATCGATTGCAGCCCCGATCCTGGATTTCGGCGCCACGAAGGACCGGATCGTGCCGCCGGCTGCGCGGTTGCGGCGCGCCGGTATCGACCGGCGCGACGTGGAGTCAGGCCATGTCGGCATGGTGGTCGGTTCCGCTGCGGCGGAAACGCTGTGGGGCCCGCTTTCAAACTGGCTGCACGGCCGCTAGAGCGGGCGGTAACGGCCCTGACGGCGGCGCGCTGCCCCGGGGTGACTGGAACCGAAAGGACGCTTCGATGACCGATGTCGTGATTGCCGCCGCCCGCCGCACCCCTGTGGGCAGCTTCATGGGCAGCTTCGGCACTACGCCGGCGCATGTGCTGGGCAAGGCCGCGATCGAGGCGGCGCTGGCCGACGCGGGTGTTTCCGGCGCGGACGTGGGCGAAGTGATCCTGGGCCAGGTTCTGACGGCGGCGCAGGGCCAGAATCCGGCGCGGCAGGCTTCCATGGCGGCGGGCGTGCCGCAGGAAGTGCCCGCATGGGGCGTGAACCAGGTGTGTGGTTCGGGCCTGCGCAGCGTTGCGCTGGCGGCGCAGGCGATCCGCAACGGCGATCATGCGATCATGGTGGCCGGCGGGCAGGAATCCATGTCCCTTTCCACCCACGCGCAGGCGCTGCGCGCCGGGCAGAAGATGGGCGCGCTGGAACTGGTGGACACCATGATCAAGGATGGCCTCTGGGATGCCTTCAACGGCTACCACATGGGGGTGACTGCGGAAAACATCGCGGAACGCTATCAGATCAGCCGCCTCGCGCAGGATGAATTCGCCGCGCACAGCCAGAACAAGGCCGAAGCCGCCCGCAAAGCCGGCCGGTTCCGGGACGAGATCGTCCCCGTGACCCTGAAGGGCCGCAAGGGCGATGTGGTGGTGGACAGTGACGAATATATCCGCGACGGCGCGACGGTCGAGGCGATGGCGGCGCTGAAGCCCGCTTTCAAGAAGGACGGCAGCGTTACCGCAGCCAACGCTTCCGGCCTGAATGACGGGGCTGCGGCGCTGGTGCTGATGTCGGCGGCGGAAGCCGCCCGCCGCGGCGCGCCGGTGCTGGCGAAGGTGAAAAGCTGGGCATCAGCCGGCGTCGATCCGGCTGTTATGGGGCTGGGGCCGATCCCTGCATCACGAAAGGCGCTGGAAAAGGCTGGCTGGAGCGTTTCCGACCTGGATCTGATCGAGGCGAATGAAGCCTTCGCCGCCCAGGCGCTGGCGGTGGGCCAGGAACTGGGGATCGACCCTTCGAAGCTGAACGTGAACGGCGGCGCAATCGCCATCGGGCACCCGATCGGCGCGTCAGGCGCGCGAATTCTGGTGACGCTTCTGCACGAAATGCAGCGCCGCGATGCGAAGAAGGGCCTTGCCACGCTGTGCATCGGCGGCGGCATGGGCATTGCCCTGACCGTGGAGCGCTGATGACGGCCGGCGAAGCGATTGCAGGCGAGGAACTGGCGCCGGCACGGCTCAACCGGCGGCCATCCCCCCCCGGCGAGGGCGAGGCGATCCTGTGGCAGGGTCGCCCGCGCATGCTAACGCGCAAGCTGTGGGAACTGGCCGGCTTCCTCCTGCTGCTGAGCCTGCTGACCTGGACCGCCATGGAGCTGATCCGGCCGCATCTGGCGGGCTCGCATTTTGCCGGACAGCCCCAAAATCCCTCGCTGCCGCTGATCCTGATGATGGTGGCAGGCATGGTGATGATCATCGCCCTTCCCATCTGGCTGCGATCAAGCGCCAGGGCACGGGCGCATTACATGCTGACAAACCGCCGTGCGCTGGTGTGGGTGGGCGGCCGCATCGCGGGCGAGGTGCAGCTGTTCGGGGCGGACATGGAATCCGACGCGCAGGAACTGCGCTTCGCCGCGCCGCATATGTATCTCAGCTGGCGCCTGAAAGACGAGGGCGCTGACCGGCTCCGGTTCGAGCAGATCCCGGATGCACCTGTGGTCGCCGCGCTGGCCGAGGAACATGGCGCCCGCTGGCTGAACCGCGCGGACGACGCAGCGGCGGCTGGCCCGTCGTCAGGCGGCTGAGGACGGGCGTGCCTTGATGCGGGCGTGATAGGCCAGCACATTTGGATGCTCCTCCCCGGCGCGCAGGTTCACCCATTTGGCGAAATCGATCGCGACGAAGGCGGTGATGTCCGCGATGGTGAAGCGATCGATCGCGACATGGTCCCGCCCCTCCAGCCGCCTCTCAAGCCTGTCGAGCCAGTGCCGGGCGAGCGAAAGCCCGCGTTCGGTGAGCCCCGGGATGCGCGGCGTGGCCGGGGCAGCGCCTGCTGCACCGCGTTCGGAATAGGCTTCGGCTGAATTGCGGAAGGCGGCCGCGATGTTGAAAAGGCCTTCGAATTCCATCTGGCGTTGCTGCTGCTCGACTTCGGCCTGTTCCCATGGCGTGCAGCCGAAAAGATTCGGTTCCGGATTGAGCGCTTCGAAATAGCGGCAGATGGCGATGCTTTCATCCAGCACCCTGCCGTCCTCCAGCACCAGCGTCGGAACCACGCCGCGCGGATTGATCGCCAGATAGGCCGCAGACAGATTTTCCCCCGACGGAATGTCGACCGGCACCATGGAGATGTCGATCCCCTTCTCCGCAAGGAAGATTCGCACCCGACGCGGATTGGGGGCCTTTGCCATGTCATAGAGTTTCATCGGTCTTTTCATTCCTCCCGATTGTCGTTATACGCGCGCCCACCATGCAAGGTCACGTCTTCAAACAGTTGATGCGACGCGGCTGACCGCCGCGCGCCCCGCATATGGGCGCAGCGCGGCGGGCGGGTGGCTGGCGGCCATCCGGCGGGGCTGAAGCCCCCAGAGACAAGAGGCAGGCCGGGCGATGCTTCGGATACCGCCTCTGGAAGTTCAAACTTCCTTCATGGCCTCGAAACAAATCAATTGCATGGACATGCCTGTGGACTTTCTATCTCAAGATGCTGTGGCCCCTGAACGGGTGGCCGAACTTCTGGACCTCTGTTTCGGGCCTGCCCGTCAGAAGCGCACAGCCAGCCTGCTGCGCGCCGCAGCGACGCGCATCGATCGTGCCAGCTTCGTGGCGCTGGACGGCGATGATCTGGTCGGCAGCGTGGAATGCTGGGAACTGGAGTGGCGGCACCCGATGGGCAACCGCCGCATCGCGCTGCTGGGGCCGCTGGTTTCCCACCCCGACCGGCGCGGGGAGCAGATCGGCGTGCGCCTGATGGATCTTGCGCTCGCCGAACTGGATGCAATGCATCTGCCGGTCATGCTGATCGGCAACGAACCCTATTACAGGCGCTGGGGCTTTTCGGCGCAGCATACCGGAGAATGGATCCTGCCGGGGCCGGTTGATCGCGACAGGCTGCTGCTTCGGGCCAAGGCAGGCCATCGTCTGCGCGGGCCCGCCCAACTGATGGCGCACGGCGTCGGCAGCGCCGCCGCCTGAAGGCGGCCTCTACGCGCTCCTCGCATCCGCACACCTCGCAGCTTCGATGCTTGACGACAGGTGCGGCCGGCCGCATGTCCGGCGCATGGTCTCGACTGCGGAACCGATCAGGCCGGAGGCGCTGGATCTTTCCCGCGCGAGCCTTGCGGATATCGCAAAGGCCGTGGCCGAACGCCGCCTGCCGCCGGTGGAGCAATGGAACCCGACCCATTGCGGGCACAGCGACATGCGGATCCGCGCTGATGGCAGCTGGCTGCATGGCGGTACGCCCATCGGCAGGCCTGCGCTGGTGAAGCTGTTTTCCACCATCCTCAGGCGCGAGGCGGACGGGCGTTTCGTACTGGTCACGCCGGTGGAGAAGCTGGACATCGAGGTGGATGATGCGCCGTTCCTTGCGGTCGAGGCCTTGAGCGAGGGCGAAGGGCGCGAGCGCCGGATCGCCTTCCGCCTGCTGACGGACGACATCGTGATGGCCGGGCCCGATCATCCGCTGCGGCTGGAAACCGCGCCCGATGGTTCCCCCCGCCCCTATCTTCATGTGCGCGGTCCGGCCGACCGGGCGCTGGATGCCCTGATCAACCGCCCCGTCTTCTATCAGCTGGCCGACCTGGCACTGGCTGAGCAGGAACGGCTGGGCGGGCGGCTGGGCCTGTGGAGCGGAGGCGCCTTCTTTGCCTTCGCTGATTGACCGCGTCCGGGCTGGTCTGCTGGCGTCAGACAGCCCGGTTCTCACCGGGGACCAGGATTTCGGCAGTTTCGGCACCACGCCATCCGGCCTGCTGGTCCCTGCCGCCGTGCTGGTGCCCATAATCCGCGCGTCGGAACCGCGCCTTCTTCTGACAACGCGGACCTCGCACCTGCGCAACCATGCCGGGCAGGTGGCCTTCCCTGGCGGTCGCATCGACACGGCTGACGAAGGGCCGGTGGCCGCCGCCCTGCGAGAGGCGCAGGAAGAGATCGGGCTGGAGCCGTCGGCCGTGGACGTGATCGGCATGGGCGACCCCTACCAGACCGGAACCGGTTATTCGGTGCAGCCCGTCGTCGGCGCAATCGAACCGGGCCTGTCCTTTTCCCCCAACCCGCATGAGGTGGCGGACCTGTTCGAGGTGCCGCTGGCCTATGCGCTGGACAGGCGCAACCATCTGCTCCGCGAGGCGGAGTGGCAGGGCCGGCTCAGGCGATACTATGTGATTGAATATGAAGGACGGATGATCTGGGGTGCAACTGCGGGGATGCTGGTGAACCTGGCGGCACGGCTGGCATGACGAGGCTGGATCCCGCATTGTGGTCCGGGCGGCCCGGCATGGACAAGCTGTTGCGTGCGCTATCCGCCGAAGCGGGCGAAACGCGGCTGGTGGGCGGTGCCGTACGGGACTGGCTGCTGAACCTGCCCGCATCCGATCTGGACTTCGCGACACGGCTTCCGCCGCAGACCGTGATCGAACGGCTGGAAGCGGCGGGCATCCGCGCCGTGCCGACCGGGCTTGCCCACGGCACCGTGACAGCGGTTGCCGGCGGCGCGCCCTATGAAGTGACAACGTTGCGCCGCGACGTAAACACATTCGGGCGCCATGCCGAAGTGGCCTTCACATCCGACTGGCAGGAAGATGCGGCCCGGCGGGATTTCACCATCAACGCGCTTTATGCGGACCCGCTCACAGGCGAACTGTTCGACTGGTTCGGCGGGCTGGACGATCTTTCCGCGCGCCGGATCCGGTTCATCGGGGAACCACTGGCCCGCATCGCGGAAGATCATCTGCGCATCCTCAGGTTCTTCCGTTTTTCGGCGCGCTTCGCGCCCGAGCTGGATGACAAGGGTCTTTCGGCCTGCGCAATGCGGGCAAATGACCTGATGGCCCTTTCGCGCGAACGCATCCGCGATGAACTGCTGAAGCTGCTGGCCCTGCCCGCCCCCCAAGCCACCGTCTCCGCCATGCTGGCGCATGAGATCCTTAAGCCGGTTCTGCCCGAAATCGAGCCTGCGAGGCATGCCGACCTGGAGCGTCTGATCGCTGCGGAAATCGCCGCACACCTGCAGCCGGACAGCTTGAGACGACTGGCAAGCCTTCTTCCGGAAGATCCTGTTATTGCATCTGAAATCGGATCCAGATTAAAGCTGTCCAATGCAGACAAGGCACGTCTTGCGCACGCCGCCTGCCGCACATCCGTTCCAGCCGATCCGCGGGTGCTTGCCTATTCGATCGGCCCGGCAGCGACGCAGGATCGGCTATTGCTGACGGCCGACGACCGGGCTGCGCAATGGGCTGGCCCCCTGTCGGGCTATGTCCGCCCGCGCATGCCGGTTTCCGGAAAGGATCTGATCGCAATGGGCCTGGCGCCGGGGCCTGCCGTTTCCCGACGGCTGGCAGAGGTGGAGCAACGCTGGATCGAAGCCGGATTTCCGCCCGACCGGAACAGGGTGATGGCGATCGCGCGCGACGTGCTGGGATTGCGCTGATGGACCTGAAACTATCGGTTCTGGATCAATCCCCGATTGCCGAGGGTGGAAGCGGTGGCCAGGCCTTGCGCAATTCGCTGGAGCTTGCGGCGCTGGCGGACAGGCGTGGCTTTCATCGCTTCTGGATGGCAGAACATCATGCCACGCCCGCACTTGCATCCGCATCTCCGGAAGTCCTGCTGGCCGCGATCGGCCGCGAAACGAAGCAGATCCGCATCGGCACTGGCGGGGTGATGCTGCCGCACTATTCCCCGTTCAAGGTCGCCGAAAGCTTCTCCATGCTTGAGGCGCTGTTTCCCGGCCGCGTGGATCTTGGCCTTGGGCGTGCGCCGGGCGCCGACCAGTTGACCGCCTATGCCCTTCAGCAGGACCGACGGCAGCGAACCGCCATGGAGTTTCCGCAACAGGTGCAGGAGCTGATGGCCTATTATGATCGCACGCTGCCGCAGGATCATCCGTTTCGCCATCTGGCGATGACTCTTCCAGGCGGAGAGGCGAAGCCTGACATCTGGATGCTGGGCTCCAGCCCCGACAGCGCGGACCTCGCCGGTGTCCTTGGCCTCCCCTATTGCATCGCCGATTTCATTGCGGGTGAAGTGCCGCAGCTGGCCGACCGCTATCGAGCGACCTTCCGGCCCTCGGCCCGTGCCCGGCAGCCGCAACTGATGGTGGCCTGCTGGGTGGTTGCAGCCGAAAGCAGTGAGCGCGCGCACTGGCTTGCCGGGCCTTCGCGGATGATGTTCGCACATCTGCAGCAGGGCCGGCTGATCCCGGTGCCCGAACCGGCCATCGCCGCCGACTGGCTTGCCCGAAACCCCGTGCCGACACCGGCCGCCCGCCGGCCGATCGTCGGCACTGCGGGGGAATGCCGGACGGCGCTGGAGGCGAAGGCCGCGATCTACGGGGCCGAGGAATTGATGCTGGTGAATATCCTGCACGGACATCAGGACCGGCTGCGCAGCCACGAGCTGATCGCGGACGCCTTCGGGCTCTAGCCGCCGCGCGGGATCTGCCGCACCATCACCACCTCATCGACGGCGAACGCATGGGTGAAGTGGCCTGGCCGTGTCGCGGCTTCCGCGATGGCTCCGTCCATCCGGATCGCCAGCACCCCTTCGATGAGGCCGCCGGATCTGAGCAGAAGGCTGACACTTTCCGTGCGACCGGATCCAAGGGCGGCCCAGGCCGTTGCCAGCAGGGACAGGCCGATCCGTGTCGGCGCGTCCTGCCGCACGGATGGCGAAGAACCCATTCGGAACGCGCCATGCCCGCCCAGATCCATTGTCCGCGCCTGCCTTTCAACCTGTGACGGGGTATTCCCCCACAGGTTTACGGCCGCCAGCGCAGCAACTGAAGGCCGCCGGCGTCAGCCAGCTCCGCCGTTGGCTTTCAGATAGGCGATCAGATTCGCACGCTTCTGGGGGTCCGCAATGCCGGCGAAGGCCATTGTGGTGCCAGGCACCATTGCTCGCGGATTCTTCAGATATTCGAACAGCTTTTCTTCCGTCCAGACGATCCCGCTGCCCTTGTTGGCATCGGAATAACGGAAATCCGAAACATGCCCCGCAGTTGCGCCGATCACCTTGTGCAGGGATGGCCCCACGCGGTTTTCGCCTTCCTTC
Organism: Sandaracinobacter sp. T42; assembly: GCF_059115405.1. NCBI lineage: Bacteria > Pseudomonadati > Pseudomonadota > Alphaproteobacteria > Sphingomonadales > Sphingosinicellaceae > Sandaracinobacter > Sandaracinobacter sp. T42. The sequence goes on from NZ_CM181101.1 coordinate 2,195,804, forward strand.
AGCGAGTGGCAGGCCTGACACTGGATGAACACCGTCTTGCCGGCAGCGGCATCGCCGGTGAGTTCGGCGAACACCTCCGGCACAGGGGCGGACGCCGGCTGAACGGGCGCGGCCGGTTCCGCCGGAACGGGCGCCGAACCGGAAACCTCGGCTTCAGGCGCCGCAGCGCCGGGCTCCTCCGTCTTCGAGCCGCAAGCAGCCACCAGCGCGAACAGCGCGACCGAAGCGAACATCCCCGGAATTCCCTTGCTCATCATTACCCCTTCAAAAATGAACTGTGCCCCTCAACCGGATCAGACCTATAGCCGGGCTGCCGCCTGCTGCAAACGCGCCCGGGCCTGAGGAATGGATGCGTTGCGAAAAGGCGTCAGCGGCGCGGCGGCAATGCCAAGCCAGCCGATACCGCAGCGATCGGCAGCTTGTCCGATGGATACAGCTCTCTTAGCGGTTCGGATTGAGCCGTTCCTGCGGCGACTGATAGCGGCCGGAGCCCGTGATGACGACGATAGTCCTGATTTTGGGCGATCAGCTTACGCCCGGCATCGCCGCGCTGAAGGCAAGCGATCCCGCCGACACGATCGTGCTGATGGCCGAAGTGCAGGCTGAGGCATCCTATGTGGGCCATCACAAGAAGAAGCTAGCGCTGATCTTTTCCGCCATGCGCCACTTCGCAGACGAATTGCGGCAGGAAGGATGGACCGTCGATTATGTCACGCTGGACGACCCCGACAACACGCACGACCTTGGCGGGGAAGTGCGGCGGGCGATGCACCGCCACGGCGCAGACAGGATCAGGGTGACGCACCCCGGGGAATGGCGGGTTCTTGAAGGCATGCGTCTATGGAACCCCGCGCCCGAAATCCTGCCGGATGACCGGTTTCTTTGCAGCCCAGCGGAATTTGCCGAGTGGGCCGACGGGCGGAAAGCCCTGCGGATGGAATATTTCTATCGCATGATGCGCCACAAGACCGGCCTGCTGATGGATGGTGACAAGCCGATCGGCGGACAGTGGAACTTCGATCACGACAATCGCAAGCCCGCGAATGCAGATCTGTTCATGCCGCGCCCGCAACGCTTCGCACCCGACGGCACGACGAAGGCCGTTCTGGCATTGGTGGCGGACCGCTTTGCCGGGAACTTCGGCGATCTGGAACCGTTCTGGTTCCCTGTTACCCGCGCCGATGCCGAACGGGCTGCTGCCTTCTTCATTTCACACGCCCTGCCCCGCTTCGGCGACTATCAGGACGCCATGCTGACACGGGAATATTTTCTCTATCACAGCGTTTTTTCACCCGCGATCAATCTGGGCCTGCTGGATCCGCTGGCCCTGTGCCGCATGGCCGAGGAGGCCTTTCACCGCGGCCATGCGCCGTTGAATGCGGTGGAAGGCTTCATTCGGCAGATTATCGGCTGGCGGGAGTTTGTGCGCGGAATCTATTGGCGCGAAGGGCCCGATTACGTCAGGCGCAACGCGCTGGAAGCGTTCCGCTCTCTGCCGGCTATGTACTGGAACGGGAACACCGGCATGGCGTGCATGGCAGCCGCCATCGGGCAGACCAGGGAGGAAGCCTATGCGCATCACATCCAGCGACTGATGGTGACCGGCAATTTTGCCTTGCTCGCCGGCGTTGACCCACATGAACTGCACCAATGGTATCTGGCAGTCTATGCGGACGCCTATGAATGGGTCGAAGCACCCAACACGATCGGGATGAGCCAGTTTGCCGACGGCGGACTGCTTGCATCGAAGCCTTATGCCGCCAGCGGTGCCTATATCTCTCGCATGTCCGATTACTGCGGGTCCTGCCGCTATGATGTGAAACAGAAAGTGGGCGCCAATGCTTGCCCGCTGAACGCCCTTTACTGGGATTTTCTGGCGCGCCATCGCGAACGCTTTGCCGGCAATCCGCGCATGGCCCAGATGTATCGAACCTGGGATCGCATGGCCCCGCAACAGCAAGCCGAAATTCGCGGTCAGGCTCAGGGCTTCCTTGCCAGGATCGATGAACATGGGAGTGACAATTCGTATCAAGGGCTAGCCCAGAATTGAACAGACGCGGCAAGTTCGTGGCCGAGAAGATCTCAGTCCAGCTCGTGGACCAAATGGTGAAGCGGGGCTATCATTCGCCAAAACTAATCGATCACCTCGTCATCAGGTGCGTACTGCCATCGCTTTCGGTGAACGACATCTTTGCGGTTGCCGATCAGCCTTGGGTAAGCAGATGGACATTATTTTTAACTGAATACGCCAGCGGCCTGATATCAGTGGAAGCCTGCCACGAATGCTGTGGCCGTGAGTGTGACGTGGACATCTAGCGGCGGATACAATTCGAAGGCCCTCGGCTCACGCGAGAAGTTCCAAAGCCGGAACAGGCACCATTCGGATCGGCGCTCGTCCGCCACCGCAAGCTCGTTGCGAGTGATGTGGAAAGGCGTCCGTTCCCACCCATTCGTCGTCTTCACCTCGATCAAGCGCACCTGACCATCTGGCGTGAAACTCGCGATGTCATAGCCCGTGCCATCGCCGTCCTCCTCAGACACCCAACGAACCTTTCGCGCCAAGTCATTACGTCCCGCAGATCGTAGCGATGCCCACTCATGCGCCAGAACACGCTCCTCTCCGGCGCGACCAAGGGAGCGATTGCGCTCATCCCGGCCTGCCACGTCGAACTTCCTAGCGATGTGCAACATTTGCTCCAGTTCCTGCGGAGGCGGCTGGTTCGACAGCGTTGGGGGTGGTCCGATCCAGATCGGCGCGGATTCCTGAAGGCCTGTCGCCGCGCGCGAGTCTGGCAGACGGCCAAGCCATGCTGGATTTTTTGCTAACCAACGCGCCACCGCGTCGACGAGCGACATTTGAAAATTGAACGCAGGCTTGTAGCCGGAGATCCAGTCCTCGCCGAGCCCCTTCAGAACCGCGCTGATGTTCTGGTGCTTGAACTCGATTGACCCCTCCGAGCGCCCGTTCAGCAACGGCAGGAGCGTAAGGCGGTGCTCCGCCTTGTTGTACGGAAATCCGAATATGTCTTCAGCCAGCATCGCGAAGTAATCCGAGACGATCAGATCGTTCTCCTGATCGGTCCAAGGCTCGCTCGACATCGGACTAGGCTGCTGAAATCGCGTTCAATTGTCAACGAAAGTCAAAAACCACCGGGTCCTTGATACCCTTCATAGCGACGGGCTGTGAACGGCTTACCCCATCGGTTCAGAAGCGGTGGAGCTTGACGTGGTCTGCTAGCGATTTTAGCCTTATGAAGATGGGAGGCGGCACCGGCTCGAACACAGGCACGGCTGGTTCTGTATGAATCGTCAGCACAACGTTCTCGACATTCATGGTGTCGCGCTTACCGACTGCGATCCGAAACTCGCCCTGCCACGCAAAGCCTTCGGGTTTGATGAGGACCAACCTTTCGGGGAGCGCCCAATCAGCACCCGGTTCCCTGCTATGCTCACGGTAGTCAACCGTGTCGCAAACGACTTGTTCATAATCAAACTGTGAGGTGGCCTGCGCTCGCATTTTCAACCGCCGCACCAGTATGTCCGGGTCCGGTATCTCTACACAGAACGGGCCGAATTTTTCAGCCAGTTCGGAGGACAGTATATTGCTGGCACAATAGATGAATATATCGTTCTGATTGACTGAAGAATTAAAGCTGCCGCCTTCAAGCGTGATAACTCGCCCGTCCTCCATATTCATGACTAGCCCGTCCTTCGGAGCATAGGTCAAAATGCCGTCGCGTGGATCTCCTCGAACCCCATCGGCTTCCCGCGCCCGGAAATGGGAAAGGGGCTGCATCATCAATTCGCCCTTATTGATAAGTGCCCGCGCGTGCGCTTCCTCGGTGAAGTATTTGTAGATCGCCATGCGAACACAATGCCATGGCTCGGCATTGTGGTCACCATGTGCTGGGCTCCAGCGCCGGGAACCAGCGCGCAACAGCACCACAGCCCTCGCTAGGGGTGCTCCCCAACGGGTGACAAATTCAGCCCAAACAGACCTATCCCTCTTGGGGCGGGCTATCTGCATGAGCGCTTGTTTTTACTTGGTTTTGGCGGAGTCGGAGGGATTCGAACCCTCGGTACCGGTTACCCAGTACGGCAGTTTAGCAAACTGCTGGTTTCAGCCACTCACCCACGACTCCGAGCAGCAGCAGACGGCGGGCTATAGAGAGGGAAGCCCGCCGTTGCAACCGGCCGCTAGCGGCCAATTCCACTATAGTTGAGGCCGTGGCGCGCCATTTCCTCAGGGCGATAGACATTGCGCAGATCCACCACCACCGGTGAGCGAAGCAGGCTCTTTACCCGCGCCAGATCCAGGGCGCGGAAAGCGTCCCATTCCGTCACCAGCACCATCGCATCCGCGCCTTCCAGGGCGGCATAGGGGCTGTCGGCATAATCGACATTCTGAAGCACCAGCTTGGCCTGTTCCACCCCTTCCGGATCGAAAGCGGAAACATTCGCGCCGGCATCCTGCAACGTCTGGATGATCGCAATAGCCGGGCTGTCGCGCATGTCATCGGTGTTGGGCTTGAACGTCAGGCCCAGCACGCCGATCTTCTTGCCCCGCACGTCGCCCCCGGCTGCGGCGATCACCCGGCGGCCCATCGCGCGCTTACGGGTATCGTTCACCTGGGCCACCGTTTCGACGATTCGGACGGGGGCGTCATTGTCCTGCGCTGTCTTGATCAGCGCCAGCGTATCCTTGGGGAAGCAGCTGCCGCCATAGCCGGGGCCGGCGTTCAGGAATTTCGAGCCGATGCGGTTGTCGAGCCCGATCCCGCGCGCGACATCCTGCACATTGGCCCCCACCTTCTCGCACAGATCCGCAATCTCGTTGATGAAGGTGATCTTCACCGCGAGGAAGGCATTGGCCGCATATTTGGTGAGTTCCGAGGTGCGCCGGCTTGTCACCATGATCGGCGCCTGATTCAGATAGAGCGGACGATACAGTTCTTCGAGGACGGCCTTTGCGCGATCATCCTCGACCCCGATCACGATGCGGTCCGGCCGCTTGAAATCCGCGATGGCCGCGCCTTCGCGCAGAAATTCCGGATTGGAAGCCACCGCGAAATCGGCTTTCGGGTTGGTTTCGCGGATGATCCGTTCCACTTCGTCCCCGGTGCCGACGGGAACCGTCGACTTGGTGACGACCACCGTGAAGCCGTCGATGTTCGCGGCAATTTCCTTTGCCGCCGCATAAACATAGCTGAGATCGGCATGGCCATCGCCACGGCGAGACGGGGTTCCGACGGCGATGAACACGGCCTGCGCGCCATTCATGCCCTCGGCAAGATCAGTCGTGAAGCTGAGACGGCCGGCCTTCACGTTCGTTTCCACCAGATCGTCGAGCCCGGGCTCGAAGATGGGCATCACATTCGCCTTCAGCCGCTCGATCTTGCCGGGATCCTTGTCGACGCAGACGACATCATGGCCGAAATCCGCGAAGCATGCGCCGGACACCAACCCGACATATCCCGATCCGATCATGGCGACGCGCATGCTGCTTATCCATTCCTGCCGTTGTAACGGGCTCTCGTTAGCCGTTGCAGCATTGCTGGCGCAAGCGCTCCGGCTGGTTAAGGCGCAGCGCGCCCCTGCGGCGCGGCCCCGGCCGGTGCTGTGTTGCCTGGCACTGTCTGGGCTGGCGCTGACTGGGCGGCGCGCCTGGCTGCTTCGGCCGCCGCCTCGTTGATTGCTGCCGCTTCCAGCCGTGACAGGGCCGTGTCGGCTTCCAGCAAAAGCTGTGCATCACCCAGCCACTGGCGGGTATCGGCCGTCTGCGGAAGCGGCTTGAGCGCGGCGATTGCCAGCGTGACATCGCCGGCAGCCATGGCTTCGCGCGCATTGCGGATATGGGCATTGAAATCGAGCGGCTTCGTCCCGCCTTCGGTCCGCACGGTGACCAGGCTGCCCAGACGCGTCTTGAGACGATCCCACCAGTTCTGACTGGCAGGGCTGGCTGCCTGCGCGTCGGCAATCGTCTGAAGCCGCAGCTGCAGGCTGTGACGGGACTGCGGCGAGCGCGACCAGGCCAGAAGCGCATCAAGGCTGGCGGAATCCGTTGCGCGATATCGGGCCTCCAGCGCAGGCTCCAGCTGAGTCAGCGGTCGGCCGGCCTCCAGCATGCGCCGCGTGACGCCCAGCAGGAAAAGATCCCGCAGGCGTGCGTCTTCCATTGCCAGCGCGCTGCTCGTGCGCTGCTGATCTGCCGCCAGCGCGTTCATCGCAGCCAGGACTTCACCCATCCGCATTTCCAGTGTGGCAATGCGCGAATCAACCGCAGTCACATCCGCCGCAGGCGCCTGAGCCGGCAGGCTTGCGGGCCTGGCGCCGCGTGCTTCCAGCTGTTCGACCCGTTCGGTGAGCCCGCCCACGCGCGGATCCGGTGCGGGCACGGATTCGCTGCGCAGTTCGGCAGGCAGGTGGCTTCGCGCCGCACGCTCGAACACGGGGCTGCCGATCAGGCCCAGCGCGAAGGCGAGCAGGCCGGCAGAAATCAGCCAGGGCCAGATCGGCCGAGCGCCCCTGCGCTTCGCCTCTTCCTCGCGCGCGGCAAGGCTGCGGGCGGCAAGGCGATCCAGTTCATCAAAGGAGCCATTAGTCATGCGGCAAGCCTTGCCACAGCCCCAAAGCTGCGGCCAGTGCCTGCTCCCGCGCGGGCATTGCCGCAATCGCGATGTCGCGCCAGCCCGGCCCTGCCGCAGCGGCAACGGCCGGGCTTAACGCGACGATGCGCTGGCCGGCGACCGGCACATCATGCGTCTCCAGCAGTTGACGAAAGTGCCGCGCCGTCCGCGGCGAGAACAGGAGCGTTGCGAACAGCGAGCCGGACCGCAGAGCCAAAAGCGCGGAATCTGGCAGGGCGGGCACAAGGCGGGCTGCATAGACCGGCACGCGGATCAGCCTCGTGCCCGGGGGGCTGGTGATCCGGGCCGTCTGCTCCCCTGACAGATGCAGGATCCGTGCACGACCGTCGGCAGCCGCGCGCGCAACGATGGCGCTGCCATCGGTTGCGCCGGTCGATACGATCCGAAAGCCGGCTTTCTCCACGGCTTCCTTCGTATTTGGCCCCACAGCATAGGCTGGCAGGCCCTTCAATGCGGGCGGCAGGCCCATCGCGAAGGCTGGCGCGCGGGCGCTGGTGAACAGAAGGCTGTCCGGCGCGGCATCCGCCGGCACGGACCATTCGATCGGCACGATCTCCAGCAACGGGGCGGCAAGGGTGTCGAAGCCGGCAAGCCGTGCGGCCTCCGCCGTTCCCGCCACCTCTTCGGCTGGGCGGGTCAGCAGCAGGCAGGGTCTGGTCAAGTCGCCGCCTTCTCCAGCGAAGCCAGGATTGCGGGGGGCGCCTGATCCAACAGGATCCGGGCCAGCTCAAGCCCCAGTTCGTGCGGATCACCCTGCCCCGCAACTTCCGCGCAGACCTGTTCCTGCCCGTCCGGGCTCAGCAGTTCGGCCCGCAGGCTGATCGCCTCCGCCGCCAAGGCGTGAACGGCAACCGACGTATGGCAACTGCCGCCCAGCCCTTCCAGAACCGCGCGTTCGGCCGTTAGGGCGCGGAATGCGCCGGCATCGTTCACCTGTGCCAGAAGGGACAAAACGCGGGTATCGGCCGGCCGGCATGTCATTCCCACGATCCCCTGCGATGCCGCCGGGAGCCAGTCCGTCAGTGGCAGCGGCGCGCCCGCCTCTATTCCAAGCCTGTCGAGCCCGGCAGCGGCGAGAAATGTCGCGGCGACCCGCCCTTCCCGGATGGCGCGAAGGCGCGTCTCGACATTGCCCCGAAGACTTTCAACCCTGAGATCCGGCCTGCGATTCAGCAACTGGGCCGCACGCCGCGGGCTGGATGTGCCGACGATGGCGCCCGGGGCGATCGCCTCGATCGCATCCGCGCCGATCAGCCTGTCGCGCACATCGGCGCGGGGAAGCACCGCGGCCAGGGCAACGCCATCTGCCAGCCGCGTTTCCACATCCTTCATGGAGTGAACCGCGAAATCGATTTCCCCGTCGATCAGGGCCCTGTCCAGTTCCCTGGTCCACAACGCCTTGCCGCCGATTTCCGCCAGTGGCCTGTCCTGGATCCGGTCTCCGGTCGTCTGCACGGGAATGATGCGAATCTGATCATCCGAAAGACCATGGGCTGCCTGAAGGGCAGCGGCAGCCATCCGGGCCTGCGCCATCGCAAGTGGGGACGATCGGGTGCCGAGACGGAGCGGAGCCAGAAGTTTCACGCGGGCTCTTCTGCCCTTATCCCGCCCCTGCGCCAAGCCTGGAATGCGCACGATTGTCAACAAACAGGCTTGAAATATGAATCGGCTTCATGCAAGGCGCAAAAACTTCGTGGCGGCGGCACATCTGTTTTCGCCGTTCACGGGTTTGCGGCCGCAAGGTCCCAGTTTTGGGTTCGTCCCCATGGCCTGCAACAACTTGGGACATGTGCCCGATCAGGAGGTCAGAATGAACAAGGCTCTCACCATCGCTGCTGTTGCCAGCCTCGCCGTCCTCGCCGCTTGCGGCGAAAAGAAGGCCGCCGACGCGACCGCCGAAGCCGCTGCCGACACGGCTGCCGCTGCCGACGCCACCGCTGAAGCTGCTGCCACCACGGCTGACGCCGCTGCGGCCACGGTTGACGCTGCTGCCGACACGGCCGCTACCGCTGCCACCGACGCTGCTGCCGGCGCGACCGCCGCTGCCGCCGACGCGACCGCTGCTGCTGCTGGCCAAGTCGAAGCGGCTGCTTCGGCTGTCGAGCAAAAGGCTGCTGAAGTCGCCAAGTAAGCGACTCTCAGGCTGAAAAGCGGAAGGGCCGCGATCTTCGGATCGCGGCCCTTCTTTTTTCCTTGTGCATTGATGACCGGGCGGATGCGCCTCAGATCTCGACCTGGGATCCCAGTTCCACCACGCGGTTGGTGGGCAGCTTGAAGAACTCCATCGCGGATTCCGCGTTGCGCAGCATCCATGCGAACAGCTTTTCGCGCCAGATCGCCATGCCCGGCCGTTCCGAAGGCAGCAGGGTCTGGCGGGCCAGGAAGAAGCTGGTATCCATCATCTTGATCTGCGGCCCGCAGTTTTCCACGATCTTCAGCGCGGCGGGCACATCGGGTTGCTGCATGAAGCCATAGCGCAGGATCATGCGGTAGAAGTTCTCGCCCAGATCGACGACTTCGACCCGGTCCTCAAGATCCACGAACGGAATCTCGTCGATCACGACTGTCAGGATCAGGATGCGCTCGTGCAGCACCTTGTTGTGCTTCAGATTGTGCAGCAGCGCGTGCGGCACCCCCTGCGGTGTCGATGTCATGAATACGGCTGTGCCCGGCACGCGCGTCGCGGCGCGGGCGGCGGACTTGATGAACACCTCCATCGGCATGGCCGATTCCGTCAGGCGCTGGTTCATCAGGTAACGGCCCCGCGACCAGGTGGTGAGAAGCGTGAAGGCAAACAGGCCGATCGCCAGCGGGAACCAGCCACCGTCGGGAATCTTCGTCAGGTTCGCGCTGAAATAGGCCCCGTCGATCACCAGGAAGGCGCCGATCACGAGCCCGGCCAGCAAGCGGTTCCATTTCCACACATAGAGGATCAGGATCCCCATCATGCAGGTGGATATGAACATCGTGCCCGTCACGGAAATTCCGTAGGCAGCCGCCAGGTTGGACGAGGTTTCAAACCCGAGCACGAGGATGATCACAAGAACCAGAAGGGTCCAGTTGATGAAGGGGATATAGATCTGCCCCTGTGTCGACGCCGAGGTGTGCAGGATCCTGAGCCGTGGCAGATAACCGAGCTGAACGGCCTGCCGCGTGATCGAGAAGGCGCCCGAGATGACCGCCTGGGAGGCGATGACCGTGGCCATGGTGGCGAGGATCACCAGCGGAAGGCGCAGATGTTCCGGCGCCAGCAGGAAGAAGGGGTTACGGATGGCAGACGGATCCCCGATCAGCAACGCGCCCTGCCCCAGATAGCACAGCATGAGCGACGGCAGCACGATGGTCATCCAGCTGAGCCGGATCGGATTGCGGCCGAAATGCCCCATGTCGGCATAGAGCGCTTCGGCCCCCGTCACCGCGAGCACCACCGACGAGAGGGCAAGGAACGCCAGCAGCCCGTCCGTCCGGAAGAAATTGAAGGCATGGTGCGGCGAAAGTGCCTGCAGGATCATCGGGTTGGCGAGGATGTTGGTGACGCCCAGCGTCGCCAGCGTCAGGAAATAGACAAGCGTGATGGGGCCGAACAGCGCCCCCACCTTCGACGTGCCATAGGCCTGGATCAGGAAAAGGGCCACGATGATCCCGATGGAGATCGGAAGAACCAGCGGCTGGAGCTTGGCTTCCACAACCGTCAGCCCCTCGACGGCCGACAGCACGGAAATCGCCGGCGTGATGATGCTTTCCCCGAAGAACAGGGCCGTCGCCAGGATCCCCAGCACGACCACCCATGGCGCCCAGCGCCGGCCATGGCCATGGCGCATCAGCAACGCCTGCAGCGCGATTGTGCCGCCCTCCCCCCGGTTGTCCGCCCGCAGGATGATGCCGACATATTTCACGGTGACGATCAGCATCATCGTCCAGAAGATCAGACTGATGACACCCTGGATATGATAGGGATCGACCGGCAGCGGATGATGCCCGGCAAAGGTTTCCCTGAGCGCATAGAGCGGCGAGGTGCCAATGTCGCCGAAGACGACACCCAGCGCACCAAGCATCAATTTCGGCAACCCATCCTTCGCATGGGTTGAGCCGCCATGGCCTGCTGTTGCTGTCGTCATCCGCGCAAGACCTGCGCTGTTGTCCCGAACCGTTGGAAGCGGCAAGCGAATCTCATATCTTCACCGTGCAACGGCGGCCTCTTGCGAGGTCTGACAGTCCGCGCGCTAGCACCGTTTCGCACCAGCAGCAACGGGGGGTCAGAGGAAGGCGTAGGGCCCGCCCTTCTCCAGCGCGCGCTGGTAGGCCGGGCGCGCCTGAAAGCGGCGGACCCAGGCCTCGATGGCGGGAAAGCTGCCACGAACGCCGAACGCGCCGGCAACCTCGCCGACGAAGCTCATCTGGATGTCCGCCCCGGTGATGTCGTTCCCCACAAGCCAGTCACGACCCGCCAGCTCCGATTCCAGCCAACCAAGGTGCCGTGCGATCTCGCTGTCGATCCGGGGTTGCAGCGGCGCACCGCCCTCTCCCAGCCGGCCGACATAGAGCTGAAGCATCAGCGGCAGCATGGCAGAGCCTTCGGCATAGTGCAGCCACATGATGTAGCGATCATGATCCGCACTGCCGTCCCGGGGCGCCAGACGGCCGCCGCCGGCGCTGCGGATCACCGTTTCGATGATCGCGCCGGATTCGATCAGCAGCCGCCCGTCCAGTTCCAGCATGGGCGACTTGCCCAGCGGATGCACAGCCTCCAGCTCGGGCGGGGCGAGATTCGTGACCGCATCGCGCTGGTATTTCAGGATTTCGTACGGCAGCCCAAGCTCTTCCAGCAGCCAGAGAACCCGCTGGGAACGGCTGTTGTTCAGATGATGGACAAGGATCATCGCGCAGACTCCTCCCCAGGGGCAGCCATGCCGGATTTCGGCATCATTCCCTGCCCCACCCCCATCTGCTTCATCGTTTCGGCCGCCGCAATCTGGCGATCGAGCAAGGGGCGCCATGGCGCATCGGGCGTGCTGCGGGCCTGCAGGGCGCGCCAGGTTTCCAGCGCCCGATCCACATCGGCCGATTGCAGCCAGGCCAGCCCCAGGAAATAGCTTGGCGCCGGATGGTCGGGTGACAGGCGCGCCGCGCGATCGAAGGCCAGCCGCGCGGCCGGAACCACCTCTCCATCGGCATGCGCAACCAGCGCGACCCCCATCTGCACCCACAGATCGGCATTGCCGGGAATCGCCTCAAGACCGCTCTGCAGCGAGGCGACGGCGGTTTCCGTCCGCTTCGCCCGGATCAGCGCGTCAGACAGGGTCAGCCAGGCCCGCACGTCGCCGTAATTGTCGAGAAGGGCCTTGGAGGCCTGTTCGGCGAGCGGGGTCAGTTCGGGATTCGGCACGAACTTCGGCGCCGGGGCGGACGGAAGCCCCGGGCGTCCGACGATCGCATAGCCGCCAAGGCCGGCCGCAAGCACGATCGCGACGGCGAGGATCTGTGGCCACTTCACCGGCGGAACCTCCGTGCGACCAGAACCAGGCCGATCGCAAGGAACAGCAGCGGCGCGGCCCACAGCAGGGCCGTATCCTGACGTGCGGGTGGCACGAAACTGACCCAGTCCCCGTAGCGTTCGACAAAGAAGGCGCGGACGGCTTCCGGTTCCTCGCCGGCGGCGATGCGTTCCCGGACTTCCGCACGCATCGCCTGCGCCTGAGCTGCGTTCGAATCCGCGATGGTCTGGTTCTGGCAGGTCAGGCAGCGCAGTTCGGCCATCAACGCCCTGGCCTTTGCCTCCTGCGTGGCATCGGCAAGCGGCACGTCCGGTGGCGGCGGCGGTTCCGCGACAGCGGGAGAGGCTGCCAGCAAAAGCAGCAGGGCAATTGCGACCGGCCTCATCGTGCCTTCTCCAATTCGGCCAGCAGCAGGTCCACATGTTCGGGACGGATCTCGCCCAGATGCTGGTAACGGATCACGCCGTTGCCATCGACAACATAGGTTTCCGGCACGCCAGACGCCCCGAAGGCCAGCATCATCCGGCCGCCGGGATCCTGCCCGATCCGGCTGAAAGGATTGCCGTGTCGTGCAAGGAACGCCTCAACATCCTGCGGCCGGTCCCGAAGTGCGATTCCGTGGATGGTTGCGCCAAGCTGCTGCAGATCCTGAAGCCGGGGCGCCTCGACAGCGCATGGCAGGCACCAGCTGGCAAAGATGTTCACCAGCACGGGCCTGCCACCCTTCAGATCCGCAAGCGCCAGACCCGGCGCGCCGGCGACCCCTTCCAGCGCGAAATCAGCAAGCGGCTTGCCGATCATCCTGCTGCGGATCACCTGCTGCTGTGGCGCACCCAGATGGTTCGCCATCAGCGCGACCAGCCCGCCGAACAGCAGCAGGGGCAACAGCCAGACAAGGCGGAAACGGCCGCGCACCTCAGGCGGCCTGCATCGCAGGGGCGGCGCGCCTGGCAGCGCGCGGGAAGCGCGCCCGCACGCGGCCGCCCAGCGCCAGCAGTCCGCCGAACGCCATCAGCAGCCCACCCCACCAGATCAGGCGGACCAGCGGCTTCACCCACAGGTGGATCTGCCAGCGGCCGGAACCGTCCGGTTTGCCCAGCACGGAATAGACTTCGCCACCCCACCAGCCTGCGCGGCCCGCTTCCGTCGTTTCCTGGGGCGGGGCCACGAACATGCGCGATTGCGGCTTCAGCACCGCCACGGGCCGGCCGTCCCGGCGAATATCCAGCGTTGCTTCGATCGCGGTCCAGTTCGGGCCGGCCACCGGGCGGACATCGACGAGTTCGGCCGTCCAGGGGCCCATCTCGATCGCATCGCCCACCCGCAGAGAGACCAGCGCTTCCCGCTGCAATGCGCCGGATGCCGTCGCGCCCAGGATCGACACGGCGACCCCCAGATGAGCAAGCGCCATGCCGGCGACATTCAGGGTCAGCCCACGCTGTAGCAGAAGCGAAAGGCTGGCGACGCCCAGCCAGGCTGCGGCGCCAAAGCCGACAAGAGCGCCAACGCCGCGGACGCCAAGAGGCCAGACGGCAATGACCGCCACGGCCGCCACCGCAAGCCCGGCGGGCAACAGACGGGCCGAAAGATGGCCCGTCGCGCTCCGCCGCCAGCCCAGATGCGGGGCAACCGCCATCAGCGCAGCGGCAAGGAACAGCATCGGCAATGTGGTGCGGTTGAAATAGGGCGGGCCAACCGAGATCTGCGCACCGCCCGCCGCTTCCAGCGCCATTGGATAGAGCGTCCCCAGCAGAACCACGCCGAGGATGGCCGACATCAGCAGATTGTTGGCGACGAGGGCGGATTCCCGGCTGATCAGCGCGAACTGGCGCCCTTCGGCTACCCGTCCGGCGGCCAGCGCATAGATGGTAAGGGCGCCGCCGATATACAGCGCCATCAGCAGCATCAGGAACAACCCGCGCGAAGGGTCGACGGCGAAGGCATGGACCGAGGTAAGAAGGCCCGACCGCACGATGAAAGTGCCCATCATCGACAAGGAGAAGGCCGCGACCGCCAGCAGCAGTGTCCAGGCCCGCAGCGCATCGCGCTTCATCACGACGGCGATGGAATGCAGCAGCGCGGTGCCCGCGAGCCAGGGCATCAGCGCCGCATTCTCGACCGGATCCCAGAACCACCAGCCGCCCCAGCCAAGTTCATAATAGGCCCAGAAACTGCCAAGCGCGATGCCGAGCGTGAGGAAGGCCCAGGCGCCCGCCACCCAGGGGCGCGTCGCGCGGGCCCATGCCGGACCCACCTTGTCTTCCAGCATGCCGGCAACCGCGAAGGCGAAGGCAACGGAAAAGCCGACATAGCCGAGGTAGAGAAGCGGCGGGTGGAAGGCGAGCCCGGGATCCTGCAGCAGTGGATTGAGCCCTTGCCCTTCGGTCGGCGCCGGCGAAAGGCGTTCGAACGGGTTCGAAGCGATCAACAGGAAGGCAAAGAAGCCCAGCGCAACGAAGGCCTGAACCGACAGCACCCGGGCACGGAAGCGTGCGCCAAGCGTCGCGGGGGCCAGCGCCACGGCAGCGCCCGCCAGCGCCATCACCATTACCCACAGCAGCAGCGAGCCCTCATGGTTCGCCCACACACCCGTCAGCCGGTACATGTCGGGCTTCAGGCTGTGGCTGTTGCTGGTCACCAGCTTCACGGAAAAGTCGGACACCCAGAAAGCCCAGGTGAGCGCGCCAAAGGCGAACAGTGTGAGAAGCGCCTGCGCGACAGCCGACGGCCGGGCAAGGCCGATCAGGCCTTCATCCCCGCGCCACAGGCCGATCGAGGGGGCGAGTGCCTGCAGAAGTGCCGCTGCAGCGGCAAGCCACAGCGCCAGATGGCCAAGTTCGGGGATCATGCCCCGCCGCCCTGCCCGGAACTGCCCTTCCCGCCGGGATGCCCCTGTTCCTCCAGCTTTTTCGCGACTTCGGGGGGCATGTAATTCTCGTCATGCTTGGCGAGGAGTTCCTGTGCGACGAACCGCCCTTCGGAATCGAGGCTGCCCGTCGCGATCACGCCCTGATTTTCCCGGAACAGGTCCGGCACGATTCCGCGATAACTGGCCGGTGTTTCCGCGTGCATGTCGGTGACGGTGAAGTTCAGCACCAGTCCATCCGCCGAGCGGCTGACGGAGCCCGCCTTGACGAGGCCGCCCAGCCGGAATGTCTCCCCCGGCGAAGGGCGATCCGTTGCAAGGTCGGACGGCGCCTTGAAGTAGGCGGCCGTGTCCTGCAGCGCAAATGTAGCGACAAGGCCTGCCACAGCCAGAACAGCCAGCGCCGAGAGCGCCAGCACCAGCCGCTGCCGCTTGGGTTTGGGTGCTGCCATCAATCTTCTCCGCCCAGCGCGCGTTCTGCCCGGCGAAGACGCAGCAGAGACCAGATGACAAGCCCGCCAAGGCCCGCGAACGTCACGGCATAGGCGGCCACGATGAAGGGAAGATGCGGCATCGGTCCGGCCCTCTCAACCAGCCCGCGCCGCGCGGCGCAGCGCGCGCATTTCCAGGCGTTGCTCGGCAATCAGGGTCCGCATGCGGATCAGCACCAGGCTTGCGAACAGCAGAAGGAAACCCAGAGCCGACAACAGAAGCGGCGCCAGCATCTCGGGATGGATGGAACTGCCCGACAGGCGGATCGAGGCCGGCTGGTGCAGGGTATTCCACCATTCCACGCTGAACTTGATGATCGGCAGGTTGATGGTGCCCACGATCGCCAGGAAGCCCGCCATCTTCAGACCGCGCGACTTGTCCTCGTGCAGATGAATGAGGGCGATGACCCCAAGATACAGAAGGAACAGGACAAGCATGGAGGTCAGGCGGCCATCCCACACCCACCAGGTTCCCCAGCTGGGCTTGCCCCAGATGGCCCCGGTGATCAGGCAGATGGCCGCGAAAGTTGCGCCGACGGGCGCGATGGCGCGCACGCTGAGGCTGGCCAGCGGATGCTTCCACACCATGCCCGACAGCGCCGCAATCGCCATGCCCAGATAACCACCCATCGCGAACCAGGCCGCAGGCACATGCACATAGAGGATCCGCACCATGTCACCCTGCAGATAATCCGGCGGTGCCAGGAACAGGCCACGCGCCAGCCCAAGCCCAAGGAACCCAAGGCCCGGCAAAAGCAGCCAGGGGGTCAGGACCGTTGCGAACCGCTGGAATCGAAGCGGGTTGGCCAGTGCGTGGAAATCAGGGGCAGGCATGTCGTTGCAATCGGCCCTAGCATGGGAATTCGCAAGCCGTCAGCCCCACAGCTTGCCGCAGGGCGATCGCCGACGGCCCGCGCCGACGCGGCGATGGCATGTCTTACCCCCTGGAAGCGCGGAGCGCCGCACCCGCCGCAAAGGGGGCGATGGCCGCCAGCAACAGCGCAGTCGCGGTCGCCAGCCCCAGGGCGCCCGGTTCGGACGGACTGCTGCCGAAAAGAAGCAGCGGAATGGCCAGCGGCACCACCAGCAGCGCCACCAATCCGGCGCCACCGCGCGCGCCCAGCGTGACGGATCCCGCCACGATCGCCAGCGCCGACAAGCCCAACGCCCCTGCCAGAAGCCCCGGCAGAAGATGGCGGAGCGAATCGATCGGGTAACCGAGCAGCAGCGAAGCGATCGGCGCCGCCAGCAGCAGCGGCAGGCCGAACCCCAGCCACAGGGCGACAAGCCGGGCCGCCGCCAGCGTTTCCGCCGCAATCCCCCGCACCAGCAGCTGATCCAGCGTGCCGTCGGCCGAATCGAGCGCGAACAGGGTGGAAACAGGAATCAGGCTAGCCAGCAGCGCCCCCACCCACAGGATTCCGGGCGCGAGCCTCGCAAGCAGCCGGGGTTCCGGCCCGATGGCGAAGGGCAGCAGCAGAGCCACCAGCAGAAAGAAAAGAAGCGGCATCAGCCACTCGCCCGGCCGGCCGGCCATCAGCGACAGATCCCGCAGGATCAGTTTTCCGAACAGGCTCACTTGCGGAACAACGCGTCCGCCACCGAGCGGAATGCAGTCGCCGAATCGCGCTTGGCCTTCGTGCGCGCGATTTCACCTTCAAGAAGGGAAATCCGTTCGGCCAGTTCGTCCACCGACAGCCTGTCCAGATCTTCCCGCATCAGCTGGGCGAGCGGGCTTTCCGGCCGCCGGGTCAGGAAATCTTCAACGTCCATGGGCGCCTCCTGACGGGCACTCTTGCACTTTCGCGCGCGGCCCAGCAACGATTGCCGCATGACAATTCCCAGCCTGATGCGTGCGATTGACCCGGCCCGGCCCGGCGGCCCCGATGTGCTTGAAATCGTGGAAAGGCCAGTGCCCCTGCCCGGGCCCGGCGAAGTGCTGATCCGGGTACATGCCGCCGGCGTGAACCGGCCGGACGTGCTGCAACGCATGGGGCGCTATCCGATGCCGCCCGGCGCGCCGTCGATCCTGGGCCTGGAAGCCGCCGGCGAAATCGTCGCGCTGGGCGACGGTGTTGACACCCTGACGGTCGGGGATCCGGTAACGGCGCTCGTCGCGGGCGGGGCCTATGCCGATTATGTGACGGCCCCGGCCGTGCAGTGCCTGCCGGTGCCCCCCGGCATGCGATTCGCCGAAGCCGCCACCCTGCCCGAAACCTGGTTCACCGTGTGGGCCAACCTGCATGAACTGGCGCACTGCCAGTCCTGCGAATCGCTGCTCGTGCATGGCGGCACATCGGGCATCGGGGTGACGGCGATCGATTTCGCCCGCCTTCGCGGGCTTGAGATCATCGTGACCTGCGGAACCGATGCGAAATGCCAGGCGGCGCTGGAAAAGGGCGCCACCCATGCGATCAACTACCGGAATGGTGATTTCGCACCGATTGTCCGGGATCTCACCGGCGGACGCGGCGTGGATGTCGTGCTCGACATGGTGGGCGGCGAATATTTCCCGCGCAACCTCGCCGCCCTGAAGGAAGGCGGGCGACATGTTTCCATCGCGTTCCAGATGGGCGGGCGGCTGGAACTGGATATCGCCTTCGTGATGCGCCGCCGCCTGCACATCACGGGCTCCCTGCTGCGTCCGCGCAGCGTCGCGGAGAAGGGCCTTCTGGCCGATGCGCTGAAGGCCGAAGTCTGGCCGCATTTCGCCGATGGAACCCTGAAGGCACATCTGTTCAGGGAATTTCCGCTGGAACAGGCGGAAGCCGCGCACCGTCTGATGGAACAGGGCGGGCATGTCGGCAAGATCGCCCTTACCCTCACCTCTGCGGGAGGTTGACGAGACACCCTCTCGCAGCGCCATTTCACATCATGCGTCACGCCTCGGCCATCAAGCAGGAACTCGCGACCCTTGGCGCGGAAACCGAAGTCGGTTTTCGCGCCGGGCCTGCCGCGACCGCCCGTATCCGCGAACTCGCCACAGAGCTCGAACGGATGAATCCCACACCGGAACCAGCCCGCGCTTCCAGCCTGCTCCGCGGCCGCTGGCGGCTGCTCTATTCCAATTTCGAGCTGCAGCGGCGCACAACGCTGGCCCAGCTGTCCCTCGGAACGCTTCCGGCGGATCCGGTCGAGGTGGTCGAGCTCTACAACGAGATCGACCCCCGGACCGGTCTGTACGACAATGTCATCTACATCCTGTTCGAGGACGGTACCCCCGGCACGATCGTGATGGCGGGCCGTTACGAGGCTGAGGACGATCAGACCATCGACATCCGCTATACGGATGCCCTGCTGTTCGGTCCGGGATCACCTCTGCGGATGCCGGCGACGGGTGTTCGGGTCGATTCCCTGAAGACCGACGTGACCTATCTTGATGACGGCTTCAGGCTGGTGCGCGGCGCCTATGGCAGCCTCTACATCCTTGAGCGGCTGGATCCGGCGCCGATGATGTGGAGCCGCGACAGCTGATCGCCGCCGACAGCGCGCAATCCCCCCTGACATTGTTCAGGTCGCCCTGCCGCCGCTCTGTCGCCTATGCCCATTGCCGTGCCCGCATGCAGGGCCTGATGGGGAGACCAAGATGAGCGATAAGCCCGACGGCGTTGGCCGCGAAGTTCTTTACGAAGTCGTCGAAGGCCATATCGGCCTTGTGCGACTGAACCGCCCAGACAAGCGCAACGCCGTGAACGGCGACCTTGCAGCCGCAATGGACTGGATCGTGAAAGAGACGGAAGCGAATCCCGACATCCGCGTCGTGATTCTCGCCTCCACCTCAGACGGGGCCTTTTCGGCCGGCGCGGACCTTTCGGAAATTTCCAAGGGCCGCGGTCACACGCTTTCCACGCCGGATGGCGGTTTTGGCGGCCTTGCCCGGGCAAAGCGGGAAAAGCCGTGGATCGCGGCAGTTGCCGCCCCGGCGCTTGCCGGCGGATGCGAACTGGCGCTGAGCTGCGACATGATCGTTGCTTCCGACAACAGCCGCTTCGGCCTGCCCGAAGTGAAGCGCGGTCTGTTCGCGGGCGCCGGCGGCGTGTTCCGTCTGACCCGGCGTCTGCCGGCGGCCATCGCTTATGAACTGGTCGCGACTGGCGATCCGATCGACGCTCCGCGCGCCTATCAACTGGGGCTTGTCAATCGCCTGACCACCGCGGACAAGGTTCTGGACGAAGCCATCGCCCTGGCGAAGGCGATCAGCGTCAATGCGCCGCTGTCGGTGCGCGAGTCGCTGAAGGTTTCGCGGATGAGCTTCGACGCGGCCGAAGAAGAGCTGTGGAAGATCTCCAACAAGACATCCGCACTCGTCTTCAGCTCGGAAGATGCGAAGGAAGGCCCCATTGCCTTCCTGGAAAAGCGGGCTCCCGTCTGGAAGGGTCGCTGAAGAATGCTGGAAGGGCCGGAACGCCGGCCCTTCCCCTACCGAAAGTCCACCCCCATATCCTGCCGCACGCAGGGAATTTGGGGGCGAAATGAATCACAAACGTGGTAGACCCCGCAGCCGTCGTGCCGGCTGCAAGCTGTGCAAGCCCTGGAAAGTGAACGGCTATCGCACCGAGAGGCGCGACGGCGAGAAGTTCAGCGACCACCGCCGCCGGACGGGGGCCGCCCCGGAATCGGGCGATCAGGCCGGATCGACGTCAGGCTCCAGCAGGCGGTGCAGATGAACCACCACATATTTCATCTGCGCATCATCCACCGTCCGCTGGGCTTCGCCGCGCCAGGCGGCTTCCGCAGCCGCATAGTCCGGAAAGATGCCGACGATATGCAGGGCCGACGGATCCTCGAAATCATGGCCGCGCGGATCTTTCACCCGGCCGCCGAACACAAGATGCAGTTTGCTCATGCCGCGGCCTCTAGTGCGCGGAATTCCTCGGTCAAGCGGCTGAGCGTGGATTGCAGCCATGCATCGAACTCAGGCCCCTCCCACGCGCGATGGTCGCCCTGCGCATAGGCCAGCGCGTTGCGGTGATAGAACAGGGCGTTCATCCGGTTGGCGACCCAACTGTTGGCCATGCGGATCACCTTCGCCGGGCTTCCCACCACGATCGAATTGGGCGGCACGATCGTCCCGTCCTTCACATAGGCGTGCTGGCCCACGATCGAATTGTCACCGATGTGGGAGCCGCCGTAGATGGTGGCATTGATGCCCACGAGCACATTGTTGCCGATTGAAGAGCCGTGGATCGTGGCATGATGGGTAATCGAGCAATGGCTTCCGATCACCACCGGCCGGCCAGGGTCGGTATGAATCATCACGAAATCCTGGATGTTCGTGAAGGCCCCGATCTCCACATGCGCGGCTTCCGACCGGATCACCGCATTGCACCAGATGGAACTGCCCTCCGCCATCCGCACTTTCCCGTAGAGGAGTGCACTGGGGTGGACGAAGGCAGCCGCCGACAGATCAAGTTCGCTGTTCCCGCTCATGGCAGGCAGGTTATTTGGCCTTCTTCATGAAGTCCACCAGCGCATCGAATCCGTTCTTTTCGATATAGGCCTTGAAGTCAGCTTCCTGGGTCAACGCGACGTTCACACCGTTCACGGTGATGTTGGAAACCAGCGGCTTCGCACCAGCTTTCACCTGCCAGATCGCATCGATCGGTTTGCCGCCCTTTGGGTCGCTGATGCGCGTGAACACATCCACTTCGCCGCGGGTTCCGCGCGGAACGCTGCGAACGACCGTGACCTTCGCGGTGGCGAAATCATACAGCCGGTCCGAATAGGTGTTCACAAGGAAGTCCGGAAGCGCCGCGCGATAGGCGTTCACCTGCGCGTCCGTCAGCTTGATGGGGCTACCGGGCGCCCGATAGGCACGAATCAGCCGCAACCCGGTGCCGTCCACATCGAAGTTGGCGCGCAGCAGACTACGGAACTTCGCCCGCGCCTGATCCTTCGACAGGCTTTTGTCGCGCAGCACCGCGAAGGCCTGATTGGCGAGATCGTCGATGAACTCGCTGGCGGCCTTCTGTTGCGCCGCAGTCGCGGGACCGGTGGCGGCCGATTGCGCATACGCGGGGGCGGCCATCAGCGCAGGGGAAGCAAGCGCGATCGAAATGGCAAGTGTGAATGGCTTCAATTCCAGGCTCCGGTTCTTGGGGGCGGGCACTGAAAAGGGGCCAGCCTGACGGCCAACCCCTTTCCATAAAACGACTTTCTGCCTGCTGAACGCCGGATCAGGCGCGGCGGCGGCCGGATGCCGGCAGAAGTGCGCCGATCAGCGCGCCGGCGGCCAGCGCCACCAGCACCACCGTCGCCGGATTTTCCTGCGGCTGCTTCTTCGCCCAGTCCCCGGCTTCACCTGCCGCGATCCTTGCCTTCTCGGCCGCTTCGCGCGCGGCTTCAGCGGCTTCATGCGCTTTCTGCCGGGCAACGACGGCAGCTTCCGCCGCGCGCTCCTTCGCGTCTGCCGACAACTCGGCCGCCCGCGAACGGGCCGCATAATAGCTGCCTTCCGCCTTCTCCGTCAGGTGGAGGGCCTCTTCCTTTACCTTGCCCCAGGCAGACGCCACCTTGGCGGACGGAACTTCATCCGTGTCGGTCATCAGGGGATCCTCCATATCATAGGCCGCATACAGCGGGGTTGGCTTCCGGCGGGTCGCGAACCAGACAAGGCCGGCAGCCGCCAGCCCGACGAGCCCACCCCCCGCGACAAGGGTTCGATTCTCGCGCACCCAGTCCATGCTGTCGTGCACCAGATCTTCGGCAATGTTCAGTACGTCATCCGTCACGCGATCCACCTCCGCCCAAGCCATGTCCTTTGCTTCCTGCACCAGGTTGCCGGGCCGCATGCGAACCGACAGTTCATCCAGATTCCCGGCCAGACGCATTCGTCTGGCACTGGCTTCGGCACGAAGGGCCTCCATGCGGGCGTCGTCCGCTTCAGGCTGCTTCACGCACGCCTCCGCTTTCGTCCGGCCGAACCTTAGCCTCGGGCAAGGGGGCCCGATCCGCCAGACGATCCAGATCCCGCCCCATCCGCTTCAGCACCCGCTCAGGCAGAATGGACTGCCCTGAAACACCTTCAAGGCCCCTGGAAATCAGCAGCCAGCCGGCCCCCAGGCTGAAGGCTGCAACGACAAGCAGGGCCGGCAGCAAGCCGATGAACTCTGCAAGCGCGACCACGGCCGCGATGGTCAGGAACACAAGCGCCATCAACGCAAGCATTCCACCGACGAGAATCTTCGCAGATTCGCGGCCGATCAGCCGGATGTTGCGTTCGGTTTCCGCCCTGGCAAGCGCGGCTTCGGCCCGGACGAGGCCGCCGGCATCGGCGACAACCTCGGTCCAGGTTTCGACGATCGAGCGCCGCCGGGGTTCGGCCGCGCCTGTTTCGTCGCTGTCGAACTCAGGCCTCGCGTCCACCAGAGCCCTTCAGGAACCGCGCCAGGGCAAAGCCGATGACGGCCGCAGCCCCCACCGCAATCGCGGGGTTGTTGCGCACCACGCTGCGGGCGTCCTCGGCAATCTCGCCCACTTCCTTTTCGCGAAGCTTCACCGAGAATTTGTCGATCGACTCAGCCGCCTTGCGGGCGAACTCAGCCGCCTTGGCGTTGCCACTGTCGGCAGGCGAATCCCCGAGCTTGCCGGCGATCTGCCGTGCCGCGTCGGCCAGACCCGCCAGCCCTTCGGCTGCATAGTCCTTGCCGGTCGAGGCCGCTGTCCTCGCGCCTTCGCCAGCCTTTTCGAAGATCTCCGCCGTGCCACCCTTCACTTCGACGATCACGTCCGACGCCTTGTCGGCCGCCTTCTTCGAAGCCTGGCTGGCCTTGCCGGCGACATCGTCAGCCAGGTCGGTAATGGTCTTGCCGTTGGTTGCCATGGTCAGCTCCTAATCCAGCGCCCCGGCTTACAGGGGCAAAACCTCTCTCGCCCATCAAGTTAGGATGGCTGCCGGCCGGTTCCAACCCCCCTTGCGGGGAATGGTGCCGGCCGGCGGGGGATCAGAGGACTTCGAACAGGCCTGCGGCGCCCATGCCGCCGCCCACGCACATCGTCACGACAACATGCTTCACACCCCGGCGCTTCCCTTCGATCAGCGCATGGCCGACGAGCCGTGCCCCGGACATGCCGAACGGATGGCCGATGGAAATGGCGCCGCCGTTGACGTTCAGACGGTCCATCGGAATGCCGAGCTTGTCGGCGCAATAGATCACCTGCACCGCGAACGCCTCGTTCAGCTCCCAAAGGCCGATGTCGTCCACCTTCAGGCCATTCTGCTTCAGAAGCTTCGGGATCGCATAGACGGGGCCGATCCCCATTTCGTCGGGCTCAAGGCCGGCCACCGCCATGCCCGCATAGCGGCCCAGCGGCTGAAGGCCCCGTCGCGCGGCCTCACCGGCTTCCATCAGCACGGCGGCAGAAGCGCCGTCCGAAAGCTGGCTCGCGTTGCCGGCCGTGATGTTCAGCCCGGGTCCGCGCACCGGCTGCAGACCCTTCAGGCCCTCCAGCGTCGTTTCGGGCCGGTTGCCTTCGTCCTTCGTCAGCGTGATCACATGCTCGGAGACTTCCTTCGTCTCCTTGTTGACCATCTTCATTGTCGCCGTCACCGGCACGATCTCGTCGTCGAACTTGCCGGCCTGCTGGGCAGCCGCAGTGCGCATCTGCGACTGGTAGGCATATTCGTCCTGCCGGTCGCGGCTGATGTTATAGCGCTTCGCAACCACCTCTGCGGTGTCGATCATCGGCATGTAGATAGACGGGTGCATCGCAACCAGTTCCGGATCGCCTTCTGCCCGGAACCTGTCATTCTGGACCGTCGAGATCGAGTCGACACCCGCGCCCATTGCGATCTGCTGGCCGTCGATGATGATCTGCTTGGCCGCCGTCGCGATCGCCATCAGGCCCGACGAGCACTGGCGATCGATGGTCTGGCCCGAAACCGTCACGGGAAGGCCGGCGCGCAGCAGGGCGGTGCGGGCGATGTTGCCGCCGGCCGATCCCTGCGTCAGCACGCAGCCCATCACAACATCCTCGATTTCCGGCCCTTCCAGCTTCGCGCGCGCCACGGCCGCTTTCACGGCATGGCTGGCCAGCGTCGGGGTCAGGGTGGCGTTGAACGCCCCGCGGTGCGCCTTTCCGATCGGCGTGCGGGCGGTGGAAACAATGACGGCTTCACGCATTCTGGTTCTCCCCTGGAATAATCAGTCTGGCCGGGCACGACACCCTGTCCGCATCACACATAGGCGAGCGTGACCCACTCTGCTGCGAGTGCGGGCTTGTCCTCGCCCTCGATCTCCACCTTCACCTCGACTGTCGTCTGAACGACCCCGGGCGAACGCTCGCTCACGTCCTTCATGGTGAAATGGCCGCGAACCCGCTTCCCGCTCTTCACCGGGGCCAGGAAGCGCACGGAGTTCAGGCCATAGTTCACACCCATCTTCGTGCCTTCGATCCCCGGCAGCACGCCATAGGCCATGGCGGACAGCAGAGAGAGGGTGAGATAGCCATGGGCGATGGTGGTTCCGAACGGCGTCTGTTTCGCCAGTTCCGGATTGACGTGGATGAACTGGTGATCGCCCGTCGTCTCGGCGAACTGGTCGATCCGCGCCTGGTCGACCAGGATCCAGTCCGACGTGCCGAGTTCCTTGCCCTTCAGCGCCAGATAGTCCGCAAGTGGAAGTCCCCGCCCCATATCTCTCTCCCAGAATTGGCGTTTCGAATGGGAACCGTCCTTGCCGACTGCCCCTTCCCTGCGCAACCCCGCATTGAAGAGGACGCGGCCGCCGCTGTCAGGCCCGGGCCCGCGCGTGGCCGGGCGGCAATGCGGTCCCGCCGCCGGGCGGGTGCGGATCGACGATTTGCCCGTCCGGTCCGGCAAGGAAACTCATCTGCGCCGGGAAGGCGAAACTGATCCCAAGCTCTCCGAACCGGCGAATCGTCGCGATCATCACCGCCTGCCGCGCATCGAACATGGCTTGGAGGTCGGCCTTCTGCACCGTGAACACCAGTTCATAATCCAGCGCAGAGGCCGCGAACTGGAACAGATGCGCCCGGTCGAACCGGCAATCGGCCACGCCATTCACGATCCGCTCCAGCTCTGCCGGGATGCGTTCCAGCAGTTCCGGATCCGTCTGGTAGATCACCTCGATCAGGATCACCACGCGGCGGTGCGAGTAGTCTGCAAAGTTGTTGATCTGCTGATTCAGCAGATTGGCGTTCGACATGACCACGACTTCGCCGGAAAGCGCGCGCAGCCGCGTGGTCTTGAGCCCGATATGCTCCACCGTGCCGATTGCACCCTGCGGCCCGCCGATCTGGATCGTTTCCCCGCGCCGGAACGGCTGATCCAGCAGGATCGAAAGCGCTGCGAACAGATCGGAAAAGATGCCCTGTGCAGCAAGGCCGATGGCAATACCGCCGATCCCGAGGCCAGCGACAAGCGCGGTGACGTTCACGCCCAGATTGTCGAGCAGGATGATCAGCGCGAATGCCCAGACAACGACATTGATCAGAACGGTCAGCACGCCGACTGCAGACGACATGGTGGCGTCGCCGGTCTGTGCGGCCGCCTTGCGTTCCACCAGCGCGATCAGGAATTCCCGCACCCAGAAGGCGCCCTGCACCGCAGACGCCACGGTGAACAGGAAGGCGATCAGCGATTCCCATGCAGCCGGCGCCTGGAAGAAACTGGTTACGATCCTGGCGGATACCATCACCAGAAAGAAGCTGCGGGTGCGGGATGCCACCCTCAGCGCCACCCAGCCCCAAGATCCGAACACGGTGCTGCGCGAAAGCCGCCGCCGCGCCCAGCTGCGCAGCGTCCAGAACAGGCCATAGAGCAGCGTGCCCAGAACAAGCCCCGCCAGCAGGCCCAGACTATCCGTCTGCAACCAGTGGAAAAGTTCGCGGGTCAGCTGCTCGGTCTGGTCGGGAAGGCTCAGCAGGTCTTCGGCGGCCTTTTCGGCAAGCGGCCCTGCCTTGCTGGTCGATGCGTCGGTGGAAACTGGATCTGCCATGGCGCCATCTAGCCGCACCCCACTAGCCGAGGCAAACGGCCCGCCCTATGTCGTTGGGCATGTCGTTACCCGATGAATTCCGGTCGCAATCCGGTGATGCGCCAATCGCGCTCATGACCGGCGGCGCGAAGCGTGTCGGACGCGCGCTGGCGGAAGCACTGGCCGCGCGCGGGTTCCGGATCGCCCTGCACTTCAACCAATCCCGGCCAGAGGCGGAGGCGGCCGCAGCCGCAATCAGGTCCGCAGGGAACGCGGAGCCGATTCTGGTTCAGGCGGACCTGCAGGAAGCGGATGCCCCAGCCCGCATCTTCGCGGCGTTGCCCGCCGCGCCGTCCTTGCTGGTGAACAACGCCTCCCTCTTCGTCCAGGACAGTTTCGGCCGGATCGATCTTGAGCTCTGGCAACAGCATATGACGGTCAACCTTCTGGCCCCCGTGCTGCTGTCCCAGGCGTTTGCGTCCGCCCTGCCCCCGGATCGGAACGGCCTGATCGTGAATCTGTCGGATGCGAAGCTGTCCAGCCCAAATCCCGATTTCTTCAGCTACACGATTTCCAAGATGGGGCTTGCCGGCGCGACCGAACTGATGGCGCGAACCCTTGCGCCGCGGATCCGCGTCAATGCCATCGCGCCGTCGGTCACGCTGGTGTCCGGTCCGCAAAGCCGCGCCAACTTCGAGAAGGCGCATGTGATGAACGCGCTTGGCCGGGGGGTCGATGTGTCGGATCTTGTCCGCGCGCTGATTTATCTCGTGGAAACCCCGACTGTCACAGGCCAGACACTCGTGATCGACGCCGGCCAGCGTTTCCTCGCCCTTCCCAGGGATGTCGCCTATATGGTTCACCCATGACCGTGATTCCCCTTTCCGACGGGCGCCACCCCGTCCTCACGCCGCGTACGCACGAAGTGATCCTGGAAGATCTCGAGCTGATCGCTGACATCGGTTTCCACGACTTCGAGGTCGGCGTTCCGCAGCGCCTTCTGGCGACAGTCAGGGTCAGGCTCGATCTGGCCCACTGGCCGGAAGCCGACACCCGTGAGGCAAGCTGGAACTATGATTTCATCCGCACGGGTATCCACGCGCTGATGGATGGCCGGCGCTTCAACCTGCAGGAAACGCTGGCGCAGGAAATCTTCGACATGATCGCGGGCAAGCCCGGCGTCATCGGGCTGACGGTCAGCCTGCGCAAGCCCGACGTCTATCCGGATGCCCGGGCCGTGGGTGTGCTGCTCTCTTCGGATTAACCGGGCGTCCGCCCGCAGGCGCCGATGCGGCGCTTCGCCAGCGCCCAGTCTGCGGTCAGTGCCGGGGATGATGCGAACGCAACGGGCAACTGATCCGGCATTCCGCAGGCAAGGCCGCGCCAGAGCAGCGTTCGCGGCTGCACCGGCTGGGCCATCTCCACCAGATCGCCCGTTGCCACCAAAACGGTTTCACGCGCGCCCGGCGCCCGGGTGACGACCAGAGTCAGCGGGGCGCCGCCTTCCGTTCGCAGGAAGAACTGGCTTTCGGATGCGCCGGCAACATCCCCATCGCTGTGGAAGGCATCCCGAACCCCGGTGACCATCAGGCCGGTCGCACCGGGCTTCAGTGCCTGCTTCAGCACATCGCGAACGATGGCGTCCGCCTCCGCACTCCAGGGCTGTTGGCCCGAACGGCTGATCAGTGCCAGCGGCTGAACGGCGGGATCCGACCCCCCGTCCAGCGGGCGCGCGAACACCAGCACATCGGCCTGCTTGCCGAAGGGTGGGCGCCCCCTGGCGTCGGCGGGGCCTTGCCACCGCCAGGCCGCCTCGGCCGGCAGCACCGAAGGCGATTTGAGCGCCGCGGAAAGACCGGCGCGGACAAGCGCGCGAACCTCTGCCGGCGGAACATCCGGCGCCTCCTTGCGTGACAGCCGGTCCACCCGGTTGACGGATGCCCGGATCACGACAGGGCTGGAAAGGGCGAGATCGGCCCAGTCCGTCCAGGTAAGGGGCGTCGCAGCCGGCGGCGATTGCGCAGGCGCGGAGGCAAACGGCACGAAGGCCGCAAGCACACACAACAGGGTCGGGCGCAGCAAAAGCATGTAAAAACGCGGCTACACGAAAAGCGGTTGCGGCTGAAAGAGGCCAGCGGTATCAAAACTGCATCCGGATCGCAGTTTGCCGCGATCCGGCCCGATGCAAGCCCAAGGGACCAGAAGGGCACGACGGCCATGAAGAGCCGCAGCTAGGGCCGGGTCAATCGCGGGCATATTCAGGTTGCGCGCCCGGAAGGTCAGCCGGTAAGGGTGCGTCCGAATCGGATGTTCCATCTTTCCGGGCGTTTTGGTCCACAGTTTCCGCTTTTTTGGAATCGGTGGCATCTGAAGGCTCGGACGCCTGTGGGGGGCGTGATCGGAACCTGAGATTAACAGGGTCGGGTTTCACTGCCGAACGGCCGTGATTACCTTGCCTTGTAGTGGAACTGCGACTTCTTTCCGAGGTCGTGATTGAACTGGGCAGGCAGCCCTTCATTGGGCCGCGCAGCTGAGAGGGAGTGGCACTGAGCCTATGTCGTATCTTCAGCAGGAAGGCATCAGCAAGCGGACGTGGTACGCGATCATTGCGGTCGCGATTCTCCACGTTCTGCTGGGCTACGCCCTGATTTCGGGCCTTGCCATCAAGGCCGTGAAGGTCATCACCGGGCCGCTGGAAACGGTGAACATCGAAGAGCAGGCGCCGCCGCCGGACGAACCGCCGCCGCCGCCGCCGAAGCTCGAAGATATTCCGCCGTATGTCCCGCCGCCGGACGTGCAGATCGAAACTTCTGCACCGCCGCCGCCGACCATCACCACGCAGACTGCGGTTCCGCAACCGCAGCCGACCGTGACGGCACCGCCGGCACCGCCGGCACCGCCGGCGCCGGCCGCCGTTCCCGGCACGCCGCCGCAAGCCATCGCGCGCACCTTCACCGTTTCCGAAGACGATTACCCGGACGCTTCGCGCCGGGCCGGCGAAGAAGGTGTGACGAGCGTGCGTGTGACGGTTGGCACCGATGGTCGCGTGAAGGCCTGTTCGGTCACCAACTCGAGCGGGTTCTCCCGCCTCGACGAACGGGCCTGCCAGATCGCCGAACGGCGCTGGCGCTTCAAGCCCGCCACCGAAAACGGCCAGCCCGTGGAAGCGACGATCACTCGCAACTATCGCTGGCAGCTTCGGGAAGGCCGCTGAGGCGGTTTCGCGGACCAAGACCAACCGAAATCCTTGAACAACCCAATTTACGCTAGAGGGACTTAAACATGGCTGCTGTTACCACCGAGAACCCGTACGGCCTGGTTGCCGCACTCGAACAGGGCGGCATCATCGCCCAGGTCATCTTCGGCATCATGGTGCTGATGTCTGTCGTGTCGTGGTACATCATGTTCACCAAGTGGTTCGAACAGAAGAAGATGCTCAGCGAAGCTGCTGATGTCGAAAAGAAGGTCTGGTCCGCGACCAGCCTGAAGGAAGGCACCGCGAAGCTCGACAAGAACTCGGCGTTCCGCCAGCTGGCCGAAGACGGCCTGCGCGCTTTCGATCACCACGAAGGCAAGCTGACCGACCAGATCGACCAGCACGAGTGGGTGACGATGACGCTGAACCGTTCGGCCGGCCTCATCGGCACGAAGCTTGGTTCGGGCCTGTCGTTCCTCGCCTCGGTCGGCGCCACCGCTCCGTTCATCGGTCTGCTCGGCACCGTCATCGGCATCTACCGCGCCCTGATCAACATCGGGATCTCCGGCTCGGCCGCCATCGACAAGGTCGCTGGCCCCGTCGGTGAAGCCCTCATCATGACGGCCATCGGTCTCGCGGTCGCGGTTCCGGCGGTGCTCGGCTACAACTACCTGGCCGGCCGCAACAAGACGATCATGGAAAAGCTGAACACCTTCGCGGCCGACGTGCACGGTTACCTGCTGTCGGGTTCGCGCATGGCCCGTCAGGCGCCGGCTGCTCCCGCCGCCGCTCCCGTCAAGAAGTAAGCGCGTCTCGCGCACCGCCAAGGGGAATTACCCATGGGAATGAGCGTAGGGGGCGACAACGAAGAAGGCGCCCTGATGTCGGAAATCAACACCACGCCCCTTGTGGACGTGATGCTGGTTCTCCTCATCATCTTCCTGATCACCGTGCCCGTCGTTATCCAGACGGTTCCGGTGGAACTGCCCAAGGTGGCAAACATCGTCACCATCACCAAGCCCGAGAATGTTCCCCTGTCGGTGGATGCGAACTGCGACATCTTCTGGGGAATGGGCAAGATGGAGTCGACCGAGCAACTTCGGGAAAAGGGCGCCAACTATCTCCTCGAGGAAGTCGAGAAGCAGAAGGCGGCCGGTGCGAAGATCGAACTTCCGGAAGTCCATATCCGGGGTGATGCGAGCACTGAATACCGTTGCATCGGCGGAGCCATCTTCGCCATGCAGCGGGCCGGTTATCAGAAGATCGGTTTCATCTCGAACCCGCCCCCCGGCACCGTGCCAACCCGCTAAGAATCCGGAGAAATATCATGGGAATGTCAGTGGGATCCGGTGGCGGCGAAGACAAGCCAATGGGCGATATGAACACGACGCCGTTGATCGACGTCATGCTCGTTCTGCTCATCATGTTCATCATCACCATTCCGATCCAGACCCACGCGACGAAGCTCGACCTTCCGCCGCCGACCAACCTGCCGAACGACATCAAGCCTGATTTCAACCAGGTGAACATCGACTTCCTGAACACGATCTACTGGAATGATCAGGAAGTCACGCTCGAGCAGCTGAATACCTACCTGACGCAGGTCGGGCAGATTCAACCGGCGGAATCGCAACCCGAGCTGCGGCTCAAGCCGGACCAGCTGGCCCGGTACGAGATCGTCAACAAGGTTATGGCGATGGCGCAGCAGGCTGGAATCCAGAAGATGGGTTTCGTCGGCAACGAGGCTTACGCGTAAGCGAACGCCTTCCGGACACCACGGCAAAGGGTATCGCCCGGCGCCACAGTGTTCCGCACAAACCAAATGGAAAGGCGGGGTTTCGGCCCCGCCTTTTCTTTTTTGGGGCCTGCCTATTCTGCACGGCAGGCCCCGCCCACGAGGGGGCCTGCCCCGGCCTCAATTCGGGCGGCTGTTCATTCAGGCGAATAGTTCCGCCAGGCCGGCCTGCCACGCGCAATCGGGCGACGGCTGCCGTCCTTCAAAGGGACGCATCGTCAGACGCCCGAATAACCATATCGCAGATAACGAAGCCCGAGGTTCCTCCCGAGCCTTGTTCCTGTTGCAGCCTCTGTTGCGTTCAATCCCGGCTGGGATCCAGCCCGGCAAACTGCAGGCTCGCCAGCCGGGCATAGAGGCCCTCTGCCGCGACAAGTTCCTCATGGCGTCCGATCTCCACGATCTCGCCCTTGTCCATCACCACGATCCTGTCCGCATCCCGAACCGTCGCAAGGCGGTGCGCGATCACCAGGCTGGTGCGGCCCTGCATCAGATGCTCCAGCGCTTCCTGCACGGCGGCCTCGCTTTCCGCATCGAGCGCGCTGGTTGCTTCATCAAGCAGCAGGATGGGGGCGTCTTTCAGCAGGGCGCGGGCAATTGCGATCCGCTGGCGCTGCCCACCGGACAGTTGCGCCCCACCCTCCCCCAGTTCGGTTTCCAGCCCTCTGGGCAGGGCTCGAAGGAAGCCGGCGGCATTGGCGGCTTCGGCGGCGGCCCAGATATCCGCTTCGCTGGCGTCCGGTCGGCCGTAAAGGATGTTCTCCCGTGCGGATCCCATGAACACAACGGCTTCCTGCGGAACGATCGCGATCCGGGCGCGGATTTCTGCCGGATCGGCCAGACGAAGATCGACGCCGTCCATCAGCACGCGACCCTCGGCGGGATCATAGAAGCGCTGGACCAGCTGGAACAGGGTCGTCTTGCCGGCACCCGACGGGCCGACGACGGCAACCCGTTCCCCCGGGCGGATATCCAGGCTGAATCCGTTCAGCGCGGCCATGTCCGGCCGGCTGGGATAGCGGAACGAAACCCGATCGAACTGAAGGCGGCCCTGCGATGGCTGCGGCAGGGCGACCGGGTTGGCGGGCCTTGTGATCGCCGGCCGCTCCGCCAGCAACTCCCGCAGACGCGCGGATGCACCCGCTGCCCGAAGGAAATCACCATATACCTCGGTCAGCGCCCCGAACGCACCCGCCACAAGCGCCGCCGCCAGCACGAAGGCCGTGATCGTTCCGCCGCTCATCCGGCCCGCGATCACGTCGCGCGCACCTTCCCAAAGCACCAGCGTGATCGCACCGAACACCAGCGTGATCACGATCGCCGTCATCACGGACCGCAAAGAGATGCGCCGCTTCGCCGTGGCGAAAGCGGCTTCGGCTGCTGCGGCAAAGCGCCGGGTTTCCCGATCTTCCGCGCCGAAGGCCTGCACGACCTTGATGGCACGCAACACCTCGGACACGATTGTGCCCACGTCGGCCACCCGATCCTGGCTCTTCTGCGAAAGCGCCCGCACCTTGCGGCCCATGAACACGATCGGCAGGATAACGACCGGGATGACCACCAGCATCAGCGCGGTCAGCTTTGGGCTCAACCAGAACAGGTAGAGGATTCCGCCAAGGCCCATGAACAGGTTGCGCAGCGCCACGGAAACAGATGTCGCGACCACCTGATCGATGATGCTGGTATCCGCCGTCAGTCTGGAAGCGATTTCCGATGGCCGGTTCAGTTCGAAGAAGGCCGGATCCAGCCGCACCAGATGCGCCTGCACATCGCGGCGCAGGTCGGCAACCACGCGTTCACCCATCCAGCTGACGAAATAGAAGCGCGTCGCCGTGGCCAGGCCCATCACCAGCACGATCGCCAGCATGCCCATGAAGTAGGGCGCGATATCTGCGCCGGCCCCGGCCCCGAAACCCTTGTCCACCACCAGTTTCAGGCCTTGCGGGATGGCCAGCGTGGCGCTTGCCGCAACGATCAGCGCGACCAGCGCGGCGGCGATCTGCGGGGGATAATTGCGCGCATAGCCCCACAGCAGGCCAAGGTTGGTCAGCTTTCGAGAGGGCGGTGCCTCGAACGATCGGCGGTCGGGGCTGGGTGGCGGCGCGGGGGCGGATGGAGCATTCACGCGGACCAGATAGGCGCTTGGCGGTCCCGCCTCAATCACCCCACTTGCCAATCCACGCTTCAGGCAGGCAAATTCCGGCATCGAGGGGGTATTGAAGGATGGGACCAGCCGAACTGATCGCCATGGCCGCCAGTTTCAGCCTGCTGGCGGGCTGGCGCCTCTATGCAGCCGTTCTCGTGGCCGGCATCGCCATGTTCTTCGATCTCATCCCCCTGCCCGAGCATCTGGCCACCCTGAAGGTGCTGGGCAATCCATGGGTGCTGGGTGTCGCCCTCATCGGCGCCGTCGCGGAGTTCCTCGCTGACAAGATCGCCTGGGTCGACAGCGCATGGGATGGCGTGCACACGATCATCAGGCCGCTGGGCGGCGCGCTTCTGGCGCTGGCCATCATCGACCCGGCGCAGCCTGTCTGGCAGATCGTGGTTCTGCTGCTTGGCGGGGGCTCGGCGCTGCTCTCGCACGGGGCCAAGGCCAGCACGCGCGCGGCCGTCAACGCCAGCCCCGAACCCGTTTCGAATGTGATCATGTCCTCGGCGGAAGATGTGGCGACGACAACGGCTCTGCTCGTGGCACTGGCAAATCCATGGATCGCCCTTGGGCTCGTGCTGCTGCTGCTGGCGGTTACCGTCGGCATCTTCTTTGCCGTCAGGCGCTTCGTGAAGGATGTCGGCGATCTCTTCCGGACGCCCGAACCGCCCGGCCCCAAGGGCTGAGGCAGGGGCGGAACGCCCCTGCCCTTCCAGCTATTTTCCGTCCTGGAACAGCGCCTTGCGCGGCCCCAGATAGCCGAACAGATAAGCAGCCACCTTGCGCATCTGGATTTCTTCGGACCCTTCCGTGATGCGATAGCGGCGGTGGTGCCGGAAGATATGTTCGAACGGCTTGTGGCGCGAATAGCCGATGCCGCCATGCACCTGCATCGCCCTGTCTGCCGCCTCGCACACCAGCCGGTTCGCCCAGTAGTTGCACATGGAAATCTTGTCCGACAGCTGCTGCTCGATCGCCTCGTGCGGCAACCGGTCCATTTCCCACGCCGTCTTGTAGATCAGCAGACGCAACATCTCGCACTGGGTCGCCAGCTCGACCAGAGGGAACTGGATCGCCTGATTCTTCGAAAGCGCCTCGCCGAACGGTTTGCGCTCCCGGGCGTAGCGCACGCTTTCCTCGACGCAGAAGGTCGCGGCCCCCAGGGAGGACGCCGCCTGACGGATGCGGTTCTGGTGCACAAAGCTCTGCGCCAGCGCCAGTCCGCCTTCCGGCGGCCCCAGAAGTGCTGTTTCAGGCACCCAGACGTTGGTGAAGCTGACACGCGGGTGATCCGTCGGCATGTTGAAGGTCCACAGATACTCCTCAACCTTCACGCCGGGTGTGTCGCTGGGCACCAGAAGGCAACTGATGCCACGCGCCGCGCCATCTTCCCCCGATGTACGGCAGAAAGTGGCCACATGCGTCGCCACATGCATGCCCGTCGTCCACATCTTCTCGCCGTTGATCAGCCAGCCCGGCACACCATCGCGCGTTTCCCGAACGGCGCGCGTTTCCATGTGGGTCGCGTCCGAACCATGGTTCGGCTCCGTCAGGCCGAAGGCGGTGATGCGGGTTCGGGCGAAGCCGCCAAGGATGAACTCTTCCTGCTGGGCCTTGGTTCCGAAGGTTTCGAACATGGCGACAAAGGGGAAATTGCCCACGATCGAATGTTCATTCTGAAGATCATTGTGCAGGCCCAGGCCCTTGCGGGCGAAATGGTCGCGGATCACCGCCATCCACAGGTTGGAACCATCCTTGCCACCATATTTTTTCGGCGCGGAAAAGCGCCAGTGGCCGGCCTTGTCGGCCCGGATCGCGGCTTCGCGCAGCAGCGATTCCCATTCGTGGCGCGGCAGGCCGCCATTTTCGAAATCGGTACGCGCCCATTCGCGGCGGTGATCGAAGAAGCGGATATTGTCGTCCGCATTCTCCAGCGGCTTGATCTCGGCATCGATGAAGGCATCCAGCTCGGCAAGATAGGCCTTCAGATCCTCTGGCAGCGAAAAGTCCATGGTCGGTTCTCCCTCCGCGCCACATTGCGCACAGCAGCCGCTCAGGCCACTTGGCGAATTGGGGAGCGGACGCGCGCCAGAAGCAGAATACTGACCAGCAGAAAGACGATCGCGACCGCAATGCCGGGCCTGACGGAGCCCGTGATGCTGGCGATCAGACCAACCAGGGTCGGACCGACGAAGGCGGTCGCCTTGCCCACGAAGGAATAAAGCCCGAAATAGGCCGCGATCCTTTCGCGTGGGGCCAGCATCGCCATCATCGTGCGCATCCCCGCCAGCGTGAAGGCCGCCCCCAGCGCAATCAGCGCGCCCGACGCCATGAAGCCCCATTCCTGCGGCGACACAAGCGGCACCCCCAGCGCCACGCCGGTCGGAACGCCCAGCAGCCGCCCGGCGTCCGTCAGGATCACGGAAACCGTACCTGTGAACATCAAGGCCAGCCCCAGCAGCGACAGCCGCCGGGGCCCGATCCACCCATCGATGAAGCCCCCCGAAAATCCGCCGATGACCCCGAAGCTGGTGATGACCAGCCCGAACCGGGCAAGCGTGTCGGCTTTCCAGCCGAAGGCTGCCGCCCCCAGAACGGCCCCGAAGGCGAAGATGACCGCCATGCCATCGGCGGAAACCATTCGCACGATCAGGAAAAGCCGCATGTTCCGATCGGCCCAGGCTTCGCGCAATGTCGCCTTCAGGTCGTGCAGCCCCTTCCGGATGGATGGCCGCTCATCGCCCTGCCGATCCGTCCCGACCAGCAGGAATGGCCCCAGGAACAGTAGCACGGCCCCTGCCGCGATCGGCCCTGCCATGCGATCCACTCCATTCTCGACATCGGCCAGAAAGGCCGGCGGCGCCGAAGACAGCGCAAGCACGATCAGCAGCACAGCAATCCCGGCAAGCTGGCTGAAGCCGAACGCCAGCCCCGAAAGAAGCCCCATGCGTTCCGGTCGGGCTGCCACAGGCAGGAAGGCATTGCCGAACTGGTTCATCAACTCGACAGAGACGCCCGCGACGAAGATGGGAATGGCGACCGCCAGAAGCGGTGAGCCCGGCGCGGCAAACCAGAGCGAGAGCGCCGACAGGAAAGTGACCAGCCCGGCCCCGCCCAGCCAGGGCTTCAGCCGGGCGCCGGAATCCGCAATGGATCCAAGAATGGGCGCCAGGATCGCGATCGCAAGCCCGGCCGCCCCCAGCGCATAGCCCCACATGCTCGCGCCCTGCGCCTGTGTCGCGGCGATCGTGCCGGCAAAATAGGGGGCGAACACATAGCGCTGGACAAGGTTCAGATAGGGCTCGTTGGCGGCTTCGGTCATCGACCAGGCCGCTTCCTGCCGGGTCAGCCGGGCCATGGTGTCACTCTCCGCGCATCGATGGGCCAGGGTTCCATCCGCCCATCCTCATCCGCGATCCACAGCACGTCGTGGAGATTCACGGTCGGATCGACATGGCCCGGCCGAAGCCAGACAAGGCTGCCTTCCGCCGGCCAGTCCGGCCAAGGGAAGCCGGGATCGGCATCCAGCGCAGCCACCGCCGCAAACCCTTCGGATTTCAGCCGCCCTTCCGCCGATGGATGGACAAGTGCGCCATGCTCGTCGCCCTGGAAACGGAACCGGGCACCTGCCGGTGCGCCGGCCACCAGCCGCGCAGGCGGTCCGTCTGCCGAAAGCGCCTTCAGCCCGGCATCCAGGGTGATATGGCTCTTGTGCTGCACGGAAACCACGGTGGCCGCCAGCAGCAGCGCCGTTTCATACGGTGCACCGGCTGCGGCATAAGCCACGTCCATCAGTGCATAGGAACCGGCCTGCAGTTCCGTGAAGATGCCTGACGCCAGATCCAGGCCGGCGGTGCCCGTTCCGCCGCCGCTGATGATTGCGGGCGGAAGACCTTGCGACCGCAACATGGACACCAGCGCACCAAGACGGCCCATCGCCTGCCGGTGCGCCGCCGACCGATCCGGATCCGCCTGCAGATGGCCCAGATAGCATTGCACGCCTGCCCATCGTCTGCCTGTCGCCAGAATTTCGCGCACAAGCGCCGGGGCAGCCTCGAAGCTGGTCCCGCTCCGGTGTTGTCCTCCATCCACATCGACCAGCAGGTCGATCGTCCGGGGCGCCATGTCGATCTGGGAACGGCTGTCGACAACGGCCGCAACCCGGACCCCGCGCGAAGCCAGCGCCTCCAGAAGCGGCCAGCCCCAGGGCGGAACGGGCGCAGACAGCAGCAGGTCGCCGATTCCGGCGGCCGCAAATGCCTCCGCTTCCCCGACAGTCTGGCAGCAGATCCCGATCGCCCCCAGCTCAAGCTGACGCCGTGCAAGCCGACTGCACTTCGCCATCTTGCCATGCGGTCTCAAGGCAACCCCGGCGACATCGCACGCCGCCTGCATGGCGGCCAGATTGGCTTCCATGGCGGCTCGGCGCACGATCAGTGCCGGTGTGCGCCCTGGCCGAAGCTTCGCAACGAAGTCCGTCAGCGGGTCCAGGGCAGCCGCTCCAGATCGACATTGCCACCCGTCAGGATCATCCCCACCGCTCCGCCCGCCGGTTTCCACGCGCCTTCCAGAAGGGCAGCGAGCGGCACCGCACTGCTGGGTTCGACAATGATCTTCATCCGTGACCAGATCAGGCGCATCGCCGCCACGATCGCCGTCTCGGATACGGTCACCACATCCCTTGCCATCGCGCGCATCACGCCAAAGGTCATCTCGCTCATCGCCGTGGTCAGGCCGTCGGCTACGGTCGCCACCGGCAGCACCTGCGGCTGCAGGGCGCCCAGCCTGAAGCCGCGCGCGGCATCATCGG
Source organism: Sandaracinobacter sp. T42 (assembly GCF_059115405.1). Classification (NCBI taxonomy): domain Bacteria; kingdom Pseudomonadati; phylum Pseudomonadota; class Alphaproteobacteria; order Sphingomonadales; family Sphingosinicellaceae; genus Sandaracinobacter; species Sandaracinobacter sp. T42. The sequence goes on from NZ_CM181101.1 coordinate 2,234,193, forward strand.
CGGCGAGAGGTTCCGTGCCGATCACCGGCACGTCCGGCAACAGTTCGGCTGCCGCCACCAGCGTGCCCGCCAGCAGCCCGCCCCCGCCGACAGGGCAGAGGATGGCACCAAGCGGCTCATTCGCGTCTGCGATCAGTTCCAGGGCAACGGTGCCCTGCCCCGCCGCGACCATTCGGCTGTCGAACGGGGGAATCAGCGCCGCGCCCGTCTGGGCCACGATGGCATCCGCCGCGGCAAGCCTCGCTGCAAGCGTCGGCTCACATTCCACGATCCTGCCGCCATAGCTCGCGACAGCCGCCTTCTTCGGATGGGGCGCGGTGTTCGGCATCACGACATGCGCCGGAATGCCCCGTTCCCTTGCGGCCAGCGCCAGCGCGGCTGCATGGTTGCCACTGCTGTGCGTGACAACGCCACGGGCGGCTTCTTCCGACGAGAGCGCCAGCACCGCATTGAAAGCCCCCCGCGCCTTGAAGGCGCCTGTCCGCTGGAAATTCTCGCACTTGAAAAGGATCCGGCATCCGGCTGCGGCGTCAATCTCTCGGCTGGTCAGGATAGGTGTGCGATGCACATGGCCGGCGATCCGTGTTTCGGCGATACGGATGTCGGCAAAGGTCGGAGTTGTGGTCATGCGGCCTGACTTTGCGGGCAGGCGGGCGGCTGGTCAACGCGGGCCGGAATTTTCGCACATCCAAGGTTGATTCCGGCCGGCATGGCGCCGGGTTAGCCGATGCTTCACTGGTGGGTATTTTGAACAGGAAATCCGGCGGTGGCTGGGGTGCCAGGATTCGAACCTGGGAATGGCGGTACCAAAAACCGCTGCCTTACCGCTTGGCTACACCCCAATGCCGGCTGTTACAGGAGGGAGGCCCGAGGGGCCGATCCGTCCGGAGGCGCGCTGATAGCCGGAACATCGGGGTGCTTCAAGCCCCGATTTGCGTCCTTATACCGCCCGGATACGAGAGGTGGATATGGCGAACCACAGCAGGGCGAAATAGGCTGCCAGCGTGAACATCAGCCAGAACAGTGCGGTGCCCGGAAATGCCACCGCCAAGAGGTTCGGAACGGCAACCAGCGCAAGCACCCATGGCAGCGGCCGCGGCCAGCCCCAGCGGGCATAGAGATAATGATGCAGATGATCACGGCCCGGCGTGAACGGGCTCTTGCCCTGCCACAGGCGGAGGATGATCAGGCGTAGCGTATCGAACACCGGCACGGCGAAAATCAGCGCGATATCGTCCGCCCGGACATCCGCGAACCCATGATTCCAGGCATAGATGCCCAGCAGGCCGAACATCGCGGACAGTCCGTAGCTGCCATTGTCGCCAAGGAACAGGCGCCCCTTCATGTTGAAATGGAACAGAACCACCAGCGCGCCGGCAATCGCGGCCATCAGCGGCACCATGTGCGACGGCAGCCTCAGCATCAGGATCGCAGACCAGATCAGGGCCTGGCCGATCACGAGGCCGTTCTTCCCGTCGGCCATGTTCACGGCATTCAGCAGCCCGACAAAGCACAGCAGGGTGAAACCAATGCCGACCAGCCCCGGCATCAGGATCAGACTGGACTGGCCCGAGAACAACAGGAAACTGATCGCAAAATCCGGCACCTGCGCAACCGCGGCCAGCAGGAAGGCGGCGGCGATCATCAGGCGGATCCGCGCGGAAAGACCGAACCTGTCATCCATGGCGCCGACAAGGAAAAGGCCGGTCACTGTCAGCACGAACCAGAACAGAACCGATGCCTGCGCCTGATCCGTGACGAACAGCAACGCACCAACCGCAAGACCGGCCGCGCAAACCAGGGCCAGCCCGCCCACAAGCGGTGTCACACGCGCATGCAACTTCCGTCCGCCTTCAGGATCCGGAAAATCCAGCAATCCCAGAGCCGTTCCGATCGGCATGGCCCAATGGGACACGACGAGCGCAACAAACGCCCCCAGCATCGCAAAGGGGACAGCCAGCAACATCAGTTGTTCGCCAGCACCGCCACCGTTGCAACCGATGTCGCAAGCTGTGCGATGATGGCTGTCACGTCCCGGAAGACCGACAGGCGGTAAAGCGGATCGATATTCTTCGGCACGATGATCGTGGTTCCAGGCGGCGGCGTACCGCCCCCGCGGCCGCTCGCACGGATCGGCTGGGCCATGCCATTTGGCAGCACCATGAACGCCCTGTCGTCATCTGCCGTCCGCTGCATGCCCCCGGCCTCCCGCAGATAGGATTGTGCGGGCTTGCCCTCCACGAATTGCAGGGCGCCCGGATTGTTCACGTCCCCAAGGGCCAGAACATAATTCGGCCGCTTCGGAATGAAAATGCTGTCCCCGGGTTCAAGGATCGTATCCAGGTCCGGTCGCAGTTCCAGAACGCGCGGGTCCGCTTCCACAACCATCCGGCCTGGTGCTTCGGCCGTGCTCAGTGTCTGGATCAGCGCGGCGGCACCTGCCAGCCCATCGCCACTCGACTGGCTCGAACGCGCCGCAATCGCCAACAGGCTGTTGTTCAGTTCGCGCGCGGTCCGCCTGAACCCTTCCTCCTGCGCCTCCTTCACACTCCGGCGGGTAAAGACGGCGCCATAGGCATAACCATAACTGGTCAGGCCGCCCGCCCGCCGAAGCAGCTCGGATAATTTCTCGCCCTTGCGAATGGAATAGAGCCCTGGTCGCGCGACTTCACCCGACAGCAGGATACCCGATCCCTCGAAGGCGCCCTGGCGTGCGTTGAAGCGGATATCGTCCCCGGGCATCAGGGTGGTCACAGCCATCATGGGGCCGCCCGTTTCCACCTGCACACGCTCGGTCGAGCCGCCCGTGCCCCGGTTGATATCAAGCACCAGATCAGTGGCGCCGACGATCAGCCCGTCCGCGACCATCGAAAGGTCACGGGCCGATGCCGCATTGCCGACGGGATAAGCGCCCGGCCGCCTGACTGCGCCGCCGATGCTGACGCTGTGCTCCAGCAGAACAGGCAGAAGCTCGGGTTCGTCTTCGAACACCTTCGGGCACTCGGGGACGGCCTCTTCGTCGGCCTTTCGGCTCTGTGTTCCTGAGACCGCCTGGTCGATCGTCCGACGGCTGGTCTGGCCCAGTGCCGCGCCGACAGTTCCCAGCTTCGCGCCTTCATTCGACACCACCACCAGCCCGGCCCTGGTAACGGCGTTGAAGCGCGAGGCCTCCGTATCCTTCACCAGAGTCTCGAGGCGTTCCAGCGAACGGCATTGCGGAATCGGGTTCGGCTGGCCCAGAACGACCTGCCGCACCGCAACGCTGTTCATGAACTCGATGTCCCGACGCGAGAAGAGGAACAGCCGGTCCTCGCTCTGCAGCGACGTGGAGGAAGGTTCCCGCAATTCCCTCGCAAGATTGACCATCTGGAAGTAACGGGCGCCGCTTGAGGGATCCCGCCGGATCAGCACCGCCCCCAGCTGATAGGTGTCGCTGCGCAGATCGCTGGGTGATCCAACCAGTTCGGCGATCGTCCCTGCTGCAACCAGTGGCCGAGGCCCGGCATTGTCGACATTGCCCGCCAGTTCCACGCGTCCCGTCGCGCCGCCGGCAGAGCCGCCGAACAGCTGCACGGCATCGCCGGCATAGACGGTCGCGCCAAGGCCAGGTGCCCGAACGAAGGTTTCGGTTCCCTCAGGGCCGATCCGGCTGATCACCACCTGCGCACCGCGCTGGCGGATCGCGCCGCCCGCGAAGCCGACTACCGCACTGACCGTGGGAGATCCCCGCAGTTCGTAGATGCCCGGCCGCGCAACCGCGCCGGTCACAGCAATCGTCGGACCGATCACCGGCACGATCACCTTGTCGCCATCCTGCAGGCGGATGGTTGGCGGCGAACCGATTCCCAGAAGACCGTAAAGATCGACCGTCACCGTGCCGCCGCCCGGGCGAACGACACGCACATGCCGCAGGGAGCCAGACCGACGGATGCCCCCGGCCTGTGCCAGAGCCGTTCCCACATCCGAAAGGGATGTCAGGCTATACTGACCCGGCCGCTCCACTTCGCCACCCACGAACACGCTGATGGCGCGAACTTCGCCGACCGAGACGTAAACGTCGGTCGCCAGAAGCGTCCGGCGCGTTTCCGCAGCCAGGTCGTTCCGCACGCTGCCAAGCGAGCGCCCCGCCGCCGGTATCGGCCGCAAATCGCCGACAACAAGCTTTCCGTCACGGTCAACGCGCACCGTCTGCGTACGATTCGTGGCGCCGCGGAAGCTGACCTGCACCTGATCGCCGATGCCCAACACATAGTCGTCGCCGATGGCCCCCGCGCGTGTGCCTGTCGGCGGCGGGGCTGACTGGAAGAAATCATAGCCGAACTGACGCAGATTCTTGTCCTGCAGCCGCAGCCGGTAGTCCTGCTCGATCTGGGAAGGCCTGTAGATTTCGCGCAGATGTTGCCGCGCCTCGGCGCGCCGGACTTCCTGCTCCTCCAGCGTGTCCACCCGCGCACCCGGGACTGAAACCTCGGCGCCAACCGCCTGCGGAAGAGACGATGACGACTGGACCGCCTGTTGCGCGACCCCATCGGCGCCGAGCTGGGATTGCAGGCTCTGAAGAAGACGCGGATCGAGGGATTGCGCCAGAGCGCCGCCCCAGGGCAGGGCAACTGAAACAGAAAGCAGGAGCGCGACCGGACGTTTGAAACAGTACATGGGTCGCACCAGCGAAAACTCCTGCGGTTTGGCGTCGTTTAGGAATCTCGCCCCTGACGGTCAACCATGACAGGCAACGCATCAGTGGGAAATCCAGCCCATCTCCCTACAGAGAAATGTCGGACGCGTCCCGCACGGAAAGCAGATTCCGGACTTCACGGGCCGCCACCTTGTCTGCCGAGCGAGCGACCGAATCCTGTACGGGCCCAGGCTGATCCGCAGCCAGGCCGAGCCCCAGGAACATTGGCGCCAGCAGGAAGAACAGCAGAGCCGCCCCGAATATGCCAAGCACCGCCCAGACGGAGAGCGCGCGAACCCGCCCGCCGTCTCCTTCACCTTCGATCACCACCCCAGTACACCCATGACCAAACTGCCGGACCTCATGCACCGTTCCATGCCCATGAATTTGTGGCGCAGCCATTTCACGAACCAGGACAACAAGCACGCTTAACCAGAAGACAAGTTTAAATTTTCCTCGAAGAATATGAGGAAGTTCTATGATTAATGGACCTTTGCGTGCAGTGCAACATAAATTCGCCCACAAGTTCGGAAATGGCGTCGAGACGGAGCCCTGAGGCAATGGTCACGCCATGACCCCGCAAATTCCCGCAGCATGCAGCCCACCCCTCCGGTCAGGACGCTTGCCGGGGGACCGACAACACGCCAAAATCAGGCAGCATGGCTGACGCATCCACCTCCTCCCTTGGCGCTTCTCGCGCCTCCCCGCTTTTCCTGCGTGAACCGGAAATCCGACGTGGAATCGAACTGCTTTACTTCGGATACGCCAACATGATCCGGGGCGCCGATGCCATACTGGAAAACAGGGGACTGGGGCGCGCCCACCATCGGGCCCTCTATTTCATTTCCCGTCAGCCTGGCCTCGCCGTCTCAGACCTTTTGCGCCTTCTTGCGATCACAAAACAGTCGCTGTCGCGGGTGCTGGCAGATCTCGTGTCCGCCGGCTTCGTTGCTCAGGCGGTTGGCACGCACGACAGGCGTCAGCGTCTGCTGACGCTCACGCCGGAAGGCGCCGCGCTGGAAGGCCTGCTTTTCGAAGCGCTGAAGGAACGGATGGCAGCCGCCTACGCACAGGCAGGACAGCAGGCGGTCGGCGGATTCTGGGCTGTGCTGTCCGGCCTTATTCCGCCTGAGGAACGGGCGATGGTTGAGGAACTGGATCGCCGCTCCCGCGCGGGCGGGGCAGCGGCAGCCGGCTGAGCAGCGACGTCAGGCCCGGAAGGCCGACAAGGTCCGGGCTCGGCCCGTTCAACTCCGCATCCTCTGCCCGGCCAAGCAGCCGATCCAGCGCGGCCATCGTTGCCGACATGTCGGCGCTTTCATCCTTCGCCCAGGATCGGAACGCCTGAACGCAAAGCCCTGAAAGAACCGCCAGGCGCAACCGCCCCCGCACACCGCGGATATCGACTCCCGCAGCCTGTGCCAGACGGCGGACATGAAAGGCGCCTTGCCCGGCAAGCAGCAAGGCCACAACCGGATCCCGGCTTTTCCAGATCGCAAGCGCCGCTGCGCGTCGGGCCTGCAAGGCATCGAACCCCTGCATCAGGCCATCGAACAACCTGTCCCGAACCGAGCCCTGCGCCGCCTGAGCCCCAGCGACAGCATCGGCCGCGACACGATCCAGAAAGGCGGCGGTGGCCTCGATCCGGTCGCCCAGCCGCCGCACAAGCTCGTCGGGCTCCGTACCGGCGCGAGCCGCGACAGCTTCCGCCGCAGCCCGTCGCCAGCCGGCTTCGCCGATCTCGGCCAGCCAAGCGTTCAGCAGACTTTCCCTTTCGGTCGTCACAGCAGCAGACCCTGCTGCGGCTTCGGCGCAACCGGGGCCTGCGCCTGCTCCCCATCGGCCGCAGCCGCCAGCTGCCGTGATCGCTCCGTGGCAGCCCGCACGGTCGAGCGCATCAGGCTGCTGAGAAGCCCGTCACCGTCCAGACGCTGCAGACCCGCAGCCGTCGTCCCGTTCGGGCTTGTCACCTGATCCCGCAGCTTCGCGGGCGAAAGGTCGGATCGGGCCGCCAGCTCCGCAGCGCCGGCCACGGTCTGCAGGGCAAGCGACTTGGCGATCCCCTCCGGCAGGCCTACGGCCTCCCCCGCGTCCGCCAGCGCCTCGATGAAGCGGAACAGATAGGCAGGGCCGGATCCGGACAGGCCCGTGACAGCGTCGAACTGATCCTCGTCCTCAAGCCACAGCCAGCGGCCGGCAGCCTCCGCCATCCATTCCACGGCCGCGCGCACCCCGGCCCCGGCCCCATCCGCATACAGGGCCGTCATGCCCCGCCCGATCCGTGCCGGCGTGTTCGGCATCATCCGCACCACTGCAGCAGCCGGAAATGCCGACTTCAGCGTCGCGATCCTGACGCCAGCCAGCATCGACAGAATGGGTGCATCCCCGGCAGCCGTGGCGATGGCAGGCCCCGCCTGCGCCAGCATCTGCGGCTTGATCCCCAGCACCACAATCGTCGGGGCGCCCGACATCGCCATCGCCTGGCCCGGATCGTCGGCCACGGGCCCAGCAAACCCTGCCGGCAATCCGCGGGGATCCGGATCGACAACCGTCACAGAGGCGGCCGGCAGGCCGGATTCGATCCAGCGCGACAGCAACGCCCCCCCCATTGCCCCGCACCCCACCAGCCAGGGGCGCCGCAAAAGGGACGGAACCGGATCAGGTTCGAAATGAAACATGATCCGTCTCTAGAGATGGAAGCCGGCATGAGCAAGACGAGCCTTTACCCATTGCCCTGAAAGGAAAAACCTTGCCATCAAAAGCTGCACGGCAGCCCGCTCGCCACTGGTCGGAAGACAGCTCGGCCACGCTTCGGGCCCTTCTAAGCTTCAATCCTATGCAAGCCTTAGTATTTCACCGAAGTTTCACAAAATTCGACCACAAGCCGCGCACCCTGCTTGACCAGATCGGCCTGCTGGGTCAGTGAGGAGGTCGGTCGGCGCATGATCGCCCGGCGATATGTCAAAAATTGACCGAAAGATCGGTGAATTAGTGAATACTTTGACAATTTCCGATCTTCCCGACCGCAAACTGTTTGCCGGGCCGCGGGTGCGTCGCCTGCGGATGGGAATGGGCCTGACGCAAAGCCGGATGGCGGCAGACCTGGGGCTCTCGGTTTCCTATCTGAACCTGCTGGAACATAATCAGCGCCCGCTTACGGCCGCCGTTCTCGTCAGGCTGGCCGACACTTACGACATCGATGTCCGCCAGTTCACGGCCGCCGATACGGATCGCAGGGCGGATGATGTCGCAGCAGTCCTCGTCCGTCAGGGCGTGTCGGCCGGGCGGCCCGACATCCGTGAATTCACAGAGCAGTTTCCCGAGATCGCGAATGCCCTTCTCAGAATGGCGGAGGCCGGGCCCGAACGCCGGGATATGCCGGGCGCCGGCGGTGCCCGGCCGCCCTCCCCGCTCGAACTGGTTCGCGCCAGGCTGCTCGACCGGGGCAATCATTTCGCGGATCTAGACGCCCATGCCGAAGCGCTGGCTGATGAACTTCGCCATTCAGGCCAGTCACTTGATGGCGCCGTCCGCGAAAGGCTTCGGGCCCGCCACGGCCTCAATGTCCGGATTCTTCCGTGGGACGTGATGCCCGATCGCCTGCGCCGCCACGATCACCACAACCGGCAGGTGCTTCTGTCCGAAGTGCTGGATGGTGCTTCCCGCCTGTTCCACCTCTGCGTGCAACTGGCCCAGCTGGAAGCCCGGCCGCTGATCGAGGAAGAGGTGAATGCGGCTGCATCCCTGCTCTCACCGGGCGGCGCTGTCGCCGCTCAACTGATGGGCGCCAATCTCGCCAGTTACTGGGCGGCGGCACTGATGATGCCCTATGGCCGGTTCCATGCCGCCGCCGAATCTCTCGGCTACGACATGGAGCTGCTGCAGGCTCGCTTCTCTGCCGGATTCGAACAGGTCGCCCACCGGCTGACCACGCTGCAACGCCCAGGCGCGCGGGGCATCCCCTTCATGCTGCTGCGGACGGATCGCGCCGGCCAGATTTCCAAGCGGCTTGCCGCGGGCCGTCTTCCCTTTGCGACCGGCGGCGGGCAATGCCCGCTGTGGATCCTGCATGAGGCGTTCGAACAGCCCGGACGAATCCTCACCCAGGTGGCCGAAGTGGAAGGCGGGGAACGGATGTTCACCATCGCCCGCACGGTTCGACCGCAGATCACGCCATGGGGCGCCGAACGGCCCCGCTTCGCGATCGCGCTTGCCTGCGCGCTCGATCATGCGCGCGGGCTCGTCTATGCAGGCGGGGTCGACTTCGAGAGCAAGGCGGTCGTTCCCATCGGTCCCGACTGCCCGGCCTGCACCCGCGCCGATTGCCGCCAGCGGTCCGCGCCGCCGGCCGGCGCAAACCTTCACATCGATCAGCATGGCCGGGGGCTATCGCCCTATGGCTTCACCCCGACAACCACAGGAGAGCAGCGAGCATGATGACCGGCATCGAGATCAAGGGCGAGATGAAGCCCGGCTTTGACAGCATCCTGACGGAACCGGCGCTGGTCTTCATCGCACAACTGCACCGGATGTATGAACCCACCCGCCAGTCGCTGCTGCGCGCCAGGGCAGACAGGCGGCGCTGGTGGGCCGAAGGCAATCCGCTGGATTTCGCGCCGGAAACCTCCTCCGTCCGCGACGGGAACTGGAAGATCGCCGGAACGCCCGCCGACCTGCAGGACCGGCGGGTGGAGATCACCGGCCCCTGCGACCGCAAGATGGTGATCAACGCCCTGAACTCCGGGGCACGATGCTTCATGGCCTGCCTGGAAGACGCCACGTCGCCGACATGGCACAACATTGTCGACGGCCAGATCAACCTGCGCGATGCGGTCGCCGGCACGATCAGCCTTGAAGACAAGGGCAAGACCTACAGACTGAATGACAAGACCGCCGTGCTGATCTGCCGCCCGCGCGGATGGCACCTGCCCGAAGCTCATCTGGAAGTCGATGGAGAGGAAGTTTCCGGCGCAATCTTCGATTTCGGGCTATATTTCTTCCACAATGCCCGCGCGCTGCTGGCGAAGGGGTCCGGCCCCTATTTCTATCTGCCGAAGATGGAGCATTATCTGGAAGCCCGGCTGTGGAACAACATCTTCGTCACGGCCCAGTCGATCCTTGGGCTGCCGCTGGGTACCATCAAGTCCACGGTGTTGATCGAAACCCTGCCCGGCGCCTTCATGGCAGACGAGATCCTCTATGAACTGCGGGATCATATCGTAGCGCTGAACTGCGGCCGGTGGGATTATATCTTCAGCTATATCAAGAGCCTGAGCCACGATTCCACGAAGATCCTGCCGGATCGCGCAGCCGTGAACATGACGGTTCCGTTCATGGCGAAATATGCCGCCCATGTGGTGCGCACCTGCCACCGGCGCGGCGCCCATGCGATGGGCGGCATGTCCGCCTTCATCCCGGTCAAGGATGATGAAGCGAAGAATCAGGCGGCCTTCGCGGCCGTGAAGGCAGACAAGGAACGGGAAGCAACTCTTGGCCATGACGGCACCTGGGTCGCGCACCCCGGCCTCGTTCCGGTGGCGATGGAAGTGTTCGACCGCCTGATGCCAGGCGCGAACCAGCTGTCGAAGCTGCCGGAAGGTACGGCCTCGGCCGAAGACCTCACCACACCCAGCGAAGGCCCGAAGTCGGCTGCGGGCCTTGCGATGAACGTGAATGTCGCGATCGGCTACATCGCGGCCTGGCTGCGTGGCCAGGGCGCGGTGCCGCTGCACAACATGATGGAGGATGCGGCCACCGCTGAAATCAGCCGCGCCCAGCTCTGGCAATGGCGCCACCACGGCGTCAGCCTGGATGACGGCACGAAGGTAACGGGCGCCCTCATCAACGACGAAATCAAAACCCAGCTGAAGGTCTGGAAGGATGCCGTCGGCGACAATTTCTACGAAGCCGGCAAATACCGCGAAGCCGCCACGATCCTCTCGGATCTGGTGATGGCCCGCGATCTGCCGGACTTCCTGACGACACCCTGCTACCGCAAATTCATGGCTGGCTAACTGACTGCATGGCCCGGGTTCCGCTGGATTCAATGCCCGCACCGGGCAGCCGCATGGCTGACACCCGGAGGACAACTCCCAGACGAACAGGCAGCGGATCGTGCAAGCGATCGGCTGCCTGTATTTGCGTCTGGACGGCATCTGCCGCGCCCACTAGAGAGCCCGCCCATGGCCAGACTGTATGACAGCCGAAAGCGCATCCTGATTACCGGTGGCGCTGGATTCCTGGGTTCTCACCTGACGGACCGGCTTCTCGACGCCGGGCATGAAGTCCTGTGTGTGGACAATCTGTTCACCGGGACCAAGCGCAACATCGAGCATCTGCACGGGCACCCCCGCTTCGAGTTCATGCGCCATGATGTGACGATGCCCCTCTATGTCGAAGTGGACGAGATCTACAATCTCGCCTGCCCGGCTTCTCCCGTGCATTACCAGCACGATCCAGTTCAGACGATCAAGACATCCGTTCATGGCGCCATCAATATCCTAGGCCTTGCCAAGCGGCTGAAATGCAAAGTTTTCCAGGCGTCGACGAGTGAAGTCTATGGCGACCCTCACGTCCATCCCCAGCCGGAGGAATACTGGGGCAATGTCAACCCGATCGGCATCCGCTCTTGCTATGATGAGGGCAAGCGCTGCGCGGAAACCCTGTTCTTCGATTATCATCGACAGCATGACGTCCAGATCAAGGTGGCGCGGATCTTCAACACCTACGGCCCGCGGATGCACCATGCGGATGGGCGCGTGGTTTCCAACTTCGTTGTCCAGGCCCTGCTGGGCGAACCGATCACAATCTATGGTGAAGGCCAGCAGACGCGGTCATTCTGCTATGTGGACGACCTGATTTCCGGCTTCATCAAGTTGATGGACAGCCCGGCCGATGTCACCGGCCCGGTGAATATCGGCAATCCGAACGAGTTCACCATCAAGGAACTTGCGACCCGGGTTATCGCGCTGACCGGATCGAACTCGGAACTGGTCTTCAGGGATCTGCCGAAGGATGATCCGCAGCAGCGACAACCGGACATCAGCAAGGCGCGGAAACTCCTCGGCTGGGAGCCGGCAGTCGAACTCGAAGAAGGCCTGTCGGCCACGATAGACTTCTTCCGGAAGAGGCTTGGTGAACTCTGAGACCGTTCCGCCCCATTCGCCCTCGCGCATAGCCATCATCGGAACCGTGGGCGTGCCGGGGCGCTACGGCGGGTTCGAAACTCTTGCGGAAAATCTGGTCGACTGGCACGCATTACATGCGTCGTCCTCAGATCTTGCCGTCTATTGCTCGAAACGCGGATCGACACTGCGGCCATCGCGTCACAGGAACGCCGAACTCCGCTGGATCGGGCTGGACGCCAACGGCCCGCAAAGCATCCTCTATGATTTCGTCTCGTTGCTGGATGCCGTGCGTCGCGGCGACCGGCGCCTGCTGATTCTTGGTGTGTCCGGCGCGATGATCCTGCCGCTTGTGCGGCTGGTGCCGCGGGCGCGGATCATCACAAATATCGATGGCATCGAATGGCAACGGGCCAAGTGGCGGGGTCTTGCAAAGTGGGTGCTCCGCCTGTCGGAGTGGTTCGCGGTTCGCTTTTCCCATACCGTCGTCGCCGACAACCAGGCCATCGCAGACTATGTGGCCGATCACTATGGGCGCGACAGCCTTGTCATTCCCTATGGCGGGGATCATGCCCTTCTACATGCTGCCGACAGCGCCGCCGCTGCGGGTCTCCCCGACCGCTATGCCCTCGCTCTTTGCCGTATCGAGCCGGAAAACAACGTCGACATGATCCTGGAGGCATGGCGTTCGGTTGGTTCCCTTCCGCTGGTGTTCGTCGGCAACTGGGCGGCCAGCGCCTATGGCCGCGAACTCAAGGCCCGCTACACCGCAGTGCCGGGTATCACGCTGATGGATCCGGTCTATGAACCGGCTGCGCTCAGAGCCATCCGCGACCGGGCGACCCTGTATGTTCACGGCCATTCCGCAGGCGGAACAAACCCATCGCTGGTGGAAATGATGCACTTCGCGATCCCGGTGCTGGCGCACGGCTGCAGCTTCAACCGGCACAGCACCGAGGGCCAGGCGCTCTATTTCCACTCCGCAAGCGACATCGCTGCAGCGGTCGCTTCGCTGGATGCCGACCTGTCCGGAAAAATCGGCACCGCAATGGCCGAGATTGCCGGCAGGCGCTATCGCTGGGACGACATCGGCGCACGGTATTTCACGTTGCTTCAGGATTGATCGAGCCATTTCCATGACTTGCCCTCCGACAGGAAAGCAGTGGACATGAAAGTCGTTCTCCTCATGGGCGGCGTGGGGAACCGGCTGTTCCAGATCGCACGGGCGTGGGATCTCAAGGCGGCCGGCCATGATCCGATTCTCGTTCCGGTGGAGGCCTTGCCGGAAATCGACTGGTTTGCCGGCCGGTTCCTTGGCTGGACGCGGCACCGGCACTGGGCCGATATGGATCTTCTGGCCCGAGACATGGGCATGACGCGGCGCGACCTGTCAGCATCAGCCCGGCTTGCCATCCTGGCCGAGCTTGTCCTCACGCGGCTGCCGGGCGGAAAGGCCCGCTTCAACCTGTCGCTCGACGCCGACGACCGGACCGCTCAGATCGGCTATTTCCAAGGCGCCGGCTGCCTAAGCCCGGCAAGCGTGGCGGCCGTCAGCGATGCCTTGGCAAACATGCTGCCACTTTCCGGCCACCCCACGCATACAGCCGTTGTGCACATCCGGGGCGGGGATTTTGCCCAGGAAGACCGGCTGTCGGCGGCCGAGGTGCATCGTTTCGGTTCTGCCACCGGCGCTGCGTGCATGGGCGTCACCAACGATCCCGCCTATGTGAACGCGCACTTCCCTGCGCTCTCGCTTGCCCCCTCCACGGGGGCGCTCGACGACTTCTGCACACTCTGCAAGGCGCAAACCATCATGCCGTCCAACTCAACCTTCTGTTTCTGGGCCTGCACAATCGCGACCCGTCGCAGCGGGGCGAAGCTCTGGTTCCGGCCGCCCGATTCCTACTGGGACCTGCTCGACCCGTCTGCCTGGCATCCGGAGGCCCTGAATGGACAAGGCGTTGCGACCCGTGGCGTCTGATCAGGCCTGCGCGGAACCCGTCACCAGCCGAAAGCGCGTGCTGGTTATCGCCTACGCCCTTTCGCCCGTGCTCGGCTCGGAATATCGATCAGCCTGGGAGCTTGTTCAGCATTTCGCGGCCCGACACGACGTGACGGTAATCTTCGGCGACAGCGACGGGCTGATGGGCGGCTTCGATCATTTCGATGCCCATGCAAAATCCAATCCCCTGACCTTCACACCGGTCAGGATCTTGCCGACCGACGGGGAACGGCGGATGGCGGAACGCATGCTGCGCATGCCGTGGGCGCTCTTTTTCCCGGCGCTCCTGAAGCGCTGGCACGCGCGGGCATTCGAGGAGGCTCAGGCCCTCCATGCGCACACCCCGTTCGATGTGGTGCACCAGCTGGGGCCGATCGGTTTCCGCAATCCCGGCTTTGCCTGGAAGCTCGGCTGCCACAGCTACTGGGGCCCGATTGGCGGCGCACAGTTCATCGACCGGCGGATGATCCGCAACAAATGGTCCGCCTATCATGCCGAAGCGCTGTTCCGGAACCTGTCGGTCCGTCTGCAGGGACATAGCCGGTATATTGCGAAGGCGGCGCGCGGATTCGACAGGCTGAGCTTCGCGACAGTCGAGAATGCGGCGTATTTTCAGGCCCGCTTCGGTCGAACCGGGCCCATCATATCCGACCAGGGCCTGACCTTGCCCGTCCTCGCGCCGGCAGAGGGTCAGGTACGCGAAGGGCCACTCCGGGTGGCTTGGGCAGGCAGCCTGACGCCCCGCAAGAATGTGGCCGCGCTGATCGAGGTGGTGCGCACAGCCGATCCCGACATCCGGTTCGATGTTATCGGAGACGGGCCGCTCGGCCCGGACATCGCAGAACTCGCCAGGCTGCACTCCAATCTGACGGCGCACGGACGGTTGCCACGCCCGCAGGTGATGAAGATCCTTCAGGCGGCCGACGTGATCCTGCTGACATCGCTGTCGGAAGCGAACACAGCCATCCTGTTCGAAGGACTGGAAAATGGCTGCATTCCGATCACGCCCGCCATCAACGGGTTCGTCTCCACCCTGACGGACGACGTGGCCTTCCTCATCCGCCAGGGCGATCCGGACAGAGCGGTCGCCGACACGGTGGCAGCCTTGCGCACACTGAAGGATCCGGATGTCCGCCAGCGCTACCGCGAGGCGCTTGGCAGGCACCTCGGCACCCTGACATGGGAGCGTCTGGGCGAAGCGCATGAGGCCAGCTATGTCTGACGGCCGGATGAAGATGGCGCTGGCAATCGTTCGCGCCAACGGCGTCGGCGGCATCGCATGGGCGCTCGGCATGGCGCTGATGCTTGCCAGGGCAAATCTGAAGCTGCTGCTCTCCCTCAGCCCGCCCGGACTGATATTCGCCGGCCGGATGGCGCGCCTCCAGGGCATGCGCCACGCCAGCATCGGGCGCCATGCCCGGATCGCCGCCTTTTGCCGGATAACGGCCTGGAAGGGCGGCGTGATGCGAATCGGGCGCAATTTCAGCCTGGGCGAAGGCTCGATCATCGAAAATGGCTTCAATATCGCCGCGAAAAAGGGCCTGATCGAAATCGGCGACAATGTCGGCATAGGGGCGTTCAGCTTCATTTCCTGCCCCAGCCTCGTGCGCCTGGGCAGCGACTGCATCATCGGCCAGTATTTCTCGGTTCACGCGCAGGATCACAGGTTCGGCGGGCAAGGCTTGATCCGGCTCCAGGGCACAACCGAACAGGGGATCGAGATTGGCGACAATTGCTGGATCGGCGCGAAGGTGACGGTTGTGGACGGGGTGACCATCGGTTCGGGCTGCGTGATCGCGGCGGGTGCAGTGGTGACACGCAGCTTCCCCGACAACAGCGTCATCGGCGGCGTGCCCGCGCGCCTTCTGCGGCAGAGGGACTGATGCGTTACTGCCTGCAACATCTGAACGACCTCAGCGGTTCGCCGCTTATCCTGCGCGAGCGGCTGGACGCCATGCCTGCCGACGAACCGGTCACGCTGATCACCAACCAGACACAGGGCTTCCTATCGGGCTGGACGGGGCCGACCGTGCGGTTCCGTTATGTGAAGCACGACGGCCGGGTGCTGCGCTTCCTCTCGTTGACGGCCTGGTATCTGAAGGCGGGCGCATGGCTGCTGTGGCATCTGAAGCCGGGCGACAGCCTCACGGCCTCCACCCTCATCAGTTCGCCGCTGCTGGCGCTAATTCGCCTCAGGCGAGGCGTGGACGCCGAACTGATGGTGAACGAGATCTTCTTCCGGGTTCCCGTCTGGCGGGAAATCGGCCTCCGCATGGCGCGTTCCCCTCGCGTGCTGAAGACTTACCTCAGCCGCTTCGTCGAGCAGACATGGGGCTTTGGCGAACCCAGCCGGATCATCTATCCGAAGCTGCGGCGGGAGCTTGTCGCCCTGTCCGATGCCACGCCGATCCCCCCAAAGGACCGGGATTGCCTCCGGTTCTTTCTGGTCGGCTCGCAAATCGAGGCGAAGGGCTATCGCCTGTTCATCGAGATTGCGCGCCACTTCGCGGCACTGGGCGCCCGCCACCGCTTTCATCTGTTCCTGGCAGGCAATCCCGACCGGTTCGCCGCAGACTATCCACCGGAATCGCTGCCGGCGAACCTGACTGTCACCTTCAACGACTCCTCGCCTGCCATCTTCGCCGGCCAGGACATCTTCCTCGGCCTTACCAACACGGCGCTCTGGCTGGAAACTTTTGGCCAGACCTTTGCCGAGGCGATGATGATGGGCAACATCGTGATCGTACCCGACAAGGGTGCGCAACTGGAGTATGTGGAAGACGGCATGTCGGGCTTCCTGTTCCGTGAACATTCGGTCGCCGGCGTGCTGGAGCAGGTCGACCGGGTGCTTGTGCATGGGGATCTGGACAATCTGGCTGCCCAAGCGCGCCGGTCCATCCGCAGCTTCTACGGTCTGGACTGAGCCTTGGACCGCATTCCGTTCCGGACTGCGGCGACAGGCTGAGCGCACGCCTGTGGACACCAGCATTCTCAAACTTTCTCTGCTGTCCTCGGCCTTTCTGTTCCTGGGCATGGTGGCCTTCATCCTCAACAGGCCCTTTGCCTGGAAACGACCGCTCCTCGGGTTCCTCATTCCGCTGCTTGTCGTCGCGGTCCACTATGTTCTCGTCGGCTACTCGGTCAGTGCTGCCAACACATTTGCGCTGCTGAACGGGCTTGCCCTGCTGGCCGTTGCGGCAACAGGTTCCGCGGCACTTTCGCCCGAAGCCTTCCTGACCGGCCTTCGCCGATTTGTGCTTGTCCTGACCTTTCCGTTCCTTCTCTATCTGCTCGCTCTGCAACTGAGCGGTACAGGCCAGGACGACGTCGGAAACTTCATCGGCTTCACCGAAAATTCGAACATGATGGGCGGCTATCTCGCCCTTCTCATGTTCCCGGCCGTTGCACAGAATTTCCTGACGGCACCCGGCCCGCGGGCCAAGCTTGTGCCGTTCCTGTCGGGCGTCATCATACTGTTCCTGATTTATGAGACGGCCTCGCGCGCGGCGCTCCTGTCCATCATCTGCGGCCTCGCTTTTGTGGCGTTCTTCTCCAAGGCCCTGCCGCGACGGATCCGCCTGCTCATTATCCTGAGTGTGCTGGTATCTCCGCTCTTCCTCACCACCTTCATCCAGAAGAACGAGGATCTTACGCTCTTCTCGACCCGCCTCTTTCTCTACACGCTGCGCTTTGAAGCGATTTCCAGCAGCCCCTGGGTCGGCTGGGGCCTCGCGGCCGACGTGAACAACACATACAATGCCACAAATATCTTCCCGCCCCAGGAAAAGGGAAACACGATCCTTCAGCTGATGGAGGAGTTCGGCGTACCACTTGGAGCGCTGTTCACACTTGCCATCACGCTCGTCATTCTCTCGACCGGCCGACGCCTGTCGAAGGTTCGCGCGATGGTCTGGGTTCCCATCTTCCTGGTCGCGGCCTGGGTGCACTCCATGTTCGAAACCTGGATGTTCAATTTCCAGTCGCTGCTGGCAATCTTCTTCTGGCTTACCCTGATCGTGGCGACGTTCCACGCACAGAGCCTGAAGCCCCGTCGAACGGTGCGCCAGGAGCCCCTGGTGGGAACCACATGACCCGGATTCACGGCAGCAAAGACGGCAAGCTGCTTGGCGAACCTGCTTCTTCCCCTGTAGTGGCCCTGCTACGCGGCAGCTTCCTGCGGTACCCATTGCCAATTCGCGCTGAAGGACGATCATGAATTCGGACCAGTCGGCTCTTCCCCCTGCATCCTTCTTCCAGATCCTTCGTGCCCACGCCGGTTTGCTGGTAGCGGGCCTGCTGCTGGGCCTTGGGGCGGCCATCGCATATGTGAATCTCGCGGAGCGGCGCTATGCAATCACGATGGTACTCGTCCCCACCGAGGACAGCAGCGTAGCCCTGAAATCCATGAGCGGAAGTCTGGGCAGCCTTGCTTCGCTCGCCGGGGTCAACCTGCCCGGCGGCGCGGATTCCCTGAATTTCGAACTTATGCCCGACGCCCTGGTCAGCCGGGAAACTGCCGCAGCGCTCGCCAGCGATCCTGAGATGCTGAAAGGCGCCTTTCCTTCACTTTGGGACAACACAAGCAACAGCTGGCGCGAACCCGCGGGCCCTCTGCGGCCAGTGAAGAAGGGCCTGAAGGGTATCGCAGCCGCCGTGCTCGGCCTGGATGTCGAGCCTTTCTCTGCGCCTGGGGCAGAGGATATGCAGGAATTCCTTCAAAAGCGGATGAGTGTGAGCACGGATCGCAAGCGGCCGGTGCTAACAGTGTCGATCCTCCATAAGGATCCGGAATATGGGAAGGAGCTGCTGCACCGCGCCTGGTCCGCAACGGATCAGCGCATGAAGCAGGCTTCGCTTGCGCGCAGCACTGCGAACATTGACTATCTCACGCGCCGGCTCGCCGAAACGCAGACCATGGAATACCGGCTCTACCTGAACACCGTTATGTCTCAGGAGGAAAAGCGCCGCATGACGACAAGCAGTTCGCTGCCCTATGTGGCAGAGCCCTTCGGTGCGCCGGTTGCCTCCGTCCGGCCGGTGTCGCCAAACATTCTGCTCGCGCTTGTCTCCGGATCGCTCGTCGGCCTGTTTCTGGCGTTTGGTATCATGATCGTCCGTCGGCGCGAGGATTTTGCCCGGATGGTTGGCGCCCTGTTGAAGAACGACACGGCTGCATGAGGCGCGCCACGCCGGAAGGCCGCAGCTGATGCTGCTGTCCCTGCTCAACAGCGCGATCACCGTCCTGAATGCCGCCGGTTTCCTGCTGATGGCGGCCGGGCCGGAACTGCTCGAGTATATCGTGGTGTCGTCGATCTTTTCCGTCGCATCGCTACTCTACAGCTGGCTGCTGCCGGCTGCGATCGCCTACGATCCGGCGCGAATGGGCCATCTGAGGCTGATGCAGTTCATCACGGTGGGTATTGCGTCGTTCATTATCCTCTATACCCATTCATCGCTCATCGGTTTTATCTTCACAGCCATGATGCTGATCGAAGCGGCCGTCTTTCCGGGGCACATGCTGCTCTTCCGATCCCGCACTCAGCTATTTATTCGGTCGGAACTCGTCCGCAGCATCGCCAATTCGGCCGCACTTCTCGTCACGCTAGCCTTCTTCGGCGGAAGCCCGCAAAGCTATGTCCTATTGCTGCTGATCAACGTGGCCTGCGCCTCGCTGCTTCTGATGGCGACGCGGACACATCTTCCCCCATCGCTGATACCCGCGCCGCCCTCGGCCCTCTTCGCGGTCGGGTTACGCCAGTTCTGGAGCCGCCAACTGCTTGCAATGCTGATGGCCCGAGGACTTGAAACATCCGCACTGATCGGCCTCAGCCGAATTGAAGCACTCTCTCCGGTGCTCAGCCTGAAGATCGGCATGTCCCTCTCGTCTGCCCTGTCGATGAACGCCCGCAACCGGCCGCTGCCGCTGCTGATCGGCGTCCACATGCTAGTCTATACGGGGGGAACGGCATTCATCCTTCTACTTCAGCGGATTAAGGGCCTAACCCTGCCCGAAACATTGTTGCTGATCTCACCGATGAACGCTCTCACGATGCTGCCTGTAATCCTCGTCGCGTTCGTGCTGAACATTGTCGGCCTTCGCCTCTCCGCGTCAAAGCCCGCGGCACTTGGCGAGCCCTGAGTGCCACGCAATGCGGCGCACCAATCCAATTTATGCGGAGGGCATTCGATCTGATGGAAATGATGTCCGCAGGATCCACCCGTGCAACCCGGATATGTAATCTGGGTATCAACGCGCCGATGCTTGACCTTGATCCTCGTCGGCCGGGACATAGGCGCTTCATGCCGCGATCTGCGGGCGCAGCCGATTGAGCTTCCTATCCGCGTGCGTCGGGCATTTCGGCATCGGCTGCTATTCCGCCCCTCTGAACCCGGGTGAACATATGGCAAGGTTCCGCAATATCCTGCGGATAATGGCCCTTGGGGGATCGTTGCAGTCCATGGGATTACTCATATGGCATTTAAGTAAATATAATTCGAGGTTAACAAATCATTTTGACATTATAAAATTACAAATCGAAATTAATTTATTAACGCCTATTTATAATTGAACTATTTATTATACAAATTTCATCTAAAATTCATGAGTGTGACTATTTGATGTCAATAGATATACCGACTTTCCACGGATGCAGAATCCATGCGTTCCGCAGTGCTTCACGGCAACCCCTGCAAAGGCATCGGTATCATGCACACGACCAGCCTTTCTTTTCGAATTCCAACCCCCTAAGGCAACCCTTCCATGCAGACAGACATTCATCCGAAACGACGGATCCACCGTTCCGCAGTTGCCTTTGATCCGACGCATTGCCAGCAACGGAGCGCGCGGAGGTGAAGACAGGAATTTTCGACCTGACCGGCGCACGGGTATGGGTTGCCGGACACCGTGGAATGGTTGGTTCAGCTGTTGTGCGCCGGCTGGCAGCCGAACCCGTGGAATCCGTCCTCACTGTCAACCGCTCCGAAGTCGATCTGCGTCGCCAGTCCGAGGTCGAATCCTGGGTCACCAAAAATCGTCCCGATGTGGTCGTACTGGCGGCGGCGAAGGTGGGCGGCATCCTCGCCAATGATCGGTATCCGGCAGATTTCCTGTTCGATAATCTCGCTATCCAGAATGCCGTGATCCGCGCATCGGCCGATCTTGGTGTCCGCAAGCTGCTTTTCCTCGGATCGTCTTGCATCTACCCCAAGTTTGCCCCTCAACCGATCCCGGAAGAAGCCCTGCTGACAGGGCCGCTGGAGCCGACAAATCAATGGTATGCTATCGCAAAAATTGCCGGAATCATGATGTGTGACGCCTTGCGGCAGCAGAACGGCCTCGATTTCATTTCGGCGATGCCCACCAACCTGTACGGGCCCGGCGACAATTACGACCTCGAGTCCAGCCATGTCATTCCCGCGCTGATCCGCAAGGCGATTGCCGCCCGCGAAGCGGATGCCGAAACCATGACGGTATGGGGCAGCGGAACGCCTCGCCGGGAATTCCTGCATGTCGATGATCTGGCGGATGCCCTTGTCTTCCTGTTGAAATCCTTTTCCGGCAAAGGGCCAATCAACGTCGGCACCGGAACCGATGTAACCATTGCCGAGCTGGCCCGTACGATTGCTGACGCTGCAGGCTACAAGGGCCGCCTGGTGTTCGACACCAGCAAGCCCGATGGCACCCCGCGCAAGCTGATGGATGGCAGCCGGCTGGCGGAACTGGGGTGGAAGGCCAGCATTGACCTGAAGACCGGCATTGCGCGCACGATCGCGGAACTACCCGCCACTGTCGGCGGTCGTGTCTGATCGCACAAATCTGAATCCTCAAGGAGTATCGTGTGACAAAAACAGCCCTCATCACCGGCGTTACCGGGCAGGACGGCGCCTATCTGTCTGAATTGCTGCTGGCAAAGGGCTATGTCGTTCATGGCGTGAAACGGCGCGCCTCGTCGTTCAATACGGCCCGTGTGGATCATCTGTACCGCGACCCCCACGAGGGCCCGACACGGTTCCACCTGCATCATGGTGACATGACGGACGCCACCAACCTGATCCGCCTGGTTCAGGAAGTGCAGCCTGACGAGATCTACAACCTTGCAGCACAGAGCCATGTGCAGGTCAGCTTCGAGACTCCGGAATATACGGCCAATGCGGATGCGCTTGGAACCCTCCGCCTGCTGGAAGCGATCCGGATCCTGAATCTGGAGAAAAAGACCCGCTTCTATCAGGCCTCGACATCAGAACTATATGGCAAGGTCCAGGCTGTTCCCCAATCTGAAACTACGCCCTTCTATCCGCGCAGTCCCTATGCTGCCGCCAAGCTCTATGCATATTGGATCTGCGTGAACTACCGCGAAGCCTATGGAATCTTCGCGGCTAACGGCATCCTGTTCAACCACGAAAGCCCCCTGCGCGGCGAAACCTTCGTGACACGCAAGATTACGCGCGCCGTTGCCGCCATCGAGCTCAGGCAACAGACCCGCCTGTATCTCGGCAACCTCGATGCCAAGCGCGACTGGGGGCATGCCAGGGACTATGTGGACGGCATGTGGCGGATCCTCCAGCACGACCGTGCCGACGACTGGGTACTGGCAACCGGCGAGACTACGACTGTTCGCCAGTTCGTCGAACTGGCCTTCGCTGAAGTCGGGCGCAGGATCATCTGGGAAGGCGAAGGGGTCGAGGAAGTCGGCCGGGATGCCGCCAGCGGCGATATTCTGGTTGCGATTGATCCGGCCTATTTCCGCCCGACAGAGGTTGATCTGCTCCTCGGCGATCCGTCCAAGGCCGAACGCGAGCTCGGGTGGAAAAGCAGCACGCCCCTGCGCGACCTGGTGAGCGAAATGGTGAAATCGGACATGGCCATCGCCAGCCGGACAGCCACGCACCAGAGCTAGAAGCGCCTTTCGGCCTCACCGGCCCGAACCTGCCGGACAGGTGGCGCGGGATTGCCCTGATCGACCGTGCGGCGTTGCTTCCGCACGGCATCAGGCAGACCCATCAGGCCTGCGACATGCCCGATCGCCCGTAGAGGTCGGCCAGCCGGACGATATCATCCTCGCCAAGATACCCCCCCTGCTGGATCTCGATCAGTTCCAGAGGCTCGGGCCCGGGATTTTCCAGACGGTGCACGGCCCCCAGCGGAATGAACACACTTTCGCCCGCCGATAGCTGGCGCACCCGATCATCGACCTGCACATCGGCCACTCCTGAGGCGACAACCCAGGTTTCGGCACGCTGCGCATGCTTCTGCAGGCTCAACTTTGCGCCCGGCTTCACCGCGATCCGCTTCACCTGCCAGCCATCACCCTGACCAAGGCGTCGATAGCTGCCCCAGGGCCGCCGGACCTCATGGCTTGTCCGTGTGAGTTCGAGCCCTTCATCCTCGATGCGTTCAACCACCTTGCGGATCTCCTCCGCCCGATCGCGCGGGGCGATCAGAACAGCGTCCCCCGTGGCAACCACCACCATGTTCTCAAGCCCGAGTGCCGCGACGAAGGGGCCGCCATCGTTGCGCACTAGGCTGTCGCGGCAATGCACAAGCGCGCCCGCCCCGCGGAGCACGTTTCCGTCGCAGTCAGGTGCCGTCACACGCCACAGGGCATCCCAGGATCCAACGTCCGACCACCCCATGTCCACGGGAACCACGCTGACAGCATCGGATCTTTCCATCACCGCATAGTCAATGCTGATCGACGGAATAGTGGCGAACGCATCTGCGCAGGGCCGCCAGAAAAGGCCGTCCTGAACCATTCCATCCATTGCGGAACGGGTGCCCGATGCAACTTCGGGCGCGTGGCGCTCGATCGCATCCAGCAGCGCATCCGCCCGCAAAAGGAAGATGCCGGCATTCCACAGCATACCGGCCTTCACATAGGCCTCCGCCGTCGGCGCATCCGGCTTTTCAACGAACCGCCGGACCGGCAGCACGCCAGTGCCATCGCCGCTGGCAGGCTCGATATATCCATAGCCCGTCGCCGGCTCGCTCGGCCTGATCCCGAAGGTCACCAGTTGCCCGGCCGCGGCCTCCGGTGCCGCCTGTTCGATTGCGTCGCGAAAGGCATCCTCGTTCCCGATCAGGTGATCAGACGGCATCACCAGCATCAGCATGTCAGGCCGCCCCTGCCGCACGTGCCAGAGTGCGGCCGCCGCAATGGCAGGCGCCGTGTTCCGCCCCTGCGGTTCCAGGATCACAGCTTCCGGCTGCACATGCACATGCAGCAGCTGCTCGCTCACAAGGAAGCGATGAGCTTCGCCTGAGACCACCAGCGGGCGTCCGAAACGAAGCTGGGCAGTTGCATCCCTGACCCGAAGCGCCGTGGCCTGAAGCATGGTTTCTTCATGCGCCAGAGCCTGAAGCTGCTTGGGCATGTCCGCTCTTGAGAGCGGCCAGAGCCGTGTTCCCGAGCCTCCGCAAAGAAGCACGGGGGATATTTCAAATGCCGTCAATCCGGCCTCCATCGCTCAACACTGCGAACAGGCGCCTAGCCCCCATGCCAGGCGGGCACAACCCGTTGTGACCCGGCGCCACCCGGGATGAAAGCGTCCTTCCGCAGATGCGCGCGCCTACCGCCCCACCCATTTCCCCGGCCGCTTTTCCACGAAGGCCGCCATGCCTTCCTTCTGATCCTCGGTCCCGAACAGGCCGTGGAACAGGCGGCGTTCGAACAGCACGCCTTGCTGAAGCGTCGTCTCGAAGGCGGCGTTCACCTGTTCCTTCACGGCGATCGCGGCCAGTGGCGGCATGGCGGCGATGGCGTCCGCTGTCTTCAGCGCTTCGGCCAGCAGGTCGGCAGCCGGAACCACCTTCGCTACCAGACCGGCAGCCTCGGCTTCCGCTGCATCCATCATGCGCCCCGTCAGGCACATCTCCATCGCCTTCGCCTTGCCGACCGCGCGGGTCAGCCGCTGGGATCCCCCCATGCCCGGCGTGACGCCCAGCTTGATTTCGGGCTGGCCAAACTTCGCGCTGTCAGCCGCGATGATGAAATCGCACATCATCGCCAGTTCGCAGCCGCCGCCCAGCGCATAGCCGGAAACCGCCGCGATCACCGGCTTGCGGGTGCGGATGAACAGATCATATCCGGCGAAGAAATTGCTGCCGAACATGTCGCCGACGCCCTGCGGCGCCATTTCCTTGATGTCCGCCCCCGCAGCGAAGGCCTTCTCGCTGCCTGTCAACACGGCGCAGTTCTGCGTCCGGTCCGCATCGAACGCGGCAAAGGCCGCCAGCAGATCCGCCAGCACCTGGCTGTTCAGCGCATTCAGCGCCTGCGGCCGGTTCAGCGTGACCAGCGTGACAGCACCCTTGCGTTCAACCAGCAGCGTTTCATAGGCCATGATCTTGTCCTTCCAGTCTGGTCCTGCCCTGCCACATCGCGAACCGCGCCGCCAACAGGGGGGCAAGCCGGTCATAGCTCGCCCAGTCGTCAGCCACGCTGTACGCATTCGCGGCTTCGGCAAAACTCTTCGCATAGTCAGGCACATAGGATGGCTCGCCCGCCTCATGCCGATCCTCGTCGTACAGATAATAGGCCCGGGTGAAACGATTGCCTTCGTCCGAAAGGGACTCCGCAGTCAGCCTGCCCGCGCAGTTCAGGAAAAGCCAGGCGCCCGGCGTGTCTGACCGGCCAAGCAGCGCCTCCAAGCCATCCGTATGTGCGGCGCCGCCATGGCCGTTCAGCAGCATCCATGCCAGGAACAGGCCGATGTGCGTGCCGCCCGCCACCGGGTCCAACCCCTCAGGGAAATCGCCACCGGAATGCCAGCTTGCGTCATCATAGATCATGCCGGCAGCCCCACGGCTCGGCGCACCGCCCGCGCCACGCAATCAGCGGCGCGTGTGCCCAGTTCCGCCATCCGTAGCGGCTCCACACGGACAGGCGCTTCATCGGACAGGCTCATGGCGAACAGCACATCCCCGTCGAACGGCGTATGGATGGGGCGGATCGTGCGAGCAAGGCCGTCGTGCGCCATCATGGCCATCCGTTTCGCAGCCGTTCGGGTCAGCGGAAGGTCGGTCACGACCGCACCGATACAGGTGTGGCCCTCTCCGTAAACGGCCCTGCCCTGAAGCTTCGGCATTGGAACCGGGCCGTCCAGCGGCGGCTCGCCGGGTTCGACTTCCCCGAAGCAGTTCACAGCCACCAGCGCCGCCACCTGGCCGCCGCCATCCATCGCCGCGCGCGCAATCCCGATACCGCCCGCGCGGCTCCCGGCCCGCGCGCCGAACGCAGCTCCCACCGCCCCTTCCGCATCCCTATCGGCGGCGGACGCATAGGCTTCACGCGCAAGCCGGCGATAAGGCGCCTCTCCGCCGCCAGAGCGCGCCCAGCTCTTGTCGCCGCCGTTGGCCAGATCGAACAGGATCGCAGACGGGATCACCGGCACCGTCAGGCCGGCCGCCACGGGCAGACCGATCCCGTCCTTCGCCATCAGAAGCGACAGTTCGGATGCCGCCTCCAGCCCGAACACCGATCCGCCTGCCAGCACCAGGCCATGCACCCGCTCGACCAGCGTTGTCGGCTCAAGCGCGTCCGTTTCCCGCGTCCCCGGTCCGCCGCCGCGCACGTCGACGCCCATCACCACTGGGCAGTCGGGCACCAGCACGGTCACGCCCGTCCGCGCCGTGGCGCAATG
This sequence comes from Sandaracinobacter sp. T42, assembly GCF_059115405.1. Lineage (NCBI taxonomy): Bacteria > Pseudomonadati > Pseudomonadota > Alphaproteobacteria > Sphingomonadales > Sphingosinicellaceae > Sandaracinobacter > Sandaracinobacter sp. T42. The sequence continues at coordinate 2,260,633 of NZ_CM181101.1, forward strand.
GGCATGACCGATGCGAAGGCCGGCCAGCATCAAAGAAAGCCGACTGCGTCCCGGACTTCGCGCATCGTTTCACGTGCGACGATCCGCGCCGCTTCCGCGCCGTCTTCCAGCGCCCGGTCAATTGCGGCGGGGGCTGCCAGCAGTTCGCGGTAACGCGCGTTCATGGGGGCCAGCTGTTCCACCAGCAGGTCGCCAAGCGCAGGCTTGAACAGGCCGAAACCCTGCCCGCCGAATTCCGCCAGAACATCCGGGATCAGCCTGCCCGAAAGGGTCGCGTAGATCTCTACTAGATTGCGCGCTTCCGGGCGGCCTTCCAGCCCCTTCTCGTCAAGCGGCAGGGGTTCCGGATCGGTCTTGGCCCGCTTCACCTTGTTGCGGATCTCCTCCGCGCTGTCGATCAGGTTGATCCGGCTCTGGTCAGAGGGGTCGGATTTCGACATCTTTGCATTTCCGTCGCGCAGCGATTTCACCCGCAGCGCCTGCGGCGGCATGATCGGCTCTGGCAGAGGGAACAGCTCGACGCCGAAATCATTGTTGAACTTCGTCGCGGTGTCCCGCGCCAGTTCCAGATGCTGCTTCTGGTCCTCGCCCACGGGCACATGTGTTGCCTTGTAAAGCAGCACGTCAGCGGCCTGCAGCACGGGATAGGTATAAAGCCCGACAGAGGCGCCCTCGCGATCCTTGCCGGATTTTTCCTTGAACTGGGTCATCCGGTTCAGCCAGCCGATGCGCGCCGTGCACCCCAGCACCCAGGCCAGCTCCGCATGCTCCATCACGCGGGACTGGTTGAACAGCACCGCCTTTTCGGGATCGATCCCGGCCGCCATCAACGCAGCCGCGATTTCCCGCGTGGAACGCCTCAGATCGGCCGGATCCTGCTTCAGCGTGATCGCATGCATATCGGCGATGAAGAAGAAGGCCCGATCACCCGGCTTCAGCGAATCCTGCATCAGCGCCCAGTTGCGGATGGCGCCCAGATAATTCCCCAGGTGCAGGTTGCCAGTCGGCTGGATGCCGGAAACGATCAGCATGTTCATCCTCTGCGAAACGAATTCAGAAGCTGCTTCGGATCATAGGCGCCGATCAGCAGGCCGCCGCCGGCATAGACCAGCCCGCCCGCGCCCACCAGAAGCAACATGCCCAGTGCGCGGCTGATCAGCGTTCCTTCCGCCATCGGCAGGACAATTCCGTTCAGCGCCCAAAGCAGGGTTGCCATCAGCAGGGCCGCCAGCAGCATGCGCGGCGCCGCCCGCTTCAGCCCGTCATCCGGATGCCAGGCGCGGCGATGGATCAGTACGCCGGCCAGCAGCACAACGTTGAACCAGGCCGAAATCGAAGTCGCCACCGCGATCCCCACATGGTCCAGCATGCGCGAAAGCAGGAGGTTCCCGAACAGGTTCAGCGCGATCGCGGCCAGCGCGATATGCATGGGCGTCCGCGTATCGCCCCGCGCATGGAAGCCGGGCGTCAGCACCTTCACCAGCATGTAGGCGACAAGCCCGCTGGAAAAGGCCCTCAGTGCAGCGGCGCAGGCGATGCGGTCCGCCTGGGTGAATTCACCGTGCTGGAACAGGGCGGCCACGATCGGATCCGCCGAAACCATCAGCGCGACAGAGGCTGGAAGCCCGAACAGCAGCACGAACTCCAGCCCGCGGTTCTGCTGATGGATGGCCGCCTCGGGGTTTCCCGCCCCGATCAGCCGCCCCATCGTCGGCAGCAACGCCACCCCCATGCCCACGCCAATCATTCCCAGCGCCAGCTGGTTCAGCCGGTCCGCATAGTAAAGGTAGGAAACGGATCCCTGCGGAAGGTTGCGCGCCGCGATCATCGTGGAAACCAGCAGGTTGATCTGCGTCGCCCCCGCACCGATGGCCGCCGGGCCGATCCGCTTCAGCAGGGTCTTCACCTCCGGCGTCAGCTTCGGCCAGGTCAGGCGCGGCAGCACGCCGATGCGCCAGCAATCCCAGCTAAGCCAAAGGAATTGCAGCACCCCTGCTATCGCGATGGCGGCGGCCTGCGTCGTGGCTGTCTCCACGGGCGTCGCACCCCTGAACAGCAGGAAGCCGCCGATGAAGGTCAGGTTCAGCAGCACAGGGGCCGCCGCATAGACCCAGAAGCGACCCAGCGCATTCAGCAGCCCGCCCAGCAGCGAGGCGAGCGAGATCAGCATCAGATAGGGGAAGGCAAGCCTGGTCAGCTGAACGGTCAGGGCCAGCTTCTCCGGGCTGCGATCCTCGAATCCGCCGGTCATCGCCCACACCACGGGGCCGGCGGCCGCCATGATCACGATGGTAAAAACCAGCAGCACGGGGAACAAGACGGCCAGCGCCTGCTCCGTAAGCCGGACGGCGCTTGTAACCCCGTCGTCCCTCCCGTCCTGGCCCAATTTCTGGGAAACAAGCGGAACGAAGGCGGCCGAAAAGGCCCCTTCCGCAAACAGCGACCGGAACAGGTTCGGCAAGCGGAAGGCCACAAGAAAGGCGTCGGCGGCAAAGCCGGCCCCCAGATAGCGCGCCATCAGGATCTCGCGCACCATTCCCACAATGCGGGAAAGCAGCGTCATGCCGCCAACCGTGGTTGCAGCGCGGATCAGCGACATGGGCCAGCCGCCCCCGTCATGCGCAGTTCAGGCCGGCTGCAGGTCAGGCGTGGCCGAAGGTTTGCGCACCGGCGCCCCGCGCTTCCAGCTGCCGCAGATACAGGCCGCCGAAATCGATCGGCTCCAGCATCAGCGGCGGGAAGCCGCCGTCGCGCACGCAATCCGCAATCACGCGACGCGCGAAGGGGAACAGGATGCGCGGGGCTTCCACCACCAGGAACGGCTCCAGCGCTTCCTCGGGCGCACCCACCAGCCGGAACAACCCGGCGTAGAGGAGCTCGACCTGGAAGGCCAGCGTCCCGCTGTCCTGCGCCCGGGCGGACGCCTCGATCTTCAGCTCCACCTCGTACATGTCCTGCCCACCGGCCCGGGCATTCACGTTCACGTTGATCTCGATCTTCGGCTGTCCCTGCATCTGCAGCGAACCGGGCGCGTTCGGGTTCTCGAACGACAGATCCTTTACATATTGTGCGAGGATGCCGGCCTGCGGGGCAAGATCCGCGCCATTGGCAAGGGCTTCGGCGGCTTCTGGGGTGATTTCGGTCATGAACGAGCTCTCGGCTGGGCAGGCATTAGCCCGCCATGGACAATCTGCCGCGCGGGCTAGCAGCGCAGGCCTTTCGCCGCAAGCGCCGGCCCGACCCTCAGCCGCCCCCGGCGCACCGCCGGCAGGCTTGCACTCCGCCCGAGTTTCCCTATTTCTGCGAAAGAACGAAATGCAATCCGTCCCGTTTGCGCCGTCAAAGGTGTATTGGGGCGATTGCCGCCGGCCACCTTCTGTGAAATGAGGAGCCGGCACATCAGGGCGTCATGACATGCAGAGCGGTTGGGTCGAAATCTTCTTTCTGGCGATGCTTGCAGGCTTCATCGGCCTCAGGCTCTACCATGTGCTCGGCCGCCGCACGGGGCATGAAAAGCCCGTCGCCGATCCCTATCGCCCCGCAAGCCCCGATACCCTTCGTCCGGCCGGGCGCTCGCGCAATGAACCGGAATCGCCGATCACCATCGATCTGCCGGCCGACATCGACCCAGATGTCCGCCCCGGGCTCGAACTCATCGCGCGCGCCGATCGCAACTTCGTGCCGGAACGCTTCCTCGCCGGCGCACAAGGCGCCTATGCAATGGTGCTGGAAGCCTTCTGGAAGGGCGATGCCGATCAACTGGCCGATCTCGTCTCCGACGAGATGCTGGCGAACTTCCGGGCCGCCATCGAAAACCGCAAGGCCGCTGGCGAGCGATTCGAGAACCGGCTGCTCCAGGTCGATCGCGCCCAGATCGTCGGCGCGCACATGAACGGCGCCATGGCCGAAGTGACGGTCCGCTTCGATGCGGAAATCGTGTCGGTCACGCGGGATGCCGAAGGCCGGGTCATCGCCGGCGATCCGGGCAAGTCCGTCGAAACCCACGACCTGTGGACGTTCAGCCGCCACACGACCTCGTCCGATCCGGCCTGGCTTCTCGTCGACACCGACGAAGAGGCGTGATCCCGGAATCCGGGCGTCCCGCGCGGCGCGCGGCGGCCCTGCTCGTCTGTGCGCTGCTTGGTGCCTGCGCCCGTCAGCCCGCGCCCCGTCCTGTCTCTCCGCCGCCGGAACCTCAGGCCGCAATCATCGTCGCGCGCGCCTCCGGCCCGATCGCAGGCTTCACCGCGACGGCAGAGGCGCTCGAAGCCTTCCGACGCGCCTGCCCGCGCCTGCTCAAGCGCGAGGATGGCTCCGGCCTCACTCGTCCGTCGGACTGGCAGCCGGCCTGTGAAGACCGACAGTCCGACGCTGCCACCTTCTTCGCACGGCACTTCACTCCGGTCGTTCTGAACGACGGACGGGGGCTGGCGACCGGCTATTTCGAGCCGGAGATTGCCGGTCTGTACGGGCCTGCGCCCGGCGCAGCCCCGGTTCTCGCGCGGCCGCCCGAACTGGTCGACCTGAACCTGAAGGACTGGAATATCCCCGGCGGGATCATCCGGGGCCTGGTCAAGGGATCCCGTGTGGTCCGGGCGCCGGACCGCGCCGCCATCGAAGCGGGCACATTCGCGGGGCGAGGGCTTGAACTTGCCTGGGCGGCCGACCCGGTCGACCTCTTCTTCCTGCAGATCCAGGGCTCCGGGCGGCTGTCCATGCCTGACGGCCGCACGCTCAGGATCGGCTATGATGGTCAGAACGGCCATGCCTATGTCGCCATCGGCAAGCTGTTGAAGGATCGCGGCATCCTGCCCAGGCCTGGCATGGCCGAAATCAAGGCCTGGCTTCGCGCCAACCCGGCGGAAGGGACGGCGCTGATGCGGGAAAATCCCAGCTACATCTTCTTCCGCAGACTGTCCGACACGATCGACGGCCCCATCGGGGCGCTCGGCGTGCCGCTTCTGCCCGAAGCGAACGCCGCCGCTGATCCGGCAACCATCCCGCTCGGCGCCCCCGTCTGGATGGAAACGATCGTGGACGGCCAGCCCTTCAACCGCCTGCTTGTCGCCTCCGATACCGGCGGCGCGATCCGGGGCCCGAACCGTTTCGACATCTTCTTCGGGGCCGGCGCCGAAGCCGGTCGAAAGGCTGGCCCGCTGGCTGCGCCGCTGGAAGCACGGATTCTGTTGCCCAACAGCGCAGCGCAGCGCCTCAAGCCATGAGCCGGCGGCTCGCGCCCGACGAACAGGCGCTGTGGGCGCTGGTCGCAGCCACCGTCAAACCACTCCACCCCCAAGGACATGCGGATTCCGAATGGCATGCCGATGCGCCATCGACGTCAACCGCGCCGGCCCGGCCGATCGCAGTCGATCGGCACCGCGTCGGCGCGATCAAGGCCAGGCCAGCCCCGGCTCCCCTGCCCGCCCCCGCCCGCCAGCACAGCGAATCGCTTGATTCCAGCTGGGACAGGCGCCTGTCGTCCGGCAAGGTGGTGCCGGATCTGGTGATCGACCTGCATGGCCTTCGCCGCGAACAGGCGCGCCACCTTCTATACGAGCGAGTGGCGGACGCGGAGCGACGGGGACTTCGCCTGATCCTGGTGATCACCGGCAAGGGCCACAACCCGGCCCCCTCACCTGCGGATCTGATGGAAGGAAAGCCGGCGCGCGGCGCGATCCGCGCCGATCTGCCGCGCTGGCTGGGGGAAGACGGGCTGTCATCGCGCATCGCGGCCGTTCGCCGGGCCCATCCCAGGCACGGGGGAACAGGCGCCGCCTACCTGATCCTGAAGCGCCGGCGCGGCTGACACCCGCCTGCATGGCTCCTGCGAAAGTCGCGGAGGGTCTCGGCGCCCGGCCCGGCTTGGCAAGCCCGAAACCCCATGCTACGGCCCGCGCGAAAGCATCGGGTGGCCTTCGGGGGCCGCACGGCCCGGCTTTACTGTTTCTCCCGCCCGCGACAAGGCATGATGGCCTGCCGTGGGCGATTGCACATCACCGCCGGGCGTTTCCAACGGGAAGGCTCCGGCACCAGAAAGACAAGAGGCTGTTGGTGGATCTGAACAACATGCGCGTGTCTGTGGCGGCGGCCGGTCTTCCAGGGCGCTATGCGGCGGCCCTCTTCGATCTCGCGCAGTCCGGCAAGGCTTCGGCGAAGACACTGGATGCCACCGCGAAGGATCTCGCCACCCTGAAGGACGCACTGGCCGAATCGGCCGATCTGCGTGCCCTCACCACCTCGCCGGCGATCAGCCGCGAACAGGCCGGCAAGGCGGTCGCGGCCCTTGCCCCCGCGCTCGGCCTCACGGATCTCACCGCCCGATTCCTGGGCGTCCTAGCGCAGAATGGGCGTCTTGCCGTGCTGGCAGACGTGATCCGCCAGTTCGAACTCATGCTTTCCGCCCACAAGGGGTCCACCACGGCGCAGGTAATCGCCGCCCACAAGCTGACGGCGCCGCAGAAGAAGGCGCTGGAAACCAAGCTGAAGGCCCGCACGGGCCGCGCAATCGCGGTGGATGTCACCGTGGATCCCTCGATCCTCGGCGGCCTCATCGTCCGCATCGGTTCCGAACAGATCGACAGCAGCATCAAGACCCGGCTCACGCGCCTCGGTCAGCAAATGAAAGGCCAATAAGAGATGGATATCCGCGCCGCGGAAATCTCCCGCGTCATCCGCGACCAGATCTCGAGCTTCGGCACCGAAGCCGAGGTGTCGGAAGTCGGCCAGGTCCTCTCCGTCGGTGACGGCATTGCCCGCGTCCATGGCCTCGACAATGTCCAGGCCGGCGAGATGGTCGAGTTCCCGGGTGGCATCAAGGGCATGGCCCTGAACCTGGAAGCCGACAATGTCGGCGTCGTGATCTTCGGCGCCGACACCGGCATCAAGGAAGGCGACACCGTCAAGCGCACCGGCACCATCGTGGACGTGCCGGTCGGCAAGGGCCTGCTCGGCCGCGTCGTCGACGCGCTGGGCAACCCGATCGACGGCAAGGGTCCGATCGAAGCCGCCGAGCGCCGCCGCGTCGAAGTGAAGGCGCCGGGTATCATCCCGCGCAAGTCCGTGCATGAACCGGTGCAGACCGGCCTGAAGGCGCTTGACGCCCTGGTCCCCGTCGGCCGTGGCCAGCGCGAACTGATCATCGGCGACCGCCAGACCGGCAAGACGGCCGTCGCGCTCGACACCTTCATCAACCAGCGTGAAGCCAACAAGGGCGACGACGAAGGCAAGAAGCTCTACTGCATCTATGTCGCTATCGGGCAGAAGCGCTCCACCGTGGCGCAGATCGTCCGCGCGCTGGAGGAAAACGGCGCGATGGAATATTCCATCGTCGTCGCCGCAACCGCCTCGGAACCGGCCCCGCTGCAGTTCCTCGCGCCCTACACGGGCTGCACCATGGGGGAATTCTTCCGCGACAATGGCATGCATGCCGTCATCGTCTACGACGACCTTTCCAAGCAGGCCGTCGCCTATCGTCAGATGTCGCTGCTGCTGCGCCGTCCGCCGGGCCGCGAAGCCTATCCGGGCGATGTGTTCTACCTGCACAGCCGCCTTCTGGAACGCGCCGCCAAGATGAACGACGCCAACGGCAACGGCTCGCTGACGGCCCTGCCCATCATCGAGACCCAGGGCGGCGACGTGTCGGCCTATATCCCGACCAACGTGATTTCCATCACCGACGGCCAGATCTTCTTGGAAAGCGGCCTGTTCTATCAGGGCATCCGCCCGGCCATCAACGTCGGCCTCTCGGTCAGCCGCGTTGGCTCCGCCGCGCAGACCAAGGCGATGAAGAAGGTCGCCGGCTCCATCAAGCTGGAACTCGCCCAGTATCGGGAAATGGCCGCCTTCGCCCAGTTCGGTTCCGACCTCGACGCCTCCACGCAGAAGCTGCTGGCCCGCGGCGAGCGCCTGACCGAGCTGCTGAAGCAGCCGCAGTACAACCCGCTTCCCTTCGAGGAGCAGGTCGCCTCCATCTTCGCTGGGGTGAACGGCTATCTCGACGGCGTGCCGGCCAGTGCCGTCACCCGCTATGAAGCGGGCCTTCTGTCGGACCTTCGGACCAACCACCCGAACATCCTGAAGGATATCCGGGACACGAAGGACCTGTCCGACACCACGAAGGCTGCGCTCAAGGACGCGATCGCGGCCTTCACCAAGACCTTTGCCTGAAGGAACGACTAGATGCCTTCATTGAAGGATCTGAAGGTCCGCATCGCCTCGGTGAAATCCACGCAGAAGATCACCAAGGCGATGAAGATGGTTGCAGCCGCAAAGCTGCGCCGCGCACAGGAGCGGGCCGAACAGGGCCGCCCCTACGCCGCGCGCATGGATGCGGTGATTGCCAGCCTTGCCGCCAAGGTGTCGATCGGGCCCGGCACGTCGCCGCTGCTCGCCGGAACCGGCCGGGATCAGGTGCACATGCTTGTCGTCGCAACGGCCGAGCGCGGCCTGTGCGGCGGCTTCAACACCAACATCGTCCGCGCCGCGCGCCGCCATGCCGCAGAGCTTGAGGCGCAGGGCAAAACGGTGAAGCTGTTCCTGATCGGCAAGAAGGGCCGCGCCGCCCTGGTGCGCACGCATCGCGCCGCCATCGTTGAAACGGTTGACCTGTCCGCGCACAAGACGGTGGGCTTCGATATCGCCCAGGGCATCGCCGCCGATCTGATCGCCCGCTTCAACGCCGGCGAATATGACGTGGCGACGCTTTTCTATTCCGAGTTCAAGTCCGCCCTGGTCCAGGAACCGCAGGCACAGCAGCTGATCCCGGTGAAGGTGCCGGAAGCGGCACCCGCCGGAACGGCTTCGGCCGTTGTCGAATATGAACCGGACGAAGAGGCGATCCTCAACGACCTGCTTCCGCGCAACGTGACGGTCCAGCTGTATCGCGCGCTGAACGAGAATGCGGCTTCCGAACAGGGCGCCCGCATGACCGCGATGGACAACGCCACCCGCAATGCCGGGGACATGATCAACCGCCTGACGCTGACATACAACCGCACGCGCCAGGCCGCGATCACCAAGGAACTCATCGAAATCATTTCGGGCGCAGAAGCGCTCTAACCGACGGGACAACAGCTCATGGCAAGCACCACCAACAATGTCGGCCGGATCACCCAGGTCATCGGCGCCGTCGTCGACGTGTCGTTCGAGGACAATCTGCCGGAAATCCTCACTGCGCTGGAAACCACGGTCGAAGGCCGCCGCCTCGTCCTGGAGGTTGCCCAGCACCTGGGTGAAAACACCGTGCGCACGATCGCCATGGATTCGACCGACGGCGTCGTCCGCGGCCAGGAAGTGACGGACACCGGCTCGCAGATCCGCGTGCCCGTCGGCCCGCAGACGCTGGGCCGGATCATGAACGTGATCGGCGAGCCCATCGACGAGCGCGGCCCCGTGGGCGCCACGCAGACGGCCCCCATTCACGCGCCGGCCCCGGAATTCACCGACCAGTCGACGGAAGCCGCCATCCTCGTCACGGGCATCAAGGTCGTCGACCTGATCGCCCCCTACGCCAAGGGCGGCAAGATCGGCCTGTTCGGCGGCGCCGGCGTGGGCAAGACGGTTCTGATCCAGGAACTGATCAACAACATCGCCAAGGGCCACGGCGGCTATTCCGTGTTCGCCGGCGTGGGCGAGCGCACCCGCGAAGGTAACGATCTCTACCACGAGTTCCTCGATGCGGGCGTCATCGCCAAGGACGCCGATGGCAACCCCACGCCGGAAGGTTCCAAGGTCGCCCTGGTGTTCGGCCAGATGAACGAGCCGCCGGGGGCCCGCGCCCGCGTCGCCCTCTCCGGCCTCACCATCGCGGAATATTTCCGCGACGTGGAAGGCCAGGACGTGCTGTTCTTCGTGGACAACATCTTCCGCTTCACCCAGGCCGGCTCGGAAGTGTCGGCGCTGCTGGGCCGCATCCCGTCGGCCGTGGGCTATCAGCCGACGCTCGCCACCGACATGGGCGCGCTCCAGGAACGCATTACCTCCACCACCAAGGGCTCGATCACCTCGGTGCAGGCCATCTACGTTCCCGCCGACGACTTGACCGACCCGGCGCCTGCCACCTCCTTCGCCCACCTCGACGCGACCACCACGCTCAGCCGCCAGATCGCCGAACTCGGCATCTATCCGGCCGTGGACCCGCTGGATTCCACCAGCCGGGTGCTGGAGCCGCGCATCGTCGGCCAGGATCATTATGAAACGGCCCGCGCCGTCCAGCAGATCCTTCAGAAGTACAAGTCGCTGCAGGACATCATCGCCATCCTCGGCATGGATGAACTGTCGGAGGAAGATAAGCTGGTCGTGGCCCGCGCCCGCAAGATCCAGCGCTTCCTCAGCCAGCCGTTCCACGTTGCCGAAGTGTTCACCGGCCAGCCCGGCGTGTTCGTGCAACTTGCCGACACCATCAAGGGCTTCAAGGCCATCGTGAACGGCGAATATGATCATCTGCCCGAAGCCGCCTTCTACATGGTCGGCACCATCGAGCAGGCCGTCGAAAAGGCCCAGCGCCTGGCGGCGGAAGCCGCGTAATGGCCGATCTGCACTTCGAACTGGTCTCGCCGGAGCGGCTCGTCCGCTCCGGCCCGGTCCATATGGTCGTGGTGCCCGGCACCGACGGCGATTTCGGTGTCCTGGCCGGCCATGCCCCGATGATGAGCACGATCCGCCCCGGCGAGATCGCCATCTATGCCTCGGCCGGCGCCACGCCGGAACGCATCCATATCGAAGGGGGCTTCGCCGAAGTCTCCGAAAAGGGCCTCACCATCCTCGCCGAAAAGCTGGAGCCGGTGACCACCCACTGACGTGAAGCGCCCGCCCCGGCCGCGCGCCGGGGCAGGCAGCCATCCGTCTTCAACGCCTGTGCGGCAAACCGCCAGCGAAACAGCCTTGTCCAACCCGCCAGGCGGATCTCCGCCATCGGCAGATCGCTTTCCCGGCCGGCAAGGTTCACCCCAAGTATCAGCCCGCGGCCCGACCCCGCGCCCCGCTTCTTGCGGTCAATCCCTCATCTGCCAGTGTTGACAGCCGCGATCGCCCGGCCTTTCCTGATCGCGGAAGGGACTATTCATGCGCGATGCCGCAGTCGAGATCGCTCCGGGCCGCTACCGGGAAAGCCAGGGCCGCTGGTTCGAGGATTTCCGCGTGGGCGACATTTACGAGCACCGCCCCGGCCGAACCATCTCGGAGGCGGACAACACATGGTTCACCCTGCTCACCATGAACAGCCACCCGCTGCATTTCGATCATGAATATGCCGCGAAAACCGAATTCGGCCGCCCGCTCGTCGTCTCCACCCTCACGCTTGCAATCCTTACCGGCATGTCGGTGTCCGATGTCAGCGCCAAGGCCGTCGCCAACCTGGGGTGGACGGATATCCGCCTTCCCCACCCCGTCTTCCACGGCGACACGCTATATGCGGAAAGCGAGGTGACCGAGCTGCGCGACAGCGAAAAGCGCCCCGCGCAGGGCATCGTCACCATCCGCACCACAGGCCGGAACCAGCATGGCACGGTGATCTGCACCTACCTGCGCACCATGCTTGTCTGGAAGCGGGGCCACGGCCCCGACAGCCTCTGAAGGGTCCGAAAATGGCCACAGCCTCAGCCCCGCGCACCATCGACCCGGCCTTCGAAGCCCAGTTGCTGGACAGCATCGAACGCTGGACCGATCGGGAACTGAAGCCCATCGCCCGGCGGCACGACATCGAAGACCTCTACCCGGAACACCTCATCGATCAGATGCGCGAACTGGGTCTGTTCGGCGCGACGATCGGCCAGCAATGGGGCGGGCTCGGGCTGCCGGCCGCCACCTATGTGAAGATCGTCGCCGCCATCTGCCGGGTCTGGATGGCGCCAACCGGCATCTTCAACTCGCACCTGATGCTGGCCCACGCCATCGAACGCGCCGGCACGCCCGAACAAAAGGCAAAATGGCTGCCGCGCCTTGCCAGCGGGGAGTTGCGCGGCGGCCTCGCCCTGACAGAGCCCGGCGCCGGCACCGATCTTCAGGGCATCCGCACAACAGCCCGCCTCGATGGCGATCACTATGTGCTGAACGGCCAGAAAACCTGGATCACGAACGCCGTGAAGGGCGATGTCGTCGCCCTCCTCGCGCGCACTGATCCCGCGGCAGAGCCGCGCCACGCAGGCATGGGCCTGTTCATCGTCGACAAGCCGCGCGAAGGCCTCTCCACGCCGGCCAAGCTGCCCAAGATGGGCTATCGCGCGATCGATACCGGCCCGATCTATCTTGACAATGTGCGCGTGCCTGCGGACCAGCTGATCGGCGGCATCGAAGGCCAGGGTTTCTATCAGGCAACCGGTGGTCTTGAGCTGGGCCGCATCAATGTCGCTGCGCGCGGCGTCGGAATGGCTGAAGGGGCGCTCGATCTCGCCACCGCCTATGCCCAGCAACGCCAGACCATGGGCAAGCCCATCTCAGCGCATCAGGCGATCCAGCTGAAACTGGGGGAAATGGTCACCCGGGCCCGCGCTGCCCGCCTCCTCACGCTGGACGCGGCAGACGCCTATGACCGGGGCGAGCGGTGCGACATGGAAGCGGGCATGGCGAAGTATTTCGCCTCCGAAGCTGCCCGCGACAATGCCGAGGAAGCGATGCGGATCCACGGCGGCAACGGCTTCAGCCAGGATTATGAGGTCGAACGTTTCTACCGCGACGCGATGCTGCTGATCATCGGCGAAGGCACCAACGAAATGCAGCGCATCATCGTGGCCCGCCAGTGGGTGAAGCGGAACCCCGCCTGATGCACCTGCCGCTGTCGGGCGTCCGCATCCTCTCGGTCGAGGCCTATGGCGCCGGCCCCTATGGCACCATGATGCTGGCCCAGCTTGGGGCGGAAGTGATCAAGATCGAACCGCCAGGCCGGGGCGACAGCGCGCGGGATACCGGGCCCCATTTCCTGGGCCCCAACGACAGCCTCTTCTTCCAGACGTTCAACCTGAACAAGCGATCGCTGACGCTGGATCTGAAATCGCCGGATGGGCAGCAAATCCTGCACCGGCTCGTGGCGACGGCCGATGCCGTTACCAACAATGCAAGGGGCGATCAGCCGGCGAAACTGGGGATCGACTATGCCACGCTCGGCCCGATCAGGCCCGCCATCGTCTGCGTCCACGCCTCCGCTTATGGCCGCCAAAATGAACGCGCCGCCTGGCCCGGCTATGATTACCTGATGCAGGCCGAAGCCGGTTTCCTCTCCGTCACCGGAGAGCCCGGCCAGCCGCCGACGCGTTTCGGCCTCTCCATGGTGGATTACATGACCGGCCAGATGCTGGCGACGGCAACGCTCGCGGGCCTTCTGGATGCCCGGGCCAGCGGAAAGGGGCGCGATTACGACATTTCCCTGTTCGACGCCGCCCTGCACCAGACAAGCTATCCCGCGACCTGGTACCTGAACCGGGGCGATGTCACGGGCCGCGCCCCGCGATCCGCACATCCGTCCGTGACGCCCTCGCAACTGTTCCGCACGGCAGACGGCTGGCTGTTCGTGATGGCGCAGCTTCCCAAATTCTGGAGCCGGCTGGTCGAAGCCCTCGATGCCCCCCAGCTTGCCGCAGACCCGCGCTTCGAAACCGTCGCGGCCCGGCTCGCAAACCGCGATGCGCTGACCACCGAACTGGACCGCATCTTCGAAACCGCGCCAACAGCCCACTGGATCGGCCTTCTGGGCGGCATCTGCCCCGTCGCCCCCGTCAACGACATCCGGCAGGCGCTGGAAAATCCTTTCGCAATCACCGAAGGGCTGATCGAACCGGTTCCGCACCCACTGGAACCGTCCATGCGCGTGCTGGCCAATCCCGTCCGTATCGATGGCCGCCGGCTGCCGGCTCGCCCAGCGCCGGCGCTGGGCGCAGACACGCAAGATCTGCTGACAGAACTGGGCTACTCCTCCGGCGAAATCCAGCGACTCACCGGCAACGGAACTGTCTGATAAGCCAGACAAATCTGCCAGATTGTGTCGGTTTGGCAACAGTCGTTCAGCAAATTCTCCAGATTGAAGCATGACGCTTTCATGACAGATGTGACTGTCCCATCCTCTGTTCATGTAATGGTCAGATTCGGGGAAAAGTAATGCGTTCAATCCTCCTTATCGGCGCCTCTCTGGCTGCCCTCGTGTCCACACCGGCACTTTCCCAGGCCGAAACCGCCGCCACCGATAGCGCTGCCGACGAAATGATCGTCGTCACCGGTTCGCGGATCTCGCGCCCCAATCTTGATTCCGCAGTGCCCATCTCTACCATCACCGCGCAGGAACTGCGGGAAACCGGCGAAGTATCGCTTGGCGACACGCTCAACCTGATGCCGCAGTTCCGCCCGACCTACAGCACCCAGAACTCCGGCCGCTTCATCGGCACCGCCGGCATCAGCGCACTGGATCTGCGCGGCATGGGCACGTCGCGCACGCTGGTGCTGCAGAATGGCCGCCGCCACGTCTCGTCACAGCCCGGCCAGCAGACGGTCGATGTGAACACGATTCCCTCGGAACTGGTGGAACGCGTCGATGTCGTAACCGGCGGCAACTCCGCCCTCTACGGCTCCGACGCCGTTGCCGGCGTCGTCAACTTCATTACCAAACGGGATTATGAAGGGCTCGAAATCCGGGCTCAATCCGGCCTGTCCTCGCGGTTCGACCGTGGCAACTATTACCTCAGCGTCACAGCCGGCAAGAACTTCGCCGATGGCCGCGGCAACATCGCCGCGAATGTCGGCATAAGCTCCGCACCGCCTCTTTTCTTCGCCGACCGCGACGGGCAGACAGGCGCCTTCTCCGGCCGCCGCCAGTTCCAGTTGACGGAAAACACCACCTTCTCTGGCCCGAACAACACCACGGAACCTGCGGCTGGCAACGGCATTCCAGACACAACCCTGCTCTCGGGCCTGAAGAATGCCGGCATCTCGACGGGTGGGGCCATCACCTCCGTCTGCACAGGCTCCGCAGACCGTCGGGCTCTCAACTGTTCGGGCATCCTGTCGCCCTCGTCGCGCAACGCCGACGGCTCGCTGAATTACACCGAACTGGGGAACATCTTCGTGTTTGCCCCGGATGGCAGCCTGGTCAAGAACAATGGCACGCTGGATTTCCGCCCGTTTGGCTCAGGCAACTTCCAGGGTGGCAGCGGCTCGACGCTGCGTGAAACCGGCCTGCTTCAGGTCGGGCAGACGAACTACACCGGCAACCTTCTGGCTTCCTACGAATTCAGCGATGCCGCCCGTCTGTTCTTCGAAGGCAAGTTCGTCCGCTCGGAAGCAATCCAGGAAGGTCAGCCGACTTTCTCGTCCGGCGCGCTGAACCCCACCTTCTCCATCAACAACCCCTTCCTCACCCCGCAGGCCCGCGCCCTGCTGGTGCAGAGCCTGGCGCCCGGCGCCACCGGCTTCACCATGCAGCGCTTCAACATCGATTTCGGCGGCCGCGGCGAAAACCACAAGCGCGACGTGTACCGGATCGTTACCGGTCTCGAGGGCAACTTCCTCGACTCCTGGCGATACGAAGTGTCGCTGAACTACGGTCATGCGGATACCTTCTACCGCACACGCGGCAACGTGAATCTGGCGAATTTCACCCGTTCGGTGAATGCCGTGCTGAACAGCGCAAACCAGATCGTCTGCGCGGTGAACGCAGACGCCATCGCCACCAACGACGATCCGGCGTGTGTCCCCATCAACCTTTTCGGCGTCGGCAAGCCGTCGGCAGCGGCGCTGAACTACATCGTCCACGAATCCAGCCGGAAGCAGTGGGCCGAACAGTTCAACGCACTCGCCTTCGTGTCGGGGGATTCCGCGAAGTGGTTCGAACTGCCCGGCGGTCCGGTCGGCTTCGCGATCGGTGCCGAATACCGCCAGGAAAACAGCTTCTCCGCCTATGATCCGTTCACGGCCGGCGGTGGCACCTTCCTGAACGCCATCGCCACCTTCGATCCGCCGAAGCTGGAAGTCTGGGACG
Source organism: Sandaracinobacter sp. T42 (assembly GCF_059115405.1). Lineage (NCBI taxonomy): Bacteria > Pseudomonadati > Pseudomonadota > Alphaproteobacteria > Sphingomonadales > Sphingosinicellaceae > Sandaracinobacter > Sandaracinobacter sp. T42. Next base: position 2,276,591 of record NZ_CM181101.1, read on the forward strand.
GTTTCGGTGAAATCCGCCTGCCGATCCTGGCAGAGGTGCCCTTCTTCCATGAACTGTCGCTGGAAGGCGCAGCGCGGGTTTCCAACTACAATGTTGGCAACACCGGCACGGTCTGGGCCTACAACATCGGCGCCATCTGGGCCCCGGTGCCGGATGCCCGCTTCCGCGCCAGCTACGCCAAGGCCGTCCGCGCGCCGACCCAGACGGATCTGTTCGGATCGACCGCACAGACCTTCCTGAACGGCCTCATCGACCCCTGCGGCCAGCAGAACATCAACGCCAACCCGAACCGGGTGGCGAACTGCGCAGCCGCCGGCGTGCCGACAACGCAGACCTTCACGGTCGGCGGGACGACGACGACAGAACCCTTCACCAATCGTCCGGCTTCGGGCATCCTCGGCCTGTCGGGCGGCAACCCCGATCTCGAGGAAGAGCGTTCGACCAGCTGGACAGTCGGCGGCGTGTTCCAGCCGCGCTGGGTGCCGGGCCTGACGCTGTCGGTCGATTACTACAACATCGACATCGACAATGTGATCGTCACCATCGGTGCGCAGACGATCATCAACCAGTGCTATGACAGCCCCGACGGCATCAACAACCAGTTCTGCAAGGCGATCACCCGGAACCCGAACGGCACCTTCGCGGGCCAGCAGAACGTGCTGCACGGGGGCGGTCAGGCCAACTTCGCCACCACCGGCAACTCCTTCCTGCAAGGGCCGTTCAACTATGCACGGCAGACAACGGAAGGCGTGGACTTCGACCTGGCCTATACCTACCCCAGCAAGGGCGACTGGCGCCTGAGCGCCCGTGCAACCGTGGCATGGCTGATGGGCCGTGACCAGTTCACCTCCGTCACGGAACCCGATCGCCGCACCCGCATCAAGGGCACACTGGGCGATCCGGAATGGAACGCCCGACTGAACATGACGCTGGGCTACAAGGCCGTCGATTTCGTGTGGACCATGCGCTACATCGACAAGATGACGATCGCGCCGAACTACGGCACCATGCTTTCCGAGCAGGATCGCCCGCCGACGAACGCCGACAATTTCCCGAAGATCTGGTATCCAGCCTACACCTACCACGACTTCCGCATTGATGGGAAAATCGGCAACCACTCGCTGTTCGTCGGTGTGGACAACGCGTTCGACGCGCTGCCGCCCTACGACCTGCTCGGCACCGAAGCCGGCGCGCCCTACACCAACACGGGCCGCTTCTTCTATGTCGGCGCTCACCTGAAGTTCTGATCGGCAATCTGCCTGGAACGACGAAAGGGCGGGGTCTTTACCCCGCCCTTTTTTCATGCACGCCTGCCGTGCGGTTCACGCGATCCGCGCTTCACCCTCCCCACCCCTACAGGTGGCGAACGCCCGCACATGTGGCATCGCACCCTCAAAGAGGAGACCACGCACATGCTCGACATTCGCCACCGCACGGCCTTCAATGAAGACCACAACGCCTTCCGCGATCAGGTCCGCAAGTTCTTCGACAAGCATCTTGTCCCCAACCTCGATCGCTGGGAAGAAGATGGCCTGGTGGATCGCCAGTTCTGGCTCGCCGCCGGCGAAGCCGGGCTTCTGTGCCCCACCGTTCCGGAAGAACTCGGCGGCCTGGGGCTCGATTTCGGCTACAACGCCGTCATCGATGAAGAGCTGGCATATCTCGGCTCCTCGGCGGGCATCACGCTCCAGTCCGACATCGTCGCCGACTATCTCGTCAACTACGGCTCCGACGAGCAGAAGGCGAAGTATCTGCCCAAGATGATCACGGGCGAATGCATCACCGCCATCGCGATGACGGAACCGGGCGCCGGTTCCGATCTTCAGGGTGTGCGCACCACCGCCCGCCGCGACGGCAACCATTATGTGATCAACGGCTCGAAAACCTACATCACCAACGGCCAGAACTGCGACATGGTGATCGTCGTCGCCAAGACGAATCCCGATGCTGGCTCCAAGGGCACCAGCCTCATCATCGTGGATGCCGGCACGCCTGGCTTCTCCAAGGGCCGCAACCTCGACAAGATCGGCCAGAATTCCGCCGACACGTCTGAACTCTTCTTCGAAGACGTGCGCGTGCCCATCACCAACTGCCTGGGCGCTGAAAACCAGGGCTTCATCTACCTGATGAGCCAACTGCCGCAGGAACGTCTTTCCATCGCCGTTGGCGCCATGGGCGGCGCCCAGCGCGCTTTCGACGAAGCGGTGAAGTTCGTCCGCGACCGCAAGGCCTTCGGCAAGCCGATCCTCGATTTCCAGAACACCCGCTTCGTGCTGGCTGATCTGAAGGCCAAGCTGCAGGTGGGCTGGGCGCACCTCGATGTCTGCCTGAAAAAGCACATGGCCGGCGAACTGGATGCGTATGAAGGCGCGGCAGCCAAGCTGTGGCATACCGAGCTGCAGTGGGAAATCTGCGACAAGGCACTGCAACTGCATGGCGGCGCGGGCTACATGAACGAATATCCGATCGCCCGTCTGTGGCGCGACGCGCGCGTGCAGCGCATCTATGGCGGCACCAGCGAGATCATGAAGGAACTGATCGGCCGCAGCATCTGAGGTTCAGGGGCGGGGGCCAGGCGCCTCCGCCCTGCCCTCATTCGCCGGCAAGGAGATCCCGCACGAAGCCGGCCAGCCCGCGCTGCCGTTCCCGGCGCAGCCGCTCCGTCGTCAGGATGGAGCGGATCTCGTGCAGGCACTGGCCGGGATCGTCATTCACCAGGATATAATCATATTCGGCCCAATGGCTGATCTCGTCGGCCGCGCGGCTCATCCGCTGGGTGATCACGTCCTCGCTGTCCGCCGCGCGGGTCCGCAGGCGCGATTCCAGCTCTTCAAGGCTGGGCGGCAGCAGGAAAATGGAAACAAGGTCGCCGCCGGCCTGGCTCTGCCGAAGCTGCTGGGTGCCCTGCCAGTCGATGTCGAACAGGATGTCCCGGCCTTCGCTCAGTGCCGTTTCCACCGGGCCGCGCGGGGTGCCGTATCGGTTGCCGAACACGGTCGCCCATTCCAGGAACTGCCCCGTCTGCACCATGTGGTCGAACTGGTCCTGGCTCACGAACTGATAATCATGGCCGTCGATCTCGCCCGTGCGCGGCTTGCGCGTCGTGGCTGAAACCGACAGCGAGATCTGAGGGTCCGTCGCCAGAAGGCGCTTGGTCATGGTGGTCTTTCCCGCACCGGACGGGCTGGAAAGGACGAGCATCAGCCCGCGGCGGGCACCGGGAATCGACATGGCAAGCGACTAGAACATGCCGGCGCCCGATGGAACCCCGGCCGGAAGCGAACAGGTCAGCTCTGCCGGATCGGCGAACCGCCAGCTGCCATCGGCATAAGGCCACGAAGCGGTCGAAGGCGGCACGGAAGGCGGGGTGAGGGCCCGGTTGCGGCAAACGCCGGCACCGTTGCCAGCATCCCGCCAGCCAATGCGCCCCCGGCCAGCAGATTCCGGCTCGGGATGTGCTTGTGTCAGCCCCCTGTCGTCATTGTCTCCGGGCGAACGAGCCGCCGGAACTGCGACTCCGTCACATGGCCCAGCTTCAGCCCCGCCTCCAGCAGGGTCGTCCCCTCGTGGTGCGCCAGCTTGGCGATCTCGGCCGCCTTGTCATACCCGATCTCGGGCGCCAGCGCCGTCACCAGCATCAGCGACCGGCCGACCAGCTCCGCGATGCGTGCCCGGTTCGGTTCCAGCCCCTCCACGCACCGCGCTGCGAAGCTTTCCATGCCCACCGCCAGCAGATCGATGGAGCGCAGGATATTGGCCCCGATCAGCGGCTTGAACACATTCAGTTCAAGATGCCCCTGAAGCCCCCCAACCGTCACCGCGACATGATTGCCCATCACCTGGGCCGCCACCATCGTCAGCATCTCACTCTGCGTGGGGTTCACCTTCCCCGGCATGATGGAGCTTCCCGGCTCGTTCGCGGGCAGCTCCAGTTCGCCCAACCCGGATCGCGGCCCGGAACCCAGCAGGCGGATGTCATTCGCGATCTTCGTCAACGCCACGGCCAGGCTGTTCAGCCGCCCGGAAAAATCCACCAGCGTGTCGTGGCTCGCCAGCGCCTCGAACTTGTTGGGCGCGGTTTCGAACGCCACCCCGGTCAGCACGCTGATCTCGCGCGCGAAATCCGCGCCGAAGCCGTCGGGCGCGTTCAGCCCGGTGCCCACTGCGGTCCCGCCCTGCGCCAGCTTCGTCAGCGCATGCGCAACCAGCGGCTCCGTGCGCATCCGCGCCAGTTTCAGCTGCGCCACATAGCCGGAAAACTCCTGACCCAGCGTCAGCGGCGTCGCATCCTGCAGGTGTGTCCGCCCGATCTTCACGATGTCGGCCCAGCTTCCGGCCTTGGCCAGAAGCGCCGATTCCAGCCGCTCCAGCGCCGGGAACAGCTTCCGCCGCGCCGCCAGCACAGTGGCCACATGCATCGCGGTCGGGAAGCTGTCGTTGCTGCTTTGCCCCATGTTTACATGGTCGTTGGGATGAACCGGGCTCTTTCCGCCGCGCCGGCCGGTCAGCAACTCGTTCGCGCGGCCCGCGATCACCTCGTTCACGTTCATGTTGCTCTGGGTGCCGCTGCCCGTCTGCCAGATCACCAACGGAAACTGGTCGTCCAGCCGGCCGGCGACCACTTCAGCCGCAGCGGCTTCGATCGCATCCGCAATGTCGGGGGCAAGCCCATGCCTGCGGTTCACCCGCGCAGCCGCCTGCTTCACCAGCGCCAGCGCATGCACCAGGCCCACAGGCATTCGCTCGGTGGCGCCAAAGGGGAAATTCCCGATGGATCTCTGGGTCTGAGCGCCCCAGTAGGCTGTGTCGGGCACCTCGATCGCGCCCAGGCTGTCGGTTTCGGTGCGGCTCACTTCTTCCGCTTGAAGTCGAACGAAACCACGTTCGACCCGGCTTCGCTGTCCTCCACAGGCGGAGGCGGCGGTTCGTCGGCCGGCTCCGGCATGGTCACCACGAACTGAAGCGCGAAATTCACCGCCGGATCCACAAAGCCCGTGATGGCCTTGTAAGGGATCGAAAGCTTGGCCGGCACCTGATTGAAAGTCAGCCCCACCTCGAAATGCTCGTCATCAACGAGCAGATCCCAGTACCGGTGCTGCAGCACCACCGTCATCTCTTCGGGATAGCGTTCCAGGAGATGCTTCGGCATGTCCACGCCCGGAAACCGGGTGCGGAACGCGATGAAGAAATGATGGGCTCCGGGCAAGCCGCCACCATCCGCCACATCACCAAGCACACGCCGCACGACTTGGCGAAGCGAATCCTGAACGATCTCATCATAAGGGATGAGGCTGTCCGGTGGTTCCTGATTCTCGGGCGGTTCGGTCACACGCCACAAGTGGCCTTGGCGCCAGTAAGCGTCAAGGGGCGGGAAAGCATGCGGAGAGGGGTTCGTGGCATCATCAGCCGTCTGGGTGGGATGCAGGCGCTTCTGTTGCCCGGCGCGCCTGCGAGCCGCTGGAATCCGATTCTGTTACCGGGTTCGGCCCGAACCCTGCTCAAGCGTTGTAACCAAGGCCGTTAGGCCAACAGGTTACGCAGCAATCGCAAATGCCTCGTTGTCGTTGGCATTTGTGGGTTTTGAACGGTTTAACGGCGCATTCAGGCCGGGCAAAAATACCGTCGTTCCGCACACGTCTATCCTGGTTCGGCCCCGTCAGAGGCCTCGCCCTGCAATCGCTCGCATGGCGGGGCTTTTGGTGGAGCCGCCGGGTACTGCCCCCGGGTCCGCTGTGAGTACTGGTACGGCATCATTCATCACCATCTCCGCCCGAAGGCGGCAATGGCGATATAAGCCCAACGATCCGGAAATGTAAGGGCCTGGGCGGTCAGCCACGCCCCGTCAGGGCCAGATACCGGTCGATGACGGAATCGTTGATTGCATCCCAGTCATAGGCCTGTGCGCGCACGAAGCTGGCTTCGCCGTGGGCGCGGCGCAGATCGGGGTTGCGCACATAAGCCTCCACCGCATCCGCAAAGGCGCCGATGTCGCCGGCCGGCACCAGCCGCCCCGAAACCCTGTCCGCCACCAGAGAGGAAGCCCCGGTCGCCCGTGCCGCAATCGGCGGCACCGCGCACGCCATGGCTTCCAGGGTGACGTTTCCGAAGGTCTCGGTCACGCTGGGGTTCAGGAACATGTCGAAACTGGCATAAGCCCGGCCCAGCGCCGCCCCGGTCTGGAAGCCGGCGAATGTCGCGCCCGGAACCTGCCCCTCGAACTCGGCGCGCGCGGGGCCGTCCCCTACGACCAGCAGATGATGCGGCACACCGCGCCGTCGCAGCTCGGCCATGGTCGCCGCCACCACGTCCAGGCCCTTTTCAAGGACCAGCCGCCCCACGAACCCGATCACAGGCACGTCATCGCTGATCCCCAGGCCGTGGCGCCAGCCCATGTCGCGCGCCTCCGGCGTGAAGATCTTTCGATCAACCCCCCTGCTCCAGATCCGGATCTTGTCTGAATAGCCCTCGGCCCTCAGCACATCCGCCATGCTGTCCGAAGGCGCATAGATTTCCGTCAGGTCGCCGTAAAAGCTTTTCAGCAACCGTTCCACGCCACGCCGGATGAAGCCCATCCGATAATAGTCGAAATAGGTTTCGAACCGGGTGTGAACGGATGCGACGACAGGCAGCCCCTGCCCCTGCCCCCATTTCTTCGCGTCATGGCCCAGCCAGTCCGGCGCAGACAGATGCACGATATCCGGACGGAAGGATTCCAGATCGGCCTTCACCGCGCGCGGCAGGCCCAGCGCCACCCGATATTCGCCCCGCCCGGGGATCGGCACGGATGGCACGCCGATCAGCGTCCCCGTCGCCTCGAAAGCCGGCACATCCACCACCGGCGAATAGACCCTGGGCTCCAGTCCACGAACCAGCATCCGCCCCACCAGCCGGTTCAGGGCCTGGTTCGCCCCGTCCTTCACATAATTGTAGTTGCCCGAAAACAGCGCGACGCGCAGCGGCCCATTTTCAACACCCATGATCACGCCGCCTAAAACCAGACTGTGGCAGACGTGCGGCATGAAAAGGGGGCCGGCGGCTGGCAGCCACCGGCCCCCTTCAATGCTGGCCTGATATCAGGCGGCCGTGTGCGCCAGCGTCCGCTTGCGGCGGGCCGCAAGTCCGATGGCGCCAAAGCCGATGATCAGCATCGCCCAGGTCGCGGGTTCGGGCACGGCGCCCGGATCGCTGATCTGGTCGACAGAGCTTGCGATGATGGCCGCATTGCCGTTGGCGAAGCGGGCCAGCACCTTTGCCGGATTTTCCCCTGTCAGCTGCGCGCCAAATTCCACGGCGGATGGATTGTAGGGGAAAGTGGTGTCAGCCGTGATCGGGCTGGTCTGGCCGGCCGGCGTCAGATCGATGGTCAGATTCGATCCGCCTTGTGCATAGCCACTGACGCCCGAATGCCCCTGCACCAGCCCGATGGGATTGTTGCCATCGTCGTTCGCGGCATAGGCCGCGAAGGCGCCCCGATATTCACCGATATAGCCCTTGCCGTTGCCGTTCAGCACATAGGTCAGCGCGTTGGTGAACAGGGCCGCCGTCTCCGCGCTGTTCGGGATGTCGTCCTGCCAGTCCCCGTTGAACAGCACGACATTGCCGGTCACATAAGCCTTCACGTTCGCCGCAGCCGCAACGGAAAGACCAACCCCGAAGCTGTAGCCGTCGCGCGTATAGACGAAGGCATCATAGCTATCGAGGAAGCCGGCCGTCGCCAGCTGGGCATCGGTCACATAGGTTACGGTGTGGCTGTCATCGTACAGTCCGCCGATGAAATTTTGCCCGAAAACAGCCAGGTTTGCGGCCTGTGCGCCGGAAGCAGCAGCCAGCAGCGCTGCGCCGGCAAGTGCAAGTCTGAAATTCGACATTCGGATCCTCCTGTTGGAACTGCCCACCCCACAGATCCAGCAAAATCCATGCCGACCGATCAGATAAATTTTCCCTATGATTCTCAGATAATTACAATGCCAGAAGCACATGCCATCTGAGAGTTTCGTAAAAAAATCTTACGTCTACTGGGTAATAAAGTGGCGCAACAGATACAATCCGCAAACAGAAAGACCCCCGCGGCGTGCACCGCGGGGGTCTTTGCTTCAGCCTCTGCCCGTGGCGTCAGGCGTCGGCGGTCGCGTCGCTCGCCGCCGCCAGCGCCGCCTGCTGCGCCCGAAGCGCAGCATCGCGGCTCGTCGCCGTCACCCGCAGGCGGCCCAGCGCCGCCCCGGTGCCGGCCGGGATCAGGCGGCCGACGATCACATTCTCCTTCAGGCCCTGCAGCGTGTCCGCCTTGCCCTGAACGGCCGCCTCGGTCAGCACGCGCGTCGTTTCCTGGAACGAAGCGGCTGAGATGAAGCTGCGGGTCTGCAGGCTCGCCTTGGTGATGCCCAGCAGCACCGGCTTGCCTTCCGCGGGCCGCTTGCCTTCCGCAATGGCCTTGGCGTTTGCCTCGTCCATTTCCTCGCGGTCGACCTGCTCGCCCTTCAGCAGCGTGGTGTCGCCGTCGTCGGTGATTTCCACCTTCTGCAGCATCTGGCGAACGATCACTTCAATGTGCTTGTCGTTGATCTTCACGCCTTGCAGTCGATACACTTCCTGAATTTCCGAGCAGAGATATTCAGCCAGCTTCTCGACACCCAGCACATCCAGGATGTCGTGCGGGTTCGCAGGGCCGTCCACGATGAAGTCGCCCTTGCGCACAAGGTCGCCTTCCTGAACGGACATGTGCTTGCCCTTCTGCAGCAGATAGACGATCGGCTCCGAACCGTCCTCGGGGTGCAGTTCCACGCGGCGCTTCGCCTTGTAGTCCTTCCCGAACACGATCCGGCCATCCACCTTGGCGATGATGCCGTTGTCCTTCGGCACGCGGGCTTCGAACAACTCGGCGACCCGCGGCAGACCGCCGGTGATGTCCCGCGTCTTGGCGGCTTCGCGCGGCATCCGCGCCAGCACGTCGCCCGCTTCCACCCGCTGCCCATCGGAAACCGAAAGGATGGCGCCCACCGGCAGCAGATAGCGGCCGGCTTCGCCGCTGCTGTCGTCCAGCAGCGTCATCCGCGGGCGAAGATCGTCCTTCGCCTTGGATGCCTTCCATTCCGAAACCACCTTCTGCGCAATGCCCGTGGCGTCGTCGGTTTCTTCCTTCAGCGTCTGGCCGTCGACCAGGTCCTGATACTTCACCACGCCGGATTTGTCGGTGATGATCGGCCGGGTGTAAGGGTCCCACTCGGCAAGCCGCTGGCCCTTCTTCACCTTTTCCCCGTCCTTCACCGACAGGATCGCACCGAACACGATCTTGTGAACCGAACGTTCGCGCCCTTCGGCGTCCACGATCACCAGTTCACCACCGGTCGGCGCCATGCCGATGATCCGGCCCTTGCTGTCCTTGATGACCGGCAGGTTGCGGTACTGTGCAACGCCGTCGACAGGCGCGTCATGGCTGGATTGCTCGCTCACCTGTGCGGCGCCGCCGATGTGGAAGGTGCGCATCGTCAGCTGCGTGCCGGGTTCGCCGATGGACTGGGCGGCAATCACGCCGACAGCCTCGCCGATGTTCACCGGCGTCCCGCGGGCAAGATCCCGTCCATAGCAGCGGCCGCAAACGCCCTGCTGGGCTTCGCACACCAGCGGAGAACGGATCTTCACATCCGCGATGCCGGCATCCTCGATGGCCTTCACCATCTTCTCGTCCAGCAGCGTATCGCGCGCGAACAGCACCTCGCCCGTCTTCGGATCGACGATATCGTCGCACACGGTCCGGCCCAGGATGCGTTCCGCCAGCGTCACGATGACAGAGCCGCCTTCGACGATGGCCTTCATCATCAGCCCGCGCGACGTCTCGCAATCGTCCTCCAGCACCACGCAATCCTGCGACACGTCGACAAGACGGCGCGTCAGATAGCCCGAGTTCGCGGTCTTCAACGCGGTATCCGCCAGGCCCTTCCGGGCACCGTGCGTGGAGTTGAAATACTCAAGGACGGTCAGACCTTCCTTGAAGTTGGAGATGATCGGCGTCTCGATGATCTCGCCCGAAGGCTTGGCCATCAGGCCGCGCATGCCGGCCAGTTGCTTCATCTGGGCCTGCGAACCCCGCGCGCCCGAATGCGCCATCATGTAGACGGAGTTGATCGCCCGCTGGCGCCCGGTCTTGGGATCGATGGGCGTCGCGGAGATTTCCTTCATCATCTCCTCGGCGACCTTGTCGCCGCAACGCGCCCAGGCGTCGACCACCTTGTTGTACTTCTCGCCCTGCGTGATCAGGCCGTCCTGATACTGCTGCTCGAAGTCCTTGGCGAGCGCGCGCGTCTCCTCGACCAGCGGCTCCTTCGTCGCCGGGATCACCATGTCGTCCTTGCCGAACGAAATTCCGGCCTGGCAGGCGTGGCGGAAGCCCAGCGCCATGATCGCATCCGCGAACAGCACGGTCTCCTTCTGCCCGGTATGGCGATAGACGGTGTCGATCACATCGCCGATCTCCTTCTTGGTCAGAAGGCGGTTCACCGTTTCGAAGGGCACCTTGTGGCTCTTCGGCAGGCATTCGGCGATCAGCATACGCCCGGGCGTGGTCACGAATCGCTTCATCGCGGTGTGGCCGGCCTCGTCCGTCTGCGGAACGCGCGCCTCGATGCGCGTATGCAGCGTCACCACGCCGGCTGTCAGCGCCGCATGCACTTCCGCCATGTCGGCGAACAGAGGCAGCTTCTCGCGCCGGGTGCCGTCCGGCAAGTCGATATACTCGGGCGACTTTTCCTGCCGCTCCATGGAGAGGTAGTAGATGCCCAGAACCATGTCCTGCGACGGCACGATGATCGGCTTGCCGTTCGAAGGGCTGAGGATGTTGTTGGTGGACATCATCAGCACACGCGCTTCCAGCTGCGCCTCAAGGCTCAGCGGAACGTGAACGGCCATCTGGTCGCCGTCGAAGTCGGCGTTGAAGGCGGCGCACACCAGCGGGTGCAGCTGGATCGCCTTGCCTTCGATCAGCACCGGCTCGAACGCCTGGATGCCAAGGCGGTGCAGCGTCGGCGCCCGGTTCAGCAGAACCGGATGCTCGCGGATCACCTCGTCCAGGATGTCCCAGACTTCCTTGCGCTCCTTCTCGACATACTTCTTCGCCTGCTTCAGCGTCATCGACAGGCCCTTGGCGTCCAGCCGAGCGTAGATGAACGGCTTGAACAGCTCCAGCGCCATCTTCTTGGGCAGGCCGCATTGGTGCAGCTTCAGTTCCGGGCCTGTCACGATAACCGAACGGCCGGAATAATCGACGCGCTTGCCAAGCAGGTTCTGCCGGAACCGGCCCTGCTTGCCCTTCAGCATGTCGGACAAGCTCTTCAGGGGCCGCTTGTTGGCGCCCGTGATGGTGCGGCCACGGCGGCCGTTGTCGAACAGCGCGTCAACGGCTTCCTGCAGCATGCGCTTTTCGTTGCGCACGATGATGTCCGGCGCGCGCAGTTCGATCAGCCGCTTCAGGCGGTTGTTCCGGTTGATCACGCGGCGGTAAAGGTCGTTCAGGTCGGATGTCGCGAAGCGGCCACCATCCAGCGGGACCAGCGGGCGCAGTTCCGGCGGGATCACGGGGATCACCGTCAGGATCATCCACTCGGGCCGGTTGCCGGATTCCAGGAAGCTCTCGACGATCTTCAGCCGCTTGATGATCTTCTTCGGCTTCAGTTCCGACTTGGTCGTCGCCAGTTCCTCGAGGAGCTCTTCCTTCTCGGATGCGAGGTCCAGTTCCATCAGCAGTTCGCGGATCGCCTCCGCGCCGATGCCGGCACGGAAGGCCTCCTCGCCATACTGGTCCTGGGCGTCCAGATACTCGTCCTCGTTCAGAAGCTGGAACTTCTTCAGCGGGGTCATGCCCGGCTCGGTGACGATGTACATCTCGAAATAGAGGACGCGCTCCAGATCCTTCAGCGTCATGTCCAGCAGCATGCCGATGCGGCTGGGAAGCGACTTCAGGAACCAGATGTGGGCAACGGGCGCCGCCAGTTCGATATGGCCCATCCGTTCCCGACGGACCTTCGAGACCGTGACTTCAACGCCGCACTTCTCGCAGACGATGCCCTTGTACTTCATGCGCTTGTACTTGCCGCACAGGCATTCGTAATCCTTGATCGGGCCGAAGATACGCGCGCAGAATAGGCCGTCACGCTCGGGCTTGAACGTGCGGTAGTTGATGGTTTCGGGCTTCTTGATCTCCCCGAACGACCAGCTGCGGATCTTGTCGGGCGACGCGATCGAGATCTGGATCTGATCGAACGTCTCCGGCTTGGCGGCCGGCGAGAAAGCGTTGGGAACCAGTTCGTTCATGATTTCTCCTCGCCCCCCTTGAAGGGGGGCTGATCAGATTCGGATATCAGGCGTCGGCGTCGGTTGCTTTCAGCTCGACGTTCAGGCCGAGCGAGCGCATTTCCTTCACCAGCACGTTGAAGCTCTCGGGGATGCCGGCCTCGAAGGTGTCGTCACCCTTGACGATCGCTTCATAGACCTTGGTGCGGCCGACCACATCGTCCGACTTCACCGTCAGCATTTCCTGCAGCGTATAGGCCGCGCCATAGGCCTGCAGCGCCCAGACTTCCATTTCCCCGAAGCGCTGGCCGCCGAACTGGGCCTTGCCGCCCAGCGGCTGCTGAGTAACCAGGCTGTACGGCCCGATGGAGCGCGCGTGGATCTTGTCGTCCACCAGGTGGTGCAGCTTCAGCATGTAGATGTAGCCGACGGTCACCTTGCGGTCGAACGCCTCGCCGGTGCGGCCGTCGAACAGCTCGACCTGTCCCGAACTGTCCAGCCCGGCCAGTTGCAGCATGTGCGACACATCCGCTTCCTTGGCGCCGTCGAACACGGGCGTCGCCATGGGAACGCCCGGCGTCAGGCTGTCCGCGAACTTGATCAGGTCCTCGTCCGTCATCGCCGCGACATTCGCCTGCTCGCCATACACGGCGTCCAGGTTTGCACGCAGCTTCGCCAGGTCACCCGCGGCATCGGAAACCGCCGCTTCGTTCTGGTGGCGGATCGATTCCAGGAGCCCGGCCACCTGGCGGCCAAGGCCGCGCGCGGCCCAGCCCAGGTGGGTTTCGAAGATTTGCCCCACGTTCATCCGCGAAGGCACGCCCAGCGGGTTCAGCACCAGATCGACGGCCGTGCCATCTTCCAGGAACGGCATGTCTTCCGACGGCAGGATGCGGGAAATCACACCCTTGTTGCCGTGGCGGCCGGCCATCTTGTCGCCCGGCTGAAGCTTGCGCTTCACGGCAACGAACACCTTCACCATCTTCAGCACGCCCGGCGGCAGTTCGTCGCCACGCTGCAGCTTGTCCTTCCGGTCTTCCAGCCGTTCCGCGATGGACTTCATCGCCTCGTCATACTGGGCCCGGCTGGCTTCCAGGTTCGCCTGGCAGTTGTCGTCGGCAACGCCGAACTTCCACCATTCGCGCTTCGGCTGCTCGTCCAGCAGCGCCTCGTCGATGACGGCGCCCTTCTTCACGCCCTTGGGGCCGGTCACCACCGTCTGCCCCAGCAGCATGTCCTTCAGGTGCGCGAAGGTCGCCCGGTCGAGGATGCCGCGCTCGTCGGCCGCATCCTTTTCCAGCCGGTCGATTTCCTCGCGCTCGATGGCCAGCGCCCGCTCGTCCTTGTCGATGCCGTGGCGGTTGAACACCCGCACTTCCACGATGGTGCCCGCCACGCCCGGCGGCAGACGCAGCGAGGTGTCGCGCACGTCGCTCGCCTTTTCACCGAAGATGGCGCGCAGCAGCTTCTCTTCGGGCGTCATCGGGCTTTCGCCCTTGGGCGTGATCTTGCCGACAAGGATATCGCCCGGCTCGACCTCGGCGCCGATATAGACGATGCCGGCTTCATCCAGGTTGCGAAGCGCTTCCTCGCCGACGTTCGGGATGTCGCGCGTGATGTCTTCCGGCCCAAGCTTGGTGTCGCGGGCCATCACTTCGAATTCCTCGATGTGGATCGAGGTGAAGATGTCCTCGCGCACGATGCGCTCGTTGATGAGGATGGAATCCTCGTAGTTGTAGCCGTTCCAGGGCATGAACGCGACGAGCGCGTTCCGACCCAGCGCCAGCTCGCCATACTGCGTGCTGGGGCCGTCGCAGATGATGTCGCCCTTGGCCACCACATCGCCCACCTTCACCAGCGGACGCTGGTTGATGCAGGTGTTCTGGTTGGAGCGCTGGAACTTCATCAGCGTGTAGATGTCGACCATGGTCTTGCCCGGCTCGACCTCTTCCGTCGCCCGGATCACGATCCGGCCGGCGTCCACCTGGTCAACGATGCCCGCCCGGCGGGCGGCGATTGCAGCGCCGGAATCCCGGGCCACCGTCTCTTCCATGCCGGTGCCCACGAACGGCGCTTCGGCCTTCACCAGCGGCACGGCCTGCCGCTGCATGTTCGATCCCATCAGCGCCCGGTTGGCGTCATCGTTTTCCAGGAACGGGATCAACGAGGCGGCGACGGACACCAGCTGCTTGGGCGACACGTCCATCAGCGTGATCTGCTCGCGCGGGGCGATCAGGAATTCGCCGGCTTCGCGGGCGGAAACCAGATCCTCCACGATGCGGCCTTCGGCATCCAGCTCGACGTTCGCCTGCCCGATGGTGTGGCGCGCTTCCTCCATGGCCGAGAGGTAGATCACCTCGTCGGTCACCTTGCAGTCCACCACCTTGCGGTACGGTGTTTCGATGAAGCCGTACTTGTTCACCCGGCTGAAGGTCGCCAGGCTGTTGATGAGGCCGATGTTCGGCCCTTCCGGCGTTTCGATGGGGCAGATCCGGCCATAATGGGTCGGGTGAACGTCGCGGACTTCGAAGCCCGCGCGTTCGCGGGTAAGCCCGCCCGGCCCGAGCGCCGAAACACGACGCTTGTGCGTCACTTCCGACAGCGGGTTCGTCTGGTCCATGAACTGCGAAAGCTGGCTGGAACCGAAGAACTCGCGCACGGCCGCCACGGCCGGCTTCGCGTTGATCAGATCGTTCGGCATCACGGTGGAGATGTCGACAGACGACATCCGCTCCTTCACCGCGCGCTCCATGCGCAGCAGGCCGACGCGATAGCTGTTCTCCAGCAGTTCGCCCACCGAACGCACCCGGCGGTTGCCCAGGTTGTCGATGTCGTCGATCTCGCCCTTGCCGTCCTTCAGCTCCACGAGCGTCTTCACGACGGCGAGGATGTCCTCGTTGCGCAGCGTCGTCAGATCGTCCGGCGCGTCGAGGCCCAGACGCATGTTCATCTTCACCCGGCCCACGGCGGACAGGTCATAGCGCTCGGGGTCGAAGAAGAGGCCGGCGAACAGCGCTTCGGCGGTTTCGCGCGTCGGCGGTTCGCCGGGGCGCATCACGCGATAGATGTCGGCCAGCGCCTGGTCGCGCTCTTCGGCCTTGTCCGCCATCAGCGTGTTGCGGATCCAGGGGCCCACGTTCACGCCATCGATGTCCAGCACGTCGACATGGGCGAAGCCCGCATCGGTCAGCTTGTCCAGATGCTCCTGCGTCAGCTCGTCACCGGCCTCCACATAGATGGCGCCGGTTTTCTCGTTGATCAGGTCAAAGGCAGAGAAACGACCAAGGATCTCGTCGGCGGGCACCAGCAGCGTGGTCACGCCTTCCGTCTGCGCCTTCTTGGCGGCGCGCGGCGTCACCTTCTCGCCGTCCTTGAACAGAACTTCGCCGGTGTCCGCGTTCAGCACGTCGAACGTCGGCTTCTGGCCGCGCCACTGCTCGACCACGAAGGGCATGCGCCAGCCGTTCAGCTTGGTGTCCCGCTCCCAGCGGACGGTGCCGTAGAAGTGGTTCAGGATCTCCTCGCCACTGAGGCCCAGCGCATACAGCAGCGACGTGACCGGCAGCTTGCGCTTCCGGTCGATCCGCACGTTCACGATGTCCTTGGCGTCGAATTCGAAGTCCAGCCAGCTGCCACGATAGGGGATCACACGGGCCGCGAACAGGAACTTGCCGCTGCTGTGGGTCTTGCCGCGGTCATGGTCGAAGAACACGCCCGGCGACCGGTGCATCTGGCTCACGATCACGCGCTCGGTGCCGTTCACCAGGAAGGTGCCGTTCTCCGTCATGAGCGGCATGTCGCCCATGTAGACATCCTGTTCCTTGATATCGATGACGGAGCGGGTGCCGGTATCGGCGTCCACCTCGAACACGATCAGGCGCAGCGTCACCCGCATCGGGGCGGCGAAGGTCATGCCGCGCTGGCGGCATTCCTCCATGTCGTACTTCGGGTCTTCCAGCTCATAGTTCACGAAATCCAGCTCGGCGGTGCCGGCAAAGTCGCGGATCGGGAACACCGAGCGAAGGGTCTTCTCCAGGCCGGATACATAGCCGATCTCGGGGCGCGAACGCAGGAACTGCTCATAGCTCTCGCGCTGAACCTCGATCAGGTTCGGCATCTGCACGGCTTCGGCGATATTGCCGAAAACGCGGCGGATGCGGCGGGTTGCGCGGAAACGATTCGCAGCGGAACGGGTGGGTTCAACGGCCTTGGTCGCCATGTGGCACGGGTCCTTCGGTCAAGAATTCTTGTGCGCGATCGAGACACGAAAAGCCGCATGACCAAGGCGTTACCCCGGCTGCGGCTGTGCGCGTATCCCGAAACACTCCGGCCCAATGCGTGAAGGCGCTGCGCGACGGCGCCCCTATCCCGAACTGAAGTGAGGCAGCGCCTATAGAAAGGCTGCCGGTGCCTGTAAAGGGTCAGCCGGCTTCGCAGCAAACCGCCGCCATCCTCGCCCTGCCGGCATCTGCATCGAATATCGATAAATCGTCTTGACAATGACAAGTCACAGATTATTGATTTTCGATATTTCATGTATCGGAGTTCGATATGTCCTCACGTCCAGGCTTCGCTCTCGCCACCAGCCGCATCATCTGTGTCGCGGGCATGTCCATCTCGATCCTCGTCGCAGTGGCCCTCGGCCTGACGGCCATCGCCCTCGCGCTGGGCTGGCCGCAACTGCTGGTAGAGGCTGCGGAAAAGGGCATGACCGCCAGGATCGCCGGGCTCCAGCCCTGGCTCAGCCTCGTGCTTGTCGGCGCCACCACCATCCTCGCACTGACGGCAGCCGTATTCCGGGATCTGCTCGCAGTGCTGGATGGCGTATCACATGGCGATCCGTTCACGGCGGACAGCAGCCTGCGCTTGCGGCGCATCGGCTGGATTATCCTCGGCATCCAGGGCGCAGGCTTCCTCACCGGCCTCGCCGGGCACGCCATCGCCCGCCATACGGACATTGGCGCCAGCTTCGAATTCTCCTTCACCGGCCTGCTCGCGGCGCTCCTCGCCTTCGTTCTGGCCGAAGTGTTCGAACAGGCCCGGCACCTGCGCGACGATCTGGAAGGCACCGTCTGATGCCGATCACCGTCCGGCTCGACGAGCTGCTTCATGCCCGCCGCATGACGCTGACCGATTTGTCCGAAAAGGTCGACATCACGCTGGCGAACCTTTCCATCCTGAAGACCGGCAAGGCCAGGGCGATCCGCTTCTCGACGCTGGCGGCGATCTGCGCGGCGCTGGATTGCCAGCCCGGAGATCTGCTGCACCATATCCCTGACGAGGAGGGTCAGTAGCCGGTCAGATAACGGGAACGGGTGCCAAGCAGGCGCTTCACCAGCAGCAGGATGGCAAGGCACAGCGCCAGAACCAGCGCCGCGGAAACCAGGATCGCCAGCATCACGGCCCATGCCGGCTGCGCCGTCGGCACAATCGGCCCGATGGCGTGTGCGATCAGCCGCAGCAGGGGGCCGTGCAGGAAGTAGATCCCGAACGAGGCGGCCGCGACCAGCCCCAGGAACCTGCGCGGCTGTCCGTCCGGCGGCGGCCGCCAGCCGGACAGCCAGGGCAACAGCAGGCCGGCAAGCGAAAGCCGGAAGATGTAGAAGATGCTTTCCCGCAACGAGGTGAACCCCACCTCGTCCAGCCCGGCCAGATGCAGCAGCAGCAGCACCAGCGCCGATATGGCCGCCACCATCCCCACAAGGCCCGCTTCCGCGTGCAGCCAGGCAATCGTACGTGGCAAATCCCGCCCGGCCAGCATTCCGCAGCAATAGACCCCCGCGAAATAGACGAGCATCTGCGCTGACAGCATCGTGCCTGTCCGGGTGAAGATCAGCGGCAGGCACAATATCAGCAGCGCCAGCGCGTCCAGCCTCCGCTCTGTCATCACCCGCCACAGCAGCGGGCTCAGAGCATAGAGAGTCAGGATCACGGGGATGTACCAGAATGTATTCCAGGCATCGCCGAAGATCAGGTTCCGCAGGATCGACACCGGCAGGCTTTCGGAATGCCGCGATCCCGCCAGCCACAGGATGGTCGTCAGCCCGGCCGTCATCACCAGATAGGGGGCCCCCACATTGGCAAGCCGCGCGCGCAGGAACGCCCCGTGCGGCCGCCCGGCGAACAGATGCGCGTAAAGGATGCCGGATATCAGCGCGAAATAGATGGTGCTGTTGTGGAACAGGATATCGGTCGCGACGCCCACATGCTGCGCGGCGGGCGAAAGCGGCTTTGCCAGCCCACGGTTCAGCATGGCGTTCGCCGAATGCAGCAGCACGATCGCCAGGATCGCCAGCCCCCGCATGTCGTCGATCGCCTGAAGATGCCCCTGTCTGCGCCCCCCTGATGCCGTCATGGTCCGGCGCCCCCGCCGCACAACCGCCCGGCCTGTCGAAGCGGATGCTCCTGCGGTAACATGCTGGGTGGTGGAACCGGGCAGCAGCGGGCCGGATCGGCGCTGCCGCCCCGCTGCAGGGGCGGAAGGTTGAGCGCCAGGTTCAGCACCGCCACAGCGGCCAGCGGCAGACCGTGCAGACCACCCAGCCCTGCCGCCGCGCCGATCACCAGCAGGAACAGCCACTGCGGGCTGTACAGCAACACTTCCCCGGGGTTGAAGACCAGATAGAACAGGAAAAGCGCCCCCGTTCCGGCAAGGCAGGCCAATGCCAGATCACGGCTGCGCCTGATCCCCAGGGCCCGAACCACACCGATCGCCAGCAGCAGGGCAGACAGCCCCATGCCAGCCAGGCGCAGCCGATCCGCGCCGGCGAGAAGACCCGCCCCGTAACGGCACTGCACAAGATCCAGTGGCGCCACCAGCGCATACAGCCAGAAGCCTGCGGCATAGTCCGCGAACAGCCCCATATCCCGCACGCCATCCAGCGTGGCATAGCGCCTCGCATATCCCAGCCCCCAACCGTCGGAAACCAGCATCGGCAAGGCCAGCGCCAGCAGCGCCGCGATGGCGGCAGGGCCGGCCAGATCCCGCATCAACCGACTGTCGTCCGGTAGTCCGCTCCGGCGCAGGGCGGCATATAGCGGCAGGATCGACATCGCCGGGGGATTGGCCAGCCCGGCCGCTGCAACCGCCAGCCCCGCCCCGATCACGCCCCGCGCCCCTGCGCATCCGCGCGCCAGTTCCCCCATCGCCAGCACGGCCAGCGCGGAAACCGCGAACGTCACGCCATAGCTGTCCGTCACGCCGAACAGGGTGGCCGGGCCGAACAGCGACAGGAAGAACAAGGTCGCAACCAGCGCCGTCCACCGCCCCGTCACATTGCGGGCCAGAAACAGGAACATGGCGGCCGCGCCAAGCCCCTGGATCAGCGCCAGCCCGGCGGAGGTCGCCTGCCGGGGGTTCAGTCCCGCCCTCGCCAACGGTTCCGAAGCGGTCGCCACCAGCACAACGGCCATCGGATGCTTCCGCAGGCGCAGGCCCCTGTAGATCCCCTTGTCCAGCGCCGCACCGATCGTGGCGTTGTCGGCGCCCAGCACGCAGTTGTTCACAGCATAGGCTGACCGGCTGGCTTCCAGCCGCTGATATGACAGGGCCGCCACGGCCAGAAACAGCAGGGACGTTATCAGAACCAGCTTGCGCCCACCCCCGCTGTCCATCGTGCCGGGGGTCACCAGGCCAGAAGCAGGATTGCGGCGATCAGCGCCCCGCACAGCAGGCTCTTCAGATCCGTGGTGGCGAACACCACCGGGTCCTCATGAAGGTCGCCGCGGTTGGCCAGCAGCAGCAGTCGCAACAGCCAGTACAGCAGGATGGGTGCCACGAACCACAGCACCACCGGCTTGCTGTACACCGCCAGCACCTCCGTCTCGCCGATGTAACGCGCGAAGATGGTGACGGAAGCCAGCGCCGCAGCCCCCGCAAGCGGCAGCAGGATGCGCAGATCCTCTGTGCGATAGGCGCGATTGGGCGCCTGATCCGTCCCGCCGATCCCCAGCGCCATCAGTTCGGAATGCCGCTTGATCAGCGCAAGGGCCAGAAACAGGAACATCGAAAAGCCGACCAGCCATTCGGTGGGATCGGCCCCGATCGCCTCGTTCCCGGCCAGCACCCGAAGCGTGTACAACAGGCACAGGATCACGACGTCCAGCGCCAGCCGCCGCTTCAGATAGAGCGAATAGCTCAGCGTTCCAACCAGATAGGCCCCCAGCGCCACAAGGAAGGATTGCGGCAGGAACAGCACACCGATCGCGATCGCGCCGGCCGTCAGCAGCGGGATCAACGCCCAGGCAAGCTGCGCGGAAAAACGGCCGGATGCCAGTGGGCGGTGGCGTCTGGCCGGATGCGTCCGGTCCGCCGACATGTCCACCAGATCGTTCACCAGATATCCCGCCGAAGAGGCAAGGCAGAAAGCCGCAAACCCCATGGCAGAGGCCAGAAGCGCCTGCTCTGTGAACTGGTGCCCCACCACCATCGGCGCGAACAGAAGAAGGTTCTTCGACCACTGATGAACGCGCAACTGGGATGCAAGCTGGGCAAGCTGCTCACGCGCGCCTGCGGCGCGGGCTGGAAACACGGCTCGCTTCGTCTCGTTCTCAAGCCTCGCCAACGTGGCCACTCCCCCAACAGACAGCCCACAAGCCTGCGCGTCGCCCCTGTCCGCCGCAGAGACTGCAATCTAACCCATCGCGCCGGGCGGATGTTGTGACCAAAAGGGGCATAGCCCCATGCGCAACGCCTTGGGGGAACATGCGCGGCGCGCATGCGAAAGGGGCGGCCCTTCGCAGGACCGCCCCTTCATTTTGCCTGAATGCGTCGAAAGACTTACTTGAGTTCGACGGTCGCGCCGGCTTCCTCGAGCTGCTTCTTCAGCTTCTCGGCTTCTTCCTTGTTCACGCCTTCCTTCACGGCCTTCGGAGCGGATTCCACCAGGGTCTTCGCTTCGGTCAGGCCCAGGCCGGTGATGGCGCGGACTTCCTTGATGACGTTGATCTTCTTGCCACCGTCGCCGGTCAGGATCACGTCGAACTCGGTCTTTTCTTCGGCGGCCGGGGCAGCAGCGCCACCAGCACCCGGAGCAGCGGCAACAGCCACGGCCGCAGCGGCGGAAACGCCCCACTTTTCTTCCAGCAGCTTGGCCAGTTCGGCAGCTTCCAGAACGGTCAGGGCGGACAGGTCTTCAACGATCTTGTTCAGGTCAGCCATTTTCGTACTCCTTGATCTCTATCAGGCGGCGGCGCTGTCGCCGTAAGCCGCAAACACGCGCGCCAGCTTGGCGGCCGGGGCCGTCGAAAGCTGCGCAATCTTGGTCGCAGGTGCGTTCAACAGACCCACCAGCTTCGCCCGGAGCTCGTCGAGCGACGGAAGTTCGGCAAGCGCCTTCACCCCGTTCACATCGAGAAGCGTGCCCGCCATCGAAGCACCGACGATTTCGAACTTGTCGGTGGTCTTCGCGAACTCGATTGCGATCTTTGCAGCCGCAACCGGATCGACGGACGTGGCAAGACCGACAGGGCCGACCAGAAGCTGGCCGATATCCTGATAGGGCGTGCCCTCCAAGGCAATGCGGGCAAGCCGGTTCTTCGTCACCTTGAACTGCGCACCAGCTCCGCGCATCCGCGTGCGCAGGTCGGAAACCTGCGCAACGGTCAGACCGTGGTTGCGGGTGATCACCACAACCTGGGTCTCACCCAGCGTCTTCGCGAGATTGGCGACCAGCTCTTTCTTCTGGTTCCGATCCATGCTCACTCCTTGCACATCGCTGCCCCCCCGGATTGAGGAACAGCAAGAAGAGCCAGAGGCCTGGATGGAGTCCGGGCCCGCTGGCCCGCCCGAAAAGGATCGCCGGCAGCGAAACCATTGGTTCGCCGCAATCCCTCAAGCCATCGCACGGCAACAGAGGGCCAAAGCTGTTCCTCGTCTCATGCAGGCCCATCTGGCTTAAACCCGGCCTCCCTTACGGGACTGGGGCACCTGCAATCTCGGACGGCGTCGCAGGCCGAAGCCTGCAAACGGAACGCGCGCTATAGAGGATTCGCCTCACAGGTCAAGATCGCCCGCGCGAACCCTGCCCGCAAGCGCCCTGCCCGTTCGCGCGCCCCTCCACAAAAAGAGGCCAGGGATCGCTCCCCGGCCTCCGCTTGTTCGGTAAGGTGGACTGGATCAGGCCCCGACGGTCGCCGGATCCACTTTCACGCCCTTGCCCTGGGTTGAGCTGAGAGAGATCTTTTCCACATACTTGCCCTTTGCGCCCGAAGGCTTGGCCTTCACCAGCGCATCCAGGAACGCCGTCAGGTTTTCCTTCAGGTCTTCCTGGGCGAAGCTCGCCTTGCCGAGACCGGCGTGGATGATGCCCGCCTTCTCGACGCGGAACTCGATCTGGCCGCCCTTGGCAGCCTTCACCGCTTCGCCAACGTTCATGGTCACGGTGCCCAGCTTCGGGTTCGGCATCAGGCCCTTGGGGCCCAGCACCTTGCCCAGGCGTCCGACGAGGCCCATCATGTCGGGCGTCGCAATGCAGCGGTCGAAGTCGATGGTACCGCCCTGCACGATTTCCAGCAGGTCTTCGGCGCCAACCACGTCGGCACCGGCTTCGCGGGCTTCATCGGCCTTCGGGCCGCGGGCAAACACACCCACGCGCACCGTCTTGCCGGTACCCTTGGGCAGTGTCACCATGCCGCGAACCATCTGGTCCGCGTGGCGGGGATCGACGTTCAGGTTGACGGCCACTTCGATCGTCTCATCGAACTTGGCGGTCGCGTTCGCCTTCACCAGGCCCAGCGCCTCGTCAACGGGGTACAGCTTCAGCGGCTCGACGGTCGAGGCGAGAGCCTTGCTCTTCTTGGTCAGCTTGGCCATCGGATCAGCCCTCCACCACTTCAAGGCCCATCGCGCGGGCGGAACCTTCGATGGTCTTCATGGCCATCTCGATGTCGTTCGCGTTCAGGTCCTTCATCTTCGTCTCGGCGATCTCGCGGATCTGCGACTTCTTCACCTTGCCCGCAGGCGCGCCCTTGCCGGGCGTCGTCGCGCCGGATTTCAGGCCGGCCGCCTTCTTCAGAAGGAAGCTCGCCGGGGGCGTCTTGGTGATGAACGAGAAGCTGCGGTCGGCATAGACGGTGATCACCGTGGGGATCGGCATGCCGGGCTCGAGGCCGCCGGTGGCAGCATTGAAGGCCTTGCAGAATTCCATGATGTTCACGCCGCGCTGACCCAGCGCCGGCCCGATCGGCGGGCTCGGGGTGGCCTTACCAGCTGCAACCTGCAGCTTGATATAGCCAGTGATCTTCTTTGCCATATCACTTGCTCCAAATCAGGGCCGGGTGGCGAACCACCCTTCCCTCCGGTTGTGCGGCCGTGTGGTGCAAACGGATCGGGGCAAACCCCTCGCCTCCCACGATGTCACCCCCGTCCGACCGCGGCGCGGGGGCCTGCATCCCTTGCGGGAATTACTTGGTCTTCTCGACCTGCTCGAAGTCCAGCTCCACCGGGGTCGCCCGGCCGAAGATGGAAACGGAAACCTTCACGCGCGACTTTTCGTAGTCGATCTCTTCCACCAGGCCGGAGAAGCTGGCGAACGGACCGTCCAGCACCTTCACCGAATCCCCGATCTCGAAGTTCGCCTTCTTCTTCGCCTTGGGCGCAGCGGCGTCGGCCTCAGCCTTGGTGTTCAGGATGCGCGCCGCCTCGGCTTCCGAAATCGGCTGCGGCTTGCCCGAAGAACCAAGGAATCCAGTCACCTTCGGCGTGTTCTTCACAAGGTGATAGACCTGGTCGTTCATTTCCAGCTTGGCCAGCACATAGCCGGGGAAGAATTTCCGCTCGCTCTGCACCTTCTTGCCGCGCCGAACTTCCGTCACCTTCTCGGTGGGCACCTCGACCGCCTCGACCATGCCTTCCAGCCCCAGCCGGGCCGCGTCCGACACGATCTGGTCGCGCACCTTGTTCTCGAACCCGGAATAGGCGTGAATGATGTACCAGCGCGACATGAGGATTACGCTCCCAGACCCAGGAAGAACTTGACCGCCCGGCCCAGCACCTGGTCGACGCCAAGGAAGAAGACGGCAAGGATCGACGTCATGATGAGGACGAGGATCGTCGTGCGCACGACTTCAGGACGCGACGGCCAGACGACCTTCGACGTTTCCTGCCTCACCTGCCGGACAAACTCGCCCGGGCTCGTCTTCGCCATTCGATTCAACCTTCCATCCGCCGCCGGTTCCCACCCGAAGCATTCCGCCCCGCGCTTTCACCAACGACAACTCCCGGCAGACGCCCCTCTTCTGCGGGGCACCGGCCGGGCCAGAAAACTTGCCCGCCCTCCAGCGACCTGGGGTCTCCAGACGCCTCATTCAAGACGTCTTCTCCCAAGGCGTTGGCAGGAGTGGAGGGACTCGAACCCCCGGCCCTCGGTTTTGGAGACCGATGCTCTACCAACTGAGCTACACTCCTACGGAGCGCGGGTGCGGGGCTATAGGCGACCGCGCGTTGTGAGGCAAGCGGCAAGATGCCATGGCCGGCTCACTCTCGAACCTTGGGAATTCCGCAGCTTCGGCAGCATCTTCAGAATGTGCCGGGCTGGAGCGGGTAGCGGGAATCGAACCCGCGTATTCAGCTTGGAAGGCTGCTGCACTACCATTGTGCTATACCCGCCCACGCCACGCAGACCTAACCCGGCGCCAAGGCCGCCGCAAGCGCGACTGCGCGCCGGCGCCAGTGCGCCGAACATCGGCCTTCGGCCGATGCCCGCACAGAAGTGGTGGAGGGGGTTGGATTTGAACCAACGTAGGGAAAACCCGGCAGATTTACAGTCTGCTGCCATTGACCGCTCGGCCACCCCTCCGAACCCTTCGGTGCGGGAGGCGGGCAAATGGCGAATGGGCCCCGCCTTGTCAACACCGCAAAGCCGTGCGAGCCCTGTGCCGGGCAGGAAAAGCACCGGGGAAGGAGAAGGCATTTGCGCATATTGGCCTGGATCGCAGCAATCCTGTCCGGCCTGGTTCTGGCCGCCCTCCTCGCTGTCCGCCTCAGCCCGGAACCCGGCGTCTGGGTCATACGGCAGGTCTTTGATCGCGGAGACGCCGAACTCGCCGCAGCATCGGCCGGGCATGTCCCGCCGGGCGTGATCGCCCGCAGGGATCTCCGCTACGGCACCGATCCGGATGAACGCTTCGACCTCTTCCTGCCGCCGCCCGGTACGCCCCGGCAGGCGCCCCTCATCGTCTGGGTCCATGGCGGCGGCTTCGTCGCGGGCAGCAAGTCCAGCGTCGCCAACTGGCTCTCGGTGCTTGCGGGCCATGGCTATCCGGTCGTGTCAGTCGAATACCGGCGCGGTGCCAGCGCAGCCTATCCCCTGCCCGTTCGCCAGGTGAACGCGGCAATCGAACATGTCGAAGCCAAGGCCGCCGAACTCGGCGTCGATCCATCGGCCATCATTCTCGGGGGTGATTCGGCGGGCGCCCATATCGCCACCCAGCTGGCGGTCGCCATCACTGATCCGGCCTATGCCGAAAAGCTCGGCGTCAGGCCGTCGATCCCCCCGGGCAGGCTACGCGCCATGCTGCTCACCTCCGGCATCTACGAACTGCCCGATCTGGATGGCGGCGGCCTCATCGGGGCCTTCGTCCGCGCCGCCTTCCGCGGCTACACCGGCGAAACCGATCCGGCAAAAGTGAAGGGTGGAGAGCTGTTTTCTACCATCGATCATGTCGGCCCGACCTTCCCGCCCAGCTTCATCACCGGCGGCAACGCCGATCCGCTCACCGCGCAGGGGCTGAAGCTGGCACACAGGCTGGAAACTCTCGGCGTGAAGACAGACACGCTCTTTTTCCCTGATGCCTACCAGCCCCCACTCGGTCATGAATATCAGCTACGCCTGAACACAGCGGAGGGCCGTCTCGCATTTCAGCGCATGCTGGCCTTCCTTTCGGCGCAACAGGCCCCTCAGGCGAAGATCGCGACGGACTGACGTCCCCGCATCAGCGGCCGGCCGGCCTCGTCCCACATCCCCATGTCCTGCCCGGCATAGCCGTCTCCCACGCCGTCGTCGCGCGAATGCAGCAGCATCCAGCCGGATCCGTCCGCCGTCTCCGGATCGAACAGATCGAAGCTCCAAGTCATGGTGCTGATCATCGCAGGCCCCACGAAACGGGTGAAGCTTGCAGGCGGTAGCGCGTCACCCATCGCCACCAGCGCTACCTGCCCGGGCGTCACGGGCTCGGCATGCCGCACCCACAACAGCAGATCCCCGCTGTCCGCCCCCGAAAAGGGCAGCAATGGCCCGGCCAGGCGCTGGTTCAGGTGCCCTGCAAAGGCCGGCCCCATTCCTTCGGGCCACAGGCGCGGGCAATCCTCCGGCGCGCGCCAAACCGGCGGCGGCGGCGCCACGGCGGCATAGCGGCTCTCCCTCGAAGCGCCGAAGGCAAACAGGGCCCGCAGCGCCACCACCCCGCCCGAGAGCAGGTCGCAGCTCATGAAAGTCACCGACTTGCCCTGCCGGATCATGCGCGGCTGCAGCAGCACCTCGCCCGCCGCCGGGCCGATATAGGCCAGTTGCCCCGATCGCAGCTGCGGCAGGCCCGGCACCGCCAGTTCGCAGGCCCTCAGCGCCAGCGCCGCCGAAAGCCCGCCATACAGGGTCCGCCCCTGCAGCCAGTCGTCCGTCGGCGTCGTCGCCCAGCCGTCATCGCGCGCCGTAAGCCCCGTGATCACCGATTCAAAGCTTGCCATGGCCACTCCTTTGCCAACCGCTGTCGTGCGGGCTTTCCTCTCGCGCCACCCATGGCTAGTGACAGGGCCGCCCGATCGCGGGCCCGGGAAGCAGGAACATGGGACGAAGACCGAACAAGCGCCACGGCACCGCCAATCGCACCGATCCGAACCGGCCGCGTCTCTACGGCCGGCACGCCGTCTATGCCGCGCTCGACAATCCGGAACGCAAGCTCAGGAAACTTTACGGCACGCACGAGGAACTGGCGAAGATCGTGATCCCCGAAGGCCTGCAGGTCCAGTTCGGGGATGGCCATGACCTCGCCCGCCTCGTGCCGGCGGACGCCCCGCACCAAGGCCTGGTGCTGGAAGTCGAGCCGCTCGAATCGCCCTGGCTCGACGAGGTGCTGGAAAACCCGGATCCAAAGGCCCCGCTCGTCCTCCTCGATCAGGTGACGGATCCGCACAATGTCGGCGCCATCATCCGCTCGGCGGCGGCATTCGGCGCCCGCGCCATCATCACCCAGGATCGCCACAGCCCCCCCGAATCCGGCGCACTCGCCCGGGCAGCCTCCGGCGCGCTGGAGGTGTTGCCCTGGGTCCGCGTGGTCAACCTCGCCCGCGCGCTGGAGGAGATCGCAGAGGCCGGCTACTGGCGCATCGGCCTTGCCGGTGAAGCAAAACTGACGCTGGCCGAAGCCCTCACCCCGCAGCCGCAGGCCATCGTGCTGGGTGCAGAGGGTGAAGGCATGCGCCACAACACCCGCGAACATGTGGATGTGCTGGCGAAGCTTCCCATCACCCGCGCGGTCGAAAGCCTGAACGTCTCCAACGCGGCAGCCATCGCGCTTTACGCCGTGGCGAGCCGATAAGCCCGACGCCCGTCACCCGAGGGACCCAAACAGAACCCGGCGGCAAAGCCGCCGCAAGGCCGACCGGCCGCCGCGCCAGGTGGCGCGAAAGCCTAGGGCCGCGGATGCGGCCCACCCGGCGCCTGAGGGACAAAACAAAAGCCGGTGGTGCAGCCACCGCAAGCGCGACCGCGCGCCCGAAGCGAAGCGGAGGAAAGCCAAGGGCCGCGGATGCGGCCCGCCCGGCGCCTGAGGGACAAAACAAAAGCCGGTGGTGCAGCCACCGCAAGCGCGACCGCGCGCCCGAAGCGAAGCGGAGGAAAGCCAAGGGCCGCGGATGCGGCCCGCCCGGCGCCTGAGGGACAAAACAAATACCGCTGGCGCAGCCACCGCAAGGCCGACCGGCCGACCGCAGCGAAGCGGAGGAAGCAAGCCGGACGGAAGCCCGGCGCCCGCAGGGGCTAAATCAAAACAACGCCTCGTCCCAGATCGGGTCGATCTTCCCGCCCCAGGGGCCGTGGAAGCGCTCCAGCCAATGTTCGGCCAGCGTCTGGCCGCTGTTGGCGATCTCCCACAGCGGGGTCAGGAACCCGGACTCGCTGTCGCCGATGCCGTTCTCGCGCGCGCGCCGGTCCAGTCCGCCCGAAGCGATTGCCAGCACTTCCTTGGCCAATGTCTGCAGGCTCTTGCCATCGGGCGCGGTCGCCTTCAGCGCCAGCCTCGGCACTTCGTCGCGCATGCGTTGCTGGCCTTCGATGTCCCAGCCCTTCACCAGATCCCAGGCCGCATCCAGCGCGGTGCCGTCGTACAGCAGGCCCACCCACAGGGCCGGCAGCGCACAGATGCGGTTCTGCGGCCCGGAATCGCTGCCGCGCATTTCCAGATAGCCCTTCAGCCGCACCTCGGGGAACGCCGTCGAAAGATGGTCCTTCCAGTCGCCATATGTGGCGCGCTCACCGGGCAGCACGTCCAGCCGGCCCTCGATGAAATCGCGGAAACTCTTGCCCGCCGCGTCCAGATACCGGCCATCGCGATAGGCGAAATACATCGGCACGTTCAGCGCATAATCGGCATAGGCCTCATAGCCGAAGCCCGCGTCGAACACGAAGGGCAGCATGCCCGTGCGTGCAGGGTCGGTATCCGTCCAGATATGGCTGCGATAGGAAAGGAACCCGTTCGGCCGGCCTTCGGTGAAGGGGGAATTGGCGAACAGCGCCGTGCCCAGCGGCTGCAATGCCAGGCTCACCCGGAACTTCTTCACCATGTCCGCTTCGGAGCCATAGTCCAGGTTGGTCTGCACGGTGCAGGTGCGCTGCATCATGTCCAGCCCCAGCGCGCCTACGCGCGGCATGTGCCGCCGCATGATGGCGTAACGTCCCTTGGGCATCCACGGCAGGGCCTCGCGCGTGGCGACGGGGTTAAACCCCAGCCCCAGGAAGCCCAGCCCCAGCTCCTCGCCGATCGCCAGGCATTGCTCGCGGTGCCGCCCGGTCTCCGCGCAGGTCTGGTGCAGGTTTTCCAGCGCCGCGCCCGAAAGCTCGAACTGCCCGGCCGGCTCCAGGCTCAGGCTGCCGTCCGCGCCGGTCGCGGCGATGATCCGGCCATCCTCCAGCACAGGCTCCCAGCCATAGCGACCGAAGGCCGTCAGCAGGTCGCGGATGCCGTTCGGCTCTTCCCACGATGGCTGGCCATGATCGCGCGTGCGGAACACGAATTTCTCATGCTCGGTTCCGATCCGCCAATCGGATTTCGGCTTTTCCCCCCGCTCGAACAGCCCGATCAGGTCGGCCTTGCTCTCGATGGGGGCTCCGTCCCCGGCCGCTTCCAGCTTGTTGCTCATGCGCCGCGCCTTAGCCGCGCCCGATGCCCCGCGCCAGCCCGATTCTGAGTGGCGCTCAATGTCCACCAGACAACTGGAATTGCGCGATTGCCGCAACGACCGCGGTATCCGCCCGCAGGATGCGCGGCCCCAGCGCCAGCCGCCTCGCCTGCGGCAGCGCCAGCACCGCCGACCGCTCGGCAGGCGAAAAGCCGCCCTCCGGCCCGACCAGGATGGCGGCCGGCGTCGAAGGCTTCAGCGCGTCCATCGCCGCCCCGCCCTCCTCATCCGCAAACAGCAGTGCCCGCCCCGCGCCCCATCCCGCCAACAACGCCGGCAGCTTCACGGCATCGGCCAGTTCCGGCAGCGCAGTGCGTCCGCACTGTTCGGCTGCCTCCACCATGTGCGCGCGCAGCCGTTCGGGCTTCAGCCGGGCGTGGTTGGTCCGCTCGGTCAGCACCGGCACGATCCGCCGCACCCCCAGTTCGGTCGCCTTCTCGACGATCCATTCGAAGCGATCCGCCCGGATCGGCGCCGTCAGCAGCCAAAGGTCGGGCGTTTGCTCCCGCCCGCGGATCATCGCGCCCACGCGCACGCTGACCCGGCGACGGCCCACGTCCGCCACTTCGGCGGCCCATTCCCCCGTCCGGTCGTCCAGCAACCGAAGTTCGGCGCCCCGGTCCAGCCGAAGCACGGTGGCCAGATAATGCACCTGCCCCCCTTCCAGCTCGAACTCGGCCCCTGCCGCAAGCGGCGCGTCCACGAACAGTCTGGGAATCTGGCGCATGGCGCGGCGCTAGCACGCAAGCTAAGGCGGTTCCATGGCGCTCACGCTTGCAATCACCGGCGGCACCGGTTTCGTCGGCGGCCACACGCTGGAACGTGCGCAGGCGCGCGGCCACGTCGTTCGTGCGCTCGCTCGAAAGCCGCAGGCCGCGCGCGAAGGCCTGAGCTGGGTGCCGGGCACCCTCACGGATCCGGCCGCCCTGGATGATCTGGTGGCCGGCGCGGATGCCGTGATCCACATCGCAGGCGTCACCAACGCCCCGTCACGCGCGGGGTTCGAGGAAGGCAATATTCTCGGCACCGCCCATGTCCGGCGCGCGGCCGCAGGCCGCCCTCTGGTCCATGTCTCGTCCCTGTCCGCACGCGAACCGCAACTGTCCACCTATGGCTGGTCAAAGCTGATGGGCGAACAGATCGCGCGTGGCGCGGCCGGCCCGGTCACGGTCGTCCGGCCACCTGCCGTCTATGGCCCCGGCGACAGGGAGTTTCTGGAACTGCTGCGAACCGCCCGCACCGGCCTTATTCCGATGCCCAGGGCCTCCGTCGCGGCGATGATCTACGGCGCGGATCTTGGCGAGGCCCTCGTCGCCCTCGCGGAGGATCTGATCGGCCCTGCGCGCGGGGCTGGGCAGATCTACGAGATCGACGATGGGGCCGGCGGCTACACACCCGCGCAGGTGGCGGATGCGATCGGCGGCGCGCTGGGCAGACAGGTCCGGCCCGTGGAGGTGTCCGCCCCCATCCTCCACCTGGCCGCGATGGGGGACACCGCCTGGGCCCGGCTGAAAGGCACACTGCCCCGAATCAGCCGGGATCGCGCCGCCTACATGTCCCACCCGGACTGGTCAGCCGACAGCGGCGCCCTTCGCACGCTCGGCATCTGGCAACCCGCCACCGGCCTCGCCGAAGGCATGGCCGAAACCGCCCGCTGGTACCGGGCGCAGGGCCTTCTGCCCTAGCCGTGCCGGTTTCCCCGTCCGCATTCCGCCACAATCTGCGCTAAAAGGGGCATCAAACCCGCATTCCGGAGACACATGATGGATCGCGCCGCGACTTACGCCCGCCTGACCGAACTGATCGAGCCCTTCAACAAGAAGGGCATCCCGCTGGTGGAAGCCACCAGCTTCGCCGACGATCTGGAGCTCGACAGCCTGACGGTGATGGACCTCGTCGCCAACATCGAGGACGAATGGGACATCAACATGCCCCTCAATATCCTGCCGGATCTGGAAACCGTCGGCCAGCTGGCGGATGCCGTGGTCAAGCTGAAGGGCTGAGGCGCATGACCGACCTTCTCTCGAAGTTCGATCCCTACATCGCAGAGCACAAGGGCCTGCTCGACACCGGCGTGAACGACCCGTTCGGCGTGGTGATGACACAGGTGCTGTCGCCGACCCGCGCCGTCATCAACGGGCGGGAAACGATCCTCGTCGGCACCTACAACTACATGGGCATGACGTTCGATCCGGACGTTATCGCCGCCGGAAAGGCCGCGCTCGAATCCTTCGGCGCGGGCTCCACCGGCAGCCGCGTGCTGAACGGCACCTTCGCCCCGCACATCGCGGTGGAACAGGCTCTGAAGGACTTCTACGGCACGAAATCGGCCATCGTGTTCAGCACGGGCTACCAGGCCAATCTCGGGATGGTCTCAACCCTTGCCGGCAAGGGCGATTACATCATCCTTGACGCCGACAGCCACGCCTCCATCTACGACGGCTGCAAGCTGGGCAACGCCGAAACCGTCCGCTTCCGCCACAACAATGTGGAGGATCTGGACAAGCGCCTCGGCCGCCTCCCCCCCGAAGCGGGCAAGCTCGTCATCCTCGAAGGCGTCTATTCGATGCTGGGCGATGTC
The DNA here is from genome assembly GCF_059115405.1 of Sandaracinobacter sp. T42. Lineage (NCBI taxonomy): Bacteria > Pseudomonadati > Pseudomonadota > Alphaproteobacteria > Sphingomonadales > Sphingosinicellaceae > Sandaracinobacter > Sandaracinobacter sp. T42. Next base: position 2,308,846 of record NZ_CM181101.1, read on the forward strand.
GCCCCGCTTCCCGAACTCGTCGCTGTCGCAAAAAAACACAACGCCATGACGCTGGTGGATGAAGCCCACGCCATGGGCTTCTTCGGCAAGCACGGCCGCGGCGTCTACGAGGAAATGGGCCTCGAGGACGAGATCGACTTCGTCGTCGGCACCTTCTCCAAGTCGGTCGGCACCGTCGGCGGTTTCGCCGTCTCCAACCACCCGAAGTTCGAAATCCTGCGCCTGGTGTGCAACCCCTATCGCTTCACGGCTTCGCTCCCCCCCGCCGTGGTCGCCACGGCAGAGGCGAGCATCCGCAAGCTGATGAACGCGGGCGCCAAGCGCGACAATCTCTGGGCCGTTTCCCGCAAGTTGCACGCGGGCCTGAAGGCCGCCGGCTTCCGGATGGCAACGGAAACCCCGGAATCCGCCATCATCGCCGTGCTGCTGCCCGATCAGGAAAGCACCGTCGCCATGTGGCACCAGCTGCTGGAGCATGGAATCTACTGCAACATGAGCCGCCCGCCGGCGACGCCTGCCGGAATCTTCCTGCTGCGCTGCTCGCTCTCGGCCGCCCACAGCCTGGACGATGTCGACGTGATCGTCAGCCGCTTCGTCGCCGCGCGCGACAGCCTCTCGTCCATGCCCGCCTGACCGGAACAGCCCTCCCCTCGGGGGGCTCAGGCATGCCGCCAGAAACCCGCATCAACAAAGACAACAACCACAAGGGGAGAGACTGATGCACTTTGCTTACCCGCACGCGGCCCTCGCCACCGGCCTCGCCATCCTGATCTATGTCTGGACCGGATTCGTCGTCGGCAAGGCCCGGAAGCTTCACGGCGTGGACTATCCCAACACCCACGGCCCCGACGATTTCAACCGTGTCTGGCGCGCGCACCAGAACACGCTGGAACAGCTGGTGATCTTCCTGCCCTCGCTCTGGCTGTTCGCGCTCGTCGTGAACGAACTGTGGGCCGGCATCCTCGGCCTGGTCTGGGCGGTGGGCCGCATCCTCTATGTCCGCGGCTATATCATCGCGGCGCCGAAACGCGCACCCGGCTTCACCATCGCCATCCTCGCCACCGCCGTCCTTCTGTTCGGCGCGCTGGGCGTGGTCATCTCGCAACTGTTCAGCTGATTAAGGGCGCCCCGCTTGCCGCGACAGGCGGGGCGTTCTAATCCCTTCCCCCAAGGGAGAAGGGGAAAATATGGCCGAAGCTGCGGGTGATCAGCCCATCGATTTCAGGCGCGACCGCCTCGTCATCGTCGCCTCGTCGCTTGGCACCGTGTTCGAATGGTATGATTTCTTTCTCTACGGCATCCTGGCGGCGCTGATCGGCCGCCTGTTCTTCCCGATCGACAACCCCACTGCCGCCACGCTTGCCAGCCTTGCCACCTTCGGTGCGGGCTTTGGCGTCCGCCCGCTGGGCGCCATGCTGTTCGGCCATTACGGGGATCGGATCGGCCGCAAATACACCTTCCTCGTCACCATCACCGTGATGGGCGCGGCAACCGCGCTGATCGGCATTCTCCCCACCTATGCGCAGGCAGGCCTCTGGGCCCCTGCCCTCCTCGTGCTCCTGCGGCTTCTGCAGGGCCTCGCCCTTGGCGGCGAATATGGGGGCGCCGCCATCTATGTCGGCGAACATGCCCCGAAGCACCGGCGCGGCGAATATACCAGCTGGATCCAGATCTCGGTCGCCGGCGGCTTCCTCCTGTGCCTCGTGGTCGTCCTCGCCACCCGCTCCGTCATGAGCGTGGAACAGTTCGACGCCTGGGGCTGGCGGATCCCCTTCCTCCTCAGCCTGGTGATGCTTGCCATCTCCATCTACATCCGCATGCAACTGTCCGAGAGCCCGGTGTTCCGGGAAATGAAAGAGGCTGGCAAGACCGCGAAAAACCCCATCGTGGAGGCCTTCTCCGACAGGTCCAACATCGGCAACGTCCTCGTCGCCCTCTTCGGGGTCGCGGCCGGTCTCACTGTTGTCTACTACACCAGCCAGTTCGGCACGCTCTATTTCCTCACCGGAACGGCAGGGGTCAGCGAAACCGAAACGCTCATCTACCTCGCCGTGGCGGCCATCTTCGCCGCTCCCTTCTATGTGCTGTTCGGCATGCTGTCCGATCGCATCGGCCGGAAGAAGCTGCTTCTCGTCGGCTACGGCCTCTCCATCCTCCTCATTTTCCCGCTGTTCCACCTCATGGCGGACGGCGCCAATCCCGCGCTCGCCCGCGCCACCGCCGCCAGCCCCGTCACGCTCGAGCTTCCGGACTGCGAGTTCCGCATCTTCGCACGCAAGCAAACGGAAGAGTGCGCGAAGGCGCTCGGCTTTCTCACGAAGCGCGGTGTCGCCTACAGCCGCCAGGACGCGCAGACCGTCGCCCTCGTGGTCGGCGATCAGCGCGTCGAAGGCTTCGACGAAGCCGCCTTCGCCGCCGCCCTGAAAGCTGCCGGCTATCCGGAAAAGGCCGATCCGGCCGAAAAGCAGCGCTGGAAGATCATCCTCGCCGTCTTCGCCATCATCACCCTGTCCGCGATGACCTACGGCCAGGTCGCGGCAATCCTCGTCGAACTGTTCCCGGCCAGGGTGCGCTACACGTCCATGTCGATTCCCTATCATATCGGCACCGGCTATTTCGGCGGCTTCCTGCCCTTCATCCAGCAGCTGATCGTCGTCCGCACGGGCGATCCGTTCGCCGGACTCTGGTACACCGTCGGTGTCGTCGCCATGGCCTTTGTCGTCAGCTTCATCTGGCTGCCCGAAACGAAGGATCGCGACATCCGGGCCTGACGCCGCTGACAGTTGCGCCGACCGCCCCGCCGCACGATGCTGGCGCCCGAAAAGGGAGACAGGCAGATGGGTCCACTGCGCGGAATAAAGGTGCTCGATCTCAGCCAGATCGTCTCGGGGCCGATGGCAACGGCGTGGCTCGCCGATCAGGGCGCGGATGTCGTCAAGGTCGAAGCCCCGGCGGGCGATCCTGTCCGCTTCGTCGGCGCGAAGAAGGGCCGTGTCTCCGCCCTCTATGTCAGCGTCAACCGCGGCAAGCGAGGCGAGCTTGTCGATCTGAAGCAGGCCGAAGGCCGCGCCCGTCTGGAAGAGCTGATCCGATGGGCCGATGTGCTGGTCGAGAATTTCCGCCCCGGCGCCATGGACAGGCTGGGGCTGGGCGAAGCCAGTTGCCGCACCCTCAACCCCCGCCTCATCTGGTGCGCCATCACCGGCTTCGGCCAGGATGGCCCCTATTCGGGCCTGCGCGCCTATGATCCCGTGGTTCAGGCCGCATCGGGCCTTGCCGCCATCCAGGCGGATCCCGATGGCACGCCCCGCCTCGTCGGCACCATCATCTGCGACAAGGTCGCCGCCCTCACCGCCGCACAGGCGATCACCGCTGCGCTCTTCCACCGGGAACGCACGGGCGAGGCACAGCGCATCGACATCGCCATGCTGGATGCCGCCGTCGCCTTCACCTGGCCTGAAGGCATGTACAACCAGTCCTTCACCGATCCGGCGGATCCCGCGCCCGAATATGCCAGCCTCGGCCGGCTCTGGCAGGCGGCAGACGGGCATGTGGCGCTCGGCGCCCTGCAGGATATCGAATTCGAAGCCATCCGCGCGACACTCGGCCACCCGGAAAGCCTGTCAAATCCCGCCTACGACAGTTTCGAAGGCCGCCTGGCCGACTATCCGGCCGTGCAGGCAGCGATGGAGGCAGAGGTCGCAAGGCACAGCCGCGAACGGCTGATGCAGGGTTTCACCGCCCATGGCGCCGTCGGATGCGTCGTCAACAGCCGCGAAGACCTGCTCAGCGACCCGCAGGTCGTCCACAACGGCTGCCTGGTGGAAGTGGAGCAGCCCGGCTGCGGGCCGGTCCGCGTTGCCCGCCACCCGATCCGCTTCTCCGCTTCCCCGGCTGCCGCCGTGCCCGGCCCCGCGCCCGATACGATCCGCTAGATCCTTAACGCGCCAGCTTATCCCCACCCAAGAAGGTTAGTCCTCCGCCGGGCAATTGCGCATCGCAGCAGCCGCACCCATATTGCGCATCTATGACCAGTATCGACCAACTGACCCGTCCGATCCTTCCTTTGCGCGACATCGTGGTGTTTCCGCAGATGATCGTGCCGCTCTTCGTCGGCCGCGAAAAGTCGGTGAAGGCGCTCGAGGCCGTGATGCAGGGCGAGAAGACCATCTTCCTTCTCAGCCAGAAGAATCCGGCGGACGAGGATCCGGCAGCCGATGCCCTTTATGAAATCGGCACCCTCGCCACGGTGCTTCAGCTGCTGAAACTGCCGGACGGAACCGTAAAGGTTCTGGTCGAAGGTCAGCAGCGCGCGCGCAGGCTCCGCATGGAGGAAGGCGGGGAGTTCCTAACGGCTGAGATTGAGCTTCTGACCGACACCAACACCGAATCGCCCGAGGTCGAGGCGCTGATGCGCTCCGCCGGAAAGCAGTTCGAAACCTATGTGAAGGCCGCCAAGCGGATCTCGCCCGAAGTGGCGCTGCAGGTCGGTCAGATCGAGGAGGCCGGCCGCTTCGCGGATTCGGTCGCTGCGAACCTCAACCTGAAGATCGCGGACAAGCAGGCGCTCCTGTCCGAAATCGATGTCGCGAAGCGGCTGGAAATGGTCTTCGGCTTCATGGAGGGCGAGATCGGCCTTCTGCAGGTCGAGAAGAAGATCAAGAGCCGGGTCAAGCGCCAGATGGAGAAGACCCAGCGCGAATACTATCTGAACGAGCAGCTGAAGGCGATCCAGCGCGAACTGGGTGACGGCGACGAGGAAACCGACGAAGCCGCCGAATACGAAGCCCGCATCCGCAAGACGAAGCTCTCGAAGGAAGCCCGCGAAAAGGCGCTGGCCGAAGTCAAGAAGCTGAAGGCGATGAGCCCGATGTCGGCGGAAGCCACCGTCGTGCGCAACTGGCTCGACGTGCTGCTGTCGCTGCCTTGGGGCAAGGCCTCGAAGGTCAAGCGCGACATCGTCGAGGCGCAGAAGGTGCTCGATGCCGATCACTACGGCCTCGAAAAGGTGAAGGACCGGATCGTCGAATATCTGGCGGTCCAGGCCCGGACCAACAAGCTGAAGGGCCCGATCCTGTGCCTCGTCGGCCCGCCCGGCGTCGGCAAGACGTCGCTCGGCCGCTCCATCGCCAAGGCCACAGGCCGCGAGTTCATCCGCCAGTCGCTCGGCGGCGTGCGCGACGAAGCCGAGATCCGCGGCCACCGCCGCACCTACATCGGCTCAATGCCGGGCAAGATCGTGCAGAACCTGCGCAAGGCCGGCACGAACAACCCGCTGTTCCTGCTGGATGAAATCGACAAGCTGGGCCAGGATTTCCGGGGCGATCCCGCATCCGCCCTGCTGGAAGTGCTGGATCCGGAACAGAACAACAAGTTCAACGATCACTATCTCGAAGTCGATTTCGACCTTTCGAACATCATGTTCGTCACCACCGCGAACAGCTACAACATGCCGTCCGCCCTGCTGGACCGGATGGAAATCATCCAGCTGTCCGGCTACACCGAGGACGAGAAGGTGGAGATCGCAAAGCGCCACCTGATCCCGAAACAGTATGAGGCGCACGGCCTGAAAACCCGGGAATTCGCCGTCACCGACGAGGCGCTCAGGGATCTCATCCGCTACTACACGCGCGAAGCCGGCGTCCGCACGCTGGAACGGGAACTGGCCAAACTCGCCCGTAAGGCACTGCGCCAGATCCTTGAAAAGAAGGCGGAAACCGTCACCATCACGCCCGAAAACCTCAAGGATTTCGCGGGTGTGCGCAAGTTCCGCTTCGGCACTTCCGAAAGCGAGGACCAGATCGGAATGGTCACCGGCCTCGCCTGGACATCCGTTGGCGGCGACCTGCTCACCATCGAATCCGTGACGGTTCCCGGCAAGGGCGTGATCAGCACCACCGGCAAGCTGGGCGAAGTGATGAAGGAGTCGATCACGGCCGCCTTCAGCTTCGTGAAGGCGCGCTCGGCGGCTTATGGCATCCACCCCTCGACCTTCCAGAAGAAGGACGTCCACGTCCATGTGCCCGAAGGCGCGACGCCGAAGGACGGCCCGTCGGCCGGCATCGCGATGGTCACCTCCATCGTCTCGACGCTCACGGGCATTCCCGTGAAGCGCGAGGTTGCGATGACGGGTGAGGTCACGCTCCGCGGCCGGGTGCTGCCCATCGGGGGGCTGAAGGAAAAGCTGCTGGCCGCCCTGCGCGGAGGCATCACCACCGTGCTCATTCCGGCCGAGAACGAGAAGGACCTTGAGGAGGTGCCTGCCAATGTCCGCGAGGGCCTGAAGATCATTCCGGTCAGCCATGTGGACGAGGTGCTGAAGGTCGCCTTCGCGCGCCCCGTCGAGCCGATCGAGTGGAACGAGGCGGACGAGAAGGCGGCTGCTCCCGTGCCGCCCACCCCACCGGCCACGCCGGCAGCGCCGACCACGCACTGATAAGGAACAAGGCTGTTGACAGGCGGCGGGTCATCCCTTACCCGCCGCCGCTCACCGGATGGAAACGGGCGCGTAGCTCAGCGGTAGAGCACTGCTTTCACACGGCAGGGGTCACAGGTTCAATCCCTGTCGCGCCCACCATCCGGTCTTCCCGCCACGCGCTCCACGGCCTATCCTCTGGCCAACCAGAACGGAGCGACGCAGCATGAACAGCCAGTTTGTCCTCACCATCATGGGAGAGGACCGCCCCGGCCTCACCAGCGCCCTGTCCGCCGCCATCTTCCGCTGCGGCGGCAACTGGCTGGAAGGACATCTCTCCCGCCTTGGCGGCCTGTTCACGGGCGCCGTGCTGGTTGCCCTCCCGCCAGAGCGGACCGCCGATCTTCTGGCCGCGCTGGCCGCCCCCGATCTGGCCGTGCTGAAAACCGAACTGCTGCCGGCCCGCGAAGGAAACCAGCCGGGCAGCACCCTCCGCCTCTCTCTCACCAGCGCCGACCGGCCGGGAATCGTGAACGAACTCAGCCTTGTGCTCGCCCGGCTCGGCGTCAACATTGTCGAACTGAAAACCAGCGCCGCCGAAGGCGCCTGGCAGGGCTCCCCCATCTTCCGCGCCAGCGCACAGATCGCCCTGCCGGCCGGCCTCGGCCATGCCGAACTGCAGGAAGCGCTGGAGCAATTGTCCGGCGATCTGATGGTGGAACTGGAGCCGGCCTGACTGCCCCCGGATGCGCCTCCACCCCTCAGACAGGAAGGCCATGGCACTCGCGGCCGTGATCCTGCTGCACCTCGGGGTGTTCATACTCCTCCTCCGCCCGATCCTCGTGCCGGTCGCCCCCCCGGCCGAAGCTCTCATCCTCTTCGACGTGCCGCCACCTCCAGCGCCCGCGCCGGAAGCGGAAAAGCTAGGCACGCCCGAACCCGAAGCCGCCGCAGCGCCGCCGGCCCCGCGCGCAAAGCCCAGGCCGGTCGCGGCGCCCCCGCCACCTCTTCCCTCACGGCCCGAACCCTCACCCGTCGCCCCGGCGCCTTCCACCGGCACTGAAACGCAATCCGGTGCTGCCGCCGCTGGCCCCGGCACGGGGGCCGCCGGAACGGGTTCCGGCACTGGCACAAGCAACGCCGGCGCCGGCCAGGGCGGTGGCGGCGGCAAGGTGCGCGCACGCTGGAAATCCGGCCGCATCGACAGGCGCGATTACCCGGCGGATGCCGCCCGCGCGAACCTCGGCGGGCAGGTCACGGTGCATCTCGAAATCAGCGCGGAAGGCCGTGTCACCGGCTGCACGGTCGCCCGCTCCTCCGGCATCCCCACGCTCGACTCCACCACCTGCCGCCTCATCCGGCAGCGGTTCCGCTACGTACCCGCACGCGACAGCCTCGGCAACGCCGTCCCCGATCTCGTCGGCTGGCGGCAGGACTGGTGGCTGGAACCCCCGCGCTGAACGGTCTAACCTTCTATCCGGAGGCCTCGCATGACAGACTTGATCACAGACGCGCAGACCCTGCTCCCGGATCTGATCACGCTCAGACGCGCCATCCATCAGGAGCCTGAAGTGGGCCTCCACAATCCGAAGACGGCCGAAAAGATCCGCGCCGCCCTCGCCGGCCTGCCGCTCGAATGGCGGGAGGGTCCGTCCACGTCCGGCCTCGTCGCAACGCTGCGCGGCGGCGCAAACGGGCGCACAGTCCTGCTTCGCGGCGATTCCGATGCCCTGCCCATGCAGGAAGATACCGGCCTGCCCTTCGCTTCGGAAATACCCGGCGCGATGCACGCCTGCGGCCACGACAGCCATGTGGCGATGCTCGTCGGCGCCGCCCGCCTTCTCGCCGCCCGGCGGGCGGAACTGCCGGGCACCGTCCTCTTCATGTTCCAGCCGGGTGAGGAAGGCCATCACGGCGCCCGCTTCATGCTGGAGGATGGCCTTCTCGATCCGCTTCCGGATGCCGCCTTCGCGCTGCACGTCATGCCCAACGCTCCGCATGGGCTCATCAGCGGCCGGGCAGGCCCGCTGATGGCCTCGGCAGACAAGATCCGAATTACCGTCAACGGCCGCGGCGGGCACGCCTCCATGCCGCATGATGCGCTCGATCCGGTGCCCATCGCAGCCGAAATCGTCCTCGCCATCCACAGCTGGGTCACCCGAAACGTCTCCATCGCCGATCCGGCCGTCGTCACCATCGGCGAAATGAAGGCCGGCAGCACCGACAATGTCATCCCCGAAACCGCGATGCTCTACGGCACAATCCGCACCCTCAGCACAAGGCAACGCACCGCCGTGCAGGCAGGCCTGAAACGGCTGGTCGAAGGGATCGCCGATGCCCATGGCGCATCGGCCAGCGTGGCGTTCCGGCAGGGCTTCCCGGTCACCGTCTGTGATGCAGCCGCCGTCGCCTTCGGGGAACGCACCGTGAAGGACCTGCTCGGCGAAGAATCCTGGCACACCCTGCCAGCCCCGATGATGGGGGCAGAGGATTTTTCCTACGTGCTGGAAAAGCTGCCCGGCGCGATGTTCTTCCTCGGCGCGTCGCACGAAGGGGCCGACTGGCGCGGCTGCTGCGCCCTGCATTCGAACCGCATGGTGCTGGATGAAAGCGTCATGGCGCGGGGCGCGGCGGTCCACGCCGCACTCGCCGCCCGCTTCCTGGCCGAGGGCTTCGGCTGAAATCCCCTACAGCCGGATCCCCACGCGCGGGGCCAGCCAGAACATTCCCAGATACAGCAGTGCCGCCAGCCCGATGGAAAGCGCCATCGCCAGCCAGAATCCGAAGCCGCTGCGCAGCAGAAACGGCAGCAGCAGGAACATCGGCATGGACGGCAGGAGGAACCAGAAGGCGCTGGTCGAAAGCTGCGCGACCTTTTCGGTGTCCCGTGTGCCCGTCCACAGCCACAGGAAGGTCAGGATCGAAACCAGCGGCAGCGAAACGATCAGCCCGCCTACCGCAGGCCAGCGGCGCGCCGCTTCCGAGGCGATCGCGATGATCGCCCCGGAAACCAGCGCCTTCATCAGAAGCAGCCACATCGTCGGCTATTTTCCGCCTTCCAGCGCCGCCTTCAGCCCCGGCGCATATTCCGCCCCGTGCGGCACCTGCGCGGAAGAGGCCTTCACCGTTCCGCCGATCGGCTCGGCCCGGCCGCCGATGCACTGGCTCAGGAAATTCTCCGCCACCGCCATGAAGGCAATGTTGTTAACCGGGCGGGCAAAGCCATGGCCTTCATCCGGGAACAGCACATAGGTCACGGGAATTTTCTTTGCTTCCATCGCGGCCACGATCTGGTCGCTTTCCGCCTGCTTCACGCGCGGATCATTCGCCCCCTGCCCGATCAGCAGCGGCTTCCGGATCCGGTCGGCATAGGTCAACGGAGAGCGCTCCTTCAGCCACTTCTGACCTTCGGGCGTCTGCGGATCGCCCATGCGCTTCACCAGCTGCTTGTAGAAGCTCTCCCAATAAGGCGGCACGGTCGAAAGCAGCGTCTGCAGGTTCGACGGGCCAACGATATCCACGCCGCAGGCAAAGGTGTCCGGCGTGAAGGTCAGCCCGGCCAGCGTCGCATAGCCGCCATAGCTGCCACCCATGATCGCAACCCGCTTCGGGTCCGCAAAGCCCTGCGCCACCGCCCAGTTCACGCTGTCGATCAGATCGTCGTGCATCTTCGCCCCCCACTCGCCGTTGCCGGCGTTGGTGAAGGCTTTGCCGAACCCGGTGGAGCCCCGGAAATTCGGCTGCAGCACGGCATAGCCCCGGTTGGCCAGGAACTGCGCATAGCCATCAAAGCCATAGCTGTCGCGCGCCCAGGGGCCGCCATGCACCAGCAACACCATCGGCAACGGCTTGTCGGGCCGGCTCTCCACGCCTGCGGGCAATGTCAGGTAGCTGACGATTGTCTTCCCATCACGAGACAGGATTTCCACCGGCCGCATCTGCGCCAGCGGCGCCCCCACCAGTTCGGGCCGGCTGTCGAACAGCTTCGTCAGCACCTTCGCCTTGCGGTCGTACACGAAGGCCGCGGCGGGGGCCGTCGAATTGTCGGTGGTCACGATCCAGCGATCGTCCGCCTCCGTTCGCGAGGAAAGCAGCCAGTTCCCCATCTTCGCCTTCAGGAAGGCGATGTCATCCGCCACGGCCGGGTCCAGCACCGTCCATTCCGGCTTCAGATAGTCATAGCTCGCCGCCTCGACTGTCTTCGTAACCGGATTCACCAGCAGATTGCCCAGGTCCGCCTTCGGATTTTCCGAAACCAGACGCGTCTTGCCGGTCGCCCAGTCCATTGCGAACAGCGCGCCGGTGTCCCGATTGCGGCTGTCGATGAAATACAGCGTCTTCCCGTCGGCCGTGAAATGCTGGATGCCCGTCGTCTGGCTGTCGTCCAGCCCATAGGTCAGGAACGGCTTGTCGGCGATCCTGCCGCCGTCGATGCGGAACACATCCTGCCCGCCTTCCGCATTCGGCCGCACCGCTGCGCGCAGAACCAGCTCCTCATCCGCCACGAAGCCGGCATAGCCCTCGTTGCGCATCACCTCGGTCAACTGGCCGGTCTTCAGGTCCAGCGACCAGACATCGTGCCACTTCGCATCGCGGTTGTTCAGTCCCACCAGGATACGATCCGGATGCCTGTCCGACATGCCGACGATCTGCACCGTCGTTTTCTGGAAATCCGTCAGCAGCTTCGGTTCGCCGCCCTCGGCCCGCACGCCATACAGCAGGAAATCCTCGTTCCCGCCGGCATCGTTGATGAACAGGATCATCGAACTGTCCAGCGCCCAGAAATGCTGGCGGATCGGTCGCTTCGTTTCCGCCGTCAGAGCCCGCGCCTTCGAAAGATCGCCTGCAGGCGCAACCCAGATGTTCAGCACCCCGTTGTTCGGGGCCAGCCAGCTCACCCATTTGCCGTCGGGCGAAAAGCGCCCTTGCGCTTTCGTCGGGTTCCCGAACAGCTTCGTCCGTTCGATGAGGGGGGTATCAGTCATCGCAGATCCTTGTGCAGATGCGGGAACAGCCGTCGCGCACAGCAGCGCAGCGAGCCCAGCCCTGATGGCGGTCGTCATCAATCCGTCTCCCTTGTTGTCAGCAGGCCGGTTCCCCTCAGCCCCGGCTGGCCGTCCCCGCAGCCTAGGCAAGCTGCTCCCGCCGGGCAAGTGCCACAGCGACACCCCGCCCGATCGGGCGCGGGCAAAAAGAAAGGGCGGAGGTTTCCCTCCGCCCTTCCCTGTTCTCTGGCTCGACGCCGGACTTAGAAGTCCATGCCGCCCATGCCGCCCATGCCGCCCATGCCGCCCGGCATGCCGCCGGCAGCCGGCTTGTCTTCCGGCAGTTCGGCGATGGTGGCTTCGGTCGTGATCAGCAGGCCAGCGACAGAAGCCGCGTCCTGCAGCGCCGTGCGGACGACCTTGGTGGGGTCCACGACGCCGGCGGCGACGAGGTTTTCATACACGTCGGTCGCGGCGTTGAAGCCGAAGGTGGTTTCCTTCTGCTCCAGCAGCTTGCCGGCAACCACGGCGCCGTCATGGCCGGCGTTCGCGGCGATCTGGCGAACCGGGGCCTGCAGCGCGCGACGGATGATGTCGATGCCGCGGGTCTGGTCGTCGTTCACGCCCTTCAGGCCGTCCAGCGCACGGGTGGCATAGAGCAGCGCGGTGCCGCCGCCCGGAAGGATGCCTTCCTCCACGGCTGCGCGAGTGGCGTGCAGGGCATCGTCAACCCGGTCCTTGCGCTCCTTCACTTCCACTTCCGTCGCGCCGCCAACCTTGATAACGGCAACGCCGCCGGCCAGCTTCGCGAGCCGCTCCTGCAGCTTTTCGCGGTCATAGTCGCTGGTCGTGGTTTCGATCTGCGCGCGGATCTGCTCGACGCGTCCCTTGATCGCGTCGGCCGCACCGGCACCGTCGACGATGGTGGTGTTGTCCTTGTCGATCGTCACCTTCTTGGCCTGGCCCAGCATCTGGAGCGTCACATTCTCCAGCTTGATGCCCAGATCTTCGCTGATCATCTCGCCGGCGGTCAGGGTGGCGATGTCTTCCAGCATCGCCTTGCGGCGATCACCGAAGCCAGGCGCCTTCACGGCGGCAACCTTCAGGCCGCCACGCAGCTTGTTGACCACCAGGGTCGCCAGCGCTTCGCCTTCGACGTCTTCGGCGATGATCAGCAGCGGACGGCCCGACTGCACCACCGCTTCCAGCACCGGCAGCAGAGCCTGCAGGTTGGACAGCTTCTTTTCGTGGATCAGGATGTAGGGGTTGTCGAGCTCGACCTGCATCTTCTCCGCGTTGGTGATGAAGTAGGGGGAGAGGTAGCCGCGGTCGAACTGCATGCCTTCAACGACATCCAGCTCGAAGTCGAGGCCCTTCGCCTCTTCCACGGTGATCACGCCTTCCTTGCCGACCTTCTCCATGGCTTCGGCGATCTTCTCGCCGACTTCCTTGTCGCCATTGGCCGAAATGATGCCGACCTGGGCGATTTCCGCCGAGTTCGCGACCGGCTTGGAACGGCTCTTCAGGTCTTCGACGATCTTCGTCACGGCCAGATCGATGCCGCGCTTCAGGTCCATCGGGTTCATGCCCGCCGCAACCGACTTCAGGCCTTCGCGCACGATCGCCTGCGTCAGCACGGTGGCCGTCGTGGTGCCGTCGCCGGCCAGGTCGTTCGTCTTCGAAGCGACTTCGCGCACCATCTGCGCGCCGATGTTCTGATACTTGTCCTTGAGCTCGATCTCCTTGGCGACGGTGACGCCGTCCTTGGTGATGCGCGGGGCGCCGAAGCTCTTTTCGATCACGACGTTGCGGCCCTTCGGCCCCAGCGTCACCTTCACTGCATCGGCGAGGATGTCCACGCCCTGCAGAATGCGCTCACGGGCGTCGCGCCCGAACTTCACGTCCTTGGCTGCCATATGCTTCGTTCCTTCCAATTGTCATCCCCGCGCACGGCGGGGATCCGGTTCCCGTGAAAAGCGTCCTCAGCCGATGATGCCGAGGATGTCGCTTTCCTTCATGATGATCAGATCCTTGCCGTTCAGCTTCACTTCCGTGCCGGACCATTTGCCGAACAGGATCTTGTCACCGGCCTTCACATCCAGCGGAATACGGTCGCCGTCTTCATCCTTGGTGCCCAGGCCCACGGCGATCACTTCGCCTTCCTGCGGCTTTTCCTTGGCGGTGTCCGGGATGATGATGCCGCCGGCCGTCTTTTCCTCGGCCTCGATGCGGCGAACCAGCACGCGGTCGTGCAGCGGGGTGAAATCCACCATGTCGGTCCCTCTTTATTGCCTGGACTTCGGTTCGAAGTCGCTTGCGTTGAATTTCGGGCAGGCGCCTACAGCTCCCGCCCGCATTTAGCACTCACCCTCGGGGAGTGCTAACACAAGGTCAGATATGGTCGCTCCCCTGCCCGGTCAAGGGCACGCCAACCATGAAATTTTGATGTCCGCAGCCGCCTCGGGGCGACTGACCCACTTGCCATTTCCGCAACGCCCGCCACACTCCCTCTCAGTTGCGTAGAAGGAGTTCCAGGGTCGTGCGTTTCATGTCCGTTGCCGCGCTGTGCACCACAGCGCTCGTCGCCCTGACCCCACAGATTGCAGTCGCGCAGGATGCGCAGGATCTTGCCCGCAAATTCGGCGCAAGGCCAGGCGTGGAAGATGCCGCCCTGTCGCCGGATGGCCAGCGCATCGCCTATCTGGCGCCAGCCAGGGGACAGGGCGCCGTCGTCCAGGCGGTCGACCTCGTTGAAAGTGCAACGCCGCAGGCACTGTTTGCCGCCAATGGAGAGCCGGTCCGTCTGCAATGGTGCAACTGGGTCACACCGGAGCGTCTTGTTTGCCGCATGGGCGGTATCAAGACGGACGGCAACGATCTCTCCACCTTCTCGCGCATGCTCGCGATCAATCGCGATGGCTCCAACGTTCGGGAATTGTCGAATCGTCAGACCGCTTACTCCATGTCTTCGCCGGATTATGGTGGCGGCGTCATTGACTGGTTGCCAGACGATCCAGACGGCAAGGTTCTCATGCAGCGGCAGTATGTGGAGGAATACGCAACCGGACGGGCCGCAGCCAAAACAGATACCGGCCTTGGCGTTGACCGCGTCGACACCAACAATCTCAGGGTAACACCTGTCGAGAGGCCCGAGCGCCTCGGTTCAGAATTTATCACCGATGGCCATGGCACTGTCCGAGTGCGCGGCCTGTTCGAGCTAAAGGGCGATGGCTATGATTCCGGTTTCCGGCGATATTTCTATCGCCTGCCGGGCAAGAGCGAATGGAAGCCGCTGTCCACCCGCAACACCATGACGGATGAAGGCTTTGACCCCTACGCCGTCGATCGCGACAAGAATGTCGCCTACGGCTTCGACAAGTATCAGGGTCGGCAGGCATTGTTCAGCCTCTCGCTCGACGGGGCCGACACGAAAACCCTCATCGTCGCACGCAAGGATGTCGATATCGACGGTCTCGTCCGCATCGGCCGCCATCAGCGTGTCGTCGGCGCCAGCTACGCAACCGACCGGCGCACAGTGGACTATTTCGACCCGGCCATCTCCCGGCTGCACGCCAGCCTCTCGAAGGCCCTGCCCGACAAGGGCCTTCTCAGCATCATCGATTCCTCCGTGGATGAACAACGGCTGCTGATCATCGCCAGCTCAGACAGGCACCCCGGCACCTATTATCTGTTCGACCGCGCCGCCAAGAGCCTCAGTCCCGTCCTCACCGTCCGGCCCCAGCTGGAAGGCATGACGCTCGCGGAAATGAAGCCCATCGAATATCCGGCGGCGGACGGCACGATGATCCCCGGCTACCTCACCCTGCCGCCGGGCAAGGAGCCGAAGAATCTGCCGGCCATCGTCCTTCCCCATGGCGGCCCCTCCGCGCGGGATGAGTGGGGCTTCGACTGGCTGAGCCAGTTCTACGCCGCAATGGGCTATGCCGTCCTCCAGCCGAACTTCCGCGGCTCGGCCGGCTACGGCGACGCCTGGCTGCAGACAAACGGCTTCCAGTCCTGGAAAACCGCCATCGGAGACGTGTCGGACGCCGGCCGCTGGCTGGTGAAACAGGGCATCGCCGATCCGAAGAAGCTGGGCATCGTGGGCTGGTCCTACGGCGGCTATGCGGCGCTGCAATCCGCTGTGATCGATCCCACCCTGTTCAAGGCCGTGGTGGCCATTGCGCCCGTCACCGATCTCACCAAACTCAAGGATCAGTACCGCCGCACCTCCGGCCGCACCACCGCCTTCGATTTCATCGGCGCCGGCCCGCACATCATCGAAGGCTCGCCAGCCCAGCGCGCCGCCGAGATCAAGGCCCCGGTGATGCTGTTCCACGGCGCGCTCGACGTGAACGTGGATATCGCCCACTCAAGGCTGATGGCCGAAAAGCTGAAGGCCGCAGGCGCCGCGCCGCGCCTCGTCACCTGGGACAATCTCGACCACTATCTGATCGACAGCGAAGCCCGAACGAAGATGCTCTCCGAAAGCGAAGCCTTCCTGCGCCAGTCGTTCGCGCACTGAAACGGTCGGGGCCGGCGCACGCGCGCCGGCCCCGTTCCGTCACTTGCCGCCGCTCAGCGCCATCGCGCCCTGCGCCGATCCGGTGTCCGGCACGATCTCGCCGTCGCGGTCGCGGATCTTCGCGATGTTGGCGGCCACCGTCTCCGGCGTCAGCGCGTCACCGGCGGCATGAATGCCCTTCGTCAGCGTCACATGGGCGGCCTCGAACCCGCCGCCGCCCGCGTTCAGGATCACGTTCGAAGGCGCATCCTCGCTCACCAGATACAGCGACGCCGGCGCCACCGTCTCGGGGCCCATCTTCGCCAGCATCTCGGGCGGCATCAGGTCTTCCGTCATGCGCGTCGCCGCCAGCGGCGCGATGGTATTCACCTTCACATTGTATTTCGCGCCTTCCAGCGCCAGCGTCTTCATCAGGCCCACCAGCGCCAGCTTGGCGGCGCCATAATTGGCCTGGCCGAAATTGCCGTAAAGCCCGGTGGAGCTCGTCGTCATCAGGATCCGGCCATAGGCCTGCTCACGCATCAGATCCCAGACTGCCTTGGTGCAGATCACGCTACCCATCAGGTGCACGTCCACCACCGCCCGGAAATCATCCAGCGTCATCTTGGTGAAGGTCTTGTCGCGAAGAATGCCGGCGTTGTTGATCAGGATGTCGATCCGCCCCCACTTCGCCTTCACGTCCGCCACCATGGCGAAGATGGCGTCGGCGTCGGTCACGCTCGCCCCGCTGGCCATGGCCTCGCCCCCGGCCGCCACGATCTCGTCCACCACCGCCTGGGCGGCGGTCACGCTGCCACCGGTGCCGTCCCGGGCGCCGCCCAGATCGTTCACCACCACCTTCGCGCCCCTCGCCGCGAGGTCCAGCGCATAACGGCGACCAAGGCCGTTGCCCGCGCCCGTCACGATGGCAACACGATTGTCAAAGCGGATGGTCATCAATGCACTCCCTCAGAACATTTGCTGCCGGCTCTCTAAAGGCCGGGCAGCCGCCTTGGGAAGCCCCGTTCAACCCGCCATTTTAAGGGAGGCGTCCGAATCCAGCGCATAGCCGGCAGACCTGACCGTGCGGATCAGATCCGGCAATCCGTCCCCGTTGATCGCCTTGCGCAGCCGGCGGATATGCACGTCCACCGTGCGCTGCTCCACATAGACATCACGGCCCCACACGGCATCCAGCAGCTGCTCGCGGCTGAACACGCGGCCCGGATGCTCCAGGAAATGCCGCAGAAGGCGGAACTCCGTCGGCCCCAGCTGCACCGATTGCCCGTCGCGCGTCACCTTGTGCGCGCTGGTGTCCATCGCGATCCCGGCATATTCCAGATTGCCGCCGGAAAGCGCCGGCCGCAGCCGCCGCAGCAGCGCCCGCACCCGCGCCACCAGTTCGCGCGGGGAAAAGGGCTTCGTCACATAATCGTCCGCGCCCGTTTCCAGCCCCCGCACCCGGTCACTCTCCTCGGCGCGGGCCGTCAGCATGATGATGGGCAGCCCCGATGTCTCCGGCGCGCGGCGCAGCCGTCGGCACACCTCGATCCCGGAAAGATTGGCGATCATCCAGTCCAGAACCACCACGTCCGGCCGGTCCTCCTCGGCCAGAACCAGCGCCTCCTCGCCGTCCGGGGTCGAAACGACATCGAACCCCTCCTTGTCCAGGTTGTAGCGGATCAGCTCCACCAGATTGGCGTCATCCTCGACCAGCAGGATCTTCGGGCGCATGTTCGCAATTCTCCAATCGCCCGCACAATGCGGACGCTACGGCTTCGGTCTTCGCGTCGTCGGGCTGAACGGCCTTCGGTCGTCCAGGCGGGGTCAGTCGGTCACGTCAGGGGCTGCGATCGTCGCTGTGTTATCCGTCTTGGGGCGATCCCCCAGCTGCGCGCCCGTCACGGAAAAATACACCATCTCGGCCAGGTTGGTGGCGTGGTCGCCGATCCGCTCCAGGTTCTTGGCGATGAACAACAGGTGCGTGGCCGGCGTGATATGATGGGGATTTTCCATCATGTAGGTCAGCAGCGAACGAAACAGCGAATTGTAGAAATCATCCACCTGCTGATCCCGTTCGGCCACGGCGCGGGCCAGTTCGGGGTCGCGGTCGACATAGCAATCCAGCGCGTCGCGGATCATGCTGGCAGCCGCCCGCGCCATTTCGGGGATGATCACCCCGGGCCCGATGGGCGCGGCCTGGGTCAGCACCGGCACCCGCTTGGCGATGTTCTTGGCATAGTCGCCGATGCGTTCCAGCATGGCGGAAATCTTCAGCGCCGCCACGATCTCGCGCAGGTCGTCCGCCAGCGGCGCACGCAGCGCGATCATGGAAATCGCCAGCTGCTCGGCCTCCCCTTCCAGGGTGTCGATCTCGGCATCCTTCGCCACAACCTCCAGCGCGGCGTCGATGTCGCGCCGCACCAGTGCGCTCACCGCGTCGGTCGTCTGCGCCTCGGCAAGCCCGCCCATCTGCCCGATCAGTGAACGCAGCTGGTGGATCTCGTCATCGAAGGACTTAACCGTATGGGCGGAAGGGGCACGATCCATCATCTGTCTCCTCAGCCGTACCGGCCGGTAATGTAATCCTTGGTGCGGGTTTCCTTCGGATTGGTGAAGATCTCCCGCGTGTCGCCATATTCCACCAGCGTTCCCAGGTGGAAGAAAGCGGTCTTCTGGCTGACGCGCGCGGCCTGCTGCATGTTGTGCGTCACGATCACGATGGCATAGCGGCCGCGCAGTTCGTCGATCAGCTCCTCGATCTTGGCCGTCGCGATCGGATCCAGCGCGGAAGCCGGCTCGTCCATCAGGATCACTTCCGGGTTCACGGCGATGGCCCGCGCGATGCACAGCCGCTGCTGCTGCCCGCCGGAAAGCGCCGTTCCGGAATCGGCAAGCCGGTCCTTCACCTCGTCCCACAGACCCGCGCGACGCAGGGATTTCTCCACGATCACATCCATGTCGGGCCGGCTTCGCGCCAGCCCGTGAATGCGGGGCCCATAGGCCACATTCTCGTAGATGCTCTTGGGGAACGGATTGGGCTTCTGGAACACCATCCCCACCCGTGCCCGCAGCTGTACCACATCCATGCCAGAGGAATAGATATCCTCGCCGTCCAGCCGGATGTCGCCCTGCACCTTCGCGCCGGCCACCGTGTCGTTCATCCGGTTCAGGCAGCGCAGGAAGGTCGATTTCCCGCAGCCCGAAGGCCCGATGAAGGCCGTCACATCCTCGCGCGTCACATCGATGGACACGCCCTTGATCGCTTCGAACTCGCCATAGAAAACGCGCACGTCGCGCGCCGTCATCTTCAGGGAATTTGCGGTGGCTGGCGCATCCGCCGCCGTCGTCAGGCTCAAGTCGTTCACCAGCGCACCTCGAAACGGTTCCTAAGATAGATGGCAAGGCTGTTGATCGCCAGAAGGAACAGCAGCAACACGATGATCGCGCCGCTCGTCTTCTCCACGAAGCCCCGGCTCACATTGTCAGACCAGATGAAGATCTGCACCGGCAGCGCGGTCGCGGGCTGGGCCAGCCCCTGCGGCACCGATGTCAGGAAGGCCCGCATCCCGATCATCAGCAGCGGCGCCGTTTCGCCCAGCGCCCGCGCCATGCCCAGGATGGTGCCCGTCAGCATGCCCGGCAGCGCCAGGGGCAGCACATGGTGGAACACCACCTGCACCGGCGAAGCACCGATCCCCAGCGCCGCGTCCCGGATCGAAGGCGGCACCGCCTTGATGGCGGCCCGGCTGGCGATCACGATCACCGGCAGCGTCATCAGCGCCAGCGTCAGCCCGCCCACCACAGGCGCCGATCGCGGCATGTTCATCGTGTTCAGGAACACGGCCAGCCCCAGCAGACCGAAGATGATCGAAGGCACCGCCGCAAGGTTGTTGATCGAAACCTCGATGATGTCCGTCCAGCGGTTCTTCGGCGCGAACTCCTCAAGGTAGATCGCCGCCAGCACCCCCACCGGAAAACTGATCAGCAAGGTCACGATCAGCGTCAGGAAGCTGCCCTTCAGCGCGCCCCAGATGCCGGCCAGTTCAGGATCCACGGAATCCGCGCCGGTCAGGAACGTCGTGTTCAGCACAGTGCGGATGTCGCCCTTCGCCTCCAGCTGCTTCCATGCCGCGATTTCCGCCGCCGTCACCGGCAGGTCGCCTTCCTCGGCGGTCAGATCGATCCGTCCCTTGGCCAGCTGGTCCAGGTTCGATGTCGCGATCACCCACATCGGCACCGTGGAACCGATCATCTCGGGGTTCGCCTCCACCGCGCGGCGCAGCGCCAGCCAGGCGCCGTCGGAAATGATCTCGGCTTCATCGCCATGGGCTTTCGCCGCGCTGTCCGCCAGCACGCCCTGGAAGTTCGCACGCCGCAGCAGGGCGGGATCCGCCTTCGCCTGCGCCGCCGTCACGCCCAGCCGCACCGGGTCGATCACCACGGGCACCGATACCTCGGTCTGGCGAAAGCTGGTCCAGCCGCTCGAAACGATGCTCGCCATCAGGAACACCAGGAACCCGGCGGCCAGCGCCAGCGCCCCCATGCCCGTCAGCTTGAACAGCCGTTCCTGGCGGTAGCGGCGACGGATCCGCGCCTGCATCTGCGGCGAGGCCCAGGCCGTCGGCGTCACGGCGGCCGGTGCGGTCGAACGATCAGTCATAGGCTTCCCGATACTTCTTCACCACGGCCAGCGCGTAGATGTTCAGTGCCAGCGTCACCAGGAACAGCACCAGTCCCAGCGCAAAGGCGGACAGCGTCTTGGCGCTGTCGAACTCCTGATCGCCCGTCAGCAGCGCCACGATCTGCGCGGTCACCGTCGTCACGCTGTGGAAGGGGTTGGCGGTCAGGTTCGCGGCAAGTCCGGCTGCCATCACCACGATCATCGTTTCCCCGATGGCCCTGGAAACCGCCAGCAGCACGCCGCCCACGATCCCGGGAAGCGCAGCCGGTATCAGCACCTTGCGGATGGTTTCCGAAGGTGTCGCGCCCATCGCCAGGCTGCCATCCCGCATCGCGCGCGGCACCGCCGTCAGCGCGTCATCCGCCATTGAGGACACGAACGGGATGATCATCACCCCCATCACAAGGCCGGCGGCCAGCGCTGATTCCGAACTCGCATCCGATATACCGATGGAAATCGCGAAGCTGCGCACCGCGGGCGCCACCGTCAGGGCGGCGAAAAAGCCGTACACCACGGTCGGAACCCCGGCCAGCACCTCCAGCATCGGCTTCGCCCAGCGCCGGAAGCCCGGGGCCGCATATTGTGTCAGGTAGATGGCCGTCATCAGCCCCAGCGGAATCGCAACGACCATCGCGATGATCGCCCCGATGAACACCGTTCCCCAGAACAGCGGCACGGCCCCGAACGCACCCGACGATCCCACCTGGTCCGCACGGATCGCCGTCTGCGGGGACCATTTCGTGCCGAACAGGAATTCCGTCGGGCTCACCATCTGGAAGAAGCGAAAGCTCTCGAACACCAGGCTGGCCACGATTCCGAAGGTCGTCAGGATGGCAACAAGGGATGCCACCACCAGCAGCCCCATGGTCAGCCGCTCCACCCGCGTCCGCGCCCGGAAATCGGGCCGCAGCCGCGAAAGTCCCCACATCGCGCCGGCGGCGCCCAGCGCCAGCGCCCCAAGGCCGAACACCAGACCATAGCGCAGCGAAGCCGCCTTCCACACGGCGGCGGCCGCTTCCGCATGCGGGTTGAAGGCGGCGGCATAACTTCCGCTCACCAGTCCGCGTACTTCGGCCAGGAACGCCGCCTGCTCAAGATCGCTCGGCCCGACAGCACCCCCCGGCACGCTCGCCAGCACCTCGCGGGAAACCAGCCCCGGCCCGGCAATGCCCCATGCCGCCAGCAGAAGCAGCGCCGGCAGCAGCGCCAGGATCGCCACGAACGCCCCATGATAGCCAGGGCGTGAATGCACGGCCCCCACCTCGGCCTTGCGGCTTGCCGCAAAGCCGATCCCGCGCCGCCAGCCCATCCACCAGGCAAGTCCGCCCAGCGCCAGAACCAGCAAGAACCCAAGACCCAGCGTCATTCCAGGTCGCCTTTCGTCAGCGGGGTCAGCTCGGCCGCCCGCACCCGGTTCTCGGCCCGCACCCCATCCGGCGCCGGCACCAGCCCGCGCCGCTGCAGATAGCCGCCGGGCCCCCAGGCGCGTTCGCTCGTATATTCGTCCAGGAACTCCCTCAGCCCGCGAATGGCCTTCACATGCTGCGCCTTCACATAGATGAACAGCGGCCGCGATGCCGGATAGCTGAAGTCGGAAATCGTCTGATAGGTCGCCATCACCCCGTCGATCGGCACGTCGCGGATCGTATCAAGATTGCGCTCCAGAAAGCTGAAGCCCAGAACGCCGATCGCGTCCGGATTGGCGCCAAGCTTCTGCACGATCAGATTGTCGTTCTCGCCTGCCTCCACATAGGCGCCATCCTCGCGGATCCTGTTGCAGATTTCCTTGTGGCGCCCTTCGTCGGACTTCTTCAGCGCCTTCATCGCCGGGTCGGTGTCGCAGCCGGCCACCATGTACAGCTCGTTGAAGGCGTCCCGCGTGCCCGATGTCGGCGGCGGTCCGATCACTTCGATCCGCGTCGCCGGCAGGGCCGGATTCACATCCTTCCAGGTGCGCGCCGTCTGTTTCCGGCCGAACGGTTCGGCCGCCAGCGCCGCATAGACATCCCGCAGCCTCAGTTGCAGCGTCGTGCCCTTCTTGCCCTGCACCAGAACCACACCGTCGATGCCCACCTTCACCTCGACGATGTCCTTCGCCCCGTTCGCCTGACAATCCGCCAGCTCCGAAGGCTTCATCCGCCGCGAAGCGTTCGCCACGTCGGGAAAGCGCGACCCGACGCCCTGGCAGAACAATTTGATGCCGCCCCCGGTGCCGGTCGCTTCCACGATAGGCGCCAGATATTCGGGATTGTTGCGGCTGAAGTTCTCGGCGACAGCCGTCGTGAAGGGAAACACCGTGGACGATCCGACGATCCGGATCTGCGTGCGCGAATCACCGCAGGATGCCAGCAGCCCCGCGGCTGCGACTCCCAATATGACAGGCCGGATCATCTTCAACGGTCTCAAGGAAATTCCAAACATTCACAATAGCTTGTCTGCACACCTCAAGCAGTGCGACAGGGCCGCGCCCCGCTCTCTAGAGCCGGACGATGGGGCTTATGTGACAGCAGCGTTGCGGTTTTGTGACGATACCCCCGCAACCCCTGCCGCATCCCCTTCCGCCACCCGCACCGGCAGCAGAACGGGCAGCAGGAAGGAAACGCATGTTCCTTCGCCCTGCCGGCTGGAAATCTCCAGCCGCCCCCGGTGTCGCTCCACGATATGCTTCACGATGGCCAGTCCCAGCCCGGTTCCACCCATCGATCGTGATCGCCCGGTGTCGATGCGATAGAAACGCTCGGTCAGACGCGGCAGATGCTCCGGCGCGATGCCCTCGCCCTGATCCGTCACCGAAACCCGCACCATATCCTCGCGCCCGGCGTGATCCCGCATGGCCGAAACCGTTATCGGCGTTCCCGAATGGCCATATTTCAGCGCGTTCGAAACAAGGTTGTGCAGCACCTGAAGGATCTGGTCCCGGTCGGCCACCACGGGCGGCAGGTCGGGCTCCACCTCCAGCACCAGCTTGCGGCCGTCCGCCTCCAGCCGCATCGCCAGCGTCTTGCCCACGTCCAGCAGCAACGGCGGCAGGTCCAGGAAGGTCTGCGGCCGCACATATTTGTCCAGCTCGATGCGCGAAAGCGACAGCAGATCATCGATCAGCCGGCTCATACGCCCGGCCTCTCGGCTCATGATGTCCAGAAAACGCCGCCGCGCGGGCTCGTCCTCGGCCGCCGGTCCCAGCAGCGTCTCGATGAAGCCAGAGATATTGGCCAGCGGCGTGCGCAGTTCATGGCTGGCGTTCGCCACGAAATCCGCCCGCATCCGCTCCGTCAGCCGCGCCTGGGTCACATCGGTGAAGCTCAGCAGCAGCCGCCGGGAATCCGGATCCAGCGCGACAACCCGCACCCGGAAGGCGCCATCCTGCGCGCCCAATGTGGTCACCTCGCGCACGAGCGGCGATTCCCCCTCCAGTCCGCCGCGAACAGCCTCCACGACCACAGGATGCCGCACCGTCTGCCGAAGGTCACCACCCACGATGCGCTGGCCGAACAGGCCCAGGGCCCCTTCGTTCGCCGCCAGCACCCGCCACCCGGCGGAAACCACAAGCGCCGGATCGGCAAGGGCCGAAATGCTGATCTGGTCGCCCGCTTCGGCAGGCGTCAGAATCCCGGCCCGGGGTTTCAGGGGCAAGCGGTGTTCATCCTTCGCTGGTTGCGACTGAACCACACGATAGACCAGGAACATGACAAGTCCGATAACCGGAACGAACAGCAGCGGTGAAATCGCGGCGCGATCGGCCAGTGCCCCGGCCAGCACCCCCAGCGCAACCACGGCGCCCGACAGCAACAGGCGGATCACACTCATGGCCTGTTGCTGCCTCAGCCCTGCTTCAGCCTGGCGACAACGCCTTCCCCCATCTGCCCCATCACGTCGAACAGCATGTCGGGATTCTGCCGCTTCAGGTCCAGCAGTGCCATTTCCGGCCCCTGTCCGCCCACGGGGATCTCGCGCTGTCCTCTGGCGAAGCCGTCCAGTATGATGGCGGCCGCCTCGTCGGCGGAAATGCCGGCGTCCACATCATCCTCGCCCGCGCCCTTGGGGGTGCCGTCCGCCGTCAGCGCCCGCGCGCCGATCTCCGTCCGGACGAACCCGGGCACGATCGTCGTCACCCGGATGCCCCGTCCACCCACTTCCGTCCGCAGGGCATCGAAAAAGCCCATCACGGCATGCTTCGCCGCGCAGTATCCGGTTCGCTGCGGGGATCCAACCTTTCCCGCCACGCTGGCCACCGCGGCCACATGCCCGCTGCCCCGCGCCAGCATCTGCGGCAGCACCAGCTTGGTCAGGTGAACCGGCGCGAAGAAGTCCACCTCCATGATCGTGCGATAGACCTCGAAGGCCGTGTCCTCCGCCAGGCTGCGCTGGGAAATGCCGGCGTTGTTGATCAGGATGTCCACCGGTCCCGCTTCCTGCACGATCGCGGGCAGCGCATCGTGATCGGTCGCCTCGAACGACAGGATCTGATGGCTCGGCACGTCCGCCGCCACGGCCGCCAGCGCATCCCGGTTGCGCCCGGAAAGGATCACCGTGGCGCCCTGCGCGCCGAAGGCCCGCGCCAGTCCGGCGCCGATACCCGAAGACGCGCCAGTGATCCAAACTCTCTGTCCGGCAAAACTCATTGCATGGCTCCCCAGGGCGGCACCACCGGTGCGCCCATCAACATCGGATGAAGAAAGGTCAGCACGGCCCACAGCGCAACGCCCAGGATCACCGGAACCGGCCCCGGCCAGATAGCGCTCCAGGGCTGCCACCCCGCCACCTGCGCGCCCAGCGGGAAAAAGCTGGTCTGCGCCTCATATCGAACCCAGGTTTCGCCCATCTGCCGCCGCTTGCGCCCGTCCTGGTGGGCCGCCCCCGCCAGCGCCAGCACACCGATCCCGATCGCAAGGATCACCGTCGGCAGGCTGCCGGACAGCGTCGCATGCACAAAGGCCCAGATCGCGAAACTCCACATCATCGGATGCCGGGTGATCCGCATCACGCCCGAAGGTGGCGCGGCGCTCTGCGGCACCCCGGCCAGCGCCTTGTTCGCCGGCGTCAGCGATCCCGCAAACAGAATGGAAGCCGCCAGCATCAGCACCGATGAAGGCAGCCAGGCCCATTGCGGCGCCACCCAGATGATCTCGGGCGCAAGCCCGCGATAGATCCAGATGGCCCCGCCAAACAGCACAAGGGAAATCAGGGAATACAGCCCCTGAAATCCCTTTTCGCCAACCATGGCCACCAGCTTCATCCTGACCGGCCTTGCCGCCAGCAGGATATGGCTGGCAACGAAAGCCGCCAGAAGCCAAACAAACATCGTCATCCCGGCATCTCCTCCCCAAGCGACTGCCGAACGAAAGCCCGGCCTATCGGCGATAGGCTTCCGGCAACTGCGTCCTGTCCCGGCCCGGCAGATACCGCTTCGCCAGCTTCGATTGCCGGCTTTCCAGGCTCTGCGGCACGCCCCGGATGAACATCTGTTCAGGATGAGAGGACAGTTCCAGCGGATCGCCGTTCCAGATCACCACATCACCGCTCGAGCCCGGCTTCAGAATGCCCTGTCCCGCCAGCCCGAAGATCTCGGCGGGGGCCCGGCTCACCGTGGCAAAGGCCTGGTCCCAGGTCAGCCCTGTCGCGCCCGGCAGCCTCGCCTGCGCCACCATGTTGCCGGCATAATGGGTCAGGTTGCGCGGCTGGAACGAGGCATCGAGGTCAGGTGTGCCCAGCGCAACCTTCACCCCCGCCGCCACCAGCCGGCCCACGTTTGATTGCGTGGCCGCCAGCGATTCGAATGCGTCCGGCCTGTTCTGCATCCCCAGCGTGATCACCGGAACGCCGGCACGGGCGATCTCGTCGGCCACCAGCCAGCCCTCGTTCGCCGAAACCAGCACCAGCTTCAGCCCCGGATACATCGTCGGCAGCTTCAGCACCTGCCGGATGTCGGATGCGCGATCCACCCGCACCATCAGCGGCTGCGCGCCCCGCAGCACCAGCGTCAGCACCTCCGCATCCTCGCGCGTCAGGCGCAGATCCTTCGACTGGTCATGTTCGCTGAACCGGCCCTGCTGGAAACGCCGCGCCTCCTCCAGCGCGTTGGTGATCTCCGCCCAGGCCGCCGCCCGCGATCCGCCCGAAAGCGCCGCGCCGCGTTCCCCGTATGCCACATACTGGAACGCCTGCCGCTTCAGCGGCGCGGTCGCCCCTTCCGCCAGCGACAGCACGAAGCCCTGTCCTGCAAACAGCGTCCGCCCCGGCGCCGGCCCGACAATGGCCGTCGTCACACCACCGGCCCGGGTCACGGGAATCGATGTCTCGGCCGGGTTCAGGGCAGCATCCAGCATCAGCGCCGCGTTGGAAGCGGATTGCCTGGCCGAATTGTCATTGGCCGAATCCTCCCCATTCACTTCAGACGTGCCGATCTGGCTGATGCCCGCGATGATTCCGGGCGTCACCCACTTGCCGCTCGCATCCACCACGCGGAAGTTCGCCGGCACAGCCGTTCCCGCAGGCCCCACACCCACGACGACCCCGTCATTCATCAGCACCACGCCGCCTTCGATCGGGGCGCCATTGTTCGTCACCACCCGGCCGCCCGTGATTGCGATGCGCTCCTGCGCCATCGCCGGAAGCGCAACAGAGGCGAGTGACAGAACGATCAGAAACCTGTTCATTTCCGATCTCCCTCACCCGGCTGGCCCAGTTCAAAGTCGCTCACAGGCCGCCGCCCCGGATCCTTCGTGTCGTACATCAGCGCTCCGTCGATCCACACCATCTCGGGCCGCGAATAGACACTCAGCGGATTGCCATTCCACAGCACCACGTCCGCCTGCTTGCCCGGTTCCAGCGAACCCACCTTGTCCGCAATCCCCAGGGCCTTCGCCGGATTGATCCCAATCCAGGTCCAGGCTTCCTCGTCCCTGATCTGCAGGCCCATCGCCCGGCCATGGCCCAGCGCCTTCGCGGTTTCCTGATTCAGCCGCTGGATCCCGTCGGCATCGTCCGAATGGGTCACCGCGCACCCGCCAGAGGCATGGAGGAAGGGCAGATTCTCCTGGATGCCGTCATAGCTTTCCATCTTGAAGCCCCACCAGTCGGCCCACATTGCGCCGCAGATGCCTTCCTGCTTCATCAGGTCGGCGATCTTGTAGCCCTCGACCGCATGGTGGAACGCACTGATCCTGTATCCGAATTCCTTCGAAAGCTGGATCATGTTCGCCATCTCGTCGGCGCGGTAGCAGTGGTTCTGGATCAGGATCTCCCCGTCCAGCACGCCGGCAAGCGTTTCCATCTGCAGGTTGCGCTGCTGCGGCGTCTTGGCCGCCTTCATCTTCGCCTGGTAATCGCGCGCATTCGCCCAGGTCTGCCGTGTCATGGCGATGTTGCCCATGCGCGAACCCGGCATCTGGCTGCGGCTGCCGTAAACCCGCTTCGGATTTTCCCCGCAGGCCATCTTCAGCGTCCAGGGGGCTTCGGGCATCAGCATGTCCTGCGCCGTGCGGCCATAGACATTCTTCAGCGTCGCCCCGCGCCCGCCGAACAGGTTGGCGGAACCGGGCAGCACATGCAGCACCGTCACCCCGCCGGCCAGCGCCCGCGAAAAGCCCGGATCCTGCGGCCACACGCCATGAATGGCCCACACCTCCGACCGCACCGGCCCGGTCACCTCGTTGCCGTCCGAATGCGCCTGCACGCCGGGGGAAGGATAATTCCCCAGGTGGGAATGGATGTCGATGATGCCGGGCGTCACCCACTTGCCCGCGCCGTCGATCAGCGTCGCGCCGGCCTGATCCACGGTCTGGCCGATCGCCGTCACCTTGCCGTTCTCGAAGCGCACGGCGCCATTCTCGATGCGCCCGCCCTTGCCGTCATAGATGGTCACGTTGCGGATCACCGTCGGCACGCCCGGCCAGGCCTTGTAGGTCGATCTCAGTTCGGCTTCGGCTTTCGCGCTTCCACCCTGAAGCGCCGGCACCGGCGCCGGGGAAGCCGCCTGCTTCCCGCCACTCGTCGTCGCACACCCTGCCAGCAACGCCGCCAGCAGCCCAACACCTGCAATCCGCATCAGTTCACCTTTCCGGGGTGCACGCCGGCCGCCGCCGGTTCCCCAATCTCAGCCTCGCCCGCAACCGCGTCGTCCTGCAATGTATCCAGATGCATCAGCCGACGGATCAGCGGGCTCACCACCAGCACGGCCACGCCCACACCGACACCAAGCCAGCCAACATTGGCATAGACTGCCAGCACCGACTCCTTCGTTGCCGTGCCCTCATGGCCGCCCGTGGCAGATGCAATAAGCCCGGCCGCAAAATTGCCAGTGGCCGAGGCGAAGAACCAGGTTCCCATGATCAGGCTCGCCATATGTGCCGGTGCCAGCCGGTTCATCGCGCTCAGTCCAACAGGGCTCAGGCACAGCTCACCGGTCGTCGCCAGCAAGTACAGAAGGAAGATGAAGATCACCGGCACCAGATCGGGCGCAGCCGCCGCACCCCATACCAGCACCAGGAAGGAAAGCCCCACCAGCACCAGCGCAATCCCGAACTTCGCAGGGCTCGAAGGCTCCAGACCCCGCTTCGCCAGGAACAGCCACAGCGCCGCGAACAGCGGCCCCAGCAGGATGATGTAGAAGGCGTTCACGCTCTGGAACACGCTGGCCGGTACGTCGATGCCGAAGATGGTCCGGTCCACATGCCGGTCGGTGAACAGGTTCACGCTGCTGCCATGCTGCTCGAACAGCGCCCAGAACAGGATCGATCCGCAGATCAGGAACAGCGCCGCAAAGATCCGGTCCCGATCATGCGGCGGCAGCTTCGTCACCGCCGTGAAGATCACATAAGCCACGAGCAGCGCTCCGAACGCGCCCAGCAGGGTTCCCACCAGTTCCTGATTCTGGATCATCCACCAGACCACACCAACGCACAGCACGCCGCCCAGATAGATCACCCATTCCAGCGGCATGCCCATCACAGGCTTCTTAAGCAGCGCCGGGTCTGCGGCCTCGCCACGCCCTTCCAGCCACGGCTTGCCGATCACGAACACCACCAGCCCCAGCAGCATTCCCACGCCCGCCGCGCCAAAACCATAGGCCCAGCCATAGGTCTCCCCCAGCCAGCCCGCGATCAGCGCGCCCAGGAAAGCGCCCAGGTTAATCCCGATGTAGAAGATGGTGTAGGCCGGGTCACGCCGGGGGTCCGTCCGGCGATACAGCTGCCCCACGATCACCGAGATATTCGCCTTAAGGAACCCGCTGCCCACGATGATGAAGGAAAGCGCCAGCCAGAAGGCGTTGATCGCAGGGTCGGATTGGCCGCCGCCGCCTTCCACCGCCATCAGCAGATGCCCGAACGTCAGCAGCACCGCCCCGAACAGCACCGCCCTCCGCTGCCCCAGCCAGCGATCCGCCAGATAACCGCCAATCACCGGCGTGATGTACACCAGTGCCGTGTACGCCCCATAGATCACCCCTGCCTCGCCGTCCGAGAACAACCAGTGTTTGGTCAGGTAGAAGATCAAGAGCGCCCGCATCCCGTAATAGGAAAAGCGCTCCCACATCTCGGCGAAGAACAGAACGAACAGGCCGCGCGGATGTCCCAGCCATGTCGGCCGGCCCGGCTCGCCTGCGATTGCCGCAGCCTTGTCGGTCACTCAAATCTCCCTGGCGTTGGCCCGTCTGGTGCGGGCCCCGTGCATGAACGCTTGATGCGGCTCCCCGCCCGTCAGCGCAACCCCAAACGCGGCGAAACGCATGCACCGCCCGCATCACCCCCTCCCAATATCTCCATTGGAAAATCGGCCCGCTGCGCCGCACAAGGGGGGCGAAAGGATTTCCCGAATGAGCAACCCGACGCGTTTCGAGGGCACAGACGCTTACGTCGCGACAGACGATCTGAAGATCGCGGTCAACGCCGCCGCCACGCTCCGGCGCCCGCTGCTGGTGAAGGGCGAACCCGGCACCGGCAAGACCGTCCTCGCCCACGAAATCTCGAAGGCGCTCAATGCCCCGCTCCTCGAATGGCATGTGAAGTCCACCACCAAGGCGCAACAGGGCCTCTACGAATATGATGCCGTCGCCCGCCTGCGCGACAGCCAGCTGGGCGATCCCCGCGTCGCCGACATCGCCAACTACATCCGCAAGGGCAAGCTCTGGGAAGCCTTCACCGCCCCAACCCTCCCCGTCCTTCTGATCGACGAGATCGACAAGGCCGACATCGAATTCCCGAACGATCTCCTCCAGGAACTCGATCGGATGGAATTCAACGTGTATGAAACCGGCGAGACGGTGAAGGCGAAGCAGCGCCCGATCGTCGTCATCACCTCCAACAACGAGAAGGATCTGCCCGACGCCTTCCTGCGTCGCTGTTTCTTCCACTACATCCGCTTCCCCGATGCCGATACCATGAAGGCCATCATCGAGGTGCATTTCCCCGGCATCCAGAAGGCCCTCGTCCGCGAAGCCCTCACCATCTTCTACGACATCCGCGAAGTCCCCGGCCTCAAGAAGAAGCCCAGCACCTCCGAACTCCTCGACTGGCTGAAGCTCCTCCTCCACGAGGATCTCCCACTCGACATCCTCCAGTCCCGCGATCCGAAGAAACTCATCCCGCCCCTCCACGGCGCCCTCCTCAAGAACGAGCAGGACGTCATGCTCTTCGAACGCCTCGCATTCATGGCTCGCAGGGAAAGCGCAAAAAACTGAAGTGCCCGGGCGCGCGGGCGCCCGGATCAGAACTGCATGGCCGGAATAGTAAACCATAGTTCACAATCCCGGCCTTGCCCGCCCCCACCCCGCGCCATAACCTTGGGGCAAGGCCGGAAAACGGCCGCTGATCAAAAACAATCCGGGTCGAAGGCGCGAAAATGTCAAACAAGGGGCAAGCCTCCTCAATCCAGCTTCCGGCCGTCGGCGCGGATCTTCAGGATCAGCCGGTCGAAACGCTGGTGGAACAGCTGCTCGGCCGATGGAATGGCCGCGGCGCCCCCCATTCGGTGCTGGCGAAGGCCGCCCGTGTAAACCGGGAATTCCGCACCCAGCATGCGTCTGTCCGACATGATCGCCAGTTCGTCTCCAACCTCGCCTTCCTCACCGCATTCCTGGGCGGTCTCGGCACCGTCACCATCGGCATGACGCTCGCCGAACTGCCCATCAGCTCGGCGGAACTCCTGTCCCGCATGCTGGTACTGGGCCTCCTGATCGGCGCCTGCGTCTCGCTCGCGACGCGCGGCGGGCACCGCCTGCCGGTGCAACTCGCCATCCTCGGCGTCTTCGTGGCGATCCTGTTCGAAGGCCCGCCGTCCGATTTCGCCCTGCGCGGCTGGGACAAGACATCCGTGATCATCGGCACGGCGCTGATCGCGGCAAAGGCGATGCGCCTGTTCGCGGATCGCCTGCTCGATCGCCACGAGGCGCGCCTCCTGCTCGAAGCCGCCGGCCGGCGCTGAGGCGGCCGCATGGCCCGGCGTCAGGCCTGGCCTCGATGCAGCAGTTCCTTCACATAGGCCGCCGCCATCTTCACCAGTTCGCCTTGCAGGCGCCCCCTCGAATCCGCGTCGTCAAACTGGATGATGGCGTCCACCCCCGCCAGAATGGCCTGCATCAGCACGCGGGATGCGGCGATCCGCGTCGGTTCGTCCAGCAATGGATTGCGGGCCAGGATCGAGTCCGCAATCGCCATCTCGATCCGGAGGTTGGAAGATATCCACACATCCGAAAGCTCGGGCGAGAGGCGGGCATATCGTTGCAGCCGGCGATCGGCCGGGGTGCTCGCGGCCAGCAGCAACCCCACCGCCTGTCCAACCAGAACATCGACGCTGAGCCCGGCAAGCAACATCGCCTCCAGCGGCGCATCGACCAGTTCCATCGCCTCCTGCGCCAGCGCCCGGAAGATATCGCTCCGGTTCGCATAATAGCGATAGATCGAACCCACCGGCACGCCTGCCCGCTC
The DNA here is from genome assembly GCF_059115405.1 of Sandaracinobacter sp. T42. Classification (NCBI taxonomy): domain Bacteria; kingdom Pseudomonadati; phylum Pseudomonadota; class Alphaproteobacteria; order Sphingomonadales; family Sphingosinicellaceae; genus Sandaracinobacter; species Sandaracinobacter sp. T42. The sequence goes on from NZ_CM181101.1 coordinate 2,341,358, forward strand.
GGCGATCTGCACCGTGCCGATCTCCTCGGGCTCATGCGTCTCCAGTAGCGAGTGGGCGGCGTTCAGGATCGCGCGGCGGGTCGCCAGCGCACGGGCCTGGGTCGGGGTCTTGCGGTTCATCGACACCTCGAAAAGCGCGCGCCCTACTGAGGCGCGAACGCAAAGGCAACAAAAATGAATTCATTTCAACTTTTGGCTTGCGCCCTGTCGGAACCCATGCGAGCAACATCCCAATTCTGCCCGGGGGAGGGAGCAGCATGACCAATCGTCCCGTCAAAGCGGCCCTGTTGTGCGGCGCGCTGCTTCTGGCTGCCTGCAAACCGCAAGCGGCTGATCAAAAGGCGGGCGAACGCCCCGCCCCGGCCACCGCGGAGGCGACCGAACGGTTGCTCGAACAACTGGTGACGGCAAAGCCGGGGGATGTGATCCGCATTCCCGAAGGTTTTTACAGCCTTGATCGCTCGCTCAGCCTCTCCAGCCCTGGCGTCACCATCCGCGGCGCCGGGATGGACAGGACGATCCTCTCCTTTAAGGGCCAGATCGCGGGTGCCGAAGGCCTGCTGGTGACGGGCGGAAACTTCCTGATCGAGGATCTCGCCATTGAGGATTCAAAAGGCGACGCCCTGAAGATCAACGGTGTGGAAAATGTGATCATCCGCCGTGTCCGCACCGAATGGACGAACGGGCCCGACACCGGGAACGGCGCCTATGGCATCTATCCGGTGCAGACGAGGAATGTCCTGATCGACGGCTCCGTTGCGATCGGCGCATCGGACGCGGGCATCTATGTCGGCCAGTCCCGCGACATCGTCGTGAAGAACAGCCGCGCCGAGTTCAACGTGGCCGGGATCGAGATCGAGAACAGCGTGAACGCCGACGTGTTCGACAATGTCGCCACCAACAACACCGGCGGCATCCTGGTGTTCAACATGCCCAACCTGCCCGCCGTCGGCCATACCACGCGGGTTTTCAGGAACCGGATCTTCGCCAACAACACCGGGAACTTCGGCGCCAAGGGCACGGCGGTCGCCTCTGTCCCCGCCGGATCGGGCATCGTCATCAACTCGAATGACCTGGTCGAGATCTTCGACAACGACATCGCCGACAACGCGACGGCCAACATCATCGTCTCCAGCTATTTCTCGACCGGCTACATGACGAAGGAAGGCGTTGCCGACAGTTTCGATCCCTGGCCACAGGGCATCCATGTCCATGGCAACCGCTTCAGGGGCGGCGGAGATTCGCCCGGGACGATCGAACTGAAAGCGCTGAAAACAATGAAGTTCGGCCTGAACGGCCGCCTGCCCGACATCCTGTGGGACGGGTTCGCCAATCCGAAACCTGCCAAGGGCACGCCCGCCGTGCTGTGCGTGAACAATGCGCCGGCAGAGGTGCTGAACGCCGACGGCCCGAACAAGTTCAAGAACCCTGCCATCAGCACCGCCCATGCCTGCACCCTGCCGCCGCTGCCCGCCGCGGTGGTGGACACCAGCTGGGCGTCATCCCCCGGCCAGTGATGCGCATCGCGGCGCTTGCCGCCCTGCTGCTGCTGGCCGCCTGCGGCCGGCAACCGGGCGTTGCCTTTCACGAAACGGCGGATCCGGCCTCGCTTGCGGACTGGGGCGTCCTCTCGCGGGAGGGCGACATGTTGCGGCTGGCCGAGGGCGTCATGCCCTATGAGCTCGCCACCCCGCTGTTCACGGATCATGCCACCAAGCTGCGCACAATCTGGATACCGCAGGGCAAGGCGGCCGCCTACAATGCGGAAAAGGCGCTGGATTTCCCCATCGGCACCATCCTCACCAAGACCTTCTACTACCCGCTCGATCCCGAAGGCCGCGCCATCGCCGCCGATGGCCCCGCACAGCTGAACGGCAATGCGCTCGATGTCTCCCGCGTGCGGCTCGTCGAAACCCGGCTGCTCGTCCGGCGGCAGGCAGGGTGGGTCGCCCTGCCCTATGTCTGGAACGCTGAAGGCACACAGGCGAAGCTGAAGCGCACCGGCGGTGTGCAGGCCATCACGCTCGCGCCCCATGGGGCGGAACCGGGCGGCGACTTCGCCTATGTGATCCCAAATGCCACCCAGTGCGGCTCCTGCCATGTGCCCGATGCGCAGACGAAGGCGATGTCCCCCATTGGCCCCACTGCCCGCAGCCTCGACATTGCCTCCCCTTTTCTCGCCGGCGCGCCGAACCAGCTGAAGGTGATGGCGGATGGCGGCCGCCTGTCCGGCCTTCCGGCCGCACCAACGCACCTGCGCAACGTCGACTGGACGGATGAGTCCCAGCCGCTGGAGGCGCGCGCCCGCGCCTATCTCGACACCAACTGCGGCCATTGCCACAGCGCCACCGGCCCTGCCCGCACCTCCGGCCTGCATCTGGACGCCGCCGCCACCAACCCGCGCGCGCTGGGCCTGTGCAAACCGCCGGTCGCAGCCGGGCAAGGCACGGGGGACCGGCTGTTCGACATCGTGCCGGGACAGCCGGACCAGTCCATCCTCCTCTACCGCATGCAAAGCGTGAAGCCGAACGAGATGATGCCGGAAATCGGCCGCACGACCGCCCATGCAGAGGGCATCGCGCTGGTCGGCAGCTGGATCGCCGCGATGAAGGGGCAATGCCACGCAGGCGGCTAGAACTGCCTTCAGGAAAACAGGCGGCTGAAGCCGCTTGCGGGGCACCCGCCCGCCCGATAGCGATGGGGGCATGAAAACCCGCCTCCTCGCCACCGCAGCCCTGCTGCTCCTGTCCACCCCGGCGCTCGCTGCGAAGCCCGCCGATCCGCTGGCCGGGACCGTGCAGCAGGCAGGCCTTCTTCCCGTGCATGTGGACAAGGCAGGCGGGCGGATCCTGCTGCAACTGCCCGCGCCAAGGCCCGACGGCGTCTCCGCGCGCCTCCTTTATATGGCGCAGCTGCGCACGGGCGTCGGCTCGGCGCCGCTCGGCCTCGATCGCGCCCGCCCTGGCCCGGCCAATATCCTCGCCATCCGACGCCTGGGAAAGAAGGTCGCCTTCGAACTGGAAAACCCCCGCTTCCGGGCGACGAACGCGCCAGCCCCAGAACAGGCCGCCGCGCGCGACGCCTTCGCCGCCTCGACCCTGTGGCTGGGGGACGCGATCCCCGGCCCCGGCGGCACCCTCCTCGTCGACATCGCCCCCTTCCTCGCACGGGACGCGCAGGATGTGACGGGCGATCTGAAGGGCGCGGGCGAAAAGAACTGGAAGCTCGCGCCCGAGCTGACCGCGGCCGACCCCAATGCCGTAAAGGCCTTCCCCGACAATCTGGAATTCGAAGCGCGGCAGACCTTCACCTCGGATTCCGCAGGCCCCGAAATCCGCAACATCGCCCCCGATCCGCGCCAGATCAGCCTCACGGTCCGGCACAGCTTCATCCGACTGCCTGAACCCGGCTACACCCCGCGCCGCTTCGATCCGCGCGGCGGCAGCTTCGCGACGCAGGTGGTCGATTTCGCCGCCCCGCTGGGCAGTCCCATCGTCCATGAGCTCGCGAACCGCTTCCGGCTGGAAAAGACGGATCCCGCCGCGCCACGGTCCCGCGTGAAGAAGCCGATCCTCTTCTATATCGACAACGCCGCGCCCGAACCCATCCGCACCGCGTTGCTGGAAGGCGCGCGCTGGTGGGAAAAGGCGTTCGAGGCCGCCGGCTACATCGACGCCTACAAGGTGGAAATCCTGCCAGAAGGCGTCGATCCGCTGGATATCCGCGTGAACGTCGTGAACTGGGTGAACCGGGCAACGCGCGGCTGGTCCTATGGCTATGCCGTCACCGATCCCCGCACCGGCGAAATCCTGAAGGGCACAGTCCTCCTCGGCTCCCTGCGCGTGCGGCAGGACATGCTGATCTTCGAAGGCCTTGTCGGCGCCGACAAGGTGGGAACGGGCGGACCGAACGATCCCGTCAATGCAGCCCTCGCCCGCATCCGCCAGCTCTCCGCCCATGAAGTGGGCCATGCGCTGGGCCTGCTGCACAATTTCGCCGGCAGCACCCAGGATCGCGCCACCGTGATGGACTATCCCGCCCCGCGCGTGACGCTGGTGAACGGCGCGCCCGATCTTTCGGATGCCTATGGCGTCGGCACCGGGCGCTGGGACGCCTATGCCATCGACTGGCTCTATGGCACCGATGACGATGCCGCCGCGCGTGCAAAGGCTGACGAAGCCGTCCGGCAGGGCCTGCGCTTCGTCAGCGACGAACAGGCGCGGGACGTGGGCAGCGCCCACCCCCATGGCAGCCTGTGGGATGATGGCGCCGATCCGGTTTCGGAACTCGGCCGCATGATGCAGGTGCGGCAGGCCGCCGTCGATCGCTTCGGCCCGCAGGCGCTGGCCGCGAACGAACCGGCCATGTCGCTCCGTCGCAAGTTCGTGCCGATCTGGCTGCTGCACCGCTATCAGGTGGAAGCGGCGGCGAAACTTCTGGGCGGAACCGACAGCCGCTATGCCGTGGGTCCGGCCGCAAGCCCCATCGCGGTGCCCGTGGAAGGCGCCCGGCAGCAGGCGGCGTTGAACGCCCTCGTCGATACACTCGCTGAGTCCCCGCTGCAGGTGCCGCCCCGGCTTGTGCCAATGCTGTCCGCCGGCTGGTCCGGGGAACGGGATCGCCAGCACGAAATCGAGATCTTCGCCACCAACGGCGGCACCGTGTTCGAACCGCTGGCCGCGACGGACGCCGCAGCGGCCGTGACGCTGGAGGCGCTGCTGCACCCGGCGCGGCTGAACCGGCTGGCGACGCAGCATGGGCAGGATGCGCAGGTGCCCTCCCCCATGGATGTCGCGGCGCGCCTCTTCTCGCTGGCGCTCGCCCCCCGTGGCGATCCCGCAACAGACGAGGTGCGGCTGCGCGTGGCGACACGGATCGTCGGCGCCATCCTGCGCGCCCAGCAGCAACCGGGTCTCTCCCCCGTCGTCGCGCTGCAGTTACAGGGATCGGTCGAGCGCTTCCGCGCAGACCTTGCCGCCAGCCCCGCCACATCCGCCGCCCAGCGCAACTGGAAAGCGGGCCTCGTGAAGCTGCTGGCGGACCGGGATGCCGTGGAGGCCTTCGTCGCCGCCCCCGACAGTGCGCCCCGTGTGCCGCCCGGCATGCCGATCGGCGCCGCCGACATGGACTGATATGCGACGAACCGCGCTGGAAATTTCGCCTAAGCAGTTCTAGGAAGGGCGGGAAACGAGCAGGGGAACAGCAATGAAGAAGGGTATTCTGGCCGCATCGTCCATCGCGCTGATGATCGCGCTCAGCGCCTGCGGGCGCGGCGGCATGTATGCGGATGTGGCGCGGTTCCACACCAACCAGCCGATCAACCGGGGAACGCTGTTCATCCAGCCGGCGGATCCCGCCATCGCCAACAGCCTGGAATTCCGCACCCATGCGGAATCCGTCGCGGTCGAAATGCGCCGCCAGGGCTTCCAGACCGTGCCGAACGCCGGGCAGGCGCAATATGTCGCCACGCTGGACATCACCCAGACGGACGGCACCACCGTCACCCGCCCCGGCACCACTGTCGGCGTCCCCGTCGGGCCCACAATCATCGCAACCCCGGTCGGCCGCGGCCCGCGCAACAGCACGGAGCGCACCACCACCATCGCCGTCCAGATCCAGCGTCAGGGTGACGGCCAGAAGGTCTGGGAAGGCCGCGCCTCCAAGACGGCGAACGCCGGCTCGCAGGAAGCAACCCTGACCTGGGCCGTTCCGCGCCTCGCCACCGCGCTGTTCACGGACTTCCCGGGAACACCCGGCGTCACCCAGCAGGTCCGCCTGTAACCATGCGCGCCGCATCCGCCGCACTGGTCGCCGTCACGCTCGCACTGGGGGCCTGCTCCACCACGCCCACGGCCAGCGTGCTGCGCTTCCATCAGAACCAGCCACTCGGCAGAGGGGCCGTCTATATCCGCCCCGCCAACCCGGAAATGGCCGGTAGCCTGGAATTCCAGCAGCAGGCGAATGCGGTGGGCGCGGAACTGCGCCGCCAGGGGTTCGAGCCCGTCTCCAGCCCTCAGGCGGCCCAGTTCACGGCCGTGGTCGATGTGCAGACATCGGAACGCGTGGGTCCACCGCGTCAGTCCGGCGTCTCCATCGGTATCGGCGGCGGCTTCTCCTCGGGCAATGTCGGCGTCGGCACCAGTGTGAACGTCCCCGTCGGCGGGCAACCGTCCCCATCGGTCGCCACCACGACGACCCTGTCCGTCTCGCTTGTGCAGAACCCGGGCAATCAGGCCGTCTGGGAAGGCCGCGCCAGCCTGGACACTCAGGCAGGCGGCCAGCGCGGAACCCCCCTTACCCCGGTGCTTGCCACCGCCCTGTTCCAGGATTTCCCCGGCCCCGCCGGAAAGACGGTGCAGGTCCCGATCCGCTGACCGGCGTGCCGGCCGGCGGCGTCAGGCCGCCAGCCGGTAGCCCGCAAACTGTTCGCGCAGGGTGGTCTTCTGGATCTTGCCTGTGGCCGTATGCGGGATCGAATCCACAAACTCCACGGCGTCGGGCATCCACCATTTGGCGATCTTGCCTTCCAGATAGGCCAGCACATCCGCGCCCGTCACGGCCGCGCCCTCCTTGCGCACGATGATCAGAAGGGGCCGTTCGTCCCACTTGGGGTGGGCCACGCCGATCACGGCGGCTTCCGCGACGCCCGGGCAGCCCACCGCCAGATTCTCGATCTCGATGGAGGAGATCCATTCCCCGCCGGACTTGATCACATCCTTCGACCGGTCCGTGATCTGCATATAGCCATTGTGGTCGATGGTCGCGACGTCGCCGGTATCGAACCAGCCGTCCCGGTCCAGGATGTTGCCGCCGTCGCCCTTGAAATAGCTGCCCACGATCCACGGCCCGCGCACCATCAGCCGGCCAAAGGCAATGCCGTCGCGCGGCAGTTCCCGCCCTTCATCGTCCACCAGTTTCAGTTCCACGCCGAAGATGGCGCGGCCCTGCTTGCACTTCAGGTCGATCTGCCTTGCGCGCGGCAGCGTTCGCGCCTCGGCGGAAAGCGTGCCCAGCGTGCCCAGGGGCGTCATCTCCGTCATGCCCCAGGCGTGGCACACCTCGACTCCGTATTTTTCCTCGAACGCCTCGATCATGGCACGCGGCGCAGCCGATCCGCCGATCACCACGCGCTTCAGCGGATCCAGGTTCGTGCCGGTCGCCTCCAGATGCTGCAGCATGCCCAGCCACACGGTCGGCACCGCCAGCGTCAGCGTCACGCCTTCCTTGCGGATCATGTTGGCAATGGTGGGCGCGTCGAAATTGGGCCCGCACATCACAAGCTTCGCGCCGGTTGCCGCCGCCGCATAGGGCACCCCCCAGGCGTTGGCGTGATACATGGGCACCACCGGCAGGATCACCGTTTCCGAACGAATGTCCAGAACATCGCCCATGCAGGCGCCATAGGCGTGCAACACATTGGCCCGGTGGGAATATTGCACCCCCTTCGGGTTCCCCGTGGTGCCGGATGTATAGCACAGGCCAGACGGCGCGGTTTCCGCAACGACGGTCCAGGGCGCATCCGCATCCTGCCCCGCGATCAACTCCTCGTAGCAGATCAGGTCCAGCGCGCAGTCATCCGGCATGTGGGCGCGATCCGTCAGCAGAACGAAATGCTCGATCGTGCTCAGCCGCGGCGCCAGCTTTTCCACCAGCTTCACGAAGGTCAGATCGAAGAACAGCACCCGGTCTTCGGCATGGTTGGCGATATAGGCGATCTGGTCCTCGAACAGACGTGGGTTGATGGTGTGCGCCACGCCGCCCATGCCTGAAATCCCGTACCAGCTTTCCACATGCCGATATGTGTTCCAGGCTAGGGTCGCCACCCGGTCGCCGGGCCTGATGCCCAGCCCGCGCAGCGCCTGCGCCACCTGCCGGGCACGCCCCTGCACCTGGCGCCAGCTCGTGCGAACCTCATGCCCCTCGCATGTCAGGCTCACGATCTCCCGCTCGCCATGATTCAGCGCCGCATGATCGATCAGCTTCCACACCAGAAGCGGCCAGTCCTGCATCGTGCCCGTCGTCATATCCCGTCGTCCTCCCATGCCCCCTTCCCTAGCGCAAAGGCGCGGCGCACGGAAAGGCCCCCCTGTTTCACGGCCGCAACACAGCGCCACCGACCTGGCCTGACCAGGCTTGACTCGTTCGGAACAAAAGAAGAACATTCAAATCGAACCCGATTCGAAAGGATGATGCGGATGCTCGCTTCCACCACGGCCCTTCTTGGCCCGATTGCGCTCATGGCAATCGTCGGGCTGAACCTTGTCCTGCTGTGGCGGCGGTCGCCTGCGCTGGCGCTGGCGCTTCGCGGCCCTCAGCCCAGGCTTGTCCGCCTGTCCACCGGCGGCACGGGGGAATCGAATGTCATCGCCTTCCCCGCGCGCCGCGCGGTTGCCACAAACCTCAGGATGGCGGCCTAGGTTCCCCGTCGTCCTGCGCCATCCGTTCCGCCTTGCGCAACTGGTTGTAGCGGATGGTGGCGAACGGAAAGGACAGGCCATAGGCCAGCGAAAGAACGAACAGCGTCATCCAGGGCGCCTGCGCCAGCGCCGCCGCGAACAGCCCCACGGCGGCAAGCACGAACAGCCTGGCGCTCCGCGGGATGCGGACGGCCTTGAACCCCCAGCCCGGCAGGGCGGATACCATCAGGAACGCAGTCACGCCCGTCACCACGGCCACCAGAACGGCCCGGCTGTGCGGGTCCGGATCCAGCGCGCCATCATGGGCAAGGCTCCAGAACAGGGGGGCCAGCGCAAGGCCTGCGCCTGCCGGCGCGGGAACGCCGGTTGTGAAACCCAGCCGTTTCTTGGGCAGATCCTCATGATCCAGCGCGGTGTTGAACCGCGCCAGCCGCAGCGCACAGCACACGGCCAGCGCCAGCGCGACCACCCAGCCCGGGCGGCCCAGATCTTCCAGTGCCCACAGGTACAGAATCAGCGCCGGCGCAACCCCGAACGCCGTCACGTCCGACAGGGAATCCAGCTCCGCGCCGAACCGGCTGGTGCCGCGCAGCAGCCGCGCCACCCGGCCATCGATTCCATCCAGCACGGCCGCGATCACGATGGCGGCAGCCGCCTTGTCGAACTCGCCGCCGATGGCAAAGCGCACGCCGGTCGCCCCGGAACAGAGCGCCAGCATGGTGATGGCGTTGGGAATCAGCGCCCGCAGGGGAAGCGGCGGCGGGCCGGGCCGGACAGGCTCGCTCATTGGCGCGGCCCCGGCCGGGCCGGGCCAACGCCTCTGGCGGCAATCACCGTTTCTCCGGCGACGGCGCGCTGCCCCTTCACCACCTGCGGCGCATAGCCTTCGGGCAGGAACACATCCACCCGGCTTCCGAAGCGGATCAGTCCCACGCGCTGCCCGACTCCCACGACAGAGCCTTCCCGCACGAAGCCCACGATGCGGCGGGCAATCAGCCCGGCGATCTGCGTGAAGCCGACGCGCGTGCCGTCGGCGCCCTCGATCAGGAAATATTGCCGCTCATTCTCCTCGCTCGCCTTGTCCAGATCCGCGTTCAGGAAAGCGCCCGGCACATAGGCCATGCGCGTCACCGTGCCCGCGATCGGCGCACGATTGATGTGCACATCGAACACCGACATGAAGATGGAGATGCGCGTGGCGGTTCCATGCGTCAGCGCGCCCTCGCCCACCAGTTGGCGCGGCAGTTCCACCGTCATGATCTGGCTGACCAGGCCATCGGCGGGGGAAAGGATCAACCCGTCGCCTGCCGGGGAGGCGCGCTTCGGATCGCGAAAGAAGGCGCAGATGAACACAGCCAGCGCCACCATCGGCCAGGCGACGATGCTCCAGCCGGACAGGAAGGACACCAGCGCCAGCGCAGCTGGCACGGCGGCATACTTCCACGCTTCGGGGTGAACGGATGGCCATTCCCAGGCCACCGGGGCAACACCGCCGGAATGGGGGGCCGGGGCGGATACCTCGGCGACGACAGGGGGGGCGGCCGGGGCAGTTACGGGCGTTGCCGCCGGCGCCGGTTGCGGATCAGGGGATTTTTCAATGTCCATTATGCGACAAGACTAGGCGGAAAGGCGACGATCCGAAAGAGGCCCCGCGCCATCCGGTCGCAACAGGGCGCCCCTTTTTCCGTCTGCACGCCCCGGCTAAGGATGCGGCATGCCCAGCAACCCCGTCTTCACGCCGCCGTCCGCCCGCCCGTCCGCGCTTGCGAACTGGCTGCTGGCCGTTGCCTTCCTCGTCTTTGCGATGGTCGTGGTGGGCGGCATCACCCGCCTCACGGAATCGGGCCTTTCCATCACCGAATGGAAACCCATCACAGGCGCCGTGCCCCCGCTCAACGAAGCACAATGGATCGCGGAGTTCGAAAAATACCAGCAGATCCCGGAATATCAGGAACTGAACCAGGGGATGAGCCTGGCGGATTTCAAGTTCATCTATTTCTGGGAATGGGTGCATCGCCTGCTGGGCCGCCTGATCGGCGTCGCTTTCGCGCTGCCGCTGGCCTGGTTCGCAGCCCGCCGCGCGATTCCCAGGGGCTATGCCCCTCGCCTGCTTGCCCTGCTGGCGCTGGGCGGGCTGCAAGGCGCGATCGGCTGGTGGATGGTGTCGTCGGGCCTCTCCGAACGCACGGATGTCTCGCATTACCGGCTGGCCGTCCACCTGCTGACCGCGCTGTTCATCCTGGCCGGCCTGATCTGGACCGCGCTGGATCTGCGCGCGCTCGCCGCCGATCCGGCCACCAGCCCCGCACGATTCACGCCGCTGGCGCTCACAACCTCGGCCATCCTGTTCGTCCAGTTGCTGCTCGGTGCATGGGTTGCCGGGCTGAACGCTGGGTGGGCTTCGGATACATGGCCGCTCATGAACGGCCGCTTCTTCCCGGAAAATGCGCAATTCACAGGGCTTTCCAGCCTCGCGGATGATCCGCATCTGGTGCATTTCCTGCACCGCTGGTGGGCCTGGGTGGCCGTCGGCGCGCTGATCCTGCTGGCCCGCGCCGCCCGCAAGGCGGGCTGCAGGCGTGCATCCGTCGCTATCCACAGCGCCTTCGGAATCCAGATCCTGCTGGGGATCGCCGTGGTCATGACGGGCATGAACATCACCCTTGCCGTGCTGCACCAGGCGGTCGGCGCACTTGTTGTCGCAGCCACGGCCTGGGGCGCGCATGTTGTGGGCAGGCCATAGCGGAGGAGGCTGCATTGACCGGCATCGTTTCCGTCTATTGCGTCTTCGGCTCGATGGAGGAAGCCCGGCGGGTCTCCAGGGCCATGGTGGAGCGGCGGCTTGCGGCCTGCGCCAACATCCTTGGCGGCTGCACGTCGATCTATCGCTGGAATGCGGACGTCGTCGAGGCGTCCGAAGTCGCGGTCATCTTCAAGTCGGCCAACAGCACAGCACAGGCGCTGGTCGATTCCATCGCCAGCGAACACAGCTATGAAGTGCCGGCCATCACAGTCTGGCCCGTCGAAGCCAGTCTTGAGGCCTATGCCGCCTGGGTCAGGTCGCAAGGCGAACCGTCCGGATAGGTCCGCAAGACATGGGGTATCAAAATACCACACCTCATTTCCTTGCCATTTGCACCCTGTTCGCGTAGGGGCCGCGCCTGATCTGAATACCAACCCAAGGACAAGCGATGCTCACCCGCACCACTGCCTCGGCAAAACCTGCCGAGGTCGAAAAGAAGTGGATCCTGATCGATGCCGACGGCCTCGTCGTCGGCCGTCTGGCCACCATTGTCGCCAACCGCCTGCGCGGCAAGCACAAGGCAAGCTTCACCCCGCACGTCGACTGCGGTGACAATGTCATCGTCATCAACGCGGACAAGGTGCGCTTCACCGGCCGCAAGGCGACGCAGAAGTTCTACTATCGCCACACCGGCTACGCCGGCGGCATCAAGGAAGTCCGCGCCGACAAGGTGCTGGAAGGCCGCTTCCCCGAGCGCGTCCTTGAAAAGGCTGTCGAGCGGATGATCCCGCGCGGGCCGCTTGGCCGCCAGCAGATGCGCAACCTGCGTGTCTTCGCCGGCACTGAACATCCGCATGCCGCGCAGAACCCCGAGGTGCTCGATGTCGCCTCGATGAACCGCAAGAACGTCCTGGGCGCCCAGGCAGAAGGCAAGGTTGCCGCGAAATGAGCGAGAACACCCCTCAGGAAGACACCCGCATGAGCCTCGCGGATCTCGCGAAGCTGCAGCAGTCCCAGCCCGCCGCGCCGGCGCCCGCCCCTGAAGCCGCCCCGGTTGCCGAAGCTGCCCCGGCAGCGCCGGTCGTGCAGGCCGAGCCCGTGGCTCTGCGCCCGCAGATCCTCGACAAGTTCGGCCGCGCCTATGCGACCGGCCGCCGCAAGGATGCCGTCGCCCGCGTGTGGCTGAAGCCGGGCTCCGGCAAGATCATCGTCAACGGCCGCGATCAGACCGTCTATTTCGCCCGCCCCACGCTGCGTCTGGTGATCAACCAGCCGTTCGACGTGGCCGAGCGCCGCGAACAGTATGATGTGGTCGCCACCGTCGTCGGCGGCGGACTCTCCGGTCAGGCCGGCGCGGTGAAGCATGGCATTGCCCAGGCGCTCACCCGCTACGAACCGGCCCTGCGCACCGCCGTGAAGCAGGCCGGCTTCCTCACCCGCGACAGCCGCGCGGTCGAGCGGAAGAAGTACGGCAAGGCCAAGGCCCGCCGCAGCTTCCAGTTCTCGAAGCGCTGATCCGAAGCGGCCGCAGCCAGCGCCCAGCGCCGGCAGGCGGATTCGCCGCAAGATTGTCGAAACAGGAAAAGGCGGGGTTCATCCCCGCCTTTTTCTTTGCCGTCCTGAAGCCGGGGCTTCATTCTGTCGGCAAACGCACCCCTTCCCCCGCTACGCCCGCTCCCTTAAAACAGGCGGCGATGCTTTCACGCCTGATCCTGGCTCTCGCCGCCCTCGTCGCTGCCCCGGCCCTTGCCGCCAGCAGCGCCCAGCTTGAAAATACCCGTGTCGAACTGGTCAGCGAGGTCGGGGCCCCGGCGCCCGGCCAGCGCTTCACCATCGGCCTGGTGATGAAGCCGAAACCGGGCTGGCACACCTATTGGGAAAATCCGGGCGATAGCGGCATGCCCACGCGCGCCGATTGGCGGCTGCCGAAGGGCGTCACCGTATCCGGCTTCCGATATCCGGTGCCGGAAACCTATATCGTCGCCGGGCTGATGAACCATGTCTATGGCGAGGAAAACATGCTTCTCGCCGACGTCACCGTGCCACAGGGCGCGTCGGGCGACCTGCCACTGAAGGCACGGATCGACTGGCTGGTGTGCGACGACAAGATCTGCATTCCCGAAGGCGCCGATCTGGCCCTGAACCTGCCGGTCGGCGACGGGGCGGCCGATCCGGCGCAGAAGGCCCGCTTCGATGCCGCCCGCAGCGCCCTTCCCCGCCAGCTTGCCGAACCCGCCAGCTTCCGGACGGAAGGCGGGCGTATCCGCCTGTCCGTCCCCTTCGCGGATACAGGCTCCGTCACTGCCGCGCACTTCTTCGCCAGCGGGGACGACAGCTTCCTGTTCGCTGCACCACAGGTCGTCAGCCGGACATCGACAGCCCTCATCATCGAGGGCGAAGCCGTTCCCGGCTCCCGGCCGTCCGCCGTTCCGGGCCTGTTGCGCATCGAACGCGACGGAGAGGTGATGGGCCTCACGCTGACGGCACAGCCGGGCGAGGTCCCCGTGGGTCAGCCGCTTGCCGGCGCAGCCGCCAAAAGCGGCGGCATGGCCGCTTTCTGGCCGGCGCTGGGCCTCGCCATCCTCGGCGGGCTCATCCTGAACCTGATGCCCTGCGTCTTTCCGATCCTCAGCCTGAAGGCGCTCAGCCTCGCACGGGCTGGCGAATCGGCTGCCCACGCCCGGTCGGAAGGCGTCGCCTACACGGCGGGCGTGGTGCTGGTCACGTCGCTGCTCGGCCTGGCCGCCATCGGCATCGCGGCTGCGGGCCAGGGCGCCGGATGGGCCTTCCAGCTGCAGGATCCGCGCGTGGTTCTGGTGCTGATGCTGCTGACGCTTGCGATCGGCCTCAACTTCGCCGGCCTCTATGAAGTGGATCTCGGCGCGGCGAACATCGGATCTGGTCTGGCATTGAAACCGGGCGCGAAGGGCGCCTTCTTCACCGGGGCGCTTGCGGCCTTCGTGGCGACGCCCTGTACCGGGCCCTTCATGGCCGGCGCGTTGGGGGCCGCCCTGCTGCTGCCGCCTGTCGCGGGGCTGGCCGTGTTCGCCGGGCTGGGCTTCGGGCTGGCGCTTCCCTTCCTCGCCATCGGCTTCATTCCGGCGCTGCGTCGCCGTCTGCCGAAACCGGGGCCCTGGATGGACAGCTTCCGTCGCATCCTCGCCGTCCCCATGTTCCTGACCGCGCTTGCGCTGGCCTGGGTACTGGGGCGGCAGGCCGGGCACAACGCCCTGATGATGGGCCTCTCCTTCGCGCTCGCATTGTCGGTGCTGCTGTGGATCCTGGGGCTGCGGCAGCGCAGGCAGGCCTCGATCGTCGTCACGATCTCGCTGGCTGCGCTGATCGCCCTGCTGTCGCCGATCGCGCTGGCCCGTGTTCCGGCGGAACAGGATCCCCTCACCCGCGAACCCGGTCCGTCGGGCCTGTCCGCCACACCCTTCACGCCCGAGGCCATCGCAAAGGCCCAGGCGGACCGGCGCGCCACCTTCCTCTACTTCACGGCGGACTGGTGCCTGACCTGCAAGGTCAACGAAAAGGGCGCGCTGTCGGATCCCGCCGTCGCAAAGGCCTTCGCCGATGCCGGCATCCAGGTCATGGTCGGGGACTGGACCCGGCCGGATCCCGCCATCGCCCGTTTCCTGGAACAGCGCGGCCGCGCCGGCATTCCGCTCTACCTCTTCTACGATACGAATGGGCAGGTCACGGAACTTCCGCAGATCCTGACCGTCGATACGCTGACATCGCTTGCAAGCCCGCGTTCATCCGCCGGCTGACATGTTGCGCCTGACCATGAAGGAGACAATCATGACGAAGCCCCTGTTCGCAGCAGTTGCCCCGATTGCGTTCCTCGGTGTCCTGGCCGCCCCCGCATGGGCGAACGCCGTCGTCGGCCAGCCCGCACCGGCCTTCACGGCAACCGATTCGAACGGACGCAACGTCAGCCTCTCGGATTTCAAGGGCAAGCCGGTGGTGCTGGAATGGACCAACCCGGAATGCCCCTTCGTGCAGAAATATTATTCCGGCGGCGACATGCAGAAGCTTCAGGCCGAAGCCCGCAAGGGCGGCGCCGTCTGGCTGACGATCAACTCCGGCGCGCCCGGCAAACAGGGCCATCTCAGCGGGGAACAGGCCAACGCCAAGATCCGCCAGCAGGGCTTCCAGTCCAGCGCCTATCTTCTGGATCCGGATGGCGCCGTGGGCCGTGCCTATGGCGCACGGACCACGCCGCACATGTTCGTGATCGCGCCCGATGGCACGCTGGCCTATGCCGGCGGGATCGACAGCATCCCCAGCGCCAACCCGGCCGATATCGCCAGGGCCGAACCGCTGGTGAAACTGGCTCTGGCGGATGTGAAGGCCGGAAAGCCGGTCGCCACGCCCACCAGCCGGCCTTACGGCTGCTCGGTCAAATACTGATCGCCCGCGGCCGGCTGTTCCGCTTGCCCTAACCCGGCGGGGCGCATCGCGCCCTGCCGGGGCAGGCTTCCCACCCTTTATGCGGGCTTGCGCGGCTGGATGTGCAGTTCGCGCAGCTGCTTTTCCGTCACGGCCGAAGGCGCGTTCATCATCAGATCCTCGGCCTTCTGGTTCAGCGGGAACAGCGTGACTTCGCGGATGTTCGGTTCGTCCGCGATCAGCATCACGATCCGGTCCACGCCCGGCGCGGAACCGCCGTGCGGCGGCGCCCCATATTTGAAGGCGTTGATCATCCCGGGGAAGTTCGTGTCCACCTGATCCCGCGTGTAGCCGGCGATTTCGAACGCCTTGTACATGATTTCGGGCTTGTGGTTCCGGATCGCACCGGAAGACAGCTCCACCCCGTTGCAGACGATGTCATACTGATAGGCCAAGATTTCCAGCGGATCCTTCGTCTCCAGCGCCGCCATCTCGCCCTGCGGCATGGAGAAGGGGTTGTGGGAAAAGTCGATCTTTCCGGTTTCCTCGTCCGCCTCGAACATCGGGAAATCGACGATCCAGCAGAAGCGGAAGGCGCCCTGCTCGATCAGCCCCAGCTGTTCCCCCACGCGGGTGCGGGCAAACCCGGCCAGCTTGGCCGCGGCAAGTTCCTTGCCTGCCGCGAAGAACAGCCCGTCGTCCGGCCCCAGGCCCAGCTGGGCATAGATGGCTTCCATGCCTTCGGTGCCATGGTTCTTGGCGATCGGGCCGCCGAATTCGCCGCCCTTGCGCGTCACATAGCCAAGGCCCGCATGGCCTTCGCTGCGCGCCCATTCGTTCATGTCATCGAAGAACTTGCGGCTCTTGTCCGCCGTGTTCGGCGCCGGAATGGCCCGCACCACGCCGCCTGACCCCACGATCTTCTCGAACAGGCCGAAGCCGGATTGCTTGAAATGATCCGACACATCCTGAATAATCAACGGGTTGCGCAGATCAGGCTTGTCGTTGCCGTATTTCAGCATGGATTCGCGATAGGGGATGCGCGGGAATGCGCCTTCCGTCACGGCCCAGGGCGTCTCCCGGCCCCAGCCGGCAAACTCGCGGAACACGCCCGCCAGCACCGGCTCGATCGCCTGGAACACATCCTCCTGCGTCACGAAACTCATCTCGAAATCGAGCTGGTAGAACTCGCCGGGGGACCGATCCGCCCGCGCATCCTCGTCGCGGAAACAGGGCGCGATCTGGAAATAGCGGTCGAA
The DNA here is from genome assembly GCF_059115405.1 of Sandaracinobacter sp. T42. Taxonomy (NCBI): domain Bacteria; kingdom Pseudomonadati; phylum Pseudomonadota; class Alphaproteobacteria; order Sphingomonadales; family Sphingosinicellaceae; genus Sandaracinobacter; species Sandaracinobacter sp. T42. The sequence goes on from NZ_CM181101.1 coordinate 2,358,172, forward strand.
TCCGGCCACCATCAGCAGCTGCTTGAACATCTGCGGCGCCTGCGGAAGCGCATAGAATTTGCCCGGATGCAGGCGGCTGGGCACCAGGAAGTCGCGCGCGCCCTCGGGGCTGGAGGCCGTCAGGATCGGTGTCTGATATTCGGTGAATCCTTGCGCCTGCATGCGCTGGCGAAGGCTGGAAATCACCTTCGAACGCAGCACGATGTTCCTGTGCAGACGCTCCCGCCTCAGATCCAGGAAGCGGTAGCGCAGGCGGATGTCCTCGGGATACTCCGCCTCGCCGGCCACCGGCAGCGGCAGTTCGGCCGCCTCGGATTGCACCGAAACCCCGCGCACCCGCACTTCGATGGCGCCGGTCGGCAGGTTCGGGTTCACCGTGCCCTCGCTGCGCGCCACCACTTCGCCGTCGATGGTCACCACGGATTCCAGCCGCAGCCGGTCCAGTGTTTCCAGGAAGGGGGATCCGGCCGCAACCACAAGCTGGGTCAAGCCATGATGGTCGCGCAGATCGATGAACAGCACGCCGCCATGGTCGCGCTTGCGGTGGATCCAGCCGGACAGCCGGACGGTCTGGCCGACATGCGCGGCCGTCAGCTCGGCGCAATGGTGGGTACGATAGGCGTGAATTTCGGTCGTGCTCATGGGCGGGGGGTCAAGGCCAAGGCCACCCTTTTGTCAAGCACGCATCCAGAAGCTATCGGGCATCCATGCAAATTCATCCGCTTGTCACAGACAGTGAAACACTCGCCCGGCTCGTCGCCCGGTTGCAGCAGCATGACGTCGTCTGCGTCGATACCGAATTCATGCGGGAAAACACCTATTATCCAGAGCTTTGCCTGATCCAGCTGGCATCGCCGGAAGATGCGTTCGCGATCGATCCGCTCGCCGAAGGGCTGGATCTCGCGCCCTTTTTCGCGCTTCTGGCAAACGAATCGATCCTGAAGGTGCTGCACGCCGGCGGCCAGGACATCGAGATTTTCATGAATCTAACCGGAAAAGTGCCCTTTCCGCTGTTCGACACCCAGATTGCCGCGATGGCCATGGGGATGGGCGAACAGGTCAGCTACGCCAACCTCGTCGCCCATTTCACCGGCCAGCAGATCGACAAGGGCGCCCGCTTCACGGACTGGGCCCGACGCCCCCTGTCTGACCGGCAGATTCACTATGCCATCGGCGACGTCACCTATCTCTCCCAGCTGTTTCCCAGGATGCTCGCCCGCCTGCGCAAAACCGGCCGCGGGGCGTGGCTGGACGAGGAGATGGCCCGTCTGTCGGACCCCTCGAACTATGTGGTGAACCCGGACAACGCCTGGCAACGTCTGAAGCTTCCGAACCGCAAGCCTGAGGTGCTGGGGCGGCTGAAGGCGCTGGCCCGCTGGCGCGAGCTGGAGGCCCGCGACAAGAATGTTCCGCGCGGCCGCATCGTCAAGGACGAGACGCTCGCCGATCTGGCCGCGGCGCCACCTGCTGCCCAAGCCGATCTCGGCAAGGTGCGCGGCCTTTCCACCAGCTGGACAACCAACGCCATCGGCCAGCGGATGCTGGCGGCCATCGCCGCCGCCGAACCCCTGCCGGAATCGGAAATGCCGCCCCGGGAAAACCGCCCCGGCCTCTCGACGGACGCGTCCCTGATCGCGGATCTGCTGAAACTGCTGCTCAAGATCCGTGCCAAGGAAAACGGCGTCGCCCCGAAGCTCGTCGCCCGTTCCGACGAGATGGAGGCGCTGGCCGCCGGCGTGCGCGAAGGCCTGCCCATCCTCGAAGGCTGGCGCCGCCAGCAGTTCGGGGAAGACGCGCTGGCACTGGTGGAAGGCCGGCTGGGCTTTTCGGTGCGCAACGGCAAGCTCAGGATGCAGCCGCTGATTTTGGCTTCCGATGATGAAGCCGATGCGGCCGACGCCGCGGCCGATGCAGCCGAAGCCGGTTTCAGCGAAGCCGAAGCGCCGGTTCCAGCCCCACTGCCTGCGCCAGAAGGCGATGCCGCCGCAGAACGGAATCGGCGTAGAGCGCCTCGGCGGCGCGCGGCAGGCTGAGGATCAGCGCCCCGCCCTCGCGGAGAAGGGCGGCATTCTCAAGCCCGTCGGCCGCTCCGCCGCCCAGCCTCTGCCCCAGCCGCAGCGCAAGGCCCCACTGGCGCGCCAGCGCCAGCTGATCCGGCGTTGCCAACTGCGACAGCACTGCCGTTCCCTCGCCCGGCATGGCACCGCCGTTCACCACCCACAGCGCAGCCGCAAGCATCGCGCGCTCCGCCGCGTCGATCCCCACCCAGGTACCGTGCAGCGCCAGATCCATGCCGTCTTCCGCGCGCATGTCCGGGTGGGCACGCCAGGCCGTATCGGCCAGCAGGCAGGCCGCATGGCGGATGCGCCGCAGATTGGGGGCTTCCTGCGGGAACAGCGTGTCGGTGAAGGTCAGCAACGCCTCGCCCACATCGGCATCGCTGCCGTCGGAAAAGCGGCCCATGCGATCGGCGGCCTCCCGCGCGGCAGACAGCAGCGGATCCTGCCGCCGCGCAGCCGGCGACAGCGCCTGAAACAGCAGCCCCTCGCGCAGGCCATAAGCGGAACTGACGATGCAGGAACTGCCAAGCCGCTTGGTCACCGCCCGCAGCATCGCGGCCGCGCCCGGCAGCTGCGGCACCCGAGAGGATGAAATGGATGGAACATCCTTCAGGGATTTCAGAGAGATATGGGCCAGTGTCCGCACCAGTCGTTCAGGCGCATCGGCAGGCATACGGTGCTGGTGCGTCACCGGCAGCGGCCAATCTGTCTGGTGCATGTACAACTGGGTCAGCGCCCGCCAGCTGCCGCCCACGGCATAGAAGGGCTTGCCCTTCCCCAGGGCGGCCCACCCCAGCCCCTTCAGGCCCTCGTCGATCTGGCCGACAAGCTCACGCCGGCCCTTTTTGCGGAACGCATCCAGCCGCAGCGACCCCAGCGGCAGCGACACGCGCTCATGCACCTCGCCGCCTGCGATCCGCACCAGTTCCAGCGAACCGCCACCCAGATCGCCGACAACGCCGTCGGCATCGGGGATGCCGGCGATCACGCCATAGGCCGCGCCGCGCGCCTCGGTTTCGCCGTCGATGATGTCCACCTCGATCCCGGTCCGTTCCGCGATCCGCGCCACAAAGGCGGGGCCGTTCGCGGCATCCCGCACGGCGGCGGTTGCAACGGCCCGCAGGCTGTCGACCCCCATCGAATCGCACAGCAGGGAAAAACGCGCCAGCGCCGCCAGCGCCACGTCCATGGATTCGTCCGAAAGCCGCCCGCCCGCGCTCAGGCCCTTGCCCAGCCCGGCCATCACCTTCTCGTTGAACAGCACGGCCGGCGTGCGCGTCAGCCCCTTGTAGACGACAAGGCGGACAGAATTCGAACCGATGTCAATGATCGCGATCCGGGGGCTTGCGTGGGCCACAAGGGATGCCTCGCCAGGCGGGACCGCGACCGTCGCCATGGTCAGGCCGCGACCGCCTGACGGATCGCGGCCTTCACCGCTTCAATCGCGTCGGCCGCCCTTGCGGCCTCCGGGCCGCCGCCCTGCGCCATGTCGGGCCGGCCGCCGCCGCCCTGCCCGCCCAGCGCCGCCACGCCCGCGCGCACCAGATCGACAGCGTTGGCCTTGCCCGCCAGATCGGCAGACACCGAAACCGCGATGGAGGCCCGCCCGTCCCGCGTGGCGACGATTGCGAACACGCCCGATCCGTGGCGCTGCTTTTCCTCGTCCAGCAGGCCGCGCAGTTCCTTCGGATCCAGATCGTCGATCACCCGGCCCAGGAAGGGCACATCGCCCAGTTGCTCCGGCGCAACTTCGGCGGCCTGCCCCGGTCCGGCCAGCGCCAGCGCCTTCTTCGCGTCGGCCAGTTCGCGCTCCAGCTTCTTCACGGTGTCGGCCAGCGCCGCCACGCGCTCGGGCACATCCTCCACCCGCGCCTTCACACTCGCGGCTGTCGCCTTCAGCAGATTTTCCTGGGTCACCAGATGCTTCAGCGCCTCGATGCCCGTCAGCGCCTCGATCCGCCGCACGCCGGACGAAACCGCGCTTTCCGATACGATGCGGAACAGCGCAATGTCGCCCGTGGCGTTCACATGCGTGCCGCCGCACAGTTCCACGGAATAGCTGCGGCCCGCTTCGCCCGCGCGGCCCATGGAAAGCACGCGCACCTCGTCGCCATATTTCTCGCCGAACAGCGCCAGCGCACCTGCCTCGATCGCGGCATCCGGCGTCATCAGCCGCGTGCCGACCGGAAGGTTCGCGCGGATCTCGGCATTCACCTCGGCCTCGACTGCCGCGATCTCCTCCGCCGTCATCGGCTTCTGGTGCGAAAAGTCGAAGCGCAGCCTGTCCGGCGCGACCAGCGAGCCCTTCTGGCTGACATGCCCGCCCAGCACCCGGCGCAGCGCTGCATGCATCAGGTGTGTCGCCGAATGGTTGGCCTTCACGGCCGCGCGCCGCTCGGCATCGACCTTCAGCTGCACGGCGTCGCCCACTTTCAGCAGGCCCGAAACCAGCCGACCCGAATGGGCATGCAGCTTGCCAAGCGGCTTCTGCGTGTCCGTCACTTCGAACCGCGCATCGCCCAGCGAAATCACGCCGGTGTCGCCCACCTGCCCGCCGCTTTCGGCATAAAATGGCGTCTGGTTGGTCAGGATCACCAGTTCGTCGCCGGCATGGGCCTCGGAAACCTCCGTCCCGTCCTTCACAAGCGCCACGATCGCACCTTCCGCGCCGGTCGTCGAATAGCCGATGAAATCCGTCGCCCCCAGCTTCTCGGCCAGATCGAACCACAGGCTGTCGGTGGCGTTCGCGCCGCTGCCCGCCCAGGCCGCCCGCGCACGCGCCTTCTGCTCGGCCATGCTGGCGTCGAAGCCGGCCCGGTCCACGCCCAGGCCCTGCGCCTTCAGCGCATCCTCGGTCAGGTCATAGGGGAAGCCATAGGTATCATACAGGCGGAAGGCGACATCGCCCGGCAGCACCGCGCCCGGCTTCAGCCCTGCGGTCGCATCGTCCAGCAGTTTCAGCCCGTTCTGCAGCGTCTGGCGGAAACGGGTCTCCTCAAGCTTCAGCGTTTCCGCGATCAGCGCCTGCGCCCTGACCAGTTCCGGGTAAGCCCCGCCCATCGTGCTCACCAGCGCCGGCACCAGCCGATGCATCAGCGGCTCGCTCGCACCCAGCAGATGCGCATGGCGCATGGCCCGGCGCATGATCCGCCGCAGCACATAGCCACGACCCTCGTTCGCGGGCAGAACGCCATCCGCCACCAGGAAGCCGGCGGACCGCAGATGGTCCGCGATCACCCGGTGGGAAGCACGGGTGTTCACCGCGTCCGTCGGGGTCTTCGTCAGCGCGGCGGATTCGCCGATCAGCTGCCTGAAGATATCGATCTCGAAATTGTCGTGCGTGCCCTGCAGCACGGCGGCGATGCGCTCCAGCCCCATGCCGGTATCGATGGAAGGCCTGGGCAGGTTCAGCCGGGTTCCGTCCGGCTGCTGGTCGAACTGCATGAACACCAGATTCCACACTTCCACGAAGCGGTCGCCATCCTCGTCGGGGGAACCGGGGGGGCCGCCGGGAATGTGCGGTCCATGATCATAGAAGATCTCGGAACAGGGGCCGCAGGGGCCCGTATCGCCCATGGACCAGAAATTGTCGGCTGTGGGGATGCGGATGATCCGCTCCTCGGGCAGCCCTGCGATCTTCTTCCACAGGCCGAACGCCTCGTCGTCCGTGTGATACACGGTCACCGTCAGCTTGTCCTTCGGAAGGCCCCAGGTGCCCGTCAGCAGATCCCACGCCAGCGTGATCGCCTCCGCCTTGAAATAATCGCCGAAGGAAAAATTCCCCAGCATTTCAAAGAAGGTATGGTGGCGCGCTGTATAGCCCACATTGTCCAGATCGTTGTGCTTGCCGCCCGCCCGCACGCACTTCTGGCTGGATGTCGCGGTCGTGTAGGGGCGCGTTTCCAGCCCCGTGAACACATTCTTGAACGGCACCATGCCGGCGTTCACGAACATCAGCGTCGGGTCGTTCTGCGGCACCAGCGGCGCGGATGGCACCAGCGCATGACCATTCTTGGCAAAATGGTCGAGGAAGGATGCCCGGATGTCGGCAGTCGATGTCATGGCTCTCGCTATTCCGTGATACGCGGGCCGCAGGCCCTGTCCCTGTCTCAGGCGCCCATTAGGGGGCGGCATGGCAGCCGCGCAAGTGCAGCGCTGTCCCACCCCCCTTGAAACCCCTGTTCCCTATCCCAGATTCCGGTTCGTGGACAGCGGCAGCCTCCGGGGGCCGCGCCCCACGACGGCCCGGCCAACCGGCGGGCCAGAACAGGACCATTGCTTTGAAAGGATGGAAATCCATGCGTACGAACTTCGATTTCGCCCCCCTGCTCCGCTCGTCCATCGGCTTTGAGAACCTCAACCGCCTGATCGACAGCGTGGCCCGCGCCGCCGAGACGGATACCAGCTTCCCGCCCTACAACATCGAGAAGCTGGGCGACGATGCCTATCGGATCACCATGGCGGTCGCCGGCTTTACGCGTCAGGAACTGGACATCACCGTTCAGGAAAACACGCTGGTCGTCACTGGCAAGGCTGCGGATGAAGTGCAGCCGGCCGAACGCACCTTCCTGCATCGCGGCATCGCCAAGCGCGCGTTCGAACGCCGCTTCCAGCTGGCCGATGTGATCAAGGTCACCGGCGCCTCGTTCGAGAACGGGCTGCTGAACATCGATCTCAAGCGCGAAGTGCCCGAGCACAAGAAACCCCGCAAGGTAGAGATCGGCGCGAACGACACGGCCATGATCGACGGCGAAGCCGCCTGATCGCCTCCGGCGGTCTGCAATCGAAGGGGCCGGGAAACCGGCCCCTTCTTCAATTGCGGCAACCTGTTTCCACCACATTCCCCCCGGCCGTCCCTTTTCAATCAGGGGGGTGCAGTTTCCGCCAGTTCGGATAGCCTCTCCGGATCGAGGAGAGGGAGTTCGTCGACATGCGTGGCTATTCCATCGAAGTCAGCCGGTCCGATCTTGCGGATCACCATCAAATCCCGCTGGACCTTGCCGCGGCCGAAGATGAGATCATCGCCCGCGTCGATCTCGCCGCGCTCACATCCAACAACATCACCTATGCCGTGCACGGCGGTGCCCCGCTCCACTACTGGAACTTCTTCCCGGCCTCAGCGCCTGATCGCGGCATCGTGCCGGTGTGGGGCTATGGCACCGTGATCCAGAGCCGGGCGGCAGGCGTCGATGAAGGCCTGCGCCTGTTCGGCTACTGGCCCTCCGCCACGCATCTGAAGCTCAGGCCCGGCCCGGTAAAGGCAGGCGGGTTTTCGGATATCGCCGATCACCGGCAGTCGCTCGCGCCGGTCTACAACAGCTATCGGCCCACCCCGCATGTGCCCGCGCAGGCGGAACCGCTGGTGGCCCTGTTCCAGCCGCTCTACGGGACCGGCTTCGTGCTGGCCCACAGCCTTGCCGCCGATGTCGCGGCCGGGCGGCAGATCCTCCTCACCAGCGCCTCTTCGAAGACCGCGCTGGCGACCGCCTGGAACCTGAAACGGGCCGGCCACGGCACCATCGGACTCACCTCCGCCGCCAACAGGGCCTTCGTGGAACGGACAGGATTCTACGGCCGGGTCCTCGCCTATGACGAGCTTGAGTCGCTCGACGCGGCTGCGCCTGCGGTTCTGGTCGATTTTTCCGGCAACGCCCGGCTGAAGGCGCGGCTGCATCGCCACCTGAAGGGCCTGTCCGCCAGCCACATCGTCGGCGACACCAACTGGAACGAAACCGCAGACGAGCCGCTGGAAGGCCCGCAGCCCGCCCTGTTCTTCGCCCCCGCCCACTGGGAAGCCCGCGCCCGGCAGATCGGCCCGCAGGCGTTCGATGCCGAACTGGCGCAGAGCATGGCCGATTTCCTCGCCACCACCCCCGGCTGGCTGCACGTCGAAAGCAGCAGCGGCCCGGCAGGTTATGCCGACAGCTTCAACCGGCTGCTGGCAAACAAGGTCCGGCCGGATCAGGGGCTGATCTGGCGGCCCTGAAACCTACCCCCGCGCCGTCTTGCGCCGCTCCACGGAAAAGCGCTTCAGCTGCTCCGCCGGTTCCTTCCAATCCGGGGCCAGCGCGGCGGCGGCGGCATAATCCTCATAGGCCTCGCGCACATTGCCCAGCATCTCGTGCGCGACGGCGCGGGTATAAAGCGCCACTTCCGGCTTGTCGGGCTTCATTTCCAGCGCACGCGTCAGGGAATCGATGGCCGCCTGATCCTGCCCGCCCCGGTGCAGCAGCGCGATGCCCAGATTCACATGCGCCTCAGCCAGCCCCGGATCCAGGGCGATGGCGGATCGATAATCCGCCACGGCGTTTTCCAGATCGCGCGCCTGCATGTGGATGATGCCCCGGTTCACCAGTGTCGCCGCCCGGTCGCGCCGGGTCAGCGAATCAAGATCCAGCGCACGTGAACAGACATCCAGGCTGGCCCGGGTCTCCCGCTTGAATTCGGCCGCCAGATAACAGTCCCGCCCGGCCGAATTTCCGCCCAGGATTGTGGCGGCGGCGTTTGCCGGGCTTGCGGCAGCCAGAAGGGCGGCGACCGGCAGCCCGCTCCAGAGCATCTTGGTCATGGATCGATCCTCCCACGATCTTTCTGCCGGGGGAGAATATCATATCCGCGCATCGCCGCCAGAGCGGAGACTAGGGCTGCTGCAACAGGTGCGTCACATGGCCCATCTTGCGCCCGGGCACGGGGTCGCGCTTGCCATAAAGATGCAGGTGCGCCGTCGGGTCGGCCAGGATCCGCCCCCATTCGGCCGAACTGTCCCCCAGCAGGTTGCGCATCTCGACCAGCGGCGCCGTCAGCCCCACCGGCCCCAGCGGCAGGCCGCACACGGCGCGGATATGCTGTTCGAACTGCGATGTCTGCGCACCCTCGATCGTCCAGTGCCCGCTGTTGTGCACCCGGGGCGCCATCTCGTTGAAGACAGGCCCTGTTTCGGTCGCGAAAAACTCACAGGCCAGCACGCCCACATAATCCAGCGCATCGGCGATCCTGACGACCAGTGCCGTCGCCGCATCCAGATGCCCCGGATCGATCCCCTGCGCCGGAACCGTGGTGCGCGACAGGATGCCGCCCTCATGCACGTTCAGGCACGCCGGATAATGCGCTTCCCGCCCGCGTGGGCAACGGGCGACCAGGATGGAAAATTCGGCGGCGAACCGCACGAACCCTTCCAGGATCAGGCCCCGTCCGCCAACGGCGGCGAATGCGGCGGCCGCCTTGTCCGCCGAACCGATCCTGGCCTGCCCCTTGCCGTCATAGCCGAAGCGGCGCGTCTTCAGGATCGCGGGCGTCCCCAGCTCCGCCAGGCCCGCCTCCAGATCGGCCAGAGTCTCGACGGCGCGATAAGGCGCCGTCCGGCCGCCCAGCGCCTCCACGAACCGCTTTTCCGAAAGCCGGTCCTGCGCAACATCCAGCGCGGCATGGCCTGGCCGAACCGGCTTCAGCGCCTCCAGGAAGGCGACGCTGGCCGAAGGCACATTCTCGAATTCGTAGGTGATCACATCGCAAGCAGCGGCAAAGCGCGCCAGCGCGGCCTCGTCGGAATAGTCCGCGCGTGTTTCCGCTGCCGCCACGTCGGACGCCACCGATTCCCCGTCCGGCGCGAACACATGCACCCGATAGCCCAACGGTGCTGCCGCCAGCGCCAGCATCCGGCCCAGCTGGCCGCCGCCCAGGATCCCGATGGTCGCGCCCGGCAGGATCGCCATCAGAGAGGGGAATCCGCCACCGCGTCGGTCTGCGCCTGCCGCCACGCCCTCAGGCGGGCGGCAAGATCCGGATCGGTGATCGCCAGGATGGAGGCCGCAAGCAGCCCCGCGTTGATCGCCCCGGCCTTGCCGATCGCCAGCGTTCCCACGGGAATCCCCGCCGGCATCTGCACGATGGACAGCAGCGAATCCTGCCCCGACAGCGCAGCAGACTGAACCGGCACGCCCAGCACGGGCAGATGCGTCAGGCTGGCGACCATGCCGGGCAGATGGGCCGCGCCCCCGGCCCCGGCGACGATCAGCTTCAATCCCCGGTCCGCCGCGCTTTCGGCATAGGCCACCATCCGGCGCGGCGTCCGGTGCGCCGACACGATCTTCACCTCGTGCGGAACCTGCAGCGCCTCAAGCGTTTCGGCGGCATGGCGCATCGTCTCCCAGTCCGACGCGCTGCCCATGATGATCCCAACCAAAGCCGTCACAAGCCCATCCCCGGCAAAAAACGCGCCCTACGGGCGCTGCATCGGCTTGGCAAGCCTCAGAGCGGCAGGAAGCGCCGGTCCGTCGCCTTCAGCCCGGCGTCCAGCGTATAGAGGATCGGCACGCCCGTCGGGATCTCGAACGCCACGATGTCGGCGTCCGAAATGCCGGACAGATGCTTCACCAGCGCCCGCAGCGAATTGCCGTGCGCGGCGATCACCACCCGCTTCCCCGCCTTCAGCTCGGGCACGACCAGCTCGTCGAAGGCTGGCAGCACGCGGGCGATGGTGTCTTTCAGGCTTTCCGTCGCCGGAATGGGAATTCCCGCATAGCGCCGGTCGGTGGAAACATCGAATTCGCTGCCCTTTTCCTGCACCGGCGGCGGAACGTCGAAGCTGCGCCGCCAGATCTTCACCTGCGCGTCGCCGTGCTTCACCGCCGTCTCGGCCTTATCCAGCCCGGTCAGCCCGCCATAATGCCGCTCGTTGAAGCGCCAGTCCTTCGTCACGGGCAGCCACAGCCGTCCCATTTCCTCCAGTACCAGGTTCAGCGTCTTGATCGCCCGGGTCTGCACGCTGGTAAAGGCCACATCGAAATCGAACCCGCCCGCCTTCAGTGCGGCGCCGGCCGCCTTCGCCTCGGCAACCCCCTTCTCGGTCAGGTTCACGTCCCACCAGCCGGTGAAGCGGTTTTCCAGATTCCACGCCGACTGGCCGTGGCGGATAAGCACGAGCTGAGCCATTTCAAACCCTTGTGTCAAAGATCTTCGAGAATGTCCGCCAGCGCAGACAGGCAGGAACGCCCCAGGTGCCGGCTGCGCGCCGGCGACCAGCCGACCGCGGGATCCGGCAGATCAGCCGAATCCTTGAACGGCATCTCCAGCGTGGCGGACACACAGCCGAACCGGTGCGCCAGCTGGTTGGTGGACATCGTCAAGTTCGCCTTGCCGGGCGGCGTCACGGGGTAGCCGATCCGCGTCTGGAATTCCGGATTGTGTCGGCACAGGGCGGATTTGTACCGTTCCAGCAGGTCCAGTTGCTGGCTCGTCACGCCGGGCACGCCTTCGAAGCCGGCGATGAAATTGTGCGGCAGGGCCTCGTCGCCATGCACGTCCAGCGCGAAATCAACGCCCGTCGCATCCATTGCGTTTCGCACGCACAGCACTTCGGGCGACCTGTCCGGGGTGGGGGCGGCCCACTCCCGGTTCAGATTGGCCCCGGCCGCATTCGTCCTCAGATAGCCGCGAAACGCGCCGTCCGGGTTCATGTTGGGAACGATATGGAACCGCGCCTTCGCCCGCAGCGTCCGCGCCAACGGAGAGGCAGGGTCCGTCAGTTCCTCCAGCGCACCTTCCATCCACCATTCGGCCATCGTCTCGCCGGGATGCTGGCGGGCATACAGCCAGATCTGCTTCGTGCCCTCGCCCAGCTCCAGGCAGTCGATCGGCCGCCCGTCCAGCGAATGCCCCAGCACGCGGGCCGAAACGCCCGGCTGCGTCGCCATCCGCGCGATCAGGTCCAGATGCCGCTCGTTCGAATAGGGCGCGAAATAGGCCACCCACAGCAGATCGCTCTCCGGCGTAACCCGGATGGTCAGGGTGCCCTCGGCCTCGCCCGCATTATAGCTTGTCTCGGCCTGCACCCATGTTTGCCGGTCTGCCGAGATCCGGGCCTGATAATCCGGCCAGCCGCCCGGATAGGCGGATTTCTCGAGCCCGGTGATGTCCAGCGTCAGCGGCACACCCTTCGCGCCGGCCACGCGGAAGTGGAACCACTGGAAGAACTCGCCGCCGGCGTCCGCCTGGATCGCCAGCGCAAAATGATGCGGGCCGGGCTGGCCCAGCACGCGGATGTTGCCCGAATCGAAGGCGCTGGAAATGGTGATCGCCATGGGACAAACCGCCTAGCAGCGCGCCGACATGCTTGCCAACCGCCCGTCTCGGCGAAGGCCGTGGCAAGATCCCCCCCTGATTGACTTTCCCCCGCCCGCCCCTTATGCGCGCCGCTCAATTTCGAATCCCCCGGGGAAGCATCATGAAGATCCGCAACAGCCTCAAGTCGCTCAAGGGGCGGCACCGTGACAATCGTGTGATCCGCCGTCGCGGCCGCACCTATGTCATCAACAAGACGAACCGCCGCTTCAAGGCCCGCCAGGGCTGAAGCCCGCGCAACGGTCGAAGATCGTGCCGCGTCCCGGCGCCGTCGTCTGGGACGTCGGGCACGTCCTCTATGATTGGGATCCCCGCTTCCTCTACGCGAAGCTGATCCCGGATCCTGATCGGCTGGACTGGTTCCTGTCGAACGTCGTCACGCGCGCCTGGCATTTCCAGCATGATGCGGGGCGACCATTCGCGGAAACCTCCGCCGAACTGATGGCCGAACATCCGGATGTCGCGGATCTGATCGCGGCCTACGGTCCGCGATGGCTGGAAACAATCCCCGGGCCCATTCCCGGAACCCATGATCTGGTCCGGGCGCTGGCCACTGGCGGCGTACCGCAATATGGCATCACCAATTTCTCCGCCGAATTCTGGGACCGGTTCCGTCCCACCGCGCCACTGTTCGATCTGTTCCGCGACATCGTCGTGTCCGGCCACGAACGGCTGGTGAAGCCCGATCCCGCCATCTACGCCCTTGCGCGCAGCCGTTTCGGCCTCGGCGACGGAGAGGCGATCTTCATCGACGACAATGCCGCCAATGTGGAAGCCGCCCGCAACGCCGGCTGGCTGGCGCATCATTTCACGGGGGCAGAGGCATTGGCCGCAGAGCTCGGCTCGCTCGGCTTCCCGCTCTAAAGGCCGGCGGCCTTCATCAGCGCTTCGGTCGAAGGGTCGAACCCGCCCGTCTCCCCGGCCGACAGCCGGTTCGCCACCTGCTTGCCCAGCTCCACGCCCCACTGGTCGAAGGGGTTGATCCCCATCATCATGGCCGCACTGAATGTCCGCGCCTCATAGAAGGCCAGCAGCGCACCCAGCCGGTCGGGCGTCAGCCGGTCGATCAGGATCGTCGCGGATCCGCGATTGCCCGGAAAGCCCTTCGCCCGCGCCAGCGCCACATCCCCCTTCGCCTCGGCCAGCGCTTCGGCGTCCGTCCGCCCCTTCAGCAGCGCCGCGCCCTGTGCGAAGCAGTTCGCCAGCAGCAGCCGGTGATGAACCGGGTCCAGGTCATGGCCCGGGGTCGCCACCGCCACGAATTCGATCGGATCGGCGTGGGTTCCCTGATGCAGCAGCTGGAATACCGCATGCTGCGCATCCGTGCCCGTTCCGCCCCAGCTGATCGCGGCGGTCGGGAACGGCAGCGGCGTACCGTCTCGCGCCACGGACTTGCCGTTCGATTCCATTTCCAGCTGCTGCAGATAGGACGGCAGCAGCCGCAGCCGCTCGTCATAGGCGAAGATGGCGCGGGTCGGCTTCTTCAGGAAACAGGCCTGCCACACGTCGGCCATGGCCGCCAGCACCGGCGCGTTCATCGCCAGCGGCGTATCCAGGAAGTGCCGGTCCATTGCCGCCGCCCCATCCAGCAGCGCCTCAAATGCGGCGGGCCCGCAGCGGATCGCCAGCGGCAGGCCCACGGCGGACCACAGGGAATAACGCCCGCCCACCGATTCCGCGAACGGCAGCACCTCGGTGATCCCATGCGCCTTCGCCTTGTCCGGCGCGGCCGTCACGGCCACCACCCGACGAACCGGATCGGCCACGTCATGGCCTGCCAGCCAGTCCAGCGCGGATTTCAGGTTGGTCAGCGTTTCCTGTGTCGTGAAGGTCTTGGAAACCGCGATCAGCAGGGTTTCGGCCGGGTCGCAGGCGTCGAACGCCCGGGCCAGGGCGGCGCCGTCGATATTGGCCGCCACATGCACCTCCGGCCCGTCGGCGCCGGTGCCCAGCGCATCGACCAGCAGTTGCGGCCCCAGCGCGGATCCGCCGATCCCGATATGGATGATGTGCCGCACGGGGCCCAGCGCCCCTGCCCGGATGCGGGCGGCGGTGTCCAGCAGCGCGGCCTGTTCACCCCGCCTGGCCGGATCGCGCAGCGCCATGTGGGTCGCGGCACGGCCTTCCGATCCGTTCACCACCTCGCCGGCGGCCATCTTTCGCCGCCAGTCCGGCAGGTCGGCGTCAGCCGCCAACGCGGCCAGCGCCTGCAGATGCGCCAGCGTCAGCGGCAGCTTGGAAAAGTCGAAGCGGATGCCCTCGACCACGGGCGCCATCACCTCCAGCCGGCGCGGTTCGGCCTCGAACAGGCCGGCGATGGAAGGGGCCGGCGCGGCGGACAGGGCGGACAGGACGGCCCATGCGTCAGTCTGATGAGGCAGCATGGCCCCATTCACTAGACGAAACAAGCGCCTCGCGCGACTCCGTGCGAATGCCCGGCGTCCGGACTTGACACTCTGTTGCATGGTCTCCACGCCAGCCCGCCATGGACAGTGCAGACGCCATCGAAGCCGCGCGCACCCGGCACATCACCGGCAGCCGGCGGCTGGCCATCTGGCTGATGCCGTTGCTGAAGCTGGCGGGGGGCGCGCTGCTGCTGGCGCTTCTTGTGCGCACGCTGCTTGTCCAGCCGTTCGCGATCCCCTCCGGTTCGATGGCGCCTACCCTTATGGCCGGCGATTTCGTGCTGGTGGACAAGCGCGCCTATGGCTGGTCCCTGGCATCGCTGCCGCTTGCGCCCGGCTCCGTTCTGGCCCCGGATGAAGATTTCCGCCTCTTCGGGCGGGATATCCCCCATGGCGACGTGATTGCATTTGTCGGCCCCGACGGCCGGGACTATGTAAAGCGCGTGATCGCGCGGGGGGGAGAAGTGGTGGAACTGCGACAGGGCCTGGTGCTGCTGAACGGCCGGCCGCTGCCCTGCCCGCCCGAAGCCCCCGGCCTTTGCCGCGAAGGGATGGCGGATGGCCGCGCCCATGTCGTGCAGGGAAAAGCAGACGGCCCCCATGCAAACTATGGCCCGGCCCTCGTGCCTGCGGGTCATCTGTTCGTCCTTGGGGACAACCGCGGACGCAGCGCCGACAGCCGCGTCCGGCCCGAGGACGGCGGCCTGGGCTTCGTGCCCGAAGCCCGGGTGATCGGCCGTGCATCGCGCATCTTCCTGTCCTATGATCAGGGCGTGCGCTGGAACCGGATCGGAACAAGCATTGACTGACCGGCTTTCGGCATGGGCCGACAGCGCCCTTGGCGCCCCCTTCCACGACAAGGCCCTTCTGCACAGCGCACTCACCCACAAGAGCGTGGGCGCCGACAATTACGAACGGCTCGAATTTCTGGGCGATCGCGTTCTCGGCGCCGTGATCGCGGACTGGCTCTACACCCAGTTTCCCACGGAACCCGAAGGCAAGCTGACCCGCCGCTTCCACCACCTCGTCAGCCGGGAGGTCTGCGCCCGCGTCGCCCGCAGCATCGGCATCCCCGAAGTGGTGAAGCTGGGGCAGCAGGCCCGTGCAGACGGTGGCTCCAACAGCGACAACATCCTGGGCGATGTGATGGAGGCGCTGATCGGCGCGGTCTATCTCGATCGCGGCGTCAACGACGCGCGCGACATGATCCGTCGCCTGTGGGCCTCCGAAGTCAGCACGGCAGCGGACGCGCCCAAGCACCCCAAGATGCGGCTGCAGGAATGGGCGGCGGCGCAGAATCTGAAACTCCCCGTCTACACGCTGCTCGGCCGCAGCGGCCCGCATCATTCGCCCCGCTTCCGGGTCGAGCTTGCGATTCCGGGCCTGCCCCCGGTCGAGGCGGAGGGCAGCTCCAAGCAGGATGCCGAAACGGCAGCCGCCCGCAACTTCCTGGAAACCCATGCCCGATAATCCCACCACCCGCTGCGGCGTGATCGCGCTGATCGGCGCGCCGAACGCCGGCAAGTCCACCCTCGTCAACGCGCTGGTCGGCCAGAAGGTCGCCATCGTCAGCCCCAAGGTGCAGACAACGCGCGTCCGCCTCACCGGCGTCGCGCTGGAAGGTGATGCCCAGTTGCTGCTGGTGGATACGCCCGGCGTATTCCAGCCGCGCCGGCGGCTGGATCGCGCCATGGTGCAGAACGCATGGGAAGGCGTGGCCGACGCCGATGTGCTGCTCGCCATCGTCGATGCGAAGGCCGGCCTCCGGGAAGAGGTGCGCGCCGTGCTGGAAACGGTCGCCCAACGCCCCGAACCGCGCTGGCTGGTGCTGAACAAGGTGGACCAGGCAGACAAGGCAAGGCTGCTGGCGCTGGTCGCCGAAGCCAATGCGCTCGCCCCCTTTGCCGAAACCTTCATGATCTCGGCCCTCACCGGGGATGGCGTGGCCGATCTGAAGCGCGCGCTCGCCGCCGCCGTGCCGCAGGGCCCCTGGCTGTTCCCGGAAGACCAGCTGTCGGATGCGCCCGCCCGCATGATGTCGGCTGAGCTGGTGCGCGAGCAGCTATTCCTTCAGCTGGGGCAGGAACTCCCCTATTCCACCGCCGTCGTGATCGAGAAGTTCGAGGAAAAGGCCGACGGCTCGGCCGCGGTCCACGCCCAGATCCTCGTCGAGCGTGACAGCCAGAAGGCCATCGTGGTGGGGGCGCGGGGATCGCGGGTGAAGGCGATCGGCGAAGCCGCCCGCAAGGAAATGACCGAGCTTCTGGGCCGCCCTGTCCACCTGTTCCTGCATGTGAAGGTGAAGCCGGGCTGGGCCGACGACCGCCACACCTGGCGCGACCTCGGCATGGACTGGGTGGACTGAGGCCGGACGGATCGGATGTCCGGCTTCGAGGATGAAGCCCTCGTCCTCACGGCCCTTCCGCATGGCGAGAATGGCGCCGTCGTCCGCTTCCTGACAATGCGGGGCGGCCTGCGCGCCGGCTATGTGCCGGGCGCGCGCGGCAAGGCCCGCCGCGCCCTGCTCCACCCCGGCAACCGTGTCGCCCTGTCGCTGCGCACACGCGCCGAAGGGCAGCTGCCCGGCGCCTCGGCCGAACTGATCGAAAGCCGCGCGCTCCTGGCCTTCCGCCCACAGGCCGCCGCCATGCTGGCCTGGCTGTGCGAACTCACGGCAACGGCCCTGTCAGAGGCCGTGCCCCACCCGCGCCTTGCTGCCGCGTTCGATGCCCTGCTGTCGGGTCTCGCCGCCGACATGGACCCAACCGCCGCCCGCGCCTTGCTTGCCCGATACGAGCTGCTGCTGCTGGAAGAGGAAGGCTTCGGCCTGGATCTGTCGGCCTGCGCGCTGGGCGGGGCCGCATCCGATCTCGCCTTCGTCAGCCCGCGAAGCGGCCGCGCCGTCAGCCGTCAAAGGTCCACGGGCCAGCCCTGGGCGGCCCGCCTGCTGCCGCTGCCCGCATTCCTCCTCTCGGGCGACCCCGCCACCGAGGAAGAGGCCCGGCAGGCCCTGTCCCTGTCCGGCCATTTCCTGGCGCAGCACTGGCGGATCGGCGAAAGCCGCGAAGCAATGCGCCGCAGGGCCATTGGCAGCGCGCGCGCGCCCCTCTAAACCCCACGGCATGACCGAAACTGCCGAGCCCGGAATCATCGAGACACCTTTCGATGCGGCTCTCTCCGAACGTTATCTCGTCTATGCGCTCAGCACCATCACGGCGCGCTCGCTGCCCGATGTGCGGGATGGCCTGAAGCCCGTCCACCGCCGCCTGCTCTGGGCGATGCGGCTGCTGAAGCTCGATCCGGCCTCCGCGCCCAAGAAATGCGCCCGCGTGGTGGGCGACGTGATCGGCAAATACCACCCGCATGGCGACACGGCCGTCTATGATGCGATGGTGCGCCTCGCGCAGGATTTCGCCCTTCGCTACCCGCTGGTCGAAGGCCAGGGCAATTTCGGCAACATCGATGGCGATAACGCCGCCGCCATGCGCTACACGGAGGCCCGGCTGACCCGCGCCGCCATCCTGCTGATGGAGGGCGTGGACGATGAAACCGTGCCCTTCCGCCCCACCTACAATGGCGAGGAGGAAGAGCCCGAGGTGTTCCCGGCCGCCTTCCCGCACCTGCTGGCGAACGGCGCCACGGGGATCGCGGTGGGCATGGCCACCAGCATCCCGCCCCACAATGTGGCCGAGATCGCAGCCGCCGCCACCCTCCTCATCGACGAACCCGCCACCAATCTTGCGGATCTGATGGCGCTGATGCCCGGCCCGGACTTCCCCACCGGCGGTGTCATCGTGGAACCCCGCGAAAGCCTGATCGAGGCTTATGCGACCGGGCGCGGCGCCGTCCGTCTGCGCGCCCGCTGGACGCAGGAGGATCTGGGCCGCGGCACCTGGGCCATCGTGATCAGCGAAATCCCCTGGGGGGTGCAGAAGTCCCGGCTGATAGAACAGATCGCCCAGCTGATCGCCGACAAGAAGCTGCCGATCCTCGAAGACGTCCGCGACGAAAGCGACGCCCACATCCGCCTGGTGCTGGAGCCGAAATCGCGCAACGTCGATCCGACCCAGCTGATGGAAAGCCTGTTCCGGCTGACGGATCTCGAAACCCGCATCTCCATCAACCTCAACGTGCTGATGCCTGATCGCACGCCGCGCGTGCTGGGCCTTCGCGCCCTGCTGCAGGCTTGGCTCGATCACCGGCAGGATGTGCTGGTCAAGGCCAGCCGCCACCGCCTCGCCGAAATCGCGGACAGGCTGGAACTGCTGGCGGGCTACATCATCGCCTATCTCGATCTGGATGAAGTGATCCGCATCATCCGCACGGAGGATGAGCCAAAGCCGGTCCTGATGGCGGCCTTCAAGCTGACGGAACGACAGGCCGAGGCCATCCTGAACATGCGACTTCGATCCCTGCGCAGGCTCGAGGAAATGGAACTCCGGCGCGAGCAGGAAAAGCTCAGCGCCGAACAGGCCGAACTTGATGCGCTGGTCAATTCCACCGCCCGCCAGCGCACCGCGCTGAAACGGCAGCTCGCGCAGTTGATGAAGGATTATGGCCGGGACACGCCGCTGGGCCATCGCCGCAGCATTTTCGCCAATGCGCCGCAGGCCGTCGCCCTCAGCCGCGAAGCCATGATCGAGCGCGAACCGCTCACCATCATCCTGTCCCAGCGCAACTGGATCCGCGCCCAGAAGGGCCATGTCGATCTCGCCGCCCTGGATGGCCTGAAGTTCAAGGAAGGCGACGGCCTCGCCCGTGCCTTCCATGCCGAAACGACCGACAGGATCCTGATCGCCGCGTCCGGCGGCCGCTTCTTTACCCTGCTCGCCAACGATCTGCCCGGCGGGCGCGGCTTCGGGGAGCCCATCACCCTGATGGTCGATTTCCCGCAGGGCGAGGACGTGATCGCCGCCTTCCCCGCGAAGCCGGGGCTGAAACTACTGCTCGCCGCATCCGACGGGCGCGGCTTCCTCGCCAGGGCAGAGGAACTTCTGGCCGAAACCCGCAAGGGCCGCCAGGTGATGAACCTGAAGGACAAGGCCCGGTTCACCCACATCCGCCCCGTCGGCGAAGGCCACACCCATGTCGCCATCATCGGGGAAAACCGCAAGCTGCTGATCTTCCCGCTGGAAGGCCTGCCGGAAATGACGCGCGGTCAAGGCGTTGCGCTTCAGAAGTACAAGGACGGCGGTCTTTCGGATCTCATCACGCTGAACCCGGCGGAAGGTCTTTCCTGGAAATTGCAGGGGGATTCAGGCCGCATCCGCACCGAAACCGATCTCACCCCATGGCTGGGCAACCGCGCCGCCGCGGGCCGCCTGCCGCCACAGGGCTTTCCGAAGGACAATCGTTTCCAATAGGGTCGTCAAGGGGGGAGAGTAACAGATGAGAACGCCGTCCCTTTTCATCGCCGCGCTGCTGATGGGGGCCCCGATCCTCGCCCAGACGCCGCCGCCAGACGAAACCCTGTTCCGCAACGTCCGCGTCTATGACGGCAAGTCGGATCGTCTGTCCGCCCCCACCTCGGTGCTGGTGCGCGGCAACACAATCGCCGCCATCGGCGCCAACGCCACCCCCGCGCCCGACACGGCGATCGTGGAGGGCGAAGGCCGCACTCTGATGCCCGGCCTGATCGATGCCCACTGGCACGCCATGATGGTCCGCTCCACGCCCGAACAGCTGCTGTTCGGCGACGTCGGCTTCGCCAATCTGCAGGCCGGCGCAGAGGCCACCGCCACGCTGATGCGCGGCTTCACCACTGTCAGAGACGTCGGTGGCCCCGTCTTCGGGCTGAAGCAGGCGATCGACCGGGGTATCGTGTCCGGCCCGCGCATCTGGCCCTCGGGCGCGATGATCACCATCACCAGCGGACACGGCGATTTCCGCCCCACCTCCGAACTCCCGCGCGACAATTCCAAGCCGCTCTCCCGGATGGAGGTGCTGGGCGGCGCACTGGTGGCCGACGGCCCCGATCTCGTCCGCCAGCGCGTGCGCGAACAGCTGATGCTGGGCGCCAGCCAGATCAAGCTGACGGCAGGCGGCGGCGTCGCCTCCCCGCACAGCCCGCTTGATGTCTCCACCTTCACGCCGGACGAGCTGAAGGCCGCCGTGGAAGCGGCGGACAATTGGGGCACCTATGTGATGGTGCACGCCTACACGCCGGTCGCCGTGCGCCGCGCCATCGATTCCGGCGTCCGGGTGATCGAACATGCCCATCTGATCGACGACACCACCGCAAAATATATGGCTGACAAGGGCGTCTGGCTGTCCTCGCAGCCGCTCACCCAGGCCGAATTCGGTGGCATCTTTCCTCCCGGCTCGGATCAGTATGAAAAGCTCAACGAGGTGTTCACCGGCACCGAGCGGCTGTTTGGGCTGGTGAAGAAATACAAGCTGAAAATGAGCTTCGGCACCGATGTCCTCTTTTCCGAAGCGCTGGGGCGGCGGCAGGGCGCGATGCTGGCCGGGATGGGCAATTGGTTCACGCCCGCCGAAGTCCTGCGGCAGGCGACCTCGACCAACGGCGAACTGCTCGCGCTGTCGGGCAAGCGCTCGCCCTACAAGGGCAAGCTCGGCGTGGTGGAGGAAGGCGCGCTTGCCGACCTGCTGCTGGTCGAAGGCGACCCGCTCGCCAACCTGCAGTTGCTGGCCGATGCAGACCGCAACTTCCGCGTCATCATGAAGGATGGCAAGATCTACAAGAACAGTCTGGAGGGCAAATGATGCGTATCACTCTCCTGCTCGCCACCGCGCTCTGCCTAGCCGCCCCGGCGCAGGCCGACACGCTGTTCCGTAACGTCCGCGTCTTCGACGGCCAGTCCCCCACCCTCTCCGCCCCCACGTCCGTGCTGGTGCGCGGCAACCGGATCGCGGCCATTGGCCCCTCCGCTGCCGCGCCCGGCGCAACCATCGTGGAAGGGCGGGGCCGAACCCTGATGCCCGGCCTCATCGACGTGCATGTCCATCTCACCTTCTCTGCCCTCAGCATGCCGCAGCTGATGGCGCCCGATCTCACCCCGGCAAAGGCCGAAGCCGCAGCCGCCGCGGAAGCCAGCGCGATGCTGCTGCGCGGCTTCACCGCCGTGCGCGACCTGGGCGGCCCCATCTTCAGCCTCAAGGCGGGCATCGACGCCGGCCGATATCAGGGTCCGCGCGTCTGGCCGTCGGGGGCCACCATCAGCCAGACGGCCGGCCACGGCGATTTCCGCACACCCGCCGAACGCTCACGCCGCTTCTTCGGCAAGCCCGCCCGCGCAGAGGAACTGGGCGCGACCTTCATCGCCGACGGCCGCGACGATGTGCTGACGGCGACACGGGAAAACCTCCGCTTCGGTGCCAGCCAGATCAAGCTGATGGCGGGCGGCGGCACCTCGTCCGAATACGACCCGGTCGATGTCACCCAGTACACGCTCGACGAGATGAAGGCCGCCGTCGAGGCGGCAGAGGACTGGAACAGCTATGTCACCGTCCATGCCTACACCGACAAGGCCATCCGCCGCGCCATCGAAGCCGGCGTGAAAAGCATCGAACATGGCCAGATGATGTCGGACGACACGTTGAAACTGATGCGCGACAAGGGAATCTGGCTGTCGCTGCAGGTGCTCAGGGAAACAACGCCGGACATGCCGCCCCAGCGCGCGGAAAAGCGCAAGCCCGTGATCGAAGGCCAGCCGCGCGTGTGGGAAGGCGCGAAACGACTGGGCGTGAAACTGGCCTGGGGCACCGATTTCCTGTTCGAACCCGCGCTCAACGCCGGCCAGAACGCGAACCTTCTGGCGCTTCGGCAATGGTTCACCCCCGCCGAGATCCTGAAGATCGCCACGCACGACAATGCCCAGCTGCTGGCGCTGTCCGGCCCGCGCAGCCCCTATCAGGGCAGGCTCGGCGTGGTGGAGGAAGGCGCACTGGCCGACCTGATCCTGGTCAACGGGGACCCGATCGCCAACATCGACCTGATCGCGAACCCGGATCGCAACTTCGCCGTCATCATGAAAGACGGCCGGATCTACAAGGGCGCGCCGGCCCGATGAAATGCTTGCTGCTGTCGTTCCTCCTCCTCGCCTCCCCGGCCTTCGCGCAGGCTGAAGCCCCGGCGCCGAAGCGCTATGAACTGCCGAACACCCAGGTTCTCGGCATCCACAGCGAGCGGCTGGGCCGGGATTATGAACTCTATGTCTGGCTGCCGCCCAGCTACGCTTCGTCGCCGGATCGCAGATATCCGGTGGTCTTCACAACCGACGCGCCGCAGAGCTTTCCGCTGATGACGGGCCTGCACCGCCGTCTGCGCGCCTCCGAACGGGGCATGCAGGATGCGATCATCGTGGGGCTGGGCTATGCCGTGGGCGACACCGGCGAATACAGCCGCCGCCGGGATTACACGCCCTCCATCTTCGGCGACATCGACGCCCGCTCCGACATGCCCGGCCGCCCGGTGAAATATGGCGAGGCCGAGCAATATCGCCTTCACCTCAAGGAAGAAGTGTTCCCCTTCCTCGAATCCCGCTTCCGCATCGATCCCGCGCAGCGCATCTATGCCGGCCACAGCTATGGCGGGCTGTTCGGCACCCATGTCCTGTTCGCGGACCCGCAGATGTTCCGCAAATATATCCTGATCAGCCCCTCGCTCTGGTACGGCCGCCGCCAGATGATCGGGCAGGAACGCGGCTATGCGGCAGGCCACAGGGATCTTCCGGCGGAAGTCTATTTCATGATCGGTGGTGAGGAAACCGTCCCCGATCCCGATACAGAACCGTTCAGCCAGAGCCGGATGGCCATGGTGGAGGACATG
Organism: Sandaracinobacter sp. T42; assembly: GCF_059115405.1. Taxonomy (NCBI): domain Bacteria; kingdom Pseudomonadati; phylum Pseudomonadota; class Alphaproteobacteria; order Sphingomonadales; family Sphingosinicellaceae; genus Sandaracinobacter; species Sandaracinobacter sp. T42. The sequence continues at coordinate 2,381,547 of NZ_CM181101.1, forward strand.
GACGAGATGGCCCGGATGCTGAAATCCCGCAACTATCCGTCGCTGAAGGTGCAATCCCGTATCTTCCCGGGCGAAGACCATGGCTCGGTCTATCCGGATGCCATCCGCGCCGGCATGGAATGGGCCATCCCCGGCTCGGGCAAGCGCCCGCATGTGCCGTGCGAAACCCCCGGCTGCCGCCTGCCCTGGACCCCGCAAGACAAGGTCGAGAACCGGTAAGCAGCCGATCGGCAGGCCCTCAGCGCCGCCCTTTCGGCGTTCCCCTGGTCTTGCCCCAGCGGTTCGTCCGCGTCCCCGGCCGCCCGGCGTCGGCCCGGCCCTTCACGGGCGCCGCGCGTTCCGTCGCGATCCCCAGCTCGTCCGCTTCCAGCCGCCTTATGTCGTCGCGGATGCGCGCGGCCTCCTCGAACTCCAGGTCGGCCGCCGCCTTCTGCATCTTCTTCTCGAGCTCTGCGATATAGGCCTTCAGATTATGCCCGACCAGGTGCGGCGTCTCGTCGTCGATGGGGACCGTCAGATGATCCTTCGCCGCCACATGCCCCACCACATCGGCGATCGCCTTCTTCACCGTGGCCGGCGTGATGCCATGTTCCGCATTATAGGCCATCTGCTTCACGCGCCGGCGCTCCGTCTCGGCGAGCGCCCGGTCCATGCTGCCGGTGCGATGATCCGCATACAGGATCACCCGCCCTTCCACGTTGCGCGCCGCCCGGCCGATCGTCTGCACCAGCGACCGCTCCGATCGCAGGAAGCCTTCCTTGTCCGCGTCCAGGATGGCGACAAGGCCGCATTCGGGAATGTCCAGCCCCTCGCGCAGCAGGTTGATCCCAACCAGCACGTCATACACCCCCATGCGCAGGTCGCGGATCAGCTCGATCCGCTCCAGCGTCTCCACGTCAGAGTGCATGTAGCGCACCCGCATCCCCGCCTCATGCAGGAACTCGGTCAGATCCTCCGCCATCTTCTTCGTCAGCGTCGTCACCAGCGTGCGATAGCCCTTTTCGGCGGTCGCTTTCGCCTCCGCGATCAGGTCGTCCACCTGGTCCTCGACGGGTCTGATCTCCACCGGCGGGTCCACCAACCCTGTGGGGCGGATCACCTGTTCCACGAACACGCCGCCCGTCTGCGCCATCTCCCAGTCGCCGGGCGTGGCAGAGACGCTCACCGTCTGCGGCCGCATCAGGTCCCATTCCTCGAACTTCAGCGGGCGGTTGTCCACGCAGCTGGGCAACCGGAATCCATATTCGGCCAGAGTCACCTTGCGCACCCGGTCCCCCCGGCTCATCCCGCCGATCTGCGGCACCGTCACATGGCTCTCGTCCACGAACAGCAGCGCATTTTCCGGCAGATATTCGAACAGGGTCGGCGGCGGCTCGCCCGGCAGCCGCCCCGTCAGAAAGCGACTGTAATTCTCGATACCCGCGCACGAACCCGTCGCCGCGATCATCTCCAGGTCGAACTTGGTCCGCTGCTCAAGCCGCTGATATTCCAGCAGCTTGCCCTCCGCTTCCAGCTCCTTCAGCCGCTCCGCCAGCTCGAACCTGATGGCCTCCGTCGCCTGCTTCAGCGTGGGGCCGGGCGTCACATAATGGCTGTTGGCATAGATCTTCACATGGTCCAGCGTCGCGATGCGGTTCCCCGTCAGCGGGTCGAACTCGGTGATCGCCTCGATCTCGTCGCCGAAGAATCCGATCCGCCAGGCCATGTCCTCATAGTGCGACGGGAAGATTTCCAGCGTGTCGCCCTTCATGCGGAAACTCCCACGCACGAAGTTCATCTCGTTGCGCTTGTATTGCAGCGCCACCAGCTTCCGCACGATCTCGCGCGGGTCCACCGTCATGCCCTTCGCCAGGCTGAACGTCATCGCCGAATAGGTCTCGACGGATCCGATCCCGTACAGGCAGGAAACCGAGGCCACGATCAGCACATCGTCCCGCTCCAGCAGCGCCCGCGTCGCCGAATGCCGCATCCGGTCGATGGCCTCGTTTACGGATGATTCCTTCTCGATATAGGTGTCCGTCCGGGGCACATAGGCCTCCGGCTGGTAATAGTCGTAATAGGAAACGAAATACTCGACCGCATTGTCCGGGAAGAAGCTCTTGAACTCCCCGTACAATTGCGCCGCCAGGATCTTGTTCGGCGCCAGCACAAGCGCCGGGCGCTGCAAGGCCTCCACCACCTTCGCCATCGTGAAGGTCTTGCCGCTGCCCGTCACCCCCAGCAGCACCTGGTCCTTCTCGCCTGCCTCCGCCTGCCGCACCAGTTCCGCGATCGCCGCCGGCTGGTCGCCTGCCGGTTCATAATCGCTCTTCAGCACGAAACGCTTGCCGCCCTCGCTCTTGGCAGGGCGCTCCGGCCGGTTCGGGGTAAAGCCGGGCGCCAGCGGAATGTCGGCCAGGCTGGTACGAATCGCGATTGCCATGCCGACAGTCTAGGTGTTCGCCATTCGTTCTTCCAGCCCGTTGCGCGGGATCAACGTAGTCCGGCCGAACCTGCGCCAAACCCCTCCCAATCTCCCGCACAAAGGCCTAAAGGCGAACCATGCCCCACACCCCTTTCGACATCCCCTGGTATCTGGGCGTCCTGCTGTTCCTCGGCACCGTCGCCGCGATGGAGGTCGCCGCCATCCTGGGCCACAAATATGTGATGCACGGGTTCGGCTGGTTCCTGCACAAATCCCACCACACGGATCGCTTCGGCTGGTTCGAATGGAATGATCTCTACGGCGTAATGGGCGCAGCAGTCGCCATCAGCCTGTTCTGGTTCGGGGTGGAGGAACAGGGCGGCAGCTTCTACGTCTGGCTCGCCGCCGGCATCACCGCCTATGGCGCCATCTACTTCGGCTTCCACGACATCATCGTCCACCGCCGCATCGAAACCGGCTACATCCCGCGCTCGAACTACATGAAGCGCATCGTGCAGGCTCACCGCCTGCACCATGTGGTGGAAAGCCGGGACGGCACCGTTTCCTTCGGCTTCATCTGGGCCCCCCCGATCGACGAACTGAAGCGCCAGCTCGCCGAAAACACCCGCACCGGCAAGGCCATCGTCCGCCAGAACCCGGTGGGCCGCAACATGACCGGGCCGGCGTAAGGCGGGATCACCCCCAGCGGGGCGATGCCCCGCGTGGGACAGCCATATCGGTCAACTCAACCGCGCGCCCGCAAATCCCGCGTCTGTGCACCGGTCAGATCGTCCCGCGCAATGCGGAACGTCATGCGAAATCGGGCGTCCACAACCCCGTCCGGTCCGAAGGGGTCGAAACCCGGATATTGCGCTTCCAGATCGCTTCGGGCGCGGCCAGCGCCACCGCGATCAGCTTGTCCCGTCGCCGCGTATAGGCCCGCCGTTCCAGCGCTTCGGGCCCCTGCCCCCGCACCTTGCGGCCGATATCGCCATAGATCTGCGCGGCCGAAAGAACCGCCCAGGCCTGCCGGTTGCGAAGCGCCGGCACCCCGTGCGCGGCCGACGCCTCATAGCGTTCCGCCAGGTCGACAAGCCGCGTCACCACCCGATGCAGCGCCGCCCTGTTTTCCGGAAGCGCATAGGTTTCCAGCGTCAATCCCTCGGCCTCCAGCCAGTCCAGCGGCAGGTAACAGCGCCCCCGCGCCGCATCCTCCGCCACGTCACGCGCGATGTTGTTCAGCTGGAACGACAAACCCAGGTCGGATGCCCGCGCCAGCGTGGCGTGATCGGATGGCGGCACGCCCATCACGATCGCCATCATCACCCCCACACAACCCGCCACATGATAGCAGTAGGTCAGCAGGTCATCGGCGCTCACCACCGTCTTCCAGTCGACATCCATCGCAAAGCCGTCGATCAGGTCATGCGCATAGCGCGCCGGCAGACCTGTTTCCGCCGCAACCCGCGCCAGCGCCTCGAACGCAGGCTCGCCGGTCGGCTCCCCGGCCAGCGCCTTGTCGGTGCAGGCGCGCAGCCGTGCCAGCCGTTCGGCGGGCGTCGCCCCCCAATGGCCCCATTCATGCGCACCTTCGCCCAGCATCTGGTCGTCGATCACATCATCGCAGTGCCGGCACCAGGCGTACAGCAGCGTCGCCCGGTCCCGCGTGCCGCCATCGAACAACCGGCTCGCCAGCGCGAAGCTCTTCGAACCCTTCTGGATCGCCTGATGGGCAGCAGCGAGAACGGCGTCGGTCATGTCGGAGGCTTACGCCGCCCCGCCCACGGCCTCAAGCCGCGGCCCGCCGTTGGAAGGCCAGCCCAGCGCGTCCGCGCCAAGATCCGCCAGCATCAGCCGCGCCGTCGCCTTGGCAGACCCCACGACACCCGGAATCCCCGCGCCGGGGTGCGTGCCCGCGCCCACGAAATACAGGTTCTTCAGCTTGTCGTCGCGGTTGTGCGTGCGGAAATAGGCCGATTGCCACAGCACCGGCTCCAGACTGAAGGCGGACCCAAGGTGCGCGCTCAATTCCGTCTGGAAATTGGCCGGCGTGAACCAGCTCTTGTGCACCAGATCGGCCGAAAGCCCCGGGATCAGCCGCTTTTCCAGATAGGACAGGATCTTGTCGGCATATTTCGGCGCCACCGCATCCCAGTCGAGCGGCGCCTTGCCCAGGTGCGGCACGGGGGAAAGCACATAGAAGCCCGAATGCCCTTCCGGCGCGAGGCCCCGGTCGGTCGCGGTCGGGTGGTGCAGATAGAGCGAGAAATCATCCGCCAGCCCGCCGGCGGAATAGATGTCGTCCAGCAGTTCCCGATAACGCGGCCCGAACAGGATCGAATGCTGCGGAATATCGGCGCGATAGCCCTTCAGGCCGAAGTAGATCACGAACAGGGAAGGCGAAAAGCTCTTGCGCTTCATCGTCTTCGCCATTTTCACCCCACGCGGATGATGGCCCAGCAGATCCTGATAGGTATGCACCACATCCCCGTTGGAGGCGACGGCGTCCACCCGGATCTCCCGCCCGTCGGCCAGTGTCACGCCCATCACATGCCCGGCCGCCGCCTCGATCCGCGTCACCTTGGTGCCCATGATCACCGTGCCGCCCAGATCCTCGAACAGCTTCAGCATGCCGCGCACCAGCGCATGCGTCCCGCCCTTCGGGAACCACACGCCCCATTTCTTCTCCAGCGCGTGGATCAGCGCATAGATGGAACTGGTCTTGAACGGATTGCCGCCCACCAGCAGCGTATGGAAGCTGAATGCCTCGCGCAGTTGCGGGTTCTGGATATAGCTCGCCACCACCGAATAGACAGAACGCCAGGCCTGATATTTCGCCAGGTTGGGTGCGGCCTCGATCATGGACCGGAAATCCAGGAAGGCCTGGTGTCCAAGCTTCTCATAGCCTTCGGTGAACACGCCTTCGGAATATTCCATGAAGCGGCGATATCCGTCCACATCGGCCGGGTTCTTCGCCGCGATCTGCGCCAGCAGCTTCTCGTCGTCGTTCGAATAATCGAAGACGGATCCATCCTCCCACATCAGCCGGTAAAAGGGGGTCACCGGGATCAGTTCCACATAGTCGGCGATGTTCCGCCCGCTCAGCGCGAACAGTTCCTCGATGCAGCTGGGATCGGTCACCACCGTCGGCCCCGCATCAAAGCTGAAGCCATCCACTTCAAAGACATAACCACGGCCACCGGGCTTGTCCCGCGCCTCGATCAACGTCGTCTGGATGCCGGCTGACTGAAGCCGGATCGCAAGCGCCAGCCCGCCGAATCCGCTGCCGATCACTGCTGCCGTTCGCTGCATCTTGTTGGTCAACCTTTCAGAATGGCGCGCACCGCGCGGCCGATGGGCACGGGGGGCTTGCCTGTCAGCACCCGCGCCTTGTCGGCCAGCGTGCTATGGCCAGCATAGAAGCGCGAAACAAGGCCGTCGGGCAGCGTGTAGAAGCGCTCCAGCACCCGCCGCCGCTCGTCCGGCAAGGCGGCGCGGAACAACATCTTGTTCAAAAGCCGGTAAAATCCGTTTCCAGCCCACACATCGGCGGCATAGGCCCGCACGGCGCGGTCGATGGCCGCACCTGACAGGTCCGGCAGGGCCGCCACATGCTGCGCCAGCCGCACCGCATCGGGAAAGCTATAGCCCGTAACGGGATGGAACAGCGCCGCCGCCATCCCCACGGGCGCGATCGCGGCCGGATATTGCGCCAGATGCGCCCGGATGTCCCCGCCGATGGCGATCGGCAGCACACCGTCCTCGTCGCGGATCACCCGGGCGATGCGCCAGCCCTGCGCCTCGGCATAGGCCTTCACCCGCGCCGCCACCGCATCCCGGTCCAGTGCCGGGCCATCGGCGTAGTAGGTGTCCTCGATCAGCGCCGTCGTCGGGCTGAACGGCAGGGTATAGACGAAACGATAGCCGTCCGTCTGGTCCACCGTTGCGTCCATGATGATCGGCCCCGCCAGCCCGTGCGGCGCCTCGAATTCCACTTCCAGCCCCACGAATTTCTGGAACCCCAGGTCCAGATGCGGGGACGGCCGCTGCCCGCGCGCATCGATCAACGCACCCGCCGTCAGCACCCGCTGGTCCGCCAGCACCACCCGGTCCGGCGCCACCTCCACCACGGGCGCACCCGTGAAGCGCCGATCGGCGGGCACGATCCCGCGCAGGGCTGCATCCAGCCGGTCGGAGGTGGCGGATTGGTATCCATTGGCCAGCCGCCGCGAATAGGATGGAAAGCGCACGTCATACCCATCCCAGCTGTGCGCGATCAGCGGCGCAACCAGCGCGCGCCCATCCGCGTCCAGGTCGCTGCCGAAGCTGGACCAGGTGTGGTTTCCGCCGAAGCGGTCCGCCGCTTCCACGATCGCCACCCGCACATCCGGCCGCCGCCGCTTGAGGGCCAGCGCGATCAGTCCTGCGGAAAGCCCGCCGCCCAGCAGCAGGATGTCGGCATCGGTCGTGCGGGAAACTGTCACGGCTACAGCCTCTAGCGATGCCGGCCGCATCCCGCTAGGGCCATGCCATGCCCGCAACAGCTCTCTGGGTCTCCCTCGCCGCCATGTGCCTGATCGTGGCGATCCGCTATCTCGCCATTTCCGGCCTGTTCGCCTGGATGGCGAAGCGCATCCGCCCGGATGTCTATGCCCCCGCCGATCCGAAGAAGGCCGCCCGGATGGCGCGGCAGGTCAAGCGGGAGATCGCCTGGTCGCTCTCCGCCGCCGTGCTCTATGGCCTTCCGGCGGGGCTGGTTGCGCATCTGTGGGCCACACAGGGCCTGACCCGCATCTATGTCGATCCGAACGCCCATGCCCTGTGGTGGATTCCCGTCTCGGTGTTCCTCTACCTCGCCATCCACGACGCCTGGTTCTACTGGACGCACCGCGCCATGCACCACTGGCCGTGGCTGTTCCGAAAGGCGCATGCTGTCCACCATGAAAGCCGCCCGCCCACGGCCTGGGCGGCGATGGCCTTCCACCCCTGGGAATCGCTGTCGGCCGCCTGGCTGATCCCCGCCCTCACCTTCGTCATTCCCATCCACATCGCGGGCCTGGGCGTGGTGCTGACGATCATGACCTTCTTCGGCGTGACGAACCACATGGGCTGGGAAATCTTCCCCCGCCGCTGGATCGAAGGCTGGTTCGGCCGCCACTTCATCTCGGCGTCGCACCACCATGTCCACCACGAACGCTACCTGTCCAACTACGGGCTCTATTTCCGCTTCTGGGACCGGCTCTGCGGAACCGACAAGGGCCTTTCGCCAGAACTGCTGGCCGCGAAGGACCGGGCTTTCAGGTAGAATGGGGCGCTCAAAGCGCCGCAGCCGCGATAGCCGCCGTCACCGCGTCCAGCGGCTGCGCCGCATCGATCCGAACCATGCGCGGATCCTTTGCCGCAAAGGCCGCGAAACCGCGCCGCACCTTTTCATGATAGGCAAGCCCCAGCGCCTCGAAGCGCTGCTCCTGCGGCAGATGCGCATCCTGCGCGGCCGCGCGCTTGGTGGAGCGCGAAAGCCCCAGTTCCACCGGCACATCCAGCCACAGCACCAGATCAGGCCACAGATTGCCGGTCGCAAAGCTGTGCAGCCGCTTCAGCAGGCCGATGGGCACGTCCTTGCCGCACCCCTGATAGGCCAGGGTCGAATGGATATAGCGGTCGCACAGCACCGTCTTCCCGGCCGCCAGCGCCGGACGGATCAGCCGCGCCACATGGTCGGCGCGCGCGGCCGTCACCAGCAGCACGTCGGTCTCCACCGTCCAGCGGCCCGTGGCTCCCTGCACGAACAGATTGCGGATTTCTTCCGCGCCCGGCGTCCCGCCCGGCTCGCGGGTCACCACCACATCCTCGCCGCGCGCGCGCAGCGCCTCGGCCAGCCGTGCGATCTGGGTGGATTTCCCGGCGCCCTCGCCACCTTCGAAGGCGATGAACCGCCCGCTCAACTCACCACCCGCGCTTCCACATAGCCGGCCGCCCGCACATCCTCCAGCAGGTCGGCCGCGGTTTCATCCGCCAGCGGCCCGATGCGAACGCGCCACATGCCGCTGCCCGTGGGCGCAGCAAAGGCCGGGCCGAAATCCCCCAGCACCGAAGCCAGCGCCCGCGCCTTCGCTTCGTCCGACAGGGCGGCAACCTGGATGAAGCGCCCGCCCGCACCAGCCGGCGCAGCCGCGACGACGACGGGCGGCGCGGAAACCGGCTGAGACACCTGTGCCGGCCGCGAGGACGCCGGGGCAGACGCAAGAACAGGCGCATTCCGCGCCCAGTCGCCTTCGGGAAACACCCGCTTCACCCGCACCCGCGCCAACCCCGGGCCATCCACGCCCAGCAGCTGCGCCGACTTGCGCGACAGATCGATGATCCGCCCATCCACGAACGGCCCGCGATCATTGATGCGCACCACCAGCACCCGGCCATTGTCCAGGTTCGTCACCTCAACCCAGCTCGGCATCGGCAGCGTCTTGTGCGCGGCGGTGATGTCGTCCTGGTTATAGATCTCGCCGTTCGCTGTTGCCTTCTCGTGGAAGGTCGGCCCGTACCAGCTGGCGATCCCCTGCCTGTCGTAGCTGCGGTCGTCGGCCGGATAATAGGTTACGCCGAACACCTGATAGGGCTTGCCCACCTTCACCCCCGGCACGGCCGGCCCGGCCGGCACATGCGCGGTCGGCTTCGGCAGCGGCCGCGAAGCCGTCACCGGCGCCTTGGGTTGAGAGGCGCAGGCTGCCAGCAGCAACAGCGCGGCTGCGGAAAACGGGCCGAACCGCATTGGCCTACCGCACCGCCGGCGCAACGGCATTGCCAAGCAGCGCCACGGACAGCGCATAGAAGTTGGAACAGTTGTACTGCATGATCGCACGGTAATTGGCGGTCGTCAGAAAGGCGCCCTCCCCCGGCCCGTCGGGTTCCACCAGTGTCATCTTCACATCGTCAGCCGGCCACATGGCATTCAGCGGAACAAAGCCCTTCGCCCGCCATTCGCCAGCCGTCAGCCAGCGGGAATGCACCTGCATCGGCCGGATGCAGCTGGTCGGCTTCTCCGGGTTCGCCACCGTCGTCCGATCGAACCGCTGCGGCACGCCCACGCGGAAGCCCCAGGTCAGCCCCGGCTGCCAGCCGTTCTTCGCCAGATAATTGCCGATGGACATGAAAGTGTCCGCCTGAGAGCCCCAGATGTCCGCCAGCCCGTCGCCATCACCGTCGACAGCGAAGTTCAGATAGCTGGAGGGCAGGAACTGCGATTGCCCGAAGGCCCCCGCCCAGCTGCCCTTCAGCTGGTCCCGCCGCACGCCCCGTTCTCCCACCATCCGCACAAGGGCGTCCAGTTCGCGCGTGAACAGCGCCTCGCGTCGTCCGTCATAGGCCAGCGTCGCGATGGCCGACGGCAGGTCGAACCCGCCCAGCACCCGGCCATAGCTGGTTTCCATTCCCCAGATCGCCACGATGATCTCCGGCGCCACGCCTGTCTGCGCGGAAACCCGCTGCAACAGCGCCTTGCCGGCGGCCGCGCGCGAAAGCCCGTCGTCGATGCGCTGCTGCGTCAGTTGCCGCGCCAGATAGTCGGCAAAGATGTTGCGCTTGCCCGAATCATCGGGCTGGCTGCGATCCAGCAGCACCGCGCGCTCGGAATAAGTGGCGCCCGCCAGGGCCGATTCCAGCCATTCCGCCTTCAGCCCCCGCGCCACCGCGCCGGCCTTGTAGTTGGACAGCCAGATGGGAAAGCCATCAGCAGATGACGTCACATCGGCCCCGGCGGGCACAGCGGCCAGCAACATGGCGGTCAGAAAGGCGGCGGCAACAGGCAGTCGTCTCATCGGCATCCCTGTGCCACAGGCGGACTCCCGCGTGAATCCCCTTTCGCCCGCACGCCACCCCCGCTAACGAGACCGCCAAGGACAGGTGGCCGAGTGGTTTAAGGCAGCGGTCTTGAAAACCGCCGTGGGTGGAAGCTCACCGTGAGTTCGAATCTCACCCTGTCCGCCAACTATCTGATATAATTATATAATTATGCCATCACAGGCTTTTCTCCCCGCTTTTCCGGGGGTTTGCGGGTGCTGGCCAACCTGAGCCTGGCTGTGACCCGGCGGAACCCGGCACAAATGCCTCGGATTCTCAGTGGCCGATTTTGGCGGTTGGGAGTTGTGGTGAGGGGCTTCAGCCGCGTTGTTCGGCGAACCCCATGAGCCGACGCTGGTCGGACCAGGATGGTGCGATGCGCTTCAGGTCCTTCGTGCTCTCGAGGTTGAGGGCAGCTGGCGCGCTTCCGTCGAGCAGCGCTTCCACGATATCGGGCGCCAGGAACGACAGGCGGAGGATGCGATCAAGGTAAGGGGGAGACAGGCCTTCAGCCCTTGCGAGATCGGTGACCGTGAGGTTGCTGTCAGCCGTCAGACGCTGCCACCAGCTACGACCTTGGGCAATGGCGGCAAGGAACTTGTCGTCGACCGGCCCTGGCGCGGCGCGCTGACCATTGTCCAGAATGAACCGCACCGCGAGCCCCGAGCGTCGGATGCGAGCTGGGATGATGATGATGGCCATCTCAGCCGATGCAACTGCTTCCGCTGGGAGCCCTAGCTCCTTGCCGAGAGCGGTGGGCTCGAAGGTGAGTTCGACGGCATCTTCCTGCACGGCAACACGACGGACGAGGCGGCCGAGCAGCACCTGAACGGGCAGGCCTCGCTTGCCATCGAGTTTGGCGAGCAACGCTGCTGAACGGCTGACGATGGTGGCCATGTGCTTGGGGTCAGCCGTTGATGCACCAAGCTGTCGGGCGACCCCAATGGGGTCCTTCATCTGCCCTACGATAGCCTGGAGCACGACCTGCTCCAACTCCCGTGCCGGGATGCGGAGACCATCCAGGCGCTTGTCCCCATCTCCTTTAGCAATCCCATGTTGCAGGTGCCGGCTGACATAGTAGCGATAGCGGACCTTGCCCTTGTTGGCATGGGTGGCAACGAGTGGCCGGCCCTGCTGGTCCACAACCTTGCCTACGAGCAGGCTGGGGTCCTTGACCGTTGGACCAAGCTGCTCGCCCTGGGTGTTGTCGTTCAGCTGCGCCTGCACCTTCTCCCATAGCTCCATGTCGATGATCGCCTTGTGGTTGCCGGGATAGGTCTTGGCCCCGTGCCGGATATGGCCGGTGTAGAGCGGGTTCTTCAGCATGTTGTAGAGCTGACCGCGCTGGAACGGGGTGCCGCCGAAGGTTCGGCCGTCCATTGTCGTGCGGACCGGCTGGTGGGTGCCGTCCCTGACAAGCTGGTCATGCAGCCGCCGGACGGTGCCGAGTTCGAGATAGCGCTGGAAGATGGAACGAACGAGATCCGCATCGGTGTCGATGATAGCAAGCGACCTTCCATCGGGCTTATAGCCGATAGGCGGAGTTCCGCCCATCCACATGCCGCGCTGCTTCGACGCCGCAATCTTGTCGCGGATGCGTTCGGCGGTGACCTCGCGTTCGAACTGCGCGAATGACAGCAGCATGTTGAGGGTCAGCCGGCCCATGGAGGTGGTGGTGTTGAACGACTGGGTCACCGAGACGAAGCTGACGCCTGCGCCATCGAACGCTTCCACCAGCTTCGAGAAGTCCAGCAAACTGCGGGTCAGCCGGTCCACCTTGTAGACGACCACGATGTCGACCTGGCCCGATGCAATGTCGGACAGCAGTTTTTTGAGCCCCGGCCGTTCCAGCGTGCCACCCGAGATGCCACCGTCATCATAGCGGGTGTTCAGCAACGTCCAGCCTTCGCTAGCCTGGCTGGCGATATAGGCGGAGCAGGCAGCATGCTGCGCATCCAGGCTGTTGAAGTCCTGCTCGAGGCCCTCTTCCGACGACTTGCGGGTGTAGATGGCGCAGCGGATGCTCTTCATGCCGCAACCTTTCGGTCCCGCAGGCCAAAGAACTTCGGGCCCGACCATTGGGTTCCGGTGATGGCCCGTGCCACCACGCTGAGGCTGCGCCAGGTCCGCCCGTTCCACTCGATGGTGCCATCGTCGGACACGGTCACCACATGCGCGATGTCGTTCCACACCCGCACCAGCCGCATGCCAGGGCGGGCGGCGGGGAGGCGCGGCACTGGCTTCGCCGCAGTCTTGCCCGGCGCATAGCTCGCCAGCACCTTGTCTGATGCCGACGAGAGGCCTCCCATGGCCTTAGCCTGGAGTTCATAGGCCAGCGCCAGGCGCAGCAGCCCTGCGCTCACCTTGGGCGGGTCGGAGTTCATCCGAACCCGCCATTGGTGGCGTAGCGCCTCCAGGTCCATCGACTCCAGCTTCTCCAGCTCGGCTTCGATGTTGACCTTTGCCATCAGGCGACCACCGTGGCTGGCTGGGCCGTGATGGCGAACCGGGTGACGCCATCCACGTTCGACCGCTCGATGCTGTGCCCCTGCTTGCGCAGGCCGGTCATGCCAGCACGGACACTGTGCTGCTGCCAGCCGGTGGCAGAGGCAAGTTCGTTCAAGGTGACGCCGGAAGGCTGGGACAGAAGGTTGCGGATCAGGTCGAGCTTGCTGGGGCGGGGAGTGTGTCCACGTTCGTCGTTGGCCGGCGCGTCAGCAGGGATCGGTTGGGCAGGCGTGGTTGCCTTGCGGTTGCGAGTAGGACGTTGCGGTCGCGGAGCGGTCATGGGTGGTCTCCTGGATATGGAGCAGCACCTCGCCGCTCCCACCAGCCAAAGACCCAGGGTCAAAGACCTCCAGGCTATCCCCGCTCGCGACTCCGACGCGCTTGGCCCGGTCAGCAATGCTTCGTGTGAGCGGGAAGTCGAATGGAATGTCAGGGCGCGCCTGAATACCGGTCGTTACGTAGCCCAAACTGAATCCCTGATAGCTGTCGCTCGTTCATCTAAACTTACCAGTTTTCCGGCCCGTATCGGCAGCTGAGACGGCCGGCGACCTGTGCCTCCAGATGAGCGCGAGCGCTGTCGATCGCATCTGGATTGGTCTTCGAGGATAGCGCTTCGCGCTCTTTTCGCCCGAGGAAATAGGCAATTCGTTCGGCATTGGCGCCGCTCGGATGCGGGAGACCGGCAATGATGCGTGTGCGATCGAGCCGCCCGCGCTGCGAAAGATAGAGGAGGGCTGCCTCGGCATGGCCGCCGAGTGGCACCCAGATCGCGTTTTTGATGCGAGCCACCTCCTCGGCAAGATACCGCTCAATCATAGCAGTGAGAAGTGGGTGGCGCAGAAGGTTTGGCGATCCGGAATAATTGCGGCCGTCCACATAAACGGGATAGCGCAACGCCGAAGTGAAATGCACCCGTCGCCCGCTCTCGAAGAATTCAAACGCCCTAGAGCGGCCGAATAGTGCCGGCACTCGGATCGCATCCAGAAGGGCGAGAAGGTTGGATCGCATCGGGCCGCTAAAGCTCGCACTGCGCTTGGCATTTGCTAGGGCGTCAACGAGGGACGCGCCCGCGGACAGGGAACTCGCCATGGCTTCGATCGCATTCGCCGCTTGGACCCGCCCTGGGGTAAGCCCGACCAGAACGAGTTCGGCATCCTCCTCAATGTAGTCAAAGGGTGCATAATCGACGGTGATCCCATCGCTAGCCTCGAGCAGCAGGTCGGGTGAAGAAATGCCCGAACGGTAGGAGCGTAGGTCGGTACGAAGAACGGCGTCGCGAAACCGTTGAGGCAGTGTGGCGGGCATTTGGTCCAATCTTTTATATTTTGTCTGCTGGCGCAGCTAATGGGATGCGGGCATACCTCAAAAGACAAAAGGGGGGACCCAGCTCGTGAACCGACTTTGGCTTTTCCTTTTGGCTGTGCTGTTGCCGGCGCTCTTCGCCCTCGGAATCTTTATAGGCGCGAGCATAAGGCAGCCCATGCTGCTCAACGAATCTGCGCGGAGCGTTCTCGCCCAGGCTGACGAGATCGACAGAGCGCTGCTGAGCGGACTTCAAGATACCCGCAGCATCTCAGTAGAGATGCGCACGCTGCGCGCGCAGATCGCCAAGCTGCCCAAAGGTAAGCACCCGCCAACCTGTTCTGCATTAGGCCGGACGCCAGGATGACAGCTGCGGCCTTATCGCGACCAAGCTGGTCCCGCGTGCGGGCGCTGACCAGCCCATCAAAGATCACCGTCAGAAGAAGCGCGCTCACCACAAACGCCACCAGCACTTCGACCAGCGTGAAGCCCTGCTCGGACAGCTCAGGTGCCCGCATGGCGCACCTCGCCGGAAAGCCAGTCTATCGTCAGCAAGGCCCGGTCATTTCGGCGGATGGCACCCCCTGTCGAAGAGCCATCGGAATAGAAGAGCAGCACCCCAGCCTTGGACCCCGGGAGTCGCGGCGCATATTGAAGATCGCCCGGCACCTCGATCGCCACGCTGCGCCCCGACGACATCGCGGTCTTGCGCGCGGCGATCATCTGGGAGCGCAGTGTGGCCAGTTCCTGTTGCACGACGACCCCGCCACCCTGCCGCCGCATTGCGGGCACCGCAAAGGTCGCGATCAGGGCCAGAATCCCCATCACCACGAGCATCTCAACCAGTGTGAAGCCCAGCTCGCGACTATTTGGTCGCGAAGAGGTCGGCGTCATCGCCTTCGCCACCCTCTTTGCCGTCCGCGCCATAGGTAATGAGATCGAACGCACCACGCTCGCCAGGAACCTTATAGATGAGCTTCCGACCCCATGGATCGACTAGCTGTTCCGGCCGGCGAATGTAAGGCCCGTTCCAACCGTCTATCGCATCCGCCTCCCACAAAACGTCCAGCCCCTGTTCTTGGGCCGGGTAGGTGCCGACATCGATGTTGTAATAGTTGAGTCCGTTCAGCACGGTTTCCAGCTGCACCTTCGCGGCTTTCGATTTCGAACCCGAGAGCATCTTCATGACCTGCGGCACCTCGAAACGAATCACCCGGCTTATGCGACGCGTGGTGACCTGCCCCTTTGATTTCAACCGGAGGGGCAGAGCCGGGCAGTTGCAAGCACGCACTTGACCAACGTCAAGACCAGCGTTGGCGGAATCGTCCACCAAGTTCCCATGCGTTGGATTGTGGTCTTCCTGATGCTCTCTGCCGCAGGCAGCGCCTTGGCCGGGACGCTCGACCCCTATGCCAGCCTGCGCTGGCGGCTCGAACTCGTGGATCAGCAAGGCCTGCCAAGGGACGCGACTGCCTCGACCTTGCGGATGCGGGCCGGGGTGAAGGCCGGCCCCTGGAATGGCTTCACCGCCCAGGTCGAAGGGGAAGCCATCACCCGCATAGGCCCAGAGCGCTTCAACGACACGGTGAATGGCTTGACCCGGTTTCCCGTGGTGCCCGACCCTTCCGATCATCTCCTGAACCAGGCGATCATCGGCTGGAGCGACAAGGAGGTAGGCACGGTCAGCGCAGGGCGACAGGCGGTCAACCTTGACAACCAGCGCTGGATCGGTTCGGTCGGCTGGCGCCAGAATGACCAGACGCTCGACGCCGCGCGCGGTGAAGTGACTGCACTCAAAGGAGTTTCGCTCGGCTATGGTTTTGCCTGGCGGGTGAACCGGCCGTTCGGACCGCGCTCGCCGCAGGGCATATGGCGCGACACCGAAATCCACCTGCTGCGCGCCTCGGCCGAAGTGGCGCCGATCGGGACCATCGTCAGCTACGGCTGGCTCCTAGACATTCCGGATGCGCCGGCCGCCTCGTCGACCACGATCGGCGCGCGGCTGACCGGCCGCCAGAAGTTCGGCGATGTCTCCTTCATCTATGCCGCCGAGCTTGCCCGCCAGTCTGACCGAGGGCCAAACCCGCAGGACTTCGCGCTCAGCTACCTGCTCCTCGAACCGGGGATCGCAACCGGCGCGGTGACGGCGAAGCTCGGCTATGAGCGGCTTGACGGCAACCGGCAGACCGCTGTGCAGACACCGCTCGCAACACTCCACGCCTTCAATGGCTGGGCCGACAAGTTCCTGACGACACCGCCTGACGGGCTTCGCGACCTCTATCTCGACGTGACGGTCGCCCCGAAGACTGCGGGCTTGCCCAAGGGGCTTGCCCTGAAGGCAGTGCTGCATGATTTCCGCAGTACACGCGATGATCGCCCGTATGGCCGTGAGTTCGATGCGCAGATCGGGGTTCCAGTCGGCAAGCATGTCTCGCTGCTGGCGAAGGCTGTGCTCTACAAGGCGCGCGGGTTCGCGACCGACACCATAAAGCTCTGGTTGCAGGCCGAGGCGACCTTCTGATGACGACTCCTAGCGGCAGCCGGAATGCGGGCGACAGGCGGCGCGCTTATGCCGGGCCGGCGCTTTTCAGTTTCGGCTTTCGCCCCTTCTTCCTGTCTGCTGCGCTGTTCGCAGGCCTTGCCGTTCCGCTCTGGCTCGCGGCCTTCGCCCACGGCGGGTCGTTCGGCCCGGGCGGGGACTCAATGGGCTGGCACGCCCACGAGATGCTGTTCGGCTTCACCGGCGCCGTGATTGCGGGCTTCATGCTGACGGCGATCCCCAACTGGACCGGGCGCGCCCCGGTAATGGGCCGGCCGCTGGCGCTGCTGTTCGCGTTGTGGCTCGGCGGGCGCATCGCCATGCTGCTGCCCGAGCCAGGCCTTGCCGGCCGCGCGGTCGAGGCACTGTTCCTGCTGGCGCTGGCGGCCTCCGTCTGGCGGGAGATCCTGTCCGGGGCCAACTGGCGCAACCTGCCGGTCGCAGGGCTGCTCTCGGCCTTCACGCTCGCCAACCTCCTCTGGCACTCCGAGGCATCGGGGCTCAGGCTCGAAGGGCTCGGCCAGCGGCTTGCGCTTTGTGCGCTCATCGGACTGATGGCGCTGATTGGCGGGCGCATCATCCCCTCCTTCACCACCAACTGGATGAAGAAGGAGCGAATGGCACCGCTGCCTCGGCCGTTCGACGGGTTCGACAAGTCCGTGCTGGCCGTCACCGGAATCGCACTTCTGGGGTGGCTAGCCTTTCCATTCGCGTCGGCGACCGGGGTACTGCTCGGCCTTGCCGGCCTCGCCCATACGGCGCGGCTGCTGCGCTGGCGCGGCTGGTGCACAATGGTCGAGCCGCTCGTGACGATCCTGCACATCGCCTATCTCTGGCTCGCGGTGGCCCTGTTGTTGTTGGGAAGCACCATCCTGGCGCCCGGCCTGTTTGCCGGCGCCAGTGCACTGCACGCGTTGACGGCCGGAGCCGTCGGCCAGCTCACCATGGCGGTGATGACCAGGGCCACGCGCGGGCACAGTGGCAGGCCGCTGGAGGCCGATAGCGCGACCGTGCTCATCTACGCCTGCATATTCGTCGGCGCCATGTTGCGGCTGGTGCTGCCCTTCACACCCCTCGGCTATCCGCTGGGCGCCTCGATTGCGGGGCTATTCTGGTCGGCCGGGATGCTGCTGTTCGCAGCCACCTACGGCCCGATGCTGCTCATGAAGCGTCCGGCCGGAGTTGCGCCTCGGCGTTGAAGCGCTTGCCGGGGTCATTCCGCCCTGCGCGTCGTCATTGTTCGGGACATCGCCTGCTGATCCTCGGGCGTGAAGCGCAATCGGGCGATCGGCAGCACAACGGCGTTCTCCAGCGCGATATGCTGCAACTTGTGTGTCACGAGGCGTCCGATCTTGTTCGCCAACCCCGGCCACGAAGCCGGCCCGGCTCCGGTTTCCGCTGCCGCCATCAACTGCGTTCGGACATCGCGCGCCAGCGCACGGTCGGCATCATGGTCGGCGCTCAGGACCCCGAGCACGCGTCCGATGTCGTCCTCCGGCTCTGCCCGCTGGCGCAACAGCGGGAACAGATCCTCCTCCTCATCGCGCACGTGCAGCACCATGTCCGCCCCAAGGAAGTCTGCAAGCCGCCTGAGCAGCGCGGGCGGCCCGGCCGGGAGCGCTGCAGCTTCCCCCAGAGCGCGGCAGTATTGACGGTGGCGCCAATGCTCGGCGAACAGATAGGCTAAAGGGTCCGCTAGCAGTTCCGGCGGCGCCCGATCCACATCGTGCACCATAAGAAGTTGCGGCGTCGTGCTCATGCGCCGGCCTCCGCCGCCAGCGACCATTCGAGCATCAGGCGAAGCGCCGTGAGGCCGGGGCTGTCGCCATCGCGCACAGCCGAAACCAACCGGACCCAATCCTCGTGGCCCGCATCGTGGGCGAAGCCGCCCACGGCTTCCCGGATTCGCCCGATGTGCGTGTCGCCGGGCTCAAGCGCGGCGTCGAGGCGGGCGTGAAGCGGCGGATCGTGGCGCCGAAGCCAATCGGCGAAGAAGGCAGACCTACCGCGCGCCTCGGCGAGGATTTCACCCAGGGTCGGCGCAGCGGTCATCCCGCCGCCTCGAGAGTCAGGCCCTCGATCAGTGCACCACGACCGAGTGCCGCCACATAGCGCGTGGCAGCCGTGGTCCAGGCGCGCGCACGAAGCCGGTCGCGGATGCGCTCGTGTACCACTTCGAAGGGGATCGGCCGCGCAGGCACCCTCCGGTCAAGCCTGACCAAATGCGCGCCGAAACGGCTCTGTACCGGCACGGGCGCAATCTGCCCCGGCTCCAGATCGGCAAGCGCATCCTCCAACTCTTGCGCCAGGTCACCCGGACGGAGCTGCCCGAGCGACCCACCAGATGCACCGCTGGGGCAGGCCGATTCCGTCCTGGCAATCGCTCGAAATCTGTCTTCGCTCGCACCGATCCGCTCCAGCGCCGCAGCGGCCCGCGCCTGCGCAGAGGGCAGGTCGACCGCATCCTCGAACAGGATATGGCTCGCCTCCACCAGCGCAGGCGCGGTGAAGGCAAGAGAATGCGTCCGCCAATAGCGAAGGCAGGCTGCCTCGTCGGGTTCCTCGGGGGTCAACTCGCGTTCAAAAAGCTGCCTGATCAGCGCTTCCTCGTCGGTCTCGCGGCGCCCCTGCGGATCGGTTTCGGGCGCGGGCTCTAGGGCGAGGAGCCGGGCCCGATCCAGCAGCAGATGTCGGATGACCAGTGCTCTTGCAGCGGTCGCACGGGCTTCGGCCGGGCTTTCGGCTGGATGGTTCTGGGCCTCGGCGGCGATCGCCTCCTCGGGGATTTCCACCCCGTCCACAAACACCGGCGGAGCGGATTTGCCGCGGACCGCCGCCGGTCGCGGGCCCGATCCACAGCCCCCGCAGCTTCCCGCATCGGCGATGATGCCGGCGCCTGCCAGCCCGCTCACCGGAACTGCTCCGTGGGGATGCTGGTCGGGATCTCGGCAGGCGGGGTCATGTCGGGCCGCGCCGTGCGCACCACCTGCCAGCCCTTGCGGTTCAGATACCACACGGGTGCCGACAGCATGTGAACGAGGCGGGTGAACGGGAAGAGGAGGAAAATCGTCATCCCCAGCAGCAGGTGCACCTGGTAGGGCCAGTCCAGCCCCTTCACATATTGCGCGACACCCGGCTGGAAGGTGAGGATGCCCTGAGCCCAGGCCGATAGCCTGAGCATCACGCCGGCATCCCCGTGCGACAGCGAGAAAGGCACCGTAATCAGGCCCAGAAGCAGCTGCACGAACAAAACGATGAGGATGGCGTTGTCGCTGTGTGTTGAGGTGCGGCGGATGCGTGGATCCAGAAAGCGCCGGTGCATCAGAAGCACCAGGCCGACAAAGCAGACGAAGCCCGCGATCGAGCCGGCGACGATGGCTAGCATCTGCTTGTTCTCGGCCGAAATGACATGACTGTAGAGCGCATGCGGCGTCAGCAGCCCGACCGTGTGGCCCAACAGCAGGAACAGAATGCCAAGGTGAAACAGGTTCGACCCCCACATCAGCTGCTTTCGCCGCAGCAACTGAGAAGATCCGGTTCGCCAGCTATATTGCTCCCTGTCGAAGCGCACGATCGAGCCGACAATGAACACCGACAGCGCGATATAGGGAAACACCCCGAACATCAGCTGGTTCAGCCAGAAATCCAGGGTGAGAGGTTCGAGGGCAGAGTGTCCGATGGCGGCAGACATGGGGTCAGGCTCCCTTGCTGATGGGGTCGGCGGTCATGCCCTCGACGAGAGCTGCAGCACGGGGACAACCGTCCGGGCTCCCGCGCGAGCCGGGCCCGAAGGCAACCGCCTCCTCCGCCCAGATGCGATCCAGTTCCTCGAGATCGTCGGGGTCGTCCTCAGCCTGCGCCAACAAGGCCTGCAACGCCGCCTGGTTCGCCTCGACAGCCAGATGCGCCAGCCCCAGCATCGGCCACTGGTAGGGCGAACGCCGCTTCTTCAGTCGCTCGGCCAGTGCCGCCACCACATGGCCCGCCTCTCCCAACAAGGCTCGCGCCTCGTCCAGCGGACGCGAGGAGAGGAACTCCAGAAACAGCGGCAGATAATCCGGCAGCTCGCGGGCATCGAGCAGATAGCCATGTGTCTCGTACAGCCCCACAAGCTCCACCATCGCCTGGCCGCGATCCCGGCTTTCGCCATGCACATGCTCGAACAGGTTGAGCGACAGCGAGCGCGAGCGGTCGAACAGCTGGTGATAGCGGCCCTCGAGATCGAAGCGGTCTTCGCTGGCCAGTTCGCGGGCGAACGTCTCGAGCTGGGAAACCAGCATGCCCGGCAGCAACCCCTCGGCGGCGATGGCCTCGACCGCCGCAGGCGCCACCTCGGCCACCTCCGCTGACGGATAGCTGAGCAGAAGGCCCAGTGCCTTGAACGTGCGCGCCATGCTCAATTCTCCTGCGGCATCATGGGCTTGGGCGTACGCCGCTTCACCTGCCCGAACAGCCCCACTTCCGAACGCCCGCCCGATGCCTGGTTGCCGAAACTGAAGCCGGTGGTGCCGCGCAGGTGATAGGCATCGGTCGCCTTCTCGCGATGCACGGTCGGGATCACAAAGCGGTCCTCGTAATTGGCGATCGCCATCACATGATACATGTCCTCGATCGCCGCCGGCGTCATGTCGACGCGGGCGGCCACTCCTTCGTCGATCATGCCGTCGATCGATTTGGCACGCATGTAGGCGCGCATCGCGAGCATCCGTTCCAGCGCGGACACAACAGGGGTCTCGTCGCCCGCGGTCAGCAGGTTGGCCAGATACTTCACCGGAATCCTCAGGCTCTTCACGTCGGGCATGCCACGATCCTCGGCGATCACGCCCTTGGCGGCGGCCGACTGGATCGGCGACAGCGGCGGAACATACCATACCATCGGCAGCGTCCGGTATTCCGGGTGGAGCGGCAGCGCCACGCGCCAGTCAATCGCCATCTTGTACACCGGACTCTTGCGCGCGGCATCAAGCCAGGCCTCCGCGATCCCGTCCTTCCGGGCCTGGGCGATCACCGCCGGGTCGTGCGGATCCAGGAAGATCGCCAGTTGCCGTTCGTACAGCTCGTCTTCGGGGCCAGACGCCGCCCACTCGATGCGGTCGGCATCATAGAGCACCACGCCAAGGTAGCGGATTCTCCCAACGCAGGTCTCCGAGCAGACGGTCGGCTGTCCCTCCTCGATGCGTGGATAGCAGAAGATGCACTTCTCGGATTTGCCAGACGACCAGTTGTAGTAGATTTTCTTGTAGGGGCAGGCAGAAACGCACATGCGCCAGCCGCGGCACTTCTCCTGGTCGATGAGGACGATGCCGTCCTCCTCCCTCTTGTAGATCGCGCTCGACGGGCAGGCGGCAACGCAGGTCGGGTTGAGGCAATGCTCGCACAGCCTCGGCAGATACATCATGAAGCTGTTTTCGTACTGCCCGTAAATCTCCTTCTGCACGCCCTCGAAATTCACATCCTTGGAGCGCTTCTCAAATTCGCCGCCCAGGATCTCCTCCCAGTTCGGCCCCCATTCGATCTTCTCCATCCGCTCGCCGGTGATGGCCGAACGCGGGCGCGCGGTCGGGAAGGCCTGCAATTCCGGCGCGGTCTGCAGATGCGCATAGTCAAAGTCGAACGGCTCGTAATAGTCGTCGATCTCGGGAAGGTCGGGGTTGGCGAAGATCTTGGCCAGAATCCGCCACTTGCCCCCCAGCTTGGGTTCGATGCGGCCGCTCGCCTTCTTCACCCAGCCGCCATTCCAGGTTTTCTGGTTCTCCCACGCCTTGGGATAGCCGATGCCCGGTTTGGTCTCGACATTGTTGAACCAGGCGTACTCAACGCCCTCACGATTGGTCCACACATTCTTGCAGGTGACGGAGCAGGTGTGGCAGCCGATGCACTTGTCCAGATTCAGGACCATGCCGATTTGAGCGCGGATTTTCATTTCGCTGCCTCCAGCGCAGGGGTTGAGGCGTGGGCGGCAGGACGTTCCAGCCAGTCGACCTTGTTCATCTTGCGGATCACCACGAATTCGTCGCGATTGGAGCCGACGGTGCCGTAGTAATTGAAGCCGTAGCTCAACTGGGCGTAGCCACCGATCATGTGGGTCGGCTTCAGCACGGTGCGGGTAACCGAATTGTGGATGCCGCCACGCTGACCCGTCATTTCAGAGCCCGGCACATTCACTGTCTTTTCCTGCGCGTGGTACATGAAGGTCGTGCCTTCGCGGATTCGCTGCGACACCACGGCCCGCGCCGTCAGGGCGCCGTTGGAATTGAACGCTTCCACCCAATCGTTGTCGGCGACACCGATCTTGCGGGCGTCGGTTTCCGATATCCAGATGACCGGGCCGCCTCGGTTCAGCGTCAGCATGAGCAGATTGTCGGTATAAGTGGAGTGGATGCCCCATTTCTGGTGCGGGGTGATGAAATTCAACGCAATTTCGGCGTTGCCATTGCCGTATTTGTCCTGCAGCGGCGCCGTCGTCTTCAAGTCGACCGGCGGGCGATAGACGCAGAAACTCTCCCCGAACGCCCGCATCCATGGGTGGTCCTGGTAGAGTTGCTGCCGCCCCGAAAGGGTACGCCACGGGATCAGCTCGTGCACGTTGGTGTAGCCGGCGTTGTAGCAGACATGTTCGCTCTCGAGCCCGGACCAGATCGGCGAGGAGATGATCTTGCGCGGCTGGGCGACGATATCGCGAAAGCGGATCTTTTCCTCCTCCTTGGGCAGCGCCAGATGCGTGTGATCGAGCCCCGTCTGCCTGGAGAGCGAGGCCCAGGCCTTCACCGCCACCTCGCCGTTGGTCTCCGGCGCCAGCATCAGCACCGCCTCGCAGGCGTCGATATCGGTTTCGATCCGCGGCAGCCCCTTGGTCGGGCCGTCGGCGACCACCCCGTTCAACTGGCCCAGCAGGGCCACCTCATGCTCGGTATTCCAGGCCATGCCCTTGCCGCCATTGCCCACCTTGGTCATCAGCGGCCCAAGCGAAGTGAATCGCTGGTAAAGAGCCGGATAGTCCCGTTCCACCACCGAAATCGCAGGCGCCGTCTGGCCGGGGATCAGGTCGCATTCGCCGTGCCACCAATCCTTGATGTCGGCGCCTTGTGCCATTTCCGCCGGGCTGTCGTGCTGGATTGGGGTCAGCACCAGGTCGCGCTCGACGCCAAGCACCTCGGGCGCCACGCGCGAGAAGGCC
The DNA here is from genome assembly GCF_059115405.1 of Sandaracinobacter sp. T42. Lineage (NCBI taxonomy): Bacteria > Pseudomonadati > Pseudomonadota > Alphaproteobacteria > Sphingomonadales > Sphingosinicellaceae > Sandaracinobacter > Sandaracinobacter sp. T42. The sequence goes on from NZ_CM181101.1 coordinate 2,405,313, forward strand.
TTAGCGATCCCCTTGAAGATCTCCCAGTCGGAACGGCACTCCCACGCCGGGTCCACCGCGCTTGTCAGCGGGTGGATGAATGGGTGCATGTCCGACGTGTTGAGGTCATTCTTCTCGTACCAGGTGGCGGTGGGCAGAACGATGTCGGAATAGACCGCAGTCGTCGACATGCGGAAGTCGATGGTGACGAGCAGGTCGAGCTTTCCTTCCGGCGCCCTGTCGTGCCAGCGCACGTCTACAGGCTTGCGACGCCCGGTGTGCCCCAGATCCTTGCCAAGCACGCCGTTCGAGGTGCCGAGCAGGTGCTTCAGGAAATATTCGTGCCCCTTGCCCGACGAGCCCAGCAGGTTAGACCGCCAGACGAACATGTTGCGCGGCCAGTTTTCAGGCGCGTCCGGGTCCATGCAGCTCATTTCCACCCGCTTGGCCGCCATCTCCTGGATGGCATAGTCCTTCGGGTCCATGCCCACCGCTTCGGCCGCCTTGCTCAGATCGAGCGGGTTCACCTTCAGGGCAGGCGCACTCGGCAGCCAGCCCATGCGCTCGGCCTTGGCGTTGAGGTCAAGGAAAGTTCGCTCCCAGCCCCCCTTCGGCTCGGTGGGCGAGAGAATTTCCGACACATCCAGCGTCTCGTAGCGCCATTGGTCCGAGTGGGCATAGAAGAAGCTGGTCGAGTTCTGCTGGCGCGGCGGGCGCGCCCAGTCCAGTGCAAACGCAAGCGGCGCCCAACCGGTCTGCGGGCGCAGCTTCTCCTGCCCCACATAGTGCGACCAACCGCCACCCGATTGCCCGACGCAGCCGCACATCACCAGCATGTTGATGGCACCACGATAATTCATGTCCATGTGGTACCAATGGTTCATCGCTGCCCCGATGATGATCATCGACTTGCCGTTGGTTTTCTCCGCGTTGGTCGCAAATCCGCGCGCGGTCGCGATGATCTGATCCCGGGGAACGCTGGTGATTTCTTCTGCCCAGGCCGGTGAATAGGGCGCCGGGTCGTCAAAGTTCGCCGGCATATGCTCGCCGCCCAAGCCCTGGTCGACACCGTAGTTGGCGAGGAACAGATCGTACACGGAGGCGACCAGCACCTCGCCATCCTTCAGCATCATCCGCTTTGCCGGAATGCGTCGCATCAGCCGGTCCGGATGGTCGGTGGAGGAAAAGCCATTGGCGGCGCTGTTGCCGAAATAGGGGAAGTCCACCTCGGCGACATCGTCGTGCACGCCCATCAGACCAAGGCGGAGCTTCAGCTCGGCGCCTGCCGCGTCCTTCTCGGCGAGATTCCATTTCGCCTGTTCGCCCCAGCGGAAGCCGATCGACCCCAGCGGCACCACCGGCTTGCCGGTCTTCTCGTCGATCCCCACCGTCTTCCAGTCGGGGTTGTTGGTCTCGCCAAGGCCGCCCGGGAAGTCCGAAGCTCTCAGCAGCCGCTCGGGGATCAGCCGGCCCTCGCTTTCTACCAGGCGCACCAGCAGCGGCATGTCGGTATACTGTCGGCAATAATTGCGGAAATAAGGCACCTGCCGGTCGCGGTGATACTCGCTCAGGATCACATGGCCCATGGCTAGGCCGAGCGCGGCATCGGTGCCCTGCTTCACCGAAATCCACAGGTCGGCGAATTTCGAGGCTTCGGAATAGTCCGGGCTGATCACCACGGCCTTGGTGCCCTTGTAGCGCACTTCAGTGAAGAAGTGCGCATCAGGCGTGCGCGTCTGCGGCACGTTCGAGCCCCAGACGACGATGAAGCCGGAGTTATACCAGTCGGCGCTTTCCGGGACGTCGGTCTGTTCGCCCCAGGTCTGCGGCGACGCCGGCGGCAAATCGCAGTACCAGTCGTAGAAAGATCCGCAGACGCCGCCGAGCAGCTGCAAATAGCGCGCGCCCGCCGCATAGGAGATCATCGACATCGCCGGGATCGGCGAGAAGCCGAATACCCGGTCGGGCCCCCATTTCCTCACCGTGTGGGCGTTGGCGGCCGCGACGATCTCGGTCGCTTCCTCCCAGCCTACTCGCACGAAGCCCCCGCCGCCCCGCCGCTTCACCCAGGAGGCGCGCTTGGCATCGTCATTCACGATCGAGGCCCAAGCCGCAACCGGCAGCATGGTGGCTCGTGCGTCGCGCCACAGCTTCAGGAGCCGCGCTCGGATCAGCGGATATTTCACCCGGTTCGCGGAATAGAGATACCAGCTATAGGAAGCTCCGCGTGAACAGCCACGCGGCTCGTGATTGGGCAGGTCCGGGCGGGTGCGAGGGTAATCCGTCTGCTGCGTTTCCCAGGTGACGATCCCGCCCTTCACATAGATTTTCCAGCTGCACGAGCCGGTACAGTTCACACCATGTGTCGAACGCACGATCTTGTCGTGCTGCCAGCGGTGCCGATAGGCATCCTCCCATTTGCGGTCATAATTGTTCATCTGCCCGTGCCCGTCGGAAAAGGGCTCCGACTTGCGGCGGAAGAAGGTCAGGCGATCGAGGACGTGGCTCATGGGAAGTGCCCTTATTCAGCCGGCTGCAGGGAGACGCCGCGCTCGGCGTTATGGAGCATCCCGCCCGGGCGTGCGTAGAAGACCCAGGTGACGACAAGGCAGGAGACGTAGAAGGCAAGAAAACCCCAAAGTGCGCCGCTCGCCCCGCCCGTCGCGTCGATCGAGAATCCGAAGCTCTTGGGAATGAAGAAGGCGCCATAGGCTGCAATCGCCGAGGTGAAGCCGGTGATAGCGGCACTTTCCTTCTCGGCCTGCACCCGGCTGGCGTCGGCCGAAAGACCCGGCTCCAGCCGCGAGATCTCGTGACGCATGATGCCGGGGATCATCTGGAAGGTGGAGGCATTGCCGACACCACTTGCGAAGAACAGGAGGAGGAACAGACCGAAGAAGGCCGGGAAGGCCCAGGGCGCCCCGGGTTGGCCGAGCACCCAGATGAGGGCGGCCGTCCCCGCCATCATCAGCAGGAAGACCCAGATCGTGACCCGGGCACCGCCCAGCCGATCCGAGATGCCGCCGCTGAAAGAACGGCTGAGCGCGCCGACCAGGGGCCCCAGGAAGGCGATCTTCAGCGCGTTCACCTCGGGGAAGAGAAGCTTCGTCAGTAGAGGGAAAGCCGCCGAGAAGCCGATGAAGCTGCCGAAAGTGCCGGTGTAGAGCCAGCACATGATCCAGTTGTGAAAGCGGGTAAAGATCACCGACTGCTCGGCAAAGCTGGCCTTGGCGCTTGCAAGATCGTTCATCCCGAACCAGCAGGCAAAGGCGGAAACGGCGATGAAGGGCACCCAGATGAAGCCTGCATTCTGAAGCCAGAGCATTTCGCCTTCGGCGGTCGGGCGCGGGTCGCCGCCTAGGATACCAAATACTCCAGCCGTGATTGCAAGCGGCACCAGGAACTGCATTGCCGAGACGCCCAGGTTACCAAGACCGGCATTTAGCGCCAGCGCCCGGCCCTTCTCTTGCTGGGGGAAGAAAAAGCCGATGTTGGACATGGAGGAAGCAAAGTTGCCGCCGCCTAGCCCGCACAGGAGGGCGAGCGCCAGCATAATGCTGAAAGGCGTCTCGGGGTTCTGCACGGCAAAGCCGATGCCCAGCGCCGGGATCAGAAGAGACCATGTGGTGAGCGTCGACCAGAGGCGACCGCCGAAGACGGGCACCATGAAGCTGTAGAAGATGCGCAGTGTCGCGCCCGAGAGACCAGGCAGGGCAGCGAGCCAGAAGAGCTGACTGGTCGAATAATCGAAGCCGACAAGCGGCAGCTTCGCGACAACCATTGACCAGACCATCCAGACCGCGAAGGACAGAAACAGCGCAGGGATGGATACCCAGAGGTTGCGCCGGGCGATTGTGCGGCCGGTCGTATCCCAGAAGGCCGGGTCTTCCGGCCGCCAGTCAGTGATGACATGGCCCTTTAACGCGCCCTCCTCCCGCTCGGTGTGAATGGGGCGCATCTCGGGCAGTTCGGGCAGCTTGCTCAGGGCCTCCCCGCTTGCTTCGCGTTCCATCTGGCGAACGGCCGTGTGCATCCAGATGAGGGCGCCTGACGAGATCAGGAACAGCAGCATGAAGCAACTCTGCCAGATGCCGGTCAGATCATTCAGCACACCGAACGCAACTGGAAGGATGAAGCCGCCAAGACCGCCCATCATCCCGACAAGGCCACCAACCGATCCGACATCCTTCGGGTAATAGATGGGTATGTGCTTGTAGACCGCGGCTTTCCCCAGGCTCATGAAGAAACCCAGCACGAAAATCAGGACGACGAAGGCCATCGGCCCCGTCGCCAGCCGGAATCTGATCGGCCCGTCGATGCCGTCGACGACATAGGATGTAGGCGGATAGGAGAGCAGGAAGGTGGCGACGATAGAGACCAGGAATGTCCAGTACATAACCGTTCGCGCACCGACCTTGTCGGAAAGATGGCCGCCGTAGATGCGGAACAGCGAAGCCGGAACCGAATAGGCAGCCGCGATCATGCCCGCCGTCTTGACGTCGAATCCGTAAGCCCCGATCAGGTAGCGTGGCAGCCACAGCGACAGGCCCACGAAGGCGCCGAACACGAAGAAATAATAGAGCGAGAACCGCCACACCTGGACGTTGCGCAAGGGGGCAAACTGCTCGGAGAAGCTTCGGGGTTGCGCACCGCGGGCGCGACGTTCGGCAAGATCGGGCTCGTCCTTGGTGGTCACGAAGAACAGGATCGCCATTACCACAAGGCCGGCGGCCCATATCTTCGCAACTCCTTCCCAGCCCATCGCCAACATCACGGCCGGTGCAAGAAACTTGGTGACGGCGGCTCCCACATTTCCCGCACCGAAGATGCCGAGCGCGGTCCCCTGACGTTCTGACGGGAAGAATTTGGAAACATAGGTCACGCCCACGGCAAAGGCGCCACCGGCAATGCCGACGCCTAGCGCCGCAACCAGGAATTGCGGATAGGTTGAAGCGTAAGTCATTAGATACGTGGCCAGCGCCGCAGCCAGCATCACGATCACCTGCATCCTGCGGCCGCCCAACTGGTCGGTCCACACGCCCAGCACCAGCCGGATGAGCGAGCCGGTGAGGATGGGCGTTGCGATAAGCAGGCCGAATTGGGTTTCGTTGAGGCCGAGATCCTTCTGGATCTGGATACCCAGGATCGAGAAGATGGTCCAGGCCGCGAAGCAGACGGTGAAGGCTGCCGTCGACATCCCGAGTGCGATTGGGGCGCCAGGTGCGGCCCGGGCGGGGGTTATGCCGGTGATGGGGGTGGGCGACAGCGTGGCCATGCAATCCTCTGGGGTGACGTATTGCGGCCACTCGCCGCAGCACAGAGGAAGCTCAGCGCCCCGATAGCCATTCCAGTTGATCGACATCAAGTGGATGCCCTGTTGCCAAGCGAAACAAGGAGACAGCGGCCACGTGTCAACGAAGCAATTGTCTAAAGAGGTGCAGATACTTGACTTACATCAAGCGAAAGTGAAAATTGGGCCCTGCAGTTACTGAAGGGACCTTTATGCGCCCCGGAGATTCGGAACGGGTTCGTGCTCTGCCGATTTTTGCTAGCCTCGATGATCGGAGCTACGCCAGCATCATCGGCTCTGCGTTCCTGCAGCGGTTCCCTGCAAACACACAGCTTCTGATCGAGGGGGATCCCGTCGATTTCCTGTATGTCCTGCTCGAGGGCCAGGTGGAGCTGTCCGGCACCTGGAACGACAAGGAGACCGTGCTCTCGATCCTGCGGCCGGTATCCTCCTTCATCCTGGCGGCGGTTGTTCTGGACGCTCAAGCGCTGATGGGCGCGCGCGTCCTGGAGCGCTCCGACATATTGATGATCCCCGGGGCCGCGATCCGCGCCCGCATGGAGCAGGATGCGGCTTTCACGGTTGCCGTCGCCCGCGAGCTTTCGGGCTGTTACCGGGGCCTTGTCCGCACCATCAAGAATCAGAAACTGCGCAGCGGTGTGGAACGCCTCGCCAACTACCTGCTTCAGTTGCACTTCCGAAGCGGTGAGACAGAGGTTTTCCAGCTCCCGCATGAGAAACGCGTACTTGCCTCGCTGCTAGGCATGGCGCCCGAGAATCTCTCCCGCGCCTTCCACACGCTGAAGCCCTATGGTGTGCACGTGAACGGTGCCGAAGTGCGGCTGACGCTTCTTGCGGACCTGCGGCGGCTCGCCAAGCCCGATCCGCTGATCGAGAAGCCGGCGGATCAGCATGGCACTCCGCTTGCCGAGTTCGAGGCCGAACTGGGCGCGGCGCGCAGCTCCGCCTGATCGGTCAGAGCCCGCCGAAGCGTATAGAGGCGCCAGCAGCCACGAAAAGTACCGACAACAGGGTCACGCCCCGAATGTGCCAGGCCAGTTGCGGGAGGTGAGCAGTGTCGAGCTTCGGGATGATGAACAGGCGCGCATGAACCGCCAGCATCGCCGTGAACCCGAGTATGACAAGCTTCAGTCCGATCGTCCGCCCGAGCGGGTCGTCAAGGTCAGCCCAAAACGCGGGCGGAGCAGCGCGCGCCGCCAGCCACAGGCCGGTCACCACCTGCACCCCCAGCGCCGGCAGTCCGACGCGCTCGAAGGCGTCCTCGAAGGCACGGATCGCCGCGACATCACAGGTCTTCAGTGCGGCCGGCAGCACCGAAAGCGCAAGGACCAGATGCCCGCCCGTCCAGATCGTGGCGCCGAGAATGTGAGCGAAAAGGAGTGGAGGATAGAAGTCCATCGAAAACCTCAGTCAGCAAGAGAGAGCGGCGAGCGTACCGGAACATTGCCAGCTGGCCGCAAGAGCCACGACGCAAGGGCAAAGCCGCCTAGACCGGTCAACTGCCCGAAGCCCGGGTCACATCCTCGATCCACGAGAGCGCCCGCATTGCAGCGGCGAATCCAATGCTTGGCACGGCCAGCAGCGCCACCTGCTCCAGCATTCGCGGATCAAGCCCTTCAGCGAGGCCTCGCCGGGTATGCGAATGCACGGCCCCTTCAAGCCCCGACGCCGAGGCAAGGGCAAGCTTTACCAGACGCTGCTGGGTCACATCGAGTGGACCGGCTGCGGCACAGGCTTCCCCCAAGGCGGCATAGGCCTTCCAGATGGCCGGTTGTTAGGCCGCAAGCGCACCCGCCCGGGCCGGCAGCTTGGATGGTGTGGGGGTGTCGATCATGCGTTGCTCCCGTGTTGCAGCGTCGTTGCCCGATCAGCCAGATCGCCGCGGTTGGCTTCGGGCAGACCGGCGGCAAAGGCCCCCAGCCTGACTTCCGTCACGAGGTCCCCCGCAAAGGCCCTGAATGCCGCGACATTGCGCCAGGGAACCGCAACAAGAACCGGCACACCCAGTTCGACGGCGCGCGCGATCATCGCACGCCCGCCGCCGCCGTCCGCCTCGACCTTGCCGAACCGGTTGAGAATCAGCAGGTCGGTCCCGGTGTCGAGGCAGGACTCGGCGGCGGACAGCGCCTCCACCAGCAAGCCCTGGTCCAGCCGGCAGCCGCGCGCACCCGAACCGCGATTTTCCGAAATCGGCAGGCGTTTCCCGCCCGGCAGCAGCTCGACGACCATGTTGCACCGGCTTCCCGCCGGCTCCTCAGGCGTTCGCTGCACCAGCCCGGCAAGGCGCAGGCCCTCGCCCTGCCACCGATCCGCCAGCGCCGCGAGCAGCGGGTCAGGCGCTTCACCTGCCCCGTAAACCAGAGCAAGGATCGGGCGATCCCCAAAGGGCAGCATGGCGATCACGGCCTATCGACCATGTCGAAGTCGCGCTTCCCGCTGCGGCAGGCGGGGCAGATCCAGTCGTGCAACACATCGGCCCAGCGCCTGCCCTGCGCCGGCCCTACCCCGACGCAACCAGCAAAACTGGCCGCCGGGTTCCCGATGGCGACTGCAAGCTGCGTGATTTTGACTGGCGCTGGCATTTGCCCTCCATTCCCGTCTGCACGATTATTCGTCGGCAATCGGGGTTGGCAAAGGCTATCCGGATCAGACCAATTTCGCTTGATTATCGTCAAGCCGAAGCATGTTTGGCCGCCCGTTCCGCGAAGACTCTGCATGGCCTGCGCGCTCGTTCGGGGTCAGAGGTCGGGTTTCCCCCTTGGCTAGATCGCCGAGCGACACTCCGCCGATGGCAACGCGCACCAGCCGCAGGACATTCGCGCCCCGGGCGGACACCATACGTCGAACCTGCCGGTTGCGCCCTTCGGTCAGCACGATCTCGATCCAACTCGACCGACCGGAGGTACGCAGCAGCCTCACAGATGCGGCGCTGAGGCGCTCGCCGTCATGCTCGACAGGTTCGGCAAGGGCCGAGACGAAACCCGCGTCCGCAAGGCGGTCAATCTTGACGTGATAAGTCTTCGGGACGCCCGAAGCCGGGTTCATCAACCGTTCGGCCCACTGAGTGTCATTGGTGAGAAACAGCAGCCCCTCGCTCGCCTTGTCGAGCCGGCCGACTGGCGCAAGAAACGGCAGTCCTTCGGGAAGGTAATCGTAGACCGTGCCGCGCTGCTGCGGATCGCGCCGCGTGGTGACGGCCCCGCGCGGCTTGTTGAGCGCGAGGTAGATCTTGTCCTGCGCGATGACCCTGCTGCCATCGACAGTAATCACTTCCCGGGCCATGTCGACCCGCTGGCTGGCGCCACGCGCAGGCTTGTCATTCACCAGCACCCGTCCGGCCTCGATCAGAGACAATGCCTCGGTTCGGGAACAATGTCCCAGCTTCGACAGCGCGCGCGGAAGGCTGACGGTGGATGTCACATGGGCAGGTGGCCGGACGCGCCGGGTGACAGGGCGCGTCGCGCCCTGCCTGGAATCGTGATGGGACATGGTATGGTTCCGCCCCCCGATGCCGAATTGTCGGAAAGGAGCATGGCTGTAACGGAAAATGCAGCGAGTAAGCAGCACTGCGCGGATATCCTGACCCCGAGCAGCCGCAAGTGCGCCCGGGGCTAGATGCCCGCGATCAGTCTGCCGGCGCGCAAGGCGCGATGGTAATTGCCAACCGTCATGCGGCCCTCATCGGCTCGTCGACTGCCGGCGTCAATGCTTGCGGGCGTCCTTTACGCCAGAATGCAAGCACGCAAGGGCGCCCGACTGTTCGATAGACGTGCTATTGTGCTGGTGGAAACCAGGGAGGCGCGTCATACGGGATGACGAACCCTATTGTATCAACCTGCCCTGGGGCCCATCGGTCCAAGCCGGGATTTCCCCTGCCGATGCAAAACTTAGATGACTCCAAAAGCTGTCATGGCAGCAGCCACACGCTCAAACCCGGCGATATTGGCACCCAAAACATAGTCGCCAGGGGCGCCGTATTCCTCGGCGGTTTCAGCACAAGTATCATGAATGTTGCGCATGATGGCGGCGAGACGTTCCTCGGTTTTCTCAAAGCTCCAGCTATCGCGCGAGGCATTTTGCTGCATTTCCAAGGCTGAAGTCGCAACTCCGCCAGCATTGGCCGCTTTGCCAGGGCCAAACAGCACTCCCGCGCTTTGTAAGACGCGGACGGCATCGGGCGTGCAGGGCATATTCGCCCCTTCGCCCACAGCGACCACCCCATTCTTGACCAGTGCGAGCGCATCCTTGCCGGTCAACTCGTTCTGCGTGGCCGATGGCATGGCAACATCGCACGACACATCCCATATCGAACCGCCAACGATATATTGGGTTCCGCTGCCTTTCATGCGGACATACTGCTCGATACGTTCGCGGCGAACGTCCTTGATCTCCTTTAGCAGGTCGAGATCGATGCCGTTTTCATCGACAATGTAACCATTTGAGTCCGAGCAGGCGATGACGATGCCACCGAACTGTCGGATCTTTTCGATCGTGTAGATCGCAACATTGCCGGACCCGGACACCACACATTTGCGTCCTTCGAGATCCATGCCCCTGGTGGCGAGCATGCTTGAGACGAAATAGGTGGCACCAAACCCCGTGGCTTCAGTCCGGGCACGCGAGCCGCCATAGACCAACCCCTTGCCGGTCAGGACCCCGGCTTCGTACCGATTGGTCAGGCGCTTGAACTGGCCAAAGAGGTAACCGATCTCTCGTCCGCCAACGCCAATGTCACCGGCTGGGACATCTGTATATTCGCCCAGATGTCGTTGCAGTTCAGTCATGAATGACTGGCAAAAGCGCATGACCTCGCCGTCGGAGCGTCCACGCGGATTGAAATCCGAGCCGCCCTTGCCACCACCAATCGGCAGTCCTGTAAGAGCATTTTTGAAGATCTGTTCAAAACCCAGAAACTTGATGATGCCAAGGTTCACCGAAGGGTGAAACCGCAGGCCACCCTTGAAGGGGCCAAGCGCAGAATTGAATTGTACGCGAAAGCCGCGATTGATCTGCACCTGACCGGCATCGTCAACCCATGGCACGCGAAAAATGATCTGACGTTCAGGCTCGCATAGTCGCTCTATAAGAGCATGGTCGGCATAATAGGGTTTCTTGGCGATCACGCGCCCGAGACTTTCCAGGACCTCGATCACGGCTTGGTGAAACTCGGTTTCGCCGGCATTACGGCGCAGCACCTCGGCGAGGATAGGTTCAAGCTTTTCGTCAATCTTTGTCATTGAGATTTCCTGGCTCCGGGGCTGGGGTCGGCTACCGCATGCGCGTGCATACAGGCCATAAAGAAGTTTGGCTGCTTTCGTTTCATCTTTCATGGCATCGGCGGCTATCTTTTTGAGGATGAGTTCATCCGTCGTAATCCCCAGCCTTCGTCCTCCCATATTCACATCAACCTTGGTGCCTAGGACCTTGGCCCATCCTGCTAAACGAAGCGTCTGACCGCCCTCAAGACCAGGAAAGCTGGTTCTTTGGCAGCCGCCCGCTTGGATCGAAGGCGATCACTTGGTGACCGGCGGCCGCTCGCCCAGTCGAAAGAGCGCCCCCAGGTCGAAAAATCGGTAAGCATCGAGCACGAGCCCATTGTCTTCAGACATGCGCACTTCAGCACTCAAACGGCGACCCGAGGGAACAGGAAATAGTCGAACGGGCGGCGGTTGGGGGTGTCCATCCGCGCCGCGCTGGCCTTCAGCTTCCCTTGAACTTCACGGCTGCGTTCCCTGATACTGCCGAACAGATTCCCTGCTACGCGCGATCAAATTCCCTGTTCCTGCTTGACCGTAGCGGTAGATGAAGTCTTGATAAATCAGCTACTTGATGGAGATTTGTGGCCGTGCAAAGCTCCGAAAATGCGCAATTTCCCTGTTTTCGACGCTATAATAGGGAATAACAGGGAAGAGACCGGTTCGCGGCAGACCGATTCCACCGCCAGTTCCCGCGACCTGATCCTTATCCTTGCTGGCCCAGGCGAAGCGGCAGGGCTTTCATCGCACCCACGAAATTGGACCGGATATAGACCGGCTCCGCGAGCACCTCATAGTCAGGGAAGTGGCGCAGCAGGGCTTCCAGGATCAGGCGCAGCTGCAGGCCGGCCAGCCGGGAACCCAAGCAATGATGGATGCCATAGCCGAATGTGATGTGGCGTGCGGCGTTGGCCCGCCCCACGTCCAGCCGATGCGGGTCCTCGAACATGGCGGGGTCATGGTTGCCGGCCCCGTACAGCATCGCCACCCGCTCCCCCTTCCGGATCAGCTGCCCGCCGATTTCCACATCACATGTCGCGGTCCGCGCCATCTGGAAGACAGGGCTGAACCAGCGCAGCAGTTCATTCACCGCGCCGGGAATCAGCGACGGATCCGAAACCAGTTTCGCCCGCTCTTCCGGAAAGAGATGCAGGGCCCACAGCGCGCCCGCCAGGGAACTTCGGGTCGTTTCGTTCCCGGCGGCGATCATGTTCGAGAAGAAGCTCTTCTGCTCCGTCGTGTCGAGCGGGCGCCCATCGACCTGGCCGTTGGCGATCACCGTCAAAAGATCGTCCCTTGGTTCGCGCCGCCGCTCGGCCAGAAGATGCAACGCATATTCAAAGATCGCCAGATAGCGCGCATTGGCCACCTCCAGCGACGGGGCAAGATCCGGGTCATCCGTGCCGAACACCGCGTTGGTGAATTCGAACACGCGCCATTCATCCTCGGCAGGAACGCCCATGATCGCGCAGACGGTCCGGATCGGAACGATCGCGCCGACATCGCGGACAAACTCAACTTCGCCACGCCCTGAAAGGCTCCTGATCAGTTCGTCGATCGAGCCCCGGATCCGGGGCTCGATCCGGGCCATCGCAGACGGCAGGAAGGCCTGGGAGACAAGGTTTCGAAAGGCGGCATGTTCCGGATTGTCCATCGCCAGCATGAAACGGCTGAGCGTGCGGCCGATCTCGGGATCCATCGCCCCACGATTGTCTGTGGGGATCCGGAATCCGGCCGTGGAGGTGAAATGCGCCCCATCCACGGACACTGCGCGAATGTCTTCGTAACGCGTCAGCACCCAGAAGGGCGGCTGCTTCGACGATCCGGGATGACGATACACAGGCGCACGGGCGCGCAGTTCGTCATAGGCGGCATGCGGATGGCCGTACTCGAAACTCGATGTCTCGAGCAGATTGAAATCTGGCATGATCTGCCCTCCTCCGGCTGGCGCCGATCCAGCCGCAGCCCCTTCAGGGCCTGTTTGCGATCCAGTCCTTCACAAGCGTCGCGGCCTGTTTCACGAGCTCCGGCTGCCCGAAATAATAATGGTTGGCGCCCGGGATCACATGATGGTCGATGCTGCACCGGCTGGCGGCCTGCATCAGCCGCGCTGCGTGGCTGGGGGTGCAGGCATCGTCGGCCCCATTTTCGATCACCAGCATGGGGCAGCTGATGCGGGCCGCGCATTTCAGCCCGTCGGCATTGCTGTCGTCATAGGACCATTGCGACAGCCAGCTGCGCAGCGTGGTGAAGCGGGCCAGCCCCACGGGGCCGTCGTTCACCACCGCCGGATCACCCAGCATGCACCAGTTTGGCCTGCGCTCCGATGGCTCCAGCGTCGCGTCCAGGAAGCGTGGGTCGGCCATGGTGCCCTGCACGGTGAAGCAACGCTCGTGGTTCTCGAGCCCGGCCGCCTTCAGCGCCGCCAGTTCGGCCTTCACCCAGGCGGTGATGCGCCGGTTGCGCGCGATCTGCGCGGCGCGGTAGGTCGCCACGAAATCCGCGGAATAAGGCGGCTTCGGGCCGTCCGGGGCATAGAGGTTCAGGCGCGCATCGCGCTCGAACGGGCGGCTTTCATCGGTGATCGAAGGATCCATCCACTCCGTCAGCGTCAGGTTGCGCGACAAATGGGCGGCCAGCAGCAGAACGCCGTCCGCGGGAATGAACTTCGCCGCCGTCAGGTCATAGGGGTCACCCGCGGGCGTATGGGTCACGCGCGGATCCTGCGCCTCGGCCTGGTAGAACAGCGATTGCGCGCCCCCGCCGGACCAGCCGCCCAGATAGACGCGCTTGTAGCCCAGCCGTTCCCGCGCGTCGCGGATGCAGGCGCCGAAATCCATCACGGCCCGCTCCATGATCAGGGCGGTTTCATTGCCGCGATAACGGGTGTTGCAATAAATGGTGTGCACGCCCTGCCGCGCCAGCGTCGAAACCAGCGGCAGCCAGGCGCCGCCGCCGATCGGGTGGGAAAAGATCACCACGCTGTCGGACGGCGTCTCGGGCTTCAGGTGATGCGCCTCGATCGCCACCTTTCCGATCTGCCCCCCATAGGTGTCCTTGAAGCTGCTCGTCTCGTCGAACACGATCAGGTAGGGGATGCGCTCATAGGATACCGCCATGGTCAGGCCTCCTTTGTCTGCGGTTTCGATCGACCCCGCTGAAGAAGGGCGGCTTCGCCGAATTTCGCGATTTTCTGTTCGCGGGTGCGCGCGCTCCACCGGGCGAGCTGTTCAGGCAGGTGCGCGCGCTCCTCGGCGAAGATCCGGTCATGATCCGCTGTGCGGACTGTCAGTTCGATCTGGATGCCGTTTGGATCGTACATGTAGATGGATTTAACCATCCCGTGATCGACCGGCCCCAGCGCGCTGATTCCGTGGGCATTGATCCGTTCCTGCATGGCAAGCAGATCGGCTTCCGAACCCACTTCGAACGCGAAGTGCATGTCGAAGCTTTCCTTGCGCGCAAACCAGTCGGGATCGGCGGAACCCGGCGCGTCGAAGAACGCGATATATTCTCCGTTCTTCATCCGGAAGAAGATGTGCATGTAGGGATCCTGTTTGCCGGTCCCCGTCACCTCGTCCAGTACAAGGGCGCCGTCGGCCACCAGGCCAAGCACATCCTGGTAGAACCAGATGGTCTGTTCCGCATCGCGACAGCGGAAGGCCGCGTGATGCACGCCCCCGATCGGCCGCGCTTCGGTTGATGGGCTCATCCTGCCTCTCCTCGTTCAAATTCCATTCTGACCAGACGTCGGCTTTGCACAATCCCCCCGGTCGATCCGGCGTTCCCCCGCGTACGTCAGTAACGGAACTTCGCCTGGACGGCGATCGAACGGGGTTGCTGAATGAACTTCGAGATCACGTTGGCCGCCAACGGCGTCGCAAAGGCGTGGGAAGCCGTGATCTCGTTGGTTAGGTTTTTCCCCAGGAAGGCCAGTTCCCACCGGTCGTCGGCCGAACGGATGGCCGCGCGCAGATCGAACTTCGCGTGGCCGTCCTGCCCGGCGGCGGGATCGTAGGATTCTTCCAGATAGGCGAAACTGCGGAATGTCATGCCGGCATTGATGTTGAATTCAAGGCTGTCGCTTGCCGGCAAGGTCAGATCGGCACTCAGCGTGCCGCTCCATTTGGGGGATCGCGGCAGGGGCCGGCCGGCCGCATTGTTGTCGGCCGGAACGCAGCTGAGGTTGTCATACGGGCACTGGGCGCCGGGAAAATCCAGGAACTTCGCATCGAGATACGCGAGCGAGCCGGTCAGCAGAAAGCCTTCTGTGATGGCGAAGCTCAGATCGCCCTCGAAGCCCTGGCTGCGCGCCTTGCCCGCATTGCTCGTGATGAAGCTGGTCGTCACAGCATCGAACGAACTGACCTGCAGATTGCGGAAGTCCGTGCGGAACAGGGCCGTGTTGATCCTCAGCCGCCGGTCTAGCAGCGCCAGCTTCGCACCGACTTCGAAGGTCTCCGCACTTTCGGACTCCACCTGAAACTGAGCCGGTGTCGTCGTCGCCTGCGCGCCGACAAAGCCGCCGGCTTTCGACCCCTGCCCGTAAGAGGCATAGAGCATCGCTTCGGGCGTGGCATTCCACTGCACCGCGACCGACGGATCCCATTCCCGCTCCGTGCGCTGACCGGACAATGGCGTGGCAAGCCAGGTCGGAAGAACCACACCCGTCTTGTGCCGGGTCTGGTTGGCGCGCTTGCGATCAAAGGTATAGCGCAGGCCGCCGATGAGCCGCAGGGTTTCGGACATGTGCCATGTGACATTTCCGAAACCGGACCAGACGACATTTTCCTGCCGGAAGACCCGGTCCGACTCCCCATTGAACGGACCGAACTTGATCAGCGTGGTTTGCAGCAGATCATAGTCGTTCACATGAAAATATCCGCCGAAAATATACTCAACGGTTCCGGTCTCAGGCGAAGCCAGCCGCAACTCCTGAGACATCTGGCTGAATTTCTCGGCAAAACTCGATGCGAAAGCCGGCGCGGGCCCGAAATCCGCGTCAAGCCGCTTCTCGAAATCATAGGATGAATAGCCCGATATCGAGGTGAGCACATGCTCGCCGATTTCGAGGTTGGCGATTGCCGTGAGGTTCAGGTTGTTGGTGTTGTCGAAGTCCCTGTCGACAAAACCCGGAAAGCCACCCGTCGATCGCTTCAGATCAGGATCATCCGGCGTCAGGATCTGTTCCGACGCAGTCCCGGTCAGATCGACATGCCCGCCCTCCACCTTCAGCAGGAAATCCACCGGCCCGCCGGAATCCACAAGGATGGAGGCACGCCCGAACAGCGTCTTGCGCTTGGTTTCCTTGCCGCCGAGGATCAGGTTTTCGATGTACCCGTCATAGTCTTCATATTGCGCGGCCACACGAACCGCCACGGCCTCGCTGATCGGGCCCGA
Organism: Sandaracinobacter sp. T42; assembly: GCF_059115405.1. NCBI lineage: Bacteria > Pseudomonadati > Pseudomonadota > Alphaproteobacteria > Sphingomonadales > Sphingosinicellaceae > Sandaracinobacter > Sandaracinobacter sp. T42. The sequence goes on from NZ_CM181101.1 coordinate 2,421,258, forward strand.
GACCATGCCGTAAAGACGGGTGCCGCCGGGTTCGAATTCGTAGCTGCCCTCGGCCGCCGCCTGAAGCTCGAAGGTGGGTCGGGCACTGATGACACTGATCGCCCCGGCACTGGTGTTCTTTCCCACGAGTGCGCCCTGCGGCCCGCGCATCACCTCGATCCGCGCCACGTCCAGAAACGGCGCCTGGAACTGCCGGGCATGGCCGCCATAAACCCCGTCCACGAACAGACCCACGGTCTGTTCGAAGGCGAGATTGCCGGGCGACGAGCCAATGCCCCGAATATAGAAGGCGTTGTTCCCGGGCGTCGTCTGCACATAGAAATTCGGCACGAAGCGATCGAGCTGATTGAAATCCTGGATGCCCATGGTCGTCAGCTTCTGCCCGCTCGCCACGGTCATGGAGATGGGCACATCCTGCACATCCTGTTCCCGCTTCTGGGCGGTCACGACAATCACATTGCTATCCACCTCAGCGGCGGCGTCCGCCGCCCCGGCCATCGCGGGCCCCGCAAGCGCCGACGAGGCGACGGACGCAATCAGGCCCACCCTTATAAGACGGGCGCGTTCAGCAAGCATAGCCACAGGCTCTCTCCCCTTCCCCATGAACGATCCGCCCGCTTTTCGCGGGTCACAATCTTCGGATCCCTCCGTCGCGGCCAGCCTCCCTCGCTGGCCTCCTCCAGACAGTTCGAACCTAGCCAGTCCAACCCATAATGTAAAGCAGATTGACATTATTGACAGCCGGAATGGCAGTCCTGAAATTATAAATATTTAATAATAAACAGATTTTTGTCATTTGCGGTCACGCGGCTTGCGGCATCGCGTGAAGCCTGTTCACCTGTCATGTCAGTCCCGATCCGCTGGAAGGATCAGCCACTCTTCCCGGGAAAACCCCGGGAACCCGATCGCCGGGCGCGGCCTTCCGAAGACCGGAACCGAATCGGCACAGGGGGATCGGCAAGCCCGGCTATTGAGCCGTGCGGGGCCCGATCATGACAGGCTCGCCCCAGGGATGGCGGAAGGCGCTGCGCAGCGCGTCCACCTGTTGCTGGCCGATGCGGTAGGCGAGCACTTCGGTCACCTCCCGCACGATGCGATTGGCATCCTTGCGCATAGCCCGCCCCTTTTCGGTGAGATGAACCGTCCGGATGCGGCCATCTTCAGCATCGGGCCGCAGTTCGAAGATGCCGCGCGCAACAAGGGAGTTGATCGTCTGGTGCACGGCCTGCCGCGTCAGCCGCAAACTCCGCGCGATGTCGGCCGGTCGGATGATGTTCATCTGCACATGGGTCATGATCATGGATTCCGTCCGGGACAGTTGCGGCAATCCGTGCGCCTTCAGGCTCCGCTGCAGGCTCTCGTCGAACCACTCGAAGCCTTCCATCAGCGAGACCAGAAGAAACTCGGTTTCAACCACGCCCATCCTCCCTTTCCGGCTCACGCAGGCCAAGACATACCCGGATCCTGGCGGCGGCAGCGATCCGGAGCTGGGCGGCGTCTTCTGCGGACATCCCATGAGGCCCGCTTGATCACATGTCAGCCCATGACTCGCCCCGATCCGGTCATAACCGCAAGCCTCTTGATTCCGCACACGAAATTGCTCTGCAGATAGTCAGGCTCTCCGATCGCTTCCAGCCCGGGAAAGCGCAACAGCAGCGCGCGCAGCATCGCGCCGAGCTGCATGCCGGCAATTCGCGCGCCCAGACAGTGGTGGATGCCGATTCCGAACGACAGATGACGGGCTGCGTTGTGGCGGCCGACATCCAGCCGGTGCGGATCGGTGAAAACGTCAGGATCCCGGTTGGCCGCACCGTAAAGCAGGGCCACGCGGTCCCCTGCCCCGATCCGCTGGCCGCCGACTGTCACCTCCGCCTTCGCCACGCGCATCATCTGGATCACCGGCGTCACGAATCGAAGCAATTCGGGCACGGCCTGCTCAATCAGGTCGGGATTGTCCGCCAGCATCCGCCGCTGATCGGGAAAGCGGCTCAGCGCCACGATGCTCCCTGTTAGCGAATTGCGCGTTGTCTCGTTCCCGGCAGCAAGCAGCAGTGTGAACATGCCGTTCAGCATTGTCTGCGACTGCGGCGTGTCGTCGGGAAAAAGCTGCAAGACAGTGCTCAGCAGATCATCGCCCGGCGCCTCCCGCCGTCTCTCCAGAAGCCGGGCACCATAATCGAACACTTCTTCGAACACCGCGTTCGATTGTTCGCGCCCCGCCCCATATTCCGGATCCGACGTTCCGACCAGGCGATTGGTCCAGTCGAACACGCGGGGCCGGTCTGCTTCCGGAATCCCCAGCAGCAGGCAGAGGGTGCGGATCGGAACTTCCGACGCAACGGCGGTCACGAATTCGATCTCGCCCCCGGCCGGAAGGTCCGCGACCATGGTCCGCACGAAACCATCGACCTGCGCTTCCAGCCGCCGCAACGCCGACGGCAGGAAGTGCGCCTGCATCGGCCGACGGACATCGCCATGCCGGGGCGGGTCCATGGTCAGCAGGGTGCTGGCGACGGCTTCGCGGATATGCGGCTTCAGCAGGGCGATGCCGCTGCCCCGCTCCTGGATCCGGAACCCCTGCGCAGAGGTGAAGTTGACATTGTCGCGCGCCACCGCCTCGACATCCGCATGGCGCGTCAGCAGCCAGAGAGGATGCGAACCGTCATCGACCGGATTCCGACAGACCGGCTGGGTCGCCCGCATCCGATCATAGGCCGCAAACGGGTGGCCCAGACGAAAGCTTGCGGGATCGGTCAGGTCAAAATCCGGTGGAGGTGCCTTCTTCATGGCCATTCACTCCCTAAAATGCCGGGCTACGGCCTTGATCAGGCGCCCGCCTGAATGGCCCCGGCGGGTTCCGGGCGAAGTTCACGCTTCAGCACCTTGCCCGCCGCCGATCGCGGAAGCGGCGCATCCCGGAATTCGTAACTCTTGGGGATCTTGTAGCCGGCGATCCTGTCCCGGCAGAAGGCGGTCAGCGCCTCGGGCGTCGGCGCCGCCCCATCCACCGCGACGATGATGGCATGAACCCGTTCCCCCCAGTCAGGGTCGGGCAGGCCGATCACGGCACATTCCAGAACATCCGGATGATAGGACAGGGCATTCTCGACCTCGATCGAATAGACATTCTCCGCCCCCGATACGATCATGTCCTTCAGCCGGTCGGTGATGAAGATGTAGCCGTCCTCGTTCCTGTAGCCGGCGTCGCGCGTGTGCAGCCAGCCGTCGCGCAGCACTTCGGCGGTTTCATCTGGCCGCCCAAGATAGCCAAGCATCACATTGTCGCCCCGGCCAACGATCTCCCCGACGACACCCGGCGGGCATTCCCGCCCCGCCGGATCGAGGATGCGGATGTCATAGCCCACGCACGGGCGCCCGCACGATCTCAGCAGCGCGGGATCGGCGCCGGGGGCATGATCCGCCGGCGAAAGAAAGGTGGCGGCGGGAAACTCCGTCTGCCCATAGCCCTGGATGAAGTGCACACCCGGGAACTGCGCGCGCGCCCTTTCAAGGGAAGCCGCCGCCATCGGAGAGCCGCCATAGCCCAGATAGCGCAGGCTGCCGGTTCCAAGCCCGCGCGCCGCCGCCTCACGCGTCAGCCGCTCGATCATTACCGGCACCGTGAAGCAATGGGTCACCCCGTGGCGCTCGAAATCGGCCAGCATGGTCGCGCTGTCGAACTCGGCGCGGAACACATGTGTTCCGGCCGCCATGGTTCCGAACAGGGTGCCGATATCGGCCAGGTGAAACATGGGGGCCGCATGGAACAGGACATCGCCTGGCGCGAAATCCATGTGCACCAGCAGGTTCATCGCCATGGCCGTCAGATTGGCATGGCTCAGCATCACGCCCTTCGGAAGTCCCGTGGTGCCCCCGGTATAGAAGATGCCGGCCAGCCCCTGATCGCCCGCGAACTCCGGCAATTCCGCGCCGTCGGCCAGCCGGGCTTCGGTTTCGGGTGACGCCAGCGCCAGCACGCTGCCGACGGCCCCGCCGGCCAGCAAATGCCGGGCCCGGTCCGCAAAGACAGGATCATGCAGCAAAAGCGACACGCCGGCATCGCGCAGCTGGAAATCCAGCTCGGCAGGCGCCAGCCGCGTGTTCAGGGGCACGATGACGGCCCCCGCCCAGGACACCGCGAACCACGCCTCGAAATAGGAAATGCCGTTCTGGGCCAGTACCGCCACGCGGCTGCCGGGGCCGGCCCCGGCAGCCGCCAGCAGCGCAGCCAGCCGCGCCACACGCGCACGCATCCGGGCCCATGTGTACGACCGGTCGCCTTCGATCACGGCCACCCGCCCCGGCGCGACGCGGGCAGTCCGAACCAGCGCGTTGGAAATTCTCATTCAGTCCCCCCTTGTCAATCTAGTTGACAAGATGCGGCGCTTTGCAGGGGGCGTCAACCGGGGCTTTTCACCCCCGGCCGTCCTCAGCCCCGATCAGGGAAAGAGGCGGCGCCCCAATCCTTGCCAAGGGATTCGCGAAGCGATTTCATGGGCCCGGCGCCGATCCGCTTCGCAACCGTGGCTTCCAGCTGGCCCAGAATCTCCAGCGCGTCGGCCCGCAACCGGGACGAGGATTCGCTGAAATTCACGACGGACGCCCGCCGATCCGAGGGATCGGGTTCGATCGTAATCAGACCCTCACGGACCATGTCCTGCAGCATGTTGCTGACAGCCTGTCGGGAAATGCCCAGATTGCGCGCAATATCCGCCGGTCGGCGGATCCCCAGTGCGATATTCGCCAGCGTGATTGACTGAGACCGGGACATGCTCTGCCAGCCCCGCGCCTTCAGGGCTGATTGCAGGCCTTCGTCAAACCAGTAGAAGGCACGCATCAGATCCATCATCAGGAAGCCGTCTTTCATCCCGACCGCTTCGCCCAGTTCCCGGGATCGCGCAACCAGGTTCAGCGCCATGGCCGCAAATGGAAACACATAGCCGCCATCGTGGAAGGCAAGGGGCGTCAGCCGCGGCCTGTGCACGATCTCGACAACTTCACCGATCACGACGGCATGCGTGCCCTGGTCGACGATGTGGCCGGGCCGCAGAACCATGGCCGCACAGCTGTCGGCAAGCAGCGGCGGCTTTCCGGCCTGGAACAGCCACCGCCCTTCGTCGAACTTCGCGTCCTGCGCGGCTGCGCCCCCGCAGGTCCGCGATACGGATTCCTGATCTTCGGACAGAAGATTCAGCCCGATATCGCCGCCATTGGCAACGGCCGTGAACGTCGCGTTTGCGCGGTTGATGCACACAAGCATCGATGGCGGCGCCATGCTGACCTCGCAGAAGGCGGTGGCGGCCATGGCATGCCGAACTCCCCTCTCCTCCGCCGTTACCACCGCCACCGGACGCAGCAGCGACCGCAGGGCGGCGCGAAGCGCGCCGGCTATTTCCGGAGGAGGCGGTTCGTCTCGCATGCAGAAATCTAGCCAGTCTCACTTCATTTAGTCAACCTAGTTGACATTACGGTATGCCAATCTATGAATCGCGAAGGGATTGAGGGAGATCATGATGAGCGAACGACTGGCAGACCGCCACATACCGGCCGGCGATGATTTCCTGACACCACAGGAGCTTCAGTCGATAACGCCCGAAATCCTGATCGAGCGCATGCGCGCGCTGAAGCCACTCGTGGCGAGTCGGGCGGCAGCGGCGGAACAGGCCCGGAAGCCCGATGACGATGTCTGGAACGCGCTCCGCCGAAGCGGCTATTTCTACATCTACGTGCCCAGGCGATTCGGCGGCCTTCAGTTCGACCCGGACACCTATATCAGCGCCACGCTGGAAATCGCGCGGGCCTGCCCGTCAACAGGCTGGACCGCCTGCTTCGCCGCCGAACATAACTGGCTGATCGCGCAACTGCCTGAGGAAACCCAGGCCGAAGTGTGGGGCAAGACCCCCTATGTGATCGCCCCAAGCTGCGCGTCGCCGCCGGGAACGGCGACGCCGGTCGATGGCGGCTATCGCCTGAAGGGGCGGTGGAAATGGGGCACGGTGGTCATGCACGCGGACTGGCTGCTGCTGAATGCGCTGGAACCTCAGGAAAACGCCCCGCCCATCGTCAGGATGATGCTGCTTCCCGCCGACCAGGCGACCGTTCTCGACACATGGCACATGGCCGGCATGGCGGCGACCGGAAGCAACGACATCGTCGTCGACGATGTGTTCGTGCCGCAGGGCTATCAGTTCGCCGTCCAGCCCGTGCGTTCGGGCCGTGGAAACGGCCGGACGGTCCACGGACCCGGGCTCTACGGCTCGCCGATGCTGCCCAACCTGTGCGTCACCGCATCCATCCCCGCGCTTGCAGCCGCACAAGAGGCGATCCGCCTCTGCGCAGAACGGCTGAAGGGGCATGTGAAGCTCGGGATGACCAGCGCGACGGTTGAAAAACCCGCAGCGCAGATGCGCCTCGCAAGGGCGGATCTGCTTGCAAGATCCGCCGAGCGCACGATCCGCCATGCCGCAAGGGAAAATCTCCGCATCGGCGACATCGATGAACCGGAACAGACAAGGGAACGAATCCGGCTGAGAGCGGAAATCGCGGTCGCCGTGCAGCAATGCGCCGAGGCCGTGCGCACCTGCTGCGAAGCGGTCGGCTCCAGTGTCCATGCGCTCGAAAACCCCATGCAGCGCCTGCTCCGCGACGTGCAGGTGATGCAGAGCCATGTGGTCTACGATCTTGATCTGGCAACGGAACTCCACGGTCGCGCCATGGTGGGCCTGCCGCCCAATTCACTTCTGCTCTGAAGCCGCATTCGGCCACTGGCGATGCCGGCCGGCGGGCGGTAGGGTTGGGCCCTCCAGTCCGGCACACCCCGGCGGCAACGGCAGCTTGAAGGCAGGATCGCGTTTTGGACATCGTCGGCTTTGCGCTTGCCGTTCTTCTGATCGAGCTGACACCGGGGCCCAACATGGCATGGCTGGCCGGGCTGGCCGCCACCGAAGGGCGGCGCGCGGGGTTTGCCGCCGTCGCCGGCGTCGCGCTCGGCCTGCTGGCCAACGGCGCGCTCGCCGCGCTCGGGCTGGCGGCCCTGCTGCAGGCGGCCCCGCATCTGTGGACGGCGCTTCGGCTGGCCGGCGCGCTGATGATGACATGGCTGGCCATCGAAGCCTGGCGCGGCGCGGGGCTGGACGGTGCCGCGCCCCCGCCCGACAGCACCGCCCGGCGCGCCTTCCTGACAGGCGCCTTCATCAACCTGCTCAATCCAAAGGCCTATGTCTTCTTCGTGGTCGTCGCGCCGCAGTTTCTCGATGGCGGGGCCCTCAGCCTGGGCAACGCCCTGCTGCTGGCCGTGATCAGCGCCGGGATCGCCACCCTCATCCACATCGCAATCGTGCTTGCGGGCAGCCGGGCACATGCGTGGCTGTCTGACCAGTCGCGCACGCGCCTGGTGCGGCGGCTGTTCGCCATCCTCATGCTGGGCGTTGCGGCCTCCTTCCTTCTGGCGGACATCGGCTGAGCGCGACCGGCGGCGCACAGGGCCGGCCCCCTGTCGCGCTCAGCCGATATCCGCCTCAGGCCAGGCCATGCCTGCGAATGGCGGCAGCCAGCGCGGGGGCCAGCGGGATCGTCGCTGCCGGGCCGGGCACGCTGTCGCAGGCCAGCAGCGGCGCGATCCCGGCGGCCGCCAGCCGGGCCAGATCCTCGGGCCCGGCAAGGCAGTGCGCAACCGCCGCGCCCGCCAGCCGCGCCCCGGCTTCGCGCAATTGCCCGGCGCAGGCGATCAGCGTGCCGCCGCTTGACAGCATGTCGTCCACCAGCAGCACCGGCCGCCCGGCCGCGCGCGCGGAATCAGGGATGGTGATGGCCACGGCCCGGTCACCCCGGCGCTGCTTTTCGGCCACAAGATGCTCCAGCCCCAGCGGCGCGGCCAGCGCCGCCACCCAGGGCCGGGATTCGGCATCCGGGCCCACCAGCACGGTATCGGCCGGCAAATGCCCCTTCAGCGCGCCGGCGATGCTGCCCGCCGCCGAAACCGCGACGGCCCTGCAGCCGGGCAGCACGGCGGCCAGATCGGGCGTGCGGTGCAGATGCGGATCGACCGTCACCACCGCATCGAAGGTCACGGCCAGCAGGCTGCCGATCACCGCCTGGGATACGGCCTCGCCAGGGTTGAACGCGATGTCCTGCCGCATGTAGGGCAGATAGGGCGCCACCAGCACAAGGCGCTGCGCCCCGCGGCGGCGCAGCGCATCGGCGGCCAGCAGCAGTTCGACCAGCCGGGCATCGGGATCGGCCAGCGTTCGATAGAGCAGCGCCACCGGCGTGGTTTCGGCAGCGGTGACGAGCCGCTCCCCATCGGGGAAGCGGCGGCTGGCGATCGGTCTTGTGGTGATGCCCAGGGCCGTCGCCAGCCGCCCGGCCGGGGCGGAATCGTCGGCAAAGGCGTGCAGCGTCGCCGTCATGCCGCCATCGCGTAGCCACTGGCTTCGGCCGCCAGTTCGCAGGCATAGGAAAGGCCGGCCTGCGACACGGCATGGATGCGGTACAGCGGCTGCCCCCTGACCACTTCTGCACCGACCTTGCAGAACAGATCGATGCCCGCGCCCTTGTCCATCGGGGCCCCTGCCACCCGCGCGATGCGGGCGATGCGGTGGCAATCGATGGCCATCACCCGCCCGCCGGCCGGCGCCGCGACATCGTGAACCAGTGCGCCCGGAACGGCGGCCTCCGGCGGCGCGCCCTGCGCGCGCATCAGCCGGTGCATCACGTCGAGCGCCGCGCCCGAGGCAAGCAGTTCGGCGGCCCGCGCGGCGCCGGCGCCGCCGGGCATTGCCGGATCAAGCTCCAGCACCCGCCCGGCCAGCATCAGCGCCCGTTCGCGCAGATCGGCCGGGGCATCGGGATCGCAGCGCAGCACCTGCATCACATCGCGCGCCTCCAGCACCGGGCCGATTCCGCGCCCCACCGGCTGGCTGCCATCGGTAAGCACCACATCCACCACGATGCCCAGCTGGCCGGCGACAAATTCGAACAGCTTGCGCAACCGCACGGCATCGGCCTCGTTGCGCACCTTCGCGGTCGGCCCGACCGGCATGTCGATGACAAGATGGGTCGCGCCGGCCGCCAGCTTCTTCGACAGGATGGACGCAACCATCTGCTCGGCGGTGTCGATGCCCAGCGGGCGCTCCACGCTGATCAGGATATCATCTGCCGGGGACAGGTTCACCCGCCCCCCCCAGGCCAGCACTGCGCCCTCGCGCTCCACGATGGCCTGGATGCGGTCAGCCGTGATGTCCACATTGGCGAGCACCTCCATCGTATCGGCCGTGCCCGATGGCGAAGTGATGGCCCGGGAACTGGTCTTGGGAATGATCAGGCCGTGCGCGGCGGCGATCGGCACCACGATCATCGATGTGCGGTTGCCGGGGATTCCACCGATGCAGTGCTTGTCCACCACCAGCGGCTTCGACCAGTGCAGCCGCTCGCCCGCATCGGCCATGGCCCGCGTCAGCGCCAGCGTTTCGCTGCGCGACATCGAACCGGCGCAGGCGACAAGGAAGGCGGCGATCTCCATCGGGGCATAGCGGTGGCGGGCGATGTCGTGCACGATGGCGTCGATCTCGGGCGCGTCCAGCACGGCGCCGCCGATCTTGCGGCGCACGGCGTCCAGGCTGGAAGGCGGGCGGGCCTGGGCGATGCTGACTTCCGTGCCGGCTGCCAGGCCAAGCCTGCGGAACGCCTGTTCCCCCAGCCCGATCTCGCCGGGCTGCAGCAGATGTTCGTCATCCAGGATCGCCAGCGTGGCAAGGATGCTGGCCCCCTTTCCGCAGATCTCGATCTTCCGGAGCGCCTGGAACTGTTCGGCGCCATAGCTGCTGCCGGTGCGCGGCAGAAAGGCCATGTTTTCCGGATGGGTATCGATTGCGACCAGACGGATGGTGAACATGGGCAGGCGCATCTCCCGAAGGGCAGGCCGGATCATGCACCACTGCCCCGGGCAAGCCAACGTCCGTCTGCGACGGCGGGATGAATGCCGACATCGTGACTTGCCGACAGCCACCGGGCGCAGGATACTGCCCGGCAGGAGGGCGTGGCAGGCATCGGTGCAGCAAGGCGCAACCGTCTCCGGCGCATCGGGCGCGGCACCCGGCAGTTTTGCCGCAACCGGGCTTGGAAAACTGTATCGCACCGGCATGGCCGATGTGCACGCCCTGCGCGGCGTGGATCTCGCGATTCCCGCGGGCGAGATGCTGGTGCTGCTCGGCCCGTCGGGCAGCGGCAAATCCACCTTGCTCAACATCCTCGGCGGGCTGGACCGGCCCACCAGCGGCCGGCTGTGGTTCGGGGACGAGGAGCTGACCGCGCTGGACGACACCGGCCTCACCCGGTTCCGCCGCGCCAATGTCGGCTTCATCTTCCAGTTCTACAATCTCATCCCCAGCCTCACCGCCGAAGAGAATGTGCGCCTTGTCACCGACATTGCCGAACGGCCGATGGACGCCGGCGAAGCGCTGGAGCGGGTCGGCCTGGCTGACCGCCGGCACAATTATCCGGGCCAGCTGTCAGGCGGGGAACAGCAACGGGTTGCCGTTGCCCGCGCCATCGCAAAGCAACCCAAGGTGCTGCTGTGCGACGAACCAACCGGTGCGCTCGACAGCGCAACCGGAATCCGCGTGCTGGAAGCGCTGGCCGACGCCAACCGGCAACTGCATGCCACCGTCGCCATCATCACCCACAATGTCGCCATCGCCCAGATGGCGCATCGCGTCATCCATTTCCGCGACGGCCTCATTGCCCGCGAAACACGGAATGAACGCACCGTGGCGCCAGCGGAAATCAGCTGGTGAGGGCGCTGGATACCAAGCTGCTGCGCGACCTGTCGCGCCTGCGCGGGCAGGTGCTGGCGATCGCGCTGGTGCTGGCCGCCGCCACCGCCACCCTGATCATGTCGCTGGGCCTGCACCGGTCCCTCAGCGAAACGCGCGACGCCTATTATGCCCGCAACCATTTCGCAGACCTGTTCGCACAGGCCGTGCGCGCGCCGCGAACCGTGGTGGACCGCATCGCCGCCATTCCCGGCGTCCGGCGCGCGCAGGGCGGAATCCAGACCTATGCGACACTGGATTTCCCCGGCAGCGTGGTGCCCGTCAGGGCGCTCCTCAATTCGCTGGACGAAAGCGGACAAAACCAGCTCAATCAGGTCACGCTGCGGGTGGGCCGGATGCCCCAGGCCGACCGGCACGACGAGGTGGTGGCCGACGAAGCCTTCGCCCGGGCCAACGGCTTCGGGCCCGGAACCCGGCTGACGGCGATCGTTCATGGCCGCCGCCTCTCCTTGCTGGTGGTCGGCATCGGCATGGCGCCCGATTTCGTCTATGCCCTGGGCCCCGGAGATCTCCTGCCCGATGACGCGCGCTTCGGGGTGTTCTGGATGGGGCGCAAGGCGCTGGAAGCCGCCACGGACCGCAAGGATGCCATCAACAGCCTGGCCGTCACGCTCGATCCCGGCGCGCGTGAGGCTGACGTGATCCGCGCCATCGACACCATGCTGGTTCCCTATGGCGGAACCGGCGCCTATGCCCGTGCCGATCACCTGAGCCATGCCTTCATCGAAAATGAACTGCAGCAACTTGCGGCCATCACCCGCGTGATCCCGCCGGTATTCGTGGTGGTGGCAGTGTTCCTGGTCACCGTCGTGATGGGTCGCATGGTCCGCACCGAATCCGGCCAGATCGGGCTGATCAAGGCGCTGGGCTATTCGAACTGGTCGGTCGGGGCGCATTATCTGAAATTCGCCGCTGCAATCGCCGGCCTGGCCAGCCTGATGGGCGCCGTTGCCGGAATCTGGATGGGCCGGGCTCTCGCGCGGGTTTACAGCGACTATTACCATTTCCCCTTCCTCGATTACCGGATCTCGCCGCAACTCATCCTGGCAGCCGCCGGCCTGTCGCTGGCGACAGCGGCCGTGGGCGCCATGGCCAGCGTCCGCACGGCGGTCCGGCTGACACCGGCGGCCGCGATGTCGCCCCCGGCGCCGACGGTCTATCGCGCCGGGGCGGTGGAGCGGCTGTCCCGCTATCTGGGCTTTTCCGCCATCGGCCACATGATCGTGCGCCACATCGCGCGCTGGCCCGGCCGGTCCGCCGTCACGGTGCTGGGCGTGGCGATGGCCGGCGGCCTGCTGTTCGCCACCCTCCAGTTCATCGATTCCAGCCGGACGATGATCGACAGCTATTTCTTCCGCGCCCAGCGACAGGATCTGACCGTGACCTTCGTGGACCCGCGCGGCCAGGATGTGCTGTTCGCACTGGCCCGCATGCCCGGCGTGTTGCGGGCCGAACCGGTGCGCGGCCTTCCCGTCCGGCTGGTCAATGGCCCCCGCACCGAACGCACCCAGATCGAAAGCGCGCGCCCCGACACCCGGCTGAGCCTGCGGATCGACAGCAATGGCCGGATCATCGCCATTCCCGAGCGCGGCCTGATGCTCAGCCGGCAGCTGGCCGACAAGCTGGACGTGGCGCCGGGCCAGCGCATCGAGGTGCATCTGCTGGGCGGCCGCCGCACCGTCACCAGCCTGCCTGTCGTCAGCATCGTCGATGAACAGATCGGCAAGCGCGTCTATGCGACCGAATCCACGCTTGCGGCCCTCGCGCGCGACGACGCGCCGGTGGGTGCCGTTCTGCTGCGCATCGATCCGGCCGCCCGCGATTCCATCCTGATCCGGCTGAAGGCCATGCCCCAGGTGCTGGGCGTAACGGAAAAGGCCGCGGCGCTGGAAAGGTTCGAAGCGATGATCGATGAAAACCTGCTGACGATGATCGGCTTCTATGTGGGCTTTGCCGGCGCCATCGTGGTGGGCGTGGTGTACAACAGCGCCCGTATCCTCCATTCCGAACGGGCGCATGAGCTGGCAACGCTGCGGGTGCTTGGCTATTTCCGCGGCGAAGTGGTGCTGGTGCTGCTGGGGGAGCTGGCGCTGCTGGTGCTGCTGGCCGTGCCGCTGGCCTGCCTGATCGGCTATGGCCTGGCCCAGCTGATGACGGCGATGTTCAGTTCGGATCTGTTCCGGCTGCCCTTCTCGCCCGCGCGCGCCAGCTATGGCTGGTCGGTGCTGATCGTGCTGCTGGCCGCGACAGCCACGGCCGCGACCGTCGCCCGCCGCGTTCGGAATCTCGATATGGTCCGCACCTTGAAGGCACGGGAATGAGGCTCGGTTTCCTGAAACGCTGGCGCTGGGCGCTGCTGCTGCTGGCCGCGCTGGTCGGGGGCCTTCTGTTCGCCTTCTGGCCCCAGCCGCTGCTGGTGGATGCCATGTCTGTAAGCCGCGGGCCGATGATGGTTGGCATCACCGATGACGCCGTCACCCGCGTGCGCAGCCTGCATGTGGTGTCGGCCCCGATCACAGGCCTGGTGGAGCCGATCACGCTGGAACCCGGCGACGCCGTCAGGCGCGGCCAGCTGATAACCCACATGCACGGCCCGCCATCGGCCCCGCTTGATCCCACCAGCCAGCGCGAGACGGCGGCAGCACTGGCGGCGGCCCGGGCCAGCACTGGCGGGATGGCGGCAACGCTGGCCCAGGCCCGGCGCGATCTGGCCCGGGCCGAGGATCTGGCGAAGCGCGGCTTCATGGCCCGCGCCCAGCTGGAAGCGGCGCGCACCCGGGTTACCACCGCCAACGCCGCACTGGCCCAGGGCCGTGCCGAGATCGAGCGGCTTCACGCGCAGCTCGCCGATCCGACCGGCGCTGCGGGCCGCGCCGAAGTGCCGGTGCGCGCCCCGGTCGGCGGCACCGTCCTGTCGATACTGCGGCAGGCCGACGCCATCGTGCCGGAAGGAACGGAACTGATGACGATCGGAAACCCGGCCGACATCGAGGTGGTGGTTGATCTGCTCTCGCGCGATGCGGTGCAGGTGCAGCCGGGCGCGCGGGTGACGTTCAGCCAGTGGGGCGGCGATGCCCCGCTGACCGGCACGGTGAAACGCATCGAGCCGCTGGGCCGGCTGAAGGTATCCGCGCTGGGCATCGAGGAACAGCGCGTCAACCTGATCGTCGGCTTCACGCCCGACGCGGCCGGACAGGCCGCACGCCTGGGCCATGGCTATCAGCTGGAAGCCACCGTGGTGCTGTGGCAGGCGGCAGATGCGCTGCGCGTGCCGATCGGCGCGCTGTTCCGCGCGCCGGACGGCGGCTGGCAGGTGCTGGTGATCGAAGCAGGCCGGGCGCGGCGGCAGGCCGTGACGATCGGCCATATCAACGATGAACATGGCGAAGTCCTCGACGGCCTGTCCGAAGGCCAGATGGTGGTGCTGAACCCCGGCAGCATGGTCGGTGACGGCGATCGGGTACGCCCCAGATGAACCCGCAGACGAGATGAAACCCCGGGAAAGTTGATCCCCCACGCAAGGAGAGCCCATCATGGCGATGACGATCTGTTTCCATGGCGCGGCGCGCACCGTCACCGGCTCCTGCCTGGAAGTGGTGGCCGGCGGCCGGCGCATCCTGCTGGATTGCGGGCTGTTCCAGGGCACACGAAGCGTGGAGGCGCTGAACCACGAGCTCCTGCCCGTCGATCTGGCGAAGCTGGACGCCGTCATCCTCAGCCATGCCCATATCGATCATTGCGGCCTGCTGCCCAAGCTGGCCGCGCAGGGCTATGCCGGGCCGATCTGGTGCACATCCGAAACCGCAGACCTTCTGAAGTTCATGCTGGCCGACGCCGGACGCATCCAGGAGGACGAGGCCGAGCGGCGCAACCGCCGCCGCGACCGCGCGGGCGATGAGCCGTTCGAGCCGCTCTATACCGAGGAAGATGCGCTGACCGCCTGGCGGCTGGCCAGCCCGGTGGCCCTGGACGACTGGTTCGCCCCGGCCGAAGGCCTGCGCGCACGGCTGCGGAACGCCGGGCACATTCTGGGCGCCGCCTCGATCGAACTGGAAGGCGGCGGCGTGCGCCTGATCTATTCCGCCGACATCGGGCCGGAAAACAAGGCCTTCCTGCCCCAGCCCGAAGGCGACGCCGGCTTCGACCATGTGATCTGCGAATCCACCTACGGAGACCGGGCGCGCAACCGGGTTTCGATGGAAGACCGCCGCGAACTGCTGCGGGCCGAGATCGAAACGACGCTGAAGCGGGGCGGCAATCTGGTGATCCCGGCCTTCGCGCTGGAGCGCACCCAGGAACTGCTGCTGGACATCGCGACCCTTTCCAGCAGTGGCCGCATCGGCGGGGCGATGGTGTTCGTGGATTCACCGCTGGCCAACCGCGCCACCGGCGTGTTCCGGAAATATGTGCGCGGGCTGCAGGATACCGGCGGGCGCGATATATTTGCCCACCCTTCGATCCATTATGTGCACGAAGCGACGGAATCGATGCGGCTGAACCGCATGTCGGGTGCAATCATCATCGCGGCATCCGGCATGTGCGAGGCCGGGCGCATCCGCCACCATCTGCTGCACAACCTGCCGCGCCGGGATTCCACCATCCTGTTCGTGGGATTCCAGGCCGCCGGATCCCTGGGCCGGGTGATCCAGGAAGGCGCGCAGCGGGTGCGCATTTCGGGGCAGGATGTGGCGGTGCGCGCCCACATACACAGCATCGACAGCTATTCCGCACATGCCGATCAGGGCGAACTGCTGGAATGGATCCGCGAACGCGGACCCATCCGCGGCAGCCTGTTCCTCGATCATGGCGAAGAGGAATCGGCCCTCGCGCTCGCCAGGCTGGCAGAAGCCGGGCATCTGGCGCCCAGCGTCATCGTGCCCGAAATCGGGGAGCAATATGAGCTGCAACCCGGCGCGCCGGCCCGGCGGCTCCGCACCGGCCGGCCGGATCTGCGCAAAACGATGATGCGCGACTGGCAGAATGACTATGCCGACCTGGCGGCCAGCCTGAAACAGCGCCTTGGCCGCATCAAGGATGCCGAAGCCCGCCGCGAAGCCATCGCCGCCATGCGGCGCGTGCTTGACAGCTACGGGGATGCGCAGACCTGAAAAAAACCCTGCCCTGGCCGCAAACATCCTGCTCCCGCATTGCGGGGAAGCCATGATAGCCTGCATCCCGATCTGAAGCAGGCCCGCTCGTCAGGGAACCGGCCGGGAGGAGCGTATCCGGCATGACGCCTTTGCCGGACACATACTGGCGGTTGGCGGCCGCCGACGTGATGGCGGCCCTCGATGCCGGCGACTCCGGGCTTGCCGGCGGCGAAGCGGCAAGGCGGCTCGCGGCCTTCGGCCCGAACCGGATCGACGGGCGCAGGCGCCGGCGCCTGCTGGCCGACCTTGGCCGACGCCTCGCGAACCCGCTGGTTGCAATCCTGCTGGCGGCCTCGGCCGTGGCGGGGGCCACCGGCGACATGGTCAGCTTCACCATCATCGTGTCGATGGTGCTGCTCTCGAACATCCTGGACATGGTGCAGGAAAGCCGCGCGCAGGCCACGGCCGAAGCGCTGAAACGCGCGATCGCGCTGAAAGCCGTCGTTCTGCGCGACGGCAGCCCGGCCGAGCTTCCGGTGGACGGGATCGTGCCGGGCGACATCGTGGATCTGGCGGCCGGGGATCTGGTGCCCGCCGATGGAATCGTGCTTTCCGCGACGGCGGCCCAGGTGAATCAGGCCGCCCTGACAGGAGAGCCCTATCCGGTTGCCAAGCGGCCGGATCCGTCGCCCGATGCGGATATGGCGGACGCGCCCAACCTCGTCCTCCAGGGCAGCCCGGTGATCGGCGGCAACATCCGGATGCTGGTGGTGACGACGGGCGGCCGCACGCTTTTCGGCGGCATCGCCCGCTCGCTGGCCGATGCCGAGCCGCCCACCGCCTTTGAACGCGGCCTTCACAGGCTGGGCCTGCTGATCATGCGGCTGGTCGTGTTCCTGGTGCTGTTCGTGCTGCTGGCGCATCTGGCGCTGGGCCGCCCGCCGCTGGACTCCTTCCTGTTTGCGATGGCGCTTGCCGTGGGGCTGACACCTGAACTGCTGCCGATGGTGGTGACGGTGGCGCTGGCGCAGGGCGCGCGCCGCATGGCCGGCAGGAAGGTGGTGGTGAAGCGGCTGTCGGCCATCCACGATCTGGGCCAGATGGACATTCTGTGCACCGACAAGACCGGCACGCTGACGGAAGCGCACATCCGCATGACAGGCCATCCCGGCATCGACGGCGCCGACAGCGACAGGGTGGCGCTCCTCGCCGCCGTCAACGCCCGGTTCGAGACCGGGCTGAAGAGCCCGCTGGACGAAGCCCTGCTGGCGCATCAGTCAGGCCAGGTGCTCGATGGCTGGCGCAAACTTGATGAGCGCCCCTTCGATTTCGAGCGGCGGCGCGTCTCGGTGCTGGCCGAGCAGGCCGGCGAGCGGGTGGAAATCGTCAAGGGCGCGCCGGAAACCGTGCTGGCGCTGTGCGATCGCGCGGAAACCCCGGCCGGCGTGGTGGCGATGGACGACAGGCTGAAAGCCGGCATCCGTGCCCGGCATGACGACCTTGCCGGGCAGGGGCTGCGCATGCTGGCGGTGGCCTGGAAGGAAGCCGCCGGACGCACCCGCATCGACACCGACGACGACGCCGGTCTGGTTTTCGCCGGCCTGTGCGTGTTCGTCGATCCGCCCAAGGAAAGCGCCCGCGGTGCCATCGCCCGGCTGGAAGCCGGCGGCATCCGCATCAAGGTGATTTCAGGCGATGCCGGGCTGGTGGTTGCGCATGTGGCCCGGGCGCTTGATCTGCCGGCCGGGACCCTGCTGACGGGCGAGGACATCGCCGCCCTGTCCGACGACGCCCTGGCCGCGCGCGTCGAGGACGTCGATCTGTTCGCACGCATCACGCCCGATCAGAAGCTGCGCATCGTCAAGGCGCTGAAGGCGCGCGGACACACCGTCGGCTTCCTCGGCGACGGCATCAATGACGCGCCCGCGATCCGGGCCGCCGATGTCGGCCTTTCGGTTGACAGCGCCACCGATGTCGCCCGCGAAGCCGCCGACATGATCCTGCTCGCGCCGGATCTGAACGTGCTGGCCGATGGCGCCATGGAGGGCCGGCGCACCTACGCCAACGTGATGAAATACATCCGGATGGGCACCAGTTCCAACTTCGGCAACATGCTCACCATGGCGCTGGCCTCGCTGGTCCTGCCCTTCCTGCCGCTCACCGCCGTTCAGGTGCTGCTGAACAACATCCTTTACGACATCTCGCAGGCGGGCATTCCGCTGGATCGCGCCGACCCGCGCGACATCGAACGGCCGGAAGCCTGGGACATGTCGGCCGTCGTGCGCTTCACGCTGGTGATGGGGCCGCTGTCCTCGCTGTTCGACATCGCGACCTTCGCAACGCTGCTGATGCTGTTCGATGTCGATGTCGAAACGTTCCGCGCGGCATGGTTCATGGAATCGATGGCGACACAGATCCTGGTTGTCTTCATCATCCGCACCAGCCGGCCCTTCTGGCGGGACTGGCCGCATCCCGCGCTGGTCGCCTCGGCGCTCGGCTGCCTGCTGGTCGCACTGGCCCTCCCCTTCCTGCCGCTCGCCCGTCTCACCGGCTTCTCGGCCCCGGCGCCGGCCATTGTGCTGACCATTGCCGCGCTGGTGGCGATCTATCTGCTGGCGGCGGAGGCCCTGAAGCGGCTGGCGATGCGCCGTCCGGCGCCCGGCCGCCAAAGCCCTCAGCGATCCACCGGATGATCGGCCGCCTGGCCGCCCTGCCCCGTTGTCGCGCCCCCCATTCCCTGTTATCGCCCCGTCAATTCCTGTTCCCTCAGCTGTCTGCATGTCGGCAGGGCCCATCCTTCCCGATGGATGGTCAAAGGCCCGGCGACACGGACGGCTTCCACCCACCTTCACGAACAAAGCCCGGAACATGTATCAGGCCACCGATCTCGCCGCCCTGTCTGGCCCCGCCTTCTACGCCGAACTGGAAGCCCAGCTCGCCGGCCTGATCGCGGGCGAACCCGATGCAATCGCCAACGCCGCCAACTGCGCCGCGCTGATCTTCCATCAGGTGCCCGATCTGAACTGGGCGGGCTTCTACTATGTCGAAGCCGCAACCGGCGATCTCGTCGTCGGCCCGTTCCAGGGCAAGCCCGCCTGCGCCCGGATCGCGCCCGGCAAGGGCGTCTGCGGCGCGGCCGTGGAACGCGGCACGACCATCCTGGTGCCCGATGTCCATGCCTTCCCCGGCCACATCGCCTGCGATGCGGACTCCCGCTCGGAACTGGTCGTTCCGCTGCGGCGCGATGGGCGGATCTTCGGCGTCCTCGATCTCGACAGCCCCACCCCCAACCGCTTCACGGCCGAGGATCAGGCTGGCATGGAACGGCTGATGGCCGTGCTGCTGGCCGCCGGCGAAAGCTGACAGCCTCTCCCCTTCGCGGGGTTTCAAGCCGCGCGGTCGGGCCTATCCCTCCCGGATCAGAGGGAGACTGCACCGCATGACCGCCGACCTGACAGAGGGCCCCGTCCTCACCCGCCGCGAAGGCGATATCCTGTTCGTCACGCTGAACCGGCCCGAAAGCCTGAACGCGATGGACAATGCGCTGGTGAACAGCCTGCGCGACCTGTTCACCGGGCTCTACTGGCGGCGCGACGTGCGCGTCGTGGTCCTCACCGGCGCGGGCCGCGCCTTCTGCGCCGGGCTCGACCTCAAGTCGTGGAACACCGGCGGCGGGGGCAGCACCGGGGAAGGCCTGGACGGCCAGCGCCGGATCGCGGAAATCGTGATCGCGATGCGCCGCTGCCCGCAGCCCATCATCGCGCTGGTGAACGGCCCGGCCTCGGGCGGGGGGTTCGCCGTCGCGCTCGCCTCCGATGTCCGCATTCTCACGCCCACGGCGAAGATGAACGCGGCCTTCATCCGCATCGGCCTGTCCGCCTGCGACATCGGGGTGTCCTATTTCCTGCCCCGCATGGTCGGCTCGTCGGTCGCCTCCGAATATATGCTGACGGGCCGCTTCTTCACCCCTGACCGCGCGCAGCAGCTGGGCCTCGCCTCCGCCGTCGTCGATCCCGCCGATCTGGCCGCCCATGGCCGCGCCCTGGCAGAGGAAATGCTCCACGCCAGCCCGCTGGGCCTGCGCCTCACCAAGGATGCGCTGAACCACTCGATCGATGCCGGCGGCCTCGAAGCCGTGATCGCCATGGAAGACAGGAACCAGGTGCTTACCGCCCGCGACGAGAATTTTGCCGAAGGGGTGAAGGCCTTCTTGGAAAAGCGGAAGCCGAACTACCTTTAAAGCCCCAGCGTCTCCCTGGCCTCCTCCTTGTCCCGCTCGCGCAGGGCAAGGCCGGTCAGGAAGGCGGCATCCGCGATCAGTTCCAGCCCCAGCACCACGCCAAGGAAACCGGCGGATACGTCCGCCCAGTTGAACAGGGTGATCAGCCCCAGCACCACCGAAATCACGCCCGATCCCAGCAGCAGAAGGAAATAGCGGGATTTGCGATACCCCGGCACGCTCAGCAGCTTGGCGAGCCCGCCGCCCACCAGCAGCAGCGCGAACAGGAAGGGCAGCCCCACCGGACCCACGGCGCGCGGATCCCCGAACTTCAGGGACAGCCCGGCATAGACCAGGAACACACCCACAAGCCCGGGCAGGATCATCGTCAGCGGCCGCACCCGCTTCCGCAGCAGCACGCCCAGCAGATAGATCGCGCCCGCGCCCACCAGCAGCCAGGGAATGATTCCGGCCACCAGCGTGGTGATCGAAACCGGATTGAACGTCACATAAAGCCCGATGGCCGCCAGCACACCCGCCAGCACCGTCCTCACCTGCCAGTTCATCACACCCTGCCTTCTTGCTGTTTCCGCCCATGGTAGGGCGAAGCGGAAAAGGCGCAAGCCGCTTGCGGCCCGCGCCCTTCCGCCCCCGCCCCGAACGACGCCGTCAGGCCGCCCAGCGAAGGATGGCCGCAACCGGGCTGTCGGTCGGCAGGTCGGCGGCGCGAACCGCCATCACCCGCGCGCCCGATTGCAGCGCCCGCCGCGCCACCTCGTCCACCACCCCATAGGCGGCAGCGTCATTGGCCTCCGCGAAGGTCACCGCGCCGGTTTCATCGTCCACGAACCCCGGCACCAACCGGTCGATGTCCACCAGCAGCGTCTGCACCGCACCCTGCGTGGCGGCACGCGCGGCCTGGTCGATGTCGGCCGTCGACCGGCCACTGCCCTTGCGATCCGCGAACTCGGCCTTCAGCGCGGCCACCTCTTCGGCATGCAGCCGGTCCAGCAGCCGCCGCGCTTCCTCGGAAATTCCGCTGTCGCTCAGCGATTCCGGGGTCTTGTCGATGCCGAAGGGGACAAGGTGCGGGTAGCTCGAAACGCTGCGATAGATGGCGCCGATCGCCGTGTCGGCGGCCAGGAACAGGGGCACATGTTTGCCCGCCAGATACGGCCGCAGCGCCCGGTCCACGATGCGGCAGAACTGCACCAGCCGCGCCCGCTGCCCCGCGGCCGTGTCGCTGCGGCGGCTTTCCGTGCCCACACCCAGAGAGGCCACGCCCAGCGCATCGGTCGCGCTCTTCGGCAGATCGTGCAGCTTCACCTCGGTCGCCGGTTGCTCCGCCGTCAGCTGCAGCAGGCGCACATGGCCCAGCGACAGCGCCAGCACATAGGCCCCCTGCCCGAAGGTCACCGCGCGCAGCAGCGGCTTCAGGTGGAAACGATCCGCGACATCGATGGCCGGCGTCAGGGCATTCGGCACGCGGAAGGTGCGCACGCTGTCGGGCGTCGCATAGACCGCCAGGCTGTGGGCCTGGAACCGCCAGAAATCATCGTCCTCCACAAGCTCGGCCAGCGCGTCCCCGATCGCGTCGCGGGCTTTCTTGGAATGGCCGGCCGATTCCAGCTGGCCCAGCGCCTCGGTCGCCAGATTCTTCAGCACGATGCGGTCGCCCGAAATCTCGCCGGCAACCGGCGTCGTCGGCAGGAAGATCGAAACGCTCGCAGGGTTCCTTGCGTCCGCAAGCGTGCGAAGATCGGTCTCGGTCGGAATGTCGACATGCAACAGCATCGGGTGCTCCTTCGGTTCTGCTTCTGTTGCAGTCCTTCTGGCCGCCCCGGCCGCAATTGGCCTTGCGCTATATCATGGTTCCGCAACAGGATTGCGGCAAAGGATCGGAATCATGGCTTCGTCTTGAAGCGAAAATCCCCCCGAACAGGAGCATGCGATATGGGACAACTGGTGGTTCTCGGTTTCGATGGCGTCACCGCCGCGGACGAAGTGCTGAACAAGGTTCGCGGGCTGAAGGCCGAACATCTGATCGATCTGGAAGACGCCGTCGTCGTGGAGCGGGACGCGGAGGGCAAGGTGCACATCAAGCAGGCGCTGAACCTGACCGCGCTTGGCGCGACTTCGGGCGGGCTTTCCGGCGCCTTCTGGGGCACGCTGGTCGGCCTGCTGTTCCTGAACCCGCTGGCGGGCATGGCGATCGGCGCCGCGACCGGGGCCGGCGCAGGTGCGCTTTCCGGCAGCCTGATGGATTATGGCGTGAACGACGAGTTCGTGAAGAAACTGTCGGAAACCATCCTCAACAACTCCTCCGCGCTGTTCGTGCTGGTGCGGGAAGTCACGATGGACAAGGTGGTGGACGCGATCCAGCCCTGGAACCCGCGCGTGCTGAACACCTCGCTGTCGAACGAACAGGAAGCGAAGCTGGTGGAAGCGCTGAAGGCGCACGGCGCCTGATACCCGGGCCTCCGGGCGAAGCGAAGGGCCGTCAGCGGCCCTTCGCCTTCACCGTGCGGTCCAGGAAGGCCAGGATCGTCCGCCACAGATGCTGTTGCAGGGCCGGATCGCGGATCGCGTGGGTCTGGCCGGGATAGACCATGGTTTCGAACGGCCGGCCCGCCTTCTGATAGGCGGCCATCACGCGGGCGGAATGGTCGAACACCACATTGTCGTCGGCAAGGCCGTGGATAATCAGCAGCGGGTCCGACAGCGCGGCTGCGTCCCTTGTCACGTCGCCGGCCACATAGGGCGCCGGATCGCTGGCGGGATTGCCCAGATAGCGTTCGGTATAGTGGGTGTCATACAGCCGCCAGTCCGTCACCGGGGCGCCTGAAACCCCCGCCGCAAACGCACCGGGGTGCTTCGTCAGCAACCGCTGCACCATGTAACCGCCATAGGACCAGCCATAGATCGCCACCCGGCCGGGATCGATCCCCGGCTGCGCCTTCAGCCAGCCCAGCGCCGCCATCTGGTCGTCCACTTCCGGGAAACCCAGCCGCAGATGGATCGGCGCCTCGAAGGCGGTGCCGCGATCGGGCGTACCCCGCCCTTCCACCTGGAACACCGCCCAGCCCTGCTGCAGCAGATACTGGTGCAGCATCGTGCCGAAGGCATGGCGCACGCGCCGCACGCCGGGGCCGGCATAGATTTCGAAGAACACGGGCGCGCGCGCGCCGGGCTTCAGGCCGGGCGGCATCGTCAGCGCATAATGGAGGTCCGTCTTGCCGTCAGCGGCCTTCAGCGTGCCGAAGCGCGGCGCGGCATGGGCCGGAAGGTTGGCGGCATAGGGAAAATCGGCCGGGCTCACCTGCCGGCGGATATCCAGCGGCCCGCCCGCAGTGGTGGCAAGGACCACGGTGGACGGCTGCGTCGGGGTGGAGCCGGTCAGCAGCAGCGTCGAGCCTGTCCGGTCCGCCACGCTTTCCGTCCAGCCGCCCGGCGCCGTCAGCCGTTCCACCGCACCGCCGGACAGGCGGATGCGATACAGCGCCTTTTCCATCGGCGTCTCGCGGAAGCCTGTGAACAGGATGGTGCCGGCCGCCTCATCCACCGCCAGCAGTTCGTCCACCGGCCAGTCCCCGGCCGTAACAGCGTTCAGCTTCGCGCCGTCCCACAGATACAGGTGGCGAAAGCCGGACCGTTCCGACGCCCACAGGAAGCGCCGGCCATCCGCCAGCGGCTTCAGGCTGTCGTGCAGGTTGATCCAGGTGTCGGCGGTTTCCGTCAGCAACACACGGGATTTGCCGGTTGCGGCCTCCACCAGCAGCAGATCCAGCCGCTTCTGATCGCGGGACTGGCGCTGGACGATCAGCTGATCCGGGTTCAGCCAGTTGACGCGGGCCAGATAGATGTCGCGGTCCGGGCCCAGATCCACCTGCACCGGCGCATCGCCCGAAATGCTGTGGATTTCCAAGGAAACCAGTGCGTTGGGCGTTCCGGCGAAGGGATATCGCTGTTCGGTCACCTGGGTTCCGCTGGATCCGATGGCGGCCCGCACGGCAACCTTCACCGGGGTTTCATCCACACGGGCCACGGCGATGCGGCGGTCATCCGGCGCCCACCATTGGCCCGTCATCCGGCCCATTTCCTCCTGCGCCACGAATTCCGCGACGCCATAGCTGACAAGCCCGCCGCCGCCCGTCGTCAGCGCCCGTTCCCTGCCGGTCGAAAGCGCCGTCACGAACAGGTTCTGATCCCGCACGAAACTGGCGTGGCTGCCCTTGGGGCTCAGCTTCGCGTCGATCTCCGTCGCGTCCGTCTCGGTCAGTCGCCGGGGCGCGCCCTGCAGCGGCGCCAGCCAGATATCCCCATCCAGCGGCACCAGCAGGGTCTCCCCATCGGGGGACCAATGATAGTCCACGATGCCCCGCACAGAGGCGAGGCGCGCCCGTTCCCGGCGCATCAGTTCGGCTTCCGAAAGCTGCGCGGCCCCAGCGGAAAGGGCCAGGCTGTCAACCGCCATCCGGCGGCGGCCGGAAGCGACATCCTCCACCCAGAGGTCGTAGCGAAGCTGATCGTCCGCGCGGGGCTGAAGCCAGGCGATGTGGCGGCCATCCGGCGCGATGGTCAGCGCGCGCGGCGGTGTTCCAAGCAGGGGCGGGTTGGCGAACAGCCGTTCCAGCGTGAGCGGTTGCACCGGCTGGGCAGGAACCGGCTGGGAAAGGACAGGCGCGGCGGCCAGCAGGAGGGCGGACATCAGCAGGGTCTTCATGCCGATCGCGTGGCCCGATCCGCGCCCGAGTTCAAGCATTTCCGGATATTATTGGTTACCGCCGCCGATGTTCATGCGGCGATGCAGCATTATGTGGTTAATTGCGCGGGGGACGCCGTTGACTTTGCGATTCGCTTGCTCACATTGAGTGGCAAGGGGTTCGGACCATGGGCAATTTGCCGCTGCCAGAGCATTTGATGGGATGGGCGGAGCAGCAGGTCGATAATGGCCGGGCTGTGAACCTCAACGCCTATCTCGCCCAGCTGGTTGCCGAAGACCGGATCCGTACGGACCGGCAGCGCTTTCGCCGCAGGGCCATCCAGGAAGCCCGCGCCTCCGGCGTTTCGATGGAAGCCCCCGACGGGCTGCTGGAACGGCTGCTGGCCGAAATGCCCCGCCCCGGCCGCGACAGGATGCGTGAAGCCATCCGCGAGGGCCGGGCGAGCGGGGCCTCCTATGCCTCCATCGACGGGATTCTTGCCCGTGCGCTGATGCAGCGGCAGCCGCGCGCGGCATGAACGTGCTGAAGCTCACCATCCGGGCGGAAAAGGATCTGTCCGAAATCTTCGCGCAGGTCGCGCATGAATTCCGTTTTTTCGGCGAGGATGCCGCGCGCAGCTATTGCGAGGGGCTGAAGGAAGCCCTGCAGCAGCTGGCGCGCTTTCCCATGAACGGCCGCGCCGAACCGGCGATCGACGAACGCACGCGCAGCCTGCCCTTCCGCAAGCATGTGATCTATTACGAGATCGACGGCGAAGGGATCGTGGTGCTGAGGATCCTGCCCGACACGGTTTCCGCCTGACCGATCTTGCGCTAGGCACGGCCGGAATGGAGGCAGTGCATGGGCAATGATGGCGTTCGGGCGCTTGAAGTGGTGGCGGCCGATTTCCTGGGTTTTTCCAGGGTTCTGGACAAGGTGATCAGCACCGAACTTGAAAGCTTCCAGGGGCTTTCCGGGCAATATGGCCTTTACGAGGATGTGGATGGCGTTCAGACCCGGCTGCAACGGCTGACCGCGCATATCCTTTCTGCACTGGAAGGCCTGCGCGACAACGGGTTCGAGGACAGCGCCCTGTGGGCCACATCGCGGCAGGCGGAATTGCTGGACAGCCTGCTGGAGCAGCTGGATCGCTATGTCGCCGTGGCCGACCTGCGCGGCGCGACGCTGACATCGGGCGACCTGCTGAAGAAGCTGCAGGGCTGGATCAAGACCCTGCGCGAATGGCTGGCGGGCGTGCGAAAGCAGCTGGCGGCAATCGCGGGCGAAAGCTGAGGCGGGCCCGTTCCGGGAACTCCGGCCCTGCTACAATCCTTCACGTTTCGGCCGTGACCACCCCGGCGGTCGATGTCGATTGATATTGCCGTGTTGGTTGAAGGATGTTAACCAACCCACAAGAACAAAAGAAAAAGGGCTGGGTTGCTTCATATGGACTGGCGGCAAATTCTCGTCTTGCTGCTGATTTTCGTTCCGCTGGAACGGCTGCTGCCGAACCGGCCGGAACAGGGAATCTTTCGCCGCCACTGGGTGACGGACAGCGTCTATCTGCTGGTCAACGGGCTTCTGATCCGTTTTCTGTTCCTGGGCCTGCTGGCGCTGGCGCTGACGGTGATCGACCGCACGGTTCCCGATGCGCTTCAGGCACAGGTGGGTGGCCTGCCGATCTGGGTTCAGCTGCCGATCGCGATCCTGATCGCGGATCTTGGCTTTTATGTGCACCATCGGTTGTTCCACAGCGTGCCCTTACTGTGGCGGTTCCACGCCATTCACCATTCGATCGAAGATCTGGACTGGCTGGCAGCGCACCGGGTGCATCCTGTCGACCAGCTGGCCAGCAGCTCGTTGTCGCTGCTGCCACTGTTCGCGTTGGGATTTTCAACAGACGTGATCGCGCTGCATGCGCTGATCTATTTCGTTCATTCCCATCTGCTGCACGCGAACACGCGGCTGCGGCTGGGGCCGCTGGAGTGGCTGGTTGCTTCGCCGCATTTTCATCATTGGCATCATGCCGCCGAACATGCCGCGTTTGACCGGAACTTCGGCGGGCAGACGCTGATCTGGGACCGGCTGCTCGGGACATTGCGCCTGCCCGAGTCCTTTCCCGAGGGTTATGGGGCGGCAGATCCGGTTCCATCCGATTATCTTCGCCAGCTGGCCTGGCCATTCCTGGGGCTGTTTCCGCGAAAGGGGTATCCGGCAAAATGAACGCGCGCACTGAAGACCTTATCGGCAAGTCGCTTCTGCTGCTCAGCTTCGGCTGGGTGCTGCTGGGCAAGATCCGGGGCCTGATGGGCCTGCTTTCCCTGCCCGAGCGGCCCGACGGGCTGATCGTGGATCTGATCAACCAGTCGCTGAGCCTGCTGTTCGTGGCGATGGTGATTTCGCTGACGATCCGGCGGCTACCGCCGCGCACCAGTGCATCCGGCTGGGAACCGAGGGCGGTCGCCATTGCGGGGACGTTCACGCTGATCCTGCTGCTGTGGGTGCCCAGCGGCACACCCGGATCGCTGGTGCTTTCGATTTCGAACCTGCTGATGATCATCGGTGTCGCCGGATCGCTGTGGAGCCTGCATTTCCTGGGCCGCAGCTTTGCGGTGATGGCGGCGGCCCGCGAACTGGTTACGGGCGGGCCTTATGGCCTGGTGCGCCACCCCCTTTACCTTTTCGAAGGGTTGGTGACCGTGGGTATAATCCTGGCGCACTGGAACCCCTGGGCCGTGCTGGTGGGCGCGGTACATTTCTTCTTCCAGTTCCGCCGCATGCAGCATGAGGAGCGGGTGCTGCGCGCCGCCTTCCCGGATTATGACGGCTATGCCGCCCGGGTGCCCATGATCGTGCCGCGCGTGCGCCTGGCCGCTTCCGCCGCAGCCTGACACGGCCCGGCTTCTTCCGCCGGCTTCGTCTCTTTGGCCTGATGCGTTATGATTAATGCGGGATTGAAGTGGCGGGGAGGCCTTTCATGACTGTGGAGCAGGCGATCACGGATGCGCTGCGGGGCATTGAGGTGAAGGATGTGCGGCATGGGGGGCGGCACAAGTTCAACATCCACCCGCTACGGGTTTCCGGCCAGGCCGGCGGCACGTTCGAGGTGCGGGGGCAGATTTCGCACCAGTTGCGGTTCCGGCCGGATGATCAGGTGAAGTTCAGCATCCGATCCGGGCCGTTCAGCCCCATCATCGACATGTCGATCAAGCGGGGCGGGCTGGGGCGGCTGCTGGGGGCGGACAGCGAGATTTCCGACTGGATCGGCAAGGAAATCGACGGTTCGTGGGAAGGCGCCTGCCGTGACATCATCGTGCGGATCGCGGCCCGCTTCAAGGGATAGGAAGCCGGTTCAGCCAAGGCCCGACGGGGTGACTGCCCTGCGGTAGAGGTGCCAGGTTGCGTGGCCGAGCAGCGGCAGGATCAGCAGCAGGCCCAGGAACATCGGCAGCATGGCGAGGAACAGGAGCGTTGCGACCAGTAGGGCCCAGCCGATCATCACGGCCTTGTTCGAGCGGACGACGCCCAGGCTGACGATGATGGCGGTGATGAAATCCACCCGCCGGTCCACCAGCATGGGCAGGCTGACGACGGTGATGGCGAAGAAGGCGAGCGCCAGCAGCGCGCCGGCGAGGCTGCCGACGAGCAGCATGGCGAGGCCGGGGCCGCGCAGGAACAGTTCCGGCGTGGCGGCGCCGACGCTGGCGTTGGACATGAAGATGGCGAAGATGCCGTGGGCGATGAACAGCCACAGGCCGAAGGCCATGAACAGGATGAAGCCCATCATGCCGATCTGATCGTCGCCGCGCCCGCGCACCGCGCCGAGCACCGCGCCCCAGCTGACGGGAAGGCCGGCTTCGCGGCGGCGGCTGACTTCGTAGAGGCCGACGGCGGTGAAGGGGGCGACGAGGGGGAAGCCGGCGGCGGCCAGCACCAGCCAGCCCGGTTCGCCGCGGGTGAAGAGCGCGTGATAGAGCGCATAGCCGGCCAGCACATAGACGCCGGCGAAGAAGAGCCCGTAGGCTGGATGGGCGCGATAATCCCGCCAGCCGGCCGCCAGCGCCGAGCCGAGATCGGCCAGTTGCAGATTGGTGGCGACCGAAACCGGTGCGACCGGCGCAGAATCGAGATCCGGCATTGCCCTTCCCTTCCCCTTTTCACCGGCCCTCCCCGGCCGGGCGCAGTTTGCGCGCATTTTCACGGATGATGGCATGGGCGGCGGGGACGGAACTTGATCTGGATCAGACGGCGGGGAACCGTGTGACAGGGAATAACCAGATTGGTTGTTCCACGTGGAACATTGCCCTACACTTTGTTTTCAGAGGCTTAGGGGCAATGACTGTTGGATTTGTTGGAGAATTTTACTGCCATTGGCCCTGTATGGAAACGGTTGAGGAAGCGGATAATTAGCATACTACACCCGGAATTCTCCCAGAATTCTACCCAGTCTGCATAAGTCTACCGGATTGGCTCAAGAAAATAACTTCCTAATTGATTTAACAAGCGGATAAAAATCGGCATAGTCTGAACCCGGCGACGCTTTCGCTTTAAATTCTTCCAGTATCATCTTCTTGATTCTGGACTTTGCAGACTTAGAAGATTTTGGATCCATTAGCTTGGAAACCTCATCTGGATTTGCCCCAAATACAGACGACCTAATTCTGTCAGGTACTAGCCCCTCAATACACCTCTTTCCTTCAACATCTTTTCCAACAAAAAATAGATCATGTCCCTTCCTAAGTCCAATACCAGACAATACTGAAGTTATTTCACGCTCCGCGTCCAAGTCAGCAGTAACTGCAATCCTTCCGCCCATATTCTGTATAATTTTAAGAGGCAGACCAGTCTTGATATTATCCTTTCCTCCATATGGAAGGATCATTACACTTTCTGGCATGCAATTTGAGCCATGCGCTACATTCTTTAGCAACTCCAAGTACCCTACATCGAGATCGCCCTCCACGAGAAGAAGGCACTTTCCTCTACTTGCAAAAATATCGTGCCAGGGCGATAGCGAAGGCTCAGAAAGCCCAAGCATTGTAGCAAAAGGCCGAGTCCAATCTTTATCTGTGATGGGCGAGACGATTGTTGGACCGAGAGTTTTTCTGTAGCGCGCCCTATCCAGCAAAATGTTTGCGTCAGGCTGTACTGAGTTAAGCATATAAGGGCTGTGCGTGGCAATTATAATTTGAACTTGGAGCTCTTCCGCTAACCCCATCAGAAGATTTGCAAAATCCCCCTGCGCCGACGGGTGCAAGAAACTTTCTGGCTCCTCAATAACTACAATAGGCACAATACGCTCAGTTACATCCTCAGAAGATTTAAGTTGAGATGCCTGAATTAGACTAAGAACTATCTTAGTCTTGTTTCGAGTTCCGCTCCCCCAAAATTCGAGGGGAACGGATGCCTTTGAATCGCCTAAGGCCAGATTGAATGGAACATATGTTTCAAACTGAGGCAACTCAATTGAAACAGTATAACGATCTCCAAGCCTACCAATAATATCCTGAATTTCTGATTGCTTGCTTGCAGTTAAGCGCTTTATCTTTTTTTCAATTTCCACGCGAGATTGTCTGATTGCTTTAGAAACACCTTCAGCAATATCAGAAATGTCACCGACTGCATCGAAGGGGAAGTATGGATTGTCGCTTGTTGAATTGTGAAATATTATTGACTTTGACGACTTCACTTTTTTCCATACTTCTGTCGCATTCTTATCAGAAAAAGTCAGCTCGCCTACCGTAATCGTAATTGTTGGCTGCTGGTCTTTTTTTTGAACGAGCGACAGGCGAAACTCATTGATTGGAACAGAATCATCGATTCCTAGGTTTTTTCTGACAAAACCTGTAATAGCTGCGTCGTTGTTAGGATCAAGTTCTATGATTCCAGACAATGTTATAGCTTCGGAATCTAGGGAAGTCTTCCATCTGGGAAAATCGGTATCAAAATCGATCTCCATTCTTTCTCGATAGTACATTCGTCTACCGCCGAATAGAATGCGCATAGCACTGAAAATATTGGACTTACCGCTATCGTTTCTTCCAGAAATTGTTGCGTATCGATGCTGAAAATTCAGCGATGCCGATTCGATAGACTTGTAATTCTGTATTTCCAGTGCGCGAACAAACACAAGATCATCCCCAGCTTTTGAGTATCACTCCGCAGCCCCAACCCCGCCCAGCAAATCCGCCTCGACCACTCCGTCGTTCGCGGGTGTTTCCACCTTCGCGGCCTGGCGGCGGTCGAAATTCTCCCACACCTCGTTCCAGTTGCCCTTGGTTGCGGCCTTGGAATATTCCGTCGCGCGGGTTTCGAAGAAGTTGGCGTGTTCCACCCCGTTCAGCAGCGGTTGCAGCCAGGGCAGCGGGTGTTCATCGATCAGGTAGATGGGTTGCAGGCCCAGCTGCTTCAGCCGCCAGTCCGCGATGAAGCGGATGTATTTCTTGATCTCCTTCGCGGACATGCCGGGCACCGGGCCCATTTCGAAGGCGAGATCAATGAAGGCGTCTTCCAGACGGACGGTCTTCTGGCAGATATCGCTGATATCATCCCGCACCGATTTCGTGAGGCATTGCCGTTCGGCGCAGAAGGCGTGGAACAGGCGGGTGATGCCTTCGCAGTGCAGGCTTTCATCGCGCACCGACCAGCTGACGATCTGGCCCATGCCCTTCATCTTGTTGAAGCGCGGGAAGTTCATCAGCATGGCGAAGCTGGCGAAGAGCTGGAGCCCTTCGGTGAAGCCGCCGAACATCGCCAGCGTGCGGGCGATATCCTGATCGCTATCCACCCCGAAGGTGGCGAGATAATCATGCTTGTCCCGCATTTCCTTGTAGCTGAGGAAGGCGGAATATTCGGATTCGGGCATGCCGATCGTATCGAGCAGGTGCGAATAGGCGGCGATGTGCACCGTTTCCATGTTGCTGAACGCGGTGAGCATCATCTTGATTTCGGTGGGCTTGAACACCCGGCCATATTTTTCGTGGTAGCAATCCTGCACTTCCACATCGGCCTGGGTGAAGAAGCGGAAGATCTGGGTGAGCAGGTTGCGCTCATGCTCGTGCAGCTTCTGCGCCCAATCGCGGCAATCTTCGCCCAGCGGCACTTCTTCCGGCAGCCAGTGCAGCTGTTGCTGACGTTTCCAGAAATCATAGGCCCAGGGGTATTCGAAGGGCTTGTAGACGCGGGAGGCTTCGAGAAGGGACATGGGCGGTTATCCTTGGGAATGCGAGAACGAATATAGAACAGAGAGCCGCCGGCGGGAAGGGGCCGGGCGGCCCTTCAGCGGCTTCAGGCGGCGCAGGCGCGCCAGCCTGAGGAGCGTGGCGGTGGCGAGGACGGCGTGGCGGCGACGCGGCGGCACGGGCATGTCAGCGGCTTGCGGGCATGGGCAGGGCGACAACCCGGGGGGTGCGGGATTTGCGGCGCTGCGCCGGGGGCGTTGCGCGGGAGTCGTCGGACGGGCTTGTCCGCGCAGGCCGTCGGGTCGGCAAAGCCGCCCGAGCGGCCTGCCCGGACAACCCGCCGGCCGGTCGCTGCGGCGTGTCTGCGAGATAACGCTGCGCGTTATTCGCAGCCGCCTTCGCTACTGACATGCCAGGCACTCGTCGTAGTTCGTTACCGTGACTTCGATCTGGCGGAGTTCGGGGGTGTTGTCTGCCTCGACCGCGCCGGCGAAGCCTGCGCGCTGGATGGATTTGGAGCGGAGGTAATAGAGGCTCTTGATGCCCAGTTCCCAGGCGCGGAAGTGGAGCATGAGGAGATCCCATTTTTCCACGTCGGCCGGGATGAACAGGTTCAGCGACTGGGCCTGATCGATGTAGGGCGTGCGATCGCCGGCGAGTTCGAGCAGCCAGCGCTGATCGATTTCGAAGGCGGTCTTGAAGGTGGCCTTTTCATCGGGGCTGAGGAAATCGAGGTGCTGGACCGAGCCGCCCTGTTCGAGGATGGAGTTCCAGACGGCGTCGGAGTTCTTCGCCTTTTCGATCAGCAGTTTTTCCAGGAACGGGTTCTTCACCGAGAAGCTGCCCGAGAGCGTCTTGTGGGTGTAGATGTTCGCCGGGATCGGCTCGATGCAGGCGCTGGTGCCGCCGCAGATGATGCTGATGCTGGCGGTGGGGGCGATCGCCATCTTGCAGGAGAAGCGTTCCATCACGCCGCGTTCTTCCGCATCGGGGCAGGCGCCGCGTTCGGCGGCGAGCAGCATCGAGGCTTCGTCCACCCGGGCGCGGATGTGGCGGAACATCTTGTTGTTCCAGGCCTTGGCGCTGGCGGATTCGAAGGGGATGCCGCGCGCCTGATAGAAGCTGTGCAGGCCCATCACGCCGAGGCCGACGGAGCGTTCGCGCTGGCAGCTGTACTTGGCGCGGGCCATCTCTTCGGGGGCGCGATCGATGTAATCCTGCAGGACATTGTCGAGGAAGCGCATCACATCCTCGATGAAGCGGGGGTCCTTGTTCCACTCATCCCAGGTTTCGAAGTTGAGGGAGGAGAGGCAGCAGACGGCGGTGCGGTCGTTGCCGAGATGATCCTTGCCGGTGGGCAGGGTGATTTCCGAGCAGAGGTTCGAGGTGGAGACCTTCAGGCCGAGCTCCCGGTGGTGCTTCGGCATGTTGTCGTTCACATGATCGATGAAGACGATGTAGGGTTCCCCCGTTTGCAGGCGGGTTTCAACCAGCTTCTGGAACAGGGCGCGGGCATCGACCTGGCCGCGCTTTTCACCCGTTTTCGGGGAGACGAGATCGAATTCGTCGCCGTTGCGCACGGCTTCCATGAAGGCGTTGGTGACGAGCACGCCGTGGTGGAGGTTCAGCGCCTTGCGGTTGAAATCGCCAGAGGGTTTGCGGATTTCCAGGAACTCCTCGATCTCGGGGTGGGAGATGTCGAGGTAGACGGCGGCCGAGCCGCGGCGGAGCGAGCCCTGCGAGATGGCCAGCGTGAGCGAATCCATGACGCGGACGAAGGGGATGATGCCCGATGTCTTGCCGTTGAGGCCGACGGGTTCGCCGATGCCGCGCACGCGACCCCAGTAGGTGCCGATGCCGCCGCCCCTTGCAGCCAGCCAGACATTCTCGTTCCAGGTGCCGACGATGCCCTCAAGGCTGTCGGAGACGGAGTTCAGGTAGCAGCTGATGGGCAGGCCGCGCCCGGTGCCGCCATTGGAGAGGACAGGGGTGGCGGGCATGAACCAGAGGTTGGAGATGTAATCATAGAGGCGCTGGGCGTGACCGGCATCGTCGGCATAGGCGGCGGCGACGCGGGCGAACAGATCCTGACAGGATTCGCCGGGGAGCAGATAGCGATCCTTCAGCGTTTCGATTCCGAAGGCCGTGAGGCGGGAATCGCGCGACGGATCCGTCTTCACCGGGAAGCGGGGGCCGTAGATCGCGTGGCTGTCAGGCTTGGTGGCTGCGACATCGCCTTCGGGCGGCGTTTCGCTGCGCTGGAAATCCATCATCGTCCCCTCTGACTCAACTCTTCTTGTGGGCGGCCGAACGTGTCTGTCCGGATACCCGATATAGGTTGTCCCGCCCGATTCTGGCACCCCCGCCGCTGTTGCCGCGATGGGGATGGAACCGAAGCAGACACAAATTGTTGGGGTAAGTTCGCGACCCCCCACACAAGGGATAGTGCCACGTCCGTCCGCCCACGCAAGCGGATTTTTTGACACGGCGCGCTGGATCAACCCTTGCCACGGCCTTCATGACACTGGTGTGAAAGGCGGCGATTGGCCAGCGGCGCGATGCGTTCACGGCACTTCTCCCCCAATCCATGCACAGCTTTCGGCGGGCTTGGCTTTCGGGCGGGGCCGGGGCTAGAGCGCGTGGCGACGAAGGAGATTTGGACGATGGCGCTGATCCGGGCCGAGGATGTGATCGAAAGCGTGGCGGATGCGCTGCAGCACATCAGCTATTTCCATCCGCTGGACTATATCGAGGCGCTGGGCCGCGCCTGGGAGCTGGAAGAATCACCCGCGGCGAAGGACGCCATCGCGCAGATCCTGACCAACAGCCGCATGTGCGCCGAGGGGCACCGGCCGATCTGCCAGGACACCGGCATCGTCGCCGCCTTCGTGAAGGTGGGCATGGGCGTGCAGTGGGACGGCACGATGACGCTGGACCAGATGATCAACGAGGGCGTGCGGCGCGGATACGGCAATCCCGACAACAAGCTGCGCGCCTCGATCGTGGCGGACCCTGCCTTCACGCGGGTGAACACGCGGGACAACACGCCGGCGGTGATCCATGTGGAAATGGTGCCGGGCGACCATCTGGAAATCGCGCTGGCGGCCAAGGGCGGCGGCAGCGAGAACAAATCGAAGTTCGTGATGCTGAACCCCAGCGATTCGATCGTGGACTGGGTGGTGAAGACGGTGCCGCTGATGGGCGCCGGCTGGTGCCCGCCGGGCATGCTGGGCATCGGGATCGGGGGCACCGCCGAAAAGGCCATGGTGATGGCCAAGGAATCGCTGATGGGCCCGATCGACATGGCGGCGCTGAAGGCGCGCGGACCGAGCAGCCGGATCGAGGAGCTGCGCATCGAGATCTTCGACGCCGTGAACGCGCTGGGGATCGGCGCGCAGGGGCTGGGCGGGCTTTCCACCATCCTGGACGTGAAGATCCTGGATTATCCCACCCATGCGGCCTCCAAGCCGGTGGCGATGATCCCCAATTGCGCCGCCACCCGCCATGCGCATGTGCATCTGGACGGATCCGGCCCGGCCTATCTGCCGGCCCCTGATCTTTCCAGATGGCCGAAGGTGGACTGGAAGCCTTCGCCCGAAGCCATCCGGGTGGACCTGGACACTCTGACGCCCGAGATCGTTGCGAGCTGGAAGCCGGGCGACCGGCTGCTGCTGAACGGCAAGATGCTGACCGGGCGCGATGCCGCGCACAAGCGCATCGCCGACATGCTGGCGAACGGCGAGGAATTGCCGATCAGCTTCAAGGGCCGGGTGATCTATTATGTGGGGCCGGTGGATCCGGTGCGCGACGAGGTTGTGGGGCCCGCCGGGCCGACGACCGCGACGCGGATGGACAAGTTCACGAGGCTGATGCTGGAACAGACCGGCCTGCTGGCGATGGTGGGCAAGGCCGAGCGCGGACCCGTCGCGATCGAGGCCATCCGCGACGCAGCATCCGCCTATCTGATGGCGGTTGGCGGGGCGGCCTATCTGGTGGCGCGCGCGATCAAGGGTGCGAAGGTGCTGGCCTTCGAGGATCTGGGCATGGAAGCCATCTATGAATTCGATGTGCGGGACATGCCGGTGACGGTGGCCGTGGATTCGCAAGGCACCAGCGTGCACAATACCGGACCGGCTATCTGGGCACAGAAGATCGCGGAGAAGAAGGCGGAGTCGGCCTGAGGCATTGCCCATCGCGGCCGGCACGCCGGCGGGCTTGCGCCCCGCCCCTGCCCTGCCCTAGCGTCGCCCCGAACTGGGATGACGGGGGAAACTCAATGCGGATGATCGGGCTGATGGCGGGGGTTCTGCTGGCGACGCCTGCGCTGGCGGAAACGCCCGAGCAGCGGCTGGCGGCGAAGGGCTTCACCCTGCCCCAGCCGGTGGCGCCGGTGGCAACCTATGTGACCAGCGCGCAAACGGGCAATCTTCTGTTCCTTTCCGGCCATGGGCAATGCGGCCAGCAGGCCAGCGGCAAGCTGGGGGCGGACCTGACGGTGGAACAGGGCCGCGATTCTGCCGAGAAGGTGGGGCTGTGCATGCTGGCGACGATCAAGGCCAGCGTGGGCGAGCTTTCGCGGGTGAAGCGGTTCGTGCGCATCCTGGGCTTCGTGAATTCGACACCCGATTTCACCCAGCATCCCAAGGTGGTGAACGGCTTTTCCGACCTGATGGTGGTGGCCTTCGGGGAGGGAGGCAAGGCACCGCGGAGCGCGGTGGGGGCCCCCAGTCTGCCGATGAACATCCCGGTGGAAGTGGAAGCCGTGGTGGAACTGGCGGACTGACCCGGCGGTCCGGATCCGATCAGGGCCGGGCAAGCCTGGCCGTGATCGCATCATAGGCCGGGATCGTGACCGGGTTGATCGCGCGGTTCGTCGCAACGGGATGGCTGGCGAAGCGGACGATCACCAGTTCGGCCTTCGGATCGATGTAGATGCCCTGCCCGTGGACGCCGACCGCCATGACCTGCCCGCCCGCGCGATGCCACCACTGGCTGCTGTAGCTGCCGCCATCGAGGCCCGGATAGCGGGTGCCGGCAAAGGCGGCTGCGTCGCCAGGCGAGAGGATGGCCCTGACCACTGCCGGGGGCAGGATCTGCCGCCCGTTCCAGCGCCCGCCCCGACGGATCATTTCCCCGAACCGTGCCATGTCTGCGAGGTTGGCGTTGAGACCGCCGCCGCCGAAGGCGGTGCCGATCCTGTCGACGTTGAGGGTGGCTTCCTGCGCCATGCCCATCGGTTTCCAGAAGCGATCCGCGATCTGGGTGGCGAGCGGGGCACCGCCAACCCGTTCGACCACCCATTGCAGCGCCATTGTGTTGGGCGTGCGATAGACGAAATCCCCGCCATGTGCGCCACTGGCGGCCAGGCTGGCGGCAAAGGCGAAACTGCCGGTGGGGCCGTTGAAGCCGGGCGGGCTGGGGGCCATACCGGTGGCGAACGCCATGCGGTTCACATCGGACAGCCCCTGACCGGCGTAATCCTCGGAAAAGGCGATCGCCGTTCGCATATCGAGCAGTTGCCGGAGCGTGGCGTTGCCGAATCCTGACGCGGCCAGTTCGGGGACATAGCTTGCGACCGTGCGGCCATCTTCCAGCCGGCCTTCGTGGATGAGAAGTTCAGCCAGCGTGCCCACGAAGCTTTTCGTGACGGACATGGCGATGTGCCGGCCGTTCGCATCCAGGGCGCCGGCATAGCGTTCATAGACGATGCGGCCCCTGTGGAGGACAAGGATGCCATCGGTGTAGTTGGCGTCAAAGGCTTCGCCCCATGTCATGGGCTTGCCATCCAGCGTGGTGAAAGCGACCGAATCCAGATCCCTGCGCAGCGCCCTGGGCAGCGGGGACACGGCACCTTCCCGCGCGATCGCGGCTGTGGGGACAAGCGCCTGCTGATTGGAGAAAGCCCAGCGGGTTTTCGGAAAGACCCACATCGAGCCGTCATCCCAGCGGACCTGCCTTTCCGGCGGGACAGGGCTGCCCCGCATCAGGCCGGCGGCGGCCGGATCCGATTGCGCGGCGCCGGGCGGCGATTGTGCAAGGGCCGGCGCTGCGACAAGCAGTGCCGCAAGGACACGCACAGGCATCATGGAACATCCCCCCTTATTCCGTTCCGGCAGAGGCTAGGGCGGGAAGGGCGAGGGTGCAAGACGGGCTGGCGACTCAACCGCGTTCCGGTTATGTTCCGAGACGGGCCGAATGAACAAGGCAAAGAGACACAGGCAGGGGGAGACGCAGGGCATGTCCGGGATCATCTTCTACACCAATCCGCAGTCCCGCGGGCAGACGGTTCGCTGGATGCTGGAGGAACTGGGCGAGCCCTATGAAACCGTTCTGCTGGACTACGGGACGACGATGAAATCGCTCGACTATCTGGCGATCAACCCGATGGGAAAGGTGCCGGCGATCCGGCACGGGCGCGCCATCGTGACGGAGGCGGCCGCGATCTGCGCCTATCTGGCGGACGCTTTCCCCGAGGCCGGGCTGGCCCCCGCCCTGCCCGACCGCGCGGCCTATTACCGCTGGCTGTTCTTTGCCGCCGGGCCGGTGGAGAGCGCGATGCTGGATCATTTCCGCAAGATCGTGCCGGAGGGGGAGCAGAAGCTGATGGCGGGCTATGGCAGCTGGGCGGATGTGCTGAACGCGCTGGAGATCGCGGTTTCACAGACGGACTGGATCGCCGGCGACCGGTTTTCCGCCGCCGATGTGTATGCCGGATCCGCGATCGACTGGCCGGCGAAGTTCGGCATGATCCAGCCGACGCCGGGGATGGCTGCCTATCTGGAGCGGCTGCGGGCGCGGCCGGCCTATATCCGGGCGAAGGCGATCGACGCGGAACTGGTGGTGAAGGCTGCGGACGGCGCATGAGGCATCCGGGCGGGGCGATGCGGCCCTAGCTGCCGGGGACAAGCCCGGCGAAGCCTTCCGTGAACCCCGCCCAGACCACGGAGGGGCCGATGGCCAGTGGCAGCAGGATCACGGCCATCGTTCCGGCGCTGACGAACAGCGTGGCGGGGTGGGGCCGGCCGAGGCTTCGCCTGTCGTGCAGGAAAAGCGCGCCGAAGAAGATGGCCCAGACCAGCAGGCCGGGCGGGACGGACACGAACACGGGCGGCGGGCCGCTGACGCCGGGCGGCGTCAGCGCGACCTGAAACCAGCGCGCCACGGCGGCCTGAAGCAGCGGCACGCTGGCGCCATACATCAGCCGGCGGTGGACATCCGGGTTGCGGATGTTGCGGATCGCCAGCGTGAACAGCGTGGCGAACCAGAGGATGCCGATGAGGGAAACGCTGGAAAAGGCGCGGGCCTGCGGTTCCATCCCGATGCGCGCAGCGGCGGAGTAGCTGTTCAGCACCGCCAGCAGCACGGAAATGACCATGGCCGTGGCGACCGCGATTCCCGCCATTCCCCATTGGCGGTGATCGGCTGCCCGCCCGGTGGCGACCAGCCAGCTCTGCCAGAGGAACAGCATGTTCCAGGCGATGAAGAGGGCGCCATGGATGTGCAGGATGGGCGGGAAGCTGCGGCCTGCGGCCATCGGCAGCCAGTAGGTGGGCAGGAAACCCGCCATCGCGATCAGCAGCGCGAGGGCGCCCATGCGGACGAAGAAGCGGCCCTGTGAACGGACTGCGGAAGCACCGGACATGTCGAGGCTCCTTTTCTTCAGACGGGGTGGATTTTCCTGCGGCGGCGCCAGACGAGGAGGAGGGCGGCAACGACGACCGCCGCGCCGGACAGGACCGCCGCGTTGCGCAGGTCTGCCGGCGGCTGGGCCGCGACGAAGCCGAACAGGAGGAGGAAGCAGGCGATGCCTGCCAGACGTGGCAGGCCGGTTCGCGTCTTCACGAGGGCGGCGGCGGCCATCAGGTAGGTGACGATGCCGATGGTGACCATCGCGGTTGCCAGGACGGCGAACTGGGCGGCGGCTGACGGAGAGGAGGTGGCGATCGCAAGCGCGGTCGCCAGGACGCCCACGACCACGCCGGTCGTGGTGCGCGACAGGCCGGTGCCGGTTGTCTGGTGTTTCAGGATCAGGGTCGATTCGACGGTGCCCAGCTGGAGCGCGCCCAGTGTGCCCGACGCCTTGACGGCGCCGCAGACGGCGACGAGCAGCGCGGCGGTGGCGCCCAGGAAGATGGCGGCGGCATCGGCGAAGGGGGCGGCCGAGCGGGCAAGATCAGCGGCGGGGATCAGGCCCGAGACGACGGTGGTGGAGGCGATGTAGATGAGGGTGGTGAAGAGGATGCCGGCTATGGTGGCGATCGGCACATTGCGGCTGGGGTTTTCCATCAGATCCGAGAGGATGGAGGCGTTTTCGAGGCCGAGATAGGCCATGAAGAGAAGCAGCGCCGCGGACAGCATGGCCGAACTGTCGGGCCGGCCCGTCATGTTCCAGCTGGCCCGGAAGATGTCGGGATCGAAGTGGGTCCAACCCAGTGTGGCGACGAGGACAAGAGGGACGAGGCCGACGAACAGGGCGAGCGAGCCGAAGCGGGCGACGAGGGGGGCGCTGGCGGCGGCGAGGACAACGAACAGCCAGATGTAGCCGACCGCCAGCAGCAGTGCTTCGCGCTGCGCCGCGAGCGCGGGAAAGAGGAAGCCGGTGTAGCCCGCCGCTGCGACAGCCACCATCGGCAGGCTGATGAGCACCGAGAGGATGTAGAGGATTGCGGCGAGGATGCCGGCGAACGGCCCGAAGGCCCGGGCGATGGAATCGAGATAGGTGCCGCCGGTGCCGGCGCGGGCCAGGGCCGCGAGCGTGAGCCCGGTGAGGGTGGCGCCGAGCGCCGCAAGCAGCCAGCCGAGGATGGTGATGCTGCCGATCGACGCGGCGGCGGCCGGAAGCATGTAGATGCCCGAGCCGATCATGGTGGTCGCGACAAGGAAGGTTCCCGCGACCGGCCCGATCTTCGCGCCCTGCCCAGCCTTCATGAAGCCCCCCTTCGGACGGAGCCTATGCGATTGGCGGGATCCGGGAAAGGGGGCGGCCCGGTCGGATCCTTAGCCCCGGGGATGGGCCGAACGATAGATATCCAGCAGACGGGCCGTATCGACGCTGGTGTAGATCTGCGTGCTGACGAGGCTGGCGTGGCCCAGAAGTTCCTGGATGGTGCGCAGATCCGCGCCGCGGGCGAGGAGATGGGAGGCGAAGCTGTGGCGGAGCGCGTGGGGGGTTGCGCTGTCGGGCAGGCCGAGGGCCACGCGGGCCTTGCGGAGCGTGGCACGCAGGACGGCATCGTTGAGCGGGCCGCCCTTTGCGCCGCGGAACAGGGCCTGTTCCCGCGAGGGGGCGTAGGGGCAGAGCCGGAGATACTGGTCGATCGCTTCCCGGACGGCGGGCAGCAGGACGATGGTTCGGGTTTTCCGGCCCTTGCCCGTGACAGGCAGGGTTTCGCCCAGCGGCAGCACGGCGCCGGTAAGGGCGAGCGCTTCCCCGATGCGGAGGCCGGCGCCATAGAGCAGGAGCAGGACGGCCGTGTCGCGCGCCTGCAGCCAGGGTTCATCGTGGAACTCGCCGGTGGTTTCGGCGAGTGCCCTTGCATCCGCCGGGGAGACGGGGCGCGGCAGGCCCTTCTTCACCCGGGGGCTGGCGACGCCTTCCAGACCGCCGAGGCGGATGCCGTGGCGTTCCCTGAGATAGCCGCCGAAGGTGCGGACGGCCGAGAGTTCGCGGGCGGCAGAGATATTGGCGAGGCCCTCCGCGCGGCGGGCGGCGAGGAAGGCGCGGATGTCGGCCGCCGTCAGCGATTCGAGCAGCGCCGCATCGGCCGGGCGACCATGGGCAAGGTTCAGATGGGCGAGGAAGCGTTCCAGCGTGGCGCGGTAGGCGCGGAGCGTGTGGGCCGACAGGCGGCGCTCGTTCGAGAGGCTGGCGAGCCAGCCTTCGCCAAGCGCCGCTGCATCCATCAGGCGATGGTTTCGCCGGTTTTCGCCCAGTCCGCCAGGAACTGTTCGAGGCCGCGATCGGTGAGCGGGTGTTTCGCAAGCGCCTTCAGCACGGCGGGCGGGGCCGTGACCACGTCCGCGCCGATCTTGGCGGCCTGCAGGATGTGGACCGGGTGGCGGACGGAGGCGACGAGGATTTCCGTCTGATATTCGTAGTTGTCGTAGATGAGGCGGATGTCCTCGATGAGGTCCATGCCGTCGAAGCCGATGTCATCGTGGCGGCCGACGAAGGGCGAGATGAAAGTGGCGCCCGCCTTGGCGGCGAGCAGGGCCTGCGTGGCGGAGAAGCAGAGCGTGACATTGACCTGCGTGCCTTCGGACGTGAGGCGGCGGCAGGCCTTGAGGCCATCGAAGGTGAGCGGCAACTTCACGCAGACATTGGGCGCGAGGTTGCGCACGACATCCGCCTCTCTCAGCATGCCGTCGAGATCGAGGGCGACGACTTCGGCGGAAACGGGGCCGTCCACGATGGCGCAGATTTCCTTCACCACTTCCAGGAATTTCCGGCCGGACTTGTGGATCAGGCTGGGGTTGGTGGTGACGCCATCGAGAAGGCCGGTGGCGGCCAGATCGGCGATTTCGGCGACGTCGGCCGTGTCGACGAAGAATTTCATGCGCGCATCCTTGGGGCTTGAGGTTGAGGCGTTCAAAGCCCGACGCTAGGCGT
This sequence comes from Sandaracinobacter sp. T42, assembly GCF_059115405.1. Lineage (NCBI taxonomy): Bacteria > Pseudomonadati > Pseudomonadota > Alphaproteobacteria > Sphingomonadales > Sphingosinicellaceae > Sandaracinobacter > Sandaracinobacter sp. T42. Next base: position 2,463,892 of record NZ_CM181101.1, read on the forward strand.
TGAGTCAATGCGCGGCACGGTTCTTCTTCTGCAGCACGGGCTGGGGCCGCTGGATTATCTGGTGCCCGACGGCCTGGCGCCGGGCGCGGTTGTGGAAGCGCCACTGGGGCCGCGCCGGGTGCCGGGCGTGCTGTGGGATCCGGGCGTGTTCCAGACCCGGCCCGTGGACGAGGCGAAGCTGCGGGCGGTGCGCGCGCTGGACATGCCGCCCGTGCCCGCACCGATCCGCCGGCTGGTGGGCTGGGTGGCGGATTATTACCTGGCGCCACCTTCCGCCGTGCTGCGGATGGTGTTGCCGCAAGCGGCCTTTCTGGCGCCGCCCAAGGGGCCGGGCCAGTATGTGCTGGGGGATATTCCGGGCACCAGGACAGCTTCGCGCAGGGAGTTGCTTGCGCGGCTGGATTCCGTGCGAGGGATCGGGCCAGCGCCGCTGGCGGTTTGGGCGGCGGCGGCCGAAGCGAGGGTGGAGACGTTGCGCGGGCTGGTGAAGGCGGGCGTGCTGCTGCCGGCCGAGGCGGGCGAGGAGAGCCCGCAGGTGCAGCGCCCTGCCCTTCCCGCCGGACCGGTGCTGAGTGCTGCGCAGGCGGATGCGGCCCACGCGCTGCGCGAGGCGGTGGCGGCGCATCGGGCACAGCCCTTCCTGCTCGACGGAGTGACGGGCGCAGGGAAAACCGAAGTCTATCTGGAGGCCGTGGCGGAGGCGATATCCGAGGGCGGGCAAGCGCTGGTGCTGCTGCCCGAGATCGCGCTGACCGAAGCCTGGCTGCAGCGCTTCCATCGTCGGTTCGGCTTTGCCCCCGCGATGTGGCATTCGGGGCTGACCCCGGCGGCGCGGCGGGCAGCGTTCCGTGCGATCACCAGCGGCGAGGCGGCGGTGGTGGTGGGGGCGCGATCAGCGCTGTTCCTGGCCATGCCGGGGCTCAGGCTGATCGTGGTGGACGAGGCGCACGACCAGGCCTTCAAGCAGGAGGAGAGCGTACCCTATCATGGGCGCGATGTGGCGGTGATGCGCGGGCAATTCGAGAGCGTGCCGGTGGTGCTGGCGACGGCGACGCCCGCGCTGGAGACGATGGAGCAGGTGGCGCGCGGCACTTACCGCGAGCTTCGCCTGCCCGACCGGCACGGTGGGGCGCTGCTGCCCGACATCCACCTGATCGACCTGACCCGCGATCCGCCGCCGCGCGGGCGGTGGATCGCGCCGCCGCTGGCGAAGGCGGTTGAGGAACGGCTGGAACGGAAAGAGCAGAGCCTGCTGTTCCTGAACCGGCGGGGCTATGCGCCGCTGACCCTGTGCCGGGTCTGCGGCGAGCGAATCCAGTGCCCGAACTGCACCGCCTGGCTGGTGGAACATCGGCTGGCGCGCCGGCTGCAATGCCATCATTGCGGACATTCGATCCCGACACCGAAGCAGTGCCCGGCCTGTCAGGCGGAGGACAGCCTTGCCCCCTGCGGACCGGGCGTGGAGCGGCTGGCCGAGGAAGTGACCGCGACATGGCCCGACGCGAAGGTGCTGGTCGCGACATCGGACACCATCCGCACGAGCGCCGACATGGCCGCGCTGGTGGCAGCCGTGGCCGACGGCGAAGTGGATATCCTGATCGGCACCCAGATGCTGGCGAAGGGGCATGATTTTCCCAACCTGACGCTGGTGGGCGTGGTGGACGCCGATCTGGGGCTGGAAGGCGGGGACCTGCGCGCGGGCGAGCGGGCGTTCCAGCAGATCGGGCAGGTGGCCGGGCGCGCGGGGCGCGGGGCGAAGCCGGGCGAGGTGTTCCTGCAGACGCACCAGCCGCGCGCGCGGGTGATGCAGGCGCTGCTGCACGGCGCGCGCGATGAATTCTATGCCGCCGAACGCGAAGTGCGGCTGGCGGCGGGCATGCCCCCGTTCGGGCGGCTGGCGGCGATCGTGGTTTCCGCGCTGGACGGCGCGGCCGCGGCCGACGCGGCGAAGCGGCTTGGACAGGCGGCCCCGCATGCGGAGGGCATCGAGGTATGGGGACCGGCGCCCGCGCCGCTTGCCATGTTGCGCGGGCGACACCGGCACCGGCTGCTGGTGCATGCCCGGCGGACTTCGCCCTTGCAGGCCTATGTGCGCGACTGGCTGGGGCGTGTGGATCTGCCGGGGACGGTGCGGGTGACGGTGGACGTGGACCCGCAGAGCTTTCTGTGAAAGGGGCCCCGGCCCTCAGGCGCCGATGAGCGCGTAGCTGGCCACGGGCGCATAGTGCGGGCCGCTGTGGCCGAGGCGGCTTTCGACGAGATGGAACCTGTCTGCCTGCCAGCCGGCGCGGGGGGCGAACTGGGTGGAAAGCCAGGGGCGCAGGGCATCCCGGGGGGCGCCGGCGCGGCTGAAGCGGGCGAGCGTGATGTGGGGAACGAAGCGGCGGGTTTCGGACGGCACGCCGGCGCGGCGGAGGGCCGAGCGGATCGTGGCGGCGAGGTGGGCGAGGCCGTCTGCCGGTTCGACGCCGATCCAAAGGGTTGCAGTGCGGTCTTCGCGGCCGGCGTCGAAGCTGCCGAACTGGCCGAGCGAGAGATCGAGCGGCGGGGCGACGAGGGTGGCGAGGGCCTGCGCCGCGGCTTCGGCCTGCGGGCGATCCACTGCGCCGATGAAGGCGAGCGTCAGGTGAAGCTGGTTGTCGCTTTGCCAGCGGGCGCCTTCGATGCCGCCCGCCAGCGCGGCGAGGGCTGTGCGCACATCCGGCGGTGGGCGCAGGGCAACGAACAGTCTCATTCGGGCAGCCTCATTTCGGGGTGTCGAGCGCCTTGCGGACTGTTGGGAGGATGTTCTTCACCATCACGCCGACGCCGGCCGGGTTGGGATGCATGCCATCGGCCAGCAGCAGTTTCGGGTTCGCCGTGACCCCGTTGGTGAAGAAGGGATAGAGCGTGGCGCCGTGCTTCTTTGCCAGCGCGGGATAGATGGCGTTGAATTCCTTCGCATAGGCCGCGCCCATGTTGGGGGCCGCCATCATGCCCGCCAGCACCACGGGGATGTCGCGCCTGCCGAGTTCGGCAAGGATCGCATCGAGGTTGGCGCGGGCCTGCGCCGGGGGCTGGCCGCGCAGCATGTCGTTCGCGCCGAGGGCCACGATGGCGAGATCGGGTTTCTGCTTCTGGCTGGCCAGCACCCAGTTCAGCCGGGCCTTGCCCTGCGCCGTCGTATCCCCGCTGACGCCGGCGTTGTGGACGCGGACCTTGCGGCCTTCCTTCTGCAGCGCCGCCTGCAACTGGGCGGGGAAGCCCTGATCGGATTTCAGCTGGTAGCCCGCCGTGAGGCTGTCGCCCAGGGCGAGGATCAACTGATCCTTCGCGGCCGCGGGCGCCGCCAGCAGAAAGGCGAATATTGCCGCGATGAAAGAGAGGAACTGGTAAAGCGGCAGGCGCCGCCCATATGATTGCGAATTCGCCACCGACACCGTTTTCAAAAGGGGACTCCATGCACGGAACTGCCGCTGCCGCCGATATGGTGATCGATGCGCGCGATGTGAAGCTGGCGCTTGGAGACGGTGCGGCGCGGGTGGAAATCCTGAAAGGGGTGGATCTTCAGGTGCGCGGCGGCGAGCGGCTGGCGATCCTGGGGCCTTCCGGATCCGGCAAATCCAGCCTGATGGCGGTGCTGTCCGGGCTGGAGGGGGCGACGGGCGGCACGATCCGGGTGGCTGGGGCCGATATCGTGGGGCTTTCCGAGGATCAGCTGGCCGAAGCGCGGCGCGGTCGGATCGGCATCGTGCTGCAGGCCTTTCACCTGATCCCCACCATGACGGCGCTGGAAAATGTGGCCGTGCCGCTGGAACTGGCAGGCCATGCAGACCCCTTCGGCGAAGCGAAGCGTGAGCTGGAGGCGGTGGGGCTGGGGCACCGGATGACGCATTACCCCACCCAGCTTTCGGGGGGCGAACAGCAGCGCGTGGCCGTGGCGCGGGCCCTTGCGGTGCGCCCGGCGCTGATCTTTGCCGACGAACCGACGGGCAATCTGGATGCGGCGACCGGCGAGGCCGTAGTGGACCTGCTGATGCGGCGGCTGACGGAAACCGGGGCGACGCTGGTGCTGATCACCCATGACCAGGAGCTGGCGGCGAAGTGCAGCCGGGTAATCCGCATGCGGGATGGGCAGATCGTTTCGGATACGCTGGTTGGCGCGGAGACGGTCGCTTGAACGTGATGGCGCCGGTGCCGGTGGCGATCAGGCCGGTTCGGGAGTGGCCGCTGGCGGCGCGGATCGCGCTGCGCGAGGTGCGCGGCGGACTGGGCGCGCTGCGGCTGCTGTTCATCTGCCTGCTGCTGGGCGTGCTGGCGATGGCCGGCGTGGGCAGCCTGGCGACGTCGATCGGCAAGGGGTTGCAGGAACAGGGGCAATCCATCCTGGGCGCGGACGTGGAGGCGCGGCTGACGCAGCGGGCGCCGACGCCGGAGGAACTGGCGACGCTGGAAGGTTTTGGCGGCACGCGTTCGGAAAACATCAAGATGCGGGCGATGGTGCGTGGCGAAACTGGCGCGGCGACCGGGCGGCAGTTGCTGGCCGAACTGAAGGCGGTGGACGACAAGTGGCCGCTTTACGGCGCAGCAGACGTTGCGGGCGGCGGCGGCAATGCCGCCGTGCAGGCCGCCCTTGGCCGGGGGGCGGTGGTGGCCGCGGACCTTGCCGCGCAGATGGGGCTGAAGGTCGGGGACGAGGTGGGGATCGGCGAGGCGCGGATGCCCGTGGCCGCCATCCTGACGGTTGAGCCCGACAAGGCGAGCGAGGGGTTCACATTCGGCCCGAGCGTGCTGATTTCGATCGAGCGGCTGGCCGAGACGAACCTGGTGCAGCCGGGCAGCCTGTATCGCCACCATGTGAAGCTGAAACTGCCAGCCGGCGAGGACGCGGTGGCCGTGCGCGAGGCGATCGAGACGGCGCATCCGGACGCCGGGTGGCGGCTGGCCGACAGCAAGGACGGGGCACCGGGCGTGCGCCGCTTCGTGGAGCGGCTGGGCCAGTTCCTGACGCTGGTGAGCCTGACCGCGCTGGCAGTGGCCGGCGTGGGCGTGGGGGACGGCGTGCGCAGCTATCTGGACCGGAAGGCCGGCACGATCGCGACGCTGAAGGCGCTGGGCGGATCATCCGCGCTGGTGCTGAAGACCTATCTGCTGCTGGTGGGGGGTGTGGCGCTGGCGGCGGCAATCGCCGGTGCGGCGCTGGGGGCCTTCGTGCCCTGGGTGGTGGTGCAGGTGGCCGGAGACGCGCTGCCGGTGCCGCCGGCGCTTGGGCTGCACTGGGCCCCGATGCTGACGGCGATCGCCTTCGGTCTGCTGGTGGCGCTGGCCTTCGCGGTGCCGCCGCTTGCGCGGGCCGGGGCCTTGCCCGCGCAGCGCATCTTCCGGGGCAGCGTGGAAGCCTGGCCCTGGCCTTCGGCACGGGCCCTGACGGTGGCGCTGGTGGCCGGGGGTGTCGTGGCGGCGCTGGCGGTGTGGCAGGCGGCCGAACGCATCTTTGCCGCCGGTTTTCTGGGCGGGGCGGCGGCTGTGCTGCTGCTGCTGTTCGGGGCGGGCACACTGGTGCGATGGGGCGCGGCGCGGCTGCCCCGGCCGCGCAGGGTTCTGCCCCGGCTGGCGCTTTCGAACCTGCACCGGCCGGGCGCGATGACCCGGCAGTTGGTGGTGGCGCTGGGGCTGGGGCTGAGCCTGTTCGCCACGCTGGCCTTCATCGAGGCGAGCTTCAACGCGGAACTGCGCAAGACCGTGCCGGACAAGGCGCCCGGCTTCTTCCTGCTTGACCTGCCCAAGGAGGATGAACCGCGCTTCCGCGCGAGCCTGCCTGCCGGTTCGGACGTGACGATGGTGCCCAGCCTGCGCGGGCCGGTGACGGCCGTGAACGGGGTGCCGGCATCCGAACTGAAGGATGTGCCCGAGGGGAGCTATGTGCTGCGCGGCGACCGGGGTCTGACCTGGGCGGCCGAAGTGCCGGCGGGCAACCGCATCGTGGCCGGGAAATGGTGGCCGAAGGATTATGCCGGGCCACCGCTGGTTTCGATGGATGTCGAACAGGCCAGACTGTTGGGGCTGAAGGTGGGGGACACCATCACCGTTTCGGTTCTGGGTGTGGAGATCACGGCGACCATCGCATCCCTGCGGGAAGTGGACTGGGATTCGATGGGGTTCAATTTCGTGCTTGTCTATGATCCCGCGACGCTGCGCGACGCGCCCTACAGCTGGATGGCGACGGTGACGCCGCCCGACGCCGCAGAGGCCGGGTTCACGGGCGCCGTCAGCCGTGCCTTCCCGACGGTTTCGGTGGTGAAGGTGAAGGATGTGCTGAACGAGGTGGGCGACCTGGTGCGGCAGATGGGCATCGCCGTGCGCGCGGCGGCGAGCGTGGCGATCCTGGCCGGCATCGCCGTGCTGGTGGGGGCGCTGGCGAGCCAGGCGCGGGCGCGCATCCGTGACAATGTGATCCTGAAGACGCTGGGGGCCACGCGGCGGCAGCTGATGACGGCGGCCGGCCTTGAATATGCAGGCCTGGGGCTTCTGGTTTCGGGCATCGCCCTGCTGATGGGCGGCCTGGCAGGCTGGATCGTTGTGACGCAGGTGCTGAAGTTCCAGTGGTCGCCCGACTGGGGGGTGGCGCTGGCAACGGTTCTGGCAGGCGCGGTCGTCACGCTGGCGCTGGGGCTGGCCGGCGCATGGGCGGCGCTGGGCGCGAAGGTTGCGCGGGTTCTGAGGGCGAATTGAAATGTTTCAGCGATGAAAGATTTCGCTGGAATTCCTTGAAACCGCTTGTTACATGGGCGATATAGAACATCGAGCCGGGTGCCCGCTGCCTCAGACCGAGGGTTTGAAGCTGCGGTGCGCGACCCCCCGGGCCGATGGAGAGGATTTCGATGGTTAATCAGGCTGATCCCCGCTTTGGACGCGCCGTCACCGCCCGCGCCGGGACCGCTGCTGCCGAGTATGACGCCGGCCTGCGCAAGCACATGCTGAGCGTCTACAACTACATGATGTCGGGCGTGCTGCTGACGGGCCTTGTGGCCCTTGGCATGGCCTACACGGGCGCGGTGAACGCGCTGGTGAACCCGATGGGCGGGCTTTCGGGCCTTGGCTGGGTTGTGTCGCTGTCGCCGCTGGCCTTCGTGTTCCTGCTGGGCTTCAAGTATCAGAGCATGTCCGAAGGCGCTGTGCAGGGGCTGTTCTGGGCCTTTGCCGCGATCATGGGCGCGTCGATGTCGACGATCTTCCTTGTCTATACCTCCACCTCCATCGCGACGACCTTCTTCGCGACGGCGGCGGCGTTCGCGGGCCTCAGCCTGTATGGTTATACGACGAAGCGGGATCTCAGCCGGCTGGGCACCTTCCTGGTGATGGGCCTGATCGGCATCCTGGTTGCCATGCTGCTGAACATGTTCCTGCAATCCGGCGCGCTGGCGCTGACCATTTCGATTCTTGGCGTGCTGATCTTCGCGGGCCTGACCGCCTATGACACGCAGCGCATCAAGGAGACCTATGATTATGTCGCCGGCACCGACATGGCCGGCAAGGCGGCGATCATGGGCGCGCTGACCCTTTACCTGGACTTCATCAACCTGTTCCAGTTCCTGCTGAGCTTCCTGGGGCAGCGCGACTGACCGATTTGCAAGAAGAGCGACCCTCGGAGGGGCCCGGTCGCGACAACCGGGCCCTTCTTTTTTTATGCAGCGCCCTTCATTTTGGCGGGTTACCTCCCCGCTTCCCGATGAAGCTGTGGACAGGCTGGGCTTTGCCCTTTTCTTTCAGCGGGGGCGGGCCCATGAAGCGCTGCAATCCGGCTGATCTGCGGAGAGAGGGAAATGGCGGACGACATCTATCATCATCGCGCGGTCACGCTGGACGGGCGCGACGTTAGCCTGGCAGACTATCGCGGCAAGGTGCTGCTGATCGTGAATGTCGCATCCAAATGCGGGTTCACGCCGCAGTATACCGGCCTTGAGCAGCTGTATCAGCGCTTTCACGACAAGGGCTTCGAAGTTCTGGGCTTTCCCTGCAACCAGTTCGGCAATCAGGAACCGGGCAGCGACGCGGAGATCGCGACCTTCTGTTCCACCACCTATCCGGTGACCTTCCCGGTGTTCCGAAAGGTGGAGGTGAACGGCGACAAGGCCGATCCGCTGTGGCGGCAGCTGAAGGAGCAGGCACCGGGCCTGCTGGGCACGCAGGGTGTGAAGTGGAACTTCACCAAGTTCCTGGTGAACCGGCAGGGAGAGCCGGTGGAGCGCTTCGGGCCCACGGTGAAACCCGAGGACATTGCTCCGAAGATCGTGAAGCTGCTGGCGTGAGTGTGATGTTCACATCCTGCCCCCCAGCGCCCCGTGCCCCTGCCCGGCTGCCCCAAGGGTTTCATCGATGGGCGGCCGGGCGGGGGCGCGGGGCGGTGGGAGGTGCGCAGCGCCTGAAAGGCGCGAACGGCGCACGGCAGCCTGCATGCCCCTGATCGCCGTGGACGGGCCGGCGGCATCCGGCAAGGGCACCATCGCGCGCGCCTTGGGGCGGCATTTCGGCGTGCCGCACCTGGATACGGGCGCGCTGTATCGCGCGGTCGCATTGTCTGCGATCCGCGCGGGGCTGGATCTGGGCGACGGGCGGGCCGTGGGCGCGAAGGCGTCGGCACTTGACCTTTCGCTGCTGGAGGATCCCGAACTGCGCGGGGCCCAGACGGGGGAAGCCGCATCCCGCGTGTCGGCGCTGCCCGAAGTGCGGGCCGCGTTGCTGGCGTTCCAGAAGGCCTTTGCCGCTCAGCCTGCGGGCGCCGTGCTGGACGGGCGCGACATCGGCACGGTGATCGCGCCGGAGGCCGACGCCAAGCTATTCGTGACCGCCGCACCGGAAATCCGCGCGCACCGGCGTTTCCTGGAACTGACATCGGCAGGGCGGGAGGTTTCCGAAGCGCAGGTGCTGGCCGACATCCTGGCGCGCGACGCGCGGGACATGGGCCGCAGCGACGCGCCCCTGCGCCGCGCCGACGACGCCGACTTGCTAGATACGAGCAAATTGGATATAGCCGCGGCCGTCCGGAAGGCCGTGGAGCTTGTCTCCAGCCAGCTGGACCGGGTTTCCTGACAGGTCGGCGGCGAGGGGCATTGGCGCTCTCGTGCGCCATTTGCTGTTTTCGGAAATTCGTGGATCCGCTCTAACCCGAGCCCGCCGCCAACAGGATCTGCGGCAGGCCGGTATTTGAATGTTAGGAAATACATGGCTTCGACCGCAATGCCCACCCGCGACGATTTCGCCGCGCTCCTCGACAAATCGCTGGGCGAATCCCAGAGCTTCGAGGGGAAGGTGGTGAAGGGGCGGGTCACCGCCATCGAGAATGATCTGGTGGTGATCGACGTGGGCCTGAAGTCTGAAGGCCGTATTTCGATCCGTGAATTCACACCCCCGGGCCAGGCGCCGCAGGTGTCGGTCGGCGATGAGGTGGACGTGTATGTCGACCGCGTCGAGAACGCCTTCGGCGAAGCGATGCTGTCGCGCGATCGCGCACGCCGCGAAGCCGCCTGGGACAAGCTGGAAGGCCAGTTCAACGCCGGCGAGCGCGTGGATGGCGTGATCTTCGGCCGCGTGAAGGGCGGCTTCACCGTGGATCTGGGCGGCGCGGTTGCGTTCCTGCCCGGTTCGCAGGTGGACATCCGCCCCGTGCGCGACGTGACCCCGCTGATGGGTATCGCCCAGCCGTTCCAGCTGCTGAAGATGGACCGCAAGCGCGGCAACATCGTGGTTTCGCGCCGCAGCATCCTTGAGGAAACCCGCGCCGAAGCCCGCACCGGCCTGATCCAGAGCCTGTCCGAAGGCCAGGTGATCGACGGCGTGGTGAAGAACATCACCGACTATGGCGCCTTCGTGGACCTGGGCGGCATCGACGGCCTGCTGCACGTGACCGACATGAGCTACAAGCGCGTCGGCCACCCGAACGAAGTCATCAACATCGGTGACACGGTGAAGGTGCAGATCATCCGCATCAACCGCGACACCCAGCGCATCAGCCTGGGCATGAAGCAGCTGGAATCGGATCCGTGGGAAGGCGCGGAAGCCAAGTACCCGGTCGGCGCCAAGCTGAAGGGCCGCGTGACGAACATCACCGAATATGGCGCCTTCATCGAGCTGGAGCCGGGCATCGAAGGCCTCGTCCACGTCTCTGAAATGAGCTGGGTGAAGAAGAACGTGCACCCGGGCAAGATCGTTTCGACCAGCCAGGAAGTCGACGTTGTCGTGCTGGAAGTCGATGGCGAGAAGCGCCGCATTTCGCTGGGCCTGAAGCAGGCGCAGCGCAACCCGTGGGAAGTGTTCGCCGAGCAGCACCCGGTCGGCTCGATCGTGGAAGGCGAAGTGAAGAACTCCACCGAGTTCGGCCTGTTCATCGGCCTGCCCGGCGAAGTGGACGGCATGGTGCACATGTCGGACATCGCCTGGGGCGTTTCGGGTGAAGCCGCCCTTGCCCTGCATCACAAGGGCGAGATGGTGAAGGCGCAGGTTCTGGAAGTCGATGTCGAGCGCGAGCGCATCTCGCTGGGCATCAAGCAGGTTTCCGGCGAAGGCGCCGGCACCGGCGCCGGCACCGGCGCTGCGGTGGCCGCATCGGCTGGTGGCTTCTCGAAGAACGAAATCGTCACCGCGATCGTCCGCGAAGCCCGCGACGGTGGAATCGAAGTGCAGATCGGTGAAGACGGCCCGACCGCCTTCATCAAGCGCTCCGACCTTTCCCGCGACCGCGACGAGCAGCGCCCGGAACGCTTCCAGGTCGGCCAGAAGGTCGACGCCCTGGTGATCGGTTTCGAGCGTGGCAAGAAGCCGATGCTTTCCATCAAGGCGATGCAGATTGCCGAAGAAAAGCAGCAGGTTGCGCAATATGGCTCGTCGGACTCGGGCGCCTCGCTGGGCGACATCCTGGGTGCGGCCCTGAACAAGGCCAAGCAGGAGGGCTGACCCCCTGCCCCTTGTCGGGAAACAGAAGGGGCGACGCCGCGAGGCGTCGCCCTTTTGCTTTACGATTGAAAGGCTTGACCGGGCGCGTGATTGCGGCCCATATTCAGCGACAGCAAAGGTGGGGCAGGCGACATGATCCGATCCGAACTTGTGCAGAAGATTGCAGACGCGAACCCGCATCTGGGCCAGCGAGAGGCGGAACGTGTCGTTTCCACCATTCTCGATTCCATCACGGATCGGCTGGCGGAAGGCGGGCGTGTGGAACTGCGCGGTTTCGGCGCCTTTTCGACGCGCGAGCGCAACGCCCGAACCGGGCGTAACCCCCGCACCGGCGAATCCGTGGATGTGGATGCGAAGCGGGTGCCGCATTTCAAGCCGGGCAAGGAATTGCGCGAGCGGCTGAACATGGATTGAGCGCGCAGCCCGCGCGCTTCGATTTCCATTCGATGATCGACTGATTGACCGCGGGGCCTGGCAGGACCCATGCGATTTCGCGCCATGAGGGCGCAGGCGGACGTGGCGAAACTGGTAGACGCACGGGACTTAAAATCCCTTTCCCTTCGGGGAGTGCGGGTTCGAGTCCCGCCGTCCGCACCATTATATTATCAGCCCCTCAGACGCCGGGCGGTCCGCATCCGCGGCCCTTGGCTTCGGCGCATCGGCGCCGGCGCGCAGTCGCGCTTGCGGTGGCTGCACCACCGGTTCTTGCTAAGCCCCTCAGACGCCGGGCGGCTCGTTGCGGCAGCGGCTGAATCCCGTTTGCAGGCGGGCCGCTTTGCGCTAGCAGGCCGCTCATGGAATTCTTCAACTTCGCCTTCATGCAGGAGCCGGGCGCCTGGGCCGCCCTTGGCAAGGTTGTCATGATCGACCTGGTGCTTGCCGGGGACAATGCGATCGTGATCGGGGCGCTTGCGGCGGGCCTGCCGCCGGCTGATCGCAAGAAGGTGATCGCGCTGGGCATGGTGGCCGCGCTGGTGATGCGCATCGCCTTTGCGCTGGTCGTCACGCAGCTGCTCGACGTGGTGGGCATCCGGCTGGCGGGCGGACTGCTGCTGCTGTGGGTCTGCTGGAAGATGTACCGGGAGCTGAAGCCCGACACCAAAGTGGTGCTGGACGACGGCACCATCGCGCATGATGCGCCACCGGCCGCCAAGACCTTCTGGGGCGCGGCCTGGGCTGTCGCCATCGCCGACCTTTCGATGAGCCTGGACAATGTGCTGGCCGTGGCCGGCGCATCGAAGCACCATACCGAGATCATGATCATCGGCCTGGTCCTGTCGGTCGCGCTGATGGGGATCGCCGCCAACTATATCGCGCGCCTGATCGAACGGTATCACTGGATTGGCTGGATCGGGTTGATGCTGATCCTGTATGTGGCGCTGGAGATGATCATCGTGGGGGGCCGCGACGTCGCCCCCCTGATCCCCCTGCCCTTCCTGGAAACCGCCGCCGTCAGCCGCGGCTGACGGCACACGGAACCGGGCGCGCGAAACTGGATCCGCGGGCCCAGCCCGCGCCGGGCTTCAGGGAACCAGCAGGGACGAACCGATCGTCTGCCGCGCTTCCAGCGCCCGGTGGCAACGGACGGCATCGGCCAGCGCGAAGGTCTGCCCGATGTGGGCTTTCAGCACGCCGGATGCGATCTTCGCGAAGACGGCTTTCGTGCCGAGTTCGAAATCGGCGGGCGTCGCATAATAATCGAAAAGGGTGGGCCGGGTGACGAAGAGCGAGCCTTTGCGGGCGAGCAGGCCCATTTCGAACGGTGCGACCGGGCCGGAAGCGTTGCCGAAGCTGACGAGGATTCCCCGCCGCTTCAGACTGTCCAGCGAGGTTTCGAACGTGGCCCGGCCGACACCGTCGATCGCGGCGTCCACGCCCTGGCCGCCTGTCAGTTCGCGCACGCGGGCCGGCACTTCATCATAGGACAGCACATGATCCGCGCCGGCGGCGCGGGCGATTTCGACCTTTTCGGGGGACCCCACGGTGCCGATGACGGTGACGCCCATGGATTTCAGCCACTGGCAGAGCAACACCCCCACCCCGCCGGCTGCCGCGGGAACCAGCACGGTCTGCCCGGGCTGCACGCGGGCGCAGCGTTCGACGAGGGATTCGACCGTGCAGGCTTTCAGCCAGAGAGCGGCGGCCTGTTCATCGGACACGCTGTCCGGCAGCCTGACCAGCGGCCGGGCATCCATCACCCTGTGTGTGGCGTAGGCGCCGGGGGGATTGGCGAAATAGATCACCCGGTCCCCGACGTTGAGATGCGGCACGCCGTCGCCGACCGCTTCGACCACGGCCGCGGCTTCCATGCCAAGCCCCGAGGGCATCGGCATCGGATAGAGGCCGGAGCGGTGGTAGGTGTCGATGAAATTGACGCCGATGGCGGTGTGGCGCACGCGTGCCTGCCCGGGTCCGGGCTCGCCCACCCCAACTTCCACCAGTTTCATCACCTCGGGCCCGCCGGGGGATTCGATGCGGATCGCCTTCAATTGCGCTCTCCTGTCAGGCAGAGTGTGCCGTCTCGGTTGGCCGATTTCAGCGCGCGCCAGGCTTCGACCGGCTGGTCTGTCGCGATCAGCGCCACGCCGCGCGCCGCCAGATCCGCATATTCGCGGCCGTCACCATCGGCGAGGTAGCGATCATCCAGCCGCTTGCCGGGCGCACCGAGCGTGCCGGTAATCGCTTCGACCTGCACCTCGTCGAGCCGGGCGATGAGGGCGGGATCCGGTTCCTGTGTGCCGGTGAAATAGAGGATATGCGGGCCTGCGAGGCGGAGGACGGCGGGCAGTTCGGCGGACGTCCGGGTTCCGGCAGAAATCATCATGTCCGGCGCGCGTGCAAGCGCCGCCCGGGTATCCGCCAGATTGTAGGCGATGAGGATCACCTGGTTTTCCATCCTGTTCTCGCGGACATGGGCCAGCACTTCGGCGAGCGGAACGCCCGGCTTCAGATCCAGTTGCAGGACCGCGCCGTTGCGGCGGGCCCAGACGAGGGCTTCTTCCAGCGTGGGGATCCGTTCCTGCGTGATCCGGCCACGGCCGTCCTTCAGCCAGAGTTCGCGGAGTTCGCGATAGTCCTTCGCGGCAATCGGGCCGGTGCCGGTGGTGGTGCGGTCAAGCGTGGCATCGTGCATCAGCATCAACACACCGTCGGCCGAGCGGGCGACGTCGATCTCGATGAAGATAGGACCACGTTCGATCGTTTCGGCGAAGCTGGCGAGACTGTTTTCGGCGGCGAGCGGATCCTTCTGCCCGCGATGGGCGGACACCAGCGACAGGCGGTTGACGCGCAGGCAATCGAAGATGTCCGGCATGGACCGCATGACCGGTGCGTGGCGGCGCTTCGGCTCGACATCGCCCATTGCGCAACCGGCGAGGACAAGGGACAGCGAAAGAAAGACAAGTGTGCGACGCATGCCCCTTCCTAGCCCCTGACCTGCAAGGGGCAAGGGGCGGCGGAACGGCTCGTCGCGGGGGACTTCCGCATTATGCGGAGGGTGGCTCCGCGAAAGGTCGTGCGGTAGGACAGCCAGGTAAGCCTTCAGGGAAAGGCGGGAGGATGACGACGTGACGGATTTCGATTTCGTGATCGTGGGAGCCGGTTCGGCGGGCTGCGTGCTGGCGGCGCGGCTTTCGGAGGATTCCGGCACGCGCGTGGCACTGCTGGAAGCCGGCAGCGACGACAAATCGATGATGATCCATATGCCGGCCGGCATCGGAGAAATCATTCCGCCGGAAAAGCAGAGCGAGCTGAACTGGAACTTCTGGACAGAACCGCAGGCGCATCTGAACGGACGAAGGCTTTACTGGCCGCGCGGCAGGACGCTGGGCGGATCCTCTTCGATCAACGGCATGGTCTATATCCGCGGCCATTCGAGCGACTATGACCGCTGGGCGCAGGTGGGCTGCACCGGCTGGGGCTGGGCGGACGTTCTGCCCTGGTTCCGCAAGGCGGAAGATTCCGACCGGGGGTCCAGCGAATGGCATGGCGCGGGCGGGCCGCTTGCGACGACCAGGCGGATGCTGCCGCATGTTCTGAACAATGCCTTCATCGACGCGGCCGTGGAAGCCGGCTGGCCAAGGACCGACGATTTCAACGGCGCCCAGTTCGAAGGCGCCGGCAGCTATGATTCCACCATCCGGGACGGGAAGCGCTGGTCTGCCGCGCGGGCCTATCTGACCGAAGAGGCGCGGCGGCGTCCGAACCTGAAGATCATCACCGGTGCCCTGGCCGAAAAGGTCCTGTTCGAGGGTCGACGGGCCATCGGCGTGCAATATTCCGGCGGGCAGGTGGTGAAGGGCCGGCGCATTATCCTGAGCGGCGGAGCGATCAACTCGCCACAACTGCTGATGCTGTCGGGCGTGGGGCCCGGGGCCGGCCTGAAGAAGCTGGACCTGCCGGTCGTGGCCGACCGCGCGCAGGTGGGGCAGAATCTGCAGGATCACCTGGATGTTCTGGTGCAGTGGAACTGCAACCAGCCGATCACGCTGAATTCCAATACCAATCCGCTGGTGAAGATCTGGACCGGGCTGAACTGGATCCTGCGCAAGCAGGGCAATGCGAGCTACATGCCGACCGCCGCCGGCGCCTTCGTTTCGACGCGGCCCGGCCTCGCCGCGCCGGACATCCAGATGCACTTCATGCCCGTGAAGGGAAATGCGCACGGGGTGGGCGGATTGCAGCCGCAGCACGGCTATCAGGTGCATGTCTGCCAGGTACGGCCGGAAAGCCGGGGGTCCATCTGGCTGAAATCACCGGATCCGGCGGCGCATCCGGCGATCGACCCCAATTATCTTTCCGCCCCCGAGGATCTGGACACACTGACGAAGGGCGTGGAACTGGCGCGCGCGATCGGTCGCCAGCCGGCGCTGGCGAAATACAGCGATGGTGAAGCCTGGCCGGGCGAAGCCGTGCAGGGCGACGCCCTGAAGGCGAAGCTGCGAGACTGGGCGGAAACCATCTATCACCCGGTCGGCACCTGCCGCATGGGGCCGGACGCCGAGGCTGTGTGCGACATCGCGCTGAACGTGAACGGAGTTGAGGGGCTGATGGTGGTGGATGCCTCCGTGATGCCGTTCCTGGTGAGCGGGAACACCAATGCGCCCACGATCATGATCGCCGAGAAGGTCGCAGACGCCATCCGGCGCGAGCGGAAAGGCGGCGAAAGGCGCGCGGCATGAGCGTGACCCCGTTCGAGATTCCGCTGAACGCTGCCGAAGTCGAGTGGATCCGCCGCCGGGTGGAGGAGTTCCGCTTCTTCGAGGAGCCCGAGGGCCATCGGTGGGAGCATGGCGCGAACCGGGCCTATATGGAGCGGCTGCGCGACCATTGGCTGACATCCCATGACTGGGCGGCGACCGTTGCGCGGCTGAACGGCTTTCCCCATGTGCGCGTGGAGGTGGAGCCGGGATTCCGGCTGCACGCGCTGCATCTGCGATCCAGCCGGGCGGACGCGAAGCCGCTGCTGATCGCGCACGGATGGCCGGGATCGATCATCGAATTCGAGACGATCTATCGCCGGCTGGCCGAGCCGGAGGATCCCGCCGCGCCGGCCTTCCACGTGGTGGCGCCTTCCCTGCCCGGATATGCGTGGAGCGACCGGCCGAAATCGCCGGTCGGGCCACGCGCGGTGGCGAAGCTGTATGACCGGCTGATGGCCGTGCTGGGATATCGCCGCTACATCTACCAGGGTGGCGACTGGGGCTGCGTGATCGGCGGCTGGATGGGGCTGGACAGCGAGGCGGTCGAAGCCATCCACCTGAACGGCTATGGGCTGCGATCGGCCGATATGACGCCGCGGACCGACGACGAGACGCGCTGGCTGCAATGGGCCCAGCAGATCCGCGCGACGGAGACGGCCTATCTGCAGCTGCAGGCGACGAAGCCGCAGAGCCTGGGCTTCGCGATGATGGATTCCCCCATGGGCGTGGCCGCCTGGCTGGCGGAGAAATACTGCGGCTGGTCCGACCTTTCTTCGGGCCATGTGGACCCGCCCTTCCCGCTGGACACCCTGCTGGACACCATCATGGTGTATCTGACGACCCGGACCTTCCTTTCGGCCACCTGGCTGTATCGCGGCATGTTCCTGGAAGGCGGCTTTTCCATCCCGGAAGGCCGGCGGATCGAGGTGCCGACGGGCGTGGCGGCCTTCCCGCACGACCTGCTGGCCTTCCCGCCGCGCAGCATGGTTGAGCGGGGCTATCATGTGGTCCACTGGACCGACATGCCGCACGGTGGGCACTTTGCCGGGCTGGAGGAGCCGGACCTGCTGCTGGCCGACCTGAGGGCGTTCGTGAAGGGCCTTTAGGGGTTTCCACGGCCGTTCATGCTCCGTAGGAGCGGGCCGATGAACGCTTCGGACCATTCCGGGCGGGTCGAGCGCGGGCCGCTCGCCGCGCTGATCCTGTCCTCCGTGCTGCTGGCCTTCGGGCCCGTGCTGGTCCGGCTGGCGGATGTGGGGCCGGTTTCGGCGGCCTTCTGGCGGATGGCGCTGGCGGCGCCGGTTCTGCTGCTGGTGGCCGGCTGGGCCCAACGCGGCCGGGGGCTGCGGCTGGCAGCGCTGCCCTGGGGGCTGGCGATCCTGTCCGGCCTGTTCTTCGCCGCCGATCTTGCCACCTGGCACATGGGGATCGTGCGGACTTCTGTCGCCAATGCAACCCTGTTCGGGAACACGGCCGCCTTCATGCTGGCCGGCTGGTCGATCCTGGTGAAGGGCCAGCACCCCGGCACGGGCACGCTGAAGGCGCTGGCGCTGGCGCTGGCGGGCACCCTGCTGCTGCTGGGCACCAGCGCGCAGCTGAGCCCGAAGCATCTGGCAGGCGATGCGCTGAGCCTGATGGGGGCGGCCTTCTACACCGGGTATCTGATCGTGGTGATGGGCCTGCGCGACCGGCTGCCGACATCGGTGGTGCTTGCGATGTCCACCCTGGCGTCCGTTGTCTTCCTGCTGCCGGCGGCCCTGCTGGAACCGGGATCGATCTGGCCGGCGGACTGGCGGCCGGTTGTGACGCTGGCCATCACCAGCCAGCTGGTGGGACAGGGGCTGATGGTGTTCGCCAGCGGCCGGCTGCCGGCGCCGGTGATCGGCGTGGGGCTGCTGGTGCAGCCGATGGTTTCCGCCGTGGCGGGCTGGCTGCTGTTCGGAGAAGTGCTGGGACCGGCGGAACTGGCGGGGGCGGCCATGGTGCTGGCGGCGCTGGTGCTGATCCGGCGCTGAAGGCGGCTTGCCCGCACGCCGCGCGCAGGGCTAGGACATCGATCCATGGATCGCCGCACGTTCGTTGCCGGCAGCCTTGCCGCTGCCATGCCCGCCAGCCCCCTTGCCGCCCAGACCGGAAAGACCGTGATGAAGCCACCTGTCGCCCGCCGTGGAAACCACCGGTTCACGGTGCAGGGCATCACCATCGAGGACCCCTATGCCTGGCTGCGGGACAAGGATTATCCCAAGGTCGATGATCCGGAGATCCTGGCCTATCTGAAGGCCGAGAACGCCTATTTCGAGCAGCGGATGGGCGATGCCTCGATGCTGACGGAGGCGCTGTTCGAGCAGATGAAGGGACGGATGAAGGAGGACGACAGTTCCGTTCCGTATCCCGACGGCGACTGGCTTTACTGGTGGGCCTTCGAGGCCGGCGGACAGTATCGCAACTGGTATCGACGCCCGCGCGGCGGCGGCGAGGCGCAGCTGATCCTTTCCGAACCGAAGCTGGCGGAAGGCAAGGACTATTTCCGCCTGGGCACGCTGGAGGTTTCCCCCGATGGCCGGCTGCTGGCCTATTCGACGGACACGAACGGATCGGAACGCTATGCGTTGCAGATCCGCGACCTTTCATCGGGCAGGGACATCGAGACGGTTGCGCCGGATTCGCTTGGCGAGGTGGCATGGAGCGCGGATTCCAGATCGCTGGTCTGGGCGCAGGCCTCTGCCGAGTGGCGGCCGACCAGGGCCTGGCTGCACCGCCTGGGCGCCGCGAAAAGCGAGCTTCTGTACGAGGAGCAGGAGGCCGGATTCTGGGTTCAGCCTTCGAAAACGCAGGATCGCAGGTGGATCCTGATCAGCAGCTATACCCAGACGACGAACGATGTGCGGATGCTGGACGCCGCAGACCCTTCCAGGCCGGCCGTGCTGGTGAAGCCGCGCAAGACGGACGTGCGCTACAGCCTGGACGCGCGCGGCGACACGCTGTTCGTGCTGACCAACGACGAGCATGTGAATTTCCGCATCGCCACCGCGGCCGTTTCCGATCCCGCCGTATGGACCACGCTGGTTGCCGGTTCCGACGATGTGTACCTGACGGGCATCAAGGCCTTCGCATCCTATCTGGCGGTCGAGGAGCGGTTGCGGGGGCTGGATCAGATTCGCCTGATCTTCCCTGACGGCGACGACCGGCGGGTGGCGTTTCCCGAGGCGAGCTACACGGCAAGCCTGGGCACCAACGCCGAGCCGGATGCCCCGGCCCTGAGGATCAGCTATTCCTCGATGGTGACGCCCGCGACCGTGTTCGACTATGACGTGACCGCATCCACGCTGACCACGCTGAAGGTGCAGGAAATCCCGTCTGGCTATGACGCCAGCCAGTATGCGACCGAGCGGTTGTATGCCCCGGCACGTGACGGGACCAGGGTGCCCGTTTCGGTGGTGTACAAGCGCGGCTACGCGAAGGACGGCAAGTGGCCGCTGCATGTCTACGGGTATGGCAGCTATGGCATCGCCACGCCGCCCAGCTTTTCGTCTGCCCGGCTGTCGCTTCTGGACCGGGGGTTCGCCTATGCCATCGTGCACACGCGCGGTGGCGATGACCTTGGATATCAATGGTATCTGGACGGCAAGCTGGAGAAGCGGGAAAACACCTTCAACGATTTCGTGGACGCGACGCGGTTCCTGAACGCGCAGGGCTTCGGCCGACCGGGGCTGAACAGCGCAAGCGGCGGTTCGGCGGGCGGCTGGCTGATGGGTGCGGCGGTGATGCAGGCGCCCGAACTGTGGGGGGCGATCGTGGCGCATGTGCCCTTCGTGGACATCGTGAACACCATGCTGGACGACACGCTGCCGCTGACGCCCGGCGAATGGCCGGAATGGGGCGATCCCCGCAAGGACGAGGTGGTGCTGAAGCGGCTGATCCGGCTGTCGCCCTATGAGCAGGCGAAGCCCGGGCCCTTCCCGCCCATGCTGATCACGGGCGGCCTTTCGGACCCCCGCGTGACCTATTGGGAGCCGGCGAAGTGGGCGGCGCGCATCCGCGCGGTGAAGACCGACGACAATGTGCTGCTGCTGAAGATCAACATGGGCGCGGGCCATGGCGGCAAATCCGGTCGATATGAGCGGCTGCGCGAGACGGCGGAGGAATATGCCTTCATCCTGATGGCGCTGGACGGGCGGATGAAGGCGTGACGACATCCCCGTTCCGGATGGCGCTGCACCCCGTTGCGGCCGACATCGACGAGAACGGGCATGTGAACAACATCGTCTATGTCCGCTGGCTGCAGGAAGTCGCGACCGCACACTGGGCAGCCGTGGCCCCGGCGGAGGCGCAGGCGCGATACCTGTGGGTGATTTCCCGGCAGGAGATCGATTATCGAGGCGCCAGCTTCGCCGGGGAGACGCTATGGGCGGAAACCTGGGGGGAAAACCCCAAGGGCGCGCGCTTTGACCGCTGCACGACGATCAGCGGCGCGGACGGCAGCCTGCGGGTGGCGGCGCGCACGACCTGGGTGATCATGGATCGCGAACTGAAGCGGCCGGCAAGGCTGCGGCCGGAACTGGTTGCGCTGTTCCTGAAGGCCTAATCCGCCGAGTCCTTCAGGGCGCGGGCGGCGAGGCCGGCGGCCTCGGTTCCGGGGGATTGCTTCACCAGCGCCTCCCACAGCGCCCGCGCGGCGGGGATATCCCCGCCGGCGGCGAGGATCGCGCCCTGTTCGAAGCGCACATCGGCATCGGCGGGCGCGAGTTCGGCGGCCTTCGCGATATCGGTGCGGGCGCGGGGCAGATCATCCTGACGACGGGCGAGCGTGGCGGACAGCAGCCAGCCGGTGGATTCGGAGGGGGCAAGGGCGACGGCCTTGTCGAGATCGGTGCGGGCGGATTTCAGGTCATTGAGTTCGGTATGGGCCCGCGCGCGATCGATCAGCAGATTGGCGGTACGAGCCGGCGCGAATTCCCCGGCGGCGACGATACCGCTGGCGAAATGCGCGATCGCACCTTTCGCATCGCCCGCCAGCAGCGCGGCATTGCCCGCCTGCCCCCAGAAATCGGCGGCCATGGGGCTTTTCTGCGCTTCGGCGGTCTGCGCGGCCTTCGAAAGCGTCAGCGCGGCAGCCGCGTTCTTCCCCTGCTGCAGCTGGGCGAGCGCCTGGCAGTGGCGGGCCGGAAGGCCGCCGCCCAGCGCCTGCCACTGAATCGCGAACTCTTCCGCTTTCTGCGCATCCGTGGGGATGGCACGGACGCACCCGTCATACCGCTTCGGATCGAGGGAGGGATCATAGGCTTCCTGCGCGACGGCCGGGACGGCGGCGAGGAGGAACAGCGCGAGGGCGGGCTTCATGGCAGCAGGCTTTCGAGCGTCTGTTCCAGCAGGGCGAGTTCAGACGGGGCGGAGAGACGGTGATCGCCGCCTTTCACAAGGGTCAGCTGAACGTCGGTTGAGCGGAGCGCGGACATCAGGCGCTGGCTGACCTGCCAGGGCACATCGGCATCGGCCTCTCCATGCAGAAGGCGCACCGGGCAATCGAGCGGGATCAGGCCGGAGAGCAGGCACGCCCCTTCGGCATCGTCCACCAGCACGCGGCTGTAGCGATAGGGGCTGTCCGCATAGGCGGACGGGCGGGTGGTGAAGCCCTGATGGGCGAGGCGTTCGACATCGGATGCATCGAGCGCGAGGCCCCATCGGGTGAAATCGGGGGCGGCGGCGATCCCGACAAGGGCGTGGATGCGCGACGGATCCGCCAGCGCGAGGTGGAGCATGATCCAGCCGCCCATGGAGGAACCGACCGGCAGCAGCGGCCCCGGCGCCAGGGCATCCGCAACAGCCTTCGCATCTGCCGCCCAGCGGCGGATCGAGCCATTGTCGAATTCACCTTCGGACGCGCCGCAGCCGGAATAATCCATGAGCAGGCAGGCGCGCCCGGTGGCGGCGGCCCAGCCGAGGAGATGCTGCGCCTTGGTGCCGGACATGTCCGACATGTAGCCGGGCAGGAACATCAGCGCGGGGCCGCGACCGGGCTGGAAACGGGTGGCGAGACGGACGCCGTCTCCGCGATCGATGAACTGGATTTCGGGCATGGCCCAGCGTAGCGCGGCCGGTCGAATTGCGCGAGTGGGGCGCAGGGACTATGTGGGGGCAATGCCGCGCTGGATCACAGCCCTTCTTGCCTTGCTGGCGCTTGCGCTGGGCAGCAGCCATGCGGCTGCGATGGCGCAGATGCCGGCGCTGCCGGTACAGCAGGTGGCGGCTGCACCTTCAGCGGAGCTTCCATGCCATGGCGACACCATGGAACAGGCCCCTGCCGGGAAGGTGCAGGCTGACAGGATGCCGGCTGAAAACGCGCCGACAAAGAAGGCCCCCGACTGCTGCCCGGACGGGTGCGCGGGCGGCTGCCTGATGCTGGCGGCCTTCTGGCCAATGCCCGAACTTCCGCCTGCCGTGGCACCTGCCTCGCTGCTGCAGGCCTTCCAGCCATCCCTGCCGCCCGAGGCGGATCCTGACGGATTGAAGCGACCGCCACGACTGCTCGTCTGACGCTGCCGCCCGCGTTCGCGCGGGCCGACCGGTGTTGGAGGAGTTTCCAGACATGCGAATGATCGTGGCGGCGCTTGGCGCTGCCCTGTTGAGTGCCCCGCTTGCGGCTAGGCCCGTTTCCTGGCCGGGCGGCGTGACCCTGATGCAGGAACTGGACCCGGGAACGGGTTCAGCCCTGCTGCACTATACCCCGAACCGCCATTATTCGGTGGGCGGCCGATACCTGCGCCTGCGGGCGGAGGACGCCAATCTGGCGGGCGCGCAGGCGACCTGGCTGGTGAAACGCTGGAACATGGAGGGCGCGCAGGCGAACCTCTATCTGTCCGGCCTTGCCGGGGCGGGCTGGCGTGACGGCGAATCCGCCCGGCCGGGTGGATTCGTGGATGCCCAGGCGGACTGGGAAAACCGCCGCGTGATGCTGATGGGCATGGCGCGGCTGACCCGGATCGACCGGCTTGGCACCACCGACATGCAACTGGGCCGGATCGGCTGGGCGCCCTACGAGGGCGACTATGGCGATGCGCACCTTTGGCTGTTCGCGCAGGTGAAGCGCGACAGCGGCATGGCCGACGAAGTGCAGCCGGCGCTGGTGGCCCGGATCTTCTATCGAACCCTGCTTGTGGAGGCCGGCGTGACGGATCGCGGCGGCCTGATCCTGAATTCCCAAATTCGATTCTGAGAGGATATTCCATGAAAAAGCTGATGATCGCCCTGCTTCTGACGGCCGCCCCCCTGGCCGCCGCACCGACACCCGAGATGGTGACAGTGAAGGTGAACGGGCTGGTTTGCGATTTTTGCGCCCGTTCGATCGAAGCCATGATGAAGAAACGCGCCGACGTGGCCGGCGTGCATGTGGACCTGGACAAGGGCGAGGTTCATCTGAAGCTGAAGGCCGATGCCACGCTGGACGACAAGACCCTGACGAAGCTGATCACCGACAGCGGCTACAATGTGACCGGCGTGAACCGGAGCCCGCTGTGAGGACGCCGGGCGTTCGTGACACGCTGGCACCGACGCTGAGCCTGTTCGCCTCCACCTCCACGCTGCTGTGCTGCGCATTGCCGGCGCTGCTGGTGACGCTGGGGCTGGGGGCGAGCCTGGCGGGCCTTGTTTCGGCGGCCCCCTGGCTGGTGGCGCTGACGAAATACAAGGCCTGGCTGTTTGCGGGATCGGGCCTGATGCTGGGATTTGCGGGATGGATGCACTGGCGCGCACGCCTGCTGCCCTGCCCCGCGGATCCGGCACAGGCCCGCGCCTGCGCGCGACTGAGGGCGTTCAGCGGCTGGATGCTGGGGATTTCGGCTGCGATCTGGGCGGTCGGCTTCTTCTTCGCCTTCCTGGCGGCCGATCTGTTGCTATGACCCTTTCATGATTCGCGACCCCCTCGAAGCGCTGCATTCCGTTTTCGGCTTCGAGGGGTTCCGCGGGGTGCAGGGCGAGGTGATCGCGGACGTGCTGGTCGGCCGCGATGTGGCGCTGGTGATGCCGACGGGGGCGGGCAAATCCCTGTGCTACCAGATCCCGGCAATCTGCCGCCCGGGGTGCGGGATCGTCATTTCGCCGCTGATCGCCTTGATGGCGGATCAGGTGCGGGCGCTAGACCTGGCCGGCGTGCGCGCGGCGGCGCTGAACAGCCAGTCCGGCGACGGGGCCGAAACCATGCGGGCGTTCCGCGCGGGCGAGCTGGACCTTCTGTATGTGGCGCCCGAGCGGGCCGCGATGGAGGGGTTCCGCAACCTTGTGGCGCAAGGGCCCGTGAGCCTGATCGCCATCGACGAAGCGCATTGCGTGAGCCAGTGGGGGCATGATTTCCGCCCCGACTACCGGCGGCTGAAGGCGTTGTGCGACCTGCTGCCCGGCGTGCCGCGCATCGCGCTGACCGCGACCGCCGATGCCGCGACGCGGGCCGACATCTGCGGACAGCTGGGGATTTCGCCAGACAGGCTGCTGGTCGCCGGGTTCGACCGGCCCAACATCCAGTATCGGGCGGAGGCGAAGCAGCGGCCGGCCGAGCAGCTGGCCGCCTTCGTGCGGGCGCAGGGCGACGTTGCGGGCATTGTTTATTGCCAGACGCGCAGCGCGGCCGAACAGGCGGCGGAAACGCTGAAGGGCGCGGGCATCGAGGCGCGTGTGTATCATGCCGGGCTGCCGGCCGAGGCGCGGAGCGCCAGCCAGCGCTGGTTCCAGCGCGCCGAGGCCGGGGTGATGTGCGCGACCGTGGCGTTCGGCATGGGCATCGACAAGCCGGACATCCGCTTCGTGGTGCACATGGGGCTGCCGAAATCGATCGAGGCCTATTACCAGGAAACCGGACGGGCCGGGCGGGATGGGGCGGCATCGGTTGCGATGCTGTTCTGGGGGCCGCAGGACGTGACGCTGGCGCGGCAGCGCATCAACGATGGCGAGGCGGACGACGCGCGCAAGGCGCATGAACTGGAGATGCTGCGCAAGCTGGCCGCCTGGGCCGAGACGCTGGGCTGCCGCCGCGTTCCGCTGTTGCGCCATTTCGGCGAGCCGGACCCGCAGCCGTGCGGCAATTGCGACAACTGCCTGGAGGCGCCCGCGACGCTGGACGTGACGGAGGCGGCGCGAAAGCTGCTGTCTGCCGTGTATCGCACGGGGCAGATGTTCGGCGTTTCGCATGTGGCGAAGGTTCTGCGCGGGGTGGCGGACGAGAAGGTGCTGCGATTCGGCCACGACCAGCTTTCGGTGTTCGGGATCGGCGGCGATCTGGCGGACGCCCAGTGGCTGAAGCTGGGGCGGCTGCTGGAAGCGCATGACGCGCTGGCGCGCGACGAGCATGGCGGCGTGCGGCTGGGGCCGGCGGCTCGGGCGATTCTGAAGGGCGATGAGGCGGTTTCGGTGCGCGCCTCCGACTGGGCGCCGGAGCGGCGGACGCGGGCGAAGCGGGCCGAGCGCGCGGCTGTCGAACTGGGGGCCGCCGATGCCGGCCTGTTCGAGAAGCTGCGCGCCTGGCGGCGCGGCCGGGCGGAGGCCGAGGATGTGCCGGCGTTCGTGGTTCTGCACGACAGCGCGCTGAAGGCCATCGCGGCGACACGACCGGCAAGCCGGTCGGCCCTGGCCGCCGTGCCCGGCATCGGGGACGCCAGACTGACCCGCTTTGGCGACGAACTGCTGGCGCTGGTGGCCGATCATTAGGGGCGTAATTGCCTGTTCAGGCAATCGGGATCAGCATGCGGATCGAGAGGAGCAAAGCGATGCGATACCTGACCCTTGGCCTGATGGCCGCGCTGATGGCCGGTGCCCCTGCCCTGCCCGCGGCAGCGAAGAGCAAGACCCAGTGGGTTCATGACGGCAAGGTCTATAACAGCTATGCAAGCTGCAAGCGCGCGAAGGACAAATCGAAGGAGCGCGCAGCGATCGTCGGCGCAGCGAGCGCCGGAACGGTTGCGGCACTGGCCGGCGGCAACCTCGGGGAAACAGCACTGGTGGCAGGCGCCGGGGCGCTGACGGGGGCCGTGATCGGCAAGAACGCGAAGAAGTGCTGAGCAACTGACGGACTCGCGGGCTATGCCCGCCACGGCCGGAAGGCCAGACTGCTGGAATGACCTATCCGCTTCCAGCCGGCGTGTCCCGGCGCCAGATCCCCGGCATCAACGGGCTGAACATGCATGTGCTGGAAGCGGGGAGCCCCCGCGATCCGCTGCTGCTGCTGCTGCACGGCTTCCCGGAACTGGCCTATAGCTGGCGCAACCAGATCACGCCGCTGGCGGCGGCAGGCTTCCATGTGGTGGCCCCAGACCAGCGGGGCTATGGCGCAACGACGGGCGAGGACCGGACACGGCTGGAACAGTTCCGCATCCTGAACCTGGTGCGCGACGCCATGGGGCTGGTATCGGCGCTGGGCCATTCGCAGGCGGCCTGCGTGGTGGGGCATGATTTCGGCAGCCCCGTCGCCGCCTGGGCGGCCCTGGCGCGGCCCGACATCTTCCGTGCCTGCGTGCTGATGAGTGCGCCCTTTCCCGGTGCGCCCGCCTGGCCTCTGCGGGCGGCCCCGGCCGCGCCGGACTGGCAGGCGGCACTCGCCCGGCTGGGCCGCAAGCATTACCAGTGGTATTATTCAACCGATGCGGCCGCGGCCGACATGGATGCGCCCGCGCAGGGGATGCACGCCTTTCTGCGGGCCTATTACCATGGCAAAAGCGGGGACTGGGCGGCGAACCGGCCATTTCCGCTGACGGGGTGGACGGCGGACGAACTGGCGAAGCTGCCCGATTATTATGTGATGCCGCTGGACAAGGGCATGGCGGAAGCGGTGCGGCCCTATGCGGCCGGGGAAGCGCCCTGGCTGACCGATACCCACCTTGATGTCTATGCGGGGGAATATCGCCGCACCGGGTTCGGCGGCGGCCTGCTGTGGTATCGGGCGATCACCAGCGGCCGGTTCCAGGCCGATTTCGAGCTGTTCGCCGGGCGGCGGATCGAGGGACCCGCCTGCTTCATCGCGGGCGACCGGGACTGGGGCATCCACCAGAACCCCGGTGCGCTGGAGGCGATGGGGCAGCGCGCGGGCGCCGACTGGCGCGGGACGACGCTGGTGCCGGGCGCGGGGCACTGGGTTCAGCAGGAACGACCCGAAGCGGTGACGCGGTTGCTGCTCGATTTCCTGCGCGGGCTTTAGCGGGAAGCCTTGCGGGCGCCCCGGCCTGCGCCTTTGTCCTCTTCGAAGAGGGCGGCGAGTTGCTCGACGATGGCGCCGCCCAGCTGTTCGGCATCCATGATGGTGACGGCCCGGCTGTAATAGCGGGTGACATCATGGCCGATGCCGATGGCGATCAGTTCCACCGGGCTTCTGCCTTCGATCCAGCCGATCACCTGCCTGAGGTGGCGTTCGAGATAATTGCCCGAGTTCACGGACAGGGTGCTGTCGTCGACCGGCGCGCCATCCGAGATGACCATCAGGATGCGCCGGTCTTCCGGGCGGCCGATGAGGCGGTTGTGCGCCCACATCAGGGCTTCACCGTCGATGTTTTCCTTCAGCAGGCCTTCGCGCATCATCAGGCCCAGGTTGCGGCGGGCGCGACGCCAGGGGGCATCGGCCTGCTTGTAGATGATGTGCCTGAGATCGTTCAGGCGGCCGGGCTTCTGCGGGCGTCCGTTCGCCAGCCATTTCTCCCGGCTCTGCCCGCCCTTCCAGGCGCGGGTGGTGAAGCCCAGGATTTCCGTCTTGACGGCGCAGCGTTCCAGCGTGCGGGCGAGGATGTCGGCGCAGATGGCGGCGATGGAGATCGGGCGGCCGCGCATGGAGCCGGAATTGTCGATCAGCAGGGTGACGACCGTGTCGCGGAAATCGGTGTCGCGCTCGACCTTGTAGCTGAGCGCATGCTCGGGCTGGACGACCACGCGGGTGAGGCGCGCGGGATCGAGCAGGCCTTCTTCCTGATCGAATTCCCAGCTGCGGTTCTGCTGCGCCATCAGCCGGCGCTGCAGACGGTTTGCGAGCTTGGTGACCGCCCCCTGCAGGCTGACGAGCTGCTGATCGAGATAGCCGCGCAGGCGGGCCAGTTCCTCCGCGTCGCACAGCTCCTCGGCCGTCACCACCTCGTCGAACTCGGTCGTCCAGGCGCGATAGGTGAAATCGGGCGGCAGCTTGCTGTCGGGCAGGTTCGGGCGCCAGGGCATCATGCCGTCCTCGCCCTCGTCGCCTGGCTCCGCGTCGGACGACATGTCGGTCTCGCTCTCGACCTCCTCCGTTTCGCCTTCGGAATCGCCGCCGTCCTGCTCTTCCGAGCGGGATTCGACGGACTGCTGGGCCGACTGCGCCTCGGCGCTGTCGTCGCCCTCGTCCTCGCCCTGGCTGTCCTGCTCCTCGTCCGCCTCGTCGTCCTGGCTCTGGTCTTCGTCGGGCCTGTCCGGATCGTCAGCCAGGCCGAGATCCGCAAGCACGCGCCGGAAGGCGTCAGCGAAGGCGGACTGGTCGTCGATGCTGGCGGCGAGTTGGTCGAGGTGGGCGCCGGCCTCTTCCTCCAGCCGGGCGCGCACCATGTCCACGCCGTTGGCGGCACTGTCGGGCACGGGTTGCCCCGTCAGCCGTTCGCGCACGATCAGGCCGACGGCCGTGGCGAGCGGCACTTCATCGGGCGTGCGGGCGCGGGCGATCGGATCGGTCTTCATGCGCGTGTCGAGCATGCGGCGGAGGTTGAGCGCCACACCGGCCATGTCCCGACCGCCGATCGCCTCGATCCGGGCCTGTTCGGCGGCGTTCAGCATCTCTCTGGGGAGGCCGGGGCCGACATCGACCCTGGCATGGGTTTTCGAATCATGAAGGCGGCTGCGCAGGGCGAAACTGTCGGCCCAGCCCCGCGCTTCGGCCGCCTGTTCCGCCGTGAGGTTGCGCGACGGCTGCGGCACGCGCGCCTGATCCCCGTGGCAGGCCGGCTTGTCTGCCGTGTAGGCCAGTTCATATTCCGGATGGCGGCCAAGCGCGCGCATGGTGGCGCCCAGCGCCTGACGGAAATCTTCGAGCGGGTTTGGATCGGCAGGCATCGCGTGTCCATCTAGCGCAGCGCGGCGGGCGGTTGAACCCTGTGAAATGCGCGCCCCGGAACGACGGGAACGAGACCTGCCGAGGCCGCCGCTATTCCGAGCCCGGCTGATAGCCCGCCGGAATCTGGAACGGCTTCACGCCGGCGGGAACGGCGCGGGCGTTGCGGGTGCTCGGGAAGATCTCGAAATCAGGCGTGAACAGGCTGAGGATCGAGCGCAGCTGGTTGAAGGGCTCCCGGCTGCCATCGAACTTCGCCTTGCCCTCGGCTTCCAGCTGCTCGAAGCTCTTCACGCCCATCATCACGGAATCGAGGTCGGCCCGGTTCAGCGTGACCGTCAGATCCGCCTTCGGGCTGGTGAAGCCCTCGATGTTGGTGAGCGTGGCGTTGGACATCTCGACCAGATATTTTTCCCCGTTGTCGGGGGTGACGAGATTGATCGTCCAGCGCATGCCGTCTGCCTTGCGGCTGTCCATGCTGATCGCCAGGAAATCGAGCCACTGGCCGGTCCGCATCGCCCGGATCATGTCCGGGCTGGTGGAACTTGCGGCCGTCCCCTCTGCGATACCGGTGCGCAGTTCGGCCGCCAGCTGGAGGTAGGAGTTGCGGAAGCTGGTGCTCTCGCTCTGGTAGCCGAGCTGTTCGAAGGTATCCGCCAGCAGGTTTCGCGCTTCCTGATTGGCCGGCTGAGCAAAGACGAGACGGGAGAGGATTTCACCGGATTCGCGGTAGCGCCCGGCCGCGTTCAGTTCGCGCCCCTTCGCCAGCATCGGCGCCGCGCCGCCCATCAGTTCCACATAGAGCGGCGCGATATCGGCCGGCGACAGAGGATCGAGATTGGCCGGGTTGCCATCCCAGAAGCCGAGGTAGCGGTTGATCACCGCCCGCACATTGTTCTGGACCGAACCATGGTAGCTGCGGGCCGCCCATTGCTGCTGAAGACTTTTCGGCACCTGATAGACGTTGTGGACCTGGTTGATGGTGACGCCCTGGTTGGCGAGGTGCAGCGCCTGCGAATGCATGTTGGCGTAAAGGTCGCGCTGGGCGCGCAGCACGTCCATGATGCGGTCGTTGCCCCAGCGCGGCCAGCTGTGGGAGGCGAACAGCACTTCTGCGTCCGGGAAATGGTGGATCGCGCTGTTGATTTCCTTCGCCCAGTTCTGCGCGTTGCGAACGGGTGCGCCGCGCAACGTATAGATGTTGTGGATGGTCGCCGTCACATTCTCGCCCGCCCAGAAGGCTTTCCAGTCGGGGAACCAGGTGTTCATGCCCGCAGGCGCCTCTGTATCGGGGGTATGCTGGAACACCATCTTCACGCCGTCGATCGTCACGTTCTGGAACGGCTTGTCGATGGTGACGGTGGGGGCAATCAGGCCCGGCATGCCGGCCGAGACGTTCTTGCCGATTGACTGGTCCACATGGCCGAAGGGGCTGCGGCGCAGGATGGTCGCATACTGGATACGGCTTCGGCGTGTCATGGCGTTGCCGGCAAAGATGTTTTCCGACACGGCTTCTTCCAGGAAATTGTCCGGTGCGACGATCGGCACCTTGCCGGCGCGGACATCGGCTTCATCCACCACGCCGCGCACCCCGCCGAAATGATCGATGTGGCTGTGCGAGTAGATGACGCCGGTGACCGGGCGCGCGCCC
This sequence comes from Sandaracinobacter sp. T42, assembly GCF_059115405.1. NCBI lineage: Bacteria > Pseudomonadati > Pseudomonadota > Alphaproteobacteria > Sphingomonadales > Sphingosinicellaceae > Sandaracinobacter > Sandaracinobacter sp. T42. The sequence continues at coordinate 2,494,712 of NZ_CM181101.1, forward strand.
AGCGTGTCGTTGATGAATTTCAGCGCCGCGCGGGCGGTTTCCCTGGTGGTGAGCGGATCGAAGATGATCCACCCCTTGTCCCCCTTGATGAAGGTGATGTTGGCGAGATCATAGCCCCGGACCTGGTAGATCCGGCCCGGCAGCACTTCGAACAGGCCATAGCCCATGTTCAGGATGGCCTGCCGCTGGAGCGATGGGTGGATGCTGGGAAAATCCTTGCCCTGCAGCAGCCACTGATAGCTTTCCATGTCCCAGGCGATATGACCGGCATCGGCCATGATCTTCTTGTAGGGCGGCGCCTTCAGGAAACCGCGCTTGCTTTCCGCGAAATCGCGTTCATCCTCGAACGGCAGGCTGGCACGGATCCGTTCGCGCAGGGCCATGGTGCTTTCGGACGCCGGCTGCCCCTGCGGATGGAAATGCAGGCCCTTTGCGGCATTGGGATCGAGCAGGGGATTCACCGTCTGCGCGGCGGCGGATCCGGCCCCCAGCAGAGAGACCGCAAGTGCACACAGGGCAATGCCTGAAAATGGCGTTCGGGCCTTGTTAGGGGACATGCTGCTGCTCCTGTGATTGCTTGCCTCTGTTTCGGTTGTTCCTGCGGCAAGCAGGCGGGGGCCGCATAGCGGGCCATCTGTTGGCGAGGTGTAAACTTGAGGTTTACGCCCTGTCTCAGACGTGCCGTCGTCAGGCTTCCGACTGATGGAGCAGCTCATCCATCAGTCGTTCGATCGCTTCGACCGCCGGGGATTTCACCCGGCTTGCCCGAATGCAATGAACCTCGTGGCGGAAGGGCTCGCCCTCGACTGGAAGCTCGACCAGCCCGTGCGTGCGGATCAGCGTTTCCGAAAGATAGCGGGAGCTGAACAGCAGAAGATCGGACCGGGCGACCGTTTCGGCCAGAATGTCGAAATCAGGGCCGGTGAAGGCGAAGTCGGCCTCTTGCCCGACATGGTGGCGATACCATTGCTGGAAGCGGTTGTAGGACCGGAAGCCGGCGAGGCCGTAGCCGGCGAGTTCGGCGAGTGACACCCTTCCCTGCCGGACCAGCGGATGGCCGGGGCGGACGAGGATGACGGCGCTGAGGGTCTGCAGATGATGGTGGACGAGGCCCGAGGGAAGCTCGATATCCTCGATATGGCAAAGGGCGATGTCGAGGGCGCCCTGGGCGAGCTTGGGGATCAGATCCACGGCGGCGCCCAGTTCGATCGAGATGCGCAGCGACGGCCAGCGGTGCTTGGCTTCGGGCACGACGATGCGCGCGACACCCGGGGCCGGAAACGGGCCGCAACCGATGCGGACCAGCCCTTGCAGAAGCCCGCTGGCGGCGCGGAAATCGGTTTCCGCGAAGGACAGGGCCGCCAGCGCATCCCGGCCGGCGCGGATCAGCGCGGCGCCGGCGACCGTGGGCTGGGCGCCGCCCGGCGCGCGCTCGAACACCGGGGCGCCCAGCCGCGCCTCGATCTGTCGGACGGCTTTGCTGACGGCTGCGGCGGATACCCCCAGCCGGACAGCGGCGCGGCGCAGGCTGCCCTCATCCGCCACGGCCAGCAGATAGGCCATGTCGCGCGAGCCCATCGCGTGGCCGGCTGCATGGCTGCGGATCGTCATCTGCGGTGGATGTTCAGGGGCGGCAGTGCATCAGGCGGGCGGCGCTTCGGCCTTGATGGCGAGCGCGTGGACACGATCCGCCAGCAGATCCGCGAGGGCGCGGTTCACGGCCCGCTGGCGCTGGACCCGGCTGAGCCCCTCGAAGCGGGCGGAGATGATCTCCACCGAGAAATGGCTTTCGCCACGCGGATCATGGCCGGCATGGCCACGGTGTTTTTCGCTGTCGTCGATGACGGCAAGGTGGAGGGGGGCGAAATTCTCGCGCAGCCGCCGTTCGATCTCGTCCCTGATGGCGCCCATGTTGGCCTCCCGAAAGCTGTATGACCTTCCTATATGGGCGGTTTGGCATTCAGGGAACGGGCATGAAGGCAAAGGGCGGCGCATTTCCGGGAAACAGGGGCTGCGCGCACGAGGGGTGCGCCGAGGCGGGGGATTATCGCGCGCCCGTGCGCAAGCCGGGCAGCAGCTTCGCCGCGCCATCGGGGCCGCCTGAGTGGCAGTATTTCTGTCTGGAGCATGTCCGCGCGTTCAACGCGAAATGGAATTATTTCGACGGGATGAGCGAGGACGCGATCTGGGAGGCGCAATCGCCCTATCCGACATGGGACCGCGAAACCCGCGCCTTCGCCCACAATGCCATGAACGGCGACATGCGGGTGGACGATGCGCTGGGCGTGCTGCGCTGGAAGGCCGCGGCAGGCGGCGCGCGCGCGGAAAGCCCGCTGACGCGCGAGGACCGGCAGGCGCTGTCGAAGCTGGGCCTGCCCGAAACGGCGGACATGGCCGAGGTGAAGGCGAAATACCGGCAGCTGGCGCGGCGCTATCACCCGGACGCCAACAAGGGGAGCCGCGAGCACGAGGCCCGCTTCCAGGCGCTGACGGAAGCCCATGCGCATCTGGAAGCGAGCGCGACCTTCGGGCGCAGGCGGGCGTCAGGACGCTAGCGGCTGGATCCCGGCGCGAATCAGGCGAAGCGCGTTCTCGCCCATCACGGCGCGGATTTCATCCGGGGTGAAGCCTTCGTCCATCAGGGCCTGGGTGATCTGTTCCAGCTGGCTGGTATCGAAGCGCACCGTTGTCGCGCCGTCATAGTCGCTGCCCAGCGCCACATGGGCGATGCCGACGAGATCGCGCACATGCTTCATGGATTTCGCGGCGGTGCGTGGGTCGGTGCCGCAGATGGCGCCGTCCCAATAGCCGATGGCGACGAGGCCGCCGGTGGCGGCGATGCCGCGAATCTCCTCGTCCGAAAGGTTGCGGTTGGTCTTGCAGATCGCCTGCACCCCACCGTGGCTGGAAACCAGCGGGCGGCGGGCGGTGGCGATGAGTTCGGCGACGCCCTTGTGGGACAGGTGGGCGACATCGACGATCATGCCCAGCTCCTCCATCCGGGCGACGACCTGCCGCCCCAGCGGCGTGAGCCCGCCCTTTTCGACGCCGTGCATGGAGCCTGCGAGTTCATTGTCGAAGAAGTGGGTGAGGCCCGCCATGCGGAAGCCGGCGGCATGCAGGCGATCGAGGTTTTCCGCCTTGCCCTCAAGGTTCTGCAGGCCTTCGATGGTGAGCATCGCGCCGACCGGCCGGGGGGATTTCGCGGCGGCCGACAGCAGGGCGTCGAGCGAGGCGGCATCGGCGACCTTCACCAGCGCGCCGTCTGACGCGGCGACGGCGCGATCCAGCTTTTCGGCGTGGAACAGCGAGCGCTCGGTGAGGGAGAACCAGGTGCGGGGCGGTTGCAGCTGGGCGATGACGAGCGGGGTGATATTGTCCGTGTTGCCGGTGTTGCCGTCGTAATTCTGGCCGCGCGGGCTTTTCGTGACCGAGGAGAAGAGCTGGAGCGTGACATTGCCCTGTTGCAGCCTGGGCAGATCCTCATGCCCGCGCGATGCGCGGTTCTGGATGTCGCGCTTCCACATCAGCGTGTCCGAATGGAAATCGACGATCCGAAGACTGGCGTGCAGGGCCTTCGCCTCGGGCGAGACGGGGATCAGCGGCAGGCCGTCGACCTTGTTCGTGCGGGATTCGAGAATGCCCGGCGCGAAGGCGAAGAAGCCGATGGCGGCCACCGTGATCAGGCCCAGAAAGCCCCACACGCATTTGCGCATTCCCGTTCCCCCCATGCGATTTACCGGGAGGTTAGGCCGTGAACCCGCCTTCGCCTAGCCCTCCCACCCGAAGACGTCTTCCACCCCCACCCCGAAATGGCGGGCGATGCGGAAGGCGGTTTCGAGGCTGGGGGAATAGGCGCCCTGTTCGATGGCGATGATGGTATGGCGGGTGACGCCGACCGCCTCCCCCAGTTCGGCCTGGGTGATGCCGCCGGCGAGCATCCGGTGCAGCTTCACCCGGTTGGTGATGGGCGGCTTCCGGCCCATCAGTGGCCTCGGCGGAAGTAGAAGATCTGTAGGGCGGATTCCGCGACAGTGGAAACCAGCATGCTGAGGAGAATGCCGTGGAAGAGGAGATCGCCGTTGGCGTGGACGAGATAGTTCATGAGGGCGGCGACGCTGCCGAAGGCGAGGATGAAGCCGGAGAGGTTGCCGGCGCGGGCGAGCGCCAGCCGCTCCCTCTCGTCTGCCGGGGCATCGGCTTCCTTCGGGTTGCGGGCGGCGAGCCAGCTCTGGATCAGGATGGAGCCGACGATCGTGGCGATGGTGATCTTGATGAAGTGGCGGTCGACCGGAGGGGCAACGCCCTCACGCCAGCTGATCGGCTGCACGTCGATCAGGTAGAAGATGGTGACGGCGAGGACGAGTGCGCCCATCGCCCAGGCGGACTTTTCGCGGAACGAGATATCCTGGAACGGCATTTGAGCCCCCGATGTCGAAAATATTCGACTCGGTGTATGATATTGTCGCCTTCGTGTCGAGAATTTTCGACATTCGCGGATTAGCGTCGGCGCAGCCTGCCCCGATCCAGCTGGTCGATGCGGGTGACGCCCATCAGCTTCATGTCGCGCTCGATTTCCGCTTTCAGCTTGCCGAGGATGCGACGGACGCCCGGTTCGCCCGCCGCCCCCAGCGCATAGAGATAGAGGCGCCCGCCGGAGCAGGCGCGGGCGCCGGCCGCCAGCGCCTTCAGCACATGGGTTCCGCGCTGGATGCCGCCGTCGCAGATGATCTCGATCCTGTCGCCCACGGCATCGGCCAGTTCGGCGATCTGGTCGAAGGGGGACCGGCTGCCGTCGAGCTGGCGGCCGCCGTGGTTGGAGACCATGATGGCGGTGGCGCCGATGTCGATCGCGCGCTTCGCATCCTCCACGCTCATCACGCCCTTCAGGCAGAAGGGCTTGTCGCCCCAGCTCTTGCGGATGCCTTCGGCGCGCTTCCAGTCCAGCGTCTGGTCCAGCATCTGGGTGAAATAGTCTGCGACGGACATGGATTTGCTGCTGCCCTCGGGCAGGTGGCCTTCCAGATTCGGCAGGGAAAAGCGTTCGCGGAACAGATAGTTGAGCGCCCAGCCGGGCTTTGTCGCATATTCCCAGACACTGGATGCCGTGAAGCGCGGCGGGCTGGTGAAGCCCGTTTGCAGGCAGCGTTCCCGGTTGCCGCCGACGATCGTATCCACCGTGAGGGTGAGGCAATCGAAGCCGGAATCCTTCGCGCGCTGCACGAGGCTCTGGTTCAGGCCTTCGTCCTTGTGGACATAAAGTTGCAGCATCTTCGGTCCGTCGACGGTGGCGCCGATATCCTCCAGGCTGACGGTGGAGAGGCTGGAAACGCCGAAATAGGTGCCGAAGGCGGATGCGGCGCGGCCGACGGCCCGTTCCCCCTGCCAGTGGAACAGGCGCTGAAGTGCGGTGGGGCTGAGGAACAGCGGCATCGCCAGCTTCCGCCCCAGCACCGTGACCGACATGTCGATTTCGGCCACGCCCGCCAGCACGTTCGGCAGCAGATCGACATCGTCGAAGGCGCGGGTGTTGCGCTGCTTCGTGATCTCATCGTCGGCGGCACCGTCGATATAGTGGAACACGGGCCCCGGAAGCCGCCGTCGGGCGAGTTCGCGGAAGTGCTGGACATTGTGGCAATCATCAAGGCGCATAACCGGACGTTAGCGGCCCGGCACGCGAAGAACCAGCAGCGCGATTGCACTGCTGGTTCCTGCCCCTGGGCCCCGCTTGGGGTGTGGGCCCCGGAAACGGCCCGCCAGAAGCGCCCCCCCCCGGGAAGCGCCCCTTAGAAGCGGAAGGTGAACGCCGCGCGGACGCCGTGATCGGAAACGCCGCTGCCCGCGATCCCGCTGTAGCCGACATCCACCTCGATATTCTTCGAAACGCTGCCGGTGAGCGCGAAGCTGAGCGCGGCCACATCCTTCGCGAGCGGAGCGCCCATGATGTCGAAGGCGGGGCCTGCCGCGAAGCGCATGCTGACAGGCGTGGCGCGGTCCCCGCCGGCCAGGTGCCGCCAGCCGACGGAGCCGGTGACGCCGAGGCCGGTGCCGACATCAACACGGAAGCGGCTGCCGAGCTGGGTGAGCCAGAAATCCTCCCCACCTGAGCCGGAGAGGGCGGCCGACCCACCGGATTCGGAGAAGCGACCGCTGGAGAGATCGACATAGGCAAGCTGGAAGAAGGGCTCCACCCCGAAGCTGCCCATATCCAGTTTGTAGCCCGCGTCCGCGAAGATCTGGAACGTATCCAGGCTGTATTTCGCGGTGGCCTTGTCGCTGAAGCCGGGGAAGTCGATGCTGCGCAGCGTCTTCACATCGCGCCACTGATAGGCAAGGCCGGCGCGGGCGTTGAAGCCCATCGCGTTGAAGCCGACATAGGCGCCCAGATAGGCGTCGCTGGTATCCGCCCGCGAACTGCGATCCGATACCTTGATCTTCGCTTCGCCATAGCCGGTGACGGCGCCCAGCACGAGCCCGCCTTCGTTAACCATTTCACCGCCGATGAAGAAGCCGCCGATGTCGCGCTTCACATCCGCCGCATTGCCATCGCCATCGATGCTGCCCCAGCTGCCATAGCCGTGGATCCACAGGCCCTTGCCGGCGGTGCGTTCGCCCACCGTACGGTTGATCATCGCTTCGCGGACGAAGCGGCTGTCTTCCAGCGTGACGCCGCGGGCAGAGGCGTGGATTTCCCCGGAGATGGCGTCGAAGGCCGCCTGCGCCTCCGCGTCGGTCTGCAGATAGGCGATGGCCGTGTACATCGCGCCGTTGCCGGCATTGTCGGCCCCGGTTGCCGCCGCGATCTGGTTGGGCGTGGCCCCGGCCGCCGCGAAGGCGCGGTTGCGGGCAACGTTCAGATAGACATTGTTGGCATCATAGGACGGCGTGAGCCCGATGAAGGCCGAAACCCGCGCCGCCGGCCCCGTAACACTGCCATAGGTTCCGGTGACGCCGCCGTCGGCCGTCAGCACTGTGTAGCGCATGCCCAGCGGAAGGCGCGGCGCATCGAGCTTGGTGACCGAGATCGTGGTGCCGGATTCGATTGTGGCGCGACCGCTGACATCGATGAGGTCCGACTGGCCGAGCGAATTCAGCTCCACGTCGTAGAAGGAGCCTGTGGCCTGCGTGAAATCCCCGTTGACGACGAGCGTTCCGATCAATGTACCGGGCGCGACCCGCCCGCCCGCCTGCACGACCGTGCTTCCAACCGTGCCCGTACCGCCGAGAATGCCCCCCGTCTGTACCGTGACGGCAGAGCTGCCGAGGTTGCCATTCACCTGCAGCAGACCCTGCTGGACGAAGGTTCCGCCCGAGAAGCTGTTGTCGCCGCCCAGGACAAGCGCGCCTGCGCCCCGCTTGGTGAAGGTGCCGCTGCCGCTGAGCCCCTGCACGAAGCTGCCGGCTGCGCCCTGATCGAATACCAGGAAGGCGCCACTGGCGACGGCGATGCCGCCGGTGCCGAAGGTGGTGCTGTTCCCGATCACGGTTCCGGCCGCGATGTTCGTGCCGCCGCCATAGCTGTTGGCGCCGGTGAGCACGAGCGTGCCGAGGCCCGTTTTCGCGAGCCCCGCCGTGCCGGTGAGGACGGATTCCACGCGGGCGATGAAGCTGGCCGTCGTCGGGTCGGCGGTGCCGACCTGGATGGTCGGGGTCGTGCCGGTGAGGGCGACCGAATCCCCGGTGATCACATAGCCGTCGACGAGGAAGCGCATGCCGCCCATCTCGATCGCGCCATCGACATCATCGATGGTGACGGTGCCCGGGGCGCCCTGGAACACGATCGTCGGGCTGCCGCCCGGCAGGATGTTGTTGACCCCCCCATCCGAAAGGGTGAGGTTCACGCTGTCCCGGGTGAGCGTGCCGCTGCCGCCATCCACCTTGTTGTTGCCCGAACTGCCGGCGCCATCGCCATCCCAGTAGACATCGATGCCCGGCGGCGGGGGCGGCGGCGGCGGCTCATCCGGCGGCGGCGATGCGCCGGGCGCAAAGGCCGCGCCGCCATAGGTGAAGTAGCTGTCGTAGCTGTCGAAGCCCGACAGCAAGAGCTGGAAGGGCGTGTCGGCCGAAATGGCGAACGGCCCGGTGGTGGCCGAGACGTCGATGTTGCCATAGCTGAACAGGGTGGAACCCAGCGGGTTGAACAGGGTGGCATCCGCCACCACGCCATCGATCGTGAGGCTGCCGAGCGACGTGGTCTGGATGATGATCGAGACGAAGTCGGTCGGGAAATCGGCCGCGCCCGACGGTGTGGCGAACACATAGCTCTTCAGCCACTGATCTGATCCGGGCACGATCGTCATTGCCGGATCGGTGTTGTCGAACGCCTCCCCCTGACCGATCAGATACTGGGCGACGAGCACGGGCTTTGTCGCATCCAGCTGCAGGCCGCCTGCGACCCGCCCTTCGTAATAATCGCCCTTCGCCGCAAGGGTGGCGACGAGGGCGCCGTTAACCCGGACCTCGGTGTTGTCCTCTGTCGCGACGACGCGCATCACATTGCCCTGCGAACCCGTCCGCGGAGTCTGCGCGAGCAGGTAGCTGGACGAGAGCTGGTCGACCGACGGCATCTGTTCGACAAGATGGTCACAGGCGCTGACGCCGGTGGGCACGTTGGTGCAGCGGTTGCCGGAGAAGACGGCGATCGGCTTGTCGGCCAGAATGCTGCTGCCTGTCAGCTGCGTACTGGCCGTGTACATGTAGGTCTGGCCGGCGTTCAGCGTGACCTGGAACGAGGCGGAATTCTTGGGCGTGAAGGTGATGACGGTGTTGTCCTGCGTCGCCTGCACGGACATCTGGTCTTCATAGATATTCTGGTAGCCGGCCACGACATAGTTGGTGCCCAGCCGCTCTCCGTCGATCAGGTAGGACATGTCCGTCGTGGCCTGGCGGCGGCTGAGGTAATAGCCGCTGACGGCGGACGAGGACGTGACCTTGAAGCCCTTGTCCTGCACGACGCCACTGGTCAGCTGATCGGAGAGGGGAAGCTGCACGACGGCAAAGCCTTCCACCCCCAGATCGAAGGTCGCGCTGAAGCCATAGGGTGAAGTGACCGTGCCCGTGGCCCCCGCAGGGCCAAACAGGAACACCTGCCGCAGATCATTCGATCCTGCGAGGTTCGGGTTCATCTGGAAATAGAGCGTGTTGGCAGATGCCGCACCCGAAAATGCAAGCATGGCTGCCACGGCCAGAGCGGCCGTCGAAGATTTCAGACTGTACATGCCAACCCCCAAGCTGAACGGCTTCAGAAAATGCCCAAGCGCCCTCCGCCCGGACTTCCGCCGTTGTTGATCTGTCGAATGATTAATACCCCACGCAGAACATGTGCATATTTGCACTTGCGCCCAATCTGCCCCTGATCATTAGACCGAGTCCCGGCAGGGGGGATTGTATTTTTCCGCCATCAATGACCCGATTAACGACGACTTGTGGCGCCAAACCTCTCGCAAGGGGGAGGCGGGGGCGACGTTGTGCCCCCTTGCGATTTGGCCCCGGGGGCGGCAACGCTGCCGGCCATGACCAGCCTGAACCTTGCCGCCGACACCGACCGCCATTCGCCGACGCTGATGGACGCGCCCGACATCGAGATCGACGCGCGCGAGGTTTTCGGCGTGGACATCGACATGAAGGTGCCCGCGTTCAGCAAGGCCGACGAGCGGGTGCCGGACCTGGACCCGACCTATGTGTTCGATCCCGACACCACGCTGGCGATCCTGGCGGGTTTCGCCTTCAACCGGCGGGTGATGGTGCAGGGCTATCACGGCACCGGCAAATCAACCCATATCGAGCAGGTGGCGGCACGCCTGAAATGGCCCTGCATCCGCATCAACCTGGACAGCCACATCAGCCGCATCGATCTGGTGGGCAAGGACGCCATCGTGCTGCGCGACGGCAAGCAGGTGACGGAATTCCGCGAGGGCCTGCTGCCCTGGGCGCTGCAGACGCCGACCGCGCTTGTGTTCGACGAATATGACGCCGGCCGGCCGGATGTGATGTTCGTGATCCAGCGGGTGCTGGAAGTGGAAGGCAAGCTGACGCTGCTGGATCAGAACCGGGTGATCCGCCCGAACCCCTGGTTCCGGCTGTTCGCCACGGCCAACACCGTCGGCCTTGGCGATACCTCTGGCCTGTATCATGGCACGCAGCAGATCAACCAGGGCCAGATGGACCGCTGGTCCATCGTGACAACGCTGAACTATCTGCCGAACGAGACCGAGACGAACATCGTCCACGCCAAGAGCCCGCATACCGATCCGAAGGTGATCGCGGCCATGGTGAAGGTGGCGGACATGACGCGGCAGGGCTTCATCGCCGGGGACATTTCCACCGTGATGAGCCCGCGCACCGTGATCACCTGGGCGCAGAACGCCGACATCTTCAAAAGCGTTGGCTTCGCGTTCCGCACCAGCTTCCTGAACCGCTGCGACGAATCGGAACGGGGGATCGTTGCGGAATATTATCAGCGCGTGTTCGGCGAGGAGTTGCCCGAAAGCGTGGTGAGCCGGGCGCGGAAATGACCTGCTAGCCCAGTGCCCGCAGCGCCTGGGCCGATTGGCGGCGGCGCTGCGCCGCCTGCAGCATGGCGGGGCCGTTCACGCGGCGGGTGATCGCATCGATCTGCCAGCCATCCGCCAGTTCATTGCACCCCCTGGCGTGCCAGAACCAGGCGGCTGTCAGGATGGCGTCGGCCGGTTCCTGCACAAGCATGGGCTGTTCCACATAGGGCCGGCCAAGCGCGGCGGCCGCTTCGCGATAGTTGGCGCGTCCCGTCAGCTGTTTCAGCCCGCGGCCGCGGAAGCGCCAGCCGTCGCCTGATTCCTCGGGGCCGTTGCCGTTGCGATTGGCATAGACCAGATTGGCGAGCCGCACGGGGCTGCGGACAAAGGCCGCGGCAAGCCCCGCATCAGGAAAGCGGCCGGGCCAGACCTGCGTGAGGCGTGTGGCGCTGGTGTACATCAGATTTTCCTCCAGCGCCGTGAATCCCATGGATTCAACATGGCATTGCGCCAGGAAGGCGGCGATGCGACGTGGCGTTTCGATCCGGAAGCGGGCGAGCGGCCCCGCCAGCGCCGGCTGGAACCTGCGGGCGGGCGTTGGCCCGATACCGGCTGCGACAAGCTGTTCGACAGATGGTGTCATGGGATGCCCTGCCCCTGCTGCGATCGACCCGATGGCTTCCTAGGCCTGATCGGCATGTGTAGGACAGGCACATGGTGGATCTGTTTGCCCCTGCGCCCGACGCGCGGCGCGCGCCGCTGGCAGAGCGGCTGCGGCCCCACGGCCTTGAAGAGGTGGTGGGACAACAACACCTTCTGGGACCGGACGGCGCGCTGACGCGGATGGTCGCGGCCGGCCGGCTGCCCAACCTGATCCTGTGGGGGCCGCCGGGCACGGGCAAGACGACGATCGCCCGGTTGCTGGCGGCGGCGACAGGCTATCGATTCGTGGGCGTTTCCGCCGTGATGACCTCCACCGCCGACCTGAAGGCGATCTTCGCCGCGGCGAAGGTGGCGGGCACGCGCACCCTGCTGTTCGTGGACGAGATCCATCGCTTCAACCGCAGCCAGCAGGACGGTTTCCTGGCGCCGATGGAGGATGGCACCATCACCCTGGTGGGGGCGACGACGGAAAATCCCAGCTTCGAACTGAATGCCGCCATCCTGAGCCGGGCGCAGGTGCTGGTGCTGGAGCGGCTGGACGAGGCGAGCCTTGAAGCCCTGCTGGCCCGGGCGGAGGCGGCCGAGGCGCGAAGCCTGCCGCTGACGGCGGATGCCCGGGCCGCTCTGGTGGCAGGCGCGGATGGCGACGGCCGCTTCCTGCTGGGGCAGGCGGAAACGCTGCTGGGCCTGGACGTGCCGGCCCCGCTGGACAGGCCTGCGATGGCCGCCGTGCTGCAGCGGCGGGTGCCGGTTTACGACAAGGACCGGGACGGCCATTACGACCTGATTTCCGCCCTGCACAAATCGCTGCGCGGATCCGATCCGGATGCCGCGCTCTACTGGCTGGCCCGGATGCTGGTAGCCGGCGAGGCGCCGCTGTACGTGCTGCGGCGACTGGTGCGTTTCGCCAGCGAGGATGTGGGACTGGCGGACAGCAATGCGCTGACCGTGACGCTGGCGGCGAAGGACGCCTATGACTTCCTGGGCAGCCCCGAAGGCGAGCTGGCGATCGCGCACGCCTGCCTGTATCTGGCGACGGCGCCCAAATCCAACGCCGCCTATGTGGCGCAGAAGGCGGCGTTCAGGGCCGCGCGGGAAAGCGGGAGCCTGCCGCCGCCCAGGAATATCGTGAATGCGCCGACGAAGCTGATGAAGGAGCTGGGGCATGGCGCCGGCTATGCCTATGACCATGACATGGCGCATGGGTTTTCGGGCGACAATTACTGGCCCGACCGGCTGGGACGGCAGCAATTCTACCGGCCGACCGACCGGGGCATGGAAAAGCGCATTTCGGAGAGGCTGGCCTTCTGGGAAGAGCTGCGGGCGGAACGGAGCCGCTGATGGGCCGGGATGTTGGCGGGCCTGACGCGCCGGCCATGCCGATTCCCAGCTTCGACCGCTTCGTTGCAGTCGACTGGTCCGGCGCGCGCGGCGTTCGCCACAAGGGAATCGCGGTGGCCGTGGCGGAGGCCGGGGCAGCCGCGCCCCGGCTGGTGCCACCGCCGCACCGCAGCGGCTGGGCGCGGGAAGAGGTTGCCGGCTGGCTGGAAACGCTTCCCGGCAAGGTGCTGGCAGGGTTTGACTTTTCCTTTGCGCCGCCCTTCGTGGATGCGAACGCCTATCTGCCGGGACTAGAGACGGCGACCGACGCGCCGGGCTTCTGGCGGCATGTGGAGCGGATGTCGGACGATCCGGACTATGGCGCGCTTGGGTTCCTGCACGGGCCCGCGCGGCGGCATTTCTGGATGGGGGCGGCCGATGGCCCGAAGGCGCCCTTCCTGCGCTTCCGCCAGTGCGAACTGGCGTTCAACGCAAAGGGCGGCGGCAAGGCGGCCACCGTGTTTGACTGCGTGGGAGCGGCGCAGGTGGCGAAGGCGAGCTTTGCCGGAATGCGGGTGCTGAACCGGCTGCGGCGCGGCTTCGCGATCTGGCCCTTCGATGCGCCGCGCGGCCGGACCGTGGTGGAAATCTATGGGCGGGCAATGCTGCGCCATGCCGGCGGCCGCGGGCTCAAGATCCGCGACGGGCAGGCGCTGGACAAGGCCCTTGCGGCGCTGGGCAGCGGAGCCTTTCCCGACGGCGACGGACTGAACGACAATGAAACCGACGCCGTGGTGACGGCAGCCGCGTTGCGGCGGCTTTCCGCCCAGCCGCGCTGGTGGCGGCCCGACGGCCTGAATGACGATATTGCGCGAACCGAAGGATGGACGTTTGGCATCGGCTGAAGGCCCCGCTAAGGCTGGAGCCGTGATGAGCTTTCTTCTTGTTGGCCTTGGCGGCGCGCTGGGCGCGATGGCGCGATTTGGCGTGGGCCGGATCGTCGGCGCGACCGCCCTGCCCTGGGCGACCCTGTCGGTGAATGTGCTGGGCGGATTCGCCATGGGCCTGCTGGCCGGGTGGCTTGCGTTTCGCGGATCCGGCGGAGAGGGCTGGCGGCTGTTGCTGGGCGTGGGCGTGCTGGGCGGTTTCACGACCTTTTCCGCCTTTTCGCTGGAGGTGATGCTGATGCTGGAGCGGGGCGCGATGCTGACGGCGATCGGCTATGCCCTGACGTCGGTGCTGTTTTCCGTGGCGGCTCTGGCGCTGGGGCTGGGGCTTTCGAAGGCAGTGCTGGCATGAGCCGGGAATTTCCCATCGCGGCCGATGACGACGGCATCCGTGTGGACCGCTGGTTCAAGCGGCATATGCCGGACGTGAGCTTCAACCAGGTGAGCCGCTGGGCCCGCACCGGGCAGCTGCGGCTGGACGGCGCCCGGGTGGGGCCGGGCGACCGGCTGGCAGAGGGGCAGGTGCTGCGCGTGCCGCCCATCGAGGTGCAGCCGGTTGCGGCGCTGGCGCCAAAGCCCGTGAAACCGAAACGGGAGCTGAGCCAGGACGAGATCGAGTTCGCGCAGAGCCTGGTGATCCACCGGTCGAAACACGCGCTGGTGCTGAACAAGCCGCCGGGGCTGGCGACGCAGGGCGGCAGCAAGACGTTCGAGCATGTGGACGGGCTGCTGGACGCGCTGCAGTTCGAGGCGGAGAGCCGCCCGAAGCTGGTGCACCGGCTGGACAAGGACACCTCGGGCGTGCTGCTGCTGGCGCGAACGGCCCGCGCGGCCGCCTTCTTCGGCAAATGCTTCGCCACCCGCGACACGAAGAAGATCTACTGGGCCATCACGGCGGGCGGTCCCAAGCTGGACGACGCGCTGATCGACCTGCCCATCGGCAAGCAGCCCGGCACCGGCGGCGAAAAGATGCATGTGGACGAAGCCGAGGGACAGGTGGCCAAGTCACGCTTCCGCGTGATCGACCGGGCCGGCGACCGGGCCGCCTTCGTGGAGATGCAGCCGCTGACGGGCCGCACCCACCAGCTGCGCGTGCATGCCGCGGCAACCGGAACGCCCATCGTGGGCGACGGTAAATATGGCGGGAAGGACAGCTTCCTGACGGGCGGGGTTTCCCGCAAGATGCACCTTCATGCGCGGCGGCTGGTGATCGCCCTGCCCGATGGCGGCACGCTGGATGTGAAAGCCGATCCGCCGGCGCATTTCATGGAAACGCTGGCGGTGCTGGGTTTTGATCCGCGCGATGCGGATCTTGCCGAGCCGGAGCCCATGCACGCGCCTGTGAAAAAGGCCCGCAAGACATCATCCGCCACCTCAGGCAACCGGCGGGGCGAACGTCGCAGCCGACAGAAATAGGGGGAAAGCCGAATGGAGATTGGTCGCAGGGAGTTGCTGGCCGGGGCCGCGGCCACGGCAATGCTGCCGGGCGCCGCGAAGGCGGCAGCTGATCCCGTGCCGCAACGGGCGAAGATCCAGGCCGCGGCGGAAGCCGGCAAGGATGCGAATGTGAAGCGCCTGCAGGACTGGATCCGCCACCCTGGAATCGCGGCCGAGAAGTGGCAGATGCAGGAAGCCTGCGACTATACGATGGGCATCCTGAAGGATGCCGGGTTCCAGGTGGTGAAGAAAATCCCGACCAGCGGCGAACCGGGCATTTTCGCAACGCTGGATGCCGGTGCGAAGCGGACGCTGGGCATCTATTTCATGTACGACGTGAAGCAGGTGAATCCGGCGGAATGGTCCACCCCGCCGTTCGAGGCGGCGATCATCGACAAGCCCGGCCATGGACGCGTGGTGCAGGGCCGGGGCGCGGTGAACCAGAAGGGGCCGCAGATGGCCTTCCTGGGCGCGCTGCACGCCCTGAAGGACGCAGGCGTGAAGCTGCCCGTGAACCTGGTGCTGGTGGCCGAAGGCGAGGAGGAGATCGCCTCCCCCAACTTCCACGAGATCGTGGCCGTTCCCGAAGTGCTGAAGGCGCTGAAGAAGACGGACGGGATCATCATTCCGTCCGCCTGGCAGGGGCCGAACGGCGCGGTGAACATCAATCTGGGCGCCAAGGGGCCGCTGGAGTTCCAGCTGATCTCTTCCGGCGAACGCTGGGGCCGCGGTCCGAAGGGCGACATCCATTCCTCCAACCATGCCATGGTGGACAGCCCGGTGTGGCGCCTGGTGCAGGCGTTGAACACGCTCGTGGAAGCGGACGGCCATACGCCCGCGATCGACGGCTGGTTCGAGAATGTTCGCCCGCTGACCGCGCGCGAGAAGGAACTGATCGCGCTGAACGCCGCCGCTTCGAACGAGGAGGCGATGAAGGCTGCCTATGGCGTGAAGGTCTGGATCAATGACGAGCCCTGGGAAAAGGCGCTGGAGCGTCTGGCTTCGCAGCCGACCGTGAACATCCAGGGGCTGGTGGCCGGCTATACCGGGCCCGGCGGCAAGACCATCCTGCCGGGCCGCGCCGAGGCCAAGCTGGAATGCCGGCTGGTGCCGAACCAGACGAAGAAGGAAGCCGAGGCGAAGCTGCGCGCGCATCTGAAGAAGCGCGGCTTTGACGATATCGAGGTGGTGGTATCCGGCGGATACGACCCGACCGAGACGGCGGAGGACGCGCGGATCATCAAGGCGCAGAAAATCGTCTATGAACGCTATGGCGCGAACGCGACGCTGAACCCCCGGCTTGCCGGAAGCTGGCCGGGCAGCGTGTTCACCCAACCGCCCGTTTCGATCCCGGCCGGGCAGTTCGGGCTGGGCCATGGCGGCGGCGCGCATGCGCCCAACGAATATATGGTGATCGACAGCAGCAACCCGAAGGTTCAGGGTTATGTCGGCGCGACCATGGGGTTCGTCGACTTCCTGTATGAAATGGCCCGGGCAAGCTGAGACGCTGATGCGACTGGCCGTGTTCGATTGCGACGGGACGCTGGTGGACAGCCAGGCCAACATCCTGCGCGCGATGCATTCCAGCTTTTCGCGCATGGGGCTGGGCGATCCCGACCCGCATGCGGTGCGGCGGGTGGTGGGGCTGAGCCTGGTGGAGGCGATGCAGGCGCTGCTGCCCGAAGCGCCCGCCGACCTGCACGAGCGGCTGGCGGCGGACTACAAGCTGGCGTTCCAGCGCCTGCGCGCCGACCGGCAGCTGGATCCGGAACCGCTGTTCGACGGCGTGCGCGAACTGCTGGACGAGTTGGCCGCGGGTGGCTGGATGCTGGCCGTGGCGACCGGCAAGAGCGACCGGGGCCTGAAGCTGTGCCTGGAACATCATGGGCTGGAAAAGCATTTCATCAGCCTGCAGACGGCCGACCGACATCCTTCGAAGCCCCACCCATCCATGCTGCTGCGCTGCATCGAGGAAGCCGGTGTGGAAGCGGATGCGGCCTTCATCATCGGCGACACGGTGTTCGACATCGGCATGGGCGTGGCGGCTGGCGTGACGGCGCTGGGCGTGGACTGGGGCTATCACGATGCGCATGAGCTGATCGGGGCTGGCGCGGCGGCGGTGGCCAGGGATGCGGCCGATCTGAAGGCGCTGCTGCATGGCTGAACGCCTGCCGCCTTCCGTATGGGATGTCTGGCTGGCGCGCGGCCTGCTGGTGGCCGGGCTGTGGTTTGCGGGCACGGGCCTGTGGGATCTGATCCGCGCCGAGCCTTCGCGGTGGGATGCGATGCTGGTGCATGGCCTGGGGATCGGCGCAGGGACATTATTCCTGGTCGGCGCCTGGCGGATGCGAGCGGCGCTGAGATGGGATCCGCCCGAAGATGACTGAACGCGACCCTGCGGAACTGAGGCTGTGGCTGATGACGCTGATCCGCCTGATCGGGCTGTGCGTCGTGCTCGGCGGAATGTGGCTCGTGGGCCGGGCGCCGCAGACGGGCGGGCCGCTGGGCGGCGGGCTGCTGCTGATGGCGGCCGGCGCCGCCATCGTGCTGTTCGGGCCAAAGCTGCTGAAAGCCCGCTGGAAGTGAAACGCTTCTGGGCGGATGTGAAGGTGGAGGCCGGGGAAGCCGGCCATTCCGTGCGGCTGGACGGCCGGCCGGTAAAGACCCCGAAGGGGTCGCTTCTGGCCTTGCCGTCCGCTGCGCTTGCCGAGGCCGTTGCCGATGAGTGGTGCGCGGTGGAGGGGGAGCTGAAGCCGGCCGACATGCCCCTGACTGGCCTTGCCAATGCCGCGATCGACCTTGTCTCAGCCGACCTTCCGGGCTTTGCCGAGGGGCTGGCGCGCTATTGCGAGAGCGACATGCTCTGCTATCGCGCCGATCATCCGGATCTGCTGGTCGGGCGGCAGCAGGCGCTGTGGCAGCCGATCCTGGACTGGGCTTCGGGCCGGTTCGATATCGGCTTCGAGGTGACGGCGGGCGTGGTGCATGTGGCGCAGCCCGCGCCGACACTTGCGCGGATCGGCGCGGCCTATCGCGGCTTCGGGCCGTTCGAGCTTGCCGCCCTTTCGCCGCTGGTCACGCTGTCGGGTTCCGCAGTGGTGCCGCTGGCGCTGGCGCTGGGCGCGCTTTCCGTGGACGAGGCATGGGACGCCGCGATCCTGGACGAGGCGTTCCAGGCCGAACTGTGGGGCGAGGATGCGCTGGCGGCGGCGAACCGGGCCGACCGGCAGCGCCAGTTCGAAGCGGCTGCCCGTTTTCTGAGGCTTGCGTCTCAAGCGAATTTCGGGCGGTGACAGCCGTGTTCCGGGCCGCTAGGCCGCATGTCGATTTCGGATCTGCAAGGGGATTTCCATGCTGAAGGTGCTGGAAGAGCTGGAGAAGCGGCGTGAGGCCGCACGGCTGGGCGGCGGACAGGCGCGGATCGACGCGCAACACGCCAAGGGCCGCCTGACGGCGCGCGAGCGGCTGGACATCCTGCTGGACGAGGGCAGCTTCGAAGAGCTCGACATGTATGTGGAGCATAACTGCGTCGAGTTCGGGATGGAGAAGACCAAGGTTCCCGGCGATGGTGTGGTGACCGGATCCGGCACCATCAACGGCCGGCTGGTGTTCGTGTTCAGCCAGGATTTCACTGTATTCGGCGGATCCCTTTCCGAACGCCATGCGCAGAAGATCTGCAAGATCATGGACATGGCGATGAAGGTTGGCGCGCCCGTGATCGGCCTGAATGATTCCGGCGGCGCACGCATCCAGGAGGGCGTGGCGAGCCTGGCGGGCTATGCCGAGGTGTTCCAGCGCAACGTGCTGGCATCCGGCGTTGTGCCCCAACTGAGCCTGATCATGGGCCCCTGCGCGGGCGGCGCCGTCTATTCCCCGGCGATGACGGACTTCATCTTCATGGTGAAGGATTCCAGCTACATGTTCGTGACCGGCCCGGATGTGGTGAAAACGGTGACGAACGAGGTGGTGACGCAGGAGGAGCTTGGCGGGGCGATCACGCACAGCACCAAATCCGGTGTGGCCGATCTGGCGCTGGAGGACGACGTGGACGCGCTGCTGAGGGCGCGTGACTTTTTCGACTATCTGCCGCTGAACAACCGGGCGGGGGCGCCGCACCGTGAGAGCGTGGACCCGTTCGACCGCATGATCCCGTCGCTCGACACGCTGGTGCCGCCCAGCGCGACCAAGCCATATGACATGCGGGAACTGATCCGGAAGGTGGCCGACGACGGCGACTTCTTCGAACTGCAGCCAGGCCACGCGGGCAACATCCTGATCGGATTCGCCCGGATCGAGGGGCATACGGTGGGCATCGTGGCCAACCAGCCGATGGTGCTGGCGGGCTGCCTGGACATCAACGCCTCGAAGAAGGCGGGGCGCTTCGTGCGGTTCTGCGATGCCTTCAACATCCCCATCCTCACCTTCGTGGATGTGCCGGGCTTCCTGCCAGGCGTGGCGCAGGAGCATAACGGCATCATCAAGCATGGCGCCAAGCTGCTGTTCGCCTATGCCGAAGCGACGGTGCCGAAGATCACCGTGATCACCCGCAAGGCCTATGGCGGCGCCTATGACGTGATGGCGTCAAAGCATCTGCGCGGCGACCTGAACTATGCCTGGCCGACCGCCGAGATCGCGGTGATGGGCGCGAAGGGCGCGGTGGAGATCATCTTCCGCAAGGACATCGGCGACGCGGAGGCCATCGCCGAGCGGACCAGGGAATATGAAGCGCGCTTCGCCAATCCGTTCGTCGCGGCGAGCATGGGGTTCATCGACGAGGTGATCCTGCCGCACACGACGCGCAAACGGATCGCCGTGGGCCTGCGCAAGCTGCGGACCAAACAGCTTTCCAACCCCTGGAAGAAGCACGACAATATTCCGCTCTAGCCCGGCTTAGCGCTGATCAGTCCCTGAAGGCGCGGCGCAGAAGGAACGCCAGGAACGGGGGCCACAGCAGGAAGCCCAGGATCTTTACCAGTTCCCCGAACTCTGCGGGGGTGGTGCTGAGGGTTCTGCCGCTGGCCCGCACTTCGGTTTCGCCGCTGTCCTTCAGGCGGCAATCGCCCTTCACGTCGCCCGATGGAATCGGCGCGATCATGCGCAACGTGACCACCGCCTTCTGCACCGGGCTGCAGGGCGGCTGCCCGGCCCATGCCACCTGCCCTTTCACCTGTGCCCGACGTTCCAGATTGGGATCGTGGGAGGTGATCAGCAGCGCGGACAGAAGCGTGACGGCAAGGATCAGCAGGCCGACGCGCAAGGGGGCGGTGCCAAAGCCGAGAAGCAGATCATACAGGCGGTAGAACAGGTTGTAGCCGCCCTCCGCCTTCAGGGCGCGGCGGCGCATGTGGCGATAGAGCCGGCGCGAATCCCGATCCCGGCCATTGTCCCTGAGGGTCTGGATGACACCATGATAGGTCGGCACGCTGATGCGTCGGTCGTTCATCAGCAGGCGTTCAAAGGTTTCGGCGCTGCCGGCGCGACGACTGCGCGACGGGCGGCTTCCGTCTGCCGGATCTCCGTCGAGGCGCCAGTGCGAAACCTTGATGTTTTCGAGCCCGAGCGGGTTGGGATAGAGGCTTCCGCCCTGTGCGGCGGGGTGGATCTGAAGCGTCCCGATCGTCGATCCGTTCAGAATTAGCGCGCTGGACCAGCCATCTCCCTGAAAGCTGAGGCCCGAGACCGCGAGCCTGCCGATGCGGCTGTCGATGAGGCGCGCCTGCCCGCCGATACGGGCATAAGTGTCGCCGGCATCGCCACCCTCCGCCAGCAGGAAGGCGCCGCCCACCTGCAGCCCTTCGGCCGCCAGATCGCCATCGAGCACGAGCCCGGTCAGGTCGGCCTCTCCGTCGATGCGGGCCCGTTCCAGATCCAGCCGTGCGACATGCGCCGGCCTGGGCGCAATCGATGAGGAGACGGCCCCTAGCCCGGACCGACGGTGCAGATGGTCCTTCAGTTCATCCAGCGCGGCGACGAGCGCCGACTTCGATTCGGCGGGAGTATCCGGCCGGGACAGGAGGGAATCCAGATCCTTCAGCATTGTCTGCGGCGACCAGGCCCTGAGACATGTTCCGATATGGCTGTCGCGCAGTTCCAGGGCCCCTGTGCACGCAAGACCCGTCAGGTCGATCCGCTCCCGGATACGGGCGCCCGAGAGATTGAGACCCCCTTCGATATTCGTCCAGCCATCGACCCGGCCGGTTCCTGCGACGCCGTCCGAGGCAGCCGTCAGGCTGTAGCAGGCCAGATAATCGGCCTCGATCCCCTGAAGCTCAACGACGACGCGGTCGCTTGCGGCCGGATCGGGCCCGACATTCACGTTCAGCAGGCGGAAGCCGAGATCGACCTTCAGACCATAGCCTTCGATCCGGCCGATGCGGGATCGGGGCTGGTCTGCGCGGAATTCAATCGCGGCGCCCCGGCTGTTGGTGAGTTCCAGTGCACCGCCGATGCGCATGGCCGCCAACCAGAGCCCCCGTTCGAAGCAACCCGAGGACAGGGAAAGCCGGCCGTCGATGTCGAGCGCCAGCATCTGGCTGTGGCGCGTGACCGCGATGCCGTTGGCGCGAAGATCCGCCGGCTGGGCCTTGCCGCCCGGCGAGCCGATCGCCCACCCCTCGAGAAACAGATCTCCGCCGATCCTGGCGCCTTCGAGCGTCGCGCCGCGTTCCGGGCGGATGTCCCGCGCGGTGAGATCGGCGACCACATCGAGGCCGGACGCCGTGAGATAGGTGGCTGACACATTGCGAAGCAGCGCGTAGCCCGTGACCCTGGCATCGCGGATATCCAGCGTTCCGGCAGATTTTACTTGTTCGATCAGCAGGTTGCCACTGACGGACAGGCCCTCCGCCTCGAAGATGGGGGGGCCGCTCATGTCAACCGCACCGCCCAGCCCCATAACGGAGACACGCCGCAGGCGGACGCTGCCGTCCACCCGCACCTGGGTCATCGTGAGCGTTCGGGCAAACCAGCAGTCGCTGATGTCGAGTTCGCCGGGAATGGACGTGTCGGACAGATCCACCGGGCCTTCGAACTGGAAGCCGTGGAGGATCAGCGGGTGTTCGAGCGTCTGTCCGCGCAGGGAGATTTCCCCCACGACGCGGCAGGTTTCTCCGATGCGGAGTTCGTCTGCGAGGACGAGGCGCAGGAATTCGGCGGCGGTAAGCGTGCGGCTGCTCATGGCGTGGCACTCCGCAGCGGGAAATAGGCGAAGGTCAGCCTGTCGGGCGCGATGGGCACCACCGGCAACTGATGTTCCTGCCGGTCCGCCACCATGGCGAGCGCCACGCCGGACCCTGGGCGGCCGGGCGGCACGAGGGTGACGACGATCAGGACGGCCGAGAGTTCGATGCCGTAGAGCATGCGCAGGGAAAAGACATGAGTCAGCCCCTGGGACAGTTCGACCCCCGCCGCGGGCGAATGCCGCAGGAGCGGGCCGATCGCAGTCCCCGCCTGTGACGGAATCGGACCGATGGCGACACGTTCCAGATCGGACAGGGATTCGATCGGGGCGAAGAAGGCGACCGTGCCATCCATTTCACCCTTCAGGCAGCTGCAGAAGGCGCGGCAGTAATCCGCCAGATGGCCGAACTGGCCTGCGGAATCCGCATCCGCCTGCGGGCTGTAAAGATCGGCCCGGGCATGGAAGCAGCCGGACGTGCCGTCGATGGGCACCACGGTCTGGCCGTCCGGGGCCTGCAGATCGACGATGAACAGGCAGGTTCGCACGGCGCGGCCGACGGGAAACCGCAGTTCCAGCAACCAGGCGGTCTTCGAAAGGAGGTGGAGCGGCCGGCGGGTCGCCGTCGAGCCGGGCGCGGTTGCCTGCTCGATATCGAAGCCGAGACATCTGGCTTCGATTTCCCCCAGCGCCTTGCCGAACCAGGCCTTCGCCGCCCTGTTGCCGGATGTCTGGGCCAGCCAGCGTGGCGCCGGAGCCGGCGTTTCCGCTGCGCAAAGGGCCGCGAGTTTCCGGCCTTCGGCCTGCATCGCCTCGTCGGGCAGGCTGGTATAGCGGTGGATCTGTGCGGCATAGCCTTCCGCGAACCCGGACCAGTCGGGCCACGCCTGCCCGCTTTCGCCTTCACCCAAGGATTGCTGCACCATCAAGCCCCCACCCGGCGCCATCCTTCGTTGGCGCACCGGCGGTGTCAAGACATCCGCTCGGGCAGCGAAGCGGATCATGGCAAAGTTCGGGCATGTTGCTGCCCCTTTCCGGTCGCAATCGGGGCCTAGCTCGACAGGGTGATGAACCGCGAGTCCGCCCTGCAGACGCTTGAAGCCAGCCGCGCGCGGCTGGAGAAGGCCATCACCCTTTCGCCGACGGCGAAGCGGGTGCTTTCCTTCGGGCTTTCGGCCGCGATCCTTGCCTATCTGGTGCGCGCGGTTGCGAACATCGGCTGGCGCGAAGTGCTGGACGTGCTGCCCGCCAACCCGCTGTTCTATCTGCTTGTCGCCATGTCCTACATGGCGACGCCGGTGACGGAATATGTGATCTTCCGTCGCTGGTGGCCGCTGACGCCGCGCGCGCTGGCCGTGTTTTCCAAGAAGCGGGTGCTGAACGAGGCGGTGTTCGGCTATTCCGGGGACGCCTATCTGTTCATGTGGGCGAAGAAGGCGCTGGGCGCGCGGGAGGTTGGCGCCGGGCCGCTGGCGGCCGTGAAGGATGTGGCGATCACGTCCGCTCTGGCCGGCAATGTGGCGACGCTGCTGATGCTGGGCCTTGCGCTTTCGATGGGCGGCGGGCCGGCGGTGGAGCAGGCGTTCACCGGCGGTGCGATGCGCTCCGTCGGGTTCGGATTCGCCTTCGTGATTTCGATCAGTCTTGCGATCCTGCTGTTCTCGCGCCGGGTGATGAGCCTGTCCGCGCGGGAAAACACCATCATCTTTCTGCTGCACTGCGCACGGCTGCTGATCGGCTCTGCGCTGTTGCTGCTGGCCTGGATCATCGCCCTGCCCAGCGTGGACGTGGGCACCTGGATCGTTCTGGGCGCGCTGCGCATGGTGGTGACGCGGCTGCCGTTCGTGCCGAACAAGGAGCTGCTGTTCGCAGCGATCGGCGTGACGCTGACTGGTGCGGCGGCACCCGAGGTGGCCGCGCTGATGGCGGCTGCCGGTGCGCTGCACCTGGTGAGCCATGTGATTTCCTATGCGGGGGCATCCTACAGCGAAAGCCGCGGCGACGCCGTGGAAGAAGACAGGCTGCCCAGCGCAGCCGGGAGTATCTGATGCCGAACCGTCTTGCCGCCCTTCTGCTTCTGACCGCTGCCGTCGCCGCGCCCGCAGCCGCCCAGGACATTCTGGGGCCGGATGCCGCCGCCTGCCGGCCGGGTTCCGGCCGGGATGCCGTGCTGCTGACGGTGGACGGGTTCAAGAACCGCGACGGCACGCTGCGCGTTGAGCTGTGGCCCGGCAATGAGCAGGATTTTCTTCGCAACCACCATGAGCTGGTCGCCGAGGGCAAGGCCTATCAACGGGTGACGGTGCCGGTGCCCAGGAGTGGCGCGGCGCAGGTGTGCGTGCCGCTGCCCGGCCCCGGCCTGTATGCGCTGGGCGCCTTCCATTCCCCGGCCGGGGTGCGGAAGTTCAACTACAAGGACGACGGCGCCACCTTCACGCGGAATCCGCGGGTGGGAATCTTCAACACGAAGCCGAAGGCCTCGGACGTGGCCATGAAGTTCAACAACGGGCTGAGCGAAGCCCATGTGACGCTCAACTATCTGAGGGGGCTTGGTTTCCGGCCCATTCCCAAAGACGAACTTCCCTCGAACGGAAACCGCTAGGGGCATCCATGCATATTGTCGACGTTGCCGAATTCTATGCGCCGCTGGGCGGCGGGGTGAAGACCTACATCGACGCGAAGCTGGCCTTCGGGCACCAGACCGGCGTAAAGGTCAGCGTGATCGCGCCCGGCCCGGAAGACCGGGTCGAAGCCCGCGATGGCGGACAGGTGATCTATGTGAAGGCGCCGGCAATCCCCGTTGACCGCCGTTATCATGTGTTCTGGAAGGCCGCCCCTGTCCTGAAGCTGCTGGACGAGCTGAAGCCCGATGTGGTGGAGGCATCCTCGCCGTTTCGCGGGGCCTGGATCGTCGCCAACTGGCAGGGCCGCACCGCGAGCCTGGCCCACAAGGCGTTGTTCATGCATGCCGATCCGGTCGCGGCCCATCTGCAGGTGTGGACGCAGGACTATCTGAAGGCCGACACCGTCGACAAGGCTGCCTTCTGGTACTGGCGCTATCTGGCCCGCACCGCGCGCCGCTTCGACAGCGTGATCGTGGGCAGCCGCTGGTTCGGCCAACGGATCGAGCGCCAGGCCGGCATCCGGTCGGAACTTATCCCGCTGGGCGTGGACACCACCCTGTTCCACCCGCGCAAGCGCGACGCCGAATTGCGCCGCCAGATGCTGGCCGAATTCGGCCTGCCGCCATCCGCCCGGTTGCTGGTGGGCGTGGGACGCCACCACCACGAGAAGCAGTGGCCGGTCGTGTTCGGCGCTGTCGGTGCGCTGAAGGACGAAGGCGTGGCCATGGTGCAGATCGGCAACGGCTTCGCGAACGAACGTGTGACCCGCGCGGCCGAGGCCGCCGGGAATGTGCGGCTGATGGGCCATATCGGGGATCGTCAGCAACTGGCGCGCATCCTGGCTTCGGCCGATGCGATGATCCACGGCAGCCGCGCCGAAACCTTCGGCCTGGTGGCCAGCGAAGGCCTGGCGACCGGAATTCCGCTGATCCTGCCCGCCGAAGGCGGCTGCACGGATGCCGCCGATCCGGCCTGGGCCGAACTTTACGAACCCGGCAACGCCATGGCTGCCCGTGACGCCATCCACCGGCTGTTCAACCGCAACCCGGATCAGTTGCGCGTGGCTGCCATCGGCGCGCGCCACACCCACATCTCCACACCCGCCCAGCATTTCGAGCGGCTGTTCGCGCTCTACCGCGACAACTCGACGCCGGTGCTGACCACGCAATCGAGCGGGCAAGGCGTTCCTTCAGGCGTGCGTCAGGCCGCCTGACTTCCTGCGGACGGCGGCAGCGGAATGGGCGGCGCGCGCCCTTCCGCTGCCGATGCGCCGGTTGCGGCTATTCAGCGGCCTGCGCCAGTTCGACACCGCTCGGCGCGAGCGGACGGAACTGAAGCGTGCCATCGGCCAGTGGATCCTGGTGGATCGATTGCCGATCCCGCAGATAATCCTGCGTGTCACGCCAGGGATCGGTGCCGGACTGGCGCGGCAGCGTTTCCATCGCGCGCTGGACATAGCCCGAATTCAGCAGCAGCGGCTCGTCCTCGACCGCGACCTTGCGTTCGGGCACGGCAATGGGCGTTGCCGGATTGTCGAGCGCGTTGAGCAGCCGGCACGCATATTCGCAGGTGAGGTCGGCGCGCAAAGTCCATGAGGCGTTGAAGTAGCCGAACACATAGACGAGGTTGGGCACCCCTTCGAGCATCATGCCGCGATAGAGATAGCGATCATTCGGGCGGACTTCCCTGCCATCGACGAGGACCTTCGCGCCGCCCAGCACCTGCAGGCGCAGGCCGGTCGCCTTCACGATGATGTCGGCATCGATCCGCTGGCCGGATTTCAGCACGATCCCCTTCGCATCGAAATGATCGACATGATCCGTCACGATGCTGGCCGAACCGGCCTTCACGGCGTTGAAGAAATCACTGTCTGGGACCAGGCAGAGGCGCTGATCCCACACATTGTAGCTGGGCTGGAAGTGGGCCTTCACCACATCTTCCGGCAGTTCCTTCAGCAGCATGTCGGTCACCCGCTTGTTGACCTTCTGCGGATTCTTACGGGTCTGCTTGAAGAAGAAGTTCTGGAACAGGACATTGCGCCAGCGCACCAGATTATAGGCCATCATCGGCGGCAGAATGCGGCGCAGGAAATTGGCGACCCTGTCTTCTGCCGGGCGGGAGATCATCCAGGTGGGGGAACGCTGCAGCATGGTCACATGGGCGGCATCACGAGCGACAACGGGGACGATGGTGACGGCAGTGGCCCCGGAACCGATCACGACGACCCGCTTGTTGCGGTAATCCACATCCGACCGCCAGTGCTGGGCGTGGAAGACGGGGCCGGCAAAGCTTTCCTCGCCGTCGAAGTGCGGGTTGTGCGGGTTGTCGTAGCTGTAATAGCCGGCCGCCATCAGCAACATCCGGCAGGAAAAGCGGCGCTGCCCCTCCGGCGTGTCGGCCGTGACCGTCCAGCGGCCGGTGCTGCTGTCGAAGCTCGCCTCGCTGACCTTGTGGCGAAAGCGGATGTGGCGGTCGATACCGGCTTCGCGCGCCGTCTCGTTCACATATTTCAGGATCTGCGGGCCATCCGCGATGGCTTTCTGTTCCGTCCAGGGCCGGAAATTGTAGCCCAGCGTGAACATGTCGGAATCGGACCGGATGCCCGGATAGCGGAACAGATCCCAGGTGCCGCCGATCGCCTCGCGCGCCTCAAGGATGGTGAAACTCTTGCCCTTGCACTTGTCCTGCAGGTGCCAGGCGGCCCCGATGCCGCTCAACCCTGCGCCGACAATGACGACATCGAAGCTTTCCATCCCGGACTTCCTTCCACTTCCCCTTCCCGTCAGGGTGTCATGCGGAGTCGGGCTCCGCAAGTCTGGCACTTGGCGCAGGGCCGGCTTGATGGCAGACTGCCGAGTCGGGAGGGAAAGCGCCGGCGTGGGAGCCGTCGCTTTCCAGGGAGAACTTGTATGGGAGCAGCTGTTCGCGCGCTGCTTGCAGCGCTTGTGCTGGCCATGTGCCCCCCGCCGCTGGCGGCGCGGGAGGTTCCGACAACGCGCGGTGCCGCCGAGTCCCCTGAGGCACGGACGGCCGTGAAGCGCATCGCCCGGCTGATCCGGGCGCATTTCTTCGATGCCGAACGGGCCACCAGAATCGCGAACAGCCTTGAGGCGGAGGCCGCATCGGGCCGGTTCGATGGCTTCGACGACCCGCGTGACCTTGCCTATGCGCTGACAAAGCGGCTGTCTGCCGAGGATCGGCATTTCGCGATCAGCTGGGCGCCGCGCGGCCAGGGGGCCGGAACAACCGTCGCGGCGCTGGCGCCCGTGGATACGGCGCGTGTGAACCATGGCTTCGTGGAAACGGCGGTGCTGGCCGGCGGCGTCGGCTATGTGAAGCTGGATCTGTTCGCCCATTTCGATGGGCCGGGAAGCCCGCAGCAGGCCGCGGCGGATGCCGCCATGCAGTTCGTGGGCGGCACGCCCAGCCTGATCATCGACTTGCGCGACAATGGGGGCGGATCGCCCAACATGGTGGGCTATCTGGTGCAGCAGTTCGTGGCGGAACCGGCGAAGGTGGCAAGCATGTTCCGCAACCGGCACGGGCCGGATGGGTTCGAAATCTCGCCCGTGGCTTCGGTGCTTCCGAAACGGCTGGACACGCCGCTGTTCATCCTGGTGAGCGCGCGGACCGGCAGTTCCGCCGAGGCGCTGGCCTATACGCTGCAGGCGGCGGGGCGGGCCGTGATCGTGGGCGAGCGCACCGGCGGCGCGGCCAATCCGGGCAGCGTGCGGCAGACGCCGGACGGCTTTTCGATCTTCATTTCGGGGGGAACGCCCGTGAACCCGATCACGGGCACCAATTGGGAAGGCCATGGGGTGACGCCAGATGTGGAGGTGCCGCAGGCCGACGCGCTTCGCACCGCGCAGATCCTGGCGCTTGAGGCCGAAGGACGCCAGCTTCCGCCCGAGGCCCGGCTGATACTGGAAACCCTGAAGGCGGATGCGCGTGGCCTGCCGGCCGATCCCGGGCTGGTCGGGCGCTATGGCGACCTGCTGATCGCCGGCGATGGCAGGGCCCTGCATCTGCTGCAGGGCCGGCGGCCCGCACGAACGCTTGTGCCGCTGGAATCCGGCCGCTTCAGCCTTCTGGAAGATCCGGGCGTGCGGTTCGCAATCGAGCGGCAGCCCGGCACGGGCGAAATCACGGCCCTTGTGAAAACCCTGCCGGGCGGCGGCGAAGTGCGCTTCCCCCGGATCCAGGAGATGGCGGCAACCCTGCCTTGAACGCGTGCCTGCCCCCGTTCGAGGCCGAGCTGTGGCAATGGACGGGCCATTCCGGCTGGCATTTCGTGACGCTGCCAGCCGAGCATTCGGACAGTATACGCCTGCAAGGCTTTCTGGCGCCACGCGGCTGGGGATCCGTCCGGGTCAGGGCCACGTCCGGGGGTGTCGAATGGGACACGTCCGTCTTTCCGGACCGGTCGAGCGGTTCCTATATCCTGCCGGTGAAAGCGGACGTCAGGCGAAGGCTGGATATCCGCGCAGGCGACCGGATTCCGCTGGAGCTGATGCTGAGGGACCAGGCGATGATCTGATCCGCCGCGCAGGCTTGCAGGGTCGCTTTCGCCTGATATTCTGCTACCAGATGACGACCGATCGCAGCCCCGGCCCCCGGCGCCACTTCCTGGAACCGGTCCGCAGGCAGCCGGATACCCGGCAGGCGGAGGCGCAGCGCATACGACGGAGAAACTGGCTGTTTGCATGGCTGGTGGCGATCGGGTTAGGTGTGTTCATCGGGCTGATGCTGCCGAGTCCACGGTTGCCGGCCGGCGAGGGGCAGCCGACGCCGATCTACAACCCCGATTCCCCCCGGAAGAGGCGCGCGGACACGCCGATTTCGCAACCGGCGAGCGGGACTGGGACAGGGTCAGCGCAGAGCGGAGGAGAGTCGAGGGGGACCAGGGCCGTTTCCTTCGGCTTCTGCGCGGGGCGGTCAGGCAACGACTGCGTCATTGATGGCGACACTTTCATTCTGGACGGCCACATCATCCGACTGGCCGGCATCGACACCCCGGAAATCGGCGGCGCGCGATGCCCGGACGAACGGGCCCGGGGGGAGGCGGCCGAGCAGCGGCTGCACCAGATCCTGAACAGCGGACCGGTGCAGCTGGTGACGGCCGGTGACCGGGACCGGGACCGCTATGACCGGCTGCTGCGCGATGCGCTGGTGGCTGGCCAGTCGGTATCGGAGCAGCTTGTCGCCGAAGGGCATGCCCGCCGCTGGCAGGGCAGAAAGGAAAGCTGGTGCTGAGCGGGGCCTAGAAGCCGGCGCGAAGGAAGATCGCCGGCCCGGCGAACTGGTAGCGCACCTGTCCGTTCCAGTCTGGCCTGCGCACACGCACCCGATAATCGACGAAACGATAGGATGTGCCGACATCGAGGTTTCGATGCAGCGAATAGGACAATGACGCCTCGCTGTTGATCAGGCGGCCGCTGTAATCATCGATTCCAAGCGACAGCCAGTCGACGCGGCCGAACAGCGTCCATCGGCGGCCGGGTTCCCACTGACCGAAGGCGCCGATGGTGGGAAGCGGCGCGAAAAGCCGCCGGCTTTCCCGGCGGAAGCGGAGGGGGCCGCCGGAAACCTGCCCTTCACCTTCCAGAAAAAGTCCGAAATCGGTGGCGTGCAAGCCAATCCCGGCGCCGATCTCCAGACGGTCGCGCTGGAACAGCAGGTTGCCGATCGTCAGCCGATAAACGTCGGAATCGACC
Organism: Sandaracinobacter sp. T42; assembly: GCF_059115405.1. Classification (NCBI taxonomy): domain Bacteria; kingdom Pseudomonadati; phylum Pseudomonadota; class Alphaproteobacteria; order Sphingomonadales; family Sphingosinicellaceae; genus Sandaracinobacter; species Sandaracinobacter sp. T42. Next base: position 2,525,087 of record NZ_CM181101.1, read on the forward strand.
CCTGCCCCGATGCGGGCGCTGACAGGAAACGTCGTCTCGCCGAAGCTGATGTCCTTTTCCAGCGACGCCTGGGTTCGTCTGGACAGGCTGTAATACTGGCCCTGGACGACCCAGTCGTCGTTGATGCGCCAACCCAGTTCGAGCGCGGGAAGGATCTGTGACCGGTCGAGCTTCAGATCCTCTTCGAAATCGATGCTGGTTCCCAATGAACCGCTGTTCGTCGCGGCGCGCGCCGAACTGCCGACCCCGGCGAAATAGGCTTCGACACGCAGGGACAGCTTGTCGTCGAAGCGCTGGGCCGCTGCAGGGGCCTGCGTCAAGGCGGCGACGGCGATCGAAGCCAGGCCAGATACGGCTCGATTCCGGAAGATTGGCATCTTGAAAGCTTAGGGCCGTGCGTCCGCAGTCTCAAGATCGACTAGGCGTAGTTGAAGCTGACACTGATCCGTTCGGCCTTCGCGCGACCTTGCGGCACCTCGTGGCGAAGCCAGCTTTCCCAGAGCAGGACAGTGCCGGGCGCGGGTTCCAGGTAGACGAAGGGGCGGGTTTCGGCCGGTGCGTCGGGGGTTCGCCCCGGTGCGGCCATCATCATCTGAAGCCGCGGATCCTCGATTTTCAGCGCGCCTGCGCCGGGCGGCACCTCCACATAGACGGTGCCGGAAATGAGGCTGTGCGGATGGATGTGGCCGGTGTGCCCGCCGCCGGGCTTCAGGATGTTCACCCACAGGCTGTCGAGCCGGGGCTTTCGGCCGCCCAGATCCATGTGGGCGGCTTCGACGAAGGCGCGAACATGGGGCGCAAGCCGTTTCGCCAGAAGGGCGAAGGCCGGATCGCGGATCTGCAGATCGTTCAGGGAGGCGTAGCTGGTGTAGCCCGGATAGCCGTTTTCCCGGCACCAGCGCCGACCGGCGGAATCCTCTGCCGCCAGACTGCGGGCGCTGTGCGCCAGATCGGCGATCAGCGACGCATCCCCGATATCGCCCTGATAGACCGGCGTGGGGAAAAGTTGGTGAACGGGCATCTGCGGCTTCCCACGCGGGCGCCATCCGGCTGGATGGGATGGCGGCACTGGCTCCCCGGGCAGGATTCGAACCTGCGACCGTCCGATTAACAGTCGGATGCTCTACCGCTGAGCTACCGAGGAATGCCTGTGCGGAGGGCGCGCTATAGTGCGGGCATTCGCAGGGCGCAAGCGGGCAATGTGCTGTTTCGGCCACATTGACCCGGGGCAATGCACCCCTCACCTGTTGCGCATGTTCGTCTTTCATCCGGGATATGCCGCGCCTCTGCCGGAAGGGCATCGCTTCCCGATGTCGAAATATGAAGCGACCCGCGACGCGCTGGCAGCGGCAGGTGTTTCCTTCGCCGAACCTGCGGAGGCCCCGCGAGAGCTGATCCTGGGCACGCACCTGGCGGGTTATGTTGATTCGGTGATCGAGGCCCGGGTGGATCCGGCGATCGAGCGGCGGATCGGCTTTCCCGTGACGCCCGCCGTCGCACGCCGGTCGCGGCTGTCGGTTGGCGGCAGCTGGGCGGCGGCCCTTCATGCACTGGCGCATGGCTTTGCCGCCAATGTGGCCGGCGGATCGCACCATGCGATGCCTGATGGCGGGGCGGGGTTCTGCGTGCTGAACGACCTGGCGATCGTGGCGGCCGGATTGATCGACGAGGGGCATGTGCGCCGCCTGCTGGTGATCGATCTGGACGTGCATCAGGGCGACGGCACGGCCGAATGCCTGAAGACACGGCCCGGCGCCTTTACATTTTCGATCCATGCCGAACGGAACTTTCCCGTGCGCAAGGCGCAATCCAGCCGGGATGTCGGCCTGGCGGACGGAACCGACGACGCCGGCTATCTTGCGGCGCTGTCGGCCGAGCTTCCCGGTCTGTTCCAGGCCGCGCGGCCGGAGCTGGTGCTGGTGCAGGCCGGGGTCGATCCGCACATGGACGACCGGCTGGGCAGGCTGCGGCTGAGCGACGCAGGCCTGATCGCGCGTGACGCGATGGTGCGGGACGCCTGCCGTTCGGCGGGGGTGCCGATGCTGGCGACGCTGGGCGGCGGATATGATTCCGATGTGCAGCGCCTGGGCCATCGCCATGCACGCAGCCTGCTGACGCTGGCCGGCCTTTATAATGCAGCCAGCGGGCCCGGGTATGAAGGCTGGTAGAAAATCCTGTTGGAGAGGCCCTGGGAACCGGCGTAAAGCGACTGCAACAAGCAAGGCGACGGAAAGCGAGCTCGATGGCGACTGCCGTTAAGGCCCCTGCCCAGGATGGCGGGACAGACGTGGGTATGATCCAGAAGGAATCGGTGGTTGTGCGCTTCGCCGGGGATTCCGGCGACGGCATGCAGCTGACGGGGGGACAGTTCACCCTTTCGACCGCGCTGGCCGGAAACGACCTGGCGACCTTCCCCGACTTTCCGGCGGAAATCCGCGCCCCGCAGGGCACGCTGTTCGGGGTTTCAGCCTTCCAGATCAATTTCGGCTCCACCCGGATCGAAACCGCGGGCGACCAGCCGGACGTGCTGATCGCCATGAACCCGGCGGCGCTGAAGACCAACCTTCCGCAGCTTCGCAAAGGCGGCCTGATCATCGCGGACAGCGGTGAGTTCGGGGAGCGCAACCTGAAGAAGGCGCATTACGAGGCCAATCCGCTGGAGGATGGCAGCCTGGACCCCTGGCAGCTTCTGGCGTTCGACATTTCGAAGCAGACGCTGGAATCGGTGAAGCCCTTCGGCCTTGGCAACAAGGACGCGCTTCGCTGCAAGAACATGTGGACGCTGGGGCTGGCGCTGTGGATGTTCGGCCGGGACCGCGAGCCTCTGATCGACTGGCTGAAGGTGAAATTCAGCAAGGACGAGGTGCTGCGCGACGCGAACATCGCGGCGCTGAACGCGGGCCATGCCTATGGCGAGACAGCCGAGATCTCCGGCCCGCTGAAGCAGTTCCGTCTGGCCCCGGCCGAAGCGGCCCCCGGCCTTTACCGCACCATCACCGGCGCAGACGCCATCGCGCTTGGGCTGGTGGCGGGCGCCCAGCTTTCCGGGCTGCCGATGTTCTTCGGCGGCTATCCCATCACGCCGGCTTCCGCGATTCTGCATTCGCTGGCGAAGATGCGCGAGTTCGACGTGACGACCTTCCAGGCAGAAGACGAGATCGCCGCCATCGGGGCGACGATCGGCGCCGCCTGGGCGGGCCATCTGGCCGTGACGTCTTCGTCCGGTCCGGGGATCGCGCTGAAATCCGAAGCGATGGGCCTGGCGGTGATGACCGAACTGCCGCTGGTGATCGTGAATTCGCAGCGCGGCGGCCCTTCCACCGGGCTGCCGACCAAGACGGAGCAGTCCGATCTCTATCAGGCCGTCTATGGCCGCAATGGCGACACGCCGATGCCCGTTATCGCATCGCGCAGCCCCGCCGATTGTTTCGAGGTGACGATCGAGGCCTGCCGGCTTGCGCTGCAGTTCATGACGCCCGTGATGCTGCTGACTGACGGCTACATCGCCAACGCCGCAGAGCCCTGGCGCGTGCCCGACATGGATGACTTCGAGGCCTTCCCGGTGCAGTTCCATACCGAGGTTCCCGCCGAAGGGGCGAAGTTCAACCCCTTCCTACGTGACCCCGAGACCCTGAAGCGGGTGTGGGTGAAGCCGGGAACGCCGGGGCTGATGCACCGCATCGGCGGCATCGAGAAGAGCTTTGCCACCGGCAATATCGATTATTCGGCCGAGAACCACCAGCGCATGACCGACACGCGCAAGGCGAAGATCGACGGTATTGCGAACTTCATCCCGGATCAGGTGGTGGAAGTGGGCAGCGATCACGGCCCGCTCGTCGTGGTGGGCTGGGGTTCCACCTATGGCCCGATCCGGCAGGCGGTGGATCTGGTGCGGAGCAAGGGCCATGACGTGGCGCATGTGCATATCCGCCACCTGTGGCCCTTCCCGAAGAACCTGGGCGAACTGCTGAAGCGCTATGACCGGATCCTGGTGCCGGAAATGAACACCGGCCAGCTGAAGACGCTGCTGCGCGACCAGTTCCTGGTGGACGCAAAGCCGCTGAACAAGGTTTCCGGCCAGCCCTTCCGAATTGCCGAGATCGAGGCCGCCATCCTGGGGATGCTGAACCAATGAACGAGATCACGAAGATCGTGCCCGCGACGAAGCCGGACGACTGGGCTTCCGACCAGGAAGTGCGCTGGTGCCCCGGCTGCGGCGACTATGCCATCCTGAAGGCGGTGCAGCGCACCATGCCGGAACTTGGCGTGGAGCCACACAACACCGTGTTCATTTCCGGCATCGGTTGTTCCAGCCGCTTCCCCTATTACATGGAAACCTATGGCTTCCACACGATCCACGGCCGCGCGCCGACGATCGCGACGGGTGTGAAGCTGGCGAACCCGAAGCTGGACGTGTGGCTGATCACCGGCGACGGCGACGGGCTTTCGATCGGCGGCAACCATATGCTGCACCTGATCCGGCGCAACCTAGATTGCCAGGTGCTGCTGTTCAACAACGAGATCTACGGCCTGACCAAGGGACAATATTCGCCCACCTCGCGCACGGGAACCCGTTCGCCCACCTCGCCCACTGGATCGCTGGAATCGCCGGTGAAGCCCTGCGCCTTTGCCCTTGGGGCCGGCGGCCGCTTCGTGGCGCGCACGATCGACACCGCGCAGAAGCACATGCCCGACGTTCTGAAGCGGGCCCATGCCAACAAGGGCACCAGCTTCGTCGAGATCTATCAGAACTGCGTCGTCTATAACGACGGCGCGTTCGACCAGTTCACCGAGAAGAAACAGGCGCCGCAGACCCAGATCTGGCTGGAGCATGGGAAGCCGATGCTGTTCGCCAACGGCTCGAAGGGCCTGAAACTGAACCGCGAGACGCTGCGGCTGGAAGTGGTGGACGTGGTGGACGGCGACATCTCGCAGGTGATCGTGCATGACGAGACGAACAAATCCGTCGCCAACATGCTGATCGACATGCCCTTCCCCGAGTTTCCCGTGGCGCTGGGCGTGATATACTGCGATCCGGCCCCCAGCTTCGACGAAGCCATGTCCGCGCAGGAAACGAAGCTGAAGGCCGGCAAGACGGCGGATCTCAACGCGCTGCTGCGGCGTGGGCAGAGCTGGGAAGTGAAATAGGGCAACAGGCAAGGCGCCCCCCCTTTCACGGGGCGAGGAGAGCTGGACATCGAAACTGACCGGCGCAGCTTGATAGGGGCGATGATGGCCCTTGCGGCTGCCCCACTTCTGCCGTCCGCCTCCCTGTTCGCGCAAGGGCCCACCGCCACGAAGCGGCGGACTTCCGCCGTTACGACCTGCCCGGTGCCAGCCGTGGAAATGCGCCCCGCCGCACAGGGCGGCGCCCTCTATGCACGGGGGAACGGCCCGCTTTCGGACGGGCCGGCCCCGATCCTGTTCCTTCATGGCGGCCCGGGCGGGACGCATCTGGGGATGGTGGGCGCCCTGCCGCTGGCCGACACGCGCGGCGTGATCCTGTACGACCAGCTGGATTGCGGCCTTTCAGACCGGCCTGGCGACAAGGCCAACTGGACGGTGGACCGCTTCGTGTCCGAGATCGACGCTATCCGGCACGCCTTCAATCTGGAGCGGTTCCACCTTTCCGGCACCAGCTGGGGCGGAACGCTGGCGCTGGAATATGCGGCCCGCCAGCCGGAAGGGCTCGAAAGCCTGATCCTGCTGAGCCCCCTGGTTTCGACACGCGCCTGGCTGGCGGATGCCGAGCAGTGGATTGCGGGGCTGCCGCCCGAAATGCAGGCCGCCATCGCCGAGGCGCGGCGCACGGGCAATTATGATGCGGACACCTTCCAGCAGGCCGATCTCTTCTACGCCCGCCGCCATCTTTCGCGCGAGCGGCTATCCCCCCTGCACCTTGCGTGCCAGGGCCGCAGCGATCCGCTGTTCAACCTTGAACTCTACCTGCACATGTGGGGACCGAGCGAGTTCGTGGTGACCGGAACGCTTGGCGACTATGACGGCGAACATCTGTTGCCCCGCGTTGCCGTTCCGACCCTGTTCGTGGGCGGCGAATATGACGAGGCCCGCCCCGCGACCCTGAAGGCCTTTTCCCGGCAGGTGCCGGATGGCCGCTACCAGATGATCGCCGGTTCCGGCCACTGGGTGGAAAATGACCGGCCGTCCGAGCACCAGCGTGTGCTTCGGGAATGGCTGAAGGGGCGGGCCTGACAGACCCTGCGGGGGAAATCGCTGGTTCAGCCCGTATGAGCCAGCATGAGCCCCGAATGCATGCCCAGTTGATCCCTGCGAACGATGCGCGAACCGCGCCGGGGCCCGAGGCGCTTCTTTTGCAGCGGGCGGCCGACGGCGACCGGCGGGCCTTTTCCGAGCTGGCGCGCCTGCTGGCCCGGCCGGCGCTGGCGCTGGCCGTGCGGGTTCTGGGGGACCGGGCGCTGGCCGAGGATGCCGTGCAGGAAGCGCTGGCGCGGCTCTGGCGCGAGGCGCACAGGTTCGATCCCGCCCGAGGCAGCTTCGCCGGCTGGTGGCGACGGATCCTGATGAATTGCGCGCTGGACGGGCGGCGGCGGCTGAGGCCGGCGGCGCCGATCGAGGCAGCGGCCGACATCCCCGACACGGGGCCGACGCCTCTGCGGGCGGCGGAGGAGGCCGACCTCGCCGCGCGCGTGCAGGCGGCTGCGGCCGGATTGCCGGAACGGCAGCGCGCTGCGCTGGCGCTGTTCCATGGCGACGGGCTGACGATGACCGAGATCGCCCAGGCGCTGAACAGCAGCGAAAAGGCAGTGGAAGGCCTGCTGCTGCGTGGCCGCGCCGCGCTGAAGGAAAGACTGAACGATCTGAAGGACGAGCTGGAATGACGACGAAGCCCACCCTGGATGAAGCGCTTGCGGCCTGGGGCGCGGCCGATCCGCTGACGGCTGCGGGGGATTCCGGCGCGATCGAACGTATCCTCAATCATGCCGATGCCGTGGCGGCATCCCCCCGAAATGCCGGCCTTCGCTGGTGGATGCTGGGGGGAGCCGTCGCAGCCACTGCGGTGATCACGCTGCTGCTTGCCCCCTCTTTCGATGGGCTGCTGCCGCAGGATCGGGCCGAAGAGGCGGGGGCTGCACCGGTAATCCTGGCGGACGCGAGCGGCAGCGAAAGCGCAGCCTTCGCCCTGCTGTACACCCCCACGACGGAAGAGGAATATCAGCTGTGAAACCGATGATCCTGGCCATTGCCGCCCTGGTGGCGACGCCCGTGATGGCGCAATCCGCCCCCCCTGCCCCGCCGCAGCCCGGCGCCGAGGCCCCCCGGATGAAGATGATGCGCATCCAGCGCGGGCCGATGTTCGGCAATGTTTCCCCCGAAGGTCGCGCCATCCTGCGCGAATCCATGAGGGCCGACACGGAAGGCCGTGCGGCGGTGAAAGCCGCGCGGGACCGCATCAACGATCTCGTCGCAGCCGAAAGGCTGGATACGGCCGCGCTGAAGCGGGCGATGGACGACGAACGGCGCCTTGTGGACGCCCAGCATGCGAAGCGACAGGCGGCGCTTCTCTCTGCCTTCCAGAAGCTGAGCCCGGCTGACCGCAAGGCCTTCGCCGAGGACGCCCGCAGGGGCCGCGACGAAGTGGAGGCCCGGGTCGGGCGCTGGCATGAAGGGATGCAGCACCATCGGCCGAAGCCGCCCGTCGAGCCGAAGTGACCGTTCGACCCGCGAGCCCCACAAGCCCCGGGCGGACATGAGAACGGCGGCTGCAGACCTGCTGCAGCCGCCGCTTTCGATTCAGCTTGCCCGAAGGCCGGCGGGGCGCTGCCCCGCCGGGGCTCAGAACCTGTAGCCCGCCGTCACCGAAATGGTACGCGGAGCACCATAATAGCCGATGATGCTGTTGCCCAGCGTCGCGCCCGGGAAGTTGTAGCCGCCGACGCGATAGCGCTCGTCCGTCAGGTTGCGGCCATGCACACCCAGCGAGAAGCGATCATCATCCGACGTCCAGTTCACGGACGCGTCCACCAGCGCATAGCCCTGCTGGTCGAGCGGCGAGGCGAACTCGAACATGTAGATGCTGGAGCGCATCGTCACCGCCGGCGTGATGGAGAGGCGCCCGCCGGCCAGATCCGTCGACCAGGTGACCGAGGTGTTGATCGTGAACTCCGGCGTGTTCTGGAAGAAGCGCTGGTCCGACACGTCGACGGGCGTGCTGCCGCCGGCGATGTAGGTCAGGAACTCCTTGTAGTCCGCGTTGGTGTAGCCGAAGCTGGCCTGCACCTGCAGATCCGGCGTGGGCAGCGCCCGCATTTCGGCTTCGAAGCCCCAGATCACGGCGCGGCCCGCATTGTCCACGAAGGAAGCGATCACACCCGGGGTCGTGGTGGGAGCCTGGATGGTGACCTGCTGATCCTTGTACTTCGAATAGAAGCCGGCAAGGTTCAGGAAGAGGGTCCGGTCGAGGAAGGCGCCCTTCATGCCTGCTTCGAAGCTGTCGATCGTTTCGGGCTCATAGCCGTTGACGGTGGTGGGCGTCGACACGACGTCGCCGCGCATGTCGAACCCGCCCGACTTGAAGCCGCGACCCCAGCTTGCATACAGGTTCAGGTCCTGGTTCGGCTGATAGCTGAGCGAGATGCGCGGGGTCAGCTTCTCGAACGTCCGGTCGTTCGTGTAATCCGAACGGGTGTCGAAGAAGATGGCGCCGCTGTTGCCGAACTCCGGCGAACGGATTCCAAGGTAACGCTCGCGAAGGACAGTGCCTTGCTTGTCGTCCTTGGTCCAGCGCAGGCCGGCCGAAACCTTGAACTGCTCCGTCACGTCGTACGAAACGTCACCGAAGAAGGCGATCGACTTCGTCTTCACGTTGCCGCCGGTGTAGGTCGTGATGCCGCCCGGGAAAGCGAGCCCGGCCACCGTGTCAAAAGCGCCGGACGCGCGACCTTCGAGATAGAAGGCCCCGAACACGCCCTGGAAGCGGTCCTGCTCGACGAGCAGCTGCACTTCCTGCGTGAACTGCCAGTCCTTGTAGAAGGCCGGAATGTCGAGCACCGGCCCCGGGGTGTTGTCGAAATCGATCAGCGTGTCGGTATAGCCGTCGCGGTAGGCGGTGATGGACTTCAGCGTGTAGCCTTCGCCCACGCCGATTTCACCCGTCAGGCTGACGCCCTGGGTGACGACCTTGTTGTCGTCGCCGATGCCGGAATTGGTATCGTAGACGCTATCCGTCGGCTCGAACGCGGGAAGGCCACCGTTGCCGAACAGGCGGGTGCCGTGGCGGGGGTTGGAGCGATCCTCGGTGCGGTCAGCCGCGACACGTACGAACACGTCGCCGCTGTCGAATTCGGCGGAGAGGCGGCCAGCCAGCACGTCTTTGTCATACTGGTCGACGCCGCTGAACAGGTTCTTGCCGTAGCCGTCGCGCTGCGACCAGAGCACGCCCGCGCCAACCGCGAAATTGGCGCCCAGCGGCACCGCGACCGTGCCGGACAGGTCGATCTGATTGTAGCTGCCGTAGGTGGCCTTCACCCGGCCGCTGAAATCGTCGCCCAGGCGCTTCGTCACATACTTGATCGCGCCGCCGATCGTGTTGCGGCCATAGAGCGTGCCCTGCGGGCCGCGCAGAACCTCGATCCGCTCCACATCGAAGATGTCCAGCACGGCGCCTTGCGGACGCGCCATGTAGACATCGTCCACATAAAGGCCGACGCCCGGCTCGAAGCCCCAGAGCGGATCCTGCTGGCCGACGCCGCGAATGAAGGCGATGAGCGTGGAGTTGGAACCACGGGCAACCGCGGTCGTCATGTTCGGGGCCTGCTGCTGCAGCGCGGTGATGTCGGGCGCGCCCTGCGCCTCGAGCGTGCTGCCGGAAACCGCCGTGACGGAAATTGGAACTTCCATCAGGGATTCCGAGCGGCGGCGGGCCGACACGATGATGTCGCCATCCGAAGCCTGCACGTCGCCGGCTGCCGGCGCTTCCTGCGCGTGCAGCGGGAAGGCAAGACCCGTGGCGAGGGCAAGAATCGACAATTGACGGATTGCGGGCATCAGTATCCTCCCAAAGTTGCGCCCATTTCGGGCTTGCGGTTCGATTGGCGGCGGGTTTACTGAAACATGAATCAAGATTCAACTTGAAACCTGAATCAGTTTCCTTGGGGTGGGGAGAATGGCTGTGACCGATGCAGCAATGCCACAGACGGCAGATGCGCCACCGTCATCGGGCCTTCCGGTGCCGAAGACGGAGCGCGGACGACGCACGCTGAGGGCGCTGCTGGACGCGGCCGCACTGGAATTCGGCGCAAATGGCTTCCACGCCACCGGCATCACCGACATCACCCGCCGGGCCGGCGTGGCGCTGGGCAGCTTCTATACCTATTTCGCGAGCAAGGAGGACATCTTCCGCGCCCTGGTGACCGACCTTTCGGCCCAGGTGAAAACCCATGTGTCCCCGGCCGTCGAGGCAGCGCCTGACGCACTGGCGCGGGAGAAGGCGGCGCTGGGCGGCTACCTGGATTTCGTGAGCCAGCAGCAGCTGATCTACCGGATCATCGACGAAGCCGAGTTCGTGGCGCCCGACGCCTATCAGGGCCACTACCGCTCGACGGTCGCGCGGATCGCCGCGCGACTTGAGGCGGGGGCCGCGCGGGGCGAACTGCGAGAGGGCGTGGGCGAGGTGGAAGCCTGGGCAATCGCCGGCATGAACGTGTTCCTGGGCCTGCGCTATGGCGTGTGGAGCGACCATGAGGACATGGCGGAAGTCCTCTCGCGGGCGCATCGGATGGTGGCGGACGGGCTCAGGAAGCGCTGACCGCCCGGCGACAGGCCGCGCCGCCGAAGATGCGCTGATTTCAGCTGCCGCGCTGTCAATGAAGTGCCGATCAGCGACGTTTTCGGCGTTCAGGCGGTCCAGTCCGGCAGGAAGCGGGCCGCGAGATCACGCGCGATGCGGGCCGGGCGACGCGTCGCCGCATCCAGACAGCACCAGCTGGATTTCACCTCCGCAAGGATGGTGTCACCGCGCTGGATCATCGTGGTGAAGAAGGCGCGGCTGCCCTGAACGCCCGTCGCCACGACATCAGCCAGCACATTGTCATCCAGAAAGGCAGGTGCCCGATAGGTGATCTCGTGCTTCAGTGCGACCCACAGATGCTGGGCGACGGCTTCCGCCGGCGCAACCCGCTGCCAGTAGCTGATCACGGCGTCCTGAACCCATTTCAGATAGACCGCGTTGTTCACATGGCCCATGAAATCGATGTCTTCCGGAATGATCCGGATCGTGTGGCTGTAGATATGCTGGACGTTCGCGCTCATGTGTCCATCATGTAATGCATTTACGCTGCGCCGCACAAGGATAGATCAGGCCTTCCACCCAGTCTGACGGGCAATTTCCGCCCAGGCGAGCTGCCCCAGGCGCGCCGTGACCGGCCCGGGCCGGCCGCTCCCCACATCATGGCCATCGAGCCGGACGATCGGCAGGATCGGGGCGGTCGTGGAGGTCAGGAACAGCTCCGGCGCATTGCGCGCTTCCTCTGGCGTGAAGGGCCGTTCCTCGACCGGCAACTGGGAATCGCGGGCGAGATCGAGCAGCGTATCCCGGGCGACACCGGGCAGGATCCGCGCGGACAGCGGATGCGTGAGGATGCGGCCTTCGGCGGTGACCATGTAGACATTGGTCGAGCCGCCCTCGGTAATGCTGCCCTCCTTCACGAACAGCGCCTCGAAGGCGCCTGCCGCGCGGGCTTCCTGCTTTGCCAGCACGGCCGGCAGCAGACCGGTCGTCTTCAGATCGCAGCGCGCCCAGCGCTGATCGGGCAGGGTGATCGCCGAAACCCCCGTTCCCAGCTGCGGCAGCCGCTGACGGAAATCGAAGCGGCGAACCGTAAGGACGAGTGTGGCAGGCGTTCCGGCCGGAAAGGGATGGTCGCGCCGCGCCGCGCCGCGGCTGACCTGCATGTAGAGCAACCCATCAGCGTAGCGGCTGAGATCCACAAGGCGACGCGCGATCTGCGCGAGCGCCGCATCCGACGGCAGCCCCTCGATGAAAAGCGCGGCCAGCCCGCGTCGCAGGCGCTGAAGATGCTTGTCCCAGTCGAGGAAGCGGCCATTCAGGAAGGCGACCACTTCATAGAGGCTGTCGGCGAACTGGAAACCCCGGTCCTCGACCGAGACACCGGCTTCGGCGATGGGGCCATAACGGCCGTTCACATAGGCGACTGCGGGCATGGACCTGCGCTTACGCGCCGCGCTTGCGACGCGCAATCGGGCACGGCATTGGAACCGGCATGACTGCCCCCCGCATCGTCTGGTTCCGACAGGATCTGCGCCTGCGCGATCAGGCCGCACTTCGCGCCGCCGCCGCCGAAGGGCCGGTGATCCCGCTGTTCGTACTGGATGAAAGCCGGATCGTCCGGCAACCGGGCGGCGCTTCCAGATGGTGGCTGCACCACAGCCTGGCCGCGCTGGATGAAAACCTGCGCGCGCTGGGCGGGCGGCTCCTGCTGATGCGCGGCCCCGCAACGGCGGTGATTGCGCGCCTTGTCAGGGAAACCGGGGCGGCTGCGGTGCACGCCACTCGTCACAGCGAGCCCTGGTGGCCACTGATTGAAGCGGAAGTTCCCGGTCTGGTGCTGCACGAAGGGAACAGCCTGGTCCCGACGGGCCTTCTCCGCACGAAGGGCGGGGACCGGTTCAAGGTGTTCACGCCCTTCTGGCGGGCGCTGCAGGCCCATGGCGAGCCACCAGCCCCCTGCCCCGCCCCGCACAGGATCGAATTTGCGCCGGCACCGGAAGGCGACGCGCTTGCATCCTGGGGGCTTCTGCCCACGGCGCCGGACTGGGCCGGCGGATTCCGCTGCTGGCAGCCCGGCGAAGCGGGCGCGCAGGCCATGTTGTCGGCGTTCCAGCCGAAGCTGGCGTCCTATCGCGAACGGCGGGACTTCCCGTCGGATGAAGCGACATCTCGTCTTTCCCCGCACCTGCATTTCGGCGAGATTTCCGTTTCGGACGTGTGGCACGCCGTTTCGGGACGATCCGGCGCCGAGCCATGGCTGAGGCAACTGGCCTGGCGCGACTTCGCACTGGAGAATCTGGAACAGTTTCCGAAATCGGCCACGCGTCCGCATCGGCCGGAATTTGATCGCATGGCCTGGACTGACGTATCCGGCGCCGAAGGACATGCGCTGCTGAAAGCCTGGCGGCGGGGGCAGACAGGCTATCCGCTGGTGGATGCGGGGATGCGGCAGCTGTGGGCCACGGGCTGGATGCACAACCGGGTGCGGATGGTCGCGGCAAGCTTCCTGACCAAGCATCTGATGATCGACTGGCGCGAAGGGGAACGCTGGTTCTGGGATACGCTGGTGGATGCCGATCTGGCGAACAACGCCATGGGCTGGCAGTGGGTGATGGGATCGGGCGTGGATTCCGCACCCTATTACCGGATCTTCGCGCCCATCGGCCAGTCCGCGAAGTTCGAGGCGGGCGACTATGTCAGACAATGGATCCCGGAACTGTCAGGGATTCGGGGCGATGCCGTGCACGGCCCCTTCGAGCGGGGCTTCAACGGCTATCCACCGCCAGTCGTCGATCATGGATGGGCAAGAGCCCGGGCGCTCGCGGCCTATGAAGCACTGAAGGATCGCCCCTAGAACGCGTTCTTCGGGAAAATGACCGCGAATGCCGTGCGAACGAGGATGTACAGGTCGAACGTCACCGACCAGTTCTCGATATAGTAAAGGTCGTGCTCCAGACGCTTTACCAGCTTCTCCTCGGTGTCCGTCTCTCCGCGCCAGCCACAGGCCTGGGCCCAGCCGGTAATGCCGGGCTTCACCTTGTGGCGGGCCGCGTAGGTCTGCACCACTTCATGGAAAGGTCGGCCGGCCGCCTTGGTTGACGGCGCATGGGGGCGGGGCCCCACCAGCGACATGTCGCCCTTCAGCACGTTGAACAGTTGCGGCAGTTCGTCGATCGAAGTTGCACGGATGAACCGACCGACGCGCGTAACGCGCCTGTCGCCACGGGTTGCCTGCTCGATTCCGTCCGTCTGGCATTCGTCGTGGGTCATCGAACGGAATTTCAGCACGTTGAAGCGCTGGTTGTTGAAGCCTTCCCGCGGCTGGCGGAAGAAGATCGGGCCGGGACTGTCCAGCTTCACCGCCAGCGCGGCCAGCAGCATCACCGGCCAGACGAAGAGCAGGATACAGATCGTCAGCACCAGATCCTCCGCCCGCTTAACAAGGGCGTCCGTGCCCGAGATCGGCCGTTCGAACAGGGTGATGACAGGCATGTCGCCCAGCAGCACCAGTGGCCGGTGCGCAAAGGCGAAATTGGCCAGGTCGGGCGCAAGACGGATGCGGACCGGGGTGAGCGCCAGCTTCTGCACGACCTGCCGGATCCGTGCCTCGGCAGACCAGGGAAGCGCGACGATCACCTGATCGATCAGATCATCCCGGATCATCGCGACAAGATCGTCGGTGGTTCCGAAAACCGGAAGGTCATCGACAAGAACGGGCACACGGCCATCGCGGCGATCATCGAAGAAGCCGACGAGGCTGATGGTGAGCTTGGAGTTGCCGCGGATATATTGCGCCAGCTTCTGGCCCTGCGCCGACGCCCCGTAGATGGCGACGCGGCTGTTGAAGACGCCCTGCCCCTTCAGGTGGCGGATCCACATCGTCATGGCGGCGCGTGTGCCGGCAAGCATGACTGCGGCGGTCACGAACCAGGTGATGGCCCATCCGCGCGAGAATTCCTCCGACACCTTCAACAGGAAACCGATGGTCAGAAGGAACAGCCCTGTCACCATCCATGATCCGAGCACCCGTTCCCACGACTTGCGCAGGGAAAAATGGCAATCGACATCATAGCTGCCCATGATTTCGGACACGAGCGCGAAGATGAGCGCACCGGCCAGCATCGTTCGGCCATAGACGGGGGTGTCGCCGGAAAAGATCCGGTCAGACCAGAGCAGGAGCGCGCTGATACCGGCGCCGATGACGGTGAGAAACTCAAGCACGCGAACGGCGAAAACCACAAGGTCGATCGGCACGGACGAGCGCTGCCCGGCTGTCGACGCCGACGCCTTCATCCGTTCAGCGGGAGGGCGGCCAATCTCGTTCATGTTGTGGCCTGCCGGGCGCCAGCCGGCGCCAATTCACCATTCTTGCCCCCTTGCGGAACAGGCAAACGCGCGGCATGGCTTAGGCAGGTCGGGAACGAAGCGTGTGTGCCGGCCCGTTGTACCAGGGGGAGGTTCGCGGCATGGAAACAGTTTACGATTGGGTGACGGTGGCCATCTTTGCCGGTCTGATCGTTCTGTTTCTCCAGCGATCCGTAGGCCCTGAACGGGATCAGATGTGGCCCTATTTCGCGGCATCCGTTGGATGCGCCGTGATCAACCAGGTCGGCAACAAGGCGATCGACGATGGCAGCATGATGCTCCACATCGTTTCCATTGCCGGCATCACCGCGATCCTGGCCTTCATCCAGTATTTCCTGAAGCCGTTCGGCAAGATCGGAGACTGAGCGGACGACCAGCTTCCTGAAAGGGCGCGCGCGCATCAGGCGCTCTCCCTGATTTCCGTGGCGAGCGGACGGCCGACAAGCGCCGGCAACGCCACTGGATCGACAGCAAGCAGCATCGCAGCCGCAAAGCGCTGGAGCGCCCCGAATGTTTCCGGCGACGGTTCCCCGACGGTTGACAGGCGCACCAGCACGCCATCCGCCACATAGCCGCGGAATTCCGACCGAAGCTTCATCGTCCGCTGCTCTGTGCCGTTGACGGGCAGATAGTCACCGATCCGCGTCCAGTAGAGGATGGGCTCGACCCGCTCGTTGCTGGAGGCAACCAGTTCGCGCGCGGGCAAGTTTGCGACCTTTGTGACCGGCACCTTCACGGCGCGCGCCTCAGTGATCTGGAACCCGACAGCAGTGTAGCAGGCCTCGGGCCGGTGCAGCTGCAGCTGATCCGACTGTGTGCTGCCATAGGCGATCACCATCATCACCGGCAGTTCGCTGTCCGACGTATAGAGGCGGCTGACGGTCTGGTCGTAGATGCGGGCCGACAGAGAGCCTTCCTGTGAATCCGGCAGGATCACCGCGTTCGACGGCGTGACGGACCAGCTGCCGATCTTCAGCGGAACAGCCTTTTCCAGCTTCTTGTCGCCCAGCAGGTTCAGCCGGTTGCGCGGTGTGAGCGCGAAGGCGCCGCCGGCGGCCGCGATCAGCGGCAGGCCAAGAAGAAGATCACGCCGCTTAAGCATGGGCGCCCTCCTTCTGCCCGTCCGTCAGTCGCCGGCGGATCGGGCTTAGCAGCTTGTCGATCCCGAAGATCAGCAGCAGCGCCGACACGAAGGTGACGATTCCGGCGAAATCGTGAAGATAGCCCTGCGCCACTTCGTTGCCGGCATAATAGGTCAGCAGGACAAGGATGATGACGCGCACGACGTTCGCGGCAATCGCGATCGGGAGCAGCAGGAACAGAAGCAGCAGCGAATAGCGCCACGAGGCGTTGTGCATCAGGTAGATGTAGAACAGACCGACGGCCGTGAGGCTGATGAGCGAGTTGAGGCCCGCGCAGGCATCCTCCACCAGCAACTGATACTGGGCGATGTAGATGGTGACGCCCACCTGTGTGATCGGGTAACCCAAGGCGGAGAGCAGCCAGGTGGTGATGTCGGACACCAGGATCTTGAGCGGCTGCGTTACCGTATCCATCATCCAGCCGGGCAGCGGGATCAGGAACAGCATGTAGGCCAGCGGGAACCACAGCTTCATCAGCACCCTGTGGCCGACGAAGGCGTAGGCGATCGCGACCAGCGCGAACAGCAGGGCCGTCACCTCGATCATCAGGAAGTTGAAGGCCCGACCGAAGACATAGGCGGCCGCCATGCCCAGCAGAACGGGAATCGCGAGCCACGGATTGCCGGGCCGCGCCTCTGCCAGGATGGAATCCCAGTTGCGCCAGATCAGCCACACCGCCGTTGCCAGAACCAGCGGGCCGTGCACGCCGGATTCCGTCGTCCAGCTCTGAGTCGCCATCGCGTACAGGGTGGGCAACACCGTGAGCAGCAGGCCCAGGACGAGCAGGGGATAGCGCCTGGCGAACGCCAGAGTCTCGCTTTTCTGGATCGGCAGTGCCGCAGTCATCAGATGCCCCCGTGCCGTCGGATCAGCTGTATTCGTTCAGCACCGACCCGATCACGGTCGCGCGGGCGGCGGCGAGCTGGGACGACAGAGTCTGCACATCCTTCACGAAGGCGTGATTCCGCCGGGCAACGACAAGGGCATAGCCCAGAACGCCGGCAACGGTCAGCGCATCGCTGTTTTCGTTGGTGGCGGGCGTGTCGAAGATGGCGACATCGTGCTGGCGCAGCAGGATGTCCACGCCGGTGCGGAAGCGCGCGCCCGACAGGAGTTCCTGTGGCCTTCCGACCGGCGGGCCCGCCGGAACGATCGAGAGGTTGGGCAGCACATTCGGGTAAACCACCCGTTCCGGGCGGTTCACTTCCAGCGACAGATAGGTGGACAGGCCCGGGCCGTTCGGATCGATGCCGAACACGGCATCGATGCGCGGATTGCGCAGGTTCGCATCGACCAGCAGAGTCTTGATACCGACCTGGGACAGGGCGACCGCAAGGTTCGCGGCGATATAGCTTGCGCCGGCTCCGTCCGTTGCGCCGCAGACGGCAAAGGCCCGGCGGCCGGCGCCGACATGCTGCGCGATGATCTGTGTCCGCAGCAGCCGCAGCGCCTCGGAATTCGGGCTGGTGGGATCCGACAGGACCACCACCTCTTCCGACACGGCCGCCGACGGCGCCAGCTGAAGCGCAAGGCTGCCTTGCAGCGCCTGGCGGGCCAGAACGACATCCTCTTCCGTCGCCAGCGACAGTGCCACGGCGGATTCGTCGAACGAAAGGCCGGAACGGGCCTGATGTTCGGAAACGGCACGCGCTTCGTCGTCGGTCAGGGCGCCTGTCCTCAGAAGGGCGTCGGCGAGGCCGGGTTCGACCGGCAGGCGGTTCGGTGTTGTATCGAGTTCGCTCATGTTCAGATCGCCTGCAGATCGGCATCCGGCTCTTGCGGAGAGCGGCGGCCAAGGAGTTTGCGGATCGACTGGCGCAGAGGCGACGGTGGCGCGGCGCCCACGATCGCAAGAACCGGCGCGCCGGCTGCGAAAGCCAGATCCTCATGCCCGCGGACACGGCGGGCGATGAATTCCGCGATCAGCGCCGCCACCAGGCCCAGGCCGAAACCCAGGATGCCCGAAAGCAGCATCACCTGATTGACCTTGGGCCAGGATGGCGTGCGCGAGGCCGTCGGGTCGCCCATGATGGTGATGCCGGGTTCCGACTGTTCGGAGGCCAGCTGAAGTTCGCCGGTGCGCTTGTTCGCTTCCTCATACTGGCTGCGCTTCAGTTCCACCTCACGCGAGAGGCGAACGAGCTCGTCCAGCACCGGCTTGCGTTCAAGCACGACCTTGGACTGGGCTTCCACCTGACGCGTCAGCTCCCCGACCGACTGGCGCGCGGCGCCTGTGAGCGCGGACACATTCTGCTGCGAACGGGACCGTGCCTGGTTCATCTGGTTCTGCACGGTGTTCCGGCGCGCCATGATCGCCTTGTAGGTGGGGTGTGCCGTGCCGAGGCGCGCGCCGGCCAGCGCCAGTTCGTCCTCGATCTGGGCGAGCTGGACCGAGAGCTGATCCGCCACCGGATCATTGGCGAGACGCGCGGATGATGCGATCGTGTTGGAGCTTTCCATCGCCTGCGCCTGCTGCAGCGCCTGCTGCAGCGACGCGAGCTTCGCCGTCTCACTGTCAACGCCACCGACCAGGATGATGTTGTTCTTCGACATGAAGTCGGACAGGGCGGCTTCGGAAGTCGCCAGTTCCTTGCGGGCCAGTTCCGTCTGTTCCTTGAACCAGGTGCCGGTACGGCCCGCCGGATCGGTGCGGAGGCGCAGCGATTCCTGGATGTAGGCTTCCCGGATCACACCCACGACCTGCTTCGCCCGATCCGGATCGTCGGACTGATAGGTGATCTCCAGGATGTTGGAACCGCCCACCATCGCGGCGCTTGTGCCGTCGATGATCTGCTGGCCGAGCCATGCGCGCATGCCGCCATCCTCGGCCGATCGGCCGGTCGCCTCGTAGCGGGCGATCAGGCCGGGATCGTTGGTAAGGTTCAGGCGGTCGACCACGGAGCCGGCGACGCGCATGTCGCGGATGATCGCGATCTGGGTGCCCAGATAGCCGCTGCCGCGGGCGATCAGCACTTCGCCGGTGACGGGATCCTGCCGGACATCCATCAGCACCCGCGCAGTCGCCGGATAGCGCTTGGGCAGCAGCATGGCGATCGTGCTGGCGACGACCAGGCAGGCCAGCGTCGTACCGAGGATCAGCTTCCACCTCGCAAGGAGGATTCGAAGGAACTGGACAATACTCATCGCGCCGATCTCCTCAGAACATCCGCTCTTTGACGCGGATGACATCGCCCGCCTTGAGCTTTTCGGTTCCGTCGATGTTGGATTCCTTGGCATCGCCGCGCTTCAGCCCGAACTTGCCGGCCGACCCGTTCGGGCCGACGCCCCCCGCCATGGCGAGAAGATCGTTCATGGTCATGTCCCGCTTCAGAGGATAGGTGCCCGGACGGGCGACGGCGCCCGTCAGGTAAACCACTTCCGCTTCCGGCACGACGATCACGTCGCCCTTCTGCAGCAGCACGTCCGGCACCTTTCCGAGGGCCAGATCCTCGGTGTTGATCTTCTCCTCCTGCCCGTCGACACGGCGCAGGGTGATGGTGTCGTTGCCGACTTCCTGCACCCAGCCCGCGCGAAGCAGGACATCCATCAGCCGGTTGGAGCGGTCCAGCGGAACCATCCCCGGTGAGCCCACCTTTCCGATCACGCGCACATAGCTGGACGCATGGTCGGTGATCTCGATGTTGACGATCGGATCCTTCAGGAAACTGCCCTGCACCAGCCGGCGGCTGATTTCATCCGCCAGGGTAATCACGGTCTTCCCTTCGGCCTGGACCTTGCCGATCAGCGGCATCACGATGGTGCCATCCGGCTTCACGCGGGTGGAGACATTGAATTCCGACTGGCCGTAGACCACGACGGAAACCGCATCGTTCGGGCCCAGGACATAGGCTGGCGATACGATCGGCGAGGCCGCCTGGGCGGCGCCCTCGGCCTGGGCGGCGACAGCAGCCGGCTGAACCAGAAGCGCCAGGCCCGCCACGACGCCGAAGAGCGGAGCAGCCAGGGGGCGAACATCACGAGCGGGCTTGCGTGCCCCAGATGGAATAGCCTTCATTCGTTCGCCTCCAGTAATTCGATCACAGGACAGGGGCTTGAGCAGATATTTCATCAGAAGCTGCCCCGAACTGAAAAGGTCACGCTGTTGACCTTATAGCTGAAATCTTCAGGATCCGACGAGCGGCGTTGATGGTTAAAATCGACACCGAAGCGCAGAAGTCGGTTAAGAGCATAGTCGCTGCCAATGAAGAAACGATCATTGGTGTTGCTGTTTGAAATCTCTGTTTCAGGGATCGACGAAATACCCCGGAAATCCGCATTTGAATGGGAGTAGCCGGCCGCGAACCGCAACCGGTCATTGGCGCGGTAGGTCGTGCTGAAATTGTAGAAGCGCTGGATCGAATAGTTGGCGGAGGATCCCCGCCCGCCGTTGACGCCCTGGCCAGTGCTGATGTTGGCGCCCATTCGCGGGCCGGCATAGCCCAGCGCCAGGTTCCAGTTCATCCCCGAGAAATCGCTGGATCCGGGAATGCTGGACGACAGCTGCGTGCGTCCGATCGACCCGGATGCGTTCATCGAATTGCCGATGCGATAGCTCGCGAAACCGCTGAGAGAGCGGATCTGGTTGCTGTTCGTCACGCCGCCGATGATCTGATTGGGGTAGCTGTTTTCAGCCCAGCTGCCCGAAACGCCCACCTGCCCGCGAAGCCCGACGCGATAGCCGACGTTGGCCGACACCATCTCGGACCGGACATTGGCAAAACTGCGATCACTCGTCGGATCGCTCGAATAGTTGTTCACGGCGCTGCGGTTGTATCCGATTGTCCCGGAAATACCCGAGATCGTGGAGCAGCCGACGCTGCCGCCATAGGATGTCCGCCCCTGCTGAGATGCGACGACATCCTCGAATGTCCCCAGCTGCGTATCCCGCCGGCTCCAGGCAGCCTTCAGCTGCGCCGAGCAGGCCTGACCGAGGGCGATGGCCGCGCCGCCCGAAAGGCCGTAGCGGTTGGAGTTCAGCCGCGTGTTGCTGGCGTAGATGGTCCGGCCGAGCGATGCAGTTCCGAACAGCCGGTTTCGCCCGATCGGGCGCTCGAACGTCAGGCCAACCGTCGGACGGAAGATCCAGTCGTCCTTCGAAGAGAAGCGCGACGACATCGGCTGCCCATCGCGCACACGGGCGACATTGTCGCTGTATTCCGTGGTAAGACCGGCATATCCGTTGAGACCGAGCGCGCCGACAATCGCAAGCGGCGCGAACACGTCCGCATCATCGCCGAACACACGGTTGGGATCATCGATCACTGCCCCTTCGGGCGGCTGGATCCGCTGCGTCGGCGGCGCAATCTGCGCCACGGCAGGGCTGGCAGCAATGGCGAGACCGGCAACGAGCCCCCCCGCCAGAACGCCCCGACACCCGGCGCGGAGCAACTGGCCCCGCCTGATTCCGTCACCGGTTCCGATCCCGGCTGGCATTCCCGCGCTGAACCCGTTCGTCACGCACCCTCCCTGCCGCATACGCCCGCACCACCTGCGGGCTTTGCGTTAACTTTCTGATGAGTGCAAGTGACGGCCAGATGACGCAGCACTTGCATTAACCAATCGACAAAGCCAGCCTAACACTTGATGTTCCTTACAGTTGCCGAACCGCAAATCAAAGGTCGCAGATCGAGCGAAAGGCGAAAGACTGTTGCACGCCGCCGTTATGGGCTATGGCCGCGGAGCAGTCCGTGGCATCAGCAAAGGATGCCGGGGCGTCGGAAAACCCGGAAGCTGCCCGGCCGGGTTTGCCCCTGTGGCGAACCATGGCCAGGCCAAAGAACAGGAGCGACGTTGACCGTGGCGGGACGGACAGAAGGAAAGGCGCGCCGGCTTGGCCGTTGTGCGGGGGTGCGCCCTTGATGATTTTCAAGCGGGACAGGTTCGGATCCGGTCAGAAGGAACTGCCGCCGGCGGCGAGTGCGTCGACGGGACTGCCGCGCTTTGCCGTCGATGCGACGGACGACATCGGCGACGCAGCCCAGGGCATGCACGTCCGCTCGCCAGCCCGTGCGCGTCTGGCGCTCGCGGATGCGCTGTCCGCTTCCCAGCCGGTCACGAGCCGTGAGCGGCTGGCCGGGCGGATCGATACGCTTTCGGCGCTGATCGCCGCGATCGAGCAGCACCGCGCGCATGTCGTGCTCTATGGCGAGCGCGGGATCGGCAAGACCAGCCTTGTCCATGTGTTTGCCGAAACGGCGCGCGAGGCGCGCTATCTCGTGCTTTATGGCAGCTGCGGCGTCGAAGCGCGCTTCGACGACATGTTCCGGACGTTCGCGTCGGAGATTCCGCTGCTTTACCATTCCGACATTTCCCCGACAGCAGACGAGACGGAGCATGATCGCAGCTTCGCGGACCTGCTGGACGAGCAACCCGTCGGCCCGCGCGAACTGGCCGACCTGTTCCAGAAGATCGTCGGCACGCGGGTGATCCTGGTGCTGGACGAATATGACCGCGTGGCCGATCCGGCCTTCCGCAGAGACGTGGCGGAACTGATCAAGAATCTGTCCGACCGTGCGGCGCGGGTTCAGCTGGTGCTGACAGGCGTGGCTTCCAACCTGGACGAGCTGATCGGCTTCACGCCGTCGATCCGGCGCAACATCGTGGGGCTCGCCGTGGGCCCGATGTCGGAGCCGGAACTTTCGGAAATCCTGGCGCGCGCCGAAGATGCGACGGGGCTGACGTTCGGGCCGGATGCGCGCAACCTGATCGTGAAGATGTCGGCAGGTTCGCCCTATCTGGTGCGCCTGCTGGGCAACCGGGCCGCCGGCCGCACGCTGGACGACCGGCGCGACCAGGTGAGCGCGGCCGATGTGATCGCCGGCACCGAAGCGGTTCTGGCCGAATGGAACGCCGGGTTGCCGCGCCGGGTGCAGTCGCAGCTTGCCCGGCCCGAGGTGCGGGGCGCGTGGCCGATGCTGATCGCCGCGGCGCGTGCGTCCGGCACGCCGGACGGATGGTTCGGGCTGCACGACGTATCCGCCGAAGCAGGGGGCGCCGACACCTCCGTGATCGGCCGCACGCTGGACGGCTTCACGGGTGAAATCGATCTGTTCGACCGGGAGGATGGGATCGACGGCCGCGAGCCGCGATACCGCTTCCGGACCCAGGGTCTCGCGCAGCTTCTGGGGCTGTCCGCAGCACTGGCCAGGGCGGGGCGCTGACGCATGAAGGCGGCGCAGGCCCAGTTGTCGATGCGATGGTCGGCGGATCCCGATCATCTGCTGAAGACGTTGGGGCCCCCGCGCGCATCCGTGATCATCCCGCATTTCAACACGCCGGAACTGCTGGTGAAGTGCCTGCAGTCCGTGGCGGCGCAGACACTGGACTATGGCTGGTTCGAGATCATCGTGGTCGACAATGGATCGCGTCTGCCGATGCGGCTGCTGGAAGCCACATGGCCCGGCGTGCGCTTCCTGATCGAGCGGCAGCCCGGCCCTGGGCCTGCCCGGAACACCGGCGTAAGGGCGGCGCGGGCCGACATCCTGGCCTTCGTGGACGCCGATGTGCGCGTAGCGCCCGGCTGGCTGAAGGCGGGGCTGAAGGCGGTGGGCCGCAACCCCCTGGCGCTGTTCGGCGGCGATGTCCGCATCGATGTGGGCGACCGCAAGCAGATGACGGATGTGGAAGCGTTCGAAAGCGTCTTCTCGTTCCGGCAGAAGAATTACATCAACAAGAAACATTATTCCGTCACGGCCAATCTGATCATGACGCGAACCGTTTTCGACAGGGCCGGCCCGTTCGACGGGATCGACAAGCCGGAAGATCGCGCCTTCGGAGAGCGGGCCCATGCCATGGGTATCCGCACCCGCTATGCGCCGCGGATGCTGGCTTTCCACCCGGCGCGGACCAACATGGACGATATCCGCCGCAAGTTCGGCCGTCTGTCCCACCAGGCCTTCACCCAACATGTGGAACGCGGCCGACCGCTGATCCTTTGGGACCTCAGGGCGGCCGCGATCGCCGTGTCCGGGCTGGCCCACGCCCCGATGATGCTGTTTTCCCGGAGGGTAACGGGAATCGGCAACCGCCTGCGCGGCTTGCGCCTGCTGCTGCAGCTGCGCTGGCAGCGTGCGCTTGACATGCTGGATCTGTCCCGGAAGGCTCGGGCAGGCGACCAGTTGGCTCTTGTGAACTGGAACAGTTGAACGTGAATGATCTCAATCTTTCGCTGAAGCAGGGGCCGCAGGGGGCCAGCATGCGCGCTCAGGCCGACAGGCGGGCGCGGCTGGCCGTGATCCTGGTGAACTGGAACCGCCATGCCGACACGATCGAATGCCTGGAATCGCTGCTTCGCGCCGACGAACCGACGCGGATCATCGTTGTCGACAATGGCTCGACCGACAGCACGGTCGAAAGCCTGAAGGCCTGGGCATCCGGCGCCGAACCCTATGAACCACCGGCTGGGCCGTTGAAACGGCTGACGAACCCGCCGCTTCCCAAGCCGCTGAAACTGCGGGTGATCCAGCCACATGAGATCGAAACCGCGACGCCCGGCGACGAGCAGATCGCGCTGATCCTGGCGGGTCGCAACCTTGGCTTTTCCGGCGGCAACAACCTCGGGATGCGCTTCGCGCTGCAGGATCCGTCGATTGCCTACTGCTGGTGCCTCAACAACGACACGGTGGTGGATCCCGGCGCGCCCGGCT
The DNA here is from genome assembly GCF_059115405.1 of Sandaracinobacter sp. T42. Taxonomy (NCBI): domain Bacteria; kingdom Pseudomonadati; phylum Pseudomonadota; class Alphaproteobacteria; order Sphingomonadales; family Sphingosinicellaceae; genus Sandaracinobacter; species Sandaracinobacter sp. T42. The sequence goes on from NZ_CM181101.1 coordinate 2,550,007, forward strand.
CGCTGGTGGCGCGGATGAATGCCACCCACAAGGTCGGCATGTGCGGCACCCAGGTGCGTTATTATCACCGGCCCGGTGTCTGGCAGGCCCTGAACGGCCAGCGCTTCAAGCTGCTGACCGGGCAATCACGCGGGATCGGATCCAATGTGCCCGTGACCCGGCCGTTCGATCCGAAGAAGGTGGCGCGCGAAACGGATTTCGTGCTGGGCGCATCGATCGCCGTCAGCCGCGCCTTCCTGGAAACCGTGGGCTACATGGAGGAAAGCTATTTCCTCTATTTCGAGGAGATGGACTGGTCTGTCCGGAACAGAGGCCGGTTCGCCATCGCCTTTGCCCACGGCGCGATCATCTATCACAAGGAAGGCGGTTCGATCGGATCTTCGGGCAAGAAGGGCCAGCGATCGGACGCGTCGGAATATTATTTGATCCGCAGCCGCATCCGCTTCTACCGCCGCAACTTTCCATTGCTGTGGCCGCTGCAGTATCCGCTGGCCATGGGCCAGATCATCCGGCGCCTGATCCGGCGCCAGCCGAAGAAGGCCGCCGCCATGACAAGGGCCATGCTGGGCATGAGCTTCGACTGATCACGCGGCGGCGATACAACCCCAAGGGAAAAGAGGGACAACCAGATGACGATGCGCACGGAACTGCCCGGTGTAGAGGGGCAAGGCGGAAATCCGATCCAGGGGCGCACCCGCGCGCTGCTGCTGCTAGCGACGGCGGCGCTTGCGCTTGCAGGGTGCGAAAAGCTCGGGATCGGCGGCGGCGGGGAGCCCAAGGGGCAGGTCGTCGCGACGCTGGACGGCCAGGAGATCACCGTTCTGGAGGTGAATGCCGAACTCGCCGGCACACCCATCCCGCCCTCGATGTCGCGCCGCGAGGCCGAGAAGCTTGCGCTGGAGAACATCGTGACGCGCCGGATGCTGGCGAAGGCCGCCGAAGAGCGCGAGCTGAACAAGAAGCCCGAGTTCCTGCTGCAGGAACGGCGCGCGGAAGAGCAGCTCCGCGTCCAGGCGCTGGCGCGCGACATCGCCGCCAAGGTGGTCACGCCGACACGGGACGAGGCCGAGAAGTTCATCAGCGAAAACCCCTATCTGTTCGCCAACCGCACCTTCTTCATTCTGGATCAGATCCAGTTCCTGCGACCGGACAACATTGAAAAGCTCGGGCTGGAAGGCGCGACCACCATGGCAGAGGTGGAACAGATCCTGACGGCGAACAACATCCCCTTCCGCCGCCAGCCGGCCTCGCTGGACTCGCTTGGCGCGAACCCGGCCTTCGTGAAGGAAGTGACGACCGTGCTGGCGAAGAAGCCGGACGAGCTGTTCATGTTCGCGACTCGTCCGCAGGGCGCACCGGCACCCGTGGTTCTGGTGAACCAGGTGAAGGACACCAACGTGCAGCCCTTCACCGGAGACAAGGCGCGGGAATTCGCCGTGAACTTCCTGCGCAACGAGCGGGTTCAGAACGCCCTGAAGGCGGAAGTGGACCGGCAGAAGAAATCCCAGGCGGAGCGGGTGAAGTTCCAGGAAGGCTGGGCACCCGCCAAGCCCAAGGACGCCAAGGCGGCCGCCACGAAGCCGAACCCGCTGAACCTGTCGGGCGAGGCCCCGACGGCCGGCACGGGGATGGAGGCGGCAACCGCTGCGCCGCCGACGACGCCTGCAGCCGCCCCGGCGCAATCGCCGGCGGGCTGATCTGTTTCAGGCGAACGGGGCGGCATCGCGGCCGCCCCGGCCGGATTGCGGACACTGCGGACACTGGCGCGTTCGCGGCCCCCCTCGAAAGGATCATGCGTGCGCAAGGGAATTATACTGGCTGGCGGATCGGGCACGCGGCTCTATCCGCTGACCAAGCCGGTTTCGAAGCAGTTGATGCCTGTCTATGACAAGCCGATGATCTATTATCCGCTGTCGGTGCTGATGCTGGCGGGAATTCGCGAGATCCTGATCATCACCACGCCGCAGGACCAGGCCGCATTCCGGAATCTGCTGGGGGATGGCGGCGACTGGGGGCTGTCGCTCAGCTATGCGGTGCAGCCGGAGCCGAAGGGTCTGGCGCAGGCCTATCACATCGGCGCGGACTTCATCGGCGACGGCCCGTCCGCCCTGATCCTGGGCGACAACATCTTCTATGGCCATGGCCTGCCGGAGCTTCTGCAGCGTGCGGACGCGCGGACGGAAGGCGCAACCGTGTTCGGCTACTGGGTGAAGGATCCGCAGGCCTATGGCGTGGTCAGTTTCGATTCCGCCGGCCGGGCCGAAACGATCGAGGAAAAGCCGCCACAGCCCAAAAGCAACTTCGCCGTCACGGGGCTCTACTTCTATGATGGCCGCGCGGTGGAACTGGCCCGCCAGATCAGGCCGTCTGCACGGGGCGAACTGGAAATCACCGATCTCAACCGCCTCTACCTCGAGGCAGGCGACCTGAATGTCGAGCTGATGGGGCGCGGCTTCGCATGGCTGGATACCGGCACCCACGGCAGTCTGCTGGACGCTGCGCTGTATGTGCGGATCATCGAGGAACGGCAGGGCCTGAAGATCTGCTGCCCCGAGGAAATCGCCTGGCGGCAGGGCTTCATCGACGACGCCCGGCTCCGGCGCGTCGCCGAGCCGCTGCGCAAGAGCGGCTATGGCGAATATCTGCTCGCCCAGCTGGAGCGCGGCCGATGAAGGTCGAGGCGCTGGCCATACCGGAGGTCAGGCTGCTGACGCCGCGCGTGTTCGGAGACGAACGCGGCTTTTTCCTTGAGACCTTCAATTCACGCCTGTTCGCGGAAGCCGGGCTTCCCACCGAGTGGCGGCAGGACAATCACAGCCGATCCGTGCGCGGCGTTCTGCGCGGCCTGCATTACCAGCTGGTCGAACCGCAGGGAAAGCTGGTGCGCGTGGCGCGCGGCCGGGTGTTCGATGTTGCGGTCGACATCCGTCGATCCTCCCCCACGTTCGGCCGTTGGGTGGGCGCGATCCTGTCCGACGAGACGCAGCAGATGCTGTATGTACCGCCGGGGTTCGCGCACGGTTTTGTCGTCCTCTCGGACGTGGCCGACTTCTGCTACAAGTGCACCACATTGTGGCATCCGCAGTCCGATCGCTCTCTGCGCTGGGATGATCCCACGATCGGGATCGACTGGCCGCTTGCCGAAGCGGGTGAACCGCAGCTGGCAGCGAAGGATGCCGCCGCCCCACTGCTGGCGGATGCGGAGCTGTTCGCATGAAGGTGCTGATCGCAGGCGCCGCTGGCCAGCTTGGCCGTGCACTTCAGGCAACGGCCCCGGCCGGTGTGACGATCTTGGCACCGCCGGAGGACGCGTTTGACATCCTTGACGAGGCGAAGGTGTCCGCCGTCGTTTCGGCGACAGCGCCCGCGCTGGTCGTGAATGCGGCCGCCTATACCCAAGTGGACAGGGCCGAAACGGATGCGGAAACGGCCGAGGCCGTGAACGGCCGTGCGGCCGGGCGACTGGCGGGTGCGGCCGCCGCGACCGGCGCGCGGTTCGTGCATGTCTCCACCGATTTCGTGTTCGACGGCCTTTCCGCCCTACCCTACGCACCGGATGCCTCGCCCTGTCCGCTTGGAGTCTATGGCGCGACCAAACTTTCCGGCGAGCGGCAGGTGGCCGCCGCCCACCCCGGCGCGCTGATCGTGCGGACGGCGTGGGTCTATGCCGCGCAGGGCAACAATTTCGTCCGCACCATGCTGCGGCTGATGCGCGAGCGGGACGAACTGCGCGTGGTGGCGGATCAGGTCGGAACGCCCACCCATGCCGCCAGCCTGGCCCGCGCGATCTGGGCCCTGGATGCAGCCGGCGCGACGGGGATATTCCACTGGACGGACGCCGGCGTCGCCAGCTGGTATGATTTCGCCGTCGCGATCCGCGACGAAGCGTTGGCGATCGGCCTTCTCGATCGGCGCACGGCGGTTGTGCCGATCCGGACGAGCGACTATCCCACCCCTGCCCGGCGCCCGGCGATGAGCGTGCTCGACAAGGGGTCCAGCTGGGCGATCACAGGGCCTGCGGCCCACTGGCGCGATGAGCTGAAACTGGCACTCGCGGAGATGAAGGAAACGGGTTGATGGCATCGCTTCTGGTGACGGGTGGAGCTGGCTTCATCGGCTCCAACTTCGTGGCGCACTGGATGGCGACCCACCCGCAGGACCGGGTGACGGTTCTGGATCTGCTGACCTATGCCGGGAATCGTGCGAACCTCGATGGGCTGAACGCCGAACTGGTGGTGGGCGACATCCGCGACGAGGGACTGGTGACGGAGCTGCTGCGCAGCCGCGAGATCCGCACGATCGTCCACTTCGCCGCCGAAAGCCATGTCGACCGCTCCATCCTTGGCCCGGACGCCTTCATCGAGACGAATGTGCTGGGCACGCACGCGCTGCTGAAGGTGGCGCGGCGCGAATGGGTGGATGGCAAGCTCCCGCACCGTTTCCATCATGTGTCGACGGACGAGGTCTATGGCACGCTGGGGCCGGCCGATCCGGCCTTCCGCGAAGACACGCCCTATGCGCCCAACTCCCCCTATTCTGCCTCGAAGGCCGCGTCCGACCATCTGGTGCGCGCCTACCACCACACCTACGGGCTGATCACGACGACGTCGAACTGCTCCAACAACTATGGGCCGTTCCACTTCCCGGAAAAGCTGATCCCGCTGTTCATCATCAATGCGCTGCATGGCCGCAACCTGCCCATCTATGGCGACGGCCTGCAGGTGCGGGACTGGCTGCATGTGGAAGATCATTGCCGGGGCATCGCGGCAGTGATCGAAAAGGGCCGGCCGGGCGAAACCTACAATATCGGTGGCGGCGCCGAACTGCCCAACCTGACCGTGATCGACACGCTGTGCGCGGCGGTGGACAAGGCGTTCGCGGCCGATCCCGCGCTTGCGGGCCGCTTTCCCGACGCGCCGGCCGCGAAGGGCCTGCCGACGGCGAGCCTGAAGACCTTCGTAACCGACCGGCCGGGGCATGACCGCCGCTATGCCATCGATTGCAGCAAGGCGATGACCGAACTGGGCTATCGCCCCCGGCACAGCTTCGAAAGCGGCTTTGCGCAGACCCTGAAATGGTATCTGGACCATGAGGGCTGGTGGCGCGGCATCCTGGACGGCAGCTACATGGACTGGGTGAAGGCCAATTACGGCAACCGGTCTGCGGCCCGGTAGGGGCCCCGCATGAAGCTGGACCCGCGACTTCAGCGACTGATCGACTGGTTGCAGGCACACAAGGCATGGCTTTCGGCCCTGCTGACACTCGCCGTGCTCATGGTTGCGGGCTTTGCGCTGTGGGAAATCCTGAAGGAAGTGAAGCTGGCGGACATCGGATCCGCCTTCGGACGGATCACCCCACACCAGATTGCGCTGTCGATCGGCCTGACCGCGCTGTCGTTCTTCGTCCTGAGTTTCTATGATGTGCTGGGCCTGACCGCGATCGGCAAGCCGCAGCCCTACTGGCGGGCGCTCCTGGGCAGTTTCACGGCCTACAATCTTTCCCACAACCTGGGGTTCGCACCGATCACAGGCGCGGCCGCGCGATGGCGGGCCTATCGCGGGACAAGCCTGGACCCCGGCGACATCGCGCGGCTTGTCGTGATCGCCGGGGTGACATTCTGGCTGGGCATCTTCCTGCTGCTGGGGATCTTTCTGGTCGCCTTTCCGGGCGCGCTAAGGGTACATGATGCGACCATGCCCTATGCCACGCAGGCGCTGATCGGGTGCGGCATCCTGGCGGCAATCGCCGTCTATCTGCTGGCCTGCGCCCGGCAGACCGGGCCGCTGAACATCCTGGGCTGGACCCTGCCAGTGCCGACGCTGCGGCAGGCACTGATCCAGTTCGCCCTGGCTGCGACGGATATCGCAATCGCAAGCGCCGCGCTTCTGGTGCTGCTGCCGCCCGAAGCCTGGCACCATTATCCCGACTTTCTTGTCGCCTATGTGGTTGCCGTCGTCGTGGCGCTGCTGGCCCATGCGCCGGGCGGCATCGGCGTGTTCGAGGCTGTCGTGCTCGTCACCCTGCCGGAAGTGGACAAGCCGTCGCTGATTTCGGCGCTGATCCTGTATCGCCTGATCTATTACTGGGGGCCGCTGCTGATCGCGGTGGCGCTTCTGGGGTTGAACGAATTGCGCATGATCCGGCGGAAGGATGTTCAGCAAGGGTCAAGGGAAGCGCGGCTAACAGACGACATCACCCTCTGACCCACTCCGGCGCCAATGGGCTTCTGCTCGGGCGCCGGTTCTCTTTTCAGGGTCAGGCGATCATCGCCCGCAGCATCCAGGCCGTCTTTTCATGCACCTGCATGCGCTGGGTCAGCAGGTCCGCCGTCGGTTCGTCGCTTGCCGCCTCCACGGCGGGAAACAGCGCCCGCGCCGTGCGCACGACCGTGGCCTGATCCGCCGCCAGTTCCGCGATCATCGCATCCGCCGCAGGGATCCCCTGCGCTTCCTTCACCGTGGATAGCTTCGCGAATTCCGAATAGCTGCCCGGCGCCCAGGCCCCGAGCGCGCGGATGCGTTCGGCGATCACGTCAACGGCCATCGCGAGTTCGGTATATTGCGTTTCGAACATGGTGTGCAGCGTGTTGAACTGCGGGCCTGTGACGTTCCAGTGATAATTATGCGTCTTCAGATAGAGGGTGTAGGTGTCCGCCAGCAGGCGGGAAAGGCCATCGGTTATGGCGGCAAGCTGATCCGCGGGGATCCCGATGTCGAGCGCGGCCGGATCCGGCACGGCCGCCTTTTTCGACTTGCCCGATGCTGACTTCTTTTCCGATTTCGCAGCCATTCGATCCTGCCTTTCCTGTTCGCTTACGCCATTGATACCGGATCAGCCAGTATCGGGTGAAGGCCGGGAATTTCGCTATCTGACATCGAACGCGGTCACCTTGTCGCCTGTCGCGCGGCAATCGATGGCCATTGACTGGCTGTGATCCGGATAGGTCGCCGTCACGCCGGCGCGGATCGCCCATCCGTCGCCTATGCGCGTGGCGCTGTCCACCCGATCTAGCCGGATGGCGGTGCCGCCCGTTGCCCCCACCTGGCGGGCCGCTTCCTTCAGGCAGGCCTGGCCGGGCGTGCGCGCGTCAGGCTGGAATTTCGAAAGGTCCGCATTGACGGTTGCGGTTGTCGCGGTCGCGGCTGTCGACGAACGGCTGCTGCCGCCCTTGCCGGCGGCGCTGAGGAGGGCGATCAGGCCGGCCGCCAGTGCCACGCCACCAATCACGGCGCCGGCATCGGAGCCCCCGCCGCCGCCGCTGCCGCTGCCGCTGCCGGAGGTGTCGCCGCTGACGTTGCCATAGCCATAGCCGAAACGGGCCTGACAGCCGTTATCGACCCAGACGCTGCTGCGATCATAGCCCCAGCTGCGGCCCTGCACGCAGCTGGCGGACGAGAACTGCCGAAGCAGTTCCACCCGGTTGCCGGTGTTGGCGCTGCACCGGCGGTAGCGGTTGTTGTCGGATCGGCATTCCAGCTGGCCGGCGAAGCCCTGGTTGCCGCCCCAGCCACCGCCACCCCAGCCGCCGCCACTGTCGTTGCCATAGCCATAACCGAAGCGGGCCTGGCAGCCGGCGCGGACGGTGATCGAACGGCGGTCGGCGCGCCAGGACCTCCCCTCGATGCAGGCCGAGCTGCTGTACTGCTGGATCATCTCCACCCGGCCCTCGGTATTGGCATAGCAGACCTGTTCGCGTCCATCGCGGCTGCGGCAGGTGATTTCGCCGGCAAAGCTCTGCCCGTTGCCACCCCAGCCACCCCCGGAGCCGCCACCCCAGCCGCCGCCGCTGCCATTGCGGACAAGCGCTTCGAAGTTGCCGCCGCAGCCGTTGGTGACCTGAATGGAATTGCCGACCCGCCGCCAGGTCTGCCCCTCGCGGCAGAGGCCGGACCTGTCGGGTCCGGTGAAGCTGACGGACAAGGTATCGTTCGGCAGGCTGCAGGTCTGTGTGCGGTTGGCCGTCGAGTAACAGGGAATCGTGACGGATCGATTATAAGTCTGTGCGGCCGCCCCCGAAACGGCGATCGGCGCCAGCATCGGCACCGGGGCCAGCTGCGCAAGGACAAGGGCCGAAGCGGCCCCGAAACTGACCGGACGGTTCAAGTTGCTCATGCCTGAATTCCCCGTTTATGCCCGCATGTTCCTTTATCTTAAGCTAGGCGGGGCCTGTCTCCAACGCAAATCGGATTGCGGGGTTGCTGCCGTGGGCGGTTGAGGCTTTGGGCGGCTGCGGCTACGGGCAGGGCCGAGGAGATTTGAAGTGGACGTTTTTCAGCGGTTCGAAGCAGTGGTGGCGGATGCCGTGAACGCCCTTGTGGCGGATGGCACGGTGCCGGCGGACGCCGCCAACGCGGCGATCGTGCTGGAGCCCCCGCGCGACCCCAGCCATGGCGACCTTGCCACCAACGCCGCCCTGGCGCTGGCGAAGGCCGCGAAAACCAACCCGCGCGAACTGGCGACCCGCATCGCCATGGGGCTGGCCCGCCATCCGGAGATCGCAAGCGCCGAAGTGGCAGGGCCGGGCTTCATCAACCTGACGCTGGACCCCGGCGTGTGGCAGGACGAGATTCGACGCATCCAGGCCCAGGGCGCGGACTATGGCCGCGGCGATCCGCGGCAGGAAGCGCTGCCGATCAATGTCGAATATGTCTCTGCCAACCCGACCGGGCCGATGCACATGGGGCATTGCCGGGGCGCCGTGGTGGGCGACGCGCTGGCGAGCCTGCTGGGCTTTGCCGGGCATGATGTGGTGCGCGAATATTATGTGAACGATGCCGGCGGTCAGGTGGACGTGCTCGCCCGCTCGGCCCACCTGCGCTACCGCGAGGCGCTGGGCGCGGATATCGGCGAAATCCCCGAGGGCCTCTATCCGGGCGATTATCTGAAGCCCGTGGGCAAGATCCTTGCCGCCGAATATGGGGACCGTTTCGTGGGTGCGCCCGAGGCGGAGTGGCTGGCGCCGTTCCGCACGAAGGCAGTCGCCGCGATGATGGACATGATCCGCGCTGATCTCGCCCTGCTGGGCATCCATCATGACATCTTCTCGTCAGAGGCCGAGCTGCTCGCCTCCGGCGCACCGCAGAAGGCCGAGGCGGAGCTGAGGGCGCGCGATCTCGTCTATGATGGTGTGTTGCCGCCGCCGAAGGGCGAAGTGCCGGACGACTGGGAACCGGTGGAGCTGCCCCTGTTCCGTTCGACCGCCTATGGCGACGACATCGACCGGCCGATCCGCAAGTCCAACGGACAATGGACCTATTTCGGCAACGACATGGCCTATCACGCCGAAAAGGCCCGTCGTTCGTCCGCGCTGGTGAACATCTGGGGCGCGGACCATGCCGGCACCGTGAAGCGGATCGAGGCCGCGGTGGACGCGCTGACCAACGGCGAAAAGCGGCTGGACGTGAAGCTGGTGCAGATGGTGCGCCTGTTCCGTGCCGGAGAGCCGGTGAAGATGTCGAAGCGGTCCGGCAATTTCGTCACCCTTGCCGATGTGGTGAATGAAGTGGGGCGCGATGTGGTGCGCTTCATGATGCTGACCAAGCGTCCCGAGGCGATGCTGGATTTCGACTTTGCCGACGTGGTGCAGCAGTCGCGCGAAAACCCCGTATTCTATGTGCATTATGCCCATGCGCGGATCTCTTCGGTGCTGCGCCGGGCCGGTGCGCTGGCCCTGCCCGCGCCCGCGCCGCTGGATCGGCTGGACCAGCAGGAACTCGCCCTGGCCGGCCTGGCCGCGCAGTGGCCGCGCGTGGTGCGGCAGGCCGCCGCCGCGCGGGAGCCGCACCGCATCGCCTTCTACCTCGCCGATCTGGCGGGCGCCTTCCACACATTGTGGAACCGGGGCAATGATGATCCCGCCTTCCGCCTGCTGGTGGAAGACGATCTGCCCCTGACAGCCGCACGGCTGGCGCTGGCCTCTGCCGTGGCGCAGGTGATCCGCACCGCGCTGGGCGTGATGGGCGTGCAGGCGGCGGAGGAACTGCGCTGATGGCGAAGGGCCCTTCTCCGCGTGAAGATGCCCGCCGGCGTGGCTGGGAAGAGCCCGCGCCGCGCCGCCGCAGGGCCGACGCAGAGGAAGCGCCCTGGCTGGACGAGGGCGACTATGACGACGAGGGGCCGACCCATACGCTGATCGGCCGGCGCACCCTGTGGGGCATCCTGTTCCTTCTGGCCGTGCTGACGGTTGGCGTGGTGGTGGGAATCACACTGGTTTCCAGGCGGGATGCAGCCCCCATCGACGTGCCGGCCGTTGGCGAGGAAGTGCCCGTGCTGCGCGCGCCGGGCCCCTGGAAAGTGCCCCCCACCGGGCCCGACGTGGACGGTGTGCCGGTGGAAGGACAGGGCCAGGTGCTGTTCGGCACCGGGGACGGGCGGGAAACGGATTCGGCCATCGCGCTGGATGCGATGCCCGAAGACCCGCTGCCAAGACCCGGACAGGCCCAGACACTGCCCATGGTGGACGAGGCGCTGGAATCCGGCGGGCCTAGGATCACGGCGGATCCGCCGGTGCAGGCCGCCCCGCCGGCACCCGCGCCGATCCAGCCCAAGACCAGCGTGACGGTAACGCCGCGCGAAGCACCAAGGATGGAAGCCGTGAAGCCCGCCGTGAAGCCCAGGGCGATCGAGGCGCCGGCGACCTCCGCCCCGGCGGGTGGCAACGGGCAGACCTTGCAGCTGGGCGCCTTCTCCTCCAGCGCGCGAGCGCGCGAGGCGTTCAAGTCATTGTCCGGCCGTTATGCCTATCTGGCCGAAATGGAGCCACTGATCGTGCCGGTGACGACCGACGGCAAGACGCTGTACCGGCTGCGCACGACCGCCCCCAGCCCGAAGGCCGCGCGCGATATCTGCGGCCGGCTGAAGGTGGCGGGCGAGGCCTGCTCCGTGGTGGATTAGCGCCTTTTTGCCAGCTTGCCGCTATTTGCTTCATCTTCCTATCCGTTGGTCAGGAAAGAGGGAGACAAGCGATGTCGATGTTCCGGCCGGACCTGCTGAAGGGCCACAAGATCCTCGTGACCGGTGGAGGCACCGGGCTCGGCAAGACAATGGCGCAGGGCTATGCCGCCCACGGCGCAGACGTGGTGATCTGGGGCCGTCGCGGCCCGATTCTGGAAGAGACCGCAGCCGAACTGCGCGAAGCGACAGGCGGACAGATCACCCCGATGGCTGTCGATATCCGCAACGCCAGTGCAATCGACGAGGCGATGGAGGAGATCTTCGCGAACGGGCCGCTGACGGGCCTCGTCAACAATGCCGCGGGGAATTTCATCAGCCGGACCGAGGATCTTTCGGCCAACGCCTTCAACGCAGTCGCCTCGATCGTGGCGCACGGCACCTTCAACACGACGGTCGCGGCCGGCAAGCGCTGGATCGCCGGCGGGCACAAGGGATCCATCCTGTCCATCGTGACCACCTGGGTGTGGACTGGATCCCCCTTCACGGTGCCAAGCGCCATGTCCAAGGCGGGCGTTGCCGCCATGACGCAGAGCCTGGCGGTGGAATGGGGCCCCAAGGGGATCCGCGCCAACGCCATCGCGCCCGGCCCCTTCCCCACAAAGGGTGCCTGGGAACGGCTGATGCCGGAACCGCTGGTGAAAAAGACCGGCTCCGCGATGGGATCGGAGGACATTCCGCTGCGGCGGATGGGCGACCACCCGGAACTCGCCAACCTCGCCATCTTCCTGATGGCCGATGGATGCGAATATCTGACAGGTGAGGTGATCGCACTGGACGGCGGCCAGTGGCTGGCGACGGGCGGCAATTTCCATGCCCTCACCCGGCTCGATTCAAATGACTGGGACATGATCGGCCAGGCGATCCGCACCACGAACAGCCAGGACCGCCAGCAGCGCACGACCTGAATTGCGATCCGGGATCCGAAAGCCTAGGAGCGGGCGATGACCAACAGCCAGCTGATCCTTATCGGTGCCCTGATCGTGGCGGTGATCGTCGTCGCCTTTGCCCTGCTGCGTTCAAGGGCATCGGCCAGAAAGGCAGCGCCGGTCGAAGCGGCGGAACCGGCGCCGCCGCCACCGCCGCCGGCCGACACGCCATCCCCCTTCCTTCCCGCGCCGGAAGGCGAAGCGGATGATCTGGGAAGGATCAAGGGCATCGGCCCCAAACTGCAGGCGCGGCTGAAAGAACTGGGCGTGTTCCATTATGCCCAGATCGCGGGCTGGACACCCGCGCAACTGGCACTGGTGGACGCCGAACTGGGCCAGTTCCAGAGCCGCCCGGAACGGGACCAGTGGCAATCCCAGGCGCGGCTTCTGGCGAGCGGCGACCGGAAGGCCTATGAACGGGTCCATGGCAAGCTGGGCCCTGAGGCGGCGCCCGGCACCGACGCTTGACCGCTTCGGAGGGCGTGCCGCCCATTCCCCGGGGGCCGCTGACCTTCATCCTGCTGACGGTTCTGATGGACGTGATCGGCTTCGGGCTGATCGTGCCCGTGCTGCCCACGATCGTCGCCGAACTGGGACATGTGGACATGAGCGAAGCCGCTGGGATCGGCGGGTTCATCATCATGTCCTATGCACTGGCGCAATTCCTGTTCTCGCCAGTGATGGGCGGTCTTTCGGATGCGTTCGGCCGGCGGCCTGTGCTGCTGGCCTCCATGGGTGGGTTTGCCGCCAGCATGCTGATCGTCGCCGTCGCGCCGACACTGACGATCCTGTTCCTGGCCCGCATCCTGGCAGGCCTGACGGGCGCCAGCATCGCCACGGCCAACGCCTACATCGCGGACATCACGCCGCCCCAGCGCCGGGCGCAGACCTATGGCCTGCTGGGCGTGGCGTTCGGCCTGGGGTTCGCACTGGGCCCGGCGATCGGCGGCCTGATCGGATCGCTGCATCCGCGCTGGCCGTTTCTGGTGGCAGCCGGGATGGCGGGCTGCAACATGCTGATCGGAATCTTCCTGCTGCCGGAAAGCCTGCCGGCCGAACGGCGCCGTCCGTTCGACTGGCGGCGCGCGAACATCGTGGGCAGCATCCGCCAGCTTGGGCGGCTGGGCGGCAGCCTGCGGCAACTGGCGCTCGTCTATTTCCTGTGGATGCTCGCGATCCAGTCGCTGCACGGAATCTGGAGCTACATCACCGCCTATCGCTATGGCTGGACCCCCTTCGGAATCGGCCTTTCGCTGACATTCGTGGGCGTGATGGCGATCCTGGTGAACGGCCTGCTCGTCAGGCGAAGCGTGCGCAGCCTGGGCGAATGGAAGACCGCGCTTGTCGGCATCAGCTTCGGCATGATGGCCTATGTGGTCTATTTCTTCGCCGACCAGCCCGCCCTTGCCTATCTGGGGCTGCTGGTGGGCTCGATCGGGGGGCTTACGGTGCCCGCGCTTCAGGCCCTGATGACGGAACGCGCGCCCGCCAACGCCCAGGGCGAACTCCAGGGCGCGCTGGCGACGCTTTCGTCTCTCACCATCATCCTGGGTCCGCCCATGTTCGCCTTCGTGTTCAGCCGCTTTACCGGCCCCGATGCGATCCTCCACCGGCCGGGCATGCCCTTCATGCTTTCGATCCTGCTGGCGGGGTGTGCGCTGGCCTCTCTGATGCGCAACAGGCCCACGAGCCCCACGCTGCAGCAGTAAGGCTCAGCCCCTCAGCAGCCGGCCGGGCAGCGCACCCGTCGGTTCGCCCTGTTCGAAGGTGGGAACACCCGCGCACAGGGTCAGCAGGATCCCGCGCGGCCGCTGCAGCAGCCGCCCGCCGCCCGCCGGCAGGTCATGCACCATCTTCGGCGGCGGCACCGACAGCGCCTCCAGATCAAGGATGTTGAGATCCGCGCGATAGCCCGGCGCCACCACGCCCCTGTCCATCCAGCCCACATGGGCGGCATTCCGCTGCGTCAGACCATGCACCAGCTGTTCGATCGGGATTCGGGCCCCGGCCTTGTTGCCCTGCCGCCAGATGGCGATGGTGCTTGTGGGAAAGCTGGCGTCGCAGATGGTGCCGCAATGTGCGCCGCCATCGGACAGGCCATAGAGCGTGTTCGGGGCCGTCATCATGGCGTGGACATCATTCAGGCTGCCGCGCGCATAATTGATGAGGGGCATGTAGAGCAGTCGGTGGCCCTCCTCCTCGCGCAGCAGGTCCAGCATATATTCGGCGGGCGACACCCCGGCCTTCGCCGCCTCCGCCGCGACCGAGCGATCCGCCGTCGGTTCATAGTCGACAGGGTCCGACACGCGGAACATCCGGCTGAAGCCATGGGCGATCAGCGCGCCGAAACCCTCCGGGTGGGTTTCGGCATGCTGTTGCAGCAGCCGCTCACGCACATCCGGCTTGCCCAGTTCCGCCACCTTCTCCGCCAGCGGCAGGGCGCCGATGCGCCGCCATTCCGGGCAGAACAGGAAAGGGTTCAGCGTGGCTTCCAGCCCCTGCACCACGCCGATGGGGCGGGGGGCGACCTGGCATTTCACATCCAGGCCCTTCGCCACCATCTGCGCCACGCGGGCGAAGATGTGATGGAACCTGTCGGGCGCTTCGTCCGTCTGCTGCACCGTGAAGGACAGCGGCCGGCCGCTGGTCACGGCCATCGACTCGATCAGATCCAGCTCGCGGTCGGCAAAGGCGTCGTCCGCAGTCAGATAGGCATCCGAAATCAGCTGGATCACGCCCCTGCCCGCCCGGCGCATCGCGGCGGCGATTCCCAGAAGCTCGGCCTCGCCGGCTTCCAGCGTGCCGATATTCTCTCCCGAGCGGCTTCGATGGACGAAGGTGCGGCTGGTGGAAAAGCCCAGAGCGCCCGCAGCGAGCGCCTCTTCCGTCAGCCGCGCCATCTCCGCGATCTCGGCCTCGGTCGGATGTTCGCGGTGATCGCCGCCGCGATCCCCCATCACATACGTCCGCAGCGCGGCGTGCGGCAGGTGCGCAGCGACATCCAGCGCGAAATCCCGCCGGCCAAGCGCTTCGAGATAGTCGGGAAAACTCTCCCAGTCCCAGGTCAGTCCTTCGGCGAGCGCGGTGCCGGGGATGTCCTCAACCCCTTCCAGCAATGCGATCAGCCAGTCGTGCCGGTCCGGGCGGGCAGGAGCGAAGCCGACCCCGCAGTTGCCCATCGCAAGCGAGGTGACGCCGTTGAGGCTGGTGGGTGCCAGGAACGGATCCCAGCTGGCCTGGCCGTCATAATGGGTGTGGATGTCCACGAAGCCCGGCGTGACCACGCGGCCAGTCGCATCGATGGTGCGGGCAGCCGGGCCGGAAACAGCCCCCACTTCGGCGATCAGGCCATCCTTCACGGCGATATCGGCTGTTCGTGCCGGCGCACCTGTGCCATCCACCAGCGTCGCATTGCGGATCAATATGTCGAACATGTCTCACTCTCCCGTTTCTGATCGTCCGCCATTCGGCCCGCGCGTCAAGCTGGCGAAGGCATGAGTCCCGTTTCCAGACGCGATGCGCTGGTGCTGGCAGCGATGCTCGGCGCAGGCGGCGCGGCGCTGATTGCCGTGCGAACCACCCGTCCTGTCGGCATCGTTCTGGAACCTTCGCCTGTGCTGGATGCGGCATGGGCCGAGCAGCGACCCGAAACCGGCCCGGCGGATGCCGACCTCAAGCTGCTGGTCTTCACGGATTACAATTGTGGCGCCTGCCGCATGGCCCACCCCGACATGATGGCTGCAGCACGGGCGGACGGCCGCGTTTCGATCCGCTTCTTCGACTGGCCGATCTTCGGAGACGACAGCCGGGCTGCGGCGCTCGGCGCCCTGGCGGCGGCACGGCAGGGGCTCTACCTGCCGGTGCATACCGGACTGATGGCCGGCGGGCGAGCGGATGGGCAGTCGGCCGAAGCGGCGCTGGAAGCCGCTGGCGGGAATGTCGCGGCCTATCGGGAAGCCCTTGCGCAAAGATCCCCTGAGTTCGAGGGGCAGCTGGCACGCAATGCTTTACATGCCTTTGCACTCGGCCTGGGGGGCACCCCGGGGCATCTGATCGGGCGCGTGCTGGTGCGCGGCGCTGTGCCAGAACGGGGATTCCGGCGGGCGTTCGAACAGGCACGCGCGCTCAATCGATAGGATGGTGGCGCGCGGCCCGGGCGCTATCAGCGGATCAGATTCAACCAAGGGGAGTGGGACATGAGCATCGCTGTTGTGGCAACCATCCGGATCCGACCGGGATCGGCTGCGGAATTCGAGGCCACCTTCAAGGCGCTGGCGAAACAGGTTCGCGCCAACGAGCCGGGCAACCATCTGTACCAGCTGACGAAGAGCCGCACCGAGGCGGACACCTACAAGGTGCTGGAAATCTATGCCAATGATGCCGCGCTGGCGGCCCACCGCGACATGCCGCATTTCAAGGCGGCAGGCCCGGCGCTGGGTGCAGTGCTTGCCGGCGCGCCGGACATCGAACTGCTGGACTGCCTGGACTGAAACCGGCCGGGCGTGGCCGACCGAAGGGGAAATGGCGCGCCCGGCAGGACTCGAACCTGCGACATTCCGCTTAGAAGGCGGATGCTCTATCCAGCTGAGCTACAGGCGCGCGCGGGGCTGCCTTAGCGCGAAAGCGCGGCGGCTACCTAAAGTTTTCAGCGTAGCTTTGCAGGATCAGCCTGCGGGCCGGGGGCTGTTCCACCTGCGGCTCGAACCCTTCGCGCGCGGCATAGGCCAGGGCCGATTCCAGCGACGGAAAACTGAGGCGCAGCTGGGTTTCGGTATCGCCGCTGCCCACCCATCCCATCATCGGGTCGGGACGCTTCTTCTCGACGGGTTCCGGCTCCAGAATCCAGGTGTCGGACCGGGCCTTGCCGGACTGGGTGGCGCGGACGCCGCGCTGATAGATTCGGGCCTTTCGCATGCGTTTGCCCTAGGCGTGGCGGACAGGGAATTCAACCGCGCGCACGCGCATCCGCCGCCTTCGTCCGCACCGTGGCCGCCGCCGATGCCGGATCGTCCGGCCAGGGGTGCCTGGGATAGCGCCCCTTCATGTCCTTCTGCACATCCTTCCACGCGCCTTTCCAGAAGGCGGGCAGGTCGCGCGTCCTGGCCACCGGGCGCCCGGCGGGCGAGGTGAGCGCGAGGGTGAGGGGGATACGGCCATCTGCCAGCATCGGGTGCGCGGCAAGGCCGAACACCGCCTGTACCCGGACATCCGCTTCCGGCCCGCCGTCGGCGGCATAATCGATGACATGGGATGTCCCGGCCGGGGATGCGAAGCGGGCCGGCGCAAAGCGATCCAACGCCTGACGGGCCGGCCAGTCCAGCAGATCCAGCAGGGCGCCGTCCAGTCGGGCATCGGACAGCCTGGAAACACCCGAGAGACGGGGCGCCAGCCAGATATCGAGGCTGGCAAGCAACCCTTCATCGCTGACATCCGGCAGGGCCGGGCAGCCAGCGGCCGAAGCGAAGCGCAGGCGATGCAGGGTGGCGGCCTCCGTTTCACTCCATGGCAATGCCCCAAGGCCCTGCGCACGCACATCCGCAAGCAGGGCCGCTGCGATTGCTTCCGGGCTGGCCGGTTCACGGCGGCGCGCGACTTCGATGGCGCCGAGACGGGTGATCGCGAGCTGCGCCAGCCTGCCGCTTGCCGGGTCGGGCGCAAGCGATTCCCGGATTTCCGTCCGCCCCTCCAGCCATTGCGGCAGGACGTCGGCCGGAATCGCCGCAGCAAGGCGGATTCGCGCGGAGGCCCCCGCCCCGCCTGCATCCGCCACGGCAAGCCATTCGGCCCTTGCCAACGGGTCACCGGCCTCCAGGCTGACGCCCCGGCCGTTGGCCATCAGATAATCCGCCGTCTGGTCAGAGGGGCCCGGCGCCTTTCGGCGACGAGCCACGCGATCGGGAAAAGCCTCGGCCAGCAACAGGGCTGCCGGCAGGACGCTGCGTCCATCGGCCGGTTGCAGCCGCTCCGCTTCTCGTGACCAGCGTTCGGACAGGCGTCGGGCGGCGACAGCGCGCGGTGCGCGATCCGAGCGGTAGCGCCGGAGACGGTCTTCAAGGTCGGTGGAGGGACCGCCGACACCCCGCTCCTCCAGCAGGGCCGCGATATCGCCCGCAGTCGTCGCCTGCCCGCGCGCAGCCCCTTCGATCAGCATATGCGCCAGCCGGGGTTGAAGGCCAAAGCGGGCGAGCAGACGCCCATGCGCCTTGAGCCTGCCTGCCTCGTCGAGTGCGCCTAGCTGCCGCAGATCCGCGCGCGCGGCCGCTATGGCGGCGGCAGGCGGCGGATCGAGCCATTGCAGCTGATCCGGCGAGGCGCCCCAGGCGGCCAGCCGCAGCAACAGCGGCGCCAGATCCGCCTCCAGGATCTCGGGCGGATCGAAGGGGATGAAGCCGCGCGTCTCGCCCTCTTCCCACAGCCGGATCGCGAGCCCCGGCGCCTGTCGCCCGGCGCGCCCGGCGCGCTGGGTGGCGGCCGCCTGAGAGACCCGTTCCGTGGCCAGCCGGGTTAGGCCCGAGGCGCGATCGAAACGCGGACGCCGCGCAAGGCCGGAATCGACCACGGTGCGCACGCCATCGATCGTGAGCGAGGTTTCGGCGATGCTGGTTGCTAGCACGACCCTGCGCGGCCCCGGCGCCAGCGCCGCCCGCTGGGCCGCGGGATCGGCCGTGCCGTGCAACTTGTGCAGCGCCACGCCCGCCGGCAGGGTCAGTCGCTCCGCCGTGCGCTCGATCTCGCCCACCCCGGGCAGGAAGGCCAGCACACTGCCCTCCCCCGTCCGCAGCGCCTCGTGGATGGCCGAAACCATGCGATCCTCGATGCGGGAGTCAGAGCGGCCGAGGTGGCGAATTTCGACCGGAAAGCTGCGCCCCTTCGATTCGAGAATTGGGGCATCGCCCATCAGCCGTGCGAAGCGCCCGCCATCCATGGTGGCGGACATGGCGACAATCCGGAGTTCAGGTCGCAATTGCTGGGCATCCAGCGCAAGCGCAAGACCAAGATCGCCTTCCAGATTGCGCTCATGAACCTCGTCGAACAGCAGCGCGCCTATGCCTTCCAGCGCCGGATCGGCGATCAGCCGGTTCACGAATAGCCCTTCGGTCAGGCATTCGATCCGGCTGCCGGGCTTCGATTCCAGCCGGGTGCGATAACCCACGCGTGCGCCCGGCTCTTCGCCCAGCAGGCTCGCGATGCGTTCGGCGGCCGCGCGCGCCGCCAGACGTCGCGGCAGCATCAGCAGGATCTTGCTGCCGCCCAGCCACCCGGCCTCCAGCAGGGAGGGTGCGACCAGCGTTGTCTTCCCGGCGCCGGGCGGCGCGACCAGCACGGCATTGGATGTTGCGAACAGGCTGGCGTGAAGGGCTGGGAGAACCTCGACGACGGGAAGGCCCGTCGTCTCAGATTGGGCGGGAAGGCCCTTCGCCGAAGGGTCAGTAGGCGCGCTGGATGGCAAACTCGACCGTTTCGACCAGGGCCGACCGCGCCGCGCTCTGCGGCAGCCGCGCCAGCGAATCGATGGCGCGGCTGCCGTACAGGCGGGCCCGGGCCATTGTGTCGGCGATGGCGCCCGTTGCGTGCAGGCGCTCGATGGCTTCCTGCAGTTCGGCATCGCCATTGGCGCGGCCGGACATCGCACGCTGCCAGAATTTCCGCGCGGCCTCGTCGCCGCGCGCATAGGCCAGGATCACCGGCAGCGTGACCTTGCCATCGCGGAAATCGTCGCCGATTTCCTTGCCCATCGTCTCTGCGTCGGAAACATAGTCGATCGCGTCGTCGACCAGCTGGAACGCGATGCCCAGATTCCGTCCATAGGCCTCCACGCTGGCCTCAGTCGCTTCGTCCTTTTCGGCAACGACAGCCGCGATCTGGCAGGCTGCGGAAAACAGCGCTGCGGTCTTGGCGCTGATGATCTGGAGATAGCTGTCCTCCGTGGTTTCGACCACCCGTTGCGCCGTCAGCTGCTGAACCTCGCCTTCCGCGATCACGGCGGAGGCGTGGGACAGCACCTTCAGCGCCTTCAGGCTGCCATCTTCCACCATCAGTTCGAACGCACGGGAAAACAGGAAATCCCCCACCAGCACGGATGCCTCGTTGCCCCAGATGGTGTTGGCCGTCGCACGGCCTCGGCGCAGATCCGAACCATCGACCACATCGTCGTGCAGCAGGGTTGCCGTGTGGATGAACTCAACGGCGGCCGCCAGTTTGTGATGGCGTTCGCCCTGGTAATCGAGCGCGGCCGCGCAGCCAAGCGTGAGCATCGGCCGCATCCGCTTGCCGCCGCCCGCGATCAGATGACCTGCAAGTTCGGGAATGAGCGCGACAGGGCTCTGCATCCGGTCAAGGATGACGCGGTTGACGGCATTCAGGCCCGGTGCCACCAGCGCCATCAACGGCTTGAGGCTGGGCTTGTCGGGCCGGAGCGGATGGACGGTGGCAGTCATGTCGGCATGGCGCTAGGCCAGCCGGAACCGAATGGGAAGGGGCTTCATGTCGCATGATCAAACCGGCGCCGGTCGGCTCGGCGAATTTCGGCGGTCGATCGACAATATCGATGCGGCGCTCGTGTATCTGCTGGCGGAACGGTTCAAGGTCACCCAGAAAGTGGGGGCCTACAAGGCGGAAGCCGGCCTGCCGCCGGCTGATCCCCGCCGGGAAGAGGAGCAGATCGCCCGGCTGCGGCGCCTTGCTGTCGAGGCTGACCTGGACCCCGAATTTTCGGAAAAATTCCTGCGCTTCATCATCGACGAGGTGATTCGGCACCACAGCCGCGCGGGTTCCGGCGAAGCCTGATCGCCTCGCTTCAGAGCAGCCAGTCGATCGGCAGCAGAGACAGCGCCTTCACCGCCAGGCGCTGGTGCAACCGGGTTCCCGGCTCGACTTCATGCGCAATGGGCCCCTGTGGTGTCTCCTCCACCCAGACGAGATCGCCACCGGGCGACAACCTGACTTCATAGGCCCGCGCGCGGATGTCGGCCGCGAACAGTGTGTGCAGCTGATCCGCCAGCCGGGGGCTTTCCACAAGAAACCCAAGCTCCGTGTTCAGCGCGACGGAGCGGGGATCGAAATTGAAGCTGCCGACGAACAGGCGCCGGCCGTCGACGGCCAGGGTCTTGGCGTGAAGCGAAGACCCGCTGGACAGGATGACCGGGCGGCTTCCCGGCCGGCTTCCGATGCCCAGTCGCAGTCGCGTGCGGTGGTTGCGGGGTTCGGATTTCAGCTCCCACAGCCGCACGCCCGCGCGCAGCAGGGCCTTGCGGTGGCGCGCATATCCGGCATGGACGGCCGCGACATCCGTTGATTCCAATGCGTTCGTGAGCACATCCACCTCGATTCCCCGGCCGGCGGCCGCGACAAGGCCGGCCGTCCCCAGCCGCCCAGGCACGAAATAGGCCGAGATCAGGGACAGCCGCCGGTCCGGGGGACCGACACGGGCGACCAGTTGATCCGCCAGCAATGCGCCCCGCTCCACCCGTCCTTCGCTCTTGGCCGGATCGTCGGACAGCATCGACACCATGGCCCATTCCAGCTCTGGTCCCTGCGCCAGCCCGGCGCCCGGCAACAGGCTTTCCTGGATGGCCGCCGCATAGCCCGCCGCACCCGGGCGGGCTGCCTCTTCCCCCAGTTTCCGGCGCAGATCCGCAAGGGCGCCCTCGGTCGGGGGCGGCAGGATCGAGGCCACTGGATAGCTGGATTGCGCTGACCAATAGAGATCGAAATCCGCGGAAAGCTGTGGAACCACGGGCCCGAATGCCAGCAGATCCAGATCTTCGAACTCGCTGCCGCGCGTGGCGCCAAAATATTCGTCGCCCACGTTGCGCCCGCCGATGACGGCGGCCGCCCCATCCGCAATGAAGGCCTTGTTGTGCATTCTCCGGTTCAGCCGGCGAAAATCCATGATGTAGCCGACGGCCTTCGGTCGTCGGATCACGAAGGGGTTGAACAGCCTGACTTCGATTTCCGGGTGAGAATCGAGCGCGGACAGATCATCATCCAGCCCGGCCGTGCCATTGTCGTCCAGCAGCAGGCGCACGCGGACGCCCCGGTCTGCCGCGTCGATCAGTTCGCGCATCAACAGTCGGGCGGAGACATCATCCTGCCAGATGTAATATTGCAGATCGAGGCTGTGATCCGCCGCACGGGCCAGCCCCGCGCGCGTGGCGAAGGCGACCATCCCGTCTGACAGAAGCGCGACCCCGCTGCGCCCCGGATGAGCGGCGGCTTCGTCCGCAACGGAACGCGAAAGCCGGCTGTCGGCTGCCGGGAAGGCGTGGCTCTCTTTTCGATCCGGAAGCTGCGGAAGTGGATTCAGCAGCTTGAGGACAAGGCCTGCGAGCAGAATCAGCGCGCCCGTGAGAAGGATCAGCTGGAGCAGCCCCATCCGCCGATAAGATGGCCGACGGCGGGCCTTGTCAACGCGGCCGCCGAAGCCCCAGCTTCACCCAGACGGGCAGATGATCCGAGGCGCTTGCCGCCAGGGGGCTTCGATGAACGCCGCTATCGATGGCGTCTACATCATCCGACAGGAAGATCCGGTCGAGCCGGGCCAGCGGCCGTGTGGCCGGGAAGCTGGGGCCTGTATGCACAAGGTGATAGTCTGCCGCGAAGTCAGCGATGCAGCCGGCGGATGCCCGCCATTCGTTCATGTCACCCATCAGCACCGTGGGCATGGCTTTGCGCCGGGCGATCATGTCAAGAATGGCATGCGCCTGTCTGCGGCGCATCAGGCCTGACAGGTCCAGATGCATGCCCACGACACGAACCGGCGCACCCGCCACGTCAAATTCGGCCAGGACTGCGCCCCTGGGTTCCAGCGCCGGGATCACCAGCTTTACGCGGTCGTGCAAGGTCATCCGCGGACCGGCGAGAATCGCATTGCCGTGCCAGCCGATCGAGGCGGGCCGGGACTCGAAGGGAACGGGCCGCCAGCCATGACTTGCCATGAGATCGACCGGCAGTGCGGTCGCCCGCGATCCAAAGCGCCGATCAGCCTCCTGAAGGACGACCAGATCAGGTGCCAGTTCGGCAAGGACGGCAAGGATTCGCTCCGGCCGACGAACCATGTCGCCGCCGACTGCCTTGCGGATATTGTAGCTGGCGGCGAGGAGGGAGACGCTCAGGCTCGTCTCCCTTCCGGTTCTCAGTGCCGGTCGAGCCCGGCGATGGCCGCATCGGTAAGGCCGGCGAGATCCTTCGCGCGGGCGGTCAGAAGGGCTTCCGCGGCCTTCACGGTGATGTCCGCCGCGCGGGCGCGGAGCTCGGCTTCAGCGCCACGCGCCTCGGCTGCGATCCGATCTTCGGCAAGCTTCGTGCGACGGGCAATTGCCTCTTCCGCGTCCACAGCCGCCTGTTCGACTATGCGCTTCGCTTCGGCTTCGGCGTTGGCAAGCGTTGCCTTGGCCTGCGCTTCCGCTTCCGCCGCTTCGGCGGCGGCCCTGTCCTTCAGCGCCTGGGCTTCGGCCTTCAGAGCGGCGGCTTCGGCCAGGTCGGCCTTCACCTTGTCTGCCTGGCCGTCCAGGCCCTTCAGGATCGCGGAAAAGGCGCCGACCTTCCAAAGGATCAGTACGAAGGTCAGGAATGCCAGTCCGACGATCGCATAGCTGTCGAGCCCGAGCACCGTTTCATGCGCAGCGGCATGTTCCGCTTCGGCCACCGTGCCGGGCACGGCTGCCGGCGCATCGGAAACTTCCTGGATGTCTGCGGTGGTTGCAACAGTCTCGGACATCAGGCTGCCACCTTCTTGACGGCCTTGGCGGCCTCGTCACCCGAGATTTCAAGCCCCGAGATGCGTTTCACCAGATCGACCGTCGCATCTGCGGCGATCCTGTCCAGTTCCGCAACGGCCGCTGCCCGCTGGTCGGCAAGCGACCTGGCGGCGGCCTCTGCCTTCGCCTCGAGCCCGGCATCCACGTCAGCCAGCTTCCGCTGCGTCGCAGCGGTTGCGGCGTCCCGGGCCTTGCCAGTGACGGAGAGGGCGCTCGCGCGCGCCTCCGCCAGCACCGTGGAACCGCCGCTGCTGGCCGCCTCAGCCGCCTGATGAGCGGCTTCGGCTTCCTTCAGATCGGCCGAAATTCGGGCCTTGCGGTTTTCCACCACCCTTTCGACGCGCGGGTAAAGCCCGCGCACCGCGAGGTAGAGAAGGCCGAACACGACCGTCAGCCACAGGATCTGCGGCAATGCCTGGGAAAAGTCGAACTGGGGCATCTCGGCCTCCGCTCAGCTGTTCAGGATCAGACCGCGAACAGCAGCAGCAGGGCGACGAGGAACGCGAAGATGCCGAGAGCTTCCGTCACGGCGAAGCCGAAGATCAGGTTCGGGCGCTGGCTGTCCGCAGCCGCCGGGTTGCGCAGGGCGCCCGACAGGAACGAGGCGAACAGGTGGCCCACGGCGATGGCGGCGAAGCCCATGCCGATGGCGGCAAGCCCGGCACCGATGAACTTTGCGGCTTCTGCGTCCATGTGATCAGTCCTTTCGAATGAAACTCAGTGAAGATTGCCCAGGCAGGATTGCCTAGTGGAGATTGATCGAGTCGTTCAGATAGATGCAGGTCAGCAGGGCAAACACATAGGCCTGCACCACCGCCACGATCAGCTCGAGGCCGTAGAAGGCCACGGTCATGAAGAAAGGCAGCACCGAAATCGCTGCCAGAATTCCGCCGGCAGCCCCCAGCGAGATTACGAAGCCCGCGAACACCTTCAGCAGGATGTGGCCCGCCGTCATGTTGGCGAACAGACGGATGGAAAGGGTCAGCGGCCGTGACAGGAACGAGATCAGCTCGATCAGCACGATCAGCGGCATCAGCACGATCGGCGTGTTCTGCGGCACGAACAGCGAGAAGAAGTGGAGGCCGTGCTTCACGAGCCCGACGGCCACGCACACCAGGAAAATGAGCGCCGCGAAGGCGAAGGTGACCACGATGTGGCTGGTCACGGTGAAGCTGTAGGGAAACAGGCCAACCAGGTTCGCGACCAGCACGAACATGAAGAGCGAGAAGACGAACGGCACGAACGCGCGGCCCTTGGGCCCGATATTCTCTTCGACCATCCCGGAGATGAAGCCCGTGACCCCCTCCAGCGCGGCCTGCCAGCGGCCCGGCACGATCTGCGGATTACGGCTGCCCAGCCAGAAGAACAGCAAGGCAAGGCCAAGGACGATCAGCATGAACAGCGAAGCGTTGGTGAACGCCGCATCGGCGCCCGCCACCGTCAGTTCGGCGTAGCGCTTGATCTCAAACTGCTCGAGCGGATTGGCCACCGTTGCGCTTTCGTTTCTAACCTTGGTCGTCGTTCAATTTCCGGAGCTGTGCCTCTCGGACAGCCCTGGCCTCGGCATTCACAGCCTTCAACAAGTTCCAGAAGCCCGCCGCAATTCCCAGGAAGAGGAACAGCAGAAGCATCCAGGGCCCTGTTTCCAGCCAGCGGTCCAGAAGCCATCCGATCCCACCGCCGACCATCGTGGTCGCCGCAATCTCGAACGCATGACGGGTGCCCTGGGCCAATGCCGTCGAAGCCGCCTGTCGCGCCTGAGGCTCATGCCTTGCCTTTGCTGCTTCCAGTCGGGCCTCGAGTTTGTCGAGGTCTCGCTTGTCGGCAGGATCGGGCAAGGTGGTTGGCCCTTCGCGTTCGAACAGGTCAGCCATCGGCGGGTATGCGCCTAGGGCTCCGCAGGCCCGCTAGAGCCGCCGAAGCGGGGTTCCGTTAGAGCCCCGCCGCGCGGGCGTCAAGCTGCGAGGTCAGCCCGCCGGGACCGGCCTCCGCCTCAGGCTGCGACAAGCTGTTCAGCTTCGCGCAGTTCCACCGAGACAAGCTGGCTCACGCCGGGCTCGCCCATCGTTACTCCATACAGCCGGTGCATGGCTGCCATGGTGACGGCATTGTGCGTGACGATGAGGAATCGCGTGTCGGTGGTGTCCGCCATGTGTTGCAGCAGCCGGGTGAATCGCTCGACATTCGCATCGTCGAGCGGCGCATCCACTTCGTCCAGCACGCAGATGGGCGCGGGGTTGGTGCGGAACAGCGCGAAGATCAGGGCCACGGCGGTCAGCGCCTGCTCTCCGCCGGACAGCAGGGACAGCGATTGCAGCTTCTTGCCGGGCGGCTGCGCGCGAATCTCCAGCCCCGCTTCCAGGGGATCGTCGCTTTCGATCATGGTCAGCTCGGCCGATCCTCCACCGAACAGGGTCACGAACAGCTCGCGGAAATGGGCGTCCACCTCGGCGAAGGCCGTCATCAGCCGCGCGCGCCCTTCCCGGTTCAGCGTGCCGATCGAGCCGCGCAGTCGGTTGATCGCTGTTTCCAGTTCCTGCCGCTCGCGCGCCTGCTCCGCCAGGACGGCCTCGATCTCGGCCAGTTCGATATCGGCCCTCAGGTTGACCACGCCGATTCGCTCACGCTCGGCCCGCATGTTCTGCAGCCGCTGCTCCAGCTGGGCCGCGTCTTCGCCGGATGATGCCGCCAGATCGGACGGGGCCACGCCAAAGCGTTCGCGCGCGTCGGCAATGAGCGCAGCCACCTTTTCGCGCAATTGTTCCGTGCGCGCCGCGAACGTCGCCCGCGCTTCCCGGCCGTCGGCGACGCGCGCCTCGGCAGCCCGGGCCTCACGGTCGAGTTCGGTCTGCGCGAGTTCGCCCGCCATCACCGCCTCCGCCGCGGCGGTGCGCCGGGCTTCGGCGGCGGCGATGTCCCGGTCGAGGATCAGCAGTCGCGCGTCTAAGGCGTCAGGTTCCGCCACCAGAGCGGTGCGCTCGTCCGCAAGCCGGGAAACGCGCGCGGCCAGAGCCTCGGCGGTCGCAGCCGCATCCCTGTCACGGGCCTGCCAGTCCGCCAGCTCCCGCTGCAAACGGGCGATTCGCGCACCGGCCTCGGCCAGGTTGCGTTCCAGCCCGGCGGCCGTCGCACGGGCCTGGGCCAGCAGCGCCCGCGTCCGTTCTGCCGCCGCGCGCGCGGATGCGACGGCTTCGGCAGCCCTGGTCGCATCGGGCAGTCGGGCGATGGCGGCGGCGGCCTGTTCCGCGTCGGTGGCCGCACTTGCGCCTTCGGCGGACAGCCGCTCGATGGAGGCCTCCATCGCGCTCACCCTTGCTGCGGCCTGGGCCTGAGCCGCCCGAAGGCCCTGCAGGCGGCCCGACAACTGGTCCTTCAGCCGCTCCGCCTCCGCCCGATCCGTCCGGGCCTTGCGCTCGGCGCCCTGAGCCCTTGCCAGCATCTCCTTCTGCGCAGCCAGTTCGGCCTCGGCCGCCTTCAGCCTGGCGCGCGGCGCATCCAGCGCCCCGGCAATCTCCCGCCGCCGGTTGTCCTGTGCCAGCGCTTCGGCAACAGCCGTCGCCTGGCCGCCGGGCGGCGCGACAAACCCGTCCCAGCGCCAGAGCCAGCCAGCCCTGGAAACCAGACGCTGACCCGGCTTCAGCGCCTTCAGCATGGCGGCATCCGGAGCCTGATCGACCACACCCACCTGAGCAAGGCGCCGTGCCAGTTCATCGGGCGCCGTAACCTGCCCCGCCAGCGGGATGCAGCCAGCGGGAAGCGCCGGGTCATCCGGCTGCGTACCAAGCCGCAACCAGTGACGGGCCGGCTTGTCCGGCGGGCCCAGCGCCGCGTTCAGGTCGTCACCAAGCGCGGCAGCAGCTGCGCCTTCGAAGCCGGCCGCGGCCGAAATCGCCGCGCGCGCGGCGGCCGCCGCCGTCCCCTGTTTCGCGCCTTTCAGCCGATCAAGCGCGGCCGCCTCGGCTTCCAGGCTGGTCACTTCGGTTCGTGCGGCCGCCAGCGCGCGCTCGACCATGTCGGCCGCCTGCCGCGCCGCCTGCGCTTCGCTCTCGGCCCGGGCGATGGCGGATGCCGCCGCCTCGGCGTCGGCCGTTCGCGCGGTCAACTGGGCCTCCGCCTCGGCCAGCTGCTGATCCAGCTGCGCGCCGCTGCCGCCCGCTTTCAGCCGGTCCAGTTCAGCCTGCAGCCGCCGCTGCTCACCATCCAGACGTTCGGCCCGGACCCGCGCGGCTTCAGCCTGTGCGCGCACGCTTCGGGCTTCCGCCAGCAGCGCGGCATGGGCTTCCACGGCGGTTGCAAGCGCCCGTTCGGCCTCAGTCGCGGCCTGTTCCGCCGCCCGGACCTCTTCCCCCTGCGGCCCGATCGCCTGCCCGGCTTCGGCCTGTACGGCCAACTGGCCCTCCAGTTCCTCGGCAAGGCGGGCCTGCGTCGCAGCCGAATCGCGCGCGCGCGCGCGTTCCCGCTCGGAATCGGCCGCCGCATTCTCCAGCGCGGCTGCAAGATCCTGCAGGCGCTTCACCAGCCCCTGCCGCTCGGCCACCAGGGTCGCGCGCTCGGTCGTCAGCCGCTGCACCGTCGCAGCGAGTGCGGCTTCGGCCTGCCGCTTCGCCGGCAATCCAGCCGCGGCGTCCGCCTGCGCAGTGGCAGCCCGGGCGGCCGATTTCACGGCTTCACCCAGCATCGCGTCGGCCTCGCGCAGGTCCCTTTCGGATGCCTGCAGGGCCTCGACCGCCGCCGCCCATTGCTGGCGCAGAAGCGCCGCCTCAGCGGCCCGGATCCGGTCGGACAGGTCGCGATACCGCTGCGCCGATTTCGCCTGGCGCCGCAGGCCCTGGGCCTGGGATTCCGATGCCTGCATCACATCGTCCAGGCGAACCAGATTGGCGTCGGTCGCCTTCAGGCGAAGCTCCGCCTCTCGTCGGCGGACGTTCAGGCCCGAGATGCCGGCGGCCTCTTCCAGCAACTGGCGCCGTTCCTGCGGCTTGGCGTTGATGATGGCGGCGACCCGGCCCTGGCTGACAAGCGCCGGCGAATGCGCGCCAGTCGCCGCATCGGCGAACAGAAGCTGCACATCCTTCAGCCGGACTTCACGTCCGTTCAGCGAATAGGAAGAGCCTTCGCCGCGAACGATCGCGCGCGACACTTCGATCTCTTCGTCGGCGTTGAATTCGGCAGGCGCGCGCCGGGCGCGATTGTCGAGCAGCAGCCGCACTTCGGCAAGATCGCGGCTGGGCCGCTTCGCGGTTCCGGCGAAGATCACATCGTCCATGCCGGAGCCGCCCGCGGCAACGCGCAGCGAGCGGGCCGAGCTTTCGCCCATCACCCAGCGCAGCGCTTCCAGCAGATTGGATTTGCCGCATCCGTTGGGGCCGACAACGCCTGTCAGCCCCTCCCGGATCAGCAGTTCGGTGGGCTCCACGAAGGATTTGAAACCCGAAAGGCGCAGCTTCGCGAACTTCATGACCGCAAGCCGCGCCCCATCGTCAGAGGGCGTCCTTGATCTTCGGTTCCAGTGCGGCCCAGTTGGCGACACCATCCAGCTTCTTGCCGTTCAGCAGGAATGTCGGTGTGCCCTGAACCTGATAGGCGTCGATCGCAGCCTGTTGCCGCTTGCCCAGCGCATCGAACGTCGCCTGATCCGCCATGCAGGCGTCGAACTTCGCGCCGGGCAGGCCCTTCGTGCGCGCGAATTCGTTCAGCTTCCCGGCATAGGCAAGGCCCTTGATCTGCTCGCCGGGCGCCAGGTTGCGAAGCGGCGCGATGTCGGCGTCCGTCAGCTTGGTGAAGGGTTCCATCCAGGCCTCGGCGTTCGTGTACAACTCGTTCGCCCAGGTGAAGAAGCGGTCGGGCCCTTCGCAGATGGCAAGCTTCGTCGCCGCAAAGTCATAGATGTTCAGCATGAAGGGCCGGAACTCGTAGGAAACCTGGCCGGTCTTCACATAATTGGGTTTGAACGTCGTCTGCGCTTCCTTGTGGAAATCCCGGCAGTGGGAACAGGTGAGCGACGCGAACTCGACGATCTTCACCTTCGCATCCGGATTGCCCATGCGGAAGCCGCCCTCGGGCGTTTCGACGACGGTCTGCGTCCAGTCCTTCGCGACGGGTGCGGCCGTTCCTGTCTTGGCGGTCGGGGCTGCGGTGGACGTTCCCGAATCACAGGCAACCAGCATGAGCGTGGTTGCAAGGAGAAGCGAAGATTTCAACATGTTGGACATCAGGGGTTGAACCTTACCATATCTAGGGGGTGTGGCAAGCAAACTGCCTGTGGATGACTCAGCGCTAGACCAACTGCCGGCAGGCGCAAGGCCTCAGCGGAAACGGGCCGGCAGATAGGGGGACGGATCAATGCCCGCGTAGTGCGCCTCGACAGGCTTGCCCAGCAGCTGCGCCGCCCCGATCGCGGCTGCGGCAGGTGCCGTCTGGATGCCCCAGCCGCCCTGCCCCGCGCACCAGTGAAAGCCCGGCATGGCCGGATCAGGCCCCAGGACGGGCTGCCGATCCGGCGCGAAGTTGCGAAGGCCCGCCCATTTGGAGGCAAGGCGACGGATCGGCCAGTCACACATCTGCTCGAAGCGATCCAGCGCGATGGCCATGTCCATCTCATCCGGCTGGACATCGTGCGGCACATCCGGCGTTTCATCATGCGGCGAGATCCACAGCCGGCCGGCGTCGGGCTTGAAATAGAGCGAGCCGCCCGCATCCATCACCACCGGCATGTCGGCCGGCGCGTCGGGGCGCACCTCGGTCACCACGATGGTGCGTCGCAGCGGCTGGATGCCGATGGGGGCGACGCCTGCGGCTTCCGCCACCTGATCAGCCCAGGCACCCGCCGCATTCACGAGCGTGCCGGCCCGGAATTCCCCCGCCGCCGTTTCCACGCGCCAGCCGCCGGACTGGTGGACCGCCTTCGAAAGACGCGCATCAGTGATCAGCGCCGCGCCAGCCTTTTTCGCACTTCGCAGATAGGCCTGGTGCAGCCCTGCCACGTCGATGTCCGCGCAGCCCGGCTCCCAGATTGCTGTCTGCGCCCATTCCGGCTTCAGGAAGGGCATCAGCCTGTGAATGCCTTCCGGCCCCAGCCGCTGATGGGCGACACGGCCGTGGCGGAACTCTTCTTCCAGGGCCTTGAGCGTTCCCGGCGCATCGATATGGCGGATATGCAGCGCGCCGCGCGGCGAGACGATCGCGGTCTCGGCAAAGCCCTTCGGCGGACATTCGAAAAAGCGCCGCGAGGCCGTTGTCAGCGGCTGGACGGTCGGCCCGCCATAGGTTTCGGCATAAAAGGCCGCCGAGCGCCCGGTGGTATGATAGCCGGGCTGACTTTCGGCCTCCAGCAGGCCGACCTTCAGGCCGGGTTCCGCCACCAGCAGCGCATGGGCAAGCGAAGCGCCCCCGATTCCGGCGCCGACGATCAGGATGTCGAACTGGGTCATCCCGTGACTTCTAGCGCGAAGCTGCGGATCTTTCCCAGCGCTTCCTGCAACTGGGGCTCCGCCTCTCGCAGAAGTTCGTGCGCCGCCGCCGGCACGACATGGGTCCGGCAGTCCGCCATGCGCGTCGCCACGCGGATCGCCGCCTTGTTGTCCACCAGCCGTTCCTTCGCGGCGAGCATCATCAGCACCGGCAGATCCAGCTGTTCCAGCGGCTGGGCGTCCAGTATCCGCTGGCTGTCCGCAAAGGCCTTGATCCAGCCCCAGCTGACCCCACCGGTCGCCAGCTCCGGGTGGGCGGAAACCCAGCGCCCCTCATCCTCGAAATGGGCACGGCTGCCGGTCAGCAGAAGCTGGCGCGCCGGCGCCTGCTGGATCGGGCCATAGGGGGATTGCCCCCAGGCGAAGTCCGCCGCCTTGCCGCGCAGCACCTGGATCGGGGCAAGCCGCATCGCCGCCGCGCGCATCGCGACAGGCCCGCCAAGGCCATAGAAGGGGGCTGCCAGCACCAGCCCATCCAGCTCGGCCCGGAACGGCTTGTCCTTCCGGCCGGGATCGCTTGCCCATCGCGTCAGCAGATGCCCGCCCATGCTGTGCCCTAGCGCCAGCCAGCGCGGCCCGGGCAGCGATTCGAGCGCCCAATGCGACAGTTGATCCAGATCGGACAGCCAGGTGTCGAAGCTGTCGATATGCCCGGCCCCCTTGTCATTGAGGCGGGTGGAGCCGCCCTGACCGCGCCAATCGAAGCTGGCAATGGCAAACCCCGCGTCGTGCAGGTGCCGGATGGCATCCGCCCATTTCTCATGAAAATCCGCGCGGCCAGTCAGCAGCAGCAGGTTGGAAACGGGGCGATCGTGCGGCAGCAGCAGCGTCCGGATGAAGGCGCCGTCCGCCATCCTCTCCCGCCCGATGAGGGCGTTTGAGGGAAGGTGGAACAGCGGCTCGTTCATGCCGCCCCCACGACCCCTGATCGGGCCAGGTCCTCTATCGCCTGCGTATCGAGGCCAAGTTCCGACAGGATTTCGCGGCTGTGTTCGCCCACGGCCGGCGGTGGGCGGCGATAGCTGGGGGGCGTTGCCGTCAGCGCCAGCGGCTGGGCGACCGTGCGCACCATGCCGAGGGCGGCATGTTCCTGTTCGACGACCAGCCCGCGCGCCCTGGACTGCCCGCTTTCCAGCGCCTGCCTGACCGTGGCGATGGGGCCCGCCGGGACCTGCGCTTGGGAAAGCAGGTCGAGCCACTCCGCGGCCGGGCGGGTCTTCAGCACCGCCTCCACCATCGGCACCAATGCCTCCCGGTTGGCGGAGCGGGCGGCGCTGGTTGCGAAGCGTGGATCCTCTGGCCACTCCGGATGGCCCACCAGCCGCGCAAAAATGCCGAACTGGTGATCATTGCCGACCGCCAGCGCGATCGGGCCGGTCGCCGTCGGGAAATCCTGATAGGGCACGATGGAAGGATGCTGGTTCCCCATCCGGCCCGGCTCCACCCCCCCCATCAGCCAGCTCGACGCCTGATTGGCGAGCCAGCCCAGCGTCACGTCGAACAGCGCCATGTCGATGTGCTGGCCTTCGCCGGTTCGTTCCTTGTGGCGCAGTGCGGCCAGCATCGCTGTCACCGCCATCATCCCCGTTGTCAGATCCGCGACGGCAACGCCCGCGCGCAGGGGGCGGCCGCCCCGCTCACCGGTGATGTCCATCAGGCCCGCTTCCGCCTGGATCATGAAATCATAGCCCGCCCGGTGGGAATCGGGGCTGGAATGGCCGAATCCGGTGATCGAACACCAGATCAGGCCGGGATGGACCTTGCGGATGGTCGCGTGATCCAGCCCGAAACGCGCCAGGTCGCCGCCCTTGTAGTTTTCCACCACGATGTCGGCCCAGGCGAACAGGCGATGCAGCACCTCGCGCCCTTCGGGCTTGTGGAAATCCAGCGCCAGGCTGCGCTTGTTGCGGTTGCAGGCGAAGAAATAGCTGGCGTCCCCCCGCGAACCATCGCTGTTCGTGGTCCACGGCGGGCCCCAGCTGCGGGTGTCGTCGCCCTTGCCCGGCCGCTCCACCTTGATCACATCGGCCCCAAGGTCGCCCAGCATCTGCGTGGCATAGGGCCCGGCCAGCACCCGCGAGAGGTCCAGCACGCGGACACCATCAAGGGCGGACTTCATTTGCGTTTCAGCGCCGCCTGGGCCGCCGCGAGACGGGCGATCGGCACGCGCCAGGGCGAGCAGCTGACATAATCCAGGCCCTCGCCCTCGCAGAAATCGATGGTGGCGGGGTCGCCACCATGTTCCCCGCAGATGCCCAGCTTAAGCGCCGGTCGCGCGGACTTGCCGCGTTCGGCGGCCAGCTGCACCAGTTCGCCAACGCCATCGGTGTCGAGGCTGACGAACGGGTCGCGCGGGTAGATTCCGGCCTCCACATATTCCCCCAGGAAGCGGCCGGCATCGTCCCGGCTGATGCCCAGCGTCGTCTGGGTGAGGTCGTTGGTGCCGAAGCTGAAGAATTCGGCGGCGCCCGCGATGTCGGCTGCGCGAAGCGCGGCGCGCGGAAGCTCGATCATGGTGCCCACATGATAGGGCAGCGACCGGTCGGCCGCTTCGAACACATCGGCGGCCACCCGGTCGATGATCGCCTTCACGATCTCAAGTTCGCGGCGCGTGGCCACCAGGGGCACCATCACTTCGGGGGAAACGCCGCCGGGAATCGCCAGCGCCGCCTCGAAGATGGCGCGGGCCTGCATCTCCACGATTTCCGGATAGCTGATCAGCAGGCGGCAACCGCGATGCCCCAGCATCGGATTGGCCTCGTGCAGGTCCGACACGCGGCGGCGGACGGCGGCAACCGAAAGGCCGGTCGATTCCGCCACTTCCGCAATTTCAGCCTCGCGCTGGGGCAGGAACTCGTGCAGCGGCGGATCCAGCAGGCGGATCGTCACCGGCAGGCCTGCCATGATGCGGAAGATCGCCTCGAAATCCGAACGCTGCGCCGGCAGCAGCCTTTCCAGCGCCGCGCGCCGGGTCCCCTCATCGGCGCCCAGGATCATGGCGCGCACATGCACGATGCGATCGGCGCCGAAGAACATATGCTCGGTGCGGGCAAGGCCGATGCCCTCCGCCCCGAACCGGCGGGCGGTGGCACAGTCTTCCGGCGTTTCGGCGTTGGCGCGCACCTTCATCCGCCGGTGCGCATCCGCCCAGCCCATCAGGCGGGCGAAGTCGCCGGAAAGCTCGGGCTGAACGGTCGCGACGCGCCCTTCCATCACCTCGCCAGAGGCGCCGTCCAGCGTCAGGATCGTGCCTTCGGCAAGCTCGCGGTTGCCGATGCGCAGGATGCGCTTTTCAAGATCGATTGAAATGCCGCCGGCGCCGGAAACACAGGGGCGGCCCATTCCGCGCGCCACCACGGCGGCGTGGCTGGTCATGCCGCCCCGCGCGGTCAGGATGCCGCGGG
Source organism: Sandaracinobacter sp. T42 (assembly GCF_059115405.1). Lineage (NCBI taxonomy): Bacteria > Pseudomonadati > Pseudomonadota > Alphaproteobacteria > Sphingomonadales > Sphingosinicellaceae > Sandaracinobacter > Sandaracinobacter sp. T42. The sequence goes on from NZ_CM181101.1 coordinate 2,584,518, forward strand.
CCGCATGCATGCCGGCAATGTCCTCAGGGCTGGTTTCCAGCCGCACCAGGATCACGTCCTCGCCCGTCGCCGCGCGGCTGTGGGCGGTTTCGCTGTCCAGCACGATCGCCCCGGATGCAGCCCCCGGCGAAGCGGGCAGGCCCACCGCCAGCACCTTGCGATCCGCCTTCGGATCCAGAGTGGGGTGCAGCAACTGGTCCAGCACGGCGGCGTCCACGCGAAGCACCGCCTCTTCCGTCGTGATCAGCCCTTCGTCCACCATGTCGCAGGCCATCTTCAGCGCCGCCTTCGCGGTGCGCTTGCCGCTGCGGGTCTGCAGCAGCCACAGCTTGCCTTCCTGCACGGTGAACTCGATGTCCTGGCAATCCCGGTAATGCGTCTCCAGCTGCTCGAACATGCGGGCCAGTTCGGCAAACACCTCCGGCATGGCTTCTTCCATCGAAGCCGCCTTCGCGCCCGCCGCCTGACGTGCGGCCAGCGTGAGATATTGCGGCGTGCGGATACCCGCCACCACATCCTCGCCCTGGGCGTTGATCAGATATTCGCCATAGATGGCGCGCTCGCCCGTCGCCGGGTTGCGGGTGAAGGCGACGCCCGTGGCAGAGGTTTCGCCCATGTTGCCGAACACCATCGCCTGAACGGTGACGGCGGTGCCCCATTCCTCGGGAATGTCGTTCAGGCGGCGATAGACGGCCGCGCGTTCGGATCGCCAGCTGCCGAAAACGGCTGCAACCGCGCCTTCCAGCTGGGCGACGGGATCCTGCGGGAAGGGCTGGCCCGTCTCCTTCAGGACGATCGCCTGATACAGCGCCACAAGACCCTTCAGGTCGTCGGCCGTCAGGTCGGTATCCAGTGTCGCGCCCTTGTCGTCCTTCAGGATCTCAAGCGCGTCCTCGAACAGATAATGGTCAAGGCCCAGCACCACGTCGGCATACATCTGGATGAAGCGGCGATAACTGTCCCAGGCGAAGCGGGGATTGCCGCTGCGGGCCGCGAGGCCTTCGACCGTGCTGTCGTTCAGGCCAAGGTTCAGCACCGTATCCATCATGCCCGGCATCGACACCCGCGCGCCGGAGCGCACGGAAACCAGCAGCGGGTTGGTGGCGGACCCGAACACCATGCCGACAACCTGCTCGATATGGGCAAGGCCCGCCGCCAATTCGGCCTTCAGCGCATCCGGCAGACGCGCCCCGGCCTCGTAATATTGCGCGCACAGCGGTGTGGGAATCGTGAAGCCCGGTGGCACCGGAAGCCCGATGCCGGCCATTTCAGCAAGATTCGCGCCCTTCCCCCCCAGATGCGCCTTGCCCAGCCGGTGGGCCGAAGGCGCGCCGCCGCCGAAGGGAATGAGAAGGCGCTGGGGCATCTGGGTTCTAACCTTCCAGTTTGGAGAAATCGGCGACGCGGTGCATCGCGTCCCGTATCCCGGCCAGCAGGCCGAGGCGCCGCTTGCGCACAGCCGGATCCGGATCGTTCACGGTCACGTCCTCGAAGAAGCGGTCCACAGGGGCCCGAAGAACGGACAGGCGCTTCATCGCACCTTCGAAATCCTCCCGCGCCAGCAGTGCGTCCACCTCGTCGAACAGCAGCACGCCAGAGGCGCCCTCTGCGCGGGCGAATTGGGCGGCGAGGTTCTTTTCCGTTTCCCCGACATAGGGGCTTTCGAGGGCGGCGAGGTCCAGCGAATAGGCCGCGCCGTCCTTCTTCTCCTCCGCCTTCAGGATGTTGGCGGCGCGCTTGTGGCCCGCGATCAGGTTCCTGCCGTCGTCCGTCTCCACGAACGCCTGCAACGCCTTCACCCGCGCCAGCAGGCGGACCAGATCATCCTCTCCGCCCAGCGCGAAAACGGCGTCGATCAGATCGTGGCGAACGCCCGCCTCGCGCTGCTGGACCTTCAGGCGATCAGCGAAGAAGCTGATCAATTGGCTGGCGTCCTTCGCCCCGGCTGCCCGAAGAAGGGGATCCAGCGGAATGCGGCGGTGGCCCGAAACCAGCATGTCCAGCACGCCAAGCGCAGCACGGCGGAGCGCGAACGGATCCTTCGAGCCGGTCGGGCGGATGTCCACGTTGAAGAAGCTGACCAGCGTGTCGACCCGATCCGCCAATGCAACGGCCACAGGCACGCAACCCTGCGGCACCGGCGCATAATGTTGCTTCAGCGCCTGGACGATGCCCGGTTCTTCACCCTGCACCTCTGCCAGATAGCCGCCGATCACGCCCTGCAGTTCGGGGAATTCGCCCACGGTTCCGGTCGTCAGGTCTGCCTTCGCCAGCCGCGCGGCGCGTTCCACAACATCAGGATCGGCATCGGGGAAGTGGTTCTCCGCCAGCCAGCGCGCCAGCTTCGCCACCCGCTCCACTTTCTCGGCCATGGTGCCCAGCTTCTCGTGGAACACGATATCCTTCAGCTTGGCGTTGAAGCTTTCCAGCGGCTTCGCCCTGTCGTTCGCCCAGAAGAATTTCGCGTCCGACAGGCGGGCGGAAAGCACCCGCTCATTCCCCGCCACGATGGTCTGTCCGCCGTCTGGCGCCGCCAGGTTTGCCACGCAGACGAAGCCGGGAGCAAGCCAGCCCTGCGCATCCTCCACAGCGAAATATTTCTGGTTGGTGGCCATCGTCAGCTGGATGATCTCGGGCGGCACCTCAAGGAAGGCCGGGTCGAACCGACCCAGCAGCGGCACCGGCCATTCCGTCAGGCCCGCATTTTCCGCCTCCAGCCCGTCATCGGGGCGCAGTTTCAGCCCGGCGGCCGCGGCCGCCCGTTCGGCCCCTTCGCGGATGATCCGCCGCCGCTCGTCGGTAGACAGGATCACGAACACCGCCTTCAGCTGGGCCTCGTAGGTGGCGGGGCTGTCGATGGAGACGGGATCCGCCCCCCCCATGAAGCGGTGACCAAAGGTTTCCCGACCGGATTGCAGGCCAAGCGCCTCGAACGAAACGGTTTCGCCATCCAGCAGCGCCACGATCGCGCGCAGCGGCCGCACCCAGCGCGGGCTGGCGGTGGACTGGCTCGCCCGGCCCCAGCGCTGGCTCTTGGGCCACTGGAACCCGGCGATCAGCGCGGGCAGCTTCGCGGCAAGGATGTCCGCCGTCGGCCGCCCTTCGCGGGCAAGGTTGGCGAACAGGAACACGCCCTTGCCGGTGTCGCGCGCCTCAAGCTGCTCACGCGAGAGGCCGGTGGATTTCAGAAAGCCTTCGATGGCCTGCGCGGGTGCATCCGCGCGCGGACCTCGCCGTTCTTCGGAAACCGCTTCGCTGGCCGCCGGCAGCCCGTGCGCGATCAGCGCCAGGCGGCGCGGCGTGGCGTGGGTTTCAACCGCGTCCGCCTTCAGCCCGGCTTCGGTCAGCAGCGCCCCGAACTTCTCGCGCAGCTGCTGTGCGGCCGCCGGCTGCATCCGCGCCGGAATTTCCTCGCTGAACAGCTCTAGCAGGAAATCAGGCATGAGTTGCCCCCTCCCCGCGCGGCAGAGCCGCGCCTCCCTCTCCCGGACCAGGGGCGGGTGAGGCCGCCGTCTCCTTCGCTACATACAGGTCGGCCACGGCCTTCACCAGGTCGCGCACCCGGCCGATATAGGCCTGCCGTTCCGCCACCGAGATCACGCCGCGCGCATTCAGCAGATTGAACTGGTGGCTGGCCTTGATCGCCTGATCATAGGCCGGCAGCGGCAATCCTGCTTCCACCAGCGTCCGGCACTCCTCCGCACTCTTGCGGAAGGCATCGAACAGCGCCTCGGTGTTGGCGGCCTCGAAATTATAGGCGGAAAACTGGCGCTCATTCTCCAGGAACACGTCGCCATAGCTCAGGCCGTCATTGTTGAACGGCAGGTCATAGACGTTCTCGACGCCCAGGATATACATCGCCAGCCGCTCCAGTCCGTAGGTGATCTCCCCGGCGACCGGCGCGCAATCATGCCCGCCCACCTGCTGGAAATAGGTGAACTGCGTCACCTCCATCCCGTTGCACCAGACTTCCCAGCCCAGCCCCCAGGCGCCCAGCGTCGGGCTTTCCCAGTCATCCTCCACGAAGCGGATGTCATTCTGCTTCAGATCGATGCCGATGGCTTCCAGACTGCCCAGATACTGGTCCAGGATGTCGTCCGGCGAAGGCTTCAGGATCACCTGATACTGGTAGTAATGCTGAAGCCGGTTCGGGTTTTCGCCATAGCGCCCGTCGGACGGGCGGCGGCTGGGTTGCACATAGGCGGCCTTCCAAGGCTTCGGCCCCAGCGCGCGCAGCGTGGTGGCGGGGTGGAAGGTACCTGCGCCCATTTCCATGTCATAGGGCTGAAGGATGGCGCAGCCGCGCGCCGACCAGTAGGCGTGGAGCCTCAGGATGATATCCTGGAAGCTGGTGGGTGGTTTCGTGCTCACATGCGGCGAGTTAGCGAGTGCAGCACGAAAGGGAAAGAGGAAGAACCGCCGGCGGCTGCGACATGCCGGCCATGTGACACGCATGAGTGTCTGCGACTATGGCGAAGCCGATGCCGTTCGTGCGCACCCTGATTCGTGACCATTTCGCGCTGCTGCTGCCGCTCATGCTGCTCGCCCTGTTCGTGCGGGCGCTGGTGCCGCAGGGCTATATGCCGGCATCGGGCGACGAACGGCTGTTCTCCATACGGCTATGCTCCGCCATGTCGGCCGGGCAGACGATCGACTTCGCGGTTCCGTCCGACCGGCACGATGGGGAACAGGGCAAGTCCGCCGACACGGCCTGTGCCTTCCAGTCGGTGGGTCTGGTGGCGCTGGGCGCGGTTCCGGGGCCTGTCCTGCTGCTGCATCTGCGCCATGTGCTGGCGCATGGCCTTGCCCCGACAAGCCCTGTGCGCATCGCGCGCCCGGCGGCCCCGCCGCCTCCCGCCACAGGCCCGCCCGCCATCCGTTGACCGGCTGAACACCGGCGGCTCCGCCGCCACACAGACCTTTCATCGGAAGATCCGCATTCATGAAACACTGCATGTGCGCATTGCGCGCCAGCCTTCTTGTATCCGTCGCATTCGCCACACCCGCCCTCGCCCAACAGGCGCCGGACGACGAAGGCCTTGCCCATTCCGTGGGAATGGATACCGCACCGGCCAGCCTGTCAGGCCAGCCCCTGACAACACAGACGCTGACAAGGGATCGGCTGACGCAGCGGCAGGCCGGAAGCAGCGACACCGCGGCCCTGCTGGCCGAACTGCCCGGCGTCAGCGCCCGCACCGGCGGGGGCTTTTCATCGATGCCGGTGATCCGCGGCCTGACGGAACAGCGGCTCGGCATTCTGGTGGATGGCCAGCCCATCGACAGTGCCTGCCCCAACGACATGAACACACCGCTGTCCTACACTGACCCGCAGACGATCCAGTCCGTCACCGTGATCACCGGCGTGTCGCCTGTCAGCCTTGGCGGGGATTCGATCGGCGGACTGATTCGCGTGGAAAGCGCCCCGCCGCGTTTCGCGACCGGCGATGCCCTGCTGGTGACCGGCCGCGCCTCGGCCTTCTACCGCTCCAACGGCAACGGCCTTGGCGGCGCGATCGGCCTGACGCTCGCGAACCGGCATCTCAGCGCGACCTACAGCGGATCCTATGTCCAGTCCGACAATTACAGCGCCGGTGGCGATCTGGGCCGCGTCCGCTCGAGCGAATATGCCAAGACGGATCATGCGCTTGCCCTCGCCTGGCACAACAGCGCCGGCCTGTTCCATCTGAAGGGCGGATACCATTTTTCCCCCAGGGAAGGCTTCCCCAACCAGCATATGGACATGACATCCAACGAAAGCTGGTTCCTGAATGGCCGCTATCAGGGCTCGTTTGACTGGGGCACCGTCGATTTCACCGCAGGCTATCGGGATACCGATCATGAAATGAACTTCCTGGCGGACAAGGGCGGAACCGCCGATGGCGGCATGCCGATGAATACCGAAGTGCACAGCGCCAATGCGGGCGTGAAGTTCGCGCTGGCTGTTTCGTCGCGCGACACCGCAAGGATCGGCGGAGAGTTCCATCACCAGTGGCTGAACGACTGGTGGCCGCCAGTGCCGGGAAGCATGATGATGGGCCCTGACACCTTCATCAATGTGAACGGCGCCACGCGCGACAGACTGGGCCTGTTTGGCGAATGGGAATCCCGCTGGACGGACAGGTTCAGCACAGTCGCCGGAATCCGATTCGATCGGGTGCGGATGAACACGGGTGACGTCCAGCCCTATGGCACCGGCATGATGCAGATGGCCGATGCGATGGCCGCCAAGGCCTTCAACGCGGCCGACCGCAAGCGGGCGGACAACAACTGGAGCGGATCGCTGCTGGCGAACTGGGCGGCATCCGACCGCCTCACACTGGAGCTGGGCTATGCCCGCAAGGTGCGGTCCCCCAACCTCTATGAACGCTACGCCTGGGGGCGGGGCACCATGTCCAGCAGCATGATCGGCTGGTATGGCGACGGCAACGGCTATGTCGGCAACCTGGACCTGAAACCGGAACGGGCCGATACGCTGAGCGCCGCGCTGTCGATGGGCGGAGAGGCGCAAGGCTGGGCGCTGAAGATCGCCCCGCACTATACCCGCGTCCACGACTATATCGACGCGACGTTCCTGAAGGCCATGACCGACATGATGGGCATGCCGACCGGCTTCGTGCAGCTGCAGTTCGCCAACAAAGAGGCCGAATTCCACGGCGTGGACCTGTCCGGCGCCGTCACGCTGCGCAAGGGCGAAGGACGGAACATAACCCGTCTGACTGGCGCCTTCAGCTGGCTTCACGGCCGGAATCCAGCCACTGCGGCGCCACTCCACCACCAGATGCCGGCCAACCTGCTGCTGGGCCTTGAACATCGGCAGGGCGCGCTGGAACTGGGCGCGGATTTCAACTGGGTCGCGGAAAAGACGCGGGTGGATTCCACCCGCAACGAACCGCGCACCGATGCCTATGCGCTGGTCAACCTGCGGGCGGCCACCACGCTGAAAGGCATCCGGCTGAGCATCGAGGCGACGAACCTGTTCGACAAGGCCTACAGCCTGCCGTTGGGCGGCGTTTCCCTGGGCGACCGCAAGGCCACGGGCGTTCTCCGGCCGGTGCCGGGCGCCGGCCGATCGGTCAACCTGGGGCTCTCCACCAGCTTCTGAGCGGGCGGCCCGGCGCGCAGTCCAGGCACGCCGGGCCCTAGGCCGCCAGGCTGACGGTGACCGGCGTGCCGTTCAGCGCGGCATTGCCGGACAGCGGATCATAGCGCTGCCGGTCCGTCAGGTCGTTCAGGCTGACCCCCGGCCGCGTGGTCGCGACCGACAGCTGCACCCCTTCGCGGCCATGCCCCCAGCCGTGCGGCAGGCTGACGGTTCCCGGCATCACGGTATCGGTGATCTCGGCAGGGGCCGTTACCGCGCCGACCCGGCTGCGGATGGTGACGGGCTGCCCCTGCATGATGCCGCGCGCCTGTGCGTCCTGCGGATGGATCATCAGGGTGCAGCGCTCGGGCCCTTTCAGCAGGCGCTTCGAATTGTGCAGCCAGCTGTTGTTCGATCGGATGTGACGACGGCCGATCAGCAGCAGACTGTCAGGTGCGGCTTCGGCCATGCGGGCGGCGAACCGGTCGAGTTCGGCCGGGATCGCCGCCGGAAGCGCCTTGATCCGCTTGTCTTCGTTGCAGAGCCGTTCCGGCAGGCGGCCGGGTTGCAGTTCACCCAGATCGACCCCGTGCGGATGCGCCTCCACCTCGGCCAGTGTCAGGCCATGCGCGCTCTGCCGCAGCATATGATCCAGCGTATCCCGCGGGTGGCGGATGTTGGGCGTGGCTTCCCCCTGCGCCGCCAGCATCGCGCTGGCCACACCGGCGACGATCTCCCAGTCGGATTTCTCGTCTGCACCCATGGGAAGCAGCGCCGGGCTGTATTTGGCATAGTTGCGCACCGCGATCGCCCCCAGCGAGAGGGCGTAATGATCCTTCTGCAACGGGCCGCACGGCGGCAGGATGTAATGGGCATGACGGCTGGTTTCGGTCACATACATGTCGATGCTGACCATCAGCTCCAGCGTCTCCAGCGCTGCGTCCAGCGCCTGGCCGTCCGGGCAGGAAAGAACCGGGTTGCCCGCGATGGTGAACAGGGCCCGGATCTGCCCTTCGCCGGGCGTCGCGATATCCTCAGCCATGGTCACGACCGGCAGTTCACCCATGATTTCCGGAATGCCGGAAACGCGGCTGAAGAAGCGACCGTGATTGCCCCGGCCCGCCTGTGCGACCAGATCGACACCGGGGTTTGAGAACATCGCCCCGCCCATCCGGTCGAGATTGCCGGTTGCAATGTTCAGCAACTGGATCAGCCAATGGTTCAGCGTGCCGAATTCGGCCGTGGACACCCCCATCCGCCCATAGACGGCTGCCGGGCCGCCTTTGCCCAGCCGCGCCGCGACCGCGCGGATATCGGCTTCCGATACACCGCAATGCGCCGAAAGACCGCCCACGTCGAACCGTCGCAACAGGGCAAGCGCCTCTTCGAAGCCATCCATGATGTCGTTCAGACGACCCGGCCGGATGGCCTGCGCCTCGTCCAGCGCCAGCAGCAGGGCGATCAGGAAGGCAGGGTCGGTGCCCGGGCGGATGAACAGGTGCCTGTCCGCCAGCTCCGCCGTTTCCGTCCGTCGCGGGTCCACCACGATCAGCTGGCCACCGCGCGCCTGAAGCCCTGCAATGCGATGGCGAATGCCAGGCACCGTCCAGACGGAGCCGTTGGAGGCCATCGGGTTGCCGCCGATGATCAGCATCGTTTGCGTCCGGTCAATGTCGGAAATGGGGAACAGGCTGTTGTGGCCATACATCCACAGCTGCACCAACTGGTGCGGAATCTGGTCCACCGTGCCGGCAGACCAGATGGCGCGGGTGCCAAGCGCGCGCTTCAGATGCCCCGTCATCATGCCGACGGAATAGTTATGCGCCGTGGGGTTGCCTACATACAGGCCGCCGGCGCCGCCCCTGTCCCTGATCGAGACGAAACGCGCCGCGATCTCGTGGAAGGCTTCGTCCCAGCCGATCGGAACCCATTCCGTTCCAACCCGTTTGTGCGGGCTTCTCAGCCTGTCCGGATCGGTCTGCAGATCCGCGATCGCGGTCGCCTTCGGGCAGACATGCCCACGGCTCAGCACATCGTCGGGATCGCCCCGGATGGACAGAATGCGGTCCCCCTCGAACTCGACGAGGATGCCGCAATTGGCTTCGCAGATGTGGCAGGTGCGCGCCCGTGATTCCGCCATGATTCAATCTCCCCGCGATCAGACTAGGCCGGCCGCGGGGAGAAAGACTAGCTGACGCTAAAGCGGAGTGTCAGGCAGCGGCGAGGCGGCGCTGCCGCGCGGCCGCGCCGATCATGCCGAAGCCCACGATCAGCAGCGCCCAGGTCTGCGGCTCGGGCACGGCCCCGATCGTCAGATTGTCGATCTGGAAATAACCGCTGGTGGACGGGTTGCCGCCAGGGCCGAAATCGATCTGAGAGACCTGACGGGTGGAGGTGATGCCCCAGAAATTGCCACTGCCCGGCAGGGCATAGAGCTGTGTGCCGCCATCCCCGAAACTGACCAGCGCGGAATAGCCCGAGTTGCTGACGATATCGAGGCCGACCCCGAACACGCCATTGCCTTCGGTGACCGACGTGGAGGTGAAGATCAGCCTGAAGCTCCCGTTGCAGCCTGCGCAATAGCGGCCACCCAGCACGATGTTGAGATTGTTGAAGCCGGTGGAGACATAATCCGTTTCACCCAGAACGGCCGACATGGCGGCATCGTTCTGGACGAAGACATAGCCGGGATTGCTGTAGCTGTCCGTCACGCTGGCGCCCAGCATGTCTTCGAAAGCGGCACGGCTGCCATGGACGGTTTCAACGGCCAGCACCTGCGGCCCGATGAACAGCGCGAACACACCGGCGATCGCCAGTTTGAATTGCATGAATACGACCCCTTCTGTTTCGCCTTTCGGCGTGCCCTGTTTTCGAGCAGCCTTCTTGATTCCACAGCCGGAAGAAAAAGGCCACGGATATCTTCGCCTTGATTGTAAACAATGATTGCGCCCACGGAGGCCGCGCGCCAGCCTTGCAACGCCGCCAAAGTTCCAACGCCCCGTCAGACAGGGCCTTTTGACAGGCTGCGAAACCGCCCGGCCTTTGCCATGACAGGATCGGCAGAAGATCGAGCCTGCCCCAGGGAGATTCAGACGTGCATCCATTTCATCACGCCGCCAACACGCCGGACAAACCCGCAATCATCATGGCGAATTCCGGGGCGACGCTGACCTACGCCGAACTCGAAGCCCGGTCCAACCAGGCCGCGCAGCTGTATCGCACCTGCGGCCTCAGGCGCGGTGACACCCTCGCCATCTTCCTCGAAAACCATCTCGATTATCTGCCGCTCTGCTGGGGCGCCCAGCGCAGCGGCCTGATCTTCACCTGCATCTCCACGAAGCTGACCGCGGACGAGGCCGGTTACATCGTGCAGGATTGCGGCGCGAAGCTGCTGATCGCGGGCGCATCGCTGGCGGCCGTCGCGCAGGATCTGCCCGCAGTCACGCACCGCTTTTCGGTGGATGGCGACATCCCCGGATTCCAGCCGATCGAAGCCGCACTTGCGAGCCAGCCCGTCACGCGCATCGAAGATGAAAGCGCCGGCCGAGACATGCTGTATTCCAGCGGAACCACGGGCCGTCCCAAGGGCGTGATCGGGCCGCTGCCGGAAGGCCCCATCGACCAGCTCGACGCCCTCTCGGGCCTTGTCGGGATGCTCTACAGCTTTTCCGCCGACATGGTCTATCTGTCGCCCGCGCCGCTCTATCACGCCGCCCCGCTTCGCTATTGCATGAGCGTCCACAAGTTCGGCGGCACCGTGATCGTGATGGAGAAGTTCGACGCGGAGCGGTATCTGCAACTGGTGCAGGAACATCGGGTCACGCACAGCCAGGTGGTTCCCACCATGTTCGTGAAGATCCTGAAGCTGCCGGAAGATGTCCGGGCGAAATATGATGTCTCCAGCCTGCGCGCGGTGATCCATGCCGCCGCCCCCTGCCCTGTCGCCGTGAAGGAACAGATGATCGGCTGGTGGGGGCCGCGCATCTTCGAATATTATTCCGCCACCGAAGGATCGGGCTTCACTGCGATCAGTTCGGATGAGTGGATGGCCAAGAAAGGTTCGGTCGGCAAAAGCCTGCTGGGCGAAATCCGCATCCTGGATGATGAAGGCAATGTGCTGCCCCCCGGACGGGAAGGGCGGATCTATTTCCATGGCGGGCCGCCGATTTCCTATCACAACGCCCCTGAAAAGACGGCGGAAAGCCAGAACGAGCATGGCGCCACCTTCGGCGACATCGGCTTCGTCGACGAGGACGGCTACCTGTTCCTCACCGACCGCTCCAGCTACATGATCATCACCGGCGGCGTGAACGTGTACCCGCAGGAGACGGAAAATATCCTGGTGATGCACCCCAAGGTGGCGGACGTCGCCGTCATCGGCGTTCCCAACGAGGAACTGGGTGAGGAAGTGAAGGCCGTGGTGCAGCCGCGCGACTGGGCGGATGCCGGGCCCGAGCTGGCGGCCGAACTGATCGAGTTCGCGCGCACGCACCTGAGCCACATCAAATGCCCGCGTTCGGTCGATTTCGACCCTGAATTGCCCCGGCATGACACGGGCAAGCTCTACAAGCGGCTTGTGAAGGATCGCTACTGGCCCAAAAAGGCCGGATGATCCGAATCATCCGGCAGGCCCTGCTCTGCCTTTCGCTGCTGTTCCTGCCGGCGGCGCTTGCCCAGGCGCAGAAGGCACCTCCGCCGGAACCGGAGGTGCCGGCCCTCTGGCAACTCGAACTCGGGAAATCCCGGGCCTATCTGTTCGGGACGGTGCACGCCCTTCCGCGCGGGGTGGACTGGTTCAAGCCGCATGTGGTGGCCGCCCTGGATCAATCGACCCGGCTTGTTCTGGAAACAGAGGTTCCGGACAGTCCCGGCGTGATGATGCCGGTGATCATGAAGCTGACCCGGCTGCAATCGGCACGCCCGATCGCGGATCGTGTGCCAGCCGAATGGCGCCCGGTGCTGAACAGCGCGATCCAGCGGCTGCAGCCGGGCCCGCTGGACTGGACGAAGACCTGGTTCGTGGCGCTGACGCTTTCCAACCTTCAGGCCATGGCCGATGGCGTCGATCCCCGCATCGGCGTCGAAGCCGTGCTGACGGAACGGGCCCGGATGAAGGGCATTCCGATCACGCCACTCGAAACCGCCGAGGAGCAACTGATCAACTTCGATGCCCTTTCCGAGGCTGACCAGCAACTGTTGCTGATTTCATCGCTGTCGGAACTGGACAATTCGAAGGGTCGGATGTCGCTGCTGATCGGAGACTGGCTCCTGGGAAACACCGAGGCGCTGGCCAGCCGGGTGAACGCCGAATTCGAGCGCTCGCCCATGCTGAGGCGCATGCTTGTGGAGGATCGCAACGCCCGCTGGGCGGACTGGATCGCGAAACAGATGAAAGCCGATGCCGGCCCGCTGTTCATCGCCGTGGGCGCCGGGCACATGGCCGGCAAGGGTAGCCTGATCGAGGATCTGGAACGGCAGGGCATCAAGGTGAGCCGGGTGATGCCGCCCCCGCCGGCAAAGAAACGGCGGCGCTGAAGGCCGGGCAGTTGCCGCCCGGCCTTCAGCGCCTGCCGGTCAGCTGGCGACCATCGCCTGGCCGTTGCGGCGGCGGGCCGCAGCGCCGATCAGGCCGAAGCCCAGGATCAGCATGGCCCAGGTCGCGGGTTCCGGCACGCCTTCCACCGCTTCGCTGTAGAGCACGACCCGGCCTTGCAGATAGGCCTTGTTCGTCTTCTCTTCCCTGGTGAGGAAGGCCGTGGCCGGATCACCGCCCACCAGGAAGCCGACAACGTCCAGCGCATACTTCAGGCCGCCGATTTCGAAGAAGTCGGACTGGCTGTTGAAATTGACCAGCACCTGGTCTGCACAACCGTTGCTGTTCACGCCCTGATTGTTGGCACCGCCAAACGCACAGGGGTTCGCCGAATTCGGCGTTTCCGTGTGGGTGAAATTATAGACGAAGTTCACATTCTTCAGGAACGCGCCATCCAGTTTCACATCGGTGTTGAAGGTGAGCGTGACACCGGAAATGCCGGACCCTGCGCCGATCGGGAAGTTCTGGTGGCGGAATTCGGCGATGTTGGCGACAGCCGAGCCGCTGGGCGGCAGCACCGTCAGGCCGGGAATCGAGATCGCCGTGAAATCATAGCCGGATCTCGGATCATTGTGATCGACATCGCCCCAGCGGATCCGGGCGTTGCCCGTGCCGTTGCCAAAATAGCTGATGTCTTCCCCACCGATCGGGTTTGACCAGGTGCCCTTGATGTTCTCGAACGTCACGACAGCCGCAGATGCCGGAACGGCGAGTGCGGCCGCAGCGACGGCCGCAAGGATGATACGCATATGGAATGCCCCTGTTTCCAGAGGCCATGCCCTCCATGACCCCTGCATGGATCTTCGCAAATGCAGCCGGGGTCGGAAATCATGAAAGACGGTTAAATTGACAAAATTCAGTTAATTTTCATTGACTTTCCGATTTGTCAGCCAGTGCCCGGCCTTGGCAGCCAGCGCTTCCTCGGGCGCGGAAAAGCGGCTCCGCTGACCCTCTGGCGGCGGCGCCGAAACGCCGGTGAAGGCCCAGGCGACCGCCGTTCCGGCCTGCGGATCAACGATCAGCGCGGATTTCAACCCATAGGCATCCCCCAGATGCCCGCACCCTTTCAGCGGAGCCGGGCTGAGCGGCTGATCCGTTCCCGGCTGGCCCGTCCCCGACAGGCAGTGAAAGCCACCGGCCGACCAGAACTGCATCAGGCCGGGATCGGTTTCCCCGCCATGTCCTGGCGTCTTTACCGGGATGGCGCGGAACAGGCTGGCACGCGTCTCCGGCTTCAGGAAGGAATCGTCTCTCAGCAGCGCAAGGCCGAGCCGCGCGAGATCCTGGAGCGAGATGCGCAGACCGCCTTGCGGACTGAACAATCCGCCGTTGCCACCCGGGACATAGGCATCAAGGTCGCACGCGGCGCCATCCTCGATCCGCACAGGGCAGATATCCGGGGGGCGCCGGTCGTCGATCTGGGCGATCCAGGGGCCCTCAGGAACCCAGGGGCCCGCTTCAGACGGAGCCTTTCGATACAGAGTGGCGCCGGCCGCCACGGCACCGGCCGAGCAGCCGGACCAGTTGTAGCAGGCATCGATCCCCAGCGGCGCCAGAACCAGCCACCGCGCGGCCCTGTCGAAGCGTTCGCCCGTCACCTGCTCGATCACCTCGCCCAGCAGGGCCTGGTTCAGGTTGGCATAGTCGAAGCTGGTGCCGGGCGCTGCCGCCGAAAAGCCGGACGGACCGGCCAGATCGCGCAGCCGGCGGCCGAGCGGGACGAAATAGCCGCCGGCATCCGACAGGGAGCTTTCGTGCCGCATCATCTGACGGATGGTGATCGGGATCTGCGGATGGGCCGGATTGCGAAGCCGCCAGCCCAGATAGCGGGACACGTCGGCATCGAGATCAACACGGCCGGAATCCGCCAGCCGGTGCAGGGCAAGCGCCACCACCAGCTTTGAAACCGATGCGATCCTGACCGGCGTTTCCGCGGTGAATGGCCGAACGGCCCTTCCATCCGCCCCGAAGGCTGCTGCGCCTGCCACCGCTTCCATCCGGCCGCCGGCCAGATCCAGCCCCACAACCCCGTAGGCGGGCACTGCGATGCCGCCAAGCTCGAGCGGCGGCGCCGCATGGCCGGGGGCAGCCAGCATCAGGCACAGCGCCACAGCGGCCCAGCTAGGCCGCAAGCGGTTCCGCCTCGACAGCCCAATGCGACAGGCGCTCGCGCACCTCGCCCGGCAGAAGCCCGAAATCCTCCAGCCGGTAGCGATGGCTGGCATAGCGATGCTGCCGCGCGGCGCGATCGACATAGGCGCTCATCGCGCGCAGGATATCCGGCGTCAGCTCGCGTCCGAGAAAGGCATAAGTGCGCGAAATCGCATTGCGCCAGTCCGCACTCACATCAGCGTAGAAGAGATCGAACTGCAGGCTGGCGGGTATCCGACCCCGTTCCACCCCGACAGTGGACAGGCGATGCGCCGTCTTGTGCAACCATTCCTGCCCGACCCATCGCGGATCCACATCGTCGGACTGGATGACCATCTGGTTCCAGGCAAGGCTTGCGCCAGATGCGACGAGCTGGACCGGATCGCGGTGCAGGAACAGCAACGGCGAATCGGGGAACACCGTGTGAAGGGCGGCAATGTCCTGCATGTGCTGGGGGGTCTTCAGCACATAGGGTTTCGACGGATCTGCCCCTTCAAACCATGTGCGCAACTGCAGCAGCAGGCGCAGGCGGCGATAGGCCGGCACCTGATCCGATGCCTCGCAATGGCGCGCGAATGTCGGCACCCGGCGCTGGGCCTCGATCATGGCACTGGAAAGGGATTGGTCGAGCAGGCCCAGTTCCTCGTCCACTTCCATCGGCCCCGTCGGGTGGACCTGAAGAATCGCCGGGTTGATCGACGCCAGCAGGCGCAGGATATGCCTTGATTGGGCGATGCGCGGGTCGGCCTTGCCCATGCGCCGGGCCCGGAAGCTGCGGGGCGACGGAACCGGCGCCTGCGCCTCGAACAGGCGCAGCGAATTGAAACCGGGATCGCTTGCCAGAAGGCGCTGGATCCGCGTGGTTCCCGAACGCATGGACCCCACGACGAACAGCGGAGGCGCCAGCTCGATCCGTTCGATCTCGGGATGCTCGGCCAGGATGGCCTCCAGCCAGAGACGCTCCTTCATCACCTTCAGCAGCGAGCCATGCGACACCAGCCGTCCGAAATCCGACAGCCGCGCCTCCTCGTGAAGCGCCGGCAACAGCACGGAAAGCTGGGAGTCGAACAGGTCGCGATCCCGGCTATCCTGCTGAAGGCCCGTGTCCTTTTCCGCCATAGCGCGCAGCCGCTCGGGGCAGAGATCGACCGGCTGGCACAGGCCGCGCGACCAGGCCAGATTGAGCGCACCCATCATCATCTTCAGGTGAAGGGGACGGAAATGGCTTGCGGGCGGCAATGAAGTCATGTGCATTTTCCGCTGCCGGCCTTAAGAGCCGAAGCGGGCAAATGAAAGGCACAGCAATGAGTTTCCGGACGGTATCTGTCATCACGGCAATGGGAATCGGGCTTTCGGGATGCGTCTCCGCGATCAAGCAGCATGAAGTGAACACCGCGCTGACGGACGTGGGCTTCACGCAGGCCGATGCCCGCTGCCTGGCGCGCCAGGCCGGCCGCAACCTGTCTGTCAGCCAGCTGAGGTCGTTGCAGCGCGCGGCCGGGGCCATGCAGCAGCCGATCCGCGAAATGCCCGTGGGTGATGTGATCGACGCCATCCGAACCAATGTCGATCCGGAAACCCTGCGCGCCGTGGGGCAGATGGCGGCGGATTGCGCGCGGGCCCGAACAGGGACTAATGGCGACTGATGCGCCATCTCCTTACCGCGATCCTGCCGATCTTCCTGGTTTCCGCCTGCGCCACCACCAAGGAGGCGCAGGTCAGATCTGCGCTGATGGACGCCGGGCTGAACGAACCCATGGCCAGCTGCATGGCCGAACCGATGGGCAAGGAACTCTCCGTCGGCCAGCTTCGATCCCTTCAGCGGGTTTCGAAGCTGGTCAACACGGCACCGTCCAAACTGACACAACGGCAGGTGATGGATCTGCTGAAGCGCGATCTGGATCCGGAAACGGTCGGCGTTGTCGTCCGCGCCGGCTTCGGCTGCTTCGTCCGCGGCTGACCTGTCAGGGCTGGTTGTAGCGGCGGATCGACTTCCTCAGGCGCACAGGCGCCGCCTGCCGCCTTTCTTCCCGCTGACGCTCCCGGATGGCGAACACCACCATCCCGCTTCCCGCAGCCGCAAGAAGGAGCAGGATCGGAAAGGCGGCCGCATCAGGCGGAACCTGGGCGGATGCGCGGGCGGCATCCGCCAGTGAAAGCGCGACGAGCCCGGCGGTCGAACGAACGGACATGAACAATACTTTCCTAATATTGCATTCGCGCAATTTTCAGCAAGAAGCATGCCATTCGCCCGCACACGTGTCGGATCTCATATTTCCATTCGGAAATGTAAGGATTCCCGACAATGTCGGGCCCGTTAAGGTTTCCGCCCCTAGCTGTAGCGGAACTCCGCCCCTTCCAGATCGATCGCCGGAATCTCATTCCGCTCGGCGTAATAATCCTGGTTGTGCATCCACTCCGGCTTGTCGCCGCGCTTTGGCAGCAGGTGCATGCCGCGCATCAGATAACCGGGATTGAAATTGTCCGGATCCATCCAGGGCAGCAACGGCATGCCCTCGTCTTCCGGCCTCAGCGCGACTTCAACCCGCGTCACGCCCTTAGCCTTCATGGTATTCAGCAGTTTCGTCACGAAGTCGCCCAGCAGATCGACGCGCAGCGTCCAGCTCGCGCGGAAATAACCCATCACCCACACAAGGTTGGGCACGCCCGTGAACATCATGCCCCGATAGGTGACGGTGTCCGCGAAATTCACGGGCTTGCCGTTCACCTCAAACGCGATGTCGCCGGTGATGCACAGGTTGAACCCTGTCGCTGTGATGATCACATCGGCTTCAAGCTCTTCGCCGGATTTCAGCAGGATGCCCTTTTCCGTGAAGCGCTCGATGTGGTCGGTCACCACACTCGCCTTGCCGGCAGCGATTCCCTGGAACAGATCCCCGTCCGGCAGGAAGGCGACCCGCTGCTGCCATGGCCGGTAGGTTGGCGTGAAGTGCTTTGCGATGTCGAAGTCCGGCGGCAGGTACATCCGCGCCGCTTCCAGCAGTTCCGCCTTCACGCCTTCCGGTTCCTCCATGGCCCGACGGGTCATTTCGCCATGGTCATGCAGGATTTTCCGGCGCACGATCTCGTGGATCCAGGTCTCGTCGATCTCCAGCTGCCGCAGTGTATCCGCCAGTTCATTGGCGTTGGGGCTGGGGAAGAACCAGGTGGGCGAGCGCTGGAGCAGCGTCACATGGGCGCAGCTGTCGGCAATGGCCGGCACCAGCGTCGCAGCGGTCGCGCCGGAACCGATCACCACCACCTTCTTACCCTTCAGGTCGAGGTTTTCCGGCCATGTCTGGGGATGAATGATGGGGCCCTTGAAACTGTCCATGCCGGGCCACTCGGGCGTGTACCCCTTCTCATGCCGGTAATAACCCTGGCACATCCACAGGAAGTTGGCCGTCACGGTGAACGGCTTGCCATCAGCGGTGCCGCTTACGGTCCAGCGACGGTCCGCATCCGACCAGCTCGCGCGCTCGATCCGGTGGCCATAGCGGATATGCCGGTCGATGGCGTTGTCGCTGATCACCTCGCCCATGTATTTCAGGATCTCGGCGGCAGAAGCGATCGGCGGGCCGATCCACGGTTTGAAGCGGTAGCCGAAGGTGTAGAGGTCGGAATCCGAACGGATTCCGGGATATTTGTGCGTTTCCCAAGTGCCGCCGAACGTATGCTTGGCTTCAAGGATGACAAAGCTGCGGTCCGGCGCCTGCTTCTGCAGGTGCCAGGCCGCACCGATGCCGGAAATGCCGGCGCCCACGATCAGCACGTCGAAATCCGCAACCGCCGCCGAACCTGCGGGCCGTTCCTTCACCTGCGTCGCCATATCCTGCCTCTCCCGATCTTGTTGCCGGGATAGTGCGCCCCGGACCGACGGCGGCCTTGATCCCGGTCAAGCCATGAGGCTGGCCATTTGGGGAGGAATCAGGGATCGGTGGCAATCACGGTCGTAGATTTTCCGGCCGCCCCGCCCTTCAGCCCGCCATGCGTTGCCAGAACCGTGGTGCCAGGCCCGATCACCGACCGGACGAGGCGGTTGAAATCCTCCGGCAGGCTGATCGATTGCATCGCGGTGCGTTCGTCGACCTGCCCTTTGCTGGGCTCGTAACCGGGCAGCGGGATGTAGATCCAGCGGCTGGTGCCGTCCGGGTTGGTGCCGGCATACTGCAAGGCACGGGTTCCGATCTCGAATCCGTCCGCGATCTTCACCTTGCTGCGTCCGATTTCCACCCCGTTCCGGAAAATGATCACCCGCTCATTGTCGGTCGAAAGTACGATGGTGACGGGGCCTGACGGCGCCTTCTCCGGCGTCCAGCGCCAGTTCTCTTCCTTGCTCAGCCGCCGCTGGGCGGGATCGTCCGGTTCGCCCTTGGGTGTCACGGGTGCCAGGAAGGCGTTTGTATCCGCCACTTCGGGCGTCACCTGCCGGTCCGTCACCACCACGGTCATCCCCATGGACGAGGCTTCGAACAGCAGCCTGGAAAACTCCATCGGCATGCGGATGCAACCATGGCTCGCCGGATAGCCCGGCAGATTACCGGCGTGCAGGGCGATCCCGTCCCATGTCAGCCGCTGCATGTAAGGCATGGGCGCGCTGTCATAGAGATTGGATTTGTGATCCTTGTTCTTCTGCAGGATCGTGAAGATGCCAGTGGGCGTCTTGTGCCCGGCCTTTCCGGTGGAAACGGTGGTCACGCCGATGCGGATGCCGTTGCGATAGACATAGGCCCGCTGGGTGGGGATATGAACGATCACCGTCATCGGCCCCTCAGGCGCGAGATCTCCGTTCCAGATGAACTGCCCGGGCTTCAGGTCGGCGACATCGGTATCGATCGGCGAGGAGGTCTTCGCGCCCTGCGCAAAGGCTGGGGGAGCCAGCGCAAGCATGACGGCGATGAGGATTGGGTGCTTCACGCGCGACGGTCCCTGGACGGTGTTGCCCGCGCTGTAGGGCGGGCGCGCACAGGGCTCAAGGGCGGGCCGCGATCGCGGCGGCCAGTCCGCGCGCTGGCGCTATGCACCAGCACGCGGCCACCTTCGCTAGTGCGCCAGCGCCTTCACGATTTCGTCCGTCATCTTCTTGGCATCGCCCAGCAGCATCATCGTGTTGTCCATGTAGAACACGTCATTGTCGACCCCGGCATAGCCGACGCCGCCCATGGAGCGCTTCACGAACAGCACGGTCTTCGCCTTCCACACCTCCAGCACGGGCATGCCATAGATGGGGCTTGTCTTGTCCGTCTGCGCGGCTGGGTTGGTCACGTCGTTTGCCCCGATCACGAAGGCGACATCGGCCTGCGCGAACTCGCTGTTGATGTCCTCCAGCTCGAACACCTCGTCGTAAGGCACATTCGCCTCCGCCAGCAGCACGTTCATGTGCCCCGGCATCCGGCCCGCAACCGGGTGGATGGCGTATTTCACCTCCACCCCTTCCTTCTTCAGCGTATCGGCCATCTCGCGAAGCGTATGCTGCGCCTGGGAAACCGCCATGCCGTATCCGGGGACGATGATGATCTTTTCGGCATTCTTCATGATGAAGGCCGCATCGTCGGCGCTCCCGCGCTTCCAGGGACGGTCCGTCTTGGCGGCAGCCCCGCCAGCCGAAGCCTCCGCCCCGAATCCACCCGCGATAACCGAGATGAAGCTGCGGTTCATCGCCTTACACATGATATAGGAAAGGATCGCGCCTGAGGAACCGACAAGCGCCCCGGTGATGATCATCGCCGTGTTCTGCAGCGTGAAGCCCATCGCCGCTGCCGCCCAGCCGGAATAGCTGTTCAGCATGGACACGACCACGGGCATGTCCGCCCCGCCGATCGGGATGATCAGCAAGAAGCCGATCGCGAAGCTGAGGATCAGGATCGCCCAGAACAGCTCAGGCGTTTGCCGCCCGAACATCGCGACCAGCACCAATATGCCGGCCAGCACACCCAGGTTCAGCACATGCCGCCCCGGCAGCAGGATCGGCGCGCCCGACATGTTGCCGTTCAGTTTCAGGAATGCGATGACCGAGCCGGAGAAGGTGATGGCCCCAATCGCAACGCCAAGCCCCAGCTCGATGCGGCTGCCCTTGAAGATCTCGCCGGCAGCGTCGAGAATCCCGAAGGCTTCCGGGTTCAGGAATGCCGCAACCCCCACCAGCACGGCGGCCAGGCCGACAAGGGAGTGGAACGCCGCCACCAGTTGCGGCATCGCCGTCATGGCGATCCTTTGCGCGACGACATAGCCGATGGCCCCGCCGATCGCGATGGCGATGCCGATCTCCGCGATGTTCGCCAGGCTGTGGGTCAGCAGCGTGGTGACAACGGCGATCAGCATCCCCGCCATGCCATAGCGGTTGCCCGCCCGGCTGGATTCCGGCGAGGACAGCCCGCGCAGCGCGAGGATGAAGAGCACGCCCGATACAAGATAGGCGAACATGGCCCAGGCGGGCGTGCCCGCAAGATGCCCGAGATCGGGTGTGGAGCTTGCGTGTTCCATCAGCCCTTCTTTTCCTTCTTCTTGTACATGGCGAGCATCCGTTCGGTGACGGCGAAGCCCCCGAAGATGTTCACGGATGCCAGCACCACCGCCAGCAGACCCAGCCACTTGGCCACGGCTGAACCGGCGGCCGCAGCCGCGATCAGAGCCCCCACGATGATGACGGAGGAAATGGCGTTGGTAACGGCCATCAGCGGCGTATGCAGCGCCGGCGTCACGGACCACACGACATAATAGCCCACGAAGCAGGCCAGCACGAAGATGGAGAGGATGGAGATGAAGTCCATGGTCGGCCTCCTCAGCCCTGAAGGCCGGGGTGGACGATCTGGCCGCCCCCGGTCACCTTGATGGCTTTCACGATTTCATCGTCGTCAGGCAGCACCAGCGCCTTCGCATCCTTGTCCCAGAAGGTGGTCACGAAGGTCAGCAGGTTGCGCGCGAACAGGGCGGAAGCGTCCGCCGCCAGACGGCTGGGGTAGTTGGAAAAGCCCAGGATGATGACGCCATTGTCGGTCACCACCCGCTCGTCAGCGCGCGAGCCTTCCACATTGCCGCCCTGCACCACGCTCATGTCCACGATCACCGATCCCGGCTTCATCGTGGCGACCTGCGCGGCCGTCACCAGCCGCGGCGCGGGACGGCCGGGGATCAGGGCGGTGGTGATAACGATATCCTGTTTGGCGATGGTCTCGCTCACCAGCGCCGCCTGCTTCGCCTTGTAGGCGTCCGACATTTCCTTCGCATAGCCGCCGGCCGTCTCGGCTGCCTTCGTCTCCTCGTCCTCGATGAAGACAGGCTTGCCACCCAGAGACAGGATCTGCTCCTTCGTCGCCAGCCGCACGTCCGTCGCGGACACCACCGCGCCCAGCCGCCGCGCCGTGGCGATGGCCTGCAAGCCGGCCACGCCCACCCCCATGATGAAGGCCCGCGCTGCCGAAATGGTGCCGGCCGCCGTCATCATCATCGGGAAGGCACGCCCATAGGCTTCCGCCGCGTCGATAACCGCCTTGTAACCGGCAAGGTTCGCCTGGGACGACAATATGTCCATCGATTGCGCACGGGTGATGCGCGGCATGAATTCCATCGCCAGCGCATCAATGCCAGCGGCCGCATAGGCAGAAAGCCGATCTCTGGACTGGTGCGGATTGAGGCTGGCGGCCAGCACGGCGCCGGATGGCAGGCCAGACGGATCCGGCCCCTGCACGCCCAGAACGATCCGCGCGCCGGACAGGGTCTCGGCTCGAGAACCAACCGTCGCGCCCGCCTCGGCAAAGGCCGCGTCCGGGATGTTGGCGCCTGCACCTGCCCCGGCTTCCACCGCGACTGTCGCGCCAAGGGACAGATACTTCCTTACCGTTTCAGGGGTGGCAGAGACACGCTTTTCCCCTGCGGCCGTTTCGGCCAGCACTGCAATCTTCATGCGCTCCCCCTGCGCGGTAGTGAAGGAAACCGCCCGGTCAGGCTCAGGCGAGGAAGATGGCCATTCCGATCAGCACGATTGCAATCAGGATGACCGCCCACTTCGTCAGCCCCAGAAACCCGGAATAGACGGTGCGGTTGTCGGCTGCGGCAGATTCCCACCCATTGTCGATATCAGCCATTGTTCTCCCTCTTGTGGCCGGTGAAGCGGCCATAGGGGCCGCGCACATCTGATAACAATAGCGCTACTGATAGGCGAGCGGAAAGCCCTGCTTTCAGGCTTCAAAGCCCGGCATGGGCCAGGGCCTGCGCCTGCCGGTCCGAAACGGCGTTCACGTCGAAGTCGTCCATCAGGCCCCTGAAAAGCCGGTGCCAGTTCAGTTCCGCGCCCAGCTGGATGAACACGCCACCCAGCCCGATGGCAGCCCTGTCCATGAACACGAACTCGGCAGGGATCGTCACGGTTCCCAGCTTCTTCAATTCCCGGTGCACAAGCTGCGCCGTGGCGCGACCATATTCGCCGGGCCGGCCGTCCAGATCGATCGGGCGGACGCGGTCATCCAGCAGCGGGCCATAGAGGAACCGGGCCCAGACAAGCAGGACATCGCGAATATCCGCCGTCAGGCCCTGGAAACCCCACAATTCGAACGCCTCCGCGGCGCGCCGGTCGTTGCCGGATTCGATGGCGGCATAGAGTTCGTTGACGCCCTCGATGAAGCGCGGCGGAAAGATGCGCACACAGCCGAAATCCAGCAGGTTCACCACGGCCGCTTCGGCATCGGCGGTGGCGACCGTGTAGTTGCCAAGGTGCGGATCGCCGTGAATCACCCCGAACCGATAGAATGGCCGGTACCAGGCCAGGAACAGCGCCTCTGCAATCCTGTTGCGGACGGCGGCCGGGGCGTCCTTCCAATCCAGAAGGCGGCTGCCTTCCAGCCATTCCATCGTCAGCAGGCGAGCGGTCGAAAGCGCCGCAAAGGGCTTCGGAACATTCGCATGCCCTTCCCCCTGCAGCAGGTGCCGATACAGCCGCAGATGCTTGAGTTCCCGCGTGTAATCCAGTTCCTCGCGCAGACGCGCCGCCAGTTCGTCACGGATCTGGCTGGTGTCGATCGAGCCATCGACCCGGCGAAAAAGCGACAGCAGCAGATCCAGCTGCCCCAGATCCGCCTCTACGGCCGAGGCCATGTCGGGATACTGCAACTTCACGGCGACGGTTTCGCCGGATGGAAGCGTCGCCCTGTGCACCTGCCCGAGCGAGGCGGCCGATACCGCTTCCGGCGAGAAATCCGCGAACCGGCTGCGCCAGTCAGCCCCCAGTTCACCGGCCATGCGCCGACGGACGAACCCCTGCCCCATCGGCGGCGCATTCGCCTGCAGTTCGGCCAGTTCGCGCGCGAATTCAGGCGGCACGGCATCGGGAATGTTGCCCAGGATCTGGGCCAGCTTCATCAGCGGGCCCTTCAGTTCCCCCAGAACCCGCTTCAGTTCCGCCGCGTTGCGCGGATCATCCAGCGAACGCCCGCCCGCGCGGGCAACTGCCGCCCCGGCGGCGAATCCGCCCAGGTTCGCACCGACCTTTGCAAAGCGGGTGAGACGTCCGGCGAGTGTCGATTGGTCTGCCATCCGCCGCATCTAGGCGTCCACCGGCCACGGCGCCAGTGCGGCGAAACGGCCACCTGCCTGACGGGGCCACGACTTTTGGTATCGCGGCTGGCCCGCCTTTCAGAACAAAGCCCAAACGAAAGAAGGGCGGGGTTTCCCCCGCCCTTCCCAAGTTCCGGATCGTCGGCCGGCTCAGTGCGTCACGCCCGCCCACACCCGACGATAGGTGAGGAAGGCCAGCACAGAGAGGAGGCCGATGAAGATGATCGCGGCGACACCGACCTGGCGGCGCGTTTCCAGTTCCGGCTCGGACGTCCAGCGTAGGAAGGCGACGACGTCCTTCGACATCTGCTCGACGCTGGCGTTGGTGCCGTCCGCATAGCTGACCTGGCCGTCGTTCAGCGGCTTGGCCATCGCGATGTTCACCGAATGGAAATAGGGATTGAAATGCAGCCCCTGCGGCACGTCGAAGCCCTTGGGCGGCTCCTTTCCGTATCCGGTCAGCAGCGAGTAGACATAGCGCTGACCATTCGGGCGTGCCTTGATGATCAGGCTGAGGTCGGGCGGCAGCGCATTGTTGTTCGCAGCGCGCGCGGCCGTCTCGTTCGGGAACGGGTTGGGCCAGTGGTCAGACGGCAGGGCCGGGCGTGTGGAAGCCTCGCCCGTTTGCGAATTGATCGACGGGACTTCCTTGGCCTTTGCCAGCGCCTTCACCTCGGCGGCGGAAAAGCCGATTTCCGAAAGGTTGCGGAAGGCGACAAGCCGCAGGCCGTGGCAGGCCGAGCAGACTTCCTTGTAGACCTGGAAGCCACGCTGGAGCTGGGCACGATCATAGGTGCCGAACACACCCATGCCCAGCGGGCCGTCGTGCTGCCAATGCGCCGAACGGGCATTGAGGTGGATGGCCTTGATGGGGTCGGCCGGCACGTCCTCCCGCGGCAGCAGGGCTGCCACGAGCAGGGCGATCACGAAGATGAGGCCGGCACCGAAACCGAAGAAACGAACCATGGTGGATTGACCCCTTATTCAGCAGGCGCCGCAGCGGCCTCGGCAGATGCCGGGGCATGCGCACCACCCTTGGCCGCAGCCTTCGCGAAAACGCTTTCCGCGATGCTGTTGGGCAGCGGCAGCGGCTTTTCGATGAAGGAGAGGATCGGCAGGATGATCAGGAAGTGGGCGAAATAGTAGGCGGCCGCGATCTGGCTGATCCGCACATAGGGCTCTTCAGCCGGCGCGCCACCGCAGTAGGCGAGAACCAGCACGTCGATCACGAGAACCCAGAACCAGATCCTGTACATCGGGCGATAGGCCGTCGACTTCACGCGGCTGCTGTCAAGCCAGGGCAGGAAGAACAGCAGCAGGATGGAAGCGAACATCGCGATCACGCCCCACAGCTTCGCCGGGATCCACAGGAAGTTGATCGTGAAGGCGCGCAGGATGGCGTAGAAAGGCCAGAAATACCATTCAGGCACGATGTGCGCCGGCGTGGAAAGCGGGTTCGCCGGGATGTAGTTGTCCGGGTGACCCATCGCGTTCGGCATGAAGAACACGAAGGCCGCAAAGAACAGCAGATAGATGCAGATCCCGAAGAAGTCCTTCGCGGTGAAATAGGGGTGGAAGGGCAGCGTGTCCTGCGGGCCCTGCACCTCGACACCCGTCGGGTTGGTGGAGCCCGGGATGTGCAGCGCCCAGATCTTCAGGATCACAACGCCCAGGATCACGAAGGGCAGCAGATAGTGCAGCGAGAAGAAGCGGGTCAGCGTGGCATTGTCGGGGGCGAAGCCGCCGACGAGCCAGGTGCGGATCGCTTCACCGACCAGCGGAATGGCCGAGAACAGCGAGGTGATCACCTGCGCGCCCCAGAAGCTCATCTGCCCCCAGGGCAGAACATAGCCCATGAAGGCGGTGGCCATCATCAGCAGGAAGATGACGACGCCCAGCATCCAGACGACTTCGCGCGGGCTCTTGTAGCTTCCGTAGTAGAGGCCGCGGAAGATGTGGAAATAGACCACGATGAAGAAGAAGCTGGCGCCGTTCATGTGCATGTAGCGGATCAGCCAGCCGCTGTTCACGTTGCGCATGATGTGCTCGACCGAATCGAACGCGGTCGACGTGTGCGCGGAAAAGTGCATGGCAAGCACGATGCCGGTGATGATCTGCACCATCAGGGCAACCCCGGCGAGAACGCCGAAGTTGTAGAAATAGTTGATGTTGCGGGGCACCGGATAGCCGGCACCAACCGCATTGTAGACCAGGCGCGGCAGGGGAAGCCGCTGGTCGACCCACTGCATCAGCGGATGCTTGGGTTCGTAATGATTGGCCCAGGGAAAGCTCATGGGATCATCCGATCTCGATCAGCGTGGGGGACTTGAAGGCATAATCCGGCACGACCAGATTCGTCGGCGCGGGGCCCCGGCGGATGCGGCCGGCGGTATCATAGTGCGAACCGTGGCACGGGCAGAAATAGCCGCCATAGTCGCCCTTGTTCTCGCCTTCGGCCGCGCCCAGCGGCACGCAGCCCAGGTGGGTGCAGACCCCCAGCGTGATCAGCCAGTTGCGGTGTTCGGCCTTGGTTCGGTCGTCCAGGGTCTGCGGATCGCGCAGCTCGGACAGCGGAACCTTGCGGGCCTGCTCCTGTTCGGCGGCCGTCAGGTTGCGCACGAACACCGGCTTGGATTGCCAGATCGTCTTGATCGCCTGCCCCGGCTGGATCGGCGAAAGATCGACTTCCACCGTCGCCAGCGCGCGAACGTCGGCAGAGGGATTCATCTGATTGACCAACGGCCACGCGACCGTCGCAGCACCAACGCCCGCGAAGGCGCCCGTCGCCACGTAGATGAAGTCCCGGCGGCGAACGGCGTCGGGGCCTTCCGTCGCGGCTTCTGTATGAGTTGCCATGCCCTGTCCCTGAAATGGATTTCTATGAACTGGATTCCGGGGCCTTTAGCCACGGGGGGGCAGGCTAAGCAATGGGCAATGTTGGCGCACCGCGCGCAGTGCTAGGGGCGGGGCATGTCCAGCCACCCTCTCGATTCGCCTTCGCCGCCCCTCGCCCGCGGTCCGATCCGATCCGTCCTCGTGTTCTGCGGCTCGCGCAGCGGGGTCGATCCACGCCATGCGGCCCTTGCGGCGGATGTCGGCGCGCTGCTCGCCAGCCGGGGTGTCGGCCTCGTCTACGGGGGCGGTGCGCTGGGGCTGATGGGCGAATGCGGGCGGGCCGCCATCGCCGGGGGCGGGCGGGTCGAAGGGGTGATTCCCCGCTTCCTGAAAGATTGGGAAGTCGCGGAACCATCGTGCCGCGACATGATCGTCGTCGACAGCCTGCACACGCGCAAGCACCTGATGTTCGACCATGCCGATGCGGTTCTCGCGCTGCCGGGCGGGCTCGGTACGCTCGACGAACTGGTCGAGGTGCTGTCGTGGCGGAACCTGCGCCTGCATTCGAAACCCGTCTGGCTGCTGGGCGACGGCGATTTCTGGCGCCCGTTCGTTGCGCTGCTGGAACATGTCGTCACGACCGGCTTTGCCGGGCCGGACACCACGACCTATGTCGAATGGCTTCCGGATACGCACGCGCTTGCCGCCGCCCTTTCCCTTCCTTAAGGGACGGCGCAACAATCCAAGCGCACAGACCGAGGTGGCATGAGCAAGATCAAGGTGAAGGGCCCTGTCGTCGAACTCGACGGCGACGAGATGACCCGCATCATCTGGCAGTGGATCCGCGAAAAGCTGATCCTGCCATATCTGGACGTCGACCTTCGCTACTACGACCTCGGGATCGAGGAGCGGGATCGCACCGAGGACCGGGTCACCGTCGAAGCGGCGAACGCGATCCGGGAACATGGCGTCGGCGTGAAATGCGCCACCATCACGCCCGACGAGGCGCGGGTGGAGGAGTTCGGCCTGAAGCGGATGTGGAAGTCGCCCAACGGCACCATCCGCAACATCCTGGGCGGCGTGGTCTTCCGCGAGCCCATCGTCATTTCCAACGTTCCCCGGCTGGTGCCGGGCTGGACGGATCCGATCGTCGTCGGTCGCCATGCCTTCGGCGACCAGTACCGCGCGACAGACTTCCGCGTGCCGGGTGCCGGCAAGCTGACGATGAAGTGGGTCAGCGAGGACGGCAAGGACGAGATCGAACACGAGGTGTTCCAGTTCCCCTCCTCCGGTGTCGCCATGGGGATGTACAACCTCGACGATTCGATCCGCGATTTCGCCCGTTCGTGCCTGAATTATGGCCTGATCCGCGAATGGCCGGTCTATCTGTCCACCAAGAACACGATCCTGAAGGCCTATGACGGCCGCTTCAAGGACCTGTTCCAGGAAGTCTACGACAAGGACTTCAAGGCCCAGTACCAGAAGCTCGGCATCGTCTATGAGCATCGCCTGATCGACGATCTCGTCGCTTCCGCCCTGAAGTGGAGCGGCAAGTTCATCTGGGCCTGCAAGAACTACGACGGCGACGTGCAATCCGACATGGTGGCCCAGGGCTTCGGCAGCCTCGGCCTGATGACCTCGGTTCTGTTGACGCCCGACGGCAAGACAGTGGAAGCCGAAGCGGCCCACGGCACCGTCACGCGGCACTATCGCCAGCACCAGCAGGGCAAGCAGACCAGCACCAACCCGATCGCCTCCATCTTCGCCTGGACCGGCGGTCTGAAGCATCGCGGCAAGCTGGACGACACGCCCGAAGTGACGGCCTTTGCCGAAACGCTGGAGCGCGTCTGCATCCAGACGGTCGAGGAAGGGAAGATGACGAAGGACCTCGCCCTTCTGATCGGCCCGGATCAGGCCTGGATGACGACCGAGATGTTCTTCCAGGCGATTGTCGACAATCTGGACAAGGAAATGGGCAAGGCGGGCGCCTGAAGCGCCACCGCCTGACGCACGAACCGAAAGCCCCGGCGCCAAGGCGCCGGGGCTTTTCTGTTTCAGGCTTACAGGTTCAGGCTGGCCGGCTCAGGCCGGGCGCTTCAGGCCGGGCGCTTCAGGATGGGACCCAGCAGCAGCCCCGCAAGGAAGCCGCCGATGTGCGCCCAGATCGCGATGCCGGATTGCCCGGGCGTATTGAAGGCCACGGCGGTCAGCAACTGCAGCCCCACCCAAAGCGCCGCATATCTGAGCGCGCGGACCGTTTCGCCGGAGATGTGGAAGCCGAAGAAGCTGGCGGGATCCTCGCCGGATCGGGCGAACAGCAGGGCATAGGCGGCGAATACTGCCGAAATCGCCCCGGACGCGCCGATGACGGGCACGATGGATCCGGGCGTGAAGGCCACCTGCATCGCGCCGCCGGCGATGCCGCCCGCCAGGAAAAGAAGAAGGAAACGCCAGGTGCCCGCAAACACCTCGACCTGCCGCCCCACCCAGGCCAGGAACACCATGTTCATCGCCAGATGAACCGGCCCGCCGTGCAGGAACATATGGGTCAGGAACGTCAGCGGCGCTGGAACCGGGCTTTCGGGCAGGCCCAGCACATCACCGGTGATGCGGGCCGGCACCAGCCCGCCCATGTAGGCGATCGTCCGGGCGAAGCCTTCGCCCATCAGCAGGTTCAGCAGTTCGATCCCGACGCAGACGATCAGGATGATCCGTGTCGCCCAGGGAACGGGGCCTCCGCGAACCGGCAGACCGGACGTGTCCGGCTGCTCCGCCGGATCGATAGCCCCCCCAGCCAAAGACCCGGCGCCTAGCGGAAGTCGACCGCGTCGATCAGGTAGCTGCGGTCACCCGACGGCGTGACCACTTCCACTTCCTCGCCCAGCCTGCGGCCGATAAGCGCGCGGCCAACAGGGGAATTGTAGCTGATCCGGCCGCGCTTGGCGTCCGCTTCCAGCTCGCCCACGATCTGGTAGGTGATGGGCTTGTCGTCCTCGTCAAGCAGGCGGACGGTGGCGCCGAACACCACCTTGTCGCCAGACAGGGCGGTGGGATCGATCACGACCGCGCGCGCCAGCTTGTCTTCCATGTCGGCGATCTGCGCTTCGATCTGGCCCTGCCGCTCCTTCGCGGCATGATATTCGGCGTTCTCCGAAAGGTCGCCATGGGCGCGGGCTTCCTCGATCGCCTCGACATTCTCGGGCCGCTCGACTTCTTTCAGATGCTTGAGTTGCTTCTGGAGCATCTCGTGGCCCTCGGCCAGCATCGGAACCTTGTCTATCGTTGCCATGCGTGTGTCAGACTCTCACTGGAAAAGGACGGATTCCGACGGAGGGCGGGACCGGTGCCTGATGGGCACCGTTCTGATTCGCCGAACCGTTCGGAAGGCTGCGCAATCGCCGAAATCGGGATCAACATTAGGGAGCGCGCAGCATTTCCGCAAGTGCGAGCACCCGAAGCGTTCAGGCGGCGTGATGCGCCTGCAACGGTTTCACCTCGATCTCCCGCGCCTTCAGGGCCGCAATCGCCTTCACGGATGCAACCGACGTGGCTGCGGTGGTGAAGATCGGCACCTTCTGCGTCCAGGCGGCCGTGCGGATCGTTTCCGAATCCTTCAGGCTCTGCACGCCCTCTGTGGTATTGAACACCATGGCAATCGTGCCGTCGGTGATCGAATCCACGATATGGGGCTGGCCTTCCAGCACCTTGTTCACCACGGACACGGCAACACCCTGATGGGCAAGCCACCTGGCCGTGCCACGCGTCGCCACCAGCTCGAACCCCATGGCGGCAAGGCCCTTGGCGGCCTCCAGCACCAACGGCTTGTCGCTGTCCTTCACCGAGATGAAAACGCGCCCCTGCATCGGAAGATGTGTGCCCGCGGCAAGCTGACTCTTGGCGAAGGCCATGGCGAAATCGCTGTCGATCCCCATCACCTCGCCGGTCGATTTCATCTCGGGGCTCAGCACCGGATCGCTTCCGGGGAAACGGGCGAAGGGGAACACGGCTTCCTTCACCGCGATATGGCCGCGCCCCATCGGCTCCAGCTCGAAGCCGGACAGCTTTTCACCTGCCATCACGCGCGCGGCGATCTTCGCATAGGGGCGCCCCTGCGCCTTGGCGACAAAAGGCACGGTGCGGCTGGCGCGCGGATTCACCTCGATCAGGTAAACCTCACCATCCTTCACCGCGAACTGCACGTTCATCAGCCCGCGCACGCCCAGCGCGCGCGCCAGCACATCGGCCTGCCGCTCGATCTCGGCCACGATCTCCGCCGGCAGGCTGTGCGGCGGCAGGGAACAGGCCGAATCGCCAGAATGGACGCCGGCTTCCTCGATGTGCTGCATCACGCCGGCCACATGCACGGTCTCGCCATCGCACAGCGCGTCCACGTCCACTTCGATCGCGTCGCGCAGATAGCGGTCGATCAGTACCGGGCTGTCGCCAGACACCTTCACGGCCGTCTCGATATAGGTTTCCAGATTGGCGGTGCTCTCCACGATCTCCATCGCCCGGCCGCCCAGCACATAGGAAGGCCGCATCAGCACCGGGTAACCGATGCGCTCGGCCACCGCGACCGCCTCTTCCCGGCTGCGCGCGATGCCGCCGGCTGGCTGTTTCAGCCCCAGCCGGTCCACCAGCGCCGCGAACCGCTCACGGTCCTCGGCAAGGTCGATGGCGTCCGGTGAGGTGCCCAGGATCGGGATTCCGGCCGCCTCCAGCGGGCGCGCCAGCTTCAGCGGCGTCTGCCCGCCGAACTGCACGATCACGCCCAGCAGGGTGCCGTTCTTCTGCTCGATATGCAGCAGCTCCAGCACGTCTTCCGCCGTCAGCGGCTCGAAATAGAGCCGGTCGGAGGTATCATAATCGGTGGAGACGGTTTCCGGGTTGCAGTTCACCATCACGGTTTCGAACCCGGCGCCGCCCTTCTCCACCGGCCCAAGCGCGAAGGCGGCATGGCAGCAGCAGTAGTCGAACTCGATCCCCTGCCCGATCCGGTTCGGCCCGCCCCCCAGGATCACCACCTTGGTGCGGTCGCTCGGGCGCGCCTCGCACTCGGTGCCGCCATAGGTGGAATACATGTAGGGCGTCAGCGCCTCGAACTCGGCGGCGCAGGTGTCGATCCGCTTCATCACCGGGCGCACACCCAGCTTGTGCCGCTTCGCGCGGACATTGGCTTCGGGGATCCCCGCCAGCTTCGCCAGACGCGCATCGGAAAAGCCCATCGCCTTCAGCGCCCGCAGGCCCTGCGCATCCGCAGGCAGGCCGGATTCGCGCACACGCGCCTCGGCCTCGATGATCTCGGCCAGCCGCGCCACGAACCATGGATCGTAATGGGATACGCGGGAAACTTCGGCGGGCACGATTCCCACCCGCAGCGCATGGGCCGCGATCAGCAGACGATCCGGCACGCGCCGACCCAGCGCCGCCAGGATTTCGCCCTTCGATGCATTCGCCAGCCCCTCGGGCTCGTCCAGCCCGGTCAGGCCCGTTTCAAGGCCCCGCAGCGCCTTCTGCAGCGATTCATGGATATTGCGCCCGATCGCCATCACTTCGCCGACGGACTTCATGCTGGTCCCCAGCGTCGAGTCCGAGCCCTTGAACTTCTCGAAGGCGAAGCGCGGAATCTTCGTCACCACATAGTCGATCGTCGGCTCGAAGCTCGCCGGCGTCACACCGGTGATGTCGTTACGGATCTCGTCCAGCGTGTAGCCCACCGCCAGCAGCGCCGCGACCTTGGCAATGGGGAAGCCCGTCGCCTTCGAAGCCAACGCGGAAGAACGGCTGACGCGCGGGTTCATCTCGATCACCACCAGCCGGCCGTCTTCCGGGTTCACCGCGAACTGCACGTTCGATCCTCCGGTCTCCACCCCGATCTCGCGCAGCACCGCGATGCTGGCGTTGCGCATGATCTGATATTCCTTGTCGGTCAGCGTCAGCGCCGGCGCCACGGTGATCGAATCGCCGGTGTGCGTCCCCATCGGGTCGATATTCTCGATGGAGCAGATGATGATGGCATTGTCCGCCGTGTCGCGGACCACCTCCATCTCATACTCCTTCCAGCCCAGCACCGATTCCTCGATCAGCACCTCGGTCGTGGGGGAGGCATCCAGCCCGCCCAGCACGATTCGGATGAATTCTTCGCGGTTGTAGGCAATGCCGCCGCCGGTGCCGCCCATGGTGAAGCTGGGGCGGATGATGGCCGGCAGGCCCACATGCTCCAGCTCGCGCAGCGCTTCGTCCAGCGTGTGGGCAACGCCGGAACGGGGGGATTCCAGCCCGATCTTGTCCATCGCGTCGCGGAACTTCAGCCGGTCCTCGGCCTTTTCGATGGCCTTCGCATCGGCCCCGATCAGCTTCACGCCGAAGCGATCCAGCGTGCCGTCCTTCGCCAGCGCCAGCGCGGTGTTCAGCGCCGTCTGCCCGCCCATCGTCGGCAGCACCGCGTCGGGGCGCTCCTTCTCGATGATGCGCGCGACCACGTCCGGCGTGATCGGCTCGATATAGGTCGCGTCCGCCAGCTCCGGGTCGGTCATGATGGTGGCGGGGTTGGAATTGACGAGGATGACGCGGTAGCCCTCCCCCTTCAGCGCCTTCACCGCCTGGGTGCCGGAATAATCGAACTCGCAGGCCTGCCCGATGATGATGGGCCCTGCGCCGATGACGAGGATGGATTGGATATCGGTTCGCCTGGGCATCAGTTCGCTTTTCCGGTTTGTGCTTCGCAACCCCAGCCGTCGAATTCGACGCCATGGGTGATCTCGATTTCCAGCGCGCGCTTCACCAGCGCGGCCATCACGTCTGCCTCCACCGTGCTTTCCACGATGAAGTCGGCGGCGATGTCGCCGTCCTCATATTCCCCGAACTCGATGAACTCGAAGCCAAGCGCCTCGGACGCCTCCACCAGCGCCTCGATGGCGTCCTGCGGCCCCTTGAAGTGCAGATCGATCGGCCGGACGAGCGTGGCGATATCACCATTCTCTGCCAGTGCTGTCAGCACATCGGCATCCGCCGCGATCTCGGCGGCGAGTTTGTCGGGGTCGATTGCGGGCGCGCTCATGCTGCGTTCCTCAACCCGTCCACAAACCGCCGGAACAGATAATAGCTGTCCTGCGGTCCCGGGCTCGCTTCGGGGTGGTGCTGCACACTGAACGCCGGCTGGTCCGTCAGTTCCAGCCCGCACAGCGTCTGATCGAACAGGCTCACATGCGTCGCCCGCGCATTCGCCGGCAGCGTCTCCGTATCCACGGTGAAGCCATGGTTCATGGAGGTGATCTCCACCTTCCCGTCCGACAGCTGCTTCACCGGGTGGTTGGCGCCGCGATGGCCCTGGTGCATCTTCACCGTCTTCGCGCCGATGGCGATCCCAAGCAGCTGATGGCCAAGGCAGATACCGAAAAGCGGTTTCTTCGTTTCCAGCCACTTGCGGATGGTCGGCACCGCATAGATGCCCGTCGCCGCCGGGTCGCCGGGGCCGTTCGAAAGGAACAGGCCGTCCGGGTTCAGCGCCATGATCTCCTCGAATGTCGCGGTCGCGGGCACCACCGTCACCCGCGCACCGGCATCCACCAGCTGCCTGAGGATCGCGCGCTTGATGCCATAATCCACCGCCACCACATGCGGCGCATCAGCCGGCAGGTGCCCGGGCCGATAGCCCTCGCCCAGCTTCCAGGGGCCTTCATCCCACGTCCAGCTCTGGGTGGAGGACACTTCCTTCGCCAGATCCAGGCCCTCCAGCCCGCTCCACGCAGCCGCCTTCGCCACCAGCGCGTCCACGTCGAACACGCCATCCTTGCGGTGCGCGATCACGGCATTGGGCGCCCCCAGTTTCCGGATGCGCCGGGTGATCGCGCGGGTGTCCACCCCCGTCACGCCGATCCGGCCCCAGTCCGCCAGCCACTGGTCGAACGGCTTGTCGGCGCGAAAGCTGGATGGGCCGGTGATCGGCTCGGCCATCACGCAGCCCAGCGCATGGGGGTTGATGGCTTCGATGTCCTCGGCGTTGGCGCCGACATTGCCGATGTGCG
This sequence comes from Sandaracinobacter sp. T42, assembly GCF_059115405.1. Taxonomy (NCBI): domain Bacteria; kingdom Pseudomonadati; phylum Pseudomonadota; class Alphaproteobacteria; order Sphingomonadales; family Sphingosinicellaceae; genus Sandaracinobacter; species Sandaracinobacter sp. T42. Next base: position 2,619,754 of record NZ_CM181101.1, read on the forward strand.
GAAAGGTGAAGTTGATGATCTGCCCGGCATAGCTGGGGTCCGTCATCACTTCCTGATAGCCGGTCATGGCCGTGTTGAAGCACAGTTCGCCCACGGCTTCGCCTTCGGCCCCCGCGCCATGGCCCCAGAACAGGGTTCCATCGGCGAGGGCTACGACTCCGGTCGCGCCGGACGGTTGGCGCGCGGAAGGGTCGTCGGCCATCGGCAGATCCTTGAATTACAGGTTTCGGGCTAAGGCGCCGCGATAGGGGGCCACGCGCTGTTGGTCAATGCCGTGCACGCGCTTATGTGGGGCCACAAGGAGACATGAGAGATATGATCCGGGACGATATCAAGACTGGCCTCGTCGAATCCATGAAGGCGAAAGACAGCACGCGCGTGGCGGCCATCCGGCTGATCCAGGCCGCGATCAAGAATCGCGACATCGAGGCGCGCACCGGCGGCGCGCCCGCCGACGACGATGTGCTGGTGATGGAAGTGCTTGGAAAAATGGCCAAGCAGCGCCGCGAATCGATCGAGATGTTCGAGAAGGGCAACCGCCCCGAACTCGCCGCCGCCGAAAAAGCGGAACTGGACGTGATCGAAAGCTTCCTGCCGAAACAGATGTCCGAGGAGGAGGCGAAGGCCGCCGTCGCGGCGCTGGTCAAGGAAGCGGGCGCGACCAGCGTGAAGGACATGGGCGCCGTGATGGCGCTGGTGAAGGCCCGGCTGCAGGGCCAGATCGACATGTCCAAGGCCAGCGGTTTCGTGAAAGCGGCGCTGTCCTGACATGAGGCTGTCCTGAGATGAGTTTGCCGCCCGACTTCCTCGACGACCTCCGCGCCCGCACCGGGCTGGCGGCGGTCGTCGGCCGTCGGGTAAAGCTGACGCGGGCAGGCCGCGAACTGAAGGGCTGCTGCCCTTTCCACAATGAAAAGACGCCCAGCTTCTATGTGAACGAGGACAAGGGCTTCTACCACTGCTTCGGCTGCGGCGCGCACGGAGACGCGATCCGCTTCGTGATGGAACAGGATGGCCTGCCCTTCATGGATGCGGTGAAGGCGCTGGCGGCTGAAGCGGGCCTGACCGTGCCGGACATGCGCGCGGAAAGCCCGGAGTCGCGAAAGCGGGCCGGGCTGACCGACCTGATCGCAGCCGCTGACGACTGGTATCGCCAGCAATTGACAACGCCGGGCGGCGCGGCGGCCCGCGCCTATCTGGAACGCCGGCAAGTGAAGCCGTCGCTGCAATCGCAATTCGGCATCGGATTTGCGCCCGATTCGAAAGACGCGCTTTCCCGCCATCTGAAAGCAGCCTTCCCGGACATCGGCTCGGAACAGATGCTGGAAGCCGGTCTCGCCGGGGAGTCCGAAGGCCGCCGCTATGATCGCTTCCGTGGCCGGCTGATGTTCCCGATCCACGATCCGCGCGGGAAGCCTGTGGGCTTCGGCGGCCGCATTCTGGGCGATGGCGAGCCCAAATATCTGAACTCGCCCGAAGGCCCGGTCTTCCACAAGGGGCGGCTGCTCTACAATTTCCATCGCGCCGCGCCGGCCGCCCGGAAATCCGGAAGGTTGCTGGTGGTGGAAGGCTATATGGATGTCGTCGGCCTGGCCGGCGCGGGCGTGGCGGAAGCGGTCGCACCGCTGGGCACGGCGCTGACGGAAGAGCAGATGCAGCTGGCCTGGAAGCTGGTTCCGGAACCCCTGCTGGCGTTCGACGGCGACGGCGCGGGGTTGCGGGCCGCTTCCCGCGCGGCGACGCGGGCCCTGCCCCTGATCGGACCGGGCCGCTCACTGCGCCTCGTTCTTCTGCCGAAAGGGCAGGATCCCGACGATCTCGCTCGCAGCGGGGGCAAGCCCGCGGTCGAGGCGCTGCTGGAAACGGCCGTGCCGCTCGAACGTTTCCTGTTCGAACGCGAGGTCGAGGCCGCGCCGCTCGACACGCCCGAACGTCGGGCCGAATTCCGCCAGCGGCTGAAGGCGCTGGCGAACGAGATCGCCGATCAGGATGTCCGTCGCGATTATCTGCGGACATGGCTGGACCGCGCCGACGCCCTGCTGCGTCCGGCACGGCCGGATCGCGGGCCCGGCAGCCCGCGCGCTGGTGAGCGCCGCAAATGGACCCCGGGTCCTGCCCCGATTCCACCGGCCCGACCGGAAACCCGCGCGGCCGCGACGGGCAGGCAGGAACAGACCTGCGCCATGCTGCTGAAAACGCTCAGCCTGAACCCGGAACTGGTGGATGATCTGGTGGAGGCGCTGGCGGAACTGCCGCTGGAAACGCCGAGTTACATGCTGGCACGCGACAGGCTGATCGCCCATCAGCCCCCCGGAGAGTTGCTTGCAGGACACAGTCCGCTCTATCGAAACTTGGAATCACCTGCGCTTTTGCGCGCGAGGGTGGCCGCTGCACTTGCGTCTGTCACCGAGTCGCACCACATACGTCAGTCAGCGGACGAGCCCCGGAACCTTGAAAGCGACGAAGCCTTTGCGGATGCCTTCCTCCAGCAGGAGCAGCGTCGCGCACAGCAGCGGCAGGCGCACGAGAGGCTTCGCAGGCTCGCGATTGAGAATGGCGGGGCCTGACGCCCCGGGCGGAATCCAGTTTGGCGTGGAAGGCAATGCGGCTTTCCGCGCCAGAATCGCATAGCACGGGAACAGTAGGACTGGCATGGCGAAAGCTCCTTTCGACGGCGAAGCGACGGAAAAGACGGAAGCCGATGGCGCGCCCGTCATCGACCTCAACGAAGCGACCCTGAAGCGCCTGATCGCAAAGGCGAAGAAGCGCGGCTGGATCACCTACGACGAGCTGAATTCGGCCCTCCCGCAGGACCAGATGTCGTCCGAGCAGATCGAGGATGTGATGTCGGCGCTCTCGGACATGGGCATCAACATCGTCGAGAACGAGGACTCCGCCGAGGAAGCCGAGGCGGATGAGGAAGAGACGGTCGAGGAAGTGGAGGTCGACGCCATCGGCCCCGCGCCGGTTGCGGCCGCGCCCAAGGAAAAGCTGGACCGCACCGACGATCCCGTCCGCATGTACCTGCGCGAGATGGGCGCCGTGGAACTTCTCTCGCGCGAGGGTGAGATCGCCATCGCCAAGCGGATCGAGGCCGGCCGCGACACCATGATCGCCGGCCTGTGCGAAAGCCCGATGACGTTTGCTGCCATCATCGAATGGTCCAAGGCGCTCACCGAAGGCCGCATGCAGCTG